>NZ_SILG01000013.1:0-2472 GCF_004306515.1 Rhizobium beringeri | reverse complement strand
CCCGGCGTTTCCACCGAGAAGTGACCCGCCTTTAGGTATCGTTTGTGTTGGTCGTGGTGGTCAAGTTCCTTCGTTTCTCCTTCGTTGTTTTGGGCTCATGCGCCGAGCTGTTCTTGAAGCGGAAGCTGTCGTTTCCGGTTTCCAGGATGTGGCAGTGGTGGGTAAGCCGGTCGAGCAGCGCGGTCGTCATCTTGGCGTCGCCGAACACGCTGGCCCATTCACTGAAGCTCAGGTTGGTGGTGATGATGACGCTGGTGCGCTCGTAGAGTTTGCTCAGCAGATGGAAGAGCAATGCACCGCCTGAGGCGCTGAACGGCAGGTATCCCAGCTCGTCGAGAATGACGAGATCGGAATGGACGAGTCGATTAGCGATCTGCCCAGACCGACCCTGCGCCTTCTCTTGCTCGAGAGCGTTGACCAGTTCGACCGTTGAGAAGAACCGGACCCGTTTATGGTGATGCTCGATGGCCTGGACACCGATCGCGGTGGCAATGTGTGTCTTGCCCGTGCCGGGACCGCCGACCAGAACGATGTTGTTGGCGTCGTCGAGGAAGTCGCAGCGATGAAGCTGTTGCACGAGCGCCTCGTTGATCTCGCTGCTGGCGAAGTCGAAGCCGTTCAGATCACGGTAAGCCGGGAAGCGTGCGGTTTTGAGCTGATATGCGGTCGATCGGACCTCTCGTTCCGCAGTCTCCGCCTTGAGAAGCTGGGACAGGATCGGAATGGCAGCCTCAAACGCCGGCGATCCCTGCTCGGTCAGATCACCGACGGCGTGGGCCATGCCGTGCATCTTCAGTTGCCGTAGCATGATGACGATCGCGCCGCTTGCCGGATTATGACGCATGGCGAACCTCCGTCTTTCTCAAGGTATCGTATCGTTCGACATTGGCCTTGGGCTCATTGGTGAGCGTCAGTGCCTGAGGTGCGTCGAGGGTCGGCGGCGTGAAGGATTTGCCGTCGACCAGGCGATGCAGCAGGTTCAACACATGCGTCTTGGTCGGAACGCCGGACTTCAGCGCCATGTCGACGGCCGAGAGCACTGCCTGTTCGTCGTGCTGGAGAACAAGTGCCAGGATATCGACCATCTCGCGGTCGCCACCTGGCTTCTTGAGCAGATATTGTTGCAAGGTCCGGAATGCGTCTGGAAGCTCGGCGAACGGTGCGCCGTTGCGAAGAGCGCCGGGCTTTCGCTGCACCACCGCCAGATAATGCCGCCAGTCATAGATGGTCTGCCCCGGTCGATCATGGGAACGATCGATGACGCGACGGTGCTCGCAAACGATCTGACCTTCTGCCGCGACGACGACACGATCCGGGTAGACTCGAAGGCTCACCGGTCGATTGGCAAAGGATGCCGGAACGCTGTAGCGGTTGCGCTCCAGATGCACGAGGCAGGTTGGCGTGACCCGCTTCGTGTATTCGACAAACCCGTCGAACGGCCTGGAAACGGGCATCAAAGCTGGTGTTTCCTCTGCCCAGATGTCGGCGATGGTGCCACGCATCTGACCATGCGGGGTCTGTGCCCAGAACTCCTTGCAACGCTGCTCAAGCCAGTCATTCAGGGCTTCCAGTGATGGAAAGCGCGGGACCGGTTGGAAGAAGCGATGACGCGCATCCTGAACGTTCTTCTCGACCTGTCCTTTCTCCCAGCCGGAGGCCGGATTGCAGAACTCGGGCTCGAACACGTAGTGGCTGGCCATTGCCATGAAGCGGACGTTGACGTCGCGCTCCTTGCCACGGCCGACCTTGTCGATTGCAGTCTTCATATTGTCGTAGATGCCGCGGCCAGGAATGCCGCCGAAGACGCGGAACGCGTGATTATGGGCATCGAACAGCATCTCATGCGTCTGCAGGAGATAGGCTCGGACGATGAAAGCCCTGGAGTAGCTCAGCTTCGTATGCGCCACCTGCAGCTTGGTGCGTTCATTGCCGATGATCGCCCAGTCTTCCGACCAGTCGAACTGGAAGGCTTCACCAGGCTCGAACGCCAAGGGCACAAACGTGCCGCGGCCTGTCGTCTGCAATTCCCTCTGCCGATCATCACGCCATTCCCGAGCAAATGCCGCCACGCGATTGTAGGAGCCCTCGTAGCCGAGGCTGACCAGGTCAGCATGTAATTGTTTCATCGTCCGCTTCTGTTTGCGGCCCTTCTTGGATTCCGTCTTCAACCAAGCTGACAATCGATCCGCAAACTGGTCAAGCTTGCTCGGTCGCTCCGGAACGTTGAACTTCGGCTCCACGCCGCCGGCACGCAGGTATTTGCGGATGGTATTCCGGGACAGGCCGGTCCTGCGGCAAATCTCCCGGATCGATAGATGCTCTCGAAAATGCCAGCGTCGGATTACGCTCAGTAATGCCATGTCGATCACTCCAGAGCCCCCGCTGAAAGCATGCGAGGGACGGTTGAAACATGGGTCAATTCTCAATGGAAATATCTGGCTGCGCCGGGTCAGCTCTCAGTGGAAATCAACA
>NZ_SILG01000012.1:0-3375 GCF_004306515.1 Rhizobium beringeri | reverse complement strand
GTTTATGCCGACCGTCGAACTATGCCGAGTGTCTCTTCTATTGTTTGCAGCAAACCGTGCGTTCCCGGCCCGTTCGGCGGGTCGCTGTTGTTTGGCACTCGGCATAGTTCTCATGCTCAGAGGGCGTTCAGGAATTCCAGAAGCCGGTCGCTTGGTCGAAATCGCTCGGCCTTGGCGCGTTCGTACGGCTTCAGCTTTGCGAGTGCAGATTCCTTCAGTTCGAGATGTGCATGAAGATAGGTCAACGTCGTTTCCATCGCTTCGTGGCCCAACCACAGGGCAATTACGGAGCAGTCGACGCCCGCCTGCAGCAACTCCATGGCAGCAGAGTGCCGCAAGACATGGGGCGAGACCCGCTTTGAGCGAAGGGAGATGCAGTGCTCACGTGCTTTGGCGACATATTTGTTCAGCAGCGCCTGCACGCCGTCCGCGCTGAGCCTGCCACCGTGCATATTCGGAAAGAGAGCCGTTGCGCCCCCGCTTCCCTGGCTCCCTGAGCCACCGCTGGAGGGCTTGCTGTGCAACCTTCGTGAGCGGCGTACTTCGCTCTTTGCGGCCCTTGCCGACGCATTGCACATGCGCACCGCGGCCGAGCACTACCGAGTCTCGGTCGAGGTCGATGATCTCCGAGACCCGCAGCCCCGTTTGCGCGGCCAGCAATAGCAGAGTGTAATCGCGGCGTCCCAGCCACGTGTTTCGATCCGTACAGTCCAGGATCGCTTCAATCTCGGGCCTGGTTAGGAACTGAAGCTGCCGCTTGTCGCATCGCTTGCTGGGGATCGCGAGCACACGCTGAATGTGGGCGCTGTGTGCCGGCTCCTCAAACGCCGCATATCGGAAGAAAGAGCGGATGGCTGTGAGGCGGAGATTCCGGGTCCGCACCGAGGCGGATCTCTGCGTCTCAAGATCCTCCAGGAATGCGCCGATGAAAGGAGCGTCCAAATCCCGCAGCGTCAACTGGGATGGGGATCTCCCAATGCGCGTCTGTGCGAAAGCAAACAGGAGCCTGAAGGTGTCGCGATAGGAGGCGATGGTATTGGAACTTACACCTCGATGCTTCATAAGCCGATCCGTAAACCACCGCTCGATTAGCACGGGCAGGTCGTTCGTGTGTCTCATGACCGGACCTCCCAACGCTTATCCAATCGCCGTACGGCATGGTTCATCAGTTCCGGCGTGGCCGACAGATACCAATAGGTGTCGCGAACATTGGCATGGCCGAGGAAGGTTGAGAGAACGGGCAGCTCGCGTTCCACACAGGGTCTGGACGGCGAAACGGTGACGAAGATCATGAATCCGTGGGCCATCTCGATTCCCCTCCTGTCGTAATCCGATTTGCCGGGATAGTCGCCAGAACACGCGATGCACGTATTGATGCAGCAATCTGCCGCCTTGTTCGGCGACGAAGAAATAGGGACTGCGCGGCGTACCAAGGTGTGCATCGCGTCGGGCGGCGTAGCCCGAAAGGACAGCAATTGTCGTGGCATGCAGCGGGACCAGCCGTGACTTGCCAAACTTTGTCTCTCGGATGGTGAGGACGCCCTGGTCGAGATCGACATCGGCCCGGAGCAGGCTGAGCGCTTCGGAATGGCGCAGTCCGGCCACTGCTATCAGCCCGAACAGGCAGTGATATGTCCAGCGCCGCAGAGCGTTGGCCGGCGGCAACGACAGTGCCGCCGCCAAAAGTGTCTGAATCTCGATCTCGCTATAGATGTAGGGCTTTGTCCGCCGTGCCGGTGCTACAGCGTCGCTTGGTAGCACTTCTGTCAAAGGATCGAAATAACTGAGGTGCTGTGCAAAGCAGCGCACATCAGACAGGCGGATGGACCAGCTTGGCTGCCGGCCCATCGAGGTGACCCACTCCATTGCCAGATCATTCGTGATGGTCTCGGCGCCGCGGGATTCCATGAAAGCGACGAACTCCGACAATCGTTTTGCCGGACCGTCATATTTGTATCCCAGCCCTTGGCGCATGCCGATGTAGCGCTCAAACGCGGTGCCAAGCCGGCTCATTGGACACCTCCCGGCCAGGGTAGGCTCAGTTCACGCAGCTTATCAATATCGAGCTTGGCATAGATTCTTGTACTGTCGATGCTTCGATGGCGGAGCAGTTGGCCGATCTCAGCAAAGCTGGCGCCCGATCGCAAAAGGTCAGTCGCAAGGCTGTGGCGGAAAAGATGGGCGCCGTGATGCGCATAGCCTTCAATGTCGGCCTGTTCGAGTGCTTGCTTAGCGATCCACGTGATGGCGCTGCCAGATGTAAAACCCACGTGCGGGGCGAGTGTTCGTAGGAAAAGTCGTCGACATGCCGAGGCTGGACGCCCATGTCGGATATAAGCGACGAGTGCTGTTCCGACGTCGTGACGCAGCGGCATAGTCGCTTGGCGTCGTCCCTTTCCGTGTACGAGGATCGTGCCCGACTGCCAGTCGATATCGTCAAGATTGAGGTTGGAAACTTCGCTGGCGCGCAAACCGAGCTTGGCGAGGATCATCAGAACCGCGTAGTCCCGACGACCCATTGCCGTCGTCCGATCACAGGCATCGAGAACCTTCTGGACTTTCTCGGGCGGGAGAAATGTTGGAAGGCCGGCAAGTCGCCAGCGGCGGATGGACGGCACACAGCCAGCGAGCGGCATCGAGATGAAACCCTTCAGATGCAAATAGCGCAGGAAGGCACGCACAACCCCGCACATGGCTTTGCCACTGTCGGCGGAACCATCGAGCGCATGTCGCTCGACATAACCGATCACGGTCTGCGGGGTGAGCGCTGCAAACCCGTCTACGCCTAAAGGGCACACCTCCCGGAGAAATCGAAGCGACAGAAGCTTGTGGCTCCCCATAGTCGCGGCGGCGAGCCCTCTCTCAGTCGAGAGATATTGCCCGAATACATCGACGATCTTCTCGTGCTCACTGCGCAGAATCGGAAGTGCGGCTGGTATTAAGCCTTTCTCCCGTAACGCCAAAAGCAAGCGGCGGAGTGCCGATCGATCGCCCGAGTCGGGCTTCCAGTGCTTGAAACGATGCTCAAGAAAGCGGTCGACGTGAACCTCGCTTAAATCCTGCGGAGCATGTCCATTGCCAACATGCCAGTCCATCAGATCCCGAAACAGGCTCAGCGAGCGCCACGTGCAATGCCGACCCAAACCTTCGTTCGACATTTTGGCGGCGTAAACGCCCGCAAACTCCCGATACGGACCATAGACCAGCTTCCGGTATAGGGCGCTGCGATTCAAATAGTCAGTTGCGTTCATGTGTCCTCTCCTTCGCGTCAACTGCGACGGAGAGACCCTAAACTATGCCGACTAGCTGCCCGCTATGATGCCGGAAACGTTGGCAAAAAGTTGATTAATCGGCATAGTTCGACGGTCGGCATAA
>NZ_SILG01000011.1:0-3401 GCF_004306515.1 Rhizobium beringeri | reverse complement strand
GTTTATGCCGACCGTCGAACTATGCCGAGTGTCTCTTCTATTGTTTGCAGCAAACCGTGCGTTCCCGGCCCGTTCGGCGGGTCGCTGTTGTTTGGCACTCGGCATAGTTCTCATGCTCAGAGGGCGTTCAGGAATTCCAGAAGCCGGTCGCTTGGTCGAAATCGCTCGGCCTTGGCGCGTTCGTACGGCTTCAGCTTTGCGAGTGCAGATTCCTTCAGTTCGAGATGTGCATGAAGATAGGTCAACGTCGTTTCCATCGCTTCGTGGCCCAACCACAGGGCAATTACGGAGCAGTCGACGCCCGCCTGCAGCAACTCCATGGCAGCAGAGTGCCGCAAGACATGGGGCGAGACCCGCTTTGAGCGAAGGGAGATGCAGTGCTCACGTGCTTTGGCGACATATTTGTTCAGCAGCGCCTGCACGCCGTCCGCGCTGAGCCTGCCACCGTGCATATTCGGAAAGAGAGCCGTTGCGCCCCCGCTTCCCTGGCTCCCTGAGCCACCGCTGGAGGGCTTGCTGTGCAACCTTCGTGAGCGGCGTACTTCGCTCTTTGCGGCCCTTGCCGACGCATTGCACATGCGCACCGCGGCCGAGCACTACCGAGTCTCGGTCGAGGTCGATGATCTCCGAGACCCGCAGCCCCGTTTGCGCGGCCAGCAATAGCAGAGTGTAATCGCGGCGTCCCAGCCACGTGTTTCGATCCGTACAGTCCAGGATCGCTTCAATCTCGGGCCTGGTTAGGAACTGAAGCTGCCGCTTGTCGCATCGCTTGCTGGGGATCGCGAGCACACGCTGAATGTGGGCGCTGTGTGCCGGCTCCTCAAACGCCGCATATCGGAAGAAAGAGCGGATGGCTGTGAGGCGGAGATTCCGGGTCCGCACCGAGGCGGATCTCTGCGTCTCAAGATCCTCCAGGAATGCGCCGATGAAAGGAGCGTCCAAATCCCGCAGCGTCAACTGGGATGGGGATCTCCCAATGCGCGTCTGTGCGAAAGCAAACAGGAGCCTGAAGGTGTCGCGATAGGAGGCGATGGTATTGGAACTTACACCTCGATGCTTCATAAGCCGATCCGTAAACCACCGCTCGATTAGCACGGGCAGGTCGTTCGTGTGTCTCATGACCGGACCTCCCAACGCTTATCCAATCGCCGTACGGCATGGTTCATCAGTTCCGGCGTGGCCGACAGATACCAATAGGTGTCGCGAACATTGGCATGGCCGAGGAAGGTTGAGAGAACGGGCAGCTCGCGTTCCACATCTTCGCCGGCGCGATGCCAGTTGATCAGGGTCTGGACGGCGAAACGGTGACGAAGATCATGAATCCGTGGGCCATCTCGATTCCCCTCCTGTCGTAATCCGATTTGCCGGGATAGTCGCCAGAACACGCGATGCACGTATTGATGCAGCAATCTGCCGCCTTGTTCGGCGACGAAGAAATAGGGACTGCGCGGCGTACCAAGGTGTGCATCGCGTCGGGCGGCGTAGCCCGAAAGGACAGCAATTGTCGTGGCATGCAGCGGGACCAGCCGTGACTTGCCAAACTTTGTCTCTCGGATGGTGAGGACGCCCTGGTCGAGATCGACATCGGCCCGGAGCAGGCTGAGCGCTTCGGAATGGCGCAGTCCGGCCACTGCTATCAGCCCGAACAGGCAGTGATATGTCCAGCGCCGCAGAGCGTTGGCCGGCGGCAACGACAGTGCCGCCGCCAAAAGTGTCTGAATCTCGATCTCGCTATAGATGTAGGGCTTTGTCCGCCGTGCCGGTGCTACAGCGTCGCTTGGTAGCACTTCTGTCAAAGGATCGAAATAACTGAGGTGCTGTGCAAAGCAGCGCACATCAGACAGGCGGATGGACCAGCTTGGCTGCCGGCCCATCGAGGTGACCCACTCCATTGCCAGATCATTCGTGATGGTCTCGGCGCCGCGGGATTCCATGAAAGCGACGAACTCCGACAATCGTTTTGCCGGACCGTCATATTTGTATCCCAGCCCTTGGCGCATGCCGATGTAGCGCTCAAACGCGGTGCCAAGCCGGCTCATTGGACACCTCCCGGCCAGGGTAGGCTCAGTTCACGCAGCTTATCAATATCGAGCTTGGCATAGATTCTTGTACTGTCGATGCTTCGATGGCGGAGCAGTTGGCCGATCTCAGCAAAGCTGGCGCCCGATCGCAAAAGGTCAGTCGCAAGGCTGTGGCGGAAAAGATGGGCGCCGTGATGCGCATAGCCTTCAATGTCGGCCTGTTCGAGTGCTTGCTTAGCGATCCACGTGATGGCGCTGCCAGATGTAAAACCCACGTGCGGGGCGAGTGTTCGTAGGAAAAGTCGTCGACATGCCGAGGCTGGACGCCCATGTCGGATATAAGCGACGAGTGCTGTTCCGACGTCGTGACGCAGCGGCATAGTCGCTTGGCGTCGTCCCTTTCCGTGTACGAGGATCGTGCCCGACTGCCAGTCGATATCGTCAAGATTGAGGTTGGAAACTTCGCTGGCGCGCAAACCGAGCTTGGCGAGGATCATCAGAACCGCGTAGTCCCGACGACCCATTGCCGTCGTCCGATCACAGGCATCGAGAACCTTCTGGACTTTCTCGGGCGGGAGAAATGTTGGAAGGCCGGCAAGTCGCCAGCGGCGGATGGACGGCACACAGCCAGCGAGCGGCATCGAGATGAAACCCTTCAGATGCAAATAGCGCAGGAAGGCACGCACAACCCCGCACATGGCTTTGCCACTGTCGGCGGAACCATCGAGCGCATGTCGCTCGACATAACCGATCACGGTCTGCGGGGTGAGCGCTGCAAACCCGTCTACGCCTAAAGGGCACACCTCCCGGAGAAATCGAAGCGACAGAAGCTTGTGGCTCCCCATAGTCGCGGCGGCGAGCCCTCTCTCAGTCGAGAGATATTGCCCGAATACATCGACGATCTTCTCGTGCTCACTGCGCAGAATCGGAAGTGCGGCTGGTATTAAGCCTTTCTCCCGTAACGCCAAAAGCAAGCGGCGGAGTGCCGATCGATCGCCCGAGTCGGGCTTCCAGTGCTTGAAACGATGCTCAAGAAAGCGGTCGACGTGAACCTCGCTTAAATCCTGCGGAGCATGTCCATTGCCAACATGCCAGTCCATCAGATCCCGAAACAGGCTCAGCGAGCGCCACGTGCAATGCCGACCCAAACCTTCGTTCGACATTTTGGCGGCGTAAACGCCCGCAAACTCCCGATACGGACCATAGACCAGCTTCCGGTATAGGGCGCTGCGATTCAAATAGTCAGTTGCGTTCATGTGTCCTCTCCTTCGCGTCAACTGCGACGGAGAGACCCTAAACTATGCCGACTAGCTGCCCGCTATGATGCCGGAAACGTTGGCAAAAAGTTGATTAATCGGCATAGTTCGACGGTCGGCATAA
>NZ_SILG01000010.1:0-3787 GCF_004306515.1 Rhizobium beringeri | reverse complement strand
CCCGGCGTTTCCACCGAGAAGTGACCCGCCTTTAGGTATCGTTTGTGTTGGTCGTGGTGGTCAAGTTCCTTCGTTTCTCCTTCGTTGTTTTGGGCTCATGCGCCGAGCTGTTCTTGAAGCGGAAGCTGTCGTTTCCGGTTTCCAGGATGTGGCAGTGGTGGGTAAGCCGGTCGAGCAGCGCGGTCGTCATCTTGGCGTCGCCGAACACGCTGGCCCATTCACTGAAGCTCAGGTTGGTGGTGATGATGACGCTGGTGCGCTCGTAGAGTTTGCTCAGCAGATGGAAGAGCAATGCACCGCCTGAGGCGCTGAACGGCAGGTATCCCAGCTCGTCGAGAATGACGAGATCGGAATGGACGAGTCGATTAGCGATCTGCCCAGACCGACCCTGCGCCTTCTCTTGCTCGAGAGCGTTGACCAGTTCGACCGTTGAGAAGAACCGGACCCGTTTATGGTGATGCTCGATGGCCTGGACACCGATCGCGGTGGCAATGTGTGTCTTGCCCGTGCCGGGACCGCCGACCAGAACGATGTTGTTGGCGTCGTCGAGGAAGTCGCAGCGATGAAGCTGTTGCACGAGCGCCTCGTTGATCTCGCTGCTGGCGAAGTCGAAGCCGTTCAGATCACGGTAAGCCGGGAAGCGTGCGGTTTTGAGCTGATATGCGGTCGATCGGACCTCTCGTTCCGCAGTCTCCGCCTTGAGAAGCTGGGACAGGATCGGAATGGCAGCCTCAAACGCCGGCGATCCCTGCTCGGTCAGATCACCGACGGCGTGGGCCATGCCGTGCATCTTCAGTTGCCGTAGCATGATGACGATCGCGCCGCTTGCCGGATTATGACGCATGGCGAACCTCCGTCTTTCTCAAGGTATCGTATCGTTCGACATTGGCCTTGGGCTCATTGGTGAGCGTCAGTGCCTGAGGTGCGTCGAGGGTCGGCGGCGTGAAGGATTTGCCGTCGACCAGGCGATGCAGCAGGTTCAACACATGCGTCTTGGTCGGAACGCCGGACTTCAGCGCCATGTCGACGGCCGAGAGCACTGCCTGTTCGTCGTGCTGGAGAACAAGTGCCAGGATATCGACCATCTCGCGGTCGCCACCTGGCTTCTTGAGCAGATATTGTTGCAAGGTCCGGAATGCGTCTGGAAGCTCGGCGAACGGTGCGCCGTTGCGAAGAGCGCCGGGCTTTCGCTGCACCACCGCCAGATAATGCCGCCAGTCATAGATGGTCTGCCCCGGTCGATCATGGGAACGATCGATGACGCGACGGTGCTCGCAAACGATCTGACCTTCTGCCGCGACGACGACACGATCCGGGTAGACTCGAAGGCTCACCGGTCGATTGGCAAAGGATGCCGGAACGCTGTAGCGGTTGCGCTCCAGATGCACGAGGCAGGTTGGCGTGACCCGCTTCGTGTATTCGACAAACCCGTCGAACGGCCTGGAAACGGGCATCAAAGCTGGTGTTTCCTCTGCCCAGATGTCGGCGATGGTGCCACGCATCTGACCATGCGGGGTCTGTGCCCAGAACTCCTTGCAACGCTGCTCAAGCCAGTCATTCAGGGCTTCCAGTGATGGAAAGCGCGGGACCGGTTGGAAGAAGCGATGACGCGCATCCTGAACGTTCTTCTCGACCTGTCCTTTCTCCCAGCCGGAGGCCGGATTGCAGAACTCGGGCTCGAACACGTAGTGGCTGGCCATTGCCATGAAGCGGACGTTGACGTCGCGCTCCTTGCCACGGCCGACCTTGTCGATTGCAGTCTTCATATTATGGGATGGACGCCTCCCTCCGAACCTTCAGAATGAAGGGCCAGCTAAAGGAGGAAGTCATGACATTCGAATTGCTAGCCATCGATCTTGGAAAGTCGTCATTCCATCTGCACAGCATCGCTTCGGATGGCACTATTCTTTCCCGTAAAGTCAGCCGATCGAAGTTGGCTGAGATAGTGAAAGCGATTGCCCCGAAGACGGTCGCGATGGAAGCCTGCGCCAGCGCTCACCATTGGGGGCGGCAATTCAAGGGTGATGGGCGAGAGATTTTGCTGATCAATCCTCGCTTCGTGAAGCCCTTCGTGCGCGGCTCCAAGAACGATGCGGTCGACGCAGCGGCGATTTATGAAGCGGCGACACGTCCAACCATGCGGTTCGTACCGCTCAAGTCGACCGCACAGCAAGACCTTCAGTCGCTACACAGAATTAGAGAGCGTCTGATCGTTCAGCGTACATCGCTCATCAATCATGCACGCGGCCTTCTCGCCGAATATGGAATCGTGTTGCCGCAAGGACCATGGCGTTTTGCATCCCAGGCACCCTTGGCTGTCGAGGATGCGGCCCTCTCCGATCTCGGGCGAGAGCTATTCCTCGAACTCCTCGACCAGCTCACCGATGTGAATGACCGAGTTGGCAGGCTCGACAGGAAGATTAGCGAGATTTGCCGCGAACGCGACGATTGCCGCCGTCTGTCGGAACTGCCAGGCGTCGGTCCGATCATTGCGACGGCACTCGTTGCTAGCGTCGAGGACGGACGTCACTTTAAATCTGGGCGAGAGCTAGCGGCTTGGATCGGGCTGATCCCGCGACAATACTCGACTGGCGGCAAACCACGGCTTGGCGGAATTGGCCGCCGAGCGAACCATTATCTCCGTCGCCAGATGATCCATGGTGCACGCGCAGTTATAAGCCGACTTGCGAGTCACGACGATCGCCGATCGCAATGGCTGAAAGAGCTTGTCGCTCGCCGAGGATTTAATAAAGCGATCGTAGCACTTGCCAACAAAACCGCGCGGATCGCATGGGCCTTGCTCACCCGACAGGAGCGGTATGCCGCACAATAGTCATTTGCCAATCGTTGCCTCTAAGGCAATGATGAATGCGAGTAAGAACTGATGGCGTAACGGCACGGACCGCAGCTTCGGATCCTGATCTACGACAGGGCCACAAAGGTCGATCATGTTATGAGGACAGAGGTAGCGGACTCCCATCAAGGCCAGGAGCGTGGTCGCTCCAGCGATAGGCCGGATAGATTCACGCATCCAATGCCGAGTGCCGCCAAATGTTCATCTCGCCCGGGAGGCGTCCATAGATTGTCGTAGATGCCGCGGCCAGGAATGCCGCCGAAGACGCGGAACGCGTGATTATGGGCATCGAACAGCATCTCATGCGTCTGCAGGAGATAGGCTCGGACGATGAAAGCCCTGGAGTAGCTCAGCTTCGTATGCGCCACCTGCAGCTTGGTGCGTTCATTGCCGATGATCGCCCAGTCTTCCGACCAGTCGAACTGGAAGGCTTCACCAGGCTCGAACGCCAAGGGCACAAACGTGCCGCGGCCTGTCGTCTGCAATTCCCTCTGCCGATCATCACGCCATTCCCGAGCAAATGCCGCCACGCGATTGTAGGAGCCCTCGTAGCCGAGGCTGACCAGGTCAGCATGTAATTGTTTCATCGTCCGCTTCTGTTTGCGGCCCTTCTTGGATTCCGTCTTCAACCAAGCTGACAATCGATCCGCAAACTGGTCAAGCTTGCTCGGTCGCTCCGGAACGTTGAACTTCGGCTCCACGCCGCCGGCACGCAGGTATTTGCGGATGGTATTCCGGGACAGGCCGGTCCTGCGGCAAATCTCCCGGATCGATAGATGCTCTCGAAAATGCCAGCGTCGGATTACGCTCAGTAATGCCATGTCGATCACTCCAGAGCCCCCGCTGAAAGCATGCGAGGGACGGTTGAAACATGGGTCAATTCTCAATGGAAATATCTGGCTGCGCCGGGTCAGCTCTCAGTGGAAATCAACA
>NZ_SILG01000009.1:0-11737 GCF_004306515.1 Rhizobium beringeri | reverse complement strand
AAGCGCTCGTGAAGAGCTGATTGCCGAACTCGGCAGCTGCTTTCTCTGCGCCGATCTTGGCATCGTGCCTGAGCTCGAACCACGCCCCGACCACGCAAGCTATCTCGATGGCTGGCTGAAGGTTCTCCACCACGACAAGCGCGCCATCTTCTCGGCGGCAGCCCATGCGCAGCGGGCCGTCGATTACCTGCATTCCTTGCAGCCGGAGCTCGACGAGGAGGAGGCGGCGTAAGCCGTCTCTTCCTTCACTTGAGCATGAGAGACGCGGATGCCGATCACTGCAGCGGCCAATAACCTCTCAAGCGCTTCTTGCGCAACACGGTGTGCAAAAGATCGACCGTCTTTGCCCGTGCCGTGCGAATGGTGACGGAACATGAAGCTGAGCACCCTTGCCCGCCGGGGTGCGGCATCTCGATCGCGGACACGATCCACTGCTCGGCGCATATGCGCTTCACCACTGAGTGAAGGAAGGCCGAGGTCGTCATCGAGACCATTTCCGGCTCCTGCCTGCCCAGGCAGGTGATAGTCGATCTGCCGTGCCGTTGGCGTAGAGAATATGCTTGATGATCAGGTCCCGCCGTCGCGATAGAAACAAGAAATTTCTCCTCGACCGGTCACGGAAGCTGCGGCATCTCCCCCTCAGCGACACGCCAGACCCATGCTGTGATTTCCGGTCTCGCCTCGATCATCTCAGCCAGCGCTTTCTCGTAATCCCCACTGGCGCCTGGAGGCACAATGAACAAGGCGACGGGAGCCGGCCGTTGTTCCGGCATGGTGACCGAGACCACGGGTTGCTCTCGCGAGAGATTGAAGCGCAGGCCTTTTGTGCTCTTTTGCTTCAGCCTTGAAAGCCGTTCGAGCAGATGTTGCTCATGGATGCTCTCGAACGGAATCCAGTTCTCGTTGACCACCATCATGGCGATCTCCTCGATGGAAGCGATCCCCGCGCCTGATATCCCGAAGGTGGCAATCATGATCAGATGGAAATCTTCGCTCGATCGCCAGAGCTCGAGCTCCGTCTCGTATCTGGCACTCAACCGCTTCCATGTCCCCTCCTCGATCATCAAGGGGAAGGGAAGGTGACGAACGGCGATTTTCTGGCCGCCGCGGGCCGGAGCGAACGCCTTGATCTCCGCCACGCTCACCATCAGCTTTCGCGGTCCGGGACCGGAGGCATGCGCAGGAGTCAACGCTGTCGCCCGGCGGATGGCTATTCCCTCCCGGTCCTCCTGATGAAACACTTCCGGCACGAAGAAGATGTCGCTCAACGGTCCGCTGCGTGTGATCATCTGCGAGGCGGCATCGATGAGACTTGTCCGCACCCGACCCCAGCCGCGCTTGCCGGTCCACGACGCGCGCCATTCCGTCAGTTCCCCCGCTTCCCAGAGATAGTGCAGGACGGCGCGCAACGAGAGTTTCTTTGTCTCGTTGCGTAGAGCCGCCTCAGATGCCTCCGGCGAAGATGCTGATGGGGTGCGAGCGCCTTTCTTAGTCAGGGGAAAATCGAGCTTCAGGAGCGCTTTCCCACTCGCGTCGATCTGGATCGCGTTGCCCATCAGAGACCCCAGGCCAGATAATTCGTAGGGCGGTTCGTAGGACGGACATGACGGATCATGATCCCGTCCCGAAAGCGGCATGCGCTTGATGAGATGGAGACCGTCGACGCGCGCGATGTACATGGGAAGCGGCGGGTCTTTGCATCGGCAAAGTGGCCGAAGCCTCTCAGCGTAAGCTTGTTCGAGCCGAGCCCGAAGCTCCGAAGCGTCTTCATCGAAAGCTTGTTCGCCGATCGAAAACTGTCGCACATCGCCCTCATGATCATATCGTCGGACTGGGTGACCATTACGTGCGAACAGTAGCACGGACTCCAGCGTTTATACTATCGCAAATTAGGTAGTATGTCGTTGCTGGAACAGCGCGCTTGGGACCAGTGCGGCCATGATATTGCTGCGACTCAATCAGGGCTCGTTCATCTCGTGGGGGGATGCAGCCGGGTATCAAGAGCAAAGGCTTCCTGGAACTCCAGGGCGTAGGCGCCCGTAGCGCCACCTGCCAAAAGAATGAGGTTCCAGCTATGCGGCGAGACCGGGCTCCGAATTGCGATGAACCGGTGACGTCCAAGCAGGTGGTCTCCGAAGGCTTGTTGTCCCGGGCCGGGATGCCCGGGCGCAGCCAGTTGGGATTGGGGACTCTTGCCGGATCGACAACATGGACATAACCGGCATCGGCAATGACCGCTGCCGTCACCATATGCGCCACGGTGTCGAGCGTCCGGAGTACCGCAGCCTCCGGTGGGCCTGTAGCCCTTTCGATGCTTTCGGCGTGCAAGTTCGAGAAAATGAGCCATGGCTTCTTGTTCGGTCCCGAACACGTCGGTCCTCTCGCCGCCACGCTTGCCGATCCGCCCCCAGCTTCGCACGACAGCGGCTTCGCCAAACAAGGTCGGTTGGATCGCGAGAATGTAATAGCGCGCCAAGTTGCGGCTGGCGTCGATGCGCTGGCAATGGAGATGGAACGACACTGAGCTCATGCTGGGAATCATTCCTTCGGAGAGCAACCATGTCCAACGAGAGTTTTGAATCCTTTGCAGCCGATGGATTCCGTTTTGTGATGCGTTGAGCCTGGTGTGGGGGTCGAGAAGAATGCTCGACGAAGCCGACTCCGATCGCTCGATGTGGCCCGAGCGCCGCCGGTTGAGGGTCCGGTGGATACTGTCGAATACGTCAATTAGGCGCCGGGGCAAGTTGGCGCAGGATCACATGTTCGATCCGTAAGTGAGCAGCTCCACCTCGGATTGCGCTACGGTCCGCAGCTGCCGGAGCGATCAGCGCGTCTGTTTCGCCGAGCGGCAACGTATCATGGGGTAGTTGGCACGAGTTTCTCGCTTGCTGTGGCTGTGAGCAGGGCGATGTCTTTGCGCCTAATGCCGGCGAGGCATTTCAAGCACCCGTGCACGCTACCACGCAGCCGGGACCGGGCGACCATAATGGTCTGCGTCCGTCAGTTGCATTCCGGGGCCATTCCCGTTCTTCATGCCGCCTTTCTAAGGGACCGGCCGCCATCAGCGTCAACCCGCAAGGGGTTTCCCTGCGCTGGCGCTCCGGTGACGCCTGCGGCTCGGCCCCTTCTTCGGGCGCCATCGGGAATGGTCCCGAGCAACCGAAGGAGACAATACCATGGCCACCACGATCGCAACCCTCACCGCAAAGACCGACGGCAGCTTCGAAGGCTTCTTTGCCACCATCCGGGTCAACGCCCCGATCGCCATCGTCCCGAACGTCAACAAGGGGAGCGATGAATCCCCCGACTACCGCATCATCCACCGCAAGACTGGCTTCGAGATCGGCGCGGGCTGGAACCGGATCGCCCGCCTGACCGGCGAGGAATACCTCTCCGTCAAGCTGGAGGCTCCGGAGATCGGCGTGATCTTCGGCAACCTCGCACAAGCCCCTGGCGGCGAGCCGAACCGCAAGGTTATCCTCTGGAACAACCCGAACTGAATGACGATTAGTCGGCTCCGAGCGGTCGGGGCCGGCTTCCACAGTGACACTCCTGAGGCGGCCGGCTTTGCCTGCCGCCTGTTTTTCGGTGCCAAACGAAACGTAGATTGTCTGCTCAGATCACCAAGTTTGCCGCGAGGACCGTGCCGTCTCAAGGTCACGCGGCCCCTCCAATTTTGCCTCCGCTGCGGTTCCCTCCGCTCTGACAAAAGCGGCACCTCCGCGCGCCGGCGCCGCCGGTCGCCGACGCGAACCTTGACCCAACCCGATCCTCACGACCGCCGGCGTCATCTTCCACGTCAACAAGGAGATGACGATGACGAACGAGAACGCATTCAACATCGAATGCACCATCGAGGAACTGCGCCTTGAAGCCCGAGAAGCACCGACCGCGGAGGAGCGCCACCGCATCGAGGCGGAGCTGGAAGCAGCGCGCGGCGAACTTGCAAAACAGCCCGGGGAGGAGTTGCCGTGAGGCAGCTCTTTCTTGACTGAATACCGAGGCAGCCAGGCCGGATCGACCGGCCCGTCTGCCTGTGAGGGTTCCCCTCGACATCCCTGCCGGCTGACGCCGGAAACGGTCGCAACCCGTCCTTGACCCCTCGTTGCCAGGGAGTGGCCGATCTCCATCATCAAGAAGGAGATCACATTATGACAACCGATCAGAACCTCATGCTCTACGGCAAGCTTGCCGGTTTTCGGCTCGTCGTCGTCGCAAACAGCTTCGGCTGCGACAGCGGTTTCTCGCAAGAACTTCGCGACCGCCTGGTTGGGGCTCGATGCGGCAATCGCGCGGATCCAGGTAATGATGGCATTGGAACGACGTGTTCTCACCGGAGAGGATGAATTCGCCGAATATCAGATGCAGGGCGAGAACGAGAATTTCGGGCGCTTCACCATCAATTTGCTGGACGAGCTAGAAATTGATTTCGACACACACGAGTACCGCATCAACGGCGGCGACTGGATCAACGCTTTGACGGCGGATGAGGGGGGGCGAGGTCCGGTTTCCGACATTGGTTGGGTTGACCGACGAAGAATTCGGTTCACTGGCATCGATTATTAAGGATATCACGCTGGCAACTGGCATCCCCGTTCATGCGGTGCGCGCCATTCGTGGTAAAGGCGCTTCAGATGCTGAGAGGCGGCGGACGACGGCCGCCTCTAATTGGCGATGGCCGCAGCCAGTGAGCTGAGCGGCAATGGCGGGACACACACAGCTATCTTCCGGGCAAGGCCGCAACGCCTCAAACGAGCAAATTTGCAGCATTGTTGGAAATGCTGTATATTACAACAAATACAGCAACAGGGAAACCCACATGCCTAAGTCAAGCGGTTCCTATTCAACCAGCGACCTCTCCCGCAAGTCTGGCGACATCATCGCCGAGGCCCTGCGCCACCCAGTGACCATCACCCAGCGGAATAAACCCCGACTGGTCCTCCTCAATATCGAAGACTACCAACGGCTGATGAAGCAGTCGGATCGGCGCACCATCGGGACCATCGAAACGATGTCCGATGAACTTTTTGCCGAGTTCGAAAACGCCGTCGAGGCCTATGCCGGCGAGGACGAGGCAGGCCGCTCATGAACTACGAGCTGATCCAGACCGCAAGCGTCATACACTATCCTTATCTATGGGCGAGAGAGGCTGGGCGTGGAGAGACGGAAGGACGCAAGGAACGGCCGGTGGCCGTCGGCGCGAGAATGCCGCGGCCCGATGGTGATCTGGTTCTCTTCTTTCCCATCACCACCAAGCAGCCGGAGGCGTCGCGGTTTGCCGTGGAAGTGCCAGCTATCGAAAAGCGCCGCGCCGGCCTCGATGCCGATCGCAGGCTTTGGATCATCTTCGATGAGTTCAATACCGACATCGTCGGAAATTCATTCTATCTTGAGCCTGAGGCGCCAACCGGGCGCTTCAGCAAGGCCTTCTTCCTGCCGCTGCTGCGCGAATTCATCCGTCGCCGCAAGTCGGCCACCGAGGTCAGCCGATTCCGCTGAGCAAGCCCTGAGAACTCGAATTAGCGTTTGCGCACGAACTCGGTGCGTAGAACGAGGCCCTTGATTCCATCATGGCGGCAATCGATCTCCTCGGGGTTATCAGTGAGGCGGATCGACCTGATGAGGGTGCCCTGTTTCACCGTCTGGCCGGCTCCCTTGACCTTCAAATCCTTGATGACGGTGACGGAGTCACCATCGGCAAGAACATTGCCGCTTGCGTCTCGAGCGACCGTCTCACCGCCACTCGCGGATGCTGCCATCTCCGAAGCCGGACGCCATTCGCCTGTCACTTCGTCATAGATGTATTCGTCGTTTTCAGCGGCCATGCTCTTCTCGGTTCCTCAGAAATCCTTGGCGCCTTCCATGCGGGAGCGGCGTGCAAAGGCGCTTATCGCAGACGTCCGCCCGAGGCAACTCCGGCGGCGCTCCGGAGCGCGTGGGAAAGTCACCTCCGCACGAAGCGATTGGCCTTTGCTTGCGCGTCCATATCCTTCCGTCGGAAATAGATCGCCCGGCCGCAACGGATCGGGCTATGGCCCGGGACGATGATGATCTGTTCGTCCTTGCGCATCGACTGGGTGATCTCGTGCGGCATGATCAGCGGCCGGCGCTGGAAATTGACGCTCTCGGATTTGCGCGTGCCGCCGCCTTTCGTGTCCCAGCCGATGTTGCGCGAACGCCCCTGTACTTCAACCGTCATTTCCCCGCATTGCGCCGAAACATTGCGCGCCGTATCGAGCGCCTTGATCGCCGCGTAGGAGGCGAAGGCGCAGCCATCGATCCATGACGTCGCGCCATCCTTCCCGAAGTGCCGTTCCAGCTGTCCGACCGATTGGTAGAGCAGCATCATGCTGATGCCGTACTTGCGACCGCGATCGCGCGCCTCTTCCAGCACCCGCATATAGCCGAGCAGATCGACCTCATCGAGCATGAAGAGCGCTCGGCGGCTGAAGCCGCCATCGGCCTGGACCATGGCGTTGATCAGAGAGCCGATGATCACGCGCCCGATGCCCGGATAGGAGCGCAGGATCGACGCCGGGATATTGAGGAATACGTCCGTCTTGCCGGTGACGATATCGCTCGACCTGAAGGCGTTGCCGCAGACGAGCGCGGCGTAACTATCCAATGAGAGCCATTGCGTATCCTTCGACGCCGTCGAATAGACACCCGAAAAGGTTTGCTCGGTCATGTTGGTGAAGACGCCGAGCGTTTCGCGGATAAAGGCAGTTTCGGAGTGTTCCTGAATGTCGCGCAGCATCGCGAGCACGGAGGGTTCCGGCTCGGAAACGATCTGGCGCAGACTGCGTAGATTCCGCCGGCCGGAACATTCCGGCGACAGCATGACGTGGGCGAGCAGTCCGGTCAGGAGATTGTGCGCCTGGTTCTGGAAGTAGGAGCCAGTCGAGGATTCAAAACGCAGGCTTTCGGATAGAAGCATGTGGGCGATGCCGACGATGTCCTCCTCTTTTCGCTTCGAATGCTCGATTCCGTCGAGGACATTGAAGCCCATGATCGGGTTGGCGGGATCGAGCACCATGACCTCGCGCCCGAGAATGCGGGTGCGATGCTCGACCACCATCGGCGCGACCTCGGTGGAAGGATCGAGGCAGATCAAAGGGCCGGTATAACGCAGTGCGGTCGGCAGGACGTTGCTGGTCGTCTTGTATCCACCCGATCCGGCAAAGAACAGCATATGGGTGGAATCGAAATCTTGGTTGTAGGTGAGGAGTGGCGCCTGGCCGCCTTGTCCCCACGTGCTGCGATCCTTCGGATCGAAGGGCGCTTCGTGGACGGTTTCCTTGTCGACGCGGTAGCGCTCGCCGACGACAATCTCACCGTCGCGCGGAAAGAGCTTTGCCGCCGCCGCCATTGAGAGCCAATCTGCATCGCCAAAGGTTCCGCCCCTTGCCCGTTTGACTGCCTCGGGCACGACGACGGAGATCCGGGCAGCGACTGCCACGGCCATAAAACCCGCCAGGGCGCCGATGACAGCAATGAAATCCAAGTAGGAAAGCGCCTGGTTCCATGTGACGACGCCGCGCTCCACCGATGGGACGAGGCGGCCATATTCGCGCAACGTATAAAATCCGGTGACGACGAGAAAGCACAAGAAGCTGGCGATGGCGATCGGCCGCCGGCGATGCAGCGGCAACGCCCAGACGGTCAGAAGTCCTGCGAGTGGCCCGGACAGGAGCGCCGGCACGGGTGCCGCTCGCAGGAACCAATATTCGGTCTTGCCGGATAGGCCGTGGGCCAGTGCCGTCCATCGCCATCCGGTGATGTAGACGGTGATCGCAGTCACGGCGATCGGTACGAAGACCAGCAGTAGGCTCGGATGCAATCGACCCTTCAGCGCCATCCGGCGTTCTCCTCGACGCGCGGCGAAGAAGGATCGAGCGAAGGAGCCTTGAACGCCTCTCTGCCGATATCGCGCAACCGCCTATGTTCGGCCGATCCCGCTATTACCCTCGCCAATTCGATGAGGCCACCGAGCAGAAACGCCCGGTCGACCTTTGATAGGCCAGCCTTCACGACGATGCCGCCGAGCAGGAATTTCTCGCGTGCTTCTTTCTTGCGGTCAGCCGTCATGTGAATCCTCCGACGTCGATCCAGCACCACCAACTGCTGGTCGACGCATTTGAGGAGATGGGCCACTAGCCCCTTTCTTTTCCTCTTTGCGAAATCGAGCGGCGATCTCTTCGAAGATCCGCTCGACTTCCTCATCAGCGATCTCCTTTTCCGCCAGCCCTGACTTTGTGGCTGCGCGGGCAAACCGCTCGGCCGATTTAACTATCAGGTTTCGTCGACGTTCTCGCAGCTTCTCCATCTGTGCATCGAGATCAGAAATCGATGATTTTACGGCCATTCCTATTTCCTTCCCTATTTGGCGCGGTCATTACGACGATGATTATACTATCTAGAAGACGATAGTAAAATAGACTATTTTGCAAAAACCCAAAACGTCGCAGACGGAATTTCGGCCGATGGCCGCCTTCCAGAGAAGCGGCATCGGCCCTTCGGTCCGATCGGTTTGAGGGCGCAATATACGTCGCTATCGCGACGTGCTCGGATGATCAGGAGACGGCAGTGGCGATCATGTTCGTCAGAGCGCAGGTGATCAGCCGGGGAGCGGGACGCAGCATCGTCTCGGCCGCCGCCTATCGTCATCGCACCCGGATGATGGACGAACAGGCCGGTACGTCCTTCAGCTACAGGGGCGGGGCCTCCGAACTCGTTCATGAGGAACTGGCCCTGCCGGACCAGATGCCGACCTGGCTGCGGACGGCGATCGACGGCCGTTCCGTTGCCGGCGCCAGCGAGGCGCTCTGGAATGCGGTCGACGCCTTTGAGAAACGGGCAGACGCGCAGCTGGCGCGTGAGCTTATCATCGCGCTGCCAGAGGAACTGACGCGGGCCGAGAACATCGCGCTGGTGCGCGAATTCGTGCGAGACAATTTCACGTCGAAGGGAATGGTCGCGGATTGGGTTTATCACGACAGGGACGGCAACCCGCATATCCATCTGATGACCACGCTGAGACCGCTGACGGAGGAGGGGTTCGGGCAGAAGAAGGTAGCGGTGACCGGCGACGATGGCGCTCCGTTGCGGGTCGTTACGCCGGACCGCCCAAAGGGCAGGATCGTCTACAGGCTCTGGGCCGGCGATAAGGAAACCATGAAAGCGTGGAAGATCGCCTGGGCGGACACTGCCAACCGGCATCTGGCGCTTGCCGGCCATGAGGTCCGGCTCGACGGCCGCTCCTATGCCGAACAGGGCCTTGATGGCATCGCGCAAACACATCTCGGTCCCGAGAAAGCGGCGTTGGTCCGTAAGGGCAGGGAGCTTCATTTTGCGCCGGCCGATCTTGCCCGTCGCCAGGAGATGGCCGACCGGCTGCTGGCAGATCCTACGCTCCTGCTGAAGCAGTTGAGCAATGAACGCTCCACCTTCGATGAGCGCGACATCGCCAAGGCGCTGCATCGTCACGTCGACGATCCCGCCGTCTTCGCCAATATCCGCGGGCGGCTGATGGCGTCGGACGATCTCATCATGCTGAAGCCACAGCAGATCGATGCCGAAACGGGGAAGGCGAGCGAACCCGCCATCTTCACCACGCGCGAGATCCTTCGCAGCGAATATGATATGGCGCGGTCGGCGCAGGTCTTGTCAGAACACCGGGGTTTCGCCGTTTCCGATCGGGTGGTTGCAGCCGCGATCAGCAACGTCGAGACCCGGGATCCCCAAAAATCCTTCCATCTCGATCCGGAGCAGGTCGACGCCGTCCGTCATGTCACGCGGGACAATGGCATTGCCGCCGTCGTCGGCCTTGCCGGCGCCGGCAAGTCGACCTTGCTTGCCGCAGCCCGCGTCGCCTGGGAAAGTGATGGCCGCCGGGTGATTGGTGCGGCCCTTGCCGGCAAAGCCGCCGAAGGGCTGGAAGACAGTTCCGGCATCAGGTCGCGGACACTGGCCGCCTGGGAACTGACCTGGGCCAGCGGACGCGAGTTGCTCGAACGCGGCAACGTGCTTGTCATCGACGAGGCCGGCATGGTGTCGTCGCAGCAGATGGCCCGCGTGCTTGACATCGCCGAGCAAGCGGAGGCGAAAGTCGTGCTGGTCGGCGATGGGATGCAGCTCCAACCGATCCAGGCGGGTGCGGCGTTCCGGGCAATCACCGAACGCATCGGTTTTGCCGAACTTGCCGGCGTGCGCCGCCAGCGCCAGCAATGGGCGCGCGAGGCGTCACGGCTTTTTGCCCGTGGAGAGGTCGAACAAGGCCTCGACGCTTATGCCCGACATGGCCACCTGGTCGAGGCTGGGACACGGGACGAAGTCATCGCGCGGATTGTTGGCGACTGGAGCGAAGCGCGCAAACTGGCAATCGAAACGTCTGTCCGCCAAGGCAATGATGGTCGTCTTCGCGGCGACGAGCTGCTCGTACTCGCCCACACCAACGAGGACGTAAAGCGTCTGAACGAGGCGCTGCGATCGGTGATGTCGCAAGAGGGCGCGCTCAGTGAGAACCGCACCTTCCGGACCGAACGCGGCGCGCGGGACTTCGCCGCCGGTGACCGCATCATCTTCCTGGAGAATGCCCGCTTCATCGAGCCACGTGCTCCCCGTCTTGGTCCGCAACATGTCAAGAACGGCATGCTCGGCACGGTCGTTTCCACCGGCGACAAACTGCTTTCGGTGCGTCTCGACAATGGCCGTGATGTCGTCATCAGCGAGGACAGCTATCGCAACGTTGATCATGGCTACGCCGCGACCATCCACAAATCACAAGGTGCCACCGTCGACCGGACCTTCGTGCTTGCCACCGGCATGATGGACCAGCACCTGACCTATGTGTCGATGACCCGGCATCGCGACCGCGCCGATCTTTATGCGGCAAAGGAAGATTTTGAGGCGAAGCCGGAATGGGGACGGAAGCCGCATGTCGATCATGCCGCCGGCGTCACCGGCGCGCTCGTGGAAACAGGACAAGCCAAGTTCCGGCCCAGCGATGAAGATGCCGATGATAGCCCCTATGCTGACGTCAGGACGGATGACGGAACCATCCATCGCCTTTGGGGCGTCAGCCTGCCGAAGGCGTTGGAGGAGGGCGGCGTGTCGGAAGGCGACACGGTGACCCTGCGCAAGGACGGAGTGGAGCGGGTCACGATCAAGGTCCCGGTCGTCGACGAGCAAACCGGCCAGAAGCGGTTCGAGGAAAGAGAGGTCGACCGCAACGTCTGGACCGCCAAACGGATCGAAACCAGCGAAGAACGCCGGCAACGCATCGAGCAGGAAAGCCATCGGCCTGACCTGTTCAAGCAGTTGGTAGAGCGCCTGTCGCGCTCCGGCGCCAAAACGACGACGCTCGATTTTGAGAGCGAGGCCGGTTATTGCGCCCAGGCGCAAGATTTTGCGCGACGCCGCGGTCTCGATCATCTTTCGCTTGCCGCAGCCGGGGTGGAAGAAAGCCTTTCCAGGCGGTGGGCCGGGATTGCCGAGAGGCGCAAGCAGCTGGCGAAGCTTTGGGAGCGGGCGGGCGTTGCGCTCGGCTTCACGATCGAGCGGGAACGACGGGTCGCCTATAGCGAGGAACGGGCCGAACCCCAACCCGTCGTGGAGGCAGACGCTGCCCGCGTCCGATATCTGATCCCGCCCGCCACAGGCTTCGCCAGGAGTGCTGAGGAAGATGCGCGACTGGCTCAGCTTCCGACGCCGGTCAGGATGGCAGGGAGGCGCTCCT
>NZ_SILG01000008.1:0-21267 GCF_004306515.1 Rhizobium beringeri | reverse complement strand
CCCGCAGGCGCCTGCGGGAAAACTCTGCAGAGTAATGGGCAGCTGTTGAGGTGGGATCCGCTCGATGGCGTCCCTGAACCGTTTAGCGAGAAGTTCAAGCTGCTCCAAATGTCATCCCTTTATATATGATAAAGGACATTATCATATATAGAGCACACGAGAAAAGAAGATTTAGGGGGCGGACTAGCCGCCCCCCTTTGGTCACGAAACGAGGTCATCCATGAAGTCACTGCCCAACCAGTAAGTGACGCCGAAGATGACGCTACCGACAAGGGCAATGTCGGGATCGACCCCTTGCAGGATGGTCGAGAACAGGAATGTTCCGACGCCGGTCAGGATGGCAGGGAGGATGTTAGTGCTCATAGGATCTCCTGTTGTGAGCTGGGCGATCGGCTGGATACCGTCGCATTCCTATTGTCCCCTGGCATCATGCAAGAATCTAATCGTCCGATTTCGCCGGCAGACGTCGGGCCGCGCTCATTTCAATTCTATGGGACCGATTTTCAACCGCTTCTTGGCCCGGGCGATCACGGGCTCCATCTCGGTTGCGTCATCGATGGGCACGAGAATGACTTCCGACGTGTAGCAGACGCCGCTGATCTTATGTTCGAAGGTGCCGGTGCCCCTGATAGGATTCCGCTTCACATCCGGAACATCGGTCAGAACAATAAACGCGTCGAGGAAATCTGAAAGGCCCGTGAGAGCCAGTCGCCGGCCATTAGCTATGATGAACCCATCGCAGTTGATCTCCTCAACGCCATCATCCTCGTTTCCAGCAACATGGATATCAAACACCGGGAAAAACGGTGAGCGCGTTATAATGATCGACATCGAGATAAACCGGATGTCTTCCTCGGGGATGTTTGTAACCAGGGCGTAGTGCCCCACGTATTTTTCGAGAGAATGTTGCGTTTCGACGCTTAGCTTCTTGATTTTCAAGAAGCTCATATAATTCCAGAACTCGTCCGCGTGCTTTAGGTTTGGTAGGTAGTCGAGGACCTTATCAAGTGTCCCGTGCATAACCACATGCGACTTTTCCCATTGATCAAGCTTCGCTTCGGACAACTTGATGACGGTTTTCAGCTGCACGTTTGCTTCCCGACACGCCCGCTCCACCAAGTCCTCTCGGCCAGCTTTGAGATAGGAAAGAAGGCGACGTTTCTTAACGGCAGTCGGTAATTTCTGAGACAAGATTAGCTCGCGCGGGGGGCTGGGGCAGTTACTTTTCACAATTCCTGGAAAATATTCCGAAAAACAAGCGCAATTGCTACGGGCACAGAAACTATTCTCGCCCTTGGAAATTTAACTACTTGATTTTATTATAATATTTTGTAGATCGCACTTGACGATGGCCAAATTTTGACCTTATAAAAAGCAAGAAAGGGAAGGACGCCAATCCTCCCCCTCTCGCATTCACCAGTAAAACGGGTGAGTGATGTTTCCGAGACAGTTCTTAGCCTCTCGGTCTGTATAGTATACGCCCGAAGTCTCGGAAGCGTCAACACCCTCTGATTGTATTCGCAATTTAGCGTTGCATAGGAGGAAACGATGAACGCTCATACTCAAAGCGACCGGCAAGCCGGTCGTGCCGATAGCGCACTCATGCTCAAAAGCCATCTCGTCATGATTGGCGCCAGCCGGGGCCTCTCATCCGGACTGACCCTCGCCCGCATTGGCGTCGGCCGCTTTACCCTCATCGACAGCCAGCATGTCGAAGTCGAGAACATCGGCCAGACCCTCTATGATCAGTCGCACATCGGCATGCCCAAGGTGGAGGCCGCCAAGGCCATGATCATGGCCCGGGCCCCAACCGCCCATGTCGAGACCTATCACGCCAACGCTGAAGACGTCCCCGATCTGACTGCCATCCTGGCATCCGCCGATGTCGTGAAGATTGGCATCGACCACCCGCGTTCGATGTTCGCACTGGCCAAACGAGCACAGTATGCTGGCGTCGCCACCTTCATCCACGGCATGACCGGTGACGGCCTGCAGCATTTTACGGCCTTTGTGGAGCCTGGTGGAAAATCTCTTCAGGAGATCCTTCCGGAAGCCTGGAAAGGCGTCGAGGCGGGCTATGAGCCGCCTGCATTCTTCCCGAGCTGCGCTTTGCACACCGAGACGATGAATTCGGCCGTAGCACTCATGATTGCCGGCTATCTCCACCACCGCGCCGGTTCGTCGATCGAGCTGCTGTCCAACATTGGCGCTGGGCTGATCGACGCGGGCCTTGCGACGGGCTTCAACGGCTTTCACACGCCCTCTGGATTTCTTACCCCCATCTACTTCGGCTCGCCGAACTAACCGGCAGCCAACGCCATCGCGAGAGCGATTGGAGCACGGGAAGCCCGACCCTTCTCTACAACCACAGGGCTAATTAAAAGGAGAAATACAATGCGAAATAGCACCCAACAGAAGCCGGCAACGACGTGGCGCCCGTCTCCGATTGGCGAGCAGACCTTCTGCTGAGACCAGTCCGCAACAACACGGCCGGCAAGCAGTGTCTTGCCGGCCGGTAGAGGAAACGGGGATAGCTCATGTCGAACGGAACTCTTCTCGGCGCCGATGGCAAACCGGACATGGATCTCATCTGGTCAACCTTTCCCCAGCATGGAAGTGGCGAGATCGAGCATTTCACGTCTTACGGACAGACCTTCCGCTTTGCGATCTACCGCTCTGGTGTCGGCTACGAAGCCGTCATCCTCGCACAGCCGGCCTACGGCAGCCGCTCGAACGGGCTGCACGAAACACATCGTCTACCTGGCCCGAACGGCTTTGCCAAAGTCTGCTTTGCAAACCACCCGCCCGACCTTCCGACCGCCATCGCGCTATCGATTTGGTGGGCGGAATGCACCTCGAAATACATCCGCAACGGCCGCAGCTGGAGTTAAGCACATGGTCCTGATCTACGATCATCCGAATAATTCGCCGCTATGGAACCAAACACACGAAACAGTCCGTTTCGCGCCCGGTATGAAGGCGAAGGTGGACGCATCCGTCGGCTTCTTCGAGCCAGAGACCTATGCGGTCTTGGGCGGCTACCTGAACGATCCCCTGCGTGTCACGGATGTCATGCCGATGCCTCCGGCCTCTGACGGGCACGGACGCGGCAAGGCGAGCCGCAGCACGGTGACACTGAATGCAGCGTTTCTCGAACACTACCTCAACACCAGTCTTCTTCCCTTCGGCAAGTACTTCCTCGGCGTCATGCACTCGCACCCAGGCGGCATGAATTTTCTGTCGGACGGAGCACCAGGCAGCGGCTACGGCGACATTCCATCGATGCGGCAACACCTTGAAGCCGCCGCCCGTCTGGGCGAGCCCTGGCACACATTCATTGCCCCGATCGTGACCTACCCCGGCCGATCGCCCCGGGTTGATACCTGGCTGATCAGGCTCGATTCCCCGTCACCCATCCGCGCCGAAACGGTCTGGGAAGAGGAGCCATCGAGCGACACCCCCTCAGATCTCGACGACATTCTGGATTTGGTCTGCCATCGACCGGACCTGGTGATGTCGATCATTCAGCGCAGTGACAAGCTGAAATCCATTCTCCGCTCGCATCGCGCCCGCGACGAACACCAGGCAAAGCTGGTGCTCAAGCGACTGCTTGATCGTCGAAGAGGCAGGGTGTGATGATGGGACTCCTGTTCGGAACCCTGCAGCTCATCGTCTGGATTGCGCTAATGTGCGTCGCCGCGATCGCCACTCCGATTTTGCGTTTGGCGTTTTGGGGGGTGGCTTCAACGGTCCGGAAACTGATGAAGGGCGTTCGCACCGCTCCCCGCAGACAGCAGGTCTTTCGGGGCGAGGGAAACGATCGCACTTCCTAAGCCTTGTTCCCTGTTCGACGCGCCGCAGGCTCGTCGATCTGCCCGTAGGGCGTTGGGACGTTCCCCGTCCCGACGCTTCCAGAAGTGCACCGCGCGCAGAAGGCGTCACCCGTCAGGGTCGAAACGAAGTGGAGAAGGGCCCAGCCCTTGATGCCTTTGAGCACGGTGCATGCCTACGCGTCGTAGACGCGGGGTCGCAACAGCGACCGAATAAGAAGCTCGGATTTCGCCCGGGCTTCCTGGACCACCGGATCATGCGGGAAGCGCGCGATCGCGATCTCCATGGCCCGGTTCATACCCTCGATATTCGGACTGAACGGCTCCGCTGGCCGCTCCTTCGTGAGCAACTGCGTCAGCCAAGTGAAGATGTGCGTCATGCGTCAAGTTTGGGAGAGAATTGCAATGTCGGCAAATGATTTTTCGAAAAGCAGTCTCGCCCAAGCTGAGGGCGAGGTTGAGGCTGCGGCCCAGGTTGCCACTGCCCGCGTCGAGCGCCTGTTGCGGCAGTCGTTCGAGAACGGCAACCATGCTGTCGCCAAATATCAGGATCTGCTCCAAGCGCGCGGTCCCGACGTCGTGATCGGCATTCTGGAAGACCGCAAGGGCTGGGGCGATCGCGTCTATCATTTCGGCTTCCTGAAGCACGGCTTTTTCCAGTTCGAGAAACAGCGCCAGGTGCGCCAAAGCCTGGCCGAGCTGCCCAAAGCCATCCAGGACCACGCCCAGCTGCTGACGCAGCTGCAGGATCTCAAAGCTGCACGCCGCAATCTCATCGATCGCGAGGATACGCGCCGCTTTGAACGCTCCGACGACGATCGCGATCGTCCTTCGCCGCGTGACCGCCCACGCCGCTGACCATCTGGACAGCACTGCCGTTGACGCCCCCTCAAACCTACGGGAACTTTGACCATGCAAATCATTTTGTTAGCGTGCCGTCTGCTCGTCTTCCTGACGTTCGGCGTGCTGCGGTTGCTTCTCGCACTCCTCCTGCTGATGATGCAGACACCGCGCCAGACCTCGACGACTTACGGCTCGGCCCGCTGGGCCACCTTCCGCGAACTTGTGTTCGGACGCGTCTGGGGCGGCGACGGCTTGATTGTCGGCCGTAAATGGGGGCGCTTCTTGCGCTTCAACCGCGACGGCTATGTGCTGCTGTTCGCGCCAACGCGCAGCGGCAAAGGCGTGGGCGTCGTCGTGCCGAACCTACTCGACTACAAAGGCAGCATTATCTGCAGCGATCCCAAGGGCGAAAACAGCGCCATCACGCGACGCCATCGCTCAACGCTCGGCCCCGCGGTGACGCTCAACGTCATCGATCCGCATTTGTCGGACAGCTTCAATCCGCTCGACATGGTGCGGATCGGCACCTTCCATGAAGCCGACGACGCCCTGGAGCTGGCTAAGCTCCTCGTCATTCCGGATAGCGCTTCGGGCGGCCACTGGGACAACCGCGCCACCCAGCTCCTGCAGGGCCTGATCCTCTACACCTGCTTGCGCTACCGCGACGTTCCGGAGCTGCGCAACCTGTCCAAGATCCGCAGTCTGGTCGCGACCGGCTTCAGCGGGATCTCGTCGGTGATCGCTGAAGACGCCAGGCACCTCGGCTCGACGACGCTACGTGAGTTCATGCAGGCCTTCCAGGAAATGGAAGCCAGCGAGGAAGCCCGTTCGATCATGTCCAATGCGGACAAGGCCATGGCGATCTGGTCGGCCGATCGTCCGGCCGGCCTGGTGAGCATGAGCAGCGGGTTCGATTTCCGCGATTTCAATCGCCAGGTCATGACCTGCTACGTCATCGTCGATGAAGAGAAACTGCCGATCTATGGCGGCTTCCTGCGCGTGATGATGGGCTGCGCGCTGACGGCGATGACGCGCGCCAAGGACGAAGCCCCTCCCCGCCATCCGACCCTGCTCCTGCTCGATGAGGCGGCCGCCATGGGCCGCATCGAGCCCCTGGAAACAGGCGTCGGCTATCTCGCAAGCTACGCGCGCCTGATCCTCGTCTTCCAGGATCTCAACCAGCTGCGGCGCACCTATCCCAAAGCGGATTCCATGATCGCCAACGCCAACTGCAAGGTTGCCTTCGGCGTCAATGACGTCGCCAGCGCCAGGGATCTCGCCGACGCGATCGGCAAAACCACAGTCACCAATCGCGACGGAACGGAAGTCAGCCGCTACCTGCTGGATCCGGCCGAGATCACACGTCTCTCGTCGAAGAAGTCCATTATCTTCTTTTCAGGCGCGGTGAAGTTTCCGGTCCTGGCGCGCAAGGTCCGCTACTTCAAAATTCGCCGTTGGCGCCGTCGCTGGGACCGCTGGCGCCGGCAGTCGGCCCACATCATCCCCTTCGGCCGGCCTCCCAGCCGCACGGAAGCCGCCTAGAAGCGGCCCCAACCCTTCATTTTCCCAACATCCCGCAAGCGGAGAAGTTCGCGATGACGTTTCTGACGATGGGTACGCACCTGCAGCAGCTCGGCGATCAGCCGCTCGATCTGCTGCAGCAAGTCCGAGCTGCGGGTCGCGTGGCGCCTGGCAATCTTGTGCCGGCGCTCCTGGCCCAGAGCGAGTCGCATGGGCGCGGACGACACCCGCAGCGCCCGCATATGCCGCTGGCGCAGGCGCACCGCCTGACGCTCCAGCTTGTCGATCCGGCTGCGGCTGCGACGCTCGTTTTCAGTCAGAATCTCAGCATTCCATTGTGTGCGGGTGCCATGATCAATCGAGCTGTAGACGACGGTGCGCACGCGGCCCTTATCCATCTTGGCCGAACGGAACTCCCCTGCCCCCGGTCGCGCCGTGCGGTCCTGGCGCGGCCGGCTGACCGGCTGAAGCCCGCGCCGCTCGGTGTTGCGCGCACGGCGTCCCATGTGGATCTCCGGAGCGCGATCAAAGGTCATCGCGGCGGCGCGATCACCGGCGTCATGCGCCTCTTGGCGTTGGACATCGAGGCGGCGGGCATCGACACGCTCGCGGCGGCCGGCGCGCTCCAGCGATCGGTTTTGATGCTCGGCCCAGGCCTGCCGCCACGTCTTGAGCATCTCGTCGGAATTCCATTCGCGGGTCTTCACGGCGCGCAGCCCTTGGGATCCTGCCATGCGCATCGTCAGCATGATATGGGCGTGGAAATTCCGGGGGTCGTCGCCCTTCTCGGCGACCGGGTCGTGCAGGGCAAAATCAGCCACCATGCCCTTCGCCACGAACTGCTCGCGGACAAACGATCGGACCAAATTCAGCCTTGCCTCGGCCGAAATCTCGTGCGGAAGCGCCATATTGATTTCACGGGCGAGTTGCGCGTCTTTCCGCTTCTCCAAAGCTTCGGCATGGTTCCAGAGACGTTCGCGGTCTGCCATCCACGGCGCCGCGCCTTCCGGCAGCATGATCTCGGCGTGAGCAATACCACGGCGGCCGGCGTAATCATGGACCACACCTTTGCGTTCGTCCTGCAGTCGCGCACCGGCACGATAGGCGGCGGCGGCCACCGACGACTGCCCGGCGGAGCGTTTCACGATCTGCATGCTGAAATGGTACGAACTCACCACACCATCCAAATCAGCCCGTCCCGGGCTTCCGTTCGGCGATCTGCCACGTCCCCGTGGCCGCCGAGCACCTATGTCGCACAGCGATGTATAAGTGCGCTATTACCTCTGTCAACCGGTCCCCCTGCCCTCTCTGTTGCATTCCACCCATTACCCAACCTTTTGCACCATGAGGCAATTCAAATGACATCGTCTTCAGGTCTGATCGCTTTGATCGGCGAAATTGCTGCCATTGTTGGCGTCATCCTACTGGTGTGTCTCGGTATAGACACGGTCGCATCAGAGCTGGGCTATCATCTGGGAATCTTCTGCGGTGGGCTGAGATGGACGATCGTCGGCGCCTATAACATTGGAGGCATCTGCGTGATGCTAGGCGTGGTCGTCTGGGCCCTATCCCGCTTCCGTTCCGAGACGGGTCTCGGAATGATCCTCGGCGGAGTACTCTTAGCTGTGTTTCCGACAGTCATACCACACTACCTGGGGCTGCCGTCATGCATACACTAGGGCGCCGCAAAAACGCCGCGCGCTTTGCGCGTACCCCTGGGGGAGGTCCCCCAGACCCCCCTTGCACTACGCCCAAAATCCGTAGCGTACCCCAGGGGGGCTGTCTGCCCCCCTGGACCCCCCGAGGATACTTGCAAGAGGAATGGTCACAGATGCGTGGCTGGGGATTAGGTTCTTATCTTCTCGAAATCGTGCGAAATGGCCGTCAACGCTGCCATATCACGCCGGCCAGTGACGACGTGCCCTTCTCCACGATCCCGATGGGGTTTGTACTTAGGAGACCAGGCTGTGAAGGTCGCGCCGGCCGTCAATCACGCGCACAATTTGAACAGTTTCAACCGGTCCTTCATCTGTGTCCGGGACAGTCTCGTAAAGCATGACAAAGGGGGCTTCGACGAGCATCCTGGCGCTCGGCCGGATCTCCGGACGACGGGCGCCTAACCTTGGTTGGTCTGCAAGAAGGCGGGCCTTGCGTTCGAAGCTATCGAAAAACCGCTCGGCGGCCTGAGGCTGCTCCAGACCGATCTGCACGTAAATCTCGCGAACGTCGGCAAGGGCTTGCGGAAGCCAGACGAGATTAGCGGGCATTTTTACGGGCTGCACTCAGTTCCTGACGCGCCTCGCTGCGCAAGGTATCGAAATCGACCGAGGCGGGCTTGCCGCTAGTCTTGCCTTCGTCCCAGAAGCGGCGCAGACGCTCGATGTCCCCTTTACGGGTTTCCCACTTCGCGGACCAGTCGCGCATGGCCTCACGGATAACTTCACTGCTGCTGGCATAGGCACCGCTGCTGACCGCGTCACGCATCAGATCCGCCTGCTGCGGCGTCATTGACACGCTGATCTTTTCAACATTAGCCATATGGCACCTCCAGTCTCTTATGGTAGTAAAGCTTACCACCAGCCTGACACCCTGCCAAGCATTTTGAGCATGATGCTTGGCAAGCCTTCTGAGCTATGATTCACTGAGTGCACGGTACAGGCAGGGATGCCGATGACCGTAGAGGAATGGGCGCCATCACCTTCGGGTGATGGCAACCTCCACACTCTACGCACAGACGCTTTCAGGCGTTCGACGAACTCCTCCCCCATTTCACATGTAAAAACCTCTCTACGGCCTCGACAGGCCGCTCTGAGACGGCAATCGTTCCTCCTGCTCCCCTTAAACGTCATTCCTCTTGCAAATATCCTCGGGGTCTGGGGCAGACAGCCCCAGGGGATAGGTGAAATGAACCGTTCGAGATGAGCAGATTATTTATCAATCAAATTTACGGCTGGCCGCAGGCCCTTTCTGATATTCTGTGAGAAGATTTCTGTAAGAGTCTTTCTGTTCAAACTTTCTGGAATCTTTCTGTTCTATATATAGGCGCCACCAATTCAGCGCTGGAAGCGCCACCAATTCAGCGCTAGACCGCCAGCAGATCAGCGCTGTAGCTACCGAAAGCGCCACCAGATCAGCGCCGGAGCGCCACCAATTCAGCGCTACCCCCTTGGTAAAGCATTGATATATAGTCACAAAAAAATAGCCTCAGCGCCACCAGATCAGCGCCGCTAAATCCTTGCTATTTCACTATTTTTTTGGAAGACGTTTGGGAATGGAAAGAACCTCCGGATCCGCATTTTCGAGGATCAAGCCACGCTCGGTCAGCTTGACGGGCAGCTTCGGGAAGACACTTTTGATGTGCTCAATGTCATCTGCCATCTGGGCGCGGAATGCGCGCTCTCGGGCGAAACCGTCGCCAAACTGCATCTGCAGCGGCTTCCAGTCCAGCACCAGCTGAGTTTTCATGCTGTGCAGGCGATAGTTCAGCCAAAAGAGGAGATCCAGTTTCCGGGCAGAATTGGCAAAAGCATGGAGCGCGCGCACATCGATCGGCAGGGCGTGGTCCTTGAGAGACTGGTAGAACTCCTGCGAGAACGTGACCGTGGACGGCCACAGAGACTTTTGGTCAGGGTTGTCGGACATCCACAGCTCGATGCCTTTGAATGGCTTGGCATCAATCGTTGCTGACCGTTTGCCGTCCCAGGCGCTGATTTCCATTCGGCACGCGGCCAGGGCTTGCAGCTGCTCCTTGAAGGGCTTGATGTTGCCACGCTCCCCTCCCCGCTTCTCGAAGCCCAATTCGCGCATAAACGCTGTCAACGTTTCGGCAACGTCGATCGTTGCAGAGCGGTTGCGGATAGCCTCAGTGCTAAGGTGCGCTAGGATCAGGCGCGGCTTAGGGCCGTAGGGAACTGGCTGCTGCACCCGCGACCCGTCTGGCGCGCGGAGCTTGCCGGCTTCGACCACGACGGCCATACGTCCCTGCTTGCGCTCAAACTCATACTCGCCTTCGGGCAAGCGCTTGTAGGGTAGGCCACAGATCGCAAGCGAACTGTGCATATAGCGGAGATTGGATGGGGAAGGACCGTCGCTCTCAATTACTTCGCGGACGATCGCCCGGCGTTTCTGCATGGGCGTCATGGCGTCGAGGGATGACTCCCACCGAGCCTTTTCCGCATGACGGGCTTCCTGAGCGGCAATTAGCTCTCTCACCTCGAATTCGAACATCCCGACGCCACGCGTGCGGTTGCGCTGGTACTCCAGTTGCTGCCGCAGGTCTGCGTCAATGATCAGTGATTCGTCGGGCCGTTCCATGCAGATACCTTAGAGTGATTTGCCCGAAATTGGAAAAGGCAGTGCTGCATAAACAGGCACCCACCATCTAAAGCGTAAAATCGTAAAAACGATTTTACGCCGCGAATTCCTTTTCCAGCAAATCGCGTATCACGTCGGCCATCTTGGTGCCGCGCATGGCGCACTGCGCCTTGATGCGCTTGTGGAGGCTTTCGCTTACGTCGATGGTCAGACGCTTGTTCGCCTCGGCCTCGGCGCGAAGCGGCACAACTTTGGAATGTTTGGGCGCCTCGGACACGTCGCCGGTATTTTCACCGACCCATGCATCGGCTGCGGCGGGCGGCTTGGCGATCGGCATTTTCATGGTGACCGTCTTTTTCATGCGGCTTTCCTTTTCTCTTGGTTGCTCATCAGGTGCTTGGCTAGCGACGCAATCTCGCGCGCGGCCTCACCCTTGGGATCGACTTCCAGGACAGAGAGCCCCTGCCCTGCACTCTCGGCGTAGACGACGCGCTGATGCAACGCGGTCGGCAGAACCGGAATATCTTGAAACTGACCCAAGGCCTCGGTGACGTCGCGGCCGATTGCCGTATTTGCGATTTTACGATTAATCACAAATACGCCTTTCAAGCTTTCCTTGAACTGCTGAGCCTCTTGGATCAGGCGCACGGTCTCGGCCGCCGCCCAGATGTCGTAGGGTGAGGGCTGAACCGGGATCAACACAATGTCGCTGGCGAGGATCGCCGCGCGGCCGAGTTCGTTGACGCGCGGTGCGCCGTCAATAACGACCACCTGGTAATCCTTGGCGATGTCGGGTAGCTCCTTGTGCAAGGTCGCCTTGGCCATGCCGACGACACTGAACAACGGCTCGGCGTCGCGGGCTGCCGACCACTGCAGGGCACTCCCCTGCGGATCCGCATCGACGAGGAGAACGCGCAGGCCGGATTTTGCGTAGGTCGCGGCGAGATTGACGGCGATGGTGGTCTTACCCACTCCGCCCTTCTGGCTGAGGACGCCTATGATCATGTCGTCGCCTTTCTGTAATTGTTGCAAATCGCATTTACGATTTCACGATGCGGCAGTCTTGGCCAGCCTTGGTTAAGGCTTTGCTAAGACCCCTGTTGGAATCAGGCCACATTTACGATTTTACAGAAAATCGTAATGCCTGCCTACCATCTTGCCAGGGTCGGCGGTCTCTGCTGGAATGGTGCTCTCAAGGGGGATTCCATTGCATGAAGACATACCGTTGTGGCGCCATTCTAGTGGCGGCCTTGCTGGCGGCCTGTTCGGGCAAATCCGACAAGGTCTGGATCGTCGTCGATTTTACCGACGCCAGCGGCCGGCCGGCCCAGATGGCCTTCGATAACCCATCCGTCCCGGAGATGACGCTCGTGGACTGCGAGGGCGCTCTGTCGTCGGCCGGCCCGACGCTAATGCAGGGGATCCTTACCCATAGCCCGGGGGCGAAGTTCGCTGCGGCGAAATTCGTGCAATCGGCCGAAGATCCGATCAAGCCGAAAGCGTAAACACGATTTTCTGTATTTGCGATTTTACGGACCATGCCCATGAATGAGACGCTCGATCTAATCGCCAACGCAGCTTCGATCCTGACGGCCGTCGTGGCCGTCTGGGCGTTCGGTACTTTCCAGACGACGCGCTATTGCCGGCGCCGGCGTCTGGAAGCGTATCTGAGGGACGAACGCGGCATGGGCGACGACGGTGGCCAGCGCACCGTCCTGCACTTGGTGGCTCAGCTCGGGATGTCCGAAGCCGAAATCATCGATGCGGCGTTCCGCAGTAAAGTAATCACGCGGAAGGTATCGCGGGACGAGCAGGGGAGGGCGGATCGCCTGTTCCTCGTCTACAAGTCGGATGACGGCGACCATCTGCCGCGACGCGGACGCTCCCGATTCTAAGGAATAATGCGCCATATTTACAGAAAATCGTAAATACGATGAAGTTAGAAACTGATTTCATTGAATTATTTTCCATCCGATTCGCACTTAACGGTGCCCTGTCGCGGTTAGGCTTGCCGTTCGAGACCTGTGCTTTGCGGCGACAACTATCGCCGTGCATGGTTCTCCCAAACCGTATGTGAGGTAGGGCCATGAACGAAAATGAGCTGGAAGTGACAATTTGGGGAGTGACAATCAAGGCGAAGGGGCTGACGGCCGTCTTTGTCCTGGCGGGCTGCCTCCTGCTGCTTATGGTTTTGACCTGGCTCGTCGGCACGCCCATCTGGCGCCCCATCTGACAAATGCAGAAACACGATTTTAAGGAACGTCGTAAACGTCTACGGCTCAGAAGAGGTCTCGCACAGAGACATGGCAAAGCCCGGTTTCTACCGCCCGACGTGCCTTCTTCGCGATAACGCGATCGAGCGGGAGGCCTCGGCTTAGTGTCTCGTAGAGATCGTAACCGTCCATACAAATCAGGCTGCTCTTGCCCTGATTGAAGGCGACAAGCCCGTCGGGACTAAAACCACCATAACTGATAAAGAGCGCGCGCGACCATGTTGGCCGGCTGTTGAGCTTGCCATTGAGGACATGCAGATCCGCAGCAGGCGTTAGTGCGCTGTGCCACTTCGCCTCTAGAAGGTAGGTATCGCCATCAAGTTCAAAGCTGCCGTCAATCTGCTCCCCAGAACGTGGACGAAACGATGCGCGCGGAGAAAGGCCGTAGACGTCGAAGAGGTCATGCAGGAATCGCTCGAATGCAAAGCCTCGCTCTTGCGGTGCCAGAGATGCGAGATCGCGGATCCGCACACTCAGTTCGGCCAGCTTTGCGGGATCGGCCGCCTGCAATTGCGTCGTGGGGGCGGCCGGTGCCTGAGCTGCAGCAGGGGCGCCGGGAAAGGTGTCGAGGAACTCTGGCTCCAAAAGATCCGGAATTTTGAAACCGACCCCCGGCAGCAGTTTGTTGAGCTGGTCGATCTCGGCACGGGTGAGGGGGTCGCGTTTGCCGCGCCAGGTCATCGACTGCCGAACGATTTCGAGGATCAATGGGCAGAAGCTGCTGCGACGATGCTCCAGGGTGAGCGTCAAAAGCTGGGTGAGTGACGGCAGCTTGCTTCCAGACTGCCAGTATTGGGCAACTCCCACTTTTTGGGCCGCCAAAGGAAAGGCTGTCGCATTGTTTCCGCTTCCAGGGAGAAAGTCATAGAGGAGGCCTGCGAGCGCAGCAATTGCGCTGGATTCTTTCATAGATAGCGTCATGGGTCGGGCAGCTCTTTCGGTTGTCTTGAATTTACTAGCAGACGGGCGGCGTCGGCAAACAAATCCAAAGCAATCCACAAATGTGATTTTGCTGAAATACGGAAATACGATGCCTCAACGTGCGCAGCACCGCCTGGAAAGGCGCCCCAGACGCCATTCCTTTATGCGGCAGGCTTGGCAGCGGCCCTGGGGGCAGGGGGCGGCGCTAGGCTCTCGTCATCGATTTCGACTGCGCGTGCCACCAGTGCGTTGTACTTGTCCTGGCGAACGCCCTTACCAGCGGCATGCAGGTCGCGGATGACATGATAGGGATTCAAGATCAGCGCGTAGCTGCTATCTCCGGATGGGCCAGCTGCGAGCTTGATAAACCCTAATTCGGCGAGAAGCTTGAGCCGTCCTTTCCAGGTCCGGACGGCGCGCTGACCGCTGAAGCCGGAATGGAACGCGATTTCCTCCTGCTTGGACAGGACCACGAAATTATCGTCGAATGTCCGGCACCATAGCTCAAGATAAGTGCCCGATACCGGCTGACCGCCAGCCAAGTCGTCCATGATGCCGAGCATCAACGGCATGGCTTTGGGCAATGTCGTAAAGCCATTGTAGACCTGGCGGGTCCACAGCAGCTCGTCTTCGTTGGCATCGAGATCGAGATCAGCCCAAAGCCGGTTTCGAAGCTCTAACTGTCTCTTTGCAATCTTTTTACGCGGGGCCATCTTTTTGCTATCCTTGTGAAGAGGCTGGGTTTGGACCCCAGCTGATTATGCTCACTGCCAGGTGATGGATCCGGGACCGACGGGGTTGGAAGCCGTCGGCCCGGGCCTCTGCATCAGTTTGACCGGGTTGGAAACCGGTCGATATCTCCAGTATGGGATGGCGGGTTTGGACGCCGCCCACCGTATACCGGGCATTATTTGGCTGGGTTTGGACGCCAGCCGGTCATTGCTCACTGCCAGGCGATGGATGAAATGTTTGCAGGTTTGGAAGCTGATTCAATTCATCCTCAATGACATCGTCAATATGGAGTATTTATACAATAAAATCAAGAACTTAGATATTGCTGGTCGGTGGTCAGATGGCGGCATATCCAGCAAACTCAAGTAAATTTATGGCATGAAACCGGATTACTCGCAATTGATTTAAGCAGACAGGTGATTTTATTTCCCATTGAATCCAGTCGGTTATTTTGGAATTGCTATCCTCGCGCGTTCTCATGTCCTGAATGTCCTCATCGTGCTGACCCATCCTCAGGGAAAATTCCCCCTCCCGGCGCCCTGCCGATCGCGACGGTCAAAAGATCAGTCCAACAGGTCGTATAGGCTGGCGATTGTGTTGCGGATCCATTTCGGGTCAGCGTCGTGATACCGAGCGACTGCAGCCGCGCCTCCGTCCGGCCCGGCAGGCCTCAAAGATCTGTCAGCTCCAGGCGGGCGAGGGCGGCTGTCACCGAGGCGCGGGCCACACGTCTATGCGCGATCGTCCGGCCGCATCAGCGGGAAAGCGGGACACGCGGCCCGCTTTCAGGTGCGGAGCATCGACGTGGGAAGGTGAGGGGAAGCTGCCGACCTGGCACATCTGGTGGCGTTATCGAGTTCGTTATGGACGGCTTAGAATGTTCTTAATTGTTTCGTTATCGAAACAAACTGTTGAGATCTTAAAATTTCTTGGGAAAGCGTGCAGGAAAACGAATGCTCGTATTCCGAGAATCGCCCCTAACTCCTATATTGAGACAACAACGGCGCAACACATTCTAGATAAAGAGGCGCCGAGTTAAGACTTTCTTAGGGGTAGCATCTGCAAAGCCTTTTCATCGGCCGGAAAGCGGCAAGAAGCCTCTACTACATCGACGAACAGGCAGCCCGCATTGGCCGGCCCCTTAATACACACGTGACGATCAATTTCGTCTGCACCGGATGCGATCCGCGAGAAGCTGTGAAAGCGTTCGCCAAGATCCGGCAAAACCACTTTGGAAAATGGACGGCACGCCACCTGCCTGCGCACCTGCGGCACGAGGCGACCGGCGCTTACGCTTTCGAGAACGTGCGCGACGATCAGCCGTTCCTGACAATGGAGCCAGGTGCCGACCACAACGTTCATGTGCATTGGGTCATTCATCTCCCGCCCGGCCAGCTCAAAATATTTGAAGAAAAGCTCTGGCGATGGGTCGAGCGCTGCTGTGGCGGCATCACTGACGGCAAGGTCATCAGAATAACAGAACGACCGGCCGCCGTAATGCGCAGCTATGTCCTGGCAGGCTGTGATCCCAAATGGGCAGAAATCTATCGCGTGACGGCCGAACCGCAAGGAATCATCGTCGGCGGCCGACGATCTGGCACGACCGAGAACCTGGCTCGGAAACGACGCATCGAGCGCGATCGCCAGGAGAAGAAGGTGCGGCTGCTCCCATATCAGGGGGGTTCAAAAAACATCAAAACGCAGCAAAAATCCTCGCTAGTAGATTGATTTTCTTGGGGATTTTGGCTATATTATGAGGGAGTTCCGGCGAAACGGAACTCCCCTCGACACCACCGCTTTGACAACGGTGAACGTCTTTTAGTCCGCAAACGTAAAGTGCGTTGTCGGGGGCCTTTGTCAAGACCAAAGAGGTCACAACATATGCACTACCGAAATAGCAGCCCCCGGCTGACCCCGATCCTCGCCTCGAAGATTAAGGGTCTCTGGATGCATAGCCCGCTCAACCAGGCCCAGATCGCAGCCCGCCTCGGCGAGCTGAACCAGGGCCGTGTCAGTGAAGTGATCACTGGCCAGAAGTTCCCTGACGTTCCGCCCGCAGACCTGCCGGCAATTCGCCCCTACATGTGAGGTAATACCATGGCACGTGATACCCATCGAGTAATGCCCCATAAGGATGGGGGCTGGCAGGTGAAGCGCGACGGTGACCAGAAGGCAAGCCATCGCACCGACACCAAGGCCGACGCGGAGAAGCTGGCGCGTCCGCTCAGTCAACATCAGAAGACTGAACTGCAGATCCATGGCAAGGATGGCGAGATCCAGCGATCCGATAGCCACGGTCATGACCCGAGGTCGTCCAAGGGTTAGCAAAGCACCCTGGCCAATCCTCCCATTGGCCAGTTTTCTCTGGAAGGGCGGGGCAGGAAAGCTCCTGCATCCGTCTGACCGGCAAGGTCCGTATAAGCGCAGCGCTTCGGGACTGCCGCCCCTGAGCATGACCGGTTATCAGCCTTTCATGAAGATCGATCTCTTCATGCGGCTCTCCGCAGGCTAACCTGCGCTGGCCTTGCTTTTTCGGCGAGGAGGCTCAGATGCTTTGGCGATGACCGGTGCCACCATCTTTTCATACAGCTCAAACAGGTGCTCGGCACGGTCGCGGTCCCCATCAAACTTCTTTGCGCGATACAGCCTATCAACAGCTTTATCCAAAGCACGATGGGCTTTTTTGAGTTCTGGCGGCATCAAATCAGGATCATAGAGTTGGGCCAGAGACGACCCCGCATGCTTGTCCCGCTCAGCTAGAACATCGCCTACAAGGGGCTCAAGCTTCAGCAATGCCGCTGCGCCAACCGGGGGCATCGGAAACGCGTTGTAATTGATCCCGATGCTGTATTGATAGCGGCTTTCGAGCCGGCCGCCGACGCACCGTGTCCAAGCCATGTGCATCGCGGACATCAGGATTCCAAACTGCCAGTGCGCCGCGTCCGGCATAATCCGCACCTTGTTGCTCGGAATTATCGGAGGTTCAAGCCACGCGATCGGAATATATTCGCGTCGCTCCGAGCTTACTTCGGGGACCACCAAGAACGCCGACTTGGGTACCACGGTCACGTGGAAACTTCGCGGAGTGTCAGCTAGCGCCCTGGATGATATGCCCGGTTCTTTGACATCGTCCTCCCCTTTGCCTTTCGGCGGAAGCTTCCCGAGACGATAATCCCGAACGTTTGCAATCGCAGCCTTTACGAGCGGCAGCTTATCGATCGCGGCAGGAGCGGCCTCACCCAGATAAAGGATGAAGCGCTCGGTTCCGTGCAGAAACTCGCGGCTTCCCACGAAGGGGTGGATGAAGCTTTCTGCCTTCGGCTCGCTTTTCAGAAGCTCTGCTTTCTCATCTTCCGAGAGGATGTAATAGCCGCCGTCAATTGGTTTTGAGCCAATCACAATCTTGGGCAGGCCGTTCATGGGTCGGCTGGTTTCGCGGACGACCAGGTGAGGATTCGAGAGCCCACCTGCGTCGAACAAATAGGGCGAGATTACCGTATGCACGCTCTCAGCCGGCTCTCCATGAATGTCGAGATAGGAGAATAAACGTCGTTCTTTTGGTGTGTCCACCTTGTTGGCAAGGCCAACAATGACGACATGGACGTGAGCCTGGCCCCGCGCATCCGATCCCCATGCGAATGTCCGATGCGCAAACGAGATGTCGAGCTTGCACTGGTCAAGCACCAGGGGCCAAAGCTGAGCAACCTGTTCGCCTTGCGTGATGGAATTGGTCGACACGAAACCAATACGCGCCTTTGTTCCCTTGATGTAGTTGGCGGCCTTGATGAACCATGCCGCGACGTAATCCAGCGTTCCGCCGGATCTGCCGAGCTTCGCGATTTCGCGCACCTGGGTTCGCTGCTTCGGCTTCTGATATTTCGCTCCGATGAAGGGCGGGTTTCCCAGGACATAGGAGCATTTTGCAGCCGGTAGCAGGCTTTCCCAATCCTCGTCCAACGCGTCGCCAAAAAGGATATGCGGGGACTTCTTGAGCGGAATTCGGACATAGGTTTGGCCAAATTCCAGGCTCAAGCGGCTGTTCATGATGTGGTCCATCATCCACATCGCGGTCTCGGCGATTTTCGCAGGGAATTCCCCAACTTCGATGCCATAGAACTGGTCAACATTGACTACCGAGAGCTCGGTTGCATCTAGCTCCTGCTGACCGCCCGGTGCCTGGTAATTGCGGAGCTCTCTGATCAGCTCGATCTCAAGAGTTCGCAGCTCTCGATAGGCAATGATCAGGAAGTTACCGCATCCGCATGCGGGGTCGAAGATCCGGAGCTCCTTCAGCTGCTTCTGAAACGCCAGCAGCTCGCCACGGCGGCGGTTATCCTTACGCGCCTTGATCCGCGCAAAGTCACTGCGTAGCTGATCCAGAAACAAGGGCTGAATGACTTTAAGGATGTTCTTCTCGGTCGTGTAGTGCGCTCCTGCGGCGCGGCGCTCCTTCTTGTTCATGACGGACTGGAACAGGGAGCCGAAGATGGCCGGTGAAATTCCGGACCAATCAAAGCGGCATGCTTCCAGCAGGCGTTTCCTCATGTCTCGGTCGAAAGACGGAATGAGGAGCCCACCGGAAAACAAGGCGCCGTTAACATAAGGAAACTTGGCCAGGTCGACGTCGAGATTCTTGGCCCGTTTGTCCTCTGGCGTGTCAAGCACCTGGAAAAGCTGAGCTAACCAGCCTCCCAAGTCCGAACCATCTTCATTCGTCCGCGTTTCCAGGAGGTCGAGAAACAAGTCGCGCGTTTCGAAGATACCCGTGTCGTCGGCAAACAGGCAGAACACGATCCGGACAAGGAATTGTTCGAGGTCATGACCCACGTAACCCGCATCTTCGAGTGCATCGTGAAGCTTCCCGACGAGTTCCGAGGCCTTGATGTTGACCGGATCCTGGTCTTTGAAGGTTCGCTTTTGTAGCCCGAGAATGAAGCCCAGTTTTTCGACGTGTTTGGGCAGGTCCTTGAGAGCAAACTTTGTCTCTTCGTCCTCCTCCAGATCGTAAAGCTCGAACGTCTGGAAATCACTCAAAAGAATATACCGAGGTAATTCGGCATCCTTCAGGCCTGGAAAATAATTCAGAGCCTGCTGTTTGGCCTTCTTCAGGTCAATGCCGGCGCTCTTCTGCTCCACCAGAAGTACGCCCTTCCAAAAAAGATCAATAAATCCGCGCTTGTTGCCGAGGTTTTTGACCGGCTCTTCGAACGACGCCACTCGCCGCACCGGCACCCCGAACACCTCAAAAAAGTCGCGGTAAAATAACTGGGTCTGGCCTTTCTCATAGCCTTCGCCTGCCCATTCCTGAGCGAACACGCCGGCCCTCGACCGGATCTCATTCCAAGATAAACGCACTGTAGAATCTCGTTTTTTGGTTCCTCGGCCTCCTATACCTCACAATTACAACGCTTCGTCTAGATGCAATTTATAATTGCCAAGATACGCGACTAAATGACGATCCGCTCGATCTCGTCGAGGCTGACGTCATCGCTGCGGCGATCGTAAAGCTGGGTCGTGCGCGTCGATGAGTGATTGGCAATGTTAGCTGCTTTCTCCAGTGTTCCACCATTCTTGAGGTAGGCGGTAATGCCGGTAGCGCGGAAGGTGTGATTGCACACTGCCGTGCTGATGCCAGCTGCCACTGCGCGGCGCTGAACCATGAGATAGGCGCTCGCCTGAGGCAGGGCGTTTCCGGAAAGCTTCCCGGTACCACGCCTGATCGTCTGAAAGAGAGGTGCACGCGGGTCCTCCTTTAGACCCGCCGCGTCCATATACTCGTCGAGGTAAGCCTCCAGCGCATGATGGCAGGGCAGCTCGACCTGCTTACCGCCCTTCTCCTTCAGCCGCACCCATAGTCGCCGGCTCTGCGGATAGACGTCACGGACTACCATGCCGCTCGCGGCGCCGATCCGCGCGAACGTGTATGTCATGAGACCGATTAGAGCGCGATCGCGTTTGCCGCTGAGCGTGTCGAGCGGGATGCTGTCGAGCAGCTGCCGCGCCTCCTCCGGAGACAGCACCGGCGTCTTGCCCCGCTTTCGGGAATGCTTGGGGCCACGCACGGAATGGGCAGGGTTAGCAGTCATGACATGGCCGATTACCAGCCAATCGAACAAATGCCGCACCGCCGCCAGGCGCTGCTTCACCGTCGGTGCGGAGTGGGTGCCAGCCAGCTCCTCAATCCAGCCGGCGACATGAATAGGCGTGATAGCATCCAGGGAACGGGCACCACGACGCTCGCACCAGCCCAGGAATTCCACGGCCGCCTTGGCGTAGGAGCGGCGCGTGTTGACGTTTCGGATCTGCGCAGTGAAGAATTCCAGAAACTTCATCCGGACGTGAGTCGGGACCTCGGTAAGAGCGGCGGGTAGGCCTGCAGAAAAAAGTACGAGGCCGTTCATGCTGGCACCTCTAGATGCTGCATCACTCTATGATAGGCAGCTCCCAACATCGCTACTGTGTGTGTATCGGAGATGGTGAAGTCAGCTTCGTGCAGCACTTCTGATGTGAACTCGTGGTGCCAAGTTGGCGTAGCTGTGACGATTACCGCCTCGTCGACTTCCGGAAACTGGTCGGCCGTAATGTCGATGATAACTTCCCCTTGCTGCAGCCAGGCATGGGAATGATCCTGGCGTTCGCCGAGGACATAATCGAAAGGCCCGAGGCCTTGGGCTTTCAGGTAATGCCCGAGCAGCAGTGTCGCGTCCCCGCAGGCGCCTGCGGGAAAACTCTGCAGAGTAATGGGCAGCTGTTGAGGTGGGATCCGCTCGATGGCGTCCCTGAACCGTTTAGCGAGAAGTTCAAGCTGCTCCAAATGTCATCCCTTTATATAT
>NZ_SILG01000007.1:0-160563 GCF_004306515.1 Rhizobium beringeri | reverse complement strand
AGAACCTTCAGCCAGCCATCGAGATAGCTTGCGTGGTCGGGGCGTGGTTCGAGCTCAGGCACGATGCCAAGATCGGCGCAGAGAAAGCAGCTGCCGAGTTCGGCAATCAGCTCTTCACGGGCGCGTTCGCTCCGGTCTTTCGCGTAGCGGCTGAGATCACGATCAAGCCGTCGCGGTGCTCCGGTCCAGTGCGTCATCTCGTGACTGAGGACCGCGACATAGGAGGCATCGTCCCGGAAGGCGTTCAAGCATGGCATCTGGATGTAATCACGGTGAGCGGCATAATAGGCCGCCGATCCTCCATGCCGGATCAGTGCCCCGGTATTGGCAAAGAAGCGGCCGGCATCGCCGATCCGGCTGATCGGATCCTCGGCAGGTGCGATCTCATGAAAACGCCCAGGAAGACCGGCGATCTGGTCGGTGTTGAACACCGTGTAGCTCTTGAGGAATGGAATGTCCTGTTCGATCTCAGTGCCTGTCTCGGTCGTCTCGGTGCGGATAAACGAACTGGCAAAGACGACGGTTGTGCCGGTTTCGCCCTTGCGAACGGCGCCGCCGAGTTCGATTGCCTGGCGAAACGTCATCCAGCTGGATGAGGCAAAGCCGCGGGCGATGGCTTCGGACCACAGCAGCAGGACGTTGATCCCGGTGTAGGCTTGGCCATTGTGGCGCAGTGGCCGGCCGACCTCGCCCGTCGCATGTTCCGTTGTCCAGGGTTTGGTCCATGGCCGCACACCCCGTTCGAGGTCGGCGATGATCTTGGTGGTGATGCGGCTATAGATATCGGATCGTTGATTGGATTGCTGCCTGCTCATGTTGGAACCTCCGTTTCGAGGTCGCGGCCATCGCGACCTGCTACGGCGGTCCGAAAGCCAGGCGGCAAGCGCTGCCTGCACCCGCAGGGCCGCAACGCAGTGGAGGACGGCAAAGCCGTTGCCGGCGGCGCGAGCCTGGCACGACCAAAAGCCGGGGCAGGACGCGATGGCCGAAATGTTAGTGGGAGGTTTGACGGAGGCAGAAGGCAGATCCGCGAGGCGGCAATCACGTCGCTCACATCGCAGATGAACCGCAGCGAAGATGGCTGACCTGCCCAGTCGTACCAGTGACCGGGCGATATCGACGATGTCGCCGCGCCAGGCGGCTGGGTCTTTCGCTTCCCGCTTTCAACCGCATGCTGCCGTCATCCGGGAAGAGTTGCGATGAGCGGAAATTAGGCATGCCGCGATCGTCGCCAACGTCCAGAGCCTGATCCGCACCCTGCAAACGCTTTCGAGAAACAGGGGCATGTCAGACAACAATCACGAGCGTGATTATGAATCTGATCGCAGCCACGTTCTGATATCATTCAGTGACCGGACCAGGATGGAGGGATTATCGCGGGACGGGATAAAACCCCAGTTCTGCCAGTAGAGTTCGGCCTCTTCGTCTATCGCGCGCACAACGATCGCCCGCCCGCCAACAAGGTCCGCGCCTGCACTGCACCGCTGAAACGCGTCCCTGACTAAGGCTGTACCAATGCCTCGACCTCCATAGCGTTGATCGACGGCCAGTTGTCCGATAAGGAGGCACGGAATTGGGTCTGGAGGCTGCCCGGATCGAACCTTTCGCGTAACGACGTTCGGTGCAATGACGGTCGGTGCCAAGCCATAGTATCCAACGACCGCGTCGCCATCACAGATGACGAACACTCTTGTGAAGCCGTGTTGCTGGTTCGACTGAGCAAATCTGGCAAGCCAGGCGTCCAGTGAAGGTTTGCCACACGAGAAGCCATCCAGGCTATGCCGCTCGGTTAGAAGCTCGATTTTTGAAGGTATCAAGGATCAATGTTCCCAAGGCGCCTTGCGGGCTAAACGCTCGGCAACCTTGGGCGGCGGTGCGCTCGGATTTGCTTCGATGACGGCAACAAAGGCCTCAAATGCATCCGGCGAAAGGCGGATGACGCTCTCGTTCAATATTGCTGTCTGGGCTTCGTGCACGGCTGCGCGCCGCATAAACTCGGTTCGGGAAAGACCCGTTAACGCGGCGCCACGATCGATGATCGCTAGGTCGTCGTCCCGAAAACGCATCGAGACCGGGGTTTCCTTGCGCAAAGCCATGTTCGACATCTGACCGACCTTCCTCACTTCTGATAGCAGTAATCAAAATAATGTAATGCGGAGTGCAATACAAGCCGGTCATCACCTGTCAAGACGTTCACGCTGCTGCTCGGCTCTTCCCATGACGTGGTGCTCGTCTCAGGGATTGCCTAGGACCGTCTGATCGGACATCGACTCCACGCGCCTCGTCATGTCGTCGAACTAGCTCAGCCGATTGATCAGCGGGGTTTCATCCACAGCCCTGTCCATTAACGGGAAAAACCGTGCATTTAACCATGTTGCTTAGCCTTTGATTCATCCTCCCGGAGCAGTTTGCGACCGGGATGGCTGGGAACCAACCTCAAAGGATCGAAAGCTATGACCTATGCACTCGTGCTCTTCTCGGCCGTGACCGCGATCGTGGTGTCCATTTCGGCGATCGGCACTGCACCGGCACCGAACAGCAAGTGGCCGGAAATCCATTCGGAAAAGACCTCCAGACTGGGGCAGACGCACCTGCCCTGAACCGCTTTTGGAGGGAGGGGTCATCGCTCGAGCTAACCGATCGGTTATTGCCACCTTCACGGGGTGAATCGGATTGATTCAAGGTGCAACAACGGTAAGGAGCGGCGAACGGCAAACGGCCCCGCTCAGAAGCAACTCATGGTCTAGCGCCGGAAGCTTGGGGGATCCCCGTGAAAACCGCAGTCCCTGCTTAAGACGGACCATCGATCGATTTACGATTTGTTGTTTAAGGCAACCCGTGTAGAATCGGGCTAAGTGCCTGAATTTCTCAAAATCATTTTCAAGCCGCCCCGCGATCATTGATCGACTGAGGCCAGGCCCGTACCGTCTCGGACAACAGGCAGCATCTTTACCCACGTGCGCTCAAGGGCGCGGTCCTTGCCGCCGACTTCAGTCCGATTCGTTGAATAATTCGCAGCCTTTGGCGGACGCCTGCGAAATTATGGCGCCTAAAACAACACTTCTTTGACGCTGCTTTGACGATAGGACGCTACGACCGGTTTGCGAAGTTACGCAGAGGGATTTCAGCCGGTTATGCTTCAGTTCGATTATCGCAAAAGCGTCGATCTTCCTTTCGGAATCCCGATTTCCCTTCCCGGTTGCTTGCCAGGCGCCGCAGGTATGGCAGACTGGTCTCTGGATGCCAGGTCTTCGACCTGCCAAACGAGCGCATCGGAGGCAACGGGGGCGGGGCCGGTGGATCGCATGAACAAGGAGCACGATCCGTTACGGATGTTCCTGCTCGGGCCTTTTGCCCTTGTGGATGCCGAAGGGCGGTCGGTTACTCCGAAATCCAAAAAAGCCCAGGCTCTTCTGGCGATGCTTGCACTGTCCGCCCGGGGCTCGCGCTCGAGAATCTGGCTTCGGGACAAGTTGTGGAGTGATCGCTCCGACGACCAGGCGGCAGCCAGTCTGCGCCAGGCCCTTTTGGACATTCATAAGACTCTGGGGCCTGCACGTGATCTCTTGATTGCGGATAAGAATACCGTTTGGCTGGATATGGATCGACTCGTTCTTGATACCGAACTGGTGGTTCGGACAAAGCGGTCCGCGGATCAAATCACCGACGAGTTGCTCGAAGGTATAGATATCCGCGATCCAGAATTCGAGGACTGGTTAACGCTTGAACGGCAGAACTGGTATAGCCGGCTCAATGTAGGACAAGTCCACGACGTCTTCGAGCCGCGACAGCAGCCGAGTCGCGATATCGCCAAACATTCCGCCCTGCTACCTCTGACGGGTGCCCCGGATGTGCCAAGACAAGGCAAACCCGCGGAAAGCGCCGGCAGCAACCCATATCGGCGGCCGGCAGACGGTGACTGGCAATGGGTCGTGGTCCTTCAGTCCCCTATCGTGGTGGGTGTTGGAGAGGGCGGACAAATTGCTGCGACACGGTTCCAGAATCTCATTGCAAAAGCCATCACCGATGGGCTGGCCATTGGCGTCAGCGACCTCTCCTTCACCTTGCCGGATATTGACGAGAGCGAACAGCGGATCAGCCTTCCGATATGCCTACAGCTTCGCCTCACGTTTGACGGTGACACGGTGATGATCGAACTGGTGATGAAGCACCTGATCAACAACCGTATTCACTGGCTGAGCAGTCAGGCAGTCAACCGCACGCAGTTCGAGCGAGGCGAGTTCGGCACCGCCGCTGCGCTGATCAGCCAAGCGGTCGATCAGCTGGCCTATTTCCTGGAGACCCAGGCAAACGACAGTCGATTGTCGCAAGACGGCCTGCTGATCGACGCCGTCAATGCGATCTTTCGGCTGTCACGTAGCGATCTGGATAATGCGGAGCGGCGCCTGGAAGAACAGATCCAGTATCAGCCGCGGTCATCGACTTTTGCCTGGCTGTCGTTCATCCGGACTTTCCAGGTTGGCCAACGCTTCAACGCGTTTGACGCGCATCTGATCGAGGAAGCTCAGGCATATGCGCGCAAAGCGCTGGAACTCGATCCGCAGAATTCCGTATCGCTCGCGCTCGTCGGCCACGTCCATTCGTTCCTGTTCGGCGAATACGACTATGCGGCCAACCTGTTCGAAAAATCGATCCGCCTGAATCCGGCCCTGCCGCTCAGTTGGGACCTCTACGCGATGCTGCACTGCTATGCAGGCCAGCCCGACAAGGCGGTGGCCATGGCGCGTTGGGTACAAGAGCTCGGCGTCTACAGCCCGCATAAATATTACTTCGATACGACCAAATGCATTGCGGCAGCGCTTGCGGGCGATCATGCCGCAGCCATAGCTGCAGGCGAAGAAGCCCTGCGGGTACGGCCGAACTTCAACAGTCTGCTGCGCTATCTTACCTCCAGTCACGCACATTCCAACAATCTCGGCGGCGCGCGGCATTACCTGCAGCGTCTTGAGGCGGTCGAGGGCGGCTTCTCCATCAACGCCTTCCGCGGAAGCGGTTATCCGCTGCTCGACACAGGCGGCGGCCAGATCTTGATCGACGGCCTGCTCAAGGCCGGCGCCAAGCTGCGCTGAACTCCGGACAAATCTTCACATCATCGCGCAAGGAGGCTCCAATGGAAGCGGACACTACTGAGGAATCGCAATCGAAAATTGTTTTATTTCTAAACAGTTATAAATTCAGGATTGAGCCGGATACGGTCCTTCCATGCGAACCCAGGGACAATGCCGGTGCTGATCCTCTCGCCGGTGCATCACCGGCTGCACCTGATGCAGCCCCCGAAGCTGTGCTTTTCCTCGGCACGGATGACGATGGATCGCCCCTGCCCGGGCCCATGATGGCGACGATGGCCGTAGCCTCGGTCCTCAACAAGAGCGTCGCAAATAAGTCAGTGCTCAACAAGGCGTCACTGAACAAAAACAAGAACAAAAATAAGAATAAGAACAAGAACAAGTCGACGATGGACGGCGGCAGCCTCGGCGTGTCGCAGCTTATTCCCTCCTTCGAGCTGCGCAGGCTGCACCAGCAGCCGTCACGCAACGCCTATACCGCGGCGCGGCGCTTCACCTGGGAAATGCTGGATATACCGCCGCCGCCAGGCCCCGATTATACCCGCCTCGAAACGACGGTGCTGCTCTCTATGCAACGCCGCGACCGCGAGCGGGTGCGACGCCTGCCCGATATCCAAATCGAGTCGACGATCTCCGTGGGGGAATTCACCCGCGCATTGCATATCGAGGATCTTGGCGGTTTCGAGCAGACGGAAGGCCTTTTCCAGGCGATCCTGACGGCCTGCGAATATGTCGGCCTGATCTACAAGAGCCAGTTCAACCGGCTGCGGCCAAACCAGTTCGAGCCCATGCTCCGACCGTTGCTGGCCGTGCCGGTCCACGAGTCCTATCCCAGCAACCATTCGTTCCAGTGCTTTTCGATCGTCTTTGCGTTCTCGACGATCCTGCCGGAACATCCGGCCACCGACGAGCTTGCCCGCATCGCCCAGAACGTCGCCGAAAATCGCGAATGGGCCGGCCTGCACTATCCGAGCGATACGCAGGCGGGGCGAGATCTCGCCCGACGCTTCGCTCCCTACCTCCACGACGCGTTCGGTCCTCTGTTCCAGGCCGTACACGACGAATGGGTCTGAAATCGCCAGTTGCACAACAGGGATCATGAACATGACGGATCAAACACAAATGCCTGAGCCCGCACCGATCAACTACTATTATCTCTGGCACCTGACTGCCCTTGGTGTGGTCGACGCGGAATACGGATCGGCTCCGCCTGCTCCACCAGCGCTTGATGCGAGCGCCGCACGCGCGCTCCCCGATCCCCTCATCACCGGCACGGTCTGGGATGCTATCGCTTCCGCCGGCCCGTTGCGACCCGCGCGGGTCGCGCTGATCGATGTCGGCGTATCTCCGGATCATCCCAATCTGGCAACCCGGCTTGACCGGGAGGCGTCAATCGATTTGACGACCCATCGTTACGGCGCGCGCGTGCTCGAAATTCTTGATACGACGACGTCGTTTGACCGCGAGGAAAGGCATGCCTTCTTTGCCGGGCTCAACATCGCTCCGCTCGGCAATATCGGCCTTTCGAACGACGACCAGGACTATCTCAGTGATCTGGTTGCCGAATACGCCGCGTCAGAGGGCGTTCTCCGGCGGCTCTACAATCCGGAATCGCTGTTTGCGTCGCATGGTACCTGCTGCGCGGGGCTGATCGTCGGCGAACCCGCCGTTGTAGCGGAAGAAGGCACGCCAAGCCTTCCGCCGGAAGGAGCCTTCTACGGTGATAGTGACGAGCTGCGCACGAGCGGCAATCGCAATGTCATCCCCTATTTCGGCGTTGATCCTTTCTCAAGGCTCATCTCGATCAGAACGTCCTTCGAAGACGATGTCAGACAGTTCATTGCGGCCTTCCTTTATGCCTATCTTCAGAAAGCAGATGTGATCGTCTTGCCGCGCGGTCTGCCTGACCCGAAACGCAGCATCGTTGATCCGAAGAACGAGCTGAAGGCCGACCTGGAATTATGGAAAAACCAGGATGCCGCCAATCTGTTCACGCGCATTGCCCTTGCTGATCAAGGTGGACCTGAACTGGAGCCGAAGGCTGCGCAGAAAGGCTCCAATCCGGATCGTCCGTGGCATGTCCTCAAACAACTCATCCTCGCCATCAGCCGGCACATCCCGATCGTCTGCGCCGCAGGAAACAGTGGCGAGAGCCAGCTGATCTATCCGGCAAGTCTTGCCGCCGATAACAACGGCATCATTGCCGTTGGGGCCGTTACCGTCGAAGGTTTCCGTTCGGGCTATAGCAATTACGGCGAAGGATTGACGCTAGTCTCCCCCTCTGACGACGGGGAGGTCTTCAACAGGCATCAGTTGCGCCTCGACCGGCTTTCTCCATTTGCCGCGCAGCACGACTACAGCGCTTTTCGAACACGGGAATACTACTATTCGCACTTCTCGCTGCTGACGACGGACCTGTCGGGGATTTTCGGCTATAATTATGGCTCCGATCCGTGGTCGGCCATCGTGCCGTTCGGAACCAATCCGGGCATCGGGGGCGGATACTACACTCCCTTCGGGGGCACATCAGGCGCGTCGGCGCAGGTGGGCGGGTTATGCGCCCTGATACAGCGGGCTTACAAAAGCCGCCACAATCCCGGTGACCGCCTCTCGGGGCCTCAAGTGAAATCAATTCTGAAGACCGCATCCCGCCTGGACGCCATTGTCGCGCCCGGAACGAGGAAATTGACGGCGGATTGTATGAATGCAGAAAGCGAGGACGCCGTCGAGATGGCCTATTTCTTCGGGTCGGGCCTGCCGAATGCGCGGGCGGCGGTTGAGACGGCTCTGGCGATCTGACCCCTGCGGCTGCGTTTTCCAGAATTCTAAGCCTCCTCGATCGAGGAGGCTTTTTCTTTGTTTACGTCATTTTTACGGATTTTTAACGCCGAACTGGCGGGCGAATGACGCCCTTGGGGAATAGTGCCTCTCAACCGACGACGCGCAACGTTCCGACGCCGGACGAAGCCGTCCCGAACTCCGGCATTTTTGCCCGAGATGCAACCTTGATCCGCCCGAAGACAAACTCACGGAGGCTGCCGATGTCCGCGTCCCGCATACAACAATTGGCAGATGAGGCGCGCCTCCTGCTCAAGCGCAATCCCCTGATGGCAAGTACCGTCTCCCTGCAGCGCGTAGCAACACGCAACCTTTTGAAGCGACGCTTCCAATATGGCCGCACGCTTGCGGCGGCTTCGAAGCTCGCCGGTTGTTCGGCTGGGGTAGAGGCATTGTCAGGTTATTTCCCCGACCTTGCAGATGGCGGATACACTCGCCTGCCGGAGCTTCCGCCAGCGGTTGCCGGACCGGTCGGCGCCGACCCTTACCGTTCATCCGCACTTGCAGCCTGGATGGGTGCGCTCGCGCGTAGTCTGGAATGGCAGGCGGCCCGCCCCGATGTGCAGGTCGTCGGCCGCTATCTGCAGCCGGATCTGATCGCATCGGATCTTGAACTCGAACGTCAGCCAGCGTGCCGGCTCTCTTGCGGCATCGGCCTCGTGCGCATCGAAAGCCCGGCGCGAAGCCGTCTCATGCAAGCCCTCCTGCGCCAATGCATGCCGGATTATCCCCGGCCCGGCTACCCGATCCCGGACGATGCGGAATTGGATCGCATCGCCGACCATCTGGAGAAGGCCTTCGCATTAATCGCGGACTTGGACGAGTACGGCCATCAGCGTCTGATCGCCGGCCTGCATACGCTTTACGTTGGCGTGCGGCGCGAACCGCAGTGCTCCTTTTCGAGTTCGAACGAATTGCCGGGCAGCGCGCTCATCGTCCTTTCCAGAGAGAGATTGCGCGCCGGCGATCATGCTGCGACAGCGGCCCAACTGCTTCATGAGGCAGGGAATATCCTGCTCGGGTTTTATACGACCTCGACGGCAGCATCCCTGCCTGGCGAGTTCCAATATGTTTCCCCATACAAGAAGGACCTACAGACGCTCGAGAGCATCCTGCATACGGCCTACACCATTCCCTGGGAATGCGCCTTGCGCATGGCATGCCTATCCACCGAGACGGATCCTGAGCGCCGCGCCTGGAAGACGGCATTCATAATTGCCTATGCCGCGCGGCAAGTCCCGCTCATCGATATCGCTCGGAAAGGTATCGAACGTCTCGGCGGCGATGTCCTCCTCGACCTCCCAGACATCGCCGCCATTCCTTCCTGGAGCAGTCGGATCTTGTTCCTCGTGAGCCAGTTGCTTGCCGAAGAGCCCATTGCGCACCGGCAGGCGCATCTTGCCGAGCGCCAGCGCGTTCTCGATCGCCAAGCCTGGGATATTGGACAGATGCTGCTGCGCGGCAAGGAGCCGATCGATCCTCGGATGGGCCGGCGAGAGATCGATGGCAGCGGCGACAATGTCAGCCTCTGGTACGACGGCAAATTCCACTTGATTGCGAAGACCCCCGACCATGCGATGGGCGAGGATTACGGTCACTACGCCGCGACGATCCGCGGAGTTGCGCCCAGCGAGATGGAGGCGATCTGATGGTCAATTATCGGTCTAGACGATTGTCAGCGGCAATCCGTGCGCCCGTCGACTTCCCGAACTTCTTCGCCCACAGTCTGGGGTGGGGCGGCAGAGGGGCTCTGTTCACCGGCAGTAGTGTCGATCCTGCCGAGGAACGGAGCCCCAATGTTAGCAGGCCTGCGTTCGGCGTCTCGTTGGAGGGTTCCAATTTGCCGGATGAGGACGAATATGTCTCCGCCGCAATGGATCACGACGACGCCTTCCTGACGCCTCTTCGCCATCGTCAACGCGACTTCGCAGGTTTTGGCGAAATCGACTTCGTCATTATCGGATGCGGCGGCTTGGGTTCGCAGATTGCCATCCAGCTTGCGGCCCACGGCGCGCGCCGTTTCTTTCTCGTGGATGCGGATCGTATCGACGATAACAACTTGAACCATGTCCCATGGGCGAGCGAAGCTGATCTCGGCCGGCTGAAGACGGACAAGCTGGCGACCTGTCTGGCCGCGTGTTTCTCGGCCAATGTCTTCGCGCTGCCGGAATTTGCGAAAGGGGCCGCAGCGCTCCGATTGATCGCAGATTACGCCGACAATCCGTTCGTCGTTCTTGCCGGCGACGATTCTCATCCGGCCCAGGAGTTCCTGACGGCCTGCCACGCATCGAAAGCCGGCCTGCCGCCCCATCTGCATGTCGGCCGCTCCCAAGCACATGGCATGGCAGGTCCCTCGGTCGCAGTGCATAAGGACGCATGTCCCGCCTGCCATTGCGCCGAGGTCACAACCGACGATGGCTTTCTCGCTCCACCGGCCGCTGCCGAGAACGCATTTATAGCCGGCCTTGCCGTGTCTCGGATTGCCCAAAAATGCCTTTCGAGACACTCGGCCGCACGGGGACGCCGATGGATATCGGACCTCAAAAGCGATCAGGCCGAGCTGCGTTCTCTCTGCGAACACCCCGAATGCAAGGTATGTCCATGAACACGCTATCTTCGTCGGGATATTATTGCTCCGTTGGCACAACTGCCGGAAAGAACGATGAGCTGACGATATCCGAAGCTCTTTGCGATCCACTGATCGCCATGGTGATGCGCGCCGATGGCGTGACCTCCGAAGAATTCAAGCGACTCCTTGAGGCGGCAGCCCGTGAGCTAAAAGCCAATCTGGCTAACTGATGGTTGACGAGAATGTGTGGCCGATCTCGGTCCGAAACCATGGCCCGATATTGGTACTGGCCGCCCCGCGGAGTTCAGGCACAATGAGATTCGATATGTTGAGAAACTTCCCAACGATAATTCTTGTGTTTGACGAAGGGAAAGATCGCAGGGTGATCCGTACCGCTCGCGAGGCTGCGCAACTGTTGTTGAAGGAATGGCCCACCGACGATGGTGAAGAATTCTTGACGGCGGTGAGAACCTGTTTGGAGGTCCTTACCGGAGATACCGAACCCGAGAAATTGCATGAGGCGATCGTCCGCGCCGCATATGAAGCGGGTATTGCAGCGATCACGACTGATAACAGCCTTGGTGTTCTCAGGATCTATCCAGTCAGCCAGGTCAGATAGTTGACCGCCGTTCACGCGCTCAACGCAATCCCGCTCCCATCGAGCCCCTTCGGCTATCGCCGTGGGCTCTACGGAGCTCTTACTGCGGAGCGAGACGCAGAAGTTCTCTGGACCCGACAGACGATGGGTTCTGCAAAGTTTCAATTGACGGTTTCCGATGGCGAGGCGACACTCGCAACCTGCAGCGAGGCAGGAGGAAAGACGATGGACGACACAGACCGCTGGCGCGACATGGCAAGCGCACCGAGAGACGGTAGCCGGATCCTCGTCACGATTCGCCCGTCCGAACAGGGGCCGGCAGAAGTTGACCTCGCCTATTGGTCGCATGGCGATCAGTTCGGTGCAGAAGGCTGGCGCGCCTCTGATTCCTCGCCCGGGCACATCATCGAATATGCCGAGCCGGAATTGAAGTGTTGGATGCCGATGCCCTCGGCCAACCTCAATCGCACCTCGATGCCCTCCCCTTGGGAAGGCGACGATGACCAAGAGCTCTACGGGTCAGGGATTTAAGAAATCTGGCCGAATAAAAATGGTTCCTGCCTCCGCGAAAAGGTCTAGATTGCCGTCCGCCACGGCTGCGGCGCACCACGAAGTCCCCGCTCTGAGAACGGCACACCAAATTGAGGTTCAACCTTAGCCGAGGCGCCTACGCTGCGCGCACCCTGTCCCGGCCGCTTAACTTGGCAGCATAGAGTGCTTGATCGGCGCGTCGATAAAGGTCCGACGCGCTGTGTGACGGGGCACACGTGGCGATGCCGGCAGAACAGGTGTAACTGAAGTCGGGAGATTCAGGCAGAGGCCGGGAGAAGCGGATCACCGTCAGCATGCACTCGACCATGGCAATGGCATCTTCCGGCCCGGTTGCCGGCATCACGAGAAAGAACTCTTCTCCGCCGACCCGCCCAAAACAATCGTTGCGGCGAACATTCTGATGAATGCGATGAGCAAAATCGCGCAGGACGACATCCCCGGCCTGGTGACCGAGCCGATCGTTGATGTGTTTGAAATTGTCGATGTCGAATACAGCAAGGCATCCGTTGTTTCCGTGCTGGGCGGCTGCCAGCATGTCGTCGACGCGGGCCATCACAAAGCGGCGGTTGGCGACACCCGTGAGTTCGTCGGTGTAAGACGCCTTGATTGCCTGATCGCGATCTTGCCGAACAGTCCTGCCATGCGCTCGCAAACTGGTGATGTCGCTCGCAATGCACAACATCCAACCGTTCTTCTTGACCGCCTCGGTCATCCAAAACCATCGGCCATCGCACAGGTCCGTCTCGAAAGCGCGATAGCCGATCTTGCCACGGCGCGACTGTGTCGACCGCAGCCACTCGTCGAAATTGCTCGTCTGAATGACTGTGCCTTGCCGCAGCTCGAAATTGCGCCGCATGAGATCCGGCCAGAGGGGAGTCTCATCCGGCTCGATGAAATAGACCGAACGAAAGGCGCTGTTAGCGTATCGCAGCCGGTCATCACCATCGTAGACCGCAATCAGCGTTTCGGTGCGTGCGGAAAGGTGCAGAAGCTGTTCGAATATCTCGTCCATACCGAACCCTGTCTGGTTGCCTTGGTATGACATGGCGCAGAAACCCTATGAGAAAAGAGCCGGTCAGCAAGCAAAAGGCGCCTCCAGTGACTACGGAAACGTCAACGAGATGCCGTTTTCAATCGTGATTGGACATCGACTGCGACCTGAGCGACGCTGTTTTCGGGAGGCGGACCATCTATTTTTCCGGAGATAGGAGGCCGAGATGGAACAGTACGCACTAGACCAGTTGAAAACCATTGCGAAGGTCAGCACGACCTGCAAGCGCCTTGATATGACGCGGCGCGAACGGCTTGAACGGTGGGCCGAAAGTCTCGAACACAGCCCCAGACCGTATCTTAAGACGCTTCACGAAACCGAATATCAGCCGATGGCCGATCGGCTTGCTCTCAGGGATGACGGCACTCCGATCTCTGTTGCATTCGCTGATCCCATTCTGCGGGCAGCAGGAATGGAAAATGACAGCTACGGAGAAGCCAAACGGTTCTTTGAACTCAGCGACGAGCAATTGCATGATCTCGTCTGCTTCTGCCATTTTGGTGAACGCGTCAGCGCGGCAGTCGTTGCTCGCCGTTTGCGAAAGATGGCAGGTTACAAACCAAGCGGGTTTTTCGCTCAACTTCGTGCGTTCTTTGGCTGATTGAAGCGAAAGTCCACCATCTGACGTGCTGGTCGGGGATGCATCGATCCCCGTTGAGGGTGGTGCGCGCGACGACCGAGGCCAGACCAGTCGGGTGGTTGCTCCTGCGGTATCGACTATCGCAGACCTTTTGAGGGGGCAGATTACTGAAGCAGTTGGTTCCTGCTGGTCAACTGCCGGGTTCAGGTTTTCTGCGCTGGCCGCCCCTCCTAGGGACTTGGCGCGGTGGGCAACCAAACGGACGACCCGCGGATGCGCTAAAGGTCACGCGCCGGCAGGGCGACAACTGGTGGTTTACTTTGTCCGCGGGATCGACGTCCTCCCAGTTTCAGAATACTACCAGAACCGCCGGCAGATAGGCCAAGGACAATCATCATGCCACTGTACATGGTCGAAAGACACCTGCCCGGCGTAACCCCCGATCAGCTTGGCACAGCGGCCTCCCGCGCAAAGAACGATGACCAGCCAGGGCAAGCCCTATCTTCGGTCGACGTTCGTGCCGTCCGAGGAGCGGTCATTCTGCCTGTTTGACGCCTCGTCCGAGCAGGATGTGAAAGAGGCAAACGAACGCGCAGGGATACCCGGATCATCGAGGTGAAGCACATCTCTGCCGACCACGTTATTTAGCGCCGCCGAATCCCCTTCGCCTCCATGTGGGTGTCAACTTCACGGTGGTCCTGGTCAGCGCCACGATTGCTGCATGCCGGCAGAATCGTCCCGGCCGGCACGCTCTTGAAGAGACGGGGTCGATATTCCGGCGAAGCGCAATGGCGACACGCCGCCGCCGCGGCCCACGTAGCCTGCGCGATTGAAGGGTCCATTCACGTTCTCCCTCCTGGAGAGGTGCGGGGCAAGGGGCAGTGACCAACCACGACAATTCTGGCTTAGAGCCAGACGAATGATGGGAAGACGACACAATGAGACTGGTGCCGTTCCACTACGCGGGGAATAACGATCCGATCGTCCTCATCAATCCGGAGCATGTGGTCGCTGTCAGGGCGTTTACCAACAGCACCCACATCTATGTCAGCGTGCTGGGGAAAGATGCCTCGCCGAGCTACTACCCCGTCAGGGAGACGCTTGAAGAGGTTGTGTCACTGCTTACCGCCAGTTGATCAGGCGCTTGCCAAAGAAGGCGATTTGGCGGAAAGTCCTCGTCGTGGCCCTTGTGGTCTAAGCAGCCTGCCATGATCGGAGAACGCCGTGCCTCTGAGAAACATTTTGGCCGCAGCAGCAATCATGTTCCTGACACTATCAGGATGCGCAACCAGTGGATCGGACAACACAACCTACGCACAACCGCAGGGGATTGGCCCAGTTCGCGGCACTATGGGCGGTTACTAGCCCATCGAGGGCGTTTCGACCGCTTTAGAGCCACAACCAGCGTGGTTGTTTACTTTCGCCTCGTCCACCAGCGTCGTGCGCACCGTCGGGCGCCTTCGAAATTGTCGATGGGATTCCATTGGCTCGGCGCCCGCAGCAAGCCCGCCAGCATAGCCGACTCCGACAGGCTGAGGCCGCCGATATCCTTGTTGAAATAAATGCGCGCGGCGGCGCAGCGTGCTTTTGACGGCTTGTGACCGAAGCGGCGGAACGACTGGTTGAGCGTTCCATCTAACGATTGGTGCGGAGCCGTCACAGGAACCTTTCCGACCATCTATAGTTTGGCCACAAGGATCGCACAGGTACCCCTCTTGTGACGGGGCCGTACGCCAACCCTTCCTTCCTGTGCGATCAGTCCGTTCCCAATTTGCCCCGTTTCGGCGGGGGCTCCTTTTTTTGTCCACGGCGCGCAAAGCGCAGGCAATTCGTTGACCTTGAGCCAATGTCACGGGGCGGCTACAGGCCGCCGCCGGCATAGGCAATGCCGCCAATTGTTAGGCCGGCGAAGTCAATTAACCCTGATTAGCGGAGGGCCTGCATTTTTTCCACTCCTCGAGAGTGATGCGACCCACCGTGGATCTTCTCGAGGGTCTCCTTGAGGGTTTTGATTTCCTCGTCGATGTGACCATCGATATTGCTGCTGACTGTAACGTTGCGGACGTGAGTGCCGAGCGGCCCGCCGCTTATCGCCTCTTCAGGCTTCATGCGCATGCTGGCGGGCATCTATCCGGGATTTTTCTCCGCGGCGGCATCCAACGCGACGGCGGATCGCGCAAATCGTTTGCGATGCGGTCGAACCGGTCGCGCTCTTCGAGGATGTTCGGCCTGGCCTTCGACTGCGGACTGGCGGCCTCGGAGGCGAAATGTGCGGAGAGTGCGCTCCCGGATTTGTCGCGGATCGTGTCGGCCGCCCATTTGAACTCGCTGGCCTTATAAGTCGCCGGATCCTTGAACATGCCGGAGATCGTCTTCACGGCGGCGGCCATGCCCTTCATGTCCGCCTGTCGAAGGTGACCAGGTCCTCCGCGGCCGGCGACGGAAGGGACGCCATCAGGACGGCTCCCACGACGGAGAGCAGCCCGAGCTTCTTCATGTAAGTCGTCTGTTTCATAAGTGCTGCGTTCCGGCCCGTGCCACCTACTCCGGATATCCGTCGCTTATCGGGATATCCGTTCTCATCTGGGCAGCAGAGGGCGGACGTCGCCCTCCCCGATCACGCCGCCATCTTGCGGCAGCTATCGGCGCAGCAGCGGCAGGCGTCGCCAGATGCACGTTTCGCCTTGTCAGCTTGAAAAGCAACAGGTTTCAAGAGAAGCCATGGCCTCCCACGGTAATGTTCGCGACACAGCCGTGTAGGTCTTTTCACGTTCGTCTGGCGTTGCAAAGACGTTAAGCCGGTGGCAACTTCCAGCGTGCACCGCTTGCCAACAGGACATGCCATTTGACCGAGACCAAGCTGCGATCAGCAGATCCGGAACTGGAACACCAGACCCGGCAAGGATGGCCATCGCTCGTTCTCGCCGCTCTGGGCGTCGTCTATGGCGACATCGGGACAAGTCCTCTGTACGCGTTTAGGGAAGCCCTCTACGCAACCGGGGGATCGGGAGCGGATTACGGCAACGTGCTCGGCATCCTTTCGCTGATCGTCTGGACGCTGACGATCGTCGTCACGTTGAAGTATGTCACGTTCGTGCTGAAGGCGGACAACCGGGGCGAAGGCGGCACGCTATCTCTCATGACCCTCGCTCGCGAAGGTCTGACCGGGCGCCCGAGGTGGGTCCTTGTCCTGGGTGTAATCGGCGCCTCGCTGTTTCTCGGCGATGCAATCATCACGCCGGCAATCTCCGTCCTGTCTGCCGTCGAGGGTATCGAGGTTGTGGCGCCGGCCCTCTCCAACTGGGTCGTGCCCATCACTCTTACAATCATCGCCGTGCTGTTTTTCGTCCAGCGGTTCGGCACGAGTGGTGTCGCCTCGGTATTCGGTCCCGTAACGGCTCTATGGTTCGTTGTCCTGGGCGTCAGCGGAGCGATCCACATCTTTGACGACCCGTCGGTGCTAGGCGCAGTCAACCCGATCCACGCGCTCCGGTATATTGCAAGCAACATCGGCTCGGCGGTAGCGGTGCTTGGGGCGGTCTTCCTTGCTGTGACGGGAGCCGAGGCTCTCTATGTCGACCTTGGACACTTCGGCCGACGGCCGATTGTCGTCGCGTGGTTTTCGCTCGTCTTCCCCAGTCTGCTTCTGAATTACTTTGGACAGGGAGCGTTCGTGCTCGCAAACCCGCAGATGGCTGAGCATCCCTTTTTCAGCATGCATCCAGAATGGGCGAGAATCCCCATGGTTTGTCTGGCGACCGCGGCAACGGTTATCGCCAGCCAGGCCGTCATCTCCGGCGCCTACTCGCTTGTCCGCCAGGCGATGCACCTCAACCTGCTTCCGCGCCTACGCATCCTTCACACCTCCGAAACGCAATCCGGGCAGATCTTCATGCCGCAGGTGAACAACTTGCTGTTCATATTCGTGGCTGCTCTGGTGCTCTTCTTTCGAAGCTCAAGCGGCCTTTCCGCCGCCTATGGTATCGCAGTCACAGGCGAAATGTTCATCACTTCAATCCTCCTGTTCATTGTGATGCGGCGGATCTGGATGTGGAAGCTGGCGACAGCCCTTGCTGTTATTGTGCCGCCGGGTTCTTAGTTGCCAACATCGCGAAGTTCGCAGATGGCGGATGGGTTCCCGTTGCGGTGGCGTCGACGATGGCGCTCATGATGCAAACATGGACGGCCGGCCGCCGCCTGCTTGCCGCTCGCACCAAGGCAGACGAAATCCCACTCTCAGCGATCATCGACAACCTGGCCCGGAAGAAGCCGCTCACGGTGCCTGGGACGGCGATGTTCCTGACAAGCGACATCGAAGGCGCGCCAACCGCACTTCTCCATAGCCTGAAGCACTACAAGGTCCTCCATGAGCAGAACGTCATTCTCAGCGTCGTCACCTCGACCACGCCGTTCGTCCCCGACGATGAGAAAATCTTCCTTGAAAGCTTCAATCCCCAATTCAGCCGGCTGGTGATTACATTTGGCTACATGGAGACGCCCAACATCCCTCGTGCGCTGGTCCTCGCTCGCAAGCTCGGCCTGAAGTTTGACATCATGTCGACCTCATTCTTCCTGTCCCGCCGAACGATCCTGCCGTCGAAGAAAGGTGGCCTGCCGTTCTGGCAGGACCGGCTGTTCATCTCTCTTGCGCAGAATGCCAGCAATGCGACAGACTATTTCGGTCTGCCGTCAGGGCGAGTGGTCGAACTCGGGCTGCAGACATCCATTTAGCGGCGAGAGACCCCACCCAGCCGCTCGATCCCATTGGTGACCGGCGGAGAGCTAACATTTGCTGTATTGAAGTCTCGCCCTCGGGCCCGCAATCCGCTATGGCCCCGTGACCAATTGGCGGATGCGCGCCACTTCACCGTCATCGAGAGCGGCTCTCGCTACCCACAGTTGACAATTCGGGATGATAGGCATTTTCTAGCCCGCTATTATAGTGGGAAAAAACGGCGCGGCCCCGATTTTTTATCCGGGCGAGGGCGTAAGACAGAGTGGCCTGCGCCACAAATCGCATTCCTATAGAGCAGTTGTTGTGACCTCGCATCGGGTAGGCAGATGAGCAACGCTTCTAATTCCGAACACATTACGTCGACTGGTCATAAGCTCACCGCCAACCATCAGTGCGCTTCCGCACAGTTGCCGCGATCAGATCGGCACAGATGCCGATTAGTGCGGAAACGTACAGGAGCTTTGCCGCCTATCTATCGTCGGGCCACAAGGATCGCACATGTGCCACCCCTTGTGACGGCGCCGCACGCCAACTCTTCCTTCCTGTGCGATCAATCTTTTCGCCAAATTGCACCGTCTCGGCGGGGCTCCTTTTTGATCCGCGGCGAGCAATCAGTTGATCTTGAACCAATGCCTAATGTCGCCGCAGCACCATCGCTGGCATAGACGATCATCCCGCCGACAGCTAGACTGGCCAGCGCGATTAGCCCCGATATGTCCGGACCCCGAGAGTCCAGCCCGCGTGACGGCTGCAGCCTCTTGTCTACTGTCTCTTCAAGGCCTTGATCGCTTCGCGGATCTGCGCATCGCCGCCGGCAATTGCTGCCGTGGCATTGAATGCGACATGCCCTCGGACAGTCCGTACCATAGTTCATGAGACAACCCTCTTCCTCTCCGGCGCCACTTCGGTTATTACCATTCTTGTTGAAATGGTCATAATAAGCGAGAGCTGCCATGAAGACTGTCGATCTGATGTACCAGACCATGCTGGCCGAGCTGGCGCAGCGGACCATGGACGCTGCATGGACAGCAGACTTCCCCTCGGAAGGCCGCTTCATCACAATGGAGGTCAAGGGCAAACGGTATTGGTATTTCGACATGCCGGATGGATCAGGAGGCAAGAAGCGTCGCTACGTCGGGACTGCGGATGATCCGGAGATCGCGCAGCGCGTCGAGGACTTTAAGCGCGACAAGGACAGTCTGCGCGACCGGAGGCGCATGGTCGCGAGCCTGACGCGACAGGGAGGCATGATCGCGCCCGACCCAATGTCAGGCGACATCGTCGAGGCGCTTTCGGTCGCTGGCCTGTTCCGGCTCCGCGCCGTCCTAATCGGCACGGTCGCCTTCCAGACCTACTCCGGACTCCTCGGCGTCCGCCTGCCTATGGCTGCGATCCTCACGGGGGATGCGGACATCGCCCAGGACTATGCGATCTCCCGTGAAGTCGAAGACACCTTGCCCCCGATCCTCGATCTGCTGCAGACGGTCGATCCGACATTCCGTCCGGTTCCTCATCGATCGGGCGCCGCAGCTTCGACCGCTTTCCAAACGAAGGGCGGCTACCGGGTCGAGTTCCTAACATCAAACCGTGGCTCGGACGATTACATCGACCAGCCCGCCAAGATGCCTGCTCTCGGCGGCGCCAGCGCAGATCCGCTCCGGTTCTTGGATTTTCTTATTCGAGAGCCAATGAGGACCGTGCTGCTTCACAAGAGCGGTGTGCCGGTTAACGTCCCGGAGCCGTCCCGGTACGCTGTCCACAAGCTGATCATAGCTACCAAACGGCGCACAGACGGGCACTTCGTCCTGAAGCGCGACAAAGATCTCCGGCAAGCGGAACTCCTGTTCGAGGCGCTCTACGAGACACGGAGATCGTCTGACTTCGCCCTCGCCTATGACGAAGCCGAGGAGCGCGGCCCTGCATGGCGCGAGGCCCTGCAGGAGGGCAAGGACATGCTTTCGAAGGACGGCCAGCGGATGCTCTCGCAGATCCTGCGGCTGGGCAACCAGCAAATCGGCAACGAGAGGTCGGACGATCCACAGTAAGGAAAAAGAGCAAGGCGCAGGGCGCTGGAAACTTGTGATCCTGTTTCATCTCTTTGGTGGGCATGTTCTGCGCTTCTCCGATCTCGAACGGGCAATCCCGGGGATCTCCCAGAAGATGCTGATCCAGCAGCTTGGCCAAATGGAAAAGGACAGGATCGTGCGCCGCATCGTCCACCATCAGGTGGCCCCGAAAGTCGAATATGACCTGACGGACTGGGGCCAGGCCCTGTGTCCAGCTTTGGACGCTTTGCTTACATGGGCTGCCCAACGGGAGGGCGCGGACGGTGGCGATCAGGAGGGCATAAAACGGGGTGGTAGGAAATGAACTTCATTGACGTGACGGAAGCGACGAAAGATCACCGTGAAATCCAGACCGACCCCGCCATAGTGCCGCCACAGAATTCCGCCCAATCATGCCTGTATAACAAGCGGATGGCAAAGAATGAGATTTCTGGTTTTCCTTGCTGCGGCCCTCTTTCTGACAGCGATGCATGCCCAAGCCCAAGTTTACGCGCCGTATGATGGATACGATGAATACGACGGCTATGGCTATGATGACCCTTACAGCCCCTATCCCCCTCCTCCCTACTACGAGCCAGAGCCTAGCTATCGGGAACCTTTGCAAGAACCTCGGGAGCCATCAACGCGAATTGGGAGGGGAACCATCGTCATCGCCACGACGGAGCATACCCTTATCTACACGACGTCATGGGGTGAGCAGTTCGCTTACCCCATTGCCGTCGGCCGTGAGGGCAAGCAGTGGTACGGAACAACTCGGGTCGTATCGAAACGATTGCATCCTGAATGGCGGCCGACGGCCAGCATGCGGCAGAAGAATCCAAGGCTTCCGGCAGTCGTGAAGCCCGGCCCCGCCAATCCGCTTGGAACCCGCGCGATCTATCTTGCCGACGGACTGCTCCGCATCCACGGCACCAACGACCCCTCCTCCATCGGCACCAATGCATCGAGCGGCTGCTTTCGGATGTACCGTCAGGACGTGGAGGAGCTTTACGAGATGGTTCAGCCGGGAACGCAGGTCGTCGTCCAACGGTGACTGTTCGTCAACGGTCGCCAGCTCGGGCTTCAGCGATCCCGCGATAGTCATCTTTTTGGGCCATACTTTCACGTCGGGATTCACCTTGATCTTCTGGCCGGACGGCTTCCAAGCGGGAAAGACAGTTCTCGAGGCTAGGTCTGCAACGACAACGGCTTCCTGATCCGTGCACATTTCACGGGACCAACGTTTTGTCGGCACCTGCTAGACGGTCGATCCCAGCGGCCACCTCCGCGTAATCCAGCGACCTGCGGGATGCGTAACCGAACGCCTCTCTCAGTTGGTCCCGGCCCTTTGACGTATCAGGAACGAAAGTATCGCCCTGGACTTCTTAGACACCATTGCGGGCCGTCCACTGCCACTTCTGACCAGGTTGGTTCGGCGTCGCAGGCGTTGAGAGCGCAAGTTCGCCTCTGACGCTTTGACGGTAACCGGAAAGCAACTACCGAGCGGACCATCAATCCGTCGATTTTGTCCCTCGGGAAGGAGACGACGAAAGGCGATTCCTCACACGCATTCCCGCCCGCCGATGAGGTTCCGACAACTACCGCCATCCCGGTCGATAACGTCCATCTCGTCGATATCGATGTAGTAATCCTTGAGGACCTCCCGGTCGTGGATCCTCAGGCTATCCTGACTATCGCTCCCTCTCGTGACGACGACGTGATGGTCTAAAAGCTGCCTGTCTAAACTGCGTGCCGCAGCATGGCTGTATGACGAAAGTGCAACGGCTCTACCAACTAGACGAAGGCTTTGACAATCACAGACCAAAGGAGGGGCCAAAAAAGGGGAGCCTTGGTGCATCAGTCGGAGTGCGCCTTTTCCGAAACTACGGCATGTCAAGGAACCGCTGGTGACCGCCAAAGTTTAGCTTTGAGAACATCGTCGCAGCTGAGTTCAATGGAAAACGTGGAAGATTTGGGCGAACATCGTCGACGGATCGATGGCCGTCGCGTCGCGGCAATCGACAACTACCTTGGGAATTCACCATGAACACCGAGACAATATTTTTCAAGCCGAGCGACTGGGTTCCGAACAATCCGCATCTTCCTGTATTGCTTTACAGAGGGCTTTTTGCTGACGGTGGACCTACCGATTTCGACCGTCGTTTCGCTGCAAACGGTTGGACAGGCATCTGGACAAACGGTGTCTTCGATTATCAGCATTACCATTCCGGTGCCCATGAAGTCCTGGGAATCGCGCTTGGTAGTGCCACGCTGTTGATCGGCGGTCCGGGCGGTCAAGAGCTGGATGTGATAGCGGGAGACTGCCTGGTACTTCCAGCCGGGACAGGGCACCGAAATCTCGGCTGCACCTCGGACTTCCAAGTGAAAGGCGCTTATCCTAAGGGACAGCATGCCGACATTCAGACATCCGCTCCTTCAAGCGAAATGCTGAAAAAAATCTCGTCAGTCCCCCTGCCCCACACCGATCCCGTCCAAGGATCGTCAGGATTTCTCACGGAGAAATGGCGGTAGTCATTGGCGCACCGCGATCGATTTCCTGAAGATGCGCAATTTGCGAGCCCAGCCTATTAGGTCTTTGAGAATTCGAGCCGTATTTTTCGAGGGTTTCGTTGTTGTCCGGCGAAATGAGCAGTCAATCGCGCCCGCATCTGGTCACAATGCGATGTCATACGCAGCGTCCGAAAGGCCGGTTTGTCACTCTATGCTTTCAAAACTGATCGTGATTGCCATCTTGTCCCCTGCGCTGGTGCTGACCGCTTGCTCACATCCCGAGCCGCTTCAGACGTCCACGGTCGCTCCGGTCGCTGCGACGGCAGTTCCGATCACTGACCAAGCGGTGATTGCCGAGACTGTGGGACGGGCCACGGTCGGTTCTGATCCGCTAGCCTGGGCCAATCCGTCAACTGGCAGCGCCGGGGTTATCGAGCAGGTCCGGCCAGGTACAAACAATCCAGACGGATGCCGCGACTTCGTCACAAGCAAGCAAAGTCTTGAGGGCGTGACTCGGTTCACTGGTGTCGCTTGTCCAGCAGATGGATCTTGGAAGATAAATGGCTCGTCGGGATTGCACTAGGAACCAAGTTGGATCGGGTCCAGCGCTTGCTCTTCCATTTCAACCCCCTATTGTGGATCTCAATCGAAATTTCCTGCCGCCTCGGGCGTCCTGTTTCAACCTCTATACCGTCCTGCTCCGCCGGGCGAAATTGGATGTGAATCGCCTTATCTGGCTTTGCCGTGGCCTACGCAGCGGATCGGGCGCGATTTCGAAAGGAACTCGTCGAGTGCGAACGCGGCACATCCTTGCCGCAACGGTACGGCCTCCCTGCCACGTCGCCACCGGCCCGCCAGCTTTCCGGAGCATCGATCCCATTCAGCCGGATCCGCTCGTCATGGGCGAAGCCAGCGCCGAGTTATGGTGGGAGTATCTATGTGGGTGCCTATTATCGTAAAAATGGCACCTATGTGCGCGGGTATAGCTGACGACGATAATCACTCGCAAAAGGGTGGGGAGTTTACAATTTCACAGCGACGGTTGGGCTTTGAGCCTCAATATTGTCGAGCATCGAATTCTTCAATCGTTTCGGGGTCCTGCTTATATTCCCATTGCACACCGTTCAGCCGGCGCCAGATTTGTCCCGACGGGTTTCGGGCAGCACCGTCGACGAGTGGCACCGGCAAGAGGGTCTCGTATTTGTGCCAGAGTGTGACGTCAGTGACCTTGGCCTGCTTGGGCTTCCGGAACAGTTTGAAAAGGAGTGCGAAGTCCATTGGCGATTTTTCTCCAAGGGACTCAACTATAGGGACATTTTGGGTACTTTCAAGTACCCAAAATCGAGGAACTCGCAGAGCGGAAAATATCGGCACCACGGCTCACGAGTATCATTGCGCCATAGATCGACAAAGGTCAGGCTGGGGGCCCTTGATTGCGAGTGCCGCACAGAGGCCTCTGCGCACAGACGCCTCCAATTCTAGAAGCGCCTACATTTCCGCGTTGTCGTTGAACGGCAGTCCGCGAGTTCTCCATTCGTCCCTCAGTATATCTTCCAGTTCCTCGACCGTGAATTCGTCGAAGTTTGCCCAGAGCTGCACGGCCAGCGCCTTCAAATTCGACGTTGTTTCTGGGTCAGCATCGGCCGCCGCGGCGAGCCGATAGATTTCCTGGCGGAGTGCATCACTCTCTGTCATGTCGCTCCTCATGGCACTGCGCCAGCGCCTCCTGTTCGATGGCAGGTAACGAACAAGGTAATCCCTAAAGGCCTCGCACAGTTCCGATGAAGCTCCCGATTTCAGTTGAGGCCGGCGAGCGCGTTGCTCGCGGGACGTCGAGGGCGGGAGGCATGATCCAATTTCTCATTTGGAACGAAGCAACATTAAGTTTGTCGCAGGATGCCGGCCTCCTTCGCCGCAGCCTCAAACGCAGCTCGCGCTTCCGCACCGGGAACAACGCCATTCGCCGCGTCCAGGCATACCTTCCGCGCTGTCGCGTAGCTTGCGCTCCTGTTATCGGGCCAGGATTTCTTCAAAAATGCGACCGCCTCTCGAGCGCTCCTGATGACGTGATAACGATCATCTATCTTCAATTCGACGTTCGCATCCCAGATGCTGATCATGGCGTCCTCCGTGGGGCAGGCTTCCCACAAACGGATATTAGGAAGATCTGTTCCAAGGGGACGATCCGGCCGGAATTTTGGCAACAGCATGAGGCTCTTTCGTTTTAACCCAACAACCGCTCGCGATAGCCGTCGCTGTTGCGCTGCGTCCTACCGCCGTGCTTCGAAAGCTTCCCTTATCTTCGGTTTAAGCGCCTTCGATTCGGCTTTGCAGGTGCCTTGAAGAAAGTGGTGACAGGATGCCGATCCGGCCATGAGAGTCCCGTCCCCAAATCGCAAAACGCCCCCTCCCCACGCAAAGAGCCCCGCGGTTGTTGCGACCGCGGGGCTCCTTGACGCCTCACCCGGGAGAGGGGGTCAGGCGGCCTGTACCTTGCGGGTCGTGCGCGCCCATTCGGGCAGCCAGTCGCCGTGAGTGGCGAGCAAATCGTCGACCAGCGACCAGATCTGGTCGAGGTCGAGTTCGGCTGCCGTATGCGGGTCCATCATCGCGGCGTGATAGATGTGCTCGCGATTTTCCGTCATCAGCGCCTGCACCGTCAGCTCCTGCACGTTGATATTGGTGCGGATCAGCGCCGTCAGCTGCGGCGGCAGGTCGCCGATGAAGGTCGGCTGGATGCCGGAGGCATCGACGAGGCAGGGCACCTCGGCGGCGCAATTGGTCGGCAGCGAGGTGATGCAGCCATTATTGCGGACATTGCCGTAGATCACCGAGGGTTCGCCCGTCCAGACCGAGTTGATGATCGAGGAGGCATATTCCTTCGACGGCTGAACCTCGATCTTGTCGGCCGAGCGAAAGGCCTCCGCCTGCCCTTTCCAGCGCTCGATCTGCTCGATGCAACGCTTCGGATATTCATCGAGCGGAATGCCGAATTTCTCGATCAAGTCCTCACGGCCTTCCTTGATGAAATAGGGCGTGTATTCGGCGAAATGCTCCGAGCTTTCGGTAACGAAATAGCCAAGCCGCGTCAGCATCTCGTAGCGCACCTTGTTCGGGCAGCGCGGGTTCCAGCCGGGCTTCGGCGCCCTGCCCTCGCGATAGGCACGCAAAAGGTCGGGATAGAGGTTGCGGTAGGAACCGTCCGGCTGGCGATGCTCGAATTTGAGATAGAAGGCCATGTGGTTGATGCCGGCCGCGCGGTAGCGGATTTCCTCGTAGGGAATGTCGAGGTCATGGGCCAATTCCATCGCCGTGCCCTGCACAGAATGGCAGAGGCCGACCTGGCGGATGGTCGGATACTTCTCTGATATCGCCCAGGTGTTGATCGCCATCGGGTTGACATATTGCAGCATGATCGCCTCGGGGCAGACGGCGAGCATGTCCTCGCAGACTTTCCAGAGATGCGGCACGGTGCGAAGCCCGCGCATGATGCCGCCAACGCCGAGCGTATCGGCGATCGTCTGGCGCAGCCCGTATTTCTTCGGCACTTCGAAATCGGTGACCGTGCAGGGCTCATACCCGCCGATCTGGAAGGCGACGACGACGAAATCAGCACCCGAAAGCGCCTTGCGCTGGTCGGAATAGGTTTCCGCCTTCGCCTTCACGCCGAGCGTCGAGATCAGCTTGTTGACGACGATGGCGCTTTCTTCCAGCCGCTGCGGGTTGAGATCCATCAAGGCGATCGTCGCGCCTGACAGCGCGGGACGCTGCAGCACGTCGCCGACGATGTTCTTCATGAAGACGGTGGAGCCAGCTCCGATGAAAGTGATTTTGGGATTTCTTGCCATTATAACCTCCGGCATTCGGCAATCATGCTACCTCGAAAGCGGCCTTGACGAGCCGTTCGGTGTAGGCGGTCTTGGGATGGGTGAGAACCTCGTTGACAGGGCCCTCTTCGACGATCTTGCCATGCTGCATGACGATGACGCGATGGCAAAGCGCCCTGACGACCTTGAGATCGTGGGAGATGAAGAGGTAACTTAAGCCGCGCTCGTCCTGCAGCTTGCGCAAGAGTTCGATGATCTGCGCCTGGACGGAAAGGTCGAGCGCCGATGTCGGCTCGTCGAGCAGGATGAATTCCGGTTCCAGCGCGATGGCGCGGGCAATGGCGATACGCTGGCGCTGGCCGCCGGAAAATTCGTGCGGGAAACGCGACAGGATATTGCCCGGCATGCCGGCGGCAACAAGCGCCTCGCGCACCCGGTCCTGGCGTTCGGCCTTGGTCGCGCCCAGCCGGTTGACGACGAGACCTTCCTCGATGATCTGGCCGATCGTCATGCGCGGGTTGAGCGATGAGAAGGGATCCTGGAACACCACCTGCATGCGGGCGCGCAGTGGCCGCATCTCAGCCCGGGAAAGGCCGTGGATCGGCTGATGGTCGAAATGAATCTCGCCGCTATCGGGCGTGTTCAACCGCAGGATCGCCTGGCCGAAGGTCGTCTTGCCGGAGCCGGATTCGCCGACGAGACCGAGTGTCTCGTGGCGACGCAGCGTCAGGTCGAGGCTGTCGACGGCGACAAGCTCACGCATCGCCGGCTTGAGAAAAGTGCCGTGACGCATCATGAAGGAGACGCGCACGCCCTTGGCATCGAGGATGACATCCGACCCTTCGGGCAGCGGATTGGCCTGGCCACGCGGCTCGGAGGCAAGCAGATGCCTGGTATAGGCGTCCTGCGGATTGGCAAACAGCGCTTCGGTGGTGTTATGCTCGCGCACTTCGCCAAGCTGCATCACATAGACGTAGTCGGAGAACTGCCGCACCACGGTCAGGTCGTGGGTGATGAGGATGACGGCCATCCCCAGTTCCTTCTGCAGGTTGCGGATGAGGTTGAGGATCTGCGCCTGCACGGTGACGTCGAGCGCCGTCGTCGGCTCGTCGGCGATCAGCACATCAGGATCGTTGGCAAGCGCCATGGCAATCATCACGCGCTGGCGCTGGCCGCCGGAAAGCTGATGCGGATATTGCATGAGCCGCGCGGCGGGATCGGGGATCTGCACATGTTCGAGCAGTTCGAGCGCGCGCTTTTGCGCATCCCTCTTGCTGATCCGGCGATGGACGCGGATCGCTTCGACGATCTGGCTGCCGATCGTATAGATCGGGTTGAGCGAACTCATCGGCTCCTGGAAGATCATCGAGATGCGGTCGCCGCGCAGCTTGCGGCGCGCCCGCTCAGAGAACTTCAGGATATTGCTGCCGTCATAGGCGACCGTCGATTTCTCGGAGACGACGGCGCGCTTCGACAACAGCCCCATCACCGTTCGCGCCGTTACCGATTTGCCCGAACCGGATTCGCCGACGATCGCGATCGTCTCGCCGCGATAGAGCTGAAAGGAGACGTCCTTGACGGCTTCGACCATGCCGTCCTCGACCTTGAAATTTACCGCCACATTGCGGGCGTCGATGATTGGCGTGTCCGAACGGCCATCATGGTCGTGGCGGACGGGCGGGGCGAAGGAATTGACCAGAGCAAGAGCCATCTTCATCACCTCAATAAGGATCGACCGCGTCGCGCAATCCGTCGCCGAGCGCATTGAATGCGAAGACGGTGACGAGCACGAAGCCGACGGGGGAGAGAATCCAGGGATAGGAGCCGATGACCGAATAGGTCGCCGTATCCTGCAGCATCAGCCCCCAGGAGATCAGCGGTGGCTTGACCGCAAAGCCGAGGAAACCGAGGAAGGATTCCAAGAGCACGACGCTCGGTATATGCAGCGTCACCGCGACGATGACGTGGCTCATCACGTTCGGGAAGATGTGCTGCATGATGATGCGCGTGTCGGTGGCGCCGACGGCCATTGCCGCCCTGACATAATCGATGCGGGCAAGTGCTAAGGTCTTGCCGCGCACCTCGCGCGACATCTGCGCCCAGCCGAGCGCCGACATGACCGCAATGACGAAGGCCAGGAAGACGTTGGTCGGCGCCGTCACCGGGATCAGTGAGGTCAGAGCCAGATAGAGCGGCAGCTGCGGGAAGGCGAGCACCAGTTCGACGAAACGCTGCAACCAGATATCGAAAGTGCCGCCGAAATAGCCCGACACCATGCCGACGGTCGTGCCGATGATGGTGACGATGAAGACCACCGTCAGCGCAATGGTCAGCGAAATGCGCGAGCCGATGATGGCGCGCGACAGCACGTCGCGGCCGAACTTGTCGGTGCCGAGGAAATGCACCGGCTGGCCGTCGGTCGAGCCGAAGAAGTGCCGGCTGGCTGGGATCAGCCCGAAGAGTTGGTATTCAGCGCCCTTGACGAAGAAGCCGAGCAGCCGCGGGTTGTCGTAGTCGATGCCGACGATCGGCTGGAAGGTGACGGGGTCGAGCTCTTCGGAATCCGACAGCGCATAGACGCGCGGCTGGAAGACGAAATTGCCGTCCTTGTCGTGGAAGCTCATCACCTGCGGTGGCGCGAAGCCGACATCGGTCGCCTTCGGGTCCATCGGCGCAAAGAAATCGGCAAAGATCGCCATGACGATCAAGAGCACGACGAGCACCAGCCCTGCCATGCCGGTCCAGGAGCGCCTCAGCCGGCGCCAGACAAGGGCGATATAGCTTTCATGCCCACGCGATGGCTTGTTGATGGAAAGTTCTGTCGTCGGCGGAGGTGGCGCGGAGTCGAAAGCCAGCATCTCAGGCTCCTCCATATTGGCGGACACGGGGATCGAGCAGGGCGAGCAGCATGTCGGCGATGATGTTGCCGACGATCAGCGTCGCCGACAGCACCATCATGAAGGTGGCGGTGACATAGACGTCGCCGACCGCCATCGAGCCGACGATCGCCGGGCCGACGGTCGGCAATGCGAAAATGATCGCGGTTTCGATCTCGCCGGTCAGCATGTAGGGCAGAACGACGCCCTGGTACATCACCAGCGGGTGCAGCGCGTTCGGCACCGCATGGCGCATCACCACGGCTGCGCCGGAAAGCCCTTTGGCCTTGGCCGTTTCGACATACTGGGCATTCAGCGTATCGAGCAGATTGCCGCGCATGACGCGCATATTGTAGGCGAGCCCGCCGAAGGTGGCGATCGCCACGACCGGCCAGACATGGTGGACGAGATCGGCGAACTTCGCCCACGACCAGGGCGCCCCGCCATATTGCGGCGAGAAGAAGCTGCCGATTTCGGAGACGTTGAGCTGGAAGACCAGGAGATAGACGATGATCAGCGCCATCAGGAAACGCGGCACCGTCATGCCGAGGAAAGAAATTCCCGAAAGCAGGCTATCGATCCAGCTATATTGTCGCGTCGCCGCCCAGATGCCGAAGCCGATGCCGAGCACCGAGGCAAAGAGATGGCAGACGAGCGCCAGAAGCAATGTCCGCGGCAGGCGTTCACCGACGACATCGGCGACCGGCTTGTTGTAAAACATGCTGTAGCCGAAATCACCGCGGGTCACTATCCCGCCGATCCAGTTGACGTATTGGACGACCATCGGCTTATCGAGGCCGTGCTCGACCCGGTAGAGCTGCGCCTGCGCTTCGGCCTGGGCATAGGACGCGCCGCCCTGGTTGATCAGCTGGGATCTTATGTAATCGGCGTAGTCGCCGGGTGGTGCCTGGATGATCGCGAAGGTCACCACGCTCAGGATGAAGAGAATGGGGATCGCGGAGGCTATGCGCACGAGCAGGAATCGTAACATCGAACGGTTCGCTTCTCCTTGCCGCCAGTCGCTCCTTGTCAGCGCGGCCGGCTTGTTGGTCATATCAGGCCGCGCGCCACGCGCGGCCTGGAGCTCACTTCAGCTGGGAGGGAACTCTAGTTGATCGGGCCCTTTTCGCCGGGCTTGCCGGGTAGCTGTTCGGGGAACAGCTCGTATTTGCCCTGCTTGTCAGCAGCCACCCACAGGCGTTCGCGGATCACCGAATCTTCAGCCCAGTTGAACATCATGATCGGCGTACCCTGGGGCACGTTGGAGAACCGCTTGTTGACGATCAGGGCGCCCGGATATTCCGTCAGGCCGACGGTGTTGACGTGCTCCGTCGAGATCTTTTGATACTGCTTCATCAGATCGACGCGCTCGTCATTGTTCTGGCTCGTCCTGAACTTGTTGACGACATCGACAAGCTCCTTTTCGAAGGGCATCAGATCAAGCTGGTCATCCTTGCCGGCGCGATGGTGCCAACTGGTGCGCGGACCGACAGGGGCGAGCTGCTCGGTGTTCTGCACCACCGACGACAGCTCCGTCGTGTTGCGCTGGATCAGCCAGTCGAAGCGGCCTGCATAATGGGCGTCGTCACGCTTGGCGCCGTCGAGCGCATTGATGACGATCTTCAGCCCGAGCTTCTCCATCTGGCCGACGACACCTTCGGCAAGGCTCTTGTCGGTCGTGTACTGATTGTTGATCAGCATGACGATTTCGACATCTTTGCCGCCGAGCGTCCCGGCCGGGAAGTTCACGATGCCGTTGCCGTCGGTGTCCTTGAGACCGGCTTTGGCGAGTTCCGCCTTGGCACCCTTGAGATCATAGGGGTAGTAGACGGTCGAGTTGCGGTCATAGAAGCTGGTTCCGGAGGAGAGCCCACCGGGATAGATCGCGGTGAACGGTCCCTTGACCAGCGAGTCACCGATTGCCTTGCGGTCGAGCGCCATGGTGACGGCCTTGCGGAAGTCCTCGTTGCGGTTCAGCTCGCGGATCGCCTCACCGCGCTCGTCCGGGTTGCCCCAACCGTTGGCGGAGAAGTTCATGCGCAGATTGTAGCCGATGAGACGCGGACCGAAGGCAAGGCGGGCGGGCGCGGTCTTCTCGGCGGCGCGCTTCAGCGACGCGACGAAGTTTTCCGGCTGCTCGAGGTTGGAGAAATCGGCGGATCCTGCCACGGCCTGAACGTCACGGTCGGCCCAGGTCGAGAGCTTGTAGTGCAGTTCGTTCAGATAGGGCAGCTGATCGCCCTTCTCGTCGACCTTCCAGTAATAGGGGTTGCGGCGCATGACGATGATGTCATCAGGGCGATATTCGACCGGTACCCAGGCGCCCATGACCGGCATGTTCATGAACTCGGGCGGGAAGGCGTTCTTGAACTGGTCGTAGGTGTTCTTCGAATATTTCGGATGCTTCGACTTCAGGATGTGCGACGGACCCGGGCAGAAATTCGGGTAGGACATGGTGTAGAGATATTGCTTCGGGAAGGCCTCCTTGAAGGTCCATTCGACGGTGTAATCGTCGACCTTCTTCAGCGTCGTCCCGACGCCGAAGGCTTCCGGCGAGGCGCCGCCGCCGAGCGGCGAGACGTTCGGGTCGACGACTTCGTCATCCCAGTAGAACATGATGTCGTCGGCATTGAACGGCGCGCCGTCAGACCATTTGGCGCCTTCGATCAGGTGCATGGTCAGCTTGTGGCCGTCTTCGGACCAATCCCAGCTCTTGGCGAGGTTCGGCAGCGGCTCGGTGTCTGAGGCCTGCACCTGGAACAGCGGCGCGGTGCGCGTCAGGCATTCGGAGAGACCGATATCGATGCCGCCCCAGCCCTGCGTCTGGCCGGCGCCGTAGTTCCAGCCTTCCGGCCGGCCGCCGATGACGTGGCGCATCGTATCGCCGTAGACACCGATGCCGTCGGGCATATTGCCTGTCTTGAAGACCAGCGGCTCCTTCGGCAGGCGGTCCTTGACCGGCGGCAGCTTGCCGGTGGCGACGAAATTCTTCGTGACCCAGTCGGGCTCGTGATATTCGGGCAGCGCCTTGAACTCCAGGATGGAGTCGCGCGCGACATAGTTGATCTTGCCTTCGGCCGGAAAGTCCGCCGGTTTCGGTGGAGCGGTTGGCTCGGAGGCATATGCATTCAGCGCTGCGGCTGAGACGCTGAGCGCCAGTCCGGCCAGAATGCCTGCGTTACGAAAATTCATCATCGTTTCTCCCTCTTGTTCCGGAGCGCGATCACGCGGCTCCTTTCTCCTCGAACACGTGAAACCGGGCCGGACGCCGCGGATTTCCCTCCCGGAAACCCCCGGCAACCCATCCTTCACGAAAATCAGACGGCCTTTTTCAGTGCCGCCTTTTCCGCGCGCAGCTCCTCGATCGAGCGAACGTTGCGGCGTGCGGCCCCCGCCCAGTCGCGGGTCTGCACCTTCGATTTCGACAGCCGCTCCTTGGCGGCCGGCACGGCATGGGCATATTGCGGCAGCCAGGCGGCCTGGGCAACGACCATCTCGTCGACCATCTGCCAGACTTCCTCAGGCGTCGAGACGGCGCCGACCAGCGGGTCGTGCAGGACGGCAAGCTTCAGAAGGTCGATATCGCCTGATATGGCCGCGTGCACCGACATGCGCTGGACGTTGATCGAGGAAATGCAGGTGGCCGCGCAGGCTTCCGGCAGGGTGACGCCGGAGACCATGTTGATGCCGAAGCGGTCGACGAAGCCCGGCGATTCGATGATCGCGTCCGAAGGAAGGTTGGTGATGACACCATTGTTCTTCACGTTGAAATGGCCGCGATAGACCCGGTTCGTCTCCAGCGCCTCGAGGATATGGCTTGCATGCTCGTTCGAGCGCTTGGCAGGATCAATTGGCTGCGAGGCGGATTCCAGGAATTGCGGATATTCCGTCTCGAACCAGTTGCGCGTTTCCGTCGAATGACGAAGGTAGCCACCGGTCTCGCCGTGGATCCAGTCGGACATGTCGATCCAGCGGGTGATCTCGTCCGGCCGCTTGCGATACCAGGGCAGGTATTCCGAGAGATGGCCGTTGCTTTCGGTGGAATAGACGCCAAAACGCTTCAGCACGTCGATGCGCAATTTCTCCTGCTGCGAATAGACCGGATGCGCCTCGAAGGCGCCGATCAGCTCATCCTTGCCGATCCTGCGGCCGTTGAGGCGCAGGTCGATGAACCAGGTCTGGTGGTTGATGCCGGAGCAGATATAGTCGAGCTCGCTTACCGACTTCGCGCCGAGCACCTCGGCGATCTGCTCGGCGCCGTGCTGGACGCCGTGGCAGAGGCCGACGGTATCGACCTTGCCGTATTCGATCGCCGCCCAGGTGTTCATCGCCATCGGGTTGGCATAGTTCAGGAATTTCGCCCCGGGCGCCGCCACTTCGCGGATATCCTTGCAGAAGTCGAGAATGACGGGGATGTTGCGCTGGCCATAGAGGATGCCGCCGGCGCAGATCGTATCGCCGACGCATTGGTCGATGCCGTATTTCAGCGGGATTCTGATATCGTCGGCATAGGCCTCGAGCCCACCGACCCGGACGCAGCTGATGATGTAGCGTGCGCCTTCCAGCGCCTGGCGCCGGTTGGTCGTCGCCGTCACCTTCGTCGGCAGCCCGTTCGCCTCGACGACGCGATCGAGGATCGCCTTGATCATCTCGAGATTGTGTTCGCTGAGGTCGGTCAGCGCGAATTCGATGTCGCGAAACTCCGGAACGCACAATATATCGGTGAACAGCTTCTTGGTGAACCCGACGCTGCCCGCACCGATGATAGCGATTTTGAAACTCATGATCTTCACCTCGACCCATTCGAATGCTAAGGAAAAGAAGTTATGGAGGATCGGGCCGCATGCTGACGCATGTGGCTGAAAACGCCGTAAAATCTGCCTTTTTCCTCCCGGCCGCTCTGTCGGCCGTGGTCTCTTCCTCTTGTCGAGCGGGATTATGCCCGAAATCGGCAGGGCGACCAGAGAAGGATTATGCTTTCAGGGGTAATTTTGTGCTGCAGGATTTGATCGCCAACGGACAGTCGATGAGGACGGTTTCGCTGCCCCGGGGCCGCCAGCGATTGCATGCCATGCCGACCAGCGCCGGCTATGAAGTGCGCGAGAACGAGACCTATGATTGGGATGGCCGCCGGCGCGGCCAAACCCCCTTCACCGTGCTGCAGCACACGATCAGCGGCAGCGGCAAGCTGCGCTATCAAAACCGCAACTATCGCCTTCAGGGCGGCGACACGCTGCTCGTTCTGGTGCCGCACAATCATCGCTACTGGCTGGAGAAGGGCGACCGCTGGGAATATTTCTGGATCTCGATGAATGGCGAGGAAACGCTGCGCATCCACCAGATGGTGCTTTCGACCGCTGGCCCGGTGCTGAAGCTGCAGCCCTCGACCATCGATCACCTCGCCGATTGCAGCCTGCGTCTGGTGAGGGGTGCGACGTCGCCGGGTGCCGCCTCGGCGATTGCCTACGAAGCGGCGATGGCGCTTTACGACGACGTCTTCGGTTCGCCGGCCTTTGCCGCCGAGCTCAGCCTGATGCAGCCGGTGATCGACCATATCAATGCCAATCTCGAAAAGCCGCTCCCGGTCAGCGAGCTCGCCGGCATCGTCGGCCTCAGCCGCGCGCATTTCTCGCGCAGTTTTGCCGAGAGCGAGGGCATGCCGCCGGCCGAATTCGTGCTGCAGCAACGCCTGCAGCGCGCCGTCAAGCTTCTGACCAAGGCGGACTTCCTGCCGGTCAAGGAAGTCGCCATCATGTGCGGCTTCGAAGACCCCAACTATTTCTCCAAGGTCTTCCGCCGCGTCTACGGTACCAATCCCACGGAATTCCGCACGACGGGCATGTATGCCAGCATCGGAAAACTGAGATAGCCGGCCAGCTGCTAAACCAGTTGCGTCAGGCCGGCACCTCGAACACCATGTTGAACGGGGTTTCCGTCGCGGTAGATTTACCCGCCTTCTGGAAATCTCGCGACTTCGTGATCGAGAGGGCGAGCATCCTGATACTCCGCTTTTGCCTCTATCACACGCTCCTGCCTCGCCCGCAGGCGGTCGAACTTGCCGAAGTCGGTCATGACGCTGACCAGGACGCTACCCGTCCAACCGAAGGTGAAGAGGCCCGACATGCCAATGATGGGGCCGAGCAGACGCCACCGATCCGGGAGAGTGACGGTTCCCTCGCCCAGCGTCGTATAGCTCTCAAGCACGTAGTAGTAGCTGTCACGCATCGAGGGGATGATGGCCCTGACATAGAGAGGCATCGCCCAGATCAGCGTTTCTGCGAAATGCAGAATCGCCAGCGCGGCGATCGTCGCGGCCAGCATCAAGTTCAGACGCCAGTGCGGCGTGGCCTCCGTGACGCCTGCCCATGACTTGCTGAACTGAAGGCTGATGCTCCGGATACCCGCGCCGTGTACGAAGATGACCACAACGAGAAACACAGTGCCGACGAGTATTTCCAGAACTGGATCAGGATTCGATAGATGGTCCAATTGCTACGTCCTCGGTCTTGCAACGCCCGCTGGAAGGGTAGTTAGCCTTCCAACGCGCCGAAACCAGCACTGGCATGTTGCTATACCCTGGCGCTAGTAGCAGGGTGGATAGGGGTAATATCCGCAAGCCGGAGGCGGATAATAGCGACGATCCTCTGCGACTGCGGCACCGATTGCCGCCCCCGCAACAACGCCCGCTCCGTAATAGGCGCCCGGATGGGCATACCATCCGCCACGCCAGACGGGGGCGCGAAAACCAGCGCCTCCGACGGCGACGCCCCCGTAAGGACCACGTGCCGCAAACCAGTCGATGAACAGCGATGCGGGGCCGTCGGCTCCGGCGAGATCACCTTCGAGCACGGCCACGTCGAAGGTGAGGTTTGCTCCCTCGAGCTTTGGCGTCTTCAGGACGACCACCGCATCGGCGACCGAATCTCCCTTTCCGCTCAGGACCGATATCGTCGCATTGGGAGGATCCTTGGCAAAGCTATCTGCCCCCTCACCCCACTGCTTGATGAACTCGGAGGTCAGTACGTGACCTGCAGAGCGCACCGGGCGGTCGGCAAACACGATAGACACTGCCGCGATGCCGCTCATCGTCAGTTTGCCGTTCTCGAGCCTCGCCCCTCCGGAATTGAGGACGGCCAGCGACGGCACCATTTTTGACTTAGGTGCGCCGATGGTCTTCTGCGCGGGCGCCGAGATGGCGTCCTGCGCGAGAACCGGCGTTGACGACAGAAGACCTGCTGCGATTGCGATCAGGCACATATCGGAGATTCTAATCATCTGCTTCCTCCCGTTTTTCCACTGAGTGGCGTTATTTCAACAGTCCCAGATTGATCAGTTGAACCCGTCGATTGTCTGCCGACTCCGGGTGACCTGGATCGATCGGCCATTCCTCGCCGGCTCCCACTGAAAAAAGGCGATCTGGCGAAACCGCAAAGGTGGTCGAGAGCGCTTCGTTGATCGCGTCGGCGCGTTTCTGGCTGAGTTCGAGATTGTGCTTGGCGGTTCCCGTCGCGCTCGAGTGCCCGACGATCAGGAACTTGTACCGGAACAGGTCCGGATGGTGCAGGGCGTCGGCGATGAGCCCGACGGTGCGGTAGGATTTTGGCTCGATGGCAGTCGAGTTGTTTTCGAAGTCGATCTCGACGATCAACTGCGAGAGCTCTGACAACTTGTTCCAGTTGGGCAGGGTCGCGACGCCCTTCCCGACATTGGCGTTGGCTTCCTCCACGAGCAGAGCGACGTCGACGGCGGGAGCCGCCGCCTTGACCCGTCCGAGAGTGGTCATGATCTGCGTGTTGTCGAGCTGCTGGGCAAAGCCGATGCACGGAACCATTAGCAGGCAGAGTGCCAGCGAAATGCGATGGCCATGAACGATCATCTTGTTCTTCCTTTTTCCGGTCATGGTTCACCGCCATCCAGCGTCGGTGATTGCCTGGTTGCAAGCCTTGTTGTCCACGCGCTTCGTCTCTACGAGGCAGGAGAGGATGTTCCCGTCGCCCTTCACGCTATTGCAGTATTGGGAGATGTCATGCTGGCAGACCTTGAACGCCGACGCCTGCGCCTCCTGGCGCTGGGCAATCGATGACATGACGCTGCCAAGGGTAGCCGTGCAGGTCGGGGAGACCTTAGACGCGTTCTTCTCGAGGCAGGCCTGGATGCGGCCGTTCCCGAGGTTCTCGCCATTGCAGAGCTTCTTGATGTCGGGGCCGCACTCTTTGGCGAGGGTCGTGACCGCATCGGCGTAGCTCATGGTGTCGGCGCGCCCGACGGCGGTTAGGGCGAGGAAGCCGGCGAGCGCCGCGCCTGCGAAGATGCCAAGTCTGTCTATCATCATTGTCCCTCCTGGAGCTGGTGTGCGTCGAATGCCTGGTGTTATCGTCGTGGCCGTTTGAAAGGGAAGACCGCGGGTCTGTCCAGGGTCTGCTCGATCTCGGCCCGCATGCTGTCGATCAGTTCCCTATATTCGGCGAGGCGCTCGTCACGCTCGGGAGCGGTTGACCGTTCCCTTCGCACTTTTTCGTTGTTCGCGATCTCGAAGTCGTCGCAAAGGTCGCGAAACCCCTCGCTGCGCAAAGCGAACTCCTCGATCGCATCAGCACGGTCCTTGAGGCAGCTCTTTACGAAACCAACACCGTTTGCCATCCGGTTTCATCCATTCGCGTGGATCGCCTGACAGCAGGCGATCTCAGGACATGATGGTACAAATCTCTCCCATCGCTCTTTCCTTGTCGCCGTCCCTGCTCTGTTGGCGTTCGCTTCGAACGCCGCCCCCGGCGCAGAGCAGTCTCGTCGAACGTATCATTGCTCTCTCCTATCGACCTCCAAAGCCAGGCATCAGGATGGTCGGGATGATTTATCGTCGGGCAATTATTTCGCTACATGGATGCCGGGCGGCTGCCAGGTGCCTTTGCCAGCAGGCAGGATCGAAGGCGCTTCCGTCTTCGGCCAGTACAGGCGCATTACCAGGTAGATCGTGTCATTTGGCGCAGGCAGCCAATTTGCCGCCTTTTCCACGCCGGGGCTGTCTTTCTGGATGTAGAGGGTGAGCGAACCATCCTCGTTCTTCTTCATGCCGGGCAGCATCGGCGAGTTGATGAGATAACGGTTGATCGGGTTCTTGATCAGGAGCTGGCTCTTGCCGTCATAAATCGTCACCGACCAGAAGGAGTTCACCGGCGGGAGTTGCCCGGCGGGAAAGGTGAGAGTGTAGTTGTGCTTGCTGCCGTCAAGCGGTTCCCCGGTCGCATCTGTTCTGGTGAAAGGATACATGGCCTCTGCTGCATCGTTGCCATAGAGGCCTGCCTTTGCGGCTCCGGCCCGCAGCAACCAATCGCCGTTGTAGAAGGCTTCGTCGCCAAGAAGCGAGCTGACGTTCCAGCCGTTGATCGGTTTGTTTCCGCTGGCCAGCCATTTGTCGATTTTATCGTCGCCTTGCTTCATGCCCACCAGGATTTCGGCCTTATGTTCGAGCGATAGATCCTTCAACTCGAAGGTCTTGCCCGGACCGATGCCGATCTTCGTCAGTTTCGCACGGATTTCCTTGTCCCGTGGCGTCTCGGGGACGTATTGCAGTGCCGCGTCGAGATATTGGAAGAAGTTGTCCTTGATTCCGGAAGTGGTGGCCGGCAGGAAATCGATCTTCGGCGCGGTCGGCGGGGCGGGTTGCTTCAGGAAAGCGGAAAGCGGCTGCGCCTTGTAGCCGGCCTGTACCTTTTCCACGTTCGGCATATCTTCGACGTTGATAAGCTGAGTCCGAAAATTGGCGAACACGAACGGGGTGGTCGAGGAAAAGACTTGGCTGATGCCGGCCGGTTTCTCGCCTTTCCAGTCGGGTCCGACAACCAGATAGGAGCCCGGAACGTTTCCCGTAGCGCGGCTGCCGACATAGCCAAAGTTATAGGTGTTGCCGTCAATCAACTGCACCGAATAATAGCGCTCCTTCTCCACCGCCGACACGGAGATCACCATCGGCTCGGCGCGCAGATCCAGCCACAGAATGGAGTACGGCGTGTCGCTGTTGGGCGTGACGACCGCCGTGTCTTCGTAGGTCGCCACGTGGTTGAGGTTGTCGATCTTATTGAACGGCGCCTTGAACTGGCTGGACTTCGGGTCGACGGCGAACTCGTGCATGACCGCATAGTTCATCACCAGCGGCAGGCCGTAGATGAAGCCTTCCTCGGCGATGTCCTTGGCCTCGATGATGCCGGGATAGCTCTGCGCCATCAGCCGGCGTGGCCTTGCAATCGCGGCGCCGGCGGCGATCGCCGCGGCGGAGCGAAATAGATCTCGCTTCGTCAACATTTGCCGTACTCCTGTCTTATTCGATGAGTTATCGAATCCCCTGCGGCAGCACTTCCGCCCCATCCAACCGGGAGACACGGGGTTGCTTGCGACCGCGATGGTGGCCAAGCACTGTAAAAGCGCAAGTATGTAACTGTAACTTACTAGTATGGCGCCCGGCGCCGCGGACGCATGGTACGGGTGATCAGGGCAGTACTACACAATATCTACCTGGAAAGATAAATTCGACCTGGAGTGACTACACCCGACGGTCTTACCTTTGTGGACGACGTTCAATTTCGAGTGTAGGTTACAGTCGGTCGGGGAAACAAAGCTACTTCGTGCATACGCTGCCTCAAGAGCGGGTGAGGAGAAGGCCATGCAGAACCAATCGCCACCGGCGCGCGATGCAGCGCCGGGTTTGTCGCGTGCTCCACCGAACCAGGACGAGATTCGCGCGCAACTCGAACATATCCTTTACAGTCATGAATTTCCGAAGGTGGGCCAAAGCGCGATGCGGCCGGATTTCATTCCCAACGTGGTGGCCGAACTCAAGGCGAGAAACTTCCGACCCGCCGACAGGGCAAGACTGATCGCGGACATCAGAAAGGCTGGCCTTGCGGCGTCTGACGAGGTGGAGGCCTCTATGCTCTGGCGGCCTCAAGGATCGCCCGTGCTTGTGCCGCGGTAGCGCCGCGGGGCCAGTGAACCAAGCCGTTACGGTACAGATGCTACCAGATGTTACGGGCTTTTGCCGTCGTCCGACTGTAGCGTTGCCCGCATTGCAATGATCGATCTAGAGGGCACGTGTCGTTGGCCAGGCAATCACGAAGGTTTGGCGCTGCGTCGTCGGGGTCTACTACTGTTAGGACGAGGCAGTCGAGGGGCTGTCAAGAGATTGTTCGATGAGGGCGATGCGTGGGCAGAAATAGTAGCGTTGCGCGGGCGTCGGCTCCTGCGGGCTGGTTTCGTTGGGTTCTTGTATGTGCGGCGGCCATGGCACTTGCGGGATGTGGCGGCCATCCAAAGGACGTGCTGACACCCGTGGCCGACACGTCGCCGCAGTCACCGAAGGTCGACATGCTGATCGCGACGACCCGCACTCGGTCGACCGTTCCAGGGGAGATGTTCAACGGAGAACGTGCGCTGGCCCCGGCCTTCGCCGACATGACGATCTCGATCCCGCCCAGCAAAGTTCGCAAGGAAGGACAGGTCGCCTGGCCGAAGAGATTGCCGTCCAATCCGGCGACCGACTTTGCGACCGTGAAGGCCGACGATCTCAACGTCGACGAAGCCAAGAAGTGGCTGAGCGCGAGCGTCAGGAAGACCCCCGACGGTAGCGTCCTTGTCTTCATCCACGGTTTCAACAACCGGTTCGAGGATGCGGTCTACCGTTTCGCGCAGATCGTTCACGACTCCGGCGTCCATAGTGCGCCCATCCTGGTGACGTGGCCGTCGCGCGGCAGCCTGCTCGCCTACGGCTATGACCGTGAGAGCACTAACTATACCCGCAACGCCTTGGAGACGCTTTTCCAGTATCTGGCAAAGGATTCCGAGGTGAAGGAAGTCTCGATCCTCGCGCACTCGATGGGCAATTGGCTGGCTCTGGAATCCTTGCGCCAGATGGCTATCCGCAATGGCCGGCTGCCGGAGAAGTTCAAGAACGTCATGCTGGCGGCTCCCGACGTCGACGTGGACGTGTTCCGGCAGCAGATCGCGGATATGGGAAAGAAGCACCCACAGTTCACGCTGTTTGTCTCCCGTGACGACAAGGCGCTTGCGTTTTCGCGCCGGGTCTGGGGCGATGTCTCCCGGCTCGGCGCCATCGACCCGGAGCAGCCCCCGTATAAGAAGGAGCTCGAGGACAACAAGATCATGGTGATCGACCTTACCAAGATCAAATCCGGCGACAGCATGAACCACGGCAAGTTCGCGGAATCGCCACAAATCGTGCAGCTCATTGGCCAGCGTATATCCGAGGGGCAGACGCTGACCGACAGCCACGTCGGAATTGGCGACCAGATTTTGGTGGCGACCACTGGAGCTGCGACGGCTGCTGGGAACGTTGCCGGCCTGGTTCTCGCAGCACCCGTTGCCGTAATCGATCAGGACACTCGCGACAACTACGCCACCCATGTCGGAACCCTGGCGGGCACGAGTGGGACGCAGCCGGCCGCAGCAGCGGTGAAGCACTGCGCGGAAGGACGACCGACGCCGAACTGCACACGCTAATATTCTAGGTTCTGGCCTAGCTGTTCAGTCCCGGCATTGGATGGATTGGATTTAATCTGAATCGTTTTGGCTCGGATGTCCACTGCTTGCAGATGAAGTCGTAAGGCGTGAGCCCTTTGAGCGTCTTCAATCTTCGTCCGAAGTTGTAGGCGTCGATGAAGTCGGCAAGATGCTTTTTCAGTTGTGCGTGATCGTCGTAGTGGAAGCGCTTGACAGTGGCTTCCTTGATGGTCCGGTTCATCCGCTCGACCTGTCCGTTGGTCCAGGGGTGCTTCACCTTCGTCAGACGATGCTCAATGCTGTTACCGGCAATGCTTCTCCGGATTGGCTTTGGGCGTTCGTTTCCACGATCAGCAGTTTCGCAAACCGGACAGAGCATACCAGAAGCTACGAGCCTCGGATGGCGTAAGCAGGTAGTCTCCGGGCCAATTCAACAGAGGAGGACATCATGAACCGCATAATATTCGCTGCCGCCGCCCTCGCAGCCTCCGCCGCCATCGCCTATGCACAAGACCCGATCGTCGGGAACTGGAAGACCGAACTTGGCGATACCGCCGCGATCGCTCCCTGTGGCAGTGGCTACTGCATCACGTTGAAGTCCGGTAAACATGCCGGCGAGCAGATCGGGAACTTCAATGGCAAGGACGGGAGCTACGAGGGCAAGATCACCGATCCAGATGCGAAAAAGACCTACGACGGCTCCCTGACGGTCTCCGGCAATGCGCTGAAGATGAAGGGCTGCGTCCTCAAGGTAGTCTGCGAGTCGCAAACCTGGCCCCGCCTTTGATGGCTGCACTAGGACAATATCGACGAAGCCCGCCTCAACTGACGGTTGGTGAAGCCGTGGCTTGGCACGTGTTTCTCGCGGGCCAGCAGAGCGAAATTCTCCGTCGTTTCGTCATCACCTGCCTCAATGTCGACCCGGTTCCGCCAACAGTTCCAGGAGGCCTCCCAACCCGATCACTATGAAGACGTCCTCCCCTTGGACGGCTACCATGACCGGGGGCGAGCTTCGCAAGGTGCGGTTTCCGTGGGCCTTCAAAAGTCGGACGAGTAGCGTCTCAGGATCAAAGGCCCCATGACCATGATCCTGTCCTCCTTCATGATCGCTCCGGAACCTGGCTTGGAAAGCCAATGCGGGAGATGGAATCGGTCTGGTCGACCCTTTGGCAGAACTTCGTCCGGATGGGGCCGGAGAACTGCCGTCTTTCATCATCGTCAAATGCCGGGGGATGGTCTGTTTGCCGGCATCGGAAAACTAAGATAGCCGGCCAGCTGCGTCAGGCCCGCACCTCGAACACCATGTTGAACGGCGTTTCCGTCGCACGACGGAAATGCGTGAATCCGGCGTCGAGCGCGACCTTTCGGAGTTTCATTTCTCCCGCCTGCGCGCCGAGCCCGAGCCCCACCTCCTGGGAGAGTGACGCCGGCGTGCAGATCATCGTCGACGCGCCGTAATAGACGCGGCCGACCGGGTTGAGATTGTCCTTGAGATGGTCATGGGCAAAAGGCTCGACGATCAGCCATGTCCCGTTCGGCCCAAGCGTTTCCTTGACGTGCCGGCCGGCCCCGACCGGATCGCCCATGTCGTGAAGGCAGTCGAACATGGCGACCATGTCATAGCCGCGCCCCGGAAATTCCGCCGCCGAGCCCTGCTGGAACGTCACACGGTCGGCGACGCCCGCATCCTGGGCGGCGGCCTTTGCTCTTTCGATCGACGGGCCGTGATAGTCGAAGCCGGTAAAGCGGGAAGCGGGATAGGCCTGCGCCATCAGGATGGTAGATGCCCCATGACCGCAGCCGACATCGGCGACACTGGCGCCAGCCTTGAGCTTTTCTTCGACCCCGGCAAGAGCCGGTATCCACTCGGCGACGAGATGGCTGTTGTAGCCTGGGCGAAAGAACCGTTCGGTGCCTCGGAAAAGGCAGGTGCTGTGCTCATGCCAGCCGAGACCCTTGCCGGTGCGGAAGGCGTCGGCGACCTTGGGCTCGTCCATCCACATGGATTGGACGACCTCGAAGGCGCCGACGAAAAAGGCGGGGCTGTTTTCCTCGGCAAACACCATCGCCTGTTCCGGCGTCAGGCTGAAACGATCGGTCTTTTCATCGTAAGCGACATAGTCCGCAGCCGCCTGGGCGCTCAGCCATTCCCTGAGGTAGCGCTCCTTTACTCCGGTTTTCGCGGCCAGATCCTGAACGCTCATCGGCGTTCCGTCGGCCATCGCCTTGAAGATTCCGACCTTGTCGCCAAGCACGACCAAGGCACCTGACATGGCGGCGCCGACGTCTCCGACGAGACGACCGACAAGCGCATCGAGTTTTTGCATATCTGGTTCACGCATTGTTGCCTCCCCCGCGCGTGATAAGTATAATCTAAATTAGACCTTAATAATATTCAGTCAATCAATCTTCCCTTTCGCCAGATGAGCGTGGAGTATTAATGGTCTAAAGAATGGAATAGGCAGACCATTCCAGAGAGATCGCAACTCTCGGATTGGCGAATGTCAAACGGCTCAAAATGCCTATTCCGTCAGGGGCTTTCTCGTCGTGTCTTGTCTGGAGATTACATTTTTTATATAATCTACCGGAGACAGAATCACACTTTTGATGCAAGGTTATTGTTTTGTGTCTATCTTCCGCTCAATGCCGCGCCGCGCGTGCCCTTTTGGCATGGTCTCAGGACGACCTCTCATCCGCGTCGAAAGTCGCCAAAGCGACGATTGCTAATTTCGAGGCCGGGAAGCGTTCTCCCTATGAACGAACCCTTCAGGATATGAAGCATGCCCTGGAAGGCGGCGGCGTCATTTTCATCCCTGAAAATGGTGGGGGTGCGGGCGTTCGCCTTGCAAAACGCGCGGATGCGTCGATCGACACGAATGAAACCGAGACGGTTCAATATGAAGAATATCTCAAAAACGACGCACCGCCCGGTGCAGGTGGCTGAATGATGGCAAAGAAAGAGAAGCTCGAACACTCCGAACTGGCGGGAGAATTCACCGACGACGGGATCACCGTGCTCGTCGATATCTTCCGCACATCCGGCAGCAATGAAGACTGGACGATGGAGGTGGTCACGCAGGCGGAGGATCTGATCCGCTGGGACGAGCCATTTGCGACTGACCGGGATGCCTTCGACGAATTCCTGGCCGTCGTCGCCCGCGACGGCATTCGATCGTTTCTCGAAGATGAAGAGCCATCCGTGCATTGAGGGTATCCCGTGAAAAGTATCAATGATCTCGTCGCATCAGCGAAAACCGTCTGCGACCGATACCGGGCCGGGCGGATGGAGCGCGAAACGGTGCGGGAATGGGTTCTCGGACTCGGCGCCTATCCATCGCCGCATGGAGAGCGCGTGCGGGAAGCGGCGGAATGGTTCCGCTTGCACAATCGCGAGCCTGTTTCGGAAGACATCGTGCTCGTGGACATCGACCGGCTTGCGGCGATTTCAGCGCCGTGATCCCGGGGCGTGTGCGCGGACAGGCCAGCTGCAAGGGCTCGCCTATATCCGATCTTAGCCAGTCATTGCCTGACCGTTCGATGCGGAATGGATCGCAGCAGTGCCGGCGCTGTTTTACGGTTGCCTCGCCGCCTCGATCCGGACTGGCGCAATTACGCCGTTACGAGACGGCGTAGGACCAATGACGATCATGAGCCTTATGCATAATACCCTCATCGCAGCTGCCATGCGGAGCGGTCTGGGGGTTCCGCAGCTTCGGCAAATGTGACACTCCTTACGAGGCTGGCATGGCTCCTGCATCTCACGCGCGAAGCGTACGTCAAGCGCGGCTAGGGTATTTTAATTCGTGCGATAAGTAGAAGGAACAGCACGTGGCAGCATTTCCGGAAAAGGCAAAGGTCGTCATCATCGGGCTCGGCGGTATCGTCGGCGCCTCCATCGCGCATCATCTCGTCGAGCGGGGATGGGACGATATTGTCGGCATCGATAAGTCGGGCATACCGACCGATATCGGCTCGACAGCCCATGCCTCGGACTTCTGTTACACCACGAGCCACGACTATCTGTCGGTCTGGACCACGCAATATTCGATCGATTTCTACGAGAAGATGGGCCATTACGCCCGCATCGGCGGCCTCGAAGTGGCGCGCATCGGCGACGATGCCTGGATGGAGGAAATCAAGCGCAAGCTATCCTCGGCCCGCGCTTTCGGCACACGCGCTCACTATGTCAGCCCTTCCGAGATCAAGGAGAAGTTCCCGCTGATCGAAGAAGATCAGGTGATGGGCGGCCTTTTCGATCCGGATGCCGGCCTGGTCATTCCGCGCTCGCAGACCGTTGCCGGCAAGCTGGTCGATGCCGCCGAAAAGGCTGGCAAGCTGCAGGTGTTCGGCAACACGCCGGCGAAGTCGCTGATCGTCGAAGGCGGTCGCATCAAGGGCGTCGTCACCCATCGCGGCACCATCATGGCCGACCACGTCATCGTCTGTGCCGGCCTCTGGGGGCGCCTGATCGCGGAGATGGTCGGCGAAGACCTGCCGGTCATGCCGGTCGACCACCCCCTCACCTTCTTCGGTCCGTATAACGAGTTTGAAGGTACCGGCAAGGAAATTGGCTTCCCGCTGCTGCGCGATCAGGGCAACTCCGCCTATATGCGCGATACCGGCGACCCGGCGACGACGGAGGGCGGTCAGATCGAATGGGGCTACTACGAAGCCACCAATCCGCGCATGTGCCATCCGCGCGATATTCTCGAAAAACACGAAGCGCGCCTTTCGCCCTCGCAGCGTGACCTCGAGATGGAACAGATCATCGAGCCGCTCGAGCGCGCCATGGAGCTGACGCCGATCCTCGGCGAACTCGGCTATAACGAAGGTCACTCCTTCAACGGCCTGCTGCAAGTATCGGCTGGGGGCGGCGCCTCCTGCGGCGAGAGCCAGAAGGTGCGCGGCCTCTGGTATTGCGTTGCCATCTGGGTCAAGGACGGCCCGGGCTACGGCAAGCTGATCGCCGACTGGATGACCGATGGCCGTACTGAAATCGATCACAACAGCATCGACTACGCGCGCTTCTATCCGCATCAGTTGACGGAAGAGTTCATCGAGGGCCGCTGCTACGAAGCCGCCCAGAAGATCTATTTCCCGGCTGTTCACACCCGCGAACCCTATGCATCCGGCCGCAACGCCAAGCGCTCGCCCTTCTACGAGCGCGAAAAGGAGCTTGGCGGCTACTTCATGGAACTTGGCGGTTGGGAGCGTGCGCACGGCTACGCCGCCAATGAGCACCTTCTGGAGAAATACGCCGACCGCGTCCCGGTTCGCGAGAACGAATGGGACAGCCGCCATTTCTGGCGCGTGTCGAATGCCGAGCATCTGGCGATGAGCGAGGATTGCGGCATCGTCAATCTCAGCCACTTCCACATGGTCGATATCGAGGGACCTGACCATGTCGAACTGATGGAATGGCTTTGCGCCGCCAAGATCGGCGGCGATGCAAACATCGGCAAGGGCGTTTACACCCACTTCCTCGACGACGAAGGCATGGTGCGCGCTGACTTCACCGTCTTCCGCATGGCCGACCGGTGCCGTCTCGTCAACGGCGCCGATGCCGGCCCGCGCGACCTGCACTATATGAAGCGCGTCGCCGAAGACCGCGGCCTTGACGTGATCATCTCAGACGTCTCGGAAAAATTCGTGACGATCGGCATCTGGGGTCCGAACGCGCGCGACACGCTGAAGAAGGCTGTGGCCGATCCGGCCGGGCTCGACCAGGAAAACTTCGCCTTTGCGGCGATCAAGCCGATCGAAATCGCAGGCAAGCCCGTCACCGCCTTCCGCATCTCCTATGTCGGCGAGCAGGGCTGGGAACTGCACATGAAGTACGAAGACGGCCTCGCGGTCTGGGATGCGCTGCGCTCGACCGGCGTGATGGCTTTCGGCGTCGAGACCTATGCGAACTCGCGCCGCATGGAAAAGAGCCTGCGCCTGCAAAACGCCGACCTCCTGACCCAGTACAACCTGATCGAAGCCGATCTCGCTCGTCCGAAGGTCAAGGAAGCCGATTTCCGCGGCAAGGCCAAACATCTGAAATACAAGGCACGCGAGCACCAGCCGGCGATGCTCTGCACGCTTGTGATGACCGAGAATACCGATAAATCGGGCGTTAAACGTTATCCCGTCGGCAACATGCCGGTTGTCGATCCCGCCACGGGAGACGTTCTGGTCGACGAGCTTGGCCGCCGGTCCTACACGACCTCGGTCGCCTACGGCCCAACGGTCGGAAAGAACATTGCCTTGGCCTATCTACCCTGGTCGCATTGCCAGGTCGGACGTAGGCTGAATGTCGAGTATTTTGCCGAGAGTTATCCGGTGGAGGTTGTCGGCGTTGGGTACAAGCCGATCTATGACCCAGAAAATCTGAAGCCGCGCACTTAAGCACTCAACCGGATGATGGCGCCGCAACCACGGGGCGCCATCATCCGGTTGGCTTCGCGCCTTCGGCGTCCAGAGAAGCTTAACCGCCATGTCCGCGGGTAGCCTTCAGTTCCTGCCGTGCCTCTTCAAGCGCCTCGTCGAAATCGACTGGCGAGGCAGTTCCACTCGTCTTGCCTTCGCTGCCATTTGGCGGACCAGTCGCGCATCGCTTCGCGGATGACTTCGCTGGCGCTGGCGTCGGCACCGCTTCCGACAAGCGGTTCGCAGCAAGTCGGCATGTTGGGGCGTCATCGAGACGCTGACTTTTCCACATTGGCGATAACTCACATCCATACGCTTACAGTTGGAATTACTACCGCCTGACACTCTGCTAAGAGAATTTCGGCACAATTTCGCCGACGCTTATCTTGTTGCGCGACGCCAGCCTGCAGCGCGGGCTTCAGCCTCCGAGCAAAACCACCTCTCCCCGTACTGAGGAGAAATCCTAGTCTCGTCGTAGTACTCTTGGCCTGGCACGTGATAGATGCGCTCACGGCTGCTGATGCTCACATTACCTTTGATATTGCAGCCAACGGCAAAGGTGGAAAACATATCTCCAACTTCGACGCCGAAGTATCCGAGGACCCCTGCTCCGATGATTGCGAGATAGAATGCCTCCATCGTAAGCCGTGGGCGGGCCTGTTTCTTGGTTGTATATCTCGGCGAGAATGAGCGGTGGGTCGGCATTCGTCATCAGATGCGAATCCTACGCGCCATCGCAAGCCTTGGTTGAATCGCTGGTTAATCCCTCTCTGCGCCGATCGTTAAAAATGCACCGGCTTGGATTGCTTGAGCAGCCAGTCAAGAGGCAGGCGGTGCCGCTCTAAGCTTAAGCTCCTTAATGGACACATGGATCATCACAGATGTTACATCTTACGAAATCGGTCCCAAAGTTATAGGGATGTCACACACCCGCCGCATACCCCGGCGTTTTGTCAGTAAGCGAATCTGATAGATCATGACGCGCTTTAGAATTCGATAGTGAGGCATGATGTCGTCCGAAAACCGCTCACCCTTTTCGGCATCATGCTCTGGCGAGTGGACAGTCGATGCTTGATAATGTCACATGGTCCGGAGCGCTTGCCGATCCTGTCGTCCAGGCCGGAACGTTGGCCGTGGTCGGTGCGATCGTCACGCGCATAGCGCTTCGGCCCTTCCCGAGCTGGAAGCTCGCCGGCCAGGTGTTCTTCTTCGCGGCGCTGACCGTCCTGCTGCTCTATCACGACATCGTGCCCTACGAAGTCGGGCCGACGCCGGCTTCGACCTTCGAACGCGTCTTCATCGCCCTTGCCAAGGTGGTCTGGTGGATCAATGCCGCCTGGGCGCTGATCGCCTTCGTTCGCGTCTTCCTGATCTTCGAGCGGCAACCGCGCGAAGGTCGCCTCGTTCAGGATTTGGTCATCGGCCTGATTTATCTCGGCGCGATCCTCTCGGTGGTCGCCTATGTCTTCAGCTTTCCCGTCGGCACGCTGATCGCCACGTCAGGCGTCCTTGCCATCATCCTCGGCCTGGCGATGCAGAGCACTCTGAGCGACGTCTTTTCCGGCATCGCGCTCAACCTCGGCCGGCCCTATGCGATCGGCGACTGGATCGTACTGAATGACGGCGTTGAAGGCCGGGTCGTCGAAACCAACTGGCGCTCCACCCATCTGTTAAACGGCTCGAACGACCTCGTCGTCCTGCCCAACAGCTTTCTGGCCAAGGTCGGGCTGACCAATCTTAGCAGTCCCGACCGCAGTCACGGCGCGACGCTGACGGTCCGCGTCGTGCCGACGATCGGGCCGTCGGCAATCATCGAGGTCATGCGCGCCGTGCTTTTGAGCAGCGACTCGATCCTGACTGAGCCGAAACCCGGCGTGCAGATCAAATCGCTGACATCAGATGCAGTGGAGCTGGAACTCTCGTTCCGCGTCAGGGATATCGGCCAGACGGGACCGGCCAAGAACGAGATATTCGATCTCATCTATCGCCATATCAAGGCCGCAGGCCTCACCTTGGCACGACCGCTCGACGCCGCCGGCCCACCGCCCGACCAGTTGCAGTCGGAAGAGGTGATAAAGCCGCACCGGCCGACGCCGCTCAAGCTTCTCGACGCCATCCCGTTGTTTTCCTCGCTGACCGAGGACGAGAAGGAAACGCTCGCAGTCTCGATGACGCGGCGGACCTACAAGAAGGATTCCATTCTCATCGAGCAGGGCGATACGGTCGCATCGCTGATGATCGTGCGCAGCGGCGCCCTCGTCGCCAAGCGCCAGGAAGGCCATACGGAAATCGAACTCGGCCGGCTGGCGCCCGGCGATTATTTCGGCGAAAGCGGGCTGCTGATTGGCGTCGGCGAGGCCGCGAGCCTGCGGGCGCTGACCTTTGTCGTCGTCTACGAGATCGCCCAGGCAAGCCTGACGCCGCTGCTGCATGACCGGCCCGGCATCGCCGAAGAGCTTGCCGCCACTCTCTTACACCGCATCGAGACCGGCCAGCATTCCTTCGCGGCCGAAGGCGCCACGTTGCACGGTGGCTCGATGAGCTCGCTGGTGACGCGCATCCGCCATCTGTTCAAGGTGCCGCAATAGCGGTCTGAGGCTATTTCCGCCGAAATTTCTGCCGCGCCGCACGCGCCACGCTCTCCGCGAGGATCAGCACACAGCCGAGGAGAAGCAGAGCAGCGCCGAGCAGCGCGTCCACATCGGCGAATTTTACCAGAACGCCGACGGCGGCAATCAGCAGCAGCGCCGCCAGCGCCAGCGCGCCGTCATCGATAAACATGCCGAAGAACTCCTTCAACGCGACCTTAAGAATATTCATCATGCGGCCACCTCGGCATGGGCGTTGGAATAGTGGCGCAGCATCCGGACTGCCGCGAAGGAAAAGACGGCGAGCACGGCAAGGATCGCCAGAAGTGAAAGATCGGCGCCCGGCCAGTCGGCGCCGACGCCCTCGCCGACCCAGAATATGCCGAAGGCGCTGAGCAGCAGCCCGACGACGAATTTGAGGCTGTTCTCCGGAACCGCCGAGAGCGGTTTGTGCACGAAGATGCCGATGATCAGCACCAGCAAGCAGGCCGCGGCGGCTCCAAGGCTGGCATAGCCGATCATGCCGTGTCCGGCTCCGGTAGCGATGACGATGAACACCACTTCGATCCCCTCGAGCAGCACCGCCTTGAAGGCCGCGGTGCCCGCCAGGAAATTGGCACGGCGCTCGGCGGATTGACGCCGCAGGCTGTCGGTCTCGGCTGCGAAGGCCTTCTCTTCGTCGTGCAGCGCGATGAAACCCGAAGCCCGCAGGATCGCCTTGCGCAACCAGCGCAGGCCGAAGAGAATGAGCAGCGTTCCGATGACGAACTGCATCAACTCGATCGGAATGAGGCCGAGCAGTGGACCGAGCGCCAGCACGAGAAGAGCGAGAAGGGCGAGCGCAAGACCGGTGCCGATGAAGGCCGGACGCCAGCTCTGCGTAACGCCGACCGCGAGGATGATGCTGAAGGCTTCAACGACCTCGACGAAGGAGCCGAGAAATGCGGCCGTGACCGTCGAGGTGACCGTTGTCAAAGTTGTCATGGGCGCTTGTCCGTTATGCCGGCGGAGATCACGTATCGGGCTGAACTGCTGTCTTTTCTTACCGTTTTTCGGCTTCGGCAACATCATCTGGCGCGCGGCTCGGAACGAACCGCTTCGAGATCAGCCAGCAGCCAAGCGCCCAGAGCGCACCAGCGCACCATCCGGCGAACACGTCTGTGGGATAATGGACGCCGAGATAAATCCGGCTCAAACCGATGATGACGGCGAGGAAGACGCCGGCGGCCATGACGAAGATCCGCGTCGACCGGTAACGCTGTGTCCGCGCCAGCAGCGCCCCCAGCGTCAGATAGGTCACCGCCGAGACCATCGCGTGTCCGGAGGGAAAGCTGAGATCGCTGACCTCGACAAGATGCGGCACGATGTCGGGGCGCGGCCGGGCGACGAGGATCTTCAGCAGCGTGCTCGCCAGCCAGCCGGTTAGTACCGAGGAAAAGACGAAGATCGCGATCGGCCAGCGCCGGTCGAGCAGAAGATAGACGGTGACGAGAACCGTCATCAGCGAGAGAACGGTGATACCGCCAAGGCTGGTGATATCGTCGACGGCATGCGTCAGCCAGGAGGGACCGATCGGCACGCCAAGTTCGCCCGGCCGTCGCAACGCCAGCAGGATCGCCTCGTCGAAGCGGAATGTCTCGCCCTCCAGAACTTCGCTTGTCAGTCGCTGGAGCAGGAACAGTCCACCGGCGATCGATGCCAGCGTAATGAGCGTCAACGGCTCATAGGCGGTAAGCCGTGTCAAAAATCCCCGTCGTTGAACCTCACTCATGCCTGCCGCAGAACTCCCCTTACATCATGTCGATCCTCGCCAGATTGGCAAGGCAAAGCCAGGATTCAAGACCTTGCTGCAATCAAGGACGCTGCCGAGAGGAGTTTTTCGGTTGGCGAGGCCAGCGATTATGGTTCATCAACGCTATTAGCGAGATGGCGATCGTCCTGAATCGGTCGCGCGGTCCGGCAAAGGACTGCCGCCGACACGCCGCCGACCGTCGCTTTGAGAGCGCATGGTCTCCCACCGCATCAGCTCATGATCCCAATGCCTTGTTGATGGCCGCAATCAGCGCAGCTCCGGAAAATTGCTTCTGCAGATAAGCAACGCATCCCACCTTTTCCGCCTCTGCCTTCACGAAGGCGGTTTCCAATGCCGTGATGAAAATCACCGGAAGGGTTGTCCCCTCGGCCTTCAGTCTGCGTTGCAGATCGATGCCGGACATGCCACCGAGGTCGATATCAAGGACAAGGCAGTCTATCGCCGTTTTGGGATCGCGAGCGAGAAAGGCCTCGGCGGATGCATACTCCTCGGCCAGAAAACCGTAGGCGTTGAGCAGCCGCCCGAGGCTGCGCCGTAGGCTTGCGTCATCATCGACGACAGCGACCGTGCGGCGAAGGTTCTCCACCTCATGCCCCCTCTTTCGAACATTTGAGAGATTAACGGTTGCCGATCAAATTAGGCCGCTTGGGGGTCGATTGATATTGTCCTTAGGGGAAGGAGCCGATTACCCCACCGGTGATGCCGTATCCTGGTCGATGAGGCCGATATTTGCGGCAATCGACACAGCCTCGGCCAGCGAGCGTACGCCAAGCTTTTCCATGACCTGATGGCGATGGACCTTCACCGTCCGCTCCGAGATGCCGAGAGCATAAGCGATCTGCTTGTTGAGACGGCCGCGAATGAGGAGTCGGAACACTTCGGCCTCGCGCGGACTGAGGCCCGCCACCAGCGTGCGCTGGGCCTGAAGGCGGTCGTGTTCGGCCAGCTGTCTTTCGTATTGGATGAGCGCCCGATCGATCGCCTCCATCAATGCCGCAGCGGTCGAACTCTTCTCCAGAAAATCCTTGGCGCCCGCCTTCATCGCCTCGACGCTTGCCTTTATGTCTCCTTCCCCCGTGAGGAACACGACCGGCAGTAGCGGCGCCAGCTCGCACAGCCGGCGTTGGACCTGCAGGCCGGATTGGCCGGGCATCTGGAGGTCGAGGAGAACACAGCCCGGCTCGCAAGCGGAAAGGCCGGCGAGAAACTGGTCTCCGGATTCATAGGCTTCGACCTTGAGACCATGTGCGGAAAGCAGCCTTGCGGTCGCCGTCCGGTAGGATTTGTCGTCATCGACAATATGGATGACCGGTTTCATCTTAATCGCTCCGGCCTGCGGGCGAGCGGCAAGGCCACCCGAAAGACCGCGCCGCCTTCCGGTCGATTGTCGGCACGGATGGTGCCGCCATAGGTCTCGACAATGGCGCGGGCTATCGAGAGACCGAGCCCCGTACCCGCTTGTTTGGTGGTGTAGAATGGCTCGAAGATGCTATTCAGTCTCTCCTCGGGAATGCCGTCGCCGGTGTCTGAGACCCGCAGCTCCACCTTCTCGTTCGCCAGTCCCGTTGCAAAGGTGAGCGTTCTCCCGGCCGGGAGGGCATCCAGCATGGAATCCATCGCGTTGGTCGCCAGATTGAGGATGACCTGCTGCACGTGAACCTTGTCGGCACGCACCGGCAATTTGCCCGGCAGCTGGGTTGATGTCAGCTTGATTCCGCGGCGTTCCGCCTCGCCGTGAATGATATGGATTGCGCTCGACGTGACATCGTTGAGGTCGAACTCCTGCCAATCGATCTCGTTTCTCTTCTTGAGCAATCCTCTCATCCGGCTGATGATATCGCCTGCGCGCTGATCGTCTTCCTGGATGTCGAGAAGGATCTGCTGGATCAGTTCGTGGTCCGGCTTCTCGCTTCGAAGCAGCACCGAAGCTGCCTCGGCATTGTTTCGGATGGCCGATAGGGGCTGGTTCAGTTCGTGAGCGATCGACGAGGACAATGCTCCGGCTGTCGCGGACTGATTGAGATGGACGGCTTCAAGCAGGTGCAAACGCGAGCTGCGCTCGGCGCGGCGACGGCGCCGCCGCTCCAGCAGGAGCACCGAGATGATGCTGGCCTGCGCCAGCACGAGGCCTCCCCCCGCCACCACCATGACCCAGTGCTCCTCCCAGAGGCTCCTCTCCTTGTGCATCTGGATCGTGCCCGGCGGCAGATCCTTTTCGGCGAGCCCCCAGCGCTGGAGTTGCCGGGCATCGGCGACATAGGTCTGCGGCGCTTCGAGATCCGACACCTGCTTACCGGCAATCGCATCGATGACGAGGTCGCCGACGGTCCGACCCAGCGCTTCGAATGTGACGGTGTTGCCGCCGACGACACCGTGGTCGATGTAGGTCTGGTAGGGTCCGTAGACGGGCGCGCTGGCGGTCGCTGCGATCTGTCCGATCGCATCGCGCGGAATGAAGTTACGCCCCGCCCGATCCTTGAAGACCGTCAATGCCAGGATGATGCTGTCGGACGGCACATGGGATGCCCGCTCAACGAACTCGTCGATCGTCAGATCTTCCAGATAGGTCGTCTCGTAGGATTTCGAGAACTGCTCGAGAGCCGCGCGGGCCGTCGTCAACCATCCGCGGTCGAAGTCGGACGAACCGCCGAGAATGTAGAGGTGGCGGGCATCGGGCTGCAGGCTGCGGGCCATTTCGGCCGTCTTCAGAATGTCGAATGTCGTGAAGGCTCCGATCACGTCATCCGGCAAGCTGATCTTCTCGGCGGTAGCTGTGCCGAAACCGGCGGCGACGATCTTTGCGCCAGGCGCGATCATGCCGCGGTTCGCGGTGACGAAGCTCGCCGATTCCTTGCCGAGGGTGACGACCACGTCCGGGCGGCGCGGCGCGTATTTCTCGCCGAGATATCGTGCCATGCGCGCGACATGGTCGCCTTCCGGAAACCGCGAGAGATCCAGGAACTCTGAAAACAGGTCGATCTTGCCGTTTGTCGCCTCCAGCAAACGGCTCCGCAGCGCCTCTCCGGCAGCAGTCGTCGCCGCGATCCTCTCATCATAAGGATAAAGAACGAGGACCCGGGGAACCCGGTTGGCAATCGAGGTGTCAGAGGCTGAGGCATGGCGACTGGACAGACTTATGGCGACAACCGCCAACAAAAAGGCAGTGCAGCACAATCGACCTGACCATTCGCCCAAGCCCATCTGCTTTCCCCCCAAAGCCGGGCGACAATAACAGCTTCTCGCTGCGGCGTCATCTGCGCATTACTACTGTCGATTGCCACCGCATGAAGAGATTCCCTAAAGTACAATATCGGGCGAAGGCAGCATTCGCTAAACTTCAGCGGGCCGGGGCAGAGATGCTGCCGGCTTCGCAACCCTGCCGGAGGCAGCTCCAGCAGGTTCTTCATTTTCAAAGCAGTCTTAGTTGAATCGACGCCTGCAATCGCAGCCTTTGCCGCGAGCGGCTCCGTCGTTCAAGAACGTCAACGGAGGGATTTGAAATGAACGGCAGAATCCTTATCCGCTGCATCGGAGCACTGGCTTCTTCCACCATTCTCTGGTGTGCGGCCTCGCCCCTGCAAGCGCAGGACTCCCAACGAAAACCCAACATCCTGTTCATCGTTTCGGATGATACCGGCTATGGCGATCTCGGCCCCTATGGCGGCGGTGAAGGTCGTGGGATGCCGACCCCGAACATCGACAAACTGGCTGAAGACGGCATGACCTTCTTCTCCTTCTACGCCCAGCCGAGCTGCACACCCGGCCGTGCGGCCATGCAGACGGGGCGAATACCCAACCGCAGCGGCATGACGACAGTTGCGTTTCAAGGCCAGGGCGGTGGCTTGCCCGCGGCCGAATGGACGCTAGCATCCGTGCTGAAACGTGGTGGCTATCACACCTACTTCACCGGCAAATGGCATCTCGGCGAAGCGGATTACGCCCTGCCAATTGCGCAAGGCTATGACGAGATGCGGTACGCCGGCCTCTACCATTTGAATGCCTATACCTATGCCGACCCCACCTGGTTTCCGGACATGGATCCGAAGCTGCGGGAGATGTTCCAGAAGGTGACCAAGGGGGCGTTGTCCGGCAAGGCAGGAGGAGCGGTAACCGAAGAATTCAAGGTCAACGGTCAATATGTCGACACACCGGTAATCGACGGCAAGGAAGGCGTTGTCGGCATTCCATTCTTTGACAGCTACGTCGAAAAGGCTGCATTGGGCTTCCTTGACGAGGCATCCAAAACGCCGGACGAACCGTTCTTCATCAATGTGAACTTCATGAAGGTCCATCAACCGAACATGCCGGCCCCGGAGTTCGAGCATAAGTCGATGTCAAAGTCGAAATATGCGGATTCCATCGTGGAGCTCGACACCCGCATCGGCCGAATCATGGACAAATTGCGTGAAACGGGAATGGACCGCAACACGCTGGTTTTCTACACCACCGATAACGGGGCGTGGCAGGACGTCTATCCCGACGCCGGATACACCCCGTTCCGGGGCACCAAAGGCACCCTGCGTGAGGGCGGCAACCGTGTTCCTGCGATTGCAGTCTGGCCGGGAAAGATCAAACCCCGCGCCAAGAACCACGACATCGTCGGCGGTCTCGATCTGATGGCGACATTCGCCGCAGTCGGCGCGGTTCCGCTGCCCGACAAGGATCGCGAAGATAAGCCGATCATCTTCGATAGCTACGACATGTCGCCGATCCTGCTCGGAACCGGTAAATCCGAACGTAAGTCATGGTTCTACTTTACCGAAAACGAGCTCTCGCCCGGTGCGATACGAGTCAACAACTACAAGTTCGCGTTTAATATCCGCGGGGATAACGGCGCCACGACGGGTGGGCTGGCGGTCGACACCAACCTCGGCTGGAAGGGTGAGGAGAAGTATGTCGCCACGGTGCCCCAGGTATTCGATCTGTGGCAGGACCCGCAGGAACGCTACGACATTTTCATGAACAACTTCACGGAGCGGACCTGGATGGGCGTCGTCATGGGCGAAGAATTGAAGAAGATCATGGCCACCTACGTGGAGTACCCACCTCGCAAGCCCCAGAGCCTGACCTACAACGGTCCCATCACGCTATCGGATTACAGCCGTTTTCAATGGATCCGAGAATCCTTGGCAAAGGAAGGCGTGAGCATTCCTATGCCGACCGGCAACTGATTTTCGCACGGCGGCCTGGATCTGCCAGAGCCGCCGTCTTCCAAGCTTGGGCTATCTGACTTTCGCACCAGCAATTTGGAGGCCATCCAATGTTCGCGTTTCAAGATTTCATCAAATCGGCCCGCGACGGAACGCTGGCTGTTGCTGCGGTTCTTCTCTTTGTTGCTTCGGCGTACGCCCAGAGCGATCCACTGCCCTCATGGAATGACACGGCCTCGAAGGCAGCCATCGTTTCTTTCGTCGAGAAGGTAACCGGGCAAGGATCGCCCGACTTCATCCCGGAGCCGGAACGCGTGGCCGTTTTCGACAACGACGGCACCTTGTGGGTCGAGAATCCCATGTATGTTCAGCTCGCCTTTGCCCTGGACCGGGTCAAGGTGCTCGCTCCACAGCATCCGGAATGGAAGGAGACGCAGCCGTTCAAGGCCGCGCTCGAAGGCGACATGAAGGCGCTCGCGGCCTCGGGGGAAAAGGGCCTCGTCGAGCTCATCATGACCACACATGCCGGAATGACCAGCAGCGATTTCCAAAAGATCGTGACCGATTGGCTCGCTTCGGCACGTGACCCCAAGTTCAAGCGGCCCTACACCGAACTCGTCTACCAGCCGATGGTCGAGCTTCTCGCCTATTTCCGCGCCAACGGTTTCAAGACCTTCATCGTTTCAGGCGGAGGCATAGAGTTCATGCGGCCATGGGCGGAAAAAGTCTACGGCGTCCCGCCCGAGCAGGTTATCGGCTCGTCGATCAAGACCGAATTCAGGATGCAGGACGACACGCCGACCCTCTATCGGCTTCCCGAAGTCAATTTCATCGACGACAAGGCCGGCAAGCCCGTCGGGATCAACCAGCAGATCGGCCGGCGGCCGATTGCCGCCTTCGGCAATTCCGACGGAGATCTCGAAATGCTGCAATGGACGACCATGGCGGGCGCACCTGCCAGACTCGGCGTGCTGATCCATCACACCGATGCGGAGCGTGAATACGCCTACGACCGTGATACCGAAGTCGGCCGCCTCGACAAGGCGCTCGATGCGGCCGCAATCGCCGGCTGGACCGTGGTCGACATGAAGGCTGACTGGAAACAAGTGTTCAAGGATTAGGATTGCGCCTTACGCCAGAGGTTTGAACCACGGCGACCCCGACTTTCTAACACCTCAATAGGGAGCGATTGAGTGGCAGCATCTGTTCGGTCAGCAGCAGTGGGACGAATAGCCGTCCTGCTCTTCCTGTTGCTCGCGCCTGCCGGGCGCAGCCTTGCCACTGACGACATCTCGACATCCGGGGCCGACCCGCAGATATCGATCCATGAGGGTTTCGTGGAGGAAAGGACGTGCGCATCCTGCCATGCCGATCAGGCCGCGGCTTTTTCAAAGTCTCACCATGCGAAGGCCATGGCGCTGGCTGACGACGAAACAGTACGCGGCGATTTCAACAACACCCGGTTCGACCATGACGGCGTCGTCACCACCTTTACCCGTCGCGATGGCCGTTTCTTCGTCGGCACCGAGGGAGCGGACGGCGGCCAAGCCGAGTTCGAAATCAAATACACCTTCGCCTACGAGCCCCTGCAGCAATACCTCGTCGACATCGGGGGAGGACGGCTGCAGGCTCTCGACATCGCCTGGGATACGGTCAGACGGCAGTGGTTCTGGCTCGGCAACGGCACCCCGGCTAAACCGGGCTCGACTTATCATTGGACAGGTCCTTTCTACCGCTGGAACCGCACCTGCATCGATTGTCATTCGACCGATCCCCAGGCAAGGTTTCAACCGCAGACCAACGCATACAAGTCGACCTACGTCGCCACCAGCATCGGCTGCCAGTCCTGTCACGGCCCTGGAGCCAAGCACGTCGCTTCGGCGCAATCGGGCAATGTCTCATCCTCCGTCAAACCGGATACAGGTCTGCCGAAAGTCGATGCGGGCGTCTGCTTTGCCTGCCATGCCAGGCGCACCAAACTGCTGGACGGCTATCAGCCGGGTAAGCCCCTTCTCGACCATTTCTCCCCTGATCTGCTCCGGCAGGACCTCTATTTCCCGGACGGGCAGATCCTCGACGAGGTCTTCGAGTATGGCTCGTTTCAGCAAAGCAAGATGGCAAGGGCCGGCGTGACCTGTCTCGACTGTCATCGGCCGCACGAGGCCGGGCTTAAGGTCGAAGGCAATGCGCTGTGCACGCAATGCCACACCGAGACGAAGCCGGAGCGCTTCGTCAACCAGGATCCGAGCGGTCTGTTCGACACTCCCGCGCATACCCGCCACCAGGTCGGTTCGACCGGAGCACAATGCGCCAACTGCCACATGCCGGAACGCACCTACATGAAGGTCGATCCGCGCCGCGACCACTCCTTCGTCATCCCCCGGCCCGATCTATCGGCAAGCCTCGGAACGCCGAACGCGTGCACGACCTGCCATGTCGGCAGAACCAATGATTGGGCAGCCGAGACAATGGACGGGTGGTACGGAACGCAATGGCGCAAACGCCCATCGATCGCCCATGCCTTCGCTGGAGCCGCGAACGGCGATCAGGCCGCGGTGGCGGCTCTGCGAGCGCTTGTCGGTGACAAGGACCAGGCAGGAATTGTCAGGGGCAGCGCCATCGCTGCATTGAGTGGGATTAGCGGAGGGGATTTCACCGCCGACATTCGCACGGCCGCAGCCGATGCAGATCCACTCGTCAGGCTCGGCGCAGCAGAAGCCGCAGGCAACATTGCGCCGGAGCAGAGGCTGGAGGCGATCGGCAACCTGCTGGGCGATGCAACGCGCGCCGTGCGCGTTGCTGCCGCTAATGCCCTCGCAAGCATCCCTCCCAACCTCTTCGGCAATCAGCGAGGCAATTTCGAAAAGGCTGTCGCGGACCTGCGCGCCTATGTCGAAACGAATGCCGACGTCGCGGAAACACAAAGCAATTATGGCGTCTTCCTGTTCGCCCGACAAAGTACGGCCGAGGCCGAGGCCGCCTTCCGCCGGGCGATTTCTCTCGACCCGACACTGGAGGCAATGCGCATCAATCTCGCAGAATTCTATCGCGCCACCGGCCGGAACGACAGGTCGGAGCAGACTTATGCCGAAGCGATCGGGATGGCGCCCGAACGCGCGGATCTGCGTTACGGACATGCGCTGTCCCTGGTGCGCAAGCAGGCATTAACCGAGGCGATTACGGAACTCCAAGAAGCGGTGCGGTTGGATCCGCAAAACTCCCGTTATAAGACGACCTTTGCCGTCGCTCTCGATTCCGCTGGCCGGACGGAAGAAGCGCTGGACAAGCTCGATGGTTGGGCAGCAGACGCAGACGCCGACATCCTTGGCCTGGCACTCCAATACAGCATCAAGCTTCGACGCTTGCCGGAGGCACTGAGATACGCGGAGGATTTGGCGCGACTGAGGCCCCAGGATCAGCAGATTTCTGGTCTCATCGAGCAGTTAAAGCAGGCGGTCAACGGAAAATAGTATTCAGGCTTGCCCGAATCTACTTCTCGCTGCACAGTGCTGGCTCGGGACAGCAGTGCCGAGGCGACAAACGAGATCGGGGGATTCTCATGAAGGCCATACACCTGCATGCCATTCTGTTATTGGCGGGCATCTGCACAGCGTCGGTCGGCAACGCCGCCGATATCACGCCGCTCACGCCGGAAGCAAAAACGGTCGAGAGCCAGAGCGGCTGGGAATTCACCTTCGCGCCATATTTCTGGGCTGCCGGCATATCCGGGGATATTGGGCAGTTTGGGCTGCCGGAAGTTCATATCGACGCGGATTTCGGCGATATCCTCAATAACCTCGACTTCGCTTTCATGGCGGCAGGCGAAGCAAGATACGATCGCTTCAGCATCGTCGGTGACGTGATCTATACCAAGCTCGGCGCCGACGCCGACACACCTGCCGGCATCCTTGCCGATAGCGTCGATGTGACATCGAAGACCTTCGCGGGATTGCTTGGCGTCGGTTACGCCGTGCTCGAAGATCAAAATGGCCACCTCGACGTGGTCGGTGGCATGAGGGTCTGGTCGGCCAAAACCGAGATCTCCTTCAATGGCGGCATTCTGGCCGGAGTGGATGTCGAAGACAGCGCCACATGGGTCGATGCCGTCGCCGGGCTCCGAGGAAACTACTTCTTCACGCCGGAAATCTATGTCACGGGGTGGGGCCTAGTGGGCGCCGGCGGCGCCGATATCGACTGGGATGTGGCGTTGGGCCTCGGCTACAAGTTCAACGACACCATCTCAGCGGTCGCCGGATATCGTGCACTCGGCGTCAATTACGATAATGACGGGTTCGTCTTTGACGTCGTCCAGCAGGGGCCGATTATCGGAGTCGCCATCCGGTTCTAACGGGCGGACTGGCGAACTTCGTACTGTTCGCGATTATCCTTCCAGGATGCTCGCCTTTTGAACACCTGGTGTCCTCGAGGAGCCGGGACAACGACGTCTCCCAGGAAGCAGAGAGCCGCCGTGACAGCGGCTCACAGTTCGGTATCCAACAGCATCGATCCGGGGGATATCGTTTCATTTCGGAGGAAGCCTGCCTTGCGGGCTGGGTTCAATCGGATCATGGAGGCATTGATGAAGAAAGTCGCTACTTGGCTAGTACTGGTTGTCGCGCCGCTCGGTGTCTGGACAGGGACGGCAGCCGCCCAGTCGAGTGAAGACCTGGCAAAGAAGCTTTCCAATCCGATAGCCTCGCTCATCAGCGTCCCGTTCCAGTTCAACTACGATCACGGCTATGGTCCAGACGACGGCGACAAGGCGACGCTGAACATTCAACCGGTCATTCCCTTCAAGATAAACGAGGACTGGAACGTCATCTCGCGCACTATCCTGCCAGTCACATGGCAGAACGACATTGCCGGACCGTCGGGAACGCAGTTCGGTCTGGGTGACACCACGCAAAGCTTCTTCTTCTCGCCGTCCAAGCCGACCGAGAGCGGCATCGTCTGGGGCGTCGGCCCGGTGTTCCTGCTGCCGACGGCGACGGACGAGCTCCTCGGAAGCGGTAAGTGGGGTGCGGGTCCGACAGCGGTCGTCCTTAAGCAGGACGGCCCCTGGACTTACGGCTTTCTCGGGAACCACATCTGGTCGTTCGCTGGTCAAAGCGACCGGGAGGATGTGAGTTCGACATTCCTCCAGCCGTTCCTCTCCTACACGACCAAGGACGCCTGGACGTTCTCGCTGAATACGGAGTCGACATATAACTGGGAAACGGACGACTGGTCGGTGCCGATCAACTTCGCAGTCGCCAAGCTGATCACCATCGACAAGCAGCCAATCAGCCTGACGGCGGGCATACGATATTGGGCGGCGGCTCCAGACAATGGCCCGGAAGGACTCGGCTTCCGCGTCGCGGTAACGTTCCTCTTTCCAAAGTGAACTGCAGCCGACGGCACGCTCCGCCAAAACGTCTTCGGGGCTCGGGTCTCCCAATCTTCGTGGAATATGGGCTTGCCTGGCAACCATCGCGAAACTTGCTCCAGCAGTTCAAACTGCTGCAGCATTCTTTGCGTGCCTGAAAAGACGCGCGGCGCCGTAGTAGCAAAAGCTCAACCTTCTTTTGCTATTGCTGGAGCCGATTGCGTTGGAGATGGTTCGGCGATGAAAATTCCGACAGTGATGCTTCTGATGGCAGCCGTCCTGCAGCCGGTCTGCGCCTTCGGCGAGACCGAATGGATGGGCGGCGCGAGACAATGGTCGGTCGGCTTTGCCAATGAGAGCCCGCATCCGTATTGCCGCCTGCTGTGGGACAGCGAGATCGGCAAGACGATGGAATTCCGCCAGAGCGCGACCGAGACGTTCTGGCTGGTTTCAAAGAACACATGGGACATTCCGGCCGATACCAAGACCGAGGTGACGCTGACCAACCGTACGACGACGAAATTGGTCGCCGCCGAATTCTTCGACAAGAACACGCTTCGCCTCTGGGGTCCGGCCAGCAAGGGGAGCGGCGGATTGAAGAAGATCATCAAGAATTCCTTTGCCGGAACGCCTGACGTGCAGCTTACCTTTGCAGGCGACGAAGGTGACTGGACGCTTCCGCTCTCGCGGGTGGATCAGCTCTACCCGACTTATCTCCAGTGCCTCAAACGTCTCGAGGCCGGCGAAAAGCCAAAGCAGAATTCCGAAACCAGCAAGCCGTTCTGACAGCCCTCTCCGACTCAAGCAATCGGCGGCGGCGCAGTATCACGGATCAGGCTGCGCACGGCTTCGATATCGCCGTTGAGCGGCCGCTCGTCGCCATAATGGGAAACCTGTTCCCGCACTGCCTTATAGACCAGGTCCGTGCCTGCCGCCCGCGGCGCCGTCGCCACCAGGAAATCATGCGCCTGGGCAGCAGCCATCAGCTCGATCGCCAGGATATATTCGGCGTTGTCGATGACGGCGAGCAGCTTGCTTGCGGCAGCCGTCGGGTGCGCGAGGAAATCTTCCTGCAGGCCGGAGGTCAGCCCGCCGTCCATGGCCGCGGGTGCGGCAAGGCGGCGGTTCTCGTTGCTGAGCGCAGCAGCGGTATACTGAGCAATCATGAAGCCGGAGTGGCTGCCGGCTTCGCTCGCCAAAAAGGGCGGCAGACCGCTCACCAGCGGATTGACGAGCCGGTCCATGCGCCGTTCGCTGATCGCGCCGATCTGTGCCAGCGCAATCGCCAAGCTATCGGCCGCCTGCCCGAGCGCCGGGGCAACCGCATGCGCCTCGGAAGAGACGATCGGATGTTCCGGCGTGCCTGAGACAGCCGGATTGTCCGTCACCGAAGCAAGTTCCTGATCGGCGATGCGGGCGGAATTGTCGAAGACATCGTGGGCAGCACCATGCGCGTGCGGCACCGAACGAAGGCTGAGCGCATCCTGCGTGCGCCGGCCGAAGGCGGCGGCGACAAGACCGCTGCCCTGAAGCCTGGCGCGCAGGCTCGCTCCGACTTTCTTTATTCCCGCCGATGGGCGCAGCGCCAGGACCGCCGCATCGAAGGCGGCGATCTGGCAGCCTGCCGCTTCCAGCGTCAGTGCTGCGATCGCATCGGCCCAGTCGAGCAGCCGCTCGGCGCGCAAAAGCGCCACGGCGGTCAGACCGGTGGCGCAGGCCGTGCCGTTGACAAGGCTCAAGCCTTCCTTGGCGCCGAGCACCAGCGGCTCGAGGCCGATCGCGGCAAGCGCCTCGCGACCACTCATGCGCCGGCCGTCCAGGTGAGCGCTGCCTTCGCCGATCAGAACAAGCGCGATATGGGCGTTGTGGACGAGGTAACCGGCAGAGCCCTTGGAGGGCACATCGGGAATGCAATCATGTTCCAGCATGGCCGCAAGATGCTGGACGATCTCGCCCCGCACGCCGGAATGACCATGGGCGAAATTGGCAATCTGAGCGGCGATGATGGCGCGCACTTCGCGGGCGGCCAGCAATGGCCCGACGCCGCAGGCATGGCTGAGCACGATGCTGCGTGACAACAGGCTCTGCGAGGCACGATCGACCACCGTATCGGCCAGTGCCCCGACGCCGGTGTTGACGCCATAGGCGCGCACCCCCGTCTCGACGATACGCGCAACGATGCGGCTTGCCTGCTCGACGCGCGCTGAGGCGATCGGCGACAGCACGAGCGCTTCTCCTGCCCCGACGCGCGCCACATCGCGCCAGGTCAGCACGGACTCGATGGTGATTGTCATTGACCGCTTCCGAAATGGCCGATGAACTGGCGAAACGCGGGTGTCGCGCCGCCGGTAAACATTTCGTCGGGCTTGCCGCTGCTTTCGATCAGCCCTTCGCGCATGAAGACGACGCGGTTCGAGACGTTGCGGGCAAAGCTCATCTCATGGGTGACGACGAGCATTGTCATGCCTTCCTCGGCAAGCGCGCGCATGACGCGCAGCACTTCGCCGACAAGCTCCGGATCAAGCGCCGAGGTCGGTTCGTCGAAGAGCATCACCTTCGGCTTCATCGCAAGCGCACGGGCGATTGCGGCACGCTGCTGCTGGCCACCGGAGAGATGGGCGGGATAAGCATGGCGCTTGTCGGCAATGCCGACCTTTTCGAGCAGCGCTTCGGCCTCGGCGATGCAGTCGGCGCGCGGTCGCTTGAGCACATGGATCGGCCCTTCGATGACGTTCTGCAGGATCGTCATATGGGACCAGAGATTGAAGGACTGGAACACCATGCCGAGTTCGGAGCGGATATGGTCCACCTGTTTCTGGCTGGCCGGCTTGCTCGTGCCGCCCTTGTGCACCATGCGGATCTGTTCGCCGTCGACAAAGATCTCGCCGTCGCTTGCGGTTTCGAGCAGGTTGATGCAGCGCAGAAAGGTCGACTTGCCGGAGCCGGAGGCACCGAGCAGCGAGATCACATCGCCGTCTTCCGCATCGAGGGAAATGCCGCGCAATACTTCGTGCGTACCGAAGCTCTTGCGGATATTGCGGACCGATAGTCGGGTTACGCCTGGCATGGGTGCTCCAATCGGGTCAAGGATCGACTATGCCTTCAGCGCCTGCGGAATGGCGCGGCGATGTCGGGACAGCGAATATTCGAGCAGAGCCATGCCCTGCAGGATGATGAAGTTGAGGACGAGATAGATGATCGCCGCACAGAGAAAGACTTCCATTGTGCGGTAGGTCTGCGAGATCAGCCGCTGCGCCACGCCGGTGACCTCCCAGACGGTGACGAGGCTTGCGAGTGCGGTCGACTTCATCATCAGCACGATCTCGGTGGAATAGGCCGGCAGCGCGTGGCGGAAGGCGATCGGTGCCAGAATACGGCGCACCAGCAGGAAGCCGGACATGCCGATCGAGCGTGCCGCCTCGATCTCCTTCGGCGAGATGGCGCGAATGCCGCCACGGAAGATCTCCGCCGTGTAGCCGGCGGTGCAGAGCGCCAGCGATAGCACGGCGCAGACCATCGGCTCACGCAGGAACGGCCAGAGGAAGGAATAGCGGATGAAGCCGAACTGACCGAGGCCGTAGAATACCAGGAACATCTGGATCAGAAGCGGCGAGCCGCGGAAGACGAAGATATAGCCTTTGGCGAAGCTCGAAAGCACCTTGTTGCCGCTGGTCCGCATCCAGACGATGACAAGCGCCAGCAGGCCGCCGGAGACGATCGACAGGGAAAACAGGATGAGCGTCGTCGGTACGGCCTTGAGCAGGGTGACCATGGTCGAGGCGATGAAGGTGAAATCCATTGTCGCCTCCTTACGCCTGGCCCATGGCGGATGCCGGCATGCTGCGATTGGCGCGGCGCTCCGCCCCGTTGAAGATGCGGTCCGAAAGGCTGGTCAGGAGCAGATAGAGGCAGCCGCCGGCGATGAAGAACAGGAAATATTGCCGGGTCGAGCCCGCCGCCACCTGGCTGGTGCGCATCAGCTCGGCAAGACCGGTGACGGAGATCAGCGCCGAATCCTTGAGACTGAGCTGCCAGACGTTACCGAGGCCGGGAATGGCGAGGCGAAACACCTGCGGCATGATGATGCGGCGAAGGCGCATGCCGCGATGCATGCCGATCGCCGAGGCGGCCTCAAGCTCGCCCTTGGAGATGGCGAGAAAAGAGCCGCGGAACACCTCCGCCTGGTAGGCGCCAGAGATGATGCCGACGGCAAGCGCGCCTGCGACAAAGGAGGGCAAGCCGAGGAAACCTTCGTAACCCATGGCCTGGCCGAGCGAGGTGACGGCCGACGAGCCGCCGAAATAGATGAGATAGATGATCAGCAGTTCGGGCACGCCGCGAAACACGGTCGTGTAGACATTGCCGAGCGTGACAAGGACAAGATTGCCGGAGAGTTTCGCGGCCGCGACGATCGCGCCCAGCACCGCGCCGATCGCCAGCGCTGTCGCCGTGACAGCCAGCGTCATCAAGGCGGCGGCAATGAGCAGCGCACCCCATCCCGTCGAGCCGAAGCCGAGAAGTTCCAAGCTTGCCATATCGTCCGTTCCCCGTCCGTGGCAGTGTTTTGCGGATTGACAATAGCATGCGGTCTCCGGCGATAAAGCCGAAGACCGGTGTTTGCGGCCGAAAGGCCGAAACGCTTATTGCGGGCTGACGTCGACCTTGAACCACTTCATCGAGAGGTTCTTGACGGTGCCGTCGGCGAGCGCGGACTTGATCGCCTCGCTGAACTTGTCGCGCAGGTCCGTATCGGCCTTGCGGACACCCAGGCCTTCGCCCTCGCCCCAGATCGGACCGATGATCTCGGGGCCGGTGAAGTCGAGCGCGCCGTTGGCGGAGGCGAAGGCATTGGCGAAATAGACGGCGTCGTCGAAGCCGAGGTCGATGCGGCCATTCTGCAGGTCGAGGTCGCGGTCGGCACCGGTCTTGTATTCGCGGATCTCGGCAATATCGCCGAAATTGTCATAGACGAACTTGGCATAGACGGTCGCCGCCTGGATGCCGATCGTCTTACCCTTGAAGGCGGCCTTCAGCGCGTCGATTTCCTTCACGCCGGTCTGGCCGGGCGTCATCTTGATCGTGGCGCCGGTGCCGGCGGCCTTTGCCAGCGGGCTGTCCTTGGCGGTGGCAAAGGCTGCAGGGGTGGCGGCATAGGGAATGGTGAAGTCGATGACCTGCTTGCGCTCTTCGGTGATCGACAGCGCATCCATGATGACGTCGAACTTGCCGGCGTTGAGCGCGGGGATCATGCCGTCCCAATCGGAGGCGACCAGCGTGCATTCGATCTTGGCGCGCTCGCACAGCACCTTGGCGAGTTCCGGTTCAAAGCCGCCGAGCGTGCCGTCGGCATTGGTGAGGTTCCAGGGCGCATAGGCGCCTTCGAGTGTAATGGTCGCCTTCGTCCAGTCTTTGGAAAAGGCAGGCGCGGCGAAGGCGGAAAAAGCCGCCACGCCACAAAGCAGGATTGCGCTGAATTTCATTTGTGAATTCTCCTCTGGAGTTGAACAGACCTTGCGGCACCAGGGCCGATCTTCGCCGGCTTGCCCTTTCCTGTCCTATTTCTGTTTAGGACCGATTGGGAGGTTGTATATGGTACCATATGAGATATTTTGTGATATGCAAGAGGAAAGTCGAATTATGTAGCGAATTCCATTCGTGCAAAAGGAATAGGCAATGAAGCGTCCCGGCGAGATGAAGCGCGAACTGGCGCAGAATGATAGCACCCCGCTCTATGCCGGCGTCAAGCAGGTGATCCTCGACCGCATCCAGAGCGGCGAATGGCCGCCGAAATACCGGGTGCCGTCGGAAAACGAGCTGGTCGTCGAGTTGGGCGTCAGCAAGATGACCGCCAACCGGGCGCTGCGCGAACTTGCCAACGAGGGCGAACTTGTCCGCATCCAGGGGGTCGGTTCCTTCGTTGCCGAGCGCAAGGGCTATTCGGCGCTGTTCGAGGTGCGCAACATCGCCGAGGAAATCGCCGAACGCGGCCATGTCCATGAGGCCTCCGTCGTCGTTCTCGCCCGGGAAACCGCCTCTCCCGAGGTTGCCGACGCGCTCGAACTGCCGATCGGCGCTGCGGTTTTCCACTCGCTGATCGTCCACAGCGAAAACGGTGTTCCCGTGCAGATCGAGGACCGCTTCGTCCATCCGGAGGCCGCGCCCGAATATCTCGACCAGGATTTTTCGACGCTGACGCCGAACGCTTATCTGACGGCTGCGGCCCCGCTCAGCGGCTCCGAGCACGTTGTCGAGGCGGCGATGCCGCAGGCCTGGGAATGCAAGCTGCTGACCATCATGAAGACCGAACCGTGCCTGACGATCCGCCGGCGCACATGGTCGGCAAAGCAGGTGGTCTCGACCGCCCGTCTCGTCTATCCCGGCCACCGTTACCGGCTGGAAGCGCGCAGCGGCAAGATGTTCGACGAATGAAAACACCTGCGATGTTGTATATGGTACTGTGCAGGCTGCGCCATCACCATGAGTGAAGGTATGATAAGCAGCGGCCCCATTGTTCGACTGAGGAGCTTTTATGGCACATGTGGCGATGGGATCATTTGCGTAAGGTTTACGGCGAAAAATCGACTCACAGAACGCGTGGGCGTGACGACACGAACCTCTCACGATGACTAAAGATACGGGTTTGCCCTTGGTGGCTATACGTATCAGGATCACTACTGCGATCCCAAATGGCTATTCTATTCTCCGTTCGCCGAATTGGAACACCTTTTCTAGATCTCAGCTAACGGATTTGAGCAGCGACCCGCCGGCCGCTGGTTGATATTTCCGGGCCGACTGGCAAGAGATCGGTGAAGTGATTGGCAAGGAGCTGCTTCGGGAGGGTTTCGCGCGCACCTGGAGCCCGAAGAAGCGGAATGACTGGTGCGTTTAACTGGTGAGCCACCCCTTCGCTCGTGGAACGGGCAGACGCCAGCAGGTTTGAATGTCGAGATAAGCATTTTGGATAGATATTCGCCGTGCTCTAACGCGGTTACAATCTTCGCTTAAGGAGAAGGGAGTGAACGATGAAAGCGATCACGGTTTCTGGCCTCATTATGCTAGCCTTCGCATCTGGTGCATATGCCGCAACCATGACGGCAGAGCAGTTGAAAAGCGAGTTGGTAGGCCACCCAATTCACTGGAAGTCAAAGACGCAATCGGGCGTCACAACTTATAAACCAGACGGAACGATTGAAGCGACTGTCGACGGGGACAAGGCCACCTACAAGGGGACATGGAGCATCAAAGATAATAAGATGTGCGAGAAGTTCGGTAAGGAAAAATGTGCAACGATCAATTCGCTTGGAGGTAAGAAATACTCCAAGGGGACCGGAACGTTTACGGTGGAATAGTGCCTGTTTCGGTTTTCGTCACCAGGCGGCTTACGTGCGGCCTGGCTTCTCGCGTAACGGGAAAAAGCGCCTGAGCTCAGCCGGCAGCCTTGATGCTCGTGTTGCAGAGCCTCCAATAGCCACCGCCCTTCTGGATCCCGAAGCGGCGCAACGACTGGTGTGATTGAGCATATTGCCCCTTCATCTGACGTTCAGGTTGGATCGCCGAAACTAGTCTAACAGCCTCGGCCACAGATCTATGGACGACCAAGATGTTTCCAGCGCTGACCTCCCTTTCCGACCATGATATTGAAGTTGTGGTCGATGCCCTGACGGAATGGTGTTCTCAGCATCATTGCGACATTCAGAGCTGTCGCGGGCAATCTGCCCTCGCTGCGGCTGTCGATGCGGTCCAGAGCTCACCGAACCGTGACACCTTGCTGCATCAGCTTTCGGAGAAATTGACGGGCAGTAATTGAATAGCGCGTTTCGGATATGTCAGTGCGACCGCCCGGCGCACAGGAGAGTTGGTTGCGTGGGGTTAGGCAATATCGCCGAGCGGCCAGTTGAATAATACTCGAGACTATTTTCGACTTGAAGTCACTTTGTACATCAGAGCGTAATCGTACGATCATTGCCTAGTTTTTTAGCAAGTATCTGTGGAAACATCATCTCGAAAAGTAATATTTTATTGCAAATGTCTGATTTATCATCAAAGTGAATTTGCAACACGGCTAAGTCGTTAGCCGTAAAAAACACCCCCCTTCCTGATCCCGCTCCAGCGGGGTTTTCTTCTCTAGACTTGCGCGAACGCTATTAAGCGAACATTCCACAAGTACAGATTTCTTCCAGCAGAAGAAACGCATGCCCTTCGCCGCCTCCACGACGTACCACTGATTTTTAGGGGTCTTGCTCATCACATGGCGGATGGTGATGCTGCCGGCCGCCGTCATGCCCAGCAGTTCCGACCGCCAGCCATGGGCGGGGTTTCGACCGATCCACCAGGTTCGTCACCGGGCACCAGCCGGTTGGATCGGGCTCGTTATTGCGACGCCGGCGTGAAACGCGCCACCAATGCATGGCGATCGCCCGGATAGGTGAAGCGCACATGCGTCACCGGGCCGGCACCGCTCCAGGTGCGGCGTTCGACCACCAGGCAGGCAGTATTGCGCGCAATGTCGAGGACGGCGGCCACCTCGGCACTGGCGGAGACGGCATGGATCCGGTGTTCGGCCGTGCTCCACGGCACCTGGTTGAGCAGCCAGGGACCCGGCGCCATCGTCAGGAAATCGGCATTGGCGGCCTCCGGCACCGTCGCAAGGCTGATCAGCCGCTCCTCCAGGCAAAAGGGCCGCATGCCGGCATTGTGGATGCAGACGACCTCGATGACCGAGGACGCCACAGGCAGTTCAAGTCTCCGACTGTCTTCCGCCTTGGCCTTGCGGCTCGTCTTCTTCGATACCGCATAGGAATAGGGCAGGTTCAGGGACTGCACCTCGGCCTTGATATCGTGGATTTCGAGAACAGCCGATTGCGCCTGCGGCTGGGTGACGAAGCTGCCGGACTTCTTGCGGCGCTCGATCAGGCCAGCCTTGGCGAGCTGGGTCAGCACCTTGTTCACCGTCATGCGCGAGCAGTCATACTGCGTGGCGAGATCGACCTCGAAGGGAATGCGGTACCCCGGCGGCCAATCGCCCGAGACGATACGGCCCTCGATGTCGCTGAGGATGCGCTGATGCAAGGTGGGATCCCTGCTTTGATTCATCGCCACGTTCCGATTGGTCTCCCGCTATCTCTTTGTTTTTACTAAAATCCGGACGAAAAACCACTACACATTTTTGCTGGGACTGCTCTAATTCGAATGTCCGGACAGGAAAAGCCCTTTTCACGCAGCTAGCAATTCGCCCATGACCGCCAGGAAACGCCGATCGATGGCATCGCGCCTGAGATGGCGGCCGCCCTCCACTTGCTTGCGGCCATGCGCCCAGACGCAATCGACGGCGACGCCGCCGGCAAACACCCAATGATCGAGGATCTGGTCGCCTGTGAGATAGGGAACGGCTTCGGTGTCGAGTGAGACGATATCGGCGGAATGGCCCTCGGCGAACCCGGCCGGCGCCTTCAGCGCGGCGCCACCGCCGGCAAGTGCATGTGTGAACAGCGAAAGCGCCGTCGAACCGCCGGATGCAGCGACGACGTTGCGGGCGCGAAGTGCCAGGCGCTGCGAATATTCGAGCTGGCGCAGCTCCTCCGGCACGGAGATCAGTACGTTGGAATCCGAGCCGATGCCATAACGCCCGCCCTCTTCGAGGAAAAGCGGCGCGGCAAAGGCGCCGTCGCCGAGATTGGCTTCGGTGATCGGGCAGAGGCCGGCGATCGCGCCGCTTTTCGCCATCCGCCGTGTTTCGTCCTCGGTCATGTGCGTCGCATGGATCAGGCACCAGCGCTCATCCACAGGCGCATGATCGAGCAGCCATTCGACAGGCCGCGCGCCGGACCAGGCGACGCAGTCCTCGACCTCCTTCACCTGCTCGGCGACATGGATATGGATGGGACCGTCGCCCGCCATCGGCACGAGCCTTGCGAGCTCATCCGGGGTCGCGGCGCGCAGGCTGTGCGGCGCCAGCCCGAGCTCGGCGCCGTCGAGCCGGCCGGTCACTGCCCGGCATCCTTCCATCAGCCTTTCGAAGCTTTCGAGCGAATTGATGAAACGCCGCTGACCGTCGATGGGGGCAGCACCGCCGAAGCCGGAATGGGCATAAAAGACCGGCAGCAGCGTCAGGCCAATCCCGGTCTCTTCGCTCGCCGCGCCGATGCGTTCGGCAAGCTCGGCGATATTGGCGTAAGCGCTGCCATCCCTGTCGTGGTGGAGATAGTGGAACTCGCCGACGCGGGAAAAACCGGCCTCCAGCATTTCCGCATAAAGCTTGGCCGCCACCGCCTCGACATGATCAGGCGTCATCGCCAGGGCAAACTTGTACATGACCGTGCGCCAGCTCCAGAAGCTGTCATTGGCCGGGCCGCGCACTTCCGCAAGACCGGCCATCGCCCGCTGGAAGGCATGGCTGTGCAGGTTCGCCATGGCGGGAACGAGAAGGGCGTGGCGTTCGTCGCCAGGCCCGGGAGAAGTGCCGATTTCGACCCGTGCGATGCGCCCGGCCTCAAACGTCAGCCGCACATTCTTCTGCCAGCCTTGCGGGGTCAGCGCCGTGTCTGCGTGAAGTGTGGTCATGGCCTTCCCTCTCCTTTTACCGCGGCGCCGATCTTTCTTTTCCAGAAAAGCGCGCAAAATTTCTCTTGTCACCCGCCGATTATGTATATACATGTTATTGGCATAAGGAAAGGCGCAAAGCTGATGACCGGGAACAATTTTTCAGAGGAAGCCTCCTCCGCCGAAGCCCACCCAGTGCTTTGGCGCAATGCGCGGCTGGCCACGCTGGTGCCTGGTAAAGAAGGGCTCGGCATCGTCGAAAAGGGCGCCGTGCTGGTCGAAAACGGCCGCATCGCCTTTGCCGGCGCCGAAAGCGATTTGCCGGCATCGGCCATCGAACACTCCGAAATCGTCGATCTCGAAGGCCGCTGGGTAACGCCTGGCCTCGTCGACTGCCACACCCATATCGTCCACGGCGGCAATCGCGCCCGCGAGTTCGAAATGCGCCTTGCAGGCGCCACCTATGAGGAGGTCGCGCGTGCCGGCGGCGGCATCGTCTCCTCGGTGAAGGCGACCAATGCGCTGTCGGTCGAAGAGCTCGTCGCCGGGGCTCTGCCGCGGCTCGACACGCTGCTTGCCGAAGGCGTCACGACGATCGAGGTCAAGTCCGGTTACGGGCTGAACCGAACCGGTGAAGTGAAGATGCTGCAGAGCGCCCGCCTGCTTGGCCACATCAGACCGGTCCGCGTTGCCACCAGCTATCTCGGCGCCCATGCGACGCCTCTCGAATATAAGGGTCGCAACGGCGATTATCTCGATGATGTCGTCCTGCCAGGTCTCGACGACATGCATAATCTCGGTCTTGCCGATGCCGTCGACGGCTTTTGCGAGGGCATCGCCTTTTCCACGGCCGAGATCGCCCGCGTCTTCGACAAGGCAAAGGCGCTCGGCCTGCCGGTCAAGCTGCATGCCGAGCAGCTCTCCAATCTTGGCGGCGCCAAACTTGCCGCGTCATATGGCGCGCTTTCGGCCGATCATCTCGAATATCTCGACGAAGATGGTGTTGCGGCGATGGCCGCAGCCGGCACCGTCGCCGTGCTGCTGCCCGGCGCCTTCTACGCCATCCATGAGAAGCAGAAGCCGCCGGTAGAGGCGTTGCGGCGGGCAGGCGTGCCGATTGCGATCGCCACCGATTGCAATCCCGGCACCTCGCCGCTCACCTCGATGCTGCTCACCATGAACATGTCGGCGACGCTCTTCGGCCTCACCGTCGAGGAATGCATCGCCGGCGCCACCCGCGAAGGCACCCGCGCCCTCGGCCTGCTCGACAAGGCAGGAACGCTCGAAGCCGGCAAATCCGCCGACCTCGCCATCTGGAATATCGAAAGCCTTGCCGAGCTCGTCTATCGCATCGGCTTCAATCCGCTTCACGCACGCGTCTTCAAGGGCGAAAGGAACGGTCGATGACCATCACACTCCACCCGGGCTCCGTCTCGCTCAAGGACCTGGAAACCATCTACTGGACGGGCGCACCGGCAAGGCTCGATCCCTCCTTCGATACCGGGATCGCCAAGGCCGCTGCCCGTATCGCCGAGATCGCCGCCGGCAATGCGCCGGTCTACGGCATCAATACCGGCTTCGGCAAACTCGCCTCGATCAAGATCGACAGCGCCGATGTGACCACCTTGCAGCGCAATCTCATTCTGTCGCATTGCTGCGGCGTCGGCGCGCCGCTGCCTGAGAATATCGTGCGGCTGATCATGGCGCTAAAGCTGGTCTCGCTCGGGCGCGGCGCCTCCGGCGTGCGGCTGGAGCTGGTGCGGCTGATCGAAGGCATGCTTGATAAGGGCGTCATCCCGCTGATCCCGGAAAAAGGCTCGGTCGGCGCCTCCGGCGATCTTGCGCCCCTTGCCCATCTGGCGGCGGTAATGATGGGCGAGGCCGAAGCCTTCTTCGCCGGCGAACGCCTCCCGGGCGCTGAAGCCCTCGAAAGGGCCGGCCTCAAACCGGTCGTGCTTGCCGCCAAAGAGGGCCTGGCGCTGATCAACGGCACCCAGACCTCGACGGCGCTGGCACTTGCCGGCCTCTTCCGCGCCCATCGTGCCGCGCAGGCAGCTCTCATCACCGGCGCCATGTCCACCGATGCCGCCATGGGCTCTTCGGCGCCCTTCCATCCGGATATTCACACATTGCGTGGCCATAAGGGCCAGATCGACACGGCAGCCGCGCTTCGCGCGCTCCTCGAAAATTCCATCATTCGCCAAAGCCACATCGAGGGCGACGAGCGCGTGCAGGATCCCTATTGCATCCGCTGCCAGCCGCAGGTCGACGGCGCCTGCCTCGATCTGCTGCGCTCGGTTGCCCGCACCCTTGAGATCGAGGCCAATGCGGTCACCGACAATCCGCTGGTGCTGTCCGACAATTCCGTCGTCTCCGGCGGCAATTTCCACGCCGAACCCGTCGCCTTCGCCGCCGACCAGATCGCGCTTGCCGTCTGCGAGATCGGCGCGATTTCGCAGCGCCGCATCGCGCTGCTGGTCGATCCGACCCTTTCTTACGGCCTGCCGGCCTTTCTCGCCAAGAAGCCGGGCTTGAACTCGGGCCTGATGATTGCCGAGGTGACGTCTGCGGCGCTGATGTCCGAAAACAAGCAGATGTCGCACCCGGCCTCTGTCGATTCGACACCGACATCGGCCAACCAGGAAGACCATGTCTCGATGGCCTGCCATGGCGCCCGCCGGCTGCTTGCCATGACCGAGAACCTGTTCGGCATCATCGGCATCGAGGCGTTGACCGCCGCCCAAGGCGTCGAACTGCGCGCGCCGCTGTCGACCAGCCCGGAACTGGGCAAGGCGATCACTGCCATCCGCACCAAGGTACCGAGCCTCGACGTCGATCGCTACATGGCAAACGACCTCGCGGCCGCCGCCGAACTGGTGGCAACGGGCGCGCTCAACGCTTCGGTTTCATCTGGCATATTGCCGGTATTGGAGGGTTGAGACGATGGTGACGGAAAAAGTCTCCTCCCCATGCGAAATTCGCCAAGGCACCTCCCCCGTCATCCTCGGTTTCCCCCATACCGGGACCGACGTGCCGGCTGAGATTGCCGACCGCCTCAACGACAACGGCAGGATGCTGGCCGACACCGACTGGCACATCCATGAGCTCTATGACGGCCTGCTCGACAATGTCACGATCGTGCGCGCCACCTTCCACCGCTATGTGATCGACGCCAACCGCGATCCGGCGGGCGTCAGCCTCTATCCCGGCCAGAATACCACCAGCCTTGTTCCTGAAACGGATTTCGACGGCAAGGCGATCTGGAAGGATGGGCAGGCGCCTGACGAAGCCGACGTCGCGGCACGGCTGCGGGACTTCCATGCTCCCTATCATGCCGCACTTGCCGCCGAGATCGAGCGCGTGAGAGCAATCCATGGCGTCGCAATTCTCTACGACTGCCACTCGATCCGCTCCCACATTCCCTTCCTCTTCGAAGGCAAGTTGCCGGATTTCAACATCGGCACCGACATGGGCAAGACGTGCGACAGCGCGATCGAACAGGCAACGCTCACCGTCGTCGAAGCCGCCGAAGGTTACGACAGTGTGCTCAACGGCCGCTTCAAGGGCGGCTGGACCACACGCCATTATGGTCGGCCCGATACCGGTGTGCACGCAATCCAGATGGAGCTTGCGCAATCGACGCATCTCCAAACCGAGGCGGCGCCCTTCGCCTACGATGGCGCCAATGCAGACAGACTTCGCGTCCATCTCAAAAACATTCTGGTGCGCATCGAACAGATTGCGCCAGGCCTGAAACGATAACGATCACTCGACAGGGGAACCGCCATGAACAATCCACGCCACAATATCCGCGAAATCCGCGCGCCCCGCGGCAACGATCTCAATGCCAAGAGCTGGATGACCGAAGCGCCGCTGCGCATGCTGATGAACAATCTCGACCCCGACGTCGCCGAAAATCCGAACGAGCTCGTCGTTTATGGCGGCATCGGCCGCGCCGCCCGCACCTGGGAGGATTTCGACCGCATCGTCGCAACGCTGAAGACGCTGACGGAAGAAGAAACCTTGATCGTCCAATCCGGCAAGCCGGTGGCCGTATTCCGCACCCACAAGGATGCGCCGCGGGTGCTGATCGCCAATTCCAACCTCGTGCCGCATTGGGCGACCTGGGATCATTTCAACGAGCTGGATAAGAAGGGCCTTGCTATGTACGGCCAGATGACGGCCGGCTCTTGGATCTATATCGGCACGCAGGGCATCGTGCAGGGCACCTACGAGACCTTCGTCGAGGCCGGCCGCCAGCATTACGGCGGCAATCTCAAGGGCAAATGGATCCTGACCGGCGGGCTCGGCGGCATGGGCGGCGCCCAGCCCCTCGCCGCCGTCATGGCCGGCGCCTGCTGCCTGGCCGTCGAATGCAATCCCGACTCGATCGATTTCCGGCTGCGCACCCGCTATGTCGACGCCAAGGCCGAGACGCTCGACGAAGCGCTTGAGATGATCGACCGCTGGACCAAGGCCGGCGAGGCAAAGTCTGTCGGCCTGCTCGGCAATGCCGCCGAAATCCTGCCGGAGATGGTCCGCCGCGGCATCCGCCCCGATATCGTCACCGACCAGACTTCGGCCCACGACCCGATCAACGGCTATCTGCCGAAGGGCTGGACGATGGGCGAGTGGAAGGCAAAGCGCGAAAGCGATCCTAAGGCTGTGGAAAAAGCCGCGCGCGCTTCGATGCGCGAGCATGTCGAAGCGATGATCGCCTTCTGGAATGCCGGCGTGCCGACCCTCGATTACGGCAACAATATCCGCCAGGTCGCCAAGGACGAAGGCCTCGAAAACGCCTTCGCCTTCCCGGGCTTCGTGCCGGCCTATATCCGCCCGCTGTTTTGCCGCGGCATCGGCCCCTTCCGCTGGGCGGCCCTTTCCGGTGATCCCGAGGATATCTACAAGACCGATGCCAAGGTGAAGGAACTGCTGCCTGACAACAAGCACCTGCACAACTGGCTCGACATGGCCAGGGAGCGCATCGCCTTCCAGGGCCTGCCGGCCCGCATCTGCTGGGTGGGCTTGGGCGACCGTCACAAGCTCGGCCTCGCCTTCAACGAGATGGTGAGAACAGGCGAACTCTCCGCCCCGATCGTCATCGGCCGCGACCATCTGGACTCCGGCTCCGTCGCCTCGCCGAACCGCGAGACCGAAGCGATGAAGGACGGTTCCGACGCCGTCTCCGACTGGCCGCTGCTCAATGCCCTGCTCAACACGGCATCGGGTGCGACCTGGGTGTCGCTCCATCACGGCGGCGGCGTCGGCATGGGCTTCTCGCAGCATTCGGGCATGGTCATTTGCGCCGATGGCACGGACGATGCGGCAAGACGCCTCGAGCGCGTGCTCTGGAACGACCCGGCGACCGGCGTCATGCGCCACGCCGATGCCGGCTACGAGATCGCCATCGAGTGCGCCAAGGAAAAGGGCCTGCGCCTGCCCGGCATTCTCGGGAACTGAACCCTCATGAGGATCCTGCGCGCCGGCGATCACAAACGCATGCCCTGGAAAAACGGCAAGGGAGAGACGGTGGAGATCGCCGTCTTTCCACCCGGCGCTTCGATCAACGACTTCGACTGGCGCATCAGCATGGCGACGGTCGCAGAGGACGGCCCGTTTTCGATCTTTCCCGGCATCGACCGGACGCTGGCGATCCTCGATGGCAACGGCATGGTGCTCGATGTGGATGGCAGCTCGCCCCTGCCGCTGACAACGGCAAGCAATCCGCTGGCCTTCCCGGCGGATGTCCCCGTCGCCGCCAGGCTTGAGGACGGAGCAGTCACCGATCTCAACGTCATGACGCGCCGCAACGGGCTTAGCCATACGCTGATCCGCATCGAGGTCGATGGCAGCAAGACCGTGCCGCTGCCGCCCTCGACATGCCTGTTGCTTTGCCATCGCGGCGCATTGTCATTCCGGCGAAACGGCGAGACCGGCGCGCTTGCGGCCGGCGATGCGCTGCTGATCGAGGGCGCGGCCGCAACCGTGCTTAAAATCGATGGCGAAGCCAGATGTTATCTCGCTTCGATCACCACAGGCTGATCTTCGAGCAACAAATTGAAAACATTAAACAATCGATGATTTGGCGAAGCATGTGCATAAACCATAGCCATCTCGGGCCATGGACGTCATTCCTCGTTTCGGTCTAAACTTCGCCCTTCTGATGCAGAAGAAGACCTAGACTGCCCGCAACGTGCCGGGGAGCAAGGGAGCAGGCGTGACGGATCCATACGATATTCTCGGCGTTGAACGCGATGCGGACGAGGCGCAGCTGAAGGCTGCCTATCGGCGCCTGGCGAAGGTTGCCCACCCCGATTCGGGTGGTGATTCGGACGCCTTTGCCCATCTGCAGAAAGCCTATGGGCTACTTCTCGATCCGGTCCGGCGCAAGGTCTACGACGATACCGGCTACGACGTCGAATTCGCCGATGCGGCCGAATTGCAGGCGCTGGTGATGATCGAGAAGCTCGTCACCGACGCAGTGCTCGACGAGCGCGCACCCGGAAGTTTCGATCCCGTCGCCGTCATGCAGGACAGTCTTTCCGAAGAACTGCGAAAGGCGCGTTTCAGCAAGAGCGAGCTGGAGCGCCACGCCTCGCGAATCGGCCTGCATCTGGAACGGCTCGAAAAACAGTCCGGCCGCGATGTGCTTGCCCACATGTTCCGCGCCCGCATCGAAGCGATCTCCAAGGCGGTCGCGGAAACCGAGGCGAAAATCAAGGCGACGGAACGCGCCGCCGACATGATCAGCGGCTATGTCTACGACATCGATCCGCCGCCGCTGCCGGATGCCGCGGTCACCAGCATCGAATGGGTCGAGGCCTCAAGGAACCGCTCCACCGGCTGACGGCGGACGACGGACGACGCGGCTGATCTTAATAAGACAGCTTCGGATACCAGTCCGCCGGCCGGCCTTCGGGCGTCGAATCGATGACGGTCCAGAGCGGCATCAGGTCGGGCGCGCCGCGCGGATCCTCACCGGGATCGGCGGTCACCCCGCCCATCTCCTGGCTCCAGAAATGGCGGATGGTGCCGTCGCGCCGCGTGAACACGTTGAAGGCCGCGTCATCGCCGCCATCGCCGCCGATTGCGTGATAGTCGCGGCTGTAATCGTCCGTCATGTCGGAATAGAGCGGCAGGTGATGCCAGCCACGCTCCTTCTTGAAGGCGAGCAGCCTTTCAATCGGCGAGCGGGCGACGACCGCAAGGGCTGCGCGTTGCTGAATGTCAGGCACCTCGCCGTCCCAGGCCGATAGCAGCGAGGTGCACATCGGGCACGGGCGCTCGCGTTGCGGGCCGAACATGTAGCTGTAGACGATCAGTGTGTCCTTGTCGGCGAAGAGTTCGGCAAAGGAGATTGGCCCGTCGCTGCCTTCGAAGCGGTAGTCTTTCGTCACCTCGCCGCCCGGCGGCAGCGCCCGGCGCTGTCTTGCCACGCGCTCGATATGCCGGCGCAATTCGATCTCTTCGGCCAGCAACGCGTCGCGGGCGCTGCGATATGCCTCGCTCTCATTGGGAAACCGAACGCCGTTCTTGGCCGCAAGCACGGCGGCGGGGACCAGATGCTGATTATCCATGACAATAGCTCCTTCTGTTGCCTGAGGACGTGCTGAAGCCACGACCGCGGTGCCAGCACATCATTACAAGGACGATCGGCTGATGCGAAAATCGACAGAGCCGACGGAAAATATTGACCCGCGCTTTGGCCGGCGCGGCGCCCGGATCGCCAAAGCCCAGCGCATCAAGATCGCGCGTTCCGAAATGCGGACCATCGAACCAGCTCATGATCGGCATTGCGCCCTTCCGAGAGGACGCCGCCGACCCGATCGTACATTCCCCGCGAGCGGATCGCCAGATTTGCTTCGTCGGGCGGCGCTGCGCTTTCACAAACAGTAAGACAGGCTGGGCAGTACGCCAATGGCAGCTTTCACCCTACATCCTAAAGCTGCGTTAACGATAGATTAACATGCAATTTGACGTGGAACCGAATTCTGCGATGTTAGCGGCGGGCAACTGAGGGGTTATCCGTGAAAATGTATCTGTTAGCTCGACGTTTCGGCGTCGTGGCGATGTCGTTCGCCTTGGCGAGCTGCACAACGACGCCGGTTGAATTCAACAACAAGCCGTCGGCCGTAAGCAAAGCCGCGCTTTGCAAGACGGCACTGGAAACGCAGGATCCAGCATTTCAATTCCAGCTCGTGGCGGAAGTAAACCGTCGCGGGATGAGCATGTTGGAATGTGAGCAGATGGTTGCCCAGCAACGGCAGGCCGCTGCGGTTCTCGTGGGGCTTGCATTGGTCGGGACGGCGGCGGCAGTATGCGCTAGTGGCAACTGCGGCGGCGGTGCATATACTCCACCGCGGCGCTATCCCGGCAACTGCCAGTACGATTGGCAATATGACGCCGCGGGCAATAAGTGCGGTGGCAGAAGCGCAATGTCCCGTCCGGGAGGTTGGTAGCGTGCTCGACCTTGCCGACATATTTGGCGTGGAGCGCAGCCACATTGACGCCGGCGGCGTCACGATAGACTGATAAGTCTTCTGGGGACTTGCAAAATTGAGAACGAGTTTGAAAAATTTCTTATCGCTATGCGCGGGGGTTGGGTTTCTCGCATTCGGGGCGATTGCGCAAGATGCGACGCCGGGATCGGTCGAGGAGCTGATGAATGAGCTTGTAAGCACCAACGCTTTGCTCCATGCAATTTTCACAGATCATATGGACGAAGCGAAGGAGATAAACGAGAAGTTTAAGGCAGGAGACGAGGAGGCCGCGTTGAAAGCCGCGTACGATATGCTTCGAAAATACGGACACCCGGCACTCTCGCGTGCGAGCGACGCTTCTGCGATTGAGGTGCTGAAGAAGGCAGGCGATGTCGTTGATGCTCTGGGCGATCACTATCCGCGAGGATGCATCGAGTTCGTTCGTAATGATATCTCTGACGAAGCGCTGTCTTTTCGCAGCGTGAATGAAGCCTATCGGAAGTATCAGAAGGCTGAGCTTGATGCATATGAGGATGGAAAGTATCGCGAACCGATTCCGAGGATGGAAATCGGAGATATGTTCCAGGTGGTTACCGAGGATCTGAAAGTAAGCAGAGACGAGATACATACGTTGCTGAATCCAGAGAACGTTGCCGCCATCGAACTATGCGCAATTATAAGAAAGAACTTCAACGTATCCGCTGTGCGAGAGCCATTTCGCGGGCCATACGCGAGGGCCAATATATCATCGAAGAAATAAGAGGTACTGCGGGCTGCGCAATTCCGGCGCCGTCTCGATGGATGATGATGTTGAGGAGGCTTTGCGAGACCTGGCCGGCGAGTTCGGCATGACGCGCAACGACATGATCAGGTTTATCCTCCGGGAGTGGATGGAGAAAAACACCTATCTGCCGGTGCATGGACTGGACGAAGACGGCGATGTTGATGGAGAAGCGTGATTGAGTGATGATCGAATTCAATTGTGGATCGGACTATGCCTCGTGGGCGGCTTTTGCGCGTACAGCTGGTATTGGTACATCAGATCCATCATTTTCTACCGCAGTAACGGGTTCGATTTCAGCAAAGATTTCGGGCCTAACCTCTATTTTTCCCAATCCCAAAATGAACGCTTTTTGGCGAAGCCGAAAGCAAAGTTCTTTATCGCCATGCCTTTTGTGCTGGTGGTGACCTCCTTTATATCGATTTTCATTATTTTGACTCTGACAGGAGTTATCAAACCTTGCATCGGTTGCGGACGGTAGCCGTTGACAGACTATTCCAACTCATAAACCATCGCCTCATCAGCCCCATCCCGCAGCCCCTTATATGAGGCATGCCTTAGCTTCCCGTCGTCCGTCCACGCCCTGTACTCGATGTCCGCAATGAGCTTTGGCCTGACGAAAATCGCTCCTTTGCGACCGGCGACCGCAGCGGGCGTGGATGTGATAAGGCCGTCGAGCTTCTCGCGAAGCTCACGAGCGCTACGCTCATTAAAGCCTGTCCCTACCCCGCCGACGTAGACCAGCTTCTTGCCCTTGCGCGCGGCGAGCAGAAGCCGCCCAATCCCGGCGCGCGCGACCGTGGATCGTTCATAACCGATGATCGCAAAGCTATCGCTCTGGACGCATTTGATTTTTAGCCAGTCGCCGCCCCGGCCGGAACGATAGGGCGCGCGCCGCTGCTTCGCTATGATGCCCTCAAGGCCAAGTTCGCAGGCGCTCGCCAGCAACTGATCGCCATCGGCCTCAATCTCCTCCGAGAGCCGGATATCGCCTTGCTCGCCGGCAGGCACCAGATCCTCGAGCAGATGCCGCCGCATGTCGAGTTCGGAGTTTCTGAGATCGTGGCCGTCGAAATAGAGCAGATCGAAGGCCATGAAGATGGCGTCGCTTGAGCTCTTCCTGCCGCCCCGCCCGCCCAGCGATTGTTGTAGCAGGCCGAAATCCGACCTGCCCTGCTCGTCGAGAACCACCGCTTCGCCGTCGAGAATCGCCGTGCCAACAGGAAGCCAGAGCGCCGCTTGTTTGATCGCCGGGAAACGATCTGTCCAGTCGTGGCCGCCGCGCGTCAGGATGCGAATGCGCGTCGGCTCGACATGAACAAACAGGCGATAGCCATCCCATTTGATTTCATAAACCCAGTCGTCGCCCTTCGGCGGTTTTGACTTCAGCAAAGCAAGGCAGGGCTCGACGCGATCAGGCATCGGATCTAAGGGGAGACTGGGCTGGGCGGGATCTCGGCGCCGACGTGGGCGACTGCGGAGCAGCGCGTCGGCTTCACCAAGCAGCGGTTTGGAAGGCTTGCGGGGCGGCTTCGTCATGCCTCAAGTTCATCAGCAATACCCAAAAAAGCAATTGACCCAGATTGATTATTGACTCGCATCCAGATGCGAACATAATAAGAACATCGGCGCCGCGGCCGCCATTCTGAAAATCGAAATACGGAGCACGGATATGCGAGAGCAGCCGATCGGCGAAGCCGTGGAAGACGATGAGCGTGCAAAGGTGATTGCCTACCACAGAGGCGATGCGCACGCAGCTATAGACACCTTGCTGGAAGATATCCGTCACCTTCGCCGGCAGTTGGCATTGACCGAAGGCGCCATGAGCCGAGGCATGGCCCGCGGCTGGCGACCGAGCTACCATCGAGACTGATATGCCCAAGATAAATCATGAGAGAAAGCGGCTGCGATGGCCGGTCTGCAACGTTGAACTAGAGACCAGGTCTGAAGCCCATGCTTGACCGTTCCCAACCAAAATCCGTGTCGTTCGAAACTGCTCTGAGGGACTGGTGGTCGTCGCAACCGCAGTCTTTCCGCGAGAGCACCAGCCTGTCGGTTGCCCGCGCATGTTTTCGCGGCGGATACTCGGCAGGCAAACACACCCTTGAACGGCGCTTCGTATTCAAAGCCGGACGGATGCGCATCACAGTTTGGGCAATGGGCACCACGGAAGCCAAGAAGAAAGCCGAAGCTGAGGCTGATTTCCGCGCGGCCAAAAAGGGTTGGCCGATCCCGAAAGCGGGCTGGCAGCTCCAGGAGGAAAAATGAGCGACACCGACAAGCCGGCGCTGACCAACGCGCCGAAAATGTATGTCCACTATTGCGAAGAAAAGGGATGCGAGGAGTGGGGTGGCTGGGGCAACAGTCCTTCTCCGGCTGTGGCGACCCGCTGGTGGTGCTTCGAGCATTTCCCACACAAGTCATATGAGCAGGAACAGGCACTCAGGCGGAAGCTAGAGGCGGCCAAGCGTGGAGATATCGTTCAATGATTGCTGGAGATCATCTGCGCATCTTTGACCGTCGGCGAGGCGACACGGTGAAATGAGACGGGCAGAACACGCGGTGCTGGGGAAGGTGCTCCTTCATCTCTGGCATCGACACGCCGAAGATAGGATCGCACGCGAAGTGCAAGAAGGAACGGAAGCTGACAATTATTGCCAAAGAGGGACCAAAAGAACTGCGGGCTGAGCGCGGCCTGAAAGTGATGTTCAGCGGCATGACGTGCGCATGCAGCGGAACGAGAGGGCCGTGTCATGAAGGCGCCCGTGAACTCATTTCACCGTCGGCTGCGAACTCAGTGAACGGTGATCACCGGAATGCCAGCTTCGTCGGCGGCACGGATAAGCGCTGCTCGCGCGTCCTGAGCCGGAATTTCCCCATGAATTGCATTCCGGCACGCCCTGATCGCTATAAGATATTCTTCTCCATCGTCGATCGGCCAGCTAACCGTCAGCATTTCGGCAGCCTGGAAAAGGGTTGCGACAAGTTTGTATTTTTCCGACCCGCTTACAACGAGCATTAGAGGGGTAAACTCTGCGGATGTGTGCCATTTCATGACTTTAGGTCTCCCACGGTAAATATATTAGTAACCGTGCAAGAACTGTTCCGTGATCTTCGCTGGCATGCCGAAGCTCGTTTCGCAGGCCGCATCATAAAAAGGAGAACATTTCTTAAAGGCGCCTCAGTCGCCTCAGCATCGCCGGCGTCAGCAGGGGCACCTGTTGGTAGGGTCGGCGGCGAGCAGTTCGCTGCTCGAGAAAAGCATCTCGTTCACGGCGCCACCCCTTGAATAAACGGAAGGACACGCGAGTTTTCCCGGCTAGCGAGGAGGAAATCATGTCCGTACCCAACGAGCCTATCGTTCCGCCGCCAGCGCCGCCGATCGGCAATCCCGAACCTGAGCGAGATCCTGGGGAGACTCCGCCGCCGGACGGCCCCGAGCCAGACGACGGCGACGATCCGATGACGCAAGCTCACGCACAGGAGGCCCAACGAAGCCCGACTTGGAGACTGCTCTGCCGCGGGGTTCAGGTGCATACTGCTGACTGAGGTCATGCGATTTTTTTCTGATTGCAATGTGCTCGCCGTCCTTGGGCACAAATCCGCGTTATGATTGCAGGCATAAGATCGATCACCTCCGCCAGCGACGAACTCGTCCAGAATGGGTTGCTTGTCGGCCCGGCAGCCCGATCGATATCGCTCCACGATCACTTCGTCCAACTCCGATTGGTCGCCATCCTAGTCCGGCTCGCTATCCGTGCTCCGAACCGGGATGACAACAACGGCTTCATCCCCTCGGGACGGGACCCTACGGTAATAATCAACGCTTGACAGCTGCCTCTGACCGGTGAGTTGTTGGCACGTAGCGGCGGCGGCGCGCAATACGCGGGAAACTCTTCGAAAATAATGATCTAGAAATAGGCCGCAAAGGACTTTCGTGGTTTATTAATGGATCAAAGGGTGATCATGCCCAAGCCCATATCACGCGCTTACTCATATTACAGCCGGGACGCCCTGCTAGTTTTCAGCCAGTTGATCAGGCGCGCTCGGATCGAGCGCAAACTCACCACACAGGAGCTGGCAGACCGCGCCGGTATCTCGCGCGGCCTGGTGCAGCGGATCGAAAAGGGCGACCCTGCCTGCGCCATCGGAGCCTTCTTCGAGGTGGCCGCCATTGTGGGAGTGCGCCTGTTCAACGCCGATCACGCAACGCTTTCAACAGCGATATCGGCAAACAGCGCGATGCTTGCTCTTCTTCCGAAGTCCGTTCGGCCGTCCTCTACGCAGGTGAAGGATGACTTCTAGGGCTGAGAACAACGAACTTTCGTCTGGGTGTGGTTACCGGAAGCACAGGGCCAGTCGTCTTGAGCATATTTCTCCATTTCGTCCTCGGCCGCTCGTCTTGTAACCGGCTTTCTTCTACTGCCGGCAAGCTCCAAATATCCGAAATCATGTGGCAATTAGGAAATGGATTCCGATTTTAGGCAAACTTTTCAAAGCTCTCCGTCAATTCGCCGACCGTCCTTGGGTTGTCAGAGGAGCGGCCGAAGGCGATTTTCACCGATCACTTCAGGCCTACTTGAGCCTTTCAATGACAACACCAAGGCCATAGGATTCGCGGGCGACGCTGCAAATCCAAAATGCTCATAGAAGGCCTTGGCTTGATCGGAGATTGCGTGAACCAGAAGGCCGCGAATACCCATGATATGGGCTGCCTGTCCGGTACGCAGCACGGCATCTTGCAACAGCGCGGCTCCGATTCCTTTTCCCTGCCAGTTGCGATCGATAGCCAGACGACCAAGGACTGCCATGGGAACTGGGTCGGGCATGTTGCGCCGGATCGATCCCGGGGCGTCCGCGACCGCCAGCGCTCCCGATGAGAGGCAGTAATAACCGACAACGCGCTCGCCCTCGCAGACCACATAGGTTCGCGATGCGCCGCTGACCTGATTGGCCCGCGACCGTCGGCGCAGCCATTCATCAAGGCTGTCGTGCCCGCTGTCGAATAGCTGGAGATCGTGCGCTTCGCCAAGAAGCGTCGGTGCAGACAACATTACGGCTGCCAGGGTTTGGGAGCGTTCATCAACCGTTCGAAGCCCTCACTACTTGGCGGCTGGTCGAGGACGTCGAGATAGTGTTTGTAGCTGTCAGGATCGACCCGCACCAATGTCTGATCGAGAAGCGCGTCTTCGGCGGCACGGCGCGAAGCGTCGATCATGAAATCCGAACGGGTTTTCCCGTGGGCCTTGGCGGCGCGGTCGATCAGGACGCGAACGTCCTCACGAACCCTCAAATTAACGGCGCGAGTATGGGTATCGGTGGCGTTTTTGCTGGTCATGGCCTTTTCCTTCAAGGCCATATACCACAAACGCATACACAATGTGTATCTATTTATTGCGGTATGTCGGGTTGATGTCCCAAGCCTCCCTTTCAGTTCCTTCTGGAGATAGGCGCTGATCGCTTTCGATCGGAAGCCTGGCTTTCACCGAGCATTCTCAATCACATCCCCTAGATCGACTCTTTCCCGCGATCCAATTCGTCGAGCCCCTTGGGCATCTTGGAGGAATTCGGCTCCTTCAATTGCAAGTTATTGACTGAGAGCCTGAGGGTACGGGACCTTCGCTCAAAGGTAAGCTCGCGAAAAGAAAACCGCGGTCGTTAAAAAGGCGACCGCGAGGGTTAGCACCCGAACGACCGATGATGGCAGCCTTCGTCCGATATGTGCTCCGATCCACCCGCCGATAACGGCTCCAATCGTCATGGGAATGCACTCCTGCCATACGATTGCCCCGGCAAGTACGAAGACGACGACGGCGACCGCGTTGGCAGCAGTGACCATCACCATTCTTGTCGGATTCAGGCTCTTGATGTCCCCGCCCCCGAGCGCGCTCCATGCCGCAAGCATCATGAGACCCACCGCGCCGCCAAAATAGCCGCCATAAAGACCGAGAAAGAACTGAACCGTTGCGAACGCCAGAACACTCGGACGTGCCTGCGTCTGCAACTGGGCGCTGAGCCTCGGACCCGCAGCGAGCATCAATGTCGCCACCAGCAAAAGCCATGGCAGGATACCATCGAAAATTCTCGATGGGGTTAGCAGCAATAGAATGCTTCCGGCCACACCACCCATCACAGTCACGATGGCAATGGGCAAGACATTGACGCCGCACACACTCTTGACCCCGTCACGGTAGACCCACGAGCTCGCCATGCCGCCGGGAAACAAGGCTAAGGTGCTTGTCGCGTTTGCGGCTACCGACGGCACTCCGACCGATATCAGCGCAGGCAGCGATACGAACGATCCGCCGCCCGCCAACGCATTCATGCTGCCTGCTAACAAGCCAGCAAGGAAAAGAAGCATGATATCGTACATGTTAGGTCGCCTTAACATCCAAGCCTGATTCCGGCCGAGCCCCTTGTCCAATACCGCCGTCAAATCGCCGCACGCAGTTGCGCGTCCAGAGAGTCCGCCCCAGGACTGCCATTCGCCATAGTCAAGGAAACTCAATTGAGCGCCATTCATCCGATTACCATGAGGGTATCCTTGAGGAAGAGATGTACGTCATCGCTTTACACCGCCCCTCACCTGGCCAGGCCGCGTGGCACTCAGAGAACGAATTACTCAGTGGCTTAGAGCCAACGACGGAGCGTTGACCCTCGTGGCCATCAGACCTGAAAATGTCCGGATGAGGTGATCGGGTATGTAACGCTGGCCTCGCCCCTCTGCGTAGAACAACATCGCCCGTTCGCACAAGACATCGGCAGCGCTTTCATCGAAGGGGATTCGTAAAAACTGCCTTTGACATCTCGCAACGATCAATATATCTATGCGGCTATATAGCTAACTGGTGATACATGGACAGCAGCCTCGATGCGATTTTGTCGGCACTCTCAGACCCAACAAGGAGAGCAATCCTTCAGCGGCTTGCTCACGGCAAGGCGACCGTGGCCGAACTCGCAGATCCCTTCGAGTTGTCCCAGCCTGCCATTTCAAAGCATCTCAAGGTCCTGGAACAGGCCGGATTGATCCGCTCCGGCCGTGAAGCGACTTCGCGTCCCCGCGAACTTCAGCCGGACGCGTTGAAGAAAATCTCCGATTGGATTGGCGATTACAGACGCTTCTGGGATCAGAGCTTCGATCGTCTCGATGGCTATTTGTCCAAGGTACGAGGATACGAAGATGACAAATCCGAAGACTGATACTGACAGTGCCCGCGATCTGGTTTTTGTACGAAGGTTTGATGCCCCATGCGATCTGGTTTTCAGGGCATGGACCGACCCGAAAGCGTTGGCGCAATGGTGCGGCCCTCACGGTTTCAAGGCGGTGGGCGACCAGCTTGAAGCCTGGCCCGGCGGCAGGCACCGCGCCTGTCTGATCGCGCCAGATGGAGAAGAGCATTGGGTCGGCGGAAAATATCTGGAGGTCGAGCCGCCGCACAGGCTTGTCTTCACACATGCCTGGGAACTCGCAACCGGCGAAAATAGCCCGGAAACAGTCGTCACCATCACGTTCAGGGAAAGCGACGGGGGTACGGAAATGACTTTTCGGCAGAGTGGATTTGATAGCGCATCGTCACTTGAGGGTCATGAAGCCGGCTGGTCCCAAAGTCTCGAGCGATTGAGCGTCTTTCTCGGGACTGAATCCGAAGGGCCAAATCATGTCTAAGGCGGCGATGAAGCTCTATTATTGCGAGACGCTCAATCCCCGGAAGGCCTGCGCCGCCGCTCGTTTTCTCAAAGCCGACGTCGAGTTCGTCAGGGTTGACCTGGCAAGCGGAGAACAGCGCACCGCAAAATTCCTGGCGCTTAACCCGAACGGGAAAGTCCCGGTGCTGCAGGATGATGCCGGAACTTTATGGGAAGCGAACGCCATCATGTGCAGGCTGTCTGACAGCGTCGCATCGGATTTTTGGCCGCATGACCACCGGCAGATCGACGTGCTGCGCTGGTTGAGTTGGGATGCCAGTCATTTCACCCGGCACGGTGCAACGCTGTGGTTTGAAACCTTGATCAAGCCTTTGTTCGGCGGGGAGCCTGACGTCGCCGTGATCGAAGATGCGAAGACGAGTTTTCGAGCCCATGCTCGCGTGCTCGACGATCATTTGGCCAGTAACAGCGTCGCGGTCGGGAAGACCCTGACTGTGGCAGACTTCGCATTGGCCGCTGCCCTTCCTTTTGCAACCGCCGCCGAGATTCCAGTCACCGAGTTTCGGCATATCCAAACGTGGTACGGACGGCTTGAAGAACTGGATGCGTGGCGAAACCCTTTCCCGGCCTAAGAGGGCACGGCCGTCTCCGCTTGGTTGGCGCGGCCGGACTGTGTTCTCGGCGTTTAGACGGTTGTGCTCGGACAGTTCCGCCCGCGGCGCCCCCACACTTCGCCTCGTCGTCATCATTTGCGCAGATGGTGGCGCTGTGAAGGTCACCGACAACGCGCCGCCACTTGGTCTGGCGATCTTCGGTAGAAAGGATGGATCGTGACGATTTGTCCGGCGCCAACGGCTCTCTTCGAGGTGGTAGACGTTCTCGTCACCGTTCTCTTTCAAACACCGCGACGGGTTCAGCCGAAGTCTTTGTTCCCGGCCGGCTTGGTCATCAGCGTCACAGCGCTCGTGGAGATCAATGAGAATCTCGAATCTCGGAGCTAACGACACTGGGGAGGGCCCGTCTCTCTTGAGACGAAAAGTGACCTGGAAAGGGGAGCAGCGGCTTTCATCGCTCTGATCGATCGGCCGGACTGACGAAGGAGCGGGGCGACGTTCTGCAAACAGCAAACGGCACACTCATCCAAGCATCGATTTCGCTAAGTTGCGCAAGCTTGGTTATGCCCTCTCATGCTTAGAAACGATCGAATGGCTACTCTGGCAAAAACACAACGACTATGTTCGCCGCGGGCGGCCCGTAGGGTTTGCCGCTCGGCCGTCGGAAATCTGGAGATAGACCTTCATGGGACTACCTTTTTGAAGTTGATGTTCACCCTCGCCGATGGAACTTAGCTGCGAAGGTAGCTTTTGGTTCCGTTGTCCGTCAGGCAATAGCGGCCTCCCCTTGGCCCCGTGCAGTAGTTTCCGCCCCGACATGAGCAGTCGCCAGCTAGTGCAGGTGCCATTTCTTCGGCCTGCGATCCGAGAATCCCGACCGCACCCATCGTGGCCTCGCACGACTTCTTGCTAGCGCTCACCGATCCGTCACGACAAATGAATGTCGAACCTTGGCAGTGGTCGATACCGCCCTTTCGGCCGCTGCAGGGCGTGTTGGCCAACACGGGCGCGGCGACCAATGCCGCAATCGAAAGCAGTGCAACTGCACCAATAGCCCAATACTTCAATTCGTTCGGCTCCCCGCCACGGAAAGCAGGTTGTTGCGGGTTGGTTTCCGAACCTTAAACATGAAGCACATGCCGTTGCGGTAATAATTGAAGCCTTCACACGCCGCCGTTGCTATGCACTGGTCTTGGCATGCGTCCAACGTCGAGCCATTGAATTTCGCGAATGGATTGCCCGTGATCTCCACGTTTCTGCTAGTGCGGAATTGCAGCGATGGACCGAAATCATGCCCGATGCGACGAATGTCTCCCTCGCTGCCTTTGTAACCAGACACGGCACCTGAGAACTGCATAGCTTCCGAGGCCATTCCCTTGAGAAAGCAGACGTTGTGCGCTTCGTTGAAGGTGAAAGCCCGGCAACGATCATTGCCATCGCACTCGAGCTTGCAGTCTTCGACCGTGAAGACCTTCAGCGGCATGCCGGGCAAATCATAGCCAGGGAGGTCGGTATATTCGTAGAGTCTCCAGGCCGGCCCCTGCGGTTGGGGTGGAGGGGTGACGGTGACCGTCGTCGGTGCATAGCTGGCGGTGGTGTCTCCACCGAACGGAACCGGCCCGGCCTGCGGGGGTGAATCATCATCAGTAAGCAGATCGATCTCCAAGCCGATCCGCCTGGCATCGTCCGCCGTCAGCCACTGCATAGCGCCTGGTGCAGCGTCGGTTACATATACGATGACGTTGGCGTTCAGGTTAAGCTGCTGGAGGTACGACCCGACAAGGGCGTTGCCAGCGCTACTGACGTCTTTCTGTCCCGCGTCGTCTTTGAAAACCGCATGGAAGCCGACCTTTGACGTGGGCGTTATAAAGCGAATTTTGCCAGCGAGCCACGCAAGTCCACAGGACGACGCGCACATCGCATTGCGATCGACGCCTGTAGCAAACCCTTTGATGGAAATTGTTCGTCCGATCTCCATCCCGACGGCTGCCAAGCCGCCAGGGCTGTTGAAAAACACGACCGCCTTGTCGGTCGTTATGGCAAGGTTCTTGAAATGCGCGTCATCTCCCTCGGTGAATTCACCGACTACAGAAATCAGGGAAATATCGCCTTTGAGTTTTTCGATCTGAATATCCGCAGCCCAAGCGTAGGACAGCGACGACAACACAAGCACACACGCGAGCCACACACCACGCACTTCACCAAACCCCTACTACCCTCCGGCGAGTAAGCGGCCTCTTATGAGAAAAGTCAAAGTAGAAATTGTGAAGCGGTTAATTACAAAAACAAACCGATCTACCAGGACCCGAGAGCGCGATTGTTCAAACGATTCATAGCACCGCCGCAACTTGGCCACGTCAATGTTCATCTTTCGCCGCGCGTGGGACGTGGGGATCAAGTATGGCAATGAAAGCACCGCGTTGCTCGCACTCATGCACGATGTTAAAAACGTCGCGCGTGTCACGCCCAAGACGATCCGATCGTGTGACGACCAATTCGTCACCTTCGCGAAGAAACTCAATAATGGTTGCGAGCTCCGTTCGGCCCTCACGGCTCGCGCCAGAGACTTTTTCAGACCGAACGATCACGCACCCCTGGGCGTAGAGCGTTGCTGCTGTATTTCGAAATCCTGATCAATGGTGCTGACCCGGGCATAACCGATTTTCGTCATGTGTCACCTCAAGCTTTAGGCATGAGGCTACATGATCTCGACGAAGATGGCGATGTAGGGGACGGCATGCACAAGAGAGTGGAAGTTCGCCCAAGCGCCACGGTAGCGGATTTGGATAGGGGATCTCTGAAATGTCGATCTTGCTGAGAAGTTTGTCGCTGTTGCTTGGAACAACATTGGCGGCGCCAGCCTTTGGCAATTGCTTGAACGCTAACGAAACCAAATACGGCGTGCTGCTTACCAGGGAAGTGCCTTTCTATTCCGTGTTCTACAAGCCGGACGGTCCGGGTCTCACCGAACAAAAGCTGGTGGAGCGCAACCGCTCACTGCAGCCGGTGTCGGCTGCATATTTGCACCCCTTGCTCGTCGAAAAGAGAGTTAGTGCCAGCGGGACGCATGAGCTGAAATACGCAAATGCGATTGCGTTAGACGATCTACCACAGAAGAAGAACTGGCAATCCGAGACGACACTTTTCATCAATGGCAAAAAATCCGTTTCGGGCGCTACTATTATTAGATTCGACGGCTGGGGAGAGGAAACGATTGCCTCTTGTTCCTACAAGGTTTGGGCCGTCAACAGCCGTCTCGAACTGACCGGATTGCCTCCGATTATTTTTGAACAATACTATTCCCCCGAGCTTCGTGTCGTTCTTCGTTCGGTAAGGCTAGGCCCCTCCAACCAGCCGTTGAGCGAGCTTCGATTTGATCGGCTCCAAATTGGCTGGGGCAACTGATTGATCGTGGCCGAGCCTGCTAACTAACTTAAAAAGCGGGAATGTTACACCGGAACGCGATTGACATCGGGAGGTAAGCAGAACGAAATTGAAGCGACCGCTGCGGCGGGCCCTGGCACCCTCTCCCGCCTTCAACCTCCCGACTGATCATAGGGTATAGGTAATCTGTCGGAGCATCTTGCGTGCGACGGTGTTGCCAGTTCCATCGCATCTTAAGCAGGCCATCGTCAAAGACGAAGTCTGTGATTTCCTCGGCTTCCTCGCGAATTTGAACGCCCAGAGGATTTGACCAGCCCGTGGTCGGCTCTTCAACTGGACAGTTCCGCGGCAATAAGCTCATCGATACGGCTCTGCTTGTGACTATTGACGATGGCAGTGAGTAAGGCGGCGAGGCTAATGTGGAAGCGGAACACCGGGTACCTTTGTGGTGATCGAAACGGCGCTTATTCGGTCACGGCATATGTAGCGACAATCGTTCCACCCGTCACGAATGCGAACTTACTGTCGGCGGAGAATGACAGGCCTATCGGCCCCTAACCCGGCTGCCGGATTTTCTGAATAACTTTACCAGATGTCATTGAAATCAACGCAAGTGCGGCTCCTTGCTCGTCTGGGAGCGATATCAAACCCCAGCGGCCATCTGGGCTGACGGCCGGATGTAGACTCCGGGAAAAATACGAAGCAGTGCCAAAAATCGTCCATTGCGCGAGACCGGTTGAGAGCTCCCGGAATTCAGCGATCATTCCCGATTGTGGTGTCGGCGGGGGACAACGGTCTGGTAATTCACACACCCAACCCCTCGCGCTCAAATTGCCCATTATTAAGACGCCCGAGGCATCGCTCGAAAGCACGAACGGTGACCACCGAGCAGCCGACGGTAAAGGAACGACTTGCGGGGATTGACCTTGAACCCAGAGCAACCATTTGCTGGGCTCCCATTTCATGAGGACGTGTGCCTTCCCGGATGGGTCGATCTTGGATTTAACAGCTTCCAGGCTTCTTTGATCGGCTAGCCCTGGCACGCTTGCCTTTTCCACCGCTTGTAAAATTGCTCCGGTATGAGCATCAACGAAGGCGAGTATTGGTGCATGCTGGTCTGCCTTCTCGTCGTCACGCTCGTACATCCCAAAGCCCGCAAGTGCTAACCCCGAACCATCGATCCAGTAAATCTCATCGAGTGAGCCACCTAGATGAGCGAGTTCGGGCAGCTTCGTCTGTGAGCCGTCCACGCTGAAGAGATATGGCCGCAGAGAACTATACGAGACGCTGCCGGCCACGGTCGTCTCACGCTTCACGCCGATGACTGACGAGGAGTCATCCAGCCAGGTAAAGGGAGCCGTCAGTGTGAAGAAGTCTCCAGAAAGCTTTTCATTCACGGTATGAGCCCGACCACCACGCGTCACATCACCGAGCCACAAACCTTTCCAGGAACCGAACGCGTAAACAAACTCGCCGTTTGGCGAAAGCGCAGGCGGGACCATCCTCGGCCAGCCTTCTGGGATCGGCGTGCACCGCAAGGTCTTGAACGTCATCGGACCGGCGGGCGTCGGCTCAAGCATGCCAAGAGTGGGACCCCAATTGTCGCCGTAGCAGCCAATCTGTTCAGGACCAGCGATGACCGCATCGACAGCCCCAAATCCCGCGATTGTAGATCCCATGGTAAAAGCTATAACTGACGCTGCTTTCAAATTCATCCAATCCCGCTCCGAGCCAATTCGCAAACTTTTCGCTGTTAACCGACGGAGTTTCAAGGCTTCCTTCCTCGCCGGTGAGTCAAGCTTCCTCCGCCACGCCGCGTTTCAGATCGCCGACTTGCAGAAATCATTATTTACTGCTCATTCTTGAAGGATGAGCATTTCTGCGATCAATGCCGATACCTTCGTTTCCGAAGTGCTGAACGGCAGACAAGTCTGGGGCATCAGGGATAGGGATGGCTTTCCCACATCGACAAACGCGTCCGGCGAAACTGCCATGCCCTTTTGGTCGTCGCAAAAGAGGGCCATGTCGATCATCAAAACCGTCCCAGCATACAGCGATTTCACCTTGGAGCCGATTTCGTTGCCGGCATTCGTCGAACGGTGGCTACCCGGCTTGCAAAAAGACGGCCTCCATTGTGGACTCAATTGGTCCGGTGCGCGCGCAACAGGATACGATTTGTCTCCGGCTGATTTGATGGCCCGGCTGGCAACAACCCAAGGAAACCCCTAGTCCGGCTAATCAGCAAATTTGTCCACGCTGCCTAGATCCATGCGTCCTCAGTCAACACCGATCCACCTGCCTCCGTCGAAGCGCCGCCACCGCGCCATCGCTGGCATCGGCAATCATCCCGCCGATCACGAGGCCGGCTAAGCGATAGGACCTGATGCTATAGCCGACGGTCTTCTTTGAGCGTGGCGGCTTTGTCATGTCACGATCACGTCAGTGACCGCTTAAAGGCGAGGAGGGCGAAAGCATCTCGCAAATCAAATAGCTTTGATAGAGCGGTTGCGCCGTTCAGCCGACCTTCGTCGATGGATTGACCCACTCGTGGCGCGGCATTTCCGGCCGCTGCGGTTTCGGGCGAAACTTCACCAGCACCTCGTGGCCATCGCACGCAGTCACTCCTGGCTATATAGCCGTCCCTGTTGGCATGGCTTTTGCTGCCCGCACTATTGCAGTGCATACCCCCAAGCTGAGGGATCGAGGTATTCGCGAGGCGGCTGCATTTCGTCGATGTCGACGGGTCGACGGGTAAATGCCACCGTGTCGAAGCTCTCCGCTGCGCTCCTGCCGTACCACTGCTCGTCCTTCAACGGAATACCGTCGGACGTGATGCACTGCTTGTGAGTTGAACCGGCCATTTTCGGCGTTAGGTTATACCATGTGCAATTTTCGCCAAGAAACTGGCCCTGCTCGCCCAGATTTTCCATTCCAGTTTGGCTGCTGAATTTAGAGAAGGGACGCTTCGGGTCCAGCGAAGAGCGACCACCGACAATTCTGCGCTCTCTCATCGATGACGAATAGACAATACCCTGGTTCTCAAGCTCGTTCCAAACCTCGATCCGGATTGACCCGTCCTTGCCGTCACGCCGACGAAACCACCATGGATAATGTCGCAACAGCCTCACCTCAGAAGTCTTGTCTATCGACGGATTGTCAGACGCCCTCGTAACCAATTTCGCCTCGAAGTCGACAGCACTTGGAGGGTGATCCGGGTAGGTACGCAGCGGCTTGAGCCACGTGCTTGCGTCAAACAGCTGTCTTGGCGGCAACACTTCGGCCTCCGGGACCGGACCTCGCTTGATCTCGGTCAGACGCGCCTCGGACATCAATTTACCCTTGGAAAAGAGAACCTTGGTTGCGACCTCTATTCCGTCGCTGGTCAAGCAGGTCATCCAAATAGGGCTTGGCGGATCGTGTCGAACTATTTGAAGCCAGCGACACTCCTCGCCGCCCACTGTCTCCACATCGTTCGTTTCCTTGACCTGCTTGATGCCGAGGTAGTCATACGATGGCTCGACTTGCCTGATACTGAAGCGCTTGATCTCCTCTCCATCTTTCTTGCCTGTTGACAAAAGAATGTTCTGAAAGAAGTGCCCATACCAGATATGTGTCTCGTTACCTTGTGTCTCCTCAACATGCGTCCAGCCGTTGTGATGCTGCACGACCCGCCAGTAGTCCGTCCCATCTAATGTGTCGCGCACAGCCAGCTTCGCGGTGTAGTCGGGGACGTTCGTGTTGGGGAAAAACGGAAGCCCGTTTGCATGCGCGGTGCCGGTCGCAAGGGCAATAACCAAGAAAATGATCATTCGGTTCATGAATACACCCCGTCACAAACGCTTGCACACTTGCGGTAGCATTCAGCGCAGCCCCTGACAACCGGGGTGCCCTGCAATCCGGGTATCGGATCAATCCGCACTCTCCAAGGCCCAGACTTCTGATAGATGCCGTTATATGCGGTCGTCGGGTCGGCGATGACCCGCGCCATCGTGTTATCGTCGTGGGCCACATCGGCAAGCAGAAGAGCCTTCGTCGAAAAACGAGGCTGTTGACGACTGATGATCCTGTGATGATGCTTTCGAGGTAGGTGCCCCAAGCTCGAACATCCGGCTTTGATGGCTTGTGGTTTCCAGACGCCGGAATGCCGTCCGAAACGAAGTCGCGCCAAACCTGCCTTGCAGTTAATGGCATTCAATTCTCCATGAAAAAAGCCGCGCAGAGGCGGCTATGAAACTGTGATTTTGGTGACGTGGCGTTGGGCTATGCCCAGCCGGCTTCGTCGCTGAAGGTGGTTTCGTCGTCGAAGGGAATGCCCGTGTCTTCTGTCGCCTCGGCAGGCGGCGGGTTTGTTTCGTCTTCAGCTTCGGGCGCAGGTTTTGGGTCGCCCGTTGGGGCGGTGGTGATTGTCATGGGATTTCCTTTGATTAAACTGCGAAGAGGCTCAAGCGGCCCGTGACCCCTTGGCGGCGACATGCTGAAGAAGCGACCCATGCTGGTCCAAGCCTTTTTACGGGAAATTGACGACCGACCGGGGGTGTGCGACTTTGGTGTGAAACGTGAGGGTCCGACAATGGTCGACATAGTCAGAGAAGGCTCTTTTAGAGATGGTTTCGAAGTTGGCTACAGAACCGTACGCGGGACAGCCGTAGCCCTTCCTAGTATTCCGGAACAACCTGTCACTCGCGGCAACAGCACACCGTTTCTGATGGGAGTGCGCAGAGGCATTGAGGGCGCCTTGGGTAAGGATATCGACGACTCGTCGCAGGACTAACGCCCAAAGCCACCCACGCTCTTGATAGCCTTCCGCCTGGAGTTGACTAACGACGCTGCTTGCCGCGGCGAACTGTCGGCTGCCCGAACTCTTTCAGCGCCCACGGCTCGCCTTGCTCAGGGTGGCGCGGGATTTCAAGAAAGGAGTCACCAAGTCGGCGCCAGGCTGCCTCAGCAACATCGATCGATGGACGGTGGTAGCCGCCTGATCTCGCGGCGCTGAACATGGCGCAGACGCCGAAGGAGGAATGAAGACAGACGATCCATCACTTTTCCTCCACGGTGCTTGCCGAAGAAGCGGAAACAATTTCCGCAGGACCGGCGTGCTGGCCAGCGGAATGACGGTCGCTAGAGTCAGCAAGATCGTGCCGCTTGTTTGCTTTCTCAGTGAGCCAGTCGAGAACCAGGCGGCAGGCTGGATCGCCAGACCATGCGTGGTGGGACAGCCGGTCAAGGAGCATCGGCGGAACGGCTGCGGCGTCGCCTGCTCCTTGTCGGGTGAAGGCGAGCGCGAGGCCGACGATCAGCGCTGGGTCATCTTGGCAAACGCGACGACGCCGGCCGGCCAACGCGATGCCAGTTCTGGCAGAACCACGTAATTTGGACGGCGATGTTGAGGTGGGTACGATTTCTGCGGACACGCAAGATCTCCTCGCCGGGCCAACTTTTGTTACCGGCGTCTTCAGAGCACGAAGGGAACAGGGAAAGGCGGGCTGCGGGCATCAGCGCCGCAGCCATCACCTTAGTCAGAGCGAAGGGCGTATGCCCTCAGGCGTCGAGCAGACGCCGCGCAAAGCCGACGCGGATGTGCTGCGGAGGCCACGAGGGTGCGGCGTCATCTGCCGCTTCCGGGTCATCCCGACCGTCGTCGAAGGGATCGTCGTCGCCACAGCAGCACCCGGACGGATGCTCATCGCAGCACGCCGGATCATCACAGATCATGATGCGACGGGTGGCACGGAGGATTCCGAGATGCCGGGAAGGTGTCGGGCTTGCAGACCCCGATGTCAGCACCGGCGTTGCGGCATCCGGAATTCCGAGCGCACGTCGCGCCTCGGCCTCCAGAAGTTGCTGCACGCGGCGCCCGAACCGGAGGCGCAGTTCCGCCATGCAGGCCGCCGCGCCATCGATCTCCAAAAGGTCGTTGATCTCCGACAGTGCCCAGACGCCTGCCGCATGATCGCTCGGGCGGCTCGCCCCATCGACAAGCGCCCATCGAATTGGGGAGAACCCGCAGACGCCCTACGAAATTGACATTTTTGATCGCTGTGGATCGTCGCCCAGGTTCTGCAACGCCTTTCCGGGACCGAGCGCTCTCCGCGGCCATCGAGTCGGCCTCCAGGACACCTGTACCGAGGTCATGCTTACCTATCGCATTAGCGGTGTTCCGGTCATCGACGATGCGGGTTGCCTCGTCGGGATCATCAGTGAGGGTGATCTGCTGCGCAGAACGGAATTGGGGCGGGGAACCATCGCCGAACTCGGAACGTCAGTACTTACCGCCGGGGAGCAAGCTACAGATTACGTCAAGAGTAACTCGTGGCGGGTTGCAGGCGTCATGAGCCGCGCGCCAGTGGTCGTGGAAGAGGACGCGTCGCTTGGACGGGTTTCCGGGTTGATGCAAAAGCATGGCATCAAGCGCATTCCCGTTATGAGAGAGGGCGGGCTGGTCGGCATCATCAGTCGTGCAGATCTCCTGAAAGTGATTGTTAGAGCCGACCTAGACGAAACCGCGCGAGGTGACGAAGCCGTCCGTCGCAGCATCGCGATACGGCTCAGCGAAAATACGGGTCTTCTCGGAAGAGACGTGACCGTAGCCGTAACCGACGGTGTGGCTCATCTATGGGGAAACGTTGACACGGCAGAGTGCAAGAAGGCGGCGCGCGTTGCTGCCGAAAGTGTTCGCGGCGTGAGAGGAGTGGTTGAGCATTTCCCCGAAGATCCGAAAGGATCTGCGATCGCGCGTTCGGATTAAACGTCAGGCACCGTCGATTTTAACTGTGCTTCGGATGCATTTCGTGCGAATATTAGAACGCGTGAATATTTGCAAACTGGGACGAGGCTGTTTTGGATAGCCGAGCGGGACATATGCTTGGCGATAATCACGGGCGCGCCAGCGTTTCATGCTGATGTCCAAACCCGCTGCTGTGGCAATATTCGGTCGATAACGACTGCGCTACGAACTGTGCCCTTGCGGCCAGCATCCCAATGCCGGGGCGTTCGCCCCAGTCGCTAGCACTTTTGAAAATTCGACGATTTCTCACCTTGAAAGATCTTACCGCAGCAATCTGGGCTCAGAGGAGGAGGCACCCATGGTTTCGCTCAAGACGGCAGGAGACGCAAAGGTCGCCATGAAGGAGAACACGGCAGCGGGCGGCCCCCTTTCGGCGGAAGAATTGCAGTCGATGGATGCCTACTGGCGGGCATCGAACTATCTGTCGGTCGGACAGATCTATCTTCTCGACAATCCTTTGCTGAAAGAACCGCTAAAGCGCGAGCACATAAAGCCGCGACTGCTTGGTCACTGGGGCACGTCGCCAGGCTTGAACATGCTCTACGCCCACCTCAACCGCGTTATCAAACGCGATGATCTCAACATGATCTACGTCATCGGGCCGGGACATGGCGGGCCATCGTTGGTCGCGCACGCCTATCTCGAGGGCACCTACAGCGAAGTCTACCCTAACATTGGCCAAGACACGGAAGGCATGAAGAGGCTGTTCAAACAGTTCAGTTTTCCAGGCGGCATCCCAAGCCACGTTGCTCCGGAAACACCCGGCAGCATTCACGAGGGCGGGGAACTGGGCTATGCCCTCAGCCACGCCTACGGCGCGGCGTTCGACAATCCGGATCTAATTGTCGCCTGCGTCGTCGGCGACGGAGAAGCCGAGACGGGGCCGCTCGCAACAGGCTGGCAAAGCAACAAGTTCCTGAATCCTGCTCGCGATGGCTGTGTGCTGCCGATCCTGCACCTGAACGGGTACAAGATCGCCAACCCGTGCTTTCTAGCCCGCATTCCCCGCGACGAGCTAAGGAAATTTTTCGAAGGCATGGGTTACACGCCATATTTCGTCGAGGGCGATGAGCCCGCGAGCGTGCACCAGCATCTGGCAGGCGCCCTTGATACCGCAGTGGCGGATATCCAGGAGATCTGGGCAGATGCCCGCGACAGGGGCAACGTGAAGCGTCCCATGTGGCCGATGATCGTTTTCCGCACACCAAAGGGCTGGACCTGCCCGCCTGAGATAGACGGCAAGAAGTCGGAGGGCTATTGGCGGTCGCACCAGGTGCCGATGGGCGACATGGACAAGCCGGAACACCTCCGCATTCTCGAAGCATGGATGAAGAGCTACCGCCCCGAGGAACTGTTTGACGACGGAGGCCGGTTCAAACCGGAGCTGGCAGCGCTTGCCCCCGCAGGGCATCGTCGAATGAGCGACAATCCGCACGCCAACGGCGGATTGCTGCTGCAGGACCTGAAGATGCCCGACTTCCAGGACTATGCGGTATCCGTGCCGAGCCCTGGAGCAACCATCGCCGAATCGGCGCGGATGATGGGGGCGTTTCTCCGCGATATCATGAAGATGAACATGGAGAGCAACAACTTCCGCCTGTTCAGCCCTGACGAAAACAACTCGAATCGCTGGCAGGATGTGCTGGAAGTCACCAACCGCTGCTACATGGCGGATATCTATCCGGAGGACGATCATCTGGCGCCGGACGGACGGGTGATGGAGGTGCTCAGCGAGCATCAATGCCAGGGCTGGCTGGAAGGCTACCTGCTAACCGGCCGGCACGGCTTCTTCTCCTGCTACGAAGCGTTCATTCACATCATTGATTCGATGTTCAATCAGCACGCCAAATGGCTGAAGGTCTGCCACGAGATCCCATGGCGGCGGTCGATCGCCTCCCTCAACTACTTCCTGAGCTCCCACGTCTGGCGGCAGGATCACAATGGCTTCAGCCACCAGGATCCGGGGTTCATCGATCATGTGGTCAACAAGAAGGCAGATGTTGTCCGGATTTATCTGCCGCCGGACGCCAATACGCTGCTCTCCGTGACCGATCACTGCCTGCGCAGCCGCAACTACGTCAACGTCGTTGTCGCCGGCAAGCAGCCTGCCCCGCAGTGGCTCACGATGGATCAGGCCATCAAGCATTGCAGTGAGGGCCTTGGCATTTGGGAATGGGCAAGCAACGACAAGGGCACCGAGCCTGACGTCGTGATGGCATGTTGTGGGGATGTTCCAACACTTGAGACGCTGGCAGCGGTCGAGCTAATCCGGGAGCATCTGCCGGAGCTGAAGGTCCGCGTCATCAATGTGGTTAACCTGATGAAGCTGCAGCCGCCGGAAGAGCATCCGCACGGGCTGCCGGATCGCGATTTCGATGCTCTGTTCACCAAGAACAAGCCGATCATCTTCGCCTTCCATGGTTATCCTTGGCTCATCCACCGGCTCACTTACCGCCGCACCAACCACGGCAATCTGCATGTCCGCGGCTACAAGGAAGAAGGCACGACGACGACGCCGTTCGACATGGTGGTGCTGAATGAGATGGATCGCTTCCATCTGGTCGAGGACGTGATCGACCGGTTGCCGCAACTCGGTGCGCGCGCAGCCTATTTTAAACAGGCTATTCACCAGAAGCTGATCGAACACCGGCAGCACATCGAAAAATATGGCGACGACGTGCCCGAAATCTCGAGCTGGACGTGGGGACAGTCGGCTGCCTTGGGAGAGCTGCGATCGACAGAGGCAGACAACGTCTGAGCCAGGAGGGCTGGACGTGAAAGTATTCGTGATCAGGCATGGGGAGACCGAGTGGAGCCTGAGCGGGCAACACACGGGCATGACAGACGTCCCCTTGACCGACAACGGACGACAACAAGCGGAACGGATGCGGCCATTGTTGGCTCGGCAAACATTCGCGCTCGTTCTTGTGAGTCCGCTGCAGCGGGCACGGGAGACGTGTGACTTGGTAGGCTTCGGCACCGAGGCCATCATCGAACCAGGCCTGATGGAGTGGAACTACGGCGAATATGAGGGCCTGCTGCCCCAGCAAATTCAGGCGAAAAGACCGGGTTGGTTGGTTTTCCGTGATGGATGCCCCGGAGGCGAGACGCCGGGGCAAATTGGTGCTCGGGTGGATCAAGTCGTGGCGCGCACACGGGCTGCAGATGGCGACGTTGCGTTGTTCGCGCATGGGCACGTGCTGCGCGTGCTTGCAGCACGATGGATCGGCCTGCCACCGGGTGCCGGACAGCATTTTCTCCTGAATACCGGCACGTTGAGCATCCTTACCTACTACCACGAGATACCGGCAGTGAGGGTCTGGAATGGACAAGTCTATGAGTAGTGTGCGGGACAGCTGCCAGCAGTTGGTGATGGTCTTGCTTTCGTGGTGGGCGTCGTCGTTCTAAGTGGGAAAACGTTGATGGTAAAATCAATTCACGGCCACAGAAACCCCGAGGCGGCGGCGAGACACGATAGCGTCGCGGAAATGGCGGATCCGAGTTCCGCTGTCGCGTTGCTTTCCAACGATCGGTACAGTGTCCTGGTTACAGCCGCCGGGGCGGGTTACGGAACATGGCAAGGGCTCGACATCACCCGGTGGCGCGAGGACAGCACCCGTGATTGCTGGGGCCAATTTTGTTACGTTCGGGATCTGACTGACAACGAGCTCTGGTCCATCGGAAAGCAGCCATTGTTTCGGTCCTCGAATGTCTATGAGCACGCCTTTTACGGAGACAGGGCCGAATTCCGCTGTCATGCCGGTGACATTGATATCCTCACGAAAATCTGTGTCGTACCCGATCTGGACGCGGAAGTGCGTATGCTCACGGTCACGAACCATGGCACACGCGAGCGAATCCTCGAACTGACAAGCTATGCCGAAGTTTGCCTGAACAATCGTCGCGCGGACATGGCGCATCCGGGTTTTGCCAAGCTTTTTGTCGAAACACGATATGACGAGGCGACAGGCGCCTTATTTGCGCGCCGCAGGCCCCGTGCTGCCGAGGAGAAAGCCACATGGGCAGTTCACGTTTCTTCATCGAACCTGCCGTCTTCCCAAGCGGTCCAATATGAAACCGATCGGCTGAGATTTCTTGGCCGGGGCCGGACAACGGCCAACCCCGTCGTATTCGACGCGGGTGCATCGCTCTCCGGAACGACTGGCCCCGTCCTCGATCCGATTTTCTGTCTGAGGCGGACGGTTCGTCTGGCGCCAGGCGCCAAGGCACGCGTGGCCTTTGTCACAGGCGCTGCAGATGACAAGTCAGCCGTGCAGCTCATCGCCGAAAGATATGCCAAGTTCGACACGGTCGAGCGAGCGTTCTCCGACGCTTCAGAGACATACGAAAATGAGCTTCGCACGTCGAACCTGAAATCTGGCGATGTCTCGCTGTTCAATCGGCTGGCCGGGAATGTCGTATTCGCGAACCCGGCCATGCGGCAGGCGGCTGGGCAGCCCCAGAGAGATCGATTGGATCGAACCGCTCTGTGGGCCCATGGTCTCTCCGGCGACCTTCCGATCGTGCTTGTCCGAGCCATTGGCGACAGGGATGATGCCTTGGTTAGCCAAGTGACGATGGGCCACGATTTCGCCGGTCGCAGGGGCCTGAGATTCGACCTGGTACTACTCGACGACAGCGCAGCCAGCGCCAAGCGACAGACTGAAACGCTGCAGTCAGGCCCGCAAGCCGAAATGATCGGCAAACCTGGCGGAATCTTTGTCCTTTCCGAACCCGATACCGAAAGCGATCACGTGGCGACCATCGCCGCGGCAGCGCGCATCGTCCTGCTGGGAAGCAGCGGCACACTTGCCCATCAGCTCAACCTGCCTTCCCCCGCTCTGCCACCTCTTTCACAGACGTTAGCCGTTCGGGTGAGCGGGCAACCTGCGGCCCCACATCCCGACGCGCTCGAGGATTTACAACACTGGAACGGATTCGGGGGCTTCACGCCCGACGGACGCGAGTATGTCGTGCGCGTGGATGCGGTCAGACCCAGAGCCCCCGCCTTGCCACCGGCGCCTTGGACCAATGTGATCGCAAATCCTAATTATGGCTGTCTGACAACCGAAGCCGGTCTTGGCTACACCTGGTCAGAGAACAGCCAGATGAACCGGCTGACGCCGTGGTCGAACGATCCGGTTACGGATGCACCGGGCGAGGTCCTCTATTTGCGGGATGAGGAAACCGGCGATGTCTGGACGCCGACGCCCCTACCGCTCGGTCCCGGTGCGGTCGTGACTGTTCGTCACGGCCAAGGTTACAGCCGGTATGCAAGTTACAGTCGTCATCTCAATCAAGAGCTGACGGTATCGGTCGCGCCTAACGATCCGGTCAAAATCATGCGTCTCAGGCTTAGCAACGAGGACACCCGCGTTCGGCATGTGACCGCAACCTATTTCGCCGAGTGGGTGCTTGGGTCGCAGCGCGAAGAGACAGCAACGCGGATCGTCTGCGAGCGGGATGCCAGATCCGGTGCGATCGTAGCCAACAATCCCTGGGCCGGCGATTTTGCCGGAAAGCTGGCGTTTGCAGGCGCCAGTCAGCCGGCAAGGTCGGCCACGGCCGACCGAAGAGAGTTTCTCGGCAAATATGGTTTCGTGTTTCAGCCGGCGGCCCTGGAGCGAATAGATCTGGCGGAACGTTTTGGTCCGCTACTGGATCCCTGCGCCGCGCTGATGGTCGATATCCCCCTGCCCCCCGGCGAAAGCAGAGAGGTTGTCTTCGTCCTTGGAGAGGCTGCCGGCCTCGATGAGGTCCGTAGGCTCGTCCATGAGCATAGCGACCTCGAGCGCGCAGCCGCGAGCCTGTCGGCTGTCTGCCGCCAGTGGGATGACATTCTGAACACAATTCAGGTCTCGACGCCGGACGCGGGCTTGAACTTGATGATGAACCGCTGGCTGTTGTACCAGGTTTTGGCATGCCGCGTATGGGCGCGCACGTCCAACTATCAGTCTGGCGGCGCGTATGGATTCAGGGACCAACTGCAGGACGTGATGGCACTGGTCTACAGCGTGCCGAGCGAGGCCCGCTCACACATCCTGCGATCGGCGGCGCGCCAATTCGAGGAGGGGGACGTCCAGCACTGGTGGCACCCACCGTCTGGCATCGGCGTACGTACTCGGATAACCGACGACTTGTATTTCCTACCCCTTGTCGTTCACCACTACGTTTCCACGACAGGCGACGTTCAACTCCTCGATGAGATGGTTCCATTCATCACGTCACCTTTGCTGAGAGACGACCAGGAGGAAGACTTCAACCAACCAGCGACCAGCGAACAGTCCGGCACCATCTACGAGCATTGCGTCCGGGCGCTGGAGCATGGCTACCGTTTAGGCAGTCACGGACTTCCCCTTATGGGAACAGGTGACTGGAACGATGGCATGAATAAGGTCGGCGCCGAAGGCAAGGGCGAGAGCGTCTGGAACGGCTGGTTCTTTCTCACGGTCCTAAATTCATTTGCCACGATTTCAGCGTCACGCGGAGATGAAAGCCGTGCCGCCTGGTGCCGCGAACGAGCCGAGGCCCTGCGCATTGCCCTTGAAGCCAAAGCCTGGGACGGTGGCTGGTATCGCCGGGCATATTTTGACGATGGCACGCCGCTTGGGTCATCCCTGAACGACGAATGCCAGATCGACGCCATTCCGCAAGCCTGGGCCGTCATCTCCGGCGAGGCCGATGCGAAACGCACTTCGCAGGCAATGCGTGCGGTCCACGACCGGCTGGTGCGCCAGGAAGACAAGCTGATCAAGTTGTTCGACCCGCCTTTCGACAAAGGCGTGCTGCAGCCCGGCTACATCAAGGGCTATGTCCCCGGCATCCGTGAAAATGGCGGGCAATACACGCATGCGGCAACCTGGGTTGTCTGGGCGACGGCTTTGCAGGGCGACGGCGATCTCGCGCTGAAGCTTTGGAACCTGATCAATCCGATTTGTCATGGCGCGACGAGAGATCAAGTCGAATGCTACAAGGTGGAACCATATGCGGTCAGCGCCGATATCTACGGCGCGCCCCCACACACCGGGCGCGGTGGATGGACCTGGTACACTGGATCGGCCAGTTGGTTCTATCGCGCGGCGCTCGAGGCGATCCTTGGGTTTCGCCAGCAAGGGCGGTTGCTGCGGTTTGAACCGTGCGTTCCGGAAAGCTGGCCATCCTATGAGATCACATACCGAACTGGATCGACGACCTATCGAATCCGTTTCGACAACGCAAAGGGCATCGGCCGAGGCGTACATTCAGTCACGCTGGACGGTGAACCTGTCGCGAACGGAGCCGTCCGGCTTGCGGAAGACGGACGTACGCACGATGTCCACGTCATAGTCGGTTAGCGGCCATGCCCGAAACGCTCTCAACCGACGCCGATCTCCACCGCATGCCAACCGACCAGGATCTCGGTCGGCTGCAATTCACGACATTGTTGTACTATCTCCACTGCACGAACCCTGACAACGGTCTGGTGCGCGACAAGACAGAACCGAACGCCCCGGCAAGCATCGCGGCGATCGGCATGGCGCTGGCGACCATCCCCGTGGTTGTGGAGCGCGGTGTCCTCATCCGTGAATTTGCGGCAAAGATCACCCGCAGCCGCCTGAGATATCTGTTGGCATGCCCGCAGGGGCCTGAGCGGGATTCATCAGGTTACAAGGGCTTCTTCTATCACTTTCTGGATGTCGAAACGGGCCGCCGAGTTTGGCAATGCGAGCTGTCGACAATCGACTCCGCTTTCCTGTTCGCAGGGGCCTTGACCGTTGCCACCTACTTTGATGGCGACACGGCCGACGAAATGGAAATCCGCCAGCTCGCGATGGCGCTTTACGAGCGTGCAGACTGGAACTGGGCGTGCGATGGCGGGGCAACTTTGACGCACGGCTGGCGTCCCGAAAGTGGTTTCATCCCCTACAGGTGGCGTGGCTATGATGAAGGCCTGCTGCTCTACATCATTGGTTTGGGATCCCCAACTCACCCGTTGCCGCCCGAAACCTATGCCGCCTACACCGAGTCCTACGAATGGAGAAATATCTACGGCCGAGAGCTGCTGTATTCGGGGCCGCTTTTTACCCACCAACTGTCGCACATGTGGATAGACTTTCGAGGCATTCGAGATGTGTTCATGCGCCAGCATGACACCGACTATTTCGAAAACAGCCGACATGCGACGTATGTCCAGCAGGAATACGCAATTCGCAACCCGATGAACTTCGCAGGCTATGGGGAGCATTGTTGGGGATTCACCGCCTGCGATGGACCCGGCTGGGGCAAGCGAACGATCGATGGGGTCGATCGGGAGTTCTTCGACTACATTGCCCGAGGCGCCCCCTTCGGACCTGATGATGGGACCGTGGCGCCCTGGGTCGTTGTCGCCTCGCTGCCGTTCGCGCCGGAGATCGTCGTGCCGACGGTGGGCAATTTTGCGCGGATGAATCTCGGCATGAGCCGGCTTTACGGTTTCAAACCGTCGTTCAACCAGACCTATTCCATGGAAGCCAGTCCGACCGGATGGTGGGTAAGTCCCTATCACTTTGGCATTGACCAAGGACCGGTGGTGCTGATGATCGAAAACTATCGGACCGGCTTGCTCTGGAACATCATGCGAAAATGCAAGCCCATTGTGACCGGGTTGCGCCGAGCAGGTTTTTCGGGGGGATGGCTCTAGGTCGGATGTGTGTATCGTCTCGCGCGGATAGAGCCGACTACCGCCCTCGTTTCAAAGCAGAGGTTGGGCTTCAGGTGAGGCGCCCGATTTCGAGGGGTCGAACAACGCATCGCCGGCTATTTCGTTCACCACGAAATCCCGTTTTTCGGCGCTCTCTTGGCTAGAGACTGGTCATCGTTGACATGGCTGCGGGACATATCCCCCGCAGCTGCCCTATTTTGCGCGCTCGGCCCTATTAGTTTGCGCCAATTAATCCCTCATGAAAATTACATGCTGAACCGCTGGGCCACGTTTATCCGGTTCCTCGATGACGGCCGCATCTGCTCGTCGAATTATTGTGCAGAGCGATCGCTGTGCGGCGTGGCTTTGGGAAGAAAAGCATGGCTGTTTGCCGGTTCTGACCGCGGTGGTCAGCGGGCCGCGATTTATAGCTTGATCGTCACAGCGAAAAATGAACCACATGATCCGCAGGCTTGGCTTGCCGATGTACTTGCCCGTATCGCCGACCATCCGGCCGGCATGACCGACGATTTTCTATCGTGTTGGGGTGGACGGCTCCCCACGGCATCGCAATGTGCCAGAATGAGTTCGTTGAAAGCTCAATCGAGGGAGACCGTCCGTGGAACAGATTATCCGAATTGGTATGGATACGTCAAAGAGTGTGTTCCAATTGCATGGCGTGAACACAGCCGAACAACCAGCCCTTCGCAAGAAGCTGTCGCGTAGGGAGATGGTGAAATTCTTCGAGAAAGCGCCACCGACCACCATCGCACTCGAAGCCTGCGGTGGCTCTCATTATTGGGCGAGGTTGTTAAGTTCGTTTGGTCATGAGGTGAAATTGATCGCGCCGCAACTGGCGAAGCCCTACGTCAAGCGCGGCAAGAATGATGCGGCGGATGCTGAAGCGTTGTGCGAGGCGATGAGCCGCCCCACGATGCGCTTCGTGCCCGTGAAAACCGCCGACCAGCAGGCGGCCTTAATGCTGGTCGGTGTGCGAGAGCGGCTGATCCGCAATCGGACACAGCTTGCCAATGCCATACGCGGTTTTGCCATGGAGTTCGGCATCGTCGCGGCCAAGGGCATGTGCCGGATCGAACCTTTATTGGAGCGAATAGCGGCTGATCAATCCTTGCCGGAACTGGCCCGTGAGCTTTTTGCCATGCATGGCGTTGAGTATCGAGATTTGCTTACCGAAACTAAAGCCGTCGAGGAAAAACTGATTGCGTTGCATCGCTCCGATGAATGCAGCAGGCGCCTGGCCGAAATCCCGGGTGTTGGGCCGGTCGGCGCGTCGCTTTTGATGATGAAGACCCCAGATCCCAAGATGTTTAAGTCGGGTCGCGATTTTGCCGCCTGGATAGGGCTTACACCGAAAGACCATTCGACCGCAGGCAAGGTCAGGCTTGGGGTGATCACTCGTGCGGGCGACGAAATGCTACGAAGCATATTGGTGGTTGGCGCGACTGCTCTTCTTCAGCATGTCAGATTAGGTCGAAGCAGACATACTTCCCGATGGCTGATCGAACTCCTCCAACGGAAGAAACCGAAGCTGGTTGCGGTGGCGCTGGCCAACAAGATCGCCCGTGTCGCCTGGAAGCTCATGGTGAGTGGCGAAACGTATCGGCGGACAGAGGGACAAACACAGGCAGTATAGGAGATCGGCCATCACGGTGAGCACAGAATGAATGCTACCGTGTTGAGCTGATGCTGTGAACTTGCAAGAGAAAAGCAGATGGTGCGATCGATCGATCCAAGACGCGTGACACTCCGTCAATTCCACTGGCCTTTTAAGGTCGTTACCGTGTTAGGAACGCGCGTTGCGGAAACCATCTTGGCCAGTGGTCATGTGCGACCACACACAAAGGCCGCACATATGGAAGCAGGCGATCCGGTCAAAAATATCTGCAAAAAAGCTTGCAAGTGGGAGCCGTCCACATATGGAATTGGAAGGCGCAAGGCCGGCAGCTATTGCTGCGGCCGCGTAAATAATTCCCGAAACAGCTCCTCTGACCGTTGCAGGCCTTCTTGACCGTGATTGGTCGGTAGTTCTTGCGGGCCATTTCAGTAAAAATCAGGCTCGGTTCGGTGCCCACGTCCACAGACCATCCTCACTGTACTCAAGGACCGCGTGATACAGATCACGCGCGTCGTGGGCTTCTCCGCTATTGATGCAGGTGATCGAACGGTCGGAAAGGAGGCGCAGGATCTTGCGGAGTTTTTCGGACCCCAGCGTCGTGTCGACTCGATCCAGGAAGACGACCTGCGGCGGCGCGAGCAGAACTTTCGCAACGGCTAAGAGCTGCTGCTCAGTCAGCGAAAGCGACATTTCCCAGCCTTGTTCCTTATCCAACCCGCCCGCCTGGCTCACGACCCGTTCGAGATCAAGTTCGCGCAACACCTGGAACATTCGGTCATCCGAAATTTCGCCTGCATTCTCCAGAGGCACAAGAATCTGGCGCAACGTCCCTGGCGGCAGATAAGGGCGTTGCTTGAGAAACACGATGTCGTTGGAACCAGGGCGAATTATGCGCCCTGTGCCGGGCGTCGGAATGCCCGCCGTCGCTCTGAACAACGCCGTCCCCGGAGCCTGGCTAGGTCCGGTGAGCAACACGAGGGTCCCGAGCGGGATCGATACCGACAACTCCTTCAGCAGAGGAGTGCCGTTTGATGACAGCAAGGATAGCCCCTCGTAGGCCAACCCCCCCCTCGCTCGACAATCTCGATGGCCGACTCCGCGGTTGTTTGTGATTGTTCGATTGCCTCCAGTAACGAGTTGAGCCGAGCGACCAGTACGGCAAAGTTCGAGATAGAGTGGAACTGGGTGACAATCAGCGAGAACGCGCCTACGAGCATCGCGAAGGCTGCGGCCGACTGTGTGATCACGCCAAACTCGATGTCTCCTCTTATGAATGCCGGAGCGACGATCAGAGCCGGAATGATTTGGATTAGCCAGTTATAGCCGGTGGTGAAGAACCCCACGTTGCGATTGACGGCCGTAATGCGGCGAAAGTTTGCGACCACATCGTCAAGTCGATGCGACAGGAGAATTTGCTGTCGCCCCTCGCCGCGCTCGAGGATGATCGACTCGGCGTTTTCCCGAACATGAATGAGGCTGGAGCGGAAGTTGGCCTCCTTGTCGAGTTGATCGTAGTTCAGATTGATCAGCGGCCGTCCGAGCAGAACCGTCAGATAAGAGCCGCTAGCCGCATAGAAGACAGCCACGACAAACAGCAATGGGCTGATTGACCACAGCACGCTGGAAAAGGCCACTATCGTCAGAGTGCCGTTGAACAGTAACAGGACAAAGGAGAGCGTCGTTCTGGTGAACGCGCGAACGTCATCCGCGATCCGCTGGTCCGGGTTGGTAAGTTGCCCCGAGACATCCAGGCGATAATAGGTGCCATTGGCGAGATAAAGTGTCACAGCGCGCCGGGCTATGAATTCGCGCCAAAGTAGTGCCAACCGTTCTTCGACAAATCGTGCGATGACCGAAAAAACTGTCAATGCAGCGAACACACCGACGTAAAAGATCGCTTGCCGGATGAACTCGGGGGTCTGGCGGTCTGCAATCGCGGTCATGAAGTTTCGGCCGACGTAGCTGTTGACAACGTTGAGGCCGCTTACGCCGAATAACAGCGCAGCGAGCCCCGCGAACATCAAATTGGCCTTCTTGCCGACATCGGAGCTCGAAAAATCGCGAACCGCGCGCGCAAAGCGAACTGCTGTTACCTTGAGCGGAATTTTCTGGCTATTCATGTCATCCTCCCTTTGGCAAGCTCAATGACTTACGACCCAGCCGCAACCGGCGAACGATCGTCTTAACTTGAAATCGTCTTGCCGCTGCTTGACCCTAGGTCTCTATCGCGATTAGCCAGCATTCGACTTACGGAATTCCCGTCTGCTGTCATTTGCCCGCTCTGCTGTCCCATCGACTCCGCGCTCGAGCGAAGAACTGCTCCTCTGGGTTTTGCGGACCTTCCCGGGCAGCAACACGAAGGTCAGGGTCGGGTCGAGAGCGGCTGAAGAAGCCGCCAAGCGCAATCCCAGAGTTTGCTTTCAGGACGTTGTGATGAGCGCAAGCGTATGGCGCGCGATCATCAGTTCCTCATCCGTCGGCAGAACATAGAGTGCAACGCGGCTTGCCGGAGCGGAAATGAGAGTCGCGCCCGCTTCATTGGCCGCGGGATCGAGTTCGGCGCCGAGCCAAGCAAGCCGTTCGCTGATGCGGGCGCGGATCTGGGCTGAGTTCTCCCCGACGCCGGCTGTAAACACGAACGCGTCGAGACCTCCGAGCGCGGCGGCAAGCATGCCGACACTCAGCCCACAGCGATGGACGAAGTGATCGATCGCGAAGGCGGCACGCGCGTCGGCGCTGACAAGAAGATCGCGCATATCACCTGAGAAGCCGGAAAGGCCCTTCAGGCCGGACGACCTGTAGAGGAGATCGGTCACCTCCGCTGCGGTCATGCCCTTTTGATCGATCAAGTACAGCACGACACCGGGATCCATCTGTCCCGGCCGGGTGCTCATCGGCAAGCCGTCGAGCGCAGTGAAGCCCATCGTGGTCTCCACGCTGCGCGCCTCCTTCAGCGCACACATGGAGGCGCCGCTGCCGAGGTGGGCAACAATAACGCGTCCACCTGCAATGCCGGGCGCGACTTCGGTCAAACGCTCGGCGATATATTCGTAGGACAGGCCGTGGAAGCCGTATCGGCGCACGCCATGATCGTAATAGGTCGATGGCAAGGCGTAACAATCCGTATGCGGGGCGTGACCGCGATGGAAAGCCGTGTCGAAACAAGCGACCTGCGGCAGATCCGGATTGATCTCCATGGCGAGCCGGATGGGCGCCAGGTTGTTTGGCTGGTGCAGCGGCGCAAGCTCCTGGAAAGTGGCGAGCGTGTCCAGGATGTCGTGGTTGATCAGGATCGGTTTCGCATAGTCCGGACCGCCATGGACGACACGGTGACCAATTGCCCGGAGCGTGAACCCCTCGAGGGTCTGCAGCCAGGCACGGGTTTCGGAGATGGCCGCCGGCAGGTGATCGACCACGTCTGGCGTATATCGGCGATCGACTAGGACCGTTCCATCGGCGGCGCTCGCCACGAGACGAGGTCGTATGCCGATGCCATCGATCTGGCCCCGGATGCAGCGTTCGGGGCCAGTGTCGGCGATCTCGAAGATCTGAAATTTCAGGCTCGACGAGCCTGCATTGATGACAAGAATTGCGTCCATAGCTCAGGCCGCCACTTCTATTTTACGCCGACGGGCGGCGGCGTAGAGCGTCGTGAGCGAGCACGATGCCAGTCGGCTGCGCACGGAAACCCGAATGCAAGATTAGCACAATTCCCGCGGCGTCGGCATGCCTCCATTGATCGTTGATCAGGCTTCTCATCTTACTGGCTGCTTTTTGTCACCGCGCATCTAAGTGGTCTCCCGGCCAGATAGTTCTCGAGGATTGGACTTGTGCCAAATGCCGGCCGCTTTTTGCGCGAAGTTGCTCCCGGTACGATGCGGAGCCGGGCCTTTATATTTGCTGAGGTCGCAGTAACGCTTCGGGTTTCGACCAATCCGCGCTATAATGAGGATACATGCACTTATCTTCTGCCCCATTTCGGGCTGCTCAGAAGGGGAGAGCTTGATGGCACGCATCACATTAAGACAGTTGCTCGATCACGCCGCAGAAAAATGCTACGGAGTGCCAGCATTCAATATCAACAATATGGAACAGGCCCTCGCGATTATGGAGGCGGCCGATTCTCTCGACGCGCCCGCGATCATGCAGGCTTCTCGGGGCGCCCGAGCCTATGCCAACGACATCATGCTGAAGCACATAATGGATGCCGTCGTCGAAATCTATCCCCACATCCCGGTCTGCGTGCACCTCGATCACGGCAACGCACCGTCCAGTTGCATAACCGCCATTCAAGCCGGCTTCACATCCGTCATGATGGACGGCTCGCTGAAGGCGGATGCCAAAACACCGGCCGATTGGGACTACAATGTCGGGGTCACCAAACAGGTGACGGAGATGGCTCATCTCGGCGGCGTTTCCGTGGAGGGAGAACTCGGCGTCCTAGGTTCGCTGGAGACCGGCATGGGCGAAGCCGAGGACGGCCACGGAGCCGAAGGCAAGCTCTCGCAAGATCAGCTTCTGACTAATCCGGACGAAGCTGTCAAATTCGTCCGCGAAACCAGGGTCGATGCGCTTGCGGTTGCGATGGGCGCATCGCACGGCGCCTACAAGTTCAGCCGCAAGCCGGACGGGTCGGTGCTGGCGATGAACGTCATCGAAGAAATTCACCGTAAGCTCCCGAACACACATCTCGTCATGCATGGCTCGTCCTCGGTCCCGATCGAACTGCAGGAGATCATCAACCAGTACGGCGGCCAGATGAAGCCGACATGGGGCGTGCCGGTCGAGGAAATACAGGGCGGTATCAAGAATGGTGTTCGCAAGATCAACATCGATACCGATGTCCGAATGGCGATGACCGGCCAGGTCCGGCGTATTCTGCAGGAAGACCCCAGCGAATTCGATCCACGCAAATATCTGAAGCCGGCGATGACGGCGCTGACGAAGCTCTGCAAGGAACGGTTCGAACAGTTCGGAACGGCGGGCAAGGCTTCGCAAATCCGGCCGATTCCGCTTTCGGAAATGGCAAAGCGTTACAACTCCGGCGCGCTAGACCCGACTTTTTCTTGATAGCGAATGGGCAGCGGACGCCGGAGCGTCCGCTGCCCTGCCCTCTGCTATTTCATCCAGGCTCTGGCCATGGAAGTCTTCAACGACGTCACGACGTCGATCTCCGCGGCAAGTCGCTGTTCCGTCCATCCGAGCCCCGCTGCGGCAATCCCGCCGACTATACCGGCTGTTCAGAAATCCCGAGCACGCTCTACCGCGGCGATACCGTAAGGCGTGGCAATCGTCGGAAATGCCAGCCGTGCAAGGGCCAGTTTCAGATCTGGCGGTTGGCCTGGCTCAGTCGGTCGGTCCAGCAGGCCAGCAGACTGCTGCAAGACGCTGCCACGAGAAACAATCTGACGCCTCAGGCATCGCCAGTGCGGGCAAGGTGGGGCAAAAGTGCCCTTCAGCGAACGTGTCTATAAAGTCCGCTTTGGGTCGAAAGCGGAAATAATTGCCGCAATAGCCTTCCTGTTGACTGAGGCCCAAAGCCAGGGCACAAAGGTGACATCCACGGTCGCTCGCGGCGGGAAAACAGAGGGTATTTCGATAAGCCATTGAAATCATGTGAGAATCCAGGTTCCCCAGCCAATTCTCCCTAAATCCGCTTAAATCCTTGATTTTCCAGTCGTGCGGATATCGTTTTGGCGTCACTAGAGGATCCACCCACGATGACGCTTCACGTCCGTTATTGCGAGGACGCCTTGTTCCTCCAGATGGAGACTGCTGAAGGTGATCGATGGACTACGTGTACAAACCTCGCCTAGCTACCTAGTGGCGAGCTGTTAGAAGCCTATATTTTAGCCTCTGCAGACGAATAATATGAGGTCTGAGTTGGCTGTCACGGTTTTCATTTCATACTCGCATGCCGACATGAAGCATCTGGAAAGACTTCATAAGCATATGGCTCAACTGCTCAGAGACGGTGTCTTCGAGACGTCGCGCGCGTTGGCCCGAGATGCTTCTTTGGCGGCGGCGATGAAGCTGGTCGCATGACGCCTGCAAGCCTTGCGGCCTGTCCGCCTGCAAGGGAACTTCAATCGTTGTAAAACCCTAAGTGCTAGTGATCTGTGCCAGGCCGGCCCAGGAAGAAAGGGGTGTCTGACGGCGGCCACCAAGGAAGTTGATGCCCGCTGCAGTCTGCTCCGCAGCCCATGACGCATGGAAGAGAGCGGAGAAAGGCCCCCGGCCAATCGCGTCTCTTGAGCTGCTGTCCGCTGTCATCGTCAAGCGCCTCCGCTCGCGATCAGCGCATCCCGTGCGGCACGAAAGGCATCCTGCAGCGCCTTTTGACTTTCGAGCCCCTCAAAGGCATAGCTATTGAGAAACTGACGTCCGGCGAACAGCTTGCGGTCGACGGTGCTCAGTTCGGCTTCCGCGCAGACCGCTGGCCAGTTTGCGGCAATCATCGTGACCTGGTTTTCAATCAGCGTGGCGGCTTCCGCCTCTTTCAGGTGATAATCCGGCGCGCCAGCTAGCAAGGTGGCGAGCGTGCTGGCGCGGCCATCGCCCTTGATCAGCATTGCCTGCGTGGCTTCGTTACCCGTGCGTCCCTGCGGGCAGATATCATAGGCCGGCGTCAGAGTGAGCATCCGGCCGTCCCAGAAGGCGGCATGATTGCGGGCATGGTCGTCGGTGTTGCCGCACAGCACGTTGAAGCAAATCCGCCCGTAGAGTTCCTTGAGCGTATCCTTGGGTGCCGTGAAGTGGCGACGAATCAGCTCGGCCAGGTCTTCGTAAGAGGCATAGCGCGCCATCATCTCATCAAGGCCCAGCATGGTCAGGGCCGAGACCATGGCGTGCCTCCTCCAGCCATCCTTTGTGTGCGTGCGGTCAAAGCGCTCGATCAGCAGCACGTCCTTTTGCGCGGCGCGGGTCATCGCCACGGACGCCGCGTTAAGCCCGCAGGCGGCTGCCAGCTTCATCGCGATGAATTCGGCCTTCACCACGCTGTAGGTGTCGTTGGTTGCCGAGAATTTAGCGATGAATTTCTTCGTCCCGTCATTAATCAGGGCCTTGGGGCGCGCGCCGCCAATCGAGGTGCCATGGTTGAGGGCCAGTTCGAGCGCCGGTGTCAGGGGGACGCCTTTTTCGATGAGGGCGGCCGCTTCCATGAGTTCGTCGAGCGATGCCTGCGCGGCATGGCGGGGGACATACTCTGTTGCCGAGGCCTGAAAATCGAGAGCGCCAATCCGGTCGGAGCCGGACTGGAGCAGATAGGTAAGTTCGCTGATCTCCGGCACGCCGGCAGCGTCGGGCTTCTTGCCCGTCAGCTTGTTGATGATGACCCGGCGGCCCCAGGCATCGGGCGAGCCGTCGCGAATGCAGCTCGCCATCGACAGGCCGTTGATGGGCGCGATAATGCCTTCCTGAAGCGGTAACTCCGGCCCATAGATGGAAATGGCGTTCTTGCGGCGGCGGTAACTGGCGCCATATGTGAAGAACAGGCGCTCGCCATTCTGGTCGAGACGGCCCGCCACCACCGGTTCCGTCGCCCCCGGCAGCCACATCCAGACAAAGGCTTCCGTGGCGTCCGCCTTAGAAGTCATCATCAACCTCCTTCACCGTGTGGCGGACACTCTTGGGCAGCAGGGTCAGTTTTTCATCGAGACGGGTATTGTGCATCTGGAGAGTGCGCTCGTCATAGTCGAACAGGCGCATGCCCACGAGGGACGCGACTTCGAAGACGATGCCGATCTCAGGACCGGGCGCACCTTTTTCGATGCTGGACAATGTCGTCCGGCTGATACCAGCTCGGTCGGCCAGTTCCTGCGCGGTAAGGCCGCGCTCGGCGCGCCCGACGCGGATCAGTTTGCCGAGCATGGCGAGCGCCTGGTGCGTGACTCTGGAGTAGCTTCTCTGACGGGGCACCGTTATGACCTATTTTGTTCATTTGAGTGGACATGAGAGTTTCTCCCGTCCAGAATTTTGGACATCATGCCATGGCGCTTGGGGTGAAGTCAAGTTTTGTTCATTTAATTGGTCATAATGATAGTTTGCGGCCAGAATTTTGTACATGGTACGGGTATAGAATGCGGGCGCGGCAGTTGGCGCGATAGTCGTCGCCTAACGGGCTCGGCCTGAAGGCCCACGAAAAACCATACGGCCCAAGGATTTCGTTGAACGCTTAGCAGGTTACAAGCTGTATGGCTGGAAGAAGACGCGGTCGGATCACATGCAGTGCGAATTCGTCGAGTTCAGGCCGATCTGATTTTGGCCGGTCAATGCACTGAGCTCGAAGATGGCGCGTTTACACGCGTGGCGGCCAGCCCGACGTAAGTGCCGATCAGAACAGTCTGAAGGCGTTCGCCGACCTTCGGTTTTCGATGACGTCCTAGAGAGTCATGGGATCCTCGGGCGGCACCTCCATCAGTTCCCCGTTCCCTTGCGTGTGGCCCGAAGGTATCTATTGTCGACGAATGCCGGGCGGTTGGGAGTATGTAATGTCGGCAATGCCGTTCTCAAAGATTTCGACGCCGCTCAACGCGCTGTTCGCTACAATCGGTCTCTTGGTCGTTGCTACACTAACGACGCACGGCCTTACTGGACAGGAGAGGCTTGTCTTTGAGCTGCTACTTGGGGCAATTTGGCTGGCCTATGTCCTCCAATTGAGCGGCACATTGCTTTCACGGCGACACCGCTTGTCGGGCGGGATGCCGGCCCTCGTGATCGATTTGCTCGCGGTTCTGGTTCCGGCTGCTGCATTCTTGTTCGTCGGGTCCCCTGATCGAAACCTCTATTGCGCCATTTGGCTTTTCAAGCCGTTGCGCGACTCGACCTTCTTCAGGCTGCTGGCAAAGGTGATCGCGAATGAATCGCGCAATCTGCTTGGCGTGACATCAGTGTTCGGCATCGTTCTTTTTGGCGCTGCGTTGGCCGGTTATATCATCGAGCGAGACGTCCAGCCTGATAGGTTCGGCAGCATTCCGCAGGCGATGTGGTGGGCGGTCGTGACGCTGTCGACGACCGGCTACGGTGACGAGATCCCGCAGAGCCTTGCAGGTCGAGTTCTGGCCGGATTGGTGATGATGAGCGGGATTGGTATTTTTGCACTTTGGGCCGGCATCCTCGCCACCGGCTTTTACGAAGAGGTTCGCCGCCAAGACTTCGTTCGCAACTGGCAATTGGTCGCTGCGGTACCCCTGTTCCAGAAGCTTGGTCCCGCTGCACTGATCGAGATCGTTCGGGCGTTGCGACCGCGCATTGTCCCCGCAGGTGCCGTGATCTGCCGCAAGGGCGATGTTGGCGATCAGATGTTCTTCATTGTCGAGGGACGGGTCACCGTGGCGACACCCGACCATCCAGTGGAACTCGGTGCCGGAAACTTCTTTGGCGAGATGGCGCTGATCAGTGGCGAACCTCGCTCAGCGACGGTCAGCGCAGCAACCGAGGTATCGCTGCTGTCGCTCTACGCCGTGGATTTCCAGATGTTGTCGACCAGTAGTCCGGAGATCGCGGAGACCATCCGCAAGACGGCGCTGGAGCGGCGGGGCGGGCCGGCGAAGGAATAATCCAAGCCTGATGGCTGCGGCATTGCAGCAGCCGGCGGAGGTTACGCCTCGACCGGCTCATAGCGAGCTCCCCTGGCCTTGCCGGCAGCGATTAGGCTCGAAATATCGGCTTGCGGGGCTTCAGGGGTTCCAATGTCATGATTGCCCGGCAGCTTCCAGAATGAGCTTGGTGATCTCATTCGGATGTGAAATGAGCGACAGATGGCTGGATTCAAGTTCGATGGCTTTAGCGCCCATGCGTCTGGCCATGAAACGCTGCAGGTCTGGATTTATCGTTCCATCTTGCGTCGAAACGGCGTAGTAGCTTGGCTTGGAACGCCAAGCAGCGTTTGAGGTTTTGCCGGTGAGCAACGCCTTTTGGAATGGTTGTTGAACGGCATAGAGAACCCTCGCCCTGGCCTCGGGAAGGTCGCCCCCGAAATCGCGCAGGAACGCTTCCTCCGTCAGCCGTCCTTCGTCGCCGTCGAAGACAATGCCCGCGGTTGCGGGTGGCGTCGGGTAGGTTTTTGCCAAAGCTGCATAGTCCTCACCTGCATCCGGTGCTCGGGCAGCGACATAAACCAGTGAAGAGACGTTCGGATGTACACCTGCTTCGGTGAGGATCATTCCCGAAAAGGAGTGGCCGACAAAGACGGTCGGACCGTCCTGCCGGTCGAGGATGCGCCGGGCGGCCGCCACGGCATCGGGCAGCGTAGTGAGCGGGTTCTGGACCGCCGTGCAGTTTAGGCCCTTCGCTTGCAGCAGGGCGATAACCTCGGTCCAGCATGATCCGTCGGCGAAAAGTCCATGTACGAGAACGACATTGCGCGCCTTTGGAGGCGTGTGGGTGGCGGCCAGGCCGGCATGTGTCGCAACAAGTGACGTGGCGGCGCCGACGAGCAAAGTTTTCGAAAATGTGCGTCTGTTCATCATCATGATCGAATCTCCTTCGTTTGCGAAGCGGTAGGATTATTTGAACTCGGTCCGGACCGGCATCTCAGATTGACATGCCGCCGGAGACCTCGATGCGTTGGGCATTGACCCAGCGGTTGTCCTCAGAGAGCAGCGAGGCAATCATCGGACCGATATCGTCGGGCAGGCCGGCGCGGCCCAGCGCCGTCATTTCGGCGATGCGCTGGTTCAGATCCGGATTGTCGCGGACCATACCGCCGCTAAAGTCGGTCTGGATGGCGCCGGGCGCAACGACATTGACGGCGATGCGACGCGGTCCCAGCTCCTTTGCCATGTATCGGGTCAGCACCTCGACCGCTCCCTTCATCGCACCGTAGGCAGCGCTGCCAGGAACGATGATGCGAGTGAGGCCGCTCGACAGGTTGACAATCCGGCCGCCGTCATTGATCAGCGGCAAGAGCTTCTGCGTCAAGAAGAAAACACCCTTGAAGTGCACATTGTAAAGCATGTCCAGTTCATCCTCCGTCGTCGCCTCGATGCTGTTGTGGTGCGAGGTTCCGGCATTGTTGACGAGGTAGTCGAAGCGCTCGGCGGCGCCGAGATCGGCAAGCGCCAGCTTTACGGCGTCGACGAAAGGATCGAAACCGTGGGCGTCGCCGGTGTCGAGCTTGAGGGCAATGGCTTTGGCGCCGGCTTCAGCAACCAGGGCCACGACCTTTTCGGCTTCCGCCCTGCTGGAATTGTAGGTGAGGATCGAGTCGACACCACGTTTGGCGAGGTTGAGCACGGTGTTGCGGCCCAGCCCGCGGCTGCCGCCGGTGACGATTGCGATTTTGCGTTCGGAATTCTGTGTCATCGCCGTTCTCCTTTGTTGATGACGGTGAACATAAGAGGGCGAAGCACGGGCGAACATGCCGGAACCGGCTTCTTTCTTGCCTGATCCTGCCTCCAGCGTTAATTTGGAATTCCAGATTTGCGGGGGATCCGATTGAGCACTCTTTCGATGTTGCATGATGCCGTCGTCGCCGCGTTTGCAGCTCATGGAAACGGGAGCCCCTATTTCACCGCGATCGACGGACTGGCCTTGCTCCGATCCTTCTCCGAGCGGCATCCGAACCACCTGATCCACCGGCCAGCGCTCTGCATCGTGGTGCAGGGCGCGAAATGGACGACGTTCGGCGAACGGAGGCTCCATTATCGCACTAGCCAGGCCATGGTCGTCAGCGTCGAGATGCCGGGTGCAAGCCAGGTGGTGCACGGCGCGCCGGATGCGCCCTATCTCAGCGCCGTCATCGAACTCGACCAGGCGATCCTACGCGAAGTCTATGAGAGCATGGAGGCACCGCCCACTCCGGCCTCCGACGAGCATGCCGCCGCCTTCGTTATGGAGCTCAATGAGGCGATCCTCGGCTGCGCCGCGCGCGCCGTCAGCCTGCTTGGCGAGCCGCAGGCAATCCCGCTGCTCTATCCCGGCGTCAAGCGCGAACTCTGCTACCGCCTGCTGGCCGGGCCACATGGCGGTGTCTTCGCCCGCATGGTCGTCGGCGCGGAGCGAAACCGGCGTCTGGTCGAAGCGATCCACGCATTGCGTGGCAATTTCGACAAGCAGGTCCGCGTCGATGATCTTGCCGCGCTCGCCGGCCTGAGCCCGACAGCCTTCCATCGTCAGTTCAAGGCAATGACCGCGATGACACCGGTGCAGTTTCAAAAGCAGATCCGCCTGATGGAGGCGCGCCGGCTGATGCTGTCGCGCGAAATGTCGGCGGAAACGGTCGCCTTTGAGGTGGGCTATGCCAGCCCCTCACAGTTCAGCCGGGAATATGCCCGGCTGTTCGGGGCTCCGCCACGCCGAGACATCGGAAAGCTCCTGTCGGCCTGACTGTTTCAGGGTGCACGCTGAAACTACGCATGACCGCTGTTGGCGGCGCAAAGCATCGAAGTGCAAGGGGTCGCGACCGCGTCGGATTGAAGGCGGCTCTTTCACGGCGGCGGAAATGAAAGTACCAGCACCGTCAAGGAATACGAGCGGCGACGGAGAACCGATTTTCAATTCGATGCAGCGGATGGCCTGCCGGAAGGCAGTCCGCGTCGCGCAATCTTCCGAACTACGGTTTTGAGACTCACGGGCGTCGACATGACTAGGCCGGATCGAGCCGCCTGCGCTATCGACGTCTCGATGAAGTCGGCATCGATCTCGGACGGATCGATCGGCGCATAGTCCAGACCATTCGCCGTCGGCATGAGAAGCCCTACGCGCAGGTCAGGCTTAAGTCGCTTCAGTCGTCGAACGATCTGACGGGCGCGAGACTTCGAATTGCCGTTTAGATATATGACGATCGCCGTGTCGACCCCGTCGATGGGAAAAGCGAGAGATCCTCGCGCGGCATGGTCGGAATATGATGACGTCGTTGACGTTGCTCCCTGGACCTCCAGCACCTGCGAAAGCATCGCGGCGGCCGCATCGTCCAGACCGCCGCGGCCTCCGATGCACAATAAGGAGCGGCCCTGGCCATCGGGAAGTTCCAGTTCGAAACCCGTTTCGAGACCGGCGTCCGATGCGGTCTCGTCCTCGTTCTCCTCCTCCTCTGCAATGTCCGACAGGTTCTCCACCAAAGACAGCGAGCTGGACGCCACCAGAATGATCTGGTTTTCCGACAATACGCCGCGCTGACGGTCGGTCTCGCCAAGCAGGAGCGCAGGAAGGCCCACATTGTCGTAATAGTCGACGAGATATTCCTCTTGCAGGAACTCCTCGGCGTTGTCGGAGGCTTCGTTCGGATCGCCCGCGAGCAGACGCTGGTAGAGCTTCTCGTGAGGCTCCAGAACCGGCTCGTTGCCAAGCAGGACATCGAGGACGCCGAACTGGGGGACATGTCTTCCGAGCACGACCAGACAGACAGTCAAAGGCGTCGAGAGCATCAGTCCCAGCGGCCCCCATAGCCACGACCAGAAGATCGCCGAAATAATGATCGCCAGAGGCGAAAGACCGGTGTTGGCCCCGTAGAGCCACGGCTCGAGCACGTTGTTGCTGATCAGTTCTGTCGTCAGATAGAGAGCGCCGACCCAGACCACGAGCGACCAGCCAGGCGCGATCGCGAGGGCCAGAAACAACGGAAGGATCATGCCGATAATCGCGCCGATATATGGCACGAACCGCAGAACAAGTGTGAGCAGCCCCCAGAGGATGGCGTTCGGAATGCCGAGCGCCCACAGGCCCATGGAGATCGGCACGGCGTAGAGCGTGTTCACCACCAACTGCATCAGCAGGTATCGCCCGACCCGCTTGCCTGCGTCCTGGAGAGCCGCGGTCGTCCGGTGAAGGTCTCCCAAACCAACCAGCCGGATGAAACGGTCGCGCAGGTCTTCTCGCTCGAGGAGCATGAAGATCACCAGCACGACCACGAGACCAGCGGTCGCGAAGGGGCTGATGAGCGGCAGAAGAAGGTTGCCTAGCGTCTGGATCGGATCGGAACGTGTAACGATCTCGACTGGCATCGGTTCGCGAGTCGTGGGCGTCTGGGCGGTCGGGCTCTTGCTTTCGATGGCCCGCGTCTGGATCTCGGCGCCGACACGTTCGACTGCTCTGCTCAGATGGTCGAGGACGCCGTTTCCGGCGCCCGCTTGGGCGAGAGAATGAACCTTGTCGACCAGGTTTCTTTGATAGGTGGGGATGTTCTCTGCAAGGTTCGTCACCTGCGTCGCCACGACGATGCTGAATACGGCGATCGCGCAAAACGCCGACACGACGGCGAGAAGAACAGCGGCGATTTTTGGAACAGAGCGCTTGCGAAGGAAAGAGACGATCGGGGCCAGCGTGAACGAAAGGAGAAGCGACAGCGCGAGGGGAACGAAGATCTCCTGGCCCAGCCGGAGGATGACGGCCACTCCAATGAGGATCAATATTGTGCTGCCCGACAGCTTGCTGCGAAGCTCCCCCTCTGCAAGTCGATAGGGTTCGCCGGTCGGCGCCTTGGTGGTCTTCGAAAGTTCCGCGCTGCTCACCGCCCACCCCTATCTTCAAAGGAAAACCTATGCGCTCGACATGGATGGAGGCGCACATCGTATGCGTAAGTGCTCAGTCATATCGCAGGCTGGCCTTCAAGTCTCTGAGTTCGCCGTCCTGTCTAAGCTCGGCTTGCTCGGTGCCGAGGCGACAGGCGTCGTTGGTCGCCGATATCACCTCGTTCAATTGGTCGATCTGCCCTGGAAGATGCAGCGGGCCGAGGTCGCCCTTATCACAACGACGGCAAGGGCAACGCCGATCGTGGACGGCAGAAATGCCTTCACTGCGACCGCGACGGCGTTTCTTCTGTAATCACATAACTTGTCCACTCGCACTCCTCAATTCGATGGGGTGCGATCATTACCTTGAGCACCCGCCTTGAACGCATCGACCTCCGTGATCAGGCGATCCTTAACCGCGTCGTGGGCATCTGACGCGACCGATGCGGCCTTTTCGTAGACCTCCGAGGCGACCTCTTTGCTTTGGTCGACAACATCCAATGCCTCGGCGGTGAGCCGCTCTTTCGTGGAATCGGCGGCGTCACCGAGCAATTCGTCTTCGGTGTCGGTGTGTGGCAACGCCGCGCCGATAGCCGCGCCCACCGCAAAAGCTAATGCACCGCCGACCAGCGGCTGATCGCGAAACTGGGTAAGGATCGCCTGATTGAGTTTGGTGGTTTGTTCCTGGAGGCTTGTCGCCGCCGAAGAAGATCGGTCAGACACCGAGCCGGCAACTGCACTCGCGGCGTCTTTTGCCTGCTCCCATCTCTCCGCTGCCCAGCCCGTTGCCGCGTCGAACATCGCACCCACCTCGTCGCTGATCTGATCGACCTGCCTGCCGCTGGCGTCCGCAAACCCACGGTAGGTCTTGCCGGCTTCGTCGACGAAGTGTCCAGCACGGCGTCCGGTTTCATCGGTCAGCGCTTTCAGCCTCTTGCCGGAGCTGTCCGCGAAATGGCTGTAGCGCATTCCGTTTTCGATCTCGGGAGGGCCAAGACGGCGGACCGGTCCGTTCACCGGATACAGGGGATACTCAGCCGCGGTCAGGGAACTGGCAGACACATTTGAAGAGGAGGTTCCCTTTGCCATCAGCCAGGCTAGGCTCACCCCCATCAACGCGACAGGCAGGGGATTTTCCTTGAGGGCTTGGCCGAGGTTGCTGACGTATTTTCCCCCGCCACTGCTCTTTGCATAGGCCAAGATCTCATCGATCAACTGGCCTGGCGACATTCGCTCCTGAATGGCGTCGATGCGATCTCCGATCCGCCGGCGATCTTGATCAATCTCCTGCTGAAGGTCAGCAGATGTTCTTCCAACTGTCGTTTCCATCAGATCTTCTCCTTGACAACATTGGCATCACGGCGAAGCGAGGTCGCGGTTCGATCCAATTTCAAGTTGCTTCCACGAAGTGCCGCCAGGCCACGGGAAACCAACGCCCACGCGATGACTGCGATCACGACGCCGACGATTAGGGACGCGAGGGCACTGGCACTTGTCTCTGTAAAACCCTCGGTTACCAGGAACGCCGCAAGCCCTCCAACGAGGGCGCCCAACAGGACGCCGACAGCGCCAATCGCCAGGACAAGCCCGAAAACAAGCACTTCGACACCGCTAAGCACCTGCGAGAACTTTTCGGACGCCTCGGTCTTGGCGAGATCGATTTCCTTGCGAAGCAGCCCAGTGACATCGGCCACGAGACCGCCAACGAGCTCTGAGAGAGGGGTACTATCGGCAGACTTAACCATTGATTTCTCCTCCCGTCGCCGATGACCCCGAGCGTCCAACTGCAACGGTTTGGCCAATCGCTTCCGTGGGCGATCGCTTGGCGGAGGCGGTTAAAAACCTGCTTGCACTCAAGCCCGCAAGTGCCGCAATTCCAAGAAATGCTAGCGGTTGCTTGCGGCCGAATTCCTCGGCCATCACCGCGATTTCGCCGAGGTCCTTGCCTTCCATTCGTTTGGCCGCGGTCTGGACGCTTCGTCCGATCTGCCTGGCATACCGTCCGACCTCTGGCTGGTCGGATGCCTCCAGTTCCGCGCCGACCTTCTCAAGCGCCGTCGCGATGCCGCCAACCTGGCGGGCTGCGAAGTAGGTTTGCTCGGAAATAGCCTCGTTGACCTTTTCGACGGCGGTATCGGCGCCTTCCTTTATGGTGTCTCTGGCCGCGGTGACATCATCGGCCAACTTAGATTTCAAGTCCGCGAGTGAAGGCTCCGCCTGCGGGGGCGCAGGCGCTCTTGGAGATGGCGTGGATGTTTGCGATGACGGCCTTGGCGGGCCATTTAATTCTGTGAATTCGCTTGGCACTGTAGCCTCCCATGGCTTAACAAAAGCGGCCCTGGCCGCAATCCTAAACCTCGACTGGAGGCCTTTGTTCCCAGTCCTGAGCGCTGTCGCTCTTTTTGACATTTGACGTCTCCGGCGAGGGCGCGAAGAGCGTTCCCAGGCCCTGATGCCGGCGTACCGATCAACCCGCGGGCGGGAAGCCGTCGACCGCCGGCGAGCTGCCTGGCAAGACACGGCGGAGTCATGCTTGAGGCTCCAAACGTTATTGCGGATTTCAGGTGCAATCTGTGAAAAGACATAACGCGGCTGCGCTGCAAGCGGTCGACGATCGCAATCTAGGGGCCGAAGGACGGCCAAGAGTGGGCGCTGAAGCTCGTGTGAAAAGCGGCGCCCGGCGGCTGAATGTTGGAACCGCCGGGCCGGGGCCTGCTACTTGACGACATTCACATTCATGATGGTCTCGTCGATCCTCCGATTTCCGGAGGGAGATCTGACAACGATCTTGTCGCTGCCGAACATGAGGATATCCGACGTCAGGGTGAGTACCCATCGTTGAGAACGGTGATGTCGAAGCGACCATGCTTCAGCTTGTGAAACCCACCCGCGAGCACGCCGGGCGGAAGGATCGCCTTTCGCGAAACCATTTCAATCTCCTTCCTCAATGGGCAGACGCCGGCGTCCGCACAGGTTTCGGGAGTTTGCCGTCTGCCCATCGGAAACGCGAGTGTTTTCCTGTGAGATCTTGTTAGTGCCGTGGTCTGAAAGTTGCGTTTCCGACGTAACAAAGCTAGAAAGTTTCAGTGCCGTTACCGGATTGGATCGAGCGATGGCTGTAGAAGTGTCTCCCTCCACGGGTGATCCTGACTTCAACGAGCCTGGCATTTTTAGCTGGAACCTCAGGGCTGACGTGGTTTTCGGCGACAGCGCGATTGCGCGCCTTTACGGTTTCAGTGCCGAAACAGCCTTGAACGGCCAGCCGATGTCTTCGTACCTCTGCCGTGTTCATCCTGACGACCTACCCTCGGTGGCGCTTGATATTCACAACGCGATAGCGGGCGGTAAGCCTTATCACTGCGAATATCGGGTGCGGGACGCCAACGACAAGTTTCTCGACGTCGTTTCGTTGGGTCGGTGCTTCCGCAGCACCGACCGGGAACCATCGCAATTTGCCGGGATCATCTACCCCGTCGACCCGTACGTGAAATCCAACGACGATCTGCACGAGACTTGCATGACTGCCATTCGCCTGGCGAAAGAAGCGGGACGCGAGCGCGTCGCCACCAGGCTGGCTTCCATCATTCTTGAGATGGATCCCGTAAGCCGGTGACTTTCAGCGTGAACGAGAACACGCTTCCAGCGGGATCGTTCGGCGACGACCACCCAAATCTTTCCATCGTTCGTTTTTCCAGACTCGCCGGCAGTTCCCGGTTGAACGAGCTCCGTCCATTTCCGGACCACCTTGTCTCTTTGAGGATAGCGCCGGATGCGAACCTGAATCGTTAAGCACACGTAAATCGCAAATCGCTAATCTTCGGTCGCATAAGCACAGCTACCATAACCAGTAGCTGCACGCGAGGACGAGCCGGATGCGGATTAGCACGATCACAAACTGGGCCTACGCCACAACCGTAGTTCTGACGCTTATCTCGGGTGGAGCGTTCATAATGGCGGTTAGAAGCGCTGACCTGGAGCGCGACGCGGCGACCACCGCTTGGAAGCTGGATGAAACGGTCGAGCAGCTACAGAGTGCTGCCGAAAAGACGACCGAAGACGCCCGGCTGTACGTGATCAAGGGCGAGGAACGATACCTGAATGCCTTTCGGGCGGTCGATGCGGTCGAGCGCGAACGAGAACAGTCGGTAAAGCGTCTCGTCATCTCGAACCTGACCGACCAGGAGCGGACGGCCCTGCAGACAGTCGAGGCCGACGCAGAAGTGCTCGACGCCATCGAGGAGCAAGCCGTCAAGGATTTCGCCGCTGGCAAACAGGACGTCGGAAGAGCAGCGGTTTTCTCCCCGGAACATGAGGAAGCGCAGACCGACTTAATGGCTAGCGTCGCTCATTTTACCGACCTTGTCGACGCGAGAGGACAGGAAGACCTTCGTTCCGCCAAGGAGAAGGCGGACCTTTGGGGAGCAATAGCGAAATCGCTTCTGGCAATCACCGCGCTCGTATTCTTGAGCGTGCTCTACTTCGTATTGAAGCGGCGGGTTGCACGTCCACTCCACCAGATGAGCGGCGTCGTCCGGCGATTGGCCAAACAGGACTACACCGTCGAACTGCTGGCTGACGGCCGCCGAGATGAGATCGGCGACATGAACGACGCCATCCAAATCTTCCGAGACAACGGATTGGAGCGCGACAGGCTCGACGCCGAGCGGCGCAAGGACCAGCAGATAAAGGATCTGATCCTCCAGTTGATGCATCGCCTGCAGGGTTGCCAGGACGAGGCAGAACTTGCTCCGGTGGTGGCCCGCTATGCCGTGCAGATTTTTCCCGAGCTCCGCGGGCACCTGTTCGTCATGAACGAAGGCCGGACCGTCTTGAGCGCCGCGGGCACCTGGGGTGCTCCACGCCGCTCGACCACCGAGTTTCCGTCCATTCAGTGCTGGGGACTTCGACGTGGCCGCCCCCATCTCAGCGAGGTCGAGCATGGCGACGTCCCGTGTCAGCATCTGGACGAAACGACCAAAGACGGAAGCCTCTGTATGCCACTCGCGGCCCATGGCGACACGGTTGGGATGCTCTACTTCGAAGGTCCCGACGGTGGATTGGAGTTGATCGCCGCCCGCGTCTACATCGAGTTGATCGCAGAGAACCTGGGGTTGGCCATCGCCAATCTGCAGCTCCGAGATCGACTGGCCAACCTCGCGGTGAAGGACCCGCTCACGGGCCTTCTGAACAGACGGTCGCTCGACGAGAACCTCAATCGACTGCGCCGGGAGGCGACTGATCTCCCCGCTGCGCTGATGATGATCGACATCGACCACTTCAAGCACTTCAACGACGACTTCGGGCATGACGCGGGCGATTTCGTTATGAGCCAGGTGGCAGCGATCATGATGGACGTGGCTGGAAATCATTGGGCAGTGCATCGGTTCGGTGGGGAAGAGTTCGCGATCGTGATGCTAGGCACCGACCAGAAGGAGGCGAGGTCGCTTGCGGAGCGACTGCGCAGCGGAATCGAGAGAGCGCCTATCACCTACTTGGGTCGGCCGCTCGGCACCGTGACGGTCTCGATAGGCGTGGCGTCAACACAAGACGGGCAACCGTCGACAAACCTGATGCAGAGGGCCGACGCGTCCCTTCTTCGAGCGAAGGCTGGTGGGCGCAACGTCGTCATCACCGATTGGACTACCGGAGATGTCGAGCGGCCCGCCGTTTAGCTTGCTACGAAGCGGACGGGCCGGGTGGCGAAAATTCGATGAAGCATTTCGGCGGCGGTATGTTCGTGTTCCCAGCCCGCCGATCGGCAACATATTGGATTGCCTCGACAAGCTCGAGATCGCGGACTGGCTTCTGGATGACGCCTAGCGCTCCAGGCACGCCGCCTCGGATCGCACCGGGATCGCTGGTCATGAACAGGACCGAAACGTCCGTATCCGCCAAGGTGCGGCCGATGATCGGCCCGGTTGGCCCATCTTCAAGATTGACGTCAACGAGCGCGATGTCCGCGCCGGTGGAAAGCAAGAGCGCCTGATACATGTTGCTCGCGATGCCGACGGTGTGGTGGCCAAGCTCTTCCACCGTATCCTGCAGGTTCAAGGCGATCAGTGGCTGGTCTTCGACAATCAGTACGTTGAATGACATTCGTCTTCTCCGGGGCTGTCCTCGTGAAGCTAATCCCTGCGGGCAGAGCCAGTTCCAATAAAACTCGGCGGGACGCCCTATCGCCGCCGACAACGAGACTGTCTCGCCCCTCCTCACGACCCCCGTAAGTGTCTCGAAATTCCTTCGAGCGCTTTTTGTCTGGCGCGGAGACGATAACGTATCGCTTGCCATCCGTGGGCGTGTCCTGATGAGCGAGATCGATCATCGAGTGTAATGCCCGAGCCGCGGGTGATCTCCGCCAGCATTTCCATCGCCGGTCCTCCTAGGAAAACCGGCCTGTGCGCGGCGTGGAGGCGATGGCGCAGCGTCCCGACGGCTCGATGTTCCCGTTCCTCCCGTTCCCGACCCCCATCCGAAATGCTGACGGCGATCTCGTCGGGGCCGTGAATATGCTGGTTGACATCAGCGACCGGAAGTTGGCCGAGAGCAACCAGCGGGTCTTCCTCGACGAGCTCAATCATCGGGTTAAAAACAACATGACGATGCTGTACGCCTTGATCCGTTCAGCCGAGCGGGAAAGCCACAGCACCGAGGCGCGGGCGGTTCTGGGTGATGCTGCTCAGCGTGTCGGGGCCATGGCCGCCGCTCAGCAGGTTCTTTACACCGAGCATGATCGAACCGGGGTGTATGCTCGTGATTTCGTCAGGGCGTGCGACAGCGCCAGACAGGCGTTCTCGAAAGACGTCACGCTCCACATCGACGTCGACGCCCGATACTTGCGGAACGACATTACGATGCCTCTGGCTCTTATTCTCAACGAGCTGCTCACGAATGCCGCTAAGCATGGCTGCGACGATTCCGGCAGGTGCGAAATATGGATCTCTCTGATGCGGTCAGACGATGAATACGTCCTGACGGTGCGCGATTGCGGTCCCGGCTACGATTTCAAGGACACCGGCCGGCGCTCCTCCGGAACCGGACTGATATCCGGATTGGTGCGGCAACTGCGTGGCTCGTTCTCAGTTTCTCCTGGGCCGGGCGCGCTATGCACCGTCCGATTCACGGACCAACCCTGCAACTGAAACAGCCTCTCTCCATGAACCCCCTCGACCCCTACGATACGAAAGGCTCCGAGCGAGCGGCAGGCGGGGGAAATCCAATACGCATTCTGATCGTGGAGGATGAGTTTCTCATCGCGCTCGAGCTTGAATATCGCCTTCGCGACGCGGGTTTTGAAGTCATCGGCATTGCGGCCACGGCCGGCGAAGCATTGTCCATTGCAGCCTCAGGCCGACCCGCTCTCGCGATCATGGACATTCGACTGGCCGGCCACACGGATGGTATCCAAGCGGCGATAGAGTTAAACGCCACCCTCGGCGTCCGCTCGATCTTCGCCTCCGCCCACGCCGATCCCGAAACGCGCAAAAGAGCTGCGGCAGCCTCGCCGATCGGTTGGTTGCAAAAGCCCTATCCGGCTGACGCCTTGATCAATCTGATCAGGCAGCATCTGAGTTGATGTCGTCCACCGTCGTTCGACGTTCGACGTTCGACGTTCGACGATGGCGGCGCTCAGACGCTTTGCGGCACCATCTCTCCGAGAAACTAAATGAACAATAATTGAGCGATTGGACGGCCGCTCAGCGCACAGGAGATTGAATTGCATGGGGTTGGCAACATCGCCGAGCAGCCAACCGCATAACAAAGACAATCCCAGTGTGTAGTCACAAATACTGCCGGAAACATACATTTAGTGAGTGCCTATTCTACAGCACGTACGTCGGAGACGTTGCTCCTCGATATATTCGTTGCAAATCAAAGATAAGTTGCTCAAAGAACAACTTCGCAGCGCCTTGAGAATTGCTAACAATCATCCCCCGTCACTGCTGGCATGAACCGACCGGTAACCAAATTTGGCGTTCCAACATCGCACAACAGGTTGAGTCCTGATATGCATTACTCTCGCTAAACTGGTGGAGACGAAGTTGCCTGAAATGATGTTGATGTGTTCCACCAATCCGATCACAGTCCACAGCTGGTTCCCCGACACTGCGAACAAAGAGTTCATCTCTTTGCAGGCAGCCATCGAATACGCGGCGGAGCACGTCGACGAGCTTCCAGCGATCGAGATCCTCATCCGCACAGGCGCCCGTCGTTATGTCATCATTTGGGGCGATCAACTTGCTGCCTTGATCACGCGGGTTTGCGTTCTTCATCGAGGCAAGGCATCCCAAGGACATTGAGCCTGAAAATCGCCAACCGGCTCGGGCTCCTGCGTCGACTCGAAGGCGCAGGGTACCGGCCTTGCGATCCTCGCGATCCGCCCTCTCCTGCCGGTTGGACCCTCAGTCGTCCGGAACCGCACAGGAACTTTTCCGGCTATCTACAGTTAGGCCGCAAGGATCGCACAGGCGCCCCATACTGGGGTTGTCCGCTTCCCTCTTCCTGTGCGATCCGTCCTTCCCCGGTTGCCCCGTTTCGGCGGGGCTAATTTTTGATACAGCAAAGCGCGAGCATCAGGTTGATCTTATGCCGCAAGGCGGCAACGGCCCCATCGCTCGCATAGGCAATGATGCTCGCGGATGAAAGATCAAAAAAATCCGTCGGCGCGGGAACAAAAGGGTCCGTTGATAGTAAAACATTCGGGCCGTGCGGAGATTTGTTAAACGCAGCCACCCAACACTTCGATGTGCGGCCCACTCAACCCAGAACTAAGCCCCGCTTCAAAACGCGGGGCCTTTTTTGGCCCAGGAATACTTCAAATGATCTTCAACCAATGCCGAAGCGCCGCCACCGCGCCATCGCTGGCATCGGCAATCATCCCGCCGATCACGAGGCCGGCTAAGCGATAGGACGTGATGCTAAAGCCGACGGTCTTCTTTGAGGTAAGCGTCCGGTGAGGGCCGTCTTGCGAGGTTGAGACGAACATCGGAAGTCCTAGTGCAAACACTAGGAGTAGTCCTATGACGAAGCATCAGATTGAAGTGATCACGTCTGTCGAGCGCCGACGGCGCTGGTCTCAGGAAGATAAAGAGCGGCTCGTTGCAGCCTGTCTCGAGCCAGGTGCAGTGCTTTCCGAGATTGCCCGTGCGGCCGGTATCCATGTCAGCCAGCTCTTCCGTTGGCGCAAGGAGCTTTGTCAAATCGAGGAGCCGAGGACGGAAACAGCGAGCACGTTGGTGCCGGTGGTCGTGTCCGAGGCCGCGCTTCCAGCCTCGCCCATTCCCTCGGGGCCACCCACCCCATCGCAGTCCCGCCGGAAGCGCAGCGATGTGACGATTGAACTCGGTCGGGACCGTCGTATCCGCGTAGACAGCGACATCGACACGGACGCGCTGGGCCGCATTCTCGATGTCGTGCTGGGGCGGAGATGATCCCGGTTCCGAGTGGTGTGAAGGTCTGGCTGGCGACCGGTCACACGGACATGCGCAAAGGCTTCCCCGGTCTGTCGCTGATGGTGCAGGAGACGCTGAAGCGCGATCCGATGTGCGGACATTTGTTCGTGTTCCGGGGGCGCGGTGGAGGTCTGATCAAGGTGATCTGGCATGACGGACAAGGAGCCTGTCTATTCACGAAGAAGCTGGAGCGCGGCCGCTTCATCTGGCCGTCAGCCGATGACGGCACTGTGGTGATCACACCGGCGCAGCTCGGTTATCTGCTCGAAGGCATAGACTGGCGGATGCCGCAAAAGACCTGGCGGCCAACATCGGCAGGATGAGCAAAAGCACTGGAATGGCGGACTCGAATATGATTCCATCCTGCCATGAGCGACGCGACTGATGAGCTTCCGGACGACCTTGCCAGTGCGCTTGCACTGCTGGCCGAGGAGCGTGCCCGGCGTATCGCTGCCGAGGCAGAGGCAGCGACCGCCAAGGCGCAAGCCGCCAGCGCAAAGGCGCTCGTGTCGCATTCCGAAGCGCTGATCGCGCGGTTGAAGCTGGAGATCGAGAAGGTTCGCCGCGAACTTTACGGCAGCCGGTCAGAACGCAAGGCGCGACTCCTCGAACAGATGGAACTGCAGCTCGAGGAGCTGGAGGCTGACGCTGGCGAAGACGAACTGGCGGCAGAGGTTGCGGCCAAAGCCTCGACGGTCAGGGCTTTCGAGCGCAAGCGTCCATCACGGAAACCATTCCCTGAACATCTGCCGCGCGAGCGTGTCGTTATCGCGGCCCCGGCGAGCTGCCCTTGTTGCGGTTCGGGCAAGCTGTCGAAGCTGGGCGAAGACATCACCGAGACCCTGGAGGTCATCCCGCGTCAGTGGAAGGTGATCCAAACGGTGCGGGAGAAGTTCACCTGCCGCGAATGCGAGAAGATCACCCAGCCACCAGCTCCTTTCCATGTGACGCCGCGGGGCTTTGCCGGGCCCAGCCTTCTGGCGATGATCCTGTTTGAGAAGTTCGCGCAGCATCAACCGCTGAACCGCCAGAGCGAGCGCTATGCCCGAGAGGGTATCGACCTCAGCCTGTCGACGCTGGCAGATCAGGTCGGCGCTTGCGCCGCGGCGCTGAAGCCACTCCATTCGTTGATGGAAGCGCATGTCCTGGCTGCCGAGCGGCTGCATGGCGACGACACCACAGTGCCGATCCTGGCGAAGGGAAAGACCGATACGGGTCGCATCTGGACCTATGTCCGAGATGACCGGCCGTTTGGCGGGCAATCGCCGCCGGCGGCTCTCTACTATGCTTCGCGAGATCGACGACAAGAGCATCCCGAGCGCCACTTGAAGACCTTCACCGGCATTCTGCAGGCTGATGCCTATGGCGGCTACAATCCGCTGTTCAAGGTAGACCGCGATCCGGGGCCGCTGACGCAGGCGCTCTGCTGGTCGCACGCGAGGCGCAAGTTCTTCGTGCTGGCCGACATCGCCACGAATGCCAAACGCGGCAGCCGCGCCGCGCCGATCTCGCCTATGGCGCTGGAAGCCGTCAAACGGATCGATGCGCTGTTCGACATCGAGCGTGAGATCAACGGGCTTGCCGCAGCGGAACGCCTGGAGCGCCGTCGCAAGCACAGTCTGCCGCTTGTCGGCGAACTGCACCGCTGGCTTCAAACCGAGCGGGCAAAACTGTCGCGCAGTTCTCCGGTCGCAGAGCCGATCGACTACATGCTGAAGCGCTGGAACGGCTTCGTGTCGTTCCTCGACGACGGCCGGATTTGTCTCACGAACAATGCCGCCGAGCGCGCGCTCAGGGGTTTTGCACTTGGAAGGAAGTCATGGCTCTTCGCCGGATCGGATCGCGGCGCTGATCGTGCTGCCTTGATAGTGACGCTGATCATGAGTGCCAAGCTCAACGACATCGATCCCCAGGCTTGGCTTGCTGACGTCCTGGCCCGCATCGCCGACACGCCAATCAGTAAGCTGGAGCAATTACTCCCGTGTTGGGGTGGACGGCTCCCCACGGCATCGCAATGTGCCAGAATGAGTTCGTTGAAAGCTCAATCGAGGGAGACCGTCCGTGGAACAGATTATCCGAATTGGTATGGATACGTCAAAGAGTGTGTTCCAATTGCATGGCGTGAACACAGCCGAACAACCAGCCCTTCGCAAGAAGCTGTCGCGTAGGGAGATGGTGAAATTCTTCGAGAAAGCGCCACCGACCACCATCGCACTCGAAGCCTGCGGTGGCTCTCATTATTGGGCGAGGTTGTTAAGTTCGTTTGGTCATGAGGTGAAATTGATCGCGCCGCAACTGGCGAAGCCCTACGTCAAGCGCGGCAAGAATGATGCGGCGGATGCTGAAGCGTTGTGCGAGGCGATGAGCCGCCCCACGATGCGCTTCGTGCCCGTGAAAACCGCCGACCAGCAGGCGGCCTTAATGCTGGTCGGTGTGCGAGAGCGGCTGATCCGCAATCGGACACAGCTTGCCAATGCCATACGCGGTTTTGCCATGGAGTTCGGCATCGTCGCGGCCAAGGGCATGTGCCGGATCGAACCTTTATTGGAGCGAATAGCGGCTGATCAATCCTTGCCGGAACTGGCCCGTGAGCTTTTTGCCATGCATGGCGTTGAGTATCGAGATTTGCTTACCGAAACGAAAGCCGTCGAGGAAAAACTGATTGCGTTGCATCGCTCCGATGAATGCAGCAGGCGCCTGGCCGAAATCCCGGGTGTTGGGCCGGTCGGCGCGTCGCTTTTGATGATGAAGACCCCAGATCCCAAGATGTTTAAGTCGGGTCGCGATTTTGCCGCCTGGATAGGGCTTACACCGAAAGACCATTCGACCGCAGGCAAGGTCAGGCTTGGGGTGATCACTCGTGCGGGCGACGAAATGCTACGAAGCATATTGGTGGTTGGCGCGACTGCTCTTCTTCAGCATGTCAGATTAGGTCGAAGCAGACATACTTCCCGATGGCTGATCGAACTCCTCCAACGGAAGAAACCGAAGCTGGTTGCGGTGGCGCTGGCCAACAAGATCGCCCGTGTCGCCTGGAAGCTCATGGTGAGTGGCGAAACGTATCGGCGGACAGAGGGACAAACACAGGCAGTATAGGAGATCGGCCATCACGGTGAGCACAGAATGAATGCTACCGTGTTGAGCTGATGCTGTGAACTTGCAAGAGAAAAGCAGATGGTGCGATCGATCGATCCAAGACGCGTGACACTCCGTCAATTCCACTGGCCTTTTAAGGTCGTTACCGTGTTAGGAACGCGCGTTGCGGAAACCATCTTGGCCAGTGGTCATGTGCGACCACACACAAAGGCCGCACATATGGAAGCAGGCGATCCGGTCAAAAATATCTGCAAAAAAGCTTGCAAGTGGGAGCCGTCCACATATGGAATTGGCAGCCACACGGACTTAACGCTCAAGCAGCCTAACCTGCGGCCCTCACCGGATGCATACTCTTTGAGCGTGGCGGCTTTGTCATGTCACGATCACGTCAGTGACCGCTTAAAGGCGAGGAGGGCGAAAGCATCTCGCAAATCAAATAGCTTTGATAGAGCGGTTGCGCCGTTCAGCCGACCTTCGTCGATGGATTGACCCACTCGTGGCGCGGCATTTCCGGCCGCTGCGGTTTCGGGCGAAACTTCACCAGCACCTCGTGGCCATCGCACGCAGTCACTCCTGGCTATATAGCCGTCCCTGTTGGCATGGCTTTTGCTGCCCGCACTATTGCAGTGCAAGCCCCCAAGCTGAGGGATCGAGGTATTCGCGAGGCGGCTGCATTTCGCCGATGTCGACGGGTCGACGCGTAAACGCCATCGTGTCGAAGCTCTCCACTGCGCTCAAGCCGGACCAGTGGTCGTCCTTCAACGGAATACCGTCGGACGTGATGCACTGCTTCTGACTTGCATCGGCCATATTCGGCGTTAGGTCATACCATGTGCAATTTTCGCCAAGAAACTGGCCCTGCTCGCCCAGATTTTCCATTCCAGTTTGGCTGCTGAATTTAGAGAAGGGACGCTTCGGGTCCAGCGAAGAGCGACCAGCGACAATTCTGCGTTCCCTCTTCGATGACGAATAGAAAATACCCTGGTTCTCAAGCTCGTTCCAAACCTCGATCCGGATCGACCCGTCCTTGCCGTCACGTTGACGAAACCACCATGGATAATGTCGCAACATCCTTACCTCAGAGGTCCTGTCTATCGACGGATTGTCAGACGCCCTCGCGACTAATTTCGCCTCGAAGTCGACGGCGCTCGGAGGGTGATCCGGGTAGGTACGCAGCGGTTTGAGCCATGTGCTTGCGTCAAAAAGCTGTCTTGGCGGCAACACTTCGGCCTCCGGGACCGGACCGCGCTTGATCTCGGTCAGTCGCGCCTCGGACATCACTTCACCCTTGGAAAAGAGAACCTTGGTTGCGACCTCTATTCCGTCGCTGGTCAAGCAGGTCATCCAAATAGGGCTTGGCGGAGGGGCTCGAACTATTTCCCACCAGCGGCACTCCTCGCTGCCCACTGTCTCCACATCGTTCGTTTCCTTGACCTGCTTGATGCCGAGGTAGTCATACGATGGCTCGACTTGCCTGATATTGAAGCGCTTAATCTCCTCTCCATCTTTCTTGCCTGTTGACAAAACAATGTTCTGAAAGAAGCGCCCATACCAGATATGTGTCTCGTCACCTTGTGTCTCCTCAACGTGCGTCCAGCCGTTGTGATGCTGCACGACCCGCCAGTAGTCCTTTCCATCTAATGTGTCGCGCACAGCCAGCTTCGCGGTGTAGTCGGGGACGTTCGTGTTGGGGAAAAACGGAAGCCCGTTTGCATGCGCGGTGCCGGTCGCAAGGGCAATAACCACGAAAACGATCATTCGGTTCATGAAACTACACCCACGATGGCCTACGCACCTATCGGTAGCATCCAACGCTGGAGATAACAACCGAGACGCAGGGGCAAGCCCCGAGCGCCAGGTCAACCCGCGCTTCCCAATCCTCCCGCAATCGAGAGTGCCACCAGCTGTGCTATCGAGCCTGCGCCAAAGCCTTGCTTCAATCGCTCTATACGGTGCTCGATGGTTCGGTGGGAAAGTTCGACTTGCTGTCCGATCTCCTTTTCGGAAAAGCCCTCGTACAGCAACGGAAGGATAGCGCGATCCACGTCGTCAACATCCGCTCTTGTGCGAGGGATCGGAAGCAGTAGCTCAAAATCGATCACGCATCGGCCACGACGGGACTACGCGTGCTTTGGGCCATTAGAGTTCGAACGCGGCCAGTACGAACTGGCAGTCGACGCAATGATCCGGTGCGTCGGGGTTGATCAATGAGTTTGATCCCATATCCCCTTTTTAGCAGGGCATTGCAGCAACGATGCTAGGAAAGCGTCATGCAATGAAGGGTTCCAAACCCCTCATACTCGATGAGGCTATCGTGCTCGTCGTAAAGCAAGACGGTATAGGCTGATCAAGACGCCAAACGTAAGTAGGAAGACAGAACCAAACACTGTGGCAAACCCCGTGTAGCTGTCGAGGGTCCACCACACGAAAGGGTTGGAAATAGGCAGCCGGATGAGGATTGAAAACACCGCGTAACAAGCCATGGTGGCGCAGATCAGGCATATCACCATTGCACAAAAGATGCCGATCATTGCTTCCACCCGCGACATCCGCCTCCCTTCCGCATATCCCCGCCGCTGTACTGCGCCAACAAACCAGTTTCTGCGAGTAGCAACGACAGCCATTGCACCAATCCTAGTTGTACTATATTTTCTGTCACTATGAAGACGATCATCCTCAACATCGCCACGGCCTTCTTCGACGCCTAGCGGCACCTCCCTTGTTGAAGGGGTTCGAAGCCGGTGCATTGCACCTGGGGTACGTTTAGCCAGCTCCGCTTGCGGAGAAGTTATCGCTGGCTGCGATTGAGGAAACATCATGCCACTCGTAATTCTGACCGGCGCATCAGGAGCCGGGAAAACAACCATTGCCGAAGCGATTCAGCGCCTGCACGGCCAAGAAATCGACGTCTTTTATAAGGACCGCATCGGCGTGCCGCCCGTGGAAGAGATGATTGAGCAATTCGGCTCCGTCGAAGGATGGCAGAGAGCTGCAACTTTCGAATGGATGGGTCGATTATCGGCCCTCGTCGCACAAGGGCGCAGCGTCTTATTTGAGGGCCAGTCTCGTTTTGCTTTTCTGGTAGAAGCGGCCGAACGCGCGGGAATCATGCCCTACGCCTGCATCCTCATTGATTGCGACGACGAGACTAGAACAAGACGGCTTTCGATTGATCGGGGTCAACCTGATTTGGCGAGCGCGGATATGATGAACTGGGCCAGTTTTCTACGAAATGAGGCATCCGCATATGGATGCGAAATTCTCGACACATCAAATCTGACGCTGGAACAGGGGGTTGAACGTGTCATTCGCGAAGTGCGGAGGCATGTTTAGGCCGAAATAGCGGTAAAAGGCATAGCTAGGCGGCCTGATCTTCACGCAACATCGCGGCGTGATGCTATCCATGCAACGCAGCCGAAGGAGAGAGCCACACCCGGCAGCTTCGAAGGTTCCGTATGGGTATTCGCCGATTGGGCGTTCTGGTCGCACCGAACTTGGAATTGGAAGCACATGAATTTTAAGCAGAATAGAGATTTCCTTGAGTTCTACTCATTGCCGTTCGAAGTCATCACCGCGATCATCGACCGAGCTGGTCAGCTTGCGAAGCATTGGGCCGACCGCACCATGCCGCAATCGCTGAAAGGCAAACGGGTTGGTGTTATCGTCGATGACACTGGATGGCGGAATACTGCCGCCTTCGATCTCGGCGTGAAGGCTATGGGAGGCGTCTGCGTGCAGCCGCCGATCAGCTTCAATGTCCGCGAGACCACCGCCGACCTTGCGGGCTACCTCGACAATTGGTTTGATCTTCTCGTCATCAGGACCAAGGAACTCTCTACCTTGCGGGAACTTGCCTCCGTCATGGATGCGCCCGTTATTAATGCCCGGACAACGGCCAATCATCCATGCGAAACGCTTGGCGATCTTGCTTACGTCAAGAGCGTCAGGGGATCACTTGAAGGCCTTAAAGTTGTCGGGATAGCCCCAGATGCCAACATCTTCCGTTCATGGGTCGAGGCGTCGAAGTCCATGCCCATCCGTGTCGTCCAAGTGTATCCCGAGCGCTGGCACGTTGCCGACCCCAACCTGTTAAACCCGAATTTCGAAACCAGCCGGGATATCCGGTGTGTCCTTGAGGCGGATGTCATCATCACGGACTCGTGGCCGAAAGATACAGAGGAACGCGAGTTGGCAGAATATCAGGTGACGGCAGCGCTCCTCGATGAGGGAAAGCGCGACATGATCTTTCTGCCATGTCCGCCGGTCGCTAGGGGGCAAGAAGTGACGGCCGACGCAATGTCGCACCCTTCATGTCAAAGCCGTCCAGCAAAAGCATTCCTGCTTCACGCCCAGAACGCACTGATGGAGTGGGCTACGTCCTGACCATGGGCCCGGCATGACCGAAAACCTCAACCAATCCCCAATCGAAATCCCTCCCCAGTTTTGGGGGGTACGATATAACGGAGCGCATTTTCCTGGCGCTCGTGGTGTTCGCGGCGTTGAAGGTGGCGCGAACTGTCAACAATACGCATATTCAATTTTGAGGCATTTTGGCTTCGAGCTGCCTGACTTTCGGTCGAGCGATCTCTGGGATGACACCGCGCATACGGCGGTCTCTAAGGACCCGAAGCCGTTCGATCTGGTCTTAGTGAATGATGAGCCCAAAAGCTTCGGCGCACATGTGGGGCTTTCTTTGGGGCAAGGCTTGGTTCTACATCTATCCAAGAGGATAGGTTTTCCAGCCGTCGAAACGCAGGAGCAGATGCAAAACCGCGACGAGTATCGCTTCCTCATCGGCTTCAAAACTGTTCTGGTGCGCCGCGAGCAACGATGACAGCGCTCGGCCGCCAGCAAACATAGACCCGTCGCCTTGCATCAGGAGCGGCCATTGTGGTCGCTCGCGAAGCGCCTATCATTCGGCTGATTTTCCAGACCAGAAGGAGGCCACCGATGTCCAAAGTATTCGAGGTTCTAAAACGGCTGGATGATGCGAAAGTCCATTATTTCATCGGGAGATATCGTCCTGACACGATAGACATTACGGCTACAGTGGTTGGAGAGCGTGTCGAGATTTCTGTCTTCGACGATGATCATGTCGAGGTATCGCGCTTTTCGGCAACGAGGACGTTCTGGACGAAGACGTTTTGGACGAAATCCTGAATGGGGACGGATGACGGCCGTGTCAAAGCAGCCATGGGCCAGGCTTGCGCCAATTTTGGTCATTGCCGACTAGGTTCTCCTTCCCACCTATCGGGGGCACTTGTTATGACTGATACCGCCCGACTGCTTCACATCGCCGTTGAGGACAACATCGCTTGGTGCAGTAGCGTCTGTTCTGCACATGGATCGAACGAAACGAGGTCTTCAAGGGCCTGGGCGAATTTAGCTATTTCGCCGACGTTTTATCCGAACATTATAACTCGCGAAAAGGGTGTTCAGAACGAAGTTGTTGAACTCGCTTACAAAGTTCGTGAAGCCAATCAGTCTCGAAAGTGGGGGATCAAGGATAGCTTCGGAGACCTAACTCTTGCCCAGCAGGGTTTCGAACGGATACTCGCTGGGCATTGGTACGGTGGCACGGTTTCCGGCGGCGAGACTGCCGACTGGAAGACCGTAACCTCTCCAGCCGAGTTGCATTTATGGGAAAGAGCTTGGGGTTCTTCTGACGACACCGTTTTCCCTGGCACCTTACTTGAAGATCACAGAATTACCTTTTGGTTCAAGGGTGAGCCAAGCGCAATTGAATCTGGCTTCATCAGCTTTGACACTGGATTTTCGCTTGGGGTATCAAATTGGTTCTCCCTCAAAACCCAGTCATTCACGCAGATGGGAGCATTGCAAGCTGCGGGATCGGCTTCACACGGACTACCTATCGTATGCTGGTCTAGGGACGATTTAGGCGGTGAAGAGATGGGGTTGGCAAAACTTGGCCCTCTTCAAGTCTGGATATCTCAGTAATCCAGTGAGCGATCCTTTGGCCGTACCCGGTGTTCCGCCCCCACTTCCAGGTCTGTCTCTTCCACGGACGAGCAATAGGAGGTCGCCATGTTCACCATGCTCGCGCCGTCATTCAATTTTGGGAATCCTTTACTGATGGGCATCGGAACTGCCAGCGGACATGAAGTCACGCGGCTACGGCCATCCCCACGATTCGGCTTGGCTGGCGAGGAAAATAAGCGAGACGAAAACCGCCATAAGCGGAAGTATCAGCTTGGCTTGCTTTGCGTGAAACGACGGAGGCGCTCTCATGACATCGGTTTTCTTCCCGATCTCGGTCAGAATAACCCAAAAGATTGTGCCAAACGTCAAAGTTGCCGCAATCACTAATGCAAGTTTCGCCATCAATGCAACTTAAATGATTGCCTTGATAACGCAAGAACGTCGGTTGTTTGAGAACGGTCGACCGCCTTTGGGCCGTCAACGCGGCGGGCTGCTGTTTGCGGAACCCACCATCCGCCGTATTTTTCCCTTGAGAGAACCAGTTTGCATTTGACCTTGCCCCGTTGAAATAATCCATTTTGAAGTAAGCTCTGGCCCATTGAGAGGACCAGGGAATGAAGCGCAATCGTTTCACAGACGAACAGATCATCGGCATTCTGAAGGAGCACGAGGCCGGCACGCCGGTCTCGGAGCTTTGCCGCAAGCACGGCGTCAGCGATGCCAGCATCTACAAATGGAAGGCCAAATACGGCGGCATGGACGTGTCGGAAGCCAAGCGGCTGAAGACGCTGGAGGACGAGAACACGAAGCTGAAGCGGCTGCTGGCAGACGCGATGCTCGACAATGCAGCTTTGAAAGACCTTTTGGGAAAGAAGTGGTGACGCCCGCAGCAAAGCGGAACGCTGTCACTCATCTGATGAGCCACCATCAGATGAGTGAACGGCGGGCGTGTAAAGCCATCGGCGTTTGCCGGATGACGATCCGTTACGAAACCAGGCGCAGCGATGACCATGACCTTCGCGAGCGGATGAAGGCGTTGGCGCATGAACGTCGCCGCTTCGGCTATCGACGCATTCATGTGCTGCTCAGGCGTGATGGCCACCTTGTGAACCACAAGCGGCTCTTCCGGCTCTATCGGGAAGAAAAGCTGACGGTACGCAAGCGCGGCGGCCGGAAACGAGCGATAGGCACACGAGCACCGATGCTGATCCCGATGGCAGCCAATGATCGTTGGTCGCTGGACTTCGTGTCGGATCAACTCACCGATGGACGCAGGTTCCGGGTTCTGACGGTCGTCGACGATTGCACCAGGGAATGCCTTGCACTCGTCGCCGACACATCGCTTTCCGGTCTGCGGGTTGCCCGTGAGCTTGACCGGATTATCGAGGAGCGTGGCAAGCCCAGGATGATCGTCAGTGACAACGGCAGCGAGTTCACCTGCAACGCGATCCTGCAATGGACGGACCGGGCCAAGGTGGAATGGCACTACATCGCGCCTGGCAAGCCGATCCAGAACGCCTTCATCGAGAGTTTCAATGGACGGCTGCGAGACGAGTTCTTGAATGAAACCCTCTTCTCGTCACTGACCCATGCTCGATCCGCGCTTTCAAACTGGCGCAGCGATTACAACGATCATCGACCGCATTCTGGACTCGGTTGGATGACACCTGCCGAGTTCGCTCAGACCATCAAGCCGCGACGTGATGCGGTGCTGCGCAGCCGAAATGGCTCCGCACCGCAACCCGCCGCTACCGCCGCAAATGCAGCAACCCAAAACCGCTGGAGCGAACTCAAAAATGGATAAAACTTGGGGGCAAGGTCACATTCCAAACACGGCTCGCCCTGTAAGCTTCCCAGAGACCTCATCAGCGAGCAAAGCAAATGAAACATAAAATAAAATAACCGCAGGAGAAAACAGCATCAAAACGCAGACCATTGCCAGTTCTCCCCCTATCGCAAACTCGAAAGTCAATGTTGCTGCGATAGCCATGAGGGGAATCCAAGCCAACACCGACAGAAAAAGCCCGATAATTAACGCAGAAACTCCATATATTTGCTCTTTTTTCATCAATAATTTGACTAAACTTAGGAGATACCGCCGCATCAATTCGCCTTATTGTCCGAGTCATCACCGAGAAGCGAAATCAATCAAGCTTTGGTCGGCTCCTAGCATACTTGCCGAAATGTTTCTCTTCGAAAGGTCTACTTTAGGCAATAGATTCAACTTTTGCGATGATCAAGTTCGCCCAGAAAGTCATCCACGCTTTCTCGTCGTGATATTCGGCGGCATCATTGGTTATGCGGACCTAGCCGATCCGCGCGGGTCTAGCCAATATCCGGCACTCATGGGATCGCGCCGCTTCGCACGGAGCGCGGACATTGAATCAGAGGCCACAAAGAGCCATTGTGCAAGTCTTCGCAAGCTATCGAGAGATCGTTGCATGCTCCGAAAAGCGGCTCTAACTGACCTCCGGGCGCTCAAAGCTATCCGGGCGTTGGTCGTCGAAAACATGTTGAGCGACCCCACAAAGATTACCGATGCTGATTACGTTTGGTATGTAGCCAATCCGGGAGTCGCCGTTTGGGAAGAGGACGGCGAGGTAGTTGGCTTTTCTGCGGCCGACCCACGCAACGGAAACATTTGGGCGCTTTTTGTGGCTCCCCGATTTGAAAGAAATGGAATTGGCTCCATTCTGCTGGCCGAAGCCTGCGCCTGCCTCAAGTCTGCGGGCATCGGACGCGCGTGGCTCACCACCGATCCAAACACCCGAGCCGAGAAATTCTATCGAGCAGCTGGTTGGGAACACGTCGGCGAAAAGGACAGAGAGCTTCGTTTCGAACGATCACTCTGAGTCTTGCGCCATTCCCGGTGAACGGAAAAGGGGGTAGCAGTTGCAACTGAGTTTGGAGCTATTTGTCGAAACCCCAGAAAAATCGCTAGATTTCTATCAGCGAGTCCTGGGCTTTGAAGTCCAGGGTTCGGCAAGCGCCGAATACACGATGTTGAAAAACGACGACGCAGTGATCGCGATCAATTCGCGCAGCGTCCTTTCGAGCGATCATCCGTTTCGCCTTGTCGATCCTGATGGCTATTATATCAGGGTGACCAGCCGTCATTCGAGCTGACGAATGTCCAGGTGCGGCCGCACAGACAGGCTCGTGTCGATTCAAGAAACGATGCGCGGAATTCGCCGACGCCAATCGCCTTCGGTCTGTAGCCAATGCTTCTCGCGCGACCTATTCGTACCGAAGATCGATTGCGTCAGAGGGCGCTCTGATCCGATCTCCTTTCGTCTCAACTAATCCCATCATTACGGGGAAGCCAGAAGGTGATTTTCCGACGAAATGACTTGTGATTTTGACGAACTTCGCAGTTGCTGTGGCAATCAAGACTTCTGATTTGGCGTTATATCCGTTTCTTGCCCAGTCAACCTGAAAAACCTTCACCGGCACTGCGCCATAGAGGCTGTCGGAAGCGTTCGAGCAATGCCGGAAAATAGCTCCTATTCCATCGACGGTCTTCCGTAGTCCACGGTGCCGCAAATGCCACCTACCCAGCCCCTGTCGATCATAAGCTAAATCGCCAATAAAGATTCCGGTTTCGATTAATTCGTAATCGCCCATCGGTTGAACGCCATAGGTGCGTGCCGAGAATTTACCTCCAAATGTGCGCTCATAGGAACGGTTTACGAAATCACACGAAGGGTCTTCGCCTGGGAGACGGTCGAGCAAGCCGAAAGACCTGCGATGTTCTTGCGCGGCGCACGGCAATGCTACCGACAAAATCAATGGGAGAATTAGAGCAAAGAAGCTGAGGCGCACTGTGTCCGTAACCTATTTCCGATATGGCGTTTCCGATCCGTCGGGAGAAACGTCGTTCCAAATGCTATCATCCAACAAACGGGTGAGGATAGCGTCGGCAACGGAAGCCGCGCCCCGGTCAGCATAGCTAAACCAGTTATCGCTGCCCCCGGTTGAACGCGAGTGATCCCCGAGCCGCTTTCTGTAGATTGGGTGTCTATGGTGAGCCGTGGCATTTTTTGCCGGTATATGTCCGAGCGGACCGTCGATACCTGAAAGCGAACATTTTGCTATCTCAATCGTCAATGCTCCTCCGTGTCGATCAAACTGAAATGTGACCAGATCGACCACCTCATCACCAATTCTGCGGAGATGAGGAAACGACCCGCTGAATCCCTGATTTCTCAATTTTGAAAGGACATTCGACTTGATAGCCGCGTTGATTTCCTGGCGAGAGGCCATTTCGACACCTTTCAAGCTGATAGGTAACGCAGCCCCTACCGAAAAAGCACTATAAGAGCACATCAATAATTTCAGGCGACAGTTGCGATTCACTGACCCAGGCAATCGCCGTTCTTAGCAGTGCTTACCGTAGGTGGGCAATCCTGGCTATAATTGGCACTGCTGAGCCCTTAAGAGCGTTCATCGCAATGTCGCTCGGGATCGAATGCTGCCTCGATGCTTCCATCGTCGGTAATTCGTCTTTTTCGTGAAACGCCCTATGGTCGCTGAACGAATTTTACGGCGGCCATCATGCCAAAGGAACTATCGGCATTTCTCTTTCGGAGTTTAAAGGTCGTGGCGTTTGCCGCCAGCTGCATATTGTCGGAGGACGCCGCTACGACGGGGCGGTAGCTTCGCGCCATTGGCGGTCATAGGTACTACGGCCGCTTTAGCGGTGGTCGAATATACCGTTGGCGAACCACCTCACCCTCTCTCCAGACTTCCAATGGAATGAAGCCGCGTCCCTCATAGAGTCGCTTTGTTGCTTCCGCTCCTGGACTACCTGCGACAAAGGTATCGACATGAACGGTGGAGTCAGATGGGATGCTGGAAAGGGCAGCCTCGACAAGCATCTTACCGACGCCAAGCCTGCGAAACTCCGAAGAGACCGCAAGCCAGCGGATCGCATGTTTCAAGTCGCTGCCACCTATCAGAACCCCTCCTATGAATCCTGCGCTCCCTATGTCAGTTCTTGCGCTGAAGGCCCGCTGCTCGGCGATCTTCCGGACGAGAACAGCATCAAAATCCGGCATAGGGCCAAACAACGGGACAACGTCTTCAGCCAGCCGCAGCCAGGGTGCTATATCATCATGCTGTGCTAGGCTGATCTGAACCATCATTCTCCACCTCCCACTTGTGTTTGAGCGGATTCGGCCTGCTCAAGGGCGTCACTGGGCCGCTATCACGTTGCGCAGAATGGAATTCAGATGTTCGGGTTGCTCTAGCGGCACGTAATGCCCGCACTCCGGGATGACATACAGCCTCCCTCGCCGCGCAGAGTTCGCTTGAGCTGCGCTCACTTTAGGGCCAGGGGCTGTATCTTCCGCGCCGGTAATCACGGCAACTTGTCCGGAAAACATTGAAAGGATTTCATCGCGGGACGGACGGCTATGAAATGCGGTAACTCCTCTCGCCACATCGCCAGGAGGCTGGCGGAGGAAGGTCAGCCTCGCCGCATCTACCACCGCGCCAGCAGCAGCCTTTGAAAACAACGGTGCCCAAAATACGTCCCAAGCGTTTTCCAGCCCTTCCTTTTGCATCGTTTCCAGGGCGGACATATGAAGGATCGGATCAGGTCGATGCCTCGCCTTCGTCCCGATGAGAACGAGCGCAGCAACCCTGTGGGAGGCAATCGCGGCCACCTCCAACGCACAAGAGCCACCGACCGAGCAGCCAACGACGACAATGCGTTCCTCGTTGACTTGGTTTAAAGCCGAGGCGGCCCACTCCTCAACACCGTCGCCCAAGGAATAGAGCGTCGGTGCATAAGTGGACCCAGGCAATAAATTGATCTGACGATCCCACATCGAACCATCAAGCGGAAGCGCATGCAAGAGAAGCAATCCAAGCCTTCCACCAGAATCCACGTACAACCTCGTACTCGTTAAAATCTCGAATTAAAGCTAGGTTTTTCGTTCTATCGGCCCATTACTCTATGACCGCCTATAATCTGGCAGGGCCGCGAGCGCGTTGCGTATGATCTCCCCCATTCTCGCATGGTTCACGCCGTGATCGACCCGCGCCGACTTATGCACGACGACGAGATCGAGCGCGGGCAAGACGATGATGTACTGCCCTCCGAATCCGCTCGCGTAAAACATGGGCACATCGGTGCTGATGCTGTCGCCAGGAGCGTTTGCGGCGGCAGTCACCCAGAGATAGCCGTATCCCTTTCCTTCCCCGATTTCCGAATGGGGTTGAGTGCTTTCTTGAACCCACATCTTGGGCACGAGTTGCGTTTCGCCCCATCGCCCGCCTCGGAGATAGAGTAGTCCGACACGAGCAAGGTCGCGGGTCGACATGCGGATTTTGTAGACAGGGTGCCGAGATTCCGGGCCGTGGTGAAAATGGCCGTCGTCCTTCATAAAATCCTGCATCGAAAGAGGTACCGCGACGCGTGACGCGAACGCCTCGAATACCGTCTGCCCCGTTTGACGCTCCAGAATGGTTCCAAGGACATTGAAATCCCAGTTATTGTAAAACCAATGGGTTCCCGGCTGTTGGCTTCCTCTCGGCGGGCGGCCTTTGTCGGTATCGTATACTGAGGGCAGATAAACACGTGATTTGGCCTTCAAGAGGTCCAGCACCGTCGCGGTCTTCTCAATTGCAGTCAGAGGCGTAACGTCATCGATCTCCAAATCTGCCAACGTATCGTTCGGATTTATCCTGCCTTCTGCAATGTAAATTCCGTACAGGATGTTGATCAGGCTCTTCCGCACGGATGCCACGCTGGATTTGCAGGCAACGTCACCCCATTGGAAGACGATGCGGCCCGCGTCGATGATCATAAGCCCTGTCGAGCGGCCGTCCGCCAAATTTTGGGCAAGGCTGGCAAGATGCGATGTTGACCAGCCAGCGTCTTCCGGCATCGGCTCGTCCCATTCGGCACCAGGAACGATCCTGTCGTTCTCAGTGAAAGATAGTTCGTTGCCGGTCATGACTTCTCCCTAAGCGACATCGCGCCCACGCGTTGGTTGATTTATTTAACGGATATATATGACGCAGCCCAGAGCGCACGCTCTGGGTAATCTGCCGAAGCACGTATAAGTGGGGCTTTGCTAGTAACCGCGCGGCAGAGGGTCACTTGAATTTGCGCCGAAGTCTCCGCAATAAGCTTTTCGCGCATTCAGTTCTGGGATGTATTCGCCTGCTGAATTGTCATGGCACTTTGAGATCATCTCATTGGCCGCTAATCCCGACCAAATGAACAATACCGCAATGGCGACCAATGCCAATACTGTCATGCCGCCAATGATTCTGAAAGTCCGCATGCCGCATCTCCGAGATGCAAAAGCCATATGATTTTGCACCGTGCGCCGCAAGGCCAACCTATCTGCGTCTAACTGGGAATGCTGCTCGCCGCGCTTTCGATTGAAAACAGGATGCTCTCTTTGCGCCCTCACATCTGAAGACGGAGCGGGTGGATTTGACCCTTGACGCGTCTGCGAACATCGCAGGCTAAAATAAGGTCTCGCCTCGCTGATCCCCATGAGGAACTCCACCGAGCCGTACGACAACAACATCCGATAGCTACATCACGCAATGAGCAATAATGGACCGGTCTACGTCGATGTATCGAACATTTGCTACGGAATGAACGCCAGCAGATAGATTATCCGCCAGCCCATAAGACCTGCGCAAAGCCCGACAATGGCGCCGACAGGCACGAACATGAGCACGCCGACTATCCCAGCTAGTTGATAGCCCAACCAGCCGCCAATGATCAGCCCCATGGTGCTCAGCAAGGTCGTTATCGTCTTCTGCAGTCTGTTCATGCCTTATGCCTAAAATTGTGTTGAGCCAGAATTCGAATGGAGGAGGTGATCATATTGGCGGCAGAGCGCGGTGGTACGGCAACAAGGGAAACATTTATGAAATTGGACTACCAACACTGTAAACTTGAGAAATTCGATAAGTCGGGAAAGAAGCATGTCGGTGAATACGATCCGGTGACGGGGGCGCAAACAAAACCTCCGAAGCCTGGACCAACAACACCAAAAGGATGACCTTATGCAGGTTTCGCTTGTTCTGGAGTTGTATGAGAAGAATGGCCAAGTTCTGAAGAATACACTTGATGTAGAATTCAGCGATCTGGAATTTTTTCGACGAGTATTATCTGTTCCAGATCATGATCCATTAATGCATGGATCGTACAAGATAGATAAAATTAGTAATAGTAAGATTTTCGATAAGTATGGATTTATGTTGGATGTCGACAGATACGATTGCTATGCGGGATATAGGCAGATTTCGTAGTGCGTGAAGCGGATTGGTGAACTGGACAGATCACCGAAGTGAGGAAGTTGGATTTTTAAATTGCGCTGCTATGACTGGTTCGTCCAGCATCGCGTAACACTGGGCGTCGCCCGTGGGACAAGATCACCGTCGGTAGGTAAGAACAATGCGGGATACCCTTCGATTGCTAATGATGTCAGTCAATCTTTCAGGATACGGCGCATCAAATGGCTTCCTGGGTTTTTTGAAACCTAGATACGGGAATGGCCATGTTCAATGGCGGCAACGGACCGAAAGCAGGTGATGCCCTCAGCACCTTCGGGCCAACGCCAGAATTGACACTGTCTTGCGGCTGCCCGGTCCACAATTCGCAAGAACCTCCGATGTCTTTCCTCAATCCTGTCTTTCTTTAAAAACAGCTCAGGCTTCGGAGAGTGATTTATCGGCGGCTCCAATTGACCTGTGTAATTTTATTGAAAATCCTACTGCAATCATAACTTGTCCCGTTTCTTGTAGTCGACGTGATTGTTCCGTCACTGGAGACACGAATGCCACGCGTTTTGCCGAACAGAATTTGGTCGAGGAAGTCGTTCCGAATCCCGCTGCTGGTCATACCGTTCTCTTGCACGGCGTCCCATGGATTCGGCAGTGACGTTAGTGGCAAGGCTATGTACCCATCGTGTGGCGGAATATTCGACCTGTGCGGATATTCCGACAGACAGAGTGGCAAAGACCTGATCCCGAAGTCGTTCGAGCGGACTATGCTGTTCTCGGAGGGCCTTGCCGCCGTGCGCATGAACGGGCTCTTCGGCTATGTCAATACGGCAGGCAAGGTTGTGATCGAGCCGCGCTTCGATCTCGCCGGACCCTTTCATGAGGGATTCGCCGAAATCCTTGTCGGTCAGCATACGGGCGTCGTCTCAGAAACTGGGAAGGTAGTGCTGGACCCGCAATTCGGTCGTTCGACACCAATCATGGCCGATGTTCTCATCGTGCGGAAGGGTCAGTTTCGCCCAAAGCGACCGCCTGAAATGGAAGAGTTGGAGCCGTTCGACCTTTTGTACGTCGATTATGGTCCAATGGGTCTCTACAGCCTGAGCAAGGGTTGGCTAACCGCATACACTTACGAATTCAAACCTTTCGAACGTGGCCGTCCAAATTACGTTTGGGCCCGCGATGTAAGTGCGAAGCAGCCGCGATTTGGCCTGATGAACAATGAGGGCAAGTGGAAGGTCGAACCAGCGTTCGACGCGGTTCAATCACTTCACGACGGTCGTGCTGTTGTTTCGGTCAAGGTTGAAGACGCTGAACCGCGACGTGGACTTTGGGGTGCCGTCGATCCGGAGGGAAATCTGGTAATTCCCCTCGCCTACGACTGGCTTTCTTATTGGGATCAGGGCTACTCCGTCGTGCGCCTGAATGGCAAAGAAGGATTTCTGGATACCGGCGGCCGTCTCCTTGGGGGCAGGTTCTTCCAAAAAGTAGAACGTGATCTTCAAGGGAAACCGTTGAAGGTGCTAATTGATGGCAGCTGGTTCGGCATCAGCGCCGACGGCAACCTCAGTGATGCTCCCGAGGAGAAGCCATTCCCGTTGAGGATGGGGGAACCGATCATTCCTTCCAAGAGCACCCAGTGCAAAAGCGGCGTGTCGATTGTGTCGAAGGAAGGTCTTTGGGGATTGCAAGGGCCTGATGGGCGCATTCTTGTCGAACCGAAGTTTGAAGCAATTTCTTGCTTCCGTCGAGGAATCGCCTGGGTTCCTGACATTGCCAAAAATGCCTGGTGCCCAATCGGCCCAGATGGGAAGGCGCGGAATAAGCCAGATTGTCTCCCGATCTATTCCGAAGTCGAGGTATCGCATCATTATCAGGAGAAGCTCGATCCCGATCCGTTCAGAAGCAGCGTCCTTTGGATGCAGGCATTCTTGAAGCACGGTTCAGACCCTTCGCATCCAGCGCCACGGCTGATCGGAGACGGGATACAGGGTCACGGATCGATTTCGGTGACATGCAGAGAGATCATCCAGTGCGATTGAACCCATGTAACGGCTCGCGATCTGCGAATGGCCTAAATTTCCCAATCTGACGTATATCGCCTCGCGGTTCAAAAACCGTTGCCTATGAGAGCTCGAGGCGATAGCAATTACCTGATATTACGGGGATGTGCATGCCAATCCACTTTTATTTGCGGACAACCTACTGCTTAATTGCTGCAGTCTTTTTTCTATCCATGATTGCTGCAATTCCGGCGAACGCAGGACAGAAGCCACTCGAAGATCGGCCGATGGATTTTGCTCTGGTTCATGATGGAAACTGCAAGGAAACTTGTATCCGATGGATATCTGCCGAAGGCGCGATAACTTCCAACACGCCGAAACAATTTAAGACCCTTCTCAGGAGCCTCAAGGGCCGAAAATTTCCTGTTGTGTTTCAGTCTTACGGCGGCGACGTGGACGCCGCGCTTTCAATTGGGCGTATGATCCGAGCGGCCGGTCTCGAAACTGCAATCGGCAGGACCCGGCTAAACGACTGCCCTATGCTTGAGCCACGCTGTGCACAAAAGATCGTCAGGAATGGCTGGTCCGTAGGCGAAGTTCACGCGGGAGGGGCCTACTGTTTCTCAGCTTGCCCGCTTGCCCTGGCTGGCGGCAAGGTCCGCGCTGCGGGTATTACTTCCGATATCGGCCTTCATCAGATAACGAACGGCCGCAAAAACTCCGGTTATGGGACGGCAGGGCGAAGAAACCTGGACGCAATTTCGACGAGGTCTGATCCCGTGTTGAAGCGGATGCTTTCTATTTATCTCGACGAAATGGGAGTCAGCCGAGACGATGTTTTCGCTATGATGGGACTGGCGACACCTGAGGGCCTTTATCGCGTCCAAAACGCTGAAGCACTGAGATCAGGCGTAATTACGAAAGTCTTCTCGGATACCGAGGAACCAGGCTATGTAAGTCATGTAGCCGATCCCCAGGCATCCGAAGACGTCGTGGAGTGAGTATCCGCTGGTTCAAGTGCGATGTTGACATACAGGATTTCTGATGCCCCCAAACAAGCAGAAGATAGCATACGCACTCTTCACGGTCCTCTCCTTTGGCTTGGTCGGCGTCGGGATCGTGTTGCCGTCGTGGATCGCGTTTCAGGTCGGCGGGTCAAAGCTCGTCGGTTTGATTCTGCTTGCGTCCAGTCTTGCGGGAGTTCTTCTCGCACCAGCAGCAGGTCACCTTGTTGATAAACATGACCGAAAAGCAATGTCAGCCATAGGCCAGGCGACGCGAGCTATTGCGATGCTTCTGGTGGGATTTGCCGAAGGGTCATCCGCCCTTTGGGGTGCGATACTGCTGATCGTCTCCAGCATTGCAGGAGCGTTTGGCTTCGCCGTCCTATCTGGTTCCCTGGGCGGCCTTCTTCAGCGCATTATACCAGCGGAGGAGCGAGCGGGATTCGCCCTAAGAATGTCGGTAGCCAAACAGATTGGAATCGCGTGTGGCACGGGGGCGGCTGGGATCGCGCTCTATTATCTAGGAAGTAGCGCAGCAGCGTATCTGTTTGGTGCGATCAGCTTCATCTGCATAGGTCTCTTGCGTGTGCTACCTACATCTCAATACCATTCACATGGAACAGCCACAGGAGGTTTTCTCGCATCGAACCTAGAGGCACTCCGTTATTTCCTGCGCCGCCCGGAATGCCTGGCCGCCGTCCTCTTCACAGGGCTATCTTACTCGATAGTACAAGTCACGAACCTTCTCTTACCAGGGTTCGTGACGAACAGCCTCCACGGCGACAGCTCACTCTTTGGAATGTTGGAAATGGTGGCCGCGTTGGCAGGCGCTGCATCCGCATTGCTGGTCTCAGGAAAGCGCATAGCTGAGCTTTTGCGGCGACGGATGATCCCCATCCTGGTGATGTCAGGCCTCTCCCTCGTTGCGTTCTCCTTCTCGCAGATATCCCTGATAGCTGTAATTACATACTGCGCTTCGGGAATGCTCTGGAGCGTCTGCAGGGCGCTCGCTAGTGCAAACTTCCTGATCGTCGTCGACAACGAGATGATCGGCAGGGCGCAAGGGTTTAGCACCCTCCTCACTAGCGCTTTTGGGGGGATAATCTATCTCGTGCCCATCATGCTTCCCGCAGTTGGGGAGGCTGATCTTTACCTCGGGTATGGCCTCGCAATCATCCTATGCGTGGTGCTGGTGAGCTTCCTGGCAAGGCCTCGAAGCATACCCATCAGAGAATAGGGATACCTTGTGGCACTTGCTCCATAATGCCGCCAATTCGAGAAGCCTGGCGGCTCCGCAAGCTGCATCACGGCATGATGCACTCCAACATGGCCTGGCTCGTCTGTGAGCCCACCGCTATTGAACATATGCCGAAACGACAAATCCTCGATCTTAGTGACTGGTAGATAGACCCCGGCATTCTTTGGCTCGGCTGTTCCGATGCAGTATGGCCGCTCACCAGCCAAGGCCTCTGCTTGCGCTGCAACGAAAAAGCCATCAAAGCCAATTAGAAAAAACAGTAAAATTGCGGCAATCAGATCGACAAGCACACGACCAAAAACTCTCATGAAAATCCGCATCGAAAGGATGAACTAACAAACGACCAAGTGCAATTAGCACCGGAACTTGAGCACCCACAACGCAGAGAACACGTCGCGCTTGTGGCAGGCACGCCGACGGATCACTGGTAGTCGGGAAACCTGAGCTTCTCATCGTCGGGTGTGTCGAGCCATTTCCGGTAGACCTCGTACGTCACCGCGCCCGAAGCGATCCCCTTGATCATTCTGCGGCAAACGTCTCGGGCCGCCTCGTCAGCCGACATCGATGTGTCGCGCTCGGTCTGTGCTTTGGTCTCGGCGTCCATTTTCGCCATCCCGTCCTTGGCGCAGCCGTCAATCAGACGACTGTGCGTCTCCGGCAGTTGACGGATGATCGAGGAATAATATCCGAACGTTTCCTCGTTCCAGCCGCTCTCGTCAGCCAATGCCACGCCAGCATGTCCAAGGAGTAAGCCAAGGATCGCCACTCGGCCAGCACGCCCACACAACAGCTCATGGAGGGCTGAATTGAACAGCTGAGAAAACCTATCAGATCGCTTAGACATACGCTTCGAACTCCGATTTCTATGCAAACGGGCACCGGGCCCAAGGCAACTCCCGGACATTCAACCCCGTTGTGAGCTTTCGAAATAGCGATTTACGATATCCTTGACTTCGCTTGAACTGTATCCTGGAATCCATCTGTGCGGTATCGCGACGGTCCTTTCAAGAGGCTGCCGCTTGCGCAACTGTCGGAGTATCTCCGGATCAGCATCCTTGCGCACGGTCAGATAGATCAGCTCCGCCCAGCGGGTCTGAGGAATATCAACGCGTTCGATGATTGACCAAGGGATGAGTTTTGGCAGTTTTTGACCTGTAATGCCGTCGGGACCGATCACCATTATTGGTTTCGTGAAGTCCACCTGCCGGGCCTTTACTACAACAAAGACGATGATGACGAGGAACAGGATCGCGAACATGCCCTCTCCGACACCACTGGTGGGTCTGCTCATTTCGATCTGACCAACGGCGATGAGTGACAGGTAGACGAAGAAGATTGCCATGACGCAGATGAAACCGATGAGTGCCCTGATGCTTGGTCGCAATACCAGGACGGGCTGCGTAGCGCTCTGGTCGGGGTCGGCCGATAAGGAATTTGCCTCAGTCATTTGCTGATCAGCTCTTTCGTGTGTGGGGTGCCGCTCGACCGTGTGCAATAGTTGGATCGCATCCACCTGTGGCTCGCCGCTGCGGCCCAACGGCCATGCCGGAGGTCAAGTGCGGTAGATGTAAAAAAACCCAAGAGCCATGAGCACGATTGCGAAAAAGACAACTATGCGCTCCACCCAGCGCATAAACTTCGATTTCGATGAATTGCCCGTTAGCCACTCGCTCACGATGTCTCCGAGGAAGAAAAGCAAACTGTCCATCTTTTCCCTGTAACCAGCTCCCAATTAACATCGCGGCTCCTCCTCACAGAGTGCTGAAGCCCGTTTGCACCCACAGCAACTGCTTACCGTCCTTCGACCACGTCGCATCAACGGACATGCCATATGGTATCGATCTAAAAGCCCGACGAATGACTCCCTTAGTCGGAAATTTGGGGCCGTTCTTTCGGATCGAATACCCGCCGGTAACCCGCTGCGTGCCATCCGACTCTATATAAGGGCGAGCGCTACTGAAGTTCGGGGGCACGTCAAAGCCTTGCGCTTCGAACCAGTCGGTTGCGTAGGATAAATTCTCGTAGGAACCCAGCAGTCTGAACACACAGACCTCCGCTTCGTCCGTGTGTCAATCAGCACCGAACATTGGGTCTTCTCTATTCGGCGTAGTTGCGTCAAGCACTTTTGAAGCTTTCCATCTGCCGGCCTTTGATGTCCTTTAACGGGCCCTTGCTTCTCTTCGGGATAGGCTTCCTGGCCTTCCCATCATGGGATCAGAAGAACGAGGCGGTGCAATCTGACTCACGTCCTAACCGTCGTAACAACCGGTACAAGACCCAAAGCGCACTCACCTCATCCGTCGTCCCGCAAAGGACATCGTTCCGCCGGTCAGCGGAATTCCAAAGCTTTACTTGGTCGGTTGCGACGCCGGATCAGACGGGTATTACTTCATTTTCCCTTGTCCACCGGAATTCAGAGCTGTCACTCCACATGCGATGCATGATCACCGCCAATCGCCTTGCCAGCGCTACGATCGCCTTCGATCGACCGCGCCTCCGGGCAATATTCATTGCCCAGGCCTCTAGCCATGACCATTTCTTCACACGGCTCAGCATGACCTGCGCCGCTTCATAGAGAAGGGCACGCATCATGTCATCGCCGCATAAAGAAACGCGTCCGACACGATGACTCTCCCCTGACTGATTGAGCACCGGGGTCAACCCGAGTGCTGGCCCGACTGCACGGGAGTTTTTAAAGCGAGCTGGGACGTCGATGGTACTGACGAAGGCAAGCGAGGTGACGGGGCCAACTCCGGGGATTGTCATAAGGCTGTTGATTTCCACTGAGAGCTGACCCGGCGCAGCCAGATATTTCCATTGAGAATTGACCCATGTTTCAACCGTCCCTCGCATGCTTTCAGCGGGGGCTCTGGAGTGATCGACATGGCATTACTGAGCGTAATCCGACGCTGGCATTTTCGAGAGCATCTATCGATCCGGGAGATTTGCCGCAGGACCGGCCTGTCCCGGAATACCATCCGCAAATACCTGCGTGCCGGCGGCGTGGAGCCGAAGTTCAACGTTCCGGAGCGACCGAGCAAGCTTGACCAGTTTGCGGATCGATTGTCAGCTTGGTTGAAGACGGAATCCAAGAAGGGCCGCAAACAGAAGCGGACGATGAAACAATTACATGCTGACCTGGTCAGCCTCGGCTACGAGGGCTCCTACAATCGCGTGGCGGCATTTGCTCGGGAATGGCGTGATGATCGGCAGAGGGAATTGCAGACGACAGGCCGCGGCACGTTTGTGCCCTTGGCGTTCGAGCCTGGTGAAGCCTTCCAGTTCGACTGGTCGGAAGACTGGGCGATCATCGGCAATGAACGCACCAAGCTGCAGGTGGCGCATACGAAGCTGAGCTACTCCAGGGCTTTCATCGTCCGAGCCTATCTCCTGCAGACGCATGAGATGCTGTTCGATGCCCATAATCACGCGTTCCGCGTCTTCGGCGGCATTCCTGGCCGCGGCATCTACGACAAT
>NZ_SILG01000021.1:0-209 GCF_004306515.1 Rhizobium beringeri | reverse complement strand
AGGACGAGGAGCTACCATCGCCAGGGAAAGCGAAGCTTTTCCGCCAGCGATAAGAAGGTAGTTGCTGATCTTTAGAGAGGAATTTGGTTGCGGGGGCAGGATTTGAACCTGCGGCCTTCAGGTTATGGTCCGCAGGACGAGGAGCTACCATCGCCAGGGAAAGCGAAGCTTTTCCGCCAGCGATAAGAAGGTAGTTGCTGATCTTTAGA
>NZ_SILG01000020.1:0-246 GCF_004306515.1 Rhizobium beringeri | reverse complement strand
CGCGGCAGCTTTCCTAGTTTCTTCAAGATATTGCTTGATGGCCCGTTTCAATTCGATCTGCCACGTTCCCAGGCTGATCTCTGTCCGTTCATGCTGTCGGCTGTTGTGACCAGAACGGACCTCCGCTACCAACAATACAGCCGACAATTCCGGTCCGGCGATTCCAGCCAGAAGCCCCTTGATTTCATAGCTATACGGCTCCCCTGGGATACGGGGGTGAACTATCACGCCCGAAACAACTTCTCG
>NZ_SILG01000019.1:0-314 GCF_004306515.1 Rhizobium beringeri | reverse complement strand
CTGCGTTCGCTCGCCACTACTTGCGGAGTCTCGGTTGATGTCCTTTCCTGCAGGTACTTAGATGTTTCAGTTCCCTGCGTTCGCTTCTTACACCCTATGTATTCAGGTGTAGATACCTTATCACAATGCTTGGAAACCACTCGGGTTGCCGGGCCAAAGGCCAGACAACCAGAATGATTTTCCAAGCATTTAAGGTGGGTTGCCCCATTCGGAGATCCATGGATCAAAGCTCATTCGCAGCTCCCCACGGCTTTTCGCAGCGTATCACGTCCTTCATCGCCTGTGCATGCCAAGGCATCCACCAAATGCCCTTA
>NZ_SILG01000018.1:0-356 GCF_004306515.1 Rhizobium beringeri | reverse complement strand
GATGAACGATCGGATTACCGTTGCCTGACCGCGCGGTATCGGATCCAATCTCGAGAAGCTGGTCTTAAGACAGGCTGCAAGCGAGCTGCTCGGCGTAGCTCCAATAAAGCAGACCTGTCGAACACGTCGATGGCATCATGAAATGATCCGGTTGTAAAAGGTAACCGGATTTTTGGACTGGCCGCACGGCAATCGCAAGGTTGTCCGGATGGTCGCACGTCCAAATATGGATGAGCATTGGCAATGAGAACGATTAAGTGTCGTAAGGGCATTTGGTGGATGCCTTGGCATGCACAGGCGATGAAGGACGTGATACGCTGCGAAAAGCCGTGGGGAGCTGCGAATGAGCTTTGATC
>NZ_SILG01000017.1:0-443 GCF_004306515.1 Rhizobium beringeri | reverse complement strand
CCGCGTTCGCTCGCCACTACTTGCGGAGTCTCGGTTGATGTCCTTTCCTGCAGGTACTTAGATGTTTCAGTTCCCTGCGTTCGCTTCTTACACCCTATGTATTCAGGTGTAGATACCTTATCACAATACCTAGAAACCATTCGGGTTTTCACTCACACTCGTTCTGCACTTCGTGCAGCGCTGCGTGGGCGCGCCGGACGACCGGCGACGCGCTCTCGCGCTGTATTGGGAAACTCCCATACAGGCCAGAGGCCGTCGGCAATCGTTCGCCGTAATGTCGGATCGACGATCCGACAACCAGAATGATTTTCTAGGTATTTAAGGTGGGTTGCCCCATTCGGAGATCCATGGATCAAAGCTCATTCGCAGCTCCCCACGGCTTTTCGCAGCGTATCACGTCCTTCATCGCCTGTGCATGCCAAGGCATCCACCAAATGCCCTTA
>NZ_SILG01000016.1:0-666 GCF_004306515.1 Rhizobium beringeri | reverse complement strand
GAACCTTCCCGTGCTTTTTAGAACATAGATGGCACCAGTCAGGTGACTATCGAAACGTAATACGCCGCGATGACTTCGGTCACGACGGTATGGCGAGCTTTCGCCGTCCACGTTTCTCTTTCTTCAAAAGGATATCGAACCATTGGTTTGCGCTCACGCACGCACCGCCCTTCGGGCTGTGCTCCGCGGGGGGCGCCGGACGACCGGCGACGGCCTCTGGCCTGTATGGGAGAGCCTTGATAGGCTTGAAGTTCGGCGAGATGGGCCCGTAGCTCAGTTGGTTAGAGCACACGCTTGATAAGCGTGGGGTCGGAAGTTCAAGTCTTCCCGGGCCCACCATTTGCACCAGCAAATGAGGTTTGCTGTAGCGAATTGTGGTTTGTTTGGGTTTACCTGATCCTGGCGGTTTGCTGTCAGGTGTTTGCGATGGTTGGGGCTGTAGCTCAGCTGGGAGAGCACCTGCTTTGCAAGCAGGGGGTCAGCGGTTCGATCCCGCTCAGCTCCACCAATTCGCTTGGTGTCGAGACTGAGAGATATCCTTTGAAGAAATAAAAGTTTTGCACTGGCTTCGAGCTGGTGCCTGTTCTGCATACATTGTGAAGAGAAGATTGATCTGGAGGCTTCCAGGTGTTTTGGGTTTTGCCCAAGGCGTCCGAGCCCAGTTCC
>NZ_SILG01000015.1:0-1067 GCF_004306515.1 Rhizobium beringeri | reverse complement strand
GAACCTTCCCGTGCTTTTTAGAACATAGATGGCACCAGTCAGGTGACTATCGAAACGTAATACGCCGCGATGACTTCGGTCACGACGGTATGGCGAGCTTTCGCCGTCCACGTTTCTCTTTCTTCAAGAAGACAAAAAACCGCGTCGACCGGTTCCCCGAATGGGCCCGTAGCTCAGTTGGTTAGAGCACACGCTTGATAAGCGTGGGGTCGGAAGTTCAAGTCTTCCCGGGCCCACCATTTGCACCAGCAAATGAAATTTGCTGTAGCGAATGAGGGTTGAGGGATGATGGAATGTCAGGCGATGCGGATTGTTGCCGAACCTTGGGGTCTTGCCCCTGGGTGATCGAGCTGGAGGGGCTGTAGCTCAGCTGGGAGAGCACCTGCTTTGCAAGCAGGGGGTCAGCGGTTCGATCCCGCTCAGCTCCACCAAATCGATTGGTGTTGAAGCTGACGGCATTTGTCTTTTGAAGAAATAAAAGTTTTGCACTGGCTTCGAGCTGGTGCCTGTTCTGCATACATTGTGAAGAGAAGATTGATCTGGAGGCTTCCAGGTGTTTTGGGTTTTGCCCAAGGCGTCCGAGCCCAGTTCCTGTGAAACCATGGATGGCCTAGCCGGCCGGATGTGGTGGAGGGATTGGAGGTAGGTAGGAAGCTTGTCACTCTGGATCGTTTGTTGTTCGTTGCCTTTGGGCATCGTCTGATGAACGATCGGATTACCGTTGCCTGACCGCGCGGTATCGGATCCAATCTCGAGAAGCTGGTCTTAAGACAGGCTGCAAGCGAGCTGCTCGGCGTAGCTCCAATAAAGCAGACCTGTCGAACACGTTAATGGCATTGTTGGATTGACTGGGTTGTAAAAGGTAACCCGGTCTGTTGCCGTTCCTTATGGGGCGGGCAACGAGATGATGAGCATTGGCAATGAGAACGATTAAGTGTCGTAAGGGCATTTGGTGGATGCCTTGGCATGCACAGGCGATGAAGGACGTGATACGCTGCGAAAAGCCGTGGGGAGCTGCGAATGAGCTTTGATCCATGGATCTCCGAATGGGGCAACCCACCTTAAAT
>NZ_SILG01000006.1:0-346891 GCF_004306515.1 Rhizobium beringeri | reverse complement strand
AGAACCTTCAGCCAGCCATCGAGATAGCTTGCGTGGTCGGGGCGTGGTTCGAGCTCAGGCACGATGCCAAGATCGGCGCAGAGAAAGCAGCTGCCGAGTTCGGCAATCAGCTCTTCACGGGCGCGTTCGCTCCGGTCTTTCGCGTAGCGGCTGAGATCACGATCAAGCCGTCGCGGTGCTCCGGTCCAGTGCGTCATCTCGTGACTGAGGACCGCGACATAGGAGGCATCGTCCCGGAAGGCGTTCAAGCATGGCATCTGGATGTAATCACGGTGAGCGGCATAATAGGCCGCCGATCCTCCATGCCGGATCAGTGCCCCGGTATTGGCAAAGAAGCGGCCGGCATCGCCGATCCGGCTGATCGGATCCTCGGCAGGTGCGATCTCATGAAAACGCCCAGGAAGACCGGCGATCTGGTCGGTGTTGAACACCGTGTAGCTCTTGAGGAATGGAATGTCCTGTTCGATCTCAGTGCCTGTCTCGGTCGTCTCGGTGCGGATAAACGAACTGGCAAAGACGACGGTTGTGCCGGTTTCGCCCTTGCGAACGGCGCCGCCGAGTTCGATTGCCTGGCGAAACGTCATCCAGCTGGATGAGGCAAAGCCGCGGGCGATGGCTTCGGACCACAGCAGCAGGACGTTGATCCCGGTGTAGGCTTGGCCATTGTGGCGCAGTGGCCGGCCGACCTCGCCCGTCGCATGTTCCGTTGTCCAGGGTTTGGTCCATGGCCGCACACCCCGTTCGAGGTCGGCGATGATCTTGGTGGTGATGCGGCTATAGATATCGGATCGTTGATTGGATTGCTGCCTGCTCATGTTGGAACCTCCGTTTCGAGGTCGCGGCCATCGCGACCTGCTACGGCGGTCCGAAAGCCAGGCGGCAAGCGCTGCCTGCACCCGCAGGGCCGCAACGCAGTGGAGGACGGCAAAGCCGTTGCCGGCGGCGCGAGCCTGGCACGACCAAAAGCCGGGGCAGGACGCGATGGCCGAAATGTTAGTGGGAGGTTTGACGGAGGCAGAAGGCAGATCCGCGAGGCGGCAATCACGTCGCTCACATCGCAGATGAACCGCAGCGCAGATGGTTGACCTGCCTGCTCGTGCCAGTGACCGGGCGATATCGACGATGTCGTCGCGCGAGGCGGTGTCCTCCTCACATGCGGAGTTTGGCGTCAACGGCCATGTCATCCTGATCCGAGGGCCTGCCCGCGATTTGTACGGCAAGTTCAAGATATCAGGAGGGCATCATCTGATCGGATGACGAAGTTTCTTGCGAAATAGGAGACCTTGGAAATCCAACCCCCTCGGTCCGATTGCGACAAACGCTCGGGCCATGTTCTTGGTTTTAAAGCATCGACGAGGGCAGGCTGCAGCGGCTGCGCGATTTGCTGAGGCGCATCTGACATCGGAGGGCGTCCTCTTCGACTCGCGCGCGTGGATCGTAACCGCCCGGAAGCTGTGAATCGGAGCCGAAGGTTGACTGAAGAGTGGGCGTCCTCACAAGGAATGCACGCCTATGAGCCGCTTCATGCTCGACGTGGAGGCTGCGGATTTAGATTCCTCCAAATAGCCGACTGTGATGCGGTTAGGCGAAGAATCCAACGAAGATCCCGGCGGCACTCACCGTGCAAGCGGCGGCCTATCGGCGACCGACGTTCAAGGGAACTGATCGGAAGACTTGCGTTGACGTCACCACGTTTCGCCGAGCACGTGCTACATAGCCCGCGGCATTGACGAGCGCCAGGTCCAGCCCAACCGCATCCGCAAATCGGTCAGCGCAGAAGACACATTCGCCGCTATCTACTAATCGGACGGCGCGCCGCCCGGTGCTGATCATGCGGCGACGCGCGCCTTGCCGAGGCGCTTGATCGCCTGTTCCAACGGACGTTTGCCATCGCCGTAATCTTCCCAAGCCGACGATTTCGCCAGAAGCGCAGGAACGGTCCGGATGGTGAAGCGCTTGGGGTCCACATCCGATTTGACCTGCGTCCAGCTCAGCGGCATCGAGACAGTGGCGCCCGGTCGAGCCCGCGGTGACAAAGGGGCCACGGCCGTCGCCATGCGGTCATTGCGCAGATAGTCGAGGAAGATTCGGCCATCCCTCAGGCTCTTCGTCATTTTGATCAGATAGAGATCGGGATTGTCGCGCGCCATTTGCTGGCAGACATCGTGTGCAAAACCCTTCGCTTCGGCCCACGAAAGCGGCTTGCGCTTGTTGACCGCAAGCGGAGTGACGACGTGCAGACCCTTGCCGCCAGTCGTCTTGCAAAAGCCGACCAGGCCCAACGCATCGAGACGGTCCCGCATTTCCCGAGCCGCTGAAACGACCGCGGAGAATGGCACGTCTGGACCTGGATCAAGGTCGAAGACGAGCCGGCCGGGCACCTCAGGCCGATGCGGTTCACAATTCCAGGGGTGCAGCTCGACGGCGCCGATCTGCGCGACGGCAGCCAAGCCTTCGACCCGGTCGATTTGCAGATAGGGCTTTTTATCGCCGAAGACCTTGACCAGTTCGAGAAGGTTCGAAGTGCCGGGCATCGCATGGCGCTGGAAAAACTCCTCACCGCCGATCCCGTCAGGCGTGCGGATGATGGAGCATGGCCGTCCCTTGATGTGCTCGATCAGCCAGGAGCCGACGGCTTCGTAGTAGCGGGCCAGATCTTCCTTGGTGACGGGTTTGCCGTCATTGGCATCAGGCCACAGCGGCTTGTCCGGGTTGGAGATCAGTACCCCCATGACCTCGGCCTTGGCGCCTTTTTTGCGGGTGGGTCTGGCCTTCGCCTCCACGGCCGGCTGCGGCACGTCTGTTTGCGAGGGCGTAGCCGGCCGTTCGGCTTTGACCTCTTTGGCTGGCTTGTCTTCCCGCAGTCCCTTGAAGGCGGCCTGCCGGACAATGCCGTCGGCGGTCCAGCCCGCGAATTCGATTTCAGCCACGAGCTCCGGCTTCAGCCAGGTGACCTCAGCCTCCTTCTTCGGCGCGCCGATGCCGGTGAAAGGCGATTTCGCCGTCTCGAGCGCTTTCAACTTCGGAAGAAGCGTTTCCACTTTCTTCGCGCCATATCCTGTGCCGACGCGGCCGACGTAGACGAAGTGGTCGCCGCGGTTAACGCCGACCAGCAGAGATCGGAATTTCCCGTTGGTCTTGGCATAGGCGCCGATCACCACCTCGTGACCGGCACGGCATTTCGACTTCGCCCAGCTTTCGGTACGGCCGGATTGATAGGGTGCATCCGCCTCTTTCGAGACGATGCCTTCCAGGGAGAGCTTACAGGCAGACCGGAGAACTGCATCTCCGCCGGTGTCGAAATGCTCGACGAAACGGATACGCGGATCATTACCCACATCGGACAGAAGGCTTAGAAGCCGCGTCTTGCGCTCGACGAGTGGCAGAGATCGCAAGTCTTCGCCACCCTCATAGAGAAGATCGAAGGCGAAATAGACGAGCTCGCCGGTCTTGCCCTCCGAAAGAGCCGCCTGCAGGGCCGCGAAATCAGGAACGCCATTATCGTCGAGGGCGCAGATCTCGCCGTCGATGATCGCATCTGGCAGTGTCGATGCCGCCTGGGCGATCTCGGGATATTTGGCCGTCCAGTCGAGCCCTTTCCTGGTCTTCAGCATCGCTTCACCATCCAGTACGCGCATCTGGATCCGGTAGCCGTCGAACTTGATCTCGTGAATCCAGCCGGTGCCGGCCGGAGGGCGTTCCAGGGTCTGGCAGAGCTGCGGCGCAATGAAATCCGGCAGATCGACTTTTGTGGCCGGTTTCGATTTCCGACCGCCTCCGGCATCCTCTCTTCGCTCTTCGGCCGCCGGTCCGTGATTGCTGTCCCAGACAGCATCGGCCTGAACATCGCCGCCCTCGACCATGAAAGGCCTGGGCTTTCTCCCCTTGCCGGCGGCAATCATCTCCATGGTTCGGCCGGAGGCGACAGAGGTGTCGTTCGCCTCGAGGATCGCTTCGCCATTGTTTTCGACAGAGAACTCATCATGGTGTTTGATCAGCAGCCAATTTGTCCGGTTGCCGCCGTTGCGATCGTTGCGCATTCGCACCAGCACGAAGCTGCCGTGCAGCCGTTTGCCTTCCAGCGTAAACTTGAAATCGCCTTTCGCCAGCGCCTGCTCCGGGCTCTTCTTTCCTTCGGGTTCCCAATAGCCCCGATCCCAGAGCATGACCGTGCCGCCGCCGTACTGGCCTTTCGGAATGGTGCCTTCGAAATCACCATAGTCCAGGGGATGATCCTCCACCTCGACGGCCAGCCGCTTGTCGTGCGGATCGAGGGACGGACCTTTCGTGACAGCCCAGGACTTGAAGACGCCATCGAGCTCGAGTCTCAGATCGTAGTGCAGTCGAGTGGCATCGTGTTTCTGGATGACAAAACGACGGCGATTGCTGCGCGCGAGGCGCTTTTCACCGGTCGGCTCGGCCGTTTTTTGAAAGTCGCGCTTCGATCGATAAGTCGATAGTTTGTCACTGGCCATGGTCGTTCCCGAAAGCAGCCCGACAGCGAAATGCCGACTGACAGCCGGAAGTTCCATCATAGCGTACGCTCAGCCGATTATCGGGGAAAAGCGCGCTGATGCCAGACCTCGCCCCCATCGGAGGCGAGGTCATCGTTACTGCTTTAATTGGCAACGAGACGTGCTGGTCGAGCCGGATGCGTAGTCGGCTTTCTCTTCCACGGAGCCACGACGGACGGCATTCCCGCTTCTAGGCAGGCCGCCACGAAGGCCTCGCGCGCGACGATGCTGGGAATGACCCCGTTGAGGACGCCACGACACGTCTTCACCGCGCGTTCATGGCGCTCTCCATGACGCAGCGGCCATTCGTTCTCGAGAAAATCCAAGGCGTCGTATGCGCCTGTGAAGGTGCGCTCCAAACCGCACTGTAGCCGGATTCTCACCGGCAGAGTCCATGGAACATCGTTCAGCGGCATCTTTTCCTCCTTTCATGCCACCAATGGTCCTGATGAAAATGATATTGGGGCAGGTCCCCGGCTGTTCAAGGGCGATCACAATCAATCCCATTCCTAATCACCGGGGCCTGTCCCCAGCTTTGCGCCCGCGGTTGTAACGGCGGGCAGATGCGCGAAAAGTCTATGAGGCGTCGGTCAAAGACGCCGCGACCTTTGGCGTGACAAGACGGCGCTATGTCAACAATGGGTCTCAAAAATCCAATCGGTGAATGGAAGCTCACCAATGGCTCGACAAATTTTAGCACTCTCATGTTCCGAGTGCCAATTTTTGGCTCACGTGCTCTTGAACTCTGAAAACTCCGCAACCAAATCAGTTTCGTCAGCCGCCACTACGGGGCTGAATTGGTGGAGACGTAAGTTTCCAACGCGTCTCCATTCCATGTTGCTTTACGGAGGATATGGCTATGAGAAACGAATTCGACTTCGCCCCCCTTTACCGGTCCAGCATCGGCTTTGACCGCGTTTTCAACCTCCTCAACAATGCGCAGCGGGTTCAAGCTGTCGATACCTGGCCGCCTTACAATATTGTCAAGGCGGGCGAGGACGACTACCGCATCGTCATCGCTGTCGCGGGTTTCGGCGAGGAGGATCTCTCGGTCACGCATGAGCGAAACGTGCTCATTATTGCCGGTGAGAAGGCGGGTAAGGAGGACGCGCAATATCTGCATCATGGCATCGCAGGCCGGTCGTTCGAGCGGCGCTTCGAGCTGGCCGATCACGTCAAGGTGTCTGAGGCAAGCCTGAAGAACGGTCTTCTGTCGGTCGAGCTGAAACTGGAGATCCCCGAGGAGATGAAGCCGCGGCGCATTCCCATCGGCACCAGCGAAGCTCAGCAAAAGCAAACTGCACCGCTTCAGATCGAAGGCGGAAAGCAGGTTGCATAATCGAACCAGATGACGGCCGGCGCCGGACTTGCCGGCCCGGCCAGACATGGAGGTACAGATGAGTGTTCGTGATCTGATTTCGCGGGGCCGCGGCAAGAGTCCGGTCCCGACCGACTATGCAGGCAGGGATCATAATCCGTTCCTAGCGCTTCATCGCGAGATGAACAGGCTGTTTGATGATGTCTTCCGCGGCTTCGAGGGTCGATCCCCGACCGTCAGCTCCCGCTTCATGTTTGAAAGCGCCTGGCCGAAGATCGAGGTCTCGGAAACCGAGAAGGAAATCCGCGTCACCGCTGATATTCCTGGTATGGACGAAAATGACGTTGAACTGTTGCTCGACAACGGCGTGTTGACCATCCGGGGCGAAAAGCGTGCCGAAAACGAAGACAAAGACCGGCAGTTCTCCGAGCGGTTTTATGGCCGGTTCGAACGCCGTCTTTCCTTGAACAGCGAGGTAGAGGAAGACAAAATCGCGGCTTCGTTCAGGAATGGCGTTTTGACCGTCACCCTGCCCCGCTCGGGGTCGCAACAACCGACTGCCAAGCGTATCACGATCAACAGCTAAAGAGAGATATATCCCTCTTTGGGGTGATGCGCATTGATCGGCAGCAGTGGCATGCGGTCGTCCGGTCCTGCTGCCAATTTCGCTGTATTGGCAGAATGGTTGCCACATGAGGACAACGGCGCTTCGGCATTCTCGAATTCGGATGGTCGTCGTCAACAACCAGCCATGTGCCGCTTGTAGCGTTCGCTCACCAGGAAATGGCCTCGTCATTTCCGTGGGTTCCATCGTTCGGCCTCCGGCAAACTTTCAGAGAGTTGGCGCGTTGAATATGGCGCGCTCAAACCGACGGGGACCGCTGATGACCAAAGAATATCGATTTGATGTGCTTGCCAAAGGCGGCTATGCGGCGCGCGGCGTTGTCTTTCTCCTTGTGGCCGGGCTTGCTCTCTTCTCCGGCGTGGCCAGTGGCCAGTCCGAGACGAAATCAGCGCTTTCGGCACTCCTCGGACAGCCGCTCGGCCGCGTCTGGGTCGGATTGATCGGGCTCGGCCTTCTCGGATTTGTTGCCTGGAGGCTGGCGCAGTCCCTGGCAGACAGCGACGGCCATGGGAGGGACGGAAAGGCATTGGCCATCCGATCCGCGCTCTTTGGCAGCGCCATCACCTATCTCGGGCTTGCCGGATATGCGCTGGCGAACGCCCTTTTCCCAGGAGGAGGCAGCGAAGCTTCCGGTGAGAAGGATCTCGCAGCATGGATCATGTCGCAGCCGTTCGGGTCCTACCTTGCGATCGCCGTCGGCGCTGGCTTCATCATCGGCGGCATCATAACGGCCGCTAAGGGCATCACCCGGAAGTTCGAGCGCTACCTTCAGGTCCCAGCCAACAGGGGTATCGTGACGTTAGTATGCATCTACGGTCTCGTCGCCCGCGGCGTCGTCTTCGCGACCACCGGCGTACTTTTCGCCTTTGCAGGTGTCAGGGTGGATCCTGGACAAGCCGGTAGCATGGGCGACGCCCTGGAATGGCTGCGCGAGCTTCCGCTTGGATCCTTCCTGTATATCGCCGTCGCCGTTGGATTGGCGGCTTTCGGACTCTATAATCTTGTAGAGGCACGATACCGCATTGTTCGGAGTCCATCGTTGGCGGACGCTAAGCGTTCGATATCGCTGGCGGGTCCCTGACATCACTTTTCCTGCGCCAAGGTGCCGTCATAGGGAGGTCGAGCCTGCCGATGGGATCTCAATGTCGATGAGCAGCCCATCATCCGACCAGGTTTTCTCGAGACGTCCTCTAAGCTGTTTTTCGACCATCGCGCCGACAATCACCGTGCCAAAACCTCGTTTGGCTGATCTAGGCGGAGTGTCGACGCCCACCTCCTGCCACCGGATGTTGAAGCCGGCCCCCGACGGTCTGGGCTTCCAACTGATTGAAAGCCTGCCTTGCGCAACGGCAAGCGCACCGTGATGGGCTGCGTTGACAGCGAGCTCATGGAGCACGAGCGCAAGGGGCTGGACGACCGGCGCAGGCATGTTGATATCCGGCCCACTAAAAATAGCGCGGGTGGCCGCGAACGGCGTCACTTGCTGGCGAATGAGTTCCTCAAGAGAAATGCTTGTCCATCCCCTTGCAGCAAGCAAGGTATGGGCACGGGCGAGCGCCTGCACGCGGTGTTGAACAGCAGCGGCGTAAAGGGCGGGGTCATCGGCATTGCTTAGACGGACGATGCTGTCGACGATTGCCAGGACATTCTTGGACCGGTGGTCGACTTCCATCAGCAGGCGGTGCTCGGAGGCCTCCAGTGCCTCGATCCGCCGGTATCCGGTCATATCAATTTGAGATCCAAAGAAATACAGGATCCTTCCGTCATCCCCATGGATGGGACTTAGGTGCAAACGGTTCCAGAACTGCTCTCCGCTCTTCTTATAATTGAGGATCTCGACGCTGACCTCACGCTCACCGGCGATAGCCGCCCGTATTTCGGCGACGGCGATCGGAGAGGTCGCGGAGCCCTGCAGGAAACGACAGTTGCGGCCTAGCACTTCTTGAGCCTCGTAACCTGTCAGTTCAAGAAATGCCTTATTTGCGAGCACGATCGGAAGATCCGGCTTGCGCCCATCGGTGACGACCATCGGCATCCTGGTGCGTTCAAATGCGATCGCTGCCAACTCCTTCCGATCAGCGGAAGCTGCTTTTGAAGATACGGAAGGCAAATCCCCATGCAGTTTTTCTCTCGAATGGCCTGTCATGCTTCCACGCTCACTAAGACGTCGCTTGATAACGTGGCTCGCGTATCTTTGTTTCGGAGATGGTTGTGTGACTTAAGCGATCGCTCATCCGACATCTGCCGGACGAAGTGCCCACACACCCACCACCCACAGGATGGCCTCCGCTATAGAATCTGGATGTGGTCGATCAGCCTTGCAGCTCCGGAGGATCAGGCGCACCATATGATCATGAAACTCTTTTCCAATTCCAGCCGCTCCCGAGAGCGCTTTCTCGAAGCCATCCTCCAAAGCGCGATCGAATATGCGATCATCTCTATGGATCTGGATGGGCTGATAACCACGTGGAACGAGGGTGCGCGACGGATCCTCGGATGGGACGAGGATGAGATTATCGGCAAGCCCGCAGCCGTAATTTTCACGCAGGAAGACCTGCAGGCGGGGATTCTGCAACGGGAGATGACCGCCGCTTTAACGGAAGGCCATGGCAACGATGAGCGCTGGCACGTTCGCAAGGACGGATCGTTATTCTGGGCGTCGGGTCAGATGATGGCGTTGACGTCTGATGATGGCGAAGTCGAGGGCTTTGTGAAGATTCTGAGAGATCGCACGGAGCAGAGAGAAAACGAGGAGCGACAGCGCGTCCTGATGCACGAACTCTCTCACCGCATGAAAAACACGCTGGCCGTCGTTCAGGCTATCACCAGTCAATCCTTTCGAAACGCCAGCTCTCTGGAGGAAGCGGAACAATCGATTTCGGCACGGATCAACGCTTACTCAAAAGCACACGATATTTTGCTGCAGCAGAATTGGTTGGGTACGACCATGGCAACGATTGTCGAGGCTACCGCGATTAATCTCGGACTTGAGACGTCGGGACGTTTCAAGGCGAGCGGTCCTGCAGTTGAATTGGGTCCACAGGCGGCGCTTTGCTTCTCGCTCGTGCTGCACGAACTCGTCACCAACGCCAACAAGTATGGTGCGCTGTCAGTGGATACAGGGACTGTCGAAATCGAGTGGTCGGTACGCGACGAGGCGGGCGATAAGCGCCTGAACTTCACTTGGCAAGAGGTTGGAGGTCCGGCGGTAGAAGCTCCGAGCAAGAAGGGGTTCGGCACACGCCTCGTCAGCTCCAGCCTGTCCGCCTTCGGGGAGGTCTCTCTTGAATACGCCCCGACCGGGCTCATCCTCAGGGTGGATGCGCCGCTTCAGAAGCTGCAATATAAGAACTATTCCGACGCCGAGGAATAATTTGATTGCAAAGCTAGGAAGGTCCCGGCGCTCGAGAAATCAAAGACATCGATGATGGCATCGCGAGACGGTTGAATCTTCCTTGTTCCCGGCAACAACACCGAGCCCTATCCTGAAGTCGATTAACGACGGTCTAGCGGTCACTAGGGTTTATCGACAGGCTTGCCGTTTGGGTTGGGCACCGGGTGTCTCCCTTGTATCTCGAGCCGGGTGTTTGTGATCGTCAGGCTCTGGCGGCACTTCCTTACTGTCAGGGCGTTTGACAGGCTGCTCTTTAGGATTGCCCACCTTTGACGAAGCATTATTCTTTTTGGACATGGCCAGTTCCTCCATACAAGGTACGAACAGACTGGCGCGATCGAAAGTTCCGACAGCCAGACTGCCGTGGTCAGAGCATATGGTCCATCTGCGCCACAGCCACCGGCCATTCGCCAGCATGAGGCTTGATGAACGCCCAAGGCAAAGGGATGCAGGCGGTTCAGCGCAGTTGGTGCGGTTAGTCCCCGAGGCGGCACCCAGTGGCGCTCAGCGCAGACACGCAGTGGAACCGGCTCTCTCTTCAGGTGTTCCTCTCGATCAGCAGGGAGCTTCCAATGACCTACGTCGCATCGCCAAGCTACGACCGTAACGACCCAAGTCGCGTTTCGAACCTCCGTCAGTGCCTCGATACCGCCAGACGCCGCCTGGATGAGACTTCGCAGGCGTCGGAAACCGAGAAAATCGAGACGCTTGTGGCTTCCGCCATCGAGGCGGGTTGGGAAGAGGATGAAGTGCGCGAGGCACTAAGCGCCGGTGATGGCCATGGAAACAAAATGCCGGAACAGGAACCACCTGTCCCAACTATCGGCGTGGTTCCTTCGTCATCTTTCTGACAAGTGGCGAAAGCTTGCCAACGACGTGTAACGAGCCAAACCGCCGTCCCCAATCATGGACGAGGAAGATGCCCCGTCCCCACTTACAGAACCCCTCAGATTGCGGTCCGCATAAGGTAGAGAGATCGCTCGACGGGGACCTGCGAGACGATTTTCATTAAGAGCGTGGGAGCGACATCAGGAACAGACCTAACTCGCCCGTCTTTGTAGACCACCCGTAAAAGGCAGGTCTTGCCGTCGTATTCAAGTTCGGCGATCGTCTTTGAATGGACCAGAAATTGCATCTCACGCTGCCTTCCTGCGCCGCTGCATAACCAAGATGAAACGACCGACCGCCTCCCTGGAGGAAGATTGCTTGATCGGCACGAGAAACCCCCGCCACTTCGACGGCCGGCGCTGTCAGAAACGCGGTCCAAAAGACAAAGGCGTTTTACCAACAGTCCTGGCGAAATCGCGATGAAATCTAGTAAAGCCCGCCTTCGAAATCGCGTGAAATCAGCGTGACACACGTCTCACGACTGTTTGGACACGGGCCTACCAGAAAAAGTAGTGAGTAGTTCGTGCCGAAACGAAGACTCGGGCTTTGAACTCAGCGGACATTTCTTCGAAAGCCTTCGCAGACGAGCGGACCTCGTAGTCGTAGTTCAGCGTCGTTGCGATCAGATCCTTGCCGTGCGATCTGATGAGGACCGTGCGCATCCGTCGGAAGAGGACCGTGCGGGCGTACATCATCTCGACGAAGAAGGGCGTGTTCGACCCCGCGACCTTCGACGACCGCTATGAAGCCGCCGTGGCGGAACTGGTGAAGGCGAAGATCGAAGGCAAGGCGCTTCCGAAGCGCAAGGAAGTCAAGGTCTCGAAACCGAACGACCTTCTTGCCGCTCTTCGAGAGAGCGCTGGAATGATGAAGGCCGCAGAGAGCAAGCCAAAGCGGACGGCCGCCAATGCCAACGCCGGTGCCGGCCGCGATAAGGCCCGTCGCGCCTCGGGCAAGTCGGCGACGGCACCCGCCGCGCAGCGTAAAGCGAGCTGAGGAGACCATCCATGCCGCGACCTTACTGGAAAGGCTATCTCAAGCTGTCGCTGGTTACATGTCCCGTGGCAATGAGTCCGGCAACGAGCGAGAGCGAAAAGGTTCGCTTCCACACCCTCAACAAGGAAACAGGAAATCGTGTCGTCTCACAGTACGTCGACTCGGTGACGGGCAGCCCGGTGAAGGACGAAAACGAAGCCAAGGGCTACGCCCGTGGCGAGAACGACTACATCATCCTGACGGATGATGACCTCGACGCGGTGGCACTTGATACAATGAAGACCATCGATATTGACAAGTTCGTGCCGGCCGAGAGCATCGAATGGATCTATCTCGAGAAGCCCCATTACCTGATGCCCGACGACCCGGTCGGACATGAAGCGTTTGCCGTCATTCGAGATGCGATGGCATCGGACAAAGTCGTCGGCGTGTCGAAGCTCGTAATCGGTCGTCGGGAGCGCGCGGTCATTCTCGAACCTCGCGGCGAAGGTATCGTTCTCTGGACGCTGCGGTTCGGCGACGAAGTGCGTCCCGAGGAATCCTACTTCGAAGGAATCGATGAAGAGGCTGACCCCGAGCTGATCCCGCTAGTCCAGCAGTTGATCAAGCAGAAGACCTCCCGGCGGTCCCCGGACATGGTCAGCGACCCGATCCAAGAAAGCCTGCTGAAGATCATTGCCGAGAAGAAGAAGGCTCTCAAGCCCGCCAAGAAGGTCGCGAAAGGCAAGCAGGACGCCGCTCAGGCCTCGAATGTCGTGAACATTATGGATGCGTTGAAGAAGTCCGTGGCCGCAGAGCTGAAATCGAACAAGGCCCGGTGACACCATGCACGACATGGGCACGATACCGATCATGGAAATTGCCGTGTCTTTGCCGGATCGAGAACACTTCGCAACGGCATCCACGATATCGGGCCTGATAGGCATCTTGATGTCGGAGAGATGGCCCAGGCAGCTAAATGATCCGACATGGCAGCACGCGCGTGCCTCATGTCTGCGGTCGCTTCAAGGCGAACTGCAGCCCACGAGGGCGAGACAAGCTTTCGTGTCTGCAGCTCGAGCCGCCCATTTGAAGGTTCTGCCCGACGACGAACAGCGGCTCGGAGCCGTGCCGAGTCTTCGCGCCGAAAGGTCGTCGTGCGAAGACGCGAACTGGTAGCCGGGTTGGTCGACGGGTGATCATTATCCACCCGATGACGACCTGGACAAGCTGAGGCATTCTCATTTCTGGGATATCTGCTATCGTCCACAGGTCACGGGAGTAGGCGTCATGGTTGCACCGAGTTTGGTTCCGCATGCATTTTACTGGGCGAAGTCCTCGAAGTATTTCGACGGACGACCTACGATCGTTCGGGTCTCCACGATCTTCGGGGAGGATTCTGACTATTGGACGCTAGCGCTCCTGGGAACCGATCAGCACGCCATGCCCGCGGACTTCGAGATCATCGCTCCAGCGGAGCTCCCAGAAGAATACCCTGTCCGGCAAGCCGCCGAGTGAACCGTTCATCGGGCAAGCGAACGAAGGCTCTCGACGGGGCACCCTTTTTGTCGGGCGTTCACACCGACAGAAATTTGGTGCGATAACCCATCGATACTTGCGGGAGGTTCCACGACAGGGCCGCCCTGCTCCCTCCAAGCGATTTCGACCTCACCTTACCTCCTCTCCCCGTTTCCAGGAGACGATGCTGATGTCGTTTGAGGGAACGCCTGCCGCCCCTGGCCAACGGGCAAATAAAAAAGGCCGGGGCGAAATCGCACCGACCTTTCCAACATCGCTCTTCACACCAGTGCCAGTACATCCGTGGTCAAAAGCAGACAAGCGACTTCGGCAGTCGCGAACGCTCGCGTGGAGCACTCACCAGCAACGCCGATGACAACTAGATAGCGTCGCATTGTGTTCGATTCAAGTCGCCCGGCAAGAAGCTCCGCCAATCCGACGGACCGCCGGCGCAACAGCCGGTTGCCTTGTCGGCAACTTATTGTGACCACCAAACCGGCATCAAGGTCACCACGAACATAACCAATACGAGAGCCAGGTACACAGTCCATCCAATTGCCCGACGAAACGGTCTAGGCAGGCGAGCAATACGAACTAGCAGGCGATTTGCGAAGCCTGCCTCCGGGGGAATGTCCCCCTTTCCACGATGATAGCCTCCGCTAACCATTCGAGCGCTCTCAGTCAAACATCTAAACGCTGGGGACGAGTGGTCGCCCGGCGCACAGGAGTGGTGGCTGCCTGGGGTAAGCAACAATCGCCGAGCGACCGTATAAATAAACACCAAGGGCATTCAAAAGTTCCAACTATATAACGCCCCGCCGGAAGTGTATCCAAAGTTGTTGTTTCAATTTATTTGAATAAAGGTTGCGAATTAAAGACGAGCCCAAACAGTCTCGCGGGCCCGGCATGCAGAAGGTCGACTGGGGCCGCGACATCTTCATCGCGTCGGAATCCGGCTTCAACATTCCGGTGGAGATAATTCACTACGGCGTCAGCAAGACCGCCGATATCGCGGTTGCCCGCGGGCTCGCCAAGCACATGGCTGGTACGGGCGTTACGGTGAACTCGGTCCTCCCCGGCCCCACGCTTTCCGAAGGCGTCGAGGCGATGCTTGCCGAAGAGCGTGCGAAGACGGGCAAGCCGATCGAGGAGGTCGCGGCGGACTTCGTCAAGAAGCATCGTGGCGGTTCGATCATCCAACGAGCTGCAAGCGTCGAGGAAGTCGCCAACCTCGTAACCTATCTGGCGTCGCCTTTGGCATCCGCGACGACCGGGGCTTCGATGCGAGTGGATGGAGGACTGATCGACACGCTCTGACGGGCTCTACCGATCTGCCGCTGCACCGTCTTCGTCGGAAGTTGACGGCGATGCGCTGCAATGGCGGCCTATTTGGCAGGCTTCCGAAGCTCTTCTATCCTCACCCCTTCGCAGACCAGTAGTTTGTCGAAAAGACGGCGCTCGAAGTAGCCTCGGTCCGCAAGCTGGACGCCTTCTGGTGTGAATTCGTGAAGTCGATGAAATCATCGACGGCGGTCGCGAAAGGTGAATTCGTTGAAGAATTGATTGCCTCTTGCTCCAAGGAGGTGCGACGACAGCCCGCAGGTGGGTCCACGCATGGGACTCAGCGCTTGCTCGACCAATGGTGGGTAGCGGAGCGCTATCCCTCCGTGTGCATGACATCAGTGCCGTAAGACTGTACATTCCATTTGAAGCACTTGCCGTTTACTCGGGATTTGTCACAGATGTCCTCTTCGCCCACCACCAGACGACTGATGGCCATCCTGACGACGGACGTTGTCGGTTATTCGCGCCTGATGGAAGCCGACGAAGAAGGAACGCTGGCAAGCGTTAGTCGCTTGCAAGAAGAGATCCTCAAGCCTCGAATCCTCAAGAGTGGCGGTCGGACAATCAAAGTTATGGGTGACGGCCTACTTTCGATATTCGAAAGCCCGGCCGTCGCCATCTCGACGGCGTTACAGGTACAGCATCTGCTGGCAAGCGAGGCTGTAGCCGCCAGCGGCACCGATCCTCTTCGAATTCGAATTGGTATAAACTACGCCGAGGTCATGATCACCGAGGATGATGTGTTCGGCGATGGCGTGAATATTGCGGCGCGCCTCGAACAACACGCGTTACCGGATGGCATCTGCATCTCAGAAGCAACGCACGACATCCTTCCAGAGGAATTGCAGCGGCTGTTTGTAGATGGAGGACTGCTACATCTGAAAAATATTTCCAGGCCGGTGCGTGCATGGCATTGGCCTCGCACTCCCACGATAGTGCAGTCAATTCGAACTGTTGTCGCCGTCCTTCCCTTTCAAAGCGCAGATGAAGCAGCGAACGAGTTCCTCGTCGACGGCTTTACTGAGGACATCATCTCCGGTCTGGCAAGATTCAGGAGCTTGTCGGTGATTGCGGTGTCCTCAGCGTTTGCGTTCCGTGATCGCTCGGAGGGTTTAAAGGAAGTTGGGCGCAAGCTCGCTGCCAACTATCTCGTGACAGGCAACATGCGTCGGTCGGGAGACGAGGTTCGGATCACGGTGCGGATGATCCAAGCCGACACGGAGCGGTTGGTCTGGTCTGAGAAATATCAGCGGCAAGCGGCAGATATTTTCGGCATCCAGGACGAGATCGTGAAAATGATTGTCGCAAATCTCGTGGGCCAAATCGAAAGCTGTGATTATCGAGAGTCCCTCCGGCGGCGGCCGGCCAGCCTCGCTGCTTACGAGTATTATCTGCGAGGGCTCGTGCATCTCAGAGGCTACGAGCCGGATGACAACGTCAAGGCAGTGGAGATGTTCGAAGCAGCGGTTGCCGGCGACGGAGGCTTTGCACTGGCACACGCTCATCTTGCGTTGGCGAGGATAGCGGTCGCCGGCTATGCCAACGCGCCGGAGGCTGTACTTCGCGACGGGATCGCCCTCGCTCGTCATGCCGTAAAGTTAGACGAGGGAGAGGCTGGCGCCCATCGTGTACTCGGGCTCGCTCACCTTTACTTGAAGGATTTTGACAATTCCGAGAGAGAATTCCGCCTGGCATATAAGCTCAATTCCAGTGACGCCCATGCATTGGTCCAGCTCGGCGGACTTCTGGCAAGGCGAAACCGTATAGACGAAGCGCTTCCCTTGGTCGAAGAAGGGATGCGGCTCAACCCCTACCCGCCTCATTGGTATCACGCAGTTTTGGGTAATCTTCTCTATTTTAAGGGCGACTACGAGCAGGCCCTAGCGGCGCTAAAGCAGCTACCGAACCCCGGAAAATATACCAGCACCCGAATGATCGCCTGCTTGTCGATGGCGGGCCGCTCCCAGGAAGCTGCTGCACTTGCCAAAAGCGTTCGCGAAAATCATCCAGATCTGACGATCGGGGAGTTTTTGGCGCGAGGGATCGTGGTCGAAACTGCCGAACAGACTGAGAAATTCAGACAGGGCCTGTTGGGAACGGGATTGCCGGAGTGATAGGACGTCGATGGCCATGTCATGAGCAAGCATGATCATTCGAAACGCGACGGAAGCGGGCGACTGCGTAGCGGAGAGCTTCTCGTCAAAACCTTGGCCGTCCCTGAACAGCTTGTCGGTCTCGGGATAGTGCGCTGCCGCGCTCCAAGTTGACGCTCGCTCTCGCATCAAGGCGAGAACTTCTCAGGCGTGTTGAACCAACAAGCCGCGTGCCGGTTGCATCACTCGTGACATGAACGGTAGCTCATTTCACCGTTGGCGGCGAAACTCAATGAACGGTGATCACTGAAATGCCAGCTTCGTCGGCGGCACGGATAAGCGCTGCTCGCGCGTCCTGAGCCGGAATTTCCCCATGAATTGCATTTCGGCACGCCCTAATCGCTATAAGATATTCTTCTGCGTCGTCGATCGGCCAGCCAACTGTCAGCATCTCGGCAGCCTGAAAAAGGGTTGCGACAAGTTTGTTTTTTTCCGACCCACTCACAACGAGCATCAGAGGGGCAAACTCTTCGGATGTGCGCCACTTCATGACATTAGGCCTCCACACAGTAAACATATTAGTAACCGCGCAAGAACCGTTCCGTGATCTTCGCAGGCGTGCCGAAGTTCGTTTCGGAGGTCGCATAGAAAGGAGAACATTTCTAAAGGGCGCTTTAGTCGCCTCAGCATCGCCAGCGTCAGCAGGGCAACTGTTGGCAGTGGCAGGTGGTGGCGCGCAGGCGTCTTACCGTGAGCGTTCGATGGACCCAGTTGTTGGTGATGGCGATACCGCTAACTCCATTGGGCGAATTTACGCGTGTGCGAAACGGGCGCAGTTTTCAATCGCAAGCAAGGAGGAGCAGCCATGATGAAGTTCGCTATAGGCGTTGTAATCTCGATGGCGTTCGTTTTCTCAGCGCCGGTCTTTGCAAAGAATGAGGGGAAATTGCCGAAGGGCGCGGTCGAATTGTCCGAGCAGGAAGTCAAGGATCTATACGTCGGCAATACCGTCAAGTACGACGTGGGCGACGGCCTCGTCTATTACACCTGGTTTGCTGATGGGACGCTCAAAGGCGTCAAAGTTGGCAAAAAGAAGGGCGAATATGGCTATGCCGACGGCACTTGGACCGGCACCGGCAACACCTTTTGCTTCACGTCGAATTGGAAAGACAAGAGTGGCGAGACCAAATTCGTCTACAAGCCATGCAAAAGTTGGTGGCGGGTAGGCAAGCAGATTTGGACTAAGAACATTTCCGGCGACGACCAGTACGACGGAGACATCTACAACAACGAAGTGAAAAAGATGTCAAAGGGAGACAAGGTCACGCCGATGTTCGACAAGGCTAAGGCCGCAGCGAAGTGATCGAAGGAAGCGCGTCTTGAACGGAATCGTACCTCCGGGCAACCAGGCATGTCTGCCAACGCCTGGAAACGCTTATTTTTGTGCTCGAGTGCTTCAGCGCAACCCGCGGCCAGGCACGAAGTGGATGGTGGATGTTTTTCACTTTCCACTTTGACCTCAGCGCTAATCATCACTCGTCGATTGACACGTTTCGATCCCAATAAAGTGCCAGCGGAGGGTTAGCCAATTTGGCCGCGTAGACCGCATTAGCTGTGATTGATGGTCTGAGCGCCTCGGCAGGTGTCGGCCAGGCGACGCAGCCGACGATCGACCGCTATTCAAAGACAATGAGGCTTGCCGGAGTTGGCGTCATCTGTTTGACCGTGACGCCGGAAAGGCCAGCGAGTCTTGCCATCTCAGTCAGCTCACTTTGCGTATAAGCCTGGCCCGCTGGCGTGCTGGCGAGCATCTCCCAGGAGAACGCCGCGGGAAAAGGCGGCGTCACCCCATCTTCGTTCGGCACGAAATCGACCGCAACGATCCGACCATCCCCTGTAAGGCTCGCGATGATCCTTCGTAACAGCTGAGCACATGTCGGCAAATCGAAGTGGTGCAGAAAATTCGGAAGCAGGACGAGATCATAACCCGTGCCCCACTCCACATCGAAGGCACTGCCGGCGATCGTCCGGTATCGGTCGGCCACGCCGGCTTTTTCCGCGTTCTGCCCCGACAGCTCCAACACGGCGGCCCAGTCGACGGCGACGATCTCCGCCGATGGAAATGCCTTGGCGATTTCGATCCCGAAAACGCCTGGACCTGCAGCGATGTCCAAGACCTTTTTGGGAGGCCTCGGCCAGCCGGAGATTTCGCCAGCCAGTATCTTGGCGCTGAGCCCGGTAAAGGAGCCCATACCGCGCGCAAACTTCACCCAGACAGGGTTGTCTGGCGACATGTTGGCGAGCCCGGCCGAACCGCCGTTTCGCACGATGGCGGCCGGATCACGCAGAAAATTTTCGATTATTTCTGGTGCAGCGACGAACTCGACGGCAGAGCCCATATAGGCGGGCGAGTTGCGATCGAGGAACATTCTGGTCGAGGGCGTCATTCGGTACTGTCCACTCTCCTTTGTCAGGAAACCATGGACCACGAGGTAGTCGCACAGGATGCGCACCCCACGCTCCGAGGCGCTTGTTGCCGACGCCAGCAATCCTGCCGTTTCGCCGTCGCCGATATGAGTAAAGAGATCGAGCTCGATGGCCGCCCTGATCGCTGCGGTCTTTCGGCATGCAAACAGGGCATCGACCACGAGTTCGGGCGACACGACACCAGCATGGGCGTCCTCGACGATTGTTTCCATGGGATCCCCGAGGGCTCTCGAACGATTTTGCCTGGCAGCGGCAGCCGCAGAAAATATGCTATATTCGCATACTCTACAATACGTACCGCGCTAACCCTATCGGGTGCCACCGCGTCAATGCCCGAGCTGTCCTGCCGGCCGCCGCGACGTTATTCGAGCTGCTCTTCCTCGCCGGCAGACTGCAAATCAACCACCTCTCTGCTTTATTCTAAGGGGTGGTGAAACTTCAGACTACGATGCCGCTCCGGACCCTCATGTGATCCCGGTGGCCAAGCCCAGATTGTTCCTCGCCGAGATATGGCGGCGATTTCCTGCGCGACGAGTTGGTAGTCGATGGTCGCGCGACGAATATCCTTGGTCTTGAAAGTATATGAACTTCTGACCTATCAATCGCTGGCAGAGCTTACCCCTGGCCCCATTCGCGATCGCGCCCATCAAACAGTGGAGACAGAGAATCTAGGCAAACGGTCTTCCAAGCCTTGATCATTAATGCGCATGGATCTAATGAGGCGCGTCAGTGATCCTAGGAGTTTAGAATGCAAGTTCTGGTACGTGACAACAACGTTGAGCAAGCGCTCCGTTTTTTGAAAAAGAAGTTGCAGCGCGAAGGCGTTTTCCGGGAGGCGCGACTTCGGGAGCGTTTTGAAAAGCCGTCCGAAAAACGTGCTCGTGAGAAGGCCGAGGGTATCAGGCGCGTCCGTAAACTCGCTCGCAAAAAGCTTGAGCGGGAAAGCGGTATTTCGGCTCCCAAGAAGGCGAGATCCTCTGGTCGTTAGTGAGGTCGAATGACGGATTTTCGTCGATCGAGGATAGGACTTTCTCGTGCCTGAAGTATCCCTTTCCTGCAGCCCGTGCCGTTAAGTACAGGGTCCAATGGGAAGTTGCTCAGGATAAAGGTGCCAGGGCGTCAACGCTTTCGATTAGTTCAGCTCCCGCATTAAGGCCGAAAGACTTGGCTTCCATTTGTCCAGCCAAGTGGACGCTTCAAAGTTTTACGTCAATTGACGCGAGTTAGCGATCTTTCCTCCTACGGCGGGGAGATCGACGTCGAGGAGGGGAATAGCATGACGACTATTATTTACCATGTCGGAGAGCACGACGGCGGCTTCGGTTACCGTCTGGGAGACGTCTGGTCGGAGACCTATCCGGACCACGATAGCGCGCTCGCTGCCGCCAAGTCGGCGGCCCAGCGTCAGCACATTGAAGGCCGCGATGCCGAAATTTCATATCAGCTCGCCGATGGTCGGTGGCAGACGGAACATGCGGATGGCGGCGACCGCCCCGATGCGGAAGTAGTCGACGACGAATAGGAGAAAGGTTGATGGGCGTCCTGGCAAGATCCTGTCTCTCCGGCCCCCAAAACGGATCGCGCTCTGTCACCGCACCGACTGCCGGCAGGAGAGCCGCCGCGGTCACCTACTTCGCCATATGGCTGGCCGACCTGTTCGAGAGCGAAGGCGACACCGTCGACGGTGGTGGACGCCGATTCTGTCCGGAGTGCGGATCGCGCGTGTACTCCGCGGAACGAAGCCGAGCTTAAGCTGGGCGTCCTGTCCGAAGCGTCGAGGCCCCCTGCCCCGACATACAAGCTGTGAATCAAGAGCCGCGAGGCGCTGCTGCGGCGGATCGAAGCCCAGAGGTCGGGGTTTCGTCGAAGCCGTTTGATGTGAGATTGCGTTGGCTTATGCAACCTCATGAACCGCTTTCCCCGTCGATATTGAGAGCCAGCGCTGAACTGATGCAATCAAGCAAAATCTGTTCACCGAACGGTTTTGTCAGGCAGCCGACGATGTCCGCGCCCAACGCAGACGCGCGCACATTCTTTTCCGGAAAGGCGGTGATCAGAACAGTCGGAATGTTCTTACCCAGCGCGACGAGCCGGCGATGCAGATCGAGCCCGCTCATTCCGGGCATATTGATGTCCGTCACGAGGCAGGCCGTGCGGCGGATATGGGGGAATCTCAAGAAATCATCCGCGGATGAGAAGGTCTCGGCATCAAATCCGATCGACCTCATGAGCCCCTTGATAGCCTCCCGCATCGACTCGTCGTCGTCGACGATCGCAATCAGAGGTCTCTTGGTTGGCACTGCCGCCTCCCAACTTCGCCGATCAGCATCATGCCGAATTAGCGTCGTGGCGCGCTGGACTAGATGGATTTAGTATTGAACGTCGACAAAGGCAGCGCAAGCTATACGATCGTATAGAGTATCTAAGACTTGCGGCAACGAGCTGGTCATCTGCCGAGAAAGCGCCCGCGTCCCGATTGGAATATTGCGGTGAAAAACTTCTTTTCGATCGTCGCACATCGTCGCAAGTGCTTGAGGTTTGCTTGCCTCTCGCCGCCCGATACTTGCGGCACGCGTCCCCTTATGGCGTAGCCGCCGGCTATGTGGCGCATCGGCACGCCATGGCAGTCTCGAGGACGCGCCAGCGCTTCTGGGGACCGCCCGCATCTAGCCTTGTGGCCGAGGTAATTATCGCGCATTCTGTTGTGGGACGAAATCCGTTTCGGCACTAGCGAAGGAGAGAGGAGGAGGAGTGTTCTCATCGCATGACTGGCGCCCTGCTGGTTGGGCTTCGCCCGCTGCTGCCGCGGTGGGGGTGGATAGTATATATCCCAAGACGTCGATTCACCTTGAGGGCTCTGACGATTGACCGAGGCGCCAGCAACCATCATTGTCATCGATGATGACCCGGAAATCCGCGAGGCGCTTGGCAGTCTGCTTCGTTCGGTCGGCTTTGCCGTCAATCTCCTCGCTTCGGTGGGCGACTTCCTCAGGTCTGGGCGACCCAACGGACCGACCTGTCTGGTGCTCGATGTCCGGCTTCCGGGGCAAAGCGGTCTTGATTTTCAGCTCGAGCTGTCACGAGAAAATATTCAGCTGCCGATCGTCTTCATCACCGGGCACGGCGACATTCCCATGTCTGTCAAGGCGATGAAAGGGGGCGCGGTCGAGTTCCTGACGAAACCGTTCCGAGACCAGGATCTGCTCGACGCCGTTCACGTCGGCCTGGCGCGCGACCGCGCGTGGCTTGAAAATGAAAAGGCATTGGCGACGGTGCGGGCGCGTTTCGATAGCCTGACCCCGCGGGAGCGCGAGGTGATGGCCTTGGTGGTAACCGGAAGGCCCAATAAGCAGATTGCCGGCGATCTAGGCGTGAGCGAGATTACCGTGAAGGTTCACCGCAGCCAGGTCATGCAGAAGATGGGCACCAGATCCCTGCCCGAACTCGCGCGTATGGCCGATAAGCTGATGCTCGCTCCGGGAAAGCCGCAAACGCAGTTATAAAAGTCTTGGCCGCGCGTATAGGTCACCCCCTCCTCATTGATAATCGATCCTTCCTGGTGGCCAATAGCCCCGGCGGGAGCCCTGCCGTATGGTGTCCTTACTCCCCTCCTCCCAGAGGCCTGATCGCCACCGATCGGCCCGCCTTGGCCTCCCACCCCCCGGAGGCTTTCTTTTTGGCCTCGGTCCGGCAAGAACACTCTCGACGCCAACACGGGCAACGAATCGCAACTGACGGCACGCCCATGCGCTCGGTGGAGTAGCTCAGACCATTGCCCCCGTCATTATCGGGGCCCAGGATGACTTCGCCGACATGACTCGCCGGGCAGAAGTTCGCTGATGGGTATTCCAAAGTATCGCAAAGATGAAACCACGGTATAATTTCCCATCGTCCCGTCTATCGCTAGAGTCTATTCGTTGCCTCGGGAGATAGGTGGCGAATCCCCCCGTTGCTACCACTAAGCTTCGGCGCTCCCTCCATCCGGAGCTCTGCGGGTCCACGACCCGCCAGACCGCCCAGCAGCCGCTGGGCGGTCTTTCGTATAGGTGGACCACGTATCGAACGGACGGGTGATGGCCGCTCGCTGTTGGGACGATTAGGCGAGATGTGGTAAGAAGGTGGGGAAGTGGTCGCGTTTCGTCTATGTGCTCGCCTTGGCCAATTTGAATGGAGGGATCTCCGAAACGAAAGTGGCAGTGCCAGATGCGACACGCGAGATGACGAAGTCGGCAAGCAGGCACATGTTCTTTCTTCGGCGTTGGTGGAGATGGGAGTTTGGAGGTTCTTTGGGAGGACGGTGATCGCGTGTTCCACCGGGAATGGCGCCGGGGTGCCGACGGCAAGTGGAACCCGGTGCTGGTCGTGCTTTCGGCCCTCGAGTACCCGACACCTTCAAGTTTCGGCCGCCTCGACCATGAATATGGATTGAAGGACGAACTTGATGGTGCATGGGCGGCGCGACCGCTTGAGTTGGTGCGCGAAGGCGGCCGGACCATGCTGGTGCTTGAAGATCCGGGCAGCGAGCCGCTCGCCCGGCGGCTCGGAACGGCAATGGAAACGGAGCTTTTCTTGCGCCTCGCGATCGGCATCGCCGCTGCGCTCGGCAAGGTCCACCAGCGCGGTCTCGTCCACAAGGACATCAAACCCGCTAATATCCTGGTAACGGGTACGGGCGCCGAGGTGCGGCTAACCGGCTTCGGGATCGCCTCGCGCCTCTCCCGCGAGCGGCAGGCCCTCGAGCCGCCCGAAGTGGTCGCTGGAACGCTTGCCTACATGGCCCCCGAACAGACCGGGCGCATGAACCGCTCGATCGATTCCCGCAGCGACCTTTATGCGCTCGGCGTGACGCTCTACGAAATGCTTACCGGGAGCCTGCCCTTTTCCGCCTCCGACCCGATGGAATGGGTGCATTGCCACATTGCACGGCAGCCGACACCGCCCAACGAGCGGGTGGTGGATGTTTCACCGGCGGTCTCGGCCATCGTCATGAAGCTGCTCGCCAAGACGGCCGAGGAACGATACCAGACGGCAGGCGGCGTCGAGCACGATCTGAGCCGCTGTCTCAGCCAATGGAAAATGCAGTGCCGGATTGACGCATTCCCGCTCGGCGAACGCGATCTCCCGGACCGCCTGCTGATTCCCGAGAAGCTATACGGGCGGGACAACGTGGTCGAGACCTTGCTCACTGCCTTCGAGCGCGTGGTGTCGAGTGGGGCGCCGGAGTTGGTGTTGGTCTCTGGCTATTCCGGCATCGGCAAGTCGGCGGTGGTCAATGAACTCCACAAAGTTCTGGTGCCGCCGCGCGGCCTGTTTGCGTCCGGAAAGTTCGATCAGTACAAGCGCGACATTCCGTATGCGACCCTGGCACAGGCGTTCCAAAGCCTTATCCGGGAGCTTCTCGCGAAGAGCGACGCCGATTTGGCACCCTGGCGTGAGACGTTGAGAGAGACGCTGGGACCGAACGGACGGCTGATGGTCGATCTCGTCCCCGAACTGAAGCTCATCATCGGCGACCAGCCGCCGGTGGCTGAACTTCCGCCATCTGACGCTCAACGGCGTTTCGAGCTGGTATTCCGGCGGTTCATTGGTGTCTTCGCCCAGCCGGAGCATCCGCTGGCATTGTTCCTCGATGACCTGCAGTGGCTTGACACGGCGACGCTCGATCTGCTGGAAGATCTCTTGACCCGGCCGGATCTACGATACCTGATGCTGGTGGGTGCCTATCGCGACAACGAAGTAACCGCCGCCCATCCGCTGATGCGGACGCTTCACGCGATCAAAAGCGCTGGCGGCAAGGTCGCGGAGATCACGCTTGCGCCGCTTACCAAAGGCTATCTCCAGCAGTTGATCGCGGATGCGCTCTACTGTCAGCCCGACCGTGCAGCCCCGCTCGCGCAAATGATGTACGACAAGACTGGCGGCAATCCGTTTTTCGTCCGTCAGTTTTTATTTTCGCTCGCCGAAGAGGGAATGCTCACCTTCGATCATCACGCGGCATGCTGGCACTGGGATCTCGAGCGCATTCACGCCAAGGGATATACCGACAACGTCGTGCACCTCATGGTCGGCAAGCTCGCGCGCCAGCCGGCCGAAACGCGGGAGGCGTTGCAGCAGTTCGCCTGCCTTGGAAACATCGCTGATACCACGATGCTTTCACTCGTCCTCGGGGTTCCGGAGGAGCAAGTCGCCGGGGCCTTATGGCCTGCCGTCGCTCATGAACTGCTCGAGCGGCTGCCAGACGCGTACCGGTTCGTCCACGATCGCGTTCAGGAAGCCGCCTATTCGTTGATCCCGGAGGAGCGACGCGGCGAGTTGCACCTTCGCATAGGGAGACTGCTTGCGTCGAACACCGCGCCGGAGTTAATTGACGATTATGTTTTCGAGATTGTCAGCCAGCTCAATCGGGGAGCTGCGCTGATCACGGCAACCCAGGAGCGCGAGCAACTGGCCGAGTTCAATCTTCTTGCTGGCAAGCGCGCCGCGGCGTCGACGGCATACGCCTCGGCGCTCAACTACTTTGTTACCGGCACGAAGCTGCTGCCGGAAGACGCCTGGGAGCGTCAGCGCCAACTGACCTTCGCGCTTGAGCTGAACCGAGCCGAATGCGAGTTCCACCTGGGCGCGCTGCAAGACGCGGAGGAGCGGCTGTCACAGCTTTCCAATCGTGCTGTCTGCTCCGACGACCAGGCTGCTGTCGCCGGCCTGCGTATCGATCTCTATGCCGCGCTTGGTCAGACCAGTCGCTCCGCCGTGGTCGGTCTCGACTACCTCAGGCAGCATCTCGGCATCGACTGGTCGCCGCATCCGGCTGACGAGGAGGTGCAACGAGAATACGACCGGATATGGTCGGGGCTCGGGAGCCACGCGATCGAGGAGCTCATTGATTTGCCGTTGATGAGCGACCCAGCATCCTCCGCGACGCTGGATATTCTCACGCGGCTCGTTGGGGCGGTATGGCATACGGATGCGAATCTGGCCTGCATGGCAATCTGCCTAGCTGTGAACCTGAGCCTCGAGCGAGGCAACAGCGACGGCTCCTGCTACCATTATGTGTCGCTTGGCTATATTGCCGGGCCGCGCTTCGGCGACTATGAGGCCGGATTCCGGTTCGGTCAGCTAGGCTGCCATCTGGTCGAAAAGCATGACCTGAAGCGCTTTCAGGCCAGGACTTACAAAGACTTCGGGGCTCACGTCATACCGTGGACGAGACATGTCCGAGTCGGCCGCGACATCTTGCGGCGAGCGCTTGACATCGCCAACCAGAGCGGCGACCTCACGTTCGCCGGATACAGCCATGTCAGTTTGAACTCGAACCTGCTGGCGGCTGGCGATCCGCTTATCGAAGTGCAACGCCAAGCGGAGATTGGCCTCGCGTTCGCGCGGGAGGTGCGGTTCCAGTTCGTTGTAGACCTCGCCAGCGCGCAGCTCGGACTCGTTCGGACACTGCGCGGGTTGACCCGAAAATTCGGCTCCTTTGACGACGACGGATTTGACGAACGTGAGATCGAACGCCGGTTTTCCGAAAATCCGAATCTTGCGGAAACCTGCTACTTTGTCAGAAAACTCCAGGCGCGGTTCTTCGCGGGCGACCATGAGGCGGCCGTGGATGCGTCATTGCGGGCGCAGAGACTGCCGTGGACATCGGTGTCGCATTTCGAGGAAACGCCGGAGCATCATTTCTACGGCGCGTTGGCCCGCGCCGCATGCTGCGACTCTGCCGCGGCTGACCAGCGGGCGCGGCATACGCAGGCTCTGGTCGCCCACCACCGACAGCTTGAAATCTATGCGAAGAATTGCCCGGAGAACTTCGAGAACCGAGCAGCGCTGGTCGGCGCCGAGATAGCACGCCTTGAGGGCCGCGAAATCGACGCGGTTCGTCTTTACGAACAAGCGATCCGCTCGGCGCGAGCAAACGGCTTCGTTCATCACGAAGCCCTCGCATATGAACTCGCCGCCCGCTTTTATGCGCAGGGAGGCTTCGAGGACTTCACTCGTCTTTATCTCCGCAACGCGCGTGGCTGCTATCTGCGCTGGGGTGCGGACGGCAAGGTGCGGCAACTCGACCAACTCTATCCTGACCTGAGAGGGGAAGACCGCGCTCCCGCTCCAACGAGCACCATTGGTGCACCGGTCGAACAACTCGATCTCGCGACTGTTATCAAAATCTCGCAAGCCGTGTCGGGCGAGATTGTTCTTCAGAAGCTGATCGACACGGTCTTGCGCACCGCCGTTGAGCAGGCGGGCGCCGAGCGCGGCCTGTTGATCCTGCCGCGTGGCGGTGAGTCACGGATCACGGCGGAGGCCACGACGGGCGGCGAAACGGTCGTGGTGCGGATGCGTGACGAGATCGTGACAGGGACAACCCTGCCGCAATCGCTCCTCCATTATGTCTTGCGCACAAACGAAAGCGTGGTTCTCGACGACGCTATGGCTCGGAATCCATTTTCCTCGGACCCCTATATTTGTCACCACCGTGCTCGTTCTATTCTCTGTGTTCCGTTGCTCAATCAGGGCCAACTTGCCGGGGTACTCTATCTTGAGAACAACCTCGCCCCTCGGGTCTTCGCGCCGGCTCGGATCGTGGTGCTGAAGCTTCTCGCCTCTCAGGCGGCGATCTCACTGGAGAATACCCGGTTGTACCGCGATCTCGCTGAACGCGAAGCCAAGATCCGTCGCCTCGTCAAGGCCAACATCATCGGGATCGTCATCTGGGATATCGAAGGTCGCATTCTCGACGCCAACGAAGCATTCCTCCGCATGGTGGGATACGACCGAGAGGATCTTGCCTCGGGTCGGCTATGCTGGACGAACCTGACGCCCGCGGAATGGCGCGACCGCGATGCACGGGCCGTCGCGGAGTTGAAGACGATCGGGTCGGTCCAACCGTTCGAGACGGAGTACTTTCGGAAAGATGGCAGCCGTCTGCCCGTGCTGATGGGCGGCGCTCTCCTAGAAGAAAGCAGGAACGAAGGGGTTTCATTCGTCCTCGATTTGACGGAGCGCCGGCAGGCCGAAGAGGCGTTACGGGAGAGCGAGGAAGCCTTGCGCGAAGCCCTGGTGCAACTGGCCCACGCAAACCGCGTCGCCACGATGGGGCAGCTCACAGCCTCCATCGCCCATGAAGTCAATCAGCCGCTCGCCGCGTCGCTCACCAACGCCCAAGCGGCCTTGCGCTGGCTCGCTGCCCGTCCGCCGAATCTGGAGGAGGTGACTCAGGCGCTCGGCCGGATTGTCGATAACGCCAATCGAGCCGGCGATGTCATTGGCCGGATCCGTGCCTTGGTCAAGAAGGAACCCCCTCGAAAGGGGCAATTCGACCTCAACGAAGCCATTCGTCACGTGATTGCCTTGACCGGCAACGAAGTGCTCCGACAGGGCGTCACGCTGCGGACCCAATTCGCGACGAGCCTCCCATCCGTGGAAGGAGATCGCGTCCAGCTGCAACAGGTGATCCTAAACCTGATCATGAACGCCATCGAGGCGATGACAGGCATTAATGAGGAAGAGCGCGAGTTGCTCATCAGCACCGGGACAGAGGCCTCGGGAGGCGTGGTCGTCGGGGTGCGCGACTCAGGTCCAGGCTTGGACCCGCAAAGTATGGATCGCATTTTCGAGGCCTTCTACACGACCAAATCCAGCGGCATGGGTATGGGCCTGGCGATCTCCCGTTCGATCATCGAGGCCCACGGCGGCCGGATGTGGGCGACCGCTAATGGCCCTCGTGGGGCGGCGTTTCTGTTTACCCTGCCTCTAGGCTGAATCGACATTCATCGCATCCAGACGAGGGCGGCGGCCAGGTGGATGAAGCTTAGGAAGTTGACGGCGCGCCTGTCGTAACGGGTTGCGATGCGACGGAAGTGTTTGAGCTTGTTGAAGCAGCGCTCGATGAGGTTTCGAGCTTTGTAGGCGTCGAAGTCGTATGGGATGAGGTGCTTACGCGTCGGATTGCATGGGATGACGGCTTCGGCACCCAGACTGCTGATGACTTGTCGCAATGCATTAGAATCATAGGCTTTATCGGCGAGAACGCGGCGGGCTTCTAGTCCTTCGAGCAAGGCTGGGGCCTGGGTGACATCGCCGCGCTGGCCAGGAGTGAGGATGATCCTGAGTGGCCGCCCTCTGCCATCGGTGGCCATGTGGATCTTGGTGGTCAGTCCTCCTCGGGAGCGCCCCAAAGCCTGGTCCCCCCTTTTTGGCCGCCACCCTTTCCGGTGGCCGCCTGCTGGTGGGCGCGCACCAGCGAAGAATCGAGGGCGACATAGTCGTTGTCGGGATCCTTGACGAGATGATCGAACACCGTCTCCCAGACTCCCGCCTTGGCCCACCGGGTGAAGCGCTTGTGGACTGTCTTGTACTTGCCGTAGCGCTCAGGCAGGTCATGCCAATGGGCTCCGGACCGCAACACCCACAAAACCGCGTTCACAAACAAAAGGTTATCCTGCCCGCATCGGCCAGGATCTCCGGGCTTGCCCGGCAAAAGATCGCAGATACGGCGCCATTGAGATGCAGTCAGTTCATATCGCTTGGCCATCTGAGGTCTCCAGATCAATCAATCCGGAGACCTATGAATCACACATTAAGCCTGACGTGAATCCTGAATGTCGATTGGACCTAGAACGAGACGAAATCCCTGGCGCAAGCCATGCCGACCAAATCGCAATGATGGGAAAATAGGGCCAACAACTGGCCGAGGTTCTCCCAGCCGGTTCTGCTTTCCGCGAAGTGTGAAGGCCGTCGGCGGCCTCACTTCTCCAACGCGAGACGACTGAGGTGCTGCCGAAGTTGAATTCACCTTCACGACGCGGTCATCGGGCCAATGGAGGCAGCAGTGGAAAAGCAACGAGCGGATCGCACGGCACGAGATCGTGCGACAGTAAGCTGGACGCCATGGCCAGCACCACCATGTCCGCACTAGCAAAACGGTCTAGGCCCCAAGCTCGGCGACACTCGTGTACGGACCAAAAAAACCCTTCCAAGACGCGGATCGCTTGGGCTAATGCATGGTCGCGGAACTCACTGAAGGGCAAAGATTCTCGAAGTCCTCCACAAGACGGACAAGCCCGAGGGAGTAGCACCAAAGACCGAACCGCGTCCCGGTGACATATAGGGTAAAGGCAGATCTCCAGGCGTGCAAAGCTTCTCCCCAGGGAGGCGTGATTGTTTCGCATGGCTTGGTGGAAAACGTCATCAAATGAGCCTCAAAGACCGTATTCGGCCATGATGAACCATCTGGCGGCACCTGGAGCGGAGAGGCCGGAACCCAAGATCTACCTTTCCCTTGTGCGCTGGGAAACAGCGTCAACGGGACCAGCTCGATTTCGATTCGGTTGAGTTCATATGTCATGGTGTCAATCCTCGGAAGAACGCGAAGAACGAAGAGGCAAACGGTGCGACCCGTGGGCTCGCCGGCCACCTTTTGGGGGGAAACCGCCGTCCGGACTGCTCTTGATTCAGGTACCCCCGCTGAACTCCCCAGTGAGCTTGACGACATGGCCGCGCGGAAGAATGTACCCTGACCATAGCAGGTCGCTGCCCGACCTGCCATTGATCGGAAGGAAGGATCGGGTAGCGAACAGGAGGGGATGACTTATACGGGGGTTTAGGAGGCCCTGATCGAGGCCAGCAAGCCGTGTGATGGCTCCGCTGGAAAGTCGACCATCACCCGCTTCGCGATGAGGTGCCCTCGGCTAGGACAGACGACCATGACGCCGGTACGCGCTCCTTTTCCGACGGCTTTATGCTCGAAAACGAGTGACCGAGCCTGGCATGGCTCCCCAGCGCCCGCCCTTCTGCTACGGCCGTATAATGTCCGCATACGCAAGTATGATGGTGGCCCTGTACACTTTGTTTTAACGTTTGCTCATAAGTGCCGGCTTCGCCAAGCTGCTCATCCTCGCACCGGCGTCGCTAGCCTTTCACAGAGCGTTGGAACCATGGCCAGTTTTAGGTTCCAATACCGTTAGGGAAGGACGCAGAATGCCGACGGTATCTCCGACTCCGATCACGCCGCCACACGAGCACGTTGTCACCGCCCGCGAGGCGCTTGAGCCCCTCTACGAAAGACTGGAACTTCACACCGAATCCACCTTACTTTCGGCGGCAATGGCAGCCGGATGGCCAGCCGAGGAAGCAACGAGGGCGCTGGCTGCCCTTAGATTGCAAGACGCCCTCAATATTCTTTGCCGAGCGAATAGAGGTCCAGGCATATCGATGCACAGCCCAAGGGCCGAATGAAATGGAGGTCTTCTCGAAGTTCTCCAACGGGGGATATCCAGCAGCACGATCAACGAAGGCCGCGTCAATGGAAACGTCCTCAAGCAACTGAATTTTGGAAGAAGACGTCCTCGTGGCTGCCCAACGCTGCCCGGTGGCGCTCATCGACGATCGCCGAGAAGACGCCTAGTTCCCTGAGACTGAAGAATTCGTGGAATTCAACGGGCTGTGCAACACAGGCGTTCACGCGGAGCTTGTAGCTTCTACGACAGCTCCGTCACGAGCTGATCGAAACAAAGTCGACCCGCCACCACGTCCCGTTCGACCTCAAGGAAGTGGCATAACAAGCTTCAGTCGGATCAATCTGGCGATCCAAATCCGTTTCCCCACGACGATCACGTGTTCGCCTTCCTAGGAGCTGTAAGACAAGAGCCTATGCCGAACCGGCCCAGAGCCAATACCGTCCAGACAGCCGCAAGCTTGCGCAGATGCCGGTTGCTTCTAAAACCGTTCGGCGAAACACCAGAGGCTTACTTGGTTGCCGCGATTTAGTATATTGACCAAGTTATCGGCCTCCTCGGCGGTGAGCATGTCCATGACAAACCCATCGATGATGGCCGGTTCTCCGATGACTTTATCGAACACCGTCCAGTAAATGTTGAGGTTCTTGCGACGGCTATATCTTTGCGCTGCCATCGTGAACGGCCTCCGTGTAGTAACGACTTTCATGAGCGGTCTATCAGACATGACTGCCCCGGCTGCTCTTGGCATCCGCGAGGCTCGTGACGCTAGTCGGCAGCTCGGCAGAGGAAGAGGGCTCGCCTTTAGCGGGTGGTAAAGCCTTTAAGAAGGCGCGTACAGTAGAGCATTTTTGTACCCGCTAATGAAGACATGCGTTGGAATCAGGCATGCTATCTGTTCGTATAACCTTCCAAAAGCTCGCACGATGAGCAGGCCGGTGCATTATCTCGACGGGGCGGTCATGTGGGCGGAGGCCTGCCGGGCGCCGCTCTCGTTTTCGACGACAAAGTAGTCGCGCACCGCCTCGAATTCGCTGTCGCGCTTCCACCATTCGCCGAAGACGCGCTCCGGGGGGCCCCCCGCGCGCTTTACCCGATGACGCTTGCCGCGCCAGGTGATGCTGGCCGGCGGATGATCCGGCAATAGGGCTATCGCCTCGATCGGATCCGGACGATCCCAGGGGTTCAATCGGAAGCGACATCGATCAGGACGCGTAATGTTGAGATCGTTATGATCCCCCGCTTGTGGCAATAAACGCGCGCAATACTGCCGCCATAGGTGTGCCATGGACAGCGAGGTCGCGTACCGTGCTCATGTGATCCCCGTCTACAACGTGCGATGCGCGCACTTCTAGCCCTTGGGCGGCAAGGGTGTCTCTGAACGCATTTGCCTGGATTTTGAACGGGTTGGTTTCCAGTTCGCCGGTCATGATAGCTACACGTGTTGCAGGATCGTGCTCCTGACGCATAGGCGTAAACCGTCGCACCTCCTCGTCGCTCAAGGCGATCTCATCACGGAGGAAGGACGTCTGCAAGGGTTCGAGATCGTATAGCCCGCCAAGCAGGAAAGCAGCAATTACGCCCGAAGGCGCGAGCGAGCGATGGAAGAGAAAGGTTGCAAGATGTGCGCCAGCGGAGTGGCCGCTGACAGAAAATCGCCTCGGTGTGGCGCCAAAGCGATCGGCATGCGCCAGCAGGAAAGACTTGGCTTTCAGCACTTGTCCAACCAGGACGTCCATTCTTGCCGTGGGCATCACCGAATAATCGACGATGGCCGCGACCGCGCCTGCGCCGGTGACGGTCTCGGCGACACAGGAATAGTCCTCCTTGGAAAACATCCGCCAATAGCCACCATGGATGAACATGTGGATCGGCATGTCAGAACCGGCATTATTTGGCAGGAAGATATCGAGTGTCTCGCCCGGTTCGCTCCCGTAGGCGACATTGGCCTCCATGGCGACAGTGCGGCGCGTTGCAAGGCTGCGAGCGCGGATATCGCCGACGATCTCGTCGAAGCCTGCGACATGGTCACGAATGCGGAACGGATCGGCGGCCACAGGTTCCTCCCTCAGAAACTTGCCGCAATATACTTGGCTTCCATGAACTCCGCGATACCGTGGTGCTGCCCTCCTTCACGTCCAAGGCCGCTCTGTTTCACACCGCCAAAGGGGGCAGCGGGATCCGAGACCAGTCCACGATTAAGCGCGATCATGCCGGCCTCGACCTTGGAGGCGACCCGCATGCCGCGGCCAATGTCGCGGGTATAGATGTAGGCGGCGAGGCCATATTCCGTATCGTTGGCGGCAGCGATGACCTCTGCCTCGCTCTGGAAACGGTAGAGCGGCGCGACGGGACCGAAAATCTCCTCGCACCCCATGTCGGAGGCCGGGGAAACATCGACAAGCACCGTCGGCGGATAAAAAAACCCGCGTCCTGAAATTGTTCGTCCGCCGCAGAGAGCGCGCGCGCCGCGCGAAATGGCGTCCGCGACCAGGCGCTCGATCTTCTCCACTGCCTTGCGCGTGATCATCGGGCCGCATTCCGTATCCAAGTCCACACCTGGGCCGACCCTGAGGGCGGCCATGCGTTGGGCAAATTTTTCAACGAAGACATCGTGGATACCCGACTGGACATAAATGCGGTTTGCAGCTGTGCACGCCTCGCCGGCATTGCGCATTTTCGCGACCATCAGACCCTCGATCGCCGCGTCAATGTCCGCATCGTCGAAAACGATGAACGGCGCGTTGCCGCCGAGTTCCATGGAGCAGGAGATGACATTTTTCGCCGCTTCCGCCAGAAGCGTGCGGCCGACGCCCGTCGAGCCTGTGAAGGAGAGTTTTCGCACACGCGGGTCGGCCAGCATGGCGGCGGTGACGGGGCCTGGCGTCGATGTTGTCATCACGTTCACTACGCCCGGCGGCACGCCAGCCTCCTGGTAGAGAGCCGCAAGAGCATAGGCAGTCAGCGGCGTCTCGCTCGCGGGCTTCAGGATGACGGTGCAGCCTGCGGCAAGGGCAGGGGCGATCTTGCGGGTCGCCATCGCGGCCGGGAAATTCCACGGTGTGATGAGAACGCAGATGCCGATGGGCTGGTAATCGACGACGATGCGGTTTCCACCGGCCGGGGCAATGCCGAACTCACCAGAGATGCGCACCGCCTCCTCGGCGTTCCACCGAAAGAACTCCGCCGCATAGGCCACCTCGCCGCGCGCGTCGCGCAACGCCTTGCCGTTCTCAAGCGAAATGAGCCTGGCAAGCGCTTCGGAGCGTTCCACCATAAGTTCGAAGCAGCGGCGCAGGATCTCGGAACGCTTTCTCGGCGGCGTCTCGCGCCAACCTTCCGCGGCGGTTGCGGCAGCCTCCACAGCCGCCGCGGCATCCGCGGCGGTCGCATCCGGCACGGCGGCAATGACCGCCTCGGTCGAGGGGTCGATCACCTGGATCCGCCCCTCGCCCGCCGCGGGCCGCCAGGCACCGCCAATATAGAGGCCGCGGGCGAACGAACTGAGCCCGAACGGATCGTGGTCTGGATGCGAAGAATGCTGGTTGACGTTCATGATGGTTTCCAAGGTCAGAGGGCAGAAGCGGCCAGATCGCCGTCATAAGCGGCGCGCACGAGGCCGCGCATGGCGGCGGAATCGAAGGAGCGTGGATTATTCTTGATCAGCCGGCCGATGCCGAGCGCCTGCTCGGCGGTCCAGTCGATCCTGTCTTCCGGCAGACCGAGCGCGGCGAGCGTCGGCGAGATGCCGATCGCGGAGAAAAGGCGGCGCACCTCGCCGATCGCGGCATCGGCAAGCGTCTCGTCGTCCTCCACGCCAGTGGGATCGAGGCCGAGCGCCCTACCGACAATGGCGATTTCCGCGCTCGCGACGCGGCGATTATATGTCATCACATAGGGCAGCATGGTCGCCACCCCGAGGCCGTGCGCCGTATGGGTTACGGCACCGACCGGATATTGCACCGCATGGGCCGCAGCGGTGCCCGCCGTCCCGAAGGCACAGCCGGCTGCGAGCGCGCCCATCATCACATCGGCGCGCGCATCGGTGTTGGAGCCGTCGACGAAGGCTTTTTCCAAGCTCCGGCCGAGGAGCCGGATGGCATGCAGCGCGAACTGATCGGAGAGATCACTCTTGCCGATGAAGACATGCTGCTGCGCGAGTTCCGCATCGCCGTGGCGGCGCATGGCGGTAAAGGCTTCGATGGCATGTGTCAGCGCATCCGCACCGGCAATCGCCGTGAGGCCTGGCGGGCAGGAGAAGGTGAGTTCCGGGTCGCAGATCGCCGCGACGGCGATGAGATATGGGCTCGAAATGCCAACCTTCAGGGTACGGTCAGGATCGGAAACAACCGCGACCGGCGTCACCTCAGAGCCTGTGCCAGCCGTCGTCGGCATGGCGATGACCGGTAGGACGGGTGCCGGGACCTTGAACTCACCATAGTAATCGGCGAGCGCGCCGCCATGGGCGAGCAGGAGCGAGGCGCATTTCGCCATGTCGAGGCAGCTGCCACCGCCGATGCCGATTACCATGTCAGCCCCAAAGCCGCGCGCCGCGTCCACGCAATCCGCGACCGTATCGCGCGGCACGTCCGGCAGCGTCTGGTCATGCACCAGCACGACAATGCCGGCCGCTTCGAGCGCGGCGATCATTTCCGCAAAGACCGGGGTTGCCGCGAAACGCGCATCCGTGCAGACAAGCGCGCGCCGGCCGGTCCTGCTGGCGACGCTGGCAAGAGCGTGGCGCTGGCCGATGCCGAACAGGATTTCGCGCGGCAGCCTCAAGGCGGCGAACAGGCTCACGATCTTTGTCCTTCGAAGGCCAGAATGGGGGAGCGGGAAAGGGCGTTGAGGTCTTCCCAGAGGCGCCGGTCGATCTCGAAACCGTTCCGGCTTGCCGCCGCTCGCCGCCGGCGGGCACGATCGCCCGGGACGAGGACCCGTTCGCCGGCGCCGGCGGGCGGTGAGGCGCGCACGGCATCGAGATAGGCCGACAGTCGCGCCGGCAGTCCCGGCGCCAGACTGGGCTCGATCAAGATAAAGATGTCGCCCTTGTTGCATGGCAACTGGCTGTCGAGCGTGCCGCGCACGTCCGGCGCGAGCGCCGAGCCGGCGAGAGCTGCCACCAGCAGCTCCATGGCGATGCCAAGGCCGTAGCCCTTCGCGTCGCCGAACGGCGCAATCGCGCCGGCCTTGGCACGCTCCGGATCGATCGTCGGGTGGCCGGCCGCATCGCGTGCCCATCCCTCGGGAATCGGCCTGCCGGTCGCCGCGTGGTGATGGATCCTGCCCATCGGCACGAGGCTGGTAGCAAGATCGAGCACGAGCGGTTCCTCGGCGGTCGGCACGGCTATGGCGATGGGGTTGGTGCCAAGCATAGCCCGAGTACCGCCAAAGGGATGGACCAGCGCTTCGCTCGAGGAGAGCGCGATGCCAACGAAACCCATTGCGGCGATGGCCTCCACATAGTGGGCGAGCATGCCGAGATGGTTGGCATTGCGCACGGCGACAAGGCCGATGCCAAGGTCCGGAATGTGAGGCGCCAGCCGCTCGATCGCGGCCAAGGCGACGACGGGGCCAAATCCCGACGAACCCTCCACCTCCAGCACCGCATCCGCGCGCCAGCGCTGCGTGCCCTTCGTCTGCGGGTCAATGACGCCGCGCTCGATGCGCTCGACCAACAGCGGGAGCCGGTACAGCCCATGCGAGGGATGCCCCTTCATCTCGGCCGTTACCAGGACGCGAGCCTGCAGGGTCGCATGGTCGCGCGGTGCGCCATGTTCTTCCAGCAGGCGAGTGGCAAATGCGAGGGCTGCCGCTTCGGAAACGCGCATGTTTTCCTCCCTATATTAAATCGTATAGGATATAGGATTGTCTTGGCCGCAGCATCGTGCTAGCGATTGAAGCTGTCAAGAGGCAAGGCAGAAGATGATTTCGACGAGACCTAAAGAACCCTCAACGGGCAGAACCGAGATACCGCGCGCCAACAGCCTGGCCGGCGACGTCTACGATGCAATCTTCAACCAGCTCATGTCGTTGAAAATTGCCCCGGGGGCGCGGATTACGGTCGACAACCTGGTCAGGGAGTTCAACGTCTCACACACCCCAATCCGCGAAGCCCTCGGCCGGCTTGAAGGCGAGGGCCTCGTCGTCAAGCAGCATCTGGTCGGCTATCGTGCCGCGCCGCAGATCACGCGCCACCGCTTCGACGAGCTCTATGAACTGCGCCTCCTGCTGGAACCTGCCGGAGCTGCGAAGGCGGCCGAGGCGATGACCGACGAAAAGCTGGCCATCCTGACGGAGGCCGCAGGGGTGATGACACGCAGCGACAACAGGGACGAACGAGCGAACTATTCGGCCTTCGCCCGCCAGGACGCCATCTTTCACGACCGCATCATGGAATTTGCCGGCAACGAGTTGATCCGCGAGATGCTGACATTCCAGCATACACATTTTCATATCTTCCGCCTGATGTTCCACCGCCGTGTCACCGAGGAGGCGCTCGGCGAGCATCAGACGCTGCTCGATGCCTTCGCGGCGCGCGACCCCGGCGCGGCTGCGAACGCAATGCGCATCCATATCGAACATTCGCGCGACCGGCTGTTGCCGGCCTTCGACGAAATTTGAGCAACCCGGGCGGGCAAGGATGTGCCTGACCGATCTGACAACGAGGAGGAGAACCCATGCCAGGCAAGAAAATCCTGATGCTCACCGGCGATTTCACCGAGGAGTACGAAATCTTCGTCTATCAGCAGGCGATGGAGGCGGTCGGCCACACGGTGCACGTCGTGTGCCCGGACAAGAAGGCCGGCGACATCCTCAGGACGTCGCTGCATGATTTCGAGGGGGATCAGACCTACACCGAAAAACTCGGTCACAACGTCACCATCAACAAGACGTTTTCAGAGGCCGAGAAACAGCTCGATGAGTATCATGCCGTTTATTGCGCCGGTGGGCGCGGACCGGAATATATCCGCACCGACAAACGGGTGCAGGCGATGGTGCGTCATTTCCACGATGAGAAGAAGCCGATCTTCACCATCTGCCATGGGGTCCAGATCCTGATCGCGGTTGATGGCGTCGTTCGCGGCAAGACGGTGGGGGCCCTTGGGGCCTGCGAACCCGAAGTCACCTTGGCGGGTGGAACCTATATCGACCTCTCGCCAACCGAAGCCTATGTCGATGGTACGATGGTTTCCGCCAAGGGCTGGACGGCGCTCGCCGCCTTTATCCGCGAATGCCTGAAGGTGCTGGGAACGGAGATCCGCCATACCTGAGACGATGGCACCAAGAAACGATAGGCCCGGCAGGTGACATTTGCCGGGCCCTTCCTTGCGTTTGCGCCGCAATCACACTCCGCCGCGGTTCCAGCTGCGGCCACGCTCGCCGAACATCTCGTAACCGCCATGGGTAATGGCGAGCGTATCTTCCAGCTTAATAAAGCCGCGCTTCGGGTGCAGCATCGTCGTCTCGACCGAGATGACCATTCCCGCTTCCAGCGGCTTGTCGGCATCGATGCCATCATAGGCGACGGGGTGGTTCGTCATGAGAAATGGCGCTTCGTGGCTGATGAGGCCCATGCCATGGCAGAAGAAGTCGGTGAAGGCCGCAGACGGAGAGGCCTTGAGCTCGGCTTCTGCTGCCACGATCATCTCAATGCCCGCAGCCCCTGCCCTGACCCTGGAGAAGGCCGCTTGCTGGATGGACTCCACCTCGGCCAGAAGGTCCTCCAGCTCCGCATCCGGCTCGCCGAGCACGCCCATGCGGCACAGGTCACCGATATATCCGTGCAAGTTGCCGCCGGAATCGATCGACAGGATCTCGCCCTCGGCCCAGGCTTGCGGCGAACCCGCGCGGTTGTGGCTGGAGCCCAACGTCAGCAGGCAATAGTCGAAGTGCAGGCTGCGGTTCGTTTCCTCCCGGCGCAACCGCTCGATGATCTCCATCTTCATCGAGCCGACGCGGGTGGCCGCGATCGTCGCCAGCATCGAGTCCGTGATCAGTTCGGAGGCGCGTCTAAGCTTTGCCAGCTCATCCGCCGTCTTGACGGCCCTTAGCCGCTCCAACGCATGCGTGGCATCGACAAATCGAGCGCCATCCAGCCGAGAGGCAAGGAGGTCGCGGGCGTCGGATGGCAGGAAGGCCGGCTCGATGCCGATGCGCCCACCGGTCTTGCCGATTTTCCTCAGGTGTTCGACGGCAAGCCCGGCGGCATCCTGCGTGCCCCAGGTCGCCGTATGCACGGCCGGCGTCCAGAATGGATTGTTCTGGTGCTCTGCGCCCTCCATGCGGTTACCCACATAGGCGGAGTGGTCTGGCGTGCCTTTCTCATAAATCACCATCGGCAGGTACCGGCTGTGGCCGATAGCATCCATGGCCGCGAAGAAGATGAACTTATAGCCGCCCATGAGATATTGCGTGTTGTGTTTGGAGGTGGCGACGATGACGTCGATACCGGCTTCCTCCATGAGACGGTCGAGCTTGGCCGTATCGAACGGCGCCACCGCGGCCGGCGCTGTTTGCCCTGTGTTGTCGTTCATTGTCTTTCCTCCCAGAAAATGTATGGCACGCCTCAGGAGCCCTGCGGCAACAGGCGAAAGTCCGGAAAATCGCGAAGGGTAGTCTCCGGCCCGGCCGGTGAGTAGACCACGAAGAGGAGCATCGGCCCACCGCCAGTGTTCTTCGTCGAATGGAAGCGACTTTCGGGAACGTAGATCGTGCAGCCGGTGGCGACCCTCCGCGTGATCGGATTACCGTTCTCATCCTCGACCATCTGCTCACCCTCGCCGGAGATCACAAAAATGATCTCCTCCGCGCCCGGATGATTGTGGCGGGAATGGCCCTCGCCACTTGGCAATTCGACGACACCACCGGAAAAGCGGCTGGCGCCGTTGACCTCGGGCCCCACTGTGAGTGACAGCTTGCCCCAGTCGAAGCCGAAGGCGCTCACATCCTTTGGATAGATGAAGTACTTGTCATTTGCCATGAAACGGCCTCCTCCTCGCCCTTCCTCAGACGACCGCGCCGATGGCGAGCGCCTTGAAATCTTCGGTCTGCTTGCGAATTGCCGCCTCTGCCGGCAGGCGCTCCATCGAGCTTGCACCATAAAAACCGTGGCAGCCGGGGCAACGCTCGAGAACGTAGCGCGCATCCTCCGGCATGGAGATCGGGCCGCCGTGGCAGAGCACGATGACGTTGTCGCGCACGGAACGTGCCGCCTTGGTGATCGCAGTGATCTCATCGATGCAGTCATCGAGGGACTTGCCGGAGGTGGCCCCGATCGTGCCGCCGGTCGTCACCCCCATATGCGCCACGACGATGTCGGCGCCGGCGGCCGTCATGGCGATAGCCTCGCTCTCGTTGAAGACATAGGGCGTCGTCAGCAGGTCGAGCCCGTGGGCGGTGGCGATCATCTCGACCTCCAGATCGTAGCTCATGCCTGTCTCCTCGAAACTCTGGCGCATCCGGCCGTCGAAGAGGCCGATCGTGGGGAAGTTCTGTACGCCGGAAAAGCCCATTGCCTTGAGGTCGGCGAGGAAGCGCGGCATCAGCACGAAGGGGTCCGTGCCGTTGACGCCGGCGAGCACCGGCGTCCTTTTCACGACTGGCAACACTTCGAGCGCCATGTCCTTCACAATCTCGTTGGCATTGCCATAGGCGAGTAGTCCGGCCGCAGAACCGCGCCCGGCCATGCGGTAGCGCCCAGAGTTGTAGATAATGATGAGGTCGATGCCGCCTGCCTCCTCGGCCTTGGCGGAGATCCCCGTGCCGGCGCCGCCGCCGACAATTGGCACGCCGGCTGCGATCATGCCGTGAAATTTTTCGAGGATGGTCTTGCGCGGTATGGCTGGCATCGATTTTGTCTCTCAGGGGTTGGCGATGTCACGAAAGGCCGCAACGGCGGCCTCCGTGAATTGCGGGTCGTTGATATGGAGCGGCAGGCGGACGATACGTCGCGACGTTGTCGGCTTCACCGTCTCCTCGAGCGCGGCAAAAAGCGCGGCGTCAGCTTGCGGATCGAAGAACGGACCGCCTTCGATGTCGAGGGCCGAGACGCCCTTCTCGGGAATGAGGAAGCGTACGGGGCCGTGGCAGAGATTGAGCTTGTCGCCGATCCAGCGGCCAATCTGCGCGCATTCGGCCGACGTCGTGCGCATCAAGGTGACGTTCGGGTTGTGGCGGTAAAACAGCCGGCCGGCATAGCGCTCCGGGACTGTCTCCGGCGCCCAGAAATTCACCATGTCGAGCGCACCCACCGAGCCGACATAGGGCAAGCCGGTGCGAGCAATCGCGCCGAAACGGTCCGAGGTAGCAGGCAAGACGCCCCCGAAAAGCAGGTCGCAGACCTCGGTCGTCGTGATGTCCAGCACGCCTGAGATCAGCTCGCTGTCGGCAAGCTTCTCCATCGCGCGCCCGCCCGTGCCGGTAGCGTGGAAGACCAGGCAATCGTAATCCGCTCGGAGGCATTCGACCATGGCGGATACGGCCGGTGTGGTAACGCCGAACATGGTAAGCCCGACAGCCGGTTTCGATGCAGCCACCTCGGCGGGACGGCTGGACATTGCCGTGATCGCCTGGGCCGCGTTGTGAAGGATGACCCGGCTAAGCCGGTTCAGGCCCGCCATGTCCGTGACCGAGGGCATCATCACGATGTCGGAAACATCGACATAGGGTGCAACATCGCCGGAGGCGAGCGTCGAGACCATGATCTTTGGCAGGCCGAGCGGCAATTGGCGCATGCCCGCGGTGACGATCGAGGTGCCCCCGCCTCCACCGATACCGATGACGCCGGCGATATCCTGGCGCTCGACGAGAAAACGCGAGAAGGCAAGGCCCATCGCCTCGACCGCCCTTCCCCGATCTCCACAGGCAAGGACGGCTCCAGCGCCGTCAGGATGGCATGCGGCGACCGTCTCGGCCTTCACGTCGACGGTGGTCGCCGGCACGCGTGTGCCGACGTCGACACGTACGACGCTCCCGCCCGCCGCTTCGATGCAAGCCGCCAGATAAGCGAGCTCCTCGCCTTTCGTGTCGGCCGTGCCGACCACGTAGATCTGCGTCATGTCCCCTCCGCGACCGGGTGGATTTCCTCCCAGCATATCCCACGTTCGAGGCAAAACGATCGGCCCTTGCAAAATTGTGAGACGTGCGTATCATAAAGGCATGGATGTCTCACGTCAACAGAACGAAACAGCCAGGATCGAGCGAGGGCCGCGTGCCCGCACGCGAAAACTGATGCTCGAAACGGCAACCCGGCTCATGCAGTCGGGCATCACGCCGTCGGTCAGCGAAGTGGCCGAGGCCGCCGAAGTGTCACGCGCGACGGCCTACCGTTACTTTCCCAGCCAGGCGGCGCTCGTGCATGCCGTGGTGGACGAGGCCCTGGGGCCGATACTCGGCTGGTCGTCAGACAGCCCGGATGCTTGCATCCGTGTCGCCGACCTTTTGGCGACCGCGATGCCGCGCATCGATGAGTTCGAGGCCACCTTCAAGGCGGCGCTGAAACTTTCGCTAGAACAGTGGGCGCAGCGCCAGGCGGGCACGCTCGGCAACGAGCCGCTGTTTAAGCGCGGCCACCGGGTCGACCTGCTGAAGTGCGTGACGGCACCCCTGCAGGGCACCGTGCCGCCTGAATCCCGGGAACGCCTTGCACAGGCGCTTTCGCTTGTCTTCGGCGTCGAGGTGCTGATCGTGTTGAAGGATATCTGGGGACTGACCTCCGAAAGCGCGCAGTCTGTTGCCGAGTGGGCCGCCAAGGCGCTCGTTGACAGCGCGTTGCGGCAGGCGGAGGGCGAGGCATGACATGGCGACCATTGACTTGATGCCAAACTGGTTGGACCAGTGTAAGTGATATGGTCCTGTATCATTGTCCAGATTGGTGATGATGAATGTAAGATGGTCGTGTATGGCGGCGTCAGCAGATACGCAATTGCCGGGGAATGCATAGAAACGTCGAAGGCGAGTGATTGATGAAAGCTCTCCAAGGTTGCTCTTGACGATGATGATGTTTGGTACTACCAGATCAAGGAAATGACAATTCAGGCTTGAGATCTGAAGCGAGCGAAGGGTCGAGGAGGGCCCCAGCACGAACACCACCCCAGGAGGATCGGGAAGCCGGATCGGGAGGCCCGCGATGAAGCGGGAAGCGTGCATAAATGGGAGGAAACGTTATGCGCAAAACTATGACCGGTCTCTTTGCCGGTGTCGGATTGATGTGGGCCTGCGGAACGTCCGCACTGGCCCAGGAACTGACGATCTTCTGGGCCGAGTGGGACCCGGCAAATTACCTTCAGGAACTCGCGAACGAATACGAGGCTCAAACTGGCGTTAAGGTCACTGTCGAAACCACGCCATGGGCCAACTTCCAGACCAAGGCCTTCACCGAGTTCAACGCAAAGGGCTCGGCCTATGACTTGGTCGTCGGCGACAGCCAGTGGATCGGGGCAGCGTCAGAAGCCGGACATTACGTCGATCTGACCGAATTCTTCACCAAGCATAATCTGACCCAGGTGATGGCCCCGGCAACGGTGAAATACTACTCGGAGTACCCGTCGAACTCGAAAAAGTACTGGTCAATTCCCGCTGAAGGTGACGCCGTCGGTTGGTCCTACCGCAAGGACTGGTTCGAAGACCCCAAGGAGATGGAGGCCTTCAAGGCAAAATACGGCTACGATCTCGCCCCGCCGAAGACATGGGCCGAGATGCGTGACATCGCCGAGTTCTTCCACCGTCCAGACCAGAAGCGCTACGGAATCGCAATCTACACCGACAACTCCTACGACGGTCTAGTCATGGGTGTCGAGAACGCGATCTTCTCGTTTGGAGGCGAACTCGGCGACTACCAGAACTACAAGGTCGACGGCATCATCAATTCCGAGAAGAACGTCAAGGCGCTCGAACTGTATCGCGAGCTCTACGGCTTCACGCCCCCGGGCTGGGCCAAGTCGTTCTTCGTCGAGAACAACCAGGCAATCACCGAGAACCTGGCGGCGATGAGCATGAACTATTTCGCCTTCTTCCCGGCGCTGGTGAACGAGGCGTCCAACCCGAACGCCAAGGTTACCGGCTTCTTTGCCAATCCGGCAGGCCCGAACGGCGAGCAGTTCGCAGCGCTCGGCGGCCAGGGCATATCGGTCATCTCTTATTCAAAAAACCAGGAAGAGGCGATGAAGTTCCTCGAATGGTTCATCAAGGACGAGACCCAGAAGCGCTGGGCCGAACTCGGCGGCTACACGGCAAGCGCCAAGGTCCTTGAATCCCCGGAATTTCAGAATGCGACACCCTATAACAAGGCCTTCTACGAGACCATGTTCAAGGTCAAGGACTTCTGGGCAACGCCTGAATATGCCGAATTGCTAATCCAGATGAACCAGCGCGTTTACCCCTTCGTAACCGCCGGCCAAGGCACGGCGAAGGACGTGCTGGATTCTCTGGCAGCGGACTGGAACGCTACGTTCGAGAAGTACAAACGCAACAAATAACAAGCGCGATCAACGGAGGGGCCGCCGCCCCTCCCATTTAATTCTGCATCTCCGCGCCGAAGTGCGCGGTTCGAGAGGGCGCGGCGCCCGGCATCAACTTCGCGCATCGTGATGCCTTCCCGGCATCCAGCGCCGAACTCTCGAAGGAGGAGAGGATTGGCCACCGTAGTCATGACATCGCTGGACACGAAAACGCGCGCCGCATCCCGCGGCATGAGCGACATCCGCATTCGTAATCTCTTCATTATTCCAACGATCGTGTTCCTGATCGTCTTCAACATCTTTCCGCTGATCTATTCGCTCGGCTATTCTTTCACCGACTTTCGCGCCTCGTCGAACGCGCCGGCGAACTTCGTCGGCCTGCAGAACTACCGCGACCTGCTGAACGATTCTTTCATCTGGTCGAATTTCGCCATCACCGCGAAATATGTAATCGTCTCTGTTACGGGCCAGGTGATCGTCGGCTTCGGCACCGCGATGCTGCTCAACCGCGATATCCCGCTGAAGGGTCTTCTGACGACGCTGCTGCTGCTGCCGATGATGCTCTCGATGGCCGTGGTCGGCCTCTTCTGGAAGCTGCTCTACGACCCCTCCTTTGGCATCATCAACTACGCTCTCGGCCTCGGCTCCTTCGAGTGGCTGTCGAATCCGGACATGGCGCTCTACGCGGTCGCGATCACGGATATCTGGATGTGGTCGCCCTTCGTGATGTTGCTGTCGCTTGCCGGCCTTTCGGCCGTGCCAAAGCATCTCTACGAGGCAGCGGCGATCGACCGGGCGGGGCCACTCTACACCTTCTTCCGCATCACGCTGCCGCTGGTGGCGCCGATCCTGATGATCGCAATCATCTTCCGTACGATGGAAGCCTTCAAGACCTTCGACCTCGCCTACATTCTGACCAGCCAACCAACGACCGAGGTGATCTCCATCCGGCTCTACAAGATGGCCTTCCAAGAATGGCAGACGGGGCGCTCCTGCGCACTCGCCTACATCGTGCTCATCATGGTTCTCGCCATCACCAACATCTACGTCAAGTACCTCAACAAAGTGAAGGAGCGCTGAGATGGCTGCCGTCCAAACCCGCTCCGAACGCGCGCTGAACCGGGTGGCGATCGCCGCCGTACTGGTCATCACACTGATCTTCCTGGCGCCGATCTACTGGATCACCTCGACGGCCTTCAAGCCGCGCAACCTCGCCACCACCATTCCGCCGACGGTGCTCTTCGAGCCGGAACTCTCGCCCTTCGTGAAGCTCTTCACCAAGCGCTCGCAATTGCGCGGGGCACCGCCCCCTGAAGAATACGCCGCCGCCCCCTGGTGGGAGCGGATGGTGTTCGACGGCGGCGAGAAGATCGTTCGCTCCGGCCGCGGCGAGGTGCAGCCATCCGGCTATCCGAACCGCTTCATGAACTCGCTGATCGTCGCCATCACGTCCACGGTGCTGGCCGTCGGCATGGGGACATTCACAGCCTACGGCTTCTCGCGCTTCAAGGTGAAGGGGGAGGCAGACCTTCTCTTCTTCATCCTCTCGACGCGCATGCTGCCGCCCGTCGTCGTGGCAATCCCGATGTTCCTAATGTACCGTGTCGTCGGCCTCAACGACACGCATTGGGGCCTCATCATCCTTTACACCGCCTTCAATCTTTCCTTTTCCGTCTGGCTGATGAAGGGCTTCATCGACGAGATCCCGAAGGAATACGAGGAGGCCGCGCTCGTCGACGGCTACACGCGGATGGAGGCCTTTTTCAAGATCGTCATCCCGGAAGCGGCGACCGGCATCGCGGCGACCGCCGTCTTCTGCTTCATCACGGCCTGGAACGAATATGCGTTTGCGCTGATTATGACGAGCCGGCGCGCCCAAACCGCTCCACCGTTCATTCCGAGTCAGGTCGGCTCCGGCCTGCCGGATTGGACGGTAATTGCGGCCGGCACGTTCCTGTTCCTGCTACCGGTCGCCATCTTCACCTTCCTGCTCAGGAACCATCTCCTGCGCGGCATGAGCTTCGGAGCGATCCGCAAATGACCTTCCGCGCCCTAAACCAGAAATATCTCGAACCCGGTTCGCAGTATCTGATGATCTTCGGCATCATCGCGCTCTGCCAGCCCTGGAACCTGTTTCTGCACCGCTATGGCATGACGATGACGCTCGTCGGACTGATCGCCTTCATGGTGACGACCAAAATCCCGCGCGACGCCCAACCAGACGAAGGCAGCCATTCATGACGCAGATCGAACTTCGCGGGATTCAGAAATATTTCGGTGCCGTCCAGGTCATCAAGGACCTTAATCTCGCCATCGCCGACAACGAATTCATCGTCCTGCTCGGACAATCGGGCTGCGGTAAGACCACGACATTGCGCGCCGTCGCCGGCCTGGAGACCATCGACGAAGGCGACATCCTGATCGATGGGCAGCCGGTGCAGCACATCAAGGCATCCGGCCGGGACATTGCAATGGTGTTCCAATCCTTCTCGCTCTACCCGCACATGACGGTGTACGAGAACATCGCCTTCCCGCTCCGCGCCACCCGCATGAGCCGCGCCGATGTCGATAAGTCGGTCCGTGAGATCGCCGGTGTGCTGCGCATCACCGGCCTGCTGGCCCGCAAGCCTTCGGCGCTGTCAGGAGGCGACATGCAACGTGTCGCAATCGGCCGCGCGCTCGTGCGACGCCCAAAGGCTATGCTGATGGACGAGCCGATCGGTGCGCTGGACGCAAAGCTGCGCGAGGAGATGCGGGCGGAAATCAAGCGTTTGCATATCAAGCAGGGTTCCACCACCATCTACGTGACGCATGACCAGGTGGAGGCCATGTCGCTCGCCGACCGCATCGTCATCATGCACGAGGGCATCCTGCAGCAGGTCGGCACGCCGGAAGAGGTTTACGGGCAACCCGCCAACATCTTCGTCGCCCAGTTCGTCGGAAGCCCGGTCATGAACATGGCGCCGGCGACCGTCAGCGAAACCGACGGCCGTACGAGCGTGCGGGTCGGCGACGGGGTAACGGGCTTCGAGTTCCCCGCCGTCTTGGCCAACCGCCTCTCCGATGCGAGGGCGGAAAACGGCAAGCTGACACTCGGGGTCCGGCCCGAGGGCGTGGTCGTTTCACGGGAGGCCCGGGAGGGCTTTCTGCCGGTCGAGGCGCATATCATCGAGCCTCTCGGCTCGCACGACATCGTGGACCTGAAGGTCGGCCACCAGATGATCAGGGCACGCACCAAGAGCGGCTTCGTGCCAGGTCCGGGCGAAGCCGTCTGGGCGCGCATCGATCCCGCCCAGGCGCATTTCTTCAACACGGCGACCGGCTCGTCGCTCGGGATCAGACTCTGATGGCGCATATCGAACTCAAGGGCATCACCAAGACCTTCGGCAATCACACAGCACTGAAAAACCTGAACATCGACATCGCTGACGGTGAGTTCTTCGTGCTGCTCGGACAGACCGGCGCTGGCAAGACGACGACGCTGCGCCTGATCGCCGGTCTGGAGAAGCCGACGGCAGGCCAGATCTTCATCGACGGGCAGGACGTCGCCGACTGGGGGGCCGCCGAACGCGACGTGGCCCTGGTGCTGCAGCAATATTCGCTTTACCCGCGCTATACGGTACGGGAGAACCTGGAATTTCCATTGAAGTCGCGTATCCGCCGCGTCGAACCCGCGGAAATCAAGGAGCGCGTCGCACGGGTCGCCAAGACCCTGCGCATCGAGCATCTGCTCGACCGCAAGACGGACCGGCTGTCGGGAGGCGAGATGCAGCGCGTATCGATCGGCCGGGCCATCGTGCGCAAGCCGCGGGTCTTCTTGATGGATGAACCGCTTTCGGCGCTCGACGCAAAGCTTCGCGAAGCACTCCGCACGGAGTTGAAAAACCTGCAGATGAACCTCGGCGCGACGTTCCTCTTCGTCACCCACGACCAGATAGAGGCCATGTCGATGGGAGACAAGATCGGCGTCCTGAACAACGGCCAACTGGTGCAGACGGGTTCGCCGCAGGAGATCTACCAAAACCCGGCCAACACCTTCGTCGCGCGCGCGGTCGGTTCACCGCCTATGAACCTGATCGACGGTACGCTTGCCGGCGGCGAGGCAGTGGCCAGCGAGGGCTACAGGCTGCCCCTTGCCAACGGTCACGGGATAGCGACGGACGGTCGCCCGCTCACCTTCGGCATTCGCCCCGAGGATATCTTCCTCGACAACGGCGCGCCGGGAGAAGCACGGGTGCACGACGTGGAGAACCACGGTGTCGAAAAGATCGTGACGCTGCGCACCGGCGAAAAGTTCATCCACGCGACCGTGCCGACGCAAACGCTGCTTCGGATCGAGGATACGGTTCGCTTTTCGTGGAACCCGGAAAAGGTCGTGCTGTTTGACGCCGGAAGCGGCGTCAGCCTGCGGCACGCGGGTTGATCTGATCGGTTGGAAGAGATGTCAGCGGCCCCTGCGTCCCGGAGCAGCCAGCGTTTCGGATTGTCGCGTCGGGCCGCTATGCCGGGAAGCGCCGGCGGTAGTGTTCCACCACTTCGGGATTGCGTAGATTAACGGGCAATTCCCCGTTGATGACGCGCAGAGCTTCGCTGGCCGCGCCTGTTCCCATACGCATCATGCTCTCTTCCGTGAGACCAGCCAGATGCGGAGTGATGATAACGTTGTCGAAGCCTAAATAGGGATGGTCGTTGGGAAGCGGCTGCGTCGTGAAGACGTCGAGCGCGGCCCCGCCGATGCGGCCGTCGCGTAGCGCCTCGATCAACGCCGCGTCATCGATCACCGGGCCGCGCGAGACGTTGATCAGAATGGCCCCGGGCTTCATGCGACCGATGCGCCCGCCATTGAGCAGGCCAGTCGTCTCGGCCGTCAGTGGGCAGCAGAGCACCACGATGTCGGCCGTCGCCAGGAGGTCATCGATCGCCAGGAAGCGCGCGCCGTCCGGCACGCTTTCCGCCGAGCGGCTCGTGGCGACCACCTCCAGGCCGAAACCGAACTTCGCGATCTGGAAGATCGCCTTGCCGACATTGCCCATGCCGACGATGCCCATGGTGCGGCCGGCGAGGTCCACGGCTGCGTCCGATTGGGCGCGGCCCGCCGCCCAGCCGTTCTGACGCAGTTCCCGGTCCATCACGCGAAAGCGCCTCAGCAGGGCCAATGTGACGAGGAAGACATGCTCGGCGACAGTCGAGGCATTGACGCCCGGGACGTTGGCGACAAGCACGCCGGCGCGGGTCGCCGCATCCAACGGCACCATGTCGAGCCCGGCGCCGTGGCGGATCGCGGCGCGAAGCGCCGGCGCATCCTCGAAGAAGGCCGGCGGGATCGGGGCGCGTACGACGACGATGCCGGCGCCGCGCCCTTCTCGCAGCAAGGTTTCGGGATCGGGTGCGGAAGCGATGCGCAGATCACCCGCAGCCTCAAGCATGGCCTTGGCCGCGGGGTGAAGGGGATGCGTGGAAAAGATGAAGCTCATCGGCCCTCCCGCCGGGTACCCTCTATTCGGCAGCTGTCGCGGGACCGCCGATGAGACCCTTCCAATAGCTTTCCGCACCTTGGAGATGCGCGCTCATCAGCGCCTGGGCGAGATTGCCATCTCGGACAAGCAGCGCCTCGTAGATGCGGATATGTTCCTCATGCGAGCGCCGGCTGCGGGCGGCGTCTGCAAAATAGATCGGCAGGCGGTGCTCGCCCATCACGTAATAGACGCTGCATACGCGATAAAAGACGCTATTCTTGGTGGCTCTGACGATCTCTAGATGGAAATCCCGGTCCTCTCGCGCTAGCCCCTCGCCCGCGGCAAGCTTTGCCTCGGACGCGGCGAGGATATCGCGCAAGTGCTGGTAATTCTCTTCCGTCGCCCGATCGCAGGCGAGTTCCGCGGCCTTGATCTCGTGGATCTTGCGAAGCTCCACGGTCTCGTAGATCAGAATCGGATCAAGCGGCACGCCGGCGCGGGCAAAAAGTGCCATCGCCTCCACGCTCGCCTCCGTGGTTGTCAGGTAGATGCCCGACTTGGCTCGGCGCTCGACGATGCGCATTGCCTCCAGGATGGCCAATGCCTCGCGGACCTGGCCCCGGCTGACCCCGAAATGCTCCGCAAGCTCGCGCTCCGAAGGTGTGCGGCCGTTGTCGCTCGAGTTCGAGAAAAGATGTGCCGCGAGATCGGAGAGGAGGGAGTTTTCTTTCATTGTCACTGTCTTTGCGCGTGAGTCTCCAGGACCCGCTGATTGATCGTGAAGCCCAGGCCAGGCCTATCCGGGATCTCTATCATACCGTCCTTCACCGACACAGTGTCCTCGACAAGATCGTGGATCATCGGATTCGCGCCGAGCGAATACTCTATGACGAAGCTTGCCGGGGAAGCCGCGCACAAGTGCAGGCCGGAGAAGAAGCAGGGCGCACCGGCCCAAAGATGCGGTGCGAAACGAAGGTTGAAGGCGCTGGCGAGCGAACTGATGCGCATCGCCTCCGTAATGCCGCCGCAGAAGGCAGGATCGGGCTGGAATATGTCGGCAGCTCGCAGCATGGCAAGATCACGGAAGGCAAAACGTGTCGCCTCGCTCTCGCCCGCAGCGATCGGTACGTTCCCAGCCGCGCGCACTTCGGCCATGCCCGGCTTGTCATCGGCTATGACCGGCTCCTCGAACCAGGCGAGGTCGCAATCAGCAACCATCTGGATGAAGCGCTTCGCTTCGGCAACCGTGTAGGTGCCATGCGCATCGACCATCAGGTCGACGTCGGGGCCGATCGACTCGCGGGCTGCCCGCACGCGCGATGCCGAGACGTGAGGCGCGCGATCCATCGCGCCGACGCGCATCTTGACCGACTTGAACCCACCGGCGGCGATATAGGACTGGAGTTGTTCGCCGATGCGGTCCGCGCTCTCCCAACCGCCTGAGGCATAGGCGGGCAACCTGTCCGCCTTGCGGCCACCCAGCAGCTTCCAGACGGGGACGCCGAGCGACTTGCCGAGTATGTCCCAGAGCGCTATGTCGACCGCGCTGATCGCTGCGACCGACAGTCCGCGCCGTGCGATCTCGGGCATGGCGTGTCCCGAAATCGCCGCCGTCTCATGACGGACGCCATTGTAGAGCATCTCCCAGATGGCGGAGATGTCGGCGGGATCGCGGTCGATGAGCTTCGGCCCCACCTCGTGATTGAGCATATGTACCAGCGTGCCATAGGAGCCCGCGCTGCCCGCGGCATTCTTGCCCTCTCCCCAGCCCACGATGCCGTCGTCCGTTTCGATGCGCAAAATTGCAGTATCGAAGGTCGTCAACCGGCCGAAGTCGCTGCGGTGCTGACGGCTCGCCTCGATGGGAATCTTAATCCACCATGCCTCCACGGTCTTGATACGCATGTCTCGGATCCCCCGTCCCTCACGACCCGCGGGCCGCAGGGCTATGCCTTTTCGTTCGTTACTTGATGAGCGGCAGGATCGTCTCGGCGGTGATTCGCATCTGATCGTCGTAGAATTTCTCAGTGAGAAGGCTCGAGCCGTGGTCCTGGATAAATTTCAGTTGTTCCGGGGGGATGTCGACGGGGTTGCGCTCTACCATGTCCGGATATTTCGTGGCCGGCGTACGGTCGACCGGAGCGACGAATTCGTTGGTCACGGCGCCGTTGTAACCGATCTCTTTTAGCGTGCCGATGATCTTTGGCCAGTCGAGGTGGCCGAGGCCCGCGGCGAAGCGATTGTTATCGGCAACGTGGAAATCGAACAGGCGCTTTCCGGCGAGCCGGATCGCCTCATACATGTTTTCCTCCTCGATATTCAGGTGGAAAGCATCGAGGCAGACCCCGCATTCGGGGCCGACGGCATCGGCAAGCGCCAGCGCCTGGGCGGCACGGTTGAAGAAATAGGTCTCGAAACGGTTGAGCGGCTCGACGGCAATGCGCACGCCCCTCTTCTGGGCATGAGCAAAGCACTCCTTGGTGGCGTCCACCACCCACGTCCACTCTTCCTCCTCGGTCCCGTCGGGGACCACCTTGCCGACGGTTGCCGGCACCAGGGTGACGATCTCGCCCTCAAGCTCGCTGACCATGGTGATGACGCTCTTCACATAGTCCACTGACCTGGCGCGCTGGCCTTCATCCCTGGCGGCAAGATTGCGCTCGCCAAGCGTCAGCGTGACAGCACCCCAGCAGCGGATGCCGTGCTCTTTCAGCAGCGCTCGCGTCTCGTTGACGTCGTACTGTGCCGGCTCGCCGGATATCTCGATGCTTTCGTAGCCATATTTCGTGATGCGCTTCAGCGTGACGGCGAGCGGTTCCGCCCGCATCCAGTTGTGTGTCGAAAGATGCATGAGGTCCTCCCAGACTGTTGCAGCCCGCTTGACCGCCAACTCGCGGTAAACGGTCACCTTATCGCTGGCAATCCCACGACCTTTGCAGATCTGGTTAGGCCAATTCTTGTTGGCTGAAAGCTCTAGCGCAATTTCCGACCCTCTGCAAGATGGAGTGAAAACGCCAGTATTTGCTCTTCGATCGATGTTAATGCGCCATATCCGCGTTAAAACCGAAGCCAGACACCTTATGCGGTGATTGAATTGGCTTGACCAGATTTAATGATTTGGTATGACCAGATTGAGCGAGCCACCGCGCCAGCCGTGAAACCGCCACGCAGGTGCCGCAGGCCAAAGGGAGGCGACATGAAGATCGGGATGTGCATGTTCCTGTGGACGACAAGTGTCGGCCGGAGGCACGAGGAGCTGTTGCGCGATATCAAGAACACCGGGTTTGATGGCGTCGAAATTCCGATCTTTTCGGGAACGCCCGACGACTACCGCCGACTGGGAGGCTTGCTCGACCGGATCGGCCTGGAACGCACCGCCGTTTCCGCAATCGGCGACCCCCAGATGAACCTGATCGCCCCCGACGCCGAGACCCGAAAACGCGGCATCGACTACGTGAAATGGGCGATCGACTGCAGCGATGCACTCGGCGCGACGATCCTGAGCGGGCCGCTGCATTCGACGCTCGGCAAATTCTCCGGGAGTGGCCCGAGCGCGGCGGAACTGAAGCGCTCGGTTTCCTCGCAACGCGCGATCGGCGATCATGCAGCAAAGCACGGCATCACGATCGGGCTTGAGGCGCTGAACCGCTTCGAATGCTACCTTTTCAACACGATGGACGCCCTTGCGGCCCATATCGACGCGGTCGGACATCCGAATATCCGCGCCATGTACGACACGTTCCACAGCAATATCGAAGAGACCGATCCCATTGGCGCCTTCACGCGAAACAGCGACCGCATCGTGCATGTCCACATTTCGGAGAACGACCGCGGCGTACCGGGGCGCGGCAACATTCCATGGCCTCAGACATTCAGGGCACTACGCGCGAGCGGCTACGACGGATGGCTGACAATCGAAGCCTTCGGCCGGGCGCTCAAGGAGCTCGCCGCCGCAACAAAGGTATGGCGCGACTTTTCCGAGACACCGGAATCGGTCTACCGCGAAGGCCACCGCCATATCCACGATGGATGGCACGCGGCGGCATGAACCCCAACCGATCCGTTTGAATTTCGAACCGGTCAATCAGTTTCTCGCGGGCGTTTCGACAAGCGCGATCTCAGAGCCACGCTGGCAGCGCTTCCCAGAACAGCCGATGTGGAGGGCTCGCAGGCATTGCTACCGTCATCGAGTGCTTCTGGAGGCTATCTGCTGCCCGTCCTTCCCTTGGAAAACCCATCTATGGCGTCGAGCACAAAATGTTCACCGGCTCCCAGATCGACGTTCCATGTCCTTTGACCGAAACGAAGCTTCGCGATTGCAGCGCGAACTGCCGACAGCGTGACCATCGTCGGCATGCCGTTCCGCCAGTCGATATCCAGCAGCAGGCCACCGCGAACACGCAGACCGCGCAAAGACCCCGCCTGCCACGCGTCGGGCAACGCCGGCAGGAGATGAATTTCCCTCGGGGACGACTGAACCAGCATCTCCAGTATGCCGGCCGCGCCACCGAAATTCCCATCGATCTGGAACGGAGGATGGGCGTCGAACATGTTGTTATAGGTCCGCTCGGGGGTAAGAAGAAGCTTCAGCACGTCAAAAGCATGATTGCCATCTCGAAGCCGTGCCCACAGATTAATGCGCCAGCCAATCCCCCATCCCGTCGCGTCGTCGCCGCGGATTTCGAGGGAGCGGCGGGCGGCGGCGGCAAGCTCCTGCGTGTCCTCCATATTGATCTGCCAGCTCGGATAGAGACCGTAGAGATGCGAGACGTGGCGGTGATGGATTTCGGGCGCCTGCATATCCCAATCTTCCAGCCATTCTTGCAACTGGCCGGCAGCGCCGATCCTGTCGGGCGGAATGCGAAGCAGTACGCGATCGACGTCTGCGACGAGATCGTCTTCACCGGCCATGGAGGCTGCAAGGGGACGAAGCAGGCCCAGGAAGTCCCGGATGAGCTGGCGGTCCATTGCCGGACCGGCGCAGATCGACGCGTCGTGCGGATGGACGTTTTCGGGAGACAGAGAAGGGTTCGTCACCAGATAGTCCGTACCTGGAAGCGGGACCAGGACATCGAAGAGGAATTGCGCAGCCCCTTTCGCAACAGGAAACAGCCTACGCCGCATCGCCTCGGGGTCATCGAGGTAGTTGCACAGATCAAGCAGTTGCGCCATCAGCCAGGCGCCGCCTGTCGGCCAGAGGCCCCATTTGGCGCCGTCGATCGGTCCCGCGGCTCGCCAAAGGTCGGTGTTGTGGTGCATCACCCAACCGCGGGCGCGATAATGCCTGTGGGCGACCACGCTGCCCGTCTCGGCAAGCTCCTCTACCATCGCGACAAGCGGCTGAATACACTCGGGCAGATTGGCTGGCGCCGGCAACCAGTAGTTCATTTGGAGATTGATGTTGGCGGTATATTTGCTACCCCAGGGCGGATCGGTTTCTGCGTTCCAGATGCCCTGGAGATTGGCGGGCTGGGTACCGGGACGCGACGAGGCAATCATCAGATAGCGGCCGTACTGCACATAAAGCGCAGCCAATGCGGGATCCTTACCGCCGGCGAAGTCAGCGATGCGGCGATCGGTCGGCAGTGACGCCGTCGAGGTCGAGCCGAGATCGATGGCGAAGGCGTGGAATAGTCTTTGATGTTCTTTGATATGATCGCGATGCATCGGCGCGAAACCGCGGTGATGGGCCTGCCCAAGCCTCGCGGCGATGTCAGCATCGGGATTTCCCGATACGTCGTCATACCGCTTGAAGCTTGTTGCGGCATCAAGGAGGAGCAGCACTTCGTCGGCTGCTTCGACCGACAGTGCTTCGGCCGACCCACCGACCACTCCGCCGCTGTTGATAAGCCTAATGCCGAAGGAGAAGTGTTGCGCAGCGGTAATGCCGGACTCCGGTTTTCCGGTCCCGGAAAACATCAGCGAACCCTGGCTGCCACTCGCCTCCCCGTGCTGCGGGCTGTTCAGCCATATCCGGCAATTGATCGCAGCCTTCCGGTCGGCGGAGAGCCGCAGAACCAGCACGCCGTCGATCGGTGATATGAAGGCTTCGCGCAGAAAGCCGACGCCGTCGGCAACATAGGAGACGGTGGCCGTCGCGGTGTCGAGATCGAGCGTGCGGCGATAGTGAGAGATGCCTTCGGCGTGAGCAAATTCAATGTGGAGATCGCCGACCGGCTGGTAGGACATCTGCTTGATCGGCTGGGCCATCAGGTGTCTTTCGGCCATCGCCTCCGCTTGCGCGTAACGGCCGTCAAAGATCAGCTGCCGCACCGTTTCAAGGTGACCGAAAGCATCCGGATTGACCGGCTGATAAGGGCCGCCCGCCCAGAAGGTGGATTCGTTGATCTGCAGCCGCTCGCAAAGCGGGTCGCCGAATACCATGGCCCCGAGCCGACCATTGCCGAGCGGCAATGCGCCCGTCCACAGCCGAGCCGGAGCATCGTACCAGAGAAGATTGTCTGCCATGGTCACACCGCCGGAATGCCGTTTGCCCGTCGGGCTTCGCGAATGCGCTGGCCGTCTGCGCCGAAGAGCAGCGCTCTGCTTGCTGGAAAACCGGCTGTGACGGTATCTCCGGGGCGGCGGGCCGTCTCGGAGCGATCCTCCACGATTACCGGTTGTTCCGAATTCGTCATGCCGTAGATGAAGCGGGTTCCGCCGAGGTTCTCAACCACATCAACCTTAAGATCGATCGCACCACCGGCGTCGTCGCGTCCGACGAAATGTTCCGGCCGAATACCGAGTTTGATCGGAATGTCGCCCACCGCATGCACCGGGCCAGGCCTGAAGACCGCGCCGCATTCGAGCCTGACCAGGCCATCAGCTCCGAGCGTCCCATCCAGGAAATTCATCCGCGGCGAGCCGATGAAACCGGCAACGAAGAGATTATCCGGATCTGCATAGAGCGTGTCCGGAGTGCCTATCTGCTCGATCTTGCCCGCTCGCATCACGACAATCGTATCGGCAAGCGTCATCGCTTCCGTCTGATCGTGGGTGACATAGATCATCGTTGCGCCGATGCGGCGGTGCAGCTTGGCAATCTCCACGCGCATGGAGACCCTGAGCTCTGCGTCGAGGTTCGACAACGGCTCATCGAACAGGAATACGGCCGGGTTGCGCACGATCGCGCGGCCAATGGCGACACGCTGGCGCTGGCCGCCGGAAAGTTGCGCGGGCTTGCGCTTCATCAGCGGCTCGATCTGCAGCGTTGTAGCGGCGGCAGCGACACTGCGCTCGATCTCAGCCTTGCCCATGCCAGCCATACGCAGCGAGAAGCCGATATTCTGCTCGACGGTCATGTGCGGATAGAGAGCGTAGTTCTGGAAGACCATGGCAACACCGCGCTCGATCGGATCAGCGTCGTTCATGCGTCGGCCGTCGATCTGCAGTTCTCCTGCGGTGATCTTTTCAAGACCGGCGATCATCCGCAGCAAGGTGGATTTCCCGCAGCCGGAGGGACCGACGAAGACCGTGAAGGAGCCGTCCTCGATGCTTAGATTGAGGTTGCCGATCGCCTGGAAGCTTCCGTAGGACTTATCTATATGCTGCAATTCTACGCTGGCCAAAGCTTCCTCCCTTTAACCCTCTGGCGGACAGACGCGTCAATTGATCCGTCGCGTCGAGCCTCGCAGGATGATGTCGCATTCGAGAATGACGGTGCGCGTCGCGTCGCCAGACGTTTCTGTCAGGCGTTCCACGAGAATGTCTGTGATCGTTTCGGCAATGCTCGCCACCGGCTGGGCAACGGCGGTGATGCCGGCTTCATAGAGGCGGAAGATGGCCACGTCGTCGAAGCTTACAAGCGAGATATCCTCGGGCACATGCCGGCCGTTTTCCTTCAGCCAGCTGAGCGCCCCGACTGCCATGCCGTAATTGGCGGAAAAGATTGCAGTCGGCGGGGTTTGGAGTGACATCAGCCGCTTGGTGGCCTCGTAACCTCCGTCCATGCGCCAGTTGCCGCGCGCAGCAAGGGTCGGATCGATTGTTAAACCTCTGTCGCTCAGTGCCTGCTCATAACCAGCAAGCCGCTCGATACCCGAAGAGTTGCGCGGGTCGCCGGTCAGGATGCCGATGCGGCTATGGCCGAGGTCGATCAGGTGGCTGACGATGCGATGGCTTGCGCGCTGGTTCTCGACCATCACCCGGTCGGCGGCCAGGCCGCGAACGTCATTGTTGTAGAAGATGATCGGAATGTCGTGCTTGATCAGATCGTCGACGCGATCATAGACCTCAGCGGTACCATCCATGACCAGCGCATCGACGCGCTGCGCCGCGAAGAAATCCAGCGCTTCGGCAACCACGCGAGGGTCTCCGCCGTGGCAGTAGGTCAAAAGTGCGCGTCCGGTCTGGCGCACCGAATGGGCAAGGTGCTCCAGCATGCGCGCGTGGAATTCGTCGAAAGTCGGCACCAGGAAGCCGATCATATGAGTGAGGTCGGTGCGGATCGAGGCGGCAGCGGCATTGCGCCGATAGCCGAGATCCTGGATCGCCCGCTCGATCTGCTCACGATTTGACCGCCGAATGGTCTGGCCGTTGATATATCGGGACACGGTGCCGACAGCGACGTTTGCCACCCTGGCAACATCGATAATCGTGGCTCCCCGCCTCCTTCCGGCCGTTTGGTCCGTCTGTCGCATGTCGAGTGGGCTCCTGCACGCATTTAGGGGGAATGGTGCCTGGTCAGGCACTTTTCCGTCGTATAGCCCAGCGCCCCGCTGCCCACCAGTAGCGCGGGCAGCAAGAGCAACGTCCGACGGTCCCATCACTTGCGCCTGCATCAGGCGCCTTCAAAAACGACGGCGCTGTGGATGCGCAGGCGCGGTAGCGTGATGCTGATGGCTCCGTCGTCGCCGGCATTCCATGCCACATCCTCGCCCGTCATCGCGTCAAAGACACGCTTTGGCTTTGCGGGAAGCCGGACGGTGGCCTTGACGGGGCCGATCGCCGGAATGTCCTCGATCATCTCCATGATACGGGTCGAGCCGTCATCACCGCGCACGTCCTTGCCCCGGATTTGCGGTGGGCCGTAAAGCAGGTGCAGGATATGGCGGTCGTGCTCGATCTGGCGCGTCAGCGTTGCCCGGCCGGAAGAGGGCAGGTCCGTGACCATGGCCGGATTGGGAACGAGACGGTCGAGGAGCCCGCGAAGGACATATTTGTAGAGCGGTTGACCCATCGCCCGGTAGAGCCGGAAGATGGGGTAGGCGATATAGGCTGCACCCTTGTTCACAGTCACGGCCGCGCCGAGCATATCGGCATCCGGATCGTCGGGCGCGTGCTGGTGCGAGCAGAAATGCTTGTAGGAGCGGTTGAAGTAGGAGGGGAAAATCCCTGCCAACACCGTTGCACCGACGGACCGAACCGTTTCGGCCTCCTCATAAAAGACAAAGGCCGTTTCCGGCATGGATGGATCGAGATCCTTGCCGGCCTTCACATAGCTCGGCCAGAAAGCGACGGGCGCAGGCCCCCTTTCAATACCGAAGTCGATTGCAAATCCGCCGTCTTCGTCGAGGCCCGAATGCCAGGAGGCGATGATCCTGCCGCCGCCGGCGAGGTAAGACTTCAGACGCGCGGCGAGCGCCGCGTCAACGGGGATCTCGTCCGGCAGGATCAGCAACCGATATTGCTCGAAGCGGCCGGATAGATCGAGGACGTCGAACGGACGTTTCAGCTCCTGTAGCACCTGCGCCGCGCCATCATCGCTCGGATGGTTGCGTGCACCTGTCGGGTTCATGTGTTCAGCCGAGAGGATGGCGATTTCAGAGACCTGCTTTGCGCCCTCGAGGAAGGGTTCGAGCTTTTCGACGCGGTGATAGGCCGGAGCGATCGAGGCATAGGTATCGGGGTTGATCGCCCCGTTCGGATGAAGCTGATCGCCGACCAGGCATTTGGAACCGAGCGCAATCATCTGGGCGCATTCATATTCCAGCGCATCCGGATGCTTGAACCCCCCGAACTCTCCCCAGGAGGTGTGGAACTTGCCGGTATGGGCAAGGAAATCCATGCCGAGTGTTGCCGCATAACGGGCACTGGATGGGAAATGATCGTAGCCCCAGCCGCCGGTCGGCAGACTTTCGAGTTCGAGGTGAGAATAGGTGGCGAAGCGCTCCGGCCCATGCTTGTGGATATGACCGCAATTGTAGAACACCCTGAGGTTGGGGAATTCCTCGAACAGCGCCTCGCTGGTTTCGCGGCGAAACTGCTCGTTGACGGCTTCGTCGTTTTTCAGCCGGTCTGCCGGATTTTCCGGGTCGAGTCCATTGCACTGCATGCGCTCGATGCAGGCCGGGCAGACACAATCCGGCGTCAGAATGATATCGAAGAACAGCCCCTGGGTCGGATAGCTTTCAGCGACTTCCCGTGCCTGATCGAGAATGTAATGCCGGAGGCCTGCATGGTTGAGGCAAAGTGTATGCCAGGCGGGGCTTAGCTGCTTGCCTGCCGAGGGATCGGCAGGACGGTCATGTTGATAGCGGTTCGAGGCGCTCATGGCGCGCCATTCCGGGTGCTCTCGTGCGGTTAGTTCGTCCCACTGGACGGAAATATAGATCGGGCTGTCGATATCGGCGGCGGCCAGCGCTTTCACCATGTCCCCGAGCAGATCCGGCCGGGCAAGCTGCGGATGCGGCTTGCCGACCTTGGTCGGATAATAGGACCAGCCATGATGGCACTTGGCGAAGATGGTGATGGAATCGACGTGCGCCGCCTTCAGCGTCGAGACGAAGGCGTCCGGATCGAATTCCGCGCCAATGCCGGGGATATGTTCGGAGGTATGGAAATCGAGATGGATCTGCCGATAACGCAGCGGCTTGTTGGTGATCTTGGGCATGGTCCTATTCCTTTGCGCCGGCGCGTGTCTGCGATCCGGCGGCGAACTGACGTTGGAAGACAAGGAAAACGAGCAGGGGAACGATAGTGGTGATGATCGCCGCCACCGATCTCAGATCCCAGTTGATTTCGTAACTGCCGGAAATACGGGCGAGCAGCACGGGAAGAGGTACGTTGTTGCGCAGGAAAAGCATCGGCAGCAGCAGTGCATTCCATGTCCAGAGGAACTGCAGGATGCCAACGGCGAAGATCGGTGACAGGCTGTTCGGCAGCACCACGTGGCGGAAGGTCGCAAGTGGTCCGCAGCCATCGATCTTGGCGGCTTCGATGAGTTCACGCGGAAAATCCTCGAAGAAGTTTTTGACGAGGAAGATCGACCAGGCGAAGGACATCCCGACATAAGGAATGAGTACGGAAAGAATGTTGTCGATCAGCCCGAGATCGCGCCAAAGCGTGAAAAGCGGGATGATGACGACCTGCTGCGGCAGCACGAAGGCATTGATGATGATGATCAGCAGCACGCGGCGCAGGGGGAACGTCAGGAAGTGGAAAGCATAGGCCGCAGCCGGCGTCAGAAGCATCGTCAACGCGGTCGCGATGCCCGCCGTCTTCATCGTCACCCACATGGACTGCGCGAGGGGATATTTGTCCCAGACGCGACGCCAGGCACTCAACGTCAAGTCGAGATGATCGAAGCGCCACCAGCCGAGCGAAACGCCTTCCGGTGGACGCAGTGATGTAACGACAATACCGATGATCGGGACCATCCAGATGAAGGCGACGATGCCGACGACGACGATAATCCAGGGCGGAGCCTTGCCGATCATTTTGCACCCGCCGTCCGCTGGACGATCGCGGGAATCGAGACAATGAGCACGGCAAGCAGCAAGATCACGGTTGCGGCCGCACCGTATCCCAATTTGAACTGGGTCATTGACTCCCGATACATGAAATAGCCGACGGTTTCGGTGGCGCGCACTGGCCCGCCGCCGGTGAGGATGTAGATGATGTCGAAGGCGCGTAGCGCACCCAGAAGATTGATGAAGACCGCGACACGCACGCCCGGCATCGACAGCGGCATCATGATATGGCGCATCGTCGACAACGGCTTGGCGCCGTCCATATAGGCTGCTTCGATCACGGATTTCGGGATCGCCTGGATGGCGGCGAAGATCAGCATCAGCGGCAGGCCAACGCCGCTCCAGGAGGCGGCAATGATCAGCGCCCACAGTGCCGTACTGGCGTCACCGAGCCATGCATGCGCAAAGCCGGAAAACCCGACAAGCTGGATGAGTGAATTGAGCAGACCGCCGGCATCCGGCCTATAAATGCCAATCCACATGTAACCGGAAACGGCTTCCGAAATGCCGAAGGCGGCAAAGATCATCACCCGGAATGGCAGCGTCTGTTGCGGCGCGAACGCGCACAGCATTGCCAGAACCCAGCCGATCGCCACCGAAATCACCGTCGTGCCGATGGTGAAGATCAGCGTGGTCAGCAGCGTGTTGCGAAAGGCAGCGTCCGAAAACAGCCGCGCATAATTGCCGAAGCCGATAAAGGCCGGTTTTCTGAGCCCCTGGATATCCCAGAAGCTCAGCCGGATCGTCTCGGCCAGCGGATAGACCACGGCGATCGCAAACAGCAGGATGACCGGTGCAATCAGAATAAGCGCAGCGGGCGTGTCCCTGAGCAGACGCCGGCGGCCTTCGATGCCAGCCGCCAGCGCAGAACCCTGCATCACGCCCGCCGCTTCCCGCACCGAGGACGCGGAGGTATCGGCCATTAGTAGGAACCCTGGGCCTTGGTTTCGATCGCCGCCAGGACGGTGTCGATATTGGCGGCGGACGGATCCTGCAGGAATTTCTGCAACTGAACGCGATATTCGTCGACGAGATCGCCAGGCAAGAGGTCGCCCAGCACGAATTGCAGCTTCGAACTGGCGACCGCAGCTGTTGCCGTCTTCTGCGCCTCACCATAAAGAGCGCTGTCGACCTGGCTGCTCGGCGATGCATAGCCGTTCTTGGCAAGCAGGTTGGCAGCCTCGGCACTGGTCCAGTAGTCGAGGAAAGCGTCCGCCGCTTTCGGGTTGGCGCCGTTGCTCGTCACCAGCAACTCTTTGGCATCGACGCTCGTGGTGTCGTCGTGGCCCATGCCAAGCGATGGGAATTGGAAGAGGTCGTAATCGGTGCCCTCGACAAGCTTGTAGTCATTCTTGGCCCGGTTGTTCATCCACATGCCGATCAGGAGATAGTTCTTCGCATTGGCCTGGAAAATCTGATCAGCCTCGCCGTCCCAGTCATTGGCAAGCATTGTGTTGGTCGCGCCGCAGCAGCCGGCCGACAGCATCTCGGCATATTTGCTGAGCGCCGTCTTCACCGCCGGATCCGTCCACGGAATTTCGTGAGCCGCGAGCTTCGCAGCCGTCTCGACGCCTGCGGTTCTCAGAAGCAGGTTTTCAAACCATTCGGCATGCGCCCAGTATTTGCCGGGAACTGCAACCGGGGCCGCATAACCTGCCTCGGTCAGCTTGCTAAACGTCGCCAGGAACTCATCCCAGGTCTTCGGCGGCGCCGTGATCCCCGCCTTGGCCAGATGCTCCTTCTTGTACCAGATGCCAGAACGGTCGCCGAATGTGTAGGTCAGCCCATAGGCCGCACCATCGATCGAACCCAGATCCTTCCATGACTGGCTGATGAGCTTGTCCCAGCCGAAGCTCTTCCACTGATCGTCGATCGGCCGCAGCATGCCGGCATCCGACAACTCCTTGCGAAAGGCGGGCCAGGTGTTGATCAGAACGTCGACCACTTCACCTCCCAGCAGCGCGGTACGGATACCGCCACGCATATCGCCCTGCCCGGTGATGTTGACCTCGCGGATCCTCACGCTGGGATATTTCTTCAGAAACCCGTTCTGAATCGTCTTCATCATCTCAGCCTCGGAACCACCGATCCAGTTGAGAACGACAAGCTCGCCACTCACGGTATCCTGCGCCCGGACGCGGCCGGCCAGCGCCGCCAATGCGGCACTTCCTGCCCCCGCGAGCAGAGTACGGCGATGGATTTGAGGCATAAATCTGCTGCTGGTCATCTCACGTCCTCCCAAACGATGATGCGCCTTTCGGCATGCAATTTAATTGAAACGTTATCATCTAATTTGCATCAGGCAAGTGCTTTCTGGGAAAGACGGCTATCGTATCCGGCGTCCGCCGTGGTTCATCGGCACCCGCATCATGGCTGCCAATCGGCGCGACCGCGAATTCGCGCTTCTCGAAGGAGCTTTGCTGGTTGGCGCAGCCATGCGCGATTTCGGCGTCGCAACGGGTATTTTCGCGGGGCAGGACTTGAGCGGATCGGATATCGCCTGAACAATAGGCCCAAATTCCAGGTACCGGAGGTCGGCTCTCAACCTATAGGCTGATAAAATGATTTATGAGCTCATATCCTAGTATGATTTATGGACATTGATAATCAGTGTAACAGCTGCGAAAGCCTCCAAGGACTGCCTGATCAAGATTTCAACACACTCCCCAGCACTAATAGGTCCCGGCCCATGCACCGCTGGACTAACCGTCGGCAGGAAGAGGGAAAAAATTAATGCAGCATGCAGTCCGTGTCCTGTCTGGTTTGGTATTCCTGGGCGCAGTTGCAGCGTTGGTGGCGTGCTCAGCGGGCACAACGGCTCAAGTTACAAGTGGCCGATGCGATGCCGCGGCCGCCCAAACACTCATTGGAAGGCCCAAGCCGACCGACGAAGAAGCCAGGCGGATAACCGGAGCAATCAGTGCGCGTCAGATCGCACCCGGCCAGCCCGTTACACATGATTACAGACCCAACCGAGTGACCCTCGAGACCGATTCCGCCTCCGGCCGAGTGGTGAGAGCCAGCTGCGGATGATATTGACCCAAAATGCTGTGAGTGCATTGTCTTGGTCGAAACAGGAAAGCGGCTAGCCGTGAGCCTCTGGACCAATGCCGCGCAATGTCAATCAGGATCAACGCTGGCATCAGTAGCTTTCTGCTGGCTCACGGTCCGACATCACGATGTGCTGCCAAACTCGCGCGCAATCCCCTGCTGTGGCCAAGTGTCCCAAGCGGTTCATGAATATCCGGCACTCGGACTCTCAGCACCACCTGTGACAGTGGAAAGGTTTTTTCTAGATCTTCGGACACATGCTCGATAGCTACCCGATGACCATGTTTCTACCCGAGGCTTTAGCCTGATAAAGGTTTTCGTCCGCGGCTTTCAAACAAGAGTGGGGATGAAACCCGGGCTGGCAATGGAATACACCGATACTCGCCGATATTCGCACTTTCGAACCTGAGGGAGATCGCAGATCAATACGCGCGATCTCTTCCCGAATTTCCTCGCAACGCATAAGCATCTCGGCAGCCGTCAATTTGCTTTGAAACAGACCGAACTCTTCGCCTCCGAGGCGTCCTGCGAAATCTGACTGTCCTTGGTAGCGGGCGAGGATACGACCGGTGCAGCGAAGAGCTTCATCGCCAGTTGCATGACCATATCGGTCGTTGATCGACTTGAAATAGTCCAGGTCCAGAAACAGCAAGGCGCCGGATAAACCGCGTTGACTGGTTGCGTCTAGGTCTTCCATGAAGGCGCTGCGAGTGAGAATGCCCGTCAGGCCATCCGTGCGAGATTGGACGCGAAGGGCGTCATAGGCGTCCGCGAGCTTGTTCAAAGCCTCTTTTGTCGCAGCTTCAGCGCGCCGGACTTTTTCCGACTGAGTAAAATGCAGCGCCGAAGCCGGGATCGATATGGCCAGCGGGCAAAAAATGGTCATGAATAGGCCAGCGCCTGCCACTTCCCCGCCCAACAGTGGAACAATGATGAACGAAAGAGCCAGTGAGGCGAACACTGAGAGCAGTCCAGTTAAAATTGACTTTTCGACAATACGACGCATCAATACCACCGTGACGAAGTGAAACTGCTATGGGCTCATGAATTTAAAATCGGTTGAAACACATCGATAAAACTTGATTCATGCGTCTCTCTCACCGTCGATTCGGTTCGAATGGCCAAAACCTTCACCTGACTACCAGATTGCGCCTGACCTCGACTTCTGTGTGCAGATGCGCGGCCGTAGTCATCGTGGCCGCCTTGAATGGTCGTGGAACATCGAGACGTTCATCCCATGATTTCCGCCCGGCAAACGGAGCTTCTAAGCCTGCCGGCAGAGGAGCGGGATGGCTCGCCTGACGCCTGTCGTCAGGCAACTTTCCTCGCCATCCCGACCGAGCGCGGCGCGGTTTCAGCGAAACCGAACTGTCGGTAGAGGCGGTTCGCCGGGACGTCGGCGATCAGACTGACATAGGCCATCTTTGGCAACTTGTTCTCGATATGGTTCGTCAGCGCGGCCATGATCATCTTGCCAAGCCCCCTGCCCTGGTGCTCGGGCATAATCGCGATGTCGGTGACCTGAAAGAAGCAGCCTCCGTCGCCGATAATGCGACCCATGCCGATTACCGCATCGCCGCTCATCAGGCAGACGCCAAAGATTGAATTGGGCAGCCCCTTTTTGGCAGCCTCTCTCGAAAAGGGGCTGAGGCCGGACAGATGGCGCAGGCGCAGATAATCGTCGATGCCCGGGACACGAGGCTCGATGCGGTAATCGCCGGGCTGAGTCAATGTGATGCCTTTCAATGCAGCCTCCTAAAAAATTTCTCTCGCCGCCCTTGATGATAGTTGGCTGCATCGTGCCCCATTAATCACTTGGTAATCCAGCCTGGCGTCGACTTTTCCGCCGGATTTGCTGACGAACGGCGGTCTTGCTGCCCTCACCTAACCACGGCCAGGATTCCAACGTAGGTTAGATGATACAACTTTTGATCTGCTCCATGTGCCGCCCAGAACGCGCGGGTTTGACCTGCAGGCAGGCGAGTAGACCAATAAGGCAAGATGCACTCTTCATGATCCCTCCTCCCTCAAAGCGGGGGCGATTTCCGGTCCAGGGTAAAGATCGGCACCGGTTGCGATTTGCCAGACGAAGGATGGCTCGGTGAATGTCGCCTACAACGATTTCGACTGGATTGCCCGACGCCATGGCATCGAGAACCGCAAGAAAGAATTCCAAATGGCGACCGAGGTGATCGAATCCGTAATTCATCCGTTCGCAAATGAAATCCAGGAATTTAGATGGGATGGGCCGCCCAAGCTCCACCACCGAAGTCCGATGCCAATAGATCTTCCCGCGCATTTGGCGTTAGAAGGCTTCAGCCAGCTTCATCGTGTGCCGAGTTCGAGATGCCCAATCCCTATCGCTATTCCAAACTGCTTCGACGATCCCGTGTGCTCTGGGGCTCGTTCGCACTCTGGCGACCGAGGCTGGTCTTCTGGTGCGGGGCGTTGGCGATAGGAGTAATCAGCGTCGGCTTCGCCAAGCTCGCGGACCTGGCGCAGGAGGCATTCAGCGAGCTCACCTCATCCGGCGAATGGGCCTTCCTCCTCCCGTTGGTCCTGACGCCGGCCGGATTCATGCTGTCGGCCTTTCTTGCCGCGACGCTGTTTCCGAACTCGCAGGGCAGCGGCATTCCACAGGCGATCGCGGCGCGGCATCTGCGGGACGAGGAGGATCGGACGCGGCTGCTGTCACTGAAGATCGCCTTCGGCAAGATCGTGCTGACCGTGCTGGGCCTGTTCTGCGGCGCCTCGATCGGCCGCGAGGGACCGACCGTGCAGGTCGGTGCATCGATCATGCTCGCCGTCGCCCGGCTCAGTGGCATGGCGCAGGCGCGGGGGCTGATCTTGGCAGGATCGGCGGCGGGCATTGCGGCGGCCTTCAATACGCCGCTTGCCGGTATCGTCTTCGCCATCGAGGAGATGAGCCGGAGCTACGAGTCTCGGGCGAACGGGCTGGTGCTCACGGCAGTCATCCTCTCTGGTCTCGCGGCGCTCGGGCTTTCCGGAAGCTACAATTATTTCGGCATGGCATCGGCAGCTCCGACCGCATTTCGCGACTGGGGACTTGTTCTGATCTGCGGTGTCGGCGGCGGCGCGCTCGGCGCGGGCTTCAGCAGCTTCGCGCTGCACTTCGGCCAGAAGATCCGCCGTTGGGCGCAACCGCAACCGCTGAAACGCATGCTGGCGACTGCGGGCATTTGCGGGCTTGCGATCGCGCTGATTGGCCTCGCATCCGGGGGTACGACCTTCGGCACCGGCTACCAGCAGGCCAGAGGCGCAGTCGAGGGAAATGCCCTGCCGTTGCTCTTCTTCGTCGAGAAGCTCGCCGCCAGCTTCCTGTCGATGCTGTCGGGCATACCGGGAGGTATCTTTGCGCCGTCGCTGGCGATCGGCGCTGGATTTGGCAGCACAGTCGGTTCGTTGCTTGGTACCAGCATCGCGTTGGCGGCCATCCTTGGCATGGCGGGTTATTTCGCGGGCGTGGTACAGGCACCGATGACGGCTTTCGTCATCATCCTGGAAATGACCGGCGACCACCAGGCCGTTATCCCGATCATGGCGGTGTCTATGATCGGCTACGTGACTTCGCGGATACTGTCGCGCGAACCGCTATACCACGGACTTTCGCGGGTCTTTTTAGCCGCAGCGATCAGAGCCCGCCGGGCCGTCGAAAAGGAAACTGAGTAGGAGATGTGAGAGGCAGCAGGAATGAGACGACTGGCCGGATGCTCACGCGGTCGGCCAGTAGTCACCGTCGAAGGAGAACCCACAAATATCTCCGCCTGCCCACTGCCAGGCCCGCCAACGTCGCACCGGTCTTAGACGTCATTTCCGCCACCGCCTCTCTGTGGCATGACGGTATATTTCCTGTCGTTTTGATGTTCAGCCGTCACGCGAAGCGAGCAGATAATCGCGTAACATGTTCCCACGTTTGGTTGGAACTTGCCGACGGAATCGCCGTTTCCTAGGCAAGGAAAGGTCGAACAGATGCATCGCTCGTTCATCAAAATCGACCGTGGTTACTATCGCGACCCTGCAGCCGACGCGCTGTGGACGGAAGGGTGAATACCGTGAATTCATGTTCGATGTTCCCATCGCATGTTCGACGAAACTGGAATTCTTGCCTCATGGGCGCACGACGTCGTGATGTCGGAGATGGGTCTAACTAGCCGCCATCCCCGCGGAGCCTGAAGGACCGAGATGATGAAGTACCCCGCTACCGATGAGTATTCCAACGCCACGCTCTGCCGCCATTACGGCTTGGCGCCGGGCGAGGCGGAACGTCTCATGACGCGGTTCGGTAGATCCAAAGAAGAACTCGACAGGCTGCTGGCCGCGCGGGGAAGGACTCCGCGTCATCGAAAGCGCGAGCTTGCCATTTCCGAGGTTAGAGCACCTTTCGGAATTTAACGCCGAGGCTGCTCAACATTGTCCTATGGCTATCAACTGCCTTCGCAGTCACCCAGGCGCAGCCCTCCGTGTCATGCTCGAAAAACACCGTCCATGCCGAAGCCGGTGGTGGCAAATTTTCTCTACGAGTGGATTCTCGCGTCCCCAATCCGGTTGATTGATGTCGCGGGATGTTGCCTTGTTATCTCGCTTTCGCAATGCCACTTCCACTCCGGCAATCCGCTCCAACGCGGCTCGGGCGGCGACAGGGTCTATGGTGGGCACAGGCACACCCTTCGCAAGCGCGCAGACCTCCGCCCATTCATCGAGCCAATCCGCTTCATCGGGCGGCAATGTAAGAGCTTTTGTTGCTCGCGCTGAAGCGCAACGCCCTGATATGCGCCGCAACCACGTCGTATTTTGGAAAATGGGATCTACGGATTTTCGACTCATAGGGCGTACTTGATGCAGCTCGATCATGCTGGACCGGATAGATGACTACCGGGCGACGCTGCAATCCCATTCGGCGCCGTTGATGGCTTACATCGACTGGCGTCCCTCCCCAGACAGGAACGTCGAGATTCTCAACGACACAGACGACCTTTGCCGGTATTTCGTCTGCACTGACGCTGCGACCTTCCTGTATCAGCGCGTCCAGCGCACTGTTGAGCACGACCTCCCCCGCGAGATCGATTATCTGCGGCGCCATGATGAAGCCCGGCGCGCGATCATGGACACGGTCGAGATGCCGGATCGACTAGCAGATGACCTGTTGATGTTCATTCGTCAGAACAACGGGGCCTTGCCCAGGAAAAGAAGGGAACGTGAGTTCGAAAAATTAACCGATCAGGAGATTACGCGGGTCGAGGCAATCATCCAGGATATCTTTGAAGGCTTCGCTTAAGCCGGTCCCATCTCAGATTCCCAGTTTGAAAGTACCCGCGTTTTGTTGCTGGGAATGATGAGGTCACACCCATGCCTGTCGAGGATTTGAGAATGACTTGTTTTCTCTGTACCGCCTGCGGCGCTCAGTTCAGCGAGAGATCTGAGCCGCCGCCAGCCTGCCCAATCTGCGAAGACGACCGTCAGTTCGTGCCCCAGTCGGGGCAAAGATGGACGGATATGGCGACAATCAGCCGGACACACAGTGTGATTTGGAACCAAGAAGCGCAGGGTGTTCACAGCCTGCAGATCTCACCTGCCTTCGCAATTGGTCAGCGCGCCTTTCTCATCGAGGGACCGCATGGCAACATTCTTTGGGATTGCCTCAGCCTCGTTGACGAGGCGAGTGCGGCCCGAATTGGTGCGATGGGCGGTCTTATGGCGATCGCCATTTCGCACCCACACTTCTATTCTTCAATGGTCGAGTGGAGCACAGCCTGTGGTGGCGTGCCGATCTATCTCCACGCCGATGACGGCGAGTGGGTACAGAGACCTGGTCCGGCACTTCGCCTATGGAAGGGTGAAACTCTGCAACTAGGTCCGGCGACCTTCATTCGTTGCGGTGGGCATTTCGCTGGCAGTTCGGTGCTTCATTGTCCGTGGCTGGAAGCTGGGCGGGGCGCTCTGTTCGTGGGCGACACGATGCAAGTCACTCTGGACCGTCAGTTTGTGAGCTTCATGGGCAGCTATCCGAACCTCATTCCGCTCAACGCCAGAACTGTGAATGGCATATCGGAGGCCGTACGGCCTTACCGATTTGACTCGATTTACGGCGCATTCGCCGGGAGAACGATCCAAACAGGCGGCTCACCTGTCCTGGAAAGGTCTGTACAACGATACTTAAGGGCCATTGAAGGTTAATGGTGGGCGGAGGATACCCGCTTCGATCGCCGCTTCCTGAAAAGCACGCGCTGCCGCGGCATGGTCCGCTTCTCCGCTGAGCGACTTCATGCAGGCACGTTTTGCAAGGGCGAACGATCTGCCGCCTTTTTCGGGCCAGCAGGTCATGAGGGTCTCAAGGGCCTCGCGGCTGTTTTGGACACTTTTGAAGTGATCGCCGCCTTCGACCGCGACCTCGATTGGCGTCTGCCAGATTTCCGTGGGCATCGATACCTCCTGGTAGTGGAAATGATAAGATAAATGCCCCCGGTGCGAACGGCGTTCCAATGCTAGGACCTTGGTCTGATAGGCGCAGTTGCGACAGCACTTAGATCACTGTCGTTTATTCGGACCATGGATTGAACACTTCAATCCGGCGGCCTCGAAGGGGCTGGTGTCGCGAGTCGCAAGTGCCGGGCCGGTCGCCGCTGCTATGGCTGCAATATATCCATCAGCCTTGCCAATGGCCTTCCCCCATGAGCCCTGCTCCAAACCCCGCGCACTTCGGGTGAAATGCTCGGCGGCCGCGCACCCAGCGCGTCGACGCTCGATATCGAACTGGACTTCCTGGAGAGCGCACGACGGACGCGTGGTGGTACCCTCAATAACGCCACGGTGCTGTGCGATCGATCCATTCGCGCGTCCGCGCTTCGGGATCGGCGTTCAAGGTGATGTCGGTGACAACGGCCACGGTGTCGGCGCTCGCGTCGAATACGCCCTGTAGCCTGTCGACATTCAACCCTCCGATCACCACCAGCGGCAACGGCGCGACACGCCTCTTCCAGTCTGTGATCCGTTCCAGACCTTGCGGCGCCCATTTCATCTGCTTGAGAATAGTGGGATAGATCGGGCCGAGCGCCACATAGTCAGGTTTTGCAGCCAAAGCCGTTTCGAGCTCAGCCTCGTCATGTGTCGAGAGGCCTAGTTTCAGGCCGGCTCTGCGAATGGCATCAAGGTCGGCTTCCACAAGATCCTCCTGGCCCAGATGGATGAAATCGCATCCCTCGTCGATCGCCAGTTTCCAGTAGTCGTTGACAACCAGCTGGCAATTCGCCGCTGCGCAAACGGCCTTAGTACGACGGATTTCCTGGCGCAGGATCTCGTCCGGGCGATCCTTCACGCGCAGTTGCACCAGTTTGACGCCCAGCGGCACGAGACGTTCGATCCATTCGGCACTGTCGACGATGAGATAGAAGGGATCGAGCCTCATGCGAAAACGCCCTTTCCGACAACCGGGGTGGACGGTACCGCCATGTCGCGCGGCTCCAGCATGCCGGAAAGATAAGCGAGCCGTCCCGCCTCGATCGCCTTGCCAAACGCCTCGGCCATGGCGGGCGGATCGCCTGCGACGGCGACCGCCGTATTGAGCAGCACCGCGTCGTAACCGAATTCCATCACCGTTGTCGCATGCGACGGTCTCCCGATCCCCGCATCCACGATCAGCGGGATGTCCGGGAAGGCGCTCCGCATGGCGGTGAGCGCGGACGGGTTGCGCGGACCGGCGGCAGAACCGATCGGCGCGCACCAGGGCATCAAGACCTGGCATCCGACGGAGACCAGCTTTTCACCGACCACCAGATCGTCCGTCGTATAGGGAAATACGCAGAACCCTTCCGCGCAAAGAATGCGTGCGGCTTCGACCAGTTCGAACACATCCGGCTGGAGACTGTCGTGATGACCAATCACCTCGAGCTTGATCCAGTCGGTACCAAATACTTCGCGTGCCATCTTGGCGGTCAGGATCGCCTCCGACGCACTGTGACATCCCGCGGTGTTGGGCAGGACGTGCACCGCGAGCTGGCGGATGAGTTCGAAGAAGGCTCCACCCATCTTTCCGCCGGCCGTTTCGCGGCGAAGCGAGACCGTGACGATCTCCGCACCGGACCGGCTCACCGCCTCGGCAAGGACGGCCGGTGACGGATAACGCGCGGTACCGAGCAGAAGCCGCGAAGACAACTCAGCATCATAAAGAGAAAGCATGGATCAACCTCCCTGCATCGGGGACAGGATTTCGATACGATCACCGTCGTCGAGCAGGTGGCCGGCTCGGTCCTCGCGATGCACGAGATCTCCGTTGACGGCGGTTGCCAACCAGTCGCCCTCGTATTCCAGAACATGAAGAAGTTCGGCCAGGGTTACGGCCTCGCAGACCTGGGTTTCGCCATTGATGATCAGTTTCACGGGGTTAGCCTTTCAGACGTGAATGTCGCCCGAGGAGAATATCGGCGGCCCGCACAGCCATGGCGGGTGCCAACAGGAAGCCATGCCGATGCATGCCGGCGATGGCGAGCCCCTCCTCCGTTTCGATTACTTGCGGAATGTTGTTGGCAAACGCCGGACGTATGCCAGTCCCGGTCTCGATAACGCGTGCCTCGCCAAACGCCGGATGCAGCGTGTAGGCCGTGTTCAGGAATTCCATGAGCGAACGCGCGGTAATCGGTCCGTCATCTTCGGCCTCGATCATCGTCGCCCCGACCATGAAACGGTGATCGTCGCGGGGCACGATATAGATCGGATGGCGTGGATGCAGCATCCTGATCGGCCTGGAAAGCGTCACATCCGCAGTTTCCAGATAGAGCATTTCGCCTCGCACGCCGCGCATGCCGGAAAATCGCGGTATCGCCGCTGGCCCGGTGCAGTCGAGCACGCCGGAAAATCGCCGGTCTTGCGGCTCGTATCCGCCGAAATGGAAGACCACGCCGCGCTCGCGGAGTCTGTCGGCTAGCCCGGCCAGTGCGCGCCGTGGATCGAGATGCGCTTCCTGCTCGAAGAAAAGAGCCTTTTCGAAGCGGCCGGCAAGGGCAGGTTCCAGGTCGGTTACGCCCTTGCGATCGATCAAAACATGACCGGTCGTGCGCGCGGCAAACCGAGCGAGATCCGGAAGGTCGCGTGGCTGCGCCAATACCAGAGTACCGCGGCGACGAACCTCGCCGGGCACGGCCTCCTCCCACCATCCGGCCGCGCCCAGCCCCAATGTCAGGACAACCTCTTCGGCCGCCTCCCGCTCGCAATAGGGTGCCAGCATTCCTCCAGCAAAATGCGAGGCGCCAAGGCCCGCCGCGCCGGCCTTCTCGATCACCTCAACCGAAAAGCCCCGCTTGACGAGTTCATGGGCCGCCGCCAGGCCGGCAACGCCGGCCCCTCTGACGAGAAAGGTAGACACTATGCGTTACTCGGAAGGTTTTCGACCGGCATGTAAAGATCGCCGCCATCGCGATATTTGGCGGCCATGGCTTGCAACCCCTCCCTCTGCGCTTCGGCGCGGATATCGTGCGAAATCCGCATCGAGCAGAATTTCGGGCCGCACATGGAGCAGAAATGCGCCACCTTATGCGCCTCCTTCGGCAGCGTTTCGTCGTGGAAGGAACGGGCGGTTTCCGGATCGAGCGAGAGGTTGAACTGGTCCTCCCATCGGAATTCGAAACGGGCGCGCGAGAGCGCATCGTCGCGCACCTGCGCCGCCGGATGGCCCTTGGCGAGATCGGCGGCATGCGCCGCGATCTTATAGGTGATGACGCCCACCTTGACGTCGTTGCGGTCCGGCAGGCCGAGATGTTCCTTGGGCGTCACGTAGCAGAGCATGGCGGTACCGAACCAGCCGATCATCGCAGCCCCGATGCCGGACGTGATGTGGTCGTAGCCCGGCGCGATATCGGTGGTTAACGGTCCGAGCGTATAAAAGGGCGCCTCGCCGCAGACCGCAAGCTGCTTGTCCATGTTTTCCTTGATCTTGTGCATCGGCACATGGCCGGGACCTTCGATCATCACCTGGCAATCCTTCGCCCAGGCGATTTTCGTTAACTCGCCGAGCGTTTCCAGTTCCGCAAACTGCGCCGCATCATTGGCATCAGCGATCGATCCCGGGCGCAGGCCATCACCGAGCGAGAAGGAAACGTCGTAAGCGCGGCAGATGTCGCAGATCTCCTCGAAATGCTCGTAGAGAAAACTCTCCCTGTGGTGGTGCAGACACCACTTGGCCATGATCGAGCCGCCGCGGGAAACGATGCCGGTGACGCGATTGACGGTCAGCGGGATATAGGCGAGCCGCACGCCGGCATGGATGGTGAAATAGTCGACGCCCTGCTCGGCCTGTTCGATCAGCGTATCGCGATAGACCTCCCAGGTGAGGTCCTCGGCAATGCCGTTTACCTTTTCGAGTGCCTGGTAGAGCGGTACGGTACCGATCGGCACCGGCGAATTGCGGACGATCCATTCGCGGATGTTGTGGATGTTTCGGCCTGTCGACAGGTCCATGACCGTATCGGCGCCCCAGCGGATGGCCCAGACCATCTTTTCGACTTCCTCCTCCATCGACGAGGTGACGGCGGAATTGCCGATATTGGCATTGATCTTTACCAGGAAGTTCCGGCCGATGATCATCGGTTCGGATTCTGGATGGTTTATATTGGCGGGAATGATCGCTCGGCCTTCCGCGACTTCCCGACGGACGAAATCCGGTGTCACGAAATCCGGGATATGGGCGCCAAAACTTTCGCCGTCGCGGATGAGAGCATCCTTAGCCGCCTGTCGGCCGAGGTTTTCGCGAATGGCGATGAATTCCATCTCCGGCGTGACGATGCCGGCCCGCGCATAGGCGAGCTGGGTAACGGCCCTCCCCGCCTTCGCCTTGAAAGGCTGGTTGCGAACGGAGAATTCCGGCGTCAACCGGTCAGCGGAAATAAAGCCGTTATCCTCCGGCCTGACGATGCGGCCGTCGTAGGATTCGACATCGCCGCGGGCAAGAACCCAGCTTTCGCGCAGGCGTGGCAGGCCTGCATCGATGTGGATGTCGGTGCCTTCTGCGGTGTAGGGACCGGAAGAATCGTAGACAGTGACCGGCGGTTCGCCAGAGGTCGGATGCAATGCGATCTGACGCATCGGCACACGGATATCCGGATGAATGGTGCCTGCTTTGAGGACTTTCGCGGAGGCGGGAAGCGGACCTGTGGTGACGACCGGAGTGAGTTTGGTGGTTGCAATATTCATGGTTCGAGGCTCCAAGGTTTGACGTTTGGAGACCCAGTTCCAGTGTTGGAATGATGAAAAAACGCCGTGGATTCCGAAGGACGGATACCCGCCCTCGCTGCCGCAGCGCCCGCACCGTCCCTACGCCAGTATGAACTGGATCAGGTTCAACGGGTCACTGCGCCTCGGGCGGCCAAAGCCGATCCGACCAGCAATATCTCAGCCCCTTGGCGGGACCCCCCTGGTGAATAGGTTTAAGCTATTGTGAGAAATGGCGTTCCGTCAAGCCCTTAGGGCACCATCCGGAACCGACCGCTGGAGGCATGCTCAGCGCCGGCGCGATTCCCCGCCAGAACCTCCAGGAACGCGAAGAAATCGCCAACGGCTCGGTGCCCATCCGCTATCACCCGACCACTCCTGACTTTTCCTGCATGCGAACTCAGCCCCGCCACGTGGCGGGGGCTTTTTCATGGGCAACCCCATCGCACGCAAGGTGCACCGACAAATTGCCTATACCTACGAACAATTGTGAGGTTGGCCGCCCGCGCACCATCGGTGCCGAGGGTCAAAGGGTATTCCCGAAAATGAGTTTGAAAAGGGTGCTCCGGATCAGGGGCAGACACCCTTTTCGTGCTGAGTTTTGCAGTGTCAGCGGAACGGAAATTAGCAGAGAGCTTGCTGACTACCATCGGACCGAAGTCCGACTCACTCGCAATAATTCATCGATGTCAGCGCCGAGGTGACACCATCATCAATGCGTCCCTCGATCCGTTTATAGGCTCACCGCCATCGTCAACGGCCAGGCTTGGTGATCACAGACTGCCCGTCAGGCTCCTCGACCAGATTGGCATTCGCGGGGAGATAGACGACGCCCAGTCCGAAGGCGAACGAAGAGCGGGCGATGGAGGGGCCGGTGAGACCGTCGCCCAGCCGAACGTCGATGATCGCGACATCGGCCTCCGATGCAAGCTTCAAGGCCTCAGACATGATCGTCGCGATCCCGGCGTTTCAAATCCCTCAGCGATCGCGACCTCTTCGATCATCACAGCGACCCCACGTCCGTTCTTCTATGACCAGCAGGCGCATGGTTCTTCTCCCTTAAACACAGGTAATCGCCGCTACGCGTCGGTTCGGCAGCCCTGAAGGGCACGGCGCTTCAGGGCTGACTCAAGCTGGTCTCTAAGCAAAGATCGCCGAAAGAGCCGAAGACGCATGCATCTACGACCCAGCCCGCAGTCGCCGGCAGGGGCATTTGGGGCAATCGGCCTCCGTCCCTCCGCATGGGCGCAGAGTTTCCCAGTTTGATCGAGCCAACCCGCTCCATCGGGCGGCAACGTCAGAGCTTTTGTTGCTCGATAGCGCTGAAGCGCAACGCCCTGCCATCCGCCGCGACCACGTCGTACATTTCCTCTTCGAGCGCGTCGCGATCATCGACGCCGCGCAAGAGCCGACCAGCAAGAACATCGAAACGACCAGCAGCGATATCTCTGATCAGAAGGGCAGCGCGTGAAGGGTCGATGTCGACGCCATCGTCGAAGAGCTGCTGGATGCCAGGAAGATAAGTTTTCCCCGCCTCCGATGACAGCTGCATTTCGGTCATCGCACTTCGCACAAGCCCCGGATCGACTGCGAAGGCACGCACGCTGTGAGCGATCGTCGTATCGTTGAGACACTCGGTCAGACGCATGATGGCTGCTTTACTCGATGCGTAACCGGAGCCGTGTGGGAAGCTGTTGCCTGTTCCACCACCCACAAGGTTGACGATCCGACCCTTGCCCCGCGCCAACATCGTCGGAGATACCGCGCGGCAGGTGTGGAAGGTTCCTCGAAAATTGATCTCTACATCCCGCCACCAGACAAGAGGATCACATTCCCATACTGGTCCGAAAGCCTGGAAAGAGCCGTGATTATTGACCAATGTATCAACTGGGCCTAATTCAGTCGCGATCCGCCTAAAGGCGCTTTCCACGGCGCCTTGGTCGGTAACGTCGGTCGGCAAAGCTATCGCTTGACCGCCCTCTCCTTGAATCAGCGAAACTGTTTCCTCGATCTCGGTGGCTGTTCGCGCAAGCACAGCGACCCTGGCGCCCTCCCGTGCCTGTTGGAGGGCGATCTCCCGTCCAATTCCTCTGCCGCCACCAGTCACGACGGCTACGGTGTCGATAAGCCGGGCCATTTGTTCTCCTGATCTTGTAGTGAGGATTCGGTTCTGCTCGCCAGCACTATGTAGACGGCGCTGCAGGTTGATCAATGGTCGCGCCTCGGTTAAGGACCCGGCGCTTACGTCGCACAGCTGTCATATCTGCGACTTCGTTTGCCCTCAGGTCGTGTCCCGCGAGTGGGTGTCGGGGGTTAATCCTTCGACGATCTTGATCGTCGCTGTGATTTGCTGTACGAGAATGAGGTACGTACATCTTTTTACGGTCGCCGCCTAGGCGAATTGCTCGGGCGAGGCCGCCGCCCAGTCAACACTACCGCTTCGAGGGGGTGCATGAACAGGTTCGAGCTCGACCCGGAATTCGCCATAAGAGACGAGCAGTCTCTTCGTGGCCTGTTCGAGGCAACCCATGCGCTGGCCATTCAGAAATGTCAGGCGACGATCGGCCAGCATGCGAGGGAGTTCATCAGCCGGTCGCCATTCCTCTGCATCGGTACGCAGGATCTGGATGGGAAGGCGGATGTCAGCCCGCGCGGCGACCCCGTCGGCTTCGTCAAGGTTCTTGACGAGCGCACGCTGGCGATACCCGACCGCCCTGGAAACAACCGTCTCGATACGCTGGTCAACATCATCGCCAATCCGATCGTCGGATTGCTCTTCATCATACCGGGCTTTGACGACACGTTGCGGGTGAACGGGCACGCCACGCTGACGACCGACCCCGAACTTCTGGCGGGCATGAGCGTCAACGATCGCGCTCCCAAGCTCGCAATCGTGGTCGAGGTGAGCGAAGTCTACATGCACTGCGCCAAGGCGTTCCGGCGCTCCCACCTGTGGAGCCCGGATCATTTTCAGGATCGCCGCGAAATGCCATCTCTCGTCAAGATCATCCTCGACGAAACGACGGGCGCACCGACGGATGCCGATGAGATGCGCAGAATGGATGACGATCTGGAGGTCGCCTACAAGAGGACACTTTACTGACTGCGAGCCTTTGTCGGGAGAGGGCATCTACAGCCAATCGGCCGCGCAGAGGGCACTAAGCTGAGTGGTTCAAACTTCGAGAGATACGCACTAAGGCTTTCTGCTCACCTAGTCGATAGCAGCCTTCGTGGGTGCTGCCGGTTGTCCCCGATACTGCAACGAGGCCATGGGCTAGGTCGGCCTCGTTCCCCTCATGCGATATTCACGAGGTCAGTATTTCCGCCGATACGAGAGCAATTTGGCAAATGACTGCTCTTGATGACATTCGAACCATCGACCCCGTTCTTGAAAGTTCAGGGGCTGACCAAGGTGCCAGGGTTGTGATTTTGCCCCCCCTGCGGTGAAATCACTGAGCCGGTGAGATCAACACGACAGTTGGGAAATATGGCCGGTACCGACCAACGTCTCGTGTTAACAGCGGGACCTGCTGAACCGCAGCATGCGCGCCGATGAAGAAATCCGGCAAGACACCCGTCCGAGAACCACCGGCCCGGCGATACCGCGTGAAGGCCTTTCCGGCAAGAAACAGCGCCGCCCGCGGAAACGCCGCGACGACCAGTCCCGCCTCGTCGATGAACGCGTCCAGTTCCTCGATGCGATCATAGCGGACCGCAAGTTCGGCATAAACGACATCGTTAATCAGCAGCGGGCCGGCGAGATTGGCCGCTTCGAGTTGCTCAATCGACCAGTCAGCCCAAGTTCCGTCATTGGTCACGAGATCGAGCAGGACATTCGTGTCGATGAGCGTCACACGTCACCACGGGTGAGCGCCATGATCGCGTCGGTATTGAGCCCCTCTCCGGCGTGTCCCCGAAGCTTTTGAAAGCGGCTGGGGGGCTGCTTCCTGTCGGCTCTTGTCAGTACCACACTACCATCTGCAGTCCGATGAAAATCGACCTCGCTTCCGGGAACAATCCCGAGCAATTCCCGAACCGCTTTAGGGATGGTGACCTGCCCTTTTGCTGTGACTGTCGTCGTCATGCCGAAACCTCGTAATACCGCTTTGACATTAGGTATTACCATCCGGGTTCGATTTCAATATCCCGGGTGAACCAAACGCTCAACGTCAAGTATGCCGACTTCACCCAGATCACCACTAGCAAGACAGTTCCGACAGTTCTGCTGGCAATTGCCGATCTCGAGGAGGTGGTCGACCTGCTTCTTGTGCAGCTCTTCCCTCCACGAAATGGAATACGTCTGCTTGGCGTCTCCCTGTCCTCACTGGAAGAACGACGGCCGCCACAGTTGCGGCTTGCGCTTTAAACCGACAAAAGTGACTTCAGAGAAACGGATGCCTCGACCATGCCCACAGCCGCGATATGTCATATATGATGAATTATACCGCTATATGATGCATATTTGGTAATTAAACATTGTTCGCTAGGTCAGTCTGGTCGTTTATGAAGGCGGGCTCATATTGCCGCGCCAAAGCCCCGGAGACGCCCACCTGTCGAAGCGCCTCACGCCATAGATCGGAAATACGCCGCGCCCTCTCGCGGATCATTTGGCGGGCGTCCTCGTCGGCGATCTCGAAGAACTCGCACGCTTCGAGGGCCAGAAGGATCGACCGGTCATGCGCGCCGCTCTCGATGATCGCCGTTTCGAGATGCGGATTGCGGTCAGGCGCGGGGTTCACATCGAAAACCGGAGACAACCGCCAGCGGCCGGCTCCCACATAGAGGAAGCCGTGGTTCTTGAGGTGGTCTGTCCAACGCCTGCACCGCCGGCTGTATCTGGGCGGCGAAGATCGCGCCATCGGTCGTCAGCGACACCTGGCGCGTGGTCCGCACGAAGAGTTGAGAAAAGACTTGTCTCTTACCGTTTCGCAGTTCTGCCATATATTTCAAAATATGAGAGTCCGGCGGACGATTGTGTGGCGTTTGGAGCTTTGGCGGTGGATGCCGTCAATCCTTGCTTTGCTACTGACGTTGTTCTCGGCTTTGGGCCTGGCGACGCCCGCATCCGAAGCTGAGCGTGTCGCTATAGTCTTGAAGGTGAACGGGGCGATTGGCCCGGCGACGGCCGACTATGTAAGACGCGGCCTTCAACGGGCCAATGAACGTGGCGCCAGCCTGGTTGTCCTGCAGATCGACACGCCCGGCGGTCTCGACACGTCGATGCGCGACATCATTCGTGCGATCCTTGCCTCCTCGATACCGGTCGCGAGTTTCGTTGCACCCAGCGGAGCACGAGCCGCCAGCGCCGGCACCTATATTCTTTACGCAAGCCATATCGCGGCAATGGCACCGGGCACCAATCTGGGTGCGGCGACGCCGATCGCAATTGGCGGCCGACCATCCGATGATGACCGGAACGACAGCCCTGATACGACCGGCAAGCAGCGGCAGGTGCCGCGCGATGCCGGCGAGGCGAAGGCGATCAACGATGCGGTGGCCTATATCCGCGGGCTTGCGGAACTGCGCAATCGTAACGCCGACTGGGCGGAGCGCGCCGTGCGCGAGGCCGCGAGCCTTTCCTCCGCGGCAGCTCTGCGTGAGAAGGTCATAGATTTCACGGCGGCCGATATAAACGATCTCCTGGCACAGGCGCAGGGCCGGGTCGTCCGGGTCGGTCAAACGGATGTCCGGCTCGAAACATCGGGTCTCATCGTCCAGGAACTTGAACCGGACTGGCGAACCCGCCTGCTTTCGGTGATCACCGATCCGAACATCGCGCTGATCTTGATGATGGTCGGTATCTACGGCCTGATCTTTGAATTTCTGACGCCCGGGACGCTGGTGCCGGGAACGATCGGCGGCATCTGCCTGCTGCTTGGTCTCTATGCTTTGGCCCTGCTGCCGGTGAGTTTTGCGGGCCTCGGGCTGGTCATTCTCGGCGTGGGTCTGACGGTGGCCGAGGCGCATTCGCCGTCCTTCGGCGCACTCGGCGTCGGCGGCGGCATCGCACTGGTGCTCGGCGCTACCATCTTGTTCGACACGGACATACCCGGGCTTAAGGTTTCCTGGTCGGTGCTTGGCGCAATCGCCGTCGCCTGCCTCGCTCTTAGCTTTCTCATTGCTCGTCTGGCCTTCATCTCGCGCTGGCACGATGTCGTCACCGGCGGCGAGCAGATGATCGGAATTTCAGGCAAGGTCGACAGCTGGACGGGCATCTCGGGCTACGTCATCGCCCATGGCGAGCGCTGGAAGGCCGTTTCAACCGAGCCGCTTGCCGCCGGCGACGGCGTAAAAGTGACCGGCCGGGATGGGTTGACGCTCGAAGTGGTCCGCAGTTCGCAGGAGGCCTAACGGCCTTCAGAATGCAGGAGGAAAAGTCATGGGCATGTTTGCAGATCTCGCCTTCTATCTTGTGATCATCTTTATTCTGCTCGTCGTCGTCGCATCTGCGATCAAGATCCTGCGGGAATATGAACGCGGCGTGGTTTTCACGCTTGGCCGTTTCACCGGTGTCAAGGGGCCCGGCTTGATCCTGCTCATCCCATATGTCCAGCAGATGATGCGGGTCGACCTGCGCACGCGGGTGCTCGACGTGCCCGGCCAGGATGTCATTTCGCATGACAATGTTTCGGTCCGCGTCAGCGCGGTGATCTATTTCAGGGTCGTCGATCCCGAGAGGTCGACGATCCAGGTCGAGGACTTCATGATGGCGACGAGCCAGCTCGCCCAGACGACACTGCGCTCGGTGCTCGGCAAGCATGACCTCGACGAGATGCTGGCGGAACGCGACAAGCTCAACATCGACATTCAGGAAATCCTCGACGCCCAGACCGATGCCTGGGGCATCAAGGTCGCCAATGTGGAGATCAAACATGTCGACATCAACGAATCGATGATCCGCGCAATTGCCCGTCAGGCAGAAGCCGAGCGCGAGCGGCGCGCCAAGATCATCAATGCCGAAGGCGAGCAGCAGGCTGCAGCCAAACTGCTTGAAGCAGCCGAAATCCTCGCCAGGCAACCCGAGGCCATGCAACTTCGTTATTTGAGTACATTGAACGTCATCGCCGGCGAAAAGACCTCGACGATCATATTTCCTTTTCCGATGGAGTTCGGCAATTTGATGCCGCCCAAACCGGACCGATGACGACGCCTTGAATGCGTTGTTTTTGCCGATGTAGCGATGGTCCTGCGGTCAAGGTGTCAGCTAAGAAGCGCGTTTGAGATCTTCATCAGAATGGAAGGGAGTGACCGATGGGTCGGTCCTTCAAGATCGGGACGATCGGCGGCACTGCAATACGCGTTCACATCACCTTCGCGCTCCTGCTCGTCTGGATATGGTTTGCGCGCATTATCGCATCGGCGGCGCGCCATCGGACATCTCATTTTGTCAAGGTATTGAGAAACCAACTCTTACGACCCGAGCTATATTCCGGCTGCTCCGCCGAAGTTCTTGCTCTCCCGCATTGTCCATAACTTTGAGACGTTGCGCGGACGAAACAGCGTTGCCGGCATGGAGAAGCTCTATTTAGTGCGACTCCCACGCAAGTGCGGCTTACGCTGTTAGAAATCAAGCTCGGGATGAACTAGGCTGCACTGTCAGCGATGGTTCATGTACCGAGTTATTCAATCCGGGATGGCCTAGCTTCGTGCTAGAGATTTGCACATTCAAGTCGACGAGACCTCACCTTCTAAAGTCATGACGAAATCCTTACGACAGACCAGTCGAGAACTCCATGAGCGGCAGGGTTTAGTCGAACATCTTTTTGATCGTCGCGATTGGGATGAACATCCGCATCGCATTTGTTGGCAGAGGCTGGAAGCCGTATTCCTTGTAAAGCTTTACTCGTCTCTCGGTCCGCTCTGCATCACCGCAATCCAGGACATCGAGCATGACGATAGCCGTTCCTATGTCATCCGAGATACGCGCTATTCGCGTGAAGCAGTCGATCAGCAGGTCGCCGCCGTATCCGCTGCCAGCGAATTTCAAGTCGCGACCGATCATTGAGATGTAGGCCGCGGGAATTGACCCATGTCCGGGCCGGTCGCGGGCGAACCTTTTCGGAAGCTCCGTATAATCAACAGCGTGACTGTTGATGGCGTAGAAGCCCATCACCGGGCCTCCGTCTTGCGTCATCACGAAAACACGAAGATTGTCGCTCTTCTGAAGCTTGTTTGCGGTCTTCTGAAAGAAATTGTCGACCTGCTCAATGCCGCACGAAAAAGCCGCCCGATCATGTTTTAGGGGATCGAGCGGCTCGATGATTGGCTTTGGCGCTTCGTTTTGCGGCATTATTTTGAAACGACAGTCTCGCTGTGACGCTTGAAAGCAGCCTTAAGGCTATCTGTCGGCTCTGGCGGGTTGTCCAGTGCAGCAAAAAACGCAGCATGATCGGCTGGCTGCAAAAGGGTCCGTTCATGAACGGCAATCGTCGTCATGGCGGCTTGATAAGCAGCGTTGATCGTGAAAGCGGAGTCGTCTACACCGGACAGCGCAGCAGCGCGTTGAATTGCCGTCTTGATGCGCGCCTTCGTACGGAAGCCCATGCGTGCGTCGTTTGGTTCATCGATTTCGGCAGTCATGTCTTTGAAAGCAAGCATAGTCGCCTCCTGTTCAGGTGTAACAGTGTGGCTATGCGTACGTCAAAATGACGTACACGTCAAGATTTTCCGCTTCCGCGTCAGTAGGATCTGAAAGTCCGTACGCTCTGCGCGAGACCGATCCAGCAGCCGGGCGCGCACCGATGCCCTACGTTTTTCTTGGGTTCACGCGCCATCGGCCACCGTCGCTTCGACATAGGGTCGCATGGTCGACCAGATCCTGGCTTCTTTCGCATATGTCCAGAGGTCGTCGCTTGTGGTCTTGCGCCGGCGGAGCCCCTCGCGCAACCCCTCCATCGCAACGTCGAGGCCAACTTTCGTCCGATAGCGGAAGCAATCGACGATCGAACGCGCCGGATTTGTGATCGGCACCTCGACGCCCTCGATGCGATGCCGTTCGACGCCCTCGGTGAGAGCGGACCCCTTGAAGCGTTCGAACTTGATAGGCGGATAATCGATCTTGGGGCGCCAGGCAGTGCGGTCGATCGCCATCCACACAGCCGAGGGCATCTGCAGCGTCAGTTCGTGGTATTGGAGCGCCGAGGTCAAGCAGACCACGCCCTTTGGAACCAGAACAGCCGCTTCAGCGAGCGCATGGGCCGCCTCAGCCTGAGTGTCTGGGAGTAGATACAGGCCTCGTGCCGGGCGTACGACCGCCTCCTCCCGAACGAGACGGGCGAGCGTCTCCGGTCCAATGCCTTCGGCAACGAAATCCTTCAGCCGGAGCATTCCCCGCGCTTTCAGGAGGTCGAGCGCACGAAGTCTCTGGGCGGTGGTGGATGTCATCGTCTGTGACGATTCCTCTATTCATCGAATATATAGCAGAGGTTTCATCACAGGGCCGGTTACTCGGAAATCCCCCATTTCGACAAAGCGGCAGGGGCCCCTTTTCGCCCGCCTGCCATACAGCGATCAGGATCAACACCTTTCAGAGGCTAGGCTCGGCATGTCCTGATCGGTTTCTTCGCCTAGCTCCCGGGCTGAGACAGCATTGACGGATGACCACGGTGACGTGGATCTCTTCACCGTCGGCGTCCAAACGGCTTGAGAACCCGCTGGGTCGAGCGGCGGCATCGCTTAGCAGTCCTCAACAGGAATGCCACCGGCAGCGACAATCGCCTCGGCGGTATCGACATCGGTTAGCGCCGCGGTTCCTATCTCGACCTCAATGACCTGCAGCCCCGATGTTCTGATCAGGTCGCGGGCACCGATATCGCCCCTCAAGCGGAGAACGCTGTCGTTAAGGGACCGTGGCAAGATTACCGGGTTGCCTGGCATACCCTCAGAAGCGGCGCAAACGATTGGCGCGCCGTCCGCGACTTGGAACGCGTCAATCAGCTGATTCAGATTGTCTGTAGAAATGCCTGGCATATCGGCAAGCAAGATCAGAACACCATCGGCGCCGTCGGCTACAGCAGCGGCAAATCCGGCCGCCAGTGAACTCGACATGCCCGCTCGGTAGTCTGGATTGACGATAATATGCACGGGCAGGCCGGTGAGAACCTCGCGGATATCGTCTTGCCGATGGCCGACGACGACGATGATGGAAAGGGCGGTACTGGCGTTGGCGACCAAAGCCGAGCGACGCACGAGCGGCATTCCGTCAAACATGGCCAACAGCTTGTGCCCGCCATTCGAGCCCATGCGCGTTGCCAAGCCAGCCGCCAGCACGACGATTGATACATTCGGCTTTGCTCGCATCTCTTTCCCGATCCCACCAACGCCGCAGCGTCCTCCGTCGACAAACTCCAGGTTGCGAGGTACCGAACGTGCAGCGGCTTTTACCTCGGCAGCAATGCGTTTTCGAAACAACCCCTTGCAGCAGCTTAGCGTTCAGGCAAGCTATTTTCCATCTTCGTCATCGTCGGAGGGCGAGCCTCTCCATAGGCGCTACGCAGGCATCGTCTGGCGGCTGCTCGTGCGAAGCGCTTTGATGACCTGAGCAAGGATCGCTACGGCGATCTCAGCTGGATTGGATGCGCCGATGTCGAGCCCGATCGGCGCATGGATCGTCGAAAGCGCATCGGCACCGAAGCCGTATGCGGCAAGGCGGCCTGCCCGCGCTGCGTGGGTCTTTCGGCTGCCGAGCGCGCCGATATAGAAGCAGCCGGTGCGCAATGCCTCGGCCAGGGGAAAATCATCGATCTTGGGATCGTGGGTGAGTGCGACTAAGGCGGTATAGCGGTCGAGTGGATCCGCCATCAATGCATCGACGGGCCAATCGGTGCACATCTGCACATCGGGAAAGCGATCACGCGTCGCAAAGGCTGTGCGCGGATCGATGATGCGCACATCGAAGCCGGCCAACCTTGCCATCGGCGTCAGATACTGGCTGATATGGACGGCGCCGATGACGGCGATGCGCGGGGCAGGTAGGTAAACATTGAGGAAGCCGCTGGCATCTATCGTCTCGAAAGCCATCGAGCGGCCAGACCGAAAGGCGCCTTCGACGAGCGCGGCAAATGGCGGCTCGACCGGATCCCCTTCCAGGAAGATATGCTCTTCTCCCCGAAAATCTGTCAGCAGCACGACGGCGAGACGCTTCCGGCGCGCGGCGTTCAAACGCTGCAGGCTGTCGCGGAGCATCAGCCGAGCCTCTCGACAAAGACACGGATACGCCCGCCGCACGACAGCCCGGCGCGCCAGGCGGTCTCGTCCGCAACGCCGAATTCCAGCATCTGCGCCTTGCCGGCGGCAATTACCTCGGCAGCGGCGGTAACCACCGCACCCTCGACGCAGCCACCGGAAACCGAACCCTCGAAGTTGCCATCACCATCGACCACCAGATGACTGCCAACCGGACGCGGCGCCGAACCCCACGTCTCGATCACCGTCGCAATCGCAACAGCTCGGCCCGCTTCCATCCAGTGCTCGGCCGTCAGCAACGGGTCGGTCAGGTTCGTCTGGATGGTCATTCCTGCGGGCCTCAATCTAGTGTTGGTTTAGTTCTGAGAAGACTTCGGCAATATCCGCCTCTTTGACGCTGTCTCCGACATACCAGCTCAAAGTGTCGTAGAATCCGAGAAAGGAGCCCTTTGTCTTGGCAAGAAGGGCCATGGCTTCGGCAGCGGAGATCGAAAGCCTGCTGACGAAGAAACGAACGAGAGCGGCCTCGGCGTTCGGGTGGGCAAAGACAAGCGCTGTCGGAGAATTGGCCGAAATCGTCGGCAGGGCCGGAGCCTCCGAGCTGCATGGCAGGGTGATCGACAAGCGGATATCTCTGGAGGATGCAGCCGCTTCGATTACAAAAGCCTCAGCGTCAAGAACCCATGCCGAACGCGACGTGTCGAAATACTGGAAATCGCGCTGCGCAAGGTCAAGCGTTACCCTCTTCGCTTCTCCTGGCGCCAGATGAAGCTTGGTGAAGGACTTGAGCTCACGCACGGGTCGCTTGAGACCCGACTTTATTGGCCGGACATAGAGTTGGACGATTTCCTTGCCGGCAACCGTACCTGTGTTGCGGATGGTAAGGGTGGCGATGCAGCCGGCGCCGGGCGTGATCTCCTGCGTATCGAGCCTGAGATCCTCATAGGCGAACGTGGTGTAGCTGAGCCCATGTCCGAACGGAAAGGCTGGCGCAATATCCTTCAGATCGTAGAACCGGTAACCGACGAATATGCCCTCGCTATAGACATGCCGGCCATGCTCGCCCGGGTAGGTGTGCCATCCAGGAATATCCTGCATGCGAACCGGAATGCTGGCGGAGAGCTTGCCGCACGGGTTCTGCTCTCCAAACAGGATGCGGGCCAGTGCTTCGCCACCGCCCTGCCCGGCATAGAAACTGGCCAGGACGGCGTCGACATCCCCGATCCATGGCATCTCGACCGCGTCTGGCATCGAGAGCACGACGACGACCTTGCGACCTGTCGCCGCCAACGCCGTGATGAGTGCATTGTGGCCGGCGGCGAGCTTCAGTGTGTCGCGGTCGTTGCCCTCGCCGTGACGGCTCTTCTCGTTTTCCGCAAACACCATAACCAAATCGGCACGCTCCGCGGCTTCGACGATCGCCTCGATCGACGCCGCCACGTCGGGCTGCGCGACCGGCGAGAAGGGCAGATGCCGGACCTTCAGGCTGTCTCCCGCCCGCGCGGCAATCTGGACGAACGGAATGTCGACGCGATAGGGATTGGTGGTGGCCGAGCCGGAGCCTTGGATAACAGGAGTGACGGCGCCGTCGCCGACAATGAGAAGCTCACCCGGCCGGCCGGGATCGAGCGGCAGCGCCTTGCCTTCATTGCGCAGCAGCACGATCGATTCCGCCGCGATATCGCGCGCCAGCGCATGATGCGCCTCGAAATCCGCCGGCGTGCCGCGCCGCTCGCTCGACTTGCATTTGCGCACGAACGCCAGAACTTTGGCGCAAGCCGCATCGATCACCTCGGGCGCCACGTCGCCGGCGTTGATCGCCGCATGGAGACGCGCCTTGCGGGGCTTGCTTTCCGGCATGTCGAGTTCGGTGCCGGCATCGAGTGCTGCGCCACGATCCTTGATCGCGTGCCAGTCTGACAGGACAAGCCCGTCATAGCCCCATTCACCGCGCAGCACGGTGCGCAGCAGCCAATGATGTTCGGCGGCCTGGATGCCGTTCAGCGGATTGTAGGCGCTCATCACGGTCCACGGCGCGCTCTTTTCGATCGCCCGCTCGAAGCCTGCCAGGTATATTTCGCGCAGGGCGCGCTCATCGACATTGGAACTGGTCGTGGTTCGCTCGATTTCGGAATTATTGCAGGCGAAATGCTTGAGCGAGGCGCCGACGCCGTTATCCTGCAATCCGCAGATGACGGCCGCTGCCATGTCGCCGCTGATAACAGGATCCTCGGAATAATATTCGTAGGCCCGCCCGGCCAGCGGCGTGCGCCTTATGTTGATGCCGGGGCCCAAAAGCAGATGAACCCCGAAATCCTGGCACTCGGCCGCCAGCGCAGAGCCCATGCGATAGGCAAGATCGATATCCCAGGAACAGCCGAGCAGATTGCCGTTGGGAAAGCAAGTGGCCGGGCGGGTGGCACCGAACATGCCGCCCGATCCGTCGCCCTGTTGCCCGACGAGATCGAGGAACGCCCGCAGACTGTCTTCGTCGTTGTCGCCGGCGTCGATCTGGGTGGTCGAGTAGCGTACCCCATAGGCCCCATCGGTCATGACGATCGAAGGAACATCGAGCCTATCGATCGATGCCGTCTTCCACAGGCCACGCCCGCTCAGGAGATCGACCTTTTCGGCCACCGTCATCTGATCGACAAGCGCTCGAATGTCGGGGTCGCTCGGCTGGAACATGATTTGTCTCCGGTACTGCGGATCAGGCGTGTGTCAACAGATCTTCTGAAGGAGTTCCATCAGCATCATCCGCTCGGCAAGTGTCAGCGTGCTCAACGTTTCCTGCGAGATCTGCAGCGCGACCGACAGGTTGCGGGCGACTGTCACCTCGCCTTCCGGCGTCAGCGTCAGCACCAGGCGGCGCGCGTCGGTCGCGTCGGGGGCGGTGTGAACGAGGCCACGCTTCACCAGTCGATCGACGACGCCCTTGATGGTCGCCATATCCATAGCGGTCTCGCGGCCGAGATTGCCCTGCGAACAGGGCTGCAGGTCCTTCAGCCTGACGAGCGCCGCCCATTGGGTGGTGGTCAGCTTCTCCGCCATCAGGCTCGCAAAGATCGCCACGTGCCGCTGGTTGGCCTGGCGCAGATAGAAGCCGATCTGCTCGCCAAGCGTATACTGTGCCTGCTGGCCGGGCCCTTCGGTCGCTGCGGTCTTTTGTCGGCCGCCCTTGTCTTTGAACGGAACGTCCATAGGATCTCTCAAATCTGCCTGTTCTCGTGGTGACCGGCAATGGCGCTGCCGAATTTACTCTCGCCATAATTTCAGAATGGCTTCTGTCGTTAGAATTTCAATCTGCTCCGAAAGCCTTGGCGCCAGGATCTCGATGACCATAGCGTGCGCCTTCAAGTCGCCGCTTGCCAGTGCGTCCTCGGCGAGGATGACCCGGTAGCCGGCGTCGACGGCATCAAGAACGCTGGCGTAGACGCAAACGTCGGTCTCGACCCCCGAGAAAATCAGCGTGTCCGTTGCCGATCCTTGCAAGCGCGCAGTAAACCCGGGCGAGCCAAAGACCGAGTAGGTCTTTTTGTCGACGATGGAGCCTGGAGCGGCGATCGCTGTAAGCGGCGCCACCAGATCCAGCATGGCGATATCGAGCTCATCCAGCGTCACCGATGACCAGCGACGATAGTAAGTCTTCCAGCGGCCTGTGGCACCTTCGGCATTTTGGGGCACCATGAAGCGAGCAAAGACAGTCTCAGCGGGCCGCGCTTTGCTCAGCGCCACCACATTGGGAAGGATGCCTTCGATAGCTGGCGTATACCACGCCGTTTGCTCAGCGAAGAGACGTTGCATGTCGATGACGACATGCAGCGCATTCCTGGAGAGTGGCGCGGGTGCCATCATCAGTCGGCCACCGGGACGGTGTGTTCCGCGGCCCAGGTCAGGGTGATGGTGTCGCCATCGCTCAGGACCTTGCCATCGCGGTTCTGTGCAAACAGCTTCAGCGGCAGACCGTCTGCCGTCTCCAGCAGATAGGACAGCACGGGACCTGCGTAGATGACGGTGGTGATGCGCGCTGTCAGGCTGTTGCCATCCGTCGGACCCGATGCGATCGACATCTTCTCCGGGCGCACCGCGAGCGTGACGTTCGAGCCGCTCGATGGCAACGTGCCGGTGGTCTGAACTACCGTCCCATCGGCGAGACGCACGGCGCCGTTGTCCACCGTCCCGGTGAGGAAGTTGGAATCGCCGAGGAATTCGGCGGCAAAGCGCGTCAGCGGTCTCTCATAGACGGTTTCCGGCTCGCCGATCTGGACGATGCGGCCCTTGTCGAGGATCGCTACCTTATCGGACAGCGTCAGCGCTTCTTCCTGGTCGTGGGTGACGAAGATCGTCGTCAGGCCGCTTTCGCGCTGGATGCGCAGCAGTTCGACCTGCATTTCCTGGCGCAGGCGCCGATCGAGCGCCGACAGCGGCTCGTCGAGGAGCAGCACGCTCGGCTTGATGACCATGGCGCGGGCAAGCGCAACGCGCTGCTGCTGGCCCCCGGACAGCTGCTTGGGCATGCGATCGGCAAAGCCAGGCAGATGCACCATTTCCAACGCACGGTCGACTTCCTTGCGGGCGGCAGCACCCTTGATGCCCCGGCGTTCGAGACCGAAGGCGACGTTCTGGGCAATCGTCATATGCGGGAACAGCGCGTAAGACTGGAACATCATGCCGATGTTACGGCCCCAGACAGGAATGTCGGTGACATCATTGTTGCCGATCGTGACGACGCCCTGGTCGGGCTTGATAAAGCCCGCGATGATGCGCAGTAGCGTGGTCTTGCCGGAGCCGGATGGGCCGAGAAGGCTGGTGAAAGAGCCTTCGGGGAACTCGGTGGTGATATCGGACAGGACCGGTGTGGTGCCGTAGGTCTTGGCGACGGAATTGACTTTAACGTTTGTCACTTGTGTCTCCGGGCTTGGCGAAGCGCGCAAAAATCAGGATGATCGTCATCGAGCCGAGCAGAAGCACGGTGGAGATCGCGTTGATTTCAGGGGTGAAGCCCTTGCGGATCGAGGAGTAGATCTGCACCGGCAGGGTGGTGTACCCGGGCGTTGCGAGGAAGTAGGAAATCACGAACTGGTCGAGCGACACGGCGAAGGCGAAGAGCGCAGCGCCAAGGATGCTCGGATAAAGGAGCGGTAGCGTCACCGAGAAGAAGGCGTGAACCGGTGTCGAACCAAGGCTCATCGCGGCTTCTTCTAGGTCGGCGCGGATTGTCTTGAAGCCCGTGCCGACGACCAGAACAACGTAGGGGATGGCGAGTGCCACGTGGCCGATCAACAGGGCATGCATGCCGCGCCCGATACCGGTCCAATAAAAGAAGATCAGCATGGCCGTGCCGGTGATCAGCCAGGGAATGGCAATCGGCGGCAGAAGCATCAGTTGCAGGAGACTTCTGCCGCGAAAGGTCCGGCGCGACAGCGCAACGGACGCCATGGTTCCCAAAGCCGTCGCCAGAACCGCGGTGATACTCGCGATCACCAGGCTGTTCAGGCCCGCCGTCAGAAGGATGCTGTTGTCCCAGAGCGCGTCGTACCATTGCAGCGAGAAATGGAATGGCAGTTCGTAAAGTGGCGAAGCGTTGAACCCCATCGCCATCATCACGAGAATGGGCGTGTAGAGGAAGATGAGGATGGCGATGAGATAGATTGGACCGAGCGTTTTCATGATCCCTTCCTCAAGCGACCGTTCCGCGGCGCAGGACACCGGAGAAGGTTGCGAAAATTGCGAGCACGACAGCCAGCAGCGTAAAGGACAACGATGCGCCCAAAGGCCAGTTGAAGGCCTGGGTGAACTGATCCTCGATCACCGTTCCCATGGTCACGCCGACACGACCGCCCAGAATGCGCGGTTCCATGAATGAACCGATGACCGGAATGAAGATCAAAACGGCGCCGGAGATCAGCCCGGGAGCCGCAAGCGGCATCAAAATCTTGAACAGGATGGTCCACCAGCGCGCGCCGAGGCTTGAAGCAGCCTCAATGATCGCGTCGTCGATGGCCACCAGAGCTATGTAGCAGGTCAGGATCATGTACGGCAGGTAGCCGTGAACAAGACCAACCACCACAGCATAGCGCGTGTAGAGAAAGCCGATGGAACCCGCGTCCGGAGCAATAATGTGCAGCAGACTGTCGAGAAAGCCGTTTTCGCGCAGCACCATGGTCCACGAAAAGACGCGCACAAGACCGTTGGTCCAGAATGGCAGGAGAATGAGGATCAACAACATCTCTCGCGTCTTGCCGAAGGTCGAGCGGACCAGTGCCACGGCCGCCAGGAAACCAAGCACCGCGCAGAACAGCGTCGTCCAGAAGCCGATCAGCAGCGACGTGATACCGATCCCGACCAGATAGGGTTGATCGATGAACGCGCGGTACTGCTTCAGCGTAAAGACGATCGGGGCCTTGCCCATCGGTGTCGCCGACATGAAGCTGAACACGAACATGGTCAGCAGCGGCAGAAAGACGGCAAGTGTCAGCCACCCATAGGTCGGCAGCAGCAGCGCCGTCGTCGAAACCCATGGCGGGAGTGGGCGCCGGCTGCGCGGACCCGAAGGTCCGCGCTCTGACGCTGATATCAGACGATCATTCTGCATAGAAGGCTTTCACTTCCTGCCAGATATTGTTGAAGGCTTCGCGCCGGTCGTCGGGAATGCCCGAGACAAAGGACGTGGTCTTCAAATATTCGGTCTTGTGTACCAGGCGGGTGAGATCGTCGGCAGGAAGTGCTGAAAGGGCTGCCGAATTTGAAGAAGCAGGGGCTCCAATCTTGGTTGCCCATTCGACATAGAATATCGGATCGATCATCCAGTTGACGAAGGCAAGAGCACCTTCTGGATTCGGAGCCGATGTCGGAACACCGAGACCATCGACCCAACCGACGCCGCCTTCCTTAGGCACTACGAACTGAACCGGAAGTTTGGAAACGCGCTTGGATCGCACCGAGCCGCCCGACCAGAACAGCGACAGGTCGAATTCCTTGGCGGCGAACGACTTGTTCCACTGATCTTCCGTCGACCACAGCAACTTGACGTTCGGCTTGATCGATTTCAGCGCTGCCGTAACAGCAGCCAGATCCTTGGGATCGTTGATGTCCTGCCCGCTCATCAGCGCGCCAACGCCGACATTGATGATGGCGTCGTCGTCCATGGCAACACGGCCCTTATAGGCCGGGTCGGCGAGCACCGCGTAACTGTCGGGAACGGTCATGCCTTCACGGATGGCAAGCGAGGTCATGCCCCAGACCCACGGAACGGCATAACCCTTGCCATCCTTGCTGAAGTTCGGGTTGGCGCGCAGGGTCTCGTCGACTGTTGACGCGTTTGGAACCTTGCTGAAATCGATCGGCTGCAGCAGGTCTTCGGCAACCGCCTGGGCGCAACGCGCAGCGTTGAGAATAACAAGATCGTAGGCGCCCGGATTCGTGCGCATCTTGGTCAGCATTTCCGATTCCGAGCTGTAGTAGTCATGGACGACTGTGATGCCCGTCTTTTCGGTGAAAGCCTTCAGCGACCAGGCTTCGTCGGTGCCGTAGCCCTGCCAGTTGAGGACCGTGATGGATCCGGCCGAAAAGGCTTTACGCGGCAAGGTGGAGATGCTGACGCCAGCAATCAGTGCTGCGGACATCAACTTCATTGTGTTGCGTCTGGTGAGTTCAGTCATTGTGGCACCCCTCTTGAAGATACACAGTTATGGACCATCATGACCCGCGGTCATCGACCTCAACGGATCGGCTAGCTTGAAAACAAACAACGTGCCAAAGCGCGCTTAATCATTTGTATGCATACTAAAAGCAGATGAGCATTGTCCGTGGAGCACTGACGTCTCGGCGAAATGAAGCGCGCGCTGCGACGCAGCGGCACACCACTTCTGTAAGAATAGTACATCACTTCACTGAGCGGCCGGCATGAATCCACGGATCTCCTGCAAGCTGTTCGTTCAACCCTCTGACTTTAGCATCAGTCTTTTATTTTATATGTACACAAACTATCTGTGAGGAATCGAGACCTGTCAAGCACTGCCTTGCTTTAGTGAGCGCTTGACGATGAAAAATAGACGTCGAGCCGGCGATCCTCCGCGTGTTCAGCAATCATGACGCGTATTCCGTCGCCGCCCGACACATAGTTGATGTCCTGCCCGTTGATACGGGCGGCAAGAACATCGCCCAATGCCAAGCCTGGCAACTCGATGAAACCTGCCTCGGAGACCGGAGCAATCGTGCAGGCCACCCGCCCGTTGGCGAAGACGATGCGCGACAGCGTAGTGTGCAGATCTGTCTTCAGTGCTGCGCGCCCGTTCAATGTCATCACCAGGGTTCCGGACTTGACGACCAGCTCGAGCGTTCCCGACGGCGAGACCATAGGTCCGAGCACCACATCCCGGCCGGCATGGCGCATCGTCCATCCGGTCCACGGATCGAAGTCAACAATCTCACTGGCAGCCATCAGCGGTAGCATGGCGGCCCAGATGTAGAATGGATCGGTATCACCTTGGTCCATCGCCTCGCCGGTGACGGCATTGTAGTTTTCGGAGGCGATACGATCCTCGCGCCAATTCTTCATGAACAGGTCGTAGCTCTGGCTTGCCAGCTTGCTCGCCGCCGCCACGAAGCCGTAGCGCCGCAGGCCGAGCCAGACCATATAGTTGACGTTCGGCCAGATGCGACCGCGCCAGTAGACGTTGTCGGCGAAGGCCGGATCGTCTCGCGTTGCGTTCGGCAGCACGAAATCACCGCCGAAGGTCGTCTCGTCGCTCAGATGCTCGAGCAGACGCTCCGCCTGCGCCGGCGTCGCGGCGCCGCACAGCAGCGGGTAGAAGCTGGTCGGCGACAGCGAGCGCACGAAACCGCCGCGCCGCTGGCGATTGGCGAAGATGCCGCGGCTCTCGTCCCAGAGCGTCTGCGAGATCAGCGTCCGGTGACGCTCGGCCAGAGCGGCGAATTCGCGGGCATCGTCATGCTTGCCGAGCACGGCGGCCATTTTCGAAAGCATCTCGGCATCGAGAGCGGCCGCGCAGTTAAGGCCGAGATCGAAGGTCGACAGCGTCCGGGTGACGGGATCGTAGATCGCCTCGTCATGGGTCGCGGAATTGTCCATGCCGGTCTCGTTGCGCGCGGCAAAGGCCGTCCCCTTGTAGAGGCCCTCGCCCACATCGGAGGTGCCGCAGGACAAAAGGCCGGTACCATCAGGATCGCGGTTGTCTTGCCACCAGCGCCGATTGCGCACCAGCGCCTCGTAACTTGCCTGGATCATCGATCGCTCGCCGGTCCGCTGGTAGAGTTGCCAGACGACCAGTGCGCCGAACGGCAGCTGGGTGCGATCGACCCAGGCATCGTTGGAGGTGACGATGCAGGCGATATTGCCCTGCGGGGTTGCGCCGGCCATCGCGGTCGCCATGTTCTCGCGCGCCAGATCGGCGTCGAACACGCCCGCAAGAAGGGCGGCGAAAATCTGGTCGTTGAACCAGACGGCGAATTTCCCGAGGTTCCAGATCCGGGTGACCGCCGTGTAGGAACGCGCGTTGGTTTCGTCCCAGATGGTGTTCCAGGCGACGACGTCACGCATCGCGTCGAGCGCGCCCTCGAACATGCCGGTCTGCGCATCAGCAATCGCAGCTGGCGCACCGGCGGCAAGGCATGTCTGCGCCTTGGCGATCGCCAATTCGGCACTGTCGGCGACGCCTGCGGCATAGGTGCCCTGGCGCATCATCTCTAGATTGAAACGCAGGGCAATCAACGGCGCTTCGCTCCTGCGGGTGGCGGTATAGAAATAACCGTTTTCCTCGAAGTCGGCCCGCAGCGCGTCGATCGTCTCATGGCCGGTGACGTGCACCGGCGCCTCGGCGGTCGCGACCGCCACGAAGCGCGTTCCGACCTTCACCAGCGTGATGTTGCGGCCCGCGTCATGGACCACCACCTCGCCGCCATCTGAGGAGATTGCCAGCGTTAGCCAGAATCGCAGTCCCCACTCGGCCGATACCTTGCCGTTCCAGCTGCCGCGGATGGCGAAGGGGTCTGTCTTCGTCGTAGAAAAGGCGACCGTCGTGCCGCTGAGCTCGGTCTCCAGCTCGATCAGCGAGCCGTCGATGGTGTGACGGCCGAGGCGAACCATATCGCGTCGCGGCTCGATCGCGGAGGTCGTCTTGCTGCGGGTCGAATAGAGAACCGGTGTGATCCGCACGCCGAGCGGCAGGAAGACCATTTCGGCCGGCCGGTTGGACCAGCTGTTCCAGGCACGCATCAGGGGTATCGTCGAATGTTGTAGCATGGGTCTGTAACTTCCGGTCAGTTTGCCAGCTGGATGAGCTTCGGTGCGGCGGACAAGCCGCTCTTGTCGGCGGTGTCACCGAGATAAGGCGTGTTGATGTAGTAGCGATTTGCGGCCGTGTTGGCGACGCGCAGTTCCAGCGAATGGACGCTTGGAAGCAGCCGCCCCAGAGCAAAGAGGTAGGGGCGCCAGCCTCTTCGATCGATCTGCCGGCCATCGAGCAGCGCCGCGACCACCGTGTGGACCTCGGGCAATTCGAGGACCCACTCGGCCTCATCGCCGATTTCGAGCGCCAGCCGATAAATGCCGGTACCGGAGAAACCGTCAAAACCCTGCGTTTCCCACCCTGCAACCACCGAGATCGGCACGAATCCCGCGTCAGGGCCGGGCGCGAAGCTCCAGCCGTCGACAAGCGATATGGCACGAGCCGCGGCAAGCAGCGGCTGGTGCTCGAGATGGCCTTGCACGGTAATCTTCTGCGTCGTCTCGCTCAGTCGAATGCATTGCACCTCCTGGGGCGCGAGCGCGACTGCAAGGTGGCTGAAGGCGGTTGCCTTTCCCACGTCTCCCGTCGTCGCGGACCAGACCTCGCACGCGAAACCGTCGCCGAAGGAAATCTCACTGATGAGGTGCGATGCGCTATCGTTGAACAGCACGACCCGCCACCAACCAGCGGCCTCATACCCCACCCATTGCCAGGGCCTGCCCGCGGAATGACAGCCAAGATCTGGACCCGATGACCGAAGCGACTGCAACAGAGCGGTGAGGTCGCCTTTGCCGGGCATGCCTTCGAGATGGATCGACGTGCCGACGGCACACCCCGCGGCGCCATCGCAGACGGTGGAGAGCCGCTCGCCTGAAGACCAGACAGCACCACCCGCCGCCTTGAAGACGGCGAGCGTGTGCAAGGTCTTCGTCGTCTCGAGCACGGTGACGGACGGCAGAACGACAGCATCGAAAGCAAGGCCGGACGCGCGCAGGCGGCCGTTCTCGATCGTAGCGGTCGCCAAATCGGCCTCGCTGACGAACATGAAGTCGCAGCCTTCTGCTAAGAGCCCTTCGCACCAGGCGCCGATATGGGTTGCATGGCTGTGGCGCGGCCCCTCCGCGAAGGCGGTCTGAAGCGGATAAAGGATCGCAACCGGCGTGCGGGGCGTAGCCCCCTCGATGAAGGCGGAAATCCGTGCCGTCTCCTCGGCAAACAGATCGTGGTAGCTCCACCACGGCTCGAAATTGATGCCCGGCCCGAAATCGAAACGTGGATTGGAAAACGGCGTCGGATCGTTGTCGCGCCCGTCCGTCTGGTAGACGCCGTGCCAGAGGAATTGCCGGGTCCCAAGGCAGTGAAGCCGGATGGCCTGCGCCCGCATCGTCTCCAGCGTCAGTTCCCATTGCCCGGCGGCGCGAACGGGCGTTCGCTCGGCGCTGGCATAGGTTTCGACGACGCATCGGCTGCGACCATTCGAACGGGCAACGGAGTCGCCGAGCTTCGGCGCCAGCTGCGCCACGAAATTGTTGGAATCAACCGCCGTCTCGTGCCGGTAGGCATCGATGCCGAAGAAATCCACGGCAAGCGCCACCCTGGGGTCGATGCTGGTAAAACCGCCGTTCAGCGACCAGGAACTGACATGCGGCAGGATCTCGTGCCCGGTGAGGACGATCCCCCTGCCCTCGGCCCATCGGCGCAACGTGCCGGAGAAGGCCTCGTTCATCAGGGCCGAATAGGCGGCGTAGAATTGGGCGCGCAGGCGCAGGGTTTCAGGCCCGACGTCACGCACCAGCGCCAGCAGGGCCCTGGCGAAGGTCTCTCCCGTGCCGCGCGACACGGCGTCCGGCAGGGTCGGCGCATAGAGCAGGCTGTTGCCGAGGTCACCGGAGATCTGGCTCCACTTGTAGAAACCCGCCGCCGGCTGGTCGTAGAATACGAAGCCGACGGGGTCTGGCACGAGATCGCCAAGCACCTCGACCAGCGGGTGGAGCCCGACCTCGATGAACCGCTCCGCTGCCTCCGGCAGGAGATAATTGATCAACCGCGAGGTCGTCGACCGGGCGCTGACGAACACCGTGAGCATCTGCCCCTCGGCGGGCACACCGTCGAACGCATGGGTGCAGGATATTCCGTCGCTTTCGATGATGGATGTCCGCGCGGTGACATCGACCACCTGATCGAGGCTGTCGATGCCGACCGACGGATGCAGCAGCGCTGCCTCGACGGTCCACTGGCACCACTCGACGATGCTGCCCTCATACTGCCACGCGACGATATCGGGGCCCATCGTCCGGGTGAACGGCGGATGGATGCCGCTGATCTCGCCCCGCGCGTCTCCCGAGGACGACCAGAACAGGTGGCGCTCGCGCAGGTCGTCGCGGTCCGCGACCGTCCGGCCCCCGGCGTGACCGCTGATCCAGTTGTAGTCGTCGTAGATACCGAGCTTCAGCCCCAGCTTGCCGGCAATCCCTGCCGCAACACGATAGGCGTCCAGAAAGGCCGGCGACAGGTAGTCATCGCGCGACATTGCGAGACGGGCCTGGATCAGGATCGTGCCGATCCCCTTCTGTTTGAAATCGGCGAGCTGCGCGTGGCAAACGTCCTCTGTCGGGATCGAATGCCAGAACCAGTAGGCCGACGGGCGAAACGCGGCTGTCGGGATCTCGAACAAGTCGCGGCGGCCGATATCCTGCCCGGTTCGGATCTGCTCCAACTCGTCTCTCCCTAGTGGCTTGCTGCCGTCACGCGTTGCATGGCTTTGGTCGTTTCCGTCCAGGCCGGCTTGTCGGGGGCGAAGCGCGCTCTCAGATAATCGGCGAGATCCTTGATCTGGCCGTCGTTCAGCGTCTGGCGGAAAGCCGGCATCGACATCACCTCCGGGGCTTGGCGGCCGGTCGTCTGCGCCAGGATTGCCGGCGCCTCGACACCGTTCATGATTGCCTGGATAAGATTGTCAGGGGTCGCCGCATGAAGGTTGCTGTTGAGCGCCAGCGACGACAGGATCGTGTTTCCAGTGTGGCATGTGGCGCAGGCGCCACTAAACAGCCGCTCGCCCTTCGGCGAAATCCGCGCGGCGGAAGCCTTGGCCGCTTCACTCGCGGCAATGGCCGCCTCGCTCTGCGCCTTGCTATCGGCGGGGGCCTCGTTGAGGCTTGCGAGATATGTGGCCATAGCGCGGATATCGCTATCCGGAAGCGGCTGCATGACTTCGACGACATGCGCCATCGGGCCGGCGGCACTGCCGTGATCGCGCGAATGTCCGGTGCGCAGATAGTCATAGAAGGCGTCTGCCGTCCAGCCGACCGGGCCCTTGGCGAACGCATTCAGGGCCGGCGCCTCCCAGCCATCGGCAAAGCCGCCGGAAAGCCGGGCGCTGCCGCTCTTTTCCGCGCCGAGCGCATTTCGGTCCGTGTGGCAGGCCGAACAGTGGCCCAAGGTCTCGACGAGATAGGCCCCCCTGTTCCACTGCGCATCGCGGGTCTCGACATATTTGAACGGCTGCGCCTTCAGGAACAGCGCGTTCCAGCCCGCCATCATCGCGCGGATGCTGTAGGGGAATTTGAGCTTCGTCTCAGGCGCTTTTTCGGCGACCGGCGCCTGCGTCATCATGTAGGCGTAGAGCGCCTGAAGATCGGCATCCTCGGCGCCCGCGAACGAGGTGTAGGGGTGCGCGGGATAGAGGTGATGGCCGTCGCGGCTGATGCCCTCGCGCATGGCACGTTCGAAGGCCGGGTAGGACCAGGCGCCGATGCCGCTTTGGACATCGGGCGTGATGTTGGTGGCATAAACTGCGCCGAATGGCGTGTCGAAGCGCCGGCCACCGGCAAAGGGCGTTCCGTCGTTTCCGACATGGCAGACATTGCAGGCGCCGGCCGCCGCCGCCAGCCGGCCGCGCTCGATGGTGGCGGCGCTGTAGACATTGGCGTCCGGCTGCTGGATGGTGCCGATCGCCGGGCGCCATGGCGATGTCATGGTCACGATACCGGACAGAGCGGCGACGGCACCGATCGCCGACAGGCCGACGTTCCACCACCTCCGCTTTTTCGCGACCGGGGTGGCCGGCGTTTCGCCCGTCTTGCCGTTCAGCGCGGCAAGGACCAGTTCCGGCGTCAGCGGCAGTTCGCGGAAACGAATGCCGGTGGCATCGTAGACGGCATTGGCGATGGCCGAGGCGCTGGGAACGGAGGCGGACTCTCCGACACCGAGCGGCGGCTCGTCCTGCCGCGGCACCATCAGCACGTCGATATCAGGTACCTCGGGGAAGGTGATCAGCGGATAACCGCCCCATTCCTTCGACTGCACCGCGGTCGAGGAAAATTCGACCTTTTCCTTCAGCACCCGGCTGGTGGACTGAATGATGTTGCCGTGGATCTGGTGACGCACTCCGTCGGGATTGATCATCATTCCCGAGTCCTGCGCGCATGTCACCTTCGTAACCGCGATCTCGCCGGTCTTCTTGTTGACGGCGACATCGGCAACCCATGCCGCCCAGGCGGCGGCCTTGCCCGGAAACGGCCCGTGGACGTAGACGGCATAGGCAAATCCACGGCCGTAGAGCAGATCGCCTTCGCCGCTGAGCGTGCCCCATGTCGTATGCGGCACCCACTTCGCCCGTTCGGCCAGCGCGTTCACCAGGTCGACGGCGCGTGGGTCGTGGAGATAACGGAGCCGGTACTCGACCGGATCGACGCCGGCGGCGGCGGCCAGCTCGTCGACGTAGCATTCGTGGGCGAAGGTATTCGGCATCGCCGACACGCCACGGAACCAGGAGGCGCGTGCGATCGGCGGCATGTCGTGCACGGTTACGCGCAGGTTGCCGTAGGCATAGGGTGGGATGGCGGTACGATCGCCCATCTGCACGACGTCGGAAACGGGCGGCAGCTTGCCGGTGAGGATCAGGGGAAGGGTTGGCGCCAGATTAGAGGGATAGCGCGTTTCGAAATCATAGGCGGACGGACCGCCCTCCAGGTCGAGACCGCCGCGCACATCCATGATCTGGGCGGCGCCCTTCGGCTCCCAGGCATGTTCCTGTTCGCGCGTCAGCTGGACCCGGACGGGTGCCTTGACGGCCCGCGACAGCAGCGCCGCGTCGGCTGTTACGTCATCGGCGCAGTTGCGGCCGTAACAGCCGGCCGCCTCCAGCCGCTCGACCCTGATCTGCTCTTCCGGCAAGTCGAGCAGCAGCGCCAGATCGCGGCGCATGGGATAAGGGTTCTGGGTTCCCGACCAGACGGTCAGCCCGGCGTTATTGTAATCGGCCACCGCGCAGGACGGGCCGATCGAACCGTGCATCTGGTAAGGCCAGACATAGGTGCGGTTCATCGGCTGGGCGCTGCCGGCCAATGCCATGTCGACATTGCCGCGATCGGCAAGCTTGCGTGGCGTCGACGGATTGGCACGCAGCGCCTTCTCCGGCATGTTCAGATCCGGCCACTCGGGCGGCGCGCGCCACACGACCTTCAGGCTCCCGGACGCCTCGATGGCGATTTCCTCACGGGTCGCGACAACACCGACGAAATCACCGATGGCGACGACGCCGACCAGCCCGTCGATATGCGCGACCGAGGTCTCGTCGATCGAGATCAAGCTGTTTCCGACATGCTCGCCGTGATCGAATCCGGCATATGGCGGGCGAATAACGCGGCCGTGCAGCATGCCAGGCACGCGCACATCGTGGACATAGGTCCAGCGCCCGGTTGCTTTCTCGGGAATATCGACGCGCGGGCGCGACGAGCCAACCAGTTTATAGTCCGACGCCGGCTTCAGCGCCGCATTGCTGTCGATCGACAGCCTGACATGGCTGCCGACGACAACATCGCCGAAGTTCAGCTGCCAGTTCTCGCCGCCGTCGGCACGGATGATGCCGTCCTCCAGCCGCAGCCGCTCAATCGGCACGCCGACCTTCTCGGCGGCCCTGACGAGCAGATGGTGGCGGGCGGTGGCGGCGGCCTGGCGCAGCGGTATCGCGGTGATCTGGATGGTTTCGCTGGCAATGGTCGCGCCCTGATTGGGCGCGGCGGTCGTCGTGCCGAGCACCATGTCCACCTGTTCGAACGGCACGCTGAGCTCTTCGGCGACGATTTGCGCCAGCGAGGTGCGGATGCCTGTCCCGAGATCGACGTGGCCGTTGAACGCTGTCACCCGGCTATCGGCCCCTACAGCGATATAAAGCTCGGCGGCGTCGCCCATCGACGCGTCATTGACAATGAGAAGCGTGCTCGCGGCTGCCATGTAGGCGGACTTGGGTGCTTCGCGGTGGTTCATCGCGAAGCCTCCGTCATGTCGTCGGTCATCGAGTCGACTGGCCGGCCGGCTTTGGTAAGGGTTACGGCGCGCCGCACAGCGGCCAGTATCTCAACATGCGTTCCGCACCGGCAGAGATGGTGCCGCAGAGCATCGCGAATATCGCTCTCGTCGGGATCCGTATTTCGCTGAAGCAGTCCAACCGTGGCGATGATCATGCCGTTAAGGCAATAACCGCATTGCGCCGCCGCCTCTTCGATGAAAGCCTGCTGTACCGGGTGCAGAAGCCCATCCACCGCCAGCCCCTCGAGCGTGATCACGCGTCGTTTGCCGATCGCGCCAAGCGGCACAGTACAAGACCGCACCGGACGGCCGTCAACCAGAACCGCGCAGGCGCCGCATTCGCCCAGGCCACAGCCATATTTCGGTCCATTCAGGCACAGGTCGTTACGCAAGATGTAGAGAAGCGGTGTTTCCGGTTTCGCGCTAACGCGCCAAAGAGCGTCGTTGACATTCAGTGAAACGGAAACGGGAGGCTTCACGGCAACTCCTCCAGCTTCGCGCAAATAGCCAGGCCTTTTGCTACTGGACGGATCGCTATACGGCGGGCGCCTTGACGGCGCGTGCGCATCATAACGATGCGACTGTCACCGACATCACGCATCTACTGCCCCTCATTTTGTATAAATAGCGTATACGCTTCATATGGAGCGCTGGCAAGTCGAATTTCGTTGTTGCAAACGTCGAAAAACGCGTTACGCTTGGGTATCCAATGAAACCAGCCGTCACGAAATGCTTGTCTCGCTGTTGCATTTTAAAGCGTATACGCTATAAGCAAGCCAATTCGCCTATCGCCAGAGCGATACGTTGAAAAACGGAAAAAAGGGGTCGCCATGTCCACGGGAAATGAAAAGATCGCGATCATCGGTGCCGGCCTCGGCGGCGCGGCAGCGGGGGCGCTGCTCCAGCATGCCGGCTTCAACGTCCAGATCTTTGAACAGGCCCCGAGCTTTTCCCGCCTCGGCGCCGGCATCCACATGGGACCGAATGTCCTGAAGATCTTCCAGCGCATCGGCATGGACCAGAAGCTGATCGATATCAGCAGCACGCCGGCCTATTGGTTCAGCCGGGATGGCCTGACGGGAGACTATCTCTCCCGCATTCCGCTCGAAGGTTATGGCGCGACCTATTGTACCGTCCATCGCGGCGATCTCTCTGCCTTGCAGATGGACACCATGACTCCCGGCACCGTCCAGTTCAACAAGCGATTGACCCGCCTCGAAGACAATGGCTCGGATGTCTACCTCGAATTCCAGGACGGCACCTCGGCGCGCGCCACGATCGTGATCGGTGCCGACGGCATCAATTCGCGCGTCCGCGAGACATTGTTGGGAGCCGAAAAGCCGCACTATAGCGGCTGGGTCGGTCATCGCGCGATGATCTCGGCGGAAAAGCTGAAGAAGTTCGACCTGACCTTCGAGGATTGCGTCAAGTGGTGGGGGCCGGATCGCCACATGATGGTCTATTACACCACCAGCCGCCGCGACGAATATTACTACGTGACCGGCGTCCCGCACCCCGCCTGGGAATTCGACGGCGCTTTCGTGCAGAGCAGCCGCGAAGAAATGTCGGAAGCCTTTGCCGGATACCATCCGGTCATCCAGGCGCTGATCGAAGCCACCGACGACGTCACCAAGTGGCCGCTGTTCAACCGTAACCCGCTACCGCTCTGGAGCCAGGGCCGCATGGTCCTGCTCGGCGATGCCTGCCACCCGATGAAGCCGCATATGGCTCAGGGTGCCGCCATGGCGATCGAGGATGCGGCCATGCTGGCGCGATGCCTGGAGGAAACCGGATCGCAGGATTACGCGACCGCCTTCCGCCTCTATGAGGCCAGCCGACGCGATCGCGCGACGCAGGTTCAGACCGTGTCCAACGCCAATACGTTCCTGCAGACGCAGGAAGATCCTTCATGGGTCTACGGCTACGACGTCTATGCCGAGCCTATCCTCGACAAGAGCGTCGCATGAGCGCGGCCCTTCTCTACGGCGCGAATGTCTCTGCCAACGGCATTCGCCAGCATTACCTCCGCTATGGCGGCAAGGGTCGGCCGGTCATCCTCATTCCCGGCATCACCAGCCCGGCGATCACCTGGGGCTTCGTTGCCGAACGCCTTGCCGAACGCCATGACGTCTACGTTCTCGATGTCCGGGGACGCGGCCTGTCCTCGACCGGTCCGGATCTCGACTACGGTCTCGATGCCATGGCCGCCGACGTCATCGGCTTTGCCCAGGCGCTCGGTGTTGGCGCTCCTGCGCTGCTTGGCCATTCGATGGGTGCGCGCATCGCCATGCGGGCGGCAAATACCGGCGGCGAGTTCTCCCGCCTCGCCCTTATCGATCCCCCCGTCTCCGGGCCGGGCCGCCGGCCTTATCCGAGCAAGCTGCCCTGGTATGTCGATAGCATTCGCCTCGCGCTGGCAGGCATCGATGCCGAGGGCATGAAGGCGTTTTGCCCGACATGGACGGAAAGCCAGCTGCAGTTGCGTGCCGAATGGCTGCACACCTGCTTCGAGCCTGCCATCGTCACCGCCTTCGAGGACTTCCACAAGGACGACATCTTCCCGGATTTCGCCACACTGAAGCAGCCGTCGATGCTGATGGTCGCGGGACGTGGCGGCGTGATTGCGCCGGAAGATGTAGCGGAAATCCGTGGGCTCAATCCCGCTATCGAGATCAGCCGCGTCCCGAATGCCGGCCACATGATCCCTTGGGACGATCTCGACGGCTTCTTCGAGGCGCTTGGAGATTTCCTCTCCCGATAAACGCCAATGGCGGGTCTTTGGCCCGCCATTTTTATTGCCGCAGCGAGAGCGCCCAATGTGCGCCCGCTCACTCATCAAAGGAGCCGTCCGTGCAGAAACCCTATCGTATCGGCCAGATCGTGCCGAGTTCCAACACAACGATGGAGACGGAAATTCCGGCGATGCTGATGGCTCGCCAACTGATCCGACCGGAGCGCTTCACCTTCCACTCCAGCCGCATGCGCATGAAGAAGGTGGTCAAGGAAGAACTGGCCGCCATGGACGCCGAATCCGATCGGTGCGCCATCGAACTGTCCGATGCCCGCGTCGACGTGCTGGGATATGCCTGCCTCGTCGCCATCATGGCGATGGGCCTCGGCTACCATCGCCAGTCGGAAAAGCGCCTGACCGGCCGCACGCAGGAAAACGACACGAACATCCCGGTCGTCACCAGCGCCGGCGCGCTGATCGAGGGCCTGAAGGTGATGAAGGCGAAGAAGATCGCCGTCGTCGCGCCCTATATGAAGCCGCTGACCGAACTCGTCGTGAACTATATTCGCGAGGAAGGCTTCGAAGTGATGGATTGGCGGGCGCTTGAAATTCCCGACAATCTGGATGTTGCCCGCCACGATCCGGAAAACCTGCCGGCCATCGTCCAGACGCTCGATCTTTCTGATGTCGATGTCATCGTGCTTTCGGCGTGCGTGCAGATGCCGTCGCTGCCCGTCATCGCCAAGGTCGAGGCCATAACCGGCAAACCGGTGCTCACCGCTGCCGTGGCAACCACCTATTGCATGCTGAAATCACTAGGACTGGAAGCCGTCGTGCCGGGTGCCGGTGCCCTTCTGTCCGGCGCTTATTGAACCTGAATTTGTCGTTTCCGGCCGCATTGCGGCGGAGGAAAACAAGGAGTGCCCTATGCAGAGTGCTGAAACCAACTATCAGGGCGTTTGGGGCAACCGCATCGGTTTCGGCCAGCGGCCGGCCCTTCTGGTGATCGACTTCCTGAAAGCCTATACGGTGGAAGGCGCGCCGCTCTATGCGCCGGGTGTCGTCGATGCCGTCGCACAAACACCGGCACTTCTGGCTGCGGCGCGCGCCGCAGGCATTCCTGTCATCCACACCCGCATTCTCTATCTCGCCGAGAACTGCGCCGATGGCGGCATGTGGGTGAAAAAGGCTCCGGTCATGATGGCCATGGTCGAGGGCAACGTGCTGGCCGAATTCTGCGACGGCGTCGAGCCGGAAAAGGGCGAGCTGGTCATCGTCAAGCAATATGCCAGCGCCTTTTTCGGCACCAGTCTCGCCTCTCTGCTTCACACGCAGGGTATCGATACCGTCGTTCTTGCTGGATGCTCGACAAGCGGCTGCATTCGCGCAAGTGCGGTGGATGCCGTCCAGCACGGCTTTCGGACGATCGTCGTGCGCGATTGCGTCGGCGACCGGCACCCCGATCCGCACAATGCCAACCTCTTCGATATCGACAGCAAGTATGGCGATGTCGTTTCGAGGGAGGATGCCATTGCCGAAATCGCCAAGATCAAGTCCGACCGTCCGTAAGTTTGCAAAAACAGCCAAGCCTTCACGTAAGATAGGGGAACGAGCATGGATCAATTCAGCTTCACCGAAATCTGCCTGCATCAGTTGAAGATGTCGGGCGTCCACGAGGGCGAAAAACTCATCGTCCTGACCCAGGGCAACGAGCGCCTCGATTATGCCGACGCCTTCATGGCGGCGGGCATGCGTCTTGGGGCCAAGATGTATCACATGCGTTTACCGCCGGTGCCACCGGCGGGTGCATGGGCCGTCGGCCAGACAGGCCTAGCGGCCATGCCTGACGCGGTCGAGGCCCTGAAGGCCGCCGACATGCTGATCGATTGCATCTTCCTGCTCTTCAGCCCGGAACAGATGGCGATCCAGGCGGCCGGAACGCGCATCCTGACCGCCGTCGAACCGCCGGAAATTCTTGCCCGCATGTTGCCGACAAAGGAACTGCGCGAGCGCGTCGAATTTGCAGGAGACCTGCTGTCCAAGGCGAAGGTGATGCGGATCACCTCGGACCATGGCACGGATGTCACCTACAAGCTCAACACCTATCCGGCCGTCACGGAATATGCGTGCACGGACGAACCGGGCCGCTGGGATCATTGGCCATCCGGCTTTGTCTTCACCGGTGGTGACGATGACGGCGTCGACGGTACGATCGTCGTTGCTCCGGGCGATATTCTGCTGCCGCAGAACATCTACGTGCGCGATCCGATCTACTACACCATTGAAAACGGTTGGATCACCGACATTCGCGGTGGCCTCGACGCCGAGCTAGTCAAATCCTACATGGACGGTTTCAACGATCCGCGTGGCATGGGCATGAGCCATGTCGGCTGGGGTCTTAATCAAAACGCCAAGTGGCATCGCATGGTGCCCGGCGAATTTCCGGGCGGCATGGGCATGGAGGCCCGCTCGTTCTACGGCAATGTCATGTTCTCGACCGGCCCGAACAATGAATTGGGCGGCCCGAACGACACGGCCTGCCATCTCGATATCCCGATGCGCAATTGCTCGCTCTTTCTCGACGATGAGCCGATGGTCCTGAAAGGCGATATCGCCGTCAAGGAAATGAAGCACACCGTCAAATCGTAATCGCAACCAACCTGCTTGGCGTGAAAACACGCCAAGCAGCCCGAGCCTCGTATGCCTTGACCGGTGAAACATGCTGTGGTGTTTCCTGCATGGACGCACTAGACGCCGCAACCGATGGACCCGCTAACATGACTGTCAAAGACATCGAACGCCCACGTGAAGCCGCGGTGTCTGAAACCGCCTATGATGTTACCGAGCAGGTGGGTCACTTGCTGCGAAAAGCCTATCAGCGGCATCTCTCGATCTTCCAGGCCAACGCCAGTGACCCAGACCTGACATCCGTCCAGTTCGTCACGCTCTGCGCGCTACACGATCTCGGACCGAGCTCTCAGGTCGAATTGGTGAAGGCCACGTCGGTCGATCAGGCGACCATCCGCGGGATTGTCGAGCGTCTGAAAGCACGTGGATTGATCGACCTGTCCAAAGACAGAGCCGACGCCCGCAAGGTCGTCATTTCTCTCCTGCCGAAGGGTGAGGCGCTGCTTCAGGACATGTATCCTCGCGCATATCTCATCAGCGAGAAAACTGTCTCTCCCCTCAATTCGGCGGAGAGAATTGCGCTGCTGTATCTTCTTCGCAAAATCGCGGACGATGAGGTTGGAGATCGGTGACGAGATTGGCGCCCAGCCGATGCACCGACATGGTCCCCCAACTGCCTCGGGGCGGAAGATACCCGTCAACAATGATGGCGTGTAGTGGGAACACGACCTCATGACCGGCATCGTCGTTAGTGCGGCAAGTTTGGCGCACAGCACCTCAAGCGCCGCCATCATCTCTGATAACGAAAGTAACTAGCGATCGATCCTTGTCGCCTCAAGATGCAACAATGCGTCATTGAAATTCGAGTGACATGCCGCTGCCGCTCATTAAGATTTTAACATCGGATGGTAAAGTCGCGCTTGGCAACCATTGCCGGAGGCTCATCGATTTCCCTTGAAGTTCTAAGTAATCGTCTATCTTGACGCGGCTCGCGCAAAGGAATGGATTTGGAGCTTCCACGCTGCGGGGCGGAAGGGCATCGGATTTGCCCCTCCTCGCAGGTTCAGGCGGCTTCGGCTGAGAATCGGTCAAACAGCGGCTTGAGGCGGGGATGACGGGCGGCCCGGGGCGGGTGGATCTCGACGATTCGGCCAGATTTCGTCTCGCGCCGGAGCCATTCGCTAATCGTCTCAGCGCTGGTGTGATCCATGTAAAACAGGTGTTTGCCGATGATATTTACTTTGCGGCCGTCAGGTAGCCCTTCGAACGTGCTGAGTAGCGCCGGCACGTCCTTGCAGGTGACCGCTCCGCGCAAACGGATATGAATTTCGTCGTCGATCTCAGCATGCCGGATCACAAGTTTTCGGCGCAGATAGGGGAGAATTTCCAGTATCGACAGCGCAAGGCCGAGCGCCACGCCGACCAGCAAATCTTGCAGGACGACCATGGCCACCGTCACTGCCCAGATTCCGACCGGTACAAGACCATGGTGCTCGAACAAGTGACGCACATGCTGGAGACTGATCAGCCTCCAGCCAGTGACGAGCAGCACGGCGGCAAGCGCCGTCAACGGCACCATTCCCAAGACGCCCGGCAAAAGCGCCACCAACGCCAGGATCCAAACGCCATGTAATATTGCCGAGGTGCGCGTGCGAGCTCCGGCCTGGATATTGGCCGATGATCGAACAATGACACCGGTGATCGGCAATGCCCCGAGCAATCCACAAAGGCCGTTACCGACGCCTTGGGCGAATAGTTCCTTGTTGAAGCGGGTACGTTCTCCATCGTGCATTCGGTCGACGGCGGCCGCGGAAAGAAGCGTTTCGGCGCTTGCAATGACGGCAATCATCAACGTCGTCAAAATAATTCCCGGCTGCACAAGCTGGGCGAAATTCCCGGCCGTCGGAAAGGAGATGCTGTCAACCAGAGAGGCGGGCACGTCCACGCGCGCGATCGGGAGTTCAAGCGTGGTTGTCAACATTGTAGCCGCGGCAACACCGACAAGAGCTCCCGGGACCAGCGACAGTGATTTCGGGCGGAATTTCTCCCAACACACCATTGCAAGGAGAGCGATGAGGCCGACTAACAGTGCGACGGCCTCGTTGGTGACATTGGTGCCCGTTAACCGGCTGACGCTCTCCTCGATGGCGGTGACATTCTCTATGCCGCCTGCTGCGGGCTTGGCACCCATGAGAACATGGATCTGTCCTAGGATGATCAAAATTCCGATGCCGGCCAGCATGCCATGAACGACGGCCGGAGAAATTGCTCTGAACCAGGAGCCGATTCGAAGAAAGCCCGCCGCGATCTGCAGGAGGCCGACAATGAGCAATACAGGACCGAGCATGGCAACGCCATACTCTTCGACGAAACCGAAAACGATGACGGCAAGACCGGCGGCAGGTCCGGAGACCTGTAAAGGCGACCCCGCGAGCAGGCCGACAACGATGCCACCTACGATACCGGAGATCAGCCCCATGGCCACTGGAACCCCCGATGCGATCGCAATGCCCAGGCAGAGCGGAATAGCAACAAGGAAAACCACGAGAGACGAAGCGAGGTCGCGTGAAACAGAGCCGGAGTTGGCCATGGCACTACTCCCCTGCAAGCGCTGCGGCAATCCGCGGCATGACATGCGGATGGCCTCGTCCTGTGAAGGCGACCGGCAGCGGCTCCCCCTCCTGTACCTCCGTAAACCTAGCCAGGACCCCGTCATAGACTTGGACCTCGCCTGTCCCGATGTCGAAGAACCAGCCGTGCAGCGTGATCTCGTTGGTCGCAAGCTTCGCAGCTACCGACGGATGGGTCTTTAAATGGTCGAGCTGCACGACGACGTTTTCCATCGCTACCGCACGCACGCGGTCGCCTTCCGAGAGATCGTCGGGATAGGCCTGGCAAACAATCGAATAGGCGGCGTGGCTGTGCCGCAGCCAGGCTGCGACATTCGGCATTGGTACCAGCATTTCCGGGTGGCACAGCCCCTTCATCGCCCCGCAATCGGAGTGACCGCAGACAACAATGTCGCTGACGCCGAGCGCCAGGATGGCGTATTCAATTGCAGAAGAGACTCCACCATTGAGGGTCGAGAATGGGGGAACGATATTACCGGCATTGCGGCAGACGAAGAGATCGCCGGGTCCGGACTGCGTTATGGTTTCCGGCATCACGCGGCTGTCGGCACAAGATATCATCAGGGCATGTGGCTGCTGGCCCTCGCGCGCGAGCTTGCGGTAAAGCGCCGAATGACTCGGGAACACGGCGCCGCGAAAACTGGAGATGCCTTTCAGGAGATCACCCATATTCGGATCCTCTTTCTGGCCGGACACTGGGAGGATTGTCTCGCCCGGCGGGTTGCAGAAGCGATCTGTTCGCACGTGCACAATAGAGGACAAGACGAGAGCAAAGAAAGAGCCCCGCAGCATATTGCATCGCAACATTTTTTGAACAAATGTGATCTGCTGCTTGCCACTTAACCCCAAGGGAAGGTGGCAGCTCTGGCCTGCGCTCGCCCACGGCCGACGGAGCCCGATAAAGCCTAGAGAAGCCCGGAGCCAACAGCCAGGGCGCCTCGGCAAGCGACCTGATGTTCTGCGCTTCCTGGAGAAGCACGCCCCAGCTAACGACGCGCGGACGGAGCCCGATCCCGAGGAAGGAAAGCGACGTCTGGGCTATGATCATCGCCGGGATCGCAGGTGTCGTCGAAGCGATGATATGGCTGATGAAGCCCGGCACGAGATGGCGCGCGATGATCTTCATTTCAGACGTGCCGTCGAGCCAGGCGGCAAATCCATGCCAATGCGCGCAGCATATTTTTTCTATAGAATTAGAATATTGCGGGATAAGAGTTTTGCTCTCGCCCCGAAGAGAGGACGCGATTGCTCGTGGCAGCTTTGAGGCTCCTCTAGGTTCTTGGTCGAACAAAGGAGTACGGAATGTCGTCTGCCAAATTCACCAAGCTATACTTTGGACTTGCTCTTTCAATTTGCGCACTGACGTCGACGCAGTCGTTCGCGGATGCCACGCTGGACCGCATCAAGGGACGCGGTAAGTTGACCGTCGGCGTGATCCTGTCCGGCGCGCCCTTCGGCTATATTGACCCGAAGACCCAGGCGCAGAAGGGCTTCAATCTCGACATCGCCCAGGCGCTGGCCGATGATCTTGGCGTCAAACTCGAGACGGTGACGGTGACGCCGCCGAACCGCGTGCAGTTCCTTCAGCAAGGCAAGGTCGATATCTTGATCGCCAACATGCAGTACACCGAAGAGCGCGCCAAGATTCTCGACTACGTGCCGACACCCTATGACCGCAGCGGTGGCGCGGCCGTGGTGCGCAAGGACAGCGGCCTGAAGGACTGGGCGGATCTTAAGGGCAAGCCGGTCTGCGTGTCACAGGGCTCCAACTACACGCAGCCTCTCATAGAAGAATTTGGTGCAGCTGTTAAGGCGCTGCCGAGCCAGCCGGAATCGCTGCTCGCACTGCAGGGCGGCAATTGCGTTGCGGCCGTGCATGTCGGCGCGACAGTCGGCCTTTTGCTACAGGACCGACCGGAGGAATGGAAGGACTATGCCATTCCCTTCCCCACCGAGCTGATCCCATCGGATTCGGTGATCTGGTTGCGCAAGGGCGAGAAGGATACGCAAGCTGCCCTAGACGCCGGCGTCAAGATGCTACACGTGTCGGGCAAGCTCCTAGAATTCGCTAGGATCAATCGCCTGCCCAACACCGAATACCTGCAGCAGCAGAACAAAGTGCTCTCCGCCAGCAAGTGAGCTGGAGAGACCGGTAGAACGACATGCAGGACATGAACCTGACCGACCTGTTCGTTAGTCTGATGGGCAGGGTCGGCCTGAATTACGAATTCTTCGCGACGGGATACGAGGCGCAGATCTGGCGTGACGGCTTCATCACCACGCTCTATCTGATCGCTTTGCTCATCCCTGTCAGCCTTGTGGCCGGCCTGCTCTTTGCCGCCTGCCTGAGATCGGGCCGGGTCTGGTTTTCGGCGCCGGTGCGGGCCTTCGTGGAAATCACCCGCAACACGCCGACGCTGGTGCAGCTGATGTTCAGCTTCCTCGTCCTCAATACCTTCGTGTCCAATCTGGTCGGCGGCGCCCAGAACAATCCGCTGTCGCCGTTCTTCTGGGTGGTCGCGGTGGTCGGGCTGCATATCGCGGCCCTGCATGCCGAAGCGATCCGCGCCGGCATCGAGGCGGTGCCGGCTTCGACCGTCGAGGCAGCCCGCGGCATTGGCTTCAGCCAGTTGCAAATCCTGCGTTACGTCGAAGTGCCGCTGGCATTGCGAGCATCGCTGCCGGCAATCGTCAACAACCTCGTCAATCTCGTGAAGCTCACCACGGTCGGCAACGCGATTGCGGTGAGCGAAATCACCTATGCCTCGATCATGGTCTGGACGCAACGCGACAACGTCGTCTCGCTGATGATCGTCATCCTCTTGTTCTTCAGCCTCATCAACATCGTCGTCGCCCGTGTCGGCCTGTGGGTGGAGCGCAGGCTCGCCGTACCAGGATACGGCCTGTGACGGTCGCCACGCGCTTCCAACCGCGCAGGAGCGGCAAGATCCTGCGCAATATCGGCTTCGTGGCGCTGCCGCTCCTCGCCCTCGTCTGGTCGCTCGCCGACCTGACGCTCGGCCGCGAATTGCTCGAATGGGTCCCCTATCTCGCTTCCGGCTTCGGGATGAACATCCTTATCGCCCTTTGCGCCATGGCGCTGGGCACGCTGGTCGGCGTGCTGTTCGGCATTCTCGAACTGGTCCCCTACCGGCTGCTGCGCTATCCGGTCGTCGCCTATGTCCAGATTTTCCGCAACGCGCCGCATCTCGTGCTGATCTTCGCCACGACCTATATTTTTCCCTTCGAAATCGTCGTGTTCGGCAACTACCTGCCCTTTCCCGACTGGGTGAAAGCCGTGATCGGGCTTGCCATTCCGGCCAGCGCCTACGTGGCCGAGATCACCCGCGGCGCGATCCTCTCCATCCCGACCACCCAGTGGGAGGCGGCCAAGGGCCTCGGTTTGTCGCGCAATCAGGCGCTGCGCTGGATCATCCTGCCGCAATGCCTGCGCCGGTCGCTGCCGCCATGGATGAACGTCGCCGCCTCGATCACCATGGGCACGGCGCTTGCCTCGCTGGTCGGCGTGCACGAATTGCTGCATGCGGCAACCGATGCCAGCACCGCCGTGCGCCGGCTCGATTTCACGGTCATCGCCTATATCGTTGTGATGGCCGCCTTCTTCACACTTTGCTACCCGATCGCCCGCCTGACCCGACGCCTGGAACGTCGCTTCAATGCAGCCTGAGGAATTGAGACGATGAACATATCCGCCGACAATGCGATCGTTCGCCTGGAAGACGTGCATTTGTCTTTCGGCCAGACCCAGGTGCTGAAGGGAATAGACCTTACCGTCAAAAGGGGTGACGCGGTCTCCATCATCGGCCCGTCCGGCTCGGGCAAGTCGACGATCCTGCGCTGCATCAACGCGCTTGTGCAGCCGCAGAGCGGCCGCATCACCGTCGGCGCCACCCGTGTTGACCAGCTGACCAAAGAGAGCGAGCGCATTGCAATTCGCAAGCGCGTCGGCATCGTGTTCCAGCAATACAACCTTTTCCCGCATCTGACGGTGCTCGACAACATCGTGCTGGCACCGACCCGAATTCTCGGCACCGACCGGCGGGAGGCGGAAAAGCTCGCCCGCGAGCTGCTGGACAAGGTCCGGCTTTCGGAAAAGGCCGGTGCCTATCCCGGCCAGCTCTCCGGCGGCCAACAGCAGCGCGTGGCGATCGCCAGGGCGCTGGCGATGAAGCCCGAGCTGGTTCTGTTCGACGAGGTGACCTCGGCGCTCGATCCGGAGACGGTCGGCGAAGTGCTGTGGGTGATCCGCGATCTCATTCGTGACGGCATGACTAGCATTCTCGTGACGCATGAAATGCGCTTTGCCGAGGAGATCAGCGACACCGTCGTCTTTACCGAGAACGGTCGCATCATCGACCAGGGTTCGCCCGAGCAAATCTTCCACAGCGCAGACAATCCCCGTGTGCGCCAGTTCGTCAGTGGGCTTTCCGGGCGCGGCGCAGTGCGCGGCGGCGAAGGCATCTAGGATTTCTTCATGACCACGACAGCCGCACCCCTGACCCATGCCTTTGCCGAGGCGATCGTCGTCTCGGACCCGACGACCGATGCCGCCGCAATGGAAGCGGCCCGCACGGCGATCGTCGATTTCCTCGCCTGCACGATCGCCGGCGCCGCCGGTCGCACCACTGCCGTCCTGGCCGACGCCGTCGGCGCCAATCTGCCGGGCGAAGCAATCCTGGTCGGAGCCAAGCGCCGCACCGATCCGCTGGTTGCCGCCATCGTCAACGGCTATGCCGGCCATGTCCTCGACTACGACGATGTCCATGCCAGCGTGCGCGGCCATCCGACCACGGTGATCCTCCCGGCCTTGCTGGCGCTTGCCGCCGAGCGCGAATTTACCGCGGACGCGCTGGTCGCCTCCTATGTGGTCGGGCTCGAGGCTATGGCGCGGCTCGGCCTGTCGATCGGCTCCAAGCATTACGAAAACGGCTTTCATGCCACGGCGACGCTCGGGACGGTTGGCGCCGCAGCGGCCATCGCGCATCTGGCGAAGGCTTCGGCTGAGGAGACCGCGGTCGCACTGGGGCTGGCCGCGACCCAATCCTCGGGCCTGCGCCTGCAATTCGGCTATGACGCGAACCCTTACCATGCGGGCATGGCCGCACGCTCCGGCCTGCTCTCGGCAAGGCTGGCCGCCGCAGGCTTCGGTGGCGCTCCCGATTTCCTCGACAATCCCGTCGGCTTCCATTCCGCTTATGCGTTCGGCGCGGAGCATCTCCGGGCGGTCGTCGACAATTGGGGCCAGCCGTGGCAGATCACTTCGCCGGGACTAACGCTAAAAGCATATCCCTGCTGCACAGCCAGCCACCCGGTCGCCACGCTGGGCATCGAACTGCATCGAGAGGGAGTTGCGGCCGATACGATCGAGAGCATCACCTTCACCTACCCACCGGGCGCCGACGCGGCGCTGGTGGTTACGAAACCGACAAACGGTATCGAGGCACGGTTCAGCCCGGAATACGTGTTCTCCGCAGCGCTGATCGACGGTGCCCTGCGGCTCGACCATTTCGACGACCGGCCGGTGCAGCCGCACCTGATGGCGCTGGCCAGTCGCGCCGGCCGTCGCCATGACGAGACCGCACCGCGCATGTCCAGTGATCCCAAGTCCCGCTTCGTGATCCTCGATATTGCGCTCCGCGACGGCAGCCCGGTCACCCGCCGCTTCGACGGACTTCCGGGCCTCACTGATCCGACCGAAAAATTCCGCGATGCGACCGCAGGCAATCCGGCCTTTGCCGACATTCCATCACTCGTCCGCTCGATGAGCAGCGCCGCCGATCTCCATCGGCTGCTGGCATTGCTTGGCCAGGACGTCATCCAAAACGCCGATTGAAGAAAGACTTCGCCATGAGCCGTAAGAGAGAAATCCATCTTGGCCTCTTCCTGCAGGGAGCGGGCCATCACGTATCCGGCTGGCGGCATCCGCATGCGGAAGCGGGCAGTGAAAACTTCGACCTGCTGCGCCGCGTCTCACAGATCGCTGAAAAGGCGAAGTTCGACATGGTCTTTCTTGCCGACGGCCTGACCAGCGGCGTTGATGCGCATCCTTCCACAATCGCCCGTTTCGAGCCGCTGACGCTGCTTGCCGCACTGGCGCTGGTGACGGACAAGATCGGACTGGCGGCGACATCATCGACGACCTATGGCGAGCCCTATCACACCGCCCGCGCTTTTTCCTCGATCGACCACCTGAGCCAGGGGCGCGCCGCCTGGAACATCGTCACCACGTCCTACGCGCGCACCGCCAACAACTTTTCCAAGTCGCATCCGGAACATGACGAACGTTATGCCGTGGCGGAAGAGTTCGTCGATGTCGTGCGGGGCCTGTGGGATAGCTGGGACGACGACGCCTTCATCAAGAACAAGCAGAGCGGCGTTTACGCCGATCCCGCCAAGGTCCATGTGCTCGACCACAAGAGCAAATTTTATTCGGTGAAGGGACCGCTGAACATCCCGCGCTCGCCGCAGGGCCATCCGATCCTGATCCAGGCAGGTTCCTCCGGCCCCGGCCAGGATCTCGCCGCCCGGACCGCCGACGTAGTTTTCACCGCCCAGCAGAGCCTCGCCGAAGCGCAGGCCTTCTACAAGAGCCTGAAGGAGCGCGTCGTCAAGTTAGGCCGCAAGGCCGACGATGTTGCGGTCATGCCTGGCTTCCTGCCGGTGATCGGCCGTACGGCCAAGGAAGCGGCCGACAAGCTCGCCGAGCTGGACCAGTGGACGGACCTTAAGAGCGCCATGCCGCTGCTCGAAGAACGTATTGGCCACAGCCTTACCGATTATGATCCGGACGGCCCGCTGCCGGACCTGCCGATCTCAGACCAGTTGCGCAGCCGCGCCGAACTCTTGACGGCACTTGCCAGGCGCGAGAACCTGACCATTCGTCAGCTGGCACTGCGCGTCGCAGCCGGTCGTGGCCACCACATTATGCTCGGTACGCCGGTCGAAATCGCCGACCGCATGCAGGAATGGTTCGACGGACGTGCCGCCGACGGCTTCAACGTCATGCCGCCCTTCTTCCCCGAGGGGCTGGAGGACTTTACACAGCTAGTGGTGCCGATCCTGCAGGAGCGCGGTCTGTTCCGCACCGAATACAGTGGGTCGATGCTACGTGACCACCTCGGACTTGCAAGGCCCGCTTTGCCCTCGGTCTAGTTGTGAACCACCGCCTTGAAGGGAATCGAACCTGGGGCCGTCGCATTGTCCAGCATGTATTACTCCATCCCCTTGTTGGCCATCTTCTTGGCCAACGTTGTTTTTCCTGATTGTCGGGGACCGACGATCAGTACGACTCGCGCGTCTGACATGGCGTCGGCAACACGTTGCTCAACGAGTCTTGGATACAGCGCCATAGCTACATTCCTTTGATGACTGTTTTGAAACAACGATCATGACCGATTGAAAGTCGAGGCGTGACCACTTGAAATCCACATGGCGGCTGATTGAAACGAGAAACCAAAAGCAGGTGGCATGCCAGATTGCGGCATGAGGTAGGCGAGAGGCCACGCAGGCGCTGCTGAAGCTTTGGCGGCGGTCACCGGAACTGAACTGGCTGATCCTCAACGGAGGGGTACCTGATCAGGAGGGAAGCGAAAGCAAATTTGTGTATATTTCCATCGCACCGCCAAGCCGACCAGCTTCTAACAAACGGAAGAAATGCATTGCAGTTGAAAGGCAGCGAACCTTAGGCACGCATTACCAGGTGAGCAAATACTGATTTGAAATCGAATTCACGCAGCAACGGGATCAAGCGAAACGCATCGAGACAACCGGACCAGCCGACGGCAGATTTCACCTGCTGGCAATCGGCAACGCGGTTGATTTGCCAAACGACTTGAGCCCGCAGACTGGTGGTCGACTTCCACATGATTGCCATCGGCGAACCGATCAAGTACCCAGCACCAACCGCGGGCCTGTGCTACTACCACTGCAGACGTTCCAGGCACGTAAGGGCGGGCGTGAGCCCGGCTCTACGAGCATGAAGTGGTGTGAACGTTTCAGTGTGCGGTACCTGGTTTCTCGTTTGCCCTCACAATCGCGTCCGCTTCCTTGCCATATAGCTCCTCGAAGTGATCGAAGGTCTTAAAAAAATAACCAATGCCCTGCGTTGCCGAGCGCAGCGCCCGCGCCAGATCGTTAAGTGCGCCACCCGGAACGAGCGCCCGGAAGATGTCCCATCCCTTGGCGGTTTCATCACGATCGAAACCGAGTACCTGACCGTTGAGAGTGGAGACGATCTGGACAAGGCTGCCTGAATAGACCGACGGGATGTGGAACTCGCAGCGGAAGACCGGCTGCATCAACACGGTCGATCCTTCGGAAAGCGCCTGTCGCACCCCCATTTTCGACGCAGTCCGGAAGGCGTGTTCCGAACTGTCGACGGTATGGTGCTGACCATCCAACAGCGTTACGCCGACATCGATGACTTCGAAGCCTAGCGGTCCTTTCTCCATCGCTTCGCGCGCGCCCGCTTCGACGGCAGGGATGTAATTGCGCGGAACGGCGCCGCCCTTGATGGTTTCGCCAAAGGTGAAGCCCTGGCCGCGCTCGTTGGGGTGAATGCTCAACTTCACATCCGCGAATTGCCCGGCACCGCCGGTCTGTTTGCGATGGCGGTAATGAACCTCCAATGGTTTCGTGATCGTCTCGCGGTAGATTGGGCTGGGCGTTTGGTCGGTCACGGAGATATGAAAGACATCGGACAGCGTTCGGCAGAGATCACGCAGATGCACCGGCCCCTGGGCGCGGACGAGTTGAGCGCCCGTGCCTTCCTCCTGCAAGACTTCCAGACCGCGATCCGTCCCGGAAAGTTTCGCCAGCGTTTCGGAAAGTTTGTTTTCATCGCGCTCGCTGCCCGGAATTAGGATCCTTTCAAGCATCGGCGTGGGTGGTTTCGTCCACTCAGGCGGGGCGACCACCGCGCCGGAGGTCAACATCGAAGGGATGGGCAGGTGGTCGGACTTGACCGTCGCGAAGACATCCCCCGGCGCAGGCAGAACCGCCAAATTGGACCGCCCGTTTGCGAGATTTTGTACGGCGCCGAGGCTGGAGCCGCCCAGTGATGCGCCTTGCCGCAGTCCCTCGCCAAGTGCGCGCACGAGCACCGTCTTGCCGACATTCTGGCGATGATAGGCATGGAAGCTCACGGCCACCAGCTTGCCTTCATCGACAATTCCCGTATGAGCGAGACGCTGACGTAGAACCCCTACCGGCGGCGCCTCGTGGCGCAGCGCCTTCATCAGCCTCGTTATGCCGTTGCCGTGAATTGCAGCACCGATCAGGACCGGGATAATTCTGTTTTCCCTTAGAACCCGTGATGAAATGGCATAGAGCGCATCACTGGATGGCTCGCGGTCCTCGATCAGCTCCTCGAGAAGCCAGTCATCGAATTCAGACAGGTGTTCCAGGAGCTCGGTGCGCGCTTCGTGCTCGCGTTCGGCAGTGCTATCGGGGATTGCGATCAGCGCCGAAGTCTGGCCTTCCCGGTATCGCCACGCCCGTTCCGAAATCAGATCGCAACTGCCAATGACCCTGTCCCCCTCGCGAATCGGGATCTGGCGAAGCAAAAGCGTGTGGTTGGCGTAGTCTTGAAGCGCGGCGATCACGTCCCTCAACCGCCCTCGCGGTTCGTCCATCCGGTTGACGAAGAGGATGCAAGGCGTCCCTGAGGCTTCGACTATCCGCAGATAGGGCGCGGCGAGCACAGCCTCCGCGGGTGCCGATGAAACGCACAGTATGCAGGCGTCGCTGGCAAGAAGCGCGTGCTGCGCATGCGCCAACGCTTCGTTGGGTCCTGGCGCATCCAGTGCACACCACGCCTCGTTTCCGAAGGTGAATTCTGTGAGGTTCAATCCATAAGGGGAGCTGGATTTTCTCGGCGTTCCCTCCAGGGAGCCGAGCTTTTCCACGACTGTCGATTTTCCGGTCTGCGAGGGTCCAAGCACGGTGAAGCAGCGCATCGGCCTTCCTCCAACTGCCATAAACACAATTTTCAGCCATCATAGGATGCCCTGAACCGCTGCAAGGCGCCAGAGGCAGTGTCACAACGCTTGACCTGGACTTGCATTTGAGGCTGATCCATTCAGTGGCTGAGAACGCATTGACGAATTTGCGATTATCGACGTCTACACGAACGCGCCAAAGAGGGCATCAGTCATGGCGGTAGCTCCCGCGTGAGCGCTGAAATCCCCACGGCGGAGATCGCACTGTCCGATCTTGCGACCGAAACGTCGAAACGGTCTTCGAGAAGGACCGACAAGACGGCTGGATAGCCATCCCCATGGGCCTAGCGCGCCGCGTCGTCCAGCCGCTGAAGCTTCGACACCCGATCGAGCATGATAAGCCGCTCCAGATAGAAGAGCACCAGCTCGCCCCAATGCCCGAGGATTACCTGGAGGTTCGGAAAGGCGCACCGCCCCGGTTGGTTCACTGGCCTGGCAAAGGCTCAAGCCTTTGAATCCAATCCGGGGCGGCACGTTTCGTCAGGCTCTATTGGCCGGCGCGGTTGCGATATTGGACCGGATGCCAGGAGAACGAGCCCTGGCCTTCAGCGCGAATGTAGCCGATGCCAGGGAAGGGAAGATGCGGCGCGGCGACGAGTTCGCGACGCGCGGCAAAATCTGAGAAGGTTTCCTTGCGCACGGACGCGGCGTCCTGTGGCTTGACGTCGTAGACGATTGTCACATTCGGATCGGGAAACTGGACCGCTGCGACATGGATCACATCACCGATGAAAGTCATCGATCGGCCCTTGCTCGTGACGGTGAAGAAGGCGCTGCCTGGCGTGTGGCCTGGATGTAAGGAGGTCGCGATGCCGGGCAAGATCGTGTCGCCGTCGCCGAATGTCTTCGCCTTCCCCAGCTTTTCATAGACACCAATCGTCTTCGCCGCCTCGTCGAAATACTGATCCGCATAGCCTGCCTTCCGGGCATTGGAGGGATCAAGGAAGAATTTCAGGTCCGGAGCGCCCACATGGACCGTGGCGTTGGGGAATGCGGGTCGACCGTTGCGCACCAGGCCGCCCGTATGGTCTGTGTGAATATGCGTGATGAGAACGTCCGTCACGTCACCTGCCTTCACGCCGACGCCGGAAAGGCTGTCGAGGAGCTTGCCGCCATCGCCCGGTCCGAAGAGGTCGCCGGAGCCGGTGTCGACAAGGATGGTGCGCGTCCCGTCCTGGATCAGAAAGGCGTTGATCGATGCCTCGACGGGGTTTGCGAGGAATTCCTTTTCGAGGAGATCGTCGGTATGGGCGTGGGATGTTCCGATCAGGAGCTTATAGAGATCCTGCGGGACGGTGCCATCCGAAAGGGCTGTGATCCGCAAATCACCGAGAGGAAAGGAGTAGCTGTCGGTGACCTGCTGGTATCTCGCCGTCGCCGGTGCGTTGTCGACGGCGAAGGCGGGTGCAGAAACCGCGGTCAGAAGGGCCACGGCGGTCGAGAAGAGTAGGGTTCTTGCAGTTGTCATGTCTTTCATTCCTGCTTTTTTGGACGTTGAAATCCGTCGCCGGACAGATGGTCGGCGCGGAGCGACAAAGAGTGAGCGAGTGGCCTGGATTGCGGGCCGGAAGCGTCAGTGGCGAGAAAACAAGCTGGCTTGCGACCGCTCATCTGATGCTGAACTGAACGACGCTCGAAGATGTCGATGGCTCGACGTCTAAAGCGAGATCCAGCTCTCGGCGGCCACTCTTGCGGCCGTCCCAAAAGTGCCATTCTCCGACGTCGAGGACCAATCGCAATTGATCATGCGACCTATTGCTTTGCCTGATGGCTGAATTCCGCCTCAGGCCTTGTCAAGCGCCGCTTCAGCCACCATGGACCGCAGCCAGCCATGCGCGGGGTCCGCCGCCATCTTCGGATGCCAGAAATATTTCAATGCGAACCTGCCGAGGGCGAGTGGTGGTTCGAAAAGGTCAAGGCTGTGGGTGAAGCGTTGGAGCAACCGCCTCGGCAGCGTGCACAGGCAGTCGGTCGTCGCCACGAGGAGAGGAGCGAGCGCATAACTTTGAACGGACACCGTCACTCTGCGGCTTCGACCGTGCTCAGCCAGGGCTCCGTCAATAATCCCCGAAAACATACCCCCGTCTGACGAAATCAACAGATGGTCGAGCGAACAGAATTCGTCGAGCGACAACGGTCCGGTTCCGCGGGGATGACCGATCCGCTGGGCCGTTACCAGTTCGTCGTCGAACAGGCTGCGGCCAATCAGATCCTGGGGCGCATCATCCGGCGCGCCGATGTAGAGATCGAGGTCGCCATGCTCCAACAGCTCGCCGATCCTGCTCCTGTCGGGAAAGATGAACGCGATCCTGAGGCCGGGCGCCCGATCATGAATAAGAGGAAGCAGGTCGGGAGCGAGGATTGCCGCAGGATTGTCCGAAGCTGCGATCCTGAATGTGCGATCGCTCGATGCGGGATCGAAGAGATGGGCCTTCTGCGCGAACTGCTTCAAGCGCTCGAGAAGTTGCTCCAATTCCGGCTTCATTGCCAGGGCATGCGGCGTCGCCGTTACGCCCCGTCCAGTCGACGCCGGAAGAAACAGCGGGTCATTGAGGATCTGCCGAAGCTTGTTCAACCGACCGGACAAGGCAGATTGGGTTATATTCAGCCTTGCGGCCGCATGCGTGACGTTTTCTTCGCGCAGCAGCGCGTCGAGCGCGAGCAAAAGATTGATTTCCAGATCACCCACACGATGTGCCAAGTCCAACGTCCTGATTTTGATCCGACCAATGTCCAAAGTAACGGATTGGGCAGCGCTTTTCCAAGGCGAAGTCAAAGCCGGTCCAGCTGGCCACGGCAGTGCTAAAGCGTCGCGGCGCTACGTCGAGATGTACTGGCGCGAGCCTGCCCTCATTCCGAAGTTCTTCAGTACGCGGTTCTCGGTGCGGTTTCTTGCGGCAGCTCTGTGCTGCCGTGCTTTCCCGTGAATAGGCCCCCTGTGGCTTCCCGACATGGCGGGTGAAGGCGACGCTGAAAGCGCTCGCCGAGCCGTAGTCGACGCGTTGCGCAATCTCCGCCGTGGCCACGTCCTTGCGAAGGAGTTCCTTCGCCAGGACGTGGCCAGCCGGTTGCGTATTCCATAGGGGGCACTCCGACCTCTCTGCGGAGGCGATCGAAGAAGGTCGATCGTGACATTGCGGCATCTTGCGCCAGTGCTTCAACCGTCATGCTGCGACCCGGATCCGCGTGGATCCGGCGCAGTGTCGGCGCAAGTAGCGGATCGGCCATGCCGCGCAGCAACCCTGGAGGCGCCGCTGCTCCGCCCGTCGAGCGGAGCGCCTCGATCAGCAGCACCTCCAACAACCGGCGAAGCACCATGGCGCGGGCGGTCCGGTCGGCGCTGGTCTCGTCGTTGATCATCCGGACATCGCGACGACCTCGACCGGCGCGTCAGGATCTTCGAGCCGGAAGACACCGGGGCTCGTCTCAAGGCGCTGTGCAATTGCCTCGCGCGGCGGTTGCCGCAGACTGCTCATCGTGAACGAGAAGATTTCCGGAACCAGCACACTGCCGGGATCGGCGCCGACCACAGGGTTCGGCAAAAATGCCGTGGCCCGGATGGGCATGGATATTCCAGAGCCCTATAGCGTGTTCGTCCACGACTATCTCACGACGCTGCGATCCGGCACTGAATTCACAACGCCGGAAGACGTGGCCGAGGCCGTCTGGCGTGCCGTAACGGAGCGGGACTCGCTGCACGCGGCCACGTGCTTTCGTCCATCGACCGGCTAAGCCCTCTTGCAGGACAGGCCGGCATCATTGTCCGGCGAGAGAGTGGCTCGCTTGCGGGCGCCCACGATCCGCGTGGCGACGGGGTCGCATGGCTCGTGGAGCAGATGTGATGACTTACATTGGAGTAGCTCCCGACACGGTAGTGGGCGCAAATTCCCCGTGCGGAAGTACTTCCAAATCGGGCGATCCTCTGCCCGACAATTTTCGATGCTCTTGATCGCCGTAATTGCAGGCATGACCAGCGAGCTCCCGGCTGGCATGAAATATGCCTCTTCTCAAGCTTGTTGCACCGTTCGACAAGGGAAGCTGATCATGATGCGACAGGCGAATGGGATGATGGATGTGCGTCTGATGCGCACGCTCCTGACCTTGCTGACGGAATGCAGCGTTTCGAAAACCGCCGACATTCTGGGGCAGGCCCAGCCGACGGTCAGCCTGACGCTGAAACGGCTGCGGGAAATGCTGGACGATCCGCTTCTGGTCAGGTCCGGAGGCGCGCTGGTACCAACGGAGCGAGGTCTCGCCCTGAAAGAGACGTTGCGCGACATTCTCGGCCAGATCGACGCGCATCTATCGCCTCACGCCACCTTCGACCCGGACAATGCGACGCGAAACTTCCGCATCATCGCAGACAATTGCCTCGGAGCCGTGTTTCTGCCTCAGCTGGTCGGAAAAATTGCACAAAAGGCACCCAATGTCGGCGTCGATGCGTCCCACATGCCGAGCTATGATGATCTTATCAGCCAGCTTGCGGACGGGTCCATCGATGCGGTCATCGGTAATTGGCCGCATCCGCCGGAGTATCTGCGGATGTCTCCCCTGTTAACCACCGACATTGTCTGCGTCGTCCGCCCGAACCATAGACTGGCAAGTCAACGTGAACCGATCTCGATGGGCGAGTTCCTGAAGGAAAAGCATCTTTCTCCGACTTCCGACAAGCGGGCCCACCTTAGCCCGATCGACGGGCGGCTGATCGAACTAGGGCTCAAGCGCAACATCGCTGTATCCGTGCCAGAATATGCGATCACGCCCTACGTGTTGACACAATCGGACCTCGTGTTCACCACGGGGCGGATTTTTGCCGAGCAAATCGCTCAGGCCTTTCCACTGGTCGTTCTGGAGGCGCCGCGCGAACTCGGACACATGCAGTTCTACATGCTCTGGCATGAGTGCAAGCACCAGTCTCCCGATCACGTCTGGCTCCGGCAGATGATCAAGTCGGTTGCGGCCGGCGTCCGTGTCTGCGATCCGACGGAGTCGGTACCGATCACATTCCTGCGGGCCGGAGCGCCGGTCTTCGTTTAAACCAATCTCGCGGGATCGCGGTAGAGGTCGCCCGGCTTTTGCGCAGTGCAATATAGTCTATTTGGGTTCGGTTATAGGCTTTCCTGTCCAAACAAACGACACTGGTCGCAGTTCACTCGCAACCAGATGAGGGCAAGATGGCAGGTTCAGGAGTTAGCCGACGTGAAGTGCTTGCAGGGATCGCCGCCGGTGCGGCGGCGGGGATGTTCGGTTCACTGAGCAGCGCCAAAGCTGCCGTTTCCGAAATGGTCTGGGCGACCTGGGATTCCAACGGGCATCCTGAATACATTGCGGCCTTCGAGGCGCAGACCGGCGTCAAGGTAAAGCTGTCCTATCTCTCCAGCGAGGACGCGCAGTTCGCGGCGCTGAAAACCGGCACGGCTTCCGACTGGGACATGATCAATCCGTCGCTGAATGGAAGCTGGCGCTATATCAAGGCAGGCCTGCTCGAAGAAATCGACATGGCGAAGATCCCCAACGCCGCCAAGATGTACGACGTCTTCAAGACCACGCCCAAGGTTCTCGATGCCTCGGGCAAGCAGTTCGCGGTTCCCTATCTCTGGGGCCTCAATCCAATCGTATACCGAAAGGACAAGTTCGACAGCGAACCTGACTACACGACGTTGTTCAACGAGAAATACAAGGGCCAGCTCGCCATGCGCGACTATGCGTTGGAATCCATTGGCATCGCCGGTCTGGTCGCCGGCGTGCCGCGCGACAAGGTCTTTCTCATGGAGACCAAGGAGTTGGCGGAAGCCAAGAAGCTTTTGGTTGCGCAAAAGCCGCTGCTGCGCACCTATTGGCAGACGATCGGCGATCTCACCAATCTGTTTGCCACCGGCGAGGTTTCCTGCGCGTTTTCGTGGCGGGTTCCCTATGATGCGTTGAAAGACAAGCTGGCGATGGGGATGGCCAAGCCGAAAGCCGGCATTATGGGCTGGTGCGACTGCTTTGCCATGCCGGCCACGCTGTCTGCGGAAAAGAGCGAGATCGGCTACAAGTTCATCGATTATCTGCTTGGGGCGGAATTCGCGACCCAGATCGCTAAGATCGGCAACTATGCGACCACATCCTCGATCATCCGCGACGAATTGTCGAAGGAGCAGCAGCAAGCGATCTTCGTCGACGACATGGATGTGATGAAGTCGTTCATGTGGCCGGTCGCCCCGGAGAATTATTCCGAGTGGCTGAAGATCTGGAATGAAGTCAAGGCAAGCTGATCATGACGACGACGCCTGACATGACGGCCGATCCGTCAAGATCCGGGCTTTTGCTTTCGGCGCGCGGTCTGACCAAGAATTACGGCAGGGACCGCGCTGTCGATAGCGTCGATCTCGATATTCCGGAAAGGGCTTTCACTACCTTTCTCGGCCCTTCCGGATGCGGCAAGACCACGATCTTGCGCATGATCGCCGGCTTCGAGACGCCGGACGCGGGATCGATCGTGCTTGACGGACGGTCGCTTTCCGGCGTTCCGCCGGAGCGACGTCCGGTCAACACCGTATTCCAGAGCTACGCGCTGTTTCCGCACCTCACCGTATTCGGAAATGTCGCGTTCTCGCTGACACTGCGGCGCCACAGCAATGTCGACGTGGCCGCGCGCGTCAAAAGGGCTCTGGACGCCGTGCATATGGCGGAGTTCGGCGATCGGTATCCACACCAGCTCTCTGGCGGCCAGCAGCAGCGGGTCGCGGTGGCCCGCGCCATCATTGCCGAGCCGCATCTGCTGCTTCTCGACGAACCCTTGTCTGCACTGGACAAAAAGATGCGCGGGCATTTGCAAATCGAACTGAAGGATTTGCAGCGTCGCCTCGGTATTGCCTTCGTCTACGTCACGCACGATCAGGAGGAGGCCTTTGCGCTCTCCGACATCGTGGTTGTCATGAACAAGGGGCGCATTGTTCAAAGGGCTGCGCCGCTGACAATCTATGCCCGTCCTGCCAACGCTTTCGTTGCTGACTTCATCGGCGCGGCGGCACTCATTCCAGGCGAAATCGTCGATTGCGGCGGGGCCTCCGGATCGGCTGCGATCGATACGGCCATCTGCATCGTGCAATGCCCGGCAGTGGAGGGATTGGCGAAAGGGGATAAGGCAGTGCTCGCTATTCGGCCGGAGCATGTCCGTATTGGCACCGATGGCCTGAACGCGACGATCCGGCATGTGGTGTTCAAAGGAGATCGCTACCTTGTCGAGGCCGAGGTTAACGGTGTCATTTTGCGGTTCATGGCGGATAACCCGCTTTCGCCTGGAGCGAATGTCGGGCTCGTCGTCGATCAGGACCGCGCCTTCATCACGAGGATCGACTGATGGCTTCGGTTTTTCACCGGGCACAGCTCGCGGTGCCAGTCGCCTGCATTTTAATCCTCGGATGCGTTCTACCGCTTGCCGTGCTCGTGGTTTTCAGCGTCTTTGAGGTGGATCTCGATGCCTTCACGCTCGTTCCGGCCTTTTCCGGACAGAGTTGGGCGCAGATGTTTGCCAATCCGGTCTTCGCCTTTCTGATCGGCAAATCGGTCGTCTCGGGCGCGGGCACGGCTTTACTGGCGGCTTTGATCGGGTACCCGATCGCCGTCTCGATGACGCGGCTGCCCGTTCTCTGGAAAGGCATCGGCAGCATCGTCCTTTTGACGCCACTCTACACCGGCGAAATCGTCCGGATTTATGCCTGGCGGGTCGTTCTTGGCTCCGAAGGACTGGTCAACGCCGCTCTGAAATGGTTTGGCGTGATCGATGAGCCGGTGAAATTCCTGCTGTTTTCGCCGTTCACCACGCATCTCGTGCTTCTCTACAACAATCTGCCCTTCATGGTGCTGGCCATCTGGATCTCGGCGGAATTGATCGACAAACGGTTGATCGAAGCCGCACGGGATCTCGGGGCTCGCCCGATAGACGCGTTCTTCAAGGTCATCTTGCCTTTGACCACACCCGGACTGGCTGTCGGCGTCTTTACGGTCTTTGCACTCGCCGCCGGCGACATGATGACGCCGAGCCTTTTGGGCGGCACGTCGGGTGCGACCCCGATGGCCATGATCGACAACCTGTTCGGGACGGCGTTCGATTGGCCGCTGGCTTCCGCGCTGTCGCTCAGCCTTCTTGTCGTCCTGTTCGCCTTTGCCACCGGGTTTGTGACCATCCTGCTTCGGTTCGACGGCGCCCGCGCGGTCTTTCGACGGGGGGCACGATGAACCGCCTAGTCATCCTCACGCTCGGTCTTGCCGTGTGTTTCTTCTATCTGCCGATCGTCGTTCTTGGAATTTTTTCCTTCAACGCCGCAAGCACGATGGCCTTTCCGTTGAGCGGATTTACTTTCACCTGGTATGCCGATCTTTTCGGCAACGAAGCGTTTCTGGGTGGCTTCGTCACCAGTTTTCTGATTGCACAGCCCGTCGGTCTGCTCGGCGCGCTGATCGGGCTGATGGCAGCATTGGCCGTGACGTCGCCACGCATGAAGTTTAGGGCAGCATTCGCCATCCTGGTCCTCGTGCCCTTTCTGGTGCCGAAGACGGTGCTTTCCATTGCGCAGGCCATGCTCATGAGCTGGGTGGGATTGGGCCGCGGGGCAACCGCGCTCATATTGGCGCAGACTTTGGTCGTCATTCCCTTCACCACCACAATCCTTGCCGCCGTGATGGTCCGGCTCGACCCGCGGCTTGAAGAAGCGGCGCGGGATCTCGGCGCCACCCCGTGGCAGAGCTTCCGGCGTGTTCTGCTGCCACAGTTGAGCGTCGCGCTGAGTGCCGCCTATTCCATCGGGGTCATCTTGTCGCTGGCCGATCTGACCATCTCCATGTTCCTCGCCGGCCGCACGCAGCCCCTGTCGCTGATCGTCGCATCGGAATTCCGGCGCGAGCTGAAGCCCGACCTCAATGCCATGCAGGTGGCCGTCCTCGTGTTGACGGCCCTGATCGTGGCGATGACCGAAATCAATCGCCGACGTCGCCTGCGCGGACGTATGGCCCATATACGAGATGACCTATGATGATTGCCCCAATCGATGCGCTGCCCGTGACGCTTGACGACCTGAAGCAGGCAGCGCTTGCCGATCTTGCCGCCCTCGGCTACCCGAGCGCAGCATGGCTCAGCGACCTGCCGAGACCAGACGCGGCTGATATCGCCGATGCGATCATCGTCGGTGGCGGCCAGTCAGGCGTCACGATCGCGGCAGCCCTGAAGTGGGACGGGCTCCGGCGCATCCACGTCTTGGACAGCGGCGCGCCGGGCGCTGAGGGGCCATGGCTGACCTTTGCGCGCATGGAGGAATTGCGCACCCCGAAGACCCAGGTCGGCAACGAGTTCAACGTCGTCAATCTCTCCATCCGCCGCTGGTTCGAAACGCGCTATGGGCAGCAGGCCTGGACGGATCTGTCCCGCATTCCGCGAACAGACTGGAAGGCCTATCTCGACTGGTATGCCGACGTTTTCGAGATCGCCATCACCAATCATTGCGACGTCCTGGACGTCGCGCCGGAGGGCGATCTGATCGCGGTTACGACCCGCATCGGAGGCAGGATTGAAAAATCTCTGGCGCGAACCGTGGTGCTGGCCACCGGGTATGACGGCGCCGGCGCATGGCGGGTGCCGCCCTTTGTATCAGAAGCACTGGCGCCCGAAAAATTCAATCACACGAACGGTCCCGTCGATTTCGACGCTTTGAAGGGATTGCGCGTCGGCGTGCTCGGCCATGGCGCCTCTGCGTTCGACAATGCGATCAAGGCGCTGGAAGCCGGTGCTGCCTGCGTCGATCTCTGCTTCCGGCGCGCGCGCCTGCCGCGTACGAATCCCCACCGCGCGGTCGAGACGCCCGGCATGATGACGCATTATCCTGAGCTTTCCGAGACCACACGCTGGGATATCGCCCGGTTCTTTCGCAGCGTCGATCAGCCGCCGCCGGTGCGCAGTTTCGAGACCGCAATGCTCCTTGAAAATTTCAAGCTTCGTCCCGCAACACCATGGCTGGAGGTCTCTCAACAGACAGACGCGATCCGCGTCACCACCCCGGACGGTATTCTGGAGTTCGATCACCTGCTGCTTGCAACGGGGATGGATGTCGATCTCGCCGTCAGGCCTGAACTCAAAACCATTCATGACAAGGTCGCGCTTTGGGGCGAACGTTACACGCCGCAAGACGGCCGCGCGGATGCCCGGCTGGCACGGTTTCCCTATCTCGACGGGTTCTACGGGTTCATCCCGAAAGATCCGGATGAGACGTGGGTCAGCCGGGTATTTGCCTTCAACAGCAGCAGTTTCGTCAGTCACGGTCCGCACTCGACGTCGATCAGTGGGCACAAGCATGCCGTTCCACGGCTCGTGCGCGGCGTCCTGCGCCGGCTGCTGCTCGATCGGGAAGCGGTCATCCTGCCGGAACTGGCATCTTACGTCTCACCGGATCTGCCGATCGCCGACGACTTCGAGATCATGATAGCCGAGGCCAATCGGCAATCGGCAAGCTCTCAAGATACCGGCAAGCCGGCCATGCGGAGTGGCGCATGACGCATTCCCTTTACTGGGCCGATTATTCGACTGCGGATTTTGCGTCCCGCGATCTGAGCGAGACCGTCGTCATCCTGCCGATTGCGGCTGTCGAGCAGCATGGCCCCCATCTTCCCGTACAGGTTGATGCCGCCATCAACGCCGCCATCATCGATCGGATGGTGCCGTTGCTTGACGCAAACGCGGACGTCCTCATCCTGCCGGCATTCGGTGTCGGCAAGTCGGATGAGCACCTCGCCTATCCGGGGACGCTGACCATATCGGCACAAACCCTGCGGCTCGTCTGGCTCGATATGGCCAGAAGCGTGAAGCGGGCCGGCGTCCGAAAGATGATCCTGTTCAATTCTCATGGCGGGCAGATCTCGCTGATGGAGATGACCTGCCGCGATATCCGTGTCGAACTTGCCATCCTGGCGGTAGCCTGCTCCTGGTTCAGGATCGCGCCGGTCGACGATCTGTTTTCGTCCGCGGAAATCGTTCATGGCATTCACGGCGGCGATATCGAAACCAGCATGATGCTGGCCATCGCGCCGGAGCTGGTCGCCATGGACAAGGCCGAAGATTTCGTGCCGCTGACCGTCGACATCGAGCAGTCCGGCAGCCCGTTGACGGCGGAAGGCGCGGTCGGCTTTGGCTGGCAGGCGCAGGACCTTCATCCCGCAGGCGTTAGCGGAAATGCCGCCAATGCCGACGCCGTCAAAGGCGCGCTGGTGCTTGACCGGGCCGCGGCAGGTTTGGTGCGCCTCATCGAGGCGACGCGCAAATTCGACATGGCGAGGCTCACCTCCGAAACCCGCTTTTCGGTCATGAGATAAGCATGCTGGCACTCCGCGACATCGAAACTCTTCGGATGCGCATGGCGGACGGCGTTCATCTCGCCGCCGACGTCTATCGTCCCGTCGGCCCGGAGAGCTATCCCGTTCTGGTGATGCGCCTGCCCTACGGGCGAAAGGTCGCCTCGACGGTCGTTCTGGCCCATCCCGCATGGTATGCGGCGCATGGTTATGTCGTGCTGGTGCAGGACGTTCGCGGCCGGGGCGATTCAGAGGGCATTTTCAGGGTTCTGGAGGATGATGTTGCCGACGGCGCGCAGACGCTGGCGCTGGCGGCCGATCTTGCCGGCGGCAACGGCATGGTGGCAAGCTATGGCTTCAGCTACCACGGCATGAACCAGTTCCTGGCCCTTGCCGGCGCTCGAAAATCCGGCGGGAAAGTGCCCGATGCGATGGCGATCGCCATGGCGGCTTTTGATGTGCGCAATCACTGGGCATTTGAGGGCGACGGGTTCCGTCTGCAGTCCAATCAGATGTGGGCGTGTCAGATGGCCGTCGAAAATGCTCGGCTGGCCGACGACCTCGATGCCGCCCATATGTTGCATGCCGCTTTGCCTTCTCTGCATTCAGGCGCGGTTTCGGCACGGCCGGACGTGTTGAAGCAGACATCGCGATACACGCATTATCATGACTGGCTTGCCGATGATCCGTCCTATTGGCGGACAAGGTCGCCGCAATCGCTGCTTAAGGGCGTGACGCTCGACGTCCCCGTCCTGCATGTCGGCGGATGGAACGACATTATGCTTGAGGGCACCTTCGCCGCCTTCGAGGCATTTTCCGCGAGTCGCAATCTGCAGCGGCTCTCCATCGGACCGTGGTCGCATATCCCCTGGGGACGACGGGTCGGGGCATTGGATGCCGGAGCCGACGCTGCAGACGGCATCGACCGCGAGATCGTCGCATTCTTCGACGAGGCGCTCAAAGGCCGCGAGAATCCTTACCCGAAGGTCCGGCTCTACGATGTCGTCAAAAAGGCCTGGGCCGGTTTCGAAAGCCTGCCCACAGCCGAGACGCTGGTGCTTCATCTCTCATCGGGCGGCCGGGCGGCCGCGACGAGCATCGATGGAACGCTTGCCGAGAAGGCGGGGCTAGCGAGCGCCGATTATCTCGTCCACGATCCATGGCGGCCGGCCCCGAGCGTCGGGCTGCATCTCGGCACGCCGCCGGATTTTGCCGACCGGGCCGCCATCGACGACAGGGCCGACGTGTTGGTCTACACCTCCGATCCGCTCGACCGGCCGCTCCTGCTGACCGGAGCCCCGAAAGTGGACCTCTTCGTCACCGCCGACAGGCCGAGTTTCGACCTGGATTGCACCTTGAGCATGCTCACCTCTGATGGGGCCGCCATCAGCGTGACGTTGGGACATAAAACCGTAAAGGACGACGGCGCAGGATCGCCGGTTTCCTTCGCGCTGCGGCCCGTCCACGTAACGGTGCGGGCGGGGCATTGCCTGCGTCTATCGATACAGGCGGCGTCGTTTCCCGCTTTCCCCGTCAATCCGGGCACCGGCGCACGCCCGCAGGACGCGGCCGTAACGGATCGGCTGGTCACGACCCTCGTGCTGCGGTCAGGCGATGGTTACCCCTCCACCTTGCGATTGCCGGTGATGCGGCAGGCCGATGCGAAAGACAGCCAATCGCATACGGTAGAGGAGAACGGGCATGAGCCCTGATCACGAAAGCCTTCTCAGATTGACCTTCGAGATTGCGCACAGCGCCACAGCGCATGGCAATATGCCCTTCGGCGCGCTTCTGGCCGGTCCCGGCGGTGAAATTCTTCTTGAGGAAGAAAACGGATATTTCCCCGACCTCGATGCAACGGCCCATGCCGAGCGCCTGTTGGCGACGCGTGCCTCGAAGCTCTATCGCGAGCCGTTTCTGGCGCGGTGTACCTTGTACAGCTCGGCGGAACCCTGCGCCATGTGCGCCGGCGCCATTTATTGGGTCGGTATCGGCCGGGTCGTCTATGGCCTTTCCGAACAAAGGCTGAAGGCCATGACAGGGGATCACCCGGACAACCCGACAATGGATTTGCCATGCCGCGATGTGTTTTCGGCGGACCAGAAAAGCATCGAGGTCATCGGACCCTTGATGGAGACGGAAGCGGAAGCTGTTCACCGGGACGCCTGGCAAACAACGGTGTGAATGCAAGCGGGCATTCCGTTTTCAACGAGGAGTTTAGATCCATGGTACGAAAAGAAAGCACTTCGGACGAACTGAAAACGCTGCTGGCCGACATGCCGGCATGGGGTTCTGAATTTTCGCGCACATTCGCCAACCATGCTCCGATGGTCCTCGTCGCGCTGGACCGGATCGGCGGCGGGTCGGCTCAGCTTCGACGGTTCTTCCATCACTACAGAGACGCCAAGCAGCTTGCGCCCTTCGCCCAGCCATTGAGGCGCTTGGATGGCAAGAGCTGGAAAGCCGCCATCGGAATGCGTGAGCGTGAGCCCGATCTGCGCGTCTTCTTTGCCGGCGAGGTGACGCGGCTCGGAATACATGAGGCACTGGAGCTTTATCTTCCCGATCTTGCCAACGGCATTGGCGCCAGCGCTTTTCACGCGCTGATGCGGGCGGCCTACGGGGTACTTCGCGCCGACGAGACCGATGTCGCCATTGCGCTCGCCTACTGGAGCGCCACCTACCTGCCGCTTCCCGAAGCAAAAGGGACGCCGCCGATCACGCACGAGCCGGCCGAAGTCTTGGCCATGACCGCTGCGATCAAGCCCTTGCATGGCATGCAGCTTCACGACCTTCTCTGGCAGAACATGCGTGACGCCGGCAACGTGCTCGAATTTGCGCCCGTCGTCGATTGGCTCGACATCGGGCCGGACACGATGGAAAAAATGGCGGCGACTGCGCTCGCCATATTTGCAGCAACCCAGCATTTCGCCGCATTGCACATCATTACAGGGCTGCACTGGATCCGTCTCCTTGAGCCGCATTGCGATGAGGCGACCCTCCATCGGATGTTGCGGGTGTTCTGGCAGGGGATCGCCGCTCTGATGGGCGAACTCGGGTTTCCCGAGATGCCGGACAGAATGGCAGTCGATCGCTGGCGTCATATCCAGGCGCCGGATTGGCCCGAGATGCATGCGATCGCCGCGCAAAGCTACGACGAGCACGATATCAGTCTCGCCTTTTCCGCCAGCGAGGAAATGAAAGTCTATGGCGACCCGCTCTACCGCGTCGTGGTCGCTCGCCGCCTCGGATTGATCGGAGACTACACGAAATGAGCCTTGGAGAGCCGATGTCGGGTGACTGCATCATTGAAGCCGGAACCGTGCTGTGCGGTATTTTGCCTGACGGCACCATGTCCATGCGCCACGACGTGGGCCTCCGTGTCGCTGGCGGCATGATCGCGCAGATCGGGCCTCTTGCCGCCGTTGGCTACGGCAACGACCATCTTGCCCGCTTCGGATCTCCCGACATGATCGCCATGCCGGGGCTGGTCAACAGCCACCACCATTTCGGGATCACGCCCCTGATGCAGGGTGTGCCCTTCGCGCCTCTGGAACTATGGCTGCCGCAGTTCCGGGCGATGCGGCAGGTCGATGTCCGGTTGGATACTCTCTATTCAGCGATCGAGATGTTGGAAAGCGGAACGACGACGGTGCAGCATATCAACAGCGGACTTGCGGGCGCACCCGAGAGCTGGATGGCGACGGCCGACGCCACGCTCAAGGCCTATACCGATATCGGCATGCGGGCCGGCTTTTCCTTCATGATCCGCGATCGCAATATCCTGACCTATGACGAAGACGCCAAGGCCCTGGCCACCCTTCCCGAAGCCGTTCGCAACTGGATCGCCCCCAAACTCGACGCGTCGAATATCCCGATCGCAGACCTGATGACATTTTATCGCGCGCTCAGGGAAAGCTGGTTCGACGCACGTCCTGATCACGTCCGCTTCAATCTCGCCCCCGCCAATCTGCACTGGTGCACCGACGAATGCCTCCAGACGATTTTCGAGACGGCCCGCGAAACCGACGCGCAGGTCCATATGCATCTTCTGGAGACCGAGCGGCAATCAAGCTTCGCCCACAACACATTCGGCCACAGCGCCGTCCAGCATTTGAAGGCACTCGAATGCCTCGGGCCAAACGTCACGCTTGGGCACGGCAACTGGATGAGCCGCGCGGATCTCGACATCGTAGCCGATTGCGGCTGCAGCATGTGCCACAATGCCTCATCCGGCCTGCGGCTCGGCAGCGGCATCGCTCCCGTCAACGAAATGCGCCGTCGCGGCATTCCGATAGCGCTCGGCATAGACCAGTCCAACATAGCCGACGACCGAGACATGACGCTGGAAATGAAACTGGTCTGGGCACTGCACCGCGAAACGGGCCTGTGGAACGACCGTCCCGATGCTGGTGCCGTGCTGCAGATGGCGACGGAACATGGCGCCAAAACCGTCGGCTTCGGCGGCTTTACGGGCCGGCTCGAACCGGGTCAACAGGCCGACATCGTGCTGATGGACCGACGCAAGATCGAAAGGCCCCGCATGAGCGCGCGGACGCCGGTGGCGGAGAGCGTTTTGCATCGCGGCGGACGGCATGCCATCAGCCAGGTATTCGTCGGCGGCCGTCTGGTCGTCGATGACGGAAAGGTCATTACGATCGACCGCGAGGCAGTGCTCGCGGAAATCGCCGAACGGCTAAAACATCCCGAAACCGAAGGGGAAACAGCAACCTGGGAAGCGATTGATGTCCTTCTTCCCCATCTTGAGGTATTTCACCGAAAGTTCACGACGACAGCCGGGTATCGTCCCTATCGATACAATGCGATGGCGGACCAAGAGTAGGCGCCGATCGTTTCAAAAGATCTGCGAAAAGCAGGCTTGGCCGTTCACTGCATCGTCTGGGAGCCTGTATCCATTCTCGTCCACAGCGTTGCCTCGATGCAAGTCGGCCGTACACAATCGGCGCTAAGGATGCAGATGCAGCGGTAGGAGAAAGCTAAGGTACGCGGTCGTAAATAAGCCTCGCCACATTCGACCGCCTTGAACGGATGGGAACCCTCGGCACCTCATTTCTTGCGCCGAAGTTCATGATTTGGTTTCAGCGATTTAGCAATCAGCTTGGTCAGGAGGTCAGCGCATTGTTGAGGTCATGCAACCCGACCAGCAGCATCATCGGGTCGGACGGGGAAGGCAGGAAGCCAACCGCTTCGTAAAAGGCTCGTGCGTCATCCGAGATCGCATGGACTAAAACGCAGCGAATCCCAAGTATCTCGGCGGCATTGATCAAGCGCAGACCTGCGTCGCGCACTAACGCCCTGCCGAAACCACGTCCCTGATAGGATTGATCAATGGCAAGACGTCCAAGCACGGCGACTGGTATCGGATCAGGCATGTTCCGCCGGAAACGTCCCGATGCTTCCGATTGCTTTACCGCGCCGGAAGCGAGCGCGTAGTAGGCGATGACGCGGTTGGCCTCACACACGACGAAGGTACGCGATGCGCCGCTCGCCTGATTGGCGCGGGCGCGGAGACGCAGCCAATCATCAAGCTCAGGGACACCAGAATGGAATTCGGCTAGCTCGTGATGATCAGCAAGCGGCGCGGGTACGCTTACGGTCACGCCTCATCCCACGGCGCTTTGGTCGACATAGTGCGTTTAAGACGATCATTGGGCTGTGTTGGCGCATCGAGCCGGGCCAGATACTCTGCGTAGACTTCGGCGCTGACAGTGAAGATCGTCCGGTCAAGTAGTACTTCCTCGGCACGGCGCTCGGAAGCCTCCAGCATGAAATCTGTACGTGTCTTGCCTAGCATCTCAGCGGCGCGGTCAATCAAGTTGCGCGTCGCAGGCTTGATGCGCATATTCAGCGGCACGCTTGCGTCCGGGCTTTTGCTCGTGTGTGAGGTCGGCATGGGAAGCTCCTGTCTACAAGGACCATATAGCGTAACGACATCATCTTTACAAGGATCGTAAAGATGATGTCGTTACGCGAGCAATCGGCGGCTCGAATGCGGCCTTTCCGGAGCAGACCCACAGCCGATGATCGATCCACCTTTTTACCAACGGCCATCTGGGGGCGCTAAAACCAATCTTGGCGTTTTCGTGAGCCGAGTGCCTCCCTCTTTATCGACGACCACCGTTTCGCTGAAGCCCAGGCCTCGAGCTGTAGCATAAAGGTGAAACACCATCCCCTCCTCCAGAACCCAATTGGATGTCGGCAGGAAAACCCTCGAAAAGTCGCTGGTACGCGGCGTGCGGGTATAGAGGCCGAGGGTATAGGCGGTGACGTTTTCGTAGGTCGGTCGCAGGCCCGTGTCGAGGGCACCTCGGCGCATAATCGCGTCCACGTCTCGCGCTAGGGCGCCCGGCTTCATCGCCATAATCTGCCGATCCTGCAGCTCAACCAGCTTTCCGGCCGTAGCGGTAAGTTCCGCGGAGGGCCCACCCACGACGATTGGCCGCATCATCCGCGCGCCTTAGTTTCTGACGCGCGGAACGAGTTCGACATGCAGGACGTCGCCTTCCGTTGATCGTTTCGGTCTTAAACGCACCGTGCAGAAACTCGTGGCTGCCGGTGGCCTTGACGACGGAGCCCACTTCCCCGGTATCAGCACCTTCACGCAGGAAGACCTGCGAGGCGATTGCCGCAGCATCGCGGGTGGTCATTCCCGGACGAGCCTGCCTTGCAACCTCCAGCATCGCCTTGTCGGCGATTGGAGATGCTTGGCGAAGGATGGCAATCTCCTCCTCCGACTTGACCCAGCGCAGGCTGTCGCTGAGCCCCGGCATGGGAATGAAGCTCGCATTCGGTAGCAGCACCGAAAGCCGCATGAACGTCGCAGCACTCATGCTGTAGGAATTGGTATCGAGGCCGATGCGCGCACCGGCAAATCGGCGCTCGCGGATGCTTGCCGCGACGGCCGCTTGCGCTTCGTCGGTATCGGCGAAGCCGACCACGTCGGAAATCCAGCTCTTTTCCCGGCACGGCGCCTCGTCCAGCGCCCGCAGTGCAAACCAGGCGTCACCCTCGCGCGGCAAAAAGGCGGCCCGGTACATGGTTTCGGAGACGGTGTAGCCGGTCAGCCAAGCCAGCAGCTCGCCGCTATCGACGAGCAGCAGATCGACGCCGGCGGATGCCATGGCATCCCGGGCGCATGCGATACGGCGATCGAATTCCGCCCGGGAGAACATAGTTAGGCAACCTCGCAGATATCGAGGATGGTCAGCATGTAGACGCGGATCATGTCGAGATAGTCGACGATGTCGACACGCTCGTCTGGCATGGTGTTGTAACGACCGCCGGGGCCACAGACGATACCTTCCATGTCGAGTTCCTTGTAGAGATGGCCGGCATCAGTACCGTAGAAGCGGGTCGGCGTGATCGCGCCGGTCGGCTGTTTTTCGCCGCGCACGGCTTCATAGGCCGCGTTGATGGATTTGACGATGCGCGATGTCGGCGAGACCTCGAAGGGCGGCATAAGCGGGCGACCCTCGATCAATTCCGGAACCAGCTTTGCCTTGAGGCCGGGGAAGCGGCCTTCGAGGGCCGCCAGTTCCTTTTCGAGATCGGCCAGCACGCCCTCCTGCGTCTGCCCCGGCGCATAACGGCACGAGCCCTTGAGGCGGACGAAATCTGCGACCTGCGGCGGACGCCATTCTTCGAGGGTGCGCCCGAGAGCACCATGGACGACGCCGACATGGCCGCGGTTGATCGACCGGTGCACGTCGCTCCTGGCGCCGCTGAAGGTCATGGCGTTGATGCGCGGGATGATGTCGCAAGCCGCGGCGATCGCATCGACGGATTCCTCGCGCTTGGAGAGATGGCGCGTGTCGCCGGTCAGTTCGATGACATAGCTGAGAGCTGCCGCATGCATGGTGACGGCGACGAGATCGCTCGGTTCGCTGTTGATAAAATAGTCCGCCTTGACGCCGTGTCTGATCGCCGCAAGCGTGCCGACACCGCCCTGCAGTTCGCCGACCACGAAGGTCAGGACAACGTCACCCTTGAGCTTGACGCCGGCATCGAGCAGCGTCTTGACCGCGCAGAAATAGGCAGCATCGCCGGCCTTCATGTTCGACACGCCGATACCGTAGATGAACTTGTCATCGACGAGGCCGGCATAAGGATCGACCGTCCAGCCTTCGGTGACCGGATTGGTGTCGAGATGGCCGTTGAACAGCAGGCTCTTGCCGCCGCCGGTGCCCCTGAGGCGTCCGATCGTGTTGAAGCGGCGGCCTTCGTCGAATGGCTGTAGTTCGGCTTCGACCCCGATCTTTTCCAGTTCGCCGGCCATGTAGCGCGCAAGGTCACGCTCGCCATCGGTTTCCGAATGGCTCTTGTGCTGGACCATCTTCGATAGGAAATCGAGGCAGGCCTTTTCGTCGATCCGATCCACCAGGGATTTCGGGTCCATTGTCATACTCCTTGATGCATTGTCATAGGTATTCCCCGGCCGCCCGCGGCACCGCCTCGATCAGGCGGCGGGTATATTCGGCCCGATCCTGGCTATCGATGTCTGCGGCCGGTGCGATCTCGACGAGATTGCCGCGATACATCACGGCGATCCGGTGGGCGATCTGGCGGATAAGGTTGAGGTCGTGGGTAATGAACAGGTAGGCGGTGCCACTGGCCTTCTGCAGCTCCAGGAGCAGTTGGACGATGGACGCCTGCACCGATACGTCGAGCGCGGAAGTGATCTCGTCGCAGATCACCAATTTCGGCTTGGAAGCAAACGCACGGGCGATCGCCACGCGCTGTTTCTCGCCACCCGACAGCTGATGCGGATACCGCTGGACATGGGTGCGCGGCAGGCGCACCTGCTCCAGCATGTCGCCGACCTTCTGGTCGAGATGAGACGCGTCCCCGAACAGCTTTAGCGGCCGCGACAGGATCTCGCTGATCTTCTGGCGGGGATTGAGCGAGGCGTCGGGATGCTGGAAGATGATCTGCACGTCCTTGCGATAGGCATTGTCCATGTCGCCAAGGTTCCTGATCTCGCGACCGTCGAACCAGATCTTGCCCTCGAAGCGGTTGAGACCGGTCATCGCCTTCGCCAGGGTCGATTTACCGGAGCCGGATTCACCAACGACGCCGAGAATTTCCCCCGGATTGATGCTAAGGCTGATGGCATTGTTGCCGGCAACGCGTTCGGTGGCGCGGCCGGTCAGCGCTGCCAGAAACGGCTTGCGGCCATAATAGACGCTAACGTTTTCGACACGCACCAGCGGCTTGTCGGTTTCAACGACGATGTCGCCGACCAGCCTGCGGGCCGGATCGGGAACCGCCGCGATCAGCTCGCGGGTATAATCCTGCTGCGGATTGGCAAAGATATCGCGCACCGCGCCCTGCTCGACGATTTCGCCGCGACGGATGACCGCGACGCGGCTGGCCGTGCGCGATACCAGCGCTAGATCGTGGGAAATGTAGAGCGAGGCGACGCCCGTCTCGGCCTGCAGTTCCACGAACAGGTCGAGGATCTGGCATGAGGTGATGACGTCGAGCGCCGTCGTCGGTTCGTCGAAGATGATGCATTCGGGATTGCACGCGAACGCCGATGCGATGACGACGCGCTGCTTCTCGCCGCCCGATGCCTCGTGCGGCATGCGGTTCATCATCGCGGCCGGTGTCTTCAGACCGACGCGGTCCAGCATCGCCTCGCCTTCCTTCCAGGCCTGCTGCCGTGTCAGCCCGCGGTGACGGACCAGCACCTCGGCGAGCTGGGTGCCGAGCGACAGTGTCGGGTTGAGCGACGTGCTCGGATCCTGGAACACCATGCTGATGCGCCGGCCGCGAAAGGTCTCGATCTGGGCATCGGTCTTTTCGAGCAGGTTCTCGCCACTCAGCAGTATGCGGCCGACCGGTTCGCGGGCGTTCTTGGGCAGATAGCGCATGATCGACCAGGCAAGCGAGGTCTTGCCGGAACCGGATTCACCGACCAGGCCGAGGATCTCGCCTCGGTGGACGGAGAGGTCGATGTTCTTGAGCGCATGGAAGACGCCGGAGGCCGTGTCATAATCTAATGAGTAATTTTCGATCGCGAGAACCGGAGTTTCTGGTTTTGTCGTCATGGTGGTGGCCTCAGGTTCGCGGATTGAGGGCATCGCGAAGACCGTCGCCCAGAAGATTGAAGCCGACGGCGACGATGGCGATCGCAGCACTCGGACAGATCAGGATGCCGGCGGAGAGATGCATGTAACGGCGCGCCTCCGAGACCATCAGGCCCCATTCGGCAGCCGGCGGCTGGGCACCGAGACCGAGGAAGCTGAGCGTCGCAAACAGCATCACGGCAAACGACACGCGGATGGTCATCTCGACGATGATCGGCGCAATCACGTTGGGCAGCATTTCGCGACGGATGATGTAACCCGAGCTTTCGCCACGGGCGATCGCCGCGTTGACATAGTCCTGCTTGCGAACCGAAAGCGCCACGCTGCGGGTAATGCGGGCCATGCCCGGAGCAAAGGCGATGGCGACTGCCACCAGCGCGTTGACGGTGCTGGAACCGAGCAGGTTCACAACCAGAAGCGCAAACAGGAGGCTCGGGATCGACATCACGGCATCGATGGTGCGCATGATGAACTCGTCGGCACGTCCGCCGAAAAAGGCGGACGCGGTGCCGATCAGAGCGCCGACCAGCGTGCCGCCGATGGTGGCGAGAACCGCCATGACGACCGTTGCGCGGGCGCCGATCAGGAGGCGGCTGAAGATGTCGCGGCCATACTGGTCGGTGCCGAGCCAATAGGCGGCACTTGGGCTTTTGTAGCGGGCGAGCGGTGAGATCGCTTCCGGATCATGCGGGGCGACCAGCGGGCCGAACACGACGATCAGCAACACAAGCGCGACGAGGAACAGACCTATGGCGCCCTGCGGCGTCTTCAGGAGACGTTTCAAGAACTCAGTCATACTGGATCCTCTTGTCGAGCCAGGCATAGAGGATGTCGGCAATGAAATTGACGATTGAATAGGTGGCGGCCATGATCAGCACCCCGGCCTGGATGGCCGGCAGGTCGCGCGCCTGGATGGCGACGATCAGCTGGCGGCCGATACCGGGAATGGCGAAGATTTCCTCCACCACGATGACGCCGCCGAGCAGATAACCGACGTCGAGCGCGACGATGGTGATGGTCGGCAAAAGCGCGTTGCGCAGCGCATGACGGCGCAGCACATGTCCGCGCGACATACCCTTCAGCCGGGCGGCGCGGATATAGTCGGTATGCAGCACATCGACGAGTTCGGAGCGCACCATGCGCGAAACGTGGGCTATCAGGATGATCGAGATGACGCAGACCGGCAGCACGAGATGGGCGAGGCCATCGGGGAAATTTTCCGTCAGCGGCACGTAACCGGTCGGCGGCAACCACTTCATCCAGTCGGCAAAGACGAGAACGGCGATTGTCGCCGTCACGAATTCCGGCAGAGCGACACCGGCATAGGAGATCAGACTGACGACCATATCAGCAATCTTGCCGCGGCGGACCGCGGCGATGATGCCGAGCGGAATCGCAAGCACCAGCATCAGGCCGATAGAAAGCACTGCTAGCAGAAGCGAGCGGCCAAGCGCTTCGAACATAACCGGGCCGACGGGCTGACCGGTGCGCAGCGAGGTGCCGAGGTCGCCCTGCAGGACATGCCAGATCCAAGTGAGATATTGCTGCCAGACCGGCTGGTCCAGACCCATGGTCTGGCGCAACGCGTCGAGCGCATTCTGTGTGGCGTTCTCGCCCAGCATCATGACTGCAGCATCGGCCGGCAGGATCTGAGTGATGGCGAAGACGATGAGCGATACGACTAACAGCGTGTAGACGATCATCACCAGCCGCTTGGCTATGTAGTTCGGAGACAGGAGCATGTTCCTTGGGACAAGAGGGCCGGACGCCATGTCAGGCGCCCGGCGATATTGACGGATCAGCCGCGCTTGGGCGCCTTGTCGGTCAACGAGGCGTAGTCGAGACGGAAAACCGAGGCGCGCGGATGCGCTTCGAACCCCTCGACCCAGTTGCGCTTCGCAGCCAGCACGTCGAAGAAGGACGGAATGATTGAGGGCACTTCGTCGTTCATGATTTCCTGCGCCTTCGTGTAGAGGGCGGTGCGCTTCTCCGCATCGATCGTGCCGCGGGCTTCTGCGACCAGAGCATCGAAAGCCTTGTTGTTCCAGCGCGTCTCATTCCAGGAGGCGTCCGACGTGTAGAGTAACTTGAAGATGCCATCCGGGGTCGGCTGCATGTTGTAGAAGCCGACATAGAAGCTACCCTTCTTCCAGACCTGGTCGAGATAGGTCGCATGCGGCATGGTCTGCACGTTGATGGTGATGCCGGCCTCCTTGGCCATCTCCTTCAGCGCCACGGCGAGCTGGGTGCGCACGGCCGGACGGTCGGAGGCGACCAGCGTTGCTTCGAGGCCCTTGGGGAAACCTGCTTCCGCCAGCAGCTTCTTGGCTTCCTCGATGTTCTTCTCGCGCTGCTTGACATCCTTGAAGAAACGGTAGGACGGGTTGAGCGGCGTGTCGTTGCCTATGGTGCCGAAACCTTCGGTGACGAAACCGACCATAGCTTCGCGATCGACGGTGAGCGCAATCGCCCGGCGCACGCGGGCATCGTTGAACGGTGCCGTGTCGCAACCGAAGTTGATGTTGCAGAACTGGCCGGACGGCGTGCGCAGCGTGGTGATGCCGTCATTGCCATCGACGCGCATGAATTCCGGCGGCTGGATGGTCGAGACGATGTCGATATCGCCGGCGAGCAGCGCGGAGCTTTCCGCCGAGGTATCCGGGAACACCTGCACTTCGATACGGTCGACATAGGGACGGGCCGGATCGTAGTAGGTCGGGTTGCGCTCGACGACGATCAGGCGGTCCGGCTCGTAGGACGCGAGCTTGAACGGACCGGTGCCGACAGCCTTGCTGGAAAGGCTCTTCAGGTCGCCGGTGGCGATTGCGGCCGGAATGATGCGGGCATTGGTATAAGCCATGGCGACGGGAAGGTCGGCATAGGCGCTCGACAGCTTGAACAGCACGGTCGAATCATCGACAGCGACGATATCGGCGATCGGGCCGACATTGTTACGGCCCGGCGATGCCGTTGCCGGATCGAGGATCGCCTTGAAGGTGGCGACGACATCCTTGGCGGTGAAGGCGGAACCGTCATGGAAAGTGACGCCCTTGCGCAGCTTGAAGGTCCATTCGGTCAACGCGTCGTTTGCGCTCCAGCTCTCAGCCAGATCCGACTCCACCGACATGTCGACCTTCAGCCGCGTCAGGTTGCTGTAGAGCAGTTCGGTGACCAGGTATTCCGGGTTGACGCGGGTCAGGAGCGGATGGATGACGCTTGCTGCTTGATCGACCGAGATGCGCAGCGTGCCGCCCATGGCCGGCTTTGTGGTCTGCGCCAGGCCCAGCACCGGTGCAGCAAAGACGGCGGCGGTGCCGGCCAGGAAGACGCGACGTTTGATTTCCAGCATTTTTCTGTTCCCTTATGATTCAGGCGCGGTTTTCAGGAATGGAGTCGGCGGCAAAGTCCGCCGCGAGATAGGCCAGTATGCTTTTCGCCAAGGCGATGATGTCCCGGCGGGTAGTATGCTCTTCGGGACTGTGGATGCAGCTTTCCGGCCGGCCGAGCCCGCCCAGCAGCACTTCCTGCGCAAAGCCGGACTTCTGCACGTAGCCGAAGTCGGAGCAGCTTGCGGCGCCCCATTTTTGGAAGTCTTCCGGCTTGTAGCCGAAGCCCAGCGACAGCGCCTTTTGCCAGCGCGGCCAATGGGGACCTTCCGGATCGTCCGTCGGGATGAGGTGGCCGACAAGGTCCATTTCGAGCCCCAGCCCTGTGCCCGCAACGCTGTCGTGGATCAGGCTTTCGATCTCGGCGCGCGCATCCTCATAGCTTTCTTCCGGAGCGTAACGCCGGCTCACGAGAATCTTGATCTCGGCCGGGACCTGGCCGCCGGCAGTGCCGCCGTTCACGGCCGAAATTGAAAGCTGCGGTCGCAGCGGACCTGACGCGTGCGGCGGTGGCGTCAGTGCGGATGCCCGGCTGGCCACGTCCGGCTTCAATGCCATCAAGGCATTGAGCAAAGGTAAGGCGCCTTCGATAGCATTGATGCCGGCGCCGGTGCGATTGCCTTCGCCCGCATGAACGGCGTGGCCCCTAATCGTCAACTGCAGATTGAAGACGCCGAAGCAGCCCTCCCAGATGCGCGGCGCCGCGGACCCGTTGAAATTGACGATATGGCCTTTCAATATGCCCTGCTCCGCCAGATAGCGAATGCCGGGATATAGGCCCCCTTCCTCATCGGTGCAGAGGAGCAGCATCGGATCGTAGTACAGAGGCAGACCGCATTTTTTGGCAGACCGCAACGCCAGCAGGGTTGCTGCGATCGTGCCTTTCATGTCCGCTGCGCCGAGCCCGAATAGATCGTCACCCTCGACCGTCAGTTTCAAAGGATCGCGTGCCCAGCCAGGCGCGGCCGGGACCGTGTCGACATGATAATAAAGACCGCAGACGGGCTTTCCCGTATCGCGGGTGGCAATGAGGTTGGTCCGCTCGCCGGATGCCGGTCCACCGGCCACGAACCAAAGATCACGCGGCACGACGACCCGCTCGAATTCAAACCCCAAGGGCGAAAGGAGTTCGGCCATCAGATCGGCAAAAGCGTCATAGCCCAGTCCCGGTGGGAATGAGGTGTCAACTTCGATCATCCGGGCCAGATCATCGACAGCAACCTCGACATCCCGCTCGATCGCTGCCATGGCAGGTCCAAAGATCTGTTGCGAAGTAGCTGGCTGCGGCATGTTCATGGCAGTGCCCTCGGTATCCGTCGCGCCGGCCTCCCAGCTTGCGCTTTTATATAAACTATATAGTAATACTGCGTAGATCGAGACCCTGAGTCAACTCCAAAGAAGAGGCAAATCATTGCCGGAACTGCCCAACAATTCATCAGGAGTGGTCAAGCTGACGGAGTTGTCGTTGCCGCTTTATGAAGTGGTCAAACGACAGATCACCGAAGCGATCATGCTCGGCAAACTGGAGCCGGGTTCGGTTCTGCCGAGCGAAGTGGCGCTGTCGCAAACCTATGGCGTGGCCGTGGGTACGATCCGGCGGGCGCTAATGGATCTCACCAATGACGGTCTTCTCAGCCGCCGTCGCAAGACCGGCACAGTCGTGACCGGTCGCAAGCCGCAGCACAGCCTGCGACTGTTTTTTCAATATTTTCGACTGCACGGGCTGGATGGTTCGCTCAGCAAGTCGGTCACGAAGGTGACTTCGCTCGACAGGAGCGTTGCTTCCACGGCCGATGCGCGAAAACTTCAGATCGACGAAGGATCGCCGATCGTCAGCTTCCACCGGGTGCGTTACGTCGACGAACGCCCGATCATGCATGAGACGCTGACGCTTTCGCGCGAACGGGTCCCCGACTTCCCGGAAAGGCCAGAGGAAATCCCTCAGCTCTTCTACCTGCATCTGCTGGAAAATTATGGAATCCGCATCTCGGCCATACGCGAGCAGATCGGCGCCGATCTTGCGGCCGAGTGCGATGCCCATTGGCTGGACCTGAGCCCGCCAGCAGCGGTCCTAACGATCGACGAAGTGGCCTATGACCAGATGGCTGTACCGGTTTTGATTTCAGCGCATCGGGCAACCACCGCCAACCACCGCTATGTCAACGAGGTGCAGTGAGGCGATGTCTTCGCAGGCCACATGGACGATGTCACCGAGAATCTAAAGGGCATGGAAATCGCCACCGAAATCGCCCAGGAGATTCGCGCGAAGATCAACCAGGTCACCGGGCTCAACGCCTCAGCCGGCATTTCGTACAACAAGTTTCTCGCCAAAATGGCGAGCGACTTCAACAAGCCCAATGGCCAGGCGGTCATCACCCCGAAGAACGGACCAGGTTTTGTCGAAACCCTCCCCGTCAAGAAATTCCATGGGGTCGGGCCGGCCACCGCCGAGCGGATGAGGAAGTACGGGATCGAGACGGGCCTTGATCTGAGATCGAAGTCGCTCGCCTTCTTGCAGCAGCATTTTGGCAAGTCCGGTCCGTATTTCTACGGCATCGCCCGTGGGATCGACGAACGGCAGGTTAGACCTGATCGCGTCCGGAATTCGTTGACGACATCGACAATTTCGATCTCGCCAAAGCCGAGCTGCGACCATTAGCCGAGAAAGTCCGGCGCTACTGCGAGGCGCACGACATCACGGGAAAGACCGTAACAGTCAAAATCAAATATTCGGATTTCAGCCAGACGACCCGCAGCCAGACAGTGTTGGGAGCGGTCTCGGACGTCGACCAGATGCTGAGATTGCAGAGACCTGCTCGCCTCGGTGTTCCCGTTCAAACGTCCGGTGCGGCTCTTGGGGGTCACCCTTTCGTCGCTCAACACCGAAGAGAGCGGGCAAGAACCGCAGCTGGATCTGGGACTTTGATGCAGCCGGGCCTGAAAACGAAAAAGCCTGCCGCGGGAGGAGGTGCGGCAGGCATTCCGAAAAGAACCGAACAGCAGCTGGGAGGAGGAATGCCGCTGTTCCGACAGACGTCTCTTGGGAGGAGGAGTGAGCCGTCTGAAATCAAAGCTCTGCGGGAGGAGGTGCATCACTTCGATGAAACCAGAATACCCATTTTCGCCGCACATTAAATAGACTTTGCTGCAGTGCAGCTATGCGGAAAATGCACGACCCCCCCTGACGAAAGAAATCTCCAACCCAGGGCTTCGTGGCAGGCCAGATACAGAAACGCCCGCGTCATCAGCGGGCGTTTAGTCATTCAATATGGCCTCGGAAAAGCCGCTTAACGAGCGACCGACTGGCGGGCAACGCTTTGGATGTCGGCACGATCGATACCGAGGTCCTGCAGTTCGCGCGAGCTCATGCGGCCAAGTTCGGTAACGGTCTGACGATACTTGCGCCAGTTATTGAAAGAGCGTGCTACGTTCATGATGATCCCCTTTCGTGAGGTCTCTTGACGCTAGCAACCTCGCTTTGGTTCCAACGTCGTTTCGATAATTGGAATATAGGCTCTTGCCCAGCCGTCGATAAGGCACAAGGTCTCAGGTCGGCCATGCGCTCACAGCATGGGTCCGGTCAGATATGGGTCGAGGGGGGCCATCAGGCGCGGAAGCGATCGAAGGCGCAGACCGCTGTCGTTCAATATTGGGAACACGTATCGCCTCCCGATGTGCGAAGCCGCTCGTCTCAACGAGTCGTTCAGATCGGCGGACTACAAGGCAACATCGTTCCGTGCACTGCGAGGTGCCGACCCGCTACACTGGTCTGCTCCCGACCGCAGCTCATTCCCATGAATCCATCTGGCGATCCGCGAGCGAACCCGGCGTTGCGCGTGTCGGTGATGCGGATAGCTTCATCAATATCCGCAAGTGCGGAAACGTCTGTCAACGGCGGAGCAAAAGCAGGCCAGTGTGGCGGAGTAAAACCAGGCCTGGCAGTGGCGCAACGATGCCAGCGGCAAAAATACCCGCGCGATATCGTCAGCGATCCGGCGTGGTCGTCGGGTTGATGCGTCCACGCAGCACCATGAACTGCGCACCTCTGCCGCGATATCGTCACCGCGTTTAAACATCGTCGTAAAGGATGCCCTTGATCCGCGTGTTCCGGTGGCCGTGACCAGCGCTGCAACTCTGTCACCCGCCAATACGACGTCGGCGTCGATGGCCAGGATCTTCGTCCGGTCACACTGGAACTCGTTTTGCGAAGGAGGCCTATCGCCACAGTTGGGGAAGATGTTTTGGACGAATAGGGAAGACGTGCGGCAAGGGTAACGGCGCGGGAATGCGAATCCGTCGCATAGGCCAAGAGGACACGATGCTGTATGCCTCTCGGCGTATATCGAAGCTCGAGGCGAGCCGGCGACAGTGTCGGAGCTCGCCTTTCACGACGCCGTCACTTACGGCCGCAGCGGGAGGGTGCAGTCCTGGATGCTCGAGCAGGAAGGAGCCATCCTCGAATTCAATCCGAGGTCCAGGTTCCGATTCGACGCCATCGCGGACGCCGTGGCAGATGGCCTCGGACTGGCCTGGTTGCCCTATTGGCTTGTTCGGAAACGTATCGAGTCCGGAGAACTCGTAAGAGTAATGCACCAGATATCTTCTCACGTGTCGGAAGTGTGGGCCGTCTGGCCCGAGGGACCTCGCCTGCCCACCCGCGTGCGGTCCGCTATCGACGCACTCGCAGTAGCATTCCCCAAGCTCGCTTCGCCTCCATGATCGAGTTTTCGGCATGTGTTTAGAACGCAAAACGCGGGTGCGCCGGACGACGCCGCCACCTGAAAGCGTCGTTGCAAGCTGGTACGAGAACGCCAGCCTACTCGACAGCTACAGCATCGATTTGAGTTCATCGAAACAGTACAGCATGCGCGTGCTGGCGACCCGGACAGTCGGTGATCCGCCCGAGTGGATCAAGGCGTTGATCGCGGTGCGCGACACCTTGGTGACGCCCTTTGGCGTCAAGACCTCTGGAGAGGTCCGAGCGTCCAGGGCTGACAACGAACGCGTGGACTTCTTCCCTGTGCAATGGGAAAGCAACGACGAGATTGTGCTGGGTGAGGATGATCGACACCTGGACTTTCGATTATCGCTGCTCCGTCGCAATTCTCCAACCGGCACGCAGCTCATCGCGACAACCGTCGTGCACTCCCACAATGCCTTCGGCCTCACTTATCTCAACGTGATCAGGCCTCTTCATCACCTCGTGATCAAGGCCAACCTGGCACACTTTGCGCGAGCACAAGGTTAGGTGGTCACAAAAATCTTGATTTTATCAGCGTCGATGTCGTGCTCCGGCGATGAGAAAAGCCGGCGGCGGGCGGATCGTCGCAATCTCGTCCTTTGCCGGTTGGTACATCACCCCGCAACCAGGACCCGCCCATTCGTCGAGTAAGGCGGCGAACGTATGTGAACCAGAGACGCCTTACTCTGACGAGATAAGTGCTTGCTAAATCAAATGTCGAGACATGTCTTGCCTGTATGGTAACGCGAGCGGGCGCCAAAGAAGAAGGCCTCAACCGGTATGATCCCGAACCGATCTAGCGCGTTGATCGTCCACTTCGTCGCCAAGACCATCTGTCAGGATGGCGCTCGCGATGGAATCGAAGATGGCGAAGCTGCCTCCGCCGAACCGGACCAGCGCACTCGCGGCACAGTGCTCAGCGCCTTCCGTTGTTTTTACATCGACCAGAGAATTGATAGGGGGGCGGCGTGCAACTTCTCTCCGAACGGGGTCACGCGATCATGATCGTGAAGCACCAGGCCACGGATAAAGCGCTCCCCAACAGCTTCCTGTAGTTGCCTCAACCCTTTGAAGTCGTCCGATTTGACCGTGGCTGATGCTTTCACTTCAATCCCAACGATCCGCCCGCGACGGTCCTCGATTACCACGTCCACCTCGTCCTGATCTTTGGTCCGGTAGTGCGAGAAGGTTAGGCGCCGCTCCGACCAGGACGCGAGTTTCAGAAGCTCGGAAACCACGAAGCTTTCCAGAAGTGCTCCAAACCTGGTTCTGTCGCGTCGCAGCGTTTCCAGATCGTCTTCCCGGAGGCTAGCGAGAAGGCCCGTATCGACAAAGTGAAGCTTTGGGGTTTTCACGAGGCGGCTGAGGCGGTTGTTCGACCACGGCGCGATAGTCCGCACCAGAAAGAGCCGCTCAAGGATTGCCACATATTTCTGGGCCGTTACGCTCGACAATCCGAGCGCTGATCCGAAGCTGCTGTGGTTCACCAGTTGCCCAGAATGTTCAGCAAGAACGTCAAGCAATCGCGGCAGCCGGTCAAGCTGGTCGATGTTGGCTATATCCCGCACGTCACGATCGAGAATGAGAGACACGTAGTCCTCAAGCCATGCCGTCCGGCGCGCCGGTGTCGATCGGCGTAGAACTTCAGGATACCCCCCCTTCAGGACGACATTCATTAAATCATCGCCAAAAACGGCCCCTTCACTAGTCGCCGGCTCATCACCAGCAAACAAGCCATCCAGCAACCGGCCAGGCGTCGAGAGAATTTCGGATTGTGCAAATGGAAGCAGCGAAACGACTGCCATTCGTCCCGCCAGGGAATCGGCAATAGCCGGCACCGTTGCAAGGTTGGCGGATCCAGTTAGCAAGAACCGGCCGGGCTTTTCGTCACGATCTACGCTTTCCTTGATGGCTAGCATCAGATCAGGAGCACGTTGGACTTCGTCTATTACAGCGCGGTCGATGCCGCGAATAAAGCCGGTTGGATCAGACTTCGCGGCGTTCAGCGTACCAGCGTCGTCCAGGGTTATGTACGGACGATTGCCATCGGCAAACTGCCGTACGAGCGTCGTCTTCCCCGCTTGACGCGGCCCTGATATAAGAACGACGCGCGTGTCGGCCAACGCGGTTTCCACAATGGGCCTGGCTTTTCTTTCTATGTAGGATTTTGCCGTAGGATCAGTCTTCATCCGACCATTCTTAGTTCACATTCCGTCTGATTTAAAGCCTAAATGCGGCCAATTTAAATTTTCATGTCCAACACCGCTGAAGGGCGATGCGTCTACTTTTCGGCAAGTCGGGACCCTATTTCTACGGCATCGCCCGTGGCATTGACGAGCGCCAGGTCAAACCCGACCGCATCCGCAAATCGGTCGGCGCGGAAGACACATTCGCCGAGGATATCGATGACGTCGAACGCGCGACGCTGAGCTGAGGCCACTTGCCGAGAAGGTCTGGCACTACTGCGAGGCGCAGGGTATCGGCGGCAAGACGGTGACCGTGAAGATCAAATACTCGGATTTCACCCAGGCGACGCGCAGCCGGACTGGCACAGCGCCGTTGGCAAACATGGCGGACGTATTCGACGCGGCATCCGGACTTCTGGCAACCGTCTATCCCTTCAAACGGTCCGTGCGCCTGTTGGGCGTAACGCTCTCGTCGCTGACCACCGATCAGTCGAGCGACGCCATGGAAGACCATCCGCAACTCGATCTCAATCTGTAGCAGGTTAGTGCGGACAATGGCGCATTGGCTAATAGACGCAACAAGGGAAAGGCTTCATTGTGTCTGTACCAAACCGACATAGGGGATTTGGCTTCATCACTCCAGAGAATGGAGGAGCGGATGTATTCGTTCACGTGTCTGCTTTGCAGCTAGGCAGTGTCACCAAGAACCGTTCTTGTTCCGACCCCAGAAGGGGCCTTCCTCAAGCCCCCGCCATTATCCCTTTCAATCGCGCCGCAATCGTCGCAATCTCCGGCAGCGAGGCATCAAGCCGCTTGAGCTCCGCGTCGAGCAGTACCGGCACGCTTGCCCCTTCCGGCAGCGCCGCCAACGCCATTCGGCGGTGCCCGTCGAGCCAATAGGGCTCTTCCTTCCCACCAAAGCGCGACAGCGCCAGCAGCGGCTTGCCCTTGCGGTCGGCGCCATATTGGAACTGCACATACTTGCCGCCCAAGACCGGGTTGATTTGGGCCACCTTGACTTCTCGAAGATCCAGCGTGGATTCCCGCCGCGCCAAACGGCGGCTGCGATCGCTCTTGGCGCCTCCCGCGAACAGGCCAATCCCTGCTGCCGCGATCCCCAGCACGAGGGCGCTGTCCACGAGCGTGCGGTTCCACAGCATGTCCAACCCCAGCGACAGCGCCGCTCGGTTGGGCTGCGATGCCGAACGCACCACGTCGACCTCATAATCGCCCGTGTGGAAATTCACGAACATCAAGTCGATATCGTGCTCCACGCTCTTGCCTTCGATTTCATAGGCGACATGGGCTGAGCAATCGACGAATACTACCCGCCGCGCATGGCATTCCCCATCGGTGATCGTCGCGTCGGGCACCGCCACCGGATCGCTCGCCACCAGCCAGTCATTGACCACGCCTGGCGCCTGCCATACCCCGATGAACCCCGCCACCCCCAGCAGCATCAGCGCCCCGAGATAGAAAAATACCCCCGGCCAAACCCCCGTCTTCCGGATACGAATTTTCCGGTTGGGCAACGCTTGGTTCAGGTCTGTCATCTCTTTTCCTGCTTTAGCCCGTTCTCGTTCCTCTAGTTGCTCTTAAATGTCTCTGAAGCGACGAGCGCAATCTCAATCGTGTGGGATAACGCCTACTTATGGAACTTAGTCGTTAGGCTCGCGCGGCATGTCAACGGATCGCTTCAAGTCGGTACCGACCAGCCGGAGAAACCAAGCGAGCAACCGAGACTACATTCCGGTTTGAAGTGAGGCGCACGTGGATGGACAAACACGGCTTGGTCGGAAGGATCGCAAGGAGCGTCTGTTCCCATCCCTCTGGCGAAACCGCTCTTATGGAATATTCGTTTCTGGCACCCTGCGCGGCCTCTAGGAGATAAGAAGTAGGCGTGCGCTCCGTGAAATCCTGCGTGAGGTAGGCAGGAACGGCGCTCGGAAGTACGAAGCGATCTTCCAGCTGCACCGGAACGTTGTCTTTGTGATGCAGGATCACGGAATGAAAAACGGTGGAGCCGACCTCAACCCCGAGTTCATTGCCGATCTCGAAACTGGCTGGATGTTCAGACAATGTGATAACATTGGCCGTATGGATTTTTCCACGCTGGCGAATATCATCAGCAATATCGAGCATATCGAAGACCGCCAGGAAGCCCTTTGGCTTGGCTACGAACGAACCGGTCCCGGGTATCCGCAACAGTACGCCTTCGCCGGCAAGTTCGTACAACGCGCGCTCTGCGGTGGTCTTGCTGACCCCATATGATACCACAAGTTCATTTTCGGACGGCACACGGTGGTGCGGCGGCCATTTTCCGGTACGGATACAGGCGAGAATAAATTGTTTGACGTCCTTGTAGGTTCGCAAGCTTCCTGCCGGAGCTGGACCGCTTATGTGGTTATCCTGCCCGCGCGGCGTCTCCACGGCTTATCGTCCCTTGAACTGCGGCCGTTCCTTCGCGCCAAAGGCACGCATCCCCTCCGCCCGGTCGTCGCTTGCCGCAATCAATGCGGACAGCGAACGCTCGTAACGAATGCCAGCGGACAGCGGAGTCTCGAAACTTTCGAGAACAGCGGCCTTGGCCATGGTGACCGCGATGGGGGCAGCCTGGGCGATACGCTCAGCGATCGCGCAGGCTAAATCCTCCACCGTCTCGCCATCTCCGGCGATACTGCTGATCAGGCCGCAGGCCCTCGCCTCTTCCGCACTAAGCTTTCGCCCGGCCAGAACCATCTCCATCGCCATCGACTTGCCGACGGCGCGCACCAGGCGCTGCGTTCCGCCGGCGCCGGGTATGGTGCCGATCGCGGTTTCCGGCAGGCCGAATAGCGCCGTTCGATCGGCGACGACGATGTCGCAGATCAGCGCCAGCTCAAGACCGCCGCCAAGGGCATAGCTCGAAATCGCGGCGATGAGCGGCTTGGTGATGGCCGCCACTTCGTCCCATTTCTCGCTGAAGCCGCTGGTATAAAGCTCGATGGGACTGGCGGCGGCAAGCGATCCGATATCGGCGCCGGCGGCAAAACCGCGCTCGCTGCCGCAGATGACGATCGCCCGTATCGCCGAGTCCGCCTGACAGTCGCGAAGCGCATCGACAAGCCCAGTCAACATCTCGATGTTGAGCGCGTTTCGCTTGGCCGGACGGTCGAGGATGACGCGCGCGAAGCCGCTTTGCGTCTCGGTTTTGACGAGAGATGATGTCATGGCTTGCGCCTTTCCGTCAGCAGGCGGACGGTATCGTCGCGGCGCGCGATTGCAGCCGCGATCTCTTCAGCCGTCCAGTCGTAAAAGCCGCGACCACTCTTCGTTCCGAAAGCACCCTCCTCGCATAGGCGGCTCACCAGGGAGGGTATGGCTTCGTTGCGGTCCAGTGCCGGCATCAGAATACGCGACACTTTCTCGACCGTGTCGAGACCGGCCAGATCCATCAGCCGCAGCGGCCCCGCCGCAGACCAGCGCGGCGCAAGCGTCGTTTCGACCGCCCGGTCGACATCCTCAATCGAGGCGGCACCCACTTCGACGAGGTGAAGTGCTTCTCGCAGGATCGCATATTGCAGCCGGTTGACGACGAAGCCCGCTATATCGGTCTTCACCTCGATCACTTCCTTGCCGATATCGGCGCAGAGTTCGCGGGCGCGTTGGACGACCTCATCCGACGTTTTGTCGCCGCGCACGATTTCGACAAGCGGCATGACGGTCGGCGGATTGAACCAGTGAATGCCGACAACCCGCTCCGGCCGGGCAAGCCCCGCCGCGATCAGGGTGATCGGAACGCTGGAAGTATTCGTCGTCAAAAGGCAATCGACCGGCGCCATGGCTTCGATCTCGCCGAAGACGCGCTGCTTCAGCGTAACGTCTTCCGCGAGATTCTCACTGACGATGCCGGCGCCGGCAACGCAATCCTCCATCGAGGTCGTGTACGTGACCGCCGCTTCGCCAGCGATGGCGACGATCCGGCTCCGCGCCTTGTCAAGCGTCTCCGCGCTGCGGGAATAAATGGCGACGGGATAGCCTTGTGCTGCAAATACGCCGGCGATGCCGGCACCCATCGTGCCCGCGCCGAGGACGGCGACCTTCGGCCGGGTGCGGGTCTTGTGATTGATGTCCTGCGTCATAGTCAGATGACTCCCCGCAACCTGAGGTTTTCGATATCGGGGCCAGCCAGCCCCAACTCATCGCTCAAGACTGCATCAGTATGTTGACCCAAGGTCGGCGCGGCATAATCTCCGCCCGAGGGAATGCCGCTGAAACGGACCGGCTGGGGCATAACCTGGAATTCACCGGCATTGCCATGCTGCACGGTATGCAATAGCTGGCGGTGTTGCGCATGCGGCGTAGCGAGCGCCTGGGCGAGATCATAGATCGGCGCGGCGGGGACACCCGCCTCATCGAGCAGCTGCGTCACCTCCTCCGTCGAGCGGGTGCGCGTCCAAGCCTCGATGAGGGCTCGCAGCACCTCCTGATGGCCCTGCCGATCCGGATCCGTCTTGAAGCGGGGATCCGCGGTCAGGCCCGGATTGCCGAGCGCGCGCGCAAGGCGGGCAAAGAGCGCGTCGTTGGCAACGGCGATGACAACATAGCCATCGGCCGCCTGATAGGAATCCATCGGCGCACTGATCGGATGCGCGTTGCCGACGCGGCCAGGTGCGCCCTTGCCGCCTGTGATCTGCGACAGTGAGACCATCTGCAGGGACATGATGGAATCGAGCATGGCGACATCGACATGCTGGCCCTTGCCGGTGCGATCGCGCTGAAGCAGCGCTGCAAGCGCGCCCCAGGAACCATAGATCCCGGCCACGACATCGCCGATCGCGTCGCCAACGCGGGTCGGCGGGCCGTCCGGCCAGCCGGTGACCGTCATGATGCCGCCCATCGCCTGGACGACGTGATCATAGGCGGCGCGGTGGGCAAGCGGCCCGTCCTGACCAAAGCCGGAAATGCTGACATAGATGAGGCGCGGATTGAGCGCTTTTACGGCCTCGTAGTCGATGCCCAAACGCGCCGTGACGCCCGGCCTGAAATTCTCGACGAGAATATCGGCCTGCTTGATCAATCCGAGCAACAGCTCGCGGCCCTCATCCGATTTCAGATCGAGCGTGACGCTCTTCTTGCCGCGATTGACCAGCATGAAATAGCTGCTCTCGCCGCCGACATGCGGGGAGAAGGCGCGGGAATCGTCGCCATGATCGGGGATTTCGATCTTAGTCACCGTTGCGCCGAGATCGCCGAGCATGGCGGAGCATAAGGGCCCCGCAAGCACGCGCGCCAGATCCAGCACCTTTATTCCATCGAGCGGCCGTAAGGCCTGCATTGCTTCGGTCACGGAAGTCTCCAAGCTCTTAAACGTTGACTGCGAGGGCACGGTCGACGGCCCCGGCGATAGTGCCGTTGTCGATAAGGTCGCGGACGGCCTGCAATTCCGGATACATGGCGCGGTCGCTGTCGCGCGGCGGAACGACCTGCCGGATCGCGTCATAGGCCGCACCCGTGCCCCTGCCCGGCCGCAAAGGCCGGTGAAATTCCAGCCCCTGGGCGGCACAGATGAGCTCGATCGTCAGGATATCCGCGAGATTGTCGGCCGCTGTGCGCGCCTGCATTGCGGCGGAGACGCCCATGCTCACATGGTCCTCCTGGCTGGCGCAGGTGCTCACCGTATGGACCGAAGCCGGCGCCGCAAGGCTGCGATTGTCGCCGGCGATGGCAGCGGCCGCATAAGGCGGGATCATGAAGCCGGAATTGGCGCCGCTCGCGCCCATGAGGAAAGGCGGCAGCTCGCTGATATGGCCGTTGGTCAGGCGGTCGGACCTTGCCTGCGACATGGTGCTCACATGGGCGATTGCGATCGCCAGCACATCCAGCGCGAGCGCCGTCGGCGCGCCATGGCCGTTGCCGCCGGGCAGAGGCACAAGCTCCTCATCTTCGATGACGAAAACGGGGTTGTCAGTCACCGAATTGATCTCGATGGTCAGGACATCGCGGCAATAGGCGAGCGCATCGCGCACGCCGCCATGGACCTGCGGAATGCAGCGCAGGCTGAGCGCGTCCTGAAGGCGATGATCGCGATGCTTCGCCAGTACCTCGCTATCCGACAACAGGTTTCGCAGCCGGCTCGCCGTCTCGACCTGTCCAGGATGCGGCCGCATCCGCTGCAGGCGTTCGTCATAGCCCCGGCTGTTGCCCTTCAGTGCCTCCAGGCTCATGGCGCCGGCGACATCGGCGATCGCCACCAACTGCTCGGCCTGATGAACGGCAAGCGCGCCGATGCCGGTAATCTCATAGGTGCCGCTCATCAGCGCATGTCCTTCGCGCGGACCGGGAGCCTTGATGGTGATACCGGCGCGGGTCATCGCCTCGCGTCCGGAAAGCAACTCGCCTTCGTACCAGGCGCGTCCCTCGCCGAAAATGACGAGACCGATATGCGAGGTTGCGATCAGATAGCCGACCGAACCTTTCGCAGGTGACCAGGGAATGACGCCGCGATTGAGCATCTCGCTCATGGTCTGCACCAGCCCGGCGCTGACGCCGCTGCAACCCTGCAAGAGCGCCTTGATCATCGTCGCCATGATGGCGCGCACGGCCGGCGGATCAAGCGGCGTACCCATGCCGCTCGCATGGCTGAGCAGCATTTTGAGCTGCGCACGGGAAATATCCTCGGGTTGAAGCTTCACGGTGTAGAGGTCACCGACCCCCGTCGTCAGGCCGTATATCGGCCTGTTTGTCTCAATGGCTTGGAACAGAAGACTCTGAACTTTGCTCATGCCGTCTACTGCATCGGGGCAAAGGGTCACTCTTGCTCCGGCGGCGATGTCCGCGATTTCCTGGATCGTGGTCGGCGACGCGCCGAGCCGAACGGTCGCGGAGTTCTGTGAACGTTTGTTGCTGTGCGGCATTTCCGGTTTCCTTGGGCGGACGCCAGCCTTCCCCGTCTGGAGACAAGCGGCCCCTCTACTTCCCTTTATTCAGGTCCGGCGGCCGAACATGGCTCGGCCGCCGTGATATCGATTAGTTCAGCTTGTTCTTCGCCAGCCAATCGCCGGCAACGGTGTCGAAGCTTTCCTGATTGGCGAGGCGGCCGTTCATCTCGATCAGGTCCTCGGTCGTCAGCGCAGCGGAGATGGCGTTGAGCGTCGCGGTGACCTTGTCGTTGACCTTGCTGGTGGCGATGATCGGCAGGATGTTCTGCGCCGGGAACAGGTTCTTCGTATCCTTCAGCGCGACGAGCTTGCTCGCCTTCATCGCCGGATCGGTCGAGGTCATATCAGCGGCTTGAACCTGACCGTTGGTCAGAGCCGAAAGAGTCAGCGGACCCGCCACGTCAAGGGTTTTGAAATCCTTGAATACCAGGCCATAGACGTCCTTCAGCCCGACGACGCCTTCCTTGCGCGTCTTCCATTCCGGCGGACCGCCGAGGATGAGTTCGCCGGCGACCGGCTTCAGATCCTCGATCGATGTCAGGGAGTATTTCTTGGCGGTTTCTTCGGTGACGGCAAGCACGTCCGAATCCTGGGCATCGGATGCGGTCAGCATCGACACGCCATTCGGCAGCACCTTGCCGAGCGCCTCGACGACATCCTTCGGAGCGTGCGCGGTCGCGTTCTTGTCGAGATAGCTCAGCGTCGCGCCGGCATATTCGGGAAGAAGATCGATCGAGCCGTCGAGCAGCGCCGGCATGTAGACTTCACGGCTGCCGATATTGAGCTTCGTGTCCACCTTCATGCCCTTGGCAGCGAGCGCCAGGGCATAGATCTTGGCAAGAAGCTGGCTTTCCGGGAAGTCCGCGGATCCGACGATGATCGTATCGGCATCCGAGCGTGGCGTGCTCGAGGACAAGGGGTCTTCAGCCCGCGCCAGCGGAGCGACCGTGAGAAGGGCAGAAATGGCAATAGCGCCGATTGCAAGCATGTTTCGCTTTATCATCATCGTTCTTCCTAGCTGTTCCGTTGTTTTTCGTTTGCAAGCTGGCGCCGGATGGCGACGCCTTTCACAGTCCGGCGCGTCAAGCCGGGCGAGACTGCGATCCTTGAGGCGAGGCCGAAGAACAGGTCGACGATCAGGGCGAGAACACCCACGAGAACGGCGCCAGCGGCCATTTGCATGTAGTCGTTTTGGGCGCGGCCATCGATGATGAGCCGGCCGAGGCCGCCAAGCGAGACGTAGGCAGCGATTGTCGCTGTCGAAATCACCTGCAGGGCCGCACTGCGGAAGCCCGAAAAGATCAGCGGCAATGCACAGGGAAACTCGACGGTGAGCAGCAAGGCGAGTGGTCTGTATCCCATGCCTCTGGCCGCATCGACAGCCGCCGGATCCACCGAGGTGATCCCGGAATAGGCGCCCATCATGATCGGCGGCACCGCAATCAGCACCAGGACAGCGATGCTTGGTACCAGATAGGCCAGGTCCGTTTTGAAATAGGGTCCGACGAGGATGACGAGCAGGACGATCAGGCCGAGGCTCGGCAAGGCGCGCGTGGCGTTCGCAAGCCCCGCGATCAGGAATGTCCCCTTGCCGGTATGCCCGACATAGAGGCCTGCAGGCAGGCCGATGAGCGCTGCGATGAAAAGAGAGATGAAACTATATTCCAGATGCTGGGCGAGAAGGTTCGGGATGCCCTCCGAACCGTGCCACTGCGCTGGGTTGAGAAACCATTCGATCATCAGCTCACACCTTTCTCGGCCGCCAGGGCGTCAGCCAACGATTGAGCAGGATCACCAGACCGTCGAGGACAACGGCAAGCAACAGGCAAAGCACGATGCCGGCGATCAGCGGCGTGACGAACCGAAGCTGAAGACCTTGCGTGAACAGCAGCCCGAGCTGCGGCGTCCCGATCAATGCCGCGACGGAAACGATGCTGACATTGGAGACGAGCGCGACGCGCAGGCCCGCCGCGATGACAGGCACGGCAATCGGCAACTCGACCAGGAAAAACCGCTGTAAAGGCCGATACCCCATGGCGGTCGCGGCCTGCAGCGTATCCGGGGGGACGGCGCCAAGGCCGTCGCTGACGGTGCGGACAAGCAGGGCAAGGGAGTAGACCGTCAGCGCCACGACCACGTTGAGCGGATCGAGGATCTTCGTGTGGAGCACCAGAGGCAGAAGAACGAAGAGCGCGAGCGACGGGATGGTGTAGAGCAGACCGGCAACGCCAAGGATCGCCGATTTGAACAGCCCGCTCTTATGCGCCAGCCATCCAAGCGGCAGCGAAAGGATGAGGGCGGCGATGACGGGAATGACGGAAAGACCGACATGCCACCAGAACAGGTTGGCAATGTTCCCGGACTCACGCAGCAGCCAGTCAAACCGCATGGTCCGCTCCCTTCACCGGAGCCGCCGGATCTTCCGATCCGTCGAGCAGCACAACCAGATCCGCAACCCCGATGCAGCCCATCAGCTGGCCCTTGTCGTCGACGACGACACCGCGGCGGCTGGGCGAGCTCAAAGCCGCGTCGAGAAGCTGTCGTAGCGAGCCGTCAGCCGAAGCGAGCGTGCCGCTGAGATTGAGGTCGCCCATCCGGATCGGCCCCTGCAGGCTTGCCGGTTCCGTCCAGCCAAGGGGCTCTCCGCGCTCGTTGGTGACAAGCAGCCACCGATCCTTGGTGGCACCTCGCGCTGCTTCCGGCGTATCGCCGAGGCGCACGGTCGGCTCGGTCTTGACAGCCAGCCGTCCATTGGCGCCGACGAAACCCAGGAAACGATAGCCTCGGTCGCGGCCGACGAAATTGGCGACGAAGGCATCGGCCGGTTTCGTCAGCAGCTCCTGCGGCGTCGCGATCTGAGCGAGCTCGCCGCCGACGCGCAGGACGGCGACCTGGTCGCCGAGCTTAAGCGCCTCGTCGATATCATGGGTGACCATGATGATGGTCTTGCCCATTTCTCGCTGAAGACGCAGGAACTCGTCCTGAAGCTGTGTGCGGACGATGGGATCGACGGCGCTAAAGGGCTCGTCCATCAGCATGAACTTGGGATTGGACGCCAAGGCGCGCGCCACGCCGACGCGCTGCTGCTGCCCTCCCGAAAGCTGCCAGGGATAGCGATCCGCAAAGCCCTGCGAGAGACCGACACGCTCGAGCAGTTCCAGCGCAATCGCGCGAGCCTGCTTTTTCGGCGTGCCGTTCAGACGGGCGGTCGTCGCGACATTGTCGATGATCGTCCGGTGCGGGAAGAGGCCGGCATGCTGAATGACATAGCCGATCCGACGGCGAAGCACCGCTTCATCCATCCGCGATGTCGGCTCGTCGCCCAGCCGGATCGTGCCGGAGCTCGGAGCCACGAGACGATTGATCATGCGCAGCGATGTCGTCTTGCCGCATCCGGACGGCCCGACAAGCACCGTCAATTTACCGGTCGGCGCCGTGAACGACAGTTCGTTCACCGCCACAACATCGCCGTGATAGCGCTTCGTCACATTTTCGAAAGTGATCAACCTGGCTCACCATACCTATATGTACCTGTATATATAGGTTACATAAAAGTGAGGGACGCGCAACCGGGCAAGACCAGTTTTTAGTCTTTATGCTGAATTGCACATAAAATGTGCGATTGGAGGATGGGGCCGTTTAAAGACGCGCCACAGACTGGATCAAATGCGCTACCACGGGCGCCAGGTCTTCCCGGTCGATGCACCGGATCTTGGATTTGGATGGCCAGCAGCGCTCATTCCAAGATCAAAGCTTCCGCCTTCGTGCCGGTCATCAGCGGCTATCTCGAGTGATGAAAGTATGGCGGGTCCCCGGATGGATGAAACGTGTGAATGTTGTGACATCATCACCGACCCAAGTCTTTCTCGTGACAACAAGGCAAGGATCGCTCTCGTTGAGTTCCAGAAGCTGTGCTTCTTTGGCAGTTGGAAGGACAGCCTGGATTTCGTTCTCCGTGCGCGTTGGAAGCGCGATCGACTGAAGATAGTCTGTCGTGGAATAACTGGTGAAGTTCTGGTTGAGATAGCCGGGAGCAAAGACAGGAGATACAAATCGGTCTTCTAGTTGCACCGGGCTGCCGTTTGCACAGTAGACGATAAGCGAGTGGAAGACGGGAACCCGAGCTCTTGTTCCCATTCGCTGCGCAATGTCGGGCGGGACACTTGTCTGCTCGACGGCGTGCACGCGAATCGATAGGACTTCTCCGCGGTTTCGTATGTCGTCCGCAATATTGTGCAATAGCACGAAAGTAGACGAAGCCCGGGGCGGAGCAACAAACGTTCCAACGCCGGCAATCCTCTGTAGCACACCGCTGACGGTCAGCTCGCGCAGCGCGCGATGGGCGGTCAATCGAGATGATCCCAACTCGGCGGCAAGCTGGTTTTCGCTTGGTATTTTCGCGCCGGGGCGGAACGTGCCATCCGCGATTCGTTCTAGCACATGGAGTTTGATTTGTTCGTATAAAGGCTGCGGCTGCGAGAGCATGCAATCTCCATGTAAAAATTCAAGGCGAGCGCTTACGCCAGCGAGTTCTTTTCTTTTTCGCTGACGATGCAAACTTATAGCACGTGAACTTGTATAGGCGATGGCTCTTCGAGAACGCCCCAATGACGGCCGCCTCTCGATTGTTGAAGGCTATCCCTGCAAAAGGAGTTGTATGAGCGCTTCCGTTGGGCGCGTCGTACTTCCGGAGCAAACGCCTCCGATAAACATCCACAGTACGAGGGCTGATATCGAGCGCCCTTGCCCCTTCCTTGCCTGTTTTTCCTTCGAACATCAAAGCTGCGATATCCCGTTCTCGAGGTGTCAGCGAGGTGCGCAGTGATTGGCCGGGCGTCTCGTTCTTGGCAATCTCCGTGAAGACCCAAAGCGTGTGGGAGTGAGCTTCTTCCGGTGTGTAGGTAAAGCCACGAACCCGCACCCAAGAGAGGTCGCCATCCTGCCGACGCATCACGCGGTCGTCTGAAAAATTCCGGTCCTGCGACAAATATTCGCCGACGCGCTGTCCCGCCTGCTCGAAGTCGGTCTGAGTCGGATATCCGATCGATGCCGGCTGGCTATGCAGCCTTACGGAAGGCAGAGACTTGTTGTCCCGTTCCGCCACCCATTTTGAATTGGCCAATCAGCTCGCGTAGCGTGACGCTCTCCTTCGCAAGCGACGCGGACGCGGCACTCGCCTCCTAGCGAAACGATATCCGATAGACTCCAGCCCGAGCTCGCCGATGATCGAAAAAATGCAACAAGATCAATTAATAGACTATATGCACAATTTTTGTTCATATCCAAAAACGCCCATCATTTTGGCAGTTTTTGCAATTTCTTTGGCCGAATATGAGACGTCGGCCCTATTGCCTCCTGGCGGCATTACCATTGTAATTCCTCTCGTTCGATCGACGCCAATGCAGCATCGGACCCGCAAACAGTAACATAGCCGCCTTTTCGCCTCGGTCAGCCGACTGGGATGGTAGGCGCGTCCGAACGCCGAGGGATGAGGCCATGACAAAGCTTGCGACGACAATTCTGACCGGGTTCCTCGGGGCCGGGAAGACCACGCTTCTCAATCACCTACTGACCTTGATCGGAATCGAGCGCGTGGCGGTGATCGTCAACGAGTACGGCGAGGTCGGCATCGACGGAAAGCTTGTCGTGCCGACGACCGACGAGATCATCGAGCTGAACAATGGCTGCATCTGCTGCACCGTGAGAGGCGATCTCATCTCCGCGATCGGCGAACTGCTGCGCTCCGGCCGGCCGATCGACCGCATCATCATCGAGACCTCGGGTCTTGCCGATCCGGCGCCCGTCATCCAGTCCTTCCTTCTCGACGAAACGCTCGCCGAACGGCTGCAGCTCGATGCGATCGTGACCGTCGTCGATGCCCGCCACGTGAAGCAGCAGCTTTCACAGGACGAGGCGATGGAGCAGATCAGCTTCGCAGACGTGCTGCTGCTCAACAAGATCGATCTGGAGAGTGCCGAGGATCTGGCCGCCACCGAGCAGCATCTGCGCGGGATCAATCCGCTCGCCCGGATCATCCGAACGAGCGATTGCAAGGTCGAACTCTCCGCGGTGCTCGACGTAGGTGCCTTCGATCTCAAGAACATCCTGGCGATCGATCCCGATATACTCAAGGACCATGAACACGAGCACGACCAGAGCATCGGCTGCGTGGCGATCCAGGAATTCGGCCCGCTCGATCCGGCGGCGCTGAACATCTGGCTCAATCGCCTGGTTCAAGAGATCGGCACGGACCTTTTCCGCATGAAGGGCGTGCTGCACTTTCAAGGCGAACAGCGCCGCTATGTCTTTCACGGCGTGCACATGACACTCGAAGGACGCCCGGGGAAAGCCTGGGCACCTTCGGAAACGCGGCTTAACGAAATCGTTTTCATCGGTAGGAACCTCGACGAGGCGATGCTTCGCGACGGCTTCATGAGCTGCCTCAGCCAGCCCCGCGCGCTGGCGTCCTGATCCGCATCCGCCCAACCCTCAACAAGGAGACAGACCCATGCCCCCGCTCGTTGCCGCAATGATCAGCCTCGGTGTGCTCGGTGCCATCGACACCTATATCACCGCGACGATATTTCCCGTTCCCGTGTGGGTCACCTTCATCGCCTGGGCTTCGTTCTTCGCCTGCGGCGGTGGAAATCAGGGACTGGTCAAATCGATCGTCTCCAACTGGACCGGCATCGGGATCGCCTCGATCACCCTGCTGATCATCCAATATGGCCCGGCCCATCCGATCTTCGCCGCGATCCTGGTCGGCGCCGGCACGGCGGCAATGATCCTCGTCTCGGCCATCCCGATCCTGAGCTTTCCTCCGGCGATCGTCTTCGGCTTCGCTTCGCTCGTTGGCACCAGCGCGGCAACGGACACGACGATCGTCACCGCAGGTCTCAATCATCCGACCCTCGTCGCCATGGCGGCGATGCTGCTCGGCGGTGTCTTCGGCCTGATATCGGAAATCGGAACCCATCTTCTGGCCGGCAAGAAATCCGCGACCGCCTGATCATCTCCCTCGCCACTTCATAAAGGAACGATCCGATGAAACTTCAGCACTATCTTGGCGGCCTTGAGGGGCTGGGTCCAGTGAGCACCGAAACGCGCATCTTTGTCGATGTCTGGGAGACCAGGATCTTCGGCATCCATACGGCGATGATGGCCCTTTCGCCGCAGCTTCCGCTTCCCGAGACGCCGTCGACATTCAAGACCATCTGGACCTGGGCGGATCTCAGGAAGGGGGCGGAGTCCCTCAATCCCTTCGATTACTTCAAGTTTCGCTATTACGAGAAGTGGCTCGGCGGGATATCGGGATACTTCGTCGACAACGGCTACATCACCGCCGAAGAGCTCGATGCGCTGACTGAGGAATATTACAACGAGCCGTCGAAGCCGCTGCCCGGAGCCGGCGATGAGGCGATCGACCAGCGCGTCGTGCAATATCTTGTCGAAGGCGACAGCCCCAAGCGCGACGTCGCCGTGACCTTCGAATTCAAGGTCGGCGATACGGTGGCGATCCGCAATGTGCCGACCGTCGAGCATACGAGGCTGCCCGGCTTTCTCCGCAACAAGTTCGGAACGATCGAGACCGTCTATGACGGCGCTTACACCTATCTTTGCGACACCGGCCCCGACGGCGTCGGCGCGGCGATGCCGGTCTACTGCGTTCGCTTCGAACCGAGCGACCTCTGGCCTGACAATGCTGAGAGGAACTTCAGCCTCTACGCCGATCTCTACGCACACTATGTCGAGGCACCGGAAGCCGCCGAAGCCTCGAAGGCCGCCTGAGCCGCTAGTCAAGGAGCGAACAACTATGATGGACCGTTTTCACTATCGCCAGGACCGGGAAGCCTACAGTGCCGCCCGCGTCAAAGCCCTGGAAGCCCTGCTGATCAAGAAGGGCGTGATCACCGACAAAACCGTCGATACCGTCCTCGATTTCTTCGAGACCAAGATGGGGCCGTTCAACGGCGCAAAGATCGTCGCGCGCGCCTGGGTCGACCCCACGTTCAAGGACAGGCTCGTCGCCGACACGCCGAAGGCCATCGCCGAGCTTCAGTTGCCCGAAGGCATGGCGGGCGCCGAGGGCGAGCACATGCGCGCGGTGGCCAACGCCCCCGATGTCCATAACCTCATCATCTGCACGCTGTGCTCCTGCTATCCCTGGCCGGTGCTCGGCCTGCCGCCCTACTGGTACAAGGACCCGACCTTCCGCAGCCGCGCCGCCCGCGAGCCGCGCGCCGTGCTGACGGAGTTCGGGCTCGCGGTTCCCGATGCGGTCGAGATCAAGGTCTGGGATTCCAGCGCCCAGATCCGCTGGTTCGTCGTGCCGGAACGCCCGGCCGGCACGGATGGGCTTTCCGAAGCCGAACTCGAGGCCCTTGTCACCCCGGAAGCGATGATGGGTGTCGCCGTCGCCAGGGCAGCGTGAGGAGGGCGCCGTGCTGACGCAATTCGAGCATTTCGCCGTCACCGAGATGATGGGCAGCACCGACAATCCGCCGCGGGCGAACGGCTCGCTTTGCTTCGGCAGCGAGTGGGAGCGAAAGGCCTTCGGCATGGCGCTTGCGCTCGCTAAGGACGGCTTCTTCGAATGGGACGAGTTCCGGGACGAGCTGATCGGCGCGATCGGCGCCTGGGAGGCCGCCCACCCGGTCGATCGATCCTCCTGGAACTACTACGATCAGTTCCTGGCCGCCCTCGAAAAGGCCGTGGTGAAATCCGGCGTCATCGACGCAGACGAGATCAAGGCCGCCTTCGCGGCCTGATCAGCATGGAGCACCACGCGTCCACCTGGACGCGCCAATGCTCTATCACTTTGAATTGGCGCATAGTCCTTTCCGAAAACCGATTCCGATTTTCGGGGTTATGCGCTGGCCCTTCAGTCAACATGTTATCGGCGCCGAACGCGCCAAGTTGAAAGGTTTTCCGATGTCCACGCCCACTCTCGTCTCATCCTCGGCACCTGTTGCCACGGCCTCCGCGACCAGGCTGCTTCAGTCGGCGATTGCCGCCTGCCTCGGCCTAATGATCGTCGGCTTTGTCGGCTTTTCGCATATCGAAGTCGTCCACAATGCTGCGCATGACACACGCCACGCCAACGCGTTTCCGTGCCATTGAGAGGAGAATGACAATGTCGCTTTTTCGCTCGATCGTCTTCACCGCGGTGCTCGTCGGCAGCATCGTCGGCACCACTGTCACGGCCGTCCAGTTCTTCGGCACGAGCCAGCTCATCGTCAAGGCTGAAGTCTACGAGAAGGCGGGTGAGGTACTGCCGGCGGCAGACGCCGCAGCCGCTGTTCCCGCCGGACACGATCATGCGGCGATGGCCGAACATGATCATGAAGAGGGAGGTTGGGAGCCCGCCGATGGTCTCGAGCGGACGGCCTTCACGCTGGCCGCCAATATTCTCACCGCCATCGGCTATGCGCTGGCGCTGACCGGGTTGATCTCGATGCGCGGCAAGGCGCTCGGCTGGCGTGAGGGGTTGATATGGGGACTGGCGGGGTTTGCCTGCGTGATGATCGCGCCGATGCTGGGATTGCCGCCCGAACTGCCGGGCACGCCATCGGCGCCGCTTGCCGACCGGCAGGTCTGGTGGATAGCGACGGCGGCTGCGACGGCCTGCGGCCTTGCCCTGATCGCCTTTCACAGGAAGCCATGGACAGCGGTCGCTGCCATCGTGCTGATCGCTGCTCCGCATGTAATCGGTGCGCCGGCTGCGCCCGAGGGCCAGCATGCGCTCGCTCCCGAAACGCTGGAGCATCAGTTCATCGCTGCCGCCGCCATGACCAGCCTCGTCTTCTGGGCGCTGCTTGGATCGCTGACAGGCACGTTCTTCCGGCGTTTCGAGGCATAGGGTGGAAGAGTTGCACCTCATATGGCGCGAGGATATCGACGCACTCCAGTTTGCCGCCGGAAATGGCGGCCAATGCTTCATCCACCGGCTTGCGCTGCGGACATTGCTCGGTCCCAAGCTTTCACCGGACGAATGCCTTACCTTCGCCAAGCAGAACGCCGCTGCCTTGCTCGGCGCCGCCCGGCAGAAGATCGAGGCGAGTGAGGCGCCGGCACATTGGAATTTCCATCTCGACAGCCGGCAGATCCGCCGCGGTCTTTCGTGAGCTGGCAGGCTAATTGCATGGATTGAAGATGCGGGCATTTCCGGATCCGCATCGCAACAGGGGTCAAGGCAATGCGCATCGTTATTCTTTCCCCTCCCGGGGTCCAGTCTCTGGATATCGTCGGTCCCGCCGAGGTCTTCTGGGAAGCCGCCCGAAGGCTTGGCGATATGGACGCATACGACATACAGATCATGTCGACGGGAGCGCCGTCCGTGAGCGGAACGGGCCAGCTTCGGTTCCTGGCCGACCGGACGATCTTCGACCCGGACGAGCCGATCGACACGCTGCTTGTCGCTGGCGACCCATCATTCCAGACGATCGATTCGGACGTCATTGCATGGCTGCAGCGGCGGGTGCCAACGGTGCGACGCTTCGGGTCGATCTGTACGGGCGTGTTCCTGCTCGCGTCGGCGGGGCTGCTCGAGGGAAAGAAGGTGACGACGCATTGGGAATGTGCTGACAAGTTCGCCAGGGACTTTCCGGCGATCGATCTCGATCCCGACGCGATCTATATCCGCGACGGCGCGCTCATCACGGCGGCGGGCGTCACCTCGGGCATCGATCTGGCGCTCTCGCTGGTCGAAGAGGATCACGGGCGCGACATTGCGATGATCGTCGCCCGCTACATGGTGATGTTCATGAAGCGTCCCGGAGGACAATCGCAGTTCAGCGCCCACCTCGTCGGTCAGATGTCGGAAACGACGCTGATCCAGAAGGCGCAGGAATATGTGCTGGCAAATCTCGGCGCTCCGCTCGCCGTCGATGATCTTGCGCAGAAGATCGGCATGAGCAAACGCAATTTTGCCCGAGTATTTCGCCGTGAGCTCGGCATGACACCGGCTGATTTCGTCACGGCGGCGCGAACCGATGCGGCCCGCCGCTTGCTGGAGGATACCGCCCAGCCGCTACAAAAGATCGCCGCCATGTGCGGCTTTAGCGACGTCAACGCGATGCGCCGCGCGTTTGCGCGAACGATCGGCGTTAGCCCGAACCACTATCGCGGCCGCTTTCAACGCCCCGCGCCCGCCAGTTTCGAGCGATTGAAGCATTCAGCCTACGAGATCCGGTTGGGATCCCGTCCGGAATTACGATTGTAAGCGAGCGCTCGGCGCAACCGTTGTTCGGCTGAGCAGTGCCGGACCACCTTTCAGCTGCTTGTTGGTGCCACTTTCCAGGCGCCTGAGAATTTGGTGTAGTTTCAGGAGTGATATCTCTCTGATCTCGTGAGCACGTCCGAGAAAATTGCGCTGCGGCCTGGCTCGCCTCGGCCAATGAACCGCGAATGTTGGATGCTCGGCCTTAAGGATTACGAGCGCGGCACCACTTGGCTTCGCCGCGATTGCGATGGCGGTGGTTGCAATCTGTTCCGAATCTCGTCATCGGTATGCTGCCATGGTCCATCGCAACATTGGCCAACGCAGCTCAGGGGCGCTCCGACATCAGGTCGTAGAGCGCCCTCGCCTTTTCGATTACCATTGTCGAAGATTGAAAGGCGCTACGATACCGGGTAATTCTGTGATCAGCATTGGAGGATCCGTGCCGGTAAAGCAGCATGCGGGCGCTGAGTTGCACCGAACGAGCTAGAGCCTTTAAGACCAGTTGCGAAGCATCGCCAAACTAGCCTCCTGAGATCAACATGCAGTTCAAGCGCAATGAAATTCACGAACTGACGATCTTTCTCGCGATAGTCCAGTACCGTAGTTTTCGGAAAGCGGCGGATCACCTGGAAGTAACGGCTTCCGCCCTGAGCCACAGCATGAAGACGCTTGAGCAACGGCTGGGCGTTCGCCTCCTTAATCGAACCAGCCGCAGCGTTGCACCAACCGCTGCCGGAACAGCCCTCGCCGAGAAGATTTCTGCTGGGCTCGAGCTTATCAACTCCGGATTGGAGGACTTGAACGGACATTATCAAGGTGGCGCCGGCAGCATTCGCATCAATGTTCTGAAAGATGCCGCCGTTCTGCTTTTGCGGCCAGCCATTCCGGTGTTCCAGCAACGCTTCCCGAATGTCGAGCTTGAGGTCGCCGTGGATGACCAGTTCATCGATGTCACCGCGGACGGCTTCGATGCCGGTATCCGGTACAGCGGCACCATCCCGGAAGACATGATCGCAGTTCCTCTCACTCCTCCTTTAAAGTGGGTCGCGGTCGCTGCCCCTGATTATCTCAGAAGTCATGGTCGCCCTGTCATGCCGGAGGACCTCAATTCCCACCACTGCATCCGGATACGGACGGGCCGCGGCCAGATCTACAAGTGGGAATTCGAACGCGGCGATGACCGGCGCGAGATCGACGTTCCCGGAGCGCTGATATCAGGCGAAACCGATCTTGCCATCAATGCGGCTCTGGAAGGCGCCGGGCTGTGCTATTGCCTGGAACGGTTGGCAAGCCCCTACGTTTCCGCAGGCCGCCTGGAAGTCGTCCTTCCCAAATGGGCATCGATAGGGCCGCCGTTTTCGATGTATTATTCCAGCCGGCGGCAGCTTCCCTTCGGCGTCGACGCGCTGATCAAGATCGTTCGCGGCTTGAACGGATTTTAGCGGCTGTTTCCAATCGATGAGCCAGGCTCATCGGTTCAGTGATTTCCACTCTATTGATTCATCGCTCTCCCGCGTTGTACCGCTTCCATCGAACCTTCATCAGGAAGCGGACACATCACATGAGCAAGCGGATCATCTTTACCGGCGGTAGCGGCAAGGCCGGCCGCCATGCGGTTCCATATCTGGTGGGGAAGGGACACAAGGTCCGCAACCTCGACCTCGTTCCCTTGAACTGCCCCGGCGTGCAGACGTTGATCACCGATCTCAGCGATAGCGGCCAGACCTTCAACGCCCTGTCGATGCATTTCAGCGGCGAGGGTCTGCAGGCGCCGGGCGGACCGGCCAAGGTCGATGCCGTCGTGCATTTCGCCGCTATACCGAGCCTGCTGCTCAAGCCCGACAACCAGACTTTTTTGGTCAATGCGATCTCGACCTACAACGTCATTGAAGCGGCGGTGAAGCTCGGCATTCCGAAGGTGATCATCGCGTCCAGCGAAACGACCTACGGCGTCTGTTTTGCCGAGGGCGACAAGGATTTCCATTCCTTTCCGCTCGAAGAAGACTATGACATCGACCCGATGGACAGCTATGGGCTCTCCAAGGTCGTCAACGAGAAGACGGCCCGCGCCTTTGCGATGCGCAGCGGCATCGACATCTACGCCCTGCGGATCGCCAACGTCATCGAACCGCATGAATATGAGCGTTTTCCGGGATTCCTTGCCGATCCGCTATCGCGCAAGCGCAACGCCTGGAGCTACATTGATGCCCGCGATCTCGGGCAGATCGTCGATCTTTGCCTGCAGGCCGACGGCCTCGGTTTCCAGGTCTTTAATGCCGTCAACGACACGATCACGGCAAGCGAGCCAACGCGGGATTTCCTCGACAAATGGGCGCCGAACACTCCGATCCTCCGGGAGCTCGGCGAATTCGAAGCGCCGCTCTCGAACCGGAAGATCCGGGAGGTGCTGGGTTTCAAGGAAGAACACAACTGGCGAAAATACGTTACCGGCGCATGATGCCGCGAGGCGCATTTCCGGCTCCGCCGATCAACAACTTTGAGGAAAGACCATGAAGACCACAAGACTTGGCAAGACAGGGCTTGAAGTCAGCCGCATCTGCTTCGGCTGCATGTCCTTTGGCAAGCAGACCGACGAACGCCCGTGGGTTCTCGGGCTCGAAGAGGCGCGGCCACTTTACAAGCGCGCATGGGATGCCGGCATCAATTTCTTCGATACGGCCAATGTCTATGCGCAGGGCACCAGCGAAGAGATCACTGGCGTCCTGCTCAAGGAACTGGCGCCCCGCCAGGAGACCGTGCTGGCGACCAAGGTCTTCGGCCGCATGCGTCCCGGGCCGAACGGCCAGGGTCTTTCCCGCGCCGCGATCCTTACCGAAATCGACAACAGCCTGCGCCGCCTCGGCACCGACTATGTCGATCTCTACCAGATCCACCGCTTCGACCCGTTCACCCCGGTCGAAGAAACCATGCAGGCGCTGAACGACGTCGTGCGCGCCGGCAAGGCCCGCTATATCGGCGCATCCTCGATGTGGGCCTGGCAGTTTTCCAAGCTCCAGCATGCAGCCGAGGTCAACGGCTGGACGAAGTTCGTTTCGATGCAGAACCAGGTCAGCCTCACCTATCGCGAGGAAGAACGCGAAATGCTGCCGCTCTGCAGCGATCAGGGTATCGCCGTCCTTCCGTGGAGCCCGCTTGCCGGCGGCAAGCTGACCCGTCCCTGGGGCACCGAGACCAAGCGCGCCACCACCGACCGCTACAACAAGAGCATGTACGAGAAGACCGGCGATCGGGACGTCGTCGAGGCCGTCGAAGCCGTCGCCAAGGCGCGCAAGACGTCCATGGCGCAGGTCGCGATGGCCTGGGTGCTGCAGAAGCCGGTCGTGACCTCGCCGATCGTCGGCGTCAGCAAGATGAGCCATCTCGAAGATGCGATCGCCGCGGTCGACTTCGAACTCACCGGTGATGACGTCAAGGCGCTTGAAGCCCCCTACAAATCGCTGCACGTCGCCGGTTTCTGACGATAACGCCGCGCGGCTTTTCAGACGCACAGTAACGTTTTGGATTGCGGCATAGGAAGAGATCATGACGAAAGAAGCAATGGTCGCTGGCATCCCGCAGATGGGGTACGGCACATGGAACCGCTCGGCCGATGAAGCCCATCAGGGCGTCATCTGGGCGCTCGAAGCCGGATGCCGCCACATCGACACCGCCCAGGGCTACGGCAACGAGCAGGATGTCGCCCGCGGCATCAAGGACGCCGGCGTGGCGCGCAACGAAATCTTCATCACCGCGAAGGTGAAACCCGACAATTACGGCCCTGGAGCCGTCATGCCGTCGGTCAGGGAAAGCCTGGAAAAGCTCCGCGTCGACCAGGTCGACCTGTTGCTCCTGCACTGGCCGTCGCCGCATAACAAATATCCGCTTGCCGATTATCTCGGCCAATTCGTCGAGGTTTTCGATGCCGGCCTTGCCAGGCAGATCGGCGTTTCGAACTTTACCAAAGCGCTGATCGACGAAAGCATCCGCCTGCTCGGCAGCCGCACGATCACGACCAACCAGGTGGAGTGCCATGTCTATATGCAGAACCGGCCGATCATCGATTATTGCCAAGAGCTCGGTATCGCGGTCACGGCCTATTCACCGCTCGCGCGCGGCGCCGTCGTCGGCGACCCAATTCTCGAAGAGATCGGCAGGGCCCGCGGCGCTACCAGCGACCAGATCGCGCTCGCCTTCCTGATCGCCAAGGGGCATGTCGTCATCCCGTCTTCCAGCAAGAGGGGCCGCATCACGCAGAATTTCGAAGCCCGCAAGATCACGCTGACGCCGGCCGAGATCAAACGGATCGAGGGCCTCGAGAAGGGCATGCGACTGGTAAAGGGCGATTGGTGCCCCGTTTGGGACGTGTGACGGTAGTTCGCTGCTCTTTCTTTCACCGCCGTCGACATCGAAATGACAGCCGCCGTTAATGCGTGGGTGGGGCCAGGCTTCGCTGGTTCCAGCCCAGATTTCCGTAGACGTAGAAATAGCCCGATCTTCCTCCCACCCGCACTCTCGGAACGGAAGCGGCGTCCGTTTAACGGCGCTGCATAGCGTAGCACACAGCCGGGCTGTTTCTTGCGCCGAGCGGGAAAGTGTTTCCCTTTGTGAGGTCTTTTTCCCGAAGTTCAGGAAGCTAAGTTTCGACCCACGGCGGAGGAAACAGCCGTTGGGAGGATTTCATGAGCTTCAATTTGTTTTGGTCGGCCTTGTTGCGCCTGCCTAAGCAGGCGTCGAGCCCCTACAGTCGGGAAACGTGATTTCCCAAGACCTCAACCGAGCCGGTCCTCCGGCAGTCCGCAACTCAAAAATCAAGAAGTAGATCGATGATCAAGCATATCGTCATGTGGGACGTCCGTGGGGAAAGCGCCGAAGAAAAGCAGGCCGCCGCCTTTGATCTCAAGACAAAGTTCGAGAGCCTCCGCGGGGAAATCCCCGGACTGTTGTTCCTTGAGGTCGGCATCGACTTCTCTCGCGTCGATTACGCCTGCGATGTCGTGCTCTATTCCGAGTTCACGGACGAAGCGTCCCTTGAGCGCTACGCCACTCATCCCGCGCACCTGCGGGTCAAGGATTCCCTGAAGGACGTCCGGATCGCCCGACACCAAGTCGACTATTCCCCGTTTAAGAGCGTCAGCGCGCATGCAGGCACCGACTGAGGCGTGAAGGCGGAGGAGGAACCTATGACCACGACGATCACGCAGTCCCAAGACCTCATGCCTTCGCCGGTCCTGAACGTCCGAGGCCACCGCAAGACCTACGGCGGAGTCGTCGCTCCGAAGGGTGTCGACTTCGACCTGATGCCGGGCGAAATCCACGGGCTGTGCGGGGAAAACGGAGCCGGCAAATCGACGTTGGTCAAGATTCTCGGTGGTCTTGCCGCCCCGACGGAGGGAGAAATCACAGTCGACGGCGTCCCACTCAAGGGCGGCCGCCGAACCGACCCTCGGCTGATCTCGATCGTCCATCAAGAGCTATCGATCATTCCGGACCTCTCGGTGCTCGACAACGTTCTCTTCGGCGACCAATCTATCTGTGAGTTCCTTTTCCGGGGCATCACCGCGATCGAGAACGGCACGCAGTATGCGAGCGTGCTCCAGTCGCCGATCGACGATGGCGTCTACGCCGCCCAGGCCGTCGCTGACGTCCTCGACGGCAAGACGGTGGAGAAGACCCGCTTCCTGCCGCATGAGATCATTACGAAGGACAACGTGAAGGATTGCTACCCGGCCAACGGGAAGTGATCGACGCAGGCTCGGTCGCGGCGTGCGAGCCGCTATCGCTCCCTCCGAGCTGACCTTTGAGGGAGAGCGATGACGATGAAAGGGAAAAGTCCATGCTCTTTGCGGTTCATTGCCTTGACCATGCGGATGGCCTGCCACGCCGCCTGGCGCACTACGACGCCCACAAGGCGTATCTCTCCGCGGGCGAGGTGAAGACCATAATCTCGGGACCGCTTGTCGCCGATGACGGCGAGACCATGATCGGCTCGCTCTTCGTCTTCGAGGCCGACAAGATCGACGACGTGATCGCGTTCAACAACGACGACCCGTTCGCCCACGCCAATGTCTGGCGGCAAGTGGACATCAACCCGTTCTTGAAGCGCGTCGACAATCGCTAGGAACGCAGGAGGTCCGGTCCGATCGAGGCCGGAATTCGAGGAACCGACATGCAGTCTTTCGTCTATAACGGCCAGTCGGCCAGAGTGATTTTCGGGTCAGGAACGTTGGCCCAGCTTCCCGCGGAAGTCGATCGTCTCGGGCTGAAGCGGGTCTTGGTACTGGCGACGCCGCCGCAGGCCGAGGATGCGGAGAATCTTTCCGCGCTTCTGGGCGCGCGTTCGGTCGGTGTCTATTCCCAAGCGACTATGCACACACCCGTCGACGTGACCGAGGACGCGATGAGGGTCGTGGCCGACAAGAACGTCGACGGCCTGATCGCAGTCGGTGGCGGATCGACCACAGGGTTGGCCAAGGCGATCGCGCTGCGGACCGATCTGCCTCAGATCGTCGCCCCGACCACTTATGCCGGATCGGAAATGACCCCGATCCTTGGCGAGACCAAGGACGGGCAGAAGGTCACGCAGAGCAGCCCGAAGATTCTTCCGGAGGTCGTCATCTACGATGTGGACCTCACCCTCACCCTTCCTGTCGGCATGTCGGGCACCAGCGGCATGAACGCCATCGCCCATGCGGTCGAGGCTCTCTACGCGAAGGAGCGGAACCCGGTCGTGTCGCTGATGGCGCTGGAGGCGATCCGGGCCTTGGCACGGTCGCTGCCGCTTATCCACGACGATCCAGCCGATCGCGACGCGCGAGCCGACGCGCTCTATGGCGCGTGGCTCTCCGGCATCTGTTTGGGTTCGGTGGGCATGGCTCTCCATCATAAGCTCTGCCACACGCTGGGCGGCTCGTTCGATTTGCCACATGCGGAGACCCACACCGTCGTCCTGCCGCACGCGCTCGCCTACAACGCACCCGCTATCCCCGAGGTGATCGAAAAACTCCGGGACGTGCTTGGCCACCAGGACCCCGCTGCGGCGCTTTTCGAACTCGCGGGACGGATCGGCGCGCCGAGGTCTCTGAGAGAGATCGGCATGCCAGAACACGGTGTCGAGGTGGCGACCGAGCGCGCACTGGCCAACCCGTACTGGAACCCCCAACCATTGGAGCACGACGGCATCCGCGCGCTCATCGCCCGCGCCTATGCGGGCGAGGCTCCGGCCATTTGATAGCGAGCAATTCGGGCCGAGGAGGATAGAAAATTGTCTGAGATGAGCAAAACCGAAAGGTCGAAGCCCAAGTATCCCTATTTCGAGGAAGAGACCTCGGTCGACGTCGTCAACGCGCGAATGGGGCCGGACGTCGATCCACGCCTGCGCGAGGTCATGTCCGTTCTGGTGAAGCACCTCCACGCGGCGATCAAGGAGATCGAGCCCACGCACGAGGAATGGCTCCAGGGGGTCAAATTCCTCACCGAGGTCGGGCAGATGTGCTCGGATTGGCGTCAGGAGTTCATCCTACTTTCCGACACCCTCGGCGTCTCGATGCTGGTCGACTCCATCAACCATCGCCGCCCCAACGGTGCGACGGAGAACACGATCCTCGGGCCGTTCTATGTCCCAGCGGCTCCGCGCTACGCCAACGGGACCAATATTTGCCTGGACGGCAAGGGCGAGCCGATGGTCGTGCGCGGACATGTCGTCGACACCGATGGCGAGCCGATCGCCGGCGCTCTCGTCGACGTCTGGCAAACCAATGACGACGGCTTCTATGACGTGCAGCAAAAGGACGTGCAGCCCGACTGGAACCTCCGCGGCGTGTTCACCACGGAAAACGACGGCTCTTACTGGTACCGGGCGGTCAAACCCCGCTACTACCCAATCCCCGACGATGGTCCGGTGGGCAAACTGCTAGGCCACCTGGGCAGACATCCCAACAGAGCCGCGCATATCCACTTCATCGTGAGCGCGCCGGGCTATGACCCTGTCATCACCCACATCTTCACGCCGGACTGCCAGTTCCTCGCGGAAGACTCGGTTTTTGGCGTCAAGGACTCCCTCATAGCGGACTTCCAAAAGGTGACCGATCCGGCACGGGCGTACGAACTCGGATTCGAAAGCCCCTTCTGGTCGGTCGACTGGGATTTCGTCCTCGCCGCGAAAAAAGACACCACGAAAGAGTAATGACGATGCCGCAACTCACCTTCGAACTTCCCGACACGGCTGTAGTGACCGGAGCGTCGTCCGGCCTTGGCCATGGACTTTGCAGCCTTCTCGTTGAGGCGGGAGTGGCCACGGTCGGCGTCGATCTTGCAGCCGCTCAGGACAACCTCGCCGCGCTCGCGGGATACCATCACGTCGCGGGGGATGTCGCCGGAGAGGCTACCTGGGAGAAGGTCGTCGCCCGCCTGAGGTCTTCGGGCGCGAAACGCCATCGGCCTCGTGACGTCTGCAGCCATCCTCGACGTCGGTACAATCCTGGAGGCCACACCTGCGATCATGTCCCGGGCGCTCAACGTCAACATCGTGGGCACTGCGCTGGCGATCAAATTTCTGCTGCCCCTGATGATCGAAGCCCATGACGGGACAATCGTGGCGGTGGCGAGCGTGAACGCCACTTTGGCGGAACAGCAACTCGGTATCTACAACGCCACGAAAGTGGCGGTGCGATAGTTAGCCCGGACGGTCGCGCTCGACCACTCGCGCAGCGGCGTCCGCGTCCTCAGCCCCGGGCCAATGTTGGCCGGCCTCTTCAAACGCCACCTCGAATCCGCCACCGACACCCGCGAAGTCGCGCAGGCGGCGATGTTCTTTTTGTCGAGCGGTTCGACGGCGGTTCTAGGCGCGGACCTCGTCGCGGACGGCGGGCTGACAGCGAGCTTTGATTTCCGAACCGGGGAGGAAGGCGCTTCGATCTGACGCGCCCCCGATATTCAAACAATCCAAGGGACTAGGGAAAAATGAAACTGGACTGAAGGGTAAGATCGTGTTCATCACGGGTGCCGCCAACGGGATCGGCCGCGCGACCGCCGTGGCGTTCGCGCGCGAAGGCGCTACGTTGGGCCTCGTGGACATCGACGAGAAAGCCATGGCCGAGGTCAAGGCCGAAGTCGCCGCCGCGGGCGGAACGGCCCACACCGCAAAGGCGGACCTGTCCACCGGAGTTGGCGTATCGGCGGGCCTGGACGAGTTGCTCAAGGCGACGGGCGGCGCGGTAGACGTGCTCGTGAACAATGTCGGCTCGGGCGCGATCCGCACCTTCGACCAGCTGACCGACGAGGAATGGGAGAAAACCTTCTCCCTTAATTTCATGAGCTATGTCCGGGCTACGCGGAAGCTGCTTCCGATCCTCCGCGAGCGGAAGGGCGTAATCGTCAACAACGGTTCCGATCTCGCCCGTCAGCCGGAACCCGTGCCGATCGACTACTCGGCGTCGAAGGCCGCCGTTCTCGCCCTGACCAAGGGCCTCGCGCGCGCCGAGGGCAAGGCCGTGCGGGTCAACGCGGTCGCTCCGGGACCCATCTGGACCCCGTTCTGGACCAAGCCGGGCGGCTTCGCCGAGACGATGGGCGCGTTCCACAAGATGGAGCCGCATGCGGCTGTCGAGCACGAAATGAAGCTGCGGCAGCTTCCCCTCGAACGCCTTGGGACGCCGGAGGAGGTCGCCAACGTGGTGGTCTTCCTCGCGTCCGACCTCGCCAGCTTCGTCACGTCGGCTGTTTGGGGCGTGGACGGCGGCAGCGTCCGATCGATCTGATCCCATCTCATTGTATATCTTTAGGCTACAATGTTGATCTCGGGTGCGTAATTTATCGCTCCGGGGCTTCAGTATATAAAAAGGCAATTCAAACGCATGCGGCGCGCGGCCGCCGGGAGTATGGCAATGACTGGGAAAAACGGCATCGAGTTGCTGGCGGCGTTCTTCACACTCGGAGGCGACGTCTATCCGTTCGGTCCGACCGAAATCAGCCCGGTCCCCTTCAAGGATCGCGTCGAGGCGGCCGCCAAGGTCGGCTACAAGGGCATGGGCCTGATCCACGCAGACGTTCAGGCGACGGCCGCCCAGATTGGTCTCAAGGAAATGAAGCGGATCGTCGACGACAACGACATCAAATACCTCGAGTACGAGTTCCTCTCCGGCTGGTATCTCGACGGCGAGCGCCGGGCGAAGTCGGACATCATGCGGACGGAGATGCTTGATGTGGCGCAGCGTCTCGGAGTCCGAAATCTCAAGATTGCTCCCGGCCTCGGAGGCGATCTCTACGCGCCGACCGAAGCTGAAATGACGCCCGACGTCGACCGCATGCGCGAGGCATTCGCCGGAGTGTGCCGCGATGCGGCCGAGTACGGTGTCAGGGTGGTCATGGAGATCATGCCATTCTCCAACGTCAGGACACTGGAAGTGGCGCGCGCGATCGTGGAAGAGGCGGATCAGCCCAATGGCGGCTTGCTCATCGACATCTGGCACATGGCGCGCGGCGGCATCCCATACAAGGACATCGAGAAGATCCCGTCCAGGTTCATCGGTTCGATCGAGCTGGACGACGCCGACGCCGACGTGAAGGGCCTCCTTTGGGAAGACACCATCTACCATCGCCGCCTTCCCGGCGAAGGCGTGCTGAAACCCAAAGAGTTCATCCAAGCCGTCAAGAACGCCGGTTACGAAGGCCCGTGGGGCGTCGAGATCATCAGCGAGACCTACCGGAAGCTTCCGCTGGCCGAACAGGCCAGGCGTTCGTTCGAAACCACCGTGGCCCAGTTTAAGTAAAGAAAGAAGACATGATGAAATACCCCACCGAAAAGCGGATGCTATGGTTGTCCCAGGTCCGCAGCGTCCCCTATCGGCCGCGCGTGGAGCTTGCGGCCAAGAATGGCTTCGGTTGGCTTAGCACTTCTCCGATGGATTACAAGAACACGCGCGCGGGCGGGCTGTCGGACAAGGACATCCGTTCGATCGCCGCCGACAACGGCGTCCGGCTGAGCTACCTTGACCCGCTCACGAGCTGGGTCCCCGACGGCCTGACCCCTGGCGAAGACCCCGACATCAAGCCCTACCTCGACACGACGCCGGACGACTTCTTCCGGATCGCCGAGGCCTTGCAGGTCGACCGCATCCACCTGATCGGCAGCTTTCCGGAGGGTCGTTACACCCTCGACGAGCTGACCGGCTACTACGCGGCGATGTGCGACCGCGCCGCCGAGAACGGACTCAAGTGCCTTATCGAGGCAATGCCGCTCTGGGGCCTGAAGACCGTGGACGAAGTCTGGACGATCGTCAGGGACGCCGGCCGGAAAAACAGCGGAATCATCTTCGACACCTGGCATTATGTCCGCGGCGGCCGCAACGATGCGCTTCTCAAGGAAATCCCGGTCGGAACGTTTGACACCGTACAGATCGCCGATGGTCCCCTTGTCTGCCCGCCGGGGCGCTCGATGAAGCGGGACTGCCTCTCCTATCGGGTGCCGATCGGTCAGGGAGAAATCCCCAACCTTGAAATCCTCAAAATCCTCAAGGACGCCGGGCATATCGAAAGCGTCGGTCCCGAAATCTTCTCCGACGCGCTCGACAAGCTCGAAGGCGACGAGATCATCTCGCGCCTGATGCCGGGTTTCGAAGCCCTTCTCGACGAACTCGACAAAGCATGAACCATTGTGGTCGCGGGCAGGATGTCCCTGCCGCCGGCCGCGTCTCCTCGGAAGTCGCCTGCGATTTTTGCAGATTCCGGTAAAGTGTTTTCCGCGCCACCTACTTCCGATCGTTCGCGTGATTGCTACTGTCCGGCCTGGAGGGGTTTCGGCATCGTCTGCTCGATCGGCCGCCGACGTCGGCGGCCGCGGAATGTCGCCTGTGCATCTGGAGGAACACCGTTTGCGAGCGCTAAGATTCCACAAAGCCAAAGAGCTTCGAATTGGAGAGCGGCTGGCTGGCTTGATCGCCAGCGGGAAATTCTCGGTCGAAAGATCGTGACGGGCCGCGTGACGCTCGACGCCGCGGTAACCGAAGGATTCGAAGAACTCACCAAGAAGGGAACGACCACCTGAATATTCTGGTCAGGATGGCCGACGTTTCCCCCGCCGACCAGACATAGCAGTCGGGCGCTCAAACGACACATCACAGAGGAGGAAAAATATGGGTAGGCTTCAAGGCAAGGTGGCGATCGTCACCGGCGCGGCTCAAGGCATCGGGCGCGCCGTCGCCGAGCTGTTCGCGGCGGAAGGCGCGCAGGTCATCGCTGGAGACGTCAAAAAGCAGCCAGCGGCTCTCCCAGGCATCGTGAACCAGGACCTGGATGTCTCCGACGAAGCCAATTGGAAGGCCGTCGTCGACTTCACACTCCAGGCTCACGGCCGGATCGACGTTCTCGTGAACAACGCGGGGATTGTCTTCAACTATAGGCAGATACTCGACACTAGCCTTGCCGATTGGAACAAGGTGATCGGCGTCAACCTGACCGGATCGTTCCTGGGCATGCAGGCAGTGCTGCCCGCGATGCGCAAGGCCCGCTCGGGGTCGATCGTCAATTTCTCCTCGATCTGGGGGAACGTGGGTGTTCCCGGTGCTGCCGCCTACAACGCCGCGAAGGGCGGCGTCCGCAACATGACCAAGAACGCCGCGGTGTCCTATGCGCCAGACAACGTTCGCGTGAATTCCGTCCATCCCGGGCTCATCCGCACTCCGCTGGTCACGGCCCAGTCCGAGGAGATGAACAACGGCATCATCAGCAACACGCCGATGGGTCGCATGGGAACGCCGGAAGAAGTGGCCCAATGCTGCCTGTTCCTGGCGAGCGACGATTCCTCGTTCGTCACAGGAAGCGAACTGGTCGTCGACGGCGGCTATCTCGCGCAGTAGTTCCGCGAACCCGAGGATACCGAAATGGACGTGATGAACAGCCAGACCGAACCCACGATCGAGCACGGTGGCAGTTGCAATACCATTTCATGGTCCCCAAGGAGTCGGTGCGGGCGGTGACCGAGGGGTTGTATCTCGAATATGTCTCCGAGTGCGAGATAGCCGCGGCCCCATCTGGAGCCGCATCGGCACAACACCCATGAGTATTACTACATGCTCAAGCATGCGGATCGGGCACGAAAAGTGCGAAGTCGGACCTGGGGACTTGATCTACATCCCGCCGAACGCCGTGCATTCGATCTCGCCCCTTGGGAACGAGCCGGTGCGGGGTCTTGCATTCGCGGCGAGTTTCCTTTTCTTGCCCGCGCTTCTACCCCGTAGGCGTGGTTCACCAAGAAACAAGCTCGATGAATTTGCCGAAGTGGGCCGCGATTACATCTCGGATCCTTGATCTGTAAGCATGAAATACGAGCTGAGACCTGAGCATTTAAGCGCGATCGGCTTCGAATGCACTTGGTTTGCGGTTGCCGACTTAGCCGTTTCGCGTCGCGCACCAGAACGACGGTACGGCAGACGCCTTTTTCCCACGGAACGCAAAACTGTTTCCCCCAAGCGCGTCTTTATCCCACTTCGCGACACTAGCATAACCGTGGCCGAGGGAAGAGGAGGAAAATATGTTCAATACCCTTAGACTAGCTTTCGCCACCAGCATTTCCATTTCTGCCGTTATGATCGGAAGCGCCAGCTACGCCGAAACGATGAAGCTTGGTCTCTCGATGCCGACGCTCAATACACCGTTTTTCACGGTATTGGTGAACGCGGCGACCGAACAGGCCAAGTCGTCCGGCGGGGATGTGGTTCAGACGACCAACGCCAACCGCGACGCAAGCCAGCAGGTCACTGACTTCCGTAATCTGATTAACGCAGGGGCCAACGTCATCCTGGCCGGCGTGGTCGATCGTGCCGCCATCAAGCCCGCTCTGGACTACGCGAAAAGCAAGAATGTTCCCGTCGTCATCGTCGACGACAAGCCTGCGGCCGGTGACGTCTACGCAGTGGTGCGGGCCGACAATCTTGCCATGGGCGCGCGTGCCGCGGAAGCACTCGCGGCCGCGATGGCCGACAAGAACACGACGGTTCTCAACATCACTGGCGGACTGACAACGACCAACGGCCGAGACCGCAAGAATGGTTTCGACGAGGCCTTCAAGAAAATCTCGACCGCAACGGTGATCGAGCAGACGGCCAACTGGGATGGCCCGCAGGCCGCTAATGTCGCCTCGACGGTGATGAGCGGCAATTCGGAAATCGCTGGCATCTATCTGGCGACGGACACACTCTACTATGATCCGGTTGCCGCCGCGTTGAAGTCTCGTGGTCGCCTCGCAAAGGTCGGCGAGGTTGGTCACATTGCGGTCGTCGCAATCGACGGCGGTGCGAGCGCTCTCAAAGCCATCCGCGACGGCTATCTGGATGCGACGGTTTCGCAGCCGGTCACCGATTATGCCAAGTACGGCGTCATATATCTCCAGGACGCTCTGGACGGCAAGGAAATGAAGGAAGGTCCGACCGATCACAACAGCACCGTGGTCAAGGACGGTAAGTACTTCGTGGACAATCTGCAGTCTCCCGTCGTGACGAAGCAGAATGTCGACGACAAGGGCCTCTGGGGCAACGCCAAATAGTCACAACATTTGTCCTGGAGTGCTGAATATGCTGGAAAGCCCGTCGGAACAACTTGTCGCAATCGACAGCGCCGTAAAGCGTTTCGGAGGGACCGTTGCTCTGAACGGGCTTTCCATATCGATAAAAAAGGGGGAATCTCACGCCCTAATCGGTCGGAACGGTGCTGGCAAATCTACCCTGGTATCAATCCTGACCGGGTTGCGAGCGATCGATTCAGGGTCCTTTCTCCTGAATGGTGCCGCTCCCCCCGCGTTGAACGATCGAAACGCTTGGCGCGAGGCGGTGGCGTGCGTCTACCAGCACCGAACTCTCGTGCCGGATTTGACCGTGGCCGAGAATCTCTATCTCGGACGGTATCAGGGCAAACAGATGATCTCGTGGCGCGGCCTCAACCGCCAAGCGGCGGCCGCGCTCGAAAGCTGGGATATTCCTATCCTGCCTACCACTCCGGTCCGCGAATTGGGGGTGGGAGAGGCCCAGATGGTGGAAATCGCCCGCGCCCTTAGCCAGGGCTCAAGGTTCGTCATCCTGGACGAGCCGACCGCGCAGCTGATTTCCAGCGAGATCGACCATCTGATCGAGCGGGTGAATGAACTGCGCGCCAAGGGGATCACATTCCTTTTCATCTCACACCACCTCGACGAGGTCCCGAAGGTTTGCGACGCGGTCACCGTGCTGCGAAACGGGCGCGACGTATTGCATGGCAACGCGAGCAAACTCACGACAGCCGAAATCGTTTCCGCGATGGTGGGCGACGAGGGGGCGGGCAAAGCACTCACCTCCAGTGAGAAAGTGTGCCGCCCAGCCTTGCCCACGAGCACGCCGGTGGTACTCGAAGCGAACCTGCGGCTTGATGCATGCGAGGACCCTCTCGGTCTCACGCTGCGGGCGGGCGAGGTCGTGGGTTTCGCCGGACACTCGGGCTCAGGCACCCGTCAAATCGCGCTTGCCCTCGCGGGCCATTATTCAAAATGGTCGGGTGCGATCAAATTGAACGGAAGGGAAATTCCGAAGCCCTGGAAACCGCCAACGGCGGTGAAAAATGGGGTCGCACTTCTACCGGAGGACCGGATAAAGACCGGCCTGGTCGGCGAAATGTCGATCGAAGACAATATGACTCTACCGAGCCTGAAGGCATTCACCAACCGCGTACTTTTGAACGGCAGGGCGCGTCGGAAGTTCGCGGAGGACAATCGGTCCGAGCTCGGCGTTGTCTGTCATTCCGTCAGACAAAATGTCGGTGAGCTGAGTGGCGGCAATCAGCAGAAGGTACTCCTGGGGTCCGCATTGAGCACGAACCCCAGCGTACTTATTCTCCTGCACCCGACCGCGGGCGTCGACATCGCGTCAAAGGCAACCATTCTCGACATCGTTGAGCAACGACGACGTCGAGGACTTGCAGTCATTCTCGTCAGTGACGAGCCAGAAGAACTCGCGTTCTGCGACCGAGTAGAGGTCTGGGTTCGCGGCAAGAAAGTCGTCGAGAAAAGCGGCATGAACGAGGAAGAGCTCGTGTCCGCCATGGAAGGCTTTCACATATCTCGGGAGGAAAAATGACCCACATTCAAACAACGGGCGTCACCGGAACGGACCTCCGTTCCCGCCGGCTCCTCAGCGACCTGTTCCAACCTGAATGGGCGATCGTGCCGGTTCTGGTTGTCGTCATGATCGTAGGCACGCTTCTCAACAACGCGTTCCTCTCCTACGACAACTTTTACGGCGTAGTGCAGCAGGCCAGCGAACTCGGCGTGCTGACCATGGGACTTACCCTGGTTCTGATCGCCGGGAAGTTCGACTTGTCACTCGAGTCGACTTTCGGCCTTGCGCCGATGGCGGGCGTGTACTGCCTCCTCGAAGCAGGTGGCTCGGGCCTCAATCTTGCGAATTCGCCGCTTCTGGCGCTCCTGGTGATCTTCGCCGTGGGTGCCATTATTGGCGCGTTCAATGGTTTGCTGGTGATCTACCTTCGGTTCAACGCCTTCATCGCAACCTTGGCGACGCTGATCCTCCTGCGCGGCATCAGCCTCGGATTGACTCGCGGCGAGACACTCTCCGACCTGCCTGTGCTCCTCACATTCCCAGGAGACTCCACGTTCCTGGGTGTGCCTGTCTCTTTCCTGCTTGCCTTGACCTTGCTCGCCGTTCTTACGGTCTTCCTGTCGCGGCACCGGGTTGGAAGAATGCTTTACGCCGTCGGTGGAAACCAGCAAGCAGCTCGGGTCGCCGGCATCCCGGTGGAGCGTGTCTTGATGGGAGTCTTCATCGTTGCGGGGATCCTTGCTGCGCTGGCAGGGTTGCTGCAGGCGGGCCGGATCGCGTCCATTCCTTCTTCGCTCGGGCAAAATCTGATCTTCAACGCATTTGCGGCCGCGGTCCTCGGTGGAGTCAGTCTCAACGGAGGGCGAGGCACGATCGCTGGTGCGTGTGGCGGTGTGCTGCTGCTCGTCCTCATTCAGGATGTTTTGGTTCTCTCCCAAGTACCCGCCTATTGGATCAACGCGACAACAGGCGGCATCATCCTGATCGCTCTATACATCAGTAAAATTAGTGGGGCGGATAAAGGCAACTGAAGAACTCCGCTGGTTCATTCAAGCTGGAAATGGCGGCCGATTGGCCGCCTTTCTATTTCACACCCTCCGCTGGTCGGAAGATGTGACCGTCCCTTCAATTATCGCGAGACTACGTCGACGGTCCCAATACACACTACAGCAGCTATCGGATGATCAGCGTCGTCACGCCTTCAACTCTTCTTCGATGGCGGAGCGACTGCTCAGCTCTCGTCGCTGTGCTGTGGTAGGTAACGGTGCTGCAGCGGTGCTGGACTCGCCCTTGAGGGCAGCGTCGGTTCTGGCTTTGAGATCGCGCAGGGTCTTCAACTCCAGTTCGCTTGGAGCCGGCGGGACATCCAGGTCCTCCGCGAACTTGACCTTCCAGCCGCAAGTCTCCTGCACCTTCTCTCTGGTCACACCGGGATGAAGCGACATGACGGTGAACTCCTTTTTGGTCACCAGGTCGGGCCTCCAGATCGCTAGGTCTTGAGTCAGCAGCGTAGATCCTTTGGTCGCGATGCCGAGGCGTTCGCGGTGATCGCCACCTTCGCGGTGTCCGAAGGAGGTGACGAAGTCGATTTTATCGACCATGCCGCCGGTCGACTGAACCATGGTGATGTAGATTTCGCCGCACGAGCTTGCGATCTCGGGACGCTCCGCCGCCGGGCAGCCGGGTCTTCGGTTTTTCGTAGCCGCCGATGACGGTCGTGTTGATGTTGCCGAACTTATCGCACTGCGCCGCACCGAGGAAGCCAATCGTGATGCGGCCGCCCTGGAGCCAATAGCGAAACATCTCAGGGACCGAGACCGTCGTCACCGACGTCTCGCAAAGGTCGCCGTCGCCGATGGAGAGAGGCAGAACGGTGGGAGCCGTCCCGGATCGTACCGGATTCATAAATGAGCGTGATGTCGGGAGCGTGGGTCAGCCGGGCGACGTTGCATGCCGCGGAAGGTGCTTCCGATCCCGACGAAGCAGACGTCGGGATCGGACCGCGCCCTGGCGGCCGTGATGGTCATGATCTCGTTTGAGTGAATGGCCGGTTCATTTGGCGGACCTCAGATGTGCGACGCGTCGTTCAAAGTCTTCGCGCGTCGCCGACGGGACTTCGCCATTGATTGCGCGATACCGCCGTGGCGCTTGCGATCGGCTCAGTTTCATTCCATCGACACCAGTATCTTCATCTTTCCGCCGCTTGGGTCGAGGAGTTCGCGGAAGCCCTTTTGCACGACGTCTTCCATCGCGATTTCGGCGTCGACGATCTTCTCGGCCGGATAAAGCCCCGTCCTCATCATCTCGAAGATTCTAGGCCAGATAGTCAGCGGGTAGTTCAGCGAGCCCCGCAGCGTGATGTCCCGCATCGTCAGGTCGAACGGGCTGATCTCAGCGGGGCCGCCCATCAAGCCCACCTGGACGACGGTGCCCTGTGCGCGCACCGCCTGGAGGCAGGCGTGCAGCGCGCGGGGATGGCCTGCGCATTCGATGGCGGCGTCAACCCCGACACCCTCTTCGGTGCCGTCCTTGATCGTGGACAGGAAGTCCGAGGAACCAGGATCGAGGATTGTGACATCGTTCGAGAGCGCCGCGATGCGCGCCCGACGGTTGGTGTTCGGCTCGCTCACAAAAATCCGGGTGACACCTGCGGCAATAGCGGCGAGAACCACCAGCGCCCCGATCGGGCCTGCGCCCGTGATAAGGAGCGTGCCACCAGGCTTCAAACCTGACCGATCAACGGCATGCACCGCGACCGCTGCGGGTTCGACAAGCGCACCTTGCTGGTCGGTCACGTCGTCGGGCATGCGGATCGCATTGTATTCGTGGACGATGGCGCGCTTCGCCATGCCGCCCCATGGCCAATTAAGGCCGACGACTGAGGCCCTTGGCCCCAGGAAGGAGAGATTGCGGCTGCCGAAATAGTCTACTCTTGGGCCGATCTGCGGCTGGATCGACACGCGGTCTCCAGGCTTCAGCGTCTCGACGCCGGGGCCGACCGAGGTCACACGTCCCGCGAACTCATGCCCCAGGATTTGGGGCAGGATTGCCCCGCTATAGGCATTCGGCGTTCTTGGCGTGAAGATCGGGCCGGACTCATATTCATGCAGGTCGGTGCCGCAGATGCCGCAGAATGTCGGCTCGACGATGACCTGACCGTGCTGCGGTGTCTGGGGCTCCGGCGCGTCCTCGACGCGGACGTCATGCCTTCCGTAATAGCGCACTGCCTTCAAAGCGATCTCCTGTCGATTGCGCCAGCCGCATGGCTTCGCGATCGTGACCTTCCTCGGCCGTCCTTTGCAGAAGGACAGCGACGTCGGGCTTTAATCCTGGGGGAGATCGTTCTTTCGCGAAAAAAGCAGATAACCCACCTGATCGAACCTCCCTGCGGCTCCCACTCCGGCGTTGGGCGAGATAATAGCTTTGCCGCAGGTGGTAAAAAGGGATCAAAGCGGAAAACACTTTCCCGCTCGCCGCGAAAATCGACGCGCTAAGTTGGCTTGCGGTGGACTATCCGTCTTGTCCATTTCCAGCCAACTGGCTGGATCGCAGAAACCTTGTCGATATAGGGGGCAATGTCTAGTCGAGTTCTCCCTGCCGCCCCTTTTCCGCGAGGAAGTCCACGACCGTCCTGACGCGTGGCAGCAGGTGTCGCGTTACGGGCCAGACGGCATAGACAGACACTGGGACATCTGCGATCTCATCGAGGACCGAGATCAACGCGCCTGTCTCTAGGTGAGCTCTCACGAGCGAACGAGGCATTTGGCACAGCCCCAAACCCGCCAACGTCGCCGCTACGATAGCCTCTCCGTCTCCGAACTGGTGCGACACGGGTGGCAAGTAGCGGATCGGGGCACCGTTGGAGTCTTTGATGCGCCAGCTCGCGGAGTTGTCTCGCCCAAATCCGCAAATGCAGTCGTGGCGCTGGAGGTCCGCCACGCTCTGAGGTGTTCCTCGTGTTTCCAGGTACGATGGCGCGGCGACCACAACGGATGGCTGCTCGGTGAGCTTCTTCGAAATCAGTCCGGTGCAGTCGCGTGTTTCACCGAACCGAACCGTGAGATCGACACCCTCTTCGACGGGATCGACGATCTTGTCGGTGAACGAGAGCGACAGTGTCAAGCCCGAGTAGCGTCGCGAAAAGTCCAGCAGTAAGGGCATGAGAATCTGGCGACCGAACGCTGCGGGGGAGTCGATCCTCAACCTTCCGGATATGGCTTGGCTTTTCGACAGCAAGGTGGCCTCCGCCGCCTCGATCTCCCCAAGCGCATGTCGAAGGCTCGCGAAATAGGCCTCTCCGTCCGGAGTGAGGCTCAAGCTCCTGGTGCTTCGATGGAGAAGCTTGATCCCGAGTCGCTCTTCAAGTTTCGTGACGCTTTTGCCAACTGCGGACTTCGTGATTCCCAATTTGGCGGCGGCTGCCGTGAAGCTGAGAGCTTCAGCGGAATGCACGAATGCGATGACTCCGTTCAACTGGTCGACCTGGGTCATTGGAAACCTTTGCTCCACACACTGGAGAGATATGAAGCCTTCTGTTCCCTGAGGGTTACATTATTCTACAGCGCACGCGCAAGCAAACCCCGACCATCGACAACCGCTTTCGCGCCAAACGCAAGAATGTGCGGGTCATGGATCGCCTAACCGAGATCGAAGTGTTCATTCAGATAGCGGAGCGCGGCAGCATCACCAAGGCTGCCGATGCGCTCGACATGTCGGTGTCGGCCACAAGCAGAAACCTGCAATCCCTCGAGGAACGCCTCAATGCCAGGCTGGTGCAGCGCACGACCCGGCAACTCAGCCTGACAAGCGAAGGGGAGCACTTCTACCAGCGGGGCAAGGAGCTCATCACCGGAATGCTCGACGCCGAAGCGAGCGTCAGCGCGGGAGCGATGAGCCCGAGCGGGCTGCTCCGCATCAGCGCCTCGCTATCATTTTGCCTTCTGCATCTCAGTCCTCTGATCCCTTCGTTTACTCAGCGATATCCGAAGGTGAGGGTCGAGGTCGTCGTCTCGAACCGCTACTACGATCTCATTGAAAACGGCGTCGACCTCGCGATCCGCACCCGCCGCGTGGAGGCGGACTCATCGATCACTATCCGTCGGCTCGCGGAGACACGGCGGTTGCTCGCGGCGTCGCCCGACTATCTGGCACGGCGCGGAGTGCCGACCAATCCAGGCGACCTCGCAAACCATGACCTCCTGCTCTATACGCTTGCCGACAACTGGAACCACCTGACCTTCCGGAAGAACGGTGAGGCTGTCACGATTCCGGTGGCTGGCCTCCTGAACTCCAATGACGGACAGATAATAAGAAAGGCCGCCTTGGACGGCCTCGGAATTTTGGCGCAGCCGACATATATCATCAACGAGGACCTTCAGTCCGGTCGACTCGTCCGCATCATGGATGATTGGGATTTGCCGCGCCTGACGATGAATATCGCGTATCCGACGCGGCATCATCTCCCAGCAAAGACCCGCCTCTTCATCGATTACCTCGTCAAAGAATTCAAGGACAAGGACTACGAGGCGCTGTGGACCTCGTAGTTGCTTGGAAGTCCACCTTTTTAATATCGAAACCGCGCTCCATTTGGAATCCGCTGCTCTCGTCGACCGTGCCGTTGCTTCGGGGTGGCGGGCCGATGAGGTGCTCACGACGATTATCGCGCTGGGTGACAATCACGCGCTCATGCTTGCCGCCAAGGACGACCTCGAAGCTGCGCTGTCGATCCTGAGAAAGCGCCCTTGACTCCCTCACTGAAAAGAACAAAATGTGAACATTCTTGCGGCAACCTGATATTCCCATTCCGGCGTGGAGGATTTGGCATGCCTACGATTTTGTACAGAAACGATCAGAAAATCTCGCCCGCCGATGTGATGAAGATCGCGGTTTACGCGGAGCACGTCGGCCGACAGTGCTATGACGTTTTCGCGGAAGATGGTTCGAGGTCTCGGTCGGAAGCTCTGTCCCGTCGAGCGCGAGATGTGTCCAATGCACTCGATTTCGGAGACGAACCATATCTCTCGCTGGAGACAACGAAGAACGTTCTTGACCTTCGCGATATGGTCTCTGGCATGTGCTTCGATAGGTTCGGCGAGCGCGGCCATATGGGCAAGACGATGGACCTGCTGGGAATGGCCCGGGACGTGGACGATGTGCTCGACAAGCTCGTTGTCTACCACCTTTCCCCGGAGGAAATGCAAGAGGCCGAGGCTGCTTGGGCACATGAGGGCCAGTTCTTTCCGAAGGATCGGCGATGACAGGACGATACGAACAAGAAGCAAGCGGAAGTCGATGTGGTGGCCATCAATGGCAATTCCTCGATCCATCTCATCGAGTGCAAGGGCTATAGTCCCTATGGCGAGATCCCGGACGGGGAGTTCAAAAGATGGTTACAGCACAATGTGCCGACAGCCTTCATCGTGGTCTCTATGACAAGCCGGGTATCAGCCAGCTGACCGGCAAGATGGTGTTTCCGCCGCGCGCCTCTTTCATCGATGCGATTGCACGGCGCGACAAGCTTCGTGTGTGCGTCGACGGCATGACGGCTGCCAACGATCTTGGCCTGACGACGGCCGTTCCGGCCCGGTCAACGATCTATGCAGATACCTATCCCCGAACCATCGAAATCGAGGCCAATGCCGGCGATGCGCAGGCCACGAAACCGGTCATCTATATCTTGGACTTCAAGCGCATTTCGGCAAAGACCGCTTTCTGGGCAGGCCGACCGGCAATGCGGGTGATCCAGGCCCTCCACTGGTTTCGCGATGAGCGATCCAATCTTGAGACGGTTGTCGATGGTATCGTCCGCTACCTGGCACGAAGCCCGCACAGGCAGCCGATTGTCGAGGATCTGCGCGAAAACATCCACGCCATCCCTGCCTGGATGTACCAGGCGATAGAAACGATAACACGCGACCCGCGGCCCCAGGTGGATGAAGACACTCCAACGGACCAGGATGGGAAGGCTGAACATGCGCCAGAGCTTCATTGAAGTCCTTCGCTCAAGCGCTGACGAGCGGAGATTGGGGAATTGAGGATGTCATTCGTGACTATCTGAACATTGCCCATTTGCCATGAAGCGAAGAGGGCTGCCCATCGGCCGCACTCTTGCCTGAAATCGGGCGTCAACCGGATTCGACTCGAAAGGCTTACGAGGATGGATTGGCGCGTCGTATCTTCCAGCCTCGCCGTCGTCCTCACCATCCGAGCGCGCAATCGCGATGTTCAGCTTAATGGTGGGCACACTTCAGATAGCACGAGCTGTTTTCGATCCCTCGAGGGCGGCGGAGATCATTGAAGGTGGAGTCCAAGCCGCACTGACCCTGGCAAGGACATAGCCAGAGCGCGACGCGAGAGACCAGCTGTATGAGGAAGCGTTGCTCTTGAACCAGTTCGAACCGCCGACCTACCGCTCACTTTCGCCAGCTGCCGAAAAGGAAAGCCTCTGCTGCGTAACGCCAATTTATGGAACTTATAGGCAATTGGCGTCGGCGCAGGCAGGCCGATAGCTATCATCGTCGACCGCTCAAAGCGATCTGTGCATTCTCAGTCAAAACTGACTGCAGACGTGGACACGACGGCTCCGCCGCTTTGGGCCATGATATTCCTCAAAGTGAGAGGAGACATCATGCGCTTCAAGAACAAGACGGCATTGATTACGGGCGGGGGAACGGGAATCGGTGCGGCGGTCGCCCGCCGCATTCGATTGGAAGGTGGGAATGTCACGCTCGTGGGGCGACGTCCCGATCCACTCCACGCAGTTGCCGAAGAGATCGGAGCCACGATCGTTGTCGCCGATGCAGCCGACGGCGCCAGCATGAAGGCTGCCGCCGTTGCCGTCGTCGAGCAGTTCGGCAGGCTGGATATTCTCGTGGCCAATGCCGGCGGCCATGGTGTCGGCCCTACTGTCAGCATGTCGGACGAGACGTGGGATCTGGCGACCAGGCTCAACCTCAACACGGCCTTCGTCAGTGCGCGCGAAACGCTGCCGCATTTGATCGAGAGCAAAGGCAATATCGTCGTGCTTGCCTCGATCGCGGGGCTTTTTGCCGGTCCGGATGCCGCAGGCTACGTCACCATGAAACATGCTTGTATCGGCCTGGCGAAGTCGCTGGCTCGGGACTACGGCCGCCTCGGTGTGAGGACCAACACCGTTTGCCCCGGCTGGGTGACGACGGCGATGGCCGATGAGCAGATGGAATTCATCATGGAAAAATTCAAGCTGAAGGGCATTGAGGAAGCTTATGCCCTGGTGACGAAGGACGTGCCGCTTGGCTGTCCCGCAACGCCTGAAGATGTCGCCAATGCAGTCTGCTTCCTGGCCTCGGCCGAAGCCGCGATGGTCAACGGTGCCATACTGACGGTCGACGGCGGAGCCGGGACCGTCGATCTGCCCACGCTCGCATTCACCTGAGGAGGAGACGATAATGAACCAGAATCCGAAAGACTGGAAAACCTACGATCAGTTCGCATACGGTATCGACGCGAACCGTTTGCCAGCGACGAATGCCCTTTCCGGCTCATCCCACACGATTGCATTTGACGACGGTCGCAAGCTTGAGCTCACCTTTCACGAAAACGAGGTGCAATGGTCGGACGCCGATGGCAGCGCAACCGACAAGGTCGAAGTCATCGAGGTTGCGCCCGACACCTTCTTCGTCGAAGTCCTTTTCGCGCGTCGACCCAAAGAAGCCGAGACCTTGATCCTGAACGTTTCCAGCCGCCGCGTTCTCTCGATCTATTCGATTGTGCGCGAAAAAGAGGAATCTGTCGGCGAGCCGCAGGTGGCGCAGATTTTCCGACCCGGTATTCTCGAAGGCGGCGCGGTCAGCGGACCGGTGCCCGCCGAAAGCCGCGACCTGATCGGGCTGAGGGCGCATTTCACCTATAGCCCGAACCACGTCTACGAACATACCTATCTCTCGTCGCAACGCTATGCATGGCAATGCCTTGTCGGCGTGCAACGCGGGCACGGTGACGTCGACCTGACGACCACCTACAAGTTCGACGATGATCAGTACATCTTCACCTTCCGCGAATTCAAGATCGCTGTCGCCTCGACATTCTTCTACAATTTCAAGGATATGCGTTCGACAGGCAAATTCCTTGGCATCACTGGTGATGGCCATATCCAGAACAGCCCGGCCGGTGCCTTTATCCGCAAGGCGTCGATGACCTACTATCTCCCCGGGCAGGAACCAGTTTGAGGCAGAACGATGCGCACAGCCTATGAAATCGTGAAGGCACACTACGACGCCAACGCGCGTAGGGATATGAACGGCATGCTCGCCGACATCGCCGCCGATTGCCGATGGACGGAAATGGATGGCTTTCCCTGTGCCGGCACCTATGTCGGTCCTCAAGAGGTTTTCAAAAACGTTTTCTTCGCACTCGGAGAAGCCTTCGACGGCTACACGTTCGCCCTGGAACGGCTGCTGGACGCAGGCAGCGATGTGATCGGAATCGGTGATTATGCCGGGACTTACAGACAGACCGGCAAGTCCTTCAAGGCGCGTGTCGTTCACGTCTGGAGCGTCGCAGACGGCAAGATCCGGCGCTTCGAGCAATTCACCGACACGCTGCGTGTGGCGGACGCAATGCGATAAACGCGTGGCGGCCTCGCGGATTCACGCCGGGCCGCCCTTTCGCCAATCGGAGGGCGAAAGCGCATAGCGGCCACGAAACGCCCGGGAGAAATGCGCGCTCGAAGAAAACCCAAGCGCAAAGGCAATCTCCGATATTTCGCCCGGGCGGCATGTAGCGTCCCGTAGTCGGGACGCGGCTCTTTCCAGCCGCAGGCTCCAGATATAGTCGGCAGGCGTCGTGCCCTCGGCCTCAAATGCACGATAGACGTAGCGAATGGAACAACCCATGCGGCGCGCGATCATGCCGACATCGAGATCGGGCCGCGAGATGTGGTCCGAGACAAAGTCCTTCACACGCCGACGCAGCAGGTCAAGGGAATGGGGGCTTGATCGTTCCCGCTGCGGATCGACGCCGATCATGGTGCGAACGAGCTCGATCATCGTCTGGCCGAGGCTGGCACGCACCGTGTCGTCCAACCTGCCGATCTCCCGGATTGTCGAATCCATCAGCGAAAGCAGGATGCGCTGCATCCCCGCATGTTCAGGCATGGCGACAAACGGCTCCATCAGCCGGTTGACCGCTTGAACTGGAAGCGCGCGACGCGGCAATTGCAAGAGAAGCAGGCGGACAGCCGTTCTGTTGGTCAGCACATAGGGACGGCTTGGATCATACATGATGCTCGCGCCGGCGCCGACGAGAACGCTACGGCCATTTTGGTTGAGGGACGAAAAGCCATGTGTCTGGAAAACCAATTTGATGGCATCGGGAGAGTCCGAGCCGAGGGTCACGCGCTCGCCAAAAACAGTGTGCGTATCGGCTTCCAGCAGCGTCAGGCGGCAGGTGCCGAGCATTGCCGACAACAGCCGGCTTTGATTTTCGTCACCCGATTGAAAATCGAGCCGCACATTGCCGAACAAGCTGCGGGCAACGCTTGGAAAATCCCTTCCCCCTGCAACTTTAACGGATGAGAAAACCGGTTCCATGCTGTCTTCCTCATGAGGTCAGGTAGCCGCCGTCGACCGGCAGGCAGACGCCGGTTATGTAGCGTGCTGCCTCGGACGACAGGAAGACGATCGCGTCGGCGACTTCCGCCGCCTCGCCCCATCGTCCCGCCGGTATGCGGTTTCTGATCGGCGCCGAAACGACTTCATCGGCAAACAACGCCCGGCTCAGCGGCGTTACGATCCAGCCTGGCGCGACAGCGTTGACGCGGATATTCTCCGCCGCAAGTCCCTGCGCCAACGACTTTGTCAGTTGTACGATCGCTCCCTTGCTGGCCGAATAACCTGGCCGATCGGCCGCGCCGAACGTCGAATACATGGACGCAATGTTGATGATGGACGAACCGGATTTCATCCGGCCGCGGCCCAAGCGACAACAATCCATGACCGACGTCAGGTTGATTGCAATGACCTCATCGAACTTCTCTTTCTTCCATTCGTCGCGATCGCGGCTGACACCGGTGCAATTCACGAGCACATCAATCTGATTGAGGCTCGCGAAGAAATCGTCGAGAGCGCCGGGCTGAAGGACGTTGATGTCCCGGCTCTCGATCCGCTCGCTGCGTGGTCCGCCGGCGGCGCCAAGGCCGCAGCAGACGACCCGGGCACCGAGCGCAGCAAAACGCTCAGCCGTCGCAGCCCCAATGCCCGATGTTCCGCCGGGGATAACGACCGTGCGGCCGGTAAAAAGATCGTTGGCAAAGGTCATCGTCTCTCCTTGAGATCAGCTGGCGAGATAGGCGCCATGCAGGATTTCGGGATTGGCCCTCAACGTCGCGGAAGCACCGTCATAGACCAGCCGGCCGCGCTCCATGACCATCGCGTGATCGGCCAGATCTAGAGCAAGGTTGGCGAACTGTTCGATCAGGAGCACGCCGATGCCGTTTTGGGCCGCTATCTTTAGTGCTTCCGCCAGCCGCTTGACCACAGCCGGCGCCAGCCCAAGCGAAAGCTCATCGACCACCATGAAGCCTGGCTTGGCGATAAACGCCTGCGCCATCGCGACCATCTGCTTCTGGCCCCCCGAGAGATCGGAAGCCAGTTGGCGTTTGCGCTGGGCAAGTTCGGGAAATATTTCATAGGCTCTTTCGAGTCCCTCGCGGCGGGCGGAAGGCGATCCATCGAAGGCAGCAACGAGAATGTTGTCTTCCACCGACAGCTGGCCCAGCACCCGATGGCCCTCCGGCACCAGCGCCAGGCCGGCCCGGCGGATGCGATCGGGAGAAAGCCCGGTGAGCGACGTCGCGTCGAGCCGCATTCTGCCGCCAGCGATAGGCAGGACGCCAGCAAGCGCCATAACGGTGCTCGACTTACCGGCGCCGTTGGCACCCAGCAACGCGGTGATTTCTCCGCTTTTGATGGCAAAGGAGACATCGTGGATGACCCGTTTGCCCCCGCGCTCGACGGCGAGATTTTCAACGACCACGGATGAGATCGCTGCCATCAGAATTCCCCCAGATAGGCGCGACGCACGTTCGGGTCGGCAAGCACCGCTTCCGTCGGCCCCAGCGCCAGCAGCTTTCCATAGTCGAGCACCATCGTCTCGCTGCACATCGCCCGAATGAGCTCGACGTCGTGATCGATCACCAACACTTGCGCTCCGACTTCGGCGGGGATGCGCAAAACGATCTCGCGAAACATGCTGCCCTCCTCTTCCGTCAGGCCGGCGGCCGGTTCATCGAGCAGGATGAGCCTGGGATTGCCGATCACGCATTTGCCGAGCTCGACCAGACGGCGCTGGAACAGATTGAGCGACTGGCCGAGCTTATCGGTCACCGTTCGGAGGCCGACAAAAGCAAGAGCAGCATCAATGGCCGCGGCGCGATTTAGCGGCGCCACTACATGATCCGCAATCGCGGCGAGATTGCCCGACACCGTCAGATCCTCGACGACCTGCTCAGTCTGGAAAGACCGGCGAAGGCCGGCGCGCACGCGCTGCAGCGGTGCAAGGTCCAGCAGTTGTTCGCCATTCAGTGCGACGCTGCCACGAGCCGGCCTGACGAAACCTGAGAGAACATTGAGCAAGGTTGTTTTACCCGCACCGTTCGGGCCAATCAGACCGGCGATTGGCGCAGCGAGGGTCGCAGTCAATTCATTGATCGGCTTGACGCCGCCGAACTGGACGACAAGGTTGTCGATGGCGATCATCGCGCCCTCTCCTTTGCCGAACCGAACCGCAGCCGCGCGATCAGCGAGGCGATCTGTCCGGCGATGCCGGATGGTGCCGTCGCCAATGCCTGGAACAGAGCGACGCCGAAAATACCGATGGTCACATATCCATCGATCCCGAGATCGGTCAGCAGCGCCGGCACCGCCCGCAGCAGCAGCCCGGCAATCAGCGCTCCGTACCAGTTGTAGACGCCTCCGACGATCGCCAGGGCGAAGAGGTTCAGGCTTTCGAAGGCGCCAAACGCACGACCATCGAGCTGACCGACATTTCCGGCAAGCAGTGCACCAGAAACGCCCGCGAGGAAGCCGCTGAGCGCGAATGCCCATGCCTTGTAGGTCAGCACATTGACGCCGCTTGCAATGGCGACCGTCTCGCCCTTGCGGATCAGAGCCCAGGCGCGGCCGGGTCGTCCCAGTTTGTGCCATTGGGCGATCAGCAGAGCGATCGTCGCGGCAAGGCAAACATAGAGGAAATAACCGACGGCTCCCTCGGCGATTTCAGGCCGGGGGAGCATGGCACGGCCGGAACCGTCGGCGCGGCCGAGAAAACCGTTGCCGCCGTCGGGAAAGCCCCAGGCGCTGATGATGATCTGAAACGCGCCCGCCAGCATCAGCGTGACAAGGGCAAGATAAAGCCCCCTCAAGCGCAGCGCCGGCAAGCCGAAGGCAAGGCCGACCACGGAAGCGACGATGCCTCCGGCCAGAAGGCTGATTTCGAACGGCGGGTGAAAGGCGTGGCCGACACGAAGCGTTACCCAGCCGCCAACCCCAACGAGCGCGAATTGGCAGAGCGAGACGAGGCCGAGCTGCCCATAGAGGATCGCCAGCCCCGCCACCGAGAGCGACAGCGCCACCGCCGACGTTGCCGCCGACAGCCAGTAGGAATTGGCAAGACACGTGACCACGGCAGCAAACAGAGCCATCGTCGCGGGAACTTGAAGAAGCTGTTTGGGAAACCGGGCCACCGGAACGCGCTCCGGTAGTGCCTGTATGGTCTGCTGCGAAGTCATCATCGGTCCTTCAACACGGCCTTGGCCGTACTCCCCAAGATCGTGACCGCGACGAGCGCGATAATGAAAGGTGCGGCCGCGCGATAGGGTGAGATCCAGCCGACCGGGGTGAGCGCAGCTTCGGCAATGCCGATCAGAAGCCCAGCGACAGCCGTTTCCCAAAGCGAGCGCAACTGGCCAAGAATTGCCGCCGCGATCGCTGGGATCACCAGCAAAGTCAGGAACGTGCCCTGGAGGCGGACGAGGTCGGCAAGCAGCAGGCCGGCGAAACCGGAAAAAATGCCGGTAATGACCCATGCCGCCGTTTCTGTGTAGAGAATGCGAACACCGAGAATTGCGCTCAGGTCGCGGTCGTTGGCCAAGGCTCGCATGTCAAGGCCCAGGCGCGTCCGATTGAGCAGCAGTGTGATCGAGCCAACCATCACCACAGCAAGCAGGATGGCGATGATGCGCGTATAGGTCAGGCGAACACCGAAGAGGGAAACGAACATCTGGTCGGTCGGAAACTGCAGGCGACGCGGCAGCTCACCCCAGATAATTCCCATCAGGGCGATCAGCACCAAGGCCGGCGCCAAGGTCCCGACGGCACGCACGACCGTATCGCGATGCGATAGCATAGGCGCAAAGATCCGCCCGTAGAGAAAGCTGATGGCCGTGGACACGACGACGGCCGCGAGGATGGCCACGGAAAGCGGCATTTTCCATTCGAGAAGCTGCCAGGCGCAATGCGCGCCGATAGCACCAAACGCGCCGAAGGCGAAGTTAAGGACCCCGGTTGCCCGAAAGAGGATGACAAGGCCGACGCCTGAGAGGGCATAGACGGCCCCAATTCCGAGACCCGATATCAGAAATGGTAAAAAGGTCATGAGCGGATTCCGATGTGCGGCCGAAGAGACGGCGGGCAGCGTATCCCGTGGCCCGGACCACGGGATGATGCGTGATGCCTCAATTTACGGAGCTATTCCGGCGCTCTTTTCAAAGGCGCGGATGTCGGCCAACTCCGGATCGGGCGATGGCGCGCAATCGGAAATCACCTTCCACTTGCCGCCTTCGCTGACTGCCATGCGCGTCGTTGAATTTGCATTGTGGCGCGGCTGACCATCGCCGAAATACCAAGGCGCACAGAAAATATCGCTGGCAAAGCCCTTGACCTGCCGGATCGCGGCACTGGTGCTTTCGCGCGTGATGTCCTTGGGATCAAGTGACATCAGCGCCTTCTCGGCAATCCGGGCGGCAAGATATCCGGCCTGGGCGAACGTGTCGCGCGGATCGGACGGCTGGCCATATTTGTCCATGACGGCAAGCCAGTTCTGATTGTCGGGCGTCGCGGCCTCGAGATCGTTGAACTCCATGTTGACATAGAAGTTTCCATCCCAGCCTGCGCCAATTGTACCGGGCACCGAAAGGTCATAAGCCGATGCCGCGCTCAGGAACTTGATGGTCTGGTTGAGCCCCTGTTCTTCGGCCGCGGTCAGAAGCGGGATTGTGACGCCCTTGGGAAGGCCGAGGATAATGACATCAGGCTTGGAAGCCGCCGCCTGCAGGATGATCGAGGTCGAGTCGGCCGTACCGGGATCCATCAGGATCGTTTCGGCCGTAAAGCCTTTTTCCTTGGCCAGGGACTTAATGCCGTCGCAGGACCATGTACCGACGTTCGGGATGTTCGGACCGATGCAAACGACCGACTTTGCCTTGAGCTGATCTAAAGCGTAGCCCATGGCGCCCAGCGTGGAGACGCGCGGCCCGGCATTCGTCGCGGCGTAGTTTTCCGCAAAGAAGCACTCGCGAGGAACGCCGACGCCAGCGACGACGACAATGCCGGACTTCTTGTAGAAATCCGCGTTTGCGCCACATTCGACAAAGCTCGAATTGCCGACCATCAGCACTGCCTTCTCATCGTTGACGAGCTTGGCGGCCAGCTGAGCGGCCGTCTCAGGATTCCACTGATCGTCTTCGACCAGATATTTGACCGGTCGCCCCTTGACGCCGCCATTGGCGTTCAAGCAGTCGAAATAGGCCTTGGCGGCCCTGGTCGAATTCGAAAAATCGTCCGGACCGGTTTTGCCGGTGATCGCACCGATGACAATCGGTTCGCCGGTCGCGGCTTTGCCGGTATTGTCGCCGCAGGACGCAGCGGCATGAGCACTGAATGCCGAAAGCAGCATCAGGCCGAGGCCGACCACCAGCCCCCTCATATCTATTCTCATCGTTTCCTCCTCCAGTTTCCGTTATTGTCCGCACTCCCCGCGAACGTCTTCCATCGTGGAATCTCTGCCTCAGCCGGCGATCGCCTTGCCTGTCATGAAGGCGGCCGCGCGCGCCGCAATCATCATCACCGGAGCATTGGTGTTGCCCGATACCAGCGTCGGCATCACCGACGCGTCGCATACCCTCAGACCCTCGACGCCGCGCACTTTCAGATCGGCCCCGACAACCGCCATCGGATCGTCAGCTCGCCCCATGCGCGCCGTGCCCGCCGGATGGAAAACGGTCTTGGCGGTCTGGCGGATGTAGTCTCGCAATGCCGCGGGATCACTTTCGACCCCCGGTTTCGGCAGGACGCGTCGCTTGATAAGCTTCGCAAGTGCTGGCGCATCCAGAATGCGGATCGCTGTCTCGACACCGCGCACCAACGTATCGAGGTCGGCCGGGTCCGAGAGGAGATTGGCGTTGAACTCCGCCTTGTCATTCGGGTCGGCGCTTCTGAGGCGAATGGTGCCGCGCGAGCGCGGCCTGAGGTAACAGGGGCCGATGCTGAGACCATGACCGGGTTCGGGATCGCGGTCGACGAAACCCACAAGAACCGGCAGGACATGGAACTGAACATCCGGCTGGCCGGTGCCGGCCGTATCCACGAAACCACCGCATTCGACCACGTTCGACGAAAGCAGGCCACGATGCGACAGCAGGTAGCGCGCCATGTGTCCGGCGGCGCGAATCCCGCTGTCATGCCCAAGGATGGAGATCGGCTCGTGGGTCTCGCCTTGAACCGGCGCTTCGAGATGATCCTGATAGTTTGCGCCGACGCCCGGCAGATCAGCCACCACATTGATACCGTGAGAGCGGAGATGCTCGGCCGCGCCAATGCCCGAAAGCTGCAGGATCTTGGGTGTCGCGATCGCCCCCGCCGTCAGGGCGATTTCCTTGGAAGCGGTGAATATGGTGCCGTCCTGCAGCGCCACACCCGTCGCGCGCCGACCCTCGAACAGGATGCGGGCGACCTTTCGTTCGGTCAGGACCGTGACGTTCGGCCGTGTCTCCGCGTCGCGCAGAAACGCCTGCGCGGAACTCCAACGACGTCCCCGATACGTCGTGCTCTGGTAGAACCCGACCCCTTCCTGATTGGCGCCGTTGAAGTCCGGATTATACGGAATGCCGACTTGCGTGGCTGCCTGAACGAAGGCTTCGCTAAGCGGGTGCCGGTGACGGGGGTTCGAGACGTGCAGGCCGCCGCTGCGGCCATGAAACTCGCCATTGAGGCTTTCGTTGTTCTCGAGCGATCGGAAAGCCGGCAGTACATCTTCGTAGGACCAGCCATGACACCCCATCTGCGACCAGGTATCGTAGTCGTTCTTGTGGCCACGGATGTAGATCATCGCATTGACGGAACTGCCGCCGCCAAGCACGTTTCCTTGCGGGGTAATACAAGGGCGACCATTGAGGCCCTTCTCCGGCTCGGATGCATAAGGGTGAATGTCGACCCCCTTGCCGAGGACCTTGAAAAAGGTCGCCGGAACATGGATCCAGGGGTCGGCGTCACGCCGACCGGATTCGATCAGCAGAACCTTATTTTGCGGGTTCTCGGAGAGCCGGTTTGCCAGTACGCAGCCGGACGATCCGCCGCCGACGATAATATAGTCGAAGTTGGTCATGGCTCAGCTCAACACCGTCTGGATCGTGGTAAATTCCTTCAGCCCTTCGGCGCCGAACTCGACACCCATGCCCGATTGCTTGACGCCGCCAAAGGGCGCGTTCGGCTGGATCGTTCCGTGCTTGTTGATCCATACCGAGCCGCATTCGAGCTGCATGGCATAGCGCTTGGCTTTTTCGGCATCCGCCGACCAGACCGAGCCGCCAAGCCCGGCGGGATTGGTGTTGGCGCGGGCGATGACCTCGTCGATATCGGTATAGCGAATGATCGGCAGCGCCGGCCCGAACTGCTCTTCGTCGACGAGACGCACGCCATGGTCGACGTCGGCAACAAGCGTGATCGGATAGAAATAGCCCGGCCGATCGATCGGCGCGCCGCCGGCGAGAATGCGGCCGCCATTGGCGCGCGCGTCATCGACAAGTTCGCGAACTTTGTTGAACTGCATTTCGTTTTGGACCGGGCCAAGAATGCTGGTTTCGTCAAGGCCGTCGCCGATCACGATCCTGCCGGCGTAGTCGGCAAGCCGTGCACAGACGTCTTCATAAATGCTGTCGTGCACATAAAGACGCTTCAGCGCTGCGCAGGTCTGGCCGTTGTTGATGAAGGCTCCCCAGAACAGGCCCTCGGCGATCTGCGCAGGGTCGGCATCGGGAAGCACGATACCGGCATCATTGCCGCCAAGCTCGAGCGTCAGGCGTTTCAACGTCGCGACAGCCGAGGCCATGACCTTCTTGCCGGTCTCGGTCGAGCCCGTGAAGGTCATCTTGGCGACACCGTCATGGGCGGAAAGTGCTGCACCAATGCTGTTTTCGCCGGTGATGACATTGACAACGCCGGGCGGCAGCACTTCGTTCATGATCTCGACAAGACGGATCGTCGACAGTGGCGTCAGCGGCGAAGGCTTGATGATGACCGTATTGCCGGCCCGCACCGCCGGCACGATATGCCAGCATGCGATCATCACCGGCCAGTTCCAGGGTGTGATCGAACCGACGACGCCAATTGGCTTGCGATGCAATTCGACACGGCCCTCATTGTCGTCCTGCAGGATCTCAACCGGCAGATTCAGTTCGGCCGTGTGGCGTGTCCAGGCAAGCGCGCCGCCGATTTCGAACCGGGAGCCGAGACCATTGAGAGGCTTGCCCTGCTCCAGCGTCAAAAGGCGTGCAAGTTCCTCGCCATTGGCCGCGATCTTTTCGGCAATGGCGCGACAGGCGGCCTGGCGCTCTTCTTCCGACACCTGGCTCCAAGTGCGAAAGGCGACTGAAGCTGCGGCAACGGCATGGTCGAGATCCGCCGGCGTCGCCAGCGGCATCTGACCGACGATTTCGCCGGTCGATGGATTGCGAACCTCGGCATAGGTTGCGGTCTCGATGCGTGCTCCGCCGATGAACAGACTGTACTGCTTCACGATTGGCTCCTCCCTGAGCTTTGGAAGGAGTATGACGGGGCAGAAGAATGCCGTCTTGGGCAGGAGCGCGCCGCGACTTGGTCTGAAACGCAACAGGCCGGCGGCTCATCAAGTATTCAAACCGCACTATCGTGCGATTGATGTCACCGGCCTGAGCAGATCGGTCGGCGCGCAGTCGAACAGATCCTTGAAGCTGCGATTGAAATAGGAAATATCATTGAAGCCGGCCGAATAGGCGACTTCCGCGATCGTCCTTGGGCTTCTTTGATCTTTGATCTGCGCGATCTTTTCACGCACGAGGCGCAACCGCTTGTCACGGATGACCGTGGTGCAGGTCATGCCGATACCTTGAAAATCCTGCTGCAACGTGCGGATGGATACGCCGATCCGTGTCGCCAGCCACTTGGCGCTAAGATCGCTCTCGGTCAGGTGTCGGTCGATCAGTATGTCGACCATTTCCAGCCGACGCGAAGCGCTGTCGTTGAGAGCCGACATGGCGTCGCCGTTTGAGACGAAGGCCTGTCGCGTCGCATTGAACATCAGGTGCCGCAGATTGGCAGACGCGGCATCCGATGCCGAATTGGACATGATCTTCGCCACCAGCGCACGCAGCATCATTGCCATCGGGTCAAAGGCCTCGAGTTTGCGGGCGATGTCAAAATCGATCGGGCTTTCGGCATACATGATCTGGCGTGGTAAATGCAGCGACAGATGATTGCTGAACTGTCCACCGAAATGGAATGTCGTCGGCCGGGTCGAGTCGACGAGAATGCAATCACCGACATCCAGGACTGCCTGGAGGCCGACGTGCTCGAGACCACAGGACCCTTCCAGCTGCATGATGAGAAAGAGATGTTCGTTGGCGTCCCGGCGAATGTCATCCCAATCTCGATGGACGCGATCGAGATCATTGGAAACATGGGCGAACTCCATACCGCAGACATCGATACGCCGGGCTGCCCCGGTTACGGCCTTGCCGCTCTCCATTGCTTTCGGATTGAAGTTGCCGCAGATCGATTGGAGATCACTGGTCCATTGATCATAGGGAACGGTTGCCCATGCGCGTTGCATCAGGGCCTGATTGTTCAAGAGCTCCAACTCTGCCTCCCAACAGTGTCAGTCAACGACATGTCCGTCTCGCGCGACTCTCCCACAAGCGCAAAAAGGCGGCAACACCTGAGACCGGTAAACTGAAAGAGTGTCGAAGATCGATCGCCCTGTCAATATATTTCACATGTTAACTAGAAGCCGCCATCCCGACTCTTCTCACCAGCTATGTTTTGCCGCCGCCATTCACTGGGCGGCATACCGGTCCGCGCGCGGAAAAAGCGCGAAAAATAAGCGGCATCCTTCAAGCCCACCTCATAGGCTATGTCCTCGAGCGATCGGATGGTGAAAAGCAACAGCCGTTTGGCCTCGAGCAGGCGGCGCTCGGCGATCATGTCCTTGACGCCCTGGCCGAAAGCCATGTGCCCGGCCTTGGCAAGAAGATGCGGCGTGGTGCCGAGGCTCGAAACGTAGCGCGCAACCGGCCAGTTCTCACGAAAATGCCGGTCGATCAGCCGTCGAAGGTCACCAGCAAGCAGGCGTTGTGGCGATTGTGCCAGCATCGGCGCGTCGGACGCCAGGCGTCCGATCTGGGTCAGCATGGCGGCAACCAATGGTGAAAGGATCGTATCGGCCTGGCCTCTCCCCTCGGCGTACTCCTCCAGAATTAGTTGCATGGTCCGCCGAAGTCTCTCCCAGAACGCCTCCGCGCCCTGCCCCGTCACCATCACCGGGCGATCCAGCGGCAGCGTCGTCTGACCGGCGATCGACGGCAGCAGACTGTCTGCGATCGACACGACGACCGCGTCCGAAACAAGCGGATCGACGTTGAAGCCGTGGATGACGCCGCTCGGCACGAAGCTGACGGCAGGCGCCAAAAAGTCCAAACGTTGATCTTCTATGAAATAGGATCCGCTGCCGCTGGTCCAGAAAGTGACCTGCGTCATCCGATCATGTTTATGGGCTCGAACCTGGCCGGAATGGAGATTTGCGCGCGCCATCACCGTTTCGACATGAAGAAATCCGATCTCCAAAGGGCGATCCGGTTCGCCGTAGACAAAGAAACTTGGGACGATGTCGTTCATGCTGGCCGCCGTAAAAAGTACAAGTGATTTCCCTATTCTGTCCATGGTGGAAGGCGAACGCAAGGACTAGCATTTGTCTCAGATCAAGGGAGGACGACATGCGATCAGAAGATTTCCGGGCCAATACCAAGCGGCCCTTCACCGGTGAGGAATATCTGGCATCCCTGCGTGACGGGCGGGAGGTGTACATCAATGGTGAGCGTGTCAAGGACGTGACCGTGCATGCCTCGATGCGCAATTCCGCCCGCTCGCTCGCCAGGCTTTACGATGCGCTGCATGCGGAAAAGACCAAGGAACGGTTGACATCGCCCACCGACACCGGCTCTGGGGGCTACACCCACAAATATTTCCGTGTTGCAAAGTCCTCCGCCGATCTCGTCGCTCAACAGGGTGCGATCGCCGACTGGGCCCGCATGTCCTATGGATGGATGGGCCGAACCGCCGACTACAAAGCAGCATTGATGAATACGCTGGGCGCCAATGCCGACTGGTACGGTCCCTTCAAGGACAACGCACTCGCCTGGCACAAGCGTGCCCAGGAAGCGGCCCTCTTCATGAACCACGCGATCGTGAACCCGCCGATCGACCGCCACAAGCCGGCGGATGCCGTAAAAGACGTATTCGTTCATATCACCAAGGAAACCGACGCCGGCATCTACGTCTCGGGCGCCAAAGTGGTGGCGACGTCCTCTGCTTTGACGCACTACAATTTCCTGGCACAGAGCTCGGCGACGGTCACCGAAGACCCGTCGCTGTCGGTGATGTTCATCGTCCCGATGAATGCGCCCGGCATCAAGATGTTCTGCCGCGTCTCCTATGAGGAAACGGCAAATCGTGTCGGCACGCCATTCGACTACCCGCTCTCTTCCCGCTTCGATGAGAACGATGCCATCCTGGTTCTGGACAACGTCTTCATCCCCTGGGAGGATGTGCTGGTCCTGCGCGATGCGCCGAAGATCCTGTCCTTCCATCCCGCTTCCGGCTTCATGCACGGCTACTGCTTCCAGGGCTGCACGCGTTTCGCCGTCAAACTCGACTTCCTGGCGGGCCTGCTCGCCAAGGCTTTGCGGGCGACCGGCGGCGATGCCTTCCGCGGCAATCAGGCCGCACTTGGTGAAGTCATCGCGTTGCGCCACATGTTCTGGAGCTTCTCCAACGCCATGGCCTACAATCCGATCCCTTGGGCGAACGGCGCGGTGCTCCCCAATCTGGAGGCGGCCCTTGCTTACCGTACCTTCATGTCGGAAGCCTATCCCCGCGTCATCGAGACGGTCCGCAAGGTCGTCGCCTCGGGACTGATCTACCTGCCGTCCTCGGCCAAGGATTTCGGCAATCCGGAGATCGACCGCTATCTCGGCCAGTATGTGCGCGGCTCCAACGATATGGGCCATATCGAACGCATCAAGATCATGAAGCTGTTGTGGGACGCAACCGGAACCGAGTTTGGCGGACGGCATGCGCTCTACGAATTGAACTATGCCGGAGCGCCGGAAGAAGTCCGGCTTCAGGTGCTGAAGGGGGCCGAGCGTGGCGGACGGTTGCGCGAAATGGAGGCCTTGGTCGATACCTGCATGAGCGACTACGACGAAAACGGCTGGACCGGTGACACCTGGTTGCCGCCGATCGGCAATGCAGATCAGTTCAAGTCCGCTGCTGAATAGGAGGCGACCATGGAGGAGGCCTTTTCCAAAACCGAGTTCCGCAACGCCATGGCGCGCGTTTGCGCGCCGGTCAACGTCATCACCACCAATGGTCCCGCCGGTCGCGGCGGGTTCACCGCCACGGCCATGTGCAGCGTCACGGATGAGCCGCCGACGCTGCTCGTCTGCATGAATAGCCGATCCGCCCAAACTGCCCTGTTTCTGGAAAACCACCGGTTCTGCGTGAACGTATTAAGTCACGACCACAGAGAGCTAGCCGGGAAATTCGCCGGAGCAACCGCCGATATGGAGGCGCGCTACGCCTCTGCGGATTGGGTCGCAATGCCTTCGGGCACGGATGCTCTCGCCGACGCGATCGTGTCGTTTGATTGCGAGCTGTCCGAGGCAAGACTTGTCGGCAGCCATCACATCTTCATCGGACGGATCGCCGGCATCAGATCCCGCCCCGATGGAAACGCGTTACTGTATTTTGACCGGAATTACGTTCATGTCCCGACGCAAATTGGCAGCTTCGGAGGTTGAAGGTATTCGCTGTCAGCCGCGTTGCTGCTGACAGCGAATGGGCTGCGCGCGGGAGCCTTTAGCTTTAGATGCATCCGACATTTCAACTGCGCCCCTGCTCTCAGCAAAGTGTTCGACTAAGCTAGAGCTGGATCCACGCCGTCTTCAGATTATGGTACTTGTCCATCGCATGCAGCGACTTGTCATGGCCGTTGCCCGACTGGCGGATGCCGCCGAGCGGCACGGTGTTGTCGGCGCCGCCATAGGTGTTGACGTGGACGACTCCAGCCTTGACTCCCCGCACCATGCAATGGGCGCGCGACAGATTGCCGGTCCACACGGCTGAAGCGAGACCATAAGGCGTGGCATTGGCTATGCTGATTGCCTCTGCATCGTCATCGAAGGGAATGATGGAGAGGATCGGCCCGAAAACCTCCTCTTTGGCCAGCGTCATCTCCGGCGTCACGTCGAAAACGGTCGGCTGCATATAGAAACCGCCGGTGTCTTGAAGAATGCGCCCGCCGCCGGTTCTCAGTCTTGCGCCTTCGGACAGCGCCTGGGCGGCGAAACCGAGGTCCTTCTCGAGTTGGATCTCGCTGGAGATGGCGCCGGATTCCGTCGAGAGCAACAGCGGATCGCCAACCTTTATCTTTTCAGCAATGGCTGAGATCCGTTCTGCGAAGGCTTCGTGGATCGACCGCTCGACCAGGAGCCTCGATCCGGCAACGCAAACCTGCCCCGAATTTCTGAAGATGCCGAATGCCGAGACCTTGGCGGCCTGTTCGAGGTCCGGCGCATCCGCGAAGACGATGTTGGGCGATTTGCCGCCCAGTTCGAGATAGACCCGCTTCAGGTTGGAGCGCGCCGAATATTCGAGCAGCCGGCGGCCGACGCCGCCGGAGCCGGTGAAGACGAGAACATCGATATCGCCATGCAGGCCGATCGCCTCTCCGGCGACCGTGCCGCGGCCGGTGACGACATTGAGTACACCTTCCGGCAAGCCGGCTTCAGCACACAGCGCCGCCAGTTTCAGGAGACTGAGCGATGCGCCTTCGGCGGGCTTCAGCACCACGGAGTTGCCGGCTGCCAGCGCTGGCGCAATCTTCCAGGCACCGATCATCATCGGGAAATTCCATGGCACGATAGCGGCGACGACGCCGACGGGTTCGCGGTGGATGAGGCCGAGAACGCTTTCGGAGGTGGGGGCAATCTCGCCGTAGACCTTGTCGACGGCTTCGGCGTAATAGCGGAAGGTGGCGGCCGCGCTGCCGGGTTCGGCCTTCAGGGCCATACTGATTTCCGTCCCGTTGTCGCGCACGCCGAGCACCGCCAGTTCAAGCGCATCGCGCTCGATCAGCTCGGCGATCCGGAAAAGGATTTTCTTGCGCTCTGCGGGCGCTGCCTTCGACCACGTGCCTTTCTCGAAAGCGGCGCGCGCAGCCTTGACGGCCAAATCGACATCGATTGCACCGGCATCGCCAATGGTCGTCAATTTCACGCCGTCGATCGGCGAGATGACATCCATGGTCGCACCGCTCTGAGGTACGCGCCACTCGCCGCCAATGAACAGCGACTGCGGCGAGACGACGTCTGAGCGGAGTTTGTCGATCTTGTCCTGCATCTCAATCTCCTCACGAAAGAAATGGCGGACCAGCGTCCGCCATCATGATCCAGATATGTCAGGCTTCCTGTCCGGCGCCGAGCCGGGCAAAACCGGCAGCATCTTCCGACTTCAGACGGGCAGCTGCCATCAAGCCGACAATGGCGGCAATCACCACCAAGCCCGGCAGAAGCACGGCGAGCACACCGCTTGCGCCGGCGATCGCGCCGAAATTCACGGTGATATAGTAGACTAGTCCCAGAAGGATGATGCCGGTGATCACCGGGAGGACCTTGGTCACCAGAACGTTGCCTTCGAGGCCGGGATTGCGGCTGAAGAAGGCGACGATGGCGAATGCGGTAAAGGCCATCAGCAGGATGATGGCAAGCGTGCCGACGTTGGTGAGCCAGGAGAAGAGGGCAAGCACCGGATCCTGGCCGGTAAAGGCGAAGAGCGCGATGACGAGAACGGCGATAATCGTCTGGATCACCGAACCGACATGCGGGCTCTGGAATACGGGGTGGGTGACGCCGACGGATTTCGGCAGCAGACCTTCGCGGCCGGCGACATACATGTAGCGGGCGACACCGTTGTGGAAGGCGAGCACGCCGGCAAACAGGCTGGTGATGAAAAGCACGTTCATGACTGGGACGATCCAGTGGCCGACATAGCGTTCGGCAAGGCCGAAGAGGAACGTCGTCGGATCGGCAAGGCCCTGCAGTTCGGGAACGAGTTTGTCGGCGCCGGCGCCATTGACCATCAGCCAAGAGGTCAGCATGTAGAAGAGGCCGATGATAAGGACAGAAATATAGGTCGCGCGCGGCACGGTCTTGTGCGGCTCGCGGGCTTCTTCGCTGTATATCGTGGTGGCTTCGAAGCCGATGAACGCTGCAAAGCAGAAGAGAATCCCGATTGCCGGCGTTCCGCTCATGAAGGCAGCGGGCGTGAAGGGTGCGGCCGAGATGCCGCTGTCACCGCCCTTTAGGAAGATAGCCGCGTCGATGACCAGCACGACGACATATTCAAGAATGACAAGGACGGTCAATACCTTGGCCGAGAGATCAACGCGCCGATAGCCGAAGACCGCGACGACGGCGATGCCGATATAGGTCCAGACCCACCAGGGCAATTCAAGGCCGATGCCCGCGAAGAACCCCGCGGTTGCCGCACCGAAGAGACCGAAAACGCCAATCTGCATGGCATTGTAGGCAAGGATGGCGATGAGGGCGGCGGCACCGCCCATCATGCCGCCGAGACCCTGGGCGGTATAGGCATAAAAGGCGCCGGCATTGCGGATGTGGCGGGCCATGGCGACGTAGCCGACCGCGAACAGCACCAGGATCGCCGTGACCAGCAGGAAGGTCAGCGGGATGCCCGCGCCGTTGCCGAGCATCATCGACAGAGGCACACCGCCGGCGACCGCCGTGAGCGGCGCTGCGGCCGAAACCACCAGAAATGTCACGGCGCCGACGCCGAGACTGTTTTTGCGCAGCTGGTTTTCACCTGCGCCTGTTGAGATTTGATTGTCCATTTTGCTCAAGTTCCCCTTGTTGCAACTATCCGATTGCGCTCCGGGAAAACGCGTCCTCCCAAAATCGCCGTCATTTCGAACCGGACTAATCTGCCGCGTTTTTTCTTTTGCTCTTGGCCGCGCGCAGGTCAGCGCATATGGTTCACATATTGAACCAGTGCTTCAAATATAGACTTGCAAATAATGGCTACACCTGTCAAGTTATTTCGCATGTTAAGTAGTTTGTGCCAGCATTGAGGACCCGGCATCGACGGTGATGACCCAGACAGGTGTCCGTAACACCGACCGGTATCGAACGACGACCGGGCAAAAAAGGAAACTGCATGAGCACCGTCGGAAAAGCGCTGTCCTTGCTGGACAGCCTGTCGCAACTCAACCACGAAGCGGGACTGACGGACATCGCCCGTCTCTGCGACCTCGACAAGGCGACGGCCCGCCGCCTGCTTGTCGAGTTGGAAAAGCATGGCTTCGTCGAGCAGGATCCGGAGACGCGCAGATACCGGATCGGTTCAGCTCCGGTTCGCCTGGCGCGGATTCGCGAGGCGCGCTATCCGTTCCTGCGGGTCGCTATCCCCTTCGTAAGGGAGCTCGCTGAAAAGTCGGAGGAAACAGTTCATCTCGCCGAATTCAGCGGCAGCACACTTTCAACGATCCATGTCGAGGACTCACCGCGCGCGCACCGGGTCATCGTCGAGATCGGCACGCGCCTGCCTTTCCACGCTACGGCATCAGGCCTCGCCTATCTGGCCTTCTCCAATAAGAAATACATGGAGTCGGCCCTGTCGCAGCCACTGGAAGCCTTTACCGAACACACCGTGACCGATCCGGCGGCCGTCCGCAAAATGATAGACGAAACGGTCGCGCGCGGATTTTCGATCAGCAGCCAGGGTCTCGAGGTCGGCGTCGTCAGCACCGGAGCTCCCATTCTTTCGCCGGCAGGTCAACCGATCGGTTCCATCACCATCGCCGCGCCGCTCGCACGTGCGCGCGCCGCCACTCTGGCGAGCTTCGGCGCAGCCGTCGTCGACACAGCCAAACGCATTTCAGAAAAATACTACGGGCCGGAGCGGCCTTCGGGAACAAAAACGCAAACAAAGAGGACCGGTTGAATGAGCCCAGCAGAGCCTTCGCCAGAGCAAACACGCCCGCCCAGCATCCTTGTGATTGGAACCGGTGACACCAAATCCGACGAGCTTCAGTTCATGGCGGGCATCATCCGCGGTGCAGGCGCAAAACCGCTCATGGTCGACGTCAGTATCTTGTCAGATCCGCCTTACACACCGGATTTTTCCCGGCACGACATCGCCAAATCGGCGGGAACCTCGATCGAAGCGATCATTGACAGCGGCGACGAAAATTCAGCGATGGCGCTGATGTCGACCGGCGCTGCGGCTCTCGTCGGAACGTTGCATGCGAGCGGAAAGGCGGATGGCATCATTGTTCTCGGCGGCTCGATGGGCACGGACCTTGCGCTTGACGTGGCGGCGGCCCTGCCGCTCGGCGTTCCCAAATTCGTGGTCTCGACGATTGCCTATTCGCATCTCGTGCCGCCGGAGCGCATCTCCCCGGACCTGATGATGATACTCTGGGCCGGCGGACTTTACGGATTGAACGATATTTGCCGCGCCGTGCTTTCCCAGGCCTGCGGCGCCGTCGTCGGGGCTGCCCGCTCCAGCATGAAGCCCAAGGCGGACCGGCCGTTTATCGGAATGACCTCCCTCGGTTCCACCTGCCTCAAATATATGAAACATTTGAAGCCGGAGCTTGAAAAGCGCGGCTATGAGGTCGCAGTATTCCACTCGACCGGCATGGGCGGACGGGCCTTCGAGGCGATCGCCGCGCAGAAAGGCTTTGCCGCGGTGTTCGACTTCTGCATGCAGGAAGTCGTCAACCACCAGAATGGCACCGTTGTCACCTCTGGTCCGGACCGCATGGAAAATGCGGGCCGCGCAGGCATACCGCAGATCGTTGCGCCCGGCGCCGTCGATATGGTGGACCTGCCCGCATGGCAGCCGCTGCCGGCGGCACTTGCCGACCGACCTTATCACGCACACAACCGGCTGATCGGCTCCGTCACCACCTCGCCGGAAGGACGCCGGGCGACGGCTGCGCTGATCGGAGAAAAACTTGGCGGAGCGCAGGCGCCGGTCGCCCTGATCCTGCCGCTTGCAGGCATACAGGAATGGGACCAGCCAGGCGAACCATTGCATGATCCGGAAGGCCTTTCAGCCTTTATCGACGCGATGCGCCTGGCCCTCCCCCCATCCGTCGTCTTGCATGAGGTCGATGGTCACATCAACTCCCCCCAATTCTCCACAAAAGCCCTCGCCGTATTCGATGCGTGGGTTGCACAGGGCATCATCCCGGAAGGCAGACCATGACAGGTGATCGCGCACTCATTCTCGATTTCGGCGGCGTCGTGACCCGCACGCTGTTCGAAACGCACGACGTCACCGAGCGGGCGCTTGGCCTTGCCGCCGGCACGCTCACCTGGCGCGGTCCGTTCGACACGACGACCGATCCGCTCTGGGTGTCGATGCAGAGCCGCGAGATCACCGAACGCGACTACTGGATGACACGGACCGCGGAAGTCGGCCGGCTGGTCGGCGAAGAGTGGACCGACATGAAGACCTTCGTCCAGCGGGCGCGCGGCGCCGATGCCGATCTCGTGCTGCGTCCGGAGGCGCGAGATGCCATCACGCGCGCCAAGGCCGCTGGCCTGCGGCTCGCCATCCTGTCGAATGAACTCGATCTTTTCTACGGTGTCGAATTCCGCAAGCGCTTCACGCTGATCGATCTCTTCGACGTTATCGTCGATGCCACCTACACGAAGATCCTGAAACCGGATCCGCGCGCCTATGAACAGGTGATCGCCGAAGTCGGGCTTCCGCGCGAGGCCTGCGTCTTCGTCGACGATCAGCCGAAGAACATTGAGGGCGCCACCGCCGTCAAACTTCCCAACGTCCATTTCGACGTTACTCGCCCCGCGGACGGCTATGCCCGCGCCCTTTCCATGCTTGGACTTTGAACGAAGAGGACTGCGATATGCGCGAAACCAATTTTTTGACCGAAAACAACGCCCGTCATGTCTGGCACCCGATGGCGCACCCGGCCGACATGTTGGCCAACCCGCCGCGCATCATCAGGGCGGCTTCCGGTGTCGAAATCACTGATATCGACGGCAAGACGGTGCTCGATGGCGTCGGGGGGCTCTGGAACGTCAACCTCGGCTATTCCTGCGATCCGATCAAACAGGCCATCCGTGACCAACTCGAGGAACTCCCTTATTATTCCGCCTTTCGCGGCACTACCAATCCGCCGCTGATCGAACTGTCTTACGAACTGGCTGAGTGGTTCAAGGAAGACGGCCTCAGCCGATCCTTCTTCACCTCGGGCGGCTCGGATTCCGTGGAGACATGCCTGCGGCTTGCCCGCCAATATCACAAGGTGAACGGCCAGCCGGAGCGCACCAAATTCGTGGCGCTGAAGAAAGGCTATCATGGGACCCATTTCGGCGGCGCCTCCGTCAACGGCAATTCCAACAACCGTCGCAACTACGAGCCGCTGCTCCCGGGCGTTTCGCACCTGGCGGCTCCCTATGGCTACCGCAATCCCTTCGGCACCGACGATCCGGCTGAAATCGCCGCGGCCATCGGTCGTCAGTTCGAAGACGAGATCGCCTTCCAGGGCGCCGATACGATCGCCGCCTTCATCATGGAGCCAGTTCTGGGTGCCGGCGGCATCATGGTGCCGCACGAAACCTTCATGCCGCTGATGCGTACCATCTGCGACAGGAACGGCATTCTTCTGATCGCCGACGAGGTCATCACGGCCTTTGGCCGCACCGGCGCCTGGACGGGATCACGCCTGTGGGGCACCAGGCCCGACCTGATGTCGACCGCCAAGGCGATTACCAACGGCTATTATCCCTTCGGTGCGGTAATGATTTCCGACAAGATCGCGGAAGCTTTCGAGGCAAACAAGAACACCGTCGGCACCATCGGCCATGGCTACACCTATTCCGGCCACCCTGTGGGTGCAGCGGCGGCGCTGGCGACGCTCAAGGAAACCAAGCGCCTCAACGTGGCCGCCAATGCAGGCGCGCGCGGCAACGAACTGCTGGCCGGTCTGAACAGACTGAAGGAAAAACACGAACTGATCGGCGACGTGCGCGGCAAAGGGCTGATGTGCGCGCTGGAACTGGTGACGGATCGCGCGACAAAGACCGGCGCGCCGAAGGATGTGGTCCAGCGCCTGCAAGACGCGGCCTACGACGCCGGCGTGATGGTGCGTACCTCCGGCTCCAACGTGATCATCTCGCCGCCGCTTATCATCACCACGGCCGGTGTAGATCGGATCCTCGCCGCACTCGAGGCAGGCCTGACAGCTGCCGCGGGAGGCAAATGACATGGCCGAAAACGCAGCACTTCTCGCCCGTCGCGAGCGCCTTCTTGGCCGAAACATGTCCACCTTTTATGACGAACCCGTGCAACTGGTGCGTGGAGAAGGTGTCTGGCTGTGGGACGCGGACGGCCGGAAATATCTCGATTGCTACAACAATGTGCCGCACGTCGGCCATTGCCACCCGCGCGTGGTGGACGCGATCACCCGGCAAGCGTCGACGCTGAATACCCACACGCGATACCTGCATGAGGGCATCCTCGACTATGTCGAGCGGCTGACATCGACGTTCGACAAGAGCCTCAATACTGCGATCATGACCTGCACCGGCAGCGAAGCCAATGACATCGCGTTGCGCATGGCACAGGCGGTCACGGGAAAGACCGGTGTTATCGCGACCAACCACACCTACCACGGCAATACCGCGGCCGTGTCGCAGCTCTCTACCCGTATGCCCCCCGTCGGCGGCTTCGGCGGTCATGTCCGCCACGTGCCGGCGCCCGACAGCTATCGGCCACTGGGTGGCATGCCCGGCGAAGCCTTTGCCGAGGCTTTCGCCGCTGAAGTGGAAAAAGCGATCGCTTCGCTACAGAGCAGCCCGCACGGCTTTTCGGCGCTCATCATCTGCCCGTTCTTTGCCAATGAGGGATTTCCCGACCTGCCCACGGGCTTTCTCGACAAGGCAATCACTGCCGTGCGCAAGGCGGGAGGGCTTGTCATATCCGACGAGGTGCAGCCGGGTTTCGGGCGCACTGGCGGCCATATGTGGGGCCACCAGCGCGCAGGCTTCGTGCCCGACGTGGTGACGCTCGGCAAGCCGATGGCCAACGGCCATCCGGTCGGCGGCGTCGTCGCCAATGCCGACACGCTGAACGCCTTCCGCAAGGCCTTTCGCTATTTCAATACCTTTGGCGGCAATCCGGTTTCCTGTGCTGCGGCCTTGGCGGTTCTCGATGTGATCGAAGATGAAGGGCTAATGGAAAACGCCCGGACCGTCGGTGCCTATGCGCAAGACGGACTCAAGCGCCTGTCCGAGAAACATGACGTCATCGGCAACGTGCGTGGCAGCGGCCTGTTCTTCGGGGCGGAGCTTGTTCTCGACCGCGAAAGAAAGACCCCGGCGCCGGACATCGCCACAAAGGTCATCAATGACATGCGCGCGCGCGGCGTTCTGATGGGCAAAATCGGGGTGCATCAATGCGCGACCAAGATCCGGCCACCCATGCCATTTTCGAAGGAGAATGCCGATTTGATGCTTTCCACGCTCGACGACGTTCTGTCCGGATTGTGACGGTGGCCATGTCGGAACATGAAACCACCTCTTTCATGGAGGCGCTGAGTGCGCGGGCATGGGAAGCGCTTGCCAGCTGGGAGCTCGGCGCCCAGATACCCCAGCTACTGAAATACCGGGAGAATGCGGTATTCCGGGTGACGCTCAGGAGCGGCGAGCCTGCAGCCCTGCGGCTGCACCGGCCTGGCTATCACAATAAAAGTGCATTGGTCTCGGAACTCTCCTGGATGGCAGCCTTACGCGAGGCGGGCCTGCGCGTTCCGGCACCTGTTTCCACGCCGGACGGACGCCAAACCGTTGCACTTGCGGCAAATCCTGAGTTCGGTGAGCAATACGCCGACATTGTCAGCTGGATGACCGGCAGCCCGCTCGGCCAATCAGGTGTTCTTCTCGCGCATTCCAGGGAGCGCCTCGTCGTTATTTTCCGCCTGCTGGGTGAAGCGATAGCCCGGATGCACGCAGCCACCGATGCCTGGAAACCACCGGCCGACTTCCACCGCCCGACATGGGACGGCGATGGTTTGCTTGGCAGGCAGCCGCTTTGGGGCCGATTCTGGGATTGTGCGGGACTGTCGCCGAATCAGGCGATGCAATTATCGGATCTCAGGCTTTTCCTGCGGGAGAAAACCGATGCACTCCGCCATCTCGACTATGGTCTCATCCATGCCGATCTCACATGTCGAATTGATCGACTTTGATGATGGAGGCTACGGCTGGCGGATGTTCGACATCGCCACAGCCTTGTTCAAGAATCGCGGCGAGCCGCACTACGAACTCATCAAGGCAGCTTTGATCGAGGGATATCGCGGCGTGCGGTCGCTACCGGACAGCGCCCTTGAAACCCTGCCACTCTTCATGGTTCTGCGCAGCATCACTTATATCGGCTGGATCGGTGAGCGAATTGGGACGCCTGATGCGGCAGAGCGGCTTCACCGCTATGTAGCCGATGCTCTGGCGCTGGCAGACAGCCTCCAAACCGGCGCCAGCAGATAGGAGCGCAGGCCGTGCTATTTGTTCAGCGTCGCCAGTTCGTCGAGCATGTCGAGCAAGGTATCGATGCGCTCGCGGCCGAACCGCTGCTCAAGCGCGGTATAAATCATCCGACTGTCGGGACTGACCTCGTTGATGATCTTCAGTCCCGCGGCCGTGATCTGCAACAGTATCCGGCGTCCGTCTTCAGCATCCTTGCTCTTGGTGATGAAGCCGCGCTCCTCGAGAGACCGAATGATCCGCGTCAGGCTCGGAGCAAGGATAAAGGCCCGCTCCGACATTTCCGAAGCATCCAGTGTTCCGGCCTCTGCCAGAATGCGAATGACGCGCCATTGCTGTTCCGTCACATCATGCAGCGCCAGCATGGGCCGGAAGTGCCCCATCACCGCTTCACGCGCCCGAAGCAACGCAATAGGCAGCGAGCGGCGCGTATCGCGGGGCAGCAGGGCATCCTGCATTATGCCGTTATTGTCAGGGGATTGTTTGGTCATAAGGGTTCTATGGATCAATTTCTTGAACCGCGCAACGTGGCCGGCAGACACGATGCCCTTGACAGAGCCGACAAAATATTTAACATGTTAAATATACTGAGGTCGTGGCGCGGGGAGGAACGATGCCGCATTTCACCATGGATTATTCGGCTAATCTCGACGGAAAAGTGGACTTCGCCGCGCTGTGCCGTGTTGTCCACACCGAGATTCTCGGCACGGGTCTGTTCGAGACCGGTGCCGTGCGGGTGCGCTCCATCCGGTGCGAAGCCTATGCGATTGCCGATCTGCTCGATGAAAACGCCTTCATCGATATGTCCTTTCGTATCGGCGAAGGTCGTAGCCAGGAAGACAAGCGGCGGACTGGCGAAGCGATCTTTGCCGCCGTCACGGAACACCTCGGAAAGTTGTTCGAGACGCCGCACTTCGCCCTCACCCTCGAAATCCGCGAAATCGACCCGGCGCTGAGCTGGAAGAAAAACGCCATCCACCCGCGCCTGCGCAAGACAAACGGTTAGCGCCGCAGCGAGTGACCGCAAGCAGGACACATCGGAGAAAAGCATGTCGACACTTGAAGAAAACATCGCAAAGGCCGAAGCCTATTTGGCTCGCTTTCGCAAAGACGGCGTACTGAACCATATCGCTGGCGAGGCCATGCCTGCAGCCGATGGCACCACGTTCGACATCATCTCTCCGGTCGATCTGAAGGTTTTGGCAAAGGTGGCACACGGCAAGGCGGCGGATGTGGACCGGGCGGCACAAGCCGCAAAAGCCGCCTTTCCTGCCTGGGCCGCGATGTCGGGCGACGCGCGCAAGAAACTTCTCCATAAGATTGCCGATGCGATCGTGGCACGTTCCGAAGAGATCGCGTTCGTCGAATGCATGGACACCGGCCAATCGCTGAAATTCATGGCGAAGGCAGCCCTTCGCGGAGCAGAGAACTTCCGCTTCTTCGCCGATCGCGCCGTGGAAGCCCGTGACGGCAAAACGCTGCGTGGGGATGGTCAAGTCAACATCACCACCCGCGCACCCATCGGCCCGGTCGGCGTCATTACGCCATGGAATACGCCCTTCATGCTGTCGACATGGAAGATTGCACCGGCGCTCGCCAGCGGCTGCACGATCGTCCACAAGCCGGCGGAATTCTCGCCGCTGACTGCGCGGCTGCTGGTCGAAATCGCCGAAGAGGCTGGTCTGCCGAAGGGGGTCTGGAACCTCGTCAACGGGCTCGGCGAGGACGCCGGCAAGGCACTGACCGAGCATCCTGATATCAAGGCGATCGGCTTCGTCGGCGAGAGCCGCACCGGTTCGATGATCATGAAACAGGGCGCCGACACTCTGAAGCGGGTACATTTCGAACTCGGCGGGAAGAACCCCGTCATCGTTTTTGCCGATGCCGATCTGGATCGCGCAGCTGATGCTGCCGTCTTCATGATCTATTCGCTGAACGGCGAGCGCTGCACCTCATCCTCTCGCTTGCTGGTGGAGGAAAGCATCTACGACCGCTTCACGGCGATGGTCGCCGAGAAGGCCAAGCGCATCAAGGTCGGCCACCCCCTCGATCCAGAAACTGTGGTCGGCCCGCTGATCCACCCCGTGCACGAAAAGAAGGTGCTGGACTATATCGAGATCGGCAAAGCCGGCGGCGCGACGGTAGCCGCTGGCGGCGCGAAATTCGAAGGGCCGGGTGGCGGATGCTACGTATCCCCCACCCTCTTCACCGGCGCCAACAACCAAATGCGCATTGCGCAGGAAGAAATCTTCGGGCCTGTTCTGACCGCGATCCCCTTTAAGGACGAGGCCGATGCCCTGGCTCTTGCCAACGACGTGCAATACGGCCTGACGGGCTATCTCTGGACCTCGGACGTCACCCGTGCTTTCCGCTTCACCGATGCCCTGGAGGCCGGGATGATCTGGGTGAATTCGGAAAACGTCCGCCATCTGCCGACCCCTTTCGGCGGCGTCAAGAATTCCGGCATCGGCCGTGACGGCGGCGATTGGTCCTTCGATTTCTACATGGAGACCAAGAACGTTGCTTTCGCCACCAAGGCGCATGCGATCCAGAAACTCGGCGGCTGAGTGCACCGGACACCCTATTGAATTTGGAGGAGAACCCCATGCCCCTGCCCACACCCAATCTTTATCCGCCCTTCAACATCGTGCGCCTCAGCCATGTCGAGCTTGCCGTGACCGACCTTGCGAAATCGCGCGCTTTCTACGTCGACACGCTCGGCTTGCAGGTGACCGACGAAACGGCAGACACGATCTATCTGCGTGCGCTCGAAGAACGGGGCCATCACTGCATCGTCCTGAAGAAAGAAGCCGCCGCCGAAGCACGCGATCTCGGCTTCAAAGTGTTCTCCGACGAGGACCTCGACAAGGCCGAACATTTCTTCAAGGGCAAGGGCCTGCCGATCGAATGGGTCGAGCGGCCCTACCAGTCGCGCACGTTCCGCACGCGCGATCCGCACGGCATTCCGCTGGAATTCTATTCAAAGATGGATCGCCTGCCGCCGATCCACCAGAAATATGCCCTCTACAGAGGCGTAAAGCCGCTTCGCATCGATCACTTCAACTGCTTCTCACCGAATGTCGACGAAAGTGTTGCCTTCTACAATGAGATCGGCTTCCGCGTGACGGAATACACCGCCGATGAAGAGACCGGAAAACTCTGGGCGGCATGGACGCACCGCAAGGGTGGCGTCCATGACATCGCGTTTACCAACGGTCGCGGTCCGCGTTTGCATCACACCGCGTTCTGGGTTCCGACGCCGCTCAACATCATCGACCTGCTCGATCTGATGGCGACCACCGGTTGGCTGCCCAATATCGAGCGCGGCCCCGGCCGTCACGGTATTTCGAATGCCTTCTTCCTCTATATCCGCGATCCGGATGGCCACCGCATCGAGATCTATTGCTCGGATTATCAGACGGTCGATCCCGATCTCGAGCCGATCAAATGGGATCTCAAGGATCCGCAGCGCCAGACGCTCTGGGGGGCTCCGGCGCCGAAATCCTGGTTCGAGGAAGGCAGCACCTTTGCCGGTACCGAGATGCGTGATTCCGTGCTGAAGGCCCAGCCGATCGTCGCGCCTTGAATTTCCCCAGCTGGGCGGACGTGAAAGCGTCCGCCGTTTATTTTAATGCTTGGTGAGGAGCCAGCCATGAAATTGCAAGATCCTTCCTTGTTCCGCCAAGCCGCTCTTGTCGGCGATAATTGGATCGAGGCCGATCCGAACAACGCGATCGAGGTGAACAACCCGGCGACTGGCGAGATCATCGGCCGGGTTCCTAAGCTGGGCGCCGCCGAAACCAGGACGGCCATTGAGGCTGCCCGCGTGGCCCAGAAGGGCTGGGCTGGGCGCACTGCCAAGGAACGCTGCGCGATCCTGCGCAAATGGTACGAGCTGATGATCGAAAACAAGGACGATCTTGGCCGTATTCTGACCCTGGAACAGGGCAAACCGCTGGCGGAGGCGACCGGTGAAATCGTCTATGGTGCGAGCTTCATCGAATGGTTTGCCGAGGAAGGCCGCCGCATCTACGGCGACCTGATCCCCGGCCACCAGCCCGACAAGCGCATCATGGTGATGAAGCAGCCGATCGGCGTCGTCGCGGCAATCACGCCGTGGAACTTCCCCAATGCGATGATCACCCGCAAGGCCGGTCCCGCCTTTGCCGCCGGCTGCGCCATGGTGCTGAAGCCCGCATCGCAGACGCCGTTCTCGGCGATCGCGATTGCGATCCTGGCAGAACGCGCCGGCCTGCCGAAGGGCCTCTTCAGCGTCATCACCGGCTCGGCCGCGGCCATCGGCGCCGAGATGACCTCGAACCCGGTGGTGCGCAAGCTGACCTTTACCGGTTCGACCGAAATCGGCACCGAGCTCTACAAGCAGAGCGCCCCAACCATTAAGAAACTCGGCCTCGAGCTTGGCGGCAATGCGCCGTTTATTGTCTTTGACGATGCCGACCTCGATGCTGCGGTCGAAGGCGCGCTGATTGCCAAATACCGCAACAACGGCCAAACCTGTGTTTGCGCCAACCGCATCTATGTCCAGGACAGCGTCTATGGCGCCTTCGCCGCGAAGCTGGCGGCGGCCGTCGGCAAGCTGAAAACCGGCAACGGCTTTGACGAAGGCGTCATCCTCGGACCGCTGATCGACAAGGCGGCGCTTGCCAAGGTCGAGGAGCATATCGCAGACGCGGTGGGCAAGGGTGCGCGCGTCGTGCAAGGCGGCAAACGGCATGCGCTGGGCGGCACCTTCTTCGAGGCGACCATCTTGGGCGAGGTCACCAAGGACATGGCGGTGGCGCGCGAGGAAACCTTCGGGCCGCTGGCGCCGCTGTTCCGTTTCAAGGACGAAGCCGACGTCATCGAGCAGGCTAATGACACCGAGTTCGGCCTCGCCTCCTACTTCTACGCCAAGGATCTCGCCCGGGTATTTCGTGTGGCCGAGGCGTTGGAATACGGCATGGTCGGCGTCAATACCGGCCTGATCTCGACAGCGGAAGCGCCGTTTGGCGGCGTCAAACTGTCGGGTCTCGGCCGTGAGGGCTCGAAATACGGCATCGAGGAATTCACCGAGATCAAATATGTCTGCCTCGGCGGCATCGGCTGAACTGAATAGGAAGAAAAACGATGTCCCACCAGAAGTTTGTCAGCTTTACCCGCAACGACCACAGTGGATACGGCGTTCTTGCCGGAGATGGAATCATTGACCTTTCCGCCCGCCATGGCACGAAGTGGCCAACGCTGCGCGAGGTGATTGCCGGCGGCGCGCTGCTGAAGCTCGCCGAGGAAGCGGCGGCCTTGGAGCCCGATTTCCCGGTGTCGGACATCCGCTACGAAATCCCTGTTCCCGCCCCGGAGAAGATCATCTGCGTCGGCGTAAACTTCCCCGACCGCAACGAGGAATACAAGGATGGGCAGGCAGCGCCTTCCAATCCCTCCCTGTTCATTCGCTTTCCGCGCTCCTTCACCGGCCACGATCAGCCGCTGATCCGACCGCCGGAAAGCCCGCAGCTCGACTACGAAGGTGAAATCGTCATCATCATCGGCAAGGGCGGCCGGCGCATTCGCGAGGCTGAGGCACTATCCCACATCGCGGCGCTGTCTCTGTGCAATGAGGGCACGATCCGCGACTGGGTCCGCCACGCCAAGTTCAACGTCACCCAGGGCAAGAATTTCGACCGCACCGGCTCGATCGGCCCCTGGCTGATCCCGTTCACGGACGAGGCGCAGATCGCCGACATCAGGCTCGAAACCCGCGTCAACGGAGAAGTTCGCCAGAGCGAGCGCACCAGCCGGATGATCTTTTCCTTCCGCAAGATCATCAACTACATCTCGACCTTCACCACGCTGGTTCCCGGTGATGTGATCGTCACCGGCACGCCGACCGGCGCCGGTGCCCGCTTCGATCCGCCGATCTGGCTGAAGCCTGGCGATGTCGTAGAGGTCGAGGCCGATGGTATCGGCATCTTACGCAACACGATCGCAGACGAGGTTTGACCATGTTGACACCCGATGAGATCCGCCAGGCGGCCGAACGGCTTGACATCGCAGAGCGGACACGCGTCCAGACCGGTCTCTTGTCGCTGCAGTACGCCGGCATGACGATGGACGACGCCTATGCGGTGCAGTCGGCCTGGGTCAAGAAGAAGGTCGCTTCCGGTCGCAAGGTGATCGGCTGGAAGATTGGCCTGACCTCCAAGGCGATGCAGTATGCGCTGAACATCGACATTCCCGACTCCGGCGTCCTGTTCGACGACATGATGTTCGAGGACGGCGAGACGATTGCGAAGGATCGTTTTATCCAGCCACGCATCGAGGCGGAAATCGCCTTCATCATGAAGGCGCCGTTGAAGGGGCCCAACGCCACGGTCTTCGACGTGCTCAATGCCACCGACTATGTGACGCCGGCGCTGGAAATTCTCGATACGCGGATCCTGCGTGTCGATCCGGACACGAAGAAGGCCCGTACCATCGTCGACACGATTTCCGACAATGCGGCCAATGCCGGCATCGTGCTCGGCGGACGCATGGTGCGACCCGACACTGTCGACATGCGCTGGATGGGCGCAATTGTCAGTCGCAACTCCGAGGTCGAGGAAACCGGTCTGGGGGCCGGAGTTCTCAACCAGCCGGCGCGCGGCGTTGCCTGGCTTGCCAATCGGCTGGCTGAATATGGCGACGGCATCGAGGCGGGCCAGATCGTCCTTGCCGGTTCCTTCATTCGCCCGGTCGAAGCACGCCACGGCGATACGATCGTTGCCGATTTCGGACCCTACGGTACCGTTAGCAGCTATTTCGCATAGGAGAGATGCCCATGCCGGCGCCAAAAAACATATTCAAGGCGGCCTTGACGGAGAAGCGTCCGCAGATCGGCCTCTGGCTGGCGCTCGCCAACCCCTATACGGCCGAAATCTGCGCTGGCGCGGGCTATGACTGGTTGCTGATCGATGGTGAGCATGCCCCGAACGATATCCCTCTGATGATGGCGCAGTTGCAAGCGCTCAAGGGTTCGCCGAGCCATCCGATCATCCGGGCGCCGATCGGCGAGCCCTGGCTTTTGAAGCAGATCCTCGATATCGGCGCGCAAACCGTGTTGGTGCCAATGGTCGAGAGCGGCGACCAGGCGAAGGCAATGGTGCGCGCCGTGCGTTACCCGCCGCACGGTATGCGTGGGGTGGGCGCGGCCCTCGCCCGCGCTTCGGCATTCAACCGCATTCCCGACTATCTGCAGACGGCCAATGAGGAGATTTGCCTGCTGCTGCAGATCGAAAGCCGTGCCGGATTGGCCGCACTCGATGACATCGCCACCACCGCCGGCGTCGACGGTGTTTTTATTGGACCAGCCGATCTTGCCGCCGACATGGGCCATCTCGGCAGGCCTGGCGATGCCGAGGTGCAGCAGGCAGTTGAAGCGGCGCTGATCCGCATCCAGTCGCACGGCAAGGCCGCGGGCATCCTCACGGCTGATAAGGCATTGGCCAAGCGCTATGTGGAACTTGGCGCCACCTTCGTCGCCATCGGCAACGATGTTGGCCTTTTGGCAAACGGTGCTTCACGCCAGCTCACCGATTTTCGGAACGCTGGCGCGACCACCGCCAGAAGTTCGGGCACGGCAAAGGTTTACTAATGCGCGTCGCAATCTTTCAGCTTCGCTGCTCTGACGCTTTAGATCTTTGGTTTCCCCCATGTCGTGGTCGCAAAACTGCTACACAGTTTTGCGGGGTATGCTCAAGATGCTGCTACCCTCTGGATAAGCCCCCGAAGCGCGGCGAGCTGTTCTGCGATCAGCCGCCGTGTCGTCTCGTCAGTAAGCTCGCCCTGCGCCGAGATCTTGCTGGCTGCATCTGCGATCATGATCTCCGGCTTGTTCAGCACGAATGCATCGAGATAGAGCAGCACCTGTCTCAGGTGGTATTGCGCCCGCGCACGCTTACGGGCAGCATGAGCCTTTTGGCAGAGGTGGCCGCTGGCCTGCCACCCAGAGCAAGTCCGAGATGATGGACGATGTGGTCGAGCCTGGCAGTTCGCCGCGACGAAGGCGCGAGAACGTCCCCGTCAAAGCGCTCGGTGAAGATTCGCCGGCCGCACAACACTGCGTCGCAGTGGAATCGTCGCGCATCAATGACAAGCCGAACAGGCTTTCCCACCAACGGCAGGTCAGCCAAGCGTCGTTGATATCGACTGTGGATTCGTTCCGACCTTGTTCCGCAGATCGGGCAAAGGCTTGCTGTGCTCGCCGGACGAATTGCGATCAACATGACCCCGTCATCAATGGCTGTATTGTAGACCACAAAGCCGCGAGGAACGAGCGTCGACGACCGGAGCGAATGACCCATGGTGCTGATTCCTTATGTGAATCCAACATCAGCCAGCACACGCCGAAACACACACTGGCCGATTTGTACCAAGGATACATCGACTGCCTCAACGCTCAGGACTGGGACAATCTTGGAAAATATGTCGCCGACGAGGTTGGCTATAACGGCGAGATGGTAGGCCTTGATGCCTATCGACAGGCGCGGGAGAAGGAATTCCGTGAGATCCCAGACCTGCGTTTCGAGGTCCGGCTTCTGGTATCCGACCAGAAAACGGTGGCGAGCCGCCTTGAATTTGACATCAGTCCAAGCGGCGAGTTCCTGGGCGTTCCCGTCAACGGGAAACGCGTGAGGTTTTCCGAAAACGTCTTCTATGAATATGAAGGCGACAAGATTATCGAAGTATGGTCGGTGCTCGACAAAGCGGCGATCGAGGCCCAGCTCTCCCGGCCCTGATGCAAGGCACCAGTGAAAGACCGCCGTGCCAGTTAGGACGATTGTTGCTTTGGCGCGGGAACGAGACCTGCAAACCTGTCTTGAGTGAGGGCAAGATCGCGCGTCAAGCGCGATCTTAATCGGTCGACCGACGGGGGACCGGATCCCAACCGGCCCCTGGTCAACCATTGATCCTCTGCCGCCGATTGAATGGCTGCAAATATGAGGATTGTCGTTCAATTAGATCCGCGCACCACCTGTCGCATCGATCATCTGGCCCGTCGTCCAGCGCGCTTCGTTCGATGCAAGGAAGGCGATGACGTCGGCGACGGGTGTTGTCACATAAACGCGGCGTCAGTGAACTGGACATAGAGACGGTGGAATCAAGAGTCCTGCCGTCAGCTACAAGCGCCACCGTTTCCCGCAACAGATCATCTCGAACGCGGTCTGGCTGTATTTCAGGTTTCCGCTGAGCTTACGCCTTGTCGAGGAGATGCTGCTGGAGCGCGGAGTTGTCGTTTCGTATGAAACGATCCGGCGATGGGGTCGGAAATTCGGACCGGCATACGCAAAGCTACTCCGTCGCAGGCGGCCGTCGCGCCGGGATGTCTGGCATCTGGACGAGGTGGTGATTTCCATCGCAGGCAAGAAGCACTGGCTTTGGCGTGCCGTTGATCAAGATGGCTATGTTCTCGACGAGATTGTTCAGAGCCGACGCAATACGAAGTCCGCCAAGCGATTGCTCGTCAGGCTATTGAAGAAAGCAGGCATGCCGCCCACGCGGATCATCACCGACAAGCTCCGCTCGTATGGCGCGGCCAAGCGAGAAGTTATGCCGGCTGTCGAGCACCGATCCCACAAGGGTCTCAATAATCGAGCGGAAAATTCCCATCTGCCACTGCGGAAGCGGGAGAGGACGATGCAAGGCTTCCGATCACCGGGAAGTCTGCAGCGCTTCATCTCGATCTTCTCCGCGCTTCGAAATCTCTTCGTCCCCCCAAGTCATAAACGATCCGCGCTGTCCACCCACATTCATCGCATCCGCGCAATAGCGCACTGGAAGGCCGTCACCGGCGCTACCGCTTGATTGCAGACGGCTTGCGACAAACACCGCTCACGCTCGATAACGTGACAACTCCGTGTAAAATTATATGCTCGAATGGTCGGAGGTCTGGCGACCTTCTATATCGTAAGGTAATAAGATGGATCGGCTTTCCGAGCTCGAGGTGTTCCTTGCAGTCGTCGAGACGGGCGGTTTCACGGCAGCCGCCCGGAGAACCGGCACGTCACAGCCGGCAGTGAGCAAAGCGATCGGTACGCTCGAAAATCGTCTGGGCGTTGCACTCTTTAATCGCAGCACCCGAAACGTCACCTTGACTGATCAGGGACGAAGATACTTCGACAGAATGAAACCTTTGCTCGAGGAGATCGAAGACACCAATCGAGAAGCCATGGGCAGCGGCGCCGACATGTCGGGATCGATCCGCATTGCGGTACCCACCACGTTCGGTCGACTTCATATTCTGCCCGTCGTTCCGAATTTGCTGGCCGAATATCCTAATCTCCAAGTGGATCTAGTTTTATCGGATCTTCGGCGGGACATGGTCGAGGATCGGGTCGATCTGGTGATAAGAGTGGGAGCTGTCGAGGAGCCCGATGCCGTCGTCAGGCGCGTGGCAAAGACCCCTCTCGTGTGCGTAGGCTCGCGCCGATACTTCGAAAAGCACGGTGTCCCTTTAGAGCCTGCCGAGCTTGCACGTCATAATTGTCTCGTTTACGGCGGCTTCGAGGAGTCGGCGAATTGGCCATTCGTCGGCCCGAAAGGTCATTTTAGCGTGGCTGTGCGCGGAAACCTCACCTCCAACAGCATGGAGACGATCCGTGCGGGTGTGCTTGCCGGCGTCGGCATCGGCATGTTCACCAAGGCGTCCCTCGTCGAAGAGCTTTCGCATCCCGACGTGGTGACAATCCTCACCGACTATGTCCGGGACACCAGAGACGTCAGCTTTATCTGGCCCAAACGTCGGTTGGTTTCCGCGCGGGTCCGACGCGTAACTGACTTTTTAGCCGCATCGCTGGAAGGGCTGTTCTGACTTATCATAACGCCCTGTGAGAAGTCCGGTAATCGCTACGCTCGTAGACGAAGCATGGTCGTCATTTATTCCATTTGAATATCAATATCATGCTGATTTGGCTTATTATCGCTGTTTCTAGCATGCGCTATGAAGAATGATCGTCGCAATCAGAAAGAACGATCATGAACATTTCACTTGCAGGGCGCAAAGCAGTCGTCACCGGATCCACTGCCGGCATTGGTCGGGCGATTGCAGAGGGCTTGGCGCGCGCTGGCGCGTCAGTCGTTGTCAATGGCCGTAGCGAGGGCCGGGTCGCCACCGCGGTGGCTGAGGTCAAGGCGCTCTTCCCGGACGTCGAGATCACCGGCGTTGTTGCGGATCTGGCCACCAAGGAGGGCAGCGCGGTTCTCGCTGCCAAAGCCCCCAATACTGATATCCTCATCAACAACGCGGGCACAGCCAACCCCAAACCCTTCTCGGATCTCACTGACGAAGACTGGCTGGGTCTATTTCAGCTCAATGTTATGAGCGGCGTTCGCGCGGCACGTCATTATTTGCCGAAGATGACCGAGCGTGGCTGGGGCCGCGTCGTGTTCATCAGCAGCGAATCCGCACTCGCCATTCCGAAGGATATGATCGACTACGGTATGACCAAGACTGCCCAGCTGGCGATTTCGCGAGGGCTTGCGGAAACCGTTGCCGGGACGGGCGTAACTGTCAACTCGGTACTTCCGGGTCCGACGAATTCAGAAATCATGTCGAACTGGATGGCAGGGACCGCCCGTGAACAGGGGATCACCCAGGAAGAGGCAGAACAGCAATTCCTGAAGGCAATGCGCCCGACAACCCTCATCAATCGGTTCACCAGCACGGAAGAGGTAGCCAACATGGTCGTCTATCTTTGCTCGGAGCAAGCATCCGGTACGACCGGGTCCGCCATGCGCGTTGACGGTGGCGTGCTTAGGCAGATCGCCTGATCCATCCAGAACCGTAGCTGTTAGGAAACTTACTATGACCACATCACAGAACGAATTGAAGCGTCCACATTCACCTTCCTATGATCTCACCGGAAAACGCGTGGTCGTCGTCGGCGGAAAAACAGGAATAGGGCTCGGCATGGCTCAGGCCGCTCACGCGGCGGGAGCGAGTGTAACAGTCGCCAGCCGGCGCTCGGCCTCTGTAACCAACCACCCGGAGCTCGCGCCTTTCGAGCAGCTGGTATTAGACATCGGCGACGAGGATGCGGTTCGGGCTACCTTTGGCGCTATCGGCCGTCTGGATCATTTGCTCGTCGCTGCGGGTCCGACCGACGGCAGCTGGGGTGCATTCATGGACGAAGACATGCGAGGTGTGCGCAGCTATGCCGATAGTAAGTTTCTCGGCTCCTGGGCATGTGCACGCTATGCAGCCCCAAAACTTTCCTCCGAAGGATCCATCACCTTTCTTACAGGAGGGATCGCAGCACGCCCGAAGATTGGCATGACGGCCGTCACATCGACTTTTGCCGCTGTGGAGGCGCTGGCCCGCTCGCTGGCACTCGAACTCGGACCCATCAGGGTGAATGCCATTCGTCCCGGGTTCATCGACACCGACCTATGGAACTTCTTATCTCCAACAGATGCGGCGGACGTCCGTGAGAGGGTGCGCGATAATTTCCCGGCCCGCAGGATTGGGTATCCCGCCGATGTCGGCCATGCGGCTGTGTTCCTGATGACCAATGCCTACGTCACGGGCACGGTGCTTGAGGTCTCCGGCGGCGAGACGCTCGTCGATTGGCAGTTCTGAGCAGCGCCCCGTGCATTCAGCTTGCCGTACCTGTCCCGCGATCTCCTGCCGCCTGGCGTGCGGGTGCTCCCGATCCCAGATGGATCGCCGTAAGCGGGCATGGAGTTCCGGGCTGGGCCAGCGAGGGTGAGGCTCGTACATCGGGGTTTCGTTCAGGACCACGGACTTCGATTCTCAGATTTCGGCGTACGACAAGGGATCGGCATCACGGCGTTGCCGTGCTTTGTCGGAGACGCCGATCCGCTACTGGTGAGGGTGCCAGGCAGCGACCTGCACCTATAGGGAACGCTCTGGCTTCTCACGCAAGGCGAGACCCGCAAGACAACGCGCGTGTGGATCTTCACCGAGTTTATATCCCGTAGGATCGCCGCGTACACGCAGCTACTTGCGAGAATGCCGTTATAGCGTGGCTGACCAAACACTCGCTAGCTGGCGATCGAGGCCCTTGGCAGGACCTGCATCACGAGCGCCCAGGATGTGACAGGTATCTCCATCGCTCGATGTCGACGAACTCTGGGATAAGATCATCGGGACCAACCTCAAGGGCGCGTTCTTCTGGTCGCAAGGCGCAGCACGTTGGATGTCAAATCAGCCTGGAGGCTGAAGCATTATAAAGCTCTGCTCGCTTACCTCCTACGTCGGCATCCCGACCGCCGTGCCCTATGGCTCTTCGAAGTCTGGACTGCTCGGCATGACGCAGCGCGGACAGATGGCGTCAATCCCCTAGGAATATGTTATGTCGCCGCCGGTTGTCCGGAAAAGAGCGTTTGAGAGGCGACGGCGTCAGGGAAGACGACCTCCGCACGGAAGCCATCTTCCACGCGGTTTTCCAACGTGAGCGTCAGATCGTACACCGCTGCAATCTCCGACACGATGGCAAGACCCAGACCAGAGCCGGGTTTCAGACGGTCGAGACGGACACCCCGCCGCGGAAGATCGGGCAATCTCTTTGGCGCCACGCCTGGGCCGTCGTCCTCGATCATTAGACGGGAATGCCCATTATGTCGAACCGCGCTGACATGGATCCTGTTCTTGGCCCACTTGCAGGCGTTCTCGAGCAGGTTCCCCGCAAGCTCGCGGAAGTCGTGCGGATCGACGGGAACGCTGAAGTCCTCGGCAACGTCTATTTCCCATGCGATGCGTTCCCCTGCCTCAGTATGTCGGAGCATTCGAACGGTCTCGTTGATGATCTTCTCGACGTCGGCATCGCCACTCCGCTGATCAGGGCTCGGGGTGATGCGGGCTCGGGCGAGCTCGTGCTCGACGTGCGAAAGCATGGTCTCGGCAAGATGGTCGAGTTCATCGGCGATCTCGACCTCGCCCTTCTCCCGGAGTGAGTACGCGTTGTTTGTGAGAACGGTCAAAGGCGTCTTCAGCCCGTGGGCGAGATCACTGGCCCTACTCCTGGCCTTCTCCATCGCCGCGGCCTGGCTTTGCAGCAGCTTGTTCAGTTGGTTGACGAGCGGTTGAACCTCGCGCGGGTAGGCCCCCGCCAGTCGGCTGGCCCTCCGGTCGCGGACGGCTTCAAGATCACGACCGATGCGGTCGAGAGGTCTCAATCCGATCCAAAGCTGCCCGATCGACATCAACACGAGGAGCGCGGCAAGAACGGCGACATAGGGCAGAATGTCGAGAGCAAATCCAACGCGAGCGCTGTCGACCTCGTCGGCATCCACCGCCACTGCGATGCGTATGGGCCTCCTGCCCTCAGGTGCGGCCAACGACAGCACGCGTTCCTGAACAAGGACATCTTTCCCCTCCGGCCCGGAGAGACGATATTGGTGCATGATACCGACAGGATGTGACTCCTCCGGCAGAGGCAGGACATAGTCGAAGAGCGAGGAAGATCGGACCTCCGCCTTCCCCACAGGATCGTCGATCTGCCAGTAGAGCCCCCCATAGGGTATCAGGAAACGATTGTCCGGAGGGTTCTCGGGCACCTGCAGCTTGCCTCCGGGCAAGAAGCGGATCACAGCCGCCAGACGGTTTATGTGTCCGGTCAGCTCGTTCTGCACGCGCTTGCTGTAGCTGTCCGCAAAGATCTGAACGAGAGCGCCGGATGCTGCGGCAAGGCAGATCGACACTGCTATCAGAGACGTGATGATGAAGCGGCTGTGAAGCGACCTCATGTCCCCTCGCCCGATACTATCTGGTATCCGAAGCCTCGGCGCGTGATGATCGCGTCCCTTCCAAGCTTCTTTCTCAGCCGTCCGATCAGTACCTCCACCGAATTGCTCTCCCGTTCAAAGTCCTGAGTGTAGAGCTGCTCGGTAAGTTCGAGCTGGGAGATCGCGCGACCGCGATTCTGCATCAGCACCGATAGGCATTTGTACTCCATAGGCGTGACATCGACAGGCATCCCGTCCACCATGACCGCACGTCGGCGGGGGTCGATAGAAACGGGACCTGACGATAGGACAGCACTGGCGTGCCCGGAATACCTTCGCAGGACCGCGTGCAGCCTGGCGAGAAGCTCCGCGATGCGGAATGGCTTGCCAAGGTAGTCGTCGGCGCCAGCATTGATGCCCTCGACGCGCTCCTCCCAGTTGCCGCGCGCCGTCAAGATGATGACCGGCATGTCACGACCGTTCGACCGCCACTTTTTGAGGATCGTTAGGCCGTCGATCTTCGGCAGACCCAGATCAAGGACGACGGCGGCGAAGTCGTCATGCTCGCCGGCGAACAGAGTGGCTTCCCCATCGGATTCGTGGACGACGTTGAAACCGGCCTTGGTGAGCTGGGCGGTCACGTCACGGGCTATGAGCGGGTCGTCTTCGGCAAGCAACAGGCGCATCATTCGTTCTCGATTTCGACGATCCTGCCTGACGCGGCGTCCACTTCCACCTCGGTGACCTGACCGCTGCCCCTCAGAATCCGGAACTCGTAGATTATGCGATCGTCATGCCGATCGACACTGACATCGATCAATTCGCCGGGCAGCTTGGCGAGGACTTTCGCCTTCAGTATGGCAAGAGGCAGAATCTTCCCTTCGTGGACCCGTTTAGGCAGGTCGTCGTGCGACGGCAGATCATCCGCTTCGCGGGAACGAGCAGGCAAATCGTCGGCATGCGCGCTCCATACCGGAAGCGACGGCCACAGAAGGACAAAGCAGACGAACGCGAGCGTGCGGGGCGGGTACATCGTCGGAGAATATCCTATCGAAGGTGACAATAACCTGACAATCGCGATCAGGTCGCCGTCAGGTCGCGCCCCATAGGTTCGAAGCCGACCAGATGAGCAAAACCGCTCCTGGGATGATGGAGAAAAACCAATGAAGAAGATCATGTTCGCAACCCTCCTGCTCGCCACCGCGTCGATCGGCGTTGCCCACGCCGAAGAAGGTCAGAATTGCACGCAGGCTCCCAAGGACAGGTGGCTGAGCGAGGACGGCATCAAGGAAAAGGCCAAAGCCGAGGGCCTCGACGTGCGCCGGGTGAAAATGGAGGGCAGTTGCTACGAGGTCTACGCCGTCGACGCGAAGGGCAAAAAGGTCGAAACCCTGTTCAACCCGGAGACCGGCGCAGTGGTCGGCAACGAAAGCGAATGACCATGGGCAGGATGGACATGGATGCGGCGGGCGCTTGCTCGCCGCCAAAGATCAGGGTCTGGGATCCGGTGGTGCGGATGTTCCACTGGGGTCTGGTGGGGCTGTTCGCGTTTTCCTTTCTGACGGGCGACGAGTGGAAGCAGGCGCATATTCTGTCTGGCTACGCCATCGTCGGTCTCCTACTCGTGCGGATCATCTGGGGCTTCGTCGGCACTCACCACGCGCGTTTTTCCAATTTCATCTACGATCCGGTCACGACCCTCGGCTTCATGCGTGACAGCCTAGCCATGCGCGCCAAGCGCTACATCGGCCACAATCCGGCCGGAGGTGCGATGGTGTTCGCGCTGCTCGTCGCCATTTCGGGCATTGCCGCAACCGGGTACATGATGACGACGGACGCCTATTGGGGAGTGGAATGGGTGGAAGAGGCGCATGAACTCCTAGTCAATGTGACGCTTGGCCTCGTCGGCCTTCACATCGCTGGCGTCCTCTTGGCAAGCATCGAGCACAGGGAAAACCTTGTCCGAGCGATGCTAACCGGCAGGAAGCGAGCCGATTGACCTGGATCGGCGTCGCGGCCGAGTAGGACCTGAAGCCATGGAAGGCACCTGGGTTAAGGACTTGTTGCTCACTTGACCGAGCTGATCTCGTGCTGGCGTCTACGAACGACCACGGGGCGCGCAGGTGGACATCCTGGCTTCGTCAGCGGCCTGAATGAAAGCCTTGCGCGCGGTCTCCTGCGAGACATGCCCGCTTACGGCCGCGGCGCAGATCTCTCTCGCGAATGCGTGCTCTCTACGCGAGCCTTTCCATCGGTTGGCGAGAAACTCGAGCGCCTCGCTCGCTCCGCCAACAGCCTCAGGGGCGTTCATTCCCACCTGGACGAAAACAGGTTCCGACCAGGTTCCTTCAATCTGTTTCTGGGACGTCATCCTCGATCTCCTGAACGTTTCGAACTGCGAGCGGGGCATCATCACGAGGGCCGGACCACGATCAGGCGCTGGCTGATGGCGTCAGGATACCGCGTTCGACCGGCGTGGACGTTGATATCGATCAAGCCAGGCACGATCGCACTCTGAAATCACCTTGTTCTCGCCTTAGCCGGCTCGCTCCTCGGTGTCGCTTCAGCCGCGATCGTTCCTCGGCGACGCAGGTGGCTGGCGTCGCAGTCATGGCGCGGCGCGAAGGCGATCGGTCCGTCCTCGACGACTCGAACCGTACAAGTGGTTTGATCCAGCGCAATGTCTGAAACCGGTGTGCATCGTATCCTCAAAGGGCGCTCCAACTCGTGGAGGACTATACTCAAAGAGGAGAGTCAGGATGTCCATGTTCAGACTGCCAACGATCGCTATGCTGGCCTTGCTCGGTGCCGTCGGTGCCATGGGCAGCGCCTCCGCCCAGACGAAAAGTCCAGACCCGGCCCAGTCTGAGGCAAAACCCGAGGCCAACGGATCGGAAATGATGCCCGGCATGATGGGCCGCAACATGATGTCATCGGACATGAATGAAGGAATGCGCATGATGGGGCCAATGCGCGGTCATATGATGAAGATCATGTTCGTCATCGCCGATACTGATGGGGACGGCGCAATTTCTTTCGAAGAGTTGACCGCAATCCACAAACGCGTCTTCGACGCGGTCGACGCGAACAATGACGGCAAAGTCACACCTGAAGAAATGCAGGCGTTCATGCAAGACATGTGATTGGATACCGAGCATTTGCAGGCCGTTGCATGGGAGCCCAAAGGAGACTTCTCATGACCTACACGCTCGATAGAACCCTCTGGGCGACCAGTTTCGACGATGCGGTCGGCAGGACCAAATCCGCGCTCATCAAGCACGGTTTCGGTGTTCTGACGGAGATCGATGTCAAGGCAACCATGAAAAAGAAGATCGACGCCGACATCGATGACTACCTCATCCTCGGAGCCTGCAATCCGCGCATGGCGTTCGAGGCGATGAAACTGGAACCGAAGGTGGGGGCCATGCTGCCGTGCAATGTCATCCTGCGCGGGATCGATGGCGGCAATGTCATGGTGAGCGCCATCGATCCGGTCGCATCCATGCAGGCGATCGACAACGAAATGCTGACCAGTCTGGCAGGCAGGGTCCGCTCGATGCTCGCCCAGGCGGTGGCCGAGATCTGACGAGTACGAGTTCCGGCCCTTGAGCCCTGAGGAGCCGAACTTGCGTCGGCTCCTCTTTCGTTGCGCCAGAACCGCAACATCCTAAAAACTCACCCCGTCCTCAAGCTGGGCGTGCAGGAGGGGGCGGAAAGTTACTCGTCAGACTGCGGTGCCAACCAGCGCACCGATCCCCGCCGTCAATGCCATAGCGAAAGCGCCCCAGAAAGTGACGCGCGTGGTGGCCCTCCAGACCTTGGCGCCGCCCGCTTTCGCACCGATAGCGCCCAGCAGCGCGAGGAAGGCCAAAGACGCGGTTGCAACGGTGTAGATCAGCAAGGAGGCGGGCGAAAGTACGACCATGAGCAGGGGCAATGCGGCCCCCACCGCAAACGTGACGGCCGACGTCAAGGCCGCCTCAACCGGCCGGGCCGCCATGTGTTCGACGATACCGAGTTCGTCGCGCGAATGCGCGTCGAGTGCATCATTTGCGGTCAGTTGGATCGCGACTTGCCTGGCCAGCTCGTCGGTAAGACCGCGTTTGACGTAGATCTCCGTCAGCTCCTCGTACTCACCTTCGGGTTGCGTCTCCAACTCGATCCGTTCTCGCGCGAGATCGGCTTCCTCGGTGTCCGCTTGGGAGCTTACCGACACGTATTCGCCGGCTGCCATGGACATTGCGCCCGCGACCAGACCAGCGATGCCTGCTACCAGGATCTGCGAGGGTCCGGCGGACGCGGTGGCGACGCCCATGATCAGGCTCGCCGTCGAGACGATTCCATCGTTTGCGCCAAGGACGGCAGCCCGTAGCCAGCCGATGCGGGAGACCAGGTGATGTTCCGAATGCAGTCTGCTCATGCGCGTCTCCAGGACAAAGTCGATTTTGACGTAGTGAGTGCGAGATTAACCGATGAGCGCAACGTCGATCACGAGCAACGCGGCACTCGCGATCACAGCCGCGACGAGCACCCAGAACGGGCAAATGAACACACCCGGAGGCAGCGCTATGGTCTCGGTCATCCTTATGCGGATCAGCGCCAGGTTTACCAAGTGAACAGCCCCAAAGTGCACTGCGATGTCAGCTTGGCGAGACCTTCGAGCGGTACGAAGATAGCAAACACCAGGATCGCCGTGGCCCCGATCAAAGTGGCGACGATTGGCGTTCCCGTGTGAGGGTTCAGGCGTCCGAGCACCTGGGGCAGGTTTCCCTGTTGGACCAGGCCGTAGATCACCCGAGAGATCATAATCATGTGCACGATGATGCCGTTTAACGTCGCGATGATCGCGATCGCACTCATGGTCACGAGCGGCATGCCCGTCAGGCGTTCAAAGACGAGTGCGAGCGGCGCGGGCGAGCTTGCCAGTTCGTCCGGAGGAACAGTGACCACAGCGACCCATGTGACGCCGGCATAGATGACGGCAGTCAGCCCCAACGTCACGAAGAGCGCGCGAGGCAGAGTCTTCGACGGCGTCTTCATCTCTTCGGCAATGTTGACCACGTGTTCGAAGCCGATGAAGGAGAACACCGCAATCATGGCGGTACCGAACACGCCGACCCAGGCCGTGGGATTGCCGCCGGGCCATGCCTCCGGCAGGCGTTCGATCAGGCCAACGCCTTCGGAGAACCCCGCTCCGACAACGAGGAGGAGACCACCGACCTCGATGAGCGTCATAACACCGGCGAAAGTGATCGAGCTGGCTGTCGCCAGGCATGAAATAGCAGCCATTGTCAGCACGACGCCGGCGATGATCGAGGATCCAGGAAGCGGCAGGAGGACGCCTACATATCCAGCACTACCAGCGCTGATCGTCGCTGCCGAGATGATCGCCGTCACGATGACCAGCAACCCGGTCACGATCGTGAACCATCGCACTCCAAATGCCCTATCGACATAGGCGGCTTCACTTGCGCTGACGGGCATTCGCGTGCCGAGTTCCGCAAACGAGGCCGCGCTCAAGCCCATGACTGGTGCTGCACCCAGAAACGCGAGCGGTGCATGCATGCCCGCCCGCCCGGCGGCGACGCTGACGAACACGTAAATACCCGCGCCTATGGTGACGCCGAGAGCGTAAAGGACGGCGTGCGACAGGGTTAGCGTGCGTGCTAGTCTCGGCCGCATCCCGGTGGTTTCGGCGGTCGTTGAATTCACCTCGCGCTCCCATTGTCACAGGCACGTCCTCCTGAATTCAATACCGGATCTCGGCCATCAAGGATTTGACCACGATCAACTTCCGCAGACTTCCAGTTGGAAAGGCACCGGTGTGAACGTCCGGTTATCCTGGCGCTCTTCGAAGGAGAGGCGGAATTCTGGCACGCGGCGCCGTGCCGAGGCCAGAGAAGCCGGAGCGCCGGCAATTGCGTTACATCAATGCCGAGTTGAGACGAATGGAGATAGATGATTGCAATCGTGGCGGTCCGCGAGAGATGGAGCAGGACATGACGGCACAATATTTTCTCCCGCTGGCAACATATCCCGATTCAAGTTCCGGATTGATCATTTCGAACGCCGTAACGTTTGCTGGGTATTACAGCGCGCATCTTCACGCGTGCGCGCTAACAGTCGCGATTCCGCACATCCCCAACGCATGGTCGTCTTTGCTGCTCGATACTCCGAAGATGATCGAGCATGCCGAGATTTTGAGCCGCGATCGTGCCGCAACGCTGGTTTCAGCGGCAACGAACCTCGCAGCGAGCGCCGAGGTTGAATTATCTTGTCGAACGGTGAAAACCGCCTTGCCCTTATTGCACGACACGGCAGCCACGGAAGCACGTTTTTTCGATCTGGCTATTCTCGAATGTATCGCGGACGTTCCCGATACCCGTATTGTCGCCGAAGCGGTCATATTCGGATCCGGCCGGCCAGCCATCATCTTTCCCAAAAAGACCCTTGCGGGCCCAATCGACCATCTGGTCATCGCCTGGGACGGAAGCCGAGCCGCCGCTCGGGCCGTCAACGATGCAAACCCTTTCATTCACAAGGCCAAGCGGGTCTCGGTCCTATCTCTGACGGGCGAAAAGCCGCTGCCGGAGCCAAGCGGAGTCCACCTCGCTGAGATCCTGGTTTCGAGCGGCGTCAATGCAAGCTCAACGGCCGCTCGGTTTACTTCGTCATCCATCGGACTCAGCATTCAGCGGACAGCGCTGGAACTGGGCGCCGATCTTCTGGTCATGGGAGGATTCGGACACTCAAGGCTGCGAGATTTTGTCTTGGGCGGAGCAACCGATGGCGTGTTGCACGAGCCTCTTTTGCCCGTCCTCATGTCACATTGACGAACTGTCCCCGCCGTGGCGTATGACTGGCTTCGGCTGCTATCGAGCGGCGGGACCTTACCGGGTTCGAACGGCGTGGACGTTGATATCGATCAAGCCAGGCACCTTCGACGCGAAATACGAAGCTTGACAACCATCAATGACGTCCTCCTGGCGAAGACGATAATCGGCGAAATCACATACGGAGTTCGCCATGGATATCCCCGTTCCTCCTACTCCTCTCCCTTCGTCCGCTTTAGAGGTCGCGATCCCTGCCTACTGGACGAGGTCGCCCTCGGAGCTGGGCGCTGCCCTCGCCACGTCCCTGCAGGACGGGCTAACGTCCGGCGAAGCGGAAGAACGCGTGCGACGGTTCGGGCCGAACTCTCTGTCCGAGGAAAGCGGCGGAGGCATGTTGGCGAACTTCGCGCGCCAGTTCAAAAGTCCGCTCGTGCTCGTGCTTGTGTTCGCAGCGCTCGTCGCGGGTGGCGTCGGCGAAGTCCACGACGCCATTATCATCAGCATCATCATTCTCGCTAGCTGCTTTCTGGGCTTTCTTCAGGAACATGGCGCGCAACGAGCGGTCGAGGCGTTGCGACAGCGAATTTCTCTCACTTCAAAGGTCCGCCGCGACGGCGCCGACAAGGTCGTGGCCGCAGTCGGCATCGTGCCGGGCGACCTGATCCTGCTCTCGGCGGGGAGCCTCGTGCCTGCCGATGCAGTCATCGTTGTCGCGCAGGATCTAAACGTCAGCGAAGCGACGCTTACCGGAGAGACTTTTCCCGTTGCTAAGGCGCCCGGCGTTTCGACCAAAGACGCCGGTCTTGGGGACCGTTCCAACTGCGTGTTCACGGGAACCTCGGTTCGGAGCGGCACTGCGACTGCCCTTGCGATCGCGACCGGCCCCCGCACGGAATTCGCACGGATCGCCAGCGCCGTCGCGCGCCAGATTCCGGAAACGGAATTCGCGCGAGGTGTGCGGCATTTCGGATTTCTGATGACGCGGATCATGCTCTGCATCGTCGTCGTCGTCCTGGTGGCGAATCTCCTGCTTCACAGACCTATCGTGGACTCTCTGCTTTTCTCGCTCGCGCTTGCCGTCGGCCTGACGCCTGAGCTGCTGCCTGCGATCATCAGCGTGACGCTCGCGCGCGGCGCCCGGACGATGTCGAAGTCTGGCGTGATCGTCCGCCGCCTCGATGCAATGGAGAACCTTGGCAGCATGGACGTGCTCTGCACGGACAAGACGGGCACGCTGACCGAGGGCGTCATCCGCCTCGACAGTTGCGTCGACCCGCAGGGCGTCGTCTCACCTGAAGTGAGGCGGCTGGCGCTTCTCAATTCGGCGTTTCAATCAGGAATGAAGAATCCTCTCGACGACGCCGTGACGGCCACGATCGCGGCCGGGGAGATTTCGTCCGACGCCCGCAAGCTTGCCGAGATCCCCTACGATTTCTCGCGCAAGCGCCTATCCGTAATCGTTGCCGGCAAGGACGGTGCGCCGCTGTTGATCTGCAAAGGAGCGGCCTCCAACGTGATCGGCGTCTGCGCCGCCGTCATGGCCGCGGGCCGCGAGCTGACCTTGAACGACAATGTCCGCAAACAGTTGGACGACGTCTGCCGGCAATGGGGAGAAGCAGGCATGCGCGCGCTCGCAGTCGCCACCCGGCCCATATCCGAAGCAACTCCCAAAATCTCGAGGGAAGACGAATCCGGACTTTGCCTGCAAGGTTTTCTGCTCTTCTCGGATCCGCCGAAGGCTAACATTTCAGCCGTAGTAGCAAGCCTCGTCGAACGAGGGGTGCGGATCAAGGTGATATCGGGAGACAACCGATATGTCGTCCGGCATCTCGCGTCGGCGATCGGAATCGACGGTTCCCGCATGCTCACAGGGAAAGAGGTCGGCCGCATGAGCAACGACGCACTGTTCAGCCGTGCGGGAAAAACCGACCTGTTCGTCGAAATCGACCCAAATCAGAAGGAACGGATCGTGGCGGCCCTCCGCAAGGCCGGACACGTGGTCGGATATCTCGGAGACGGGATAAACGATGCGCCCGCCCTTCACGAGGCGGACGTCGGGATTTCGGTGGACGGCGCGGCCGACGTCGCCCGCGAGGCTGCCGACGTCGTCCTGATGCGGCAGGATCTCGCGGTCCTTTCGAAAGGCGTGGACGACGGACGCAGGACCTTCACCAACACGATGAAGTACATATCGATCGCGACCAGCGCCAACTTCGGCAACATGATCAGTATGGCAGCGGCGTCGCTCGTGCTGCCATTCCTGCCGCTCCTTGCCAAGCAGATACTGCTAAACAACCTGCTGTCGGATCTGCCGGCGATGGCAATCGCCACGGACAAGGTCGATCCGGCAGACCTTCGGCGTCCGCAGCGGTGGGACATCTCCCGCATAAAGAGGTTTATGCTCTGGTTCGGGCCGCTAAGTTCTATCTTCGATCTGGCGACGTTCGTCGTCCTTCTGGCAGTGTTTTCCGCCGGACAGGACGAGTTCCGCTCTGCATGGTTCGTTGAATCGCTAATGACGCAGTTGGCGACCATGCTCGTCATCAGGACGCCCGGTCCGATCTGGAGGAGCCGGCCCAGTCCGCTGCTATTCGGTACGGCGATCGCCGTCGGTGCGGCGGGAGTGACCATCCCCTACACCGCGGTCGGCGGGCTTTTTGGTTTCGTTCCGATCCCCCTCGAAATTCTCACAGTGCTTTTGGGTATCAGCTTGTTCTACGTAGCAGCTCTCGAGACCGTGAAGATCTTCTACTTTACGACGCTGTCAACGGAGGACCATTCACAGCCCCGAACATCACGCCGTCGGCCTCGCACTCGAACAAGGCGCCATTCAAAATAGGCGCGATCGCTCAGCGCGGGCGCGCGGAATATCAAAATGCACTCATATTTCGTGGTTGCCAGCGCCATCGAACTTCGCGGCGTCCCTGATTAGCCGAAACTTCACCTGGGTCACCCTGAGGTCACGATACCAGTCCACGATCGCCCCCCAAGGGTCGACGATCTTCGCCAGTCCCGAGACGAAGGCGACAACGGTGCCTATCTCGGTCTTGCCGGTGACAACATAATAGCCCCCCAGGACGAAGATGCCGACATAGCCCAACTGCGCCATGAGATTCATGAGAAAGTTCATGGCGTACTTGTAGCGGTAGATCTCCATGTTGGCGGAGAAGATCGCTCCGATGCGCGAAGTTTGAGGATCCTCTCCCTGGCCACCTTCGATCGCATGCACCATGCCTTCGCTGACGTCGCGCATGATGGCGACCTTCGCCTCGACCCGGCGGTTGATCGCGGCCTGCATCATCGGGACGAACGCAATCTGCGGGGCGAAGGTCGCTGCGACGGCCAGCATCATCAGCGGCTGGAGATAGATCAGGTAGCTGCAGACGGTGACAAGGATGCCGACCTGCAGCAGCGGCTCGGAGATGCTGGTTCCAACGAAACCGCCGACCGGCTCGGCTTCCGCAAGAACAATCGACAGCTCGACGCCCTCGAGCATGGATTCTGACGGCGGCGTCTCGGCCTGATGCAGAACACGCGCCCGCAGCCAGAGCGTGCCCTTCTCGCCCACCCAGCTTCTGTAGAGATTGAGGGTGAATTTTACCGCGCCCTCCAACACTGCCACCGCGAGGTAGAGGGATACGAGAAAGAGAAGCGACCCGTATGACGCTTGCTCGGTCGCCTCATTGACGATCCGGCGCTGGAGTTCGAGAGGCGCCGCGCCGATAACAAAAAGAACCAGGGACAGCCCGGCGATCAACGCCTGATGACGCCTTCCCATCAGCCAGATGAAACTGAACAGGTCGGAGGGCATCGAATCCGTCGCGCTTCCGGTCTTTTGCGAGACGCGGCCCGGCAATCCAATCCTGGAGGGCCAAATGTTCATCGCGCACTCACGGGTCAGAGAGAGAGCGCTCGACGCGCCCGCTTCGAGAGTCGTCGGATGGTTTCACCAGCAGGACGCCCACGACCGTCCCGACCATGAGGATCAGGATGACGAGGAGAAGCCTCGACATGACGGCGTCTGCGATGACCCTGACAAACATGACGGAAACTCCAGGCACGATTTCATCGTTCGAGGCTCACCATGCGGAAGCCAGGGTGATCTTGTTCACCACGCCGCCGACGCCGCGGACGCTTTCCGCCGCCACCCTGGCCGCTGAGCGTTCCAGCTCCGTCTCGACCTCTCCCCTCAGGGTGACCACCCCGTTGGAGACGGTCGCATTGACCATGGGGGGCGTTATTTCAAGCTCGGCGTCCAGGCGGCTACGAACCGCGATCCCGAGGGCCTCGTCGCCGGAAGCGGTGCACTGCCGTGGAACATCGAGAAGCGCTCGCATCAAGTCGCGACGGCTGATCATTCCGGCGAGCCTGCCGTTCTCGACGACGGGCAGGTGTTTGATGTCGTGGGCCTGCAGGAGTTCGGCGAGCTGGCTCGCGGTGGCGGTCGGGGCGGCGCTGATGACAGGCGTCGACATCACGTCCTTGACGCGCCAGCTTCGGGCCTTCACATAGTCCGCCAGTGCATCTTCGCGGTCGCGCGTATGCGGTACCGCCCGTCTCGCCCAAGACGACGCCACCCGGCGCAGCAGGTCTCCTTCGGTGACGATGCCCGTGAGCCGCCCTTCGCCATCGACGACGGGCACCGCGCCGATCTTGCTGGCGTTGACGATCTCGACGGCTTCCCTGACGTTGTGTCCCTCGTCGAGCGTCGTCACGGGGGTCGTCATGATGTCTCTAGCAAGCATCGCGCTGTCTCCTTGTTGATCGGACGATTACGGAGCCAACACACGTCGAGCGCATTGACGTGGATCAAGCCTGACACGAAGCCGCGGGAGGCCGTCTTCGCGCGTCGTCGTCTCCGGAGCCTTCCGACGAAGTGCGGCATCAGGCCCGCCGGCATTGCAACCTTTTGCAGGATCAAGACGTTATGGTTCGGTCTCGTCCTCGCGCGGCGCACCAAAGTCTTTCCGCGCCGTCGCAAGGAGTCTTATGCAGCATTCCGTCAAGCTGGTATCCGTCGGTACCGCAGTTCCGCCACATGTCATCGACCAGCGTGACGCGGCGCGAGCGTCGCACACCGCGTTCTCATCGCGATTTGGCGATTTCGAAAAGCTGGCAAGGGTGTTCGAAACCTCGGGGATTCGACGCCGCTATGGCGTCCGGCCGATCGAGTGGTATCTCGAGACGTCGGGATGGCCCGAACGAAACCTCGCTCATATCGAGGGCGCGGGTGCGATGTTCATGTCCGCCGCCTGCAAGGCTCTGGCGTCGGCGGGCCTTACAGCAGGCGACGTCGACACGATCGTAACGGTCTCCTCGACTGGTATTGCGACACCTAGTCTGGAGGCGAGGGTAAGCAGAGAGCTGGGTTTCCGGGACGACGTCGAACGGGTGCCCGTGTTCGGCCTCGGCTGTGCCGGCGGAGTCTCCGGGCTTTCGATCGCGTCACGGCTGGCGGCATCTCGGCCAGGCTCCGTCGTGCTGGTGGTCGCGGTCGAGACCTGCACATTGGCATTTCGCATGGACAAGCTTACGAAGGCGAACATCGTGGCGACCGCCCTCTTCGGCGACGGGGCCGCCGCCTGCGTAGTCCGTGCCAGCGAGGCCGGTCTGGCCGAGATCGAATTTGCAGGCCAGCATACGTGGCCCGACACGCTGGACATCATGGGATGGAGCGTCGATCCGGAAGGTCTGGGCGTGATCTTCGACCGTGCGATACCACCGTTCGCCGAAACTCACGTGCTGAAGGGCGTGACATCCATACTCGCCCGATCAGATCTCACTCCTGCCGACGTTGACCGGTTTGCGTGCCACCCCGGTGGATCCAAGGTCATCACCGCCTTGGAATCGGCACTTAAACTGAGCCAGGGAACCCTCGACAAGGAACGTGAGGTTCTCTCGGATTATGGGAACATGTCGTCGCCAACCGCGCTGTTCGTACTCGAGAAGCTTCTTGCGCACGGACTACCCAGGAGAACTGTCCTGACGGCGATGGGACCGGGCTTCACGCTTAGCTGCCTCTCGTTGAGGGCTGCAGCATGATCCCCTCGATCATTCTTCTCGCCGCGGTCACGCTAGAGCGGGTGGTGACACGGTTGAGATGGGCGTAGATGAAGTTGAGGCCGGGCGTCGTTCCCCAAGGTCCCAGAAGGGGGCTTGATTTGTTCCGGCCGAAGCGGCTCGCGCAGAAGTTAGCGGTCGATGAGTTCGAGCTCGCGAGCGGTGAGCTGAAGGCTGCTATGTTCAGACCTGTTCGATCCTTAAAGCCTGTGCCGGCTGATGACTTCGATCGCTTCTTCGGCGATGACCTGTTCCTCGTCGGTCGGAATGACAAGGGCGACGATTTCGCTTTCCCTCGCGCTGATCACGGTCGCATTCATCTTGTTCGCGGGCTCGCTCAACGAGAGACCCAGCCAACCCAGATGGTGGGCGACGCCACTGCGTATTTCCGGTTGATGCTCGCCGACGCCGGCGGTGAAGATGACGGCGTCCACCCCGCCTAGAGAGACGGCAAGCCTTCCTATCTCGCCGGCGATCCTGAAGCAGAAGAGGTCGAGGGCTTCCCTGGACTCCGGATGGAAATCCTCCAGCAGGACCCGGACGTCGCCGCTTTTGCCGGAGACTCCGAGCAGCCCGCAACGGTGGTAGAGGAAATCCTCGAGACGTTCCGCGTCGTGGAAATTGTTGCGCAGAAGGTGGACGACAGCGCCCGGATCGAGCGAGCCCGGCCGGGTCGACATCGGAATCCCGTCCAGCGGGGAGAAGCCCATGCTTGTGTCTATACTCACGCCGTCGACCATGCCGCAGAGGCTCGCGCCGCTTCCAAGATGCGCACAGATGACACGGCCGGCGGCCAGGTCTGGATCGTGTTTCCTGAGTTCGCCGGCGACGTACTTATAGGAAAGACCGTGGAAGCCGTATCTGCGGATCCCGGCGTCATGCAACTCTCTTGGAATGGCGAGCCGTGAGGCAAGACTGCTCTGCGACGAATGGAACGCGGTATCGAAGGACGCTGTCTGCAGTATGTCCGGATAAGCGCTCCGGACTGCGCGGACGATGGCAAGCGCAGGAGGAAGGTGCACCGGCGCAAGATGCGTCAGGTCTTCCATTCTGAGGACGACCTTGGGTTCCAGCAGAACGGGGCCATCGAAGACCTGTCCCCCATGGACGATGCGATGGCCGGCCACCACGGGGTCGAATCCTCTGCGGACGATGCAATCGACGACCTGCGAAACCAGCCGCGCGTCGATCGCTGTGCTGGAGGGAAGATCGACGGCCTCGTCCCCGTCAGAAAATCGGAAGGTGAATCTTGACTGGTCTCCGAGCGTGGCAACACCGCCTCCCAGCCGGAGTGCCCGACCCTCCTTCAGCCTGAAGACGCCGACCTTGAGGCTGGAGGACCCGGCATTGAAAGTGACGGCAACCCTATCCATGGCCCGAAGCCCTGGAGCGTGCCGTCCCAGCAGACTTCGCAGCCACCTTCGTTGCAGCCTGCCCGGCTGCCTCCTTGCTTGCCTCTTCGAAGAACTCGCATGCGTACTCCAGGGCGGCCGTCTCGTCTTCCGGCGAAAGACCGAACGGCGCGCACTGCTCCTTCATCGCCCGCAGGACCTTCTTCTTCAACGCGGCGACCGCAAAGGCATTCTTCGAAGCGAGAACCTCCCGCAGGCAGGTTATAGCGACGACCTCGAGGACGATAAGCTTGCCTTGCACCTCCCCCTGGGTCGGTATCGCGAAGCGTTCTCCGCCGCGCTTGCAGTCACGATCCATGATTAGCATTGAAATCTCTCCTCCCTTCGACCGCCGAAACATCGTCCGGGTCCAGTGCGCGTCGAAGCCTGCGCAGCACGACCGCGCGGCCCCTCTCGTCGGCCACGGATTTCAGACGATCGGACAGGTCCAGAACGAATCCCTGATAGTCGTTGTTCCAGTCAGGCCTGCCGGGCACGACCGGCTTGATACGTGCGGGCGTCGTGTCTTCGATGAGGCGTGCACCCGCCGGTGAAAGCTCGTAGGCGTCGTCCAGCGACGGGCAGACGACCTTTGCGGAAACTTGCTTCGAGAGACGCGCGGACATCGCTTCACGAGCGCGCTCCTCTCCATGGACAAGGAAGACTGCGTTCCGGATCGGTTCCCGGCCAGCAACCCACGCATCCAGTTCGCTTGCATCCGCGTGTCCGCTGTAGGCGTCGAGCGTGGCCATCCTGGCGCAGACGTGAATCTCCTCGCCCTGGATGCGGATATCGGTCGCGCCCTCCTGCAAGATACGGCCAAGCGTCCCCGCCGCCTGGAACCCGACGAACAGCACGGTGCACTCCGGCCGCCAGAGCCAGTTCTTCAGGCGGTGGCGGATCCGCCCCGCCTCGCACATTCCGCTTGCCGCGATAATGATGTGAAAGCCACGGACGAGATCGAGGGCCTTCGACTGCTCGGCCGTCTCGGTGAAGCGGACGTTCGGCGCGTTGAGCGCGCGAAGGAACGCCTTGCCGTGACCGAGGTCGGCCGCATGCTTCTTGAATGCCTCGGTCGCTCGCGACGCGAGCGGCGAGTCTATCATGATCGGGCACCGCGGCACCTGTCCTTCGTCCATGAGGGCGACGAGATCGGTCAGCACTTCCTGAGTCCTCTCGACGGCGAAGGAGGGAATGAGAAGGACCCCGCCGGGGCTGTTCGAGCTCGCCACCACTTCACGCAGTCGGTCCCGTCGATCTTTCAGGGCGTACTCTTCCCGTTCCCTGTCTCCGTACGTGCTTTCGCAGATGAGGTAATCGACCCCGGAAGGCGCCCGAGGGAGATTTTCGAACAGTTTATTGCTCGCGCCGACGTCCCCCGAGAACAAAATTCTTGTCGCCCCGTCGGCGCCGGGCGTCTCGACTTCGATCGATGCGGAACCCATCAGGTGACCAGCATTCCAGTAACGGAACCTTACGCCGCCAACGGTCTCCCGCCACTCGCCGTACTCGACCGCGATGAACTGCGGCAGCATGCTGCGGGCGTCGTCGGCGGTATAGATGGGCTCCACCGTCTCTCGCGCCCGTCTGCGATTCCTTCCGTTGAACTGTCGGACCTCCGACTCCTGGATGTGACCCGAATCCTGCAGCATGATCGTGCAAAGGTCGATCGTTGCTGCCGTTGCAAAGATTGGCCCGCCATATCCCGCCTTCGCGAGCTTCGGAAGCAGGCCCGAGTGGTCGATGTGCGCATGTGTGAGCGGCACTGCGTCGACTTTCTCGGGATTGAATGGGAGCGGCTTGTAGTTCAGTTCCTTTTCCGATTTGGACCCTTGAAACATCCCGCAATCAACGAGAATGCGCCCCCCGACCGTCTCCAGCAGGAAGCACGATCCGGTCACCGAGCCCGCGGCGCCGTGGAAGTGAAGGATCGGATTGGCCATGACAGCTCCTATGTGTTGTCGGGCACTTTAAGGCACCCCGGACGACCGCACGTTGACGAAGGTCAAAGACATGTTCGGTGCTCGCCTGACGTTCTGTCGATTGGGAAGATGCAGGTCGTCGCCGGTTCAATTGACCGAGCGCAACGCCGGAAATTTTGGACGGCGCATCATACCCCGCGGGGCCAACGGGCTTCGGAATCCAACAGGAGGTAGAAATGACGGACTTAGGAATCCAACAGGACATAATCGACGAGCTGGCGTTCGAACCCAGCATCGACGCCGCCCATATCGGCGTCTCGGTGGAAGATGGCATTGCGACCCTCTCCGGTCATGTGTCGACCTATGCAGAAAAGCTGACAGCGGAAGACGTTGCAGCGCGGGTGAAGGGCGTCCGGGCGGTGGCCGTGGAGATCGAGGTGCGGTGCGTAGGTCACAGGCAGCATGCGGACGACCAGATCGCATCGCGGGCGATCGACATCATCGCCTGGAACACGGCGCTTCCTGAGGGACCGGTTCATGTAAAGGTCGAGAGCGGCTGGGTGACGTTGTCGGGCGAAGTGCGCTGGCAGTTCCAGAGGGCTGCCGCCGAACGTGCAGTCAGGAAGCTCGGCGGCGTGGTCGGCGTCCTCAATCTGCTGACGATACGGCCGTGCCCAACGGTGCCGGACGTCCGCCGTCGGATCGAGGACGCGCTGAAACGGAGTGCCGAAGTCGACGCCGGCGGCATCTCGGTGAAGGTTCAGGACGACAAGGTCGTTCTCGAAGGCGGCGTGCGCGCCTGGCACGAGCGCAGCGTCGCCGAACGGACGGCCTGGTCTGTTCCAGGCGTTGCGACCGTCGAGAACCACATTCGCATCAACTGAAAAAGAGGGAGGGGTCGCCCCCTCCCTCTCTCCGCGCCCACCGTACGCCACCCCCTCGGCGCAGCGGAGGGTTGACCGTCAAGCCGCCTTGACCGTGATCTTCTTGTCGTTCTTCTGCCGCTCGGGCGTCTTAGGCAGCGTTACCTTGAGAACGCCGTTGGAGAACTTCGCCTCGATCTTCTCGCTGTCCACGCCGCGCGGCAATTCCAGGCTTCGGTGGAACGATCCGTAGCGCCGTTCGGAAAGGTAATAGTCGTTTTCCTTTTCCTCCTTGGCCTCGTTCTTCTCGCCCTTGATGGTGAGCACACCGTCGGCGAGCGTGACGTCAAGATCCTTGGCGTCGACGCCCGGAAGCTCGGCCGACAGCTCGAAGGCTTTGTCGGATTCAACGAGATCGACGGCGAGCATGCCGCGCGAGAACGCGGCCGGCATCCTGCTGAAGGCCCGGTCGAAAATCGACGGACTGCCGAAGTCGTTGAACACGCGGTCGATCTCGGATCGGAGGCTGTCGAGGGGCCACCAGCGGTCGGCAGGCGCCGCCGGCCTTGCTTCGGTCTTAACGGAAAGTTTCGTTGCAGAGTCTGCCATTGTCATTCTCCTTCTCTCAAGAATGCCGTCGTTCACAGGCGGCGACGCGCACATAGAACAGTCCATCGCGTTCTCAGTCTTTGATCACCGTCAAATCACCCTGGCTTTTGTCATTCGAGTTTCCCCGAACTGGCGATTGACCTGGGACAAGGCCCCAACTGCCGGACCATGCGAACATTTCCTCTCTATCGAGGAGGAAAGCCGTCATGACATCGGGATATTGCGTCCGCCTGCTCCACTTGGACGATGCGCTGATCGCCTACAGCCTGATTCAGGTGGCGGCTCCGTGCTTTTCTGCCGACGATTGGGCGCAAGTGGTGGCGAACGCCGATCGGTGGACGCTCGTCTCGTTAAAGGATCCGGCAGGCTATGTGCGGGGGCTGGCCGCCTACCGGATCGGCGCGCATCCGATCGCCGGACGATTGATGGACGTTCCGATCTTCGCGGTGGCGAGCGTCATTGACGACATGACCATCACGGACCTCCTGTTCACCTCGCTTCGAAGGCGATCGGCGGGATGCGACTACATGCGGTTCTGGGCGCAGTTTCCAGGTGATTTCTCAGAGATGGAAAGCGAAGACCGATTTCGTCGGTGGGATCATGGCCTGATGTTCAGGATCGACCGGAAGCCGTCTCCGGCCTTGCTGTGAAGAGATATCCGACGCCACGAACAGACTTGATCAGGCTTGGATTTGCCGCATCCGTCTCTATCTTGCGCCGCAGCCTGACGATCAGTGCGTCGATGGTGCGGTCGAAGCCGTCGCGGCCACGCTTGTGCGTCAAGTCCATCAGCATGTCACGCGTCATGACACGCCCTGCATGGGTGGCGAATACATGCAGCATGTCGAACTCCCCCGTAGACATCGCCACTTCGTCCCCGGCCGGGTTCGTCACCGCTCTCCGTTCCACGTCAAGCCGCCATCCAGCGAAAAAGAGCACGCCTGCTTCCGGGGGTGCGGCTTCGTTGGAAACTGTGCGTCTCCGCAGGACCGTCCTCACGCGGGCGAGCACCTCCCGGAGATGGAATGGCTTGCCAATGTAGTCGTCCGCGCCGACCTCCAGACCGACGACGCGGTCCATGACATCGTCGCGGCCGGACAGCATGATGATGGGAACGTCCGACCCTGAACGGATTTCCCTTGCGAGCTGGAGCCCGTCGCAGTCTCCCGGCATGACGAGGTCAAGCAGAACGGCGTCGAATTTCGCCCCCGCCATTCTGGCGCGCATCTGTGAGCTGCTGCCTGCCACGTCGACGTCGAATCCCTCCTCGCCGAGATACTGCGCGAGCATTCTTTGGATCCGGACATCGTCGTCCACGACAAGTATGCGGGTCCGTCTGACAGTTCCGCTCGTCATTCCAGCATTCTTCGCTCGTTACGGATTGTTACACAATCGCACCAAGTCTTACGCTTCTCGCATTCCGGTGTCATCAGCGTTCGGTCAAATCCAGGCGACGCAACGGCAGATGGAGCCACGACATGCAAGCGGTATCAAACATCCATTCACTCGAACGGCCACTGTCGCATGGAATGATCGACTTCGCCCCGCTGTTCATGCGCCAGACCGTCGAGACTGCCCAGTCGGGAACCACGATCTTCTTTGAGGGCGACGCCGCCCGGCACGTGTTTCGCATCGTGCGCGGGAACGTCCGCATATGCCGGTTCCTTCCCGACGGCCGCCGCCTCATCATCGGTTTTCTTAGTGCAGGCGACCTGGTTGGACTATCATTTCGCAACCGCTACATGTTTGCAGGCGAGGCTATCGATGAGGTGGCCTTCACCCGGATGAACAAGCGGACGCTGGAAGAGGAACTGCAACTCGTGCCTGATTTCCGGCTTCAGCTTCTGTCGCAACTTCGCGACGAAATCTCCGCAGCGCAGGACCACATGCTCCTGCTGTCGCACAAGAACGCCGAGCAACGCGTCTGCACCTTCCTGCTGCATCGGCTGGAACGGAGCGAGGGACGGGACGGCCGGACGATCAGTCTGCCGATGGTTCGCGCCGATATCGCCGACCATCTCGGCCTAACGATCGAGACCGTGTCGAGGACGCTTACCAAGCTGGTCGCCAAAGGCATACTATTGCCTGCGGACAAGCATCAGTTCAAGGTTGCGAGCCGGTTGGCACTGGCCCGCACCGCCGACGAAGACCCGGACGACGTGTTCGAGGACGTAGACGCAGGAGCACGCTATGCTGGAACACGCTATCAGTGAGACAGACCTGGACCGGATCGTGCGCATGTTCGACGGCTCCAATCTGATCGTCCACGGCTTCGATGGCGTCATCCAGCGCTGGACCTCAGGCTGCGAGCAGCTCTACGGGTGGTCCGCGTCGGAGGCCGTGGGAAAGGTGGTTCACGATCTTCTGGACACGCGATTCCCGGCGGACGTGGAGGAGCTTCGGACCGAAGTGCGTAACAACGGGTCCTGGACCGGACAGGTGGGGCACCGGCGAAAGGACGGTGCCAGACTCGCGATCGTGACGCGGTGGACCGTTCTCGAACTTGGGGATCCGGACACGCTCATCGTCCAGTCCAACAACGACGTGACCCTCAAGCAGCAGGTCGAGGACGAGCTGCGGGAGCGGCAGGCACACCTCCAGTCCATCCTAGCTACGGTCCCCGACGCGATGATCGTGATAGACGACAAGGGTTGCATCGCCTCGTTCAGCACCGCGGCGGAAAAGCTGTTCGGGTACTCACCGCACGAGGCCATCGGGCAGAACGTCTCGATGCTGATGCCGTCTCCGGACAGGGAGGCGCACGACGGATATCTGGATTCATACATTCAGACCGGACGCCGCCGGATCATCGGCTACGGGCGCGTGGTCGTCGGCCTCAGGAAGAACGGGACCACCTTTCCGATGGAGCTCTCGGTCGGCGAGGCGGTCGCCGGCGGCAAGCGGACGTTCACGGGCTTCGTCAGGGATCTGACGAGCCGCCACCGCATTGAAGCCGAGCTGCGGCAGTCACAAAAAATGGAGGCGGTCGGACAGTTGACCGGAGGGCTCGCGCACGATTTCAACAATCTGCTCGCCGTCATCAGCGGCAATCTCGAAATGCTGGAGGCCCGTCTTGCCGAACCGGGGCAGTTGTCCCTGTTGCGGGAGGCGCAATCAGCGGCCGACGACGGCGCGAGACTGACCTCCCAGCTTCTGGCATTCGGAAGGCGGCAGGCCCTCGCACCAAAAGAGCTGGACGTCGGCGCCCTGCTTGGAGAGTTTTCAGACCTCGCCCAGCGAACGCTCGGCGATTCCGTCGAGCTCCGGACGATCATTCCTGGACGGCGGCTGAGCGCAATGGCAGACAAGGCGCAGCTTCAAAGCGCGCTTCTCAACCTTTCGATCAACGCCAGGGACGCGATGCCTGCCGGGGGCCGTCTGACGATCGAGATATCCGGCGTCGAGATCGACGCCGACTACGTCGGGATGTACCCGGCGATCCGCCCCGGCAGATACGTCCTCATTTCGGTCACCGACACCGGCACCGGGATGACGTCCGAGGTGAGGGAGAGGGCTTTCGAGCCGTTCTTCACCACGAAACCGACGGGCTCGGGAACGGGTCTTGGACTCAGCATGGTCTACGGTTTCGCCAAGCAATCCGCAGGACACTTGCAGCTCTACAGCGAACCTGGCGAGGGGACGACGGTGCGCCTCTTCCTTCCACGCGCCGACGCCGGGAAGAATTCCCATCCGGACGAGCAGCGGGCCGAGGACGCCCCGTCTCGGGGCACGGAAACCATCTTGGTGGTCGAGGACGACGCGAGAGTTCGCAGAGTGACGGTCAGCCGCCTGCAGACGCTTGGCTACTCTGTGATCGAAGCTACGAACGGGATCGACGCATTGAAGGAGCTAGAGGCGGGGCACGACGTTGCACTGCTGTTTTCAGACGTCGCCATGCCCGGCATGAACGGCGACGAACTGGCCCGCAAGGTTCGCGAACGCTGGCCGAGGGTGAAAATTCTTCTCACCTCGGGCTTTTCGGAGCCCCATGCTGCGGAGAAGGAGATCGAAGCAGGCGCCGGCTGGCTAAAGAAGCCGTACACGGCGTCGGAGATGTCGACCCGTCTCAGGCTGCTGCTCGACGAGAAGTATGATGGCGATTCCGCTTGACGGCGGGATTCCAAGTCGGAGAAACGGGAGACTCTCATTCGCGCTGTCGCCGTTGATATACGGAACATCGAGCTCGATAGGCGTCTTGGCGACAGTTCCAGTCAACATCCCGGATCGGCCTTTCCAGGCAACAAGCTTTTCCTGACGCTCGCGACGGAGGCTCAGCATCGGCAGGTGCAGAATTTCGTTTCGAAGACGAGAGTGACGCGCCAGTCGGGCAAAGCCGAAAAGACGGTCTGATCTTCGATCTCGGGATTGGTGGCGTATGCGAGGGCGCTCGCAACGGCGCCCTTGCCGCTGAGTGGGCGGAGCGGCTAGCGTCCAGCCGCTCGCAATAATTCGATCACCCGACCGTCAGCCGGTCGTCGAGAGTGCTGATCCCCGGAGCGGACCATGCCGCGCGCTCCGCTGCCTGTCGTTCCGACCAGGTCTCCACCTTGCCGGACAGTATGACGTTTCTGCCTTGGACGTCGATTCTGATTGCATCGGCCTCCAGAGCGGCGTCGCGCTGGAACGCATCCTCTATGCGTTTCTTGACGTCCACGGCCGTAATGCGTGGCTTGAGTTCCACGAGGTTGGATACCCCCACCACGCCGGCGAGATCGCGCACGGCATCGTAAGCTGCATTCTTTTGATATTGCCACTCGACCTGGCCGCGGAGGGTTATCCACCCCTTGAGGACCCGCACCTGCACCGAATCCTTTGGCACGGAGACGTTCCAGTCGAGCATTTTGACAGCCCTACGAGCGATGTCGTCGTCGTCTGTTTCCTTCGGTCCGAAAATCTGGACCTCAATGTCGGCAGCTATTCCGCGTACGCCCTTGACGCGACTGACCACTCGCTCGGCGGCTTCCTTCTCCGCGTAGGTACGCACGTGACCAGTCAGGGTTACAATCCCGCTGTGGACCGCGACGCCGATGCCAGCCGCGTCGATGCTGGGTTCGAATTCCATTTCGTCGAGAATGCTCTGTCTGAGATGAATGTCGTTCATGACAACCTCCTTCAGGTTTGCGACGAGACGATCGTGCCAGCGCCGCAGAATTTCGTCGTTGATCTTCATCAAGCACGAGAGCGACCTTGGTATTTCAGCGGACAGAAAACCGTCTGCGGGGCTGCTACTGGGTCTGCACGTCGGCGGCCACGAAGAGGCGGTGGCCGTTCCTCACGACCGTGACGAGCGCGCGGACATGCTCCTTCACGAGAATTGCGAGCAGTTGGCCGACGTCCGTTACCGGCTGCCGGTCGACAGCGACGATAACGTCGTCTGGCTGCAGGCCGGCCTGTGCCGCGACCGAACCCTCGGCGACGACGACGACGCGCGCGCCGAGACCGTCGGGGGAGTTCGCCATCTCGACGTCGGCGAGAGGGCCACGGGAGATATGGATGGTACGGGGAGCGGCCGGTTCGGCGACCGGCGCGTCGGAAACCACGGGAAACACCTCCATCCTTCGGCTGGCGCGATCGATCTGGAAGGACGGCTTGGACTGCAATGGTAGCGAACCCACAAGTCTTCGGACGTCGGACGCGCCGCGCACCGTCCTTCCGTCGACCATTCGAACGACGTCGCCCGGCTGAATTGCTGCATTCGCAGCCGGCGAACCAGGCCGGACTTCGCTGACGAGCGCCCCCGGCCCTTCATCGACGCCGAACGCTCTTGCAAGACCGGGCGTCAGGTCCTGAGCGACAATTCCGACCTCGCCGCGTACCAGCTTGCCGGTCAGGATGAGCTGCCGCATCACGATACCGACAGTCTCGGCGGGCACTGCAAAACCAATGCCGATGCTTCCGCCGGCGGGGCCGATGATCGCGCTGTTGATCCCGACGACGACGCCGTCCTCGTTTACAAGTGCGCCGCCCGAGTTGCCGGGATTTGTCGATGCGTCCGTCTGAATGAATCCTTCGTACCCCTCCGATCCAACGGCGCGGCGTCCAAGCGCGCTGACGATGCCCATCGTGGCGGTCTGGCCCAGGCCGAAGGGATTCCCGATCGCCACGACGACGTCGCCGACATGGAGCGAGGACGCGCTTCCAAAATCGGCCTGAACAAGATGATCGGGTGGAATTTGAACGACGGCGACATCCGTCTCGGGATCAGCGCCGACGAGTTTCGCTTTGAAGCGTCGGCCATCGGAGAGCGCCACCTCGATTTTCGAGGCGCTTGCTATGACATGTTGGTTGGTGACGATGTAGCCGTGGACCTCGTCGATGACGACACCCGAGCCGGCCGATTGGAAGCCGTGCTCTGCCGGCGCGGCGTCGTCAGGTAGTCCGAAAAACTTTCTGTAGAAGGGATCGGCGAGCGTCGCATCCGCGTCGTCGAGTTCCTTGCCCTGCACCGAGATGCTGACGACGCTCGGCACGACACGCTGGAGCATCGGCGCGAGCGACAGGCTGTTTGCGACGGCTGGAGCCGACAACAGGCTCTCACCTGCGATGAAGAGCGCCCCCAGGGCTAGCAACGAACGCGACATCTCTGATCTCCTCGCGGAAGCGCCGCCGGTTGTCGACGGACGTCTTGACGAAGAAGCTTCCGTTTTGCCCGATCGATCCGCATTGATCCTCGTCAACGAGGATGGCGGCTATGGCACGATGATGGCTGCGCCGTTGATGCGGCCTGCCCGCAGGTCGTCGAGAGCCTCGTTTGCATGTTCAAGCGCGTAGACGATGGTGACGCATCTGACCTCGGCCGCCTTCGCGATCGAGAAGAATTCCGCCCCGTCGCCCCGCGTCAGGTTCGCCACCGAGACGACCCGCCGCTCTCCCCAGAGCAGACGGTAGGGCATGCTCGGGATGTCTGACATGTGGATGCCGCCGCAGACCACCGTTCCGCCCTTCCGCACTACGTCGAGCGCCATCGGCACGAGCTCGCCGGCCGGCGCGAAGATGATGGCGGCGTCGAGCGGCACCGGCGGCCTCTCACCGGAGAACCCGGCCCAGACGGCGCCAAGATCAAGCGCGAACTTCCGCCCAGCCTCGTCTCCAGGACGCACGAACGCATAGACGCTCTGGCCCCGATGCTTGCACACCTGCACGAGGATGTGGGCGGCCGCGCCGAACCCGTAGATGCCGATCGTCCTCCCCTTGCCCGCCATCTTCAAGGATCGCCACCCGATGAGGCCAGCGCAGAGAAGAGGCGCGGTCGCCACCGGGTCCGTATCGTCAGGCAGTTCGAACGCGTAGCCCGCCTCGACGACCGCGTGTGTCGCGAAGCCGCCGTCGATCGTGTAGCCGGTGAAGCCGGGGGCGTCGCAAAGATTCTCGCGGCCCTCCCGGCAATATGCGCAGTGGCCGCAGGTGTGGCCCAGCCAGGGTACCCCGACTTTTCGACCGATAAGACGACGAGGAACGCCCTCGCCCGTTGCGATCACGGTTCCCACAATCTCATGACCCGGAACGAGGGGAAGCTTTGGCTGGGAGAGGTCTCCGTCGCAGACGTGAAGGTCCGTCCGGCAGACGCCGCAGGCCCCCACCTTGACGACGACGTGGCCGGGCGACGCTGGCGGGTCCGGCCGCTCCACGAGACGGAGCGGCCGCCCCACCTGTTCCAGTACCATCGCCCTCACGCTTCCCTCCACCGGCATGTGCCACGTTCTAATTGTATCACCACCTTCCCGACCTTGGCTTGATCCCGGTCAAACATCCGGATTGATGCTCGTCAAAGACGGAACGCCTTGGAGCAGATAGGCTTCTGGACACAGCGCCACGACCTCATCCAAAGGAGACGGACATGCGCGAACAAGAAAAGACCCTCAAGGCAGCAACCGACATAGCCACGGCTATTCCTCCAGTCGAGCGAACGTCCGCAGACCTTGTTCTCGAACGTCGGGACGAGGATCGCTGGGAGGTGACGGCGGCCACGCCGCGAGGCCAGGCGTGGGCGAGAGACCATTTCTGCTGCGCGCTCCGGCAATCCTTCACTGGCACCATGTGTCTCGACATCATGAGCGCCGATCGGCTTCTCAAGGAAGCGCATGGCGATGGACTGACCACCGAGTTCGTCAGCCTGTCTGGAAAGGACATATACTGACATGTTCGCCACAGTCGTCTGCGCCATCGGCCGAGGATCCCGGCAACGCATGCTCCAGCTCGTCGAAACGGCCCGCGCGCAGCTCGCGCCCAACGGAAGCCTCCACCTCGTTCACGCGGTGGAGGGCCTGCCCTCGTCGGCCTCCCCGGACGATTGGGCGGTCGAGGTGATGGCCGCCGCCGAGACCAGACTTTCGGAAGCTTTGCGGTCGACGGGCACTCCTGCTTCGATACACGTCCGCGCGGGCAACCCGTCTCAGGTCATCGTCGCCATCGCGAAGGAGATCGCCGCCGATCTCGTCTTGATCGCCTCTCACCGGGACGACGTGCTCGACCGGGTCTTCGGCTCAGTCGTGGACCATGTCGTGCAGCGCGCACCATGCTCCGTACTCGTCTTGCGAACGACCCGGTGAGCCGCGCGCTTCAAACAACCGTCTTCGCTTCAGCCTCCCTGGCCTGACCGGCGGCGGCGTCTCGATACAGTTCGGCGGCATGCGACAACGTTCGTGACCCGGCCTCGCACAGCCGCGCCACCTCCCTGGGATACTCCTCTAGCTCGCTCTCAACGTAGTCCGAAAGGACCTCGACAGCATCACTGTTGTCAATACTACAGACAAGTCGAGCCAGGAAATCGAAGTATCGGAGCCCCCGTCGCGCGGCGGACGCCGTCAAATCCGTGGTGACCCTCACCGACGCGGCGCAGATCTCGTCTTGAAACAGGAACCCCGTGCGAACAATGGGCGCGAGGTTGGCGTTCAGCGTGGCGCTGCGATGCAGGCTGGGGGATATGGCATGTGATGCTCCTTTTGTGGGATGTGGTCTCGGCTCGAGCTCCGGCGTTCACTCCGTTCTGACTGCGCTCCGTCCCGACACGGCCGTGACGGCAATGCCGTAGAAGACGTGAGGAGAACCATCGAGCATTGGGACCTCGTGGGGCTTCATGGAGCCGATCTCCCACCAGTCCGAATACTTTTGGAGAAGCGACCACGCATGGAGCCTTTCGCTTCGTCGCGCGTCGCTGTCCGGAAACTCCTCGAACCGACCGTCGACGACGACGCTTTTCCAACCGCCGGCGGCAGGACGCTGCTCGACGTGAAGGCAGACCCTGTCGTTTCCCCGCATCCAGTCGAGCTTCTTGCCGGGCATGGTGAAGCTATAGGCGACGCCGCTGGAGAAGGCGAAGTAGATTGCCGCCACGTAGGGCTGGCCATCCTTGCAGCATGCGAGATGACCGAAGCGCTCGTTCTCAAGGATCCGGTAACACTCACCGGGGTTGATCTCCGTCAGATTGATCGTCATGGCCGTGTCCTCCAGCTTTAATGAAGGCGCGATCATAAGAGCATCGTTGCGCCGCGGCCTTGACAAAGCGCAATGCGAACTCTCTCTGCGGCATGCATCATACGGCTGTTTAACCTCAGGAGGCCAGCATGAAGCCGCAGTTCCATCTTCCGTTGTCGACCTATCCCGACGCGAGTTCCTTCGCCATAATCGACAATGCTATCGGCCTCGCTCGGCAGAACGACGCCGATCTCGTCGCAAGCATCCCGCAAATGCGGATCCCCCAGGTCCATCAGCCCTTTCCCACTTTTATCGATGTCGACACATGGCGGGAACAAGCAGAGCGGTATAGCCGGGACAGCGGGACTTCGCTGCGGGAACACGTCGCCGACACTACTTCGGAAACTGGCTTCGAGGTGCGAATCCACGGATTCGAGGTCAGGGAACCGTTCGTCTATGAACGCTTTTCTGAAATTGCCAAGTGCTACGACCTTTCCATCGTCGAAGCCTCGGAGCTCTCCCGACAACTCTCCGAAACGCTGCTATTCGGAAGCGGCCGTCCGCTCGTGCTATTTCCAGCCACCAGCGTCTACTCTCGTGTGGACACGATCGCCGTCGCCTGGGACGGCAGCGCCACTGCAGCGCGCGCCCTTTCCTGCGCACGGGTCTTCATCGAACGCGCGATCAAGGTGCAGGTCATCTCGATCACCGACGACAAGGAGATCGACGAGGCGAACCGCGCCCTCCTGATCTCCTCTTTGAAGCACGCAGGATTGGACGTGGAAGACGTTGCGATCCAGGCAGGCGGCGAGACCGCGACCGCCGCCATTCAATCGGCCGCGCTGGAACGAAAGGCGGACCTCCTCGTCGCGGGAGGGTTCGGCCATTCCCGGCTTCGTGAGTTCATCCTCGGCGGCGTCACTCGGGAACTGCTCGTCAAGGCAGAGCTGCCGGTGCTTCTCGCCCATTAGAGGGCGCGAAGGGCGTTGAGAATGACCGCCACGTCGATGGCCTCCTGAAGCAATGCGCCGCCGACCGGCGGAAGGTATCCCGCTCCCGCGAACCCCATCGCGAGGAGCGAGAGACCTATGCCGGCATAGATGCTTTGAAGCGCGATCTTGCGGGAACGACGCGCGATGCCGATCGCCGTCGCTATCTTGGTGAGGTCGTCCCGGACGAGCACGATATCCGCAGCCTCCGCGGCCGCGGCAAGGTTCTCGACGCCGACCGCGATTCCGACATCGGCTGCCGCCAGCGCTGGCGCGTCGTTCACGCCGTCGCCGACCATCAGCACTTTCCCGTGGACGCGCTCCTTTTCGATGACTGCGACTTTGTCTGCGGGAGCGAGCCTCGCCGCGACGTCGTCCAAGCCCAGCGAGCGAGCTATGGCTGCCGCGACAGCCAACTCGTCACCAGAAGCCAGGACCACTCGAGAGATTCCCGACGCCCTGAGCTGGGCGACGAGTTGGACAGCGTCTTCGCGTAGCCGGTCTTCGAGCGTGATCGTGCCAGCCGGCGTGCCGTCAAACAGCACCTTTACACGCATTGCACTGCGTGAGCCGTCAGCCCCGGACGGCGGCGCCTCTCCGAAATACGTGTCTCCTCCGACGCTGACGCGCACGCCATCGACTATTCCGGAAATTCCGGATCCCGCGGTCTCGGTCACCTCCGATGGACGGCTCAGTACCAAGCCACGTCTATGCGCCTCGTCCACCAGCGCGCGTCCAACCACATGCCCCGACGCCTGGTCCAGCGAGCCGGCGAACCGCAGGATTCTGTCTGGATGCACCGGCCCCTCGATATGGCCGACTTCCGGCTGTCCCGCGGTGAGCGTCCCCGTCTTGTCGAAGACCGCGACGGTGGCCTGGGCGAGTGCCTCGAGAGGTCCCGCACCCTTCACCAGAACGCCCTCCTTTGCGGCTTTCGAAGTGCCGGCCGCAAGTGCGACTGGTACCGCAAGGATCAACGGACAGGGCGTGGCGACGACCAGCACGGCCACGATCCTTGACAGGTCTCCGGACATGAATGCCGAGACTCCTGCAATCGCTACCGTGGCGAACAGGAACCACACCGAGAACCGGTCGGCCAGGCGCATCAGCTTCGCCTTGGAGCGCCTCGATGCTTCCACGAGCCTCACTATTCCGGCATAGGTGCTGTCCTCGGCTCGGCTTAGAACGCGGATTTCGATCGCGTCCCCCTCGTTCGTAGCGCCACTTGAAATGTTGCCACCCCTGGCGATGCGCACTGGGAAAGGCTCTCCGGTCAGCACCGCCTGGTCGATCGTCGCGACTTCGCCGACGAGAGCCCCGTCGGCCGGTACGACGTCACCCTTGCGTATCAGGAGCACGTCGCCGACCGCGACCCTCTCGGTCGGAATTTCTTCGAAACCGGTTCCGGCAAGCCGCAGAGCCGTCCGCGGAACTTGCGCCAGCAAGGCCGACATGCCCTCGTCGGCGCGACGATGTGCGTATGCCTCCAGAAACTGACCGCCGGAATACATGAGACCGACGATCGCTCCAGCAAGATATTCGCCGAACCATAAGGAGGACCCCATGGCCAAGGCTGCGATCAGGTCCAGACCGTATTCCCCATTTCGCACCTTCTTGGCGATCTCAATACAAAGAGACAGCAGAATCAGGCTGGTGCAGCCTACCAGGATCAACCGATATCCAAGGCCATGATCCGCGAGATAAAAGGCGAGTGCGGCCGCAAGCGCAAGGAGCGACGACAGCACCAGAAGGCCCGACCGGGAGCCCGCCGCCCTCAGTCGCGACATGCCGCCCTCAGGCCACGTCCACCTACCCACCCTCCAAGCCGCCGCTGTAGCCACCTCTCACCCTCCCATCAATCCAGAAGTCAGCGGAACGATTTTGCGCAATCGATGCAGAACGGCGTATAGGGAACCGCAGTTAGCCGCTCCTTGCCGATCGGATGGTGGCATTTGACGCATCGCCCATATGTGCCGTCGTTCAGCCGGTCGATAGCCGCGTCGATGGCCGCGATCTGATCGCGCCCCTCGGCTTGCATCTCGCGAAGAACTTCGTCGTTCTCAACCTGGGTCGCACGCTCCTCGCTGTCCTTCTCGAGCGCGACGCAGAGATCCGCATCGATCGCTCCGAGACGACGGACAAGGTCATCCTTCATCGTCTGCAACACGGCCTGTACTGAGCTTTTATTCATTTTAGTGCCTTCCAATCTTGCCTGATCAATGCGGGTCCACACGCGGCATCGTCGGGAACCAATCCAAGCGCAGCGCGTGGCCGCATAAAGCCGCCGTCCATAAATCGGCTCCAGCATATCTCAGTTCGATCGAAGCTCCTTGATCCCGGTCAATGCCTCGTGCGCGGGAGCACATAGGCTGTCGGGGGAGCCTTCAATGAAATCGTCGCGACAAGCCCGGAGCCCATGATGAATCTGACGGCGCAGACACCCGCCCCCACGACGCCTGCGGTGATCGGACTGACAAGCATCGAGGCCGAGGAACGCCTCGCCGAGCTTGGACCCAACACGCTGCCCGAGCCTGAGCCCCCATCGCCGCTGCGGGTCTTTCTCATCCAATTTCGCAATCCGATCATCTACATCCTCTTGCTGGCATCGGCGCTCTCGTTTGCGACCGGCAGGATCGAAGACGGCCTGTTCATTCTCGTCGTGCTTCTGATCAATGCCTCCATAGGCACCTACCAGGAGTATTCTGCGGATCGAGCGGCCGCCGCCCTTCGCAAGCTTGAGCAGCCGTCGGCCAGGGTCATACGGGACGGCGTGGCTTGCAGGATCGAGGCCAAGCGGCTGGTCGTGGGCGATCTCGTTCTTCTGGAATCCGGCGACCGAATCCCTGCCGATCTGATGCTTGTCGATGCAAGTGATCTCCGATGCGACGAGTCGCTTCTGACCGGCGAGTCGATGCCGGTCCCCAAAGGGCGAACCGTCGAAGGATCGTCGGATGAAACCGCCAGTTCCATGCTGCTCGCGGGTTCCCTGGTGACGCGCGGGCGAGCCAAGGGCGTCGTGACCGCTACAGGTACCGCGACCATGCTTGGCGGCATCGCCGCCGAGTTGGGAAGAGCCAGTTCGTCGCAGCCCCCGCTTGTTGCCCGTCTGGCGAAGTTCACGAATGCGCTCGCGGTTTTCGTAGGATTGGCAGCTTTGGTGCTGGTCGTCGCGGGCTTCATGCGGGGCCTCCCTCTGCACGATCTTGTCATGATGTCCGTAGGTCTGGCGGTGAGCGCTGTTCCCGAAGGGCTCCCGATCGCGATCTCCGTCGCCCTTGCCGTCAGCATGCGGCGGATGGCCGCCCGCAACGTCATCGTCCGAAGCATGCCGGCCGTTGAGGCCCTGGGGTCGACCACGATAATCGCCACGGATAAGACGGGTACCTTGACCAGCAACGTGCAGACGGTGACCGAAATTCGCCTGCCGGACGGCGCGGACATCGCCCTGGACGCCCATGCAGATCTCGACAAGTGCGAGATCAGGGCGAGCGGCCTGGACAGCGACCTTGTCCGCGAGAGGGCGCGCAGGCTGCTACGCGCTGCACTACTCGCAAACGAAGGAACCCTGGCTCGCCGCGACGATCTCTGGGTCGCCGCCGGAGACACGGTCGACGTGGCGCTTCTTGCAGCAGGACGGAAGGCCGGGCTGGGACAGGAAGAGTTGAACGACCGATACCCGCTGGCGGCAAGGATCGCCTACGAGCCCGAGCACAAATACGCTGCGTCCTTCCACCACGGCAGTGATCGGATTCATGTCTTCGTCAAGGGGGCGTCGGAGGTGCTCATAGAAATGTCTGATCGCATGGACTCCGCGGGAAACATAGTCGAAATCGACCGTGCGTCGCTTTTGGCGCAGAAGGAAGAAATGGCCGCTCGGGGCCTCAGGGTGCTCGCGTTCGCCGAAGGGGAAATCGGCGCGTCCCTCGCCGGAAGCCTCGGACACGGTCACCTTGTCGATCTCGTGTTCTTGGGGCTGGCCGGACTGCAGGACCCGGTCCGGCCTGAAGTGCCGACGGCTATGAAAGACTGCCACGCGGCGGGCGTGGAGGTCGTGATGGTGACCGGGGACGACCCGCGGACTGCTGCCGCGATTGCCCGAGATGCCGGCCTGAGCTTTCACGCGGGCCAGGTCGTTTCGGGCTACGACATCGATGAAGCCGCTCGAGCGGGCGACCAACGGCTGGACGAGATCACGAGAGAGGCCCGCATCTACGCCCGCGTGCAGCCAACGCAGAAATCGGCGATCGTCGCATCTCTGATCCGCAATGGCCATATCGTCGCCGTCACCGGAGACGGCGTGAACGACGGTCCGGCGTTGAAGAAGGCGCATGTCGGCGTCGCGATGGGACTCAGGGGAACCGAGGTGGCGAAGGAAAGCGCCGATCTCGTCGTCACGGACGACAACTTTGCATCCATCGTCGCGGGGATCGCAGAAGGCCGGGCGGCCTATCGCAACATCCGCAAGGTGGTGCTGATGTCGGTCGCAACGGGCGCCGCCGAGGTCCTGCTCTTCATGCTCGCGCTGCCGTTCGGCCTGCCCATGCCGCTTCTCCCTGTTCAGCTCTTATGGCTCAATCTCGTGACAAACGGCATCCAGGACGTCGCGCTTGCCGGCGGCAGGCCGGAAGGAGACGAACTGGCGGGGCCGCCACGTTCTCCGCTCGAACCTGTCCTCGACCGGACGATGATCCGGCGCGTCGTCCAATCGACGGTCGTGATCGGCGGAGCAGCGTTCCTGGCATTCCAGTGGATGATTGCGCATGGATATGGCGTACCCGAAGCCCGCAACATAACGCTTCTGATCTTCGTGATGTTCGAGAACGTCCAGACCCTGGCATGCTCCTCCGAAAGACGATCGATATTCTCCGTCGATATCCTTCGGAACCGGTTCCTGCTCCTCAGCGTGCTCGCCGCCCAGACGATCCACATCTCGGCGATGTACGTGCCGTGGCTTAGCGGAACGCTCGGCCTGTCGCCGATCACGCCTCTTGAATGGGGCCTCAGCATGCTGATCGCTAGCTCCCTCGTTCTCGTGACCGAGGTCGACAAGCTCGTCTCCCGGCGACGCCGCGATCGTTCATCCCATGCTTGACGAAGATCAAAGAACGTCGCCGCAAGTGCCGTTATCCTCTCGATATTCAACAAGAGAGGTGATCGAAATGTCCATTCGCACGGTAATGAGCATCCTGACTTCCAAATATTTCGACGAAGACCTGAAGGCCGCCGTGGAGTTTTGCGGAGCCTCCGGAGCGCATCTCAGCGCGGTCGTGATCTGCATGGGCGCGTCGCCGATGATGGGAGAATACAACTCCCTGTCGACCGTCTGGCTGGAAGAACGCCAGCGCGAAATCGAGGAACTCGTCAAGAAAGCCGAAGAGATCAAGGCGTATCTCTCGCACACCGGTCTGTCCTACGACGTGCAGGACGTCTATACGGAATATGCTTTTGCGCGGGAGGACATTGCAGAACGGGCGCTCTATGCCGACGTCGTTCTCGTCGGCCGCCAAGCGTGCAAGGACGAGGAACTCCAGAAACGGGTCATGGATGGCGCTCTGTTCCATACGCCGACGCCGGTCATCATCAACCGCGGACGGCGGCCGCTCTCTTCCACTTCCAAATCGATCGTACTGGCATGGGATTCGAGCGACGAGGCGTCGCGTGCCGCAAGGCAGGCCCTCGACCTGTTGAAGACGGCGGAATGCGTCTACGTGACGATGGTCGATCCAGTCTCGCGAGAGCGGGTGAATGGAGAAGAACCAGGCGCCGACATCGCGAGCTTCCTGTCCCGTCACGGAGTCAAGGTTCAGGTGGATCGCGTGGCCAGCGGCGGAAACGCGGCCGACGAGGTCCTGAGGCAGCATGCGATGGACGTGAACGCCGATCTGATCGTCATGGGAGCATACAATCACCCTCGCTGGCAGCAGACACTCTTCGGAGGCGTGACACGCAACATGATCGAGCAAAGCAGCGTGCCAATATTCATGGCGCATTGAGGGGGAAGGACACGGCCGCGTTCCACGCGCGCCGTGCCGGAGTGGCGGCATGTCGCTTTCAGACACGATGGGTACGACCATCTCCATCAGCGACGCCGCCGCTGGTCTCTACAAGATGGTCAACGTGTTGGTGTTGCAACGGTCGCTCGCTCTTCATACGTAAGGGTCACTTCTGGCCGGAAGTCGCGGCTCGCCTGCTGTCGAGGCCTTCGCTTGGCGCCTTAGCCCGGCACCACCGTCCCCCAGTTCCGATACAGGATGTAGCCCGCGACCACGAAGATGAGCGCTGCGAACAGGCGGTTGAGGATGTTCTTATAGGCGCTGAGCCGGGTGGCGAGCAGCATGCCGAGTACGCCGCCGACGATGCCGCCGCCGATGAATTCGGCGGCAAGCCACCAGTCCACCAGGCCTGAACTGGCATAGTTCAAGGCCGTCGCCAGTCCGAACGCACCGACGGAGAGGAGAGAAGTGCCGATCGCGTTGATCATCGGCATGCCCGTCGCCAGCATGAGGCCTGGAACGGTCAGGAAGCCCCCGCCGATCCCGAAGAAACCCGATGCAGCGCCGGCGGCGAGTGCTACGGCGGCGGTGGCAAGGCACATCCTGATGTCGACCGGACGGCACTCTACCGTCACCGCCTTCCTAGGCTTCAGCATCAGAGCGCCGACGACCGCCATCAGGACGCCAAACAGGAATATCAGGCGATCTCCGTCCATCGCCTTGCCGAGACTGGAGCCGCCGAGGGCGCCGACGACGCCGAGCGCGGAGAAGACGGCCGCGCAGCGCCACCAGACGTGCCCCTTGATCGCGTGGCTTGCGAAATTCGCGAAGGCATTCACCGAGACCGCAAGCGCACCCGTTCCGATGGCGATATGCGGCTGGGTCACGCCAACCACGTAGAGCAGTAGCGGCGTCGCCAGGATGGACCCGCCACCGCCGAGCAGGCCGAGCATGAAGCCGACGATTCCGCCGGAGCCAAGTGCCGCCAAAATGGAGGTGTTCACGTCCGTCTGCTCCATACTCTGTCATACAAGGTCATCCCGACCAGCATGGCGATGACGAACAGGAACGTCTGGGGAAGGCCGACCGATAGGGATGCGACGGCCGGACCGGGACAGAAGCCACCGATCCCCCAGCCCAGGCCGAACAAGGCCGAACCGACTACCAGCGCAGCATCGATCCGGCGGCCCGTCGGCACGTGGAAGCTGTCGTCAAAGGCTGGATGCCGCATCCGCTTCATCACCTGCACGCCGATAAAGGCGACGACGACGGCGCCGCCGAGAACGAAGGCAAGGCTCGGATCCCAGTCCCCGAAGACGTCGAGGAAGCCCTGGACGCGGACAGGGTTCAGCATGCCGGACAAGGACAGTCCTAAGCCGAAGACAACGCCCGAAGCGAGCGCCGCCACGAATTGGTAGATGTTCTGGTTCATAACCCCACACCTCGCAGAAGTGCGACGGCGACCGCGCCAGCCGTCAGGAACGTGGCGACCGCCACCATCGACCGCGGCGACAGACGGGCAAGCCCAAGCACGCCGTGGCCGCTGGTGCAGCCCGATCCCATGCGCGAGCCGAAGCCGACAAGCAGTCCGGCCACGATGAGCAGCGGCCAGCCGGTGGTGATCTGCACGACCGGCCAGCCGCCGAACATGAGCAGATAGGCGAGCGGCCCGAGCAACAGCCCGAGCGCAAAGGCGAGATTGGTCGTCAAACCGATCCCTTGAGCAAGACGCCCGACGATCCCGCTGATCCCGGCAATCCGGCCGTTGAGGAGCAGAAGCATGACGGCCGACACGCCGATCAGCATGCCCCCGACCAATGAGGGGAGATACGCGTTCACTTGTCATCCTTTACGCAGAAAATGTCATAGAGGGCGGCGACCAGTTGCGCGGCCTTCTCTTCCGTCAGGCGGTAGAAGATCTGTTTCCCCTCCCGCCGGGTTTCGACGATCCCGGAGCCTCGCAGTACCGTCAGGTGCTGCGACAGATGCGGCTGGTGGAGGTCGAGATTCTCTTCAAGCTCGCCGACCGAATACTCGCCTTCCACCAGGGTACAGACGATCATGAGGCGCGCTGGATGGGACAGCGTCTTCAGGAGGTTCGCTACCTCTCCGGCCCGGCTGGCCATCTCGGCGGGGGAAAGCCCCGCCCTCCTCATCGCCTTTAGATCGGTGGTCATTCCCATGCTGCTCCCTGTAATGCATCGAGCGGAAACTTGAGGTAGCGCTTGCCGTTGGCTTCCGGCTCCGGCAGGCGCCCGCCGCGGATGTTCACCTGCAGGGCATGCAGGATGAGCTTCGGCATCGGCAGCGTCTTGTCGCGCTTCGTCCTGAGCACCACGAATTCTTCTTCCGTCACGCCAGCAAGATGCGGGTTGAACTTCTTCTGATCGGCCACCGTGCTTTCCCAGCGAGGTGCCCGACCGTCCGGCTGGTAGTCGTGGCCGGTAAAGATCCGCGTCTCATCCGGGAGCGCGAGGATGTCCTGGATCGACTTCCACAGGACGCGGGCGTCACCGCCGGGGAAATCGGCGCGCGCCGTACCGCTGTCGGGCATGAAGAGCGTGTCGTGCACGAAGGCCGCGTCTCCGATCAAAAAGGTGATGGAGGCGAGCGTGTGTCCCGGAGAGAAAAGCACTTTGGCATCGATCGAGCCGACCTCGAAGGTCTCGCCATGGGCAAACAGCCGGTCCCATTGCGAGCCGTCGGTGGCAAGCTCAGGCCAGTTGTAGATGCCCTTCCATAGCTTCTGGACGTCCACGACGCGCTCGCCGATCGCCGTTTGCGCGCCGGTCTTCTCTTGCAGATAATGGGCGGCGGAGAAATGGTCGGCATGGGGGTGGGTGTCGAGGATCCACTCGACCGTCAGCCCATTGTCGCGGACGTAGTCGAGGATCGCGTCCGCGTTGATGGTCGCCGTAGCTCCGGACTTCTCGTCGAAGTCGAGTACCGGATCGACGATAGCGCACTTGCGGGTCACCGGATCGGAAACCACGTACTGGACGCTCCAGGTGCGCTTGTCGAAGAAGCCCTTCACCTGCGGCCTGCGGGCAGCATGTTGCTTGAGCCAGGCTGCGGCGGCGCTGGTGTCGAAACCGCGGCTGCGTCCGAATTCGACGACCTTGTCGACAGGCATGCTGCCGTCCAGAACCTCTCCAATCAGATAGAGGTTAAGCGCGCGCTTGCCGGTCTCGCAATGTGCAAGAACGGGTCCGTCTGATTCATCGACGGCTCGCTGGAAGGCACGGACGTCCGCCTCGGTGATCGTGTCGGCTGTGACGGGAATGAACGCATAGGACAGGTCGCAGTGCTTCGCTTGCTGGCTTTCGGCTCGCGTGTTCGGCTGGGACGTATCCTCGTTGTCCGGTCGGTTGTTGATGAGTGTCTTGAATCCCTGGTCGCGGAGCGACTGGATATCCTCGGCACTTGGCTGCGGCGAGACCGACAGTTTCTCGGATATTTCGGTTACAGGCATGACTGGCTCCGTGGTGCCTAACAATATATGATATAATATATTGTATATTAATAGACATTCAATGGTAGGCAAGGAACTTTGTGCTCGCCCTGTGGTCTCCGTGGCCGCGCAGGTTGGTGGCGATTCAACGCGTCGAATTCATCCGCTTCCGTGATGGCCAAGGACTTGAACTCGCCAAGCACGCCGGCATCGTCGTCGCGGCAACTCGGCGGCCGACGAACGGCGAGTATGCGCTGAACATCACGACAAACTCCGGCGTGACTGTCAGGGGCGAACTGTCGTTCTCGGGGACAAAGGGCGCAAGCAAGTAGGGATAAGAAGACCATGGCCACCTTGACGTCCCGGCAGGCGGCGAAGCCGCTCAAGGTGCATAAAGGTGGCTGGCGCTGAGCCGAACACGAAAAGCCCCACGGGGCCCGTCGTCGTCAAAATCTCCGGAGGCATTATGTTGCCTGCTTAGCCGTTTTGCTGCTCAACGCTTAGCCCCGGACGCATTATCGGGCATGCGGTATCCAACCCGCGCATCAGAGCTTGATCGCCGACGAATGCGACGCCTGCTACCTCCCCGCAGGCGTTGCCAACATCCCTGGCGATAGGCACACGAGGAATTCTAGCGATCCTCAGGAATAAAGTCTTCTGGTCACTGTCTACCCTGGTGTGACGTTCGTGCACCTCATCCAGCGTCGCTGATGGGACCATGGATTTGGGTATGTCGAGTTGGATTGAGCGAACCGGTGTAAGGTCAAGGTGAAGAGATGATTATGCGGACATTGTTGCGTTCCGTCATAGCCGGATTTGCTGCGCTCGCCGCAAGTTTCGCTATCCTTGGGATGGCCGACAGGCTCGGCATCGTAACGGCCAGGGGCGAGTTTCAGCGGTTGGTGAAATCCGCTGTCGGACCGTATCTGTCGGACATGGGCCTGCCCGCGATCCGAAGCAGCTTTCACCTTCCATCCCCACAATCGTCTGTCTTTATGGTCGGTTTCGAGATCGCAGTCTGGATGGGCATGGCTTTGGCCTGTGGCTTCATCGAGCGCCACTTTCCAGGGCCTCCGCTGATCAAAGGATTGATTTATGCAGCACTGATCTGGCTGATCAACGCGGGGATTGTCTCGCCGGCGTTCGGTGAAGGATTTGCAGGAAGAAGAGCCGGCCCTCTGGGGATTGCGAGCGCGACGGCTCATGCCTGCTTCTTTATCATCCTCTCCCTTCTGATTTAGCAGCTCCTGGGTAATGCGAAACGGAAGTGCTCGTGGGTCATCAACGCCAATCTCGAAAAGGAACGAAACCATGGTCCTGCGCTTTGTCACATTCGCAACTGCCTGCCTCCTTTGCGCCGCCACTTCGGTATTCGCACACGCGCGGCTAACCATTTCCGACCCTGCGGAGGGCGCAACGCTACGCGCGTCTCCGCCAGCGGTCTCGCTGACGTTCTCTGAGGGGCTTGAGCCAGCCTTCTGTCACGTGACCCTCGCAGCCGCATCTGGCGAACCCGTCAATGTAGACCGCGAAAAAGTCGGCGGCGACAGGAGCACTATCCTGTCGGCTTCGATCCCGAAATCGCTTGTGCCCGGCCGATACATGGTCCGGTGGAATGTCCTGTCCACCGACGGCCACAAGACTTCCGGCACGTCCAAATTCACGGTCGCGCCATGACAACGCATCAAGCCCTCGTCCTTGACCGCGTCCTGCTTGACGCGGCGCTGGCCTTTTTTTGGGGCGGCAGCGGCATGGTCTTCGTGACCGCGGGAGGTGCCCGAGCGCGGCTGCTGGCGACGATGCGCGTGCCCCTTTTGGCAAGCAGTTCACTTGCGGCTACCGCAGCCATTGCCGCACTAGCAGTCCAGACCGCTGAAATCGCATCGGATTGGACCTCGGTCTTTCAGGCTGATGTGCTGACGACCGTTGCCCTTCACACCGCGGTCGGCTTTTCCACCGTCGCGGGGGCCATCACCTCGGTGGCTTTGTTCGGCGCAGTTTTCGCCGGGCACTGGCGAACTGCGGTCGCTCTTGCCGGCTTGGCTATTTGCGAGACGGTGACCAGGAGGCATGCCGCTGCCTCCTTTGACCTTGCCGGCTCGGCTCGTATGACTGTGGATGCCATCCATGTTCTGTCGGCAACAGCCTGGGTCGGAGCGCTGCCGCCATTCTTATTGCTTGTGGCAATGTCCCGGATACCAGAACTTCGCCGCGAAGCCGTGATGTCGATGCAACGATTCTCCACGCTCGGTCATGCGGCGGTCGCTCTCGTCCTGCTCAGCGGCGCGACGAACACATGGCTGATCGTTGGGCGTCTGTCGCTCCACCCGAACTCTCCCTACCAATGGAAGCTGCTCGTGAAGATCGCTGTCGCACTGGCCATGACATGCCTGGCAATCGCGAACCGTTACTTGATCGTGCCGCTCAACCGAAATCATCCCGAGACATCAAGAAACTTCCTGATGGTCGCTGCGGCCCTTGAGATCGCACTCGGTCTGCTCGCCTTCGCTCTTGTCGCGTCCTTCGGACTCGAAGACCCGACGGCATAAAAAAAGACGCTCTCTTCGGGAATAGACACCGCCCTCAGGTGTCTACCCCGGATATAACAAGAAGGAAGAAGTCGATGAACATCTGGTCCCACCGAAAGTCGACGGTCCTTGCGGCCGCGATCCTGGCCACAGCCGGAACATGTGCGGCATTCGCGCATGACCCGGTGCAGCACATACATCCGGCCAACCTAGTGGCCGACGCTACAGAGGCTGCCTTTCTCGCCGAGAACAATACGGCCATGGACAAGATGATGGCGGACATGGAGGTCAAGCCGACCGGCGATGTCGATCGTGATTTCGTGGCGATGATGACGCCTCATCACCAGGGCGCGATCGATATGGCACTCGCCGTCCTGAAATACGGCAAGAACGAACAGCTTAAGCGCATCGCGCAAGAGATCATCGTGGATCAGCAGCAGGAGATTGCGGCAATGAAGCTTGCGACCGGTGATCCACTCCCCCCATCCGACGCCGCCCCTACACAGCTCGCACCGGAGACTACCCCCGCCGAATCCATGCAGAGCATGGATCCAGGAATGAAGATGTAACCTAAAGGTCGTTACCCATGAACATTCGGACATCTTTCGCCGCCAGCTTGCTGGCGGGCAGCATGCTATTGCCTTTTTCTGCCTTCGCCGGCCAAGCGCCCTTCGCAGATTCCGCCCCGGATATTCCGGTGAGCAGTAAGGACCGCGTCTACGCCGCCGAGCAGTTTTCGAATACGGTCTCGGTCACCGATCCGGCGACCAACCAGCTTCTTGGCGTGATCAAGCTTGGCGATCCTCAACCCGGCAACCTCTCGCCGCTCTACAAGGGGCAGGTTCTGGTCCATGGCATGGGCTTTTCGCCCGACAAGAAGACGATCGCGGCCGTCTCCATCGGCTCGAACTCCGTCACCTTCATCGACACTGCGACCAACACGGTGAAGCACACGACCTATGTGGGTCGCTCGCCGCATGAAGCCTTCTATACCCCGGACGGCAAGGAAGTCTGGATCACCGTCCGGGGTGAAGATTACATTTCCGTCATCGACGCCAACACGTTCGAGGAGAAGACCCAGATCAAGGTGCCTGCGGGTCCTGGCATGCAGATTTTCTCGCCGGACGGAAAGTACGGCTATATCTGCTCGTCGTTCAACCCCGAGACGGTCGTGGTCACCGTCGCCGACCATCAGATCGTCGGCCACGTGAAGCAGGCGAGCCCGTTCTGCCCGAATATCGCTGCCTCGCCGGATGGCAAGCAAGTCTGGTTCACGCTGAAGGACATCGGCAAGGCCCAGGTGTTCAATGCTCAGGCGCCATTCGACCTGATCAAAACGATCGATACCGGACCAATCACCAACCACGTCAACCTCGTCACGAACAAGAATGGCAGCTTCGCTTACGTGACAGTCGGCGGATTAAACGAGGTCAAGGTCTTCCGGACCGACAATTTCGAGCAGGTCGCGACGATCCCGGTCGGCAATCTGCCGCACGGAATCTGGCCGTCGGGTGATGGGACCCGCGTCTATGTCGGCCTGGAAAACGCCGACGCCATGGCTGCGATCGACACGCTGACGAACAAGGTTATCGCCACGATACCGATCGGCCAAGCAGCGCAGGCTGTCAATTATGTCCCGAACGCGGTACCGGAGGGCGATGGCCTGCAGAACCTGCAACCACTCGGGACCGCGGGCGTCGCCGCTCACCTGAAGCTCGAAATGAAGGGCGACAAGGAAAACAAGGCGCCGACGAGCGTGTCCCTGTTCGATCAGGGTCTGACCCAAGTTCTGCAGGCATCCGTCACTGGACTGGAGCCGAAGAAGATGTATGTTTTGGCACTTTCCGAAAAGGCAGATGGCAGCGGACCGCTCCAGGGCCTCTCAAGCTTTATGACCAACCCAGCCGGCTCGGCGATCGTCAACGCTGTCGGGCCGATCCGGCAGATTGTGGAAGCCAAGCACAAGGACGAGCGGCGCTACCTCGTGGTTGCCTCGGTTGAAGACGGCAAACCGGGCAACGTCCTGCAGGTGCAAACTGCGGAGTAGAGCGAACCGACGGCCCGCGGAACAGCGGGCCGTCTGTCTGGAGGTCAGGATATGGATGACTTGCTTCTACAGGTAGAGCCGATGATCCCGGCCTTGAGGCGTTACGCCAGAGGTCTTGTGCGGGACATCGAAGCTGCTGATGATATCGTTCAGGACTGCCTGGAGAGGGTGGTTTTCAACTGGAGCCGCCGGCGCGACGACAATCCGCGTTCGTGGGTGTTCGCCATCCTGCACAACCTAGCAGTCAATAGGCTCAGGCAGGATGCCCGGCGTGGCGGCTCCGTGCCAATCGAGGACGTTCCCGAGGCTACAGGCGCGCGGGCGGCAACGCAGGAGGAAACGGTCTATGGCCATGAGGTGATGGCGGCGATCGAACGCCTGCCGCCGGATCAACGCAGCATTCTGCTCCTGATCTCGGTCGAAGATTTGACTTACGCGGAGGCGGCGAAGGTACTGGAAATTCCTCTCGGCACGGTGATGTCAAGGCTTTCGCGAGCGCGGGAGCAGTTGAGGACGATACTGGAAACCAAGCCGTCGGGTGGCTCAGCCGGCCGCCCGTATATCTGGAGGGTAAAATGATCATGAGACCAATTACCGAAGACGACCTCCAGGCCTTTGTCGACAATGCGCTCGATGCTGAGCGGCGTCGCGACGTGTCCGAATATCTGCTGGCGAACCCCGAGGCTGCCGCACGTGTCTCCTCCTACCGGACCCAAGCCGCGGCGTTGCGCTTGACAATGGACCCTGTGGCGCGCGAGCCTCTGCCGTCGAGGCTCAACCTCAAGACTATCATGGCAGCGCGCCCCATTTCCCGTAGACCGCAATGGTTCCGGCTTGCTGCCGCTGCTGTCCTGATGCTTACCGTCGGCGCGACGGGCGGCTGGATCACCAGAGGCTACACGATCCCATCGATGGAAGGTATTGCTGCGCTCGCGCAGGAAGCTTCCGCGAGCTACAGCGTCTTCGCCTCCGACCGGCTTCGCCCCGTTGAAGTCAGGTTTGACGGCAGCGAGAATCTGCAGCAGTTTGCAGCCGCGACGCTCGGGCGCTCTGCCGCTATCCCAGATCTCAGCAAGTCGGGCTATCGCCTCATGGGCGGTCGCGTGATCCCGACAGCGCGCGGTCCTGGCTTCATGCTGATGTATGACAACGACAAGGGCAGCCGGATCGTCATGCTCGCGCGCCACATGACGGTGGATCAGGACAAGCCGATGGTCAAAAGCGGCAAGGACGACATCCGCGGCTGGAGCTGGGCAAAGAATGGCATGGGCTACAGCCTGGTTGGATCGTTGCCGTCAGAAGAGCTTCACCCGATCGCCGATGCAGTACGCTCGCAAGTCTAGCGCTTGAAACCCAGGTCAAAGGTGAGATCATGTCCCTCTGCCGCTTCCCTCAGATTGCGGCCTGCGAAATCACGCCCCGTGATATCTACCCTTCGCGCCGCGGCCTCCTGAGCGCAGCCGCAGCATTTTTCCTTGTGAGCAGCGATTGCAGCGGCGCTTTCGGCTTTGGTGAGTGGTGCGGCGCCGGCCATCGAAGCAAGAGCGGTGGTGACAGCGCCGGCGAGGACGATGGAGTTGATGGTGGCGCTATCTCCCCGACACTTGTTACACGGATCGCTATCAATAGCTCGTGATAGCTCGCCAGGTCGCCGGAAATTCAACCGCCACGAGCGGCGCGCGAGACCTGCAATCGCTTCCAAGTCCTTACCAACATGATGAAGCTGCGTGGGACGTGTATTCACATCGAGAGATTGCGCCGTCGTCGACTGCATCGTCGCGTTCTTGCGAGCACGAGGACCAATTAGGGGCAGAAGAACTTGACGACCGCGAGCCACGAACCTTCATTCGAACAGGCCCTGTATGATCTGGAGACGCGTCGCGGCAAGTTCGTCAACAGCTACGGCCGGCTAATCTTCCTTCGGCTCGCCATCAGCACCGCAGATCCCACCACACCAGAGATCGCCGAACCGAGCAGGATGCCGATCTTGACCTTGTCCTGCACGGCTGGGTCGTCGAAAGCGAGGAGACCGATAAATAGGCTCATGGTGAAGCCGATGCCGCACAGGAGTGCAATACCCGTCATTTGCGTCCAGTTTGCCGTTGCCGGAAGCTGCGCTAAGCGCAACTTCACGAGGAGACCGACGACCGACAGCACGCCGAGCAACTTGCCTGCAAACAATCCCGCTGCAACCCCAAGCGTATGAGGATCTGCTAAACTCGAGATGGACGTGCCAAGAAGGGAAACGCCCGCGTTGGCGAAGCCGAATAATGGGACGATGACGAATGCCACGGGCCGATGAAGGAAGTGTTCGAGCCGGTGCAGCGGGGATTCCGCGTCGCTAGCCTCCGGAGCGCCGGGCGAGAGTTTGATCGGTATCGTCAAGGCCAGCAGCACGCCCGCAAACGTCGCGTGGATCCCCGAGATGAACATGAGCACCCACAAGGCGACGCCAAGGGCGAGATAGAGCGTCAGCGTCTTCACGCCAGCTCGGTTGATCAAAAACAGGAGGGCCAGAACCACGGCAGCTCCAGCAAGAGCCGCGAGATTGAGACCGCTTGTGTAGAAGAGTGCGATGACAAGGACGGCGCCGAGGTCGTCGATAATGGCAAGCGCCGCCAGAAAGATTTTCAGCGACCCAGGAACCCGGTTCCCAAAGAGCGATAGCACTCCGAGCGCGAAGGCAATGTCGGTGGCCGTCGGGATCGCCCAACCGCGGAGGCTTGCTGGCGTTTCGGCATTGAATGCCAGATAGATGAGGGCTGGGGCGAGCATTCCTCCCGCCGCGGCGGCACCCGGAAGGATTCGCCTGCTCCAGGTCGAGAGCTGGCCATCGAGCATCTCGCGCTTGATCTCCAGACCGACGAGCAGGAAGAACACGGCCATGAGGGCGTCATTGATCCAATGCTGCAAGCTCAGTGGTCCGACGTAGAGATGTAGGGCCTGGAAATATGCGCGAGCCAGCGGCGAGTTCGCGACCGCAAGGGCCATCGCCGCGGCGGCCATCAGAACGACGCCGCCGGAGGCTTCGCTATCAAGAAATCTGCGCAGACTAGATTGAATGCGACCGGTCGCGATCGGCAGGGACATGGGTTCGCGCTCCCTTGTGGAAGGTTGATCTTTGTCTCCGTCGATTTCGGGAAGCCCGCGGCGCACGCAGCACACGCCATCCGGCAAGGGATACCTAAAAGCAACAGGGATTTCCAGCGTCCCCCGTCCGATATATCCACGTCTCGTAACACTCGACCGCTATAGACATCCTGCGTGCTTCGGCACGCCAGCGGCCCTGCGCACGTTCGACATGTTGCAATTTGGGGGTGATCTTCGCGCGCGATGGCGCTAGTAAGGGACAATCCCGCATCGCCGAGCACCGACATGCCACCATCCTATCGATATTCCAAGCTCTTTCGCCGCTCCCGCGTCTTATGGGGCTCTTTTTCGCTTTGGCAGCCGAGGCTGGTGTTTTGGTGCGGGGCATTGGCAATCGGGGTGATCAGCGTCGGCTTTGCGAAGCTTGCGGATCTGGCGCAGAAGAGCTTCGGGTCTCTCACCTCGTCCGGTGAATGGGCCTTCCTGCTGCCACTTGCGCTGACCCCGCTTGGCTTCATGCTGTCGGCCTATCTGGCGGCGACGCTGTTTCCGAACTCGCAGGGCAGCGGCATTCCGCAGGCGATCGCCGCGCGACATCTGCGGGACGAGGAAGATCGGACGCGGCTGCTGTCGCTGAAGATCGCCTTCGGCAAGATTGTGCTGACGGTGCTCGGGCTGTTCTCTGGCGCCTCGATCGGCCGCGAGGGTCCGACCGTGCAGGTCGGAGCGTCGATCATGCTCGCCGTCGCCCGGTTCAGTGGCATGGCGCAGGCGCGCGGGCTGATCCTTGCGGGTTCAGCGGCGGGAATTGCAGCCGCCTTCAACACGCCGCTTGCTGGCATCGTCTTCGCGATCGAGGAAATGAGCCGGACCTACGAGTCTCGGGCGAACGGGCTGGTGCTCACGGCCGTCATCCTCTCCGGTCTCGCGGCACTCGGGCTTTCGGGCAGCTACAACTATTTCGGCATGGCATCGGCTGCCCCCACCGAGCTTCGCGACTGGGGGCTGGTTCTGATCTGCGGCATCGGCGGTGGTGCGCTTGGAGCGGCCTTCAGCGGCTTCGCGTTGCACTTCGGCCAAAAGATCCGCCGCTGGGCGCAACCACAGCCGCTGAAGCGCATGCTGGCGCTTGCGGGCATCTGCGGACTGGTGATCGCAGTCATCGGCGTGGCGTCGGGAGGCACGACTTTCGGCACCGGCTACGAGCAGGCGCGAGCTGCGGTCGAAGGCAATGCCCTGCCTCTGCTCTTCTTCGTTGAAAAGCTCGCCGCCAGCTTCCTGTCCATGCTGTCAGGTATTCCGGGCGGCATCTTTGCGCCGTCGCTTGCCGTCGGCGCCGGTTTCGGCAGCACCGTCGGATCGCTGCTCGGCACCAGCATCGCGTTAGCGGCCATCCTCGGCATGGCCGGTTATTTCGCGGGCGTCGTGCAGGCGCCGATGACGGCCTTCGTCATCATCCTTGAAATGACCGGCGACCACCAGGCCGTCATCCCAATCATGGCGGTGTCGATGATCGGCTACGTGACGTCGCGGATCCTGTCGCGCGAACCGCTCTACCACGGTCTTTCGCGCGTCTTCATCGCAGCGGCGATCAGGGCGAGGCGTGTTGTCGAAAGGGAATTGGAGTAGCGTGCCTACACGGACGAGCGACGAACCTGCGCGGCATGCTCCCGGCGTCGAAACGCTTCTAGGGCTGTGCTCGATCCGTCCACCGGCATCGCGGGGTCGACGACGGGAGGCCTGACTAGTCGGTTGGCTTCGCGGACATCAATTAGGAGGAGCACGGAATGAGACGAGCGGCCAGTTGTTCATGCGGCCAGCTTTCGATAATCGCCGACGGAGAACCCGTCAAAATCTCCGTCTGCCATTGCCGGGCCTGCCAGCGTCGCACCGGCAGCGCGTTCGGAGTGGCCGTCTTCTTCCAAGCGGATCAAATTGAGACTTCCGGAGCGTCGAGCACCTACGTCCGGTCGGGCGACAGCGGGAGATCGATCGAATTCAGGTTCTGCCCTGCATGCGGTTCGGCGGTTTTCTGGATGCCGGAGTTCAGGAAAGGGCTCGTCGCCGTCCCTTTGGGATGCTTCGCCGACCCATCCTCGCTGGCGCCAACGCAAAGCGTCCACGAGGAAAGTCGCCTGGAATGGGTGTCGTTCGATTTCGCTTAGGCAAAGGCGCATCGGCACTGGCTCTTTCTCCAAGCGATTTCCGAGGGCCGTCCTCTAGTTTGTGATTTCCTCGCGAGCAAGAAAACCATTAATATCCCGGCATGATATTTTCAGCGTCCGCGATAGGTTTGAAGCTGTTCGGGCTCGTTAGCCTTCCCTTCCACCGACGTCCTGAACCGACGTCGACGGAAGCCAGCGAAAACGTTGTGGTAAGTCTCCTGCTCGACGAATGGTGCAGGCATTCGGCAACGAACCGAAACGATCCGAAGTCCTACGCCGCCATCCCGAGGATCGTCGCGCTTCGTGCGGCGGGGAAGACCGTCGACGAAATCCGGTCCGAGATTTTCACGGAAGCCGCGGCCGAGGAGGCAGACTAGGGAGGAACATTCACAGGTTCAATCTCGTGGATCATCAGACCGCCTCGATCGATTCGGACACGTCATCATAGTCACGGGCCACAGCGCTCGAAGCCACATTTAACCAGCTCTTCTGAGTCCGCAGTAAGAAGCTCAGCATTACGCCGCCAGCCGGTGAAGATGCCGGCCATTCCCTTGAAGGCTCACGTTCAAAGGAGTGGCAGCGCTTCGGATTCGCATCTTTGAAGCACGACAGAATTTTCTAGTGAGGTCACGAAATTGGCACAGTTTTTTTAGCAACATCGGGAGAATATGGCTCGCGATCTATCCGTCGACGCCGTCGCGACCCAACACTTACCGCATCGGCTCAACTTGCAAACCGTTCTCCTATTGTGTGCCGCTGTTCATATCACATCATGACATTTGAGAAGGACTATTCGCATGCCTCGATCGGGACGCCGGACTTCTGGCCTGACTGACGATGTCTATGAAGGCCTGGCGGGGTTCCGGCTAGCCATGAGGCGGTTTTTGTCGTTCAGCGAGGCGGCCCTTGCCGAGGCTGGTGTCACCTCCCAGCAGTATCAGGCTCTCCTGGTCGTGCGCACGGCGCCGGGCTGGCAGATCAGGCTTCGCGACCTCGCCGAACAGATGCTCATGCAACACAACAGTGCCGTTCAGCTTGTGGATCGGATGTGCTCGGCAGGCCTAGCGGAGCGGATACCCGCAGAAGATGACAAGCGCAGCGTGCTGATCGGCCTGACGACGAAGGGCGAGCTGTCCCTTGAATCCCTGGCGAAGGTTCATGTTGAAGCAATGCTTGCGCACGAGCCGCTGCTGGCTGAATCCCTGTCTCGGCTTCGTCAGGTGACGGAACTGACCTGAAGTCACTCACCATTTCTTAATCGCGACGCGCTTGACCTCCGAACGCACTATTGTATCATGGCGTGATATAAAAGGAGGAGAACAGCTATGCAAAGCGGCGAAGGTGGCTGGTCCAACTACCGACCGTCCAAGACCCTATGGGCCTGGTCCATCGTCGGGGCCTCGGCATTGACGATGGCGCTTGGCTTCACCTGGCGAGGATGGACGACGTCGGGAAGGGCCAGGGTTATGACCGACATCGCCGTCCGAAACGCGAAGGCGGATCTGGTCGCGGGCATCTGCGTCCATAACTTTGTGACGGCGAAGGACGCACAGGAGAACCTTAAGGCCCTGCAGGCGAAGTCGTCATGGCAACGTGACGACTTCATCACCGATGGAGGCTGGGCCAAAATCGCGGGGATCGACGGTACTATCACGAACGCGGCCGACGCCTGCGCCGACCAGCTCGTGAAGATGAAGGAACTGCCGCAATCGGGAGGAGATGCCGCAGTCACCGACAGCTAGAGTTCAGGCCGGAAGTGATGAGTTATCCGGTCCTCGCGAGGCCCGTCCGAAATGATTTCGGGCGGGCCATTTTCACGATCTGAAATCGCCAACAGCCTCCGAATCCTGCAATACCTGCAGAACCTCTCTTGTCATGAGGTGAGCGGCCATCAGGACCGCAGGCGACAACGGTCTGCCGTCGCGCGCGTCCCGGCATATTTTCAGAAGGCCCACCAGCTCGATCGGGTTCTCGATGAATCCGTCCAGCGCGTCTTCAAGACCCTTGGGAAACTGCGATCCGACCTGGATCGCGAGCTCGCCGTCCTCCCTTAGCACTCCCCGACTGATCAGAATGATTTCCAGCCGCCCTGTCCAATGACCGAGTTCGGCGCGTCTATCGATCATGTCGTCCCCCTCCCTAGCCTGTTCAAACGAAGAGCCGCATTCCTCCTGGCGGGACGCATCGTTCGCCTTCGCGGATTGTTCTCAGATATTCGAGAACGTCCCGGATCAAGTTTGGATGGGCGGGTTTCGATATCAGGCCGATAACCTTTGAGAGATCGGTTTCAATCAGTTCGGGGCTTCCCGTGACTATGACGACCGCAACGCCGAAATCGCACGCGAGATACTGCCCGATCCGTGGACCGGTCGCTCCGTCCCTCAGGTTGACGTCCACCAAAGCAATCGTGCTGAAGGCGGCGAACTGCTGCGCGGTCTCAAAGCTGTCGGCAATCCCGGATGTCTCATAGCCAAGCGTCATCAGAATATCCTCAAGATCAGACGCGATCAGCATGTCGTCTTCGACAATCAGTATTTTCTCCCCAGCCACCAATTTCCCTCATTCGTTCATGCTGCATTCATGATTGACAATATGGGCGAACCACCAAAGAATGTCACCACATGATATAATGAGTGAGCCCATGACCAAGACCGCCTTCCTCTCTGCTGTGTTTGCCTGCTATGTCGCGGTCATGTTCGCCCTCGCTTCCATTCCCAGCGAGACATCTTCTGAGGTCTCGCAGGCTCAACAGCTACAGGCGGGGAATTGATCTCCGGCGCAGGGGCGAAAATCAACCATGGACTGTGGCGTCGGAGCGTGACCATGTCCCTCGATAGCAAGGTTTTTCTGGTCGCCGTCGTGCTATTCGTCGCGGCGATATGGGGCGGAGCGATCTACGCCTTCCTGCAGCTCTGACCCTCACATACATCATCACGTGACATTTTCTACTGGAAACGGAACCGTTGCGCGCGTCGCTCATTACTCTTGCGAAGGAGATATTCGACATGCAACGCTCGCTGATCCAGCCACACCACGCCTATGTGTCGCGCGATCCCGGACGACCGCGTTACGTGTCCCGGATCGAAAACGGCATCAGTTTTGATGGCAACCCAGGATAAAAAAGCCGCTCTCTATCGAGAACCTGAATTGAAGTGCGCCTGCGTTGGCGACGACGGCAACGTGCCGCTCGGCGTCGGGTCGCTTACAGAAAACCTGATGGGTGGCGATGGCATTGTGGATGATCACGAAAACTGTGGCGCTGTGACAACGATGAAAGGGGTTGAAATGCACGCCGAACAAGACGAATCCTTTTACAACGTCCGAAGCCTACTGCACTGCTATGGCATTGGTCGGCACGAGGCGGAGCGGCTTCTTCAGCGGTTTGGCAACTCGAAGCAGGAACTGGATCTACTCCTTTCAGCCCGTGGCAGGACTCCCAGGCATCGCCTGAAGGAACTTGCGACACCCGAGCAGAGAGCCCCGTTTGGAATAGGCTGAATTCGCCCCTCAGTTGCAGTGGGCAACGCGCTCTAGCGCCGCTGTCACCCCTGTCAGTGAATAGGTATAGGTCGTACGAGTGCCTCCCGCCGACGTCGCATGCAGCATCATTTGGCTGCCGGACCGAAGTGCATCGACGAGTTCCGGTTCGAGAGCGGCCTCCGAAACCCAGGCGGCTTTGTCCTTGACGAACATTTTGAACGTCTTGTCCCCGATTGAAACCTGCACTGTCGAGTCAGTTTTCAATGCGTATCCTAGGATCGCTTCCGGTTCATTGCCGCCCCCCTTCTCCGCCGGCGCGATCAGGAAGTAGTTTTTTCCATGGTCGACATTGGCGGGAGCAGATTCCTTCGGCACCGAGAGCGCATAGCACACCCGAGATCCGTTTCTTATAAAGGAATACACGCCCCAGTCGCCGCTTTGAGACACCATCCTAGCCGCAGCATGGGCGGCCAATGGCATCGATGCGGCGACAGCAAGGCTGGCAAGCTTCTTCATTTTTTCCTCTTCCTGAAGTGTCGAATTAACGCTCGCGGCCGGACCTAGCGGGGGTTGGTTGCACGTTTCCCGCGCAGGAACCGGACCTCTTCGAAGGTGATGCATCCGTCCGCGACATGGCCCTCCCACACCCGGTTTCCAAGCCGGCAGGTGATTATGAGGCCCCCGCTCTCAACGGCGCCGGGAGTTGAGGACACCGTGACGAGATTTTGCTTGCGATATCGCTGAAACTCTCTGGTCGTGAGGCCCAGACGGTCGGCAAGCACTTCGTCTGAAAGTAGGGATTTGGGGTTCGGGATGTCGGACATGTTGAAGGTCGAGCTCGGGCCGCATCAATATCATGACGTGATATAATTCATTCCGGACTGGTGGTTCAACCCCTTGGCGCACGGAAATGGTTATCTGACCGATTTTGATGGAGAGCCGAACTTATCCCGCGTCCTATCTGCCGGAAGATGCGAATGATGTTCAATTTTTCAGATTTCTGCTAAAACGTCTCTCCTGAAGGAGTAGGTGTCATGTTCGCAGCGAGTTTAGTTCCTGACGCGTTCTATTGGGCCAGGCCCCTCAAGCAGAGTGATGGTCGCCTCACCGTCGTCCAGATATCGACAGTCTTCGGCGTAGATCAGGACTATTGGACTCTGGCGGTGCTGGGGAGCGATCAGCACCAGATGATCGGCGACTATGAAATTGTCGCGCTCGCAGAGCCTCCTGAAGACCAATCTATACGTCTTGCGGCCGAGTAGCGGAATAGCGGTGGGTTTTATTGCCCGCGCTATCTATCGCCGACGCTTGTCACGTGCCCAATCCGCAGGCCGCAGATCGTCTCGCGGGTGCGCGATGCGGCGAACGTACTCGGCGATTACAGGGTCGTCGGTCAAATGCCTTTGAAACTGCAGCTCGTCCATTCGGCCGGCGCGATAGGCATTTACTATCTCTTCTTGGGCGGCGGTTAAGGTTGCCTGACCACCAGGCTCTGGCCAGACGACGCCGAGCTGGGTAGGCACACCCCCCGTAGCTCCTTCTTTTTTCTCACAATCGTCCACCGTAACCTCCTCCAAGGCGCGATCGCTCACGGCATCGTCAAGCTAGTCCTCTTGATGGAGCGCCCATGTCGCGATGGTGCACGAATGGATAACATGGCCATTTGCCGTTAGTTCCAGCGTCGCTCGCAGTAGACTTTCCTCGAAAAGACATTGAATTCCGAAATTTCGTGGGCGCTGGCGATAGTCCCCACTCACGGAAAGACTTGAAAATCTTGTTTTATCGAGCGTCGGCTCGGAGTGGGACCGGCGCGAAGTTGTCGCCCCGGTCGGACACCTTCAGCTTGCCCGCCTTGAACGGAATCGAACCGGCGGCCCGGCAATTGGGAGTCCGGACCGGCCCATATGAAATCCTCGCAATCAAGTGTGCTTTCGATCTGCTATCGGAGTAGGTTTGGAAACCTCTTCTCGCGCAACTGCTCTATCGCTTTTTCTGACGATTTCCACGGCTCTCCCTTGAGCATAGGAAGGACATCCGTCCAAATGAGACCGAAGGCATCAATAGCGTCGTCGTCGGTGAACCCGATCCCTGGCGGGAGCAAGGGCGCAATATCTTCCGTCAGGCTTTTTGTCAGCTTCTCGAGCATGCGTTGCTCGGCATTTACCCTCGTGATCACATTCTCCTCGATTGATAGGTAGTGCTCGAATGCAGCGACAAGCCGCCCTGGATCGAGGGAAAGCTCCCGGAACCCCTCGTGGAGTTCGAACAGATCGCGGTTCTTTCTCCGCTGTAGAAGTGCCCTGAGCTTTGTGCCAAACAGCTCTTCCTTGTCATAGGATATGATGTCCGCGGCACCGTTGAACCATCCGTTCTCCACCTTGAACGGATATCCTTTCGTGCCATACAACGACGTGTGCTCGCGTGTGTTGATCTCGACCTTGAGCTTAAGCGACGTTCCGGGCTCGGTCTCGGGCGCAAAGGAGCTCCGCCAATGCATCTTCACGGGTAAACGTCGAGTACCCGCTCATCAGTTTGTTTTCGATGTAATCATCCAACGATGGCATCCGTCAATCATACGCAAAAACAAACAGAAATATAGGGGTTTTGCATATGGTTGGCGACAGATCGTCGCCAGAGGCACCCGGCCCTTCGTTTTCTTAACACGGTAAAGACGGCCGAGCATGGGCGCTTTGATGCGGCCCATGAATTGGGCCATTTTTGCACCGGCATGGAGGCCCGAGCGGCAGACGAGCCGAGGAGGAGGCAAATCGCTTTGCTTCCTCCTTCTTGATGTCCGGCCGCAGACGTCATAGCGCGGCTGCCACGCATTCACACATTGAATCAAATCGTCGAAGCTAAGAACGAACCGATGGCGAGTTTGTTAATGTTGATTTCACTCAATCTAATGCTCGTTCGTCTCATTTAAGGCCGTCCATGTCACCGCCAATCGATTGGCTCAGCCGTCTTCTTGAATTGATGACCGTAAGCGGTCGATTGGAACTGCGCTGCCTCTATGGCGCACCGTGGCAGGTGGTCTATGGCCAAAGCGCCATGAGCGATATCGTCTATCATGTGGTCCTGAGCGGCGTGGCATTCGTGAACGATGCGGATGGTGGTGTGCCGCAGCGCCTTGAGGCAGGCGACATCCTGCTCGTTCCGACCGGTACCCCCCCATCTCTTGCATGATGGTAGCGGCGTCCAGCCAAGCCTGGCGACCCAGCGCGTCGGCCTTAATCTGACGATCAGCGAAAACGCAGGATCTGGCGAACGATTGGATATGCTGTGCGGACGGTTCATCCTGACACCACCCCATGATCGCCTGTTGGGCGCCTATTTAAGTTCCCGTCTGATCGTGCGCGGGATGCCACCCTCCCCGACTTTGCAGAAGACTGCTACGCGCGACCAATTGACGAGCCTGGTAGCGCTCATGCGAATGGAGACAAGTATCGAGGGCCTTGGCGGTCATGCCATGCTCAATGCACTCTCGGCGGCCCTGTTTACGCTCGCACTGCGGCTGGCCAGCGAATCCGACGAAGCGCCTCCCGGACTGCCTGCTCTGGCGGGGCATCAAAGGCTCGCACCGGCACTCACTGCGATGTTCCTCGACCCGGCCCATCCATGGACGCTTCCCAAACTCGCCGACCTCTGTCATATATCCAGGGCAACACTGGCGCGCCATTTTCAGCGCAATCTCGGCCGATCTGCCGACGCCCTCCTCTTCAATATCCGCATGAGTGTGGCGGCTAATGAACTGAAGGAAACAACCAACTCTACCGCAGCTATCGCGGAGGTCGCAGGCTACCGCTCAGAGGCCGCCTTTCAGCGCGTGTTCAAACAGCATCTCGGTATGACGCCTGCACAATGGCGTAGGGCATCGCGTGCATCAGACCACAAGCGAAAATGATCGCTTTGAAATCTAACACCTGTTTGTCGACAGCCTTGCCCTCCACCACTCCAAAGGAAGTCAGACCGACTTCACCTCGCCATCATCCATGCGCAGTGTGGTACCGTCATCCAGTGCGCGGCCGGGGAGACAATGAACGCCATCAGCTCGGCGATTTCCTCCGGCTCGCCATAGCGGGCAATACCGGCTTCCTTCGGAAAGCGGGCGGTTGCCTCCTCCACAGTCATGTCGTGCAATGGCGCCCAATGTTCCAGGTAGCTGCGGCGGCGGCCGGTCATGACAGGTCCGGGGAGCACGCTGTTGACCTGCACGCCATCCTCGATGCCCCGTGCGTATATTATTGAATGGGAAGACATTCGCTTCGAGAACAATTCATTGAATCCGGCGTCGCAACGCTGCATCAGCGCGGCTTCTTCGCGGCCGGGGTACGCGAGATATGAAGCCGGCGCACCACAGGGTTCCTTCATCAACCATTTCGGATCGAAGGAAGCGTTCGCAATCGCCGTACTGGATCGCTATGTCGAGCGGACCGAAGCCATCATAGCGGTGACCTTGGGTGATGAGACCCGGACAGCGATGGATCGCATGACGGCTTATTTCGACGTTATCACGGACGCCCTGGGCGGTGCTGGCTGGCGGCACGGATGCATGATCAGCAACATGAGCCTGGAAGCGGCCGAACACAGCGAGCTGATCCGTGGCCGGCTCGAACAGATATTTGCCAGCCTGACCCAGCATTTCTCTGCCGGCATCCGAGCGGCGCAAGCGTCGGGAAGTGTCCGGGCCGACCTTGACCCGGATGAACTGGCAGATGTTCTGCTCTCATCCTGGCATGGAGCCATGCTGAGGATGAAGGTCGAAGGTAGTCCCAGGGCCATCGACCGGTTCAAGCGTGTGGTGCTGTCCACACTCCTTACTCCGCAGGCCTCGCCAACGCTCTATTGAGAAAACGCCGGGCGCGTCCAATGGTGCTCGGGGGATTCGCTGTCCACGCAGGCCACGTCCTCTACCGGCTTGCCGATAACGACCGCAGCGAACCAATCGAGGAACCGCACGCCGCTCGTCTGCCGCGTATAGAGCCGATCCAGCGCATGCGGACGCCCGCGGTTGTCTAACGCATTCTTTGCTAGAACGGCGTCATAATACCCGCCGATGATGCCTTCGTCGTGCCCCCAGCTGGTGTAGGTGCGGAAGTTGGAAACCTTCGCCCGAATATAGGCGTGCGCCTGGTCCAGTTTTGCTGGAACGTCAGGCTTTCTCTCCCCGATCAGCTGCATGAACATTGCCTGGACGGCATCATGCCGCTCATTGTACTGGTGAAAGACGATGCCGGGATGAAGCTCGGCTGCGCGGATGTAGAGGTCCTCGATGGTCAGACCGTCGATCGGCACATCCTTGAAGCCTTCGACGCGCTTCAGGACGTTTTCGGTGCCCCACGACTTGAAAAGCGGGGCGAGTTTCTCGCTCAGGTGATAGGCGCCGCCGCCATCGGCGAAATGGGTGATCCTTGCCCCTGGATAGTGCTGGGCGACGATGTGCGTGAAGAGGGGCGAGGCAAGCGCGCCGGCGCTCCAGCCCATGACCGCGACAGTGTCCGGCTGCGGGTAACTCTTGAACATCCAGTCCAGGGCAAGCATGGCGTTGTCGAAGCCCTTATGCAGGATCGTTATCTTGCCTTCGAGGTGGCCATTCATCGCCGGCGTGTCATAGACAGGCGTTGCGTCACCCAGAAAGACGTCCCCGTTAGCCGTCGGAAGGTAAACTAGGGTGTAGTCTGCGAGCGGGTTTTCGGCGTTATCCGTGTCGAAAACTCCGCCCAAATTGGTGGGATCGAGTTCGAGGCCCGCGAACGCCCGGTAGTGCGGGCGGCAATGCAAAGCGCAGTTTTCGCCCGTCCAGCACGCGCCGCCGCCGGCAAAGATCACAGCGAGTTTTTTCGGATCACCCTCCTTCGCCCAGAAGGAATATGGCGTTCCCTGGGAGCAACCTGGTGCTGCCGCGGGAAGCACGTTGCGCCAGCGACGGCGAAACGATGGAAGGGGTTGGCTTGGCATGGTGCCTCCTTGTCGACTGACGATCTTGGCTCTTAATCCGCACTGCCGCGAACATGGCGAGCTCACGATCCCGAGGATAACTGCCTGCAATTGGTTCCGACAGACGCACAGGACGCATTATATTGTTGCATCAGGCGCTATATCAGAAAGAGATAATGATGTTACTTTCGGCTATGGATGATGTGGATCTGAACCTGCTTCGCGCGCTTGACGCGCTGCTTGTCGAAGGCGGCGTGACCGGGGCGGCTCGGCGCCTTGGCTTAAGTCGTTCCGCCGTGAGCCGAACGTTGGCGCGCCTTCGCTCAGTAACGGGCGATCCTCTGCTTGTGCGTGCCGGACGTGGGCTGGTGGCCACCCCCTACGCTGCCGAGCTGCGCGAGCGCGTTCCTGCTCTTAGCCGAGAGGTGCTGGCGGTCCTCCGCCTTGCCACCAACAATCTGGACATCGCCTCGCTTGAACGGACCTTCACCATTCGAGCCAACGAAGGGTTCGTCGCGGGCCTGTCGGTTGCGCTGGTCGCCGCGATCACGAAAGCGGCGCCGCGTGTTCGCTTGCGCTTCGCACCCAAGGCCGAGAAGGATGCGCGACCGCTTCGGGAGGGGCAGATCGATTTGGAGATTGGCGTCCTAGGCGTCTTCGCGCCGGAGGTTCGCACGCGGTCCTTGTTTCGCGACAGCTTCGTAGGATTGGCTCGGATTGGACATCCTCTTTTCTCCGGAGCTGACATTACGCCGGAGAGCTATGCAGCGTGTGATCATGTTGTTACGTCACGAAAAGGGGAATTCACCGGGCCAGTTGACGATGCCCTGGCAGAGCTCAAGCTCCAGCGGACGGCATCTGTTGTGGTGCCGGGATTTCCTGACGCAATGCAAATCGCTCGTCACTCGGACTTGGTCGCACTCGTGCCGCGCTCATGCCTCGGCAATAACCTGGAGAACGGTCAAACAGCGACAGCGGGCCTTCAGAGCTTTGACCTTCCGGTTCGCACGCCGGAGATCGTGGTTTCAGCGATGTGGCATCCACGGATGGACGCCGATGCGGCGCACCGCTGGTTTCGGGATACCGTGGTCTCAGTCTGCCGGACGGCTAACCCGAGACGCTGACAATTGCCGATGAACCGCGGCGTTCAGCGAGACAGCATGTAAGGGCTAGCCGCTCGAGATCGATCACGAGGGATTGGTCGCAGCCGAGACCCTCGTGGGCGCTACCACATTGGTGACTGGAGCCTGCCCATTCGCTTGCGCCGGCATTGCTGTCGATCGCAGGTCAAACCTGCGCCATGCCGCCATCGACGGCGAGCTCCGCCCCTGTCGTGAAACTGCTCTCATCGCTGGCGAGGAAGAGAACCGCAGCGGCGACCTCATCCGGCCGGCCCATGCGTCCGAGAGGGATCATGCTGGAGAGAGCGTCCCGAATTTCTGGCGAAGCTCCAGCCATCATCGCCGTATCGGTCGGACCCGGGCTAACGACGTTGACACGGATGCCCTCGGGGGCAAGTTCGTTTGCCCATGTGCGCGTGAACGAACGGACAGCGGCCTTCGTAGCACCATAGACACCGTATCCTTTTGTGCCGATATCGCCGGCTATAGAACCAATCAGCACAATCGTTCCGCCGGGCTGCATGATGTCGATGGCACCCTGTACCGCGAATACCAGGGAGCGGACGTTCAGGCCGAATGTCCGATCGAAGTGCTCTCCGGAAATGTCCTCAAGGGGGGCGTATTCCGATAGGCCCGCATTCACGACGAGCAGGTCGATGCGGCCTTGTTCCGATCGGATCTGCTCGAAGATGCGCTGAAGATCGGCGCGGCCGCTGGCATCCGCCCGGACCGTTCGAATGCTGCCCATGTCCGCAAATTCCGATGTGCTCTCCGGGCCCTTGCGGCTGGTCGCGTAGACCTGCGCTCCCTCGCTGGCGAACCTTTGAGACACAGCTCCGCCGATGCCGCCGACACCGCCGATAACGAGGGCGATCTTGTTTGCTAATTTGCTCATGTGAACTCCATCAACATTGATGAAGTCAAGATATACCCTCTATACCTACGGTCAATTACGCACTATAAGTAAAGCAGATATCGAGGAGGATACCTATGTCCGCAATGAACGAAGATTTGCCCGTCAAAGCCAGCTTGCCTCATAGGCCCAAGGCTGTCTCCACCGAGGCGTTGCTGGACGTTGAGAAGGCGCGACCCGTGCTTGAGCAGATCGCCAACAAGTGGTCGGTCCTGATCCTGACCGTCCTGTGTACCAGGCCGTCACGGTTCAACGAGATCATGCGGCGCCTGGACGGCATCACGCACAAAGCGCTCGCCGACGCATTGAAGCGCCTGGAACGCAATGGCCTCGTTCGCCGTGAAGTGCTCACCACAGCGACGCCGGTGGGCGTCGAATATACCATCACCTCGCTCGGCCGCTCCCTTCAGCAACCGTTCGAGGCTCTCTATGCGTGGTCCATGACCTACGGTCCGGAGCTTGGGCGCGCGCAGGAGGAATACGACCGCATTCGAGTCTAGACCCATTGGCATCGGCCGACGTTCAACTGCTCTGTCGACACCCTGACCACAGCTTGCCAAAAAGCAGAAGGTATTTCGATGTGGGAAAAGGCGCGCATGCGGACTGGTGGCTTCGAGGAGCCAGTTGGTCGCGATCGCCGGACGCTAAAGATTTCGTCGCGCTGCATATCCGAGGAGAGATTCGACAATGCCCGATGTTGAGATGCTGCCGAGAGTTATCATATTACATGGTGCGCACGGTGGGCCAGACACGAACTGGTTTCCCTGGCTCCAGGCGGCGCTTGAGAGCGAGGGATTCGAAGTGGTCCGCCCCCGTTTCCCCACGCCGGAGGGGCAATCTCTCAGCCTGGTTTGAAGCCCAGGATCTCGCGGTTCAGTCATTGTCTATCGCCCCGACTATCCTTGTGGGGCATAGCCTGGGAGCGGCCTTTGCGCTTCGCCTCATCGAGCGGGCAGCCGAGCCGGTCGCCGGGGTTCTGTTAGCAGCAGGCTTTGTAGGTGCGCTGGCACCTTCACCTTCCCGATTACGACCCGATCAATCAATCGTTTTTTTTCAGCGCCGTTCGACTGGCCGTCGATTCGTGAACGCAAGGGAAGAGTATTCCGATGCTGGGCGGGAGATAATGACCCATATGTCGCGCTGTCTCACTCACGGGAGGTAGCAACCTCTTTGGATGCTCCGCTCGAAATCATACCAGGAGAGGCCATCTCAACACCGAAACGGGCTTTAACACCTTTCCGCAAATTCGAGATGCAATCCTCGCCGCCAAATCTTCTTAAGCGCGCTTACCCACGGCTTGGGTCGAGGGCTGAATCGTGTCCGACGTCAGCAATGTATCTCACGATAATTCAGCCGGAGAATCACGCAGCAATAGGCGCGATCCGACCTCGACGATGGATCTGATCGCGGGAAGCAACTCCTTCCCGAGGTCCGTCAGTTCATACTCTACGGTCGGCGGCGATGTCGGCATGACGTTGCGTGTCAGGACGCCGCGCGTTTCGAGATCACGTAGCCTGCTTGTCATCACCTTTGCCGAGATGAATGGGCTATCACGGCGCAATTCGGAAAACCGGCGCGGACCTTCGCTTAAGGACCAAAGCACCTCGGGCGTCCAACAGCCACCCAGCAGATCCATACACTTCGACATGGGGCAGCCGGGCAGCGCAGTGACCTTTTTTCGTATTTTGAGAACCATAGAACATCCTTGCTGAGAGGTTTCTAATTGGATACCGGAGAATAGAGGTAACCGCAAGATACGAGGTTTCCGGTGGTAACGCCCGCTGCTATTTAAGGGCTCTCCAACAACGGTAACTAAGAATGGATTTAACGATGTACGCAGTAACTGGAGCAACAGGACAACTGGGCCGCCTCGTGATCGAGACACTCCTCGAAACGATCCCGGCGAATAGGATTGTGGCGGTGGTTCGCAATCCCGCAAAGGCCCACGATCTGACTGATCGCGGCATAACCGTGAGAGAAGGGGACTATAGTCGTCCCGACACGCTGGCTCCGGCATTGGCAGGCGTCGAAAAGATCTTGCTCATTTCGTCGACAGAAGTGAGCGGACGGCTTCCGCAACATCGGGCCGTGATTGATGCGGCTGGTTGGGCCGGGGTGCCCTTCCTCGCTTACACGAGCATGCTCCACGCCGATACGTCCCCCGCGAGGCTGGCTATCGAGCACCGCCAAACGGAAGAGATCATTGAGGCTTCCGGAATTCCCGCCGTCATCTTGCGCAACGGCTGGTACACTGAAAACCATCTCCTCGCGCTTCCAGCAGCGCTTGAGCACGGCGCCTTCGTCGGTGCCGCAAAAGGCGGCCGCTTCTCGTCTGCAGCGCGCAAGGACTATGCTGCGGCCGCAGCGGTGGTGTTGACGAGCGATGGTCATGCTGGACGCACGTATGAATTGGCTTCCGACCATGCATTCACGCTTTCTGAGCTTGCGGCAGAGGTCTCGCAGCTCTCTGGCAAGACCGTCGTCTACAACGATCTCTCCGGGGCCGATTACGAAAGTGTCTTGACCGGTGCAGGGTTGCCGGCTGACCTCGCCGCTCTACTTGCCGATGCCGATGTCGCAGCCTCACGCGGTGCGCTGTTCGATGACGGGGGCGCGCTGCGCCTGCTGATTGGTCGCCCGACCATACCGATGCAAAACCTCGTCGCAACAGCTTTGGGAATTTAACAGGATAGTCTTCAGGTGATGTCACATAGCGAGTTTTCGCAAGGAAGATCTCGCTATTTGATCTCAGCTGGCCCGGCATAACGATGGGCGGCTGCGCGCCAGGCGGAGCTTAGACTCTCTAATTTGTGAATACTGGCCTAATTTCGACCGCCGAAGTGCCGTTCGGCGGTGTGAAGATCTCAGAACTTGGTCGCGAGGGTTCAAAATACGGGATCGGGGAATTCCTGGAGCACAAATTTGTTTGTTTCGGGGGGATCGCATAGCGGCGGTGCCTGCGTACCTATTTGAAATTTCCAGGCCAGCGTCACGACGGCGCCCTGCAAAATTGCTTCTCACAATCAGATCACTGTTTCGATCGGAGTATTCGACCATGACCGCCCAACTTCAAACAATGAGATCTGCTCTAGGACTGACGCTTAACCGCCGTACGGTCCTGCTCGGGATAGGCGCGGCTACACCGTCCGGAACGGCGTGGGGGGAAGTAGCTTCCTCGACGTTGGTTTCACGCGTATTTAGCTCGCCTCGTCATACAACCCACTACCTCGAGTCCGGTCCCGTCGGCGGACCTTTGATCATCTTCCTCCATGGGTTTCCTAGTCTCAGTTTGATATGGCGGGCTCAGATGGATGCCTTCGCCGCGGACGGCTGGCACTGCATTGCTCCTGATATGCGGGGCTATGGCGGCTCTTCTGCGCCTTCCGACAAAGACGCATACGCCATGAAGGAAATCGTCGCGGACATGGTGGAACTTCATGATCACCTAGGGGGTAAGCCCGCGATCTGGGTTGGTCACGACTGGGGCAGTATCGTGACTGGGGCGGTGGCCGCGCATGAGCCTGGCCGAACTCGAGGAGTTGTCCTGGCTTCTTGGGCATATTTCCCTGATGGCAACGCCTTAAATGTTCTTGTTTCACTAGTTGACCGAACCATTTATCCAGCCGAGCAGTTTCCGGATGGCCAATGGGATTACGCCCGCTACTATAATACCAACTTCGACGGGGCGGTCGCTGACCTTGATGCAGACCATGAAGCATATCTCGCTTCGGCCTATCAACCTGGCTATCCGGCCCTAGTTGGGAAGGTTTCGCCGATGGCAATGGTCACGCGTAACGGAGGGCGCTTCGGCGCCGCACATCGCGCCCCGCCGACGCAACCTAACCCGGCCCTTTGGCCCCTGACCGACTTCAGAACACTTGTCCAGGCGTTCAAGCCCCATGGCTTCCGCGGCCCTTGCGCTTGGTACACGAACGATGACGCTAACGTCGCCTTTGCTCACGAATCAGCCAACGGCGGCCGCTTATCGCAGCCGGTGCTTTTCATCAATGGCGACTTTGATCAGATTTGTAGCATTACCGGAAATTGTCAAGGAGATCCAATGCGCGCGGCCTGTGCAGACCTCACTATAACGAGCCTGCAGGGCGGCCATTGGCTACCGCTGGAACGCGAAGCGGAGATTAGCCAGACCATTAGTACCTGGCTCAAGACCAAAAAGCTTTAGCTGTGAACGGGGGCTCGGCGTTCCTCTTGGAGCTTGGCGAAAGTGCAGCAAGAACCGCCTGACGAAAATGACTGTCTGGTCCTTCATTTGCCTGACCCCGCATTGGCTGGATAGAGGTTTGGAAACCACCGCTCGGCCGTGTCCGCCGAGAAGGCGAGGCGAAGCGGCGACCTATGCGAGGTAGCGGAAAGCATTCCCCGCTCGACGAGCGCCGATGTGACGTTACGCGCCGCCCTCTCCTCGTAGCCGGTAATCATTTGAATTTTCGAGCGCTCCACCTCGCCAGCCAGAACAGCCTCGCGAAGGACCTGGAAACTGCCCTTGGGGAGCTTCTTGGCGCGGATTTCTTCCTCGATGTGGATTTCGATGCGCATGAGCAGCTTGTCGGTCTCAATTAGGCCGCTCATAAACCGGATCTGGTCGATCGCCTGGTCAAGGAAGAAGTCACAGAACGCGACCAGCCCCCGATGGGTGAGATTGCCTCTTCCGTCGCGATCGCCAGCACGCGGACCGTCGGCAGCCATGAGTAGCGCCTTATATTTCTTTTCCTCTCGCGCGAGACCCCGGGCAACCGACCAGAGGCTCGTCCCGACGCCAAGGCGCTTCAAGAGCGCGTGCGACATCAGACGCGCCACACGGCCGTTGCCATCGAGGAAAGGATGTATCCAAAGAAAGCGATGAAGGACGGCACCCACAGATTGGAGCTGCTGAGACCGGGTTAATGGAGGATGCTGATATGCCTTATCGAAGCGGACCATGAAACGCGGTAAATCAATTGGCTCGGGTGGCAGATGGCGGCCAACTTGGACGTCCCGGTTTCGCCACTCTCCAGGAATGATTGGCACACGTTCTCCGGTCGTGCGATTGGACACCCAAAGCATCTCTGGGGGAAGGCGCGAGCTAAACTCCTGATGGAGCCATGATGCATAGGCGGCAGAAGCCGGCCACACGCCTGGATCGTCGCCGATATCGATCAATTTCTGGACATGGATATGGGCGACGGCTTCCTGCTGAAGCTCTCGCCGCTCAGGCTCCTCCGAGAAATCGTTCGCGAGTGCTCGATCGATGTCGCGTGGGTGCGTGTCGTGCCCTTCAATAAGATTCGAATAATAACAGTTCATGGAACGTACGAGGTCACCAATCGAACCAGCCAAAATCGGGTGAACACGACCAGCCAGCTGATTGGCCTCGCCGACCAGCGTTAAAACTTTATCTCCAAGGGCGCCCTTGTCGTCCGAGGGCACCATCGGTTCCATAAATGCAATATCCATACCGCATTTAATGCCGGTTTCTGTGCCGCTTGTAAAGTGATCAAAATCAAGCCTGTATGAGTATATAGCTGACCATTTTTTGCCGGTTTACATGCCGGTTTATGCCGATATAAAGGGAGCCCGAATTTTTTAAGGTTCTGTCCGGCGGTATCCGGCAAAGCCTCGACAGGCTATGAGCAGAGGCCCACAAACTTCAAGCTAATCACCGATATAAGAACCACTGGATTCTTCTGTGTTTTCCCGTCAGCAAAATCCGCAACAGACACCGGTTATGTCGCCTTGAACGGATTCGAACCGTCGACACGGTGGGAGATGTCGTCCGCTCAACAATGATTTCCGATATTTAACAACGGCTGGAGATGGCGGGAGTCAAATGGCGTTATCGCTCACCGTTTCGTTTCATCGGGATTACTCTCCTCTGGCCAACGTTGACCAAGAGCGCTAAACCATTCCCGAGGTACCGCTAAAACATTGATGGCAAAAACGCGCCAATTGCGGTCTGCCGCAATTCTTAAATTGCGGCAGCACCCAATAAAGACTGGAGATTGCTGGAATGATTCGAAAGAACCAACACGAAATCTAGCTAGTCTTTGGCGGTCCACATTGCAAACGTCTCTCGTTCGTCTCCCTCTCTGACCGACTCCAGGTAACGCGGCTTCCAAACGTCACCAATGAACACTTCCATCGTCGTGGGCAATTTCGGACGATACTCGTGCTCCCCATGGAACCTTACGATGCCACTGTTCAAAGCGTCAGCACTGAGGGTGTCGTCCTGCCATTTCTCCAGCGTCCCGAACCGCGCCAGAAATTCAGCTTCCACGTCTTTGCGGGTCGTCTCGATGTATCGGTACTCCACCGGCCTGCCGATCTCCTTGCCAATGATCACGGCCAGTTCGTTCATCGAGACCTCTTCCGAGCCGACTTCGAGATAGACGCGGTGTCTGCCCCTCGGATTGGTCAGTTCCTTCGCTGCCAGCCATGCGATGTCATCGGTCGCCACCCAGGGCATCTTTAAATCAGGTTTGCAGAACCAGGCAATTCGACCGTATTTGGCAACCGGCCCCGTCCACGCCGACACATCCTCCATGAACCAGGCGGCGCGCAAGTGGACCAAATTGATATTGTCGAGTTCGTTGAGCTTTTCGTCCAGATGGTGAAAGCACTCGAAATGGCCCGTCTTCCCTTTCACGTCGGAACCCATGGCCGTTAGGCTTACGGCCAGTTTGACGGAGGATTTTTCGAGCGCATCGACGAAGCGCTGGGCAACAACGGGGTAGTGTCCCTCGATGTTGTTCCAATCGGTCTTCACCATCAGGAACGCAGCATCTGCGTCCTGGAAAAATTGGTCAAGGTCTCCCGCTCCTGTGTCAAAGCTTCCCAGGAACGGCTCTGCTCCGAGCTCGACCAGTGCGTCGAGCGCTGGGCCACCTCTCGACAACGCTCTGACCTGATGCCCGGCGCCCAGCAGAGTCCGGGTCAGCTTGGCGCCAACTCGTCCCGTTGCACCGACGACAGAAATTCGCATAACAGTCTCCAATGAAAGAACGCAAGGGGCAGAACACCACCATTTGGCGGCTTTTCCTTGGGTTCGGTTAAGTTTTGACCGGCATTCGCACCGATCGGCAAAGTCTCTCTTTCCGCCGGACAGATCGCTTTGCTGTCCTTCGGTTCTTGAACCAGTCTCCAATGCGTGACCTGATGCCTGGGGCTTCGGTCACAGAGTGGCGTTCGGCTCCCGGTTTCCCATTCTCCTTGAGAAGCGCAGCCCAGTCCTGCCGGGCTCGCTAGACTGCCATCAGGACAACCGGGATATCGTCGACGCGCCTTCCATGGTGCTTTCGCCGCGCGGCTCGTAGGCGCGCTGGTCACGCAGGATCTGGAAGGTGATCGTCAAAAGCTTGCGCGCAATCGCCACCCGCGCCTTGTTTATTCCTTTGATCTTCAGATGCTCGTATTGGGCGCGCAGCTGTGGATCGCTGGCGATGGCAGGAGCGACGGCTTCGACGAAGGCCCAGCGCAGCCACTTGTTGCCCTGCTTGATGATCTTGCCGTGGAAGGTCTTGCCGCCGGAGGAATGGGTCGACGGCACAAGCCCGGCATAGGCGGCAAGCTTCTTCGAGTGGCGGAACCGCGATATGTCGTCGATCTCCGCATCGATCAGCCGGGCGATCAACTCGCCGATGCCGGGGATCGTCTTCAACAGCTTGACGTTGGCATTGGCCTTGGTCATCGCCCGGATCGTTGCTTCCGACTGTTTGATCCGCATGTCGATGTCGCCGATGAAGGCGAGACCACGATCGATCTGGATGCGGTCGATCTCCGAGACGTTCACTTGAGCCAATTGGACGCGGCCGGCCTTGCCAAACAAATCGCCAAGCTTCTTCAACTGCGCCGTCTGCTCCGGATAGCGGTCGAACACCGTGACGATGCGGTTCTTCGTCATTGTGCGCAGGCGCACGTAAAACATCCGCTCGCGCAGCGCGACGCGAAGGTCCCGCGATCTCTCGCTTGGCGCCCAGGCTTCGGGTACCAGATCGGCTCTGAGCAGATGTGCCAGCACCGTCGCGTCGATCTTGTCGGTCTTGATCTTGGCGTCGGCGATCGCTTTAACCTTCAGCGGATGAGCGAGAACGACATCATCACAAATGTCGTCGAGCCAGTCGTACATCACCATCCAGTTGCGCGTCGCCTCGACAACCGCATGCGAGTTCTCCCGATAGCGTTCGAGAAACCCGCCGAGCGACTGTCGGTCGTTCTTCACCCGGCCGGATCTCAGCGTCTTGCCGCTGCTGTCCTGAACCACCAGGTGGCTGTAGGATTTGTGATAGTCGACCCCGATATGGTATACATAAGAGGCAGTCATGCTTCCAACTCCCTTATTGAGATCTTCGAAACCCCAATAGGATAAGCCGAAAGGCTGGAAGTGTGACTGTCCCTCGATCATCATCTGCATCTCAGTGATCCGTTCTCTCAACGGGCGCGGCCTCTTTCATGCCACCTCCTTTCGGTTGTTGATCGCCCGATAGTAGACTATTGCAGTGCGCACGAATCTGGAGATAATGCCAAATGATCTCCAAATCGGGTCAATCCGCAAAACTGCTGCGCTCCTGCCACGACGACTTCGATCCCGACTGGTCAGATCGCCCGGCCTTCGCTGTCCGCCTCGACTTCAGTGACTATGAAGCTGAAGTGCCCCAGCACCAGCATCAGCAAGGGCAGCTCATTTTGGCCCTCCACGGGGCGGTCACCTGCAAGACGGAAAATGGCCTCTGGATTGTCCCACCGGACTGCGGGGTCTGGATACCCGGCGGCGTGCCCCACAGCAACCAGGTCACGTCCAACGCGCGCCTGTCCTATCTGTTCGTTCAACCAGGCGCCGCGACGCTGCCGCAGGAATGCTGCACTTTGTCTGTGTCGCCGATGCTCCGCGAGATGATCCTGCGACTGGCAGATGTATCGGTCAACTATGCTCCAGACGACCATGTCGGCCGTATGGTGCGGGTCTTGCTGGATGAACTCGCGCAAATGCCGATACAGGGCCTGGAATTACCCGCGTCCAGCCATCCGAAAATCGCCGCGATCACCGCTGCCCTGATGGCGGAGCCGAGCGACCGTCGCACCCTCGTGGAATGGGCGGCACACGTTGCAATGAGTGAGCGATCCTTGAAGCGGCTGATGGTCCAGGAAACGGGACTGACCTTCGGCCGATGGCGACGGCAACTGCACCTAATCATCGCATTGCGCGAACTGGCCAGCGGCGCGACGGTCCAGAGGGTGTCGAGCGACTTGGGATACGAATCGGCTACCGCCTTTATCGTAATGTTCAAGAAGGCATTGGGCACAACACCGACACGCTACTTCGCGAGATGATTTGCCGAGTGGCCGAATTCAGCAACGCTGGTCGGCCTTTGCGGCACGTGCCATGACTGCAATGGGCCAAATTCTGTCTTTCGTTTGCAGGACGTTATTCGCCCTTGGGCGCACTGCTGCCGTTAAAACCGGATCAGGCTAAGGCGATCATCGCAATCGACACCTTCATGCCGGGGACGCGGACTGGCATCTTAGCGCCTTGCCTCGCCGGCGGGTCGGTCGGGAACCAGCGTTCCCACTCTTCACTGGCGGGCGCAAAATCCTCCTCATCAGCGATGATGAGTGTGGCGCTCACCGCTTGGGCCAAACTGCTTCCGGCTTCCTCTAGTATCGCCGCGATGTTGGTAAGGCACTGCGCGACCTGCGCCTGAACCGGCCCCTCGACAATTTTTCCCGTAGCAGGGTCGATCGGCGCGGTACCCGATACGAACACTAGCCCGGCCGCCTTTACCGCTTGGCTGTAGGACGCTGGGGCCGCTGGGGCGGAGCTGCTAGCAATAATCGTTCGTAACATCGATGCTCCAGAAGAAAACGCAGCACTATTGGAGGCGCAAGATCATATGTACCAGACTAGGCGACGGGGATCAAAATCCAAAATGCTGCTTACGCCGACTGCCACCATGGACGCATTGCGCCGACACCGGACATTGCGGCATTGCTCACCCTCGCCCCCAGAGCACGGCCGCTCCCTCGGGGATCGCTTCGGCGGATGGCCAGTGGGCCGTGCAGTGCCCTACGAACGGGTTACCCGCTATTGCTGTCGCGGATATCAAAACCAACCCGGAGAGTCTTGCGCGGCCGTGGCGGAGAAAGGCTCGCGGCGATCTTTACGCAACTCTTCACATAGAAGGCGATCCAAGAAGTGATGGCAGAAACCTATTTTAGTTGATCATCAGCGATCGGGGCCGGCCTTCGGCCCCGACAACATGTTTATATCGCGGAAATCCTGAATTTCAGACGCCGCAAAAGGCAGCTATAAAAATCAAGCAAATGTCGGGATTTTTGCGAGGGGGAGCGACGGGAAGTGGAGTTCTGATGGTGAGTGACAGTGGTAATGGTGTTGTGGTTAGGCGGATCATTGAGTTGCCAGACCACTTTGATCAATTCCTTGTTGAAGCCGATGCCGAGGGCTTCGACACCATGTCCGTGCTTCAGAACGAGTGGTTCGACGGGTCTAACCGCTTCGAACGCTCCGGCGAAATACTAGCGCTAGCCACCCATCAATGATGAAATTGCCGGCATCGGTGGCATCACGCAGGATTTTGTCGATAGCAGTTGGTTGCGTATGAGGCGGTTCTACGTTCGGCCAGCCTACCGCAGGCGTGGGGTTGGTCGACAGATTGCGCTTTACGTCCTTGAACATGCAAAACCATTTGATCGCCAAATCGCACTCTATGCCGATGGTCCTGAGGCGGAAGTGTTCTGGCCAACACTTGGATTTGGCCCAATTAATCGCGAGAATACGACCCATGTCTTCCGTCGCGGTATATAAGCCCATGGCGTGTCGCACAACTTGTGATTTTGGATACATTTCGCAGTTTTGACTTCGCTTGTTCGCGCCTTGTGAACATCGCGGATTGAAGATGAAATCAGTTGTGACCATACCAAGGGCCGGTACTCTCCCCCGAAAGGAGAACCGGCAATGACGATAGACGATCAAGAACTTCTCAGCAGATTGCAGCACGCACTTGAGGGAATTGGCCCCGATGATTGCTCATCGGAACGCGCCCAGAACATCAAAGATTTGGTTGTCAAGACACTCGATACTAGCATTCGTTTTCTCACCAAGGAAAACCATGTGTCAGCCGCAAACGACAAATAGGGCTTCTGCAAAATTTCTGATTTTTTGATGCGGATGATTGTTGCGAAGAGCGGACTTGCCGCAGTCGACTAAACTTGCGTGCCTAGCATGAGCTGCTGATGGTCAAAGGATCGGCGTCTGCAATCTTGTCGTGTCCGGCAGCAAAGTCGTATAACGCGCCATGACGTCTGATTCAAAGATTTTTGTCGGCCTGAGACCGACGCGAAACAAACCGGCTGAACATCGCGAAACAAGTGGCCCGAGATGCCAATGGGACGGATGCGACAAACAAGGCATGCATCGCGCGCCCGTGGGAGCGGATGCTGAGGGACTGTACCTGCTGTTTTGCCGTAGCCACGCAAAAGAGTATAGCGAAGGCTACAATTACGTGACGAAGCTGTCGAACCCCGTCACGGCTCGCTATCAGAGGGAAGCGGCTAGTGGGAGCCGCCCTAGCTGGGGAGTTAGAGTCAATCACTCTTCTGGAACGCCCCTCCCCTCCTCAATTCGCTCCGGGACCGCGAAGACGATCAATGCAAGAAAAAACGCCACGCAAAGGCAAGCGACAAGAGTGGCCCTTCAATCCCGCAAACTTAAGGTGCTAGAAGCAAAAGCATTCGAAACGCTCGCTCTCTCACCGGACGCAACGCCGGATGAAATTAGAAGCCGGTACAAGCTGAAGCTTAAGATGCACCATCCCGACGCAAACGATGGAGATCGCGCGTCAGAGGAGATTCTGCAGGCGACGATCGACGCCTATAAAATCCTGAAGCTCAATGGCTTCTGTTAGGTGCGATACACACTGGCCGCCTTGAACGGAATCGAACCGCCGCATTCTCAAGGATGAGCTATCACACTGGATTCCTAGTGAAAATTCCGGCTCTTGATCTTCAGCGTATCGATATGCAGGTCCGGAATGAAAATATCCCGCGGTTTGACCGCCGGCGATCGATCTCGCGAATCCGAACTTCCCGGCGATCCGTGAGCAAACTCGTCGCCACGGCCCGCCGGCAGTTTGAACTCCCCGTCACGATCGGCCAAACCGGATAGTTCGCCCGACAGATCAAACAGTTGCTGGGCGATGAGGTGCACGACCTCCCCTTCCCGCTGGATCCGACCGTTGATCGCCATCATGCTCGATCCGAGCACAACGCGTCGGCGCCGCTCGAAGAGCTTCGGCCAGACGACGACGTTTGCCGGACCGGTCTCGTCCTCGATCGTCAGGAACATCACGCCTTTTGCCGATCCGGGCATCTGACGGACGAGAACGAGACCTGCGGTCATCAACCAACGGCCATCTCGGGCCGACATGGCTTCACCGCAGGTGACGATGCTTCGAGCGGCAAGGTCCTTGCGCAAGAACGCGATCGGGTGCTCGCGCAGGGTCAGGCCGGTATGGCTGTAGTCCTGGATAACGTTGTGGCCATCTGTCATCTGCCGGAGTTGGACATCAGGCTCCTGCTGCTCGGCGATCGTCTTCATCTCGCGCTCGGCAGCAGCAGCAAAGAGCGGCAGTGGCTCGTCACGCAACGCTTTGATCGCCCACAGCGCATCGCGTCGTTGAAGTTCGAGCGATGGCAGGAAAGCATCGGCCTCCGCCAGTTCGACCAACGATGCTGCCGGAACGCCCGAGCGCCGCCACATGTCATCGACGCTGTCGAAGGGCTGATCGGCACGGGCGGCGACGATGCGTGCCACGTCGACTGCGGCCAGGCCACGCACCAGACGCATACCCAGGCGGACAGCATGGCGGCGCTCGTCTCCCTTGACCTGCTCGAGCGTGCAGTCCCAGCGAGAGCGGTTGATACAGACCGGCAGGATCTCCACACCGTGGTTGCGGGCGTCGCCGACGATCTGGGCGACCGCGTAGAACCCCATCGGTTGGCTGTTGATCAAGGCCGCGCAGAACGCGTCGGCGTAATGGCATTTCACATAGCTGGAGGCATAGGCGATGAGCGCGAAGCTTGCGGCATGGCTTTCCGGGAAGCCGTAGGAGCCGAAGCCTTCGAGCTGAGAAAAGGTCTTTTCAGCAAACTCCGGCGAATATCCATTCTTCACCATGCCGGAAACGAGCTTGTCCTTGAACTTCGAGACGCCACCGGTGAACTTGAACGTGGCCATCGATTTACGAAGCTGATCGGCCTCGCCGCCGGTAAAGCCGGCGCAGACCATCGCCACCTTCATCGCCGACTCCTGGAAGAGAGGCACGCCAAGTGTCTTTCCAAGCACCGCTTCCAGTTCGGGCGTCGGATAGACGACCTGTTCCTTCCCTTCGCGACGGCGCAGGTAGGGATGCACCATGTCGCCCTGGATCGGCCCGGGCCGGACGATCGCCACCTGGATGACGAGATCGTAGAAGGTCCGCGGCCTCAGCCGCGGCAACATCGCCATCTGAGCCCGGCTTTCGATCTGGAATGTTCCGAGCGTATCGGCCTTGCGGATCATCGCATAGGTCGCAGAGTCTTCCTGCTCGATATTCGCTAGATCGATCGTTTCGCCTTTATGCTCCTCAATCAGCTTGAATGCTTTTGCCATGCAGGTCAGCATCCCCAACGCTAGGACATCGACCTTCATGAACTTCAGGGCTTCGACATCGTCCTTGTCCCATTCGATCACCTGCCGGTCGGCCATTGATGCGGGCTCGATGGGGACGAGATCGTCGAGCCGATCATGCGTCAACACGAATCCACCGGGATGCTGGCCCAGATGCCGGGGCGCGCCCATCAACTGCTGCGCAAGTTTCAGCGTCAGTGCGAGGCGACGGTCGTCGGGATTGAGGTTGAGTTCGCGCAGGTCCCGGTCGCCGACCATATCGGCCGACCAGGACCACATGCCCGACGAGAGAGCCTTGATCATATCCTCCGGCAGACCGAGTGCCTTGCCGACATCGCGGATCGCCCCTTTCGCACGATATCGGGTCACGGTCGCGCACAGAGCTGCCTTCTGATGGGTGTAGGTCTTATAGATCCACTGAATGACTTCCTCGCGGCGCTCATGCTCGAAGTCGACGTCGATATCCGGCGGCTCGTCGCGCTCCTGGGAAACGAAACGCTCAAAGAGCAGGTCGTTCGTCTCAGGATCGATCGACGTGATCCCGAGGATATAACAGACGGCCGAGTTTGCCGCAGATCCCCGCCCCTGGCAAAGAATGCCTTGGCTGCGAGCATATCGGACGATCGAAAACACGGTCAGGAAGTAGGGTGCGTATTTCATGGCCCGGATGAGGTCGAGCTCATGCCGAATGATTTTCAGAACGTTGTCCGGCAGACCTTCCGGATAACGCGTAGGCGCGCATTCCCAGACATAATGCTCGAGAGACGCCTGCGCGTCCTTGCCTGGGACGATCGCCTCCTCAGGATATTGATAGGTCAGCTCCTCGAGCGAGAACCGACAGCGATCGGCGATTTCCATCGTCCGGGCCAATGCTTCCGGGTAACGGGGAAACAGCCGCTGCATCTCTTCCGGCGGCTTGAGGAATCTATCCGCATGACGCTCCCTCTCGAAACCGACGTCATCGATCGTGGTTCTGGTGCGAATACAGGTGACGACGTCCTGCAGCTGACGGCGCGACGGTTCGTGGAAAAGAACGTCATTGGTCACAACGGTCTTCACCTTGAAGCGTGCGGCCATGTTCGACAGCTCGTGCAGCCGCATCTGGTCGTTCGGCCGCCGGCGAAGGGAAAGGGCGAGATACGCCCGGTCCCCGAACAGCTCCGCCATCTTTCTGAGCTGCACGGCGCAGGTCTCGTCGGGCAGATCGGGCACCAGAATAGCGATCAGGCCTTCGGCATAGAGGGCAAGGTCGTCGAGATGCAGGATGCAATTGGCTTTGCCGCCCCTGCCCTTGCCGAGCGTCAGCAAACGGGTCAGGCGCGAATAGGCGGCACGATCTGTCGGATAGACCAGGATCGACATGCCATCCTGCAGATCGAGACGGCAACCGACCAACAGGCGAACGCCTGTGGCGCGAGACGCCTCGAGAGCCCGGACGATGCCGGCGAGCGAGTTTCTGTCGACGACGCCAAGCGCTTCGATGCCGAGCGCCTTGGCGGTCGCAAACAGCTCATCCGCCGACGATGCCCCGCGCAGGAATGAGAAATGTGTCGTAACCTGGAGCTCGGCGTATCTCATGCGAAAATCCCGTGCAGGAACCATTTATGCGAGCCGGTCGCCGCATCGATGCCATCGCCCGACCTGAATATCCAGAAGCGCTCGCCACCCTCGTCCTCGATCACGAAATAGTCGCGTACCGCATCGAACTCGGAGCCTCTCGTCCACCACTCGCCGAAAATCCGCTCCGGGCCGTCAGCACGTTTCACCCGTCGGCGCTTGCCGCGCCAGGTCATCGACACGGGCGGATGATCCGGCAGCAGTGCGATCACCTCGATGAGATCCGGGCGGGAGAGGATGCGAACGGGTCGAGGCCAGTGCAAGCTCCATGACGAACCGGTCTCCCCGGCAACCGCACTCACGCGCTTGACGCTGCGCTCGGGCACGTCGCTCGCCACAGGCACTATCCGATAGACACGCTGCCCGCGATTGCCGATCACGTCGATCAGCGGCGCAATATCAACGATCTCCTCCTCGATCAGGGAGGAGGCTTTCTGCACTTCGGTGAGCGGTTCGGCGATGACAGCCACCAGCGAGAGCTTCTCGATCCCGAGGCCCGGCTCGATTTTCTCGATCCGGTCCTTGAAGAGCTTTGTCAGCCAGGCCACATTGCGTGCGGGCTTCGCGGTTCCAGCACGGATCGCCTGCAGAGTGTTGTCGACCTTGTGGACGAGAAGATCCGCGCGGCGAACGCCGAGGCCCTTCTGCTGGAGCGCTTCGCAGAGTTCAACGACCAGCCGGGAGACATATTTGGCGATGGTCTCGGGCGCGCCGATCGGCTCGGCGAAGGCGCGGCTGACCTCGATGGCATCCATTGGACGGATCGGATCGATCGGCTCCGGCAGCCGCCCATACATTTGGTCGAGACGGCGGCCGATTTCGGGACCAAAGCGAAGGGCAAGCGGCGCGCGTGCTGTGGCTGACAGCTCGCCGATCGTCTGAAACCCGAGGGTCCGCAGGCCGATGACGGTTTCGGAGGGCAACCGTATTGATGATATCGGCAGCCGCTCGACGAAGCGTAATGTCTCACCCCGCGCAACGATCACGGTATCGCGCTTGCTGACCCTGGCCAGCGCATGGGCCGCACCCCAGGTGTCGGCAATCGCAACCCGCGCGGTCAACCCCTTGGCGCGGAAGCGATTGACAATGCCGGACAGCATCAGATCCTCGCCACCCTGGAGATGATCGGCGCCTTCGGTGTCCATGACGATGCCGTCGGGCGCATCCATTGCGACGATCGGCGTGTACTGCGTCAACGCCCAGAGCGTGAGGCGTTCAAGGGCCGCACCGTCTGCGGTCGGATCGGCGTCGACCATCTGCAGACCCTGAACGATGGCCTGCGCCTTGGCTGCCGGCATGCCAATATGAAGGCCTGCGGATCGGGCTAAGTCATCCGCGGCCGCGATCCATCGTTTGGAGCCACTCTTGGCGACGACGACAAGCGGCCGCTCAGCGAACAGCATTCCCGCGCCGTCGGCCCGTCTGATCCTGTCGATCGCGAGATCCGGAAGATAAATGGATACGACCCGTGGCATCGCACGCTCCTACAATAAACTCTGCGCACTCACCCGCCTTCACTCTCATCAGCTCCAGGAGCCATCGCGGCCGCCCGACGCCCGGAACCGGCAGCTCTTCCGATGGCAGTACGCTGACGCGCCACCTTGATGTCGACGCCGTCGGCTGGCCAAAATCGGATGCCTCCGTCTGCCGTCGCCATCGTCGCACGACCAGCCCCATCGTTCCGGTCTTCTCGGCCGCAAGCTGAAGCCGGCGTGATGCGGTTATGGGAAGACGGACGAGCTCACCGACCACGGCGCCCAAGCCACCGTAACCAAGACCTTCCTCCATGGTCGCCAGGACATCCTCTTCCCTATCGGCTTCGGCAAAGACCACGCGACCGGGATGGAGACCCGCCTGCGCCAGTGCCGGGAAAAACAGGTCTGGACGCGTCATGCACCAAAGAATCTGTCCCTTGGTTCGCGCAGCGATCCCTGCCACGCAGAGGGCCGCGGCCGCACCATCGACCGTTCCGGATCCGCCACCCGCGAATTCGTGCAAGGCGCCATAGGCGAGACCCCCGCCTGGAAGCACCGCGTCTATTTCGGAAACCCCAAAAGCAAGGCAGCCGACCTTGCTCGTCGATCCGCCCTCAAGGGAGGCGATACGGTCTCTTAGATCGGCAATTACCCTGTTGCGGGCAGCAGTCATCATTCACGCGTCCCTTGAAGGCCGTGTTGGAGTTTCGACTTCATGTCGTTCAAATGCAGATGTTCTTTATCTGTTCCGATGCCGCCGAAGAGTCAAGCAACCAAGAATAGGAATATTATCTCTCAACTTTAGGGAACCAAGAGATTCGCTTTGCGAAACATGGCCATGGGCCGATTGCGGCGATTTGGTCGAAGCGGAAATAAATTTCGTCGGATTCGCAACCTGCTATCCGCCGGTTGGCATTTGGCAATTCCATCGGTTACGATGCTCGCAGTGTTCACGGTCACTGCCTATGTGCAATCTGTACCGCATGGAAGACAAGGATTGGGTCGCCAAGTGGGCGCAGGATGTCGAGAGCATGATCAATCTCATGCCGGCGTACCAAATGAATCCGGATCAGATGGGCCGATCGTGCGCAATACGGCCGATGGTCGAAAACAGCTGGTGCATGCGCGCTAGGGTCTGCCCTCCCCGCTATTCGCCCTCAAGAAAGAAGCTGAGAAGAAGGCCGAAAAACTGCGAGCCAAGGGCAAGGAGGTCGACTTCGAGGCCCAGCTGCGTGATGAGGTGGACGGCGGCACCACGAATGTCCGCACGCTCAATTTCCCGTACTGGAAGCGTTGGTTCGGTGTTGAGCATCGCTGCCTCGTTCCTGTGACCAGCTTCGCGTAGCCCGATCCAGCCACCAAGGAAGAGGGCGGCAGGACCCCAAACGCCTGGTTGGCGCGCGATGAAAGCAAGCCTCTGATGTTCTTTGCCGGCGTCCACGTGCCGCAATGGACGAGCGTGCGAAAGGTCAACGACGGACTGACGACCGATGATCTCTACGGTTTTCTGACGACGGATGCGAATGACCTTGTGAAGCCTATCCACGATAAAGCCATGCCGGTTCTCCTTCTGACCAAGGAAGAGACTGATGTCTGGATGTGTGCGCCATGGGACGAGGCCAAGGCGCTTGCCCGTCTTCTGCCCAACGACGCGCTGATCGTAACATCCCGGGAGCCTTACGGCTCGACGATCGTGACGAAGGCCGGAGAACCAGTCGTCCAGCCGAGCCTATTCTGAGCCTGGACCGATCTAAAGCAGCTCGATCCACACTGGGCGTGATCACTTGTATGGTCCCAGCCTCTCACCGACTTGTCGATCTTGGCCTGCTTGAGATTGTCAGCAAGTGCGGGGCTTAAGAGGAGTGATCAATCCGCAGCCCTGCGTCGCGGGCAAACGCGTGTTGATATCGCCGCGAAGACTGCTATGTTCCCTCTTTGTTTCGGGCAAGGCCCGCAAAGAGGACACCGAGCCTGTAACTTTCTTGCAAAAACCGCCATGAACGAAATGACGCCAACACCGATCCGCAAAATCGTCCATGTGGACATGGATGCCTTTTACGCATCGGTCGAGCAGCGCGATAATCCGGGACTCCGGGGCAAGCCCCTCGCCGTCGGCGGATCCGCAGCGCGCGGTGTGGTGGCCGCCGCAAGCTATGAGGCACGAGCCTTTGGTGTCCATTCGGCCATGCCGTCGGTCACCGCAAAACGGAAATGCCCCGACCTGATTTTCGTGCCGCCGCGCTTCGACGTCTATAAGGCTGTTTCCCAGCAAATCCGCGAAATCTTCGCCGAATACACGCCGCTGATCGAGCCGCTATCCCTCGACGAGGCCTATCTCGATGTCACCGAGAATCTGAAGGGCATGGAAATCGCCACCGAGATTGCGCTGGAGATCCGCGCAAAGATCAAGCAGGTCACCGGGCTCAACGCTTCGGCCGGCATCTCCTACAACAAATTTCTCGCAAAGATGGCCAGCGACCTCAACAAACCCAATGGCCAGGCGGTCATCACGCCGAAGAATGGACCAGGCTTTGTCGAAACCTTGCCCGTCAAGAAATTCCATGGCGTCGGGCCGGCCACCGCCGAGCGCATGCGTAGATACGGGATTGAGACCGGGCTCGATCTGAAATCAAAGTCGCTCATCTTCCTGCAGGAGCATTTCGGCAAGTCGGGACCCTATTTCTACGGCATCGCCCGTGGCATTGACGAGCGCCAGGTCCGGCCTGACCGCATCCGCAAATCGGTGGGAGCCGAAGACACATTCGCCGAGGATATCGATGATCTCGAACACGCAACGGCTGAGCTAAAACCGCTTGCCGAGAAGGTCTGGCGCTACTGCGAGGCGCAGGGAATTAGCGGTAAGACGGTAACCGTGAAGGTCAAATACTCGGACTTCACCCAGGCGACGCGCAGTCGGACTGGCACAATCCCGTTCGCAAGCGTTACTGACGTGTTCGACACGGCATCCGGACTTCTGGCAACCGTCTATCCCTTCAAGCTGTCCGTGCGCCTGCTGGGCGTCACGCTCTCGTCGCTGACCAACGATCAGACCAACGCCGCGACCGAGGGGAAGCCGCAACTCGATCTCAACCTGTAGCAGGAACAAGCCTCCGAAAACGAAAAAGCCTGCCGCGGGGGAGGTGCGGCGGCGCCTGGCAGGATTATTTCGATGGACAGCGTTCCCTCGAACAGGCGATCAAGCGGCTCGCCAAATCGTCGAAGCAGGCCGCTTGAACGCGCAGTCCGTCAGATACCATAGCGCCGATCGAGTTCTTTCAGCGCGGACTGTACCTCATCGATCGAAATCGGCTCTGGCATTCCCGGCACCTGCCGGAGGGCCGGCTTCGAATCGATAGCGTAAAAGTCGGAGGCCCAGGCCGCGAGGATCGTTCGCTTATCATCGACGGAAAGAGCCGGCGCTCTCACCACGTCGATTGGCCGCTGAAGCTGCATACCCTGAAGCAAGACCGCTGGTCCCATCGCCATCGCGTTGCTGGCCGCCTGCTGCAACATGTCGTGCGTCATCGAACCACCTCACTGTACCTGTGGATCCCGGTCACGCCGCAGGCGTGAGGCCGCGATCATATTGGTTTCCGGCGCCAACAGATCATGTTTCTCGGCGAAGGCCGCAAACAGACCACGCGCGGTTTCCGCTTCAATCTCGCCACGCAGTGCCGCACTGCAGGCCTTCAGGGCAATCGCATGCGTGCTGTCCCTGAGTGATGTCGGCCATTCGGAAAGATGCCGGTAGGCATCCATGACGCAGCGAACCTCTGCTGGGAAACCAAGGCCGACGAGAATGGAAACAGGCTGTCTAAACATATCGGGTTTCATCGCTCTCTCCTTCCCAACCCGGAATGTTGATGGGCGCCGTAGTCACGGCGCCCTTGTTCTGCGGTCAATGCGGGTCAAGCCGCCTTCTGCGCTTCGATCTGCGCCGGGGCGGCCGAAGGCACCAGAGCGGGCTCGGTCTGGATGGAGATCCTGCGCGGCTTCAGTGCCTCCGGGATCTCGCGAACCAGATCGATCGACAGGAGACCATTGCTCAGATCAGCCCCGTTCACTCTGACGTGGTCGGCGAGTTCGAACCGGTGGTCGAACGGCCGGCCGGCAATGCCGCGATGTAGGTAGCCCTCGGCAGCCGCTTCCTGCTTCTTGCCCGTGACCATCAGTAGATTGGATTGGAAGGTGATGTCGAGTTCGTCCTGGGTGAAGCCCGCGACCGCGATCGAGATCCGATAGGTGTCGTCACCGGTCTTGACAATGTCATAGGGCGGCCAGTCGCTGATCGACCGGGCGCGCTGGGCGTTTTCCAGAAGATTGAAAACCCGGTCGAAGCCGACGCTGGAGCGGAACAGAGGTGCGTAGTCGTAAGATGTTGCCATAGCCATATCCTCCTTGAAGCAACATGGGTACGGAAGCGCCGAAAGACGGTGCCTCCAGCAAGGCCAGCCCTTCTTTAGCGGCTGGCGGCAATCGATTTGGTTTTTGGCATATTTGGATTCAAGAGCAGCAGTAGAAAAAATTTGACGCGGTTTCTTCACCCGGCCATCGGCTCAATCAAGCGCATAAACTGCGGCATTATCCTGAACTTCGCGCAAGCCTTTTAGTATGCGTGCCGGAGATTGCCATCGTCGGTCCAGCCCTGGAATTCGATCTCGGCAATCAGCGTCGGCTGGGCGAAGACAACCTGTGAAGACGATCCCATCAAGCTACGCCCTTGCCGCCCGTGACACCATAGACCTCGCCGTTGATGAAGCTTGCTTCTGGCGATGCAAGCAGGACGAATACGGGAGCCAGTTCGACCGGCTGGCCCGGACGACCGAAGTCGCTGTCCTTGCCGAAGTTCTTCACCTTCTCGTCTGGCTGCCCACCACTCGGCTGGAGAACCGTCCAGACCGGTCCGGGTGCGACGACATTGGCGCGAATGCCACGCTCAATCAGTTGCTTGGCAAGGGCCTTCGTATAGGCGACGATACCGGCCTTTGTCGTGGCATAGTCGAGCAAGATCGGTGACGGCTGGTAAGCCTGGATGGAGGCGGTGGTGATCACCGCGGATCCCGCCGGCATATGGGGCACGGCGGTTTGTGCGATCCAATGAAGCGCATATAGATTGGTCTTCATCGTCTTGTCGAAATCCTCCGTCGACAACTCTTCGATTTTCTCGCGGTACTGCTGGCGACCGGCATTGATGACGAGGATATCGAGACCGCCAAGACCAGTGACCGCCTTGTCGACCAGTTGCCGGCACCATGCCTCGTCCTTGATGTCGCCCGGAAGCGCGACGGCCTTACGGCCCTCGGCTTCGATAAGGCCAATCACCTCCTTGGCATCCGCCTCTTCGTCCGGAAGATAGGCGATGGCCACGTCGGCCCCCTCACGGGCGAAGGCGATTGCTGCAGCACGGCCGATACCGGAATCGCCGCCAGTGACGAGTGCCTTCCGGCCAGTGAGCTTGCCCGACCCGCGATAACTCTTCTCGCCGTGATCCGGCGTGGGATCCATCTTGCGAGCGAGACCGGGCGCCTGTTGCGGCTGGTCTGGGAAAGGCGGTGCTGGATAAAGCGTGCGAGGATCGTTCAAAGAGGTCTTGTCGCTCATAATGACACCCAAGGTTTTTTGCGAATTGCATGCGGAATGACTGTCTGCGAACGCCCGTTTCATCCCTTTGTTCCTGTAACGCCGCTGGCTCGGAACAAACTTTTTGCGCTGTCGTTCGTCTGATTATCAACGAAGGAGGAAATGTCATGCCCCGTGGTGACAAGTCCAAGTACACCGACAAGCAGGAACGCAAGGCAGACCACATCGCCGAAAGTTACGAAGACCGCGGCGTGTCCGAGAAGGAAGCCGAGCGCCGAGCCTGGGCAACCGTCAACAAGGATGATGGCGGCGGCAAGAAGGCCGGCGGTTCCGGGCAAGGCAAGCATACCGGTCATCCCGCGGCCCACAAAGGTGGCGAAAAAGGTGGCAAGGCGGCAGCGTCGCGATCGGCCGCAGACCGTTCGGCTTCGGCAAAGAAGGCGGCTGCGACCCGGAAACGGAACGCCGAGCACCGCGCCCACCATTGATTGTCGTGTCCCGTGACTGAGCAGAAACGCTACATCCCAACACCTGGCGGATTCCTGATGGTCTTGAGACAGGGAGACGACGTACTTGCCCGCCTGGGAACGCTGATGGTCGGCGAAGACATACCGTCGGCCATGCTGTCTGGTTTCGGGTTCGCTGGCCAGATTACCTTCGGCTTCTTCGATTTCGAAGCCCGCGAATACAAGCCGAAGAGCTACGAAAACGTTGAGGTGACCAATTTGACCGGCTCGCTTGCCTGGAAGGACGGAAAACCGCTGCCGCATCTGCACGCAACCGCCGGCAACGCTTCGTTCGAGGCGGTCGGTGGTCACCTGTTGGCGCTCGAGGTCGGTCGTGGTTCGATGGAGCTCTACGTGACGATCCTGCCAAACCGCCTCGAACGAGCCACCGACGCGTCGATCGGCGCCAACGTCCTGCAACTCAGTCCGGCCGTTTGAGACACGAGGCTGGCTGCGCTGCCTCGTTTTAGCCGCTGATAGCGCCGCGGGGGACGGACAGTCGGATCGAGAGTCCATTTGGCATCCAGTCGCGCGCGATCTCGACCCCGAGGCTCTGACTTATTATCTGCTCAAGCCGGCTTCCAAAACCGATCGAACGTGGCTCTAATGCAGCCTGCGGAGGACCGCTGCTCTCAAGCCAGACGATCTCCAGCATCTCACTCTTCATCGTCGCTGCGATATCAAGCTTTCCCTCTTCGACGGACAGCGCGCCATATTTCGCGGCATTGGTCGCGAGTTCATGGAACAGCAGCGCGAAGTTTGTAATTTTTGTGCCGCCGATATCGATGTCATCTCCGATCAGCTGCCAATGATTGGCACCGTCCCGCTCGTACGGTGCGAGAATATTCGACAGAAGCTGAAATAGGGTGGTCTGTGGAGTGCCGGTCGCGGCCTCACCGTTCAAACTCGGCAATGTCATCTCATGCGCTCGGGACAGAGCCATTAACCTGTCTTTCATCCCGGCGGCCAGTTCGGTAGTCGTCGTTGCCGTCCTCGCTGCAAGGGTGATGATGCTGCCGGTGATGGCGAAGAGGTTTTTTACCCGGTGATGCATTTCCCGGAGCAGAAGCTCCTGATGCTCGGCGGCTCGCTTGCGCTCTGAGATGTCGCGGGCGATCTTCGATGCGCCGATGATCTTTCCGTTGTCGTCCCGAATGGGCGAAATGGTAAGGGAAATATCGACCAAGGTACCGTCTTTGCGTCGTCGTATCGTCTCGAAGTGATTGACGCGCTCGCCGGCCTGGATGCGGGCGAGAATGGCTGGTTCCTCATCGAGACGATCGGGTGGAATGACGATCGTGATCGGGTGTCCAATAGCCTCGTCTGCCGTATAACCGAAAAGACGCTCAGCGCCCTTGTTCCAGGTCGTGATGACTCCGCTGAGGCTCTTGCTAACGATCGCATCGTCGGAGGATTCGACGATCGCTGCAAGAAAAGCTGCAGCATTACGTCCATGCTGCGCAGCTTCTATGTCGGCCTCCAGCTGTCGCAAACCGAGCTGGGCCTGGCCCTCGTGTTGCTGGTTATCGGAAATCGACATTCACGCCCCGTCAATCAACGCATTTTTCAACAAATCGAGACGGCCGAGACCGCTAATGCACCGCCGACCATATTCGCTAAACACCACCAACAACAGTCAGAATCATTTTAGGGGTCGCAAATCCGTATGACGCCATCCGAATGCGAGATCGCTGGCAAAATGCCTTCGCCTTGAACATGGAGTAATCGCGGACGGTTTCCCCAAAGGCATTGCCTCAGCAATATCTGACATGGGTGGTTGCCCCCGGTAGGATGGAAATACGGGCTCACGATTGGAACCGGGCCCAACATCAAATGGAGGCAACCATGGACCAATATATCGGGCTCGATGTTTCGTTGAAAGATACTGCGGTCTCGATCCGAGAGAATAGGAAACGGATCTGGCGAGGGAAATGCCCTTCTGATCCGAAAGTTCTATCGCAGATCATCCGCAAGCACGCTCCGCACGCGAAGCTCGTTGTCTTCGAGACAGGTCCACTGTCGACGTGGTTCTATCATGCGCTGACGGCCGAAGGGATTCCTGCGATTTGCATTGAAGCTCGGCACGCGCAAAAGGTTCTGAGCGAGACGCTTAACAAGACTGACGCCAATGATGCGGATGGTCTAGCGCAGTTGGCCGAAGCAGGATTTTACAAGGTCGTGCGAGTAAAGACTTTCGACAACATGCTGACGCGCACACTGGTGGCGGCGCGTAGCCAGCTCGTAAGCATTTCCAAGCAGCTCAGCAACCAAATACGCGGTCTCCTGAAAACGTTTGGTCTTATCGTGCCCAAAGGGGAAGGTCGGGTATTTGATGCCAATGTGAGAGAACTGCTGAATGGAAATAGCGGCCTGGCAGTTGTGATATTGCCCCTGCTCGAGGCGTGGCGCGACATACGTAAGCGCGCAGCCAATCTTGATCACCAGTTGCTCGCAGCTTCCAGACAGAGCCGGGCTACGAAGCTCCTGATGACGATTCCAGGCGTTGGCGCCGTCACGGCCGTCTCTTACATTGCTGCGATCGAAGATCCTGAAAACTTCCCCACCTCACGCTCCGTTGGCGCTTGGCTCGGGCTGACGACGCGGCGCTACCAGTCAGGTGAAATCGATTATGATGGCCATATCTCGCGACGCGGTGACGGTCGGCTGCGGGGATTACTCTACGAGGCGGCAACCGTCCTCTTAACAAGAACCGGTGCCAGGACCGAATGCAGTCTCAAAACGTGGGGGCTGAAGCTGCGTGAGCGACTGGGCTTCAAACGTGCCGCGGTCGCTGTCGCGCGAAAACTTGCTGTCATCATGCATAGCATGCTCAAAACCGGGGAAGCGTTCAACCCATTGGCCGGCGCTACCGCATAGGCGAAAAAGCCGGCCTACCTGCCTCAGCGCCTCAACCCGATTGAGATGCTGGGCGTCCCTGCTGTGGACGTGGGTTGGGTCATTCCGTCGATTCCGTCGCAGCTCGTCGAGACTGCGTCTTGAACAAAGGAAGATCCGCCCTGCGAAAACCCATCATGCGGCGACTTGTGTCGACCGCGGAGACAACCGTGCTCCCCGGCGCCGGACGAATTGGCAGGAACAAAGATGCAGACCCCACCCAAAACAGAAAGATGTCGCGATGCATGAGCCACAAGCCGCTTGACCCCGAGCACGCGATTAGACAACGGAATCGAACCCAGAACCAGCAAACCCAAGAACCTATCTTGCTGATTTCCCACGGAAATGTCCTCTATAATCAACATAGTTTGCGGTCGCTAAAAGAGCCGGGCAAGCGGGCAAAGCCTCCACTGCTCTAAAGGACCGGCTTTCGTTTGGAGCGAGCAGTTCATGCTGCTCATTGCGCCTTTTAACCACGGCCGACTGTCCAACTTTTTACCCTTATTTATCCCAGGTCCGAAGACCGGCGATGCTAGTCCTTTTTCCAGAGGCGCTGATGTGGATCGGCACCCAATTTTGAAAAAGGAAAGCATCATGAAAAAACATCTTCTCACCACTGTCGCACTTCTTATTGCCATCTCTCCCGTTGCGGCCGAAGCCCGCTGCGTGCCGAATAACGCGGTCATCGCCGCGAACGCTGTTCCCGTAATTCAGTACAAAAACACGACGATCGACGGCGTGAAGGTCTTCTATCGCGAAGCCGGCCCGAAGGACGCGCCGGTCCTCCTGCTCCTGCACGGATTTCCGACCTCGTCACACATGTTCCGCAACCTCATCCCCCTGCTCGCTGACCGCTACCGCGTGATTGCGCCTGACTATCCCGGCTACGGCCAGAGTGACGCGCCCGACCACACCAAGTTCGACTACACATTCGCGAATCTGACCAACATCGTCGACAAGCTGACCGAAAAGGTCGGAGCCGATCGCTACAGCATGTACGTCATGGATTACGGCGCACCGATTGGATATCGGCTCGCGCTCAAACATCCCGAGCGGGTTGAATCGCTGATCGTGCAGAACGGCAACGCCTATACCGAAGGTCTCGCCGCATTCTGGGATCCGATCAAGGCCTATTGGGCCGAAAAGACGCCGGAACGCCGGGAAGCACTTGCCGGCCTGGTCACGCTCGAGACCACCAAGTTCCAATATACCGACGGTATGGGTGATGTTGCACATATCAGCCCCGACAACTGGGTCGTCGATCAGGCATTGCTTGATCGCCCGGGCAACAAGGATATCCAGCTGGATCTCCTGGGCGACTACGGTAGCAATGTGCCGCTTTACCCTCAGTTCCAGGCCTTCTTCCGCGAGCGCCAACCGCCAACACTGATCGTCTGGGGCAAGAACGACAAGATCTTCCCCGAACCCGGCGCGCACCCCTATCTTCGCGATCTCCCGAACGCCGAGATGCATATTCTCGACAGCGGCCATTTCGCCCTGGAAGACAAGCTCGACGTGATGGCGCCGTTGATCCGCGACTTCCTCGACCGCAAGGTTTGTAACTAATCCAGAGCTCATCCACTCCGCGGGGCTAACGGCGCCGCGGCCACCCCCCTCAAAGGAAAGATCATGACCAATCCTCTTTCGGGCACCCAGGCGGCTGGGGAGCCAGCCCGTTCGATCGTCCTCGTGCACGGCGCTTTTGTCGATGGCTCCGGATGGCAACAAGTCCATAGCGAACTTGTAGACCGCGGGTTCGAAGTGCTTGTCGCCCAACACCCGACGACCTCACTTGAAGGTGACGTTGCGACCACCGAGCGTCTTATCGCATCGGCTCGCCATCCGGTGCTCCTGGTGGGCCACAGCTACGGCGGAGCGGTCATCACGGAAGCCGGCGCCAATCCCAAGGTCAAGTCGCTGGCCTACATCGCGGCTTTCGTGCCGGATGTCGGCGAGTCCGTCGCAGCGCTGAATGAAGCGCCGGAAGAGCCCGGCGAAGCGAAGGCGCCGTTGTTGCCTCCGCAGGATGGTTACCTCGTTGTGGACCCGGCCCGTTTTTCGGAAGCGTTTGCTGCCGATGTCGATCCCGCCACCACGCGGTTCATGGCTGCCGCCCAGCTACCCTGGGGCCTTGCGGCGGTCATTGCGCCCTCACGCATGCCGCATGGAAGACCAAACCCAGCTTCTATCTCGTCGCTTCCGCCGACAGGATGGTACCTCCGAGTGCGCAGCGCCGCATGGCTCAGCGCGCGGCAGCCGCGATCACTGAAATCGATAGCAGTCACGCCGTGATGATGTCGCACCCGCAGGACGTCGCAGCGTTCATCGCAGCAGCAGTCGTAAGCACTATCCCGAGAGCCGGACAATGACCCGGCCCGTCACCTACCACCGAACCACCAGCATTGCCGGCGTCAACATATTCTACCGCGAGGCGGGAGAGCGCGGCGCACCTGTGGTGGTGTTGCTGCACGGCTTTCCAAGCTCTTCGCACATGTACCGCAACCTCATTCCAGCGCTCGCTGACCGCTATCATGTGATTGCACCAGACCTTCCAGGGTTCGGTCTGTCGGAAATGCCTTCGTCGAGCGACTTTGAATATGACTTTGCCACGTTCTCAACCGTTGTCGCCAACCTTCTCGAACAGCTGGGTGTCGAGCGGTATGCGCTATATGTCATGGATTACGGTGCGCCGACCGGGTTTCGTTTGGCGCTCGCGCATCCCGACCGGGTCACCGCCCTGATCGTCCAGAACGGCAATGCCTATGAAGAGGGCATGGGGGACTTTTGGGCACCGACGCGCGCTTACTGGGCCGACAACGGCCCGACGAACCGCGACGCGATGCGGCCTTTTCTGTCGCTCGACGGCACACGCTTCCAGTATCTCACTGGGTCAAAGGACGAGGCGCGGATCGACCCCGCGTCGTGGCTGTACGACCAGCTCTTCCTCGACCGTCCGGGCAGCGTCGAAATCCAGTTGGACATCATCTACGACTATCGGACCAACGTCGCGCTCTATCCCGCCTTTCAGGCTTATCTGCGCGAACATCGGCCTCCGACGCTGATTCTGTGGGGCAAGAATGATCCCATCTTCCTGCCCGACGGCGCGCGCGCTTACCTTCGCGACGTTCCCGAAGCCGAACTTCATTTCTTCGACACTGGACATTTCGCCCTCGAAGACAAGGCGGACGAGATGATCCCCGTGATGCGCGACTTCCTTGCTCGAAATCTGACCAAATAACTCAACCCCAAAGAAGGATAAGAACCATGTACAATAGCAAATCCAAGCCGAGCGTACTTCCGACCGGTGGCGGCGCAGCCCTCATCGACCCCTCCGACGCCCTCATCCTGCTGCTCGATCACCAGTCCGGACTGTTCCAGACAGTAAAGGACATTTCCGTGTCCGATCTGCGCCGAAATGTGGAGGTGATCTCCAAGCTCGCCACCCTCTTGAATATCCCTGTCATCACCACGGCCTCGGAACCTGCCGGGACCAATGGTCCGCTGATGCCAGAGATCCACGAACTGGCTCCGCATGCAGTCTATGTGCCGCGTAAGGGCGAAGTGAATGCATGGGACAATGACGATTTCGTCGCAAAAGTTCGCGCGACCGGCCGCAACACTCTCATCATGGCGGGCGTCTGGACGAGTGTCTGCGTGATGTTTCCGGCGCTCGACGCCCGTGCCGCCGGCTACGATGTCTATGCGGTCCTCGATGCGTCGGGGGATCCGAGCGAAATGGCATCGCGCATTTCACTTGCCAGGTTCGTGCAGGGCGGCGTCAAGCCGACCTCGACCAACGCATTGCTGTCCGAGCTTCATCGGACCTGGGCACGTCCCGAAGCTGCAGAACTCGGCAAGCTCTATGGACTTGTCGCTCCCAACTATGCTGCTGTGGCGGAGAGCTATGCCCGCGCGCAGCAGGCCGCGAAAGAGGCAATATAGCCTCGCATTCCTGATGCCCTGCGAACCGACAATACAATGAGGAGACACGATATGACTTATGGTTTTATGGATATCGCAATCACTCCTTCAGTTCGCAGGGCGCAAGCGGAAATGGGAGCGGATCGTCTGTGGTCCGACTTCAAAGGTCACCGCGAATTCGACCAGTTTTCAATGAGAGAAACCGCGTTCATCGCACAGCGCGATAGCTTCTACATGGCATCGGTTTCGGAAACGGGCTGGCCCTACGTCCAGCATCGCGGCGGACCTCTAGGCTTTCTCAAGGTGCTTGACGATCGCACGCTTGCCTTCGTCGATTACCGCGGCAATCGCCAATATATCAGCACCGGCAATCTGGCGGACAACGACCGGACATGCCTGTTCTTGATGGACTATCCCGCCCGCACGCGCCTGAAGATTTATGCCCGCGCCGAGAAGCTGGCACTCGATGCGGATCCAGTGCTCACGGCGAAAATCACCGATGGTGATTATGGCGCCAAGACTGAACGCATTTCAAGCTCAAGCTCGAGGCGTTCGATTGGAACTGTCCACAGCATATCGAGCCACGCTACACTGAAGCCGAATTTCTTTCAGCCTCACAGCACCTGATCGACAAGATTGCTCAGCTGGAGCGAGAAAATGCGTCGCTGCGGGAGCGCATCGACACGCGAAGAAAAGATTGAAGTGCCAAGGTCAGCGCACATCCACCGCAGCCATGGCAAGCTGGGTCCGTTTGATCGCGGCGCCAGCCCCCATGGCGAGGGCGCTATCCAAAGACTTCTGGAAATAGCGCATCGCTTTGTTTGGACGGGCGTTCCCGGCTTCAATCATTCCCGCAACGCGCCAGAGATCAGGATGCCACCAGCGTTCCTCACGAATCCCGATTTCGCTAAGCACGGCGCGCAGGCTGTTTTCTGCAAGTTGCATCTCACCCGCAGCAATATAAGCCTCCGCCAATAGGCTGCGGTAGAAAGGAACGCGAGCACGCCAGCTTCCCCGAAGCAATCCAGCGATGCTGTCCTGCATCAAGGTGAAACCTGCTCTTTCACCTCGAGCCGACTGGATAGCACCGGCGAAAAACGTGGCTGTCCCCTCATAAATGCCGACGCTTTCACGGCGGCTGACGTCAGCCAACTGCCGCTGAAGCTGCGAAGCGGTTTCGAGATTGCCGTCCACGAATGCGATCGGAAGGCCCGCCAACGAGATCGCATTGCCGAGGGATATCATGTGATCGAGGTCGACGGCACGATCGATGGCACGACTGGCCAGAACGGCGGCACGATCAGAGTCACCCTGTAACCAGCACAGAAATGCCTGAGACAAGCGTATGCCAGCCGGCAAGTCGACTTGGAATCGCGAGAGTCCATGGCCTTCTTCCAAGTGACCCCAATCGTTCATCAGTGCCTCCAGATGGGCCGATGCCGAATTGAGCTCACCTGCGTAGATTTCGATATGCGCCAACAGCCGCTTCCCGTCGGGCGCTGTCGTCCAGTCCAAACCCTTTGATGCCGCAAAATCGTTCATGCTGCGTAACGCCGTGCGCGGCCGGCCTGAATAAGCAAGAAAGACGGCCTGTCCGCACACCGAGCGCACTTGAAACCCGGCGTCGCCCGACCCGTTCGCATGAAAGATGCTTTCGCGCCAAGCGTCCTCGGTTTGCGGGTGCATGTGGCGTGCCAGCGTCATAGCCCAAGCCCGCGCCGTGGAGAGCTTTGCTCGTCCCAGAGGCGCGAGCCCTACCAGTGCCGCACTGTTTGAGCTTGCAAGATCGATGGCCTCCAGCATTTCCCTGAACGCCGAAAGCTCTTGCCACAGGGGCAATGCGGCGACCACCAGTTCGACACCCAACGCAGCGTCCCCTGCAGGGTCGAACGCCCAGGCGATCGCGGCACGGACATCGTCGATCTGCCTCCTATATTTCCCCAACCATTCGCGAGACGTCTGTGAGGACCATTCCCGTTCGGCGATCTGCAGCTTGTCCCTTATCCGGATGGCAAATTGTCGCCTGGCTTCCTCTCTGTAGCGTGAACCAAAGAGACGCCGTGCAGCATAGGTGCCGGTGCTCTCGGCCATCCTGTAATGCACAGTCCCGCCGTCGTATTGCGCGGAGAGCAGTGACTTTGCCACCAGCTGCGAAAGGGCATCACGTCCTGCCATCGGCACGAGGGCACCAGCGGAATACATGGCTTCTGCGTCGTCGGCGTTGAAACGCCCCGAAAACACCGAAAGCAAGGCGAGCAAGATAGCCTCGCGGTCGGGAAGAAGCCGATAGCTCCAGTCCAGCGTAGCCTCCAGCGACTGGTGGCGCAAAGGCGCATCCCTTGCTCCACGACCCATCGCGTCAAAACCATTCTTGAACAGGCCTTCAAGCGCTGAGGTAGCAAGGACACTGGCCGTGCCGGCGGCCAATTCGATAGCGAGTGCCAAGCCGTCCAGCCGTGTGCAGATTGAGACGACACTGCGAACGTATTCGTCCGTTGGTTCCGAAACGCCAGCGCCGTGGGCCGTTGAGATGAAGAGCTGGATCGCAGGAAACTGAAGCGCGTCGGTCGTGGAGAGCTCAGCCGTCTGGTCCGGATAAGCGAGCCCGGAGAGAAAATGGATTTGCTCGTGTCTCGTCCGAAGCGGCTCGCGGCTGGTCACGAGGATACGGGCGCCCGGCACCGCTGCTGAGATCCGCTCGACCGTCGTCGCTGCCATTGCAATGACGTGCTCGCAATTGTCGATGATGAGAAGCAGTTTGTTGCTTCGAAGGAGGTCAATCACACCCGCGATCGGATCGTCCAATCCGAGGGAGATGCCGAGAGCGGAAGCTATTGCGGGCACCACAAATCGGGGATCGGTGACCGTAGAGAGATCGACAAAGGCAATGGCTTTGCCTTCGTTGCAGCAATGCTGAGCAACGGTGACCGCAAGTGACGTTTTCCCGGCTCCGCCTGGCCCGACGATGGTGACATAACCCGGGTGATCAAGCTGTTCGGAGATTTGCCGGATCGCGTCATCGCGGCCGAGGAGCTGCCGCACTTCCGGTGGCGCGGTATGATGACTCGTGATTGAAGCAACTTGCCGTGCTACCGCTGGGCGGTCGTTCTCCACCGCGGCGACGAACTTGTAGCCGCGGCCAGCGATCGTTGCGATGTATTCCGCGGTGGGATCGAGTTCGGCCAGCGAGCGTCGAAGGTTGCCCACATTGACCTTCAAGTTATGGTCGTGGACGATATAGTCCGGCCATACGTGCGAGAACAGATCGGCTTTACTCACAACCTCGCCAGCCCGCGCCACGAGCAGGGTCAGTATATCGAACCCTCGCCCACCCAGCGCGACGGACTGCCCCTTGTACAGGAGGGCTTGGGCTTCAGGTAACAGACGGAAGTCGCCGAACTGGTAGGCCTTTTGCTTCGACAAGGCCTGGGAACCGCCATCGTGTGACACTTTGCTCTCACAAACCACAAAAGCTCGACGTTACACTGCCTTAGCCAATTTTCAAGACGTTAAGAGAGATGGTTGCATGCACCACATGCTGCCCGGAGATGATGGATACCACGTCACTTCTCAGATCCTTGAGGGTACATTGGGAAATCGTCAAATGTGCAGGAAGTCGGCGCTGTGATTATTCAGTTTTTATTCCAAGAATTCATTTATCCGCTTTTGGCGAAGTTTCTGCCTTAGGAGCACTCCATTGGATTCTTGTTCTTCCGATTACCCCTGCCCTACAAAAGAAGACGCCATTGAGGCAAAAGCTTTCATTGATCTGCATAACGCCGCCCGCGGCCAATTGGCGGACGAAGAACGATTCGAATGCATTTCCATGAATGGTGGATGCACGATCTCTCTTCCGAGCGCGCCTGCGATCGGCCTTAACCGCATCCTCGGCCTCACTGATAGCGAAGACCTAGACGAAGCCTACAACTGGATGAGACAGAGGCTGGGAAAACGGTTTTTGCAGGTCAACACGGACGCTGCATCCGACGAGGTGAGACGTTGGATCCAGTCGAAAGGGTTGATTACCTATGGTCCTGGTTGGGCGAAGCTGAGACGAACCACGGACGCGGTCTCTCTTCCATCGGCAGCCGCTGTGAAAACACGAAAAGTCCGGCCCGATGAAGCCCAGGTATTCGGCGCCATGATGTGTGCCGGTTTTGGCTTTCCGGAAAGCCTGACTGTCCTATGGGCAGCAATCGTTGGACGAGACGGATGGTCGTGTTTCTACGCGCTAGACGGAGACACACCTGTGGGAACGGGGGCGATGTTTGCTTCAGGATCTTTCGCCTGGCTCGGCGGGGGAACGACCGTGCCGAGCTTTCGAAACCGCGGTGCGCAGAAAGCTTTGATTCAAGCTCGCCTGCAAGAAGGCGCGGATCGTGGCGTTTCGACTTTCGTGGTCGAGACAGAGGTGCCATCGGCCGAAAAGACTAACATCTCGAACGCCAATTTAGCGAAAATGGGCTTCGTGCATATCTACAATCGCAGCAACTTCCTTTTGTGAGGGACTAGCTGTTAAGCGGGGCCAAGTTCCTACACTGGCCGTATAATTTGCTTCGGGAGCCTAAGGCGACTGACAATAGGCGTAGCCTTGGTCTTGAACGGATATGAACTGACGTCCCGCGAGGCGATGCATTGTTTTGATCCAATGCGTTGCACATCAAAACCCAGCAGTAGCCCTGAATGACTAAAGGCGCAGTCTGTGAAGACCACGCCTAGCCAAATCCGTTTAGACTCTCCAAGTGCCATGGTAAGGCCATGGGCTCGCAACACCATTGTGCCACCACTCAGCGAGTAGCTATATTATAGGGAAAAGAGACTCGCATTGCAAGGGGAAGCAAGTGTCCAGCATCACCAAGCGGCATGTGCCGACATCACAGCTACTGGGTGAATACCTGACATTCGTCCCCACCCCGCAGCAGGTGGATCACTTCAAGGCGGACATGCGCACCCTCAACCCAACCCTTTTACGTGACAGTATCCGCGAAGGGGTTCAGGTCCAGGCCCTACAGCAGATACCCATACCTGAGCAGAGGCTAGTGATCCACAGGATCTATACCCGCAAGGTGAAGGAATTTTCGTCGATTTACCCCTTCGTCTTCGCGGTAGAGAACGCCTTGCGCTCCGTGCTCGCCGACTACCTGGAGGAACGCTTCGGGCGGATGGAATGGTGGACGCTGATCCGCAATGCCCGGCAGAACGGGCAGACCTATACTGCCTTTCCCAACATCCTCGGTACGCCGGTCAATCCAGCCTTCGTGAAAGCTGTCTGGCGTGTCTTCGACAATATGGTCAATCCGCAGCAGATTAACAATGTCACCGGCAACAACAAGACCGACGAGTTCTATTATTGCCTTACCTTGGGGGACCTCTGGACGATTATGCAGGCGGATTGGCCTCTGATCCGCGACATGTTCGCTACTGATGCTGTTCTCGGCTTCACGTTCACGAAAACCATGTTCAACGACACGTTGCGGGTCATCAAGGAGACACGCAACGAGCTGTTTCACAGTAATCCGATTAAAGACCGCAAGAAGATCGTCGACGCCTGCGAGCGGATCCTGAACGGGCTGCAATTCCACCTTGGTGACTATGACCATGATCTTGGGGCCACGCAATATGTGCGCGTTCCGGCGACCGTCGCCAGGGCGCAGCGCCATGTCATACCGGCGCGATGACGGGCGGAATACACCCTTTTTGGGCCTTTGGGTCGCCAAATGGGCCCAGGACGCTGAAAGCCTGATCAACCTGATGCCGGCCTATCAGATGAACCCCGATCAGATGGGGCCGATCGTCCGCAACACCGCCGACGGAAAGAAGCAACTGGTTCATGCGCGCTGGGGACTGCCCTCGCCGCGCTTCGCCCTTGAGAAGGCGGCCAAAGCCAAGGCCGAGAAACTTGCGGCCAAGGGCAAGGCTTTCGATCTGGAAGAGCTGATCCGCATGGAGGCTGTCGTGACCGGCACTGCCAGGCACAGCGGAGCTGACGGAGGATCCCGGCTACCTTGAAGCCGTTGCCGCATCGTGGATGGTCGTCTGGATTGCCCGCTCCATCGCGCCGCTTTCGTCGAAGACGCTGTCGAGCTTTCTGGCTCAGCACTCTGAGATTACCTCATCCGAACCCGTTGACATTCGTTCGCTACCTTGCAATTATCGTATGGTAGCGAACGAAATGGGTAGGGCTTTTCCATGCACGATCAGGCGGACACCAAAAATCTCTCCGTGGGGGCATGGACGAAGCGGTGTTACTTCGCGGGCCGGGCCCTTATGGACGAGCGCTTGCGGCCCTTCGATCTGGGATCCACGCAATGGTATGTTCTCTGGTGTCTCGTCAACAATGGTCCGTCCGTCCAGCGAGACCTCGGTCGCACACTCGAACTGGAGCGCGCGACCTTGAGCGGGATCATCGCCACGCTGGTCCGCAAGGATCTGATCGCGCAGACCGCGGACGGAGGCGATCAGCGTCAACGTCTGCTGACGCTGACAGCCGCAGGCGAGAAGCTTTGGCGCCGGCTTCCTGATCTTTCTTTCATTCACGACGCTGCCTTCGGCGGGATCGATGAGGCCGACCTGGCCACGACCATCCGTGTCCTCAAATCTGCGACCGAACGACTGCAGACCCTGTTGCGAAAGGATTGAGCAAATGACCGTATTGATTACCGGAGCCACCGGACTCGTTGGCGAGCGACTTCTGCCGCGATTGTTGGAGTCCGGCTATGCCTGCCGTGTGCTGCTCCGGGCGGGCAAGGGCCTCCCCGAAGGAACAGAAGCCGTGACGGGCGATATTCTCGAGCCTTCAAGCTTAATAGACGCCGTTCGCGGGGTGTCCGCTATCGTGCATCTGGCCGCCGTCTTTCGTACACAGGACGCCGATCTCATCTGGAAGAGCAACCTCGACGGGACACGCAACCTGATTGCTGCCGTGAAGGCCCATGCTCCCGACGCGCGTTTCATCATGTCGAGCACCAGCCATGTCTACAACAAGGACAATCCGCATCCGGGAAGGGAAGAAGATCCGGTCGAGCCACAGCACGCCTATCCCGCGAGCAAGGTGGCCGCGGAGAAAGAACTGCGCGAAAGCGGGTTGAACTGGTCGATCCTTCGCTTCCCATTTGTCTATGGCGATGGTGACGGACATCTTGAATCTCTGCCCGAGCACATCAGCACCTGGCACCCGGCTCAGCGCATGAGCACGATCCACCATCGTGACATCGCACGAGCAGTCACGCTGGCGCTGGAGGGTGCCTTTGATCGGCACGTGGTAAACTTGGCCGACGAGGCGCCTACCTCCATCTACGAACTCGCGGGCATGGTGGGGTCCCGGTTGAATTCAAGTTGCGAGCCTCTCGCAAATCCATGGTACCTGCATGTCGATACGTCTCTCGCCCGCAGCCTGGGTTTTCGACCCAGCATAAGGACCGTCTACCAGGCTTGGCAGGAGGGTCTTTCTTAGGAACTGGCGTCCCCCCGGCTATTTTCAGCCCATTAGCGTCTGTTGCGTACTCAGTTCGCCCGATTAGCGGGCTTTTTGCGTAGCGCTCTTGAACGGATACGATCCCGCGGCCTGTCAGTTTCCGGCGCACTGAATCCATGATGTCCTTTGTCATGGATAAAGGCTTGGACATCTAGGGCACGCTGGCCGCTAGAAGCACTGCGGCACCCCACGCGAGTGCCGCCGTGCTTTTGTAAGCCCCCATAGACAGATCGAGAAAAGCGCCCACTCAAGCCATAAGGCAATGAGTTGCTCGGTTAGATCCGGCGGCTCCCTCTCCGATAACGACGCAAGGCGCCATCGTGTTGCCGGTTATGATCCGCGGCATAGTCCAAGAGCCGCCGACGCGGTGGCCATCTATACCGCAGACCTTGAGTTCACTGTCCATCATCGACATGCGATCGGCAATGAAGACAAAAGGCAGGCACAGTGAAGCTGGTGACGGGCGGGTGGTCCGGCAACAGCGACATGGTCTCGATCCGTTCGGGATGCGGCAGCAGTCGGGCCAGATCTCGCCATTGTCCGGCGTCATCGGCCGCCACGCGGATACGCAAAACGGCATCTTCCGCGTGACAGCGCTGCGGCACTGCAACTCAAGACGCTTACTTTGACGAACCTCTATAATCAGCGCCCAACCTGGCTCATCAACGCGCATCGTGCGCTCGATGAGGCCGTCGCGGCGGCTTACGGATGACCAGAAGATATCTCTCTGGAAGACGCCTTATCGAACCTTCTTGATCTCAACCACCACCGCACTCATTATCGCAGTCGAAGGTGCGAGAGCGACAGAATAGAGGGTGACATCGAACCGGCAGAAAAAAACGTCGTCAGGGAGACTGTGATTTCAGAGTGACCGCAACAAACATCCAAGGAAACCAAGAATGCGAGCTCTGGCAGGCTACAGCCGTGCCGACGATGAAAAGGCGCGTCATGTCCTTAGTATTCTGGTGTCGGCATAACCGGTCAGATTCAGCGCGACTTCTGCAGGATCGGAATCCGACTAGACTCGAATAACGCTCGCGGAACCGCGCGGCAGATCGTTCGGAGCCTAAACGTACATGGGCGACAAGGTAGGTTATTGGTGAGTGGCCCTGATGGGATTGGAACCTGCGACCATCCCGTGCCAACTACCTGAAATCCCGCCTCTTCACCTTGATCGCGTTAAGATACAGATTGGGATCGATATCGGGACGCACTTGCGGAACTTCGGTACAAGTTGGGGGCCATTTCCTTGGAGTGGTATCTGCCAGCGGTGATGTCAGGTGATCGCCACGACTACGCGGCCGCGGATGCGACCCGCAACGATATCGTCTGCTATTTGCGGCAATGCGGACATCGGCTCAATCCGCGTTAATCTCTCCAGATGTACCGGATCCAGATGCTGGCTGAGAGCCCGCCAGGCCCGCTCGCGTTTGGCCATGGGCGCCATGACGGAATCGATGCCGAGCAGAGCAACGCTGCGCAGGATATGCGGCAGCACCGTTGCGGGCAGATCGGCACCGCCCGCCAAACCGCAGGCCGCGACAGCGCCGCCATAGACTGTTTGAGACAGGACATTCGCAAGCGTCGTCGACCCTACGCTGTCGACGGCTCCGGCCCAGCGTTCCTTCTGGAGCGGGCTGCCCTTCTCGCTGAGCGTTGCACGGTCGATAAAATCCGTGGCGCCTAGCGACGCGAGATAGTCATGAGTTTCCGGCCGACCAGTCGAGGCCGTCACCTTGTAGCCCTTGCTGGCAAGCAGGCTTACGGCCACGGAACCGACTCCACCCGCCGCTCCGGTGACCAGCACGTCCCGATCGTCGACGCCGATCGTTCCCCAATCCTCCAGAGCATTCACACAAAGGGCGGCCGTATAGCCAGCCGTGCCGATCGCCATTGCCTGCTCCAAAGAGAATTCCTGCGGCAGCGCGATCAACCATTCCGCCTTGACCCGCTGGTATCGGGAATAACCGCCCCATTCGGTCTCGGAGAGACCCCAACCGTTTAAAACGACCTTGTCACCCGCGACCCATTTGTCCGAGCGCGACTCGACGACGACGCCGGCAAGATCGATGCCACCAACCATCGGCGTGCGGCGCGCAATCCTTCCCTTGCCGGAGAGCGCCAGACCATCCTTGTAGTTGACCGTGGAAAACGCGACTTCGACCAGAACGTCATGGTCAGGAAGATCAGCCACGGTCAATTGACGGAAGGCGGCCTGCTGTTTGCCATCAACCGTATCGATCACCATTGCCGTAAAAGAATCTGACATGGAATTCCCTTGAACTTCAATGCTTCTGAGGATGTGAGCCGACCAGCTTCAGGACTGCGCCTGCTCGCTCGCCCGGCGACCGCGCGCATCGAGTGCGGCGCTATAACTATCACGCACATAGGCGAGGAGATTTGTGAGCGCTGCCGTTGCTTCGCCGACATCGCGATTGCTTAGCGCCTCATGGATCCGCTGGTGAAAAGCAACAACCTGGCGGCGCTCGCGCACCCTGAAGACGATCATGTTCGTAATCGGAATGAAGGATTCAATCACGATGTACATCATCAGCTTCAAGGGACCGTTACCGGTCGAGTCGACCAGGGCCCGATGGAAGCGCACATCGGAAGCGCAGAAATCTTCATCGCTGATGCCCTGATCCCGCTGTAAGGCAATCTCAGTGGCCATGGCCTGCAATCCCTCTTCGCTGCGGTTTTCGCAGGCAAGCCGGCAGCAGATCGTTTCCGTCTCAAGCCTTGCGGTAATGATCTCGTCGATATCGAAAGCGCCGATGCCGACGAGAAGCGTCGCGGCACCAGTAATCGCCTTCGACAGCCCCTCCGGATCGGGCCGCATCACGAAATTACCCCCGAGAGGACCGCGACGTGAATGAATGAGATTCTGCGCCGCCAGACGCTTCAACGCCTCGCGCACCGTCGGACGCGAAATTCCAAAACTCCGGGCAAGATCCTCTTCCGTCGGCAAGCGCTCGTCGATCTTCAGGCGTCCATCCAGGATCGCGGACTTGATGTTCTCGGCGACCTGCTTGGCGATGCCAGATCTTACCACTTCGTCATATCTAAGATTCATGGAGCTCCATCCTTCGCTCGAAAGCATTGATGCCATGCCTTCATCGAAAAGGCTATAGGTATTTAAATATAGGTTTGACAAATATCAGATAGGCGATAACCTGCCCTCGATCCAGATAACCAGGGGAACAGAATGGGCGGATCGATCGACCGGGCGCTCGCCGCCCATCCCTTATCTGCGCCGTCTTTACGGCTGCGAGAATTGTTGGCCCGTCTCAACGGTAGGCTGGACAAAACCGCTGTTGTCATAGGCCAGGATGTCGGTGACGCCTATTGCACAGACGCGACAGACGAGCGCGGCGCGCGGCCATCCATCCTGTTTCGCCCCAAGGATACCGCATCGGTGTCGGCCATTCTTTCCGCATGCGATGCCGTTCGCCAGCCTGTGGTCGTGCAAGGTGGACGGACCGGTCTTGCAGGCGCCGCGCGACCTTTGGCTGGCGAGGTTGCCCTGTCCCTGGAGCGCATGAGCGCGATCGAATCCGTCAACGAGGATGCCGGAACTGTCATCGCCCATGCCGGCGCGACCCTGCAGTCCGTCCAGGAGGCTGCGGCCAGTCACGGCTTCATGTTCGGTGTGGATATCGGCGCGCGCGGCACGTCCACCATCGGCGGCAACATCGCCACCAATGCCGGCGGCATTCGCGTCCTGCGCTACGGCATGTATCGCGCGCAGGTTCTTGGCCTGGAGGCAGTGATGGCGGACGGCTCGGTGCTGACCAGCCTCAAGGGCCTCTCGAAGGACAATTCGGGCTTCGATCTCACCCAGATACTTATCGGCAGCGAGGGCACGCTTGGGGTCGTAACCCGCGCCTGCCTGCGCCTTCATCCGAAGCCGCAGTCACTGGCAAACGCATTTTGCGCCCTCCCCTCGCTCAATGCGGCAATTGCGCTTCTGCGGCGTCTGCGCAAGAGGCTGGGACCGTCTCTCTCTGCTTTCGAAGTCATCTTCCCCACCGTCTATGCCGGCGTTCTCAACCGCACCGGCGCCTCGCCGCCTGTGCCACCGGGTGCCGGAATGTATGCGCTCATCGAGATGCAGGGGCAGGACGAAGCGGGCGACGAGGATCGCTTCGCCGCCGCGCTGATGGAATGCTACGAAGAAGGCATCGTCAGCGATGTCGCGGTTTCCCGCTCGCTGCGCGACTACCATGCCATCTGGGCTTTGCGCGAGGCGGCGAGCGCGTTCATTTTCAGCATGGACCATGTCGCGGGCTTCGACGTCAGCCTGCCCATTTCCGCGATGCAGCGGTTCCTGGACAGGGCCACGGCGGAAATCGCCAGCGTCGATCCCGCCGCGTCCATCTACATTTTCGGTCATCTCGGTGACGGCAATCTGCATTTTCTCGTTCGCACGCACCACCATGATCGCGTCGCGGACGCGACATACTCCTGCGTCGCCAGCGAAGGCGGATCGATATCGGCCGAGCATGGTATTGGCCTTGAAAAGAAGAAGTGGCTGCCGCTGGTTCGAAGCCCGGCCGAGATGGCCGCCATGCGCCGTCTCAAATCGGCGTTCGATCCCAATAACATCCTCAATCCCGGCCGCGTTTTCGACATGGAACCGACAACACCGGGGGAGCGCGCATAAATGGCCACCCTCCCCGTCGCCGCCCACCCCGAAAACCGGCCCACGGCCCTCGCCGCGACGACAACCAGCCTCGATGACCGCTACATGCTCGATCGGGGACGCATCCTCGTTTCCGGCACGCAGGCGCTCGTTCGCCTGCCGATGATCCAGCGTCAGCGCGACCTTGCGCGCGGACTTAATACCGCCGGCTATGTCTCCGGATATCGCGGCTCGCCGCTTGCCAGTTTCGACCGCGAAATGACACGCGCGAAGACATATCTCGACGATCATCACATCCGCTTCCAGCCCGGCCTCAATGAAGACATGGCCGCCACCGCCGTCTGGGGCACGCAGCAGACAGCGATGTTTCCGGGCGCCCGGTATGATGGCGTCTTCGCCATGTGGTACGGCAAGGGGCCTGGCGTCGATCGCAGCATGGACGTGATCCGTCACGCCAACGCCGTCGGCACCAATCCCAACGGCGGCGTCCTTTTGCTCGTCGGAGACGATCACGGCGCCGTTTCGTCGACCCTGCCGCACCAGAGCGAACATAATCTGATCTCCGCAATGGTGCCGCTCCTGTCGCCGGCCGGCGTCGGGGAATATATCGACTATGGATTACTCGGCTGGGCGCTCAGCCGCTATTCCGGCGCCTGGGTCGGTTTCAAATGCCAGACGGAAATCGTCGAATGCACGGCGACGGTCGAGCTCGATCCCGATCGGCCCGCCATCGTCTATCCCGAGGGTCATGGCGGCCTCTCATTACGATGGCCGGATGGCCCGCATGCGATGGAGCGGCGGCTGGAAAACAAGATGGAGGCGATACACACTTTCGCCCGTCAAAATAGCATCGACAAAACGATCTGGGGTAACACTACCGGCAAAGCGAGGCTCGGTATCGTTTCGACCGGGAAATCGTGGCTCGACCTCATGGGAGCGCTGGCAAGCCTTGGCATCGACGAGCGCCGGGCCGGTGACCTCGGCATCCGGCTTTACAAGATCGGCATGGTCTGGCCGATCGAACCGGAAGGCCTACAACGCTTCGCCGCCGGCGTCGAAACCCTGTTGGTGGTCGAGGAAAAACGCGCGATCATCGAAGACCAGATCAAGGCTCAGCTTTTCAACATGGCCGCGGACTGGCGCCCAAGGGTCTACGGCAAATTCGGGGTAGATGGTAAACCGCTCTTGTCCGCGGCCGGCGAGATCAATGCCGTTGCCGTTGCCAGGGCGATTGTCTCTCTCATCGGTGAGCATCACACCGATCTGATGGCCAGATCGCGCGATATCGAGGCGCTCCTCGCGGCCAGTGCCACGGAAACGCCTGCGCTGAAACGCGACCCCTATTTCTGCTCAGGCTGTCCGCACAGCATTTCCACCCGACTGCCCGAGGGAAGCCGCGCGTCGACCGGCATCGGATGTCATATGATGGTAATCGGGCTGGAAGAGCGCAACACCTCGACGTTTACACAGATGGGCGGCGAAGGCGGCTCGTGGATCGGCCTTTCCCAGTTCACGGACGAGAAGCATATCTTCGTTAACATGGGTGACGGCACCTATTTCCACTCCGGGCTGCTTGCGATCCGCGCCGCGATCGCCGCCAAGGTCAATGCCACCTACAAGATCCTCTATAACGACGCCGTCGCCATGACCGGCGGCCAGAAGCATGACGGCGAGGTCTCCGTTCCCGGCATTGTCGGGCAGATGCTCGCCGAAGGCGCGGCCCGGGTCGCCGTCGTCGCCGAGCGCCCCGAGGTTTGGCAAGGCAATCTGCCGCGCGGCGTTACCGTCAACCACCGCGACGAACTGGATGCGGTGCAGCGCGAATTGCGCGAGGTGCCGGGCGTTACCGTCCTCGTCTACGATCAGGTGTGCGCTGCCGAAAAGCGGCGGCGGCGCAAGCGCGGTGCTTTGGCCGTCTCCGACAAGCGTGCCTTCATCAACGAGCTCGTCTGCGAGGGCTGCGGCGATTGTTCCGCGGTTTCCAATTGCATCTCCATCGAACCGCAGGAAACGGAGTTCGGCCGCAAGCGGCGGATCAACCAGTCGAGCTGCAACACTGATCTTTCCTGCATAAAAGGCTTCTGTCCGAGCTTCGTCACCGTCGAGGGCGGGACCATCCGCAAGCCGGCGCCAAAGGCAGGCAAGGCAAATTTCGACGACCTCCCCCTTCCGGCTATCCGCCCGATCACCGACCGGCCCTACAACATGCTGCTCGCCGGCATCGGCGGGACGGGCGTCATCACAGTTAGCGCCATACTGTCGATGGCCGCGCACATTGACGGTCTTGCCGTGCAGACGCTCGACCAGACCGGCCTTGCCCAGAAGAATGGGGCCGTCATTTCGCATCTGCGGGTCGCAAGGACGCGAGAGCAGATCACGTCCGTACGCATCGGACCGGGCGAAAGCGATCTGGTTCTCGGCTTCGATATCGTCGTGTCAGCGGCCCAGAACGCCCTGTCCACATTCGCTGCCGGCCGGACCAAGGCCGTTCTTGACGATCATTTCGCGCCGACCGCCTCGTTCGTGCAGAACACCGCGATCGACTTTCGCCAGGAAGCGACGGTGAAGGCGTTGCGCAAAGCGGCTGGTGACAATGCCATCAGCCTTATCGCCGCGACAAAACTGGGCGCGGCCCTGATGGGCGACGCGATCGCGGCCAACATGTTCCTGCTTGGCCATGCCTGGCAGCGCGGTCTTGTGCCAATCAGCCTCCAGGCAATCGATGCGGCGATCGAACTCAACGGCACGGGCATTGCGATGAACCGCGCAGCCTTTGGCTGGGGCCGTCGCTCGGTGGTCGATCCGGAAGCTGTCAAACAAGCCGCCGCAATCGACCTGGACGAGGCGCCAGCCAAGCAGACGCTGGACGACCTCGTCGCCAAGCGCATCGAGTTCCTGACGCACTACCAGAACACCGCCTATGCCGCAAAATACCGCAAGCTGGTGACGACTGCCCGCAATGCCGAGACCCGAGCGAAGCTCGGAGAGGATTTTTCCGAAGCGGTGGCGCGCAATGCCTTCAAGCTGATGGCCTATAAGGACGAATATGAAGTGGCTCGTCTCCACAACGACCGGAGCTTCAACGACAAGATCGCCACGCAGTTCGAAGGCGATTTCGAGATCAAGCACCATCTGGCACCGCCGCTCTTTTCCCGAAGGATCGACAAGCGCACCGGCAACCCGGCAAAGATTGCCATCAGCCGCAAGCTCATCTCGCCGGCATTCTCCGTGCTCGAGAAAATGCGCGTCCTTCGCGGCACGCCGCTTGACCCGTTCGGCTACACGCACGAGCGACGCATGGAGCGTAGGCTGGTCGCCGATTATGCGGCGTTGATCAACGACCTCTCCGCAAACCTGTCGCCGGAAAACCAGCAGTGGGCGATCGCGCTTGCCCAACTCCCCGATCAGATCAGGGGGTTTGGTCCGGTCAAATCAGCATCGATAGAACGTTTCGAAAAGAACAAGGCGGCCCTGTTGATGCAGGCATCAAGCACTGCATCGCAACCGGCTGACACCAGAGTAAAGAGGAAAAGCATATGAGCATGACCGAGAGCTTCGAGACCATCCTCTACAACAAGGATGAACAGGACAAGTTCGCGACGATCACCATCAATCGGCCGGACAAGCTCAATGCGATGAACAAGACGACGGTGCGCGAGATCGACCGCGCCGTTGCGCTGGCCGTCGCCGACAAGGACGTCAACGCGCTGGTGATCACCGGTGCCGGCCGCGCGTTTTCATCCGGTTATGACCTGCAAGGCGCAGACTATGACGTCAGTATCGAGGATTGGCATACCGACATGTCGGAAAATGCCCAAGCGCTTCTGAATATCTGGAGGGCCCCAATCCCGGTTATTGCCTCGGTGAACGGTTATGCGCTTGCCGGCGCGCTTGAACTCGTCATGTCGTGCGATCTTGCAATCGCCGCCGACAATGCCAAATTCGGCGAGCCGGAGGTCCGGCACAATTCCGGTCCGCCTGCCCTCTTCATGCCGTGGCTGCTGGCCACCCGCGATGTCCGCTGGCTGATGTACACCGGTGATCTGGTGGACGCGGAAGAGGCGCTGCGCATGCACCTGATCAACAAGATCGTGCCCGCCGATCAGCTCAAGCAGAAGACCGAGAACTTGGCGCGCAAGCTGGCGCGTATGCCGGTTCCGGCGATCAAATTCGCCAAGTCGTCCATCAACAACCAGCAGATCGCCGCCGGCCTGATGACATCCTTCGATTACAACGTGCACGCCATCGCCGCCCTTCACGTCAGCAAGGACGGACAGGAATGGATGCGCAATCTCCAGAAGATGTCGCTGAAAGAATATCTCGAATTTCGCGACGCACCCTTCAAGGGTCTCGACTGACATCATCTCCCTCGCTGGCAGGCCGTCAAGCCGCCGCGACAACACGGCTACGTTCATTCCGGAAAGGATCAGACAATGCAGACGGCCCCATCCTCAAGGCAGGATATGGACAGCATTCCGGTCATAGATATCTCGCCTTTCATTCATCAGACCGCCGGCAGCGATGCCGTCGTCGAGGCGATTGAGGCCGCCTGCCGCGAAACCGGCTTCTTCCTGATCACCGGACATGGTGTGTCCACGGAGGCAACCGCGCAGCTTTACAATCTTGCCCGAGATTTCTTCGACGAGCCGCAGGACTGGAAGAAGCAACAAGGCCGGGGAACCTCGCTAAAGGGGGGCGTCGCTTTCTCCCCCATCGCGGACGAGGCGCTGAGCGCCACGCTTGGGATCAAGACGCCGGGTGACTACAAGGAAAGCCTGAATTTCGGGCCGCGCCTTCCGGGTGACGTCTGGCCTACGGTTCCACAAGGATTGCAGGCCGCCTTCAGCGCTTATTTTGCCGAGATGGAGACGCTCGCTGGGCATTTGCGACGCGCCTTCTGCCGGGCGATCGGGCTTGCGCCCGATTACTTCGAACCGGCGTTTGCCGACCACCTTTCGGCACTCCGCGTCATCAACTATCCGGAACAACAGGAAAGCCCGCTGCCCGGCCAGTTGCGCGCGGGCGTCCACACCGATTACGGCTTCATGACCATTCTGCGCTCGGAGGCATCTCCGGGAGGGCTTCAGGTCCGTAGGCGCGACGGCGAATGGCTGGATGCACCGAACGTCGAAGGCGCCTATGTCGTCAATATCGCCGACGCCTTCATGCGCTGGACCAATGACGAATGGCTGTCGACGCCGCATCGGGTTGCCAATCCGCCCGGCCACTTCAAAGGAACGACACGGCGTCAATCCATTCCCTTCTTTGTCAATCCATCGAAAGAGACGCTCATTGAATGCCTGCCGCCTTTTGCGGCAAAGGCGCCGGCGAAATACACGCCGATTACCTACGGAGACTATATCGCGCTGAAGACAAGCCAGGCCTTCAGCAAGTCCTGAGCGCAGAAGCGAAACATCGCCTGCCGCACCAGCACCCATCGACACGCAGTATAACAAGGGGAACCCAGATGATGAACATGAACAGGCGGCAGCTTCTTGCCGGAATGGGCGGCCTTGCCGCAGCAAGCATGATCAACCTTCCCGCGCGCGCGCAAAGCAAGACGCTCGTCGTGCCAACGCTCGGCGGTGCCTGGGAGCAATTCTGGCGCTCCACACTTGCACCGGCATTTACGGCAAAGAGCGGTGCCGCGGTGACGCTTGATGCCGGCAACGGCCGTGTCTGGAGCGCCAACCTGCGGGCGGCGGGCGCTGAAAATCCTCCCTATTCAATCCTGATGACCAACGAAGCCTTCGCCTCCAGCCTGCGCAAGGAAGGCTTCTTCGAGAAGCTCGATCTGACGAAACTGTCGAACTACAACGACCTCTACCCCCTTGCGAAGAAGACGGATGGTTGGGGTGCTGTGGCGATGGTCTCGCCGATCGGCATCGCTTACCGCACCGATATGGTCAAAACCCCGCCGAAGGGATGGAAGGATCTCTGGGAAAACCCGGAATTCAAGGGTCGCATCGGCCTCTACAACTTCGCCAATACGGCCGGCAAGATGGAACTGATGCTGGCATCGAAAATCTTCGGCAAGGATCAATACGACGTCGATGCCGGCTTCAAGGCGCTGGAAAAGCTCGGGCCGGTCATACAGGCGGACTTCAACCTGTCGACGGGCCTTGCAGCCGGCGAATTCGTGGTTGCGCCCTTCGACTTCGGCGAAGTGGCGCGCCTGCGCTCACAGGGGCTGCCGATCGATGTCGTCGTTCCCGAAGAGGGCATGCTGATGTTCGACCAGACGCTGAATATTCTTGCCCACGCCCCGGAAAAGGAACTCGCCTACCAATATGCCGACTTCCTGCTCTCTCCGGAGGGGCAGATACCGCTCATGAAGCAGTTCTTCGTCTCCCCCACCAATTCCAAGGTGGTAGTGCCGGCCGACCTGCAAAAGGATGTTCCGATCTCGGGCGAGGCAATGGACAAGATCCTGACATGGGATTGGAATTTCATGAACCAAAAACAGGCCGAGTTCTCAGAGAGCTGGGCAAAGGTCATGCGCTAAGACGCGCCCTGATGATCCCCTCGCTATATGCCGGCTCGTGCTTATGCGGTCCGGCACTTTTCCCGACATGGTGGCATGGACGCGATCGCCGCCGGCAGAATTTGGAAGATCGATCATGACAGAGGTGAGCATCGAAACGCTGACCAAGCACTATGGGGCATCTCTTGCGGTAAACGGCATTTCCGTGAAGATCGCAAAGGGTGAGTTCATCTCCCTTCTTGGCCCTTCCGGCTGTGGCAAGACAACCACGCTGAAAATGATAGCCGGCTTCGAGGATGCTACATCGGGTGCAATCCGTTTCGATGGGCAGGACGTCGTGCATGTGCCTGCGGAAAAGCGCGACATCGGCATGGTCTTCCAGAACTACGCCCTTTTTCCGCATATGACCGTCGCGCAGAACCTGGCGTTCGGACTGGAGATGCGCCGCAGGCCAAAGCGCGAGATCGCCGAGCGCACGGCCCGCGTTCTCGACATGGTGCAGCTCTCCGGATATGCCGACCGCTATCCGCGCCAGCTTTCCGGCGGACAGCAACAACGCGTCGCCCTTGCTCGAGCACTGGTGATCGAACCCCGAATTCTCCTTCTCGACGAGCCCCTTGCCAACCTCGACGCCAAGCTGCGCGAAGAGATGCGCGTCTTTATCCGCGACCTTCAAAAACGTGTTGGCATCACCACCGTTTATGTGACCCATGATCAGGCCGAGGCGATGACCATGTCGGACCGTGTCGTGGTCATGTTTGGCGGGCAGATCGCCCAATATGGCCCGCCAGCCGACATCTACGATCGGCCGGCGAGCCTCGAAGTCGCGCAGTTCGTGGGGCAAGTCAACATCCTGTCCGGTCGGCTGCTCTCCACCGAAGCAAACGATATCTCAGTCATCGATACCGCGCTCGGCACGGTCAGGATCGGCAATATGCCGAGGTCGGCCGATGGAGCCGTGACGCTGGTGCTGCGGCCCGAGGCCGTCGAGCTGTTTCCGGAAAGCGCGGGGCAGACGGGCGTCCCGGCCACCATCACAGCGAGCTACTATTCGGGCAGCCTGATCGACTATCGGCTAGCGCTCGACAGCGGCGACATCATCAATGTTCAGACCTTCCCCCGCAGCCGTTTCTCTCCGGGCGACCGTGTCACCGTTAAGGTCGATGGCGATCGCTTCTGGGCGCTCGGAGCTGCCGCATGAGCCTTCGAGCGAAATCTCTGAAGCCGTTTGCCCTGATCGCTCCGGCTGTTCTGCTGCTCGGCGTCTTCCTGGTATTGCCATATATCAACATCGTGGTCATGAGCCTGCGCAATCCGGGGAGCGGGACGCCCTATGCGCCCGGCTTCACCCTCTCAAACTATCTCAGGCTCTTTGCGGACAGTTTTTATCTGGAGCAGACCGCAAACACGTTGATGATCGGTTTCATCACCACCTTTGCCTGCCTTCTCCTCGGCTTCCCCGTCGCATGGCAGCTTGCAAAGACCCAAATGCGTTTTCGTGGGCTGGCCTATGGCCTCGTGCTCTCGCCGCTTCTCGTCGGCATCGTCATCCGTAGCTATGGATGGACGATCCTGCTCGGCAATAACGGCATGATAAACCGCACCCTGATCAGCTTCGGCCTGATCGATCGCCCGCTCGGCCTAATGTACAACTCCCTTGGGATCGTGATTGCCCTGGTGCACGTCTTCCTGCCCTTCATGATCCTTCCGCTCATGAGCGCGCTGCAAGGGATAGACCCGTCGATCGAAGCCGCCGCCCGTTCGCTCGGAGCCGGACGCGTCACCGCCTTTCGAAGAATTATTCTGCCGCTGGCCATGCCCGGCATACAGGCTGGCTGCATACTCGTCTTTGTCTTATCGCTCAGTGCCTACGTCACGCCGTCCCTGATCGGCGGACTGCGCGTGAAGACGATGGCGGTCAGTGTGGTCGACGCGCTTGTCGACACGTTTCAATGGCCCTTCGGCTCGGCCATGGCGCTGATGCTGTCTTTGACAGGGGCGATGATGGTGCTGCTGTTTGCAAGGCTCACCCGCATGAAATGGAAGGCCAACTGATGTCCAGGCACCTCCTCACCGGCTACTGCCTGATGATCTATGCCTTTCTGCTGCTGCCGATCCTCGTGGTCGTCGGCGCGTCCTTCAATGCCGGCGCCTTCCTGACATTCCCGCCACAGGGACTTTCATTTCGCTGGTATGTCGTGTTCTTTCACAATGAAGTCTTCCTCAGCGCGATCAAGACATCACTCTGGGTGGCCGCGGTTTCGACCGTGATTTCCTCGATCATCGGCACGATGGCGGCAATCTTCTACGTCCAACATGCCGGACGCTGGAAGGAAAGCATCCGGCTCGCCATGCTCCTGCCGCTGCTGCTGCCGGAAGTGCTGACGGCCATCTCGCTGTTGTTCTTCGTCTATTCGATCGGCATGGGCACACGAACGATCGCGGCGATGATCATCGGCCATTGCCTCATCACTCTTCCCTTCGTCTTCATCAACGTTTCGGCGGCCATGGAGTCCTACGACCCCGCCTGGAGCCTGGCGGCCAAGAGCCTCGGCGCGGGACCACTGACGCGATTTCGTCGTATCATGCTGCCGCTGATCAAGCCCGGCGTGATTGGCGGATGTCTGTTCGCCTTCATCATATCCTTCGACACGTTCACCATATCCTTCATGCTGAAGAACGTAGGAACCGCCACGCTTCCGATCCAGCTCTATGACTATCTGCGCACGAACTTCACCCCTGAAGCCGCCGCCGTATCGACGGTATCCATCGTGCTGACCTTATTCGTCGTCGTCCTGTCGGAGAAACTGCTGGGCCTTCGCATTCACCGCTTCTGATTTCCATGTCGGGACGGAACCGATGGACACGCAAAAGCAAAAGATACCGGCATTGGTGCACCGATCATTTAGCCGGAGCAAATGGTACGATTGCGCGCGGTATGAGTTTTTGCAGGATCCGACATCGACCTGTCTCCGACAGATGTCGGACGATGTCCTCATCGCTCACGGGGATCGTATGCTTGTCGGACTAAGCGGATTTGGAGGTGCTGCGCCTGACCACATGGTCGCGCGGAACCTGCTCCGAAAACATGTCAAACTTGTTCTGCCATTCCTGCCGCAAAAGCTTCGCCGGGAATTTGCTTACTTCAAAACACGGCACGATCTAGATCAACCTTGTTGGTGGGGTGCGATTTCAGCCAACCTCTTGAGCAAGTCTTACAATCGCGAAGTTTCACGCAGTGACAGCTTTTGGGTCGTTGGTGTTGATTTCCACTGAGAGCTGACCCGGCGCAGCCAGATATTTCCATTGAGAATTGACCCATGTTTCAACCGTCCCTCGCATGCTTTCAGCGGGGGCTCTGGAGTGATCGACATGGCATTACTGAGCGTAATCCGACGCTGGCATTTTCGAGAGCATCTATCGATCCGGGAGATTTGCCGCAGGACCGGCCTGTCCCGGAATACCATCCGCAAATACCTGCGTGCCGGCGGCGTGGAGCCGAAGTTCAACGTTCCGGAGCGACCGAGCAAGCTTGACCAGTTTGCGGATCGATTGTCAGCTTGGTTGAAGACGGAATCCAAGAAGGGCCGCAAACAGAAGCGGACGATGAAACAATTACATGCTGACCTGGTCAGCCTCGGCTACGAGGGCTCCTACAATCGCGTGGCGGCATTTGCTCGGGAATGGCGTGATGATCGGCAGAGGGAATTGCAGACGACAGGCCGCGGCACGTTTGTGCCCTTGGCGTTCGAGCCTGGTGAAGCCTTCCAGTTCGACTGGTCGGAAGACTGGGCGATCATCGGCAATGAACGCACCAAGCTGCAGGTGGCGCATACGAAGCTGAGCTACTCCAGGGCTTTCATCGTCCGAGCCTATCTCCTGCAGACGCATGAGATGCTGTTCGATGCCCATAATCACGCGTTCCGCGTCTTCGGCGGCATTCCTGGCCGCGGCATCTACGACAAT
>NZ_SILG01000001.1:4412622-4762768 GCF_004306515.1 Rhizobium beringeri | reverse complement strand
AATGCCGCCTTTCAATTCCACCGGGCGGCATCCGCTAAAACGGCCGCCCGATCATTCCCCGCTTTGGCGGGCTGACGGATCCTCATGAGCCGCTCGCCTGCCGGTTCACTCAAACACTGCTCCCGAAGGAACCGGCGCAAAACTCCGTTGCAGGTGCCGCGTTCATGCGGCAACCTTACATCGGCTTTCCGTGCCAAGCTGGCGGTCGAACCTCGTTTTCGGCCGACCAGCCCGAACGCAATATTAATTTACCTTCTCCGGTGGCCTCGCCTTAAACGTGTGGCCACTGAAGGCACAAAACATCCCCGCTCCGTAACAGCCACGTTACGGCTCAAATCCGTCGAGTGCTTGAAAAAACGGAAGCGCAATGCTCCGTAACAAACGGCACAAACTTATCGCCCTGCCGACGTGGCAGTTAAGACCGAGCCTCTGCAGGTGATGTCCGCGCCCTTTGTTGAAAGCCATTTAGGCAGGATCAAAAGGCAATATCAACGATGAATTTTACGCAAAATTAAGAAGCGGGCATTGACTCCGCCTGCCCTTTTCGGGCGTCACACCAGCGTCAAAAAAGAATCGCAGTTGAATCAAAGAGATTCCCCCGTTCGGGCTATTTTGACACGCATTGAAAGAAAAAAAATAAAATCCTCTTGACTCGCCTGTGGTCCCGGAAGCTTGGGGCAGAGTCGCGCGGCGTGAAAGCATCCTTGCGCAAGCCATTGTTTTTAAACGATTTTTCCTGTCATGGCGCTGACACGAAACAGTCGTGAGATTAACCACGCAGGGGCTGATCGGCGGAATCGAAAAAGCCCGGTAAAATTACCGGGCTAATCATAAAGAAGAAGTCCTTAATGGAAGATTACGCGGTCGTGGTGACCGAAAGAGCCTTCACACGAGCGGCCAGACGCGAGACCTTGCGCGATGCCGTGTTGGCATGCAGCACGCCCTTGCTGGCGGCGCGGGCAAGCTCGGGCTGAGCAGCCAGGAAAGCTTCCTTCGCCTTGGCGGCGTCACCGGATGCGATGGCCTCTTCGACCTGGCGAACGAAAGTACGAACGCGCGAGCGACGAGCCTTATTGACGTCGGTACGGCGGGCGATCTTGCGGGTCGCTTTTTTCGCCGAAGTTGTATTGGCCATGGATGCCTCTCTCAAGAATTCGAACAAACTCCGCCATTACCGCGGGCCCTGCGGCCACAAAATCCAGCAATGCGGGAGCAATCGCGGAAAACCAAACCGGCTTTCCGAACCGTGGGCGGGCATATAACTCTAAAGCCGGCCCACGTCAACGCGGATTTTCACGCTTTACCACTGGCAAGCGCCTAAAAGCATTCAACGGTGCGTAAAAGCCGGTTTGCGCTTCTCGACGAAGGCCGCCATGCCTTCTTTCTGGTCATCCGTGGCAAAGAGACTGTGAAACAGGCGGCGCTCGAAACGCAAGCCCTCCTCCAGCGTCGTCTCGAATGCGCGGCTGACCGCCTCCTTGGCCATCATGACCGAGGGACGCGAAAGCGAAGCGATCTTTTCGGCCGCTGCCAGCGCCTCGTCGAGCAGACGTTCGGGTGCCACCACACGCGAAACGAGTCCCGATCGTTCGGCTTCCGCCGCATCCATCATGCGACCGGTCAGGATGAGGTCCATCGCCTTTGCCTTGCCGACAGCGCGTGTCAGCCGCTGCGAGCCGCCCATGCCGGGAATGACGCCAAGGGTGATTTCCGGCTGGCCGAACTTCGCCGTCTCCGAGGCGATGATGAAATCGCACATCATGGCGAGCTCGCAGCCGCCGCCGAGCGCAAAGCCGCTGACGGCAGCGATCACCGGCTTGCGTGCCTTGGCGACCTCATCCCAACCGCTGATGAAATCACTCTTATAGATATCGGCGAACTCAAGCGGCTGCATCTCCTTGATATCGGCGCCGGCGGCAAAGGCGCGCTCGGAACCGGTCAGCACGATCGCGCCGACCGTCTCGTCGGCGTGGAAGGCGGCATAGGCCTCTTTCAGTTCCTTCAGGACGGTGGAGTTCAGCGCGTTCAGCGCCTGCGGGCGGTTCAGCGTGACGAGGCCGACATTGCCTCGGGTTTCGACGATCAGGGTCTCATAGGCCATGCTGTTCTCCCGGTTTCTCACTCTTACTTCTGGCAGGTGGCGCAATAGAAGGTGGAGCGACCCGCCTGGACGATGCGGGCGACCGTACCGCCGCAGCCGGGCGTGCGGCAAGCCCGACTTTCGCGATCATAAACGGAGAAGGAGTGCTGGAAATAGCCGAGCGATCCGTCGGTCTGGATATGGTCACGCAGCGACGATCCGCCGGCGGCGATCGCATCGGCGATGACGTCGCGGATCGAGGCGACGAGCAGGTCGAGCTGCGCCTTCGGCCGGCCCCCTGCCGTCACCAGCGTGCCGGCGGCACGGATCGGCGAAAGATGCGCGCGCCACAGCGCCTCGCAGACATATATATTGCCGAGACCGGCAATATTCTTCTGGTCAAGCAGCGCGCTCTTCAGCGGCTGCGCCTTGTCCTGGAAACGTTCAGCCAGATAGGCGGCGCCAAGCTCGTTTCCTGTCGGCTCAGGGCCGAGATCGCGGAAGAAGGGATGGGCGGCGAGATCGGCACGTCCCACCATATCCATGAAGCCGAAACGGCGCGGATCGTTGTAGACGACACGGCGTGGGCCGCTTGCGCCCTCCAGATGGAAGACGACGTGATCGTGCTTCTCGTCCTTCGAGCGGGCATGGTGGAATTCGCCCGGCATGCCGGAGGCGGCACCCTCCTCGATGCGAAACGAACCGGACATGCCGAGATGGGAGATCAGCGTGTTGCCGTCGTCGAGATCGACCAGCAGATATTTGGCGCGGCGGCCGAGGCTGACGATGGTGCGGCCGGAAACCCTGTCCGCGAAAGCGTCGGGAAAGGGGAAGCGCAGATCGCCGCGGCGCAGCTCCAGCTTGGTGATGCGGGTGCCCTCCATCGCCGGCGTCAGGCCGCGTTTCACCGTTTCGACTTCTGGCAATTCCGGCATCTTAACCCATCTATATCTAACGTGTTTCAACCGACGACGATGTGCGCTATAGCGCCAGTGTGCCGCGGAGAATGCGGCCCATAGATAACGTCGCGCGCGGTCTTTCGCTATGGCCGCCGCGCCCGAATCTTCAGGAACGGAGCAGTCTGATGTCAGAAAGCCGCACTTCCGCCGATGGCGGCATGGAGACCTCCTACGGCTTCCGCGAGGTGCCTGATGGCGAGAAGCAGAGCCTGGTCAACCAGGTGTTCCACAAGGTCGCCAAGCGCTACGACATCATGAACGACGTCATGTCGATGGGCATGCACCGCGCCTGGAAGGATGCGATGATCTCGGCGCTGAACCCGCGCAAGGAGCCGGGCTACAAGGTACTCGACGTTGCCGGCGGCACGGGCGACATCGCCTTCCGCATCGTCGAGGCCTCGGGCAGACAGGCGCATGCCACCGTGCTCGACATCAACGGCTCGATGCTCGGCGTCGGGGCCGAGCGGGCGGAAAAGAAGAAGCTTTCCGGCAATCTCACCTTCGTCGAGGCGAATGCCGAGGAACTGCCGTTCGAGGCAGGCAGCTTCGACGCCTATACGATCGCCTTCGGCATCCGCAACGTGCCGAGGATCGACGTAGCGCTGTCGGAGGCCTATCGCGTCTTGAAGCGCGGCGGACGGCTGCTGGTGCTGGAATTTTCCGAAGTCGATATGCCGCTTCTCGACAAGATCTACGACGCCTGGTCGTTCAACGCCATTCCGCAATTCGGCAAGGCGATTACCGGCGATGCCGAACCCTACCAATATCTGGTGGAATCGATCCGCAAGTTCCCGAACCAGGAGAATTTCGCGGCAATGATCCGCCAGGCCGGCTTTTCGCGCGTCACCTACACCAATTATACCGGCGGCATCGCCGCACTCCATTCCGGCTGGAAGCTCTGACGCATGACGCCGAAAAGTGTAGAGCGGTTTTCGAATAGCGTCGCGCGAGAATCAAACAGAACATGAGCACTTTCGGCGCATATTTCCGTCTTTGGCGCGTCGGCTGGGTGCTCGTGCGTGAGGGCGTCGTGTCAGCTCTTCCTTCCGAAGGGCTACCGCCTCCGGTCGCACTCGCCAAATCCTTCGTCACGATTTTCGAACGAAGCAAGGCGCGGCATCAGAAGCGCAGCGACCGGCTGGCCCAGGCTGTCGAGCGGCTCGGTCCCTCCTATGTGAAGATCGGGCAGTTCCTGGCGACGCGGCCGGATGTCGTCGGCGTCGAATTCGCCAACGACTTGTCGCAGCTTCAGGACCGGATGGCCTTCTTTCCCTCGGCAGCCGCCAAGGCCAATATCGAAGGCTCGCTCGGACGGCCGATCGGTGAGCTCTATGCGAGCTTCGGCGATCCAATCGCCGCCGCCTCGATCGCGCAGGTGCATCCGGCCGAGGTCGACAGTGCCGAGGGCCGGAAAAAGGTCGCCGTCAAGATCGTGCGGCCCGGCGTGCGCCAGCGCTTTGCCCATGACATCGAGGCGATGTATCTCGTTGCCCATATGCAGGAGCGTTTCCTGGCGTCCAGCCGGCGGCTGCGGCCGGTCGAGGTGACGAAGACGCTGGAGCAGACGACGAAGGTGGAGATGGATCTTCGCCTGGAGGCGGCGGCCCTTTCCGAGATCGCCGAGAATACCGAGCGGGATCCCGGCTTCCGCGTGCCGAAGGTCGACTGGGAGCGCACCGGGCGCGACGTCATCACCATGGAGTGGATCGACGGCACGAGGATGTCCGACGTCGAGGGCCTGCGCGCGGCGGGCCATGATCTCAACCTGCTTGCCGATACGCTGATCCAGTCGTTCCTGCGCCACACGTTGCGCGACGGCTTCTTCCATGCGGACATGCATCCGGGCAATCTCTTCGTCGATGCGGACGGCATGATCGTCGCCGTCGACATGGGCATCGTCGGGCGACTGGGCAAGAAGGAACGGCGGTTCCTCGCCGAAATCCTCTATGGCTTCATCACCCGCGACTATATCCGCGTCGCCGAAGTGCATTTCGAGGCTGGCTATGTGCCTGGACATCACAATGTCGAAAGCTTCGCACAGGCGATCCGGGCGATCGGCGAGCCGATCCATGGACAGCCGGCCGAGACGATCTCGATGGGCAAGCTGCTGACGCTGCTGTTTGAAGTGACCGAACTCTTCGACATGGCGACGCGGCCGGAGCTGGTGATGCTGCAGAAGACCATGGTCGTGGTCGAAGGCGTATCGCGCATGCTCAATCCGCGCTTCAACATGTGGAAGGCCTCCGAGCCTGTCGTCGGCGACTGGATCCGCACCAATCTCGGGCCGAAGCGGATCGCCACCGATCTTAAGGACGGGCTGAAGGCGGCGGTAAAACTCGCCGAAGCCGTGCCCGAAATCGCAGCGAAGACCGAAAAATTCCACCACCAGCTCCTGCATATGAGCGAGCACGGGCTGCGCTTCGACGCTGAGACGGCGGAGGCGATCGGCAAGGCCGAAGCGCGGCACAATCGCTCGGCCAGGATCGCGCTTTGGATCGTCGCATTGACGCTTGTCTATATTGCCTGGATGCTGAGCTGACCGCTTGCCAAAAACATGCTGTGTTCGGCATTTGGGATATCCCATGTGACGGAGGGCTCGCTTAGTCTCGCATTCCGAGCATGATGCCGAAAAGTGTGAGCGGTTTTCGGGCGACATCATGCTCTGACTCTTTAGTTTAGAACAGGATTCAGATTTTCGGCCGATCCGGCCTAAAATCATCCTGTTCTGGGGAGATAGGGGCACATGAAGCACGAACGCCTTGGCATCGAACTTTCCGGACAACCGCTCGGTTTTGCCGAGATGGTGACGATTGGTGCGGGCAAGGCTAAGATTTCGGCTTCGGCGACAGGCATGGCCCGCATCGCGATCGCCCGCGAGGTCGTCGAGGATGCGATTGCCTCCGGCATGCCCGTCTATGGCTCGACGACAGGCGTCGGCGCCATGAAGGATGTGGAGTGGTCGGCCGACGAACTCGACACCTTCAATCTCGGCCTGGTGCGCGCCCATCATTTCGGCACCGGCACACCCTTTTCCTGCAATATCGTGCGCAATGCCATGGCGATCCGTATCAACACGGCGCTGACCGGCCAGGTCGGCTGCACGCCGGAGCTGATCCAGGCCTATATCAGGATGCTCGAGGCCGATCTCATCCCGGTCGTACGCCGCACCGGCTCGATCGGCTGTGCGGATATCGGCCTGATGGGACAGATCGGCGCGGTGCTGACCGGCGTCGGCGAAGCGATCTATCGCGGCAACCGGATGCAGGCGGCCGAGGCCTTCCGGGCGGCCGGGCTGGAACCAATGCGGATGGCGCCGCGCGACAGCCTCGCCTCGCTCAGCATCAATGCGGTGAGCTTTGCCTCGGCGGCGGAAACGACCCGCAATGCCGCGGCCTCGATCCGCGTCCTGCTGGCAACGGCGATGATGGCGGCCGGCGCGCTCGGCGCTTCCCGCGATCCCTGGAAGGCGGTCCGGCATGTCGGAACGGCGCGTGAAGCGCTGATCGGCGCCTGGCTCTGCAATGCCTCCGACGAATGGAACTGGCCCGTCGCAACGCATGTGCAGGATCCGCTGAGCCTGCGCATGATCGCCCAGGTATTCGGCGCGGTGATCGAAAACCTCTTATCGACCGGCCACAAGATCCTTGCCGCCACCGGGCGCTCGGACGACAATCCCGTCGTGGTCGAAGGCCGGGTGATGACGTCGGGCGGCTCTCTTCCGCTCGATGTGACGATCCTGCTCGAATCGGCCGCGCTCTGCATGGCGCATGCAGCGCGCAACGCCTTTAATCGCTGCGTCATTCTCGGCAACGGCCAGCGGCGCGACCTGCCGGTCAATCTCGTGCCGCCGGGGCGGATTGCCACCGGTTTCGGGCCGATCATCAAACTTGCCGGCGAGATTTTCTCGCGCGTTCTGTCAATGTCCAATCCTGTTTCTGCGCAGTCGCTGGTCGTCGCAGCCGGGTTGGAGGACGAGGCGGCCTTCCTACCGCTCGTCATCGAGCGCTTCGACCGGCAAATGCGGGCGCTGAAGCGCCTCGCAGCCCTCGAGGCGCTGCTCTCGGCCCAGGCGATCGACATTCTTGGCGATGAACCGAAGGGCGTCGCCGCCATGCTCTACGCGGTCGTGCGCAAACATGCGGATTTCTATATTGTCGACCGGCCGCTTTCGGCGGAGGTGGAGGCGATCGAGGAAGAACTTGGTTCGGACGACTTCGTCTCGAAGCTGACCGAGCAGGTTCCAATTGCCTCCTTCGACGATTTCTTCGCGCTCGGCTCGCTGGAGCGCATCGAGGAGCGGCTGACAGGCCCCTAGAACAGGATGACTTTAGGCCGGGTCGGCCTAAAGTCTGAATCCTGTTCTAAATTAAAGAGTTAGAGCATGATGTCGTCCGAAAACCGCTCACACTTTTCGGCATCATGCTCCAGCCGGCGACAGTCTGATCCAGTTTAGGGAGGAAGCGGTATGGACTTCGATCTCGTTTTGCAGGGCACGGTGGTGCTGCCGGACCGCATTCTCGAAGAGGGCTATGTCGCCGTGCGCGACGGCAAGATCGCCGAGGTCGGCCTCGGCGTGCCGCCTGCGGGCCGCGAACGGCATCTGCTCGGAAAAGCGCTGATGCTGCCGGGCGCGATCGACGCACAGGTGCATTCGCTTTCCCAGAAGGACCAGGAGGATTTCATCTGGTCGACGCGCTCGGCGGCGGCCGGGGGCGTGACTGTCATCGTCGACATGCCCTATGACGAAGGCAATCTCGTCTGCTCGGCAGCGGCGGTGAAGCGGAAGATCGACCATGCCGGTCCGCAGGCGCGCGTCGACTTTGCGCTTTATGGCACCGTCGATCCGGAAGAAGGCCCGGCACGGATCGGCGAAATGGTGGAGGCAGGCGTCGCCGCCTTCAAATTCTCGACCTTCGGCACCGACCCGAAGCGCTTTCCGCGCATTCCGCCGGCCCTGCTCGACGCCTGCTTTGCGGCAATCGCGCCGACGGGGCTGACGGCGGGCGTGCACAATGAAGACGACGAGGCAGTGCGCAGTTACATCGAGCAGGTGAAGGCGAGCGGTATCACCGACTGGCGGGCGCATGGCCTGTCGCGGCCGCCGATCACCGAGCTGCTGGCGATGCACACGATCTTCGAGACGGGTGCTCATACCGGTTGCGCGGCGCATGTGGTGCACTGCTCGCTCGGGCGCGGCTATGATATCGCGCGCGCCTATCGCCGCGACGGCTTTGCGGCGACGGTCGAATGCTGCATCCACTACCTGACGCTCGACGAGGAAAACGACGTGAAGCGCCTCGGCGGCAAGGCGAAGATCAATCCGCCGGTGCGGCCGCGCGCCGAGGTGGAGAGGCTCTGGCGGAAGGTGGCCGAGGGTGATGTCTGGCTGGTCTCGACCGATCACGTCAGTTGGTCGGAAAACCGCAAGACCAATCCCGACATGCTCGCCAACGCCTCCGGCGTTCCCGGCCTCGAGGTGATGGTGCCGCTTTTCGTCAAAGGTGCCATCGAACGCGGCATCCCGCTCACATGGGCCGCCAGGCTGTTGGCGGAGAACCCGGCGAAACATTTCCGGCTCGACCATATCAAGGGCGCGCTGACGCCGGGCAAGGATGCCGATATCGTCGTGCTGGAGCCGCGCGACAGCGTCTATGACGCCGCTGCGAGCGGCAATAACGTCGTCGGCTGGAGCCCCTATAACGGCATCCGCCTGCCCTGGACCGTCTCGGCCACTTACCTGCGTGGCGAAAAGATCGCCGAGGGCGCCAAGGTGCTGGCCGAGCCCGGCACCGGGCGCTTCGTGCGGCCGTTGCCGCGCCAAGTCATTGCGGGAGCTGAAGCATGAGCCGCAATCTTCCCGTCAATGCCGACCGGATCGCTGCAGATATCGAGGCGCTGGCCGGGATTACCGAGCCGGGGCATCCCTGGACGCGGCGAGCCTTCTCGCCGCTCTTTCTCGAAGGCCGGGCCTATATCGAAGCGCGGATGAAGGCAGCGGGACTGGAAACGTGGATCGATGCCGCCGGCAATCTGGTCGGCCGGCGAACAGGGCGGAAACCGTGGCTCGGCACGATCATGGTCGGCTCGCATTCCGACACAGTGCCGGACGGCGGCCGCTTTGACGGCATTGCCGGGGTAATTGCGGCGCTGGAGGTGGCGCGCGCGCTACGCGATCAGGGTATCGAGCTCGATCACGATCTGGAAATCGTCGATTTCCTCGCCGAGGAGGTGAGCATCTTCGGCGTGTCCTGCATCGGCAGCCGCGGCATGACCGGCCAACTGCCGGAGACCTGGCTTTCGCGCGTCAGCGACGGGCGCGACCTGGCCGAGGGTATCGCGCAGGTCGGCGGCAGACCTGATGTGCTGATGCAGCAGAAGAGACCCGATATAGCCGGCTTTCTCGAGCTCCATATCGAACAGGGCCCGGTGCTCGAAGCCGAAAAGGAGGATGTCGGCATCGTCACCGCGATATCAGGCATCACCCGTATTGAGATCACCGTCGAAGGGCGGGCCGACCATGCCGGCACGACGCCGATGGACCGGCGGGCGGATGCACTGGTCGCGGCATCGCAGCTGGTGCTCGACATCCGTAATGCCGCTGCAGAGCTTGCCAAAACGCCGGGCCATTTTGCAGCGACGGTCGGTGAAATCAGGATCGAGCCGAATGCCGCCAATGTCGTGCCGTCGAAGGTGGTGCTGCTGATCGATGGCCGTGCCGAAATCCGCGCCGACATGGAAGCTTTCTGCCGCTGGCTCGACGGCCATGTCGAAAAGCTGGCGGGGGCCTACAGCGTGACGATCAAGACGCCGAACCGGGTTTCCGACAATCTGCCGACGCCTGCTGATGCCGGGCTGCTGTCGACCTTGGAGGCTGCCTGCGAACGTGTCGGCGCAAAACATCGGCGCATGGCCTCCGGCGCAGGACACGACATGGCCTGGATCGCCAAGGTGGCGCCGGCAGCGATGATCTTCGTGCCCTGCCGGGAAGGCCGCAGCCATTCGGCCGACGAATGGGCTGAAAACGACGATATCGCGCTCGGCACCGCCGTGCTTTTCGAAGCAGTGCGCGAAATGGACAAGAGCTTGAATCAGGAGAAGGCGAATGGGACGCATACTCGTTGAGAAGGACGTGGAAGCTGCCGTCAAGGGTGGCTCCGTCTATGCCGCCGGCGGCGGCGGCTGGGCCGATCACGGGCGGATGCTCGGTTATGCCGCCGTCAATGTCGGCAGGCCGGAGCTGGTCTCGATCGACGAATTGCGGGACGAGGACTGGATCGCCACTGCCGCTGCGATCGGCGCGCCGGCCTCCACGACCCCCTGGGAAATGCAGGGCATCGACTATGTGAAATCCGTGCAATTGCTGCAGGAGGCGCTGGGCGAAAAGCTTTCCGGGCTGATCATCGGCCAGAACGGCAAATCCTCGACGCTGAACGGCTGGCTGCCGTCAGCGATCCTCGGCACCAAGGTAGTCGACGCGGTCGGCGATATCCGCGCGCATCCCACAGGTGACATGGGCTCGATCGGCATGGCCGGTTCGCCCGAGCAGATGATCCAGACCGCGGTCGGCGGCAATCGGGGGGAGAATCGTTATATCGAGCTGGTGGTGAAGGGGGCGACGGCGAAGATCTCACCGGTGCTGCGCGCTGCCGCCGATCAATCCGGCGGCTTCATCGCCAGTTGCCGCAATCCGCTCCGCGCCTCTTATGTCCGCAGCCATGCGGCGCTCGGCGGCATCTCGATGGCACTTGCGCTCGGCGAGGCAATCATCGCGGCGGAGAAGCGCGGTGGATCTGATGTCATCGACGCGATCTGCGAGACGACGGGCGGACATATCCTTGCCGAGGGGATCATTACCCGCAAGGACGTCGCCTACACCAAGGAAGCCTTCGACATCGGCACGATCACTGTCGGCTCGGGCGGAACATCGGTGACGCTGCATGTGATGAACGAATATATGGCGGTGGACGACGCGGATGGTGAGCGGCTTGCCACCTTCCCCGCCGTCATCACCACGCTTTCACCGGAGGGCGAGCCGCTGAGTGTCGGCCAGCTTCAGAGCGGCATGCATGTCTTCATCCTGCATGTGCCGATGGATATCATTCCGCTGTCGGCAAGCGTGCTCGATCCGACCGTCTATCCCGTCGTCGAAAAGGCGATGGGAATCGAGATCGCACGCTATGCACTGGCGACGAAGGCCTGAGCCATGGCACGCGATCCCGGTCTCGAAGAACTGATGCGTGAGGAACTCGGCGGTCGGCCGGGCCTTGCCGAAAAATCCATGTTTGGCGGCTGGGCCTTCATGCTGAACGGCAATCTTCTCTGCTGCGCGCGCCATGACGGCATGCTGATCCGTCTCGGCAAGGGCAATGACGGCTGGGCGCTGGCACTGCCGGGCGTGATCCAGATGCTGTCGGGCGAGCGTGTCATGCATGGCTGGGTGCGAGGCGGTGCCGCAGTTTATGGCGACGATGCCCTGAGACGGCGTTTGCTCGATGCGGCACTCGCCTATGTGGAATCGCTGCCCAGCAAATAACGAACGAAGGCAGAGCAAAACGAGGAACCCACGATGCCGAAGGCCAATCCACGTCATCCGAAATTTCCGATTCCAGGCGGGCCGGAACTGCGGGCCAAGGGCTGGCGGCAGGAGGCGCTGCTGCGGCTGCTCGAAAACGTGCTCTGCGTCGGCGAGGATCCCGACAATCTGATCGTCTATGCCGCGCTCGGCAAGGCGGCCCGCAACTGGGCGGCGCACAGGGGCATCGTCAAGGCGCTGACCGAGATGGAGGAGGACCAGACGCTGCTCATCCAGTCCGGCAAGCCGATCGGGCTTGTTCGAACGCACGCCAAGGCGCCGTTGGTCATCATGGCGAACTGCAATATCGTCGGGCAATGGGCAAAGGCCGAGGTGTTCTACGAGCTGCAGCGCAAGGGACTGATCTGCTGGGGCGGGCTGACGGCCGGCGCCTGGCAATATATCGGCAGCCAGGGCGTCATCCAGGGTACCTACGAGATCTTCATGCGCATTGCCGAGCGGCGCTTCGGCGGCGATCTCCTCGGCCGGTTCGTGCTGACGGCCGGCCTCGGCGGCATGGGCGGGGCGCAACCTCTCGCCGGCCGCATGGCGGGGGCTGCGATCCTCTGCATCGACATCGATCCAGAGCGTGCCCGCAAGCGCCAGCAGATCGGTTATCTCCAGGAAATCGCCCCCGATCTCGATACCGCCCTTCAGATGATCGATGCGGCGGTGAAGGACAAGCGGGCGCTGTCCGTCGGCCTCGTCGGCAATGCGGCGGAGGTCTATCCCGAGATCGCCCGCCGCGGCATCGTGCCCGACATCGTCACCGACCAGACCTCGGCGCATGACCTCGTCTATGGCTACGTGCCGAAGGGCATGAACCTCGAGCAGGTCAAGGGCCTGCGTGACGACGGCCAGGGGCAATTGATGGCGGCAAGCCGCGCCTCGATCGTCGAACATGTGACGGCGATGCTGGAGTTCCAGAAGCGTGGCTCGGAAGTCTTCGACAACGGCAACCTGATCCGCACGCAGGCCAAAGAGGGCGGCGTTGCCAATGCCTTCGACATTCCGATTTTCACCGAAGCCTATCTCAGGCCGCTGTTTGCACGGGCGATCGGCCCGTTCCGCTGGATGGCTCTGTCAGGCGAGGAGAGCGATATCGCTCGCATTGACGACCTGCTGCTTGAAATGTTTCCCGACAACAAGATCATCACCAACTGGATCCGCCTGGCGCGCGAACACGTGCCCTTCGAAGGGCTGCCGGCCCGCATCGCATGGCTCGGCCACGGCGAACGCACCTCACTCGCCCGGCGCGTCAATGCGCTGGTTGCAAGCGGCGAACTCAAAGGCCCGGTCGCCTTCTCCCGCGACCATCTCGACGCCGGCGCCATGGCGCATCCCAATATCATGACCGAGGGGATGAAGGATGGCTCCGACGCGATCGCCGACTGGCCGCTGATCGATGCGATGATGCTCTGCTCGTCGATGGCCGATCTGGTCGTCGTCCATTCCGGCGGCGGCGGCTATGCCGGCTACATGACGAGCTGTGGTGTCACCGTCGTCGCCGACGGCACGGATGCCGCCGACGAACGGCTCGACCATGCGCTGACCAACGATACGGCGCTTGGCGTCATGCGTTACGCCGATGCGGGTTACGAGGAGGCGCTGGACGAGGTGACGAAGAAGGACGTGCCTTATATCCGGCTTGGTTGATGTGCGGGAGGCGGACGTCAGGCAATCAGATTGGAGACTTCGAGGAGGTTGCCGTCGGGGTCCCTGAAATAGACCGAGCGCAGACGTCCGGTCGCACCGGTGCGTTCGACCGGACCCTCTTCGATCGCAACGCCCGCAGCCTGCAGATCAGCGATGACATCGGCAAGCTGTGTCTCGGCGATGAAGCAGAGGTCACCGGAGCCTGGCGTGGGGTGTCTCGCCTTGGGATCGAATTCGTGGCCGGCCTGGTGCAGGTTGATCTTCTGCCCGCCGAATTTCAGCGCCTTGCGGCCCTCTGCAAAAGTTTCGACCGACATGCCGAGGATGCGGGAATAGAAATCGCAGCTGATGGCGATATCGGCGACGGTCAGCACGAGATGGTCGAGACGGTCTATGCAGATCATGCTTTTCTCCTCGCGAATTGCTGGGCAAAGCAGGCGGAAGCAAAGGCCAGCGCCAGCATGGCAAGCGTGAAGATAACGACGGCGGCCCAGCCTTCAACCGCGAAGAACCAGCCGCCCGCCGAACCCATGAGGCTGGAACCGACATAATAGGCGAGCATATAGAGCGAAGAAGCGTGGCCCTTGGTGCCATGCGCCAGCTTGCCGACAAGGCCGCTGGCGATGGAATGGCTCATAAAGAAGCCGGTCGTGAGTACGATGATACCCAGGATGATGACCGGGAGCGAGGCAAAGAGCGTCAACGCGCTGCCGGCGGCGGTGAGTGCCAGACCGAAGAGAAGCACGGAAAAATGGCCGATCCGGTCTCCGAGCAGGCCGCCGATCGAGGAGGCGCTGATGCCGAAGAGGTAGACGGTGAAGATCAGGCCGAGTTCGGTCTGGTTGAGGCCGTAGGGCGGCGCCACCAGGCGAAAACCGGCATAATTATAGACCGTCACGAAGGAGCCCATCGCCAGGAAGGCGATGGCGAAGATGAAGGGCAGCGCCGGATTGGTGAGATGGGCGAGCCAGGCTTTTGCATGAAAGCGCGGATCGAAGCCCGGCCGGCGGACGAAATTGCGTGACGGCGGCAAGAGGGCGATGAAGCCGATCGCGGCGGCAAGGCCGATGGCGCCGATGATGAAAAGCGCCGGGCGCCAGGTGAGATATTCGGCGAAGATACCAGTGAGCACGCGGCCGGACATACCGCCGAAGGCCGTGCCGCCGACATAGAGGCCCATGGTGGCGCCGAGGCCGCGCGGATCGATTTCCTCGGCGAGATAGGCCATGGCAACGGCCGGCACGCCGCCGAGAACGAGGCCCTGCAGGGCGCGGATGACGAGCAGCAGATGCCAATTCGGGGCAAAGGCGGTGGCAATGGTCAGCAATGCCGCGCCGGTGAGCGATATCGACATCACGCTGCGGCGGCCAAGACCTTCCGAGACGGCGGCGGCACAGACGATGGCGACCGCCAGGAAACCGGTGGAGAGCGACAGGGATAGCGAGCTTTCGGCCGGGCTGACGGAAAATTCCTGCGAGAAGATCGGCAGCAGCGGCTGGACGCAATAGAGCAGCGAGAAGGTGGAGAAGCCGGAAAGGAAGAGTGCCAGGCTGGCGCGGCGATAGGCGCCGGTTCCGCGTCTGAGGTAGTGCTTCTGCCCTGGGATCGCAGCTGTCTCGGAGGTCTTCACTGCATGCACTGACGGCGGCATATCTTCATCCTTCCGGTCTCCGATCTAGCCAACGCCACTCCATTTGTCCAATATATGAAACTGGCAATTTCGATAGGTTTTGGAGATAGCGATGGAGTTGCGGCACCTGAGATATTTCCTGGCAGTGGCGGAAGAAGGCAATTTCACCCGTGCCGCCGGCAAGCTCGGCATCGGGCAGCCGCCGCTCAGCCAGCAGATCCGCGATCTCGAAAGGGAAGTGGGTGCGGCGCTGTTTCACCGCGTGCCGCACGGGGCCGAATTGACGGCAGCGGGCGCGGCATTCCTCGGCGAGGCAAAGGCTTCGCTCGCGGCCGCGGAAAAGGCGAAGCTTGCGGCGCAAAGCGCCAATCGCGGCGAGACCGGCCGGCTGTCGCTCGGCTTCACCGCCTCCTCCGCCTTCAACCCCGTGGTCAGCACGACGATCCGCCGGTTTCGCGCGCGCTGGCCGGAGGTGCAACTGGCGCTGACGGAAATGAATACGCTGGCGCTGATGCAGAAGCTGGAACGTGGCGAGCTCGACGCCACTTTCATGCGCCCCGGCCTGGACGATCCCGCCGGCATCAGGCTACGGCGGCTGCCGGATGAGCCGATGGTGATTGCCCTGCCGGCCAGCCATCCCCTGGCACGGCGCAGCAAGCTACCGCTTGCAGCGCTGGTGGACGAACCCTTCATCCTCTTTCCCCGGCTTGTGGGCTTGAGCCTCTACGACGATGTCGTGCTCGCCTGCCGCAAGGCAGGATTCGAGCTCACCGTGGCGCAGGAGGCGCCGCAGATTTCCTCGGTCGTCAATCTGGTGGCGGCCGATCTCGGCGTGTCGATCGTGCCGGCCTCGATTTCGCAGATCAAGCTCGAAGGTGTGGCCTACCGGCCGATCGAAGGGCCGCCGGCCGTGGCGCGCCTGGCGCTGGCAATTCTGAAAACACATCGCTCGCCGGTCACCGAGAACCTGATGAGCCTGCTGAGCTAAAGCGCGTCGCGATCTTTCAGATTCGCTCTTCGCGCTTTAGGTCTTGTTCTTGCGCATGTCGTTTTCGCAAAACCGCGGCACACTTTTGCGCGACATGCTCTACCCCGCCGGATCCCAATAGGGCGGATCGCCGAAGCTTTTCTTCAGGTGATCGGCGATGGCGCGGAGCTTGGCGGAGGGATTTCGGCCCTCGGGATGGGCCATGTAGATGAATTCGGCCTCCGGCCTGTGGCCGACATCGATTTCGGCAAGCCGGCCCTCGCGGATGGCCGGGCCGGCGATGAAGGCCGGCAGCAGCGCAATGCCGAGGCCGGCAATGGCGGCGTCGCGGAGCATGTCGCCATTGTTGATGCCGAGCGCCAGTTTCGCACGGACGACGATCGCACCGTCGGGCGTCTGGAAGCGCCAGTCGGCAACGCCGCGATTGGTGTAGAAGATTCCGCGATGGCTGTTGAGATCGGCCAGCGACGACGGAATTCCCTGGCGCGCGAGATAATCCGGCGAGGCGCAGAGAAGGCGGCGGCTGCGCGTGAGTTTCCAGGCGACCAACCGGCTATCGGCGATCGGACCATTGCGGATGATGGCATCATAACCGTCCGAGGCGGCATCGACGCGCCGGTCATCGATATCGAGGGTCAGTTCGATCTCGGGATGCTCGGCGAGAAAGGGATAAAGCGCCGGACCGAGATGCATGCGGCCGAAGGTGACGGGGGCGGCGATGCGGATCGGGCCGGATAGCGTTCCGCGCCGCTCGGCCATATCTGCCGCGGCCTCCTCGATCTCGCGCACGATGCGCGCGGCGCGCTCCAGGAAGACCATGCCATCCTCCGTCAAAGTGAGCTTGCGGGTGGTTCGGTGCAGCAGCATGCCGCCGAGCGACTTCTCGAGTTCCGCCAGCCTTTCGCTGACGACGGATTTGGACAGCCGCAGGCGCCGGGCGGCTTCGCTGACCGAGCCCGCCTCGACCACGGCGACGAAAGCCGCAATGCCTTCTATCCTGATCATCGTTCGGCTTTTCCGAATTCGAGTTCCCCAATCTGGAGACTAATCCGAACGAAAGGAAAATGCCATCTTCCATTCAACGAAAGCGGCGGCAGGGGCCGCCTCACCTCAAATCCAGGAGATGAAACCATGAACCGCTTGAACAACAAGGTCGCGATCGTCACCGGCGCAAGCTCCGGCATCGGCCGCGCCACGGCAAAGCTCTTCGCCGCCGAGGGCGCGAAGGTCGTCGTCGGCGCCCGCCGCCAGGGCGAACTCGACAGCCTCGCCGCGGAGATCAAGGCAGAGGGCGGCAACGCCATCGCCATTGCCGGCGACGTGCGCTCGGAAGACTATCATAAGGCGCTGGTCGCCGCCGCCGTGACGAATTACGGCAAGCTCGACATCGCCTTCAACAATGCCGGCACGCTCGGCGAAGCCGGTGCGAGCACCGCCGTTTCCGAAGCAGGCTTCAGCGAGGCACTGGCAATCAATCTGACGGCCTCCTTCCTCGCCGCCAAGCACCAGATCGGGGCAATGGTGGAAAATGGCGGCGGCTCGGTGATCTTCACCTCGACCTTCGTCGGCTACAGCTTCGCCTTTCCGGGCGTTGCCGCCTATGCCGCCAGCAAATCCGGGCTGATCGGCCTGACGCAGGCGCTTGCCGCCGAATTCGGCCAGCGGGGCGTGCGCGTCAACGCCATCCTGCCGGGTGCGGTCGATACAGAAATGTATCGGGACATGAACGATACGCCTGAGAAGCAGGCCTTCGTCACCAATCTGCATGCGCTGAAGCGTGTCGCAACACCCGAAGAACTCGCCCGCTCGGTCCTCTACCTCGCCTCCGACGATGCGAGCTTCGTCACCGGCACGGCGTCGTTGGTCGACGGCGGCGCTTCGATCACCCGCACCTGAGACGGCGCGGCGCGGTTATCCGCTGCGAGTTGATCATCGTTCAACGCGCCGGCTTATCGCGCCGCTTTTTTCAGAGCATTCTCGCATTGGACAAGAACGGGCCACGCCCCAACATTCGGTCAAAGGAACTTCATCATGTCACGCCTGCAGAACAAGACAGCCCTCATCACCGGCGGCACCAGTGGCATCGGTCTCGAGACCGCCCGCCAGTTCATCGCTGAGGGCGCCCGCGTCGTCGTTACCGGCAGCAGCGCGGCAAGCGTCGAGGCGGCCCGCGCCGAATTCGGCGGCAAAGCCACCGTCATCCAGGCCGATGCCGGCAATGCGGTCGGCCAGAAGGCCGTCGCCGATAGCGTGAGAGAGGCTTTCGGCACGCTCGACATCCTCTTCGTCAACGCCGGCGTCGCCGAATTCGGGCCGCTGGAACAGTGGAGCGAAGCCGCCTTCGACAAGTCGGTTGATATCAACGTCAAGGGCCCGTTCTTCCTGATTCAGGCGCTGCTGCCTATTTTTTCGAAGCAGGCTGCGATCGTGCTCAACACCTCCATCAACGCCCATATCGGCATGCCGAATTCCAGCGTCTATTCGCTGACGAAGGGCGCGCTGCTGACGCTTGCTAAGACATTGTCGGGCGAACTCATCGGCCGCGGCATCCGCGTCAACGCCGTCAGCCCGGGTCCGATCGCCACGCCGCTCTACAGCAAGCTCGGCGCTTCGCAAGCCCAATCAGAGGCGATGACTGCGCAGATCCAGGCCCAGATTCCCGTCGGCCGTTTCGGAACCCCCGGCGAAGTCGCCAAGACGATCGTTTTCCTCGCCTCCGATGAGGCGGCCTATATCGTCGGCAGCGAACTCATCATCGACGGCGGGATGAGCAACCTCTGACCCACGAGTGCGGCGGAGACCAGAGCAGCTCCGACGCCTGTCGCCCTCGCGATTGCATGTTCTCCGCCAAAGGCTTAGGGTCGAGGGCGGTCAGAAAAGGCAACGGGTAGAAGGCCATGGCTATCAGCGGCAAACGCATCCTCCTCATCATCTCCGGCGGCATCGCAGCCTATAAGAGCGTGGATCTGATCCGCCGGCTGCGCGAGCGCGGCGCGAGCGTGCGCCCTGTGATGACCAAAGGCGCCCAGGAATTCGTCACGCCGCTTGCCGTCGGTGCACTGGCGGCGGACCATGTCTATCTCGATCTGTTTTCTCGGCAGGACGAACAGGATATCGGCCATATCCGCCTGGCGCGCGACTGCGACCTCGTGCTGATCGCTCCTGCCACGGCCGACCTGATGGCGAAGATGGCGAACGGGCTTGCCGACGATCTCGCCTCGACCGTGCTTCTTGCGACCAACAGGCCGGTGCTTGCCGCACCGGCGATGAACCCGGCCATGTGGGCGCATCCGGCGACGCGGCGGAATGCGGCGATGCTCAGAGCCGACGGCATCCGCTTCGTCGGGCCGATGGCCGGCGAGATGGCGGAAAGCCGGGAGGCCGGGCTCGGCCGGATGGCGGAGCCGCTGGAGATCGTTGCGGCTGCCGAAACCATGCTCGACGACGGAGAAAAGCCGCTCAAGGGACGCAAGGCAATCGTCACGTCGGGACCGACGCATGAGCCGATCGATCCGGTGCGCTATATCGCCAACCGCTCCTCCGGCCGGCAGGGGCATGCGATCGCCGCAGCCCTTGCAAAGCTCGGGGCGGAGGTGACGCTTGTATCGGGGCCGGTGACGATCGCCGACCCCGTCGGCGTGACCGTCGTGCATGTCGAGCGAGCGGAGGAGATGCGTGATGCCGTGCTTGCGGCGCTGCCGGCCGACATCGCCGTGATGGTCGCAGCGGTGGCGGACTGGCGCGTCGCCTCGGCCGCCGACCAGAAGCTGAAGAAACATCCCGGCGAATCCATTCCGACGCTGGCGCTGACCGAGAATCCGGACATCCTCAAAACTGTCGGCCACCATACGATGCGGCCGAAGCTGGTGATCGGCTTTGCCGCCGAGACGCAGGACGTGGAAAGCAATGCGAAGGCGAAACTCGAGAGGAAAGGCGCCGACCTGATCGTCGCCAATGACGTCTCTCCTGCGACCGGAATCATGGGCGGCAGCCGCAACAGGGTCAAACTCATTCGCCGCGACGGCGTCGAGCAATGGCCTGATCTGACGAAGGAAGAGGTTGCCGAAAGGCTGGCGGCACTGATCGCCAGGCAGCTGCGCTAATCGCGAGCGGCTTCCGCTGATCGTCGGTCCAGCTGACGCCAAGCGTTCAGGCAGAAATAGCCACGCGCTGCGGCTTGGCGGCACTGCGCTTCTCCGGCCGGAAGTCGGCGACGTCGATGCCATCTTTGCCGATAGTGACGGCGCTGCCATCCGGAATTTCGGCCCAGGCATCGACATCATCGTTCAACGGCTCGGAGACGAGGCAATAACCGGCGTTGACGGGTGAGGCATAGAGAGTCGGCGCTTTGCGGTCGGTCGCATAGCGAACAGCATAAAGCGTGTTGCCATCGGAAAAGGCAGCGGTAAAGCGCAGCAGGATCGAGCCGATGACGCTTTCGGCCAGGTCCTCGACGACACCGATCATGTGAGCCATCGCAGCGATCGGCGCCTCGCGCAGGCCGAATTGTAGCGCCAGCAGGAACATCAGTTCGGAATCGGTCGTGCCGCCGCGGGCATTGAACAGCTCGTCGTCGAGCATCGCCTCCATCGGCCGGCGCAGGCGCTCGAAGCCTGCGATCTGGCCGTTGTGCATGAAGGACCAGGTGCTATGGGTGAAGGGATGGCAGTTGTCGCGGCGCGTGCCGCCGCCTGTGGCAGCGCGGACATGGGCGAGGAAGAGCGGCGAACGGATCTGCCGCGCCAGGCTCTTCAGATTGCAATCCGACCATGCGGGCAGGATATCGCGGTAACGGCCGGGCTCGGGCCTGTCGCCATACCAGGCGATGCCGAAGCCATCGCCATTCGTCGCCGTCTTGGCGCGGGTGGCGCAATGGGACTGCTCGATCAGGGAGTGGGCGGGCGAGGATACCAGTTCCTCGAGATAGAGAGGGTCTCCACGATAGGCTGCCCAGCGACACATGGCTCTTTGCTCCGGAACCCCGCCGCCGCGTCGGCGGGAATGCTCTAAATTGTCTGATGTCGCGGCTAACAACAGCTTAACGCGCGGCCGGTTTGCAAGGGCAAGATGACGGTTTCGTGGCGCAAAACATCTTCAAATTCGGCGAACAGCTGTGTTCTCTCGTGAACACTCACCTTCCGCAAGACAGCGCATACGTGCATTTCTGCTTGCATCTCAGAAGAATCAGCCTAACTTTAAGCCATCAGCAACAGAACGAAAGGAAGGTGATCCAATGTCTAATGAGATTTCGGACCTCGTAACGGGCATGGAAGAGGTGACGAAGGCGAGGCAGCCCTCGCTCTAATCCCCGCCTTCCTAGGGCTGCATAGACAGTCCAGGCCAGTTTGAGGCCAAACTCATGGAAAGGGTCGCTGAGGCGACCCTTTTTTATTGTCTTGATGTCTTTATTGTCTTGATGTCAGGCGTTGACGAAAGATCGAAATCTCACTACTCATAAAGTCATCAGATGACTTTATGAGTAGTGAGATGCGAACGCTGAGCAAAACCAATCTCGCGGATGAGGCGATCGAGGCGATCCGCGGCGACATTCTCGGCAAACGCTGGGCACTCGGCGAGAAACTGCCGAATGAAGCCTCGCTGTCGGCCATGCTTTCCGTCAGCCGGGGCACGGTGCGCGAGGCGGTGCGCGTTCTCGTCTCCCAGGGTTATCTCGAAACAAGGCAGGGTTCGGGAACCTATGTCCGCTCGACGACCGATGCCGGCCGGCCGCTGACGATGGCGCGCCGCGCCAGCCTGCGTGATCAGTTCGAGGCGCGCTTGGCGCTCGACGTCGAGGCAGCCCGGCTGACGGCGATCCACAAGACGCTGGAGACGGTTGCCGGGCTTCGCAGGCTGCTTGCCGAACGCGGCAATTACGACGGCGGCGATCAGGCCGCCTTCATCGAACGCGACCTCGCCTTCCACAAGGCTGTCATCGCCGCTTCGGGCAACCGGGCGATGATCGAGATCTATGATTTCTTCTCGGCCTCGATTGCCGATACCATCGCGGCGACGCTCGGCAAGGATATTCCCGAGCCGGACATGCAGGCGCATGCCGATATCGTCGACGCCATCGAAACCGGCGATCCCGACAGGGCGGATGCGGCGGTGCGCCGTTTCATGGCGCCCGTCCTTGCCGCACTCGACCGGATGATCCTGTCATGAACACGCCTTCCAACAATGCCGCCAGCGCGCTCGACCCCGTCGACGAATTGCTGATCGACGCCGAGGCCGGCAGTCTTCCGCCGCCGCAGGCAACGTCGATGCGGGGAGCTGCGGGTCGTTTCCTACTCGGCGCGAGCCTGGTGCTGATCGCCTTCAACCTGCGCCCGGTCTTCTCGAGCGCCTCGGCGCTTCTGCCGGAAATCCGCTCGGAGCTCGGCCTCAGCGCGCTGGGCGCCAGCCTGCTGACGACGCTGCCGGTCGTCTGCCTCGGTGCCTTCTCGCCGCTTGCGCCTCGTCTTGCCCAGCGCCTCGGGACTGAGCGCACGCTGCTCGGCGTTCTCCTGCTTCTCGCACTCGGCACTGCATTGCGCGGGCTTTCCTCCGTGCCGCTGCTCTTCATCGGCACGGCCCTTGCGGGCGCCTGTATCGCTGTCGGCAATGTGCTGCTGCCGGGGCTGGTGAAGCGGGATTTCGCCGGGCGCGCGGCGCTGATGACCGGCTTCTACACGATGGCGCTCTGTGCCGGGGCGGCAAGTGCGGCCGGGCTGACGCTGCCGATCGAGCACGCACTCGGCGGCTCTCTCGCGGGCGCGCTCGCCATCTGGGCCCTGCCCGCCCTGATCGTCAGCCTGCTCTGGCTGCCTGAGGTTCTTCGCAGCGGCGGACAGGCAAGACGAAATGGTTTCCACGTCAAAGGCCTCTGGCGCGACCGGCTTGCCTGGCAGGTGACGCTGTTCATGGGGCTGCAATCGGCACTTGCCTATTGCGTCTTCGGCTGGCTGGTTCCCATTCTGCGGGAACGCGGGCTCGACGGCGTCACTGCCGGGGCGATCGTTTCCCTGTCGGTGATGGTGCAAGCCGCATCCTGCCTGATCGTGCCGCATATCGCCGTGCGCGGCCGCGACCAGCGGCTGATCAATGCGAGCCTCTGCGGTGTCGCCGTCATCGCCCTTCTCGGCTTGCTCTTCGCACCGCTTTCGACCGTCTGGCTGTGGGCGGTGCTGCAGGGCATCGGCCAGGGCGGCCTGATCGCGGCGGCCATGACGACGATCGTGCTGCGCTCGCGCGATCCCGATGTCGCCGCCCATCTTTCCGGCATGGCGCAATGCGTCGGTTACCTGCTCGCCGCCATCGGCCCGCTCATCGTCGGCCTCATCCGCGGCTGGACCGGAAGCTTTTCCTGGTGCGCAGTCCTCTTCGTCGCGCTCGGGCTCGGCGCCGCGATCAACGGCTGGAAGGCCGGCCGGGCGGTCGAGATCAATGTCCATGCCGTCGAAAAGGACGGCTGAGCCGCTCGCTCACCTGTCCATCACCATCTCTTGATGCCGGTCGTCGGCCGCGGATGTTACGCTATCTCAGCCTCTCATTCCCGACCGCCGGAGGAGACATCTTGCGCATACGAACCCTGTTTCTGCTCACCGCGCTTGCAGCAATGCTGGCCCCCGCCCTTTCCTATGCGCAGGAAAGCGATCAACCGAGGACGAATGTCCAGAGCGGCGCGCGCGACGGCGTGCTGAAACTGCTGCCAACCGATTCCGTCACCGAGCACGCGCTGACGATCGGCGACCGGAAGCTCGCCTATACTGCAACCGCCGGCACGCTGGATCTCTTCGGCCAGGACGGCGCGCAGACCGGCGCGATCTTCTACACCGCCTATGTCGCAAGGGATGGCGGGCCGAACCGGCCTCTGACCTTTGCCTTCAACGGCGGGCCGGGTGCTGCTTCCGCCTTCCTGCATCTCGGGCTGGTCGGGCCGAAGGTACTCGATTTCGGGCCGGATGGACGCGACGGCGCCAATGCGAAACTCGTCGACAACCCGCAAAGCTGGCTCGATTTCACCGATCTCGTGCTGATCGACCCGATCGGCACCGGCTGGAGCCGGACGGCAAAGGCCGACGACGCCTCCAATTATTATAACGTCGGTGCCGATGCCCAGAGCATCGCCAAGGCGATCGCGCTCTATGTAGCACATAACAACCGTTCCAACTCGCCGAAATATCTTCTCGGCGAGAGTTATGGCGGCTTCCGCGCGGCCAAGGTCGCTTCGGTGCTGCAGGAAAGCCAGGGCATCATCGTCGCCGGCGCTGTGATGCTTTCCCCCCTGCTCGAGGGCCAGCTGATGTTCAATGCCGATCAGTTCGCGCTCGGCGCAGCGCTGGAGCTGCCATCACTGGCGGCGGCCGAACTCGACCGGCACAAGGCCTTTGACGAAGAGAAGCAGAAGGAGGCCGAGTCATTCGCGCTCGGGGACTATCTGACGACGCTGGCCGGCCCGCCGCCGACGGGCGCCGATGCCGCCGCCTTCTATGGCAGGATCGCTCGCCTGACGGGCATTCCAGAGGATATCGTCACCCGCAACCGCGGCTTCCTCGGCAGCTCCTTCGTCAAACATTCGGACGCGGGCAGCGGCGAGGTGATGAGCGCCTATGACGCCTCCTTTGCAGCACCCGATCCCTATCCGGAATCGGATTACGACCGCGGCGACGACGCCATCCTTGACGGCTTCACCCGCGCCTATGGTGGGGCCTTTGCCGATTACGCCCGCAACGAGCTCGGCTTCAAGACGGAGATGACCTATTCGCTGCTCGACGGCGATATCAGCCGACGCTGGGAATGGGGCGGGGGACGCGGAGGCGGATCGCGCTTCCAGGCCAGCGCCACCGACGACGTCCGACAACTGCTCGCCTCGAACCCGGCCTTCCACCTGCTGATTGCGCATGGCTACAGCGATCTGGTGACGCCTTACAGCGTCAGCCGTTACGTGGTCGACCATCTGCCGCCCTCGCTCGCCGGCGGCCGCGTCGGGCTAAAACTTTATCGCGGCGGGCATATGTTCTATACGAAAGCCGATCAGCGGGCCGCCTTCACGGCGGATGCGAAGGCCTTCTACGCCTCACACCCGGCCGGTCAGCCGGCGGACTAAAGCGTGGGCGCAATCTTTCAGATTCGCCTGCCACGCTTTGGTTCTTTGTTTTCCGCATGTCATGATCGCCAAACCGGTCTACACTTTTGCGCGACATGCTTTGGGGGGCTTGCCGATGCATATCACCGGAGGATGCCATTGCGGTGCGATCCGCTATCAGGCGGAGATCGATCCGCAGCGGATCTCGATCTGCCATTGCACCGATTGCCAGCGGTTGACGGGCTCGGCCTATCGCATCACCGCACCGGCTCGGCCGGGAAGTTTCACGCTCCTATCAGGCGAGCCGAGAGGCTATGCAAAATATGGCGACAGCGGCGGTCTCAGCCGGCAATTCTTCTGCCCGAATTGCGGATCGCCGCTCTACCGCACGGATGGTGAAGGCGGCGCGATCGGCATCCGCGTCGGCGGCATCGACCAGCGGCGGGAACTGACGCCGAAAAAGCAGATATGGTGCCGCTCGGCTTTGCCCGGGGTGGAGAATATCGAGCCACTGCCGCGCTTCGAGGGTGAGGATTAGGCTGGCGCCGACTTAACATCCCACCCTTATTCCGGCAGAGGCATATCAGGCCAGTTGTCGGTCACGCCGGCTTGTACCGGGCGCTCCAGATAGGTGGAAAGCGCGATGTAGCTGCGGGTTCCGGAGACGCCGGGAACGGCATGGATCTGCGCCAGAAAAGCCTCCAAGGCCTGCGGGCTGGCGGTGCGGACCTTGAAAAGAACGCTGGCGTCGCCGGCGACCGAATGCATCTCCTCGACCTCAGGAAACTGCAGAACCTGCATCAGTCGCTCGCTCTTGCCCCAGCCGGCCGCTTCCACATGCACGAAGGCAAGCAGCGGCTTGCCGAGCGCTGCGCCATCCAGCGCGGCATGCACGCCCTTGATGGTGCCGGATTGTCTCAGGCGGCGCACACGCTCATGCACGGCCGGCGCCGACAGGCCGACCGCTTCGCCGAGCCTGGCATAACTCTGGCTGCTGTCGGCGGCGAGCGCGGCTAATATTTTTCGGTCGAAGGCATCGATAACCGGCTGCTGTGGGCGTCTTTGCCGAAGATCCTCTGTATTTTTCGCCATTCCGCAAAATCCCCTTTCTGCCGAAGAATAATCGCCAATACTGCCATTCTTCAACAGAATATTCGGAAGAGGAGAAATTTCATGGAGATGATCGCGCGCAATCCGGCAAGCGGGGTCTACCCGGCCAGCCCTGATTACATCCATGCGCTGGAGATCAAGTTTCCATCCCGGCTGCTCTTCGTCAGCGGCACGATGGGCCTCGATCACGAGGGAATGGCGGCGTCCGATCTGAAAGGGCAATTGGAGCTCATCTGGTCCAATCTGCGTGCCATCCTCACTTCCGCCGATATGACGGTGGACAATATCGTGCGGCTGACGAGCTATCTCAGCGACGTCGCCTTTATGGAGGCGAACCAGAATGCCCGCCTTCGGGCACTTGGCGGCCGCGCCGTGCCGACCACGGCCATCATCGTCGAAACGCTGCGTGACGACTGGCTGGTCGAGATCGAGATCATCGCTGCCGGCTGACGGCAGATCGGCCGTCGCACCGCAGGGTGCGACGGCGGCGGCGATCAGGCCGCCTGTTTCAACAGGCCAAGCGCCTCGGCCAGATCGACCTCGCCGCGGAAACCGCCGCTGCTTTTCGCGTCCTGCCGATGCTCGATCGCATGGGCAAAACGCACAGCCGGCTCCTGCTGCATGCGCTCATAGAGGCGATGCAGGCCGGGAAACTGCCGGCGGTCGACGACCTTGTGGAAATCGTTCCAACGGGCGACCCCGACGAAATAGGCGTCGGCCAGGCTCGGCCCGTTGCCGAGAAGCCATTCGCGCCCATCGAGCAGACGCTCAAGCGTCTGATGCGCCTTTTCGACCGCTGCGACGCCATAGGCGGCGAGGGCCTGTTTCTGTTGCGGCTCCAGCGGATGTTCGAACGCATACCAGAGCGGACCGAAAGCCTTGAAGAAGGTCGTGTTGAGAAAGGCGAGCATCTGGTTCAGACGATCGAAATCCGCCGACCCCTGCGCAAAACCCAGACCGTTGCCGACCGCGCGGGCGCCGATATGGTGGAGGATCGCCATGCTTTCGCTGATCGTCCTGCCATCCTCGAGCAGCAGCGACGGCGTTTCGCCGACTGCGTTGATCCTGGCGTAGTCATCGGTGGAGACCGTTTCCGGCATCTCGACGCGGCAGAGCCGATAAGGCAGACCGGACCATTCGAGCGCGATGATCGAGCCGAAGGAGCAGCCCTCCGGCACGCCGTAAAACAATATGGGTGACATCAATCGTTCCTTTCAGAATTGAACCCGTTTGGACGCGATGAATGTGAACATGCGGACGATCACGCGGTAGAGGCTATAAATGCATCGCAATGTCCACATATCTGGAAGATGGTAATGGCACTCTTCAACCTCAACGACCTCCATCTTTTCGTGCAGGCCGTCGACAGCGGCAGCTTTACCGCCGCGGCCAGACATCTCGGCATTCCGAAATCGACGGTGAGCAAGCGGGTAGCTGAGCTGGAGGGACGGCTCGGTGTGCGGCTGATCCAGCGCACGTCGCGAAGCTTCGCGCTAACCGAGCTCGGCCGGGAATTCTTTCAGCACGCCCAGGCCTCGATCATCGAGGCGGAGATGGCCGAAGGCATCGTGCGGCGGCATCTGGCCGAACCCGCCGGCAGCGTTCGCCTCACCGCCTCGGTGCCGACAGCGCAGTTTACCTTGACGGAGCATCTGCCGGCGCTGACGGCACGCTATCCGAAGCTCCGGCTTTCCGTACATGTGACGGACCGCTTCGTCGATATCGTGCAGGAAGGCTTCGACATCGCGCTGCGCAGCCACCGTGGGCCGCTGCCGGATTCGGCGCTGGTGCAGCGGAAGCTCGCCAGCCATCCCTTCTACATTCTCGCCTCGCCGGATTATATCAGCGCCCGTGGCGAACCGCGCCGGCCGGAGGAGCTGGCACTGCATGCGACGATCATGACGAGCCTGACGGAGGATCAGTGGCGGCTCTATTCGGCCGGAGATGAGGCTCTTGTCACGCTGCATTCCGTCATGGCGGCGGATGAGCCCCATGTCTTGATGGAAATGGCCGTGTCGGGGCTCGGCATTACCTGCCTGCCGGCATCCGTCTGCCGCAAGGCGCTGGCAGACGGGCGGCTGGTGCGGGTGCTGCCGGAATGGACGGCGGGCAGCATCGAGACGACGATCCTGATGCCGCATCGGCGTGGCCAACTGCCGGCGGTGCGCGCCGTCGTCGATTTTCTGGCGGAACGGCTCGGCGACTAGAGCCGCTTCTCACTTTTCCTTGATTGCTTGGTGATCACGCCGCCTTGGCGGCGTGATATTCCTTGATCGCGACCATCTTGATCGCCGGATGACGCTCGGATTCGTAACGCAGCGAGAAACCGTCCTGGGCGAGGAAGACCGGGTCGCCGTCGAGATCGCGGGCGATATCGCCGCGTTTGACGGTGAGGAATTTTTCGAGATCGGCCGGCTGTTCGGCCGAGATCCAGCGGCAGACGGAGAAACGCGACATTTCGAAGGAGACCGGCAAGCCGTATTCGGCCATCAGCCGCTCCTTCAAGACGTCGAGCTGCAGGGCGCCGACGACGCCGACGATCGCCGGCGAGCCGTCTTCCGGCGAGAACAGCTGGACGACGCCTTCTTCAGCCATCTGCTGCAGGGCCTCCTTGAGCTTCTTCGCCTTCATCGCGTCTTCCAGGCGCACGCGGCGCAGGATCTCCGGCGAGAAGTTCGGCACGCCCTGGAAGACCAGGGATTCACCTTCGGTCAGCGTATCGCCGATCCGGAGCGTGCCGTGGTTCGGAATGCCGACGACGTCACCGGCATAGGCGGTGTCGGCCAACTGGCGCTGCGAGGCGAAGAAGAATTGCGGCGCCGTCAGGCCGAGCTGTTTGCCGGTGCGGGCAAGCCTTGCCTTCATGCCGCGCTCGAGCTTGCCGGAGCAGATGCGGGCAAAGGCAATGCGGTCGCGGTGGTTGGGGTCCATGTTGGCCTGGATCTTGAAGACGAAGGCCGTCATCTTGTCGTCGGTCGCATGCACGGTCCTGGTATCGGCGACCTGGTCACGCGGCGGCGGCGCAAAATCGCCGAGCGCGTTTATGAGGTCGCGTACGCCGTAGTTGCGCAGCGCCGAGCCGAAAAAGACCGGCGTCATATGGCCTTCCAGGAAGGCCTGGCGGTCGAACGGACGGCAGGCCTCGATCGCCAACTCGGTCTCCTCGACGAAGACCTGGCGCTCGTTTTCCGGCAGCCGGCCGGCCACGCTTTGCGGACCGTTGACCGGCGTTCCCTCGATTTCGGTATCCGAACCGCGCACCGTGTTGGCGGCGATATTGTACGAGCCGCAAAAGGTCTTCGAGCGGCCGATCGGCCAGGTGATCGGCGCCGTATCCAGCGCCAGCTTCTCTTCCACCTCGTCGAGGATCTCGAAGGGATCGCGGCTTTCGCGGTCCATCTTGTTGATGAAGGTGATGATCGGGATATCGCGCATGCGGCAGACTTCGAAGAGCTTCAGCGTGCGCGGCTCGATACCCTTGGCGGCATCGATGACCATGACGGCGGCGTCGACGGCCGTCAGCGTGCGATAGGTGTCGTCGGCGAAGTCCTCGTGACCCGGCGTGTCGAGGATGTTGAAGACATTGTCGTTATATTCGAAGGTCATCACCGAGGTGACGACGGAGATGCCGCGTTCGCGCTCGATCTTCATCCAGTCGGAGCGCGTCTGCATGCGATCCTTCTTCGCCTTGACTTCACCGGCAAGCTGAATGGCGCCGCCGAACAGCAGCAGCTTTTCGGTGAGCGTCGTCTTACCCGCGTCCGGGTGGGCGATAATAGCGAATGTGCGGCGGCGGGAGACCGCCTCGGCGAGACTTTCGGCCATACTTGTGAATCCTGTGGAATTGCCGCGTATCTAGCGATTAAAGCCCGGCAATGCAATTGACCTCGGGCCTTCCGGCGCAAAGTAATGGGCCATGACCATTCATCACGACACGCGCCCGACGCTGAACCTCATCCGCTTAGCCAATGGCGAAGGCCTCGATCTGCCCGCCTATGAAAGCAAGGGAGCAGCCGGCATGGACCTGCGCGCTGCCGTCGACGAGACAGCACCGCTGACACTTCTGCCCGGCAAACGGGCGCTGGTGCCGACCGGCTTCATCTTCGAGATTCCCGAGCATTTCGAGGGGCAGGTGCGGCCGCGTTCCGGCCTTGCCTTCAAAAACGGCATCACCTGCCTGAATTCGCCGGGCACCGTCGACAGCGACTATCGCGGCGAAGTGAAAGTGCTGCTCGTCAATCTCGGCGAGGAAGCCTTCATCATCTCCCGCGGCATGCGTATCGCCCAGATGGTGATCGCGCCGGTAACCCAGGCGCGGGTGGCGGAGATTACCGAGGCAAGCGAAACGATGCGCGGCGCAGGCGGCTTCGGCTCCACCGGCGTCTGATGGCAGAGCGCCTCGACAGCGCGGGCCTGACCTTCCGGCAGGATTATTTCGGTGACGCCGCCGGCTGGGCGGCTCTGGTCTGTCTGCTCAGGGATATTTTCGGCATCGATATCGGACCGCTGCAACAGCTTGGCGGACCCGATCCGACCAGCATGCCCTTCGGCTGGTTTGATGCCGAAGGTGAGCTTGCGGCCAATATCTCAGCCTTTGCGCTGCCCTTCGTCCTCAATGGCAGGATCGTCCATGCCGCCGGGCTGCAATCCGGCGCCGTGCGGCCACCATGGCGCGGCCACGGGCTCTATCGCGACGTCACGGTAAAAGCGCTCGACTGGTGCGAGAGACAGGGTTTTGAAGCCGTCATCCTCTATACCGACAAGCCGTCGCTTTACGAGCCCTATGGTTTCCACGCGATACCGCTGCACCGATATGAGGGAGCGGCACCCGCCCCTTCATCTTCCGCCGCGCCCGCCCGGCCGCTTTTGCCGACAAACGCGGATGATCTTGCCCTGCTGCAATCGCTGCTGAAAATACGAAGCCCGGTTTCGACCTCGCTGGCGGTCACGGTCAATGCAGCCATGTTTCTGATCAACACCCAGCTCGATCCCGATATCCGCATCAGCTTTCTGGCAGAGCGGGAGGCGGCCATCGCCTGGAAGATGGATGAGGCGGGCCGCTTCAGCCTCCTCGACGTCGTGGCGGCGGAGATACCGCCGCTTGCGGTAATCCTCACCGGGCTGGAGATCGCCCCCGCCTCCGTCGAGGTGCTCTTCCGTCCCGACAAGCTCAGCTGGGAGGGTGCTCCACAACAATTGGAAGGCGGCACGAGGCTGATGCTGCGCGGGCTCGGCGACGCCGCCCCGGATTTTCCGGCGATGCTGTCGCCGATGGCGGAATTCTAGAGCAGTTCCAGGAAAACTGCGCAGGGGTTTTGCGGCCGAAATGCGCAAAAACAAAAAGGCGTTTCGCCGCCCCTATTTCCGGCGCGAAAGCGGTGGCAGGCGGCGCTTGACGGGTGAGGCTTTGATCATCGCGGTGTTGGTCTCCGCCCTTTCGGCAACTCGGTCGAGGATACCGTCGAGGTCGGCCATCGAGCGGATGACCAGGCGGGCGATGAAACAATCATCACCCGTCACCTTGTCGCATTCGATGATTTCGGGAATTTCCTCGATGATGCGCTCGACGATGTGCAGCTGTCCCGGCAGCGGACGCACGCGCACGATCGCCTGCAGGGGATAACCGACGGCGGCGAGATCGAGATCGATGGTGAAGGCCTTGATGACGCCGCGCTCCTCCAGCCGGCGCAGACGCTCGGCCGCACTCGGCGAAGACAGGCCGACCTGCTGGGCCAGTTCCTTCAGCGAGACCCGCGCATTGCCGGCCAGCGCCTCCAGAATGGCCTGATCGATTTCGTCGAGCGATTGCACATCATTAGCCACAGCGAGACATTCTCCTCGTATGATTAGGCGGTACCGATAATTTTCCTTCTTATCCTTATATAAAATCGCCTCTCGTCGCAATATTCTTATGCCATCGAAATGGAGGCAATCATGGGCAGCGACATCAAAAGAGGCACAGCGGAAATGACGGCAGCGATGCTGATCTCAGGGACGATCGGCTGGTTCGTCGTCATGTCGGGACAACCGGTCAGCGGCGTGGTCTTCTGGCGCTGCCTGTTCGGCGCGCTCACCTTGCTTGTCATCTGCGGCGCGCTCGGGCTGCTGCGGCCCGGCATCATCACGCTGCGCGCCTTCGGCATCGCCATATTCGGGGGCGTCGCCATCGTCTTGAACTGGCTGCTGCTGTTTGCCTCCTACTCGCATGCGACGATCTCGATCGCGACGACGGTCTATAACACCCAGCCTTTCATGTTGCTCGTGCTCGGCGCTCTCTTTCTCGGCGAGAAGATCACTGCCACCAAGCTGTTCTGGCTGACACTCGCCTTCGCCGGCATGATTGCCATCGTCGAGGCAAAACCGGAGACTGGCGGGGCGACATCTGACGGTTACGGCCTCGGCATCCTGATGGCGCTCGGCGCGGCCTTCTTCTATGCGCTCGCTGCCCTTGCCGCGAAATGGCTGAAAGGCACGCCGCCGCATCTGATCGCGCTCATCCAGGTCGCAACCGGCATGCTGATGCTGGCGCCGATGACCGACTTTTCCCATCCGCCCGGGGATGTTGGGTCCTGGGCGATCCTGGTGACCGTCGGCGTCGTCCATACCGGGCTGATGTATGTGCTGCTCTACGGCGCGATCCAGAGGCTGCCGACGCATCTCACAGGCGCCCTTTCCTTCATCTATCCGATCGCAGCAATCCTCGTCGACCGGCTGGCCTTCGGCCACGCACTGCAGCCGATGCAGATCGCAGGTGCGGCGATCATTCTCCTTGCCGCCGCCGGCATGAATCTCGGCTGGACGCCACGATGGCTGCGGCCGCGGGCGCTGGAGAGCTGAGAACCGGGCAGTCCGGGCATGACAGACATGCCCGGTTTGCCGATGTTACCTCTGCGGCCGCGTCGTTTCGAACAGGAACCATGTGCGGCGCTCGGCCTCGTCGATCCAGACCTCCAGCAGGCTCGTTGTCGCCACGTCATTGTGCTCAGCACAGACCTCATGCGTTTCGCGCAGCAGCGAGACGAGACGGCCGTTGTCATCACGCAGCTCGGCCAGCATATCCTCGGGCGTCACGTAATCGGCATCATTGTCGGCAAGGCGCTGCAGGCGGGCGATGTGGCCGATCGAGCGCAGCGTCACGCCGCCGATCTTGCGGGCCCGCTCGGCGATGACATCGGTGGTCGCGAAGATCTGCTCGCCCTGTTCGTCGAGCAGCAGATGGTAGTCGCGGAAATGCGGGCCGGACATGTGCCAGTGGAAATTCTTGGTCTTGAGATAGAGCGCAAACATATCGGCGAGCAGCGTGGTGAGCGCTGCCGAGATATCGGTAATGGCATTGGTCGGCAGATCCGAAGGCGTCTTCAGGGGCGCAAGTCTGGTCTTCTCGGCCTGTGTGCGGGACATCCGTTTTCTCCTTGGGTGACGAAGCGATATTGGGGACCTGATAGGGCGGCGATGACATCCTGATGAAGACGACCATGACGATGCGTGCCCACCGGAGTCTTCACCGCAAGAGATACGGGAGGCGCGCGGTTCTTCAAGGTCACGGGCGTGCGATGGCCAAGCATTCTTGCCGCTGATGCATCCATCAACGCCGGCGGATTGATGGTTCCGGGCGCCGGATATAAAACACCCGGGAAAGAAGGGAGCGATCCATGAGCCTTGCCGCCTTGCTGACCTATGCCGGAGCGCTGTTCATCGCCGCGGCCATTCCGGGACCCGGGATTACCGCAATCGTCGCGCGTGCGCTCGGCTCGAATTTCCGCGAGACCTTCTTCATGGGTCTCGGCCTGGTGCTCGGCGACATGACCTATCTCACAGCTGTCATTCTCGGCCTTGCCTTCGTGGCGCAGACCTTCACCGAGGTGTTCATAACAATCAAGATCGCCGGCGTCCTCTATCTCGGCTACATCGCCTGGAAACTTTGGACGGCGGGGCTGCTGCCGCAGGATATCGCGGCACGCAAATCCACCAATATCGGCATGTCTTTCCTCTCCGGCCTGCTGGTGACGCTGGGCAATCCGAAGACGATGCTCTTCTATGTCGCCCTGGTGCCGACGCTGATCGATATTGGCAATATCGGCCTGCGAGACTATGCGCTCCTGCTCACCGCCACCTTCGTCGTGCTGATCGTCGTGCTGGTGCCCTATATGCTGCTTGCCTCGCGGGCCCGCACGATGCTGAAGCAGCCGCGGGCCTTGCAGGCGCTGAACCGGGTTGCCGCCGGCATCCTCGCCGGCACGGCAGCCTTCATCGCCACGCGGGCGGCCTGAAATAAACATTCGGCAAGAAACGGTTTTCAAAGGTTTTTTTCCCTCCTGATCGCTCCTCCAGGTCGAACGCGGTCTGGCCTAGACGGGCCTTTGACCCTATTCTCCCCCTCGATTTCAGGAGCAGGATTTCAAAGGGAGAGCACCCATGTCGCACAAGCCCGGCCGCGGCCGCATTTATTCCTCAATCACCGAGACCATCGGCGACACGCCGCTCGTGCGCTTCGACAAGCTGGCGCGGGAAAAAGGCGTCGTGGCGAACCTGATCGGCAAGCTCGAATTCTTCAACCCGATCGCATCCGTGAAGGACCGTATCGGCGTCGCGATGATCGAGGGCCTCGAAGCGCAAGGCAAGATCACCCCCGGCAAGACGGTGCTGATCGAGCCGACCTCCGGCAATACCGGCATCGCGCTCGCCTTTGCCGCCGCCGCCAAGGGCTATCGGCTGATCCTCACCATGCCGGAGACGATGTCGGTCGAGCGCCGCAAGATGCTGGCGCTGCTTGGTGCCGAGCTGGTGCTGACCGAGGGGCCAAAGGGCATGAAGGGCGCCATCGCCAAGGCCGAGGAACTGGCGTCCTCCCTTCCCGATGCCGTCATTCCGCAGCAGTTCGAAAACCCTGATAATCCCGAAATCCACCGCAAGACGACGGCCGAGGAAATCTGGAACGATACCGACGGCACGGTCGATATCGTCGTATCGGGCATCGGCACCGGCGGCACGATCACCGGCGTCGGACAAGTGCTGAAGAGCCGCAAGCCCGAGATCAAGATCATCGCCGTCGAACCGGCCGATTCGCCGATCCTCTCCGGCGGCAACCCCGGCCCGCACAAGATCCAGGGCATCGGCGCCGGCTTTGCGCCAAAAATCCTCGATACCGGCATCTATGACGAAGTCGTCACCGTGACCAACGACGAAGCCTTCGAACAGGCGCGCCTCGTCGCCCGGCTCGAAGGCGTGCCGGTCGGCATCTCCTCGGGTGCAGCACTGACCGCCGCCATCAAGGTCGGCATCCGTCCCGAGAACGCCGGCAAGAACATCGTCATCATCATCCCCTCCTTTGCGGAGCGTTATCTCTCGACGGCGCTGTTTGAAGGGCTTGGCAGCTGAGGCAGGGTTTGGCCAGGGCTTCCCGGCTATCATCTTCACAGAATATCGGGGCGCTTCGGCGCCCCTTCTTGTTACGCCGCGGCCGCCAACGGCGGTAGGATCGACGGCAGCCTTGCTGCCAGCATCGACTTTCGTGCCGAATTACGCGCCAGCTAAGGGCATTGGTATTGCCGGGTCAAAAGCAAGATGCATAAGTTTTGAAATATGAATTCATACCCCCCACGCGGAGGTCGCCGTTATGGCTTTAGAGGCAATCAAATTATCTGGCCGCCATGTTGAGCTTGTTCCATTGGCGCACGAGCATCACGACGGACTTGCTAAAGCCGTGCAAGACGGGAACCTCTGGCAGCTATGGTACACGGGCGTTCCTGCACCTGAAGCTATGTCAGCCCACATTGATCGGTGTCTAGGCCTTCAGGCGACAGGTGCGATGCTGCCCTTTGCAGTATTTGATAGAGCTAGCGAGAGCGTGGTGGGAATGACCACCTACATGAATATCGACCCTGCAGGCCCGCGTGTCGAAATCGGAAGCACCTGGTATGCCAAACGCGCTCAGCAGACTCCGCTGAACACCGAAGCAAAGCTGCTGCTGCTGTCGCACGCATTTGACAGCCTCGACTGCCTAGCTGTCGAATTTCGTACGCACTTCCTCAACCATCAGAGCCGCCGCGCAATTGAGCGCCTTGGGGCGAAGCTAGACGGAATTTTGCGCCAGCATATGCGTATGCGCGACGGTACCCTTCGCGATACTTGTGTCTACAGCATCATTCCATCTGAATGGCCTGCGGTGCGCTCCAATCTCGAGTGGCAACTTGAAAAGCCTCGCTGATACATAGTCCCAGTGCGTCGACAGTCGACGTCGGCGCTGGCTTCGTCGGCATCGGCGGAAGCGGAGTTGAGACTGGCTGCAACCATGCGCGTCAGCCTAGCAGTGCGGTGATCATCCGTTGCGACCCAGACGGATCCTCGAGCACGGGAGTTAGATCGCTCACCTGGTCCAGGGCGCCGACGACTGGAAGTTGTTTGACCAAGGGGTCCCGTATCCCCTTGAGGGTTGCCTCGACCAGATCGTCGGCATTGATCGTCGTGAAGGGGCGTTCGAAGTATGGACCAATGACCGGCTCGACCTTGCCGCCGATGCCGTCCGCCTGTTGGCGACGTGCCAGCGCAAGATAGGCCGAAGCGAGTGCCTCTCCGCGCGGCTGCCATCCTTCGGCCAGCAAGACCCGCTGCAACAGCGGTGACAGGGTTTCGGCCAGCGGCAGTTTTCCGAACGCACTGCCAAACCACTTCGCGTACGGCGCATAGCGGCGGTCGAGGAGGAAAGCCATCCGCATGACGTCACGCACGAGCCGGCTCGCAACCACGCGGGACCCCAGATCGTCGCCGACCTGTCCTGCTCGGCCAACAAAGGCCTGCTCCTCGGCAATACGCCGCCACTGACAGGCGATTTTGTAAAGCCACACGTCGTCAGGGAAATAGGCCAGTGCCGTTCGGGCCCGTGTCAGCCGTTTGTCGTCATCATGGAAAACGGCACCTCCCGTGAAGGCGAGCAGCCGCTGTTCGGCAAAGCCCAGCCACTGCAAGGGAGCAAGGTTATCGGCGGACCGAACGGCCAGAAGCCGTTCCAGCGTGGCCTCAAGGGTGTGGAATTCGAGGCCGTGCTCAATGGCGCCTGCCGCCTCCGGGCCATTTGCAGGAGGATGTGGGCGGCTCCGCCACCCAATAGGTTCACCAAGGTAGCTGGCGGGTGCCACCTGCGTGAATTCAACGACCAACCGTCGGGCATAGTCGCTGAATCCATCTGTGCTCAAGAAGACGTGGACCCGAGGCCCCCAGTTGTGATCCCTGGAAACCTCGTCGTCTAAACCAAGCAGCTCCGATCCAAATCCAATTAACGCCGCTGAATGTGCGAGTTCCGGCGCGACACTGGTCATCCAGGGCCTGACAACGTCCGCGTAGAAGCGACGCGATAACTCAATCCCCTGCATGACCTCTCCTTCAGATCACCGTTCCGTTCAGCGCGCTTCGGCTACCCTTTTCTTAAGCCGCAGCCGTCAGCCTCTCGCCGGCGATCCTGTAGGAGATCGCTTCGGCGAGATGGATGCGGCCGACCGTCGGTTTGCCGTCGAGATCGGCCAGCGTGCGGGCGACCTTGAGCACGCGGTGGTAACCGCGGGCGGAGAATTTCATCTTTTCGGCGGCGTCGCGCAGCAGCTGCAGGCCGCTGGCATCGGGCTCGGCCAGTTTCTCGATCATCGCGGTGGAGCAGCGGGCATTGGTGCCGATGCCCTTTGCGCCGGTGCTTTCGAAGCGCTCCTGCTGGATCTCGCGGGCGCGGGCGACGCGGCGGGCAACGTCGGCGCTGGTTTCGGCCGCCATCGGCCGGATGAGGTCGGCGGCGGAGACGGCCGGCACGTCGATGCGGATATCGACGCGATCCATCAGCGGGCCGGAGATGCGGGCCTGGTAATCGCTCATGCAGCGCGGGCCGCGGGCGCAGGTATGGCCCGGCTCGCCGGCCATGCCGCAGCGGCAGGGGTTCATCGCGGCGATCAGCTGGAATTTTGCCGGATAGGAGACTCGGTGATTGGCGCGCGCAATGACGCATTCGCCGCCTTCGAGCGGCTGGCGCAGCGCATCCAGCGCCTGCGGCGTGAACTCGGGAAACTCGTCGAGAAAGAGCACGCCGTGATGGGCAAGCGAGGCTTCGCCCGGACGGGCGCGCAGACCGCCGCCGACGAGGGCTGCCATGGTGGCGGAGTGATGCGGGGTGCGGAAGGGCCGACGATCGGAAAGCTTGCCGCCGGAGAGTTGACCGGCGATCGAATGAACCATCGACACCTCAAGCAGCTCGGCGGCCGAAAGCGGCGGCAGGATCGATGGCAGCCTTGCCGCCAGCATCGACTTGCCGGAGCCCGGAGGCCCTACCATTAAAATGGTCAGCGGACCGGTCTTCCGCTTTCACCTCAGGAGACACGCCTACACATCATGTAAGAAGCTTCCCGCCCAGTGCAAAAGCACCGGCTATAAGTGCCGCAAGCGCCGTCAGTAGTGACCATAATTGAGCGGGTTTGAGAGTGCCCACGAGCTGCGCGACAGTCATCGTCGCTGGGGAGATTGCAGAATCTGTTGGAGTTCCGATGGGCGGTCCATTCTCTAGGAGTTTTGACTTCCAACTAGCTAGCACCCCATTGAATTCTTTAGTAGTTAGGGCGGTTTCGTTGAGAGGCACCGTCTGTACATACCAATCGTACCCAGGTTCCAACAAGCCTTCGCTCTTCACACCCTCTTCAACGATAACAAGAAGCGGCTTGCGTCTCACATAAGACATCGCTGCCTCAATGTGATTCCAAGGGGTTGCTAGTCTGATTTCCCCAAGCGCCTTCTGTCGACCTCCCCCGCGCTTTTCCAGCCCTTCGGGAAAGTATGTTCGCTCAAGAGCCACCACCACAGTTCCAACGCACCTATCGATCAACTGCTCGACCGTTCGCAACGGTGCTTCAACAGAAAAGGTGTTGCGACCGACGGTGTGCGGGATCAGGCCTTCCGACCGTAGACGGTCCTCCAACAAACTAACGAAACGTTCTTGTTGATCGTTGGCAGTTCCGCCAACACTGATGAAGATGTCTTTGCTATCCATGGTTCTGCCCCAGCTAATTGAACGGAATTATTGCAGAGGGGGACTGCCATCACAACCTGTTCTGGCTTCAAACGGCGAGGCAGTCATGGCCTTTCCGTCGGAGCGGAAATTGCTTCAGGAGACCGCTCAGGGTAGCCATTTGTTTGTCGGGAACTGCGGCCGTCTACTGCATGCGTTCGGGAATGACGGCGAGGTATCCCCTCGCCTTGGAGGTTTCCAACTAGGAACACAATGAAAAAGTGGGGCCGCGTTTAGCAAGACATGTACCCACGGACGGAATGGGTGCAGCATCCCCAAGGTAGAATCACGAAAAGGAATTCGTCATGTTCATGCAATTGCATCCGGGGACTGTCGAGTTACCGCGCACCAGCAATAGGAAGGCATTCCTGTTTGAGAGGACAGACCCCAATACCATGGCGAGCGTTCATGAGCACTAGCCTGCCCGCCCAGGAAGGGGTGGACGTCGATCGACTGGCACAGCTCTTCCGCGATTGTACTCAGTCCTACAAGTTCCTCTTCTTCCGAGGCATCGTGGCCAGGTTGCACAAGAGCACATGCGAGCACATGCGGTTTGATGAACTACTCGCCGAGATGCTCGTTGCTGCCTGGTGGCCCGCAGTCGTCGGTCGCTTGGCCATTGGCAACGCTGCCGACAACGATACATTGACCGCGCTTCTTGGCACTATTGGCGATGCCCTGCACGAAAAGCTAGCGCCAAGAGAAGTACATGAGCTGGCGCGTTTCTGGGTTAAACGCGAACGTTCAAGGGGATGCCTACGTTACGTCCCAGATGCGTTGCTCAGCCCTTGGAAAAAGGGTGCGCAACATCCGCCACTCTATCGAATTCTCGTTGACGGCATCGAACTCTACAAACCGTGGCGAAACTATCTCGTCAACAACCTGCCGATTGTCAGCGGATGGGCAGACGGCGCTTGGCTGGGATGGATACAGACAAGAAATCCTAACGTGCCTGTTAGCATGGCGAAACTGGGGCCACCTTCCAAGCGGATCAGTTTAGCGCTGGAGCGAAAGTTCTTCCTAACCGGAATGTCGGGGATGCCTCTCGAATGTATCTATTCGGAGGAACATGTGGACGAAGGCGATCTCAGTCTCGATCACTTCCTACCCCGCAGCTTCGTCGGTCATGACCGTATATGGAACCTTGTACCCGTCGCGAGATCAGTCAACTCGGCAAAAGGGGCACGCCTACCTCAGCCAAGATACCTGGAGAGACTTGTTCGCGTGCACCATGTCATCATCAACGGCGTACTTCCGACTGCCGGAAGTGTAGAGAAAACATTCCTCGACCAGTACTGCAGCGATCTGCGACTTCCGCCTGACCGCCTCACCGACGCCGACGCGCTTCTTGACGCCTACACTGGTCTGGTGTTGCCAATGATGGCCATCGCTCAACGCATGGGCTTCCCCGCTGGCTGGCCATGACAGGCATGTACCGATTTTAAAGACCCTTAGTTCCGGAGATTGGCCTGTGGGGCCGTTTTATTTGGCGATTAATGTAGCATAATATCAGAAGATTATGGCCGCCGGCCGCGGCCACTTCGAGCGCCCGCTTGGCGCTTTCCTGGCCCTTGATTTCGGCAAGATCCGGCAGGTTTGCCGCATTGGCCCGGATCGATGCCTCCGGCCGAGACAGGACCTGCGTGCCGCGGAAATGATTGGCAAGGGCAATCAGGCTGCGGGGTGCGAGGATATCGACGTCCGAACCTGCCCAGGCGGCTTCGGCGCCGCTTTCGGCCGGGCAGATCAGCCCCTTGCCGAGCGCATTGGCGCCGATCGCAGCCGGCAGCGCGCCTGATATGGCGGCGATCGTGCCGTCGAGGTTAAGCTCGCCGACGACGACAAAGTCCGACAGGGCATCGGCGGGAATGGCGCCGAGGGCGGCCATCAGGGCAAGCGCGATTGGCAGATCGAAATGCGAGCCCTCTTTCGGCAGGTCGGCAGGCGCCAGATTGACCGTCACGCGCTTGGCCGGCAGCGCCAGGCCGGAGGCGTGGAGGGCGGCCTGCACGCGCTCGCGGCTTTCGGCAACCGCCTTGTCAGGCAGGCCGACGATCTGCATCCCGACCTTTCCGGGAGCGACCATGACCTGGACCTCGACCGGCACACCTTCGATACCCTGAAATGCAACCGTACTGACACGCGCGACCATAAGCCCATCCCCTTGCCGCAAACTTTATATACCGCCCTGCAGCCTTTATTCGATGCATGTCGTGGCCCCAAAACCGCTGCACAGTTTTGGGCGACATGCATTAAGGCCAGCGGTTGCAATCTGGCATGGACGCCGGAATAAAACAAGAACAATCAAAGAACGTAGTCACGCATCCGCTGTGACCTTGGTTGTGCTCGGTCGCGGGACCAGAACGGTCATGGGCAGCAGGCTCAGCCGCGCTTGCGCTCGATCGCATCCCAAAGCAGGGCTGCGACATCGGCGCCGCCGAACTTCTTGACCTCGCGGATGCCGGTGGGCGAGGTGACGTTGATCTCGGTCATGTAATCGCCGATCACATCGATGCCGACGAGCAGGAAGCCGCGCTCCCTCAGCGCCGGGCCGATGCGGGCGCAGATTTCCTGTTCGCGCGGCGTCAGTTCGGTCGCCTCGGCGCGGCCGCCGACATGCATGTTGGAGCGGCTGTCGTGTTCGGCCGGCACGCGGTTGATGGCGCCGGCGAATTCGCCGTCGACCAGGATGATGCGTTTGTCGCCCTTGCGCACGTCGGGCAGATATTGCTGGGCGATGAAGGGCTCGCGGAAAAGCTGGCCGAACATCTCCAGCAGCGAAGAAAGATTGCGGTCGTCGCGGGTCGAATGGAAGACACCGGCGCCGCCATTGCCGTAGAGCGGCTTCAGGATGATATCGCCCATCTCGTCGCGGAAGCGGCGGATCTCGGCGGCATCCTTGGTGATCAGCGTCTTCGGCATCAGGTCGGAGAATTCGGTGACGAAGATCTTCTCCGGCGAATTGCGCACCCAGGCCGGATCGTTGACGACGAGCGTCTTCGGATGGATGCGCTCGAGCAGATGCGTCGAGGTGATATAAGCCATGTCGAAGGGCGGGTCCTGGCGCAGCAGCACGACATCCATGGTCGCGAGATCGACGCGCTCCGGCGCGCCAAGCTCGTAGTGATCGCCCTTGACGTCGCGCAGCACCATCGGCTCGACGCTGGCATAGAGCTTGCCGTCACGGAAGCTCAGGCGGTCGGGGGTATAATGGAAGAGCTTGTAGCCGCGCGCCTGGGCTTCCAGGCTCATGGCGAAGGTGGAATCACCTGCGATATTGATGCCTGCGACATGGTCCATCTGGACCGCTACATTGGTGATCTTGGCCATTTCCATCCCTCGCTGAATGCCGGACAGATGTAGGTCGGCCAGATTTCAAACGCAACGGCCAATCAAGGGCTTCCGGCGCTGGAGCATTTTTGTTTTTTGCGCAATTCCGGACGCAAAACCGCTGCACACATTTGCTGGAATTGCTTTTCACCGCGTTTCGAGTTTCCGCATCAACCGGCCGCGATAGCTATCGAGAATGACGGCGAGCACGATGACGGCGCCGATGACGATCGGCTTGATATTGTCGTCGGCGCCCAAGAGCTGCAATCCCGTCGACAGCACCTGCAGAATGCAGGCGCCGACCAGCGTGCCGACAATCGAGCCTTTGCCGCCCGAAAGGCTGGTTCCGCCGATAATGACGGCGGCGATCGCGTTCAACTCGTAGCCGATGCCCGCGACCGGGCTGCCGACATTGAGACGGAGCAGATAGACCATGGCCGCAATGCCGGCCGTCAGCCCTGAGATCGTGAAGACGGCGATCTTGTACCGTTTCGGCTCATGCCCCGACAGCCGGACAGCCTCTTCATTGGTGCCGATCGCGAAGACGAAGCGCCCGAAGACGGTGTAGCGCAGCACGAACCAGCCGATGAGGACGACGACGATCGCAATCAGAAAGATCGACGGAAATATGCCCCAGAAGATCAGGTTTCCGAAATCGACGAAAGGCTGAGGCAGGCCGGTGATCGTGGAATTGTCGCTGACCACGCGCGCCAGGCCGCTGGCGACGTTCAGCATGCCAAGGGTGACAATGAAGGAAGGAAGCTTCCACTTCTCGCAAATCCACCCGTTGACGGCGCCAAGGATGGCACCCGTGCCCATCGACGCAAGACATGCGAGAACAATCGCCTGCCATGGCGAAAACGCCGGATTGATCATGATCGTCGCACCGATCACCGTGCAAAGGGCAAGCAGCGACCCGACCGAGAGATCGATGCCGCCAACGAGGATGACGAAGGTCATGCCCGCAGCAAGCACGGTGTTGATGGCAATCTGCACGAAGATCTTCAGGAAGTTCTCCGGCGTTGCGAAATAAGGCGCCGTCGCCGAGAAAAACGCCAGGATCAGAATGAGGGCAATGGCGACGCCCGCCTCCTTCAGCGAGATCCGGACAAGCTTGTCCCAGACGCTCACCTCTTTCGCCTCGGTCTGTTTTTCAATGTTGGCGGACACGACTGTACTCCTTGTAGGCGAGCGAAAGGATCCTGCTCTCGTCAAACTGTTCCCGAACTATTTCGCCCGATATCTTGCCGTCGGAGAATACGATGATGCGATGGCAAATGCCCATGAGCTCCGGCAGATCCGACGATACGACCAGAACGCCTTTTCCTTCGGCGGCAAACTTCCACAGAAGCTCGTAAATCTCAGCCTTTGCACCGACGTCGATTCCACGGGTCGGCTCATCGAAAATCAGCACCTTGGGGCCGCGGAACAGCCATTTTGCAATGACGACCTTTTGCTGGTTGCCGCCGGAAAAGGTCCTGACGGCCTGATGGATCGACGGGGTCTTGATGCGCAGTTCGCGCACGAGGCGCTGCGAATGATCATCCTGCGCCCTTCGCATGATCAAGCCGTTGCGGGAGATCTTGCCGAGATCCGTTATGGTGGCATTTTCAGCGCAACTCATGTCGAGCATCAAGCCCTGCATCTTGCGGTCTTCGGTTGCCAGGCAGAGCCCGGCAGCAACGGCTTCTTTCGGCGAATGGATCTCAACCGGATCGCCATTCACGCGAATTTCGCCGGCCGCTTTGGCATCGGCGCCGAATATGGCGCGAACCGCTTCCGTCCGGCCGCTGCCGACAAGGCCGGCAATGCCGACGATTTCCCCCTTTGCCACGGAAAATGACAATTCCGGGCTATTGCGCGTCACCTTCAGGCCGGACACGCCGAGCGCCTCGCCGGACACGGTGCTGTCGCTGCGAAAAATGCCATGATCCGAAAGCTTGCGCCCGACCATGAGTTCGACGATGTCAGGAATAGCAAGTCCGGACAGCGGACGCGTGATCACATGCTGGCCATCGCGCAGCACCGTCACATCGTCACCGACGTCAAAGATTTCCTCCAGCCTGTGCGAGATGTAGAGCGTGGTCACGCCACGCCGCTTCAAGCGCTTGAGAATTTCAAAAAGGCGATCGACCTCCTTGGAGGTCAGGGTCGCCGTCGGTTCGTCGAGAACGAGAAGCTTGCTTTCGTAGCAAAGCGCCTTGGCAATCTCGACCAGTTGAAGCTGGGCGACGCTGAGGCGGCTCGCCAGTGTCGTCGGAGCCACGTCGAGGCCAACCTCTTCCAGGAGTTCAGCCGCTCTGCTGTTCATCGCCTTATAGTTCACCAGGCCGTATCGGCGTGGCAGATGCTCGAACAGCAGGTTTTCCGCCACCGTCAGGTTGGAAAGCGGATGCAGCTCCTGGTGAATGACCCGGATGCCCGCCTTGAACGCCTCCAACGGCGAGGCCGGATGGTATTGCTTGCCGTCGAACAGGATGTGACCGTCATCCGGCCTGAAGACACCGCCGAGCAGATTGATCAGGGTCGACTTTCCAGCACCGTTCTCGCCCAGAAGAACGTGCCCCTTGCCGCGGCCGATCCGCATGGAGACATCCTTGAGCGCCACGACGCCCGGGAAGCGCTTGCCGATCCCTTCCAGCCTCAAAATGTCGTCATCTGCTGCATCTGACATGGCGACCTCATGCACGCTCTGTTCGAACTCCACGCAGCACGCATCCCAGGGGCTCGGAAGCGAGCCTCCCCTGAAGCGATCAACGCGTCAATCGGTTGGTAGCGGTGAGCGCCGGCCGCAGCCGACGCTTCCTGTACAGTGCTGCGCGTCTTTCAGACGCGCGATGCGGGCGATCCCGACTATTTGAGATCCGCTGCGGTGACCAGCTTGATGTCGGTCTTGACCCAGCCGGTGAATGTCTCGCCGGCAAGTTCACGCATGCCATACTGGATGCCGAGAACCGCCATCTGCGCGCCGTACTGTTCGACGGTGGCAAGCATCTTGCCATCCTTGATCAGAGGCTGAACCGGCGGAATGTTGTCGAACCCGACAACCTTGATCTTGCCACTCTGGCCGGTCGCATCGAGCGCCTTGACAACGCCGAGGGCCATGGAGTCATTGGCTGCCATAACGCCCTGAATATCCTTATACTTCGTCAGGAAATTCGTCATGACGGTATTGGCTTCTTCCGTCTCCCAATGGGCCGTCTTGCTGTCGAGAAGCTCGAGCTTGCCAGACTTGACGGAGTCCATGAAGCCTTCCTTGCGCTCCTTGGCATTGTCGGCCTCGGGGTTACCCTCGAGGATGACGACCTTGGCGCCAGGTCCCAGATCCTTGGCAAGCGCGTCGCCCGCAAGCGTCGCCCCGCCCTTATTGTCCGGCCCGAAGAAAGCGAGATCGATACCGGCTTTCTTCTTCGCATCGGCATCGAGCGGCACGTCGATGTTGATGACCTTGACGCCAGCCTTGACTGCCTTTGCCAGCGGGGTTGCCATGGCCTTTGAATCGGCCGGCGCGACAACGATGATATCGTATTTCTGCGTGACGAAGTTTTCGACGGCATCGACCTGGGAAGCGAAATCACGCTCGTCCTTCATGCCGACGGCCTTGAAGTCGAACTTGTCCTTGTTCTCGGCCGCATATTTGTCGGCGCCGGCCTTCATCTGCTTGAAGAACTCATTGGACAAGGATTTCATGATCAGGCCGACCTTCGGCTTACCGGCCGCAAAGGCGGGCGACACGCCACAGGACAGGGCAAGCACCAAGGTGCCGGCAAGCCCAAGCTTCAATGCCGCACGGCGCGGCGCATTGATCAAGACGGATTCACGCTTCAAAAAATTGGACATTTTTTCCTCCCGAACGGCCCTGGGCTCAGCTCCACCTGAGTTGCCTGCGGCAATGAACCGTTTCCAACGACATCTGGGTAGCACGCTCTTAAAAATTGTCAAGCCGCCGAAATCGAGCCGAACGTCGGCTTTGACTCCTAGGTCTGGCCTGTATCGGTGCGCATGCGATGAACCGTTTCCATTGAGCGTTGGCCCATGCTCATGCTATGGAGACTGGCGGTCAAAATTGAGATGCAGCCCTTTGACGAGGGCGGTAAAGACCATTAGCTGGAAGCTTCGATCAGGCGCCCTTCGGTGTCTTCCGAAGGCGCAGAGAAAGGGCCACTGTTTCCGTTATGTCAAAGGTCGGGATTCGAGAGGTTGCCAAGCTTGCGGGAGTTTCCACCGGGACCGTTTCGCGGGTTTTGAATGATCATCCCTCCGTGACGAAGGAATTGCGGGCGCGCGTCACAGCGATCATCAAAGACCTCGGCTATACGCCCGACGCGTCTGCGAGAAGCATGCGCGGCAAGGTCAGCCGCCTCATCGGCATCGTCATTCCGGATCTGACCAATCCGTTCTTCGCGGAACTTGTCCAATCGGCGGAACAGGCGGCGGCAAATCACGGCTATAATATCATCGTCATGACGTCGTTCGATCATGCGGCCAAGGAGGCTGACCGCATCAAACAGCTGACAAGCCGAAAGGTCGACGGCATCATGCTGGTTCCCAGCAATGATTTCCATACACTCAAGCTGCCGAAGGGATTGCCGATCGTCGTCGTCGACCGCCTTATGCCGGGATATTCCGGCATTGCCGCCGATCACCGCAATGGCGTTCGTCTTGGCGTCGAGCATCTTTTGCAGCTCGGCCATCGCCGCATCGGCTTCATCTCGGGGCCTAGCCACTCCGTCCCCGCCAACGATCGCCTCAGGGGCTATCTCGATGCAATCGAGCAGGCGGGGGAGCAGGCAGACGGCACACGAACGGCAGGACCACCGCTGATTGCCGAGGCGGCTTTCGACTATGAAAGCGGCCGTTCCGCGGGAAATTATCTTCTGGCCCGCGCGCGAAACGAGCGGCCGACGGCGATCTTTGCAAGTTCGGACCAGCAGGCAATCGGCTGCATGCGGGCAGCGCATGATCTGGGAATCCCGATACCTGCAGCCCTTTCGATCCTCGGCTTCGACGGCATCCCGCTCGCAAGCATGACAACGCCACGCCTGACGACAGTGAAACAGCCGATTCAAGACATAGCGGCAGCTGCGGTGGCCGTTCTGTTGAACAAACAAACCGCGCCCGACCTCGACAATCCGATCCTATTCGCCTGCGAGGTCTTGAAGGGCGAAACAACCGCTCCGCCTCAGCCCGATTAGCGCATAGGCCCGAACATCGAAGTCGATCTTCAGGCGGCGATGCCCTGGTTGCCGCTGTTGCGCAGCATGTTGCGGAGACGGTAGGCGATCGCCAAGGGCTTCGGGAAGGGTTTGCGCAGGAAGGCGACCTTGCGGACGTAATTGTCGACCCGCCAGCTCGCCCAGGTTCCGCCTGCAAAAAAGGCGACGTCGCCGGCGCGCAGGGTTCGTTCCGTGCCGTCCTCGGCAGTGATATGGACCTCGCCTTCGAGGATCATCACGGTCTCGTCCCAGCCGAAGCGCCAGCGGAATTCGCCCGCCGTGCAGTCCCAGATCGCCGTCAGCGATGCTTCGTCATGACCGCGCGAATGTTCGGCGGTGCGGGCTTGCGGATTGCCGCTGACGATCCAGTCCGGATTGATCGGCGTCGGCTTCAATGGCAGCAGGTCGCTCGCATGCGCCACGAAGGATTTCCCGGCCGGCTTCGCCACGGCATAAGGCGCGGAGCGCGCGGCCATGGCGACCGCACTTGCAAGCATCAGCTTCCAGGCCATGAAACAACCCCCAATTGTTATCCCTACCGAGATTTGACGTAGCAGAGAGTCGTAAGAACCTCGTTCACGCGGGGACTAAAAGTTTAACGATCCGGAAATCCGATGGGTCGAAAGGAGGTCAGAAGGCATCAATAAAGTGCCGCGGCAGCCGGCCCGGCATGATCGCCACGATATCATAGCGCTGGGAAAGGCGAGCCTGATCCGTCTGACGGGCGAGCCAGAGATCGCTGGCCGCCCGTATGCGCTTCTGCGCGGCGACAGAGAGGGCGTCGACCGCTGCGGCCTCGCCATGGCGGGCCTTGACCTCGACGAAGACGGCAAGATCGCCCTTGCGGGCAATAATATCGATCTCGCCGAGCCGGGTGCGGTGGCGCAGAGCCAGGATGCGATAGCCCTTCAGCATCAGGAAGGCGGCCGCGACATATTCCGACATGCGTCCCCGGCGCAGCGCCTTCCTCCTGATGGCGGTGAGATCACTATCGCCCATCGGCGTTCTTGATCTCCAGCAGGCGCTGGTAGAGCACCTTGCGCGGCAGGCCGGTGAGGCGGGCGGCCTCGGTGGCGGCGCCTGCCGTCGGCATTGACTTCGACAGGTCGGCCAGCACGGCTTCGACATCGGCCTCAGACGTCTCGACCGGCTCCGGCGGACCGATCACGAGGACGATCTCGCCCTTGACGTTTTCCACCTGCTGATAATGGGCGGCGAGGTCGGCAAGCGTGCCGCGACGGAACTCTTCATAGGTCTTGGTCAGCTCGCGGCAGACGGAGGCGGGCCGCGTGGCTCCGAGCACATCGGCGGCAGCCAGAAGCGTTGCGCCGATCCGATGCGGTGATTCAAAGAAGATCAGCGTCGCGGGTGCCGCGGCAAGCTCACTGAGCCGATCGCGACGGGCCTTGTCCTTGGCCGGCAGGAAACCGGCGAAAAGGAAGGCATCGTTCGGCAGGCCGGAGCCGACAAGGGCTGCGAGCGGCGCGGAGGCGCCGGGAATGGGAATGACACGGTAACCTGCCGCAATCGCCTGTTGCGCCAGCCGATAACCGGGATCGGAAACCAGCGGCGTGCCGGCATCGGAAACCAGCGCCACCGAACGCCCGGCCTCGAGCGCCTGCAGCAGCCTTGGACCGGCCTCATCGGCATTGTGCTCGTGATAGGCGAAGGGACGGTTCTGGATGCCGTAGCGGTCGAGCAGCACGCGGGTGACGCGCGTATCTTCGCAGGCGAGCACATCGGCGCCGGCCAGCGTTTCCAGCGCCCGCAGCGTGATGTCGCCGAGATTGCCGATGGGGGTGGCGACGAGATAGAGCGCCGGCTCCAGCGGCCGCGCCGGCACCGTTGCATTGTGCAGGCGGAAGCTTCGCCGGCTGGCGGCGTCCGCTGTCGTTTCCTCATTCATGCCATTTGCTTTCGTCCCGCCGGCTCGTCGTCGGCATCGAAGCCTTTATGGGCGAGCGGCACCGCTTCGGCAAGGGTTCGGATTTCTGTGAGCATTGCTCTGGAAAACCGCAAATGCAGGGGTGCCGACGTCCATGCCTCTTGCAAAGCAATGCTGAAGTCTGCCATTTTGCCCGTCCACTCCCCCGGCCGCAAGCCGGGACAGCATTCTTCGGGTGCTCGACGCGCCCGGACAGTCACGGTCGAAAGCGGTAGCATCCCATGCGTATTACTATTGAGCGGTCAAACCTGTTGAAATCGCTGAACCACGTCCACCGCGTGGTCGAACGTCGCAACACGATCCCGATCCTGTCCAACGTACTACTCAAGGCCGACGGCCAGAAGCTCGACATGAAGGCGACCGACCTCGACCTCGAAATCACCGAGGCGACACCGGCAAGCGTCGAGCAGCCCGGCGCCACCACCGTTCCCGCACATCTTCTCTACGACATCGTGCGCAAGCTTCCCGACGGCTCGGAAGTGCTGCTTGCCACCAGCACCGATGGCGGCGCGATGACCGTGCAGTCCGGCCGCTCGAAATTCTCGCTACAGTGCCTGCCGGAATCGGACTTCCCTGATCTCACAGCCGGCACCTTCACGCATTCCTTCAAGCTGAAGGCGACCGATCTGAAAATGCTGATCGACCGCACGCAGTTCGCGATTTCGACGGAAGAGACGCGTTATTATCTCAACGGCATCTTCTTCCACACGATCGAGAGCAATGGCGAGCTGAAACTCAGGGCGGTTGCGACCGACGGCCACCGGCTGGCGCGCGCCGATGTCGATGCGCCCTCCGGCTCCGAGGGCATGCCCGGCATCATCATTCCGCGCAAGACGGTCGGCGAACTGCAGAAGCTGGTCGACAATCCCGAAACGACGGTGACCGTCGAGGTCTCCGACGCCAAGATCCGGCTGACGATCGGCTCGATCGTCATGACCTCGAAACTGATCGACGGCACATTCCCGGATTATCAGCGCGTCATCCCCACAGGCAACGACAAGGAAATGCGCGTCGACTGCACGACCTTCGCACAGGCCGTCGACCGCGTCTCGACAATCTCCTCCGAGCGCGGACGCGCCGTGAAGCTGGCGCTTTCCGAGGGGCAGCTGATGCTGACCGTCAACAATCCCGATTCCGGCAGCGCGACGGAGGAAGTCGCCGTCGGCTACGACACGGATGCGATGGAAATCGGCTTCAATGCCAAATACCTGCTCGACATCACCGCCCAGCTTTCCGGCGAGGAAGCGATCTTCCTGCTTGCCGATGCCGGCTCGCCGACACTGATCCGCGACACGGCCGGCGACGATGCGCTCTACGTGCTGATGCCGATGCGCGTCTGAGGGGAACGAAGGCGACCGCTTGCCGTTTTTCCTCCTGTCAAAACGGAGGATCCCATGACCAAAAAGGCGGGAACGGTGCGCATCGGCATATCCGGCTGGACCTATGCGCCCTGGCGCGGCCAATTCTACCCGAAGGACCTGCCGCAGAAGCAGGAGCTTTCCTTCGCCGCCCGGCACTTCCGGTCGATCGAGATCAACGGCACCTTCTACGGATTGCAGCGGCCCGAAAGCTTCGGCCGCTGGCGCGATGAGACGCCGGATGATTTCGTCTTCGCGGTCAAGGGACCGCGCTTCATCACCCATATGCTGCGGCTGCAGAATATCCAGACGGCGCTCGCCAATTTCCTCGCCTCGGGCCTGCTGCGGCTTGGCCCCAAGCTCGGGCCGATCCTCTGGCAATTGCCGCCGAACATAGCCTTCGACCCATCCCTTTTCGAAAGTTTTTTGTCGCTGCTGCCGCATGACCGCGACGCGGCGATAGCGCTTGCGAAGCAGCACGACTGGCATATCAAGGGACCGGCCTGGCTTAAAAGCGACGGGCACCAGCCGATCCGTCATGCGCTCGAAATCCGCCACGAGAGCTTCCGCTCACCTATCTTCATCGACATGCTGAGGCGTCACAAGGTCGCTCTCGTCTGCGCCGATACGGTGAAATGGCCGCTGCTGATGGATATCACCGCCGATTTCGTCTATTGCCGCCTGCATGGCTCCGAAAAGCTCTATGTCAGCGGCTACGAGGACGAAGCCCTCGATGTATGGGCGCAACGCATCCGCGTCTGGGCCACGGGCGGAGAACCTGAGAATGCGACGCGGGTGCTGGCGCCCGTAGCGGCGCGCAGCAAGGGCCGAGACGTCTATCTCTACTTCGACAATACCGACGTGAAGCTGCGGGCGCCTGTCGACGCCGATCACCTGGCCGAAAGGCTTGCCGATCTCATGCCGGGTTCAGCGTCGAAAGCCGCATGAGCTGTTGATGTCGATGTCCTTGTTGCGAAAATCCTTGTCCCTTAAGCGACAAGCGGCATATTAAGGCATTCGATCAACATGCGGATGGGTGGAGAATGAGCTTACGGGTCAAGGTGAAGGAACGGTTCGGGAAGAGGTTCGACGACGAGATCCGCTTCTTCCGAGGCATGATGCAGGGGCCGAAGACGGTGGGCTCGATCGTGCCGACCTCCTCGATCACGGCGAAACGCATGGCAAGCGTCGTCGATATCCATTCCGGGCTGCCGGTGCTTGAACTCGGGCCGGGCACGGGCGCCATCACCAAGGCCATCCTCGGCCGCGGCGTTCGTCCGGAAAATCTCGTTGCGATCGAATATTCGACGGATTTTCATAAACATCTGCTGCGGACCTATCCCGGCGTGCACTTCATCAACGGCGACGCTTTCGATCTTCAGACCACTCTTGGCAATTTCAGCGGTCTCACCTTCGATTCCGTCGTCTCGGGCATTCCGCTTCTGAATTTCCCGATGGCGAAGCGCATCTCGCTGCTCGAAAGCCTGCTCGATCGACTGCCGGCCGGCCGGCCGATGGTGCAGATTTCCTATGGCGCGATCTCGCCGATCGCCGCCAATCCCGACCGCTACCATATCCAGCATTTCGACTTCGTCATGCGCAACATTCCGCCGGCGCAGCTCTGGATCTATCGGCGCGGCTGAGATGTTCGGGATCTACATCACTCATCCGCAGGTCCGGATCGACGCCAACGTGCCGGTGCCGAAATGGGGGCTTTCCGATGTCGGCGCGGCGCGCGCCCGCAAAGCGGCAGAGAGCGGCTGGGCGAGACAGTTGCAGCGCATCGTCTCCAGCGACGAGACGAAGGCGATCGAGACGGCCGAAATCCTGGCGAAAGCTTCCGGCGTGACGATCGAGATCGTCCACGGCATGCATGAGAACGACCGCTCGGCCACTGGCTTCCTGCCGCCGCCGCAATTCGAAGAAGCGGCCGACTGGTTCTTCGCCCATCCGGAACAAAGCTTCAAGGGCTGGGAGCGCGCCGTCGACGCGCAGGCCCGTATCGTCGAGGCGGTGAGCGCCGTTCTTGCGACGCATGATGCGACGGCGCCGATCGCCTTTATCGGCCATGGCGGCGTCGGCACGCTGCTCAAATGCCATCTGGCGGGCAGGCCGATCAGCCGTGACCGCGACCAGCCGGGCGGTGGCGGCAATCTCTATGCTTTCGGTCTTGCGGATCGGCGCCTAACATGCGACTGGACGCCCATCGAAGACTGGCAGGGGTGACTTCAGATGGACGCACGCGAGCGGTTGATCGTCGGCCTGGATGTTCCAACGATCGGCGAGGCGGAAAGACTGGTTTCCACGCTCGGCGACGACATTCTCTTCTACAAGATCGGCTATCAGCTGGTCTTTGCCGGCGGCCTGGAATTCGCCCGTGATCTTGCCGCAAGCGGCAAGAAGATCTTTCTCGATATGAAGCTGCTCGACATCGACAACACTGTTGCCTCGGGCGTCGAGAACATCGCCAAGATGGGCATGTCGATGCTGACGCTGCACGCCTATCCGAAAGCGATGAAGGCGGCGGTCGAGGCCGCGGCCGGCTCCGGCCTCTGCCTGCTCGGCGTGACCGTGCTGACCTCGATGGATGCCGATGACCTTGCCGAGGCCGGCTACAGCCAGGATCCGCACAGCCTGGTGCTGCGCCGCGCCGAACAGGCGCGCGCCGCTGGCATGGGCGGCATCGTCTGCTCGGCGGAGGAAGCGACTGCGGTGCGCGAAATCGTCGGACCCGAGATGGCGATCGTCACCCCCGGCATTCGCCCTGATGGTAGCGACAAGGGCGACCAGAAGCGGGTGATGACGCCTTTCGACGCGCTGAAAGCCGGAGCGACGCATCTCGTTGTCGGCCGGCCCGTCGTCAAGGCGCCGGATCCCCGCGATGCCGCCCGTGCGATCCTCAGCGAGATGGTGAGCGCGCTCTGGCCGGCAAATCGCTGACCGCAATCAACGACAAAAGGGAGAAGACCATGGCCAAAGGATACTGGATCGCCCGCGTCGATGTTCGCGATGCCGAGCGCTACAAGGATTACGTGGCGGCCGCCAAGCCGGCTTTCGAAAAATACGGCGCGAATTTCCTGGCGCGCGGCGGCGCCTTTACCGAACTCGAGGGCAAGGCGCGCGTCCGCAACGTCGTGATCGAATTCCCGTCGATGCAGCATGCGGTCGACTGCTACAATTCGCCGGAATACCAGATCGCAGCGAAAATCCGCCAGGAAGTCGCGGATGCGGAAATGGTCGTCGTCGAAGGCGTCTGATCGACGTTACATCTTAAGAAACTGACGGCGTGATGGGCCTTCCCGTCGCGCCGGGATTCGGCTAAGACGAGAGCCAATTCAGCATCCCGCAAAGCCTTTCGAGGAGCCTGCCATGACCCTTGCCAACCTGCCGCCGCTCGTTACCGTGTTCGGAGGGTCCGGCTTCGTGGGCAGGCACGTGGTTCGGGCGCTGGCCAAGCGCGGCTACAACATCCGCGTCGCCGTGCGCCGTCCCGATCTCGCCGGCTTCCTGCAGCCGCTCGGCAATGTCGGCCAGATCTCCTTCGTGCAGGCGAACCTGCGCTATCGCAGCTCGATCGACCGCGCCGTCGACGGTGCGAGCCACGTCGTCAACTGCGTCGGCATTCTGCACGAGGCCGGCCGCAACACTTTCGACGCCGTGCAGGAATTCGGCGGCCGTGCGGTCGCCGAAGCGGCGCGCGGGGCAGGCGCGACGTTGACGCATATTTCGGCGATCGGCGCCGACGCGAAATCCGATTCCGACTATGGCCGCACCAAGGGTCGCGCCGAAACGGCCATCCTCTCGGTCAAGCCCGATGCAGTGATCTTCCGTCCGTCGATCGTCTTCGGACCGGAGGACAGCTTCTTCAACAAATTCGCCGAGATGGCGCGCATGTCGCCGATCCTGCCGCTGGTCGGCGGCGGCAAGACGAAATTCCAGCCTGTCTATGTCGAGGATGTCGCCGAGGCCGTCGCCCGCTCCGTCGACGGAAAGGTTGCCGGCGGCAAGGTCTATGAGCTTGGCGGGCCTGAGGTGCTGAGCTTCCGCGAATGTCTCGAGACGATGCTGAAGGTAACGTGCCGCAAGAACCCGCTGGTATCCCTGCCCTTCGGCATCGCTTCGATGATCGGCAGCATCGCCTCGCTGATTCCGTTCATAACGCCGCCGATCACGCCGGATCAGGTGCGCCTGCTGAAGCACGACAACATCGTCTCCCGGGAAGCCGAGGCGGAAGGCCGCACGCTGAAGGGCCTCGGCATTACGCCCACCATGGTGGCCTCGGTGCTTGGCTCCTACCTCGTGCACTATCGTCCGCACGGCCAGTACACCGGCACCGGCAAGGCTGCATGACCATCTTTTCCAACCGATGAGACTTGGCCGTCTGCGGATCCCGCGGGCGGCCTTTTGGTGTTGCCGTGTCATGCAAAGCCCGGCGCAAGTCTAGGGTGTTTTGATGCCCGCCATACTGAGTTGCGTTGCATAAAAGACGCATCGGAAATTTTGTGGAATTAACGCGAAATTTAGCAGGAACGTTTATTGCTATTTGCCATTCCACTGACTACCAAACCCGCGCGTCTTCCAACGGACTTAACGCCTGCGGTCGCGTGCGGCAATCACTGTGAAAGGCATTTCTCGATGGGCAAGTCAATCGCGCTCCTGTTTGCGTGTGCGGCGCTGGTTATCCTTGCAGGCTCTTTCGTTGCGCCCGGTTCGGTCGCGGCGGTAAAGGGCGATTGCTCGCCGGCCTACGGCGTCGATCCTTGCTCTACGGCCTCGATCATCCATTGATGAAAAGCCGGCCCTCAGCCGGCATCCTGCTCAAGCAAGCAGTCGATCGGAACGCCTGAAACAGGGCGCTTCGAGATCACCGCTCAGTCTCGCCTGCTTCAAAACGGCAGCGGGAGCGTATCCCCTCAATGACTAACTGAAAGATCGGCGCCTTGCCGGTAATCGGGTGCCTGTTTGTGCGGTCCGACGGGGCATTTGCATTCGCGCCGGGAGTTGCGCGAATGCAATGCGGGACGGATGTCTCAGGCAATCAAACCAGTCGCGGCCATGCCGAGCAGCAAGACACCGAGAATGATGCGGTAGATGGCAAACAGAGTAAACCGGTTGCTCCTGATATAGGCAAGCAGCCATTTGACCGCGATGAAGGCGACGATCGTGGAGACGACGAAGGCGATGCCGAGCGCCGTCCAGTCTTCGCCTGCCGCTCCGCCATCCTTGAACGTCTTCAGCAATTCATAGCCGCTGGCGGCGTACATTGTGGGTATGCCGACGAGAAAGGCGAATTCCGTCGCCGCTGCGCGGTTGCCGGTTCCAGCCAGCATAGCGACGAAAATCGTGGCGCCGGAGCGCGACGTTCCCGGGAAGACGCCGGCAACGATCTGGGCGATGCCGACCAGGATGGCGACAAGCCAGGTGATCTCTTTATGAGGCGGCCTGCGGGCGGCGGCCCATTCGGCAAAGATCATCCAGATACCGCCGATGATGAGCGCCCAGGCGATCGGCGTTGCGGTCTCCGGAAGTTCAAAGCCGAGCTTCTTGACCACGAGTCCGAGAATTGCGGTGATGAGAAATGCGACGATCAGCTTGGCGGCATAATCGCGGTTAACGGGATCGCGCCAGCCAAGCACCAGATCCAGCAGGCGACGCCAGTAAATGATGGTGACGGCGAGGATGGCGCCCGCCTGAATAACGATGTTGAACATATCCGACCGATGTCCGAGCCATTGCTCCGCAATGATCAGGTGGCCGGTGCTCGAGATCGGCAGGAACTCGGTGATCCCCTCTATGACGCCGAGAATTGCAGCATTTATATAATCCATACATTGTCTCCGGTTTAAAGTTCGGTCGGGCCTGAGCGCTTGGGCCGATCAGGCTGCCGCTTCCATTCGTTCGTTAGACCGTGTTTCGCCATTATCAGATGGCCTGAAAAATCCGATTCGCTTGTATTGGCGGGGCCAAGCTCCTATAGCTTCAACCAATGAGTCATGACTAGGGCGCTATAATTGAGCTGCCACACAGTCCTGTAACAGCAATCACAACGCCCGAGTATCGATGCCCACGCTTTATCATCATCCCATGTCATCCGCATCTCGCTTCGTCCGGCTGATCCTGGCGGAATACGGCTATCAGGCGGATCTGATCGAAGAGCAGACATGGGAGAAGCGGCGGGATTTCCTGGCGCTCAATCCGGCCGGCACGCTGCCGGTCTATGTCGACGACAGCATGCGCGCGCTCTGCGGCGCGAGCGTTATTTCCGAATATCTGGACGAGACGCATGGCGTCTTGAAGCGCGACCGGCGGCTGCTCGCCGAAGACCCTTTCCAGCGGGCGGAAATCCGCCGGCTGACCGAATGGTTCATGCAGAAGATGGAAAACGACGTGACCAAGCCGCTGGCCCGCGAGCGTGTCTACAAGTTGCAGATGACCGCGGATCAGGGCGGTGGAGCACCAGATTCGAAGGTTTTACGCACGGCCCGCGCGAATATCCGCCAGCATATGCGTTATCTCACCTGGCTTGCCGGCTCGCGTCAGTGGCTGGCGGGCGAGCGGATGAGCTATGCCGACCTTGCCGCCGCGGCCTCGATCTCGATCCTCGATTATCTCGGCGAGATCGAATGGGCGGATTCGCCGGTCGTCAAGGACTGGTACCAGCGGCTGAAGTCGCGTCCCTCCTTCCGGCCGATGCTGACCGAGCGTGTGCGCGGCCTGACACCGGTTTCACACTATGCCGATCTGGATTTCTGACGAGGGCTCTTCATGCCCGAACCTGACAATGACGACAAAGAGCGCCGCCGCCGCGACAATTTGACCTCGTTCGTTCGGGCGGAATCTGCCGCCAAGGGCTTCGATCTCTGCCGCATCACGCGCCCGGACGCGATCCCCGAAGCCAAGGAACGTCTCGGCCAGTTCATCGATGCCGGGCGCCACGGGACGATGGACTGGATGGCGGAGACGCGCGACCGGCGCGGCGATCCGCGCACACTCTGGAGCGAGGTGCGCTCCGTCGTCGTCTTCGGCCTCAACTACGCCCCGGAAGAAGATCCCCGCGGTATCCTCGACAAGCCGGACAAAGCGGCAATTTCCGTCTATGCCCGCAACCGCGATTACCACGACGTCATCAAGGGTCGGCTGAAAGAGATCGCCACACGCTTTGCGGCGCGGGCAGGCGCCGATGTAAAGGTCTTCGTCGATACGGCGCCTGTCATGGAGAAACCGCTGGCGGCAGCGGCCGGGCTCGGCTGGCAGGGCAAACATACCAATCTCGTCAGCCGCACGCACGGTTCCTGGCTGTTCCTCGGCACGATGTTCACCACCGCCGATCTTGCCGTCGATGCGCCGGAGGCCGATCATTGCGGCTCCTGCCGCGCCTGCCTCGACATCTGTCCGACGGATGCCTTTCCGGCGCCTTACCAGATCGACGCGCGGCGCTGCATCTCCTATCTGACCATCGAGCACAAGGGACCGATCGACGCCGATTTGCGCGTGCTGATCGGCAATCGCATCTATGGCTGCGACGACTGTCTTGCCACCTGTCCCTGGAATAAGTTCGCAAGCTCCGCCTCCGAGATGAAGCTACAGGCGCGGGAAGATCTGAAGGAGCCGTCGATCGCCTTTCTGCTGACGCTCGACGATGCCGCCTTTCGTGCCTTTTTCAGCGGCTCGCCCGTGAAGCGGATCGGTCGCGACCGCTTCGTCCGCAACGTGCTGATCGCCGCCGGCAATTCCGGTGACAAGGCGCTCATCGGGCCATGTTGCGCGCTTTCGGACGATCCCTCGCCGGTCGTGCGCGGCATGGCGGTATGGGCGCTTTCGCGGCTGATGGAGGCTGGCGAATTCTCGGTCTTTGCCGCACAAAGGGCGGATGAGAGAGATGACGACGTCCTGAACGAATGGCGATTGGCGGGAGTGGGCTGATGCATGTGATGATCTTTGGCTGCGGTTATTCCGGCACAGCGATCGCCAAGGCCTTATCAGGCGACGGCGTGCGTGTTTCCGGCACCACGCGTTCGCCAGACAAGATGGACGTGCTCCGCAAGAATGGCATCGAAGCATTCCTTTTCGACGGCGAGAGCATGGAAGAGGGGCTGCGCCAGGCTTTGGACGGCGTCACCCATCTGGTGCAGTCGATCGCCCCTGGAAAGGCCGACCCGCTGCTGCGGCTGTTTGACAAGGACGGAGCAAGCCTGCTGCCGAAGCTCGAATGGATCGGTTATCTCTCCACCGTCGGCGTCTATGGTGATCACAAGGGCGCATGGGTGAGTGAGGAAACGCCGTGCCTGCCCGTTTCCGGGCGATCGAAGGAGCGGCTCGAGGCGGAAGAGGGCTGGCTGGCAATGGGCCGGGAGCGCGGCGTGCCGGCGGCGGTGCTTCGCCTTTCCGGCATCTATGGGCCGGGCCGCAACGCCTTCTGCAATCTGGAAAAGGGCACGGCGCGACGGCTGATCAAGAAGGACCAGGTGTTTAACCGCATCCGCGTCGAGGATATCGGTGCGGCGACACGCTTCCTGTCGGAGCACGGCCTCGGCGGCATCTATAATGTCACTGACGACCGGCCCGGCCCGCCGCAGGATGTGATCGTCGAGGCAGCCCGTCTGATGGGCGTCGAACCGCCGCCGGAGCAGGCGTTCGAGACCGCCGAACTGACGCCGATGGCGCGCACCTTTTACGGCGAGAACAAACGGGTTTCGAATGCGAAGCTCAAGGCCGCCGGCTTCGCATTCTCCTTCCCGAACTATCCCATGTCGCTTGCGCAATTGTGGCAGGATGGACGCTGGCGTGGGGAGTAGAACTCAGTCCTGTTTGCGACGGATACGCTCACCCAAAATGAGTAGGAAATTCCTACTTTCCCGCTTTGGCCGGACAATTTTCGCCGCATCTTATGGTTAACGGCCTTTGAATTTGCCCAAATGTGGCAGTAAATATGGCGAAATCGGAAAAATATTTTCGCGATTTTCGTGAACGCCAAGGCGTTAACTATCCCTTCGGAAAATTCGTTCGGATTTTAACTGATTTTATTAGGTTTTTTCCACGCTTTGGCGTCGCGCACATTCCTGGAATCCCGACATCACACTCACGAATGTTACCGATTGTAATATTCCGTGAACAGCAGCGGCACTTTTTCGCCACTTTTTCACAGATTTAAGCCCCGCCGCCTGCAAGGGCGTGAGTTCAATAGTTGAGGGATACTCTGTTTTGAAGAACATACGTCGTTCTATTATCGCCGCTGTAACTATTGCAGCCTGTTCTTCCATGCTTCCGGCGGAAGGTTTTGCTGGCAATGGTTGTGGCGGTGCTTCATGGTACGCACTTCGCTCCAAAACTGCTTCCGGGGAACGTATGAACCCTGCAATCTTGACTGCCGCACATCGTTCGCTTGCTTTCGGCACCAAGGTGAAGGTCACCAACCGCAACAATGGCCGCACCGTCGTCGTTCGTATCAACGATCGTGGTCCGTTCATCCGTGGTCGCGTGATCGACCTGTCGCGCGCCGCCGCGCAGAATATCGGCATGGTGAGCTCCGGCACTGCGAAGGTCTGCTACCAGGTCGTCAGCTGAGGCCGCCACTGACTGCGCCGGAAGCGGCGCTTGCTCTTGCCGTCAATCGCGGTTACCACCCGGTTGAGACTTGTGAACAATTTACTGCGTGACTATCGCGTTTGCGCTGATCGTTCACACGCCACGGCAATAGGAGACATGTGAATGCGTCTGGGCGGCCGCCTCGAAGGGGCGATTTCTGTGCTCGCGGACATCGATGCCCGCAAGCGGCCCGTCGCCGACGCGCTGAAGGACTGGGGCCTCGCGCACCGCTTCGCCGGCTCCGGCGATCGTGCGGCGATCGGCAACATCGTCTATGACGCACTGCGCATGCGGCTTTCCCACGCTTGGCTGATGGATGACGACAGTGCTGCGGCCATTGCCCATGCCGTCATGTTCCGCCAATGGGGTTTCACACCTGACAGTCTTGCCACCGAGCTGGCGGATGACAAGTTTGCGCCGGCGCCGCTTTCGGCCGACGCCGTCTCGGCCTTTCAAAGCCGCTCGCTCGACGATGCGCCGCCGCATATCCGCGGCGATATTCCCGAATGGGTCCAATCCTCCTTCGAACAGGCCTTCGGTGCCGCCTGGCTTTCCGAGGCACAAGCGCTCGCCGCTCGCCCGACGCTCGATCTGCGCGCCAACCTGCTCAAAGCCTCCCGCGACAAGGTCGTCAAGGCGCTCGAAAGAGCCAACGCACATGCAGCGAAGATCGCCCGCTACGGCATCCGAATTGCCGCCGGCGAAGGCGCCTCGCGTCTTCCCAACGTGACTGCCGAGCTTTCGTTCCAAAAAGGCTGGTTTGAAGTTCAGGACGAGGGATCGCAGATCGTCGCCGATCTGGTGCTCGCGAGCGATGGCGAACAGGTTCTCGACTATTGCGCCGGCGGCGGCGGCAAGACGCTCGCCATGGCGGCGGCCATGCAAAATAAGGGGCAGGTTCACGCCTACGACGCTGACCGCAAGCGGCTGGCGCCGATCATCGAGCGGCTGAAGCGGGCGGGCACGCGCAATGTCCAGGTGCATGACGACGCCAGGGCGCTCGCCGGCCTTGCCGGACGCTGCGACAAGGTGCTGGTCGACGCGCCCTGCACCGGCACCGGCACATGGCGCCGCCGCCCCGATACGAAATGGCGGCTGACGGCGAAGAACCTCGACGAACGCACCGCCCAGCAGCAGGACGCGCTGGCGCAGGCGAGCGGCTTCGTCAAATCAGGCGGCGATCTGATCTATGTCACCTGCTCGGTCCTGCCCCAGGAGAACGAGGAGCAGGCGCGCCGCTTCACGGCCGCCAATCCTGATTTTCAGATCATCAGCGCCCTGCCTGCCTGGGATCAGCTCTTCGGAAAGGACTCCCCGCGCCCGCATTCGTCCGACGGCCTGACGGTGACACTGACGCCCGCCTCCACCGACACGGACGGCTTCTTCTTCTGCCGTATGCAGCGGAAGGGCTGACACGGCTTAGCCGGCGTCGACAACGCATCGTGATGCCGCGGCGGAATGACGCTGCGCTGGGTGTGCGAGATGGCGCGGTTGCTGCCGGTTTTTCAAGCAGATGCCTTTCAAAAAAGGCAGCGCTCGCAGCGCCTCTGCATCCTTAAAATCATTCCAAACTAGAGCGTTTGACACAAGTTTGCTTTTGCGCGAAGAGACGAAGCCCGATTAGACGGAAAATCCCGTCACAGGAGAGGATCATGAAGCTCAACCGCAAATTCCGCGCAGCCGTGCTGGCGATCGCCCCCGCCGCCCTGCTCGCCCTTCCCGCGCATGCCGAGACCGATGCTGCTAGCGTGGTGAAACACTATGCCGACGTGGCGCATGCGAAATACGAGGACTCGCTGACGACAGCCAAGGCGCTCGACGCCGCGATCGACGCCTTCCTGAAGGCGCCGACCGATGCGACGCTCAAGGCCGCCAGGGACGCCTGGATCAAGGCACGTGTTCCCTACCAGCAGACGGAAGTCTATCGCTTCGGCAATCCGATTGTCGACGACTGGGAAGGCAAGGTCAACGCGTGGCCGCTCGATGAAGGCCTGATCGACTATGTCGATGCTTCCTACGGCACCGAGAGCGACGAAAATTCTCTCTATGTGGCAAATGTCATTGCCAACAAGACGATCAAGATCGACGGCAAGGATGTCGACGCCTCCAAGCTGACGCCGGAATTCCTCTCCGGCACGCTGGCCGAGGCCGGCGGCATCGAAGCCAATGTCGCGACCGGCTATCACGCCATCGAATTCCTGCTCTGGGGTCAGGATCTGAACGGCACGGGTCCCGGCGCCGGCGACCGTCCGGCAACCGACTACGACCTCAAGAACTGCACGCACGGCAATTGTGATCGCCGCGCCGAATATCTGAAGTCCGCCTCCACCCTGCTCGTTTCCGACCTGCAGGAAATGACCGACAACTGGACGCCGGACGGCGCTGCGACGAAGAACGTCGAAGCCGATCCGAAGGCCGGCCTCGTGGCGATCCTGACGGGCATGGGTTCGCTGTCCTACGGCGAGCTTGCCGGCGAGCGCATGAAGCTCGGCCTGCTGCTGCACGATCCCGAGGAAGAGCATGATTGCTTCTCGGACAATACCTACAACTCGCATCTCAACGACGCGATCGGCATCGCCGCCGCCTATACCGGCAACTATACCCGCGTCGACGGCACCAAGCTCAGCGGCCCGTCGCTGCACGATCTGGTGGCCGCCAAGGACAAGGCGCTCGATGCCGAAGTTGAAGGCAAGCTCAACAAGACGCTCGATGCGATGAACGCCATGGCAAAGCGCGGCGAGACCGTCGAGAAGTACGACCAGATGATCGGCGAAGGCAACAAGGAAGGCAACGCGGTCGTTCAGGCTGCCATCGACGGGCTGATCGACCAGACGAAATCGGTGCAGCGCGTTATTGCCGCACTCGATCTCGGCACGGTTCAGCTTGAAGGTTCCGACAGCTTGGATAATCCTAACGCCGTCTTCAAATAAGCAAAAAGGCGGGCCGCTTCGAAAGCCGGAGCGGCCCGGACCCTGAAATGTCGCATGCCCCGGCCCGCCGATTTTTCGCCAACGCAGCGCTCTGCGCCATGCTTGCCGGTTTTTCCGTCAGCATCGCCGCCGGTTTCGATCTGCCGAGCAAACGCACCGACCTTTCCGAGGCGGATCTGAAACGTGTCGCCGACGTCACCCGGCCGACGGCGGATTTTTCCAAGGCCGAACAATACGAAGCGATGCAGGCGGGGGCGACGACCTCGATCGACCCTGTCACCGAGGACAGCTTCTCGCATATTTCGGCCAACATCCCCTTCGAGGAAGAGCAGAATTTCAAGCTCGGCAACGCGCTCTTCCGCAAGCTCTGGGTGTCCGCTCCCTCCTCGACGCAGGCTTCCGATGGTCTCGGGCCGCTTTTCAACGCCCGCTCCTGCATGAGCTGCCATATCAATGACGGCCGCGGCAAACCGCCGGAGGGAGGCCCGAGCTCCACCTCGATGTTCCTGCGGCTTTCCCGCGCCGCCAGGACGCCCGAGGAAGAAAAGGCGGTCGCGGCAGCTGATGTCGTCAATTTTCCCGATCCGGTCTACGGCCATCAGCTGCAGGACCTCGCCGTTCCCGGGCTTGCTGCCGAAGGGAAGATGGCGATCAGCTACCTCGAAGAGAGGGTGACGCTCGGCGACGGCGAGACCGTGTCGCTGCGCCGGCCGAGGTATGCGGTGACGAACCTTGGCCATGGGCCGCTCGACCCCGCGACGACGATTTCGCCGCGTGTCGCCTCGGCGATGATCGGCCTCGGACTGATCGAGGCCATTCCCGAGGCCGATATCCTTGCCCATGCCGATCCGGAGGATGCCGACGGCGACGGCATTTCGGGGAAGGCTGCGATTGTGCGCGACCACCGAAGCGGCAAGATCGCGCTCGGACGATTCGGCTGGAAGGCGCAGAATGCCACGGTGCGCGACCAGAGTGCTGACGCCTTTGCCAACGATATCGGCATCTCGACGCCCGATCACCCAGATGCGCAGGGCGATTGTACCAAGGCGGAAGAAAAATGCCTTGCTATGCCGACCGGGGTGCAGAAACGGTTGGGCGCAGAAGAAGCGCCGGGTCCTATTCTCGACCTCGTCACCTTCTATTCCGAAAATCTCGCCGTTCCCTCGCGGCGCAAGGCAAGCTTCCCCGAGACCCTGCGGGGCAAACGGATCTTCTACGAAACCGGCTGCATTTCCTGCCATGTGCCGAAATTCGTCACCCGGCGGGACACGCCCGAAAAAGCGCAGTCCTTCCAGCTGATCTGGCCCTATTCCGACTTTCTTCTGCACGACATGGGCGACGGGCTTGCCGACGGGCAGCAGGTCGGCCTTGCAAGCGGACGTGAATGGCGCACGCCGCCGCTATGGGGTATAGGACTGACCCGGACTGTCAGCGGACACAGCTTTTTTCTGCATGACGGCCGTGCGCGGAGCCTCACCGAAGCGATCCTCTGGCATGGCGGCGAAGCTGAAAAGGCCCGCAACGCTTTCTCCTCCCTGCCGACAGACGACAGGGCGGCCCTGATTACATTCCTGGAGTCACTTTGATGCGCCTTTGGCACCCCCTGCTCTGCCTTCCTCTGATCGGCCTCGCGACATCAGCGGCCGCCCAGACGGCCACTCCCCCGGCCGGGCTGAACGAGGATGCCGTTCCCGCCGTCATGCAGCGCGCCGTCGACGAGGTGATCCGTCCCGGCTATCGCAACATGCAACAATCGGCCGCCCGGCTGACGACGGCGATGAAGGATCTTTGCGCCGACGGCACGCAGCAGACGCTGGACAAGGCGAAGTCCACCTTCGACGACACGATCCGCTATTGGTCGATCATCGAGATCGTCCAGACCGGGCCTGTTATCCAGGACAATCTCTTCGAGCACATCCTGTTTTATCCCGACCGCAAGGGCGTCGGCCTCAAGCAGGTGCAGGCGCTGATCGCCAAGGCCGATCCGAACGATGCGACCGTTGATGCGATCGCCGGCAAGAGTGTTGCGTTGCAGGGCCTGACGGCGCTGGAATACGTCCTTTACGGCAATGGCTCCGACGATCTCGTCGGGCAGAAAGGCAGTTTCCGCTGCCTTTACGGCCAGGCGGTCGCCGGCAATATCCAGCGTGAGGCCGGCGAAGTCGTCGCCGCCTGGGAAAAGCCCGATGGCGTGCAGGCGAGCTGGAAACATCCAGGCCCGCAGAGCAACGATTTCATGGACAACAAGGAAGCGGTGACGGCGCTGCTCGGCATTCTCGTCCATGGTGCGGAGAATGTCCGCGACCAGCGGCTGGAGCAGTTCTACAAGGGCAAGGACACCGCGCCGCGCCCGCGCATGGCGATCTACTGGCGCTCCAAAAACACCTGGAAATCGATGGCCGCCAATCTGGAGGGCCTGCGCACGCTCTGGCAGAAGGCCGGCATGGCCGAGCTTCTGCCGCCGGACAAGCAGCCGATCGCCGCCTCGATCGACGAGGACTTCAAATCGCTGCTCGACAGCGTGCCGAAGCTCAATCCCGACATCGACGTCGCCACAAGCGATGCGGAGAAGGCAAAGCTCGATACGCTGCTTGCCGACAGCCGCGACCTGATCACCAGGATCAGTGACGAATATGGCGCGGCGATCGGCCTTTCTGCCGGCTTTTCCTTTTCGGACGGAGACTGAGACGATGATGCGAAGTGCCGCGATCGACCGACGCAGTTTCGTCAAGGCGGCCGGCCTTGGCTTCCTTGCGGCCTTGGCGCCGAGGTCGCTGATGGCACTGGAGCGGGCCGATGCGGTCTATGCCTCGGGCATTCGTGCAGCCGACGGCTCCTTTGCCATTGCGACCGTGACTGAGCGCGGCGAGATCGTCGATCAGGTGACGCTTCCCGCCCGCGCCCACGGCATGGCCTTCAGCGCCAGCACCGGCAAGACTGTCGCCTTCGCGCGCCGGCCCGGCACCTATGCAATGATCTTCGATCCCTGGAACAAAAGCGAGCCGATCGTCATCAACTCCAGGGAGGACCGGCATTTCTACGGCCACGGCGCCTTCTCTCCTGACGGCCGTTTGCTCTACGCCAGCGAGAACGACTTCGACGGCAATCGCGGCATGATCGGCCTCTACGACGCCACCGACCGCTTCGCCCGCATCGGCGAATTCGAGACCTACGGCATCGGTCCGCACGACATGACGGTTTCCGATGACGGACGCCTTCTCATCGTCGCCAATGGCGGCATCGAGACACATCCAGATTTCGGCCGCACCAAGCTCAATCTCGGGGAGATGCAGCCGTCGCTGGCGCTGATCGATGCGGCGACCGGGGCGTTGGTTGAAAAACATGTGCTGCCGGCGGAATGGGCAGAACTCTCCACCCGCCACGTCGATCTCGACGGCGAGGGCCGCATCTGGTTCGCCTGCCAGTACGAAGGCCACCGCAAGGATTTGCCGCCGCTTGTCGGCCATTTCGCCAAGGGCGAGAATCTCTCCTTCATCGATCTGCCGGAGGAGACGACGCGCCGGCTTGCCAATTACGTCGGGGCGATCGCCGTCAATCGCAGCGAGGGCCTCGTCGGCATCACCTCGCCGAAGGGCGGCGCCTCGGTGACCCTTGACGCAAAGTCAGGCAAGGTGCTGGCCGAGACCGTCGTTCCGGATGCGGCGGGCATCGCCCCGGCAAGAAGCGGCTTTGCCGTTTCCTCCTATGATGGCGATTTCCTGTCGACCCGCAGCGACGTCGCCTGGGATCAGCACATCGTGCGGCTTTAGAGCGGTTCAGCTTTTAACGGAAGCGCAGAACCGCTCTATCCTTTTGTTTTTACTCAATTCCCGGCAAAACCGCTTCGCACTTTTCCTGGAATTGCTCTAGCCGGCGCGGGAATAGGCTTTCTGCTCGGCACTGATGCTCGATGCCGCGGCCCTTGCCGCCTCGTGTAGCCATTCGTTTCCCCGCCCCGCCAAGTCCTTCAGGATCGTCGCAACCGCCGCCGCATCGTCGGAATGGCAATTGCCGATCTCGAAGCCCATCAGTTCGAGCATCGTCGGCGAAAGCAGGACCTCGGGGTGTTGGTCGATTTCGATCTTGCAGCTGTTCGGCGAGAGCCGGCGCACGAGGATACGGCCGGAGACCCGATAGTGAGGATCGGCTGAGCGCGCCCGTCCATTGGCGATCTCGCCCGCATGGATCGCCACGTCCTGGGGCCTGTGGCGAAGCGACCAGACGGACGGCAGCAGCGCCTTTGCCTCGCGCAGCACCGGCCCACCCTGCCATTCGGCATAGGCGACGAAACGCGGCCGGCCAAGACTGCCGGTGCCGCCGCTGCGCGGCTTCGGCACGAAGGGTCCCGTCCCGGACGGCAGCGCGCCTGTGAGCGCCTTGACATAGGCTGACGGTGGCGGCTTGCTGCCGGGAAGCAACATTTCGTATTTCTCCCAGAATTCCCGCCGTTCGGAATTCGGCAGTATCAGCGCCTTGCGCAGCCATTTGTGGTCGCGCTCGAGGATGACGGGCAACGGATTTTCGAGGCCCCGGCGATAGCCGCTCAAGATCAATTCGCCGATCATGCGAACCGAGGGACCGTCGTCGCCGCGCGCCAGGATGGCGCTTGCCGCAAGGCGAACGAGATCAAATGCATAGGGCATCACCGCCGCGTCGTCGAAATCATTGACGCCCCAGACGAGCCGGCCCTCGACATCGCGCCAGGTGCCGAAATTCTCCAGATGTGTATCGCCGATCGCCAGCACCTCAGGCGCGGCTGCAAGTTCCGGGCAGATATCGAGGATGATCTCGCACCAGCGCCAATAGGTGGCGCGCAGGAAGACGAAATCACCGCTTCGCATCTTCTCGTGCTTCTCCCGCAGATCGTCCTTGACGAGATCGTCGCCGAGTTCGCCGGCCAGCCAGGTCTCGAAATTCCGGACCGATTGCGATATCGTCGTCATGCTGGCGCTCCATCATTTCGCGACCCGACGCGGAGAATACGCGCACCGCGCGAAGCTGCAATCGTCTTCGCATCGGATCGCCACGATCCAGCGGTATTGGCCAGCGGTACCTGCTTGCGCAGCGACGGAAAGGTGAAAGGTTGCCCCGGCGACACGGTCCCGGGTTTCCATCGCCGCCCGGACCGATTTCAGTAATGTCCAGCTTGTCGAATGCGGCGCGCCATGCCACTTTCGCGGCTGCAAGAGGGGCAGACATGAGCGAGACTGACAGGGGCGATTTCCGCGCGCGAATCCGCCGTAATTTTGCGCGCCAGGCGGCGATGGAGACGATCGGCGCGGAGTTGACGCGCGTCGAGCACGGCGTCGTCGAGATCGAGCTTCCCTTCGACGTCAAACTGACACAGCAGCACGGCATCTTGCATGCGGGCATCATTTCCGCAGCGCTCGATTCGGCCTGCGGCTTTGCCGCCTATAGCGTCATCGACCCGGAAGCCTCGATCCTGACGATCGAGTTCAAGGTCAATCTCATGTCGCCGGGACGTGGCGATCGTTTCCTGTTTCGCGGGGAAATCACCAAACCCGGCTCCACCATCATCGTCGCCGACGGACGAGGCTACGCGATCAGCGACGGGCCGGCGAAACTCATCGCCTCCATGACCGGAACGATGATGGTGATCCGCGGTAGAGAGGGCATTACGGGATGAAGTTCGAACTGAAATCGGTCGCGGGGAAATCCATCCTTTTCGTCATGGCGGCGGAGGCCGAATACGGTCCCTTCCTGCGCTCACGCATCGAACCTTTGATGACCGGCGTCGGCCCGGTCGAGGCAGCCATCGCGCTGAGCAAGACATTGGCGCGGCTGGATGCAGTCGACGACCTGCCCGATCTCGTCGTGTCCCTCGGCTCGGCCGGCTCCGCGAAACTGGAGCAGACCGAAGTCTATCAGGTGACCTCGGTTTCCTACCGCGACATGGACGCCTCGCCGCTCGGTTTCGAAAAGGGCAAGACACCCTTTCTCGACCTGCCAGCAACGCTCGAGCTGCCGCTGCGCATTCCCGGCATTGCCGAAGCAAGCCTTTCCACCGGCGGCAATATCATTTCGGGCGTCGCCTATACAGGCATCGACGCCGACATGGTCGACATGGAGACCTATGCGGTGCTGCGCGCCTGCCAGGGCTACAAGCTGCCGCTGATCGGCCTTCGCGGCATTTCCGACGGCGCCGTCGAGCTGCAGCATATTTCGGGCTGGACCGAATATCTGCACATCGTCGACCGCAAGCTCTCCTATGGCGTCGACAGCCTGTTCACGGCGCTGGAGGACGGGGTTTTCTGGTTCTGAGCCCTTGAATGCGGGACAATTGGAACAATAAAAACCTGATACCGCCGATTTCCCGCATTGCCAGGCGAAGCGCTTTTCATTAAAGCCTCGCCATGACCCAGACAGCACATCCCGACTCCGTTCTCATCGTCGATTTCGGCAGCCAGGTGACCCAGCTCATCGCACGACGCGTGCGCGAGGCCGGCGTCTATTGCGAGATCGTTCCCTTCCAATCGGCCGAAGAGGGCTTCAACCGCCTGCAGCCGAAGGCCGTGATCCTGTCCGGCAGCCCGGCTTCCACGGTGGACGAGGGATCACCGCGAGCGCCTCAGATCATCTTCGACAGCGGCCTGCCGGTCTTCGGCATCTGCTACGGCCAGCAGACGATGTGCATGCAGCTCGGCGGCAAGGTCGAAAGCGGCCATCACCGCGAATTCGGCCGCGCCTTCCTCGAGGTCGACAGAGACTGCCAGCTGTTCGAGGGCCTCTGGTCCTCCGGCTCGCGCCATCAGGTCTGGATGAGCCATGGCGACCGCGTCACCGCGCTGCCGGATGGTTTCGAGGTGGTCGCCACCTCCTCCAACGCGCCCTATGCCTTCATCGCTGACGAGAAGCGTAAATATTACGGCGTGCAGTTCCATCCCGAGGTCGTGCATACGCCTGATGGCGCCAAGCTGATCGGCAATTTCATTCACAACATTGCCGGCATCAAGGGCGACTGGTCGATGTCGGCCTATCGCCAGAAGGCGGTCGAGCAGATCCGCGAGCAGGTGGGCGACAAGCGCGTTATTTGCGCGCTTTCGGGCGGCGTCGACAGTTCCGTCGCAGCCCTCTTGATCCACGAAGCGGTCGGCGACCAGCTGACCTGCATCCTCGTCGACCACGGGCTGATGCGCAAGGATGAGGCGGCCGGCGTCGTCGCCATGTTCCGCGAGCATTACAATCTGCATCTGCTGCACGTCGATGCCGCCGATCGCTTCATCGGCGAACTCGAAGGCGTCAGCGACCCGGAAACCAAGCGCAAGATCATCGGCCGGCTGTTCATCGAAACCTTCGAGGAAGAGGCAAAGAAGCTCGGCGGCGCCGACTTCCTCGGCCAGGGCACACTCTATCCCGACGTCATCGAGAGCGTTTCCTTCACCGGCGGCCCGTCGGTGACGATCAAATCGCATCACAATGTCGGCGGCCTGCCGGAGCGCATGAAGATGCAGCTCGTCGAGCCGCTGCGCGAGCTCTTCAAGGACGAGGTGCGCGCGCTTGGCCGCGAGCTTGGCCTGCCCGACAGCTTCATCGGACGGCACCCCTTCCCAGGCCCCGGCCTTGCCATCCGCTGCCCCGGCGGCATCACCCGCGAAAAGCTGGAGATCCTGCGCGAGGCGGATTCGATCTATCTCGACGAAATCCGCAAGGCCGGCCTCTACGACGCCATCTGGCAGGCCTTCGCCGTGCTGCTGCCCGTCCAGACCGTCGGCGTCATGGGCGACGGACGCACCTATGAATTCGTCTGCGCACTGCGCGCCGTCACCTCCGTCGACGGCATGACGGCGGACTTCTACCACTACGACATGGAATTCCTCGGCCGCGCCGCGACCCGCATCATCAACGAGGTTCGCGGCATCAACCGCGTGGTCTACGATGTTACGTCGAAGCCGCCTGGTACGATCGAGTGGGAGTGAAGGGGACAGAGGACACTCGAGCGAATCCCAGGCCATCGATAACAGTCGATAGATTCTGGGCAACCCGTAGATCTGCCGCTCTGTCGGGCGTCTCCCCGCTCTTCTAATGGCGCCCATACGCCGTCAGGCCCAGCCCAACCTTCGCGACTTTGTGGCCTTCAAATATTCGGTCACGCGCTGCTCGAAGATGTTAGAGCGGTTCAGCTTTTCACAGAAGCGCAGAACCGCTCTAACCTTTTGTCTTCACGCAATTCCGGACGGAAAACCGCTTCGCACTTTTCCTGGAATTGCTCTAGCACGCGCGACCAGTTCTCGGTGTCGATCACACGGTCGTAGATCGATTACTGCTCCTTCTTGAACAAATCCTGGAAGATGAGCTGGCCCCACGTGCGGCCGCGTGCGTGCACCAGCGCGCCACCCTCGTTGAGCTTTCCCAGCTTGACGGGTGCGAACCCGAGTTGTTTGGCCAAGTCCGCCACGGGAGCGATCACGTCCTCGTAGTCGCTCGACAGAAAGACGACCCGGTGGCCGCCCTCGACGACCGGATCGGCAGCCAGGGTGGCGGCAATTAGGTGATTGAACCCTTTCACGAACTTGGCGCCGGTGAACGATTTTGCGACGAAGGCGGAGGACGGGAGGCCGTCCAGCTCTTCAGGGACGGGAAATGCGTTCGTCGCGTCGATGACTGTCTTGCCTTCCCAGCTCGGCAGGGCCTTCGCAACCTCGCGGTGCTCGCCGAACGGGACCGCCAAGATGATTGTGTCGGCCTCGAGCGCATCCCGCAGCGACTTGGCGACGACCGTGGGCCCAATCGCCCGAGCCTGCGGCGCCAACGCCTCGGGCGGCCGGCGGCTCGCGACGGTCACCTCGATGTTTTTACGGGCGAAGGCGTGGGCGAGGGCCTGGCCTATCTTGCCGAATCCTACAATTGCATAGCTCATAATGCTTCTCCGATCCGTGTTGATATTGATTCCCCAGCCTTCAACGGCGCTGGGTTATCCGTTCCGCTGTGTGGCGACCTTCGCGTAGACGTCCCGCCGTGAACGACTTCGGCGCGGCCGGATGGTCAGCCGCTTCCGGCAATCCGGCGTGATTTCAGATGGCCGAGAAGCCGCCGTCGACAGACAACTCCACCCCATTCACGAAGCTCGAATCGTCTGAAGCAAGAAACAGCGCGGCCGCCGCAATTTCCTCAGGACGACCCATCTTTCCCCGCGGGATCAGGGATTCGAACATTTGCTTCGCCTCCTCGGTGAGAACTTGGTCCTGCATCGGTGTGGCGATCGGCCCCGGATGCAGCACGTTCACCCGTATATTCCTGCCCTTGAGTTCGTTGAGCCACCCGCGTGCGAACGCGTGCAGCGCCGCCTTGCTCGCCGCATACACGCTGTAACCAGGAAAACCTTTCAGCGAAGCAACTGACCCGGTCATGAAGATCGATCCGCCATCGTTGAACAGCGGCAACGCCTTCTGAATCGCAAACAGCGTGCCCCGCGTATTCAGGTTGAAGGTCGCGTCGAAATGCTGCTCGGTTATCTCGCCCAGTGGGACGGCTTCGCCCGTGCCGGCGCTCGCGTACAGGATGTCGATCTTACCCTTTTCCCGTTTGACTATATCGAACAGGCGGTCGAGGTCGTCGAGATTGGACGCGTCGCCGCGCACGCCGGTTACGTTCCGGCCGATCAGCTTGACGGCCTCGTCCAGCGATTCCTGTCTCCGGCCCGTGATGAAAACATAGGCGCCTTCTTCAACGAACCGCTTGGCGCTCGCCAGCGCCATACCGCTCGACCCACCCGTGATGACTGCAACCTTACCCTCAAGCTTTCCCATAACTTCTCCTTCCAGGCTCTGCCTTTGATCGTTCGGGGACGCCCCGAGACCCTCAAAATAGGTCCGCCGGAGTCAGGCTTTGAGTGCGGAAGCGCGCACATCGGTGGTGCAAAATCGATCCGGCTGGACGACTGACGCCAGCCGCGACGATTGGTGTCCGCCGTTCGGAATTGGGCCGCGCTCGTCGCCATAAGCTATGATGACAGCCCGTCCTGCTGTACGAATGCGTTAGATACGGGCTTTGGAAGGCGCACCGCGCGGTGCCGGATTGCACCATGATCGACTGGGATGACATTCGCTACTTTCTTGCCGTGGCGCGCGGAGGCTCAGTGCGGGCCGCCGCCGACGGCCTCGGGGTATATCACTCGACCGTGCTGCGACGCATCGCTCAGCTCGAGGAACGCCTCGGGGCGCAGATGTTTGAAAAGCTGCCTTCGGGCTACCGCCTGACGGCTGCGGGTGAGGAGGTCCTCGAGCTCGCGAACCAGATGGAAGCGTCGTCGCACCAGTTGGAGACGCGCGTCTTCGGGCGCGACCAGAGCGTGCGTGGGCTTCTACGGGTGACGTTGGCACCGACCCTTGCGACACACCTGCTCATGCCTGATCTCGCCGATTTCGCGCGTCTGCATCCTGATATCGAGATGGAAATCGTGTCGTCCGGCGAGCTGGCAAATCTGACCAACCGAGAGGCCGATGTCGCGATCCGCGTCGTCTACGACCGCAAAACCCTGCCGCTCAATCTTCACGGCCTGAAGGGACCGGAACTGTTCAGCGGCGTCTACATGTCTCGCGATCGACTGGCCGCATGGCATGCGGGCGCGCCGGATCCCATCCGGTGGATCGTCATAAGCATTCATGGAATTCCGGATTGGGCCAGCGAGGGTGAGGTTCGTGCCACGGGGGTTCCGTTCAGGACCACGGACGGCGAGGCGCAGATCGTTGCGGTACGGCAAGGGCTCGGGATGACGACACTGCCGTGCTTCGTCGGAGATGCCGACCCCCTATTGGTGAGGGTGCCGGGCAGCGACCTGCACATGCATGGAACGCTCTGGCTTCTCACGCAGGGGGAGACACGCAAGACGAAGCGCGTGCGGCTCTTCACCGAGTTCGTATCCCGCAGGCTCGCCGCATACGCTCCGCTTCTCGCGGGGCTGTCCATATTGCGCGACTGACGCCCGGCAGGTCGCCGGTAACGCCTGCCGTAGTCCGGTCGGAAGCCGGGCTGCGATCGCCTGAAGCGGCGTTGTTCAATCCGCGAATGTCGCGCCGTATCGCAACCGGCGCGAGGGCCACACTACTGACGGCGACGGACTTCACCATCGCTGACGGTCTTTTTTGGCAGGCTGGAGACGCCGCTTTTGCGGAGAACTCCGAGGAAAACAGACCAATCGATATCGATAGCCTTTGAAACCGAGCAAATCGCGGATCGCCCTGTCGGTATGTGGACCGCGAAAGACTGCGCCCGGTGGTCCCGCACAAGGAGAGCGTCATTACACGCGGACAGCGATCTCCTGGATGAAATCCAGAAGCGCTCTGACCTTCGCCGGCGGGAGGTGGCGCGAGGGATGATAGGCATAGAGCGGAAAGAGTTCTTCCGACCATTCCGGCAGGACCTGAACAAGCTCGCCTCGCGACAGCAAAGGCGCCAAACCGATCGCGAGGCTCTGGAAAATGCCTTGACCGGCCAGGCAAGCGGAGATCGCAACCGAAGGATCGTCCATGACCAGGCGACTGGAGACCTTAATCTCCTTGACCTCCCCGCCGCGCCGGAACTCCCAGGGAAAGGGCAGCCCGGTCTGAGGATCGCGGAAGAGAAGCGCTTCGTGATGGACGAGGTCATGGGGTGATCGCGGTTCGCCGTGTTTTTCGAGATAGGCCGGAGCGGCGACTGTCAGGATGCGGGTCTCCAGCAGCTTGCGCACGATGAGCGATGACTCGTCGGGAGGCCCGAAGCGCACGGCGACGTCGACGCCGGTCATCATCTCCTGGCGATAGTTGCTGGTGGAGAAATCGACCGACAGCAGGGGATAGCGGACCAGAAACTCCTGGAGCTTCGACGCGAGCACCATGCGCGCGAACCACGGGTCGACCGATACGCGCAGCCGGCCGCGCACGATGGCCGCCGCCCCTGCGGCCTCGGCGGCGGCCTCATCCAGGCCGGCGAGAAGCGGCATCACCTTTGTGTGGAAGCGGCGTCCTTCCTCGGTGAGGCTGACTTCGCGTGGATTGCGATCGAAAAGCCGTACACCGACCCGCGCTTCCAGACGCGCCACGGCCCGGCTCACCGCTGACGGCGTCAGGCCGAGCAGCTCCGCGGCGCGGGCGAAATTCCCGGCCTCCGCAACCGCCGCCAGGACGCCGACGCCGGTCAGAAGCCGCGTGTCGAAAACCATTCGATCCCCCTTCGCCTCTGCAGGTCTCCGCGCAGCCTCACTCCGGGCCGAATAAGCAGTGAATCTGAGTCATCATAACATTGATTCTAATGCGCGTGAATCACGTCATAGCGCGGCGTACAAGGATGGTGTCTTGCGGCTAACGGGTCGTCGCGCTCTACGGCGAGTTCGAGCGCAACCTCTATGCCGGCCTCGCCTGAGCCGGCGCGACTGATATCAACCTTCTGGAGAACCATCATGTACGCAATCACCGGAATCACCGGCAAGGTCGGCGGCGCGCTTGCGCGCAGCCTTCTCGCCGAAGGACTGCCCGTTCGCGCCGTGTTGCGCGACGAGGCCAAGGCGGTAGAGTGGAGAACTCGGGGCTGCGGCGTCGCCCTGGCCGAGATGGACGACGCGGCAAGCCTGACTTCAGCCTTCAGGGATGCCACGGGCGTCTTCATCCTGCCGCCCTCCGAATTCGATCCGGAACCCGGCTTTCCCGAGGCCAGGCACGTCATCGCCGCCGTAACGTCGGCTTTGGTCGAGGCTCGTCCTGGCAAGGTGGTCTGCCTGTCGACCATCGGCGCGGATGCGCTGCACGAGAACCTGCTGACCCAGCGCACGCTGATGGAGCAGTCGCTGCAGGAGATCGGCCTTCCGGTCACCTTCCTGAGGCCCGGCTGGTTCATGGAGAATGCGCTCTGGGATATTCCCTCGGCGCGCGACGAAGGCGTGCTGCGCAGCTTCCTGCAGCCGGCCGGCAAGCTGTTCCCGATGGTCGCGACGCAGGATGTCGGGCACTTGGCCGCCGCGCTTCTCCGCGAGGACTGGAGCGGGGCACGGGTCGTCGAGCTGGAAGGCCCCGCACGTATATCGCCGAACGATATCGCCGGAGCCTTCGCCACGGCGCTGAAGCGTCCCGTCCGGGTCGAGACGGTGCCACGCGCGAGCTGGGAACAGATTTTCCGCTCTCAGGGAACGCGAAATCCATTGCCTCGGATCCGGATGCTCGACGGCTTCAACGAGGGATGGATCGACTTCAGCGAGCACGGCCGATCGGCAGTGAAGGGCACGACGCCACTCGAAAGCGTCATCGCCGAACTCGTCGGGGCGGGCCAGGCAAAAGCATCCGTCTGACGCCACGCCCTTGTGATGGCTTGCTGCCTGCCGGCGACGCGACAGGGCTTCCCGTCCAGACCGTCGGCGTCATGAGGGATGGCCGCACCAAGACCAGACTTCCGCGGCGATTTTCATCTGGCGAGTCGCGCGATCAAGCCGGAACGTAGGTCAACCTGATCACATCCTCGCCAATCCGGTCATGAGCCATCAGGCGGAGCGGCGGCCGAGATCCCGCGAAATATGGCTTGCCGTGACCGAGTACGACGGGGTGCAGGTAGATTCGATACTCATCGATCAGGCCAAGTTCGGTGAGGCTTTGCGCCAAATCCGGGCCGGCAACTTCGATCTCCCCGTCGCGTTCCGCCTTCAGCTTGCGGATCGCGGCCCCAAGATCTTCCCCGACAAGGCTGGCGTTCGGACCGACCGACTTCAACGAGCGCGAGACGACCCATTTCGGCTGGTTCCGCCACGCTGCCGCGAAGGCCTGTCGCTCTGCGTCCCATTCAGGATGTTCGTGGTCCCAGTAACGCATGACCTCATACATCTGGCGACCGTACACACTGCCCGCCTGCCGCTGAGCCTCCTCAATGAAGTGGCGGAAGAGCGTGGGGCTTGGCCCAAACGCCATATGATCGACGTAGCCGTCCAAGGACTGGTTCATTCCGAACACAAGCTTAGCCATACTCACTTCCTTTCCTTAAACGGCATATCCGCGCAGGCCTGATTGCATTATGCAATCAGTTTTAAGTTAGCTCAACTGATTTTATTTCGCAATTGGTTTTGAAGCACGCATAAATCCGCGACCTGATGCTCGCCACCCGCCGTGTCCACGCTATAATCGGCAGGCGGCGCTCGTTGCCGTAGGCAATCGCCGTCGATCTTCATGGCTGTCTCCAATTTCTAATCCGTCGTGTTGACCAGGCCGAGGCGGATGAGGCTCTCGGCCGTAGCGCCGATTGCCTCTTCGCGCGAGCGGGGCTCCCAACCAAGCAGGCGTTGGGCCTTCTCGCTGCTGGCGTTCATATTGACGCCGAGATGCGGCACGATCCCCTTCATCGCCGGATTGAAGAGCGCGACGACGCGGACGAACCAGTTGGGCAAAACGCGCGTGGACACCTTGCTCGCGCCTTTCCCCAGACGTTGCTTCAGCAGCCTGGCGATCTCGACCATCCACAGGCTTTCGCCCGACGCGGCAAGGAAGCGCTCGCCCCTTGCGACGGGATCGGTCATCGCGCGTAGATGCAAGTCGGCGACGTCGCGCACGTCGACAACGCAGGTATTAATCTTGGGACAGCCCGGCTGACCGCACAGCAAGTTCTTGATGAGACGGATCGAGTGGGAATAGTCGGGGCCGAGCGCGGGCCCGAGCACGGTCGTGGGGTTGACGCTCGCAAGCTCGAGCCCGCCGCCCTCGCGGGCAATGAAGTCCCACGACGCGCGCTCGGCCAGCGTCTTCGATCTCTGATAGGGCGCCACATGCCCGTTCAAGTCACTCCAGTCGGTCTCGACGAAGGGGCGACTTCGCGGTTTGTGGCCGACGCCGATCGCACCGAAGGCCGAGGTGAGCACCACCCGCTTCACGCCCGCATCGCGTGCCGCGCGGAGCACGCGCAGGTTGCCGTCGACCGCCGGCCCGACCCAATCTTCCTCGCGCAGCTGATCGCCGGACGGCGTCGGCGAGGCGCCGTGGATCACATAGGTGCAGCCTGCGGCAGCCTCCGCCCAGCCGTCGTCGGCGGTAAGGTCAGCGGCGATAAACGAAAGGCGGTCGCCCGGCTCGGCACCGCCGGTCCTGAGGTTACTGAGAACCTCCGCCTCTCGCGACAGTGACCTGAGCGTGGTCCGCACGCGATAGCCCGCCCGCAACAGCGCCAGGATGCAATGCTGCGCGATGAACCCGCTTCCGCCGGTCACGAGCACCAGTTCGCCACTCATAACGATCTCCAGACTTGCTTGTTGCGCATCAGCGGTCGATCCCCGCCATGACCCAGTCGGGATAGCGATTGCCGGAGACCGTGCCGGTCGCCAGTGCGTTGTTGAGCGTCTGCATCTCGGCAGGCGTCAGCCGGACAGCGTCTGCCGCGACATTTTGCTCAAGGTAGGCGCGACGCTTGGTGCCGGGGATCGGCACGATAAAATCGCCCTTGTGCAGCAGCCAGGCGAGCGCGATCTGCGCAGGCTTTACACCCTTGGCTTCAGCGATGTCGAACACCGCCCGCGCGGCCCGTAGGTTGGCGCCGTAATTCTCGCCCTGATACCGTTCATCGATGCGGCGGGTATCGCCTTCAGGATAGTCTTCCGCGCGTTTCACCCCGCCGGCGAGGAAGCCGCGTCCGAGCGGACAAAACGGCACAAGACCGATGCCCAGGTCGCGCAAGACCGGGACCACGTCGGCTTCGAGATTGCGTTCCCACAGCGAATATTCGCTCTGCAGCGCCGAGACCGGATGGGTGGCATGCGCGCGGCGCAGCGTGGCGGCACCTACCTCAGACAGGCCGAAGAAGCGGACCTTGCCTTCCTTCACCAGCTCGCCGACCGTACCCGCCACATCTTCGATCGGTACCTTGCGATCGATGCGGTGCTGATAGAGCAAGTCGATATGGTCGGTTTGCAGTCGGCGCAGCGAGCCCTCGACCGTCTGGCGGATCGCGGCGGGGCTGCTGTCGGTCTCGGTGCCGAGCTGGCGACCATTCTCGAATCGGAAGCCGAACTTGGTGGCGAGGACCACTTTTTCCCGACGGTCGCGGAAGGCGCGGCCGAGAAGCTCCTCGTTGGTGTACGGGCCGTAGCCTTCCGCCGTATCGAAGAAGTCGCAGCCGAGCTCGATGGCGCGATGCAGGGTGGCGATCGATTCGGCCTCGTTGGCCGGTCCGTAGGACTGACTCATGCCCATACAGCCCAGGCCAATCGCGCCGACCTTGAGGCCCTGATGTCCAAGTTGCCGTTTGCTCAATATCATTGTCATTGGCCTCGTCGTTCTGGCGTTCGTGTGGCAGTGAACATAGATGCGGCAGGGCGGACGTTGAATGCTTGAGAATACGCAATACTTGCGCGAGAATACGAAATGACCACTGATCCCTTCTCCGACATTCTCAAGCTTGCGCGGGCGGAAACGCTGGTCACGGGTGGATTCACCGCTGGAGGCCCTTGGGCGATCCGTTTCCCCGTGCCGAAGACGATCAAGTTCTTCGCCGTCGTAAAGGGAGGCTGCTGGGTGACGCTCGACGGCGAAGCGCCTATCCGGTTTGCAACTGGTGATGTGGGGCTGCTCTCGGCGCCACGAGCATTCGTGCTCGCCAGTGATCCCGATGTCTCTCCTATCGACGCGATGACGTTGTTCTCCGGAGTCGGGCGAACGACGGCTCAACTCGGCGACGGTGACGACTTCGCGCATGTCGGCGGACACGTCTTGCTTGATCCCGTGAGCGGCCGCCTGTTGGCGGACGTGCTGCCGCCCTGGATCCACGTGCAGGCGAACTTGCCCGCGGCCACGACGTTCCGCTGGCTGCTCGACCGGCTCGTCGAGGAGCGAACATCCGATTTACCAGGCGCTGAACTCGCATCCGCTCAGCTGGCACAGCTGCTTTTCATCCAGATCCTGCGGGCCCATCTGGCCGGAGCACACTGCGAAGGCAGCGGCTGGCTAAGGGCGCTAAGCGATCCGCGTATCGCCCCGGCCCTACGTTTGATGCACGAGGATCCAGCGCGGGCATGGCACCTTGAAGATCTCGCCGCTGCCTGCGCCATGTCGCGGACGACGTTCGCCGACCGGTTCCGAACCGTCGCCGGCGTCGCGCCCCTGGCCTACCTGACACAGTGGCGCATGCGACTGGCTGAGCAGGCACTGCGGGACGAGGCAGGACAATCGGTGGCGTTGATCGCGCGCTCCGTCGGCTACACGTCGGAGAGCGCTTTTAGTAACGCGTTCAAGCGGGTAGCCGGTAAGTCGCCGAAATCTTTTCGAGACGATAATATGCACAAACGCAGTTTGACACAGGTCAAGGATATCTGATGCACTCCGGACCTTGGCTGTTGCGTACCTCTCAGGTCGATAGATGGCTTGCGGGGATTCTAGAAATTTCCCCAGGGCTCAAGCCCCGGCCGGCCTGGGGTGGACAACGGCCTGTCCGCTTCGAGCTATCAGAATGGACAGGCCGCCGTCAGAGGGTGCTATTTCAGCGGCAGGAACAGTTCCGCCATCGCCTCATGCTCCGGCACCTCCGGAAAGAAGCTCAACCGCTGGCAATAGATCGGGAAATCGCGTGCTTCCTCGCCGCTCGCCGGAAGCCAGTCGCGATAAAGGTAGAGCGCGGCGGGCTCCAGATTGTCGGTGTTGCCGACGACACGCAGCACCGCGCAGCGTCCGCCAGGGATCTCGCCGGCTTTGATCTCTTTGCCGTTCGCCTCGATCGGTTGGTCGGTCCCGACACAAAGGTCCACGCTATAATCGGCAGGCGACGCAGGACGCCGCTCGGAACGCCAGACATTGAAGGTCGGACTTGTCTTGGGGTGTAGGCCAGCGGCCATGCGCCAGGCGATGAACCGCTGAATGGTGGCGCCGAGCGTCGCCGGGTCGCCCCGGTGCTCCATGATCGCCACCGGCGTGGGCGGCACATCGCGAATCTTCACGTCGTCGGTGGTAAAGGTCTTCTGCATGAGCTTGCTCCTTGCGTTGTCGAGAGGCCCGAAGGCCGCAAGCCACGGCTCCCAGTCGGGAGATTTCCGGAACGACGAAGGCGATTGCCCGAACCGTTGCCGAAAGGCGCGGGCGAAGGCATCCGGTGCTTCGTAACCGGCATCCATCGCTATGTCAGTGACGCTTTGGGCGTCCCTGTAGGCCAGCCGGTGCGAAGCGCGCTTCAGACGGGCAAGCCTGATATAGCGATGCACGGACAATCCGAAGGTCGCCGTAAACTGCCGGTGGAAATGAAACTTCGAAAAGGCCGCAACACGGCTCACCGTTTCCAAGTCCAGATCACTATCGAGATGCCGGTCAATATAGTCCAGCACCCGCCGCATCCGGGCCTGATAGTTTTGAAGCGCCGCCTTCATCGTCCCTCCTCCGTGGCGGCTCCATCTAGTCGCTGACGGCCATAACGTGCTCGACCGATCTTGCGGTTTGGCATGGATCAGCCGAAAACTTCCGACGACCGCTTACAGGCAAGTCTTATCTAGGGCACGCGGCAAAAAAAGAGCGCGAGCTGTCGGAAAATTGCCGATCTGGTCCGCTTCGCCCGCAGTCTTATCGCCCAGGGATTGGTCGACCAGTTCGCCCTGCTCGTGGCGCCGGTAGCGCTGGGCAAAGGCCTGCCGCTGTTTTCCGAACTCGCCGCGCCAATGCCTCTCAAGCTGATAGGCGCGGAGCCCTTTCCGGGGGCGCGGGGGCGCAGATCTATCGGCCTTGCGATCCTCGCACAGGACTGTTATTCGCATTTCCGTCTTAGAGGAGAATGCCTTTGTTTGCCGTCGCAACGATCCAGAACTCACCGGCTGCGGCGGTAGGGATGAAGGCGCACGGCATCGTGACCGAGAGCTGATCCTCGCTCTATCGCTCGGCCTTAGCGCGCCCAATGCTGGCGCATGTCTAATGTCGAGAAGACTATGATCATCGAACTAACCACTCGTGACTTCGAAGCGCTGCTAAAGGGCATCGCGCCTCGCAATCTGCGCCTTGTCCAAGACAGCGCAATTGCGCCTCCTGAGATATTGGAGATGTTGAACCGCCTCGCGACTGACATAGGCGCTGAATTCTCGCCGTCGGCCTGGATGATCGTGGAGGATGGCGAGATCGTCGGCCTCTGCTCCATCGTTCGGGTTCCACAAGATGGAAACATCCATATCGGTTATGGGGTTGCGCCTTCCCGCCAGGGCCGTGGATGCACCACGCGGGCCATAGGGCAGTTGCTGGAGTGGGCGCGGAACGACCCTCGCGTGGCTCTGGTCTCTGCGGAGACCGGCGTCGACAACATCGCGTCCCAGCGTGTCCTTGAACGCAATGGCTTTGTCCAAATCGGCGAGCGGGTCGATGCTGAAGACGGTCCGTTGATCTGCTGGCAAGCAATGACTGTCTAGGTTTTACAGGCCAGAGAAGCCCGCACAGGAAACGGCCGGCCGAGGTTCATTTAGCTCGGCCACCCGTTTGTCATGGAACAGATGACGACTTCGATCACGGCCGGCTTCAGCGGCCGTAGGTGACCTCGACGGAGGCCTTGGCGAGCGTATTGGCCCTGACATAGAAGCCAACCATGGCGGCCGGCGCGGTCTCGGGAAGCGGGAGCTTGTCGACCGAGAGCGCGTAGACGGTGAACTGGTAGTGGTGCGGCTGATCGCCGGCCGGCGGGCACGCGCCGCCATAGCCTGACATGCCAAAATCGGTGTGACCTTCGACAGTGCCTGCGGGAAGCTTTTTGTCACCGCTGGCGCCGGTGGCGATCTCCGAGGCATTTGCGGGAATGTTGAACACCGACCAATGCCACCAGCCCGAGCCTGTGGGAGCATCCGGATCGTAAGCCATGATGGCGAAGCTTTTGGTCGCCTCGGGAGCCCCCGACCAGGTCAGTTCTGGCGAGATGTTCTTGCCGGCGCAGCCGAAGCTGTTGAAGACCTGCGCATCGGTCATGGACTTGCCGGCGATCAAATCCTTCGAGGTGAGCTTCATTTCGGCCTGTGCGGCCGTGGCGCCAAAGACGGATGTGGCGAGAAGTACTGCTGTGATGAAACGCATTCCGTTTTCCTGCGGTTGATAATGCCGGAAAACTATCGTCACCGAGCAAGTGCATCTGCCCCGCTACGCTCAACTTCTGCCCCGATCCGCTCAAAACGCTCGGAGCCGCCCCGCACATGGCGTGGATTGACGCCAAACCGCTCTTTGAACCGCGCCGCGAATTGAGACGGTGAATCGTAACCGACCTCAAGCGCAACATGCGCCATCGGCAGGGTTGTGGTTTGAATGAGGGCCAAGGCGCGATTCATCCTTGTATCGCTCAAGATCTCACTGAAGCCGGTATTCTCCGCAGCCAGCTTACGCCTCAGCGTCGCTTCGCTCATGTTGAACGAGCGCGCCGCGTGCCCCAGCGTCCAATCAAAGGCCGTATCACTTTCGATCATCTGCCGCAGCCGGTCCTCGAGCCGAGGGCTTTGGCATTGGCCCAACACCGCTCCGCAGAGCGCAAACCAGGTGATCAGCTCCATCAAGCGAGCCTTGGCAATGGCGCCGGGAAGCCTCGTCAGATTGCCGGGCTGACAGCAATAGTCAAACAATGCCGCGGCTTCCTCCGGCAGCTTCGAGGTGCCTGCCGGCACAGGCCTCGATGGAACAGCGATCGATCCCATCCTGATATAGGCTTCCTCGAAGAGCGGTCGCGGAACGGGAAGCGCCAGGGTCTGATACTTCTGCGGCGCCTTGGGAATGTTCTCCATCGTCAACGGTCTGTAGTCGGGCAGCAAGCCATAGGCGCCCGCCTCGAGGCGCAAAGCCTTGTCATCAGTCATGACAATCTTCGTTCCCGATTGCACCTGTATCAACAAGGGGCTCGTATTGACGAGACGATAAAAACAGGCTCGTCCACCCTGGCGGATCAAGGCCCTGGTCGGAATGGGAAAGACTTCGTCCAGCATATGTTCTCCGACAACAGGATGGATGATCGTGGGGCTCCGGCTGCCCGGCCGTGAGACTGACGCCATGATGGGTAGAACCGGCATGAAGACGCCCGCCTCGCCCCACCGATGCCTTGAGGATCGGGAATACCAAAACCGCGTGTGATGGGCAATCTTGAGCGTCATCTAGGCGTTCGAAATCAATGGATGCGGCATTGTCTTCGCAGCAACAGCCGCCTCGCATCTTTGATCTGCTTCACAAGCGGTTTGGACTTATTCCAGTCCGCGCTTCCCACCTCAACGCATTTGGGTTTTGTCGGCAGCGCCCGGCCGACTCTTCACGTGATCGATGAAGGCCCGCAGCTTCGGCATCACTTGATGGCGGCTGGGATAGTAGAGGAACACACCCGGCGCCATCGGTGCGAACGCCTCCAGGACGCGAACGAGTTTTCCCGCCTTCGCGGGTCCGGCGGCGATTGGCTCCGGCACTTGCGCAAGCCCCATATCTTCGACGGCGGCTCCCAGCATGGTGGGAAAGTCGTGGGCGATCAGCGGCCCGGAGACAACAGCCTCGATCGGCTTTTTGCCGCTGACAAACGACCACGGCGCGATTGAGCCGTTCGAGCGGCGCATGCGGATGCAGGCATGCTGACGCAGATCGTCGATGCGCTCGGGCCGCCCTCTCCGGTGCAGATATTCGGGGCTGCCGACGACCACCAGCGGAAAGGACGGCGTCAGCCGGACCGCGACCATGTCGGCTGCGATGAACTGGCCGAGCCGGATACCGGCGTCAAATCCTTCGGCGGCGATATCGACCAGTTCCTCATTCGCGGCGACCTCCACCTCGATCTCGGGAAAGGCCTGGCAGAAGGATGCGATCAGTGGCTCCAGCAGCATCGGCACCACTGCGGGCGGCACCGTGAGACGCAACAGTCCAGCCGGCCTCTGCCCAAGCTCACGCGCAACCTCGCTTGCCGCGACCAGTTCCTCGAAAGCGGGCTTTGCGCGCGTCAGGAACCGCTCGCCGGCTTCAGTCAGACCGACACTGCGCGTCGTGCGGATGAAGAGTACTGCGCCGACACGCTCCTCAAGAGCGCGTACGGCCTGGCTGATTGCCGATGGGGTCACCCCGAGTTCCGCGGCTGCTCTGCGAAAACTACGGTGCCGGGCAACGCTCAGAAACGCCTCAACGCCGTCGAGCGCGCCTTGCCTGATTGTGAAGTTCTGCTTCATACCGCATCGATATTATCGCCAATAGTCGATCACGGGAAGCGGCCGTACATCTGGACCCTACAAATCAGGAGTGCCCCGATGTCGACGGAATCCATCTTTCAAACCCATCTCGTGCTAGGCTATGTCGCGTGGCTGCTTTGCTTCGGTGCGTATATTCTGCCCTGGCTCACATCGATGGACAGGGTCAAGGCGCACCGCGCGATCGCCACTTTGCACAGCTTCCGCTTCTTCGGGCTCGTCTTCATTCTGCCCGGCGTCGTCGGTCCTAACCTGCCCACCAGCTTCGCCACCTTCGCTGCCTATGGTGACCTCGCGGCCGGGCTGCTCGCCATGCTGGCGATCGTCACGATCAGGATACGTCCGGTCTTCTGGCTGTTCGTCGTCGAATGGATTTTGCGGATGCCTTACACCTTACCAAATCGGTCCATTGCGAAGAGCTCATTACCTTCGACCGCAAATTTATGAAAGCGGCTCAAGCCGCAGGCTATGAGACCGTTCGGGAAGCCTGAAACCAGTTCGCTGGGACTCGCCTCGGCGAGCTTTGAGCCAACAGACCAAATCTAGCGCCCGTCAAACCTACGCACATAATCGACCAATGCGCGCAGCTTCAGCGGCTGCCGCTGGCGCCTGGGATAGTAGAGATAGAAGCCCGGGAAGGGCGGGCAGAAGTCCTCCAGCAGCGGCACGAGTTCCCCGCGTTCGATATAGGGCTGGAAGGTTTCCACCATGCCGAAGGTGATGCCGGCTCCGGCGCAGGCCATGCGGATCATCATTCCCATGTCGTTGGTCGTAACAGTGGGATCGACGGAGACGTCGAAGTCGCGATCATTCTCGGTGAACTCCCAGCGGTAAGGCGCCGTATCCGGGCGCGGGCGCCACCCAATGCAGGCATGATCCTGCAGTTCGCGGGGATGGCGGGGATGGCCGCGGCGCTCAAGATAGCTGCGGGATGCGGCCGCGCATTGTCGCTGCTGTTCGGAGACTGAAATCGCGATCATGTCCTGTTCGATCACTTCACCCAGCCGGACGCCCGCGTCGAAACCGGCCTCGACGATGTCGAATTCGTCATCAGTGATGGTGATATCGAGTTTGATGTCAGGGCAGGTTTCCATGAAGCCGGCCAGCAACGTGCCGGACAGGAAGTTCTCGGCGATCGAAGAAACAGTAATCCGCAGCAGTCCGCTCGGGCGCGCCTGCATTTCCCTTACCGTCTGCATCGCATCCTTGACCTGGCGAACCGATGGACGAACCGCGTCGAAGAACACTTCGCCGGCTTCGGTCAGGCTGACGCTGCGCGTCGTGCGCTGGACCAGGGCGACGCCGACCCGATCCTCCAGGCGCTGCAGGGCTTGGCTGACGGCCGAGCGGGTGACGCCGAGCCGCTCGCCGGCAAGCCGGAAGTTCCGCGCCTCCGCCACCGCAAGAAAGACTGAAATGCCTTCGAGATCATCGACCATTGGTTAGGATTTCTAACCAAGGCATCCTGGATTGGCAACTTAATCATCGCAGATGGGCGCGCTATCTTTCAAGTCGAGATCAACGCCAAGACGCACTCATCGGCAGATCTTCTTCGAAAGGCAAGGCAATGCGAAAGATTTTCAAAAGCCCGGTTCTGCAATTTTTCACGGCGGTCACCCTGGCTGGCGCGGCGACCAGTTCGTCCGCCACCGATGCCGTGAACGACCGAGATCAGCAGCAACAAACAAGCGAGAACACGATGCAGCAACATCCCTATGCCGGCATGTGGATGACGGATGATGGCCGCATCCGCCACGAACTTCTGCCGAATGGCCGTTACGACGAAGCCCGCGGAAACCGCGAAAGCGCCTATCGCGGCCGTTACGAAGTCACGGGAAGGCACATCGAATACTGGGATGACACGGGCTTTACGGCCGACGGCGATTTCGTCGACGGCAATACCCTCCATCATGGCGGCATGGTGCTTCGCCGCAAATGACGCGCCGCCTGAAAGGCAACATCACCAAGGATAAGGCCGCATTTGCCGGCCGGAAAGGATGACGATCATGTCTTCCCCAGCACCCATCTGGTTCATCACCGGCGCATCGTCCGGCCTCGGCCGGGCACTCGCCGAAGCCGTCCTGGCCCGTGGCTGGCGCGTCGTCATGACGGCGCGCAGACCCGAGACCCTGGCAGATCTCACGGCAGAACACGGCCACCGCGCGCTTGCTCTTGCACTCGATGTGACGGACAGCCGCTCCATCGCCCGCGCGGTTCATGACGCCGAAACGCATTTCGGCGCGATCGACGTCCTCGTCAACAATGCCGGCTACGGCTACCTCTCGGCGATCGAAGAGGGCGACGATGCCGAGATACGCGCCCAGTTCGAGACCAATGTCTTCGGTTTGATCGATGTCACCAAGCAGGTTCTGCCGGGCATGCGCTCACGCCGGCAAGGACATATCTTCAATGTCTCTTCGCTCGGCGGGCTCATCGCTTTTGCTGCAACCGGCTACTACCACGCCACCAAGTTCGCGGTCGAAGGCTTGTCAGAAGCGCTTTCGCATGAGGTCAAACCGCTTGGCATCGATGTGACGATCCTCGAGCCCGGCGCCTTCCGCACGGATTGGGCCGGCCGGTCGATGGTCGAATCCAGAACGATCATCGACGACTACGCCGAAACATCCGGCAAGCGGCGCCAGGCCACCCGCTCGGTCTCGGGCAATCAGCCGGGTGATCCCACACGCGCGGCCACCGCGATCATATCGGCATTCGAAGCGGACGAGCCGCCGCTGCGCCTGCTGCTCGGCGCACCCGCCCTGAAGATCGCCCGCGAACGGCTCGATGCGTTGCGCGCAAATTTCGACGCCTGGGCGGAGACGACGCTCAGCGCCGACTTCCCAAGCTAACCGCCAAGAAAACCCTCAGCCGCATCGCCAGGCGAGCGGCGTGCAAATGGAGCTTGAAATGTCTGATATCAAAGGAAAAGTCATTGCCATCACCGGGGCCAGCAGCGGCATCGGAGAGGCTGCGGCAAAGGTGCTGGCTGCCGCAGGCGCCCATATCGTCATCGGCGCACGCCGCACCGAGCGCCTGGAGGAACTTGCCGGCGACATCGCGGCAAAGGGCGGGTCGGTGCGCCTGCAACAGCTTGACGTCACTGACCGGGCGGATGTGGAAGCCTTCGCAGGCTTTGCCAAGTCCGAATTCGGCCGGCTGGACGTTATCGTCAACAATGCCGGCGTCATGCCGCTCTCGCCGCTCGAGGCTCTCAAGGTCGACGAGTGGGACCGGATGGTCGACGTCAATATCAAGGGCGTTCTCTACGGCATCGCGGCGGCGCTCCCGATCATGAAGGCGCAGGGATCGGGGCAGATCATCAACCTGTCTTCGATCGGCGGCCACAGCGTCTCTCCGACCGCTGCCGTCTATTGCGCGACGAAATTCGCAGTGCGGGCGATCTCGGACGGACTGCGGCAGGAGACCGATCGTATCCGCGTGACCGTCATCTCGCCCGGCACGACGACATCGGAACTGGCCGACACGATCACCGATCCGACGGCGCGGGATGCCATGAAGGCTTTCAGGGCGATCACGATCAGCCCTGAGGCCATCGCCAATTCGGTCCTCTACGCCGTCAGCCAGCCCGATGACGTCGATGTCAGCGAGATCATCATCCGGCCGACAGCCAGCCCGCATTGATCGGCCGAGATTTTGCCGAAGCAATTCCAGCAAAAGTGTAGAGCGGTTTTGCGTCCGGAATTGCGGAAAACGAAACAGCCACCGCCTAAAAACCCAGCGACTGCTGGGCAGGCGGCGGCGGTGCAAGGTTGACGCCTTCGAGCTCCAGCATGCGGGCCTTCGATGACGAACCGCCGGGAGCGGAGAAGCCGCCGATCTTGCCGCCGGCCGCAAGCACCCGGTGGCAGGGGATGATCAAAGCGACCGGGTTCTTCGCCATCGCCTGGCCGACGTCGCGAGCGGCTTCCGGCCCGACACCGAGCTCCTTGGCCAGCGCGCCGTAAGTGGTGGTGCGGCCCCAGCCGACACGCCTTGCTGCCGCATAAATATCCCGGAAGAAGGCATCCTGACCTGCAAGATCGAGTTCGACGCCGGAAAAATCCGTCTCCTCGCCCTGGAAGTAGCGCTTCACCGCAGCGACCGTCTCGAGCACAGCGGGCGTCGGCGCGCCGGGTTCGGCATCCGGCAGGCGGCGCAGCAGAAGCCGTTCGGTCGCTTCTGCTGATTTGGTCGGCAGTTGGAAACGGGTGATGCCGGCATCGCTCCAGGCGATGCCGCAGAAACCGCCCGCGGTTTCGAAGATGAGATAGTGGTGTATGGTCTCGGCCATGACACAGCCTCCGCGTTTTCGATGACCCTCAAAATCGTATGGGACGGCCTCTGTTTCAACCCGTTTCTTGCGCGCGCCGGGCTTTCAGGAAAAATTGCAATGCGCCCCTGCACTGTCGCCCGAGCCTCCTCGCCACCCGGTTCCGGGGCGACGGTTCGGATGAGTGTGACGCCGAGCCTATCGGGAAATTATGTTCTCTTTTTGTTCTTGATGTCGCGTCCTTCCGGAGTATCCTTCGGCGCGTTTTGGAAACGACGAGGTGGGTCATGACGACCTGAAATTCCATGAACCAAATGCCCCTCGACTTCGGAGACGACAAAAATGGTCGCGGACGGTGGAACGAAAGCTACGCCAGCGGACACCGGCTTTTCTTTGCGCTCTGTCCTCCTGATGCCATCGAGCAGCAGGTGGCCGCAATCGCCCATGACTATGGTCGAGCCTTCTCCCTTTCCGGCAGACCGCGCCTGACGACATTGCATGTGTCGATCATCTGGGTCGGAGACTATCCGAAGCTGCCGGAGGATGTGGTCTTCGCGGCACGACAGGCCGGCGCCACGGTCGAGAGTGCGCCGATCGCAATGACCTTTGACCGGATCATGCGATTTCCGCAGCCGCGAGCGCTTGTGCTTTGCGGCGAGGGCGGACGGAAGCCGCTCACCCGAGTGCATGTCCAACTGGGCGTCGGCATGCACAATGCCGGATTGCGCCACAATATCAACCGCGATTTCACGCCGCATATGACGCTGCTCTATGACCGCAAAGCCGTGCCGCCGACGACCCTCGACGCACCCGTTTCATGGACGGCGTCCGAATTCCTGCTCATCCACAGTGTTCTCGGAAAAACCGAACATCGGATTATCGATCGCTGGCCACTGCTGGGCTAAGGGCAACGAGTCCGCGGATCTCGGCTTGCGCTTGCCTGATTTCCGCGCATAAAGCTCCGAAAGCCTGTTCCGGCATTGGTGCAAACGGGGAGCGAAATCAGCATGGACGTTTCAGAGATCATCATCCCGGGCGATACGCCGGGAACGGAGTGGCGGCTGCCGGTGCTGCGCTTTAAGGGCGGCGATCCGAAGGCGCCAAAGACCTATATCCAGGCGGCACTGCATGCCGGCGAGCTGCCGGGAACGGTGCTGCTGCATTTCCTCTGCGAAAGGCTGCGGCAGGCAGAAAACCAGGGAGAGATCGCGGGCGACATCACCATCGTGCCGCAGGCCAATCCGATCGGTGCGGCGCAATCGCATTTCGGCGAATTGCAGGGCCGTTTCGACTTGGGCTCACGCACCAATTTCAACCGGGACTTTCCGCTGATCTCCTTGGCCGACCGCCCGACGCTGATCAAAAACCTCGATGATTACCCGGCTACCGACAGATTGAAGCGACAGCTGCTGCATTTGGCGCTCGGGGCCGATCTCGTGCTCGACCTGCATTGCGACGATGAATCGCTGCAATATGCCTATATCGACGAGGCCTTCTGGCCGGAGGCGGCCGATCTCGCCGCTGCACTCGACATGGAGGCCGTGCTGCTTTCGGATGGCGAAAGCTCGGCCTTCGAGGAGGCCGTCGGCTTTGCATGGAAATATGAAGTTCCCGACGAACGCCTATTCGAGCTGCCCGGCAGACTTTCCGTCACCGTCGAGCTGCGCGGCAAGCGCGACGTCGATCCGGTATTGGCGAAAAAGGACGCCGACGGGCTCTGGCGTTTCCTCGCGGCACGGGGGATCGTCAGTGACGAAAAGCCGGCGGCAACGGCATTTTCCGGTCCGGCCGTGCCGCTCGACAATGTCGAGATCATCCGCGCTCCGGAAGGCGGCGCCGTGCTCTTTCATCGCAATATCGGCGAGAGGATTGCGGAAGGCGACCTTCTGGCGACGATCATCACCCGGCCAGGGCAGCCGGGCGGCAGCATCGAGCTCACCGCGCCGCAGGATGGGCTGATCCTGACACGAACATCCGACCGGCTGGTGCGGCGGCGCGGCGACCTGATGAAGATCGCCTGCGACGAACCCAGCAAGGCTTCCCGCAAGGCCGGCACGCTGGAGAATTGAACGGGGCCGGTTTTGTCCTGCTGCGATCGTCGACTCGCTCGGGGGATAAAACGTCGCACGGCGTTTGCGCCGGCCTTCGTGCATGTTATCTCGCGCCATCACAAGGAGATCGATCGGGCATGGCCATCACCATCTATGGCATCAAGAATTGCGACACGATGAAGAAGGCCCGCAGCTGGCTGGAAGAACACAGCGTCGCCTATGAGTTTCACGATTACAAGGCGCTCGGTATCGACCGCACCCATCTCGAAGCCTGGATCGACCAGGCCGGCCTCGACACCGTGCTCAACCGCGCCGGCACCACCTTCCGCAAATTGCCCGATGCGGAGCGCGAGAACCTGACCCGGGAGAAGGCGATCGCCCTGATGCTCGACCAACCGTCGATGATCAAGCGGCCGGTGCTGGAGGCGAAGGGCAAGCTGCTGATCGGCTTCAAGCCGGAGATTTACGCCGGTACCTTCGGCGGCTGACAGGCGGCCGAGTGAACTCACGAGGGAAAGAGATGTCCAAGACCACGCGCGCGACACAGGTTCTTTCGCAGGCGGGCATCGCCTTCACGGTCCATGCCTATGACTACGACCCCAATGCCGAGCGCGTCGGGCTGCAGGCGGCAGAAGCGCTCGGTGAGGCGCCGCATCGAGTGCTGAAGACGCTGATGGCGGAGGTGGACGGCAAACCGGTCTGCGTCGTCGTGCCGTCGGATCGCGAAGTCAGCATGAAAAAGCTCGCCAGCGCCTTTCACGGCAAATCGGCCAATATGATGAAGCCTGCCGATGCCGAACGGCTGACGGGCTATCATGTCGGCGGTATCAGCCCGTTCGGCCAGAAGAAGACCGTGCCGACGGCGATCGAGGAAGCCGCGCTTGGCGAACCGCTGGTTTATATCAATGGCGGGCAGCGCGGGCTGCAGGTGCGGCTCGATCCGAAGGCTGCGTTGAAGGCGCTGAAAGCGGTCGCCGCGCCGCTGATTGCCTGATCGGAGCATGATGCCGAAAAGTGTAAGCGGTTTTCGGACGACATCATGCTCTTACTATTGAATCTAGAGGAAGCGGTCGAGCAGGCCGGCGATCGTCTTCGCCTCGTTTTCGGCAAGCTTGCAGCCGATATGGGTCTCGATCGATTTGGCATAGACGGTCCACATGCGCTCGCGAAGCTTTCGGCCGGCATCTGTCATCACCACCCAACGGCCGCGCCCATCCTCAGCGAAGGCCTCGCGCCGGACCAAGCCCTCTTTTTCCAACCGATCGATCAGCCGGGAAAGATTATACTGGGCCAGCAATGTCCGCTCTTCGATCTCGTAGGGGCGCAGCTTGCCGTCTTGCGAGCGCGCCAATTCCCAAAGCACGTCGTACCAGGCAAGCGGCGGCATGCTGGCCGCCTTCAGGTCAGCTTCGATGGAAGCGAGCAACCGCTCGCGGGCGCGCATGATGCTCGTCCAGGCAGAGGTGACCGCTTCGCTCGGATTCGACGTTTTTTCGGACATAAATGCAATTACATCTATCTTGAATTCCGCTGCAAGCGATATTAGATGCATTTACATCTATCGTCATTGCCAAGGAGGCCCTCATGAACAAGCTTACCCTCGTCAGCCATCATCTCTGCCCCTATGTGCAGCGCGCCGCGATCGCGCTTCTCGAAAAGGGCGTGCCTTTCGAGCGCATCAACATCGATCTTGCCAACAAGCCGGACTGGTTCCTGAAGATCTCGCCGCTCGGCAAGGTGCCGCTGCTGCAGATCGAGGAGGAGGACGGCAGCGAGGCGGTGCTGTTCGAAAGCAGCGTCATCTGCGAATATTTGGAGGAAACGCAGCCGGGCGTCGCGCTGCATCCCAACGACGCGCTGACGCGTGCCCGCCATCGTGGCTGGATGGAATTCGGCTCATCCGTGCTTTCCGATCTCGGGGGTTACGAGACGGCTGAGGATGCGGACCAGCTGAAGGCCAAGCGCAAGGCGCTCATCGCCAAATTCGCGACTGTCGAAAAGGTGTTGACGGACGGCCCCTATTTCGCCGGCAACGACTTCAGCCTCGTCGACGCCGTCTTCGCGCCGGTCTTTCGGTATTTCGATCTTTTCGACACGCTCGGCGACAGCGGCATCTTCGAAGGGCTTGAGCGGGTGACGCGCTGGCGCAAGGCGCTCTCCGAGCGGGCGAGCGTCAGGGCCGCCGTTGGCGCGGACTACCCGCAGCGGCTGATGGAATTCCTCGAAAAGCATAACTCGATCCTGCTCAGGCAAGCTGCCGCCGCCTGAAGCGCGGCCGGCGGCCGGACATATATCCGGCCGCTTGCAATTCGGCGGCAATACGCTTCATTTTCGCCGCAAACGGGTCTAAGTCTTCCGGCCTCTCACCGTCGATGACAGAAGGCAGGTTGAACCATGACTTTCATGCCCCAGAGCCAGAACACAATTGATCCCGTCAAGCTGGAAAAGCTTGCGGAAGTCGCCATCAAGGTCGGGCTGCAGCTGCACAAAGGTCAGGACCTGGTGATTACCGCGCCTGTCGTGGCGCTGCCGCTGGTTCGCCTGATCACCAAACACGCCTATCAGGCCGGCGCCGGGCTGGTCTCCGCCTTCTATTCCGACGAGGAAACGACGCTGGCGCGCTATCAATATGGCAGCGACGAGAGCTTCGACCGCGCCTCCGGCTGGCTCTACGAGGGCATGGCCAAAGCCTATGCCAACGGGGCGGCCCGTCTCGCGGTCGCCGGCGACAATCCGATGCTGCTGTCCGAGCAGGATGCCGGTAAGGTCGGCCGCGCCAATCGCGCCAACTCCACCGCCTACAAGCCGGCGCTGGAAAAGATCTCGAATTTCGACATCAACTGGAACATCGTCTCCTACCCGAACCCCTCCTGGGCCAAGGTGGTCTTTCCCGACGATCCGGAACCGATCGCGATCGCCAAGCTCGCCAAGGCGATCTTTGCCGCCTCGCGCGTCGATGTCAGCGATCCGGTCGCCGCCTGGGCCGAGCACAATGCCAATCTTGGCAAGCGATCCGCCTGGCTGAACGGCGAGCGCTTCGCCTCGCTGCATTTCCGGGGACCGGGCACCGACCTCACGATCGGCCTTGCCGACGGGCATGAATGGCACGGCGGCGCTTCCACCGCCAAGAACGGCATCACCTGCAATCCGAACATCCCGACCGAGGAAGTCTTCACCACGCCGCATGCGCTGCGCGTCGAAGGCCATGTGTCGAGCACCAAGCCGCTCTCGCACCAGGGCACGCTGATCGACAATATCCAGGTACGTTTCGAGGGCGGCCGCATCGTCGAGGCCAAGGCCTCGCGCGGCGAAGAGGTCTTGAACAAGGTGCTCGATACCGACGAGGGCGCGCGCCGGCTCGGTGAAGTGGCGCTCGTGCCTCATTCCTCGCCGATCTCGGCCAGCGGCATCCTGTTCTACAACACGCTGTTCGACGAAAACGCCTCGTGCCACATCGCGCTCGGCCAGTGCTATTCCAAATGCTTCCTCGATGGCGCGACACTGAGCCAGGAGCAGATCAAGGCGCAGGGCGGCAATTCCAGCCTGATCCATATCGACTGGATGATCGGCTCGGATAAGGTCGATATCGACGGCATCAAGCCTGATGGTTCGCGGGTTGCGGTCATGCGGCAGGGCGAATGGGCCTAAGCGGCATCATCGTGCGCTGACTGGATGCTGGCGCGGCCAGCCCCGTCCTTCGAGGCCCTGCGGGACACCTGAGGATGAGGCTGGAGCGCGCGCCTCAGGTGATCCTTCGAAGCGATGTGGATCATACTTCCGGACGAGACCGCGCAGCCCCGGCAGCATGCGCTAGAACGCAAACCCGCTGCACACTTTTGCTGGAATTGCTTTAGCGGATCGTCGATAGCAGCTTGCGCACGCGATCGAGATGCAGCTTCCGCTTTGCATCGGTGGCGCGGTCCATGTCGTGCAGGCTGAGCATCTTGAAATGCAGCCGCTTCGAGCAGAAGGCGGCGATGCCGCGCTTCAAGAGCCGGCGCACCGGATCGCCCATATAGAGACGCACCAGCCACCACGGCGAGCCCGTCGTCGTCAGCGCATAGAGCAGCCTGATATTGGTAAGCTGCGGCACGATACGGCCGCCGGCGGCGTCATGGCTGAAGGCTACCCCGGGGGCGAAGACACGATCGAAAAAACCCTTGAGGATGGCGGGGAAATTGAACCACCATTGCGGAAAGACGAGGATCAGGCCGTCGGCCGCCTTCAGGCGGACAACGATATCGGCGACGGCTGAGGTGTCATAGGGCACATCGAAATAGCCGCTGCGCTCGGCCTTCGAAAGACGCGGATCGAAATCTTCTCGGTAGAGATCGAGCAGATCGACGACATGGCCGGAGGCTTCTAGCGCGTCGCGGGCCGTCCGCGCCACCGAGGTGGCAAAACTTTCCGGCAACGGATGGGCAAGCACCAGCAGGATCCGCATTGTCAGAACAGGCTTCCCTGCTTCGGTGGCTCTGCGGATTTTACGCTGCGCTTCTTGGCACCGGCCGGCGGTGCGCCACCTTCCGTGGTCATGGCGCCGACACGACCGTCGGCGAATTCGATGGCGATGCCCATGCCGGCGGAGAGTTGAGCAGCCTGCGAGACCGGCCTGTTATCCTCATCGCGAATGACGGCGTAGCCGCGCTTCAGCACATTCTTATAGGAGAGCGACTGCAGCACGCGGTCCTGCGAAGAAAGCTCGGCGCGCGCACGGGTCAGCTGGTGGCGGATTGCCGTATCGGCATGGCGCGAAAGATTGCCAAGGCGTTCGCGACCGCGGTCGGTCTGGGTCTTCAACCGGGCAGGCAGCGAGGCGAGGATTGCTTCGGCGCGGTCAACGCGTGATTTCGAGCGGTCAATCAACCGTTCGACCATGCGCTCGGCCCGGGCCGTGCGCTCGTTCAGCGTCTGGCGGCGCTCGGCGATGCGGCCGGACAACAGATCGGGGCGCAGATGCGAGCCGACGCGCTCGAAGCCGCGGCGCTTGTTGATGGTGTTGAGCTCCAGCCCGCGGCCGAGGCCGGTCGCCGCCTCGTCGAAACGGCGGCGCGGCAAGGCGAGAAGCTGATCGAGTGACGGCAATGCCCGCATCAGCGCGCGCACCGACTGGCGGCGCTGATCCATCTGCCGGTTCATGCAGCCTTGCAGGCGCGCGGCAAGAGCGGCGGCCTGTGCCTCGAGCTCCGCCTTGACGGGCACCGCCATTTCGGCAGCCCCTGTCGGCGTCGGAGCACGGACATCGGCGGCATAGTCGATCAGCGTCCAGTCGGTCTCATGACCGACGGCCGAGATCAGCGGTATCTCGCTTTCGGCCGCAGCACGCACGACGATTTCGTCGTTGAAGCTCCAGAGATCTTCCAGGCTGCCGCCACCGCGCGCGACGATCAGCACATCCGGGCGCGGAATGGCGCCGGCCGGCTCCAGCGCGTTGAAGCCGCGGATGGCGTTCGCCACCTCCTCGCCGGACCCCTCGCCCTGAACCTTCACCGGCCAGACGAGGACATGCACGGGGAAACGATCGGAGATGCGGTGAAGAATATCGCGGATCACGGCGCCGGTCGGCGAGGTGACGACGCCGATGACGCTCGGCATGAAGGGCAGCCGCTTCTTGCGGGCGGCATCGAACAGGCCCTCGGCGCCGAGCTTGCGCTTGCGCTCCTCGATCAGCGCCATCAGCGCGCCAGCGCCGGCCGGTTCCAGCGTCTCGATGACGATCTGATATTTCGAGGAGCCCGGAAAGGTGGTGACCTTGCCGGTGGCGATGACTTCCATGCCCTCTTCCGGGCGGAACTTCAGACGCGAGAAGGTGCCCTTCCAGATGACCGCGTCGATGCGGGCGCGGTCGTCTTTCAGCGCGAAATAGGCATGGCCCGAGGAGTGCGGCCCACGATAGCCGGAGATCTCGCCACGCACGCGAACCTGGTCGAAGGCCGTTTCGACGGTGCGCTTGATCGAGCCGGAAAGTTCCGAAACCGAATATTCGGCAAGGTTGGTCGGCGAATCGCTGTCGAAGACGTTGCTCATCCCTTCTTTCTATGTCGATCGGCGGGAAACGGGAAGCTCGGCATCGGGGTCGGGCCTTGTTTTCCCGGCCGTTGAAGTCGTTGACGGGAGGGTTCGACGCCGTTGCGTCGAGCGCGCTCGTCTCAACGCATCCTGCACAGGCACTCGTTGCAGCCAGGTGGACAAACAACAAAATCGAGTAAATCTGTTTTGTTGCGGAACGGATAGTTAGACAATGCGTTTCACATGAAAGGGATTGCTAACCACCGCAATACAAAGGCTTTTCGGCGATGACCGCCGGTAAATCTTTGTTAGTTGGCGCTTCCTATGCTTCCCCTCGTTATCTCTGGGAAGGTGCTGAAATGATTATTCTCACAGCAGCAGCATTGGGCATCAGCGCCGGGCAAATGCGCTCGGCTGGCGTGATCGCGTTGGTCGCCGCGTTGATCGGAATGACATTCGCGCTGGCGGCGATAACCTCGCCGGGGCCGGTGTCCATTCTGGCATTCGTTTATGCCGTGCTTGGCTATAATGGCGGCCTCATGCTCTTCGTGCTCGGGCTCTTTGCCAATCAGCGCCTTCGTCGCTCCACGCGTGTCCCACACTGAAAGCGCGTCGCGATCTTTCAGATCGCTCCTCGCGCTTCAGGTCCTTATCTCAAACGCATATTCGCCAAACCGCTGTACAGTTTTGCGCGACATGCTTTATTCCATCGTTGAAACTTGCCGGCGTCAATTCGTCGCCGGCCGATAGCGAAAGAACTGCACGCCCACGTCCGCCGCCTTCGGGAGCGGTTCCAGATAGGGCGGGATATTCCCTTTGCCGAGCTGCGCATAGAGCCCATCCGGCTTCAGCTTGGCGATCTCGCGTGTCTGCAGGTCGCCGGGGCAGAAGGCAAGCGCCATCACGCCAGTCCCCTTGAGGAAGGCTTCCGCCTCCTGCGGCTCCGCCATGCCGATGTGCAGTTCCGTCAGCATGCCGCCCTGATTGCGATGATAGGGCGCGGAGAGAACTCGGTTGCTGGTGAAGCGCAGGATCGGCACGCCCATCTCCGACGGTGCGGAGACCAGGCCGACCGGAAGCCCGGCGAGCGGCGCCAGCGCTGCTTGCGATGTGCAGGAAATTTCCTTTGCCGGCTTCGCTGCCTTCTTCTGGGCAGCATTCTCCATCTGTAGCGAGATAAACCCGCCACCGACGGCCCAGGCGGCCGGAGCACTTGCGAGCACGGTCACGATATAGATGAAGGCGGCGGCGACATTCTCGCTGTCACCGTTGGAGATACGCTTGATATCGATGATCAGCAGGGCAAGCGGCAGGATCGAGATCAGGTTCGAGAACGTGGAACCGCGCACCTGGACCAGTGCGATTGCCCAGCTCGTCATCAGCAGGAAGAGCAGGATCAGGTGGATCTGCACGCGGTCACGCTGAACGATGCGGAAGATGCAGACGGCGATACCGAACAGGCCGGCCGCATAGAAGCCACCGATCGAGAAGGGATCGGTGCGCCCGATAACGAAAAACGACTGCGCTTCCGATACATTCCTGAGCCAGAGTTCGACCAGCATCGGATCGAGACTGGCCAGCGGATCGCTCAGGCATTGCGGTGCGATCACGATCGCCGAACCGAAAACACCGGCGCCGACGACGGCGAGCGCGGCAAAGCGCAGGGGCCGGCGCAGGCGGCTGGCAAAAACCGCCGAAAACAACAGCAACCCGCCGCCGATCGCCGCCAGGCTGTAATAGCCGAGCGAGAGATTGTCGCAGGTGACCATCGAATAAAGCCGGGGCGGCACTGTTGCGAAGAAGAGGATGCTAATCGCAATCGCCAGCGCCAGCCCGAAGGCCCTCGCGGCGGCAGCGAAATCTTCGCCCTCCCATGCCCAGAGCAGGGCAATGGTCAGGCAGACTGCGGCGACGAAAGGTGTCGTCTCGGCGCCGATGGCGATGGCAACCGCTGCCGCGATGCCGGCGACCGCATAACTCCAGGCACGACGCTCGGGATCCAGCAGCATCGCGATCATCGTCGCGACCAAAGCCAGCTGCGCATTGTGATGATCGATGGCGCCCGGCGCGAAACGGTTTCCGGTGTAAATCGCAAGACCGGTCAAGCCGAGACTGATGTGCATGGCGGCAACACCGCCGATGCGCCGACCGGCAACCGCCATGGCGAGCATGGCGGGCAGGATGAGCGATACCGGCCAGACGCCGAGCGCCAGCGCCTCGGCCGTCTCATGGGATGCAAACAGGCCGAAGAACCAGATCAGCGAGGCGATCGGCAGGTCGATCAGCCGCGACCAGTGCATCAGCGTGCCGCCGTCGAGGCCGAGACGGTATTGCATCAGATCGAACCAGCCCTGCCCGGCCAGAAAATCGCGAACTTCGACGAGACGCATTCCGTCGTCATTGTCGGGGCCGACGTAATCGGTGGCACCGGAAAGCCTGGTGATGAGGATGGCGGCGGCAAGGATGACGCTATAGGTGATGACGGTTGGCCAGAGACGCGTCAGCAGGCCGCGCACCCCGCCCCTGGGGGCGTCGGTCACGGGGGATGCATGGGCGATCGGCTGCACAGCGTTCATTGTGGTTAGCGGTTCGTTTCCAGATAGCGAAGCTTAGCCGCCGCCGATCAAGAAAGTGTAAAGCCGTTTGTGGCAGCCGCTGATTTTGCCTGCGTCATAGGGTCTTATTAACGGCGCGTGATTTAGGCTGAGCGCGGCTTTAAGTGTAACGAGTAGAGTCATGGCCCGATCGCGTACCGACAATCTGAATATTGCCGTCCTGCTTCCCTGCTATAATGAAGCGGCGACGATCGGCCCTGTCGTCCAGGGCTTCCGGGCGACGCTGCCCGATGCTGCGATCCACGTCTACGACAACAATTCCACCGACGGCACCGCGCTGCAGGCAATGCTTGCCGGCGCGCATGTCGTGCGCGAGCGGCGCCAGGGCAAGGGCCATGTCGTGCGCCGCATGTTCGCCGACATCGAGGCAGACATCTACATCATCGCCGACGGCGACGGCACCTATGCGCCGGAGGATGCCGAAGAGCTGGTGCGCACGCTGCTGACCGAGCGCGCCGACATGGTGGTCGGCACCCGCCGCGGCGTGCACGACGATGCCGGCCGTCAGGGCCATGCGCTCGGCAACCGGCTTTTCAACCTGCTCTACCGGATGATCTTCGGCCCTGATTTCACCGATATCTTCTCCGGCTACCGCGCGTTTTCGCGCCGCTTCGTCAAGAGTTTCCCGGCGGTATCAGGCGGCTTCGAGATCGAAACCGAAATGTCCGTGCATGCCTCCCGGCTGAAGCTGCCGGTCAGCGAGCTGGAGCTCGATTACGGCCGCCGGCCGGAAGGCTCGCATTCCAAGCTTTCGACGTTCCGTGACGGCGGCAAGATCCTCTGGATGTTCGCGATGCTGATGAAGGAAACCCGGCCCTTCGCCTTTTTCAGCGCGATCAGCGCCACCTTCATGCTGGCGAGCCTCGGCTTCATGGCGCCGGTGCTGGCGGAATATTTCGAGACGGGTCTCGTCAGCCGCATGCCGACCTGGGTGCTGTCGACGGCGCTGATGATGATATCCTTCATGCTGTTTACCGCCGGCGTCATCCTGGATTCCGTTGCGCGTGCCCGCGCCGAACAGCTCCGTATCCATTATATGGGCCTGGACAGGCCGAGCGCGTTAAAGGCGCCGCTCAGCGACGCAGGGCCAGTGTCGCGCGCGCGTCCCGGCAAGGCGGATGCGGCATGAGAAAACTCATCCGCTTCACGATTGCCGGCGGCATCGGCTTCCTCGTCGATGCCGGCATCCTGTCGGCGCTGCTCCATCTGACGCCGCTCGGGCCTTTTCTGGCGCGACTCATTGCGATCGCCTTCGCGATGGCCGCGACCTGGGCTTTCAACCGGAGCTTCACCTTCGATCGCACCGGCCGTTCGCTCGCCGCCGAAGGCTTCCGCTACGGCTCGGTCGGGGTGACGGCAGCGCTCGTCAATTACGGGCTCTATTCCGCCCTTCTGCTTTCGCTGCCGGCGCTTCAGCCGCTTGCGGCCATGGTGGTCGCCAGCCTCGCCTCGATGGTCTTCAGCTTTTTCGGCTATTCGCGCTTCGTCTTCCGTGCCGAGTGATTAGAGCGCCGCGCGTCCAAAAGGACGCGCAAAGGACGCTCTAACACTTTAAATTGGCGCATAATCTTTCCGAAAATCGATCCCGATTTTCGGAAAGATTATGCGCTAGACTGCCTCCCAGCCGTCCTTCTCGCTGGCGCGATAGATCGCGTCGATCACCTTCTGGTTCAGCTTCGAATTTTCGAGCGTGACGATCTCTTCCTTGCCGTTCGTCACCGCCCGGGCGAAGGCCTCGACCTGCCGCTTGTACTGGCGGCTGTCCTGGAAGCGGAAGATGCGCGATTCCCTGTGGCTGCGGTCGGCAAGCTCGATCTCTTCCGGTCCCCAGCGATTGGCGTTGAATGGCGACTTGACCTCGATGTAACCTTCGGTGCCGTGGAAGACCATCACCTGGCGGTTGGCCATCTGCGTCGAGATATAGAAGCTCAGCTCGAAATCGCCGAAATCGGCCTTGACGCTCGAATAGATATCCGTGCCAAAATCCGTATCGCGCTCGGTGATCGCCTGGATCCAGAGCGGCTCCTTGCCAGTGGAAAAACGGGTGCTCATGACGGGATAGACGCCGATATCGGGAAGGCCGCCACCGCCGAGCTCGGGAACGTTGCGCATGTTGGCAGGGTCGCGGTTGAAATAGGTGAAGGCGCCCTGCACATGCCGGAGCGACCCGATCGTGCCCTCATCGATCAACGAGCGCACCTTCTGCCAGACCGGCGAATAGTTGATCATATAGGCTTCGGTGAGCACCACCCGGTTGCGGTCGCGGGCGGCGATCACGTCGTCGATATCGCCTGATTTCAGCGCCAGCGGCTTTTCGCAAAGCACGTGCTTGCCGGCATCGGCTGATTTGATCGACCATTCGATATGCTGCGAGGTCGGCAGCGGGATGTAGACGGCGTCGATGACGTCGGAGGCCAGCATCTCCTCGTAGGAGCCGAAGGCATGCGGCACGGAGAAGCGATCGGCCATCTCCCTTGCGCGCGTGAGATCACGGCTGGCAATCGCCGTGACGACGCAATTTTCCGCATCCTGGATCGCCGGAACGACATTGTCGCGGCCGATCTTCGCCGTTGAAATGATACCGAAGCGCAGCATGATCCAAGCCTCCCAAACTGATTTCCGCGAACCATATTCAGGCCTTGACTGCGGCGCAATGGCGCGACCTTTGAAATCACGGAAGTTTGGTTTCCCTGATGGCGCGATCGCGCTAGGTTCTCGTCAGGGCGGCGTTCTGCCGTATCCGCGATTTCAATCACATCACCATATTGGAGAGCGTCATGGAAGTGCGCCGGCTTGGAAAAACAGGTCTTTCGGTCGCGCCGATCGTCATCGGCGGCAATGTCTTCGGCTGGACGGCCGACGAGAAAACATCCTTCGCCATTCTCGACGCCTTCTTCGATGCGGGCCTGAACACGATCGATACGGCCGATGTCTATTCCGCCTGGGTTCCGGGCAACAAGGGTGGCGATTCCGAGGAGATCATCGGGCGCTGGCTAAGCCAAGCCAAGGTTTCCCGCGACAAGGCTGTCATCGTCACCAAGGTCGGCTCCGACATGGGCCAGGGAAAGACGCTGAAGGAGACCTATATCCTCAAGGCAGTCGAGGATTCTCTGCGCCGGCTACAGACCGATTATATCGACCTCTATCTCTCGCACTGGCCAGATGCCGATACGCCGCACGAGGAAACGCTCGGCGCCTTTGCCAAGCTGAAGCAGCAGGGCAAGATCCGCGCCATCGGCTGCTCGAACTATGATGCGAAGCTGCTTCAGGCCTCGTTCGACGCGGCCGAGAAGGCCGGCCTGCCGCGTTACCATGTGCTGCAGCCGGAATATAATCTCTATGAGCGCGCCAGCTTCGAGGGGCCGCTTGCCGATCTCTGCGTCAAAGAAGACATCGGCGTCATCACCTATTTCAGCCTCGCCGCCGGCTTCCTCACCGGCAAATACCGCAGCAAGACCGATACGCAAGGCCGCGCGCGCGAGGGCCGGGTTTCGAAATATCTCGACGACAAGGGCCTGCGCATCCTAGCCGCGCTCGACAAGGTTTCGGCCGAAACCGGCGCCAAGCCCGCGGAAATTTCGCTCGCATGGCTGCTGCGCAAGAAGGGCGTGACGGCGCCGATCGCCAGCGCGACCAGCCTTTCGCAGCTTGAAAGCCTGGCGAAATCGGCGACACTTGCGCTTTCCGATGACGCGATGGCGCTGCTCGACCAAGCCGGCGCCACTGCATAATTCCTTAAATCGGAATCGATTTAAGGGTAAATTATGCAGCAACTCAAGTGTTACAGCGTCCTTTGCGCGTCTGAAAGACGCGCGGCGCTGTAAAGAGAAGAGCCCAATGACCGTTACGATACGCGATGCCCGCCCCGAGGACGAAGCCCGCTGGCGCGAACTTTGGGCGGCCTACCTCGCCTTTTACGAAGTCACGGTCGATGCCGATATCACCGATTCCACATGGCGCCGGGTCTTCGATCCGGCGTCGGCGATTGCGATGCGCGTCGCCGAAGTCGATGGCCGGATGATGGGCTTTGCGCTCTATCTCACGCATGAGGGCACGTGGATCCACGGCAGGGACTGCTATCTCGAAGACCTGTTCGTCGATGCCGATGCGCGCGGAAAAGGCCTCGGGCGGGCGCTGATGGACGATCTCGTTTCGACCTGCAAAGCCAAGGGCTGGTCACGGCTCTACTGGCATACGAGCGAGCAGAACAAGACGGCGCGGACGCTCTATGACAGCTATGTCGAAAGCGACGGCCATATCCGCTATCGCATCAGCTTCACTGCATAATTCTTTAAATCGGAACCGATTAAGGATAAAATTATGCAGCAATTCAAAGTGTTACAGCATCCTTTGCGGCTCTCGAAAAGACGCGTGGCGCCGTAAGCGATGGAAAACCCGCATACCATTTTGAATGATCGCCTTCCCAATTGGCCATGCCGGGTTTGGTGAGGATGCCGCGCGGGCTGACATAGCTCTGGATCACCCGTTTCGGCCGTTCGTGCCATTGGATATTGAAGGCCCAGAGCTTCGGGAAGAAGCAGAGCGAGGCATAAGGCAGGTGGTCGTGAATCCACCAGGCGAGCCGCTGCCAGTCGCTTTCATCGTGGTAATGGTCGACCATCCATGGCACGGCAATGCAGACGGCTGCACCCATGCAGCCGTCAAAGTCCCTCATATCCCAGATGTGATGCGCTGATGTGGCGGCATTGGTCGAGCAGTTCAGCTTGTTCTCATTGCCGAACCTGTTGACCGCGGGCGAGCGATAGCCGGAACGGACATGCAGGCGCCCGAACGTTGCCTCTAGCGGCTCCAGCAATTCCTCGCAGAGCCTCTTGCCCGCCTCGATCGCCAGATCGGGATCCGCGGGGATATTGGGAATACGGTAGAAATCGGCGATTTCGGAATGCAGGAAATCGCGAAGGAAGAAGTTTTGCGACAGCCGCACGCGGCCAAGGTCCTCCAGACCCTTCATCGAATTCGGCTTTCGCATGACTTTACCTCCCACATCCACCGCAGGAATCATCGCCCGGCACCGATTTCCAGTCCACCCGAAATCGATCGGGAACAATTAGCGCGATCTTCTCTTCTTAATGTGTCGCCGCATTCGCGGTTTTCCCCAGAACAAGGATCGAGAAAATGGCCAAGGAAAAGACGTTGGAAGATCTCTTCTACGACACCCTCAAGGACATCTACTTTGCTGAACGGCAGATATTGCGCGCCCTGCCGAAGATGGCACGCGCCGCCCAGTCCGCCGAACTGAAGAAGGGCTTCGAAAAACACCGCGAGGAAACCGAAGGCCAGGTCGAACGCCTGCAGCAGGTTTTCGAACTGATCGGCAAACGCGCCCAGGGCAAGACCTGCGAGGCGATCCAGGGCATCATCGCCGAGGGCGAGGAAATCATGGAGGAATTCAAGGGCACATCAGCTCTCGATGCCGGCCTGATCTCTGCGGCTCAAGCCGTCGAGCATTATGAAATCGCCCGTTACGGCACGCTGAAGACCTGGGCCGCAACGCTCGGTCTGAAGGAAGTCGTCGGCCTACTCGACCAGACGCTGCAGCAGGAAACGGCCACCGACAAGACCCTCTCCCAGCTCGCCACCACGGCGGCAAACCAGAAGGCAAAGGCTGCCTGATGCACACGGCGCCCTAATGAGAACGGGCGGCCCGGTCCCATTCCTTACCGGCCGCCCGTATCCTGCGCGCTGTATCTGAAGAAATCGATGAAGGCGCGCAGCGCCGGGCGCATCTGCCGCCGGGTGGGATAATAGAGAAACGGCCCGGAATAGGGCGCGCACCAATCTTCCAGCACCCGCACAAGCTTACCGCCCGCCAATTCAGCATAGACCCGCATGTCGAAGAGATAGGCAAGACCCGCACCGTTCAGCGCTGCGAGCAGGGCCAGCCGGTCCTCGCTGACGATCAGCGGCCCGTCAACCGAAACGACAAGTTCCTGCCCGTCCTTTTCGAATTCCCAGCGATAGATCGAGCCGTTGGTGAAGCGCCGCTTGATGCAACGGTGATGGACGAGATCGCGCGGATGCTCCGGCTTTGGATGATGCTCGAAATATTCGGGCGAAGCGGCGATCACCGTCGTCAGATTGGGCGAAATCCTGACCGCGATCATATCGGCCTCCAGGCTCTCCTCCAGCCGGATACCGGCATCGAAACCCTCCTTGACGATATCGATGAAGCCGTCCTCGTTGGCGATCTCCAGGGTGATATCGGGATAGAGATTGAGAAAGTCGCCGAGGCGCGGGGCGAGCAGCAGATCGGAGGCGAAGCGCGGCGCGGTGATGCGCAGGTTTCCGGCCGGCTTGCCGCGCGTCTCGCGGACGGCCTCCAAGGCAATATCAATCTCCTCGAGTGCGGGACGAAGTCTTTCGAGAAGCAGGAGACCCTCCTCCGTCGGCGCCACGCTGCGGGTGGTGCGCGCCAGCAGCCGCACCCCCAAACTGTCCTCAAGGCTGGAGATCGCATGGCTGACGGCCGAGGGCGCGACGAGGAGTTCCTTCGCCGCGGCCCGGAAACTGCGATGCTCCGAGACGGCGGCGAGAACGGCGAGTTGCGAGAGCTGGGTTCTGTTCATTGATCGAAAGGATAGAACAACCTGTTAAAAACTGCATGTATTTTCTGATTGATGCGGCAGCGATATGGTCTGCCCGTACCGCAACAACACCAGAACAGGATGATTTCAGGCCGGTCGGCCCAAAATCTGAATCCTGTTCTGAATTAAATAGTTAGAGCACGATGTCGTCCGAAAACCGCTCATACTTTTCGGCATCATGCTCTGGCGGTTCAAAACAGCTCAAAAAGGAGCGCATCATGAAAACCCGGAAACTCGGAAACGATCTGACCGTCTCTGCCGTCGGTCTTGGCTGCATGGGCATGAGCTTTGCCTATGGCGCCAGCGACGATGCGGAATCGATCAAGACACTGCATCGCGCCATCGATCTCGGCGTCACTTTCTTCGACACCGCCGAAGTCTATGGTCCCTTTGCCAACGAGGTTCTTCTTGGCAAAGCGCTGAAGCCGTTCCGCGACCGCGTGGTGATCGCCACCAAATTCGGCTTCAAGATCGATGCCAGCAAGCCGGGTGTTGCCGCCATCACCGGCGTCGACAGCCGCCCCGAGCATGTGCGAGTCGTGGCCGAGGCCTCGCTGAAACGCCTCGGCATCGAAACCATCGACCTCTTCTACCAGCACCGGGTCGATCCCAACGTCGCGATCGAAGAAACGGTCGGCGCCATGGCGGAGCTGGTGAAGGAAGGGAAAGTCCGCGCGCTCGGACTTTCGGAAGCCGGCAGCGCCACCATTCGCCGCGCGCATGCGGTCCATCCGATCGCAGCCCTGCAGAGCGAATATTCGCTCTGGACCCGTGATCCCGAAGAGGAGGTGCTTGCGACATGCCGCGAACTCGGCATCGGCTTCGTGCCCTACAGCCCGCTTGGGCGCGGCTTCCTGACCGGGGCGATCCGCAAGGCGGAGGATCTCGACGCGGACGATTTCCGCCGGCAGGTGCCGCGTTTCCAGGCGGAAAATTTCGACGCCAATGCCGCCCTCGTCGCGACGCTCGAGCGGCTTGCCGCTGAGAAAGGCGTGACGGCGGCGCAACTGGCGCTGGCCTGGGTGTTGAACCAGGGCGATGACATCGTGCCGATCCCCGGCGCCCGCAAGCTCCATCATCTCGAACAGAACGCCGCGGCCGCCGATATCGTGCTGAGCCCGGCGGAACTTGCGAGGCTTGAAGAGGTCATCCCGGCCGGGCAGGTTGCCGGCAAGCGCTATTCGGACGCCTCGCTTGCCATGACGAACATCTGAACCTGAAAAGCCCGGTCGGCCACAACCGGCCGGGCTTGCCTTCGGGGCTGGCGAAACTATCTAACGCCATCACGGAGAACGGGATGAAAATATGTCGGACAGGCAGGCAGTCGAACAGACGGTTCATCTCTATGTCGAAGGCATGGCCTTCGCCAATGAGGCAGCCTTGAAAAAGGCCTTTCACCCGAAAAGCTCGATCATCGGCCATTACGAAAATGCCGTCGAATGGCTGACGCGGGACGAGTTCATCGCCGCGATCCTGGCGGAAGAGCCGGCGCCGCCCGGCACGCAGCCCTACATGGACATTCAGAGCGTCGATGTCGAAGGCGATGCGGCAAGCGTCAAGGTCACCGACGACTTCGCCGGCATGCGCTTTACCGATTATCTCTCGCTGCTGAAGATCGACGGCCGCTGGACGATCGTCGGCAAACTCTTCCATCTGCACCTGTGAAAAAACCGGCCGCTATTGGCGACCGGTCCATTATTTGACGACGCTGGGTGAAGCTCAGCTTCTGAGGACACCGCCGGTGAATTTCGTGACACTGGCGACGATCTTCTGCGTCAGCGCCTCGAAATCCTCGTCCGTCAGCGTGCGCTCGACCGGCTGGATCTGCACCTCGATCGCCACCGACTTCTTGCCGTCGCCAACCGATGCGCCCTCGAAAATGTCGAAGACGTTGACGCCGGTCACCAGCTTGCGGTCGGCGCCTGTGGCGGCCTTGACGATGGCGCCTGCTTCCACCGTCTTGTCGACGACGAAGGCGAAGTCGCGCCGCACCACCTGGAAGGGTGATAGTTCGAGCGCTGGCTTGGTCCGCGTCGCCTTGCGCTTGGCATCCGGCATCGCGTCGACATAGACCTCGAAGCCGCACAGCACGCCGGAGACATCAAGCGCTTCCAGCGTCAGAGGATGGAATTCGCCGAAATAGCCGAGCACGACCTTCGGCCCCATCTTGATCGTGCCGGAGCGGCCGGGATGATACCATTCCGGCCCGCCCTGCTCGATCTGGATATTGCCCATTGGCAGGCCGCAGGCTTCGATGACGGCAAGCGCGTCGGCCTTGGCGTCGAAGACGTCGACCGGCTTGCCGCCGCCCTTGGCGACGTTCGACCAGGCGCGACCGGCGCCGGCAAGCGATGCTGTGCCGCGGCGGATGCCGCCGGCCACGCGGCGTTGACCGTCCGGCCGATCGTTCTCATAGGTGCCGGAGACCTCGAAGAGGGCGACGTCGGCATAACCCTTGTCGGCATTGCGCTGGGCGGCTGACAGCAGGCCCGGCAGAAGTGAGGGGCGCATATCCGACATTTCGGCGGCGATCGGGTTGGCAAGCTTGAGGGCCGGCGAACCGCCGCCGAACTGCTTTGCCTGGTCTTCCGGAATGAAGGACCAGGTGACGGCTTCGAGCATGCCGCGCGCGGCGAGCGCCCGCTTGGCGAGGCGGGTGCGGATCTGCAGCGTCGTCAGGATCTTGCCGTTGACGGCCGCATGGCTTTCGAGCGGCGCCGGCTTGATATTGTCGACGCCGTGAATGCGCATGACCTCTTCGACGAGATCGGCCTTGCCATCGACATCGGGGCGCCAGGAGGGAACGGCGACGGAGACGCGCTCGCCGGAACCGGAGACCTTGAAGCCGAGACGCGTCAGAATCGTGTTGCTTTCCTCATTCGAGACGTCGAGGCCCGTCAGGCGCTTGACCTCCGAATAGGGGAAATCGACGATCTTCGGTTCGTAACCCTTGTAACCGACGATCTCGGCCTTGGCAGCCGTGCCGCCGCAAAGCTCCAGCACCAGTTCCGTCGTGCGTTCGAGACCCGGGACCATGTATTCCGGATCGACGCCGCGTTCGAAGCGGTAGCGAGCATCGGTGATGATGCCGAGGCTGCGGCCTGACTTGGCGATGTTCATCGGGTCCCAGAGGGCGGATTCGATCAGCACGTCGACGGTATTCTCGTCGCAGCCAGAATGTTCGCCGCCCATGATGCCGCCGATCGATTCGATGCCATTGTCATCGGCGATGACGACGTTGTTCGGCGAGAGCTTGTATTCGCGCTGGTCGAGCGCCAGTACCGTCTCGCCCTCGACGGCGCGGCGGACTGTCAGGTTGCCGTTGATCTTGGCGGCATCGAAGACGTGGATCGGCCGCCCCTGATCGAAGGTCATGTAATTGGTGACATCAACAAGCGCGTTGATGGGGCGCAGGCCGATGGCGATCAGCCGCTGCTGCATCCAGCGCGGGCTCGGGCCGTTCCTGACGCCGCGCACGAGGCGGAGCGCAAAGCCTGGGCAGAGCTTCGGATCGTCGAGATCGAGCGTCAGCCTCACCGGCGTCTCGCCTTCGACGGCGAAGGACGGCGCGGGCCGCGTCTTCAGCGTGCCGAGGCCGGAGGCGGCGAGATCGCGGGCGATGCCGTGGATGCTGGTGCAATCCGGCCGGTTGGGCGTCAGGTTGATCTCGATGACCGGGTCATCGAGATGCGCATAGGCGGCATAACTCTGGCCGACCGGCGCATCCTCGGGTAGATCGATGATGCCGTCGTGACTGTCGGAGATCTGCAGCTCCTTTTCGGAGCACATCATGCCATGGCTTTCGACGCCGCGGATATTGCCGACGGCGAGCGTCACGTCGATACCGGGCACATAGGTTCCGGGCGCTGCGAAGGCGCCGACGAGACCGGCGCGCGCATTCGGGGCGCCGCAGACGACCTGGACCGGCGCGCCGGAACCAGTATCGACCATCAGCACCTTCAGCCGATCGGCCTGGGGATGTTTTTCAGCCGAGACGACCCTGGCGATAACGAAGGGCTTGAATGCTGCCTTGTCGTCGACGTCCTCGACCTCCAGTCCGATCTCGGTGAGGCGCGTGCAGATTTCATCGAGGCCGGCATCCGTTTCCAGATGCTCTTTCAGCCAGGAGAGCGTGAATTTCATCGTCCCAATTCTCCGTTCAAGCGCTGAGGCCGCCGAACAGCGTCGGCATGTCGAGCGGGCGGAAGCCGTAATGCGTCATCCAGCGGACGTCGGCGTTGAAGAAGTCGCGCAGGTCGGGCATGCCGTATTTCAGCATGGCGATGCGGTCGAGGCCCATGCCCCAGGCAAAACCCTGATATTCGTCCGGATCGAGTCCGCCATAACGCAGCACGTTCGGGTGGACCATGCCGCAGCCGAGGATTTCCATCCAGTCGGTACCCTCGCCGAACTTGACGATCGGGCCGGAGCGGTCGCACTGGATATCGACCTCGAAAGAGGGCTCGGTGAAGGGGAAGAAGGACGGGCGGAAACGCATCGTCACGCTGTCGACCTCGAAGAAAGTCTTGCAGAATTCTTCCAGCACCCAGCGGAGGTTGGCGACATTGGCCTTCTTGTCGACAACCAGACCTTCGACCTGATGGAACATCGGCGAATGGGTGGCGTCGCTGTCCTGGCGGTAGGTCTTGCCGGGAATGATGATGCGGATCGGCGGTGTCTGCGCCTCCATGGTGCGCACCTGCACCGGCGAGGTATGGGTGCGCAACACCTTGCGCTCGCCATTCTCATCCGCATTGAAGAAGAAGGTGTCGTGCATCTCGCGGGCCGGATGGCCTTCGGGGAAATTCAGCGCGGTGAAATTGTAATAATCGGTCTCGATGTCGGGACCTTCGGCGATCGAGAAGCCCATGTCGGCGAAGATCGCGGTGATCTCGTCGACGATCTGGCTGATCGGATGGATGCGGCCGCGCTCGGCCGGCGAAGAGCGCACCGGCAGGCTGACGTCGACCGTCTCGGCCTTCAGCCGCGCATCGATCGCCGCTTGCCGCAGCGTCGCCTTGCGGGCGGTGAGCGCCTCGGTCACTGCGTTCTTCAGAACGTTGATCGCAGCGCCCTTGCTCTGGCGCTCTTCCGGCGTCATGGCGCCGAGCGTCTTCAACAGTTCGGAGACGGAGCCCTTCTTGCCGAGGGCGGAAACGCGCACGGCTTCGAGCGCCGTCTCGTCATCGGCGGCGGCGATTTCGGCGAGCAGCGATGTGTTGAGCTGGTCGATATCTGACATTGTCACTTCTTTCCGTCCAGTATCAGGCGGGCGATCGGGAGGCAGGCGGCGCCGGCCGGCGCCAGGAATATAAAGAAAGAAAAACCCGCGCTAGCCCAAACCAGCGCGGGTTTCCCAAAATCATAAATTCAAAAGCTTGGGAAGCGCTGGTTACTTGACCGCGCCTTCAAACTCGTTCGCCGTGCCGGCTTCCTTGAGGTATTCAAGAGCCTTCTTGGCAGCGCTGACCAGCGCGCCGAATGCTTCCGGCTCGTGGATCGCCATGTCGGAGAGAACCTTGCGGTCGACTTCGATGCCAGCCTTGTTCAGGCCGTCGATGAAGCGGCCGTAGGTCAGGCCGAATTCACGCACAGCGGCGTTGATACGCTGGATCCAGAGCGCACGGAAGTTGCGCTTGTTGACCTTGCGGTCGCGGTAGGCGTACTGCTTCGAACGATCGACAGCAGCCTTGGCGGTGCGGATGGTGTTCTTGCGGCGGCCGTAAAAGCCTTTTGCTGCCTTCAGAACCTTCTTGTGCTTGGCATGAGAGGTGACGCCTCTTTTTACACGTGCCATATCATGATCTCCTTAAATCTAGCGTTCGCTGACGAGTCTCAGAGACCGTTCGGCAGGTAATTCTTGATAACCTTGCGGCCATCCGGTTCTGCGAGAACCATGGTGCCACGTGCATCGCGAATGAACTTGTTGGTACGCTTGATCATGCCATGGCGCTTGCCAGCAGCGGCAGCCTTGACCTTGCCGGTTGCGGTGATCTTGAACCGCTTCTTGGCAGAGGATTTCGTCTTCATCTTGGGCATTTTGCTACTCCTTCTGTCCTCCCTGCGCGCTTTATCAAAAAAGCCCTCCTGCGAAGTCCGGTTCTCCGGCCGTCGCAACAAGGTGCGGGAGCGTTTGTTGTTGATCTGCGGCATCGGCGACGAACCGTTCCGCAAGCATTCGAAACTGCCACGGCATGCCCTGCCGGTCAGTTCGGACGCGCGCTTATAACCGCAGCGTCATGAAAGTGCAACGGGGCCGCGGAGGAATCTTCGCTCACCCGAAAACACAATGGCGCAAAGCAGAATGGCAGAAAGCACAAAAGCCGCCCTTGCGGACGGCCTTGGGCGAAAAACTGCCTGACGCTTACTTCGGCGCCAGCACCATCATCATCTGGCGGCCCTCGAGCTTGGGTTCGGCTTCGACCTTGGCGAACTCGATCGTATCGGCCTTGACCTGCTGCAGAAGCTTCATGCCGAGTTCCTGGTGGGCCATTTCACGACCGCGGAACTTCAGCGTCACCTTGACCTTGTCGCCTTCGTCGAAGAAGCGACCCATCGCCTTCATCTTCACCTCATAATCATGGGTGTCGATGTTCGGGCGCATCTTGATTTCTTTGACTTCGACGATCTTCTGCTTCTTGCGCGCCTCGGCAGCCTTCTTCTGGTTGGCATATTTCAGCTTGCCCAGATCGAGGATCTTGCACACCGGCGGTTCGACATTGGGGGAAATTTCGACGAGATCGAGGCCGGCTTCTTCCGCCATTCTCAAGGCCTGGTCGGTAGGCACGACGCCCATATTCTCACCGTCAGCCCCGATCAGCTGAACTTTGGGAATGCGGATTTCACGGTTCGAGCGCGGTCCGTCCTTCACGGGCGCGTCGGTTTTAAAAGGTCTGCGAATGGTCGTATTCTCCTCGCGTTGTTTCGGAACGTTGCAGCATCGCGCTCCCAATCAGGGGTGCACAAACGTGTCGCGTCATCGCTGCAACGGAGTCAATATCATCCTTTAGCGGAAAAATCACCCGCTGTCAGCCTGCCAAGAATCTGTTTTATAGGCCAAAACAACAGGAGTTTCGCCGATGTCCGATCAGTTGTCCAATGCCCAGCCGCAGTTCCTGACGGTCGGCGAGGGTGAGGCGGCGCGTGAGATCGCCATGCTTGTCCGCCCGGCGCAGGCCGGCTATGGCGCACCGGCACTCGTCTGGCTGTCCGGCTACCGCTCCGACATGAGCGGCACCAAGGCGGTGGAACTCGACGGGCTGGCGGCGGAACTCGGCGCCGCCTGCATCCGCCTCGATTACTCCGGCCACGGACTTTCCGGCGGCAGCTTCGGCGACGGCACGATCTCGCGCTGGCTGGAGGAGGCGCTTGCCGTTATCCGCCATGTCGCCCCCGAGCGCGTGATCCTCGTCGGCTCTTCGATGGGCGGCTGGATCGCGCTCAGGCTGGCACAAGAACTTGCGCGGCAAGGCGGCCCAAAGCTCGCAGGGATGGTGCTGATCGCGCCGGCACCAGATTTCACCTCCGAGCTGATCGAGCCGAACCTCAAAGCCAAGGAGCGCAAATCGCTTGCCGAGCGCGGCTATTTCGAAGAGCGTTCGCAATACAGCCCGGAACCGAACATCTATACACGGGCGCTGATCGAGGACGGCCGCGAGAACCGGGTGCTCGACGGCATCATCGAAACGGGCTGCCCGGTGCACATCCTCCAAGGCATGAAAGACGCTGACGTGCCGCATGCGCATGCGATGAAACTGGTCGAACATCTTCCCGCCGACGACGTGGTGTTGACCTTCATTCGCGACGGCGACCATCGCCTTTCCCGCCCCGGCGATATCGCGCTGCTCGTGAGCGCCGTCAAAGGCATCATCCGTTCATCAACAAATAGGCAGATGCCCGCTTGAATGGCATCGGCGGATAAATTCGCATGATACAGGTCCCCAACCCGTTGCATTTTAACCATGTCCGCGAGTCGCAAGGTGCTCCCAAGAAGTAACGATTGACTCTTTCCGGCCCTCTCCATTAACACTTTGTTAATAAATAAGGGGCGATGTAAGGAAAGAGCGGGCGTGCGGATCAAGGGTATCTTTGTGGCCATGATGGCCGTGTTTGCGATGGCGACGGCCGCCATACCGGCCCCCAGCAGAAATGCTTCCATGGTGACAGGCAATGCCACCTCACAGCCGATCGGCCACTACGATTTCTGTCAGATCCACCGCAGTGAATGCGGTGCAAACCGCAACGCAGGCCCGGTCGCCATGAACCCAGGGAAGTGGTCGCTCGTCCGTTTGGTCAACGCCACGGTCAACCGCACGATCACGCCGATGACCGACAAGGAAATCTACGGCAAGGATGAGGTCTGGGCCTATCCGACCACCGCCGGCGACTGCGAGGATTTCGCGCTGCTGAAGCGCCGCATGCTGATCCAGCGCGGCTTTTCGGCTGCCGACCTGCTGATGACGGTCGTGCGCAAGCCGGATGGCGAAGGCCATGCCGTGCTGACGTTGCGCACCGCCGAGGGCGATTTCGTGCTTGACAACCTCGCCTCCGACGTCAAGCCGTGGTTTGCGACGCCCTATTCCTTCGTCAAGCGCCAGTCGAGCTACAATGCCGGCCGCTGGGTCACCATCGAGAACGGCCGCGACGTCCTGGTCGGTGCCCTGCGGTAAGGGTTGCGATAGAGAATGTGGAAAGGCCGGCGATTTGCCGGCCTTTTTGTTTTGTGGGTGATGGTTCTCAGCGGGCTGCCGCTAGCCGGCCTTTCGCTTGCGCTCAAGGCGTTCGTCGCCAACGCTCCTCAGCCCCCTCATCTGCCCTACGGGCATCTTCTCCCCGCTGGGGAGAAGGGGGAGCAAGACGTACGACCATCTCCGATATAGCAAAGGTTTCAAGGGGAGCGAGGCTGTACCACGACTCCGCTTCTCCCCAGCGGGGGGAAGATGTCGGCAGGCAGATGAGGGGGTGAGCGGCGAAGCCGCGATGCGCTGAGCGCAAGCGAAGGGCACGGACCGCCTTTGATGCCGAGTATGACGCACCGTCTCCCGGCCCTTCGCTTTGGGCTCAGGGCGTTCGTCGCTGCAATCGATTCACTGGATCGATTGCTCGGGCTGCGCCCGACCGGCTTGATGCCGAGTATGACGCACCGTCTCCCGGCCCTTCGCTTTGGGCTCAGGGCGTTCGTCGCTGCAATCGATTCACTGGATCGATTGCTCGGGCTGCGCCCGACCGCTCCTCACCCATTCCCGATCAGGATACCGGCGCCGAGCACCAGGCCGCCGCCGAGCACCACCTGGAAGGCGGCGCGCAGGAAGGGGGTTTCCATGTAGCGGTTCTGGATGAAGGCGATCGCCCAGAGCTCGAAGAAGACGACGACAGCGGCGGTGATCGTCGCCGTCCAGAAATGCGGGATCAGATACGGCAGCGCGTGGCCGAGGCCGCCGAGCGCCGTCATGATGCCGCAGGCAAGGCCGCGCTTGACCGGCGAGCCTCTGCCGGAGATCTTGCCGTCGTCATGGGCGGCTTCGGTGAAGCCCATCGAAATGCCGGCGCCGACGGAGGCCGAAAGGCCGACGAGGAAGGTCTGCCAGGTATCCTGCGTCGCGAAGGCGGCAGCGAAGATCGGCGCCAACGTCGAGACCGAGCCATCCATCAGCCCGGCAAGGCCCGGCTGCACATAGGTCAGCACGAATTGCCGGCGCACCGTCTCGTCCTCGTCGTGCTTGACATCTTCAGGCGTATGTTTGTCGCCCAGCATGCGGGCGACATCCTCATGCCCCTGTTCGGCGAGGGCGAGATCACCAAGAAGCTGGCGCGTCGAGGCGTCCGAGGTCCGCTTTGCCGCCTCGACATAGAAGCGATAAGCCTGCTCCTCCATCGCCTCGGTTTCCCTGCGCATCGCATCCAGCGAAAGATTTGCCCTGAGCCAGTCGGGCTTGCGCTCGTAGAAGCCCTCCACATGCTCGCGCCGGATCAACGGAATGCGTTCACCGAAACGCTGACGATGGATCTCGATCAACGACTTGCGATGCGTATCCTCGACCTCGGCCATGTCCTCGAAGACCTTGGCCGAGGCCGGAAACTCGCGGCGCAGCCTGTCGGCATAGGCAAGATAGATGCGGGCATCGTCTTCCTCGGAGGCGATCCCAAGGGCAAGGATCTCCTGCTCGGACAGCGACTCGAAAGATCGTTTCGAGGATCTGAAAAACCGCGCCAGCATGATCTTCTCCAATTTTTAGAATTATTCTAAATCTAAAGAACGCGGCGATGGCGGTCAAGTGCGTGAGGCAATTCAAAGTGCTACAGCGCTGACAGATTGCCGCAAACGGCACCGACGACTTTGGTGCGCTGGCATAAACACCTATATGAGAGGGCGCCGCATCACGCGGCGCCGGGGTTTAGGAATGGACAATGACATTCAGGGCCGCCCTGCTCATGTCGCGGCGATCCGCGAAAGGGCGGAGGCCGAGATGCGGGACATGGGCGTCGACGCGGCCTTCATCGACAGGCTGGTCGAGACCTTTTACGGGCGCGTGCTAACGCATCCCGATCTCGGCCCGGTGTTCGACGCCAAGCTGTCCGGCCGCTGGCCGGAGCATATGGCGAAGATGAAGAGCTTCTGGTCGGCCGTCGCCTTCCGCAGCGGCGCCTATGGCGGCAAGCCGGTGCAGGCGCATACTCATGTGGCAAACCTGACGCCGGATCTCTTTCCGAAGTGGCTGTCGCTGTTTGCCGCAACACTCGACGACATCGCCCCGTCACCGGAGGCAAAGGCCTGGTTCATGGCGACGGCGGAACGGATCGCCAAGAGCCTGGTGCTGTCGCTGTTCTACAATCCGGCGCTCGACGATCCCGCGCGCAAACCCGCCTGATCCATCTTATCCTGATCCATCTTATAGAGACGGTGTTCCCCGAAAAACGCTGACACTTTTCTAGAACAGGATGATTTTAGGCCGGATCGGCCTAAAATCTGAATCCTGTTCTAAATTAAAGAGTTAGAGCATGATGTCGTCCGAAACCGCGCACACTTTTCGGCATCATGCTCTAGGTCTTCGCCGCCGAGGCGGTGGCGCCGGCGCTGGCCGCCACGACGAGCGCCGTACCCAGCATCTGCAGCGCGGTCATCGGCTGGGCGAGAATCAGAAAGCCGGCGAGCGCGCCGAGCGCCGGTTCGAGGCTCATCAGGATGCCGAACGATGCCGACGGCATGCGCCGCAGCGCCACCATCTCCAGCGCATAGGGCAGGAGCGGCACAAGGATGGCAAGGCCGAGAACCTCCGCCAACCCCTTCAGCGTGAAGGCGCCTCCTGTCTCGGCAAGACCGAAGGGGGTTGCGACGAGGCCGGCGACGAGCAGCGACATCGAGAGGCCCTCCAGCCCCTTGAAGGCAGCGCCGACCTTCTTCGTCAGCAGGATATAGACCGCCCATCCCACAGCCGAGCCGAGAGCGAAGAGGACGCCAGGGAGATTGCCGACCCAGCCTTCGCCGTCATGGGCGAGGAAGAGAATGCCGGCCGCAGCGATCAACGGCCAGGCGAGCCGCCAGGTCAGACCATAGCCGAAGACGGCGACCGAGAGCGGCCCGAGGAAATCGATGGCGATCGCCAGGCCGAGCGGCAGCCGCTGGATCGCCGCGAAGAAGCAGAGCGTCATGGCAGCCGTCGTCGTGCCAAGCAGCAATGTCGCCCGCCATTGGGCGCCGCTATAACGCAGCACCGAAGGCCTGACGACGACGGCAAGGATGATTGCCGCGAAAGCCAGCCGCAACCAGGTGGCGCCGGCAACGCCATAGGTCGCAATCGCTGACGAAGACAGTGCCGCGCCGAACTGGATCGAAGACATCGACATCAGGCACATCGCGACACCGGCCGCCAAGCCGCCCGAAGTCGGCGATACGCCCGGCTGCGCAATCAAGGCTGCGCCGTCTGTCCCGGTCTCGATATTCTTGATGTCCATGTGGCCCCCGATCCTGGCGCGGTTCTAGGCCGAAGACGGGTGAGAACCAAATTCAAACTTTTCATGCCGGGATCAAGAGCGCTGATGCTGAGGCGCCAAAGATCGGCCGGCAAGGATGACCTCTTCGGCGTCTTCGAAGCTCATTTCGAAGACCTTCCTGCCGATGTCGAAGCTGAAGCCGTTGCGGGCAAAAGCCGAAAGCTCTTTCGCCTTTCGCTTTTCGTCGAGCTCGACCCGGCGGAAGGGGCCGAAGGCGCGTTTGCGGGCAAAAATCGCTGCGGCATAGAGATCGTCAGCATCCTCAAGTGCCACTTCGACCTTGTCGCTGGAGACGCCCTTGGCAGCAAGCTTCTGGGCGATCGCGCGCTTCGATTTACCGCCGCGCACGGCAGCGCGCGTGCTGACCTCCGCATAGGCGTGATCGTCGAGCACCTTGTTGTCATAGGCAAATTTGACGGCGAAATCGGCAACGGCCTTGAGTTGTGCCGCGCTGATACCCTCGAATTTCTCCTTCGCCTTGCGGGTGATGGCGTCAAAGAGCTGCTTTTCCGTCATCATCCGCCGCTCGAGGCGATAGACGGTGGAGTTGCGCGCCCAGCTCAGCATGCGGGATGTCGGAATGTCGGATGGAACTGTCTCGTCGGTCATCGGCAGTGATCAGGCTTCCAGGCCCTTGAGGACGTTGGCGACGTTGAGGCCGATTTCCGGCACGCCGTAGCCGCCCTCCATGCAGACGAGCACAGGCAGGCCGGCGGCTGATATCGTCGCGCCCATGCGGGTGAAATCGTCGGAGGTGAGGCTGAAGAAGGAGATCGGATCGCGCTCGAAGGTATCGACGCCGAGCGCCACGACGACCGCCTCGGCGCCGAAGGTCTTGATGCGGGTGAGCGCATCGGCAAGGGCCGAAGACCAGACATGCCAAGGCGTACCCGGCGGCATCGGATAGTTGCGGTTGCTACCTTCGCCCTCTCCCTCGCCTTCCTCGTCGGCATGGCCGAGGAAATAGGGAAAGGCATGCATGGGATCTCCGTGCAGCGAGGCGGTGAAGACATCGCCTCTGTGATAGAAGAGATCCTGCGTACCGTTGCCATGGTGGAAATCGACATCCAGGACCGCGACTTTCCTCGCACCATGGTCGAGCAGCCGCTGCGCGGCGACACCTGAATTGTTGATGAAGCAATAGCCGCCGAAGAGATCGATGCCGGCATGATGGCCGGGCGGGCGGCAGAGCGCGAAGGCGAAACGATTGCCGGCATTCAGCCAGTCGGCGCCTGTGATCGCGCAGCGCATGGAGGCGATCGCCGCCTCGTAGGAGCCCTTGGTGATCGAGGTGTCGGCGGCATTGGCGTAATGGCCGATCGCGCCGACGATATTGTCGGGTACACGCTGGCTGGTGCGGCGAACGGCGAAGGAATTGGCGATCGCCTCGCCGGTGAAACCGGCCGCCACCCAACGGTCCCAGACGGTGGCAAGAAAATCCAGATAGGCGGGATCGTGCACCTTCAGCGCCGTTTCCAACCCATGCGCATCAGGTGCAACGACATCGGTAAAGCCCGCCTGCTTGACCGCCGCTAGGATCCATTCGGCGCGAAACGGCGCCTCGAAGGGCGTCACCAGTTGGCCGGCGTGCAGCTCGGTCCTGGCATCGCGCAGCTTGTGGTCTTCGGAATAGATGACGCGCATTTCAGATCCTGCCCTTGATTGACGATGGAGATTTACACGGCCCGGCCGCGACAAAAAAGTGGCGCGCCGTCTTGAACGTCCAGGCGGATGACGCCACCTTCGCCGGTGTTTTGAGAACGAGGATATTTTCCGCATGAAAGTGCTGATGGTCGATGTCGACGGCGTGCTCATTCATGGTCGTCCGGTGGACGGCCTGCCTCACTTCACCTATTTGGAGCGCGACCTCGGGCTGCGTGTCGACCTGCTGCAGCAGGAATTCTTCCAGACCCACTGGCGCGATATCATCATCGGCCGCGAGCCGTTGGAGCCGAGGCTCGCCGGCGTTCTCGCAAAGATCGCGCCCCACCTCAGCGCCGAAACACTGATCGACTACTGGTTCGAAAACGATTCCCGCCTCGATCGCGATCTGCTCGAAGAACTCGCTGCTCTCAGGCAAAGCGGCATCACTCTCTTGCTGGCGACCAACCAGGAGCATAGGCGGGCACACTACCTGATGGAGCAGATCGGCCTCAGCGCACATTTCGACGACATCATCTATTCCGCAGCACTCGGGCACAGCAAGCCTTCCCCCGACTTCTTCCGGCTGGCGACCGAGCGGGCCGGCGTGCAGCCCGGCGAAATTGCCTTCATTGACGATATGGCGGTGAATATCGAAGCGGCGCGGCAATTCGGCTGGAATGCCGCGCAATGGACGGCGGGCACGACGCTTGGCGGCGCGCTTCCGGTCTTCGCCAGGCCGGCATGAGCGGAGCCGGCGCAATCAGGTAAGCCGCTTGTAGAACAGGGTGGTGGCGCAGAAGCCGCCTTCCGGCCACAGCGCATAATCGGGGATGACACCGACGCGCTGCCAGCCCAGGCGCGGATAGATCGCCTCGGCATCGCTGCCGGTTGCCGTATCGAGCACAAGCAGGGTCTTGCCGCGGCTTGCCGCCTCACGCTCAGCGGCATCCATCAGCAGCCGGGCGAGCCCCTTGCCGCGGGCGGAGCGGTGCACCAGCAGCTTCTTCAGATCGCCGCGATGCGGCTGGTTCGGCATCTGCGCGGCCCCCACCTGGACGGTGCCGACGATCCTGCCGTCGAGTTCGGCAACCAGCAGCAGATTGCCGCCGGTGGCAACGGCATCGGCGACATCACGCCAATAGGACTCGGCATCCTCAGGCCCATAGGGCTGCATGAAACCGACGGAGGCGCCGCCCGCGACGCAATCGACAAGCACTTGCGAAAGGGCCGGAATGGCGGCGCGGGCCTCCTCGGCGGAAAGGGTGCGAATAGCGGGCATGCTGTTCTCCTGAATGAATACTGTTATCGGCCGCCGCGATCGAGCACGACGCAATAGCGCGCCGGCGCGTTGCCCGGATTGTGGAAGACGTGACCCTCGCCGACCGGCATGAAGAGGCAATCGCCCGGGCGCAGCCGGTAGACGATCTCAGCCGCCGTCATCTCCAGCTCGCCGTCGAACAGCCAGATATGCTGCGTCATGCCATGGGCGCTCGCATGCGGGGGGAAGCTGACGCGGGCGCCGGCCGGGAATTCAACCTCGACGATATCGACATCGGAAGCCGTGCCCGGGGGTGAAACAGACCGTCTGATATAACCGGTCTCCGGATCGCGCCAGACCTGCTGTTCCTGCCGGCGGGCGAGCGGCGAGGCCTGCCCCTCTTCCGCAAAGAAGGCCGACAGCGACAGGCCGAGCGCGGCGCAGATCCTTGCCAGCAGCGAGGCGGTCGGGCTCGCCTCTGCCCGCTCGATGCGCGAAATCATCGCCCGGCTGACGCCGGAAGCCGCAGCAAGATCATCGAGCGTCAGAGCCTTTTCCTGCCGCAGCGTGCGGATGCGGATGCTGATCGCCTGTTCGAGTTCCGGTTCCATTTTCCAGTCCCGTGATTCTACTATAAGAGAAATACATTATCTAATGATGGAATCAAGTGCCTGCGAAAAGCGACCAAACGCGCCTTGCTTTCGCCGCTGCGCCGTCCATATATGGCGGCGTAATCCGAGGAGAGAGTAATGGACGCCAGCACGCAGAGCACGGAACTGACGGGAAGCTTCACGGCTGCCGCCTGGGACAGGATCGCGCCCATCATGGCTGAGATCGAGGCGTTGCCGCTGCTGCAGCGCCTTTCGGACGGCACGCTGCATCAGGAGGTTTTCCGGCACTACATCCTGCAGGATGCGCTCTACCTCAAGCATTATGCGCGATGCCTGGCGATCGTCGCGGCCAAGGCACCCGACAATGCGCAGGTCCTGCGCTTCCTCGGTTCGGCGCAGAAGGCGATCACCGTCGAGCAGGGCCTGCATGCCGGCTTCCTCACCCAGTTCGGCATCACCTCCGCCGATGTTATATCCGCCGAGCCCTCGCCTGCCGGCTTTGCCTATACGAACTTCCTGCTTGCCACCGCCTATCACAGCTCCTACGCGGTGGCGCTGTCCTCCATCCTTCCCTGCTTCTGGATTTACTGGCACGTCGGCGAAGCGATCAAGAACCGGCCTGTTATCGAAGGCAATGCCTTCCAGGCCTGGATCAACACCTATGGCGATCCGCAATTTGCCGCCGGTGCCCGCGAAGTGATCGCGCTCACCGACATCGCCGCCCGCGCCGCATCGCCGGTGGAACGGGCGCAAATGACCGATGTCTTCGTGCGCGCCTCGCAATATGAATGGATGTTCTGGGATTCGGCCTGGCGGCTGGAGACGTGGCCGGTCTGATACGCGCCCGACACAGGACGAAATAGCGTAAACAGCAGGATAATTACCGCTTTGCGGCAGGGGGCGGCGCTGCTATATGGCGCGCATGAGCACCAATTCCACCACTCCGCTGTCCCATATCCGCAACTTTTCGATCGTGGCCCATATCGACCACGGCAAATCGACGCTGGCCGACCGCCTGATCCAGACGACGGGCGGCCTTGCCGAGCGCGAAATGTCCGAGCAGGTGCTCGACAATATGGATATCGAGCGCGAGCGCGGCATCACCATCAAGGCGCAAACCGTGCGCCTGCATTACCAGGCTAATAACGGCGAGAAATACATTCTCAACCTGATCGACACGCCCGGCCACGTCGACTTCGCCTATGAAGTCTCGCGGTCGCTGTCGGCTTGTGAGGGTTCGCTGCTTGTCGTCGACGCCAGCCAGGGCGTCGAAGCGCAGACGCTCGCCAACGTCTACCAGGCGATCGACAACAACCACGAGATCGTCACCGTCCTCAACAAGATCGACCTGCCGGCCGCCGAACCCGACCGCATCAAGGAACAGATCGAGGAAGTGATCGGCATCGACGCTTCGGAGGCGGTGCTGATTTCGGCAAAGACCGGCCTCGGCATTCCCGATGTGCTGGAAGCGATCGTCCACAAGCTGCCGGCGCCGAAGAGCCCCGGCGGCGAAAAGGCGCCGCTCAAGGCGCTGCTCGTCGACAGCTGGTACGACGCCTATCTCGGCGTCATGGTTCTGGTCCGCGTCATCGACGGCGTGCTGACCAAGGGCCAAACGGTGCGGATGATGGGCACCGATGCGAAATACCAGGTGGAGCGCGTCGGCGTGCTGACGCCGAAGATGGTCAATATCGACCGGCTCGGCCCCGGCGAGATCGGCTTCATCACTGCCTCGATCAAGGAAGTGGCCGATACCCGCGTCGGCGACACGATCACCGAGGACAAGCGGCCGACGGCCCAGGCGCTGCCGGGCTTCAAGCCGGCGCAGCCGGTGGTGTTCTGCGGCCTCTTCCCGGTCGATGCCGCCGATTTCGAGGATCTGCGCGCCGCCATGGGCAAGCTTCGCCTCAACGACGCCTCCTTCTCCTTCGAAATGGAATCGTCGGCGGCCCTCGGCTTCGGTTTCCGCTGCGGCTTCCTCGGCCTGCTGCATCTCGAAATCATCCAGGAACGGCTGGAGCGCGAGTTCGACCTCGACCTCATCGCCACCGCACCCTCGGTCGTCTACAAGATGTATATGACCGACGGCACGGAGCGCGAGCTGCACAATCCGGCCGACATGCCAGATGTCGTCAAGATCTCCGAAATCCACGAACCGTGGATCCGCGCGACGATCCTGACGCCCGATGATTATCTCGGCGGTATCCTGAAGCTCTGCCAGGACCGGCGCGGCATCCAGATCGAACTTACCTATGTCGGCACGCGCGCGATGCTGACCTACGACCTGCCGCTCAACGAAGTCGTCTTCGATTTCTACGACCGGCTGAAGTCGATCTCGAAGGGTTATGCCTCCTTCGACTACACGCTGACCGACCACCGCGAGGGCAACCTCGTGAAGATGTCGATCCTCGTCAACGGCGAACCGGTCGACGCGCTGTCGATGATGGTGCACCGGATGGCCGCTGAAAAGCGCGGCCGCGACATGTGCGAGAAGCTCAAGGAGCTGATCCCGAAGCACATGTTCAAGATCCCGATCCAGGCGGCGATCGGCGGCAACGTCATTGCCCGCGAGACGATCTCGGCGCTGCGCAAGGACGTGACCGCGAAATGCTACGGCGGCGACGCCACCCGCAAGCGCAAGTTGCTCGACAAGCAGAAGGCCGGCAAGAAGCGCATGCGCCAGTTCGGCAAGGTGGAGATCCCGCAGGAAGCCTTCATCGCCGCGCTGAAGATGGGCGACGAATAACGCTTCTCAACGATATTTTATGCGCATATCATCTGCGCATAAAATTGAGGAGATCGTTATGGCTCAGCGGCCAAGAAAAGCAGCGAACCTGTCTCTTGACGAAAGTCTGGTCTCCCAGGCGCGCGCGCTTCAGATCAACATATCCCGGGCGGCGGAAGACGGCATCGCACAGGCCATAAAGGCGGAGCGCGAGCGGCTGTGGCGTATCGAGAACGCCGAGGCTATCCGTCTGGAAAACGAATATGTTGAAAAGCACGGCTTGCCCTTCGCCAAATACCGTCAGTTTTAATGGCACGCTTTCACGTTTATCGCCTTAGAAGCGGAAATCTCCTGGCCATCGATCTTCAGGCCAATCTGCTTGACGATCTGCCTTCGCGCGTCATGGTTCCGTTGCATTCAGTACAGGAACTGAGCTGGTCGATCTCGCGACTGAACCCACGCTTTACCATCGAGGGTGAAACCTATGTCATGGCCACCCAGCGCATGGCATCGGTCCCGACCGCGGAAATTGGAAAAGTGGTGGCGGATCTTACCGCCGACAGCGATCGCATTATCGCTGACGTCGACTTTCTCTTCCAGGGCTTCTGAGATCAACTCCGCGCCATATACTCCTTCACCAGCCCTTCATACGCGTCCATCTCAGGCAGCGCCTCGTAACTGTATACGGCACCTGTCTCGGCAAATGACAGTTTCTCGCTCGTCCAGGTCTCGATGAAGGGCGTGAACCAGCTCGGATCGTCGAGCATGGTCGCACGCAGATTGATGAACCAGTCCATGCCTTCCGGTCGGGTGAACATCCAGCTCATGCAATGCGGGCAGAAATAATGCTTCGTGACGCCATGCAGACCGCCGATCACCGGCTCGCCTTGCGTCACCTCGAAGCCTTCGCTCGGGATGGCCGCACTCAGCGAATAGGCGCTTGATGTCATCTTCTGGCACCCCGTGCAATGGCAGGCCATGGTGAGCAGCGGTGGGGCGCTGATCTTCAATCGCACCCGGCCGCAACGGCAGCCGCCTTCCATGGGTAAGGTTCGCTCGCTCATGATGTCCTCCCGTTTTGCCTTCTGATCTAGCGGAGCTTTCTTCGCTGTCGAGGTGGCGCGGTCATCGCGGAATGGGCGGCCTTGCCGGCGTTAGAGCATTCCCTTTTTCTCCGAATCACGGAAATGCTCTATCTCTTTGTTTTCACGCAATTCCGGACGCAAAACCGCTACGCACTTTTGCTGGAATTGCTCTAGCGGATGCGGGCTGGATTGCCGACCACGGTTGCGCCGGCCGGCACATCCCTGGTCACCACCGCACCGGCGCCGACGATCGCACCGTCGCCGATGGTGAGGCCGCCGAGGATGATGGCGCTGCCGCCGATCCAGACGTCACTGCCGATGGTGACTGGCCGGGCGATCTCGATGCCTGTGCTGCGAAGTGCCGGCTCCTTGTGATGCTCGGCGCAATAGATCTGCACGCCGGGGCCGAACATGCTGCGCTCACCGATGCTCACGCGGCCGGAATCGAGGATGGTGCAGCCGGCATTGAAATAGACGCGTTCGCCGAGAGTAATATTGATGCCATAGGAGCAGTGAAACGGCGCCTCGATGAAGACATTGAGTGCTGCCTGCGCAAAGAGTGCCCTCAGGGCCGGTGCCATGGCGCCGCGCTCGTCCGGCGGCAGCGAATTATGCGCGTGGACGGCTAAGCGCGCCTGCCGGCGCAAGAGATCAAGCTCGTCATCGAGGCAGCAATACCATTCGCCTGCGGCCATCTTGTCGCGTTCGCTGGCGGGCATCGTATCACCCCTCAAGCCGAGGCCTGCGACAGCATTTCGACCTCTTCCCGTTCGATCAGGCTGACCCAGGCGCGCGCGATGGCAAGGCCCGCGGCATCGGCGGCTCCGCCATGCCTTGCCGCCAGTTCGGCATGGTTTTCCAGCCAGCCGGGGGCGATGCGCGCGATCGTATCAGGGAATTCGGCCTTCCATTGCTCGACGACCGCTGCATTGGCCTCGAAATGGAACTGGGTGCCATAGACGGCGCGGCCGATGCGGAAGGCCTGGTTCTCGGCGACGGGGCTCGAGGCGAGACGCACCGCGCCCTGAGGCAGGGAAAACGTGTCGGCATGCCATTCGAAGATGGTGAACTCGCCGCCAAGCGCCGACAGCAGCGGATCGGCCCGGCCCTCGGCGGTGACGCCGATCCCGTGCCAGCCGAATTCGCGGGCGATTCCTAAGTGATTGTCGGCGCCATAAGCGCGGGCGAGGATCTGGCTGCCGAGGCAGATGCCGAGCACCGCCTTGCCGGCATCGCCGAAGCGGCGCGTGAGCCGGACGAGCTCCGGCAGGTAGGGGTGGGCTTCGTCATCCAGCGCGCTTTGCTCGCCGCCGAGAACGACCAGCGCGTCATGGCCGGATATATCCAGCGGCAGGATGCCGTCCTGCCACACCCGGAACCACTCGATCTCCGCGCCCGCCTCATCGAGTGCGGCGGCAAGCGCGCCGAGGCCGGTATTCCGCATATTTTCGATGACTGCGACGCGCATAGGCTCTTCCTAGTATGGCCGACCATCGGAAAAGACCATGCCGGAGGACGGCGCGCAAGACGCCAGAACAGGATTCAGGCTTTAGGCCGGTTCGGCCCAAAATCTGAATCCTGTTCTTAATTAAATAGTTAGAGCATGATGTCGCCCGAAAACCGCTCACACTTTTCGGCATCATGCTCTAGCGAAGCGATTGCGCCGGCGCGCGACAGGGCTTAAATCTCAACAAACGAAAGGACATCGCCATGACCGAAAAAGCCCGCGTCACGATCCTCTACTGCACCCAGTGCAACTGGCTGCTGCGCGCCAGCTGGATGGCGCAGGAGCTGCTGCATACGTTTTCCGACAGCCTCGGTGAAGTGGCGCTGATCCCCGCCACCGGCGGCAATTTCGAGATCCGCGTCAATGGCGATCTCATCTGGGAGCGCAAGCGCGACGGCGGCTTTCCCGGGCCGAAAGAGCTGAAGCAGCGGGTCCGCGACATCGTCGAGCCCGGCCGCGATCTCGGCCACGTCGACCGCGCCTCGCTCGAAAGCTGACGACGGCTCAGCGGTAGGGCGAGCGGCAGGTCTTGTAGATGCCCTCATAGGTGAGGAAACGATCGGTCCTCGGATTGTAGGAGCGGTACTCGTTGCTGCACCAGGCGGCATGGCTGTTCATGTCGCGCGCCTTCGGCTGCACCCTTTGCACGGGCGGCGGATCATAGGTCAGCTGCGGCGGCCCGGCAGCGCCCGGCCGGTAATAGGTTGGCCCCGCGCCGCGCGGACGGTAGTTCGGCTGGACATAGGCGGGGCGATGCCATTGCTGCGGCCCGAACCCGAAGCAGCCGCGAAAATCGCAGAGCGTCGATCCCGTATTGAGCGGCCCGACCCCCGGCTTGCCCAGCTTCAGCGAATCGGCCCCGGCGATGGCGGGTGACAAAACGGCCAAGAGACCGGCGAACAGAAGCGTGCGGGGAGCAAGCATGATGCATTCCTTTGGATATTTCCTCTATATAGGGCGTGCCAACGGGAGCGCTATGCCCACCCTTCGGCGCTCCCTTGCATGTGATCGGCTGCTTTTTTGCCAACTGTCAGAAAAACTTCAAAAACCCAGTTGACAGTCAGGGGCCACCCCCTTACATCGCTCTCCGTCGCCCAGATGGCGGAATTGGTAGACGCGCCAGCTTCAGGTGCTGGTACCCGAAAGGGTGTGGAGGTTCGAGTCCTCTTCTGGGCACCATTCCATTCTTGATCGCTACCAAGATCAAGGAGTTAAGCCTTTCCAACTAAAGTTGCGCAGGTGCCTTGCAACAAGGGCCAGTTGCGATGCGCTCAAAGGCTTGTTCGTCTAGGGGCTCTCCAATTCCTCACTTCGTAAAGCGTATTCCCGCCGATCTGCGTAAGCGTTTGGTGGGTCGCACCTTGGTCATTCCGTTCGCCAACGACACCGTGGACTCAAGGTCGCACGCAGTTCGAGAGCATCCGGATTTCACTTCGCACTGCCAAGCCGCGCCGCCCCCGCTACGGACGCAGGACACCTTTGAGCCAGCGCAGTATCCCCTTGAAGCTCTCGAAGGCAGGCTGAAGCGGTCCGATTTTGCCGTGCTCATGGATAATTTTCGTTCCGGCATGAATTTTATGAATGCGCCCTGCCACCAATTTATATGAGTAGCCTTGCGCGTATAAAGCGTGGTCTGGGGCCACTTTTGCCCTCAGCATGTGGTCTCTCCAACGTCGATCAATATTACGTTGCCTCAACGGCAAAATCGGATCGACTAAAAATTTTTGAAGGCCGTCGCCTGCGCTTGCATATCCAGCCGTTGATATGCACAAAGACTACATGTTTAACGGGAGAATGCCATGGGTAACGTCGCAGGCGGTGGCCGAATTGGCTGCTTGGATGGAATGCGCGGCATTGCAGCCCTTTGGGTCTTAATCGGGCATGCACACCTTTTGACCGGTTTCGAGGTACCAGTTATTGGCGATCCAGATCTCGGCGTAGACCTTTTTATAATGCTATCGGGCTTCCTGATGGTGTTTCACTATCAATTGCGCAGAGATAGAGAGCCGTGGGAATCGACCGATACTTGGCGATTTTTTTGGACGAGGCGATTCTGCCGCATCGCTCCCTTATATTACGTCCTGCTGGTGGTCGCCCTCGCCCTGGGTCCCTACCTCTATGACGCTCGGATGATTATCGATGCCTTTAATGGCAAGCCGCCGCAAGCAGCAACGCGCTATGTGGACGGCAGTATCGCCAACTACCTAACGCACCTGACATTTATATTCGGCCTCATCCCCCAGTACGCGTATCGCACTGCCTTGCCGGATTGGAGCATCGGGTTGGAGATGCAATTTTATGTGGCTCTTCCGTTCTTGATGATCATCATTGGTCGGGTTGGGTGGCTGAAGGGCATCGTCGGCATCGTAATCTTGAGTGTCTTAACCGCATTAGCCGTTCATCGACTTGGTGTGCGATTTCCAATGCCAACATTCCTGCCCATGAAAATGCACGTTTTCGCTGCGGGAATGCTGCTGGCAGGCGCTTTATGGATGAAACCGAACAGGCGGGCCTATCTGGCATTTGTCATTGCGACGCTGTTGGTCCTGATTCCGATTGGTGGCGCTATGACCGTGCTCCATCAAGCCGTTCGTGTCTGCCTCGTCGCCTTGTTCTTTGGACTGGTGCATGTTGATAGGTTGCCCAGAGCGGTGGCGGGCATTGCGCGCCCAGTCGGCGCGTTCCTGGGCAACAGATTCTGCCATCACTTGGGGGAGCTTTCGTTTGGCGCCTATCTGATTCACCTTCTGGTCATGCTGCCGATCATAGCCACATTGATCCAGAATTATCCGATGACCGACCCTTCCCGCTGGGCGGTGACGCTGATTATTACGGTTCCGATCGTCTATGCTTTGGCATGGCTCGGCTACAACTTCATCGAACTACAGGGACAAAAGGCAGGCAAAGCTCTTTCGCGACCGAGGACGATAAGCGCGTAAGATTTCTTTATCCAATGCCGCCATCGAGCAGCATGGGCCTAGATCGGCCGAGCGAACTCCATTCCAGTTGGCCAACGGCGTCACAGCGCGCCCTTGTCGAAGGCTGCCATAGATGCTCGGTCCCTCAACCCCAAACGTGATCCCCTCACGAAACAGTTATCTCCTCAGGCGCGCGCTCGGGCGGAATAGCCGCGCCAGCTGAATTGAAGATCCAGGATCGTCCCCCCGGCCGGAGATTGCTGGCCTCCATTGACTCCGCTCCCAAATAAGAACATAAAGCGAACATAATGGAGTCTTGCAATGATCCGATACGCCACGTCCACAGCCAGCAACCCCCAGCCACCAAAGGCGCGCGAGGTGTCAGCCGCCGAGCCGGCCACTGAAATGCCTCGGACCAAGCCGGTCATTGACGTGGCCTCTGCCGGTGTGGTGCTTGCTGCTTACCCGCTGCTGCCCAGCGCCGATGCAGATGAGCTCGGCTCCGACGCTCTGCCGAAAACCACCAAGCCAGCACGCCGTGCGGCAACAAAGCGTAAGTCCAAGGTCGTCGAGGCAGACGGCGCTCCACTCCAGCTTAATCTGGAGACTTAGCCGCAACGATCACGCCAAGGTATGGTAGCGCCTGGGAACTCCCACCATAATCTATATAGAACTTCGGATTCCCGAAATTGGCTGCGGGATTGAAATCATTGAATGTTTCTCCGCGACGACAGTACGCGAAAGGCGTCGGATTTCGGAATCCCGAAGCGGGGGAATTTCGGGATTCCGAAGTGGGATTTTTCTGCCGACGCGCGCGCCTTTGTCGGCAGCAATCGGCCGGCGGAAGGGGATCCGGGCGCCGTCCTCCAGATCAGTCTACGACAGCAGCACGACATTGCAGCAGTCGGCCTGAGGGAGCGTCATCTGACGCCGTCTACCCCGAAGCGTTCACCGCACCGGCTGATAGTGGCCGCGCAGCGGAACCTTGCCGTCCATCGAGATGAAGCCGTCGCGTTCGCAGACATACATCAGCGTCGGCATGCCGCCGGAGCGGAAGATCTCGTCGTAACGACGGCGGATCTGCACGGTTTCGGTGCGGCAATTGTAGGAGTCCTCCTCTTTCTTGTCCGGCTGCGCCTTGACGCCGGGCAGACCCTTATAGGGATAGAGGGGTTGAACGCCCGAATCGACGGATTTCGTCCAGTCGACGGCAAAGGCGGACGCCGGGGCGAGGCTCGAGACGGCAACGAGCGATATCAGAAGCATCATCAACAGCCGCATGGGAACCCTCCTGCCGGCGATAGGCCGCTCTTCCGATGTAGGAAAACCGACGACCGTCATCAAGCCGCCGCAGCGGGGGACTTCCTGAAATAACTTCTGATGACCGGATGGCCGAAGAGACCGGCGAGGATCGCAAAACCGGCACCGACGACGAAACCGGCGAGAAAACCGCCGATGACGCCGGCAACCAATAGAATCGTCTTTCCGGGACCGTCTCCCTTGACCGGCGGCTCGGCCGGCGAAATGACGCGAATGTTACTCTGGTTGAAGTTCTGCTCCTCGCTTGTCTGGCTGGAGCGTTTCAGCACCGTCTCGTAAATATCGCGCGCTGCCGTCGCCTTGCGCTGCAATTCGTTCAATTCCACCTGCTTGTCCGAGGTACTCGCCTGCAGCGCCTTCTGCACGGCAAGTTCCTTGGCGATGCTGTCCTCGGCAGCCTTTGCCTGCTCGTATTCGCCCCTTGCCGAGGTGGCGAGACGCTGCAATTCACCCTTGATTTCGCCGCCAATGCTCTGCAGCGAGGAGCGGGCCGCCTGCAGGCGCGGATGACGCGTGCCCATCTGGCTCTCGAGGCTGCCGACGGCGGCGGCCTGGGTGGCATATTGCTGACGCAGGCTGACGAGCGGCGAGGTGACGCCGCCCTCCGCCTGGTTGCCGGCGACGATGTCCTCGACGCGGAGATTGGCGACGGCATCGGCCCGCGCCTTCGCCTGGATGGTCTTTTCCTGTGCCGTCACCAGCATCGTGTTCAGCGAGACAAGCCGCTGATCGGAAATCAGGTTGCCCTCGGTCGCGGCCATGTCGTTGTCGGCGCGGAAGGTTTCGACGGCCTGCTCGGCCTCCTGCACCTTCTGGCGCAGGTCGTTGAGGCGTCCGTCGAGCGTCGAGGAGGTATTTTCGTAGATGCCGTTCGAAGCGCTGTTTTCCTCCTCGGTGAAGGAGGTGACGACCTGGTTGGCAAGCCTTGCGGATTTTTCGGGATCATTCGTCGTGGCGGCAAGCGAGACGACATAGGTGCTGGCCTCACGGGTGATAACCAGCGCCTTCTGCAGAGTGCCGATCACGGCGGCGCCATCCGTCCGGCCGCCGGTGAATTCGGGATCCTGGTCGAGCTTCATGGCTTCGGCGACGCGCCGCAGCACATTGCCCGAGGTCAGGATCTGCACCTGGCTATCGATCAGCGCCGAGATCATTTCCGGCGAGGGACCCGAAGATTGCGCGCCGGCATCGGCAAGGCCGATCTGGCGCGGGTCGAAATAGAGGCTGCTGGCGGCGGTAAATTTCTGGGCGATGCGCGGCGCCACCGCCCCGCCAGCGAGGGCGCCGAGAAGCGCCAGGCCCAGCACGATCAGCCGCCGGCTCCAGATCGCGGCGATACTCGAGCGGAGGTCGAGAAGCGGTGCGGCCGGCGCGGACGCGACGTTCGGCGGCGCGTCGACGACAGGTTGTTTTGGAAGCGGAGGCGGAGGTGCCGGACGCTCATATTGGCGGGTTTCCGCAATACTTTCCGGCGGCACGAAAGGGGGCGCAGCGGGTTCGGGCGACGGCTGGACGAAATCATCCGGACGGATGACGGGACTGCGCATGCGCACGCCTTCCGGCGCAGTCTGAGATGGCTCAAAACTGCGCCAGCCAGGGAGCCGGCTTACCCTGTTCCTGTCATACTGGTTCATATGCGCACTCGTGTCCCGCCCAGCGTGAAAGACTGAAGCCGAGGTGCTGATACTTTAGAAATTCTTAGCTAACGGACCGTTAAAATAACTTCAGCGACGCCGATGTTGCGATTGCCGCGATAGCGAGGATGGCCATGAGGACGACACGACATCTGACAGCGCTGCTGCTTGCGACCGCTCTCACCCCGTCGCCGGCCCTTGCGGCTGAGGCTCCCTGTTATCGCGGCGTCAATTTGTCTGGCGGCGAATATGGCGAGCGCGGCGGCACCTTCGGCACCAACTATACCTATCCCGGCGAAGACACGATCAGCTATTTCGCCGAAAAGGGCATGACGATCATCCGACTACCCTTCCGCTGGGAACGGCTGCAGCCGGCACTCGGCGGACGGCTCGACGAGGACGAACTCAAACGGATCAAAGATACCATCGGCCTGATCCGCAAACACGGCATGGCCGTTCTGCTCGACCCGCATAATTTCGGCTATTACGACAAGACCCAGGTCGGCACGGCGCCGGCGACGGATGCCGCCTTCGGTGATTTCTGGGCAAGGCTTGCCGTCGAATTCGCCAATCAGGACGGCGTTCTCTTCGGCCTGATGAACGAACCGCACGACATCAAGGCGACGGACTGGCTGGATGCCGCCAATGCGGCGATCCGCAGCATCCGCGCCGTCGGCGCGCGCAACCTCATCCTGGTGCCGGGCACGGCATGGAGCGGCGCGGCCAGCTGGGAAAAGGATGTGATCGGCGGCGCCAACGGCACGGTGATGCTCGGTGTGCGAGATCCACTCAATTTCTACGCTTATGAGGTCCACCAGTATCTCGACGCCGATTCCTCAGGCACGCACCCGACCTGCGAAGGCTCGACGGCTGCGGTCGAGGCGATCGCCGGGGTCACCGCCTGGCTGAAGCGGAACCACAAACGCGGCTTTCTCGGCGAATTCGGCGCCTCCGCCGACAAGGACTGCGTAAGCGGGTTGACCGAAATCTACGCCACCATGTCTGGTAATAGCGACGTCTGGCTCGGCTGGTCCTACTGGGCGGCCGGCGAATGGTGGCCGGCGGACGAGCCCTTCAACGTCCAGCCGCGCAAGGGCCCCGAGCGGCCGCAGATGCGGCTTCTTGCCGAGGCGGCAAAAGCCGATGCCGGCGCTTGCTCCGCCGTCAAGCCTGCGGGGAAATGAGCATGGCAGTCGTCGATCACAGGACAGCAACCTTCACTGTAGCCGGCAACCGGCTCGATGCTGCCGGCGAGGCATCACGCACCGATCATACGGTGCTCTGGCTCGGCCTGCTCTCCGTGCTCTATAACGGCATTCTGGCCTTCATCAACCACAACATCGTGCCGCTTTCGATGACGCATGTCGCCGCCAGCGAAGGCCTGATCATGGCGAGCGCCATCATCTACATCCTGCACAAGGGGATCTACGAGACCGACCTGCCGGCCTTCCTGTTCCTGTTGTTCACGCTCATCGTGACCATCTATGTCAGCGTGCTCAACCGCATGCTGTTCATCGATCATTTCCGCAACGTACTGATCATCTTCTGCTTTACCGGGCTCGGCGGCTGGAGCAACGAGAAAACGATGAAGCTCGCCTTTCGCTGGGCAAGTCTTGCCGTCATGATCTTCCTGATCTTCGAGATCATCAGCGTGCCGTTCTATGTCAGCATCGTCCACCCGTCGGATTATTTCGCCAATACGCGCGGGCTGCTGCCGCTGAGCTACAACACGACGGGCCTCTTTCAGAACGCGCTCGGCTTTCCCGAGCGCTTCTCCTTCGGCATCATCGACCATCGTTCCTCCTCGATCTTCCTCGAACAGGTGTCGCTGGCCAATTTCTGCGGCGTGATCGCGGTCTACCTGATTTCGATGTGGGAGAGGCTTGGCCGCTGGGACCGGTTGCTGATGATCAGTACGGCCGTGCTGATCCTGGTGACGAACGACACGCGCACGATGCTGATCTTCTGCTTTGCCTGCATCGTCGGCTACTTCGTCTTTCCGAAGATCCCGAAGAATTTCAATCTGGCGCTGATGCCGCTGATCGTCGCCGCCGGCTTCCTCGTCTACGTGATGAAACCCAATGCGACGGGCGACAATTTCACCGGCCGCATCAATCTGACGATGAAGAAGATCATGGAGCTCGATCCGCTTGCCATCCTTGGACTTTCGGTCGACCGGGTCGCCGAATTCGCCGACAGCGGCTATGTCTACCTGATCTACGCGGCGACGATCTTCGGCGTCATCGCCTTATGGCTGTTCGTCTGCCTCTTTCCCGCCGGGCGCACGGCGGCGCAGCGGCGCTGCGCCCATTCACTTTCTCTTTTCATTTTTCTGAATATGATGATCGGGGGAACCGCGGTCTTCTCGATGAAGATCGCCGGTCTCCTATGGTTCGTCGTCGGATATATGCGCTTCCACGACAGCCCGCGCATCCGGCAGGGTCGTCCGGCAGATGTATTGAGTTGACCGCAGCGGCGCCTGTCCGCGCGAGCCCGAGGGAGCACACGCTCGATGCTTGTCCAGCTTCAATATCTGCGCGCCATCGCGGCGCTGATGGTCGTCTATTTCCACGCGGTATTGCAGCTTGCCAAGGTCAATCCAGCAGTCGACGCCGCCGCCTTCGTCTATGGCGAAACCGGCGTCGACATCTTCTTCGTCTTGAGCGGTTTCGTGATGTGGCTGACGACGAGCGGACGCGCGATGAGCCCGGTCGATTTCGCCCGGCGGCGCATCAAAAGGATCGTGCCGCTCTACTGGCTGGCGACGCTATTTTCGGCGACTGTGGCGCTGGTGGCCCCGTCATTGCTGAAATCGACGGTGTTCGACCTGCCGCATCTCATCGCCTCGCTGTTCTTCCTGCCATGGGCCAATCCCGCCGATCCCAGTACGATCACACCCGTGGTCGTTCCGGGCTGGACGCTGAATTACGAAATGTTCTTCTACTTCGTCTTTGCGCTCCTGCTGCCGCTACAGGAAGTTCGCCGCATCCCGGCGATGTTTGCCGTCTTTGCCGTCGTCCTGATCGCCTGCCGGCTGCTGCCGGAAACGACTATGACCCGGTTCTACCGTGAGCCGATCATGCTGGAGTTTCTCGCCGGTGTCGTGCTCGGCTGGCTCTACGGACAGAAGAACCTGCTGCCGAGCCGCTGGGCTTGGGCGGCCCTTGCCATGGGCTTCGCCTTTCTCTTCATCAACGAGGCGCTGATGCCGCCGGAAAGCCGGTTCTATGCATGGGGAATCCCGGCGATCTTCATCGTCTACAGCGCGATCTCCATCGACTTTTCCAGACTGCCGGTTGTGGGATGGCTGAATTATCTCGGCGACTGCTCCTACAGCATCTATATCACCCACGCCTTCACCCTGGCTTTTCTCAGGGTCGCCGCCGATCGCCTGCCGATCGGCATCCTGCAGCAACCGGTGCTCTTCGTGATCCTCTCGCTGGTGCTCTCGTCGATCGGCGGTGCGATCATCCACGAGATCACCTCGCCGCGCCGGAAGGTCGCAATGGCGAGCCGCCCGCCGGCCTAAAGCGCGTCGAAGGCGAGAATACGCATCCAAGCGGCGCTGACGGTACAGTTTTTCGCGCAACTTCTCCTAAGCTTCAGACTTGGCAATGCGAGAACTTGCAGAAACGTGATGGTTTCTCTTGCAATTTGTCGCATGAATGAAAGTGCGCCGGCCTATTCGCGGCCCGGGCTTTGTTTTAAGCACGGTGGCGGCCTTGGAGAGGGAAGAGGGTAAGACATGACAAGTTACGTATTGACGGTATCCTGCAAATCGACGCGCGGCATCGTCGCGGCGATTTCGAGCTATCTGGCCGACAAGGGCTGCAACATCGTCGACAGCTCGCAGTTCGACGATCTGGATACCGGCAAGTTCTTCACGCGGGTGAGCTTCATCTCCGAGGAAGGCGTGCCGCTTGCCGAACTCAAGGAAGGCTTCGAGCCGATCTCCAAGCGGTTCGCCATGGATGCCGAAATCCATGACGGCAACGCCCGCATGAAGGTGCTGTTGATGGTATCGCGCTTCGGCCATTGCCTCAACGACCTGCTCTATCGCTGGAAGATCGGCGCGCTGCCGATCGACATCGTCGGCGTCGTCTCCAACCATTTCGACTACCAGAAGGTCGTGGTCAACCACGACATCCCCTTCCACCACATCAAGGTGACGAAGGAAAACAAGCTGCAGGCCGAAGGCCAGATCATGGATATCGTCGAGCAGACCGGCACCGAGCTGATTGTGCTCGCCCGTTACATGCAGGTGCTTTCGGATGCGATGTGCCAGAAAATGTCCGGCCGGATCATCAACATCCATCATTCCTTCCTGCCGAGCTTCAAGGGCGCCAACCCTTACAAGCAGGCCTACGGCCGCGGCGTGAAGCTGATCGGGGCGACTGCGCATTACGTCACCGCCGATCTCGACGAAGGCCCGATCATCGAGCAGGACACGGCGCGCATCACCCATGCGCAGTCGCCCGACGACTACGTCTCGATCGGCCGCGACGTCGAAAGCCAGGTGCTGGCGCGTGCCATCCATGCCCATATCCATCACCGCACCTTCCTGAACGGCAACCGCACCGTGGTCTTTCCGGCAAGCCCCGGCGGCTACGCCTCCGAACGCATGGGTTGAGCGCCGCCTAGACCCTGCATCTCTTTTGCTGGCGAATGACAATCTCCCGTTGCCTGCCGGCGGCAAGTACTTGATTATCTCGTTCAATAGGTAATCGAATCATGCTGCGGGAGGGGTGTCATGACCGACGAGGCGCTTGTTGATCGCATGGCGCTGCCGCGTCCCGACGTCACCGCTAGCGACGCGGAAGAGATCCTCCTTGCTCATTACAGCCTCTCCGGCACGCTTACCGAACTCGGCAGCCAGCAGGATCGAAACTATCGCGTCGATAACGATCGTGGCCGCTACGTCCTGAAGATCTGCCATGCAGCCTACGAGATCCGCGAGCTCGAAGCGCAGAATGCGGCGATCCGTCACCTCAAAAGCCGGCAAGATGCGCCGCGCGTTCCGAAGGTGATCCCCACCAATGAGGGGCGGGAGATCGTCGTCCTGACCGTGCGCGGGCAGGGCTATCAGGTCCGGCTGCTGGAATATCTGGAAGGCCAGGGGCTGACGGAGCTGACCTATCTGGCGCCGGCTTCCGTTGCAGCCCTCGGCGCGCTCTGCGCCAGGCTGGCGCTGGCGCTTGCCGATTTCAACCATCCCGGTCTCGACCGCAGCCTGCAATGGGATCTCAGGCGCGCCGGGCCGGTCGCGGTGCAGCTGCTGTCCGCGATCACCGACAGTGCGGCGCGCGACCGGATCGCCAAGACCATGGTCATGGCCATTCGCCGCATCCAGCCGTTGGCGCCATCGCTTCGGCTGCAGGCCGTGCATCATGACGTCACCGGCGACAATGTCGTCGGCCACCGCGACGCCCGTGGCCATACGATCCCCGACGGGGTGATCGATTTCGGCGACATCATCCGCGGCTGGCTGGTCGGCGACCTCGCCGTCACATGCGCTTCACTGCTGCATCAGGCGGATGGCGATCCTTTTCATATCCTGCCAGCCGTCACCGCCTATCAGGCGATCTATCCACTGACCGGGGAGGAGCTGAAGGCGCTCTGGCCGTTGACCGTCGCGCGTGCGGTCATTCTCGTTGCCAGCAGCGAGCAGCAGATTTCGGTCGATCCCGATAATGACTATGTCCGCGGCAATCTCGAGCACGAGCGGGCGATCTTCGATACGGCGATGTCCGTTCCCTTCGAACTCATGGAAGCTGCGATCCTCAAGGCGGCCGGCGCATATGTCGCCGCCCCGGAAGCATCGGCATGGCTGCCATTGCTGCCCGACATCGAACCCGCCGGGATCGCCTATGTCGATCTTGGGGTGCGGAGCCCGCATTTTTCTGCCGGCAACTGGCTGAATACCGACATGGACTGGCGGCTGCTTGCCCGCGTGGCAACCGAAAACGGCATCGCAGCGACGCGCTATGGCGAATATCGGCTTTCCCGCGCGAGCTTGGGAAATGCGACGGGACAGGCGACCTGCGCCCTGCATATCGACATATGTCTCGCGGCAGGCAACGCGATTGCTGCACCCTTTGCCGGCCGCATCGGCTGGAAGGACCAACATCTGACGCTTGCCAGCGACAGCATGACCCTGCATCTCGATGGGCTCGATCTCTCGGTCGAGGATGGAGCCGAGGTGGCCGCCGGCGATCCGCTCGGCACGGTTTTCGGAGAGGCTGCGTCGCTTGGCGGGCTGCGCGTCCAGCTTTGCAGCGTCGCAGGTCACGAACCGCCGCTTTTTGCCACGCCGCGCGCGGCCGCGGCCTGGTCGGCGCTCTGCCCCTCACCCTCGCTCCTTCTCAGCCCGGAAGCCGATGCACCGAAATCTGATACCGCCGAACTGCTTGCCAGGCGGCGGGCGCATCTCGCAAGGCCGCAGAAGAACTATTACGCGGCGGCGCCGCAGATCGAGCGCGGCTGGCGAGAGCATCTGTTCGATGTCGAGGGCCGCGCCTATCTCGACATGGTCAACAACGTCACCATTCTCGGCCATGGCCATCCCAGGTTCGCGGCAGCGATCCACGCCCAATGGCTGCGGCTCAATACGAATTCGCGCTTCCACTATGCCGCGATCACGGAATTTTCCGAACACCTCGCCGCCCTGTCGCCGGACGGGCTCGACGCGGTCTTCCTGGTCAACAGCGGCTCGGAGGCGAACGATCTGGCGCTTCGGCTGGCGCAAGCCCATAGCGGCGCGCGCAACATGCTCTGCCTGCTCGAAGCCTATCATGGCTGGTCGGCGGCGAGCGACGCCGTCTCCACCTCGATCGCCGACAATCCGCAGGCACCGACCACCCGGCCGGACTGGGTGCATACCGTCGTTTCGCCGAACACCTATCGCGGCGACTTCCGTGGTCCCGATACGGCAGCGGATTATCTCGGCATGGCGACGCCGGTGCTGGAGGCAATTGATGCTGCGGGCGAAGGCCTTGCGGGCTTCATCGCCGAATCGGTCTACGGCAATGCCGGCGGCATTCCATTGCCGGAAGGCTATCTCAAAGAGCTCTATGCGCAGGTACGCGCTCGCGGCGGCCTCTGCATCGCCGACGAAGTGCAGGTCGGCTATGCCAGGCTCGGGCATTATTTCTGGGGCTTCGAGCAGCAGGGCGTCGTGCCTGATATCATCACCGTCGCCAAGGGCATGGGCAACGGCCATCCGCTCGGCGCCGTCATCACCACGCGGGAGATTGCGCAATCGCTGGAGAAGGAGGGCACTTTCTTTTCCTCCACCGGCGGCAGCCCCGTCAGTTGCATCGCCGGCATGACGGTGCTCGACATCATGGCCGAGGAAAAGCTGCAGGAAAATGCCCGGACGGTCGGCGATCATTTGAAGGCGCGGCTCGCCGCGCTGATCGACCGCCATCCGATTGCGGGCGCCGTGCACGGCATGGGCCTCTATCTCGGCCTCGAATTCGTCCGCGACAGAACGACGCTGGAGCCGGCGACGGAAGAGACGGCTGCAATCTGCGACCGGCTTCTCGAACTCGGCGTCATCATGCAGCCGACCGGCGATCACCAAAATGTGCTGAAGATCAAACCGCCACTCTGCCTCAGCATCGACAGCGCCGATTTTTTCGCGGATATGCTGGAGAAGGTGCTCGAAGAAGGCTGGTGACACAGGGCTTCCAGCGTTAACCAAATCGGTCATTTCGAGGCATGTCGATTTTTAATGAAACGGGCCATTGCCTGATACAGCACGGCTTCCTATGTCTGCCGCTGTGATCGATCGAACTTCCGATTCTGTCATGCGAATTTAACGAAGGACTGATATGTTTCTTTCTGTAAGTTCGGGCTGCGACGGAATGAATTTTTTCAGATCGTCGATATTTTGACACGTTTCGGAATATGTTTCCGATAGGCTATCAGGTAATCTCTACCAAGATAGTAGATTATTGAAGACAGCCATCACCGGCCCCGGGCTCTACCGGGACCTCTCAAGTGCAACGCCAACACAAGGAACGAGCATGATAGACATCGATATTCTCGCCGATCTCCTTGGGCGATCTGTGCTTGGCAATGACCGTCCGGGCGCCCTCTCCCGCCCGAACTGTCGAATGTGACGTTCGTCCTCCTTTCAACGGTACCAGACAAGTCAATTCGCCATCGCTGCGCATATCGCGCGGCAGGAGTTCTATCTATGAAGAAGCAAGTTATCGAATATGCAGGCGTTCCCGTCGGGATCGTCATTCCCGATGAAGACCGGCTGAAGTTCATCGCCGTGAAATTTCATGTCCACGACCTCGACGAGCAGCGTTTCGGCTCGCCCGACGAGGTGCGGCTGGCCATCCATGACCTGATGACCCGTCGTCATCCGAAGCCGCTTCATGCCTGAGGGCATGAGGCCGCGATTGGCATTCGCGGCTTTTCCCGATGTCCGACCGGTCCCGCCAAATGGGGCCGGTCTTGTTTTTTGAGGGCAATTGCAGTCCTATCGGCGGCCTTTCCGCATAAGGACCCGCCCTTGCCCGATCTTCTGAACCTCATCACCGACATCCAAGGCGTTTCCGTCGGCCATGCAACCGACCTTGCGCTCGGTTCCGGCGTCACGGTCATCGTCTTCGACGAACCGGCCGTCGCATCCGGCACGGTGCTCGGCGGTGCGCCCGGCGGGCGCGACACCGGCCTGCTCGATCCATCAATGACCGTCAATGCCGTGGATGCCTTCGTGCTCTCCGGCGGCTCGGCCTTCGGGCTGGATGCCGCCGGCGGCGTGCAGGCGGGCCTGCGCGAACTCGGCCGCGGCTTTGCCGTCGGACCGGTGCGCATTCCGATCGTGCCGCAGGCAATCCTGATGGACCTGCTGAACGGCGGCGACAAAGATTGGGGCCTTCATTCTCCCTATCGCGACATGGGCTATGCGGCGTTGAAGGCGGCTGCGACGGGCACATTCGCGCTCGGCACGACAGGCGCCGGCACAGGGGCGACGACGGCCACCGTCAAGGGCGGGCTCGGCTCCGCCAGCGCCGTCAGCAGCACCGGGCATCGCGTCGCGGCGATCGTCGCCGTCAATGCGCTGGGCTCCGCAACGATCGGCGACGGGCCGCATTTCTGGGCGGCGCCTTTTGAAAAGGATGCGGAATTCGGCGGGCTCGGCATGCCTGATGTGGCCGACCACCGGATGCGGCTCAAGGGCATGAACACGCCTGCAACGACGATCGGCGCTGTCGTGACCGATGCGCAGCTGACGAAGGCCGAGGCGCACCGGCTTTCGCTCGCCGGCCATGACGGCCTTGCCCGAGCATTGCTGCCAGCGCACCTGCCGCTCGACGGCGACACCGTCTTTGCCGCTTCGACGGCCAAGCATCGAAGAGACGACATGGCGAGCCTGATGGAGCTTTGCCATCTCGCCACTATCGTCATGGCGCGGGCGATCGCCCGTGGCGTCTACGCTGCGACCGCGCTGCCGGTCGAGGGCGCGCAAAAGGCCTGGCGCGACCGCTATCCGAGCAGCGGCTGATTGAATAGGGTCAGACTCTCTACAGATCTAATATGCCGAATGGCGGAGAGACGTGAATGCAGATCCGGGCGCTGATGTACTTCGACGAACTGGTCAGGACCAATTCGATGCGCCAGGCGGCCGAAAATCTCAATGTCGCGCCGACGGCGATCAGCCGGCAGATCGAGAATCTCGAATATCATTTCGGCGCGCCGCTCGTCGAACGCAGCGCCCGCGGCGTCAAGCTGACGGCCGCCGGCGAACTGCTTGCCGCCCGCGCCGGCCGGACGCTGCGCGAACTCGATCACGTGCAGCAGCTGATCGAAGACCTGAAGGGCCTGCAGCGCGGCCGTGTCAGCATCTATGCCAATGGGGCGACCGTCGCCAATCTGCTGGCGCCGGCGCTTGCCGAATTCAGCCTGAAATATCCGAAGCTGCGTTTTACCGTGACGATCACCAGCGCGCGGCAGGCGGTCGACGCGGTCAACATCGCCGAGGCGGATATTGCGGTGACGCTGTTTGCGCCTCCGATGTCCGGTACCAAGGTGCGGCTGCGCTCCGAGATCGCCTATGATCTCATCGCCACGCCGCAGCATCCGGCCGCCGCGCACGCCGAGATCCCGCTGAGGACGCTTGCCGACTATGCATTGGCGCTGCCGGATCAATCCTTCGGCTTCCGCCAGGCCTTCGATGCGCTGTTCGAGAAAGAGGGGTTGAGCCTCGATCCGGTCTTCGTCACCAGCTCGCTCGAAATGCTGAAGGAACTTGTGCTCAGCGGGGCTGCCGCCACGCTGCTGCCGGCGCTGACTGTCCGCCGCGAGATCGAAGCGGGTCAGCTCCTTGCCATTCCGCTGGCCGGCAAGACCGGCATCCGCACCCATGTCGATCTCTGCGTCGCGCCGGACAGGCAGCTGTCCTTCGCCGCGACGAAACTGCTCGACTTCATCGAGAGGTTCATGCGCGAGCGCACGAACCGCCGGGCCGAGACGAAAGACTGACGCTTCGAGCTTGCATTGCCGGCAGATTTGCGGTGTAGCTTTTTCGGCTACACTGAGCACACAAAATCGTCATTGTGTGTGCACCGGCATAATGGCACTCTCCTCGCAAAAGGTCTTCGTCATCGACGCGCGGCCAGACAAGGGAACATGATGATCAAGCTTTCGTTTGCGCCTTCAGCGCGTTTTGCCCGGCGGCTTTCGCTCGGTGCCGCGCTCTCGGCCGGCCTGGTGATGACGGCGATGACGCCGGCCGAGGCGGCGAAGACCACGCTCAATCTCGGCATGAGCGTCGAGCCGACCGGTCTCGACCCGACGATCGCGGCACCGGTCGCAATCGGCCAGGTGACCTGGCAGAACGTGTTCGAAGGGCTGGTGACGATCGACCAGTCCGGCAAGATCCAGCCGCAGCTGGCAAAAAGCTGGGAGATCTCTCCCGATGGCCTGACCTATACGTTCAAGCTGCAGACCGGCGTCAAGTTCCATGACGGGGAGGCCTTCGATGCCACTGCTGCCAAGTTTTCGCTCGACCGCGCCCGCGGCGCCGATTCGGTCAATCCGCAGAAGCGCTTCTTCGCTTCGATCGCCTCGATCGATACGCCCGATGCCGAAACGCTGGTGCTGCATCTCTCGGCCCCGACCGGCAGCCTGATCTACTGGCTCGGCTGGCCAGCCTCGGTGATGGTCGCACCGAAGACGGCTGCCGACGACAAGACGACGCCAGTGGGCACCGGCCCCTTCAAATTCGCCAGCTGGGCGAAGGGCGACAAGGTCGAACTTGCCAGGAATGACGATTATTGGAACAAGGGTGCGGCCGCCAAGCTCGACAAGGTGACTTTCCGCTTCATCGCCGATCCGCAGGCGCAGGCGGCTGCGCTGAAATCCGGCGATCTCGATGCCTTTCCGGAATTTGCCGCACCTGAGCTGATGAGTTCTTTCGACGGCGATGCGAGGCTCGTCACCAGGATCGGCAATACCGAGCTCAAGGTCGTTGCCGGCATGAACAATGCCAAGAAGCCGTTCGACGACAAACGCGTCCGCCAGGCGCTGATGATGGCGATCGACCGCAAGACGGTGATCGACGGCGCATGGTCCGGCCTCGGCACACCGATCGGCAGCCACTACACGCCGAACGATCCGGGCTATCAGGACATGACTGGCGTGCTGCCTTACGATGTCGAAAAGGCGAAGGCGCTGCTCGCCGAAGCCGGCTACCCCAACGGTTTCACCTTCACGATCAAATCGCCGCAGATGGCTTATGCGCCGCGCAGCGCCCAGGTGATGCAGGCGATGTTTGCCGAGATCGGCGTGACGATGAATATCGAGCCGACGGAATTTCCGGCGAAATGGGTCCAGGACATCATGAAGGACCGCAACTTCGACATGACGATCGTCGCCCATGCCGAACCGCTCGACATCGACATCTATGGGCGCGATCCCTATTATTTCAATTATAAGAACCCCGCTTTCAATGCGCTGATGAAGAAGGTCCAGGAGACGACCGATCCCGCCGCGCAGAATGCGATCTATGGCGAAGCGCAGAAGATCCTCGCCGAGGACGTGCCGGCGCTCTACCTTTTCGTCATGCCGAAGCTCGGCGTTTGGGACAGACACCTGAAAGGGCTGTGGGAGAACGAGCCGATCCCTTCCAACGTGCTCTCCGGCGTTTCCTGGGACGAGTAGGCGGCAGGCTAGGCGGCGTACGATGAAGGCGATGGCATTGGTGCCTGAAGCAGGACAGCCGGATTTGGTCGATTCACGCGAACCTCTCGCTCCCTCATTCCTGTGCTCGTCACAGGAATCCAGTGCGCCCAAGTCCTTGGGCGCGGGAGAACGACTTCATCGCATGAGAGTCATTCACGGCGCCGACGCGCCGTGGCTGGATTCCTGTGACGAGCACAGGAATGACGGGGGAGAGGATGTGCCGCGTCCCGTTACGGCCGTGCTCAATCTGATATGATCACCCTCCTCGCCCGCCGCTTCGCCGGTCTCCTCGTCACGCTCATCGTCGTCTCGCTGCTGATCTTCGCCGTCATGGACCTTCTGCCCGGCGATCCTGCGTCGATCATGCTCGGCACCTCGGCAACACCGGAAACGCTGGCGGCGCTGCGCCACGATCTCGGGCTCGATCAGCCGCTGCTCCTGCGTTACGGGCAATGGTTGACCGGCGTGCTCACCGGCAATCTCGGCAATTCCCTAACTTATGGCGTGCCGGTGGCAGGATTGATCCTCGAGCGGCTGGCGGTGACGCTGCCGCTGGCGCTGATGGCGATCATGCTCTCGGTGGCGATTGCCTTGCCACTCGGCGTACTGGCCGCTTCGCGCCGCGGCGGTGTCTTCGACGTCGTCGCAACGCTGTTTTCGCAGATCAGCATCGCCGTGCCCGCCTTCTGGGTGGCGCTGCTGTTGATCATCCTTTTTTCGACGATGCTCGGGCTGATGCCGGCCGGCGGCTTCCCCGGCTGGGGCGCTGGTCTTCTGCCGGCATTGCAAGCGCTTGTCATGCCCGCTGTCGCGCTGGCGATGCCGCAAGCAGGCGTGTTGACGCGAGTGGCGCGCTCAGCGGTGCTCGACACGATGCATGAGGACTTTGCCCGCACCGCCGTGGCCAAGGGGCTGTCGCGTAGTGCGGTGCTGTGGCGCCATATCGTGCCGAATGCGCTGATCCCGATCCTCACCATGATCGGGCTGCAATTCACCTTTCTCGTCGCCGGCGCGGTGCTAGTGGAAAACGTCTTCAACCTCCCCGGCCTCGGACGGCTGGCCCTTCAGGCGCTCTCCCAGCGCGACATCATCGTGATGCAGGATGTCGTGCTGTTCTTCGCAGGCCTTGTCATCGTGATGAATTTCATCGTCGATCTCTCCTATCTGGCGATTGATCCCAGGATGAGAAAGGCAGCCTGACGCATGGCACCGATCGTATCCACCGCCATCGCCACTCACCGCCGGGTCTTTAGACTTAGCCGGCGAATGAACCTGATTTCAGGGGCTGTCATCATCGGCCTGCTGGTCGCGGTTGCACTGCTGTCGCTCGTCTGGACGCCGCTGCCGCCGGCGAAAATGCAGATCATCCACAAGCTGCAGCCGCCGCTTGCCTTCGGCTTGCTCGGCACGGACCAGTTCGGCCGCGATGTGCTTTCGATGCTGATGGCAGGCTGCTGGAATTCACTGTCGATTGCCATTACCGCGGTTGCGATCGGCGGGACGCTGGGTTCGATCGCCGGCATTTCGGCGGCGGCGATCCGCGGTCCTTTCGAGGCGTTGCTGATGCGCATCTGCGACGTCATCTTCGCCTTGCCGCCGATCCTGTCCGCCATGGTGCTCGGCGCCTTTCTCGGGCCAGGGCGGTTCACCGCGATCACCGCAATCGCCGTCTTCATGATCCCGGTCTTTGCCCGCGTCACACTTGCGACTTCGCTGCAGGCCTGGAGCCGCGACTATGTGACGGCGGCGCGCGCCATCGGCAATACGCGCTTGACCATCTCGCTGCGCCATGTGCTGCCGAATATCATGAGCCAGATCATCGTGCATGGCGCGATCCAGCTGGGGCTGGCGATCCTGACCGAAGCGGGGCTCAGCTTCCTCGGGCTCGGCATGGCGCCGCCAGCGCCGACCTGGGGCCGGATGCTTGCCGATGCGCAAACCTATCTGGCGCTCGCCCCCTGGCTGGCGATCTTGCCCGGCCTGGCCATCGCGCTTACCGTCTTCGGCTTCAACATGCTCGGCGACGGTTTGCGCGATCTGCTCGACCCGCGCGAGGCAAGCCGCTGATGTCCTCCCAAGACGAAAAGCCCGAAAGACCATGCCATGACCGAAACCGACCTTACCATCCGCGAACTCAGGCGGCGCTTCGCCGATAAGAGCCTCTCCCCTCTCGAATACTGGCTGGCCCTCGAAGACCATATAGCGGCCTGGGAGCCTTCGATTTCGGCACTCTACCTCTACGATCCGGAATCGGCGCGCGCGCAGGCGAAAGCGTCGACGGAGCGCTGGGCGAAGGGAGAAACGCTGGGCATCCTCGACGGCATCCCGGTGACGCTGAAAGAGCTGATCGCCACGAAGGGCCAGCCGGTGCCGCTCGGCACGAGGGCAGTGGAACTGAAGCCGGCGGAGGCCGACGCACCGGCCGCCGCCCGACTGCGCGAAGACGGCGCAGTGATCTTCGCCAAGACCACTTGCCCCGATTACGGCATGCTTTCCTCCGGGCTTTCGAGCTTTCATCCTCTCAGCCGCAATCCCTGGAACACCGCGCAGAATCCCGGCGGATCGAGCGCCGGGGCTTCCGCAGCGGCGGCCGCCGGCTACGGACCGCTGCATATCGGCACCGATATCGGCGGCTCGGTGCGCCTTCCGGCCGGCTGGACCGGCATCTTCGGCTTCAAGCCGAGCCATGGGCGCATTCCAGCCGATCCCTATTATGTCGGGCGCTGCGTCGGGCCGATGGCGCGCACGGTCGAGGATGCCGCCTTTTCGATGGCGACGCTGTCACGGCCGGACTGGCGCGACGGCACCAGCCTGCCGCCGAACGATTTCAACTGGATGGATCTCGACATCGACATGTCGGGCATGAAGATCGGGCTGATGCTCAATGCCGGCTGCGGGCTTGTGGTGGAGGACGAGATCAGGGTCGCAGTCGAAGCGGCGGCGCAACAGTTCGAGAAGGCCGGCGCGACCATTATATCAGTCCAGCCGGTGCTGACGCGCGCGATGCTGGATGGCCTCGACAACTTCTGGCGGTCCCGGTTCTGGGGCGATATCGCGGACCTCGACGAAGAGCGGCGCGACAGCATCCTGCCCTATATCAGAGATTGGGCGATGGGCGGCGCCGACATCAGCGGTGTCGATGCAGTCAGGGGCTTCAACCAGACGCTCGAAATGCGCAAGAGCTGCGGACGGCTGTTTACCGAGATCGACGCCCTGCTTTCGCCGACCAATCCGATCATCTCCTATCCGGCCGAATGGGCATCGCCGACCAACGATCCGGCCCTACCGTTCGAGCATATCGGTTTCACGGTGCCGTGGAACATGTCGGAGCAGCCGGCCGCCTCGATCAATTGCGGTTTCTCCCGATCGGGCATGCCGATCGGCCTGCAGATCGTCGGGCCGCGTTTCGACGACATGCGGGTGCTGAGGTTGTCGAAAGCCTTCGAGGACTGGACGGGCGGGGTAAGATCCTGGCCGCGGCCGACTACAGCGCCGCGCGTCTTTTTGGACGCGCAAAGGACGCTGTAGCACTTTGAATGGCTGCATAATTTTGTCCTTAAATCGATTCCGATTTAAGGAATTATGCAGTCAGCTGATCGGGCGGCGATAGCCGGTCGGTTGCTCGTAGAGCCAGCCGATGCGCTCGACCGCGGCCGCGAAATTCTCGCGCGCCACCGTCATGCTGTGGCCGTTGGCATGGAGGATGGTTTCCGGATCTTCGAAGACAGCGACATGGCCCTTCCAGAATACGAGGTCGCCGCGGCGAATTTCGGATCGGTCGATCGGCTGGCCGAGGCCTGCCGCCTGCAGGTCGGTATCGCGTGGCGCAGCTCTGCCCGTCATCAGCATCGCCAGCTGGACGAGGCCGGAGCAATCGATGCCGAGGCCGGAACGTCCGCCCCAGAGGTAGGGCGTTTCCAGGAAGCGGGTGACGATCTCCACGTAATCGGCGCCATCGAGAGCGCCGATCGGCTGGACGTGCTTGGCAAAGATCGCCGTTCCGTCCTCGAGCACGACATAGCGATTGCCCCGCGCTTCCGCCTCGCCGGCGACGTAGACGCGGCTTCCCATCGACACGATGGCCTGATGGGGCTTGCGCAGTTCCGGTTCGGGATAAACGAAGGTGCGCTGCGCGGTGACGATATGGGTCGGCGCCGGCCTGCCTTCTAAGAGCGCGTCCGCCGCGACATAACCGACATAACCGTCCGAGGCGGCCTTCACCCAGCACCAGCCGTCGGCGCGATCGAAAACCGTCACATCCTCGCCGAGAAGCAGTTCCGTATCGATGCCGCGGGCAAGGTCCGGTTCAGGGCGCAAACCCAGGACCGGAACGGCGACACGCGCCGGGGCGCCTTTCACAAAGCGCAACGCCTCGACCTTGCCTTTGAGGCCGGCTTCCGCGAGATCGGGCCGGTAGGCATGCAGGCGGCGGTCGAGCATCGTCATTCGCATTCCTTTCAGATCGGCAGCCGGCGGGCCTGATCTCGTATGAGATCGCCGAGCTTTTCCAGGTAAAGCGCACCGCCGACGGTACGCTTGATGATCACGTTGCGCCGGTCGGCATCGTCACGCACACGATCGACCAGACCCATCTCGCCCATCGTATCCAAGGCGCGGGTAATGACCGGCTTGGTGACATCAAGCGTGGCGGCAAGCCCGCGCACCGTGTGCGGCGGCGGCACCAGATAAATATGCAGCAGGATCGCCATCTGGCGCAACGTCAAATCGCGGTCGTCGTGGCGGACCTGATCGAGCGCCGCGCCATGCCAGAGCCCCAGCGCCTGCGAGGCGGTCAGTTCGATCGGCACGGCCCCTCCGGAAGATCGTTACGCTAGCGTTCCATTTTCCGGTAGTTGCCATATACATGCAAGGGGCGCTGGAAATTGCCGCCCGGCAAGGTGAATAAAATTTTAACGATCGGCGGCGAGGCGTATCGCGTGAACAGGGATCACGCGATGCGCCTCAACGCTTGTTTCCGGCATGGCGTCAGCGCAGGCTCTCGCGGATATGGTGAAAAAGCGCGCGGATCGCCTGTGCCTCGCCGCCGCCCGGCGAATGTGGTCGTTCGGCTTGAGCCCAGCCGTAAATGTCGAAATGCGCCCAGCTCTTCGCCTTGCTGACGAAACGCTTGAGGAAGAGGGCAGCGGTAATCGCCCCCGCCATGCCGCCGGCGGGGGCATTGGTAAGATCGGCGAACTTGGTGCGGATATCCTTTTCGTAGCCGGAATAGAGCGGCAGGCGCCAGATCGGATCGTCGGTTTCCAGGCTCGCTTCGGTCAGGTCATGCGCAAGATTGGCGTCGTCGGTGAAGAAGGGCGGGAGATCCGGGCCAAGGGCTACGCGGGCAGCGCCGGTCAGCGTCGCCATGTCGATCAGCAGCTCGGGCTCTTCCTCGTCGGCATAGGCAAGCGCATCGGCAAGGATCAAACGGCCTTCGGCGTCGGTATTGTCGATCTGGACGGTCAGGCCTTTGCGGCTCCGATAGATGTCGCCGGGCCGGAAGGCATTGGACGAGATCGCGTTTTCGACGACAGGGACGATGACGCGCAGGTCGACCTTCAGCTTGGCGTCCATGATCATCAGGGCAAGCCCCATGACATTCGCCGCGCCACCCATGTCCTTCTTCATCAGCAGCATAGAGGCGGCAGGCTTGATGTCGAGACCGCCGGTGTCAAAGCAGACGCCCTTGCCGACGAGCGTCACCTTGCGATGGCCCTTCTTGCCCCAGCGCAGTTCGAGAAGACGCGGCGCGTCAGCGCTGGCGCGGCCGACGGTATGGACCAGCGGGAAGTTCTGCTTGAGCAGGTCGTCGCCCGATATAACCGATATCTCCGCCTTGTAATGTTCGGCCAGGCCACGGAAAACGGCCTCGAGCTGTACCGGCCCCATGTCATTCGTCGGCGTATTGATCAGGTCGCGGGCAAGAAAGACGCCGGCGAGCTGGCGCTTGATGTCGGCGGCGTCGGCATCGCGGGGGATCATCAGCGTCGCCGCCGGCGATTTTTCGGATTTGTAACGATCGAAACGGTAGCTGCCGAGCCCAAAGCCGAGGGCCAGGCGATTTGCCGTCAACGGCGCGGTCTCGATGTGCCAGTCGCCGGCCGGCAGCGCACGAGCGAGCCTGCCGGTGATGTAGGGCTGCTCGGATGGGTTGGTGCCGAGGCCGTAAAGCGCGCCGCCGAGATGGCCTTCGGCCGTCGGGATCAGCAGCAGCGACCCACTTTCGGCCTTGTAGCCTGCCCTGCGCGCCCAATCGAGCGCGATCGGATCGATCGTGCCGGTCTCGATATGGGCAGGCGTGACGGCAAAGATCGGCAGCGTCAAACCGCCCTTCGTGTTGAAAGGGGTCGGTCTCTCGATGAACTGATAGGGGGCCATGATTGTCCTTCGGCGGTCGTAAGGAATCGTTCCTTAACGGTCTGTTAGGGTTAACAGACTATTGCTGGAGCGAAGATTGCGTCAAACCTTTCCCTGTTCCGCTTCGAGGTCAGGCGCCGATTTCGGAATCCAGGACCGCGCCATGCCTGCCTCGCTCACCACCACATTCACCAATCGTATCCTGCAGGGCGCTGCGGCCTCGCTGATCGTCTTTGCGCTTGCCGGTTGCTCGACGACCAAGGACCGGATGACAACGGGTTCGGTGCCGAAACTCACCAAGCCGGTTGAAGAGATGGACGCGACGGAGCTGCGCTCGGCGACGGACCGGCTCGGCCAAGCCTATGAAAAGAACCCGCGCGATCCCGTCACCGGCGTCAACTATGCCAATCTGCTGCGCATGAACGGCCGCGACACACAGGCACTCGCCGTTATGCAGCAGGTGGCGATCGCCAATCCCGGCGACCGCAACGTGCTGGCCGCCTACGGCAAGGCGCAGGCGGCGGCCGGCCAGTTCCAGCAGGCGCTCGACACGATCGGCCGCGCCCAGACACCGGACCGTCCGGACTGGAAGCTGATTTCAGCCCAAGGCGCGATCCTCGACCAGATGGGCCGGGCAAACGATGCCAGGCAGCGCTACCGCGACGCGCTCGACATCCAGCCGAACGAGCCCTCCATCCTTTCCAACCTTGGCATGTCCTACGTACTGACCGGCGATCTGCGCACGGCCGAAACCTACCTGCGCTCCGCCGCCGGCCAACCCACAGCCGACAGCCGCGTCAGGCAGAACCTTGCCCTCGTCGTCGGCCTTCAGGGACGTTTCCCGGAAGCCGAGCAGATCGCCCGGCGCGAACTTTCGCCGCAGCAGGCCGATGCCAATGTCGCCTATCTCAGAGGCATGCTCTCGCAGCAGAATTCCTGGCAGAAACTCGCCGCCAAGGACAAGACGCCTGGCGCAGCGGACGGCAGCAATACCAACTGACCGGATCTCCTCAGAGCTTGAGTGGGTCCGAAGTCACTCGCGCGCCAGCTATCGATCACTTACGCCGGCGAGAATGAGCCGGAGGCCGAGGCCGGCCATGACGGCACCCGCGGTGCGGTCGATCCAGCTCTTGGCGGCAAGATAGAGCCGCCGTGGGTGGCGGGCCGAAAAGGCGAAGGCGACGATCGAATACCACCCGGCCTCCACGACGAAGACGCCGAGCGGCAGCGCGACGACGAGACTGAGCGGCACCGTCCTCGGTAAAAGTGCGGCAAAGATGCTGGCATAGACGATGATGGTCTTCGGGTTGCTGAGCTGGGTCAGCAGCGCGGTCATGAAGCTCAATCTCGGCGCACGATTGCCGTTGACGGCGTCGGAGACCTCGAGCGGCTGACCGGCGCTCCTCCAGATATTGACAGCGATATAGACGAGATAGGCGCCGCCAGCGACCTTCAGCAGGATATAGAGCCATTCGAACTGAGACAGCAGCGCCGTCAGCCCGGCGAGCGCCAGCACGGCAAAAACGACCCCGCCGGCGCCCATGCCGAGTGCGGCCGCAAGACCATCCAGCCTCGAACGCGAGATGGCGATCCTGGAAACGACGACGAAACTCGGGCCGGGGCTCATCGCGCCGACGGCCAAGGCTGCCATGATGCTGATGAAAATGCCCGCAGAAGACATCGGAAACCTCTCTTTTGGATTGAACGAGCGCCAGGGGCACTGCGGTTGCATGCGCGCTTGCCGATGGTCGCCCATCCCGTTTACCAGCTATGCCGGCGCCGGTCACGCGCGTTTGCTGGCGGCGGATCGGACCGACAGTCCTTGATGCACATCGTCCTCTGCCGGAAGCGGCATCCGCTTTCCGGCGCCGGCGCAGCCGTCAGAACTTGTCTGCCACCTGGATGCCGGCCGGACCGAGAATGACGGCGATCAGCACCGGCAGGAAGAACAGGATCATCGGCACCGTCAGTTTCGGCGGCAGGGCGGCCGCCTTCTTTTCCGCTTCGTTCATGCGCTCGTCGCGTCCTTCCTGGGCGAGAACGCGTAGCGCCTGCGCGACCGGCGTGCCGTAGCGATCGGCCTGGATCAGCGCCTGAGTCACCGAACGCACCAGCTCGATCTGGGTGCGCGTGGCAAGATTTTCGAGCGCCACACGGCGATCCGGCAGAAAGGAGAGCTCGGCCGTGGTCAGCACCATCTCTTCGGCGAGCGCCGGCGACTGCTCGCCGAGCTCTTCCGACACACGACGCATCGCGGCCTCGATCGAGATGCCGGATTCGACGCAGATCAGCATCAGGTCCAGCGCATCCGGCCAGGCGCGCTTGATCGAGTGCTGGCGCTTGCCCATACGGTTCGAGATGTAGATGTTCGGCGCGTAGAAGCCGAGATAACCGACGCCGATGACGGCGAAGAGGCGGATAGGCGTGCCCTTTTCGGCGAGATTGCCGAGGCCGAAGACCCAGACAGCGGCAAGCGTCAGGAAAAGGAAGGGCAACAGGAAACGCGCCACGAGGAAGGTATTCAGAGCGTTCTCCGAACGAAAGCCGGCGGCACGCAGCTTGTTGACCGTATTGTCGTCGACGAGCGCCTTACGCAGGTTGAAGCGCTCGACGATCTGACGGACCGAGCGGTTGTTCTGGTTCCTGAGCGAGGCCTTGCCGGCGCCGGTTTCCGTGTTCATGCGGGCGCGTTCGCGGGCACGGATCTGCTCGCGCTCCGTGGAAACAGCCTTCATGCGCTTGTTCAGATCGCCGCGCTCGAAGAAGGGAACGGCAATCGTGTAAAAAGTGGCGAAGACGGCGATCGCGACGAGAAGGGCGATCAGCATGCTCGGATTGGTCAGCGTTGCGGCAAGATCCTGCGACATGGTGCTTCCTTCCGGCTAGATGTCAAAATTGACCATGTTACGCATGACGAAGATGCCGATCGACATCCAGATCGCCGAGACACCCATGATGAAATGGCCGCGCGGATCGGTGAAGAGGATCATCATGTAGTTCGGCGAGGTGAGGTAGACGAGGGTCGCGACGATGAAGGGCAGAGCGCCGATGATGACGGCCGACGCCTTGGCTTCCATCGACAGCGCCTGGACCTTGGCCTTCATCTTCCTGCGCTCGCGCAGCACCTTGGAGAGGTTGCCGATCGCTTCCGACAGATTGCCGCCGGCCTGCGACTGGATGGCGATGACAATGGCGAAGAAGTTGACTTCCTGGAGCGGCATGTGGATGGTCATGCGGGCGCAGGCGTCGGGAATGCTGAGGCCTACCTGCTGCGCCTCGATCACCCGCCGGAACTCGCTCTTGACCGGGTCGGTGCCTTCGGTGGCGATAAGGCGGATCGCATCGTTGAGCGGCAGGCCTGATTTGATCGAGCGCGTGATGACGTCAAGCGCATTGGGCAGCTCGTTGAGGAACTTGTTCTGGCGGCGCTTGATCAGGAAGCCGACGACCCAGCGCGGCAGGCCGAGACCGGCGACGACGGCGATACCGACCATGACCATCCACGATGCGCCGACGACGAAGGCGACAAGCAGCAGCACGGAGGCGAAGACGGCGCTGATGAGATAGAATTTCGCCGCCGTGATCGTCAGGCCGGCCTGCACCAGCCGCGATTTCATCGACACGGTCTTCTTGGTCTTTTCGTGCTGGCGCTTTTCCAGATCCTTCAGATTGTCCTGCACCGATTTACGGCGCTTGGACAGCTCTTGCACCCGGTCACGGGCGGCCTTGACCTTGACGCGGTCGCTTTCGGCCGATTTGACGCGATTGATGCGGCTTGCCGATTTCTTGTCGGCCTCGATCTTCGAAAACAACAGGGCATAGGCGGCTGCTGCCGCGGAGACGGCGGCGAGGACGACGATTGCCAGCAGTACCGGATCGAACCCGAACATCTCACCTATTCCTTCGTTTTCGCTTCCATCGCGTCGAGGGCAGCGGCAAGACGTTTTTCCTCGTTGAAGTAGCGGGCGCGATCCCAGAAATGCGGCTTGCCGACGCCGGTCGACATGTGCCGGCCGATCAGGCGGCCGTTCGCATCCTCGCCTTCGATCTCGTAGCGCATCAGATCCTGGGTGATGATGACGTCGCCTTCCATGCCGATCACCTCGGTGATCTGGGTGATGCGGCGCGAACCGTCACGAAGGCGTGCCGCCTGAATGACGACGTCGACCGAGCTGGAAATGATCTCGCGCACCGTCTTTGCCGGCAGGGTAAAGCCGCCCATGGCTATCATCGATTCGATACGGCTCAGGCATTCGCGCGGCGTGTTGGCGTGGATCGTGCCCATCGAACCGTCGTGACCGGTGTTCATCGCCTGCAGCAGGTCGAAAACTTCAGGTCCGCGCACTTCGCCGACGATGATGCGCTCGGGACGCATACGCAGGCAGTTCTTGACGAGATCGCGCATTGTGATCTCGCCCTCTCCTTCGATATTCGGCGGGCGCGTTTCGAGGCGCACGACATGCGGCTGCTGCAGCTGCAGTTCGGCCGTATCTTCGCAGGTGATGACGCGCTCATCCCTGTCGATATAGTTGGTAAGGCAGTTCAGAAGCGTGGTTTTGCCCGAGCCGGTGCCGCCCGAAATGACGACGTTGCAGCGCACGCGCCCGATGATCTGCAGCACGGTTGCGCCTTCCGGCGTGATCGCGCCGAAACGGACGAGCTGATCGAGCGTCAGCTTGTCCTTCTTGAACTTGCGGATGGTGAGCGCCGGCCCGTCGATCGACAGCGGCGGCGCGATGACGTTGACGCGCGAACCATCCGGCAGGCGGGCGTCGCAGATCGGGCTCGATTCGTCGACACGGCGGCCGACCTGGCTGACGATGCGTTGGCAGATCGAGAGAAGCTGCGCATTGTCGCGAAAGCGGATCTCCGATTCGATCGTCTTACCGCCGACTTCGATAAAAGTCTGGCCGGCACCATTGACCATGATGTCGGCGATATCGTCGCGCGCCAGCAACGGCTCCAGCGGGCCGTAGCCGAGGACGTCGTTGCAGATATCCTCGAGCAGTTCCTCCTGCTCGGAGATCGACATCGCAAAGTTCTTGATGGTGATGATGTCGTTGACGATGTCGCGGATTTCCTCACGCGCACTTTCGCCATCAAGCTTGGAAAGCTGCGAGAGATCGATCGTATCGATCAGCGCGGAAAAGACCTGCGCCTTGGTGTCGTAATATTCATCGGTGCGGGCCGGGCGCTTGCGCTGCGGCGTCTGCATCGGCGGTGGCGTCACCTGCTGGCGCACGGGCTCGCGCGAGGGTTCGACCAGAATGGAGGGGGAAGAGGCCGCAGGGGCGGCGGCCGGAACCGGCGGCGGCGGAGCAATCGCCCCTCCGACCTTTCCGGAACCTTCGTTTCCGCGTTTTCCAAACATGCCACTCGATCCAATCTGCTCGTTCTAGAGCATTTCCCGATCTCTCCGAGTCAAGGAAATGCTCTATCTTTTTGTTTTCACGCAATTCCGGACGCAAAACCGCTGCACACTTTTGCTGGAATTGCTCATTGTCTACTTGCGCTTCAGGAGGCCCAGCAGGCCGCCTTTCTTCGCCTTCTTGATCGCGACCCGGCCGGTGACGATGTGCGATATCTGCGAAAAGGTTTCCGCCGTCGGCGATTTCGGGTCGACTTCGGAGATCATCCGGCCGCTATTGGCGGCGTTGCCGAAAAGATTGATGTCGAAGGGGATGATCGCGATCGGATCGATCTCCAGCGGTTCACAGAAATCCGACGGCGAAATCTCCGGACGTTTCGGCATGCCGACCTGATTGAGGATGAGATGCGGCGGCCTGTCGTTCGGCCGCATCTTGCGCAGTGCATCCAGCATGTTCTTGGCGTTGCGCAAGTTGGCGAGATCGGGAACCGCTGTGATGACTACCTCATCGACGCTCGACAGCACCGAGCGGGTCCATTCCGACCATGCATGCGGAACATCGAGCACGGTGACGGGCGCGCTGCGCTGCAGGACATCGAGCACCGGCTGGAAAGCCTGGCCGTCGAAATCATAGGCGCGGTCGAGCAGCGAAGGTGCCGCAAGCAGGGACAGATGCTCGGAGCATTTTGTCAGCAGGCGGTCGAGGAAGACCTCGTCGAGACGATCGGGCGCAAAGACCGCTTCTGCGATGCCCTGGGCCGGATCCTGATCGAAATCGATGTTCGCCGTGCCATAGGGCAGGTCGAGATCGGCGAGGATCGTCTCGGTGGAGAAGAGATTGGAAATGCCGAAGGCGCAATTATGCGCGATGGTCGAGGCGCCGGTGCCGCCCTTCGAGCCGATGAAGGCGATGCTGCGGCCGAGCGGCTCGGAGTCCGGATCGACGAAGATCGAGGCCATCGCCGCAAGGATGTCGGGCATGGCGACGGGCTGGACCATATATTCGGAAATGCCGTTGCGGATGAGCTCGCGATAAAGCCCGATATCGTTGTAATAACCGATAATGACGACCTTGGTCGTCGGATCGCAGACCGCCGCGAGCGGCGCGAGTTCGGCGAGCAGGTTCGCGGCATTCGCCTTGGTCTCGAGGATGATGAGGTTTGGCGTCGGGGCGCCGGAAAACATATTGGCGGCAGCGGCGATGCCGCCGCTGGTGATGCGCATGCTGACCTTCGCCACGCGCCGATCATTGGCGCAGCGTTCCATGACATGCTGCAGGGCCTCGCTCTCGCAGAAGGCGTGGACGGAGATGCGCGGCAGCGGCCGCATGGTTTCCAGATCCGCCATGCGCACAGCCTCCTCGGCGTGGCGAAGCTCACTGGGGTTTTTGATTTCGTATTCGATCGCGCTCATCGTTCCGTTCCGCCTCAGAAGCTGCCGTCGCCGGCATCTTCGATCGTGGTCGTCGTCGTCCGGTATTCCTGGATCGCATTGTTACGCCGCTGTGCGTCGATCGGCGTCATGCCGCGAGGTGCCACCAGATCCTCCGGATTGGCGATCTGGGCGGCCAGGTTGTTCTGCGATGCGCAGCCGAAATTATAGTAGTTCTGGTTGGTCAAATCGCTCGAGATGTCTTTCGGCCACTGACCGCATTGCGTGGTGACCGCGGTGATACCGGTAAAACTCAGCCGGATCGGCGCCGCATCGCCGGAACCGGCGGCGGCATAGGAGGTGTTGACGATCTTCGAGCTTGCGATCCCCCGTGACGCCAGCTCGGCACGGACCTGATTGCGCAGCTGATAGGCTGCCGCCGAATTCGGCGAGCCTTGCGGCGACAGCACGTAAACAGGGCCTGAGGCGCGCGAGATGTAGTTTGCGGCAAAGCCGCGGATCAGGTCGCGCTGGGCAATGGTCAGGCGGCGATCGGTCGAGGCGACGGGTATATCGACCGTCTGCTCCGCCTCGGTCACGATGATCGGGTGGCGGGCGCGGTAATCGTCCGGAATGCCGCCGGTCGTTAGTTGGTCGTGCGGGCCGGCGCATCCGGAAAGGACGGCCACCGAAATGGCAGCCATCGCAAAAAGCGCCTTCGAGATTCCAAGGCAGGGTGTCGTCGAATTCATATGGGCCATCGCCTGATCTCTGTTTTCTGCCATTGCTGCCGATCGCGCCGCGCTCATTTGTAGATAAACCCGATCGAGCCGTGGAACTGCGCGTCAGCGACGGGCGCCTCGCGGCGGCCATAGACCTTGTTGACGCGGTTGAGGAAGAAGGTTGCACCATCGTTCTCAGGGCTGAAATTGTCGTCCGGCCGGTTGAGCTGATTGCGCGCTACAGGACGCACCAGATAGGGCGTTGCGATGATGACGAGCTCGGTTTCCTGACGCTCGAAACCCTTCTGGCGGAAGAGCGTACCGAGCAGCGGGATCTTCGAGACACCAGGGGTGCCGCCCATCGTCTGAGAAACGTTGTCACGGATAAGGCCGGCCAGCGCGATCGAACCACCCGAGGGCAGCTCCACCGAAGTCTCGGCAGAACGGCGCTGATAGGTGGCGTTGCCGCTACCGGCCACAGGCTCGGAGACATTGGTCTTGATCTGCAGGCTGATGCGTCCGGATGACAGCACGACCGGTTTGAAGGCAAGGTTGATACCGTAGTTGAACGGCACGACGGTGACGTTGCCGTCGCTGTCGGTCGTCGAATAAAGCTGTTGGCCGCCGGAATTGAAGGTCGCGGCCTGACCCGATATCGCCGTCAGTGTCGGCTCGGCGAGCGTCTTGACGACCTTGGCCTGCTCCAGCGCATTGAGGTAGGTCGAAATGTCGTATTTGCCGATCGAGCTCTTGAAGAGCGCCGCCAGGCCGCCTCCAACCGTCGAAGTCGCGCTGTCGGCGCTAGGACTGCCGAGCTGGGCGACCGTCATGCCGGAGGAATTGGAAACCAGATTGTCGAAGCCGAGCTGCTTCAGCACCTCGCGACGGACCTCAGCAATCGTCACCTTGAGGGTGACCTGGTCCTCGCCCTCGATCTGCAGAAGGTTGACGACCTGCGAGGTCTGGCGGCCTTCCGCAAAGAGCGCCACGGAGCTGTCGCCGCCACTGCCGGATGCCGTTTCGGTTCTGGTCGTCGCCTCGCCGCCCTTCAGGAAGACCTGCGCCAGATCGGCCGCCTGCGTGGCATCTTGCGGCGTGCGCACCGTGCCGGTCAGCACGATGTTGTCGGAGACGATTTCGACGTTGATATTGGAGTCGGGAATGAAGCGACGGAGATTGACTTCGAGGCCGGAGACGTCGCGCTCGATCTCGATGTCGAGATTGACGATTTCCTGTCCACCGGCGCCGAAGACGAAGATATTGGTCTGGCCGACCTTCTTGCCGAACAGGTAGATGCGCCGCGAGGTGCGGGTCACGGCATCGGCCATGCTTGGATCGGAGACGAGGATATCGTGCGCATCCTCCGGCAGATCGACGACGACGGCCTTGTTCAGCCCAAGCTTCAGCCGGCGATGGGCATCGCGGCCGGTCTGCGAGATGCGGACCAGGCTTTCGGAATCGGCACGCGCCTCGCCTGTACCGAGAACCGGAACGAAAGAGGCCGGCGCCATGCCGGAAACGCCGAGTGCCAGCGAGAAGCAGCCTGTCAGGAGAAGTCCGGCGCGCCGCGTTGAATTGCCCATTTGCACGTCCTTTTACTCCGCCTTCGGTGCTGCGCTGGCATCCGTGACGATGGCGCCCGATTTGATGACCTGGATGATCGCACTGCCGTTGTCACCGCTCAGGAGGTAGTCGGCCGCGCTGGTATCCTGCTCCTGCGCATCGGCGACAGAGCGCAACGCAAGCGACAGCCGATCCGCCATCTGCTGGGCGACGGCGAGAACCTTCGTTTGATCAGGGGTGAGCTCGAGCGTCGCGGTCGTGCCGACCACCGATTTCGAGCCGTCGTCCTTTTCCTGTATCTGCTGGTCGATGGCGAGAACGCGGACATTGCTCAGCACGGTTTCGGTAATGAGCTTGTCGCCCTCGGTACCCTTGCGGACCATGATGACATCGACGCGATCGTTCGGCAGGATGAAGCCGCCGGCACCGGTTGCCACCGATATTTCGGTCGCGACGGCGCGCTTGCCGGCCGGCAATAGCGAGGAAAGGATGCGGCTGCTGGAATCGGCGACCTTTTCCGGCCGGATGGGTTCGCCTTCGAAGATCGGCAGACGCACGACGGCGCCCTGCAGATCCTTGATCGCATCCGGCTTATCGGCTTCAGTGATGAGGCCCGGGACGACGCCGCCCTGCGGCCAGGCCATCCAGTGCACCAACTTGTCGTCCAGCCGTGCGCCGACCGGCAGATTGGCGCTCGAGACGAGGACGTTGACGGTGGGTTCCTTCTCGACGACCGAACGGACCTGGGTGACGACACCGCCACTGCCCGCCATGCGCATTGCCAGGAGGCCGGCGAGGCCGGCTGCCACCACGGCGACAGCTAGGATTATAAGGCGAGCCGGTTTCATCGATCATTCCTCAGGGCACGATATGTTCGCCCTGTAGAATGCTCAGCAATTAGTATAATTATGGTTAATGGAACGCTTACATTTTAAGTTAACGGGTATTTAAAATGCCGTTATTTCAGGCTTTCCAGCGCGGCGAGGAACAGCGGCGAGAAAGGGAAGGCCATGAAGCCGCCGATCGCGATCGCGATACCATAGGGGATTTTCTTGGCGAACAGGATCGAGTTCGGCACCGGTAGACCGATGGCGAGAATGCTGTTCGATTGCGCTCTCACCAGCAGGATCATCAAGGTGATGAGGCCGCCGATCGTGGCGACGTCGAGCATCAGGAAGGCGAGGGATTGGTTCAGACCAAACCAGAGCGCGGTAGCGCTCAACAGCTTGGCGTCACCGCCGCCCATTACATTGAACGCAAAAAGGGCAAAACAGGCGCAGAACACGATGGCGGCGGCGGCAAGATGCATGCCGACCATTTCCAGGCTGAGGCCGGAGAGCGGCGCGAGGATGAGAAAAGAGGCAGCAAGGATCAGGGAAACACGGTTCGGGATCGTCATGGTGAACAGATCCGAGAACGCCGCCATGGCAAGGCAGAGTGGCAGTATCACAAAGACTGCAGCTGCGATCATGCTTATACCCGATCGTGACTTGATGCGAAAAGGCTCACGGCCGTTCAGCCTGTGAGCCCGCTCGATATGTTGGCCGGAGCAAATCCAGCCGGCATTATGACGCGCTGCTTCGCGGCGTCGATCTTACTTAGCGGCCGTAGCGGCGTCGTCCATGTGGTCGCTCAAATTGTTGAACGTGTTACCGATATTGTTGCCGAGCGCCGTTGCGCCGGTGATGAGCGCTACGGAAATGAGGGCGGCGATCAGGCCGTATTCAATTGCGGTCGCGCCGGATTCGTCCTTCAGAAAACGGCTAAAAAGCTTGGTCATGGTAACTCCTAACTCCAGTTGATGTTCAGCACGTCCGCCAACTGTTTGCCGTTGATCGGATGACTGCAACCTAGCGAATGGCCGTTTCCATCGGCTTAAGGAAAAGAGTTAACGACATGTGAACGAGACAACAGGCCTTTGTAGAGTCAGTATTTCCTTACGCATTTACCTCAATATTTAACAATATTCCGGGAATAATCGCTGCATTCATCCGGAAATAGCACAAATTGCGCCTCCAACCGAGGCGTGTGCCGTCCCGAAACCGTGCCAGATCGGAGCATTGCGCTTCATCCTGGAACAGAGCGGTAGGCTTAAGGCTTCGTTCACCATTTTTTTCCATTCTATGTGCATATTGCGCTGTGATCGTGAAAGAGGACCAAATGTCATCGAGCGGCAAAACCATTTTCTTTGCCGGCATGATCGCCGTTTTCGGTATTTCGGGAGTTTCCGCGGCCGCAGACGATGACATGCTGCGCGTCTATATGGATCACGCGCGCGTATTGAAGCTCGACCGCCCCGTCAGCAAGGTGATCGTCGGCAATGCCAAGGTCGCCGATGCGACCGTCGCCGACGCCAAGACCATCGTGCTGACAGGACGCAGTTTCGGCACCACCAATCTGGTCCTTCTCGATGCCGACGGCAATGCGATCCTCGACGAGCGTATCCTGGTGTCGATCGACGAGGGCAATACGGTGCGCGTCTACCGGCAGACCGAGCGCTCCGTGCTGTCCTGCACGCCGAATTGCGAGCAGCATGCGCAGCAAGCGGCCACCGCGACCGCCTCACCCTGAGTACTATCTGGGAGCTTCCTCGACCATTCGTGTCAGGTTGAAACGGAAAATCAACGAACAGACCGTAGTCTGACGAGTGGAAAATATCGCTCGGATCCAGGCAATGACGGCAATTGATCAGCAGACGGATAAGGGGCGCGCGTTCGCTCCGTTCCGTTTCTCACGGTTTCGCGCTCTCGCCCGTTCGCGCGACGGCGCAGCGGCGATCGAATTCACCCTGCTCGCCATTCCCTATTTCCTGGTGATTTTCGCAATCCTCGAAACTTTCGTCGCCTTCGCCGCCGAAGAACTCGTCTCCAACGGCGTTGATACGATGAGCCGCAGGATGCGAACCGGGCAGATCACCTATAATCTCGGCCGCACGACCGATATGAACCAGGCGCAATTCCGCCAGGCTTTCTGTAACGAGATCTCGATCCTGGTCCGCTGCTCGGCGAGCGAAGTCGCCACGCCGAGCAAGCTCTACCTGGATGTGCAGACGTTCAGCACCTTTTCGGCCATTCCGACGACGATCCCCAAGCTTTCCACCGGCAAATATGCCGATATCAATACGGCGGCCTTCAAATATGCGCCGGGCGGCGCCGGCACGATCAACATGGTCCGCGCCTATTACCGCTGGGAAATCATCACGGATCTGGTCCGGCCCTATATCACCACGATACGTCCCTCCGACGGTTCGATGCCGAGCCAATATCTGATCGTCGCAACCGCGGCCTTCCAGAACGAGCAGTATCCATAATGGCGTTACGCAACCCGTTCACCAGACTGGTCCTGACGGCGCGGCGGCTGGCTCGAGACCGCAGGGGTGCCGGAGCGATCGAATTCGCGATCCTCTTTCCCGTGCTGATCATGCTCTATATCGGCGCTTTCGAGATCACGATCGGCCTCAGCGTCAGCAAACGCGCGACACGCGCTGCGGGGACGGTGGCCGACCTCGTCACCCAGCAGCAATCCGTCACGAAGAGCACGCTCGCGCAGATGCCGTCGGTCGCAACCGCGATCTTCATGCCCTACAACTCGACGTCGCTGGCGCTGAAGATCACCGGGATTACCATCGATGCCAGCGCCAATGCGAAAGTGCTCTGGTCCTGGGCAAAGGACGGGACGGTGCCCTATGCTAAGAATGCCACGGTGAGCAACGTGCCAGCGGACATGAAGACGGCGAACAGTTTCCTGGTCCGGACTGAGCTCAGCATCCCCTATACGATGTTCCTGTTCGCCCCGAACTTCATGCCGGATGGCATGCGCACGATCACCATCAGCCGCAGTTATTTCTACCGCCAGCGGCAAGGCGACTCGATCCCTTGCGGCGACTGCTGACAACCCCTTCCCGCTCTTCTCTGCTGCATAATTCCCTAAATCGAAATCGATTTAGGGAATTATGCAGCAAGTCTAAGTGTTACAGCGTCCTTTGCACGTCTTGAAAAGACGCGCGGCGCTGTAATTTGCCAAGCCGAGCGCAGCATTATATGGCTGGATCTCAGCCGCCTCCGACATTCCAGAGGCCGGCGATCGGCTCTCTCGGGTGTAAAATGGCGCGTACCTTTCTTTTCGTTCTGGATTCCTTCGGTGTCGGCGGAGCGCCGGATGCGGCGACCTATGGCGACGAAGGCGCCGATACGCTCGGCCATATCGCCGAGTTCTGCGCAGCCGGCGCCGGAGATCGCGCTGGATTGCGCGAAGGGCCGCTTTCCCTGCCCAATATGTCGGAACTCGGGCTGATGCACATTGCGCGATCGGCGTCGGGCCGGTTTCCGGCCGGCATGCCCGTCCCGGAGAAGGTTTACGGTATTTATGGCGCCGCCACCGAAATCTCTCGCGGCAAGGATACGCCATCAGGTCATTGGGAGATCGCGGGAACACCTGTCAGTTTCGATTGGGGTTATTTCCCGACGGAGGGAGACGCCTTTCCTCAGGAATTCATCGAGGCATTGTGCAGGGAGGCTGACGTGCCCGGCATTCTCGGCAACTGCCATGCCTCGGGAACCGAGATCATCGCCCGGCTCGGCGAGGACCATATCCGCACCGGCAGGCCGATCTGCTATACCTCCTCGGATTCGGTCTTTCAGGTCGCCGCACACGAGGTGCATTTCGGCCTCGATCGTCTACTCGCCTTCTGCCGTTTGGCCAGGGGGCTGCTCGATCCTTACAATATCGGCCGCGTCATCGCCCGGCCCTTCATCGGCCAGTCTGCCTCTAGCTTCCAGCGCACAGGAAACCGGCGCGACTTCTCCGTGCTGCCGCCGGAGCCGACGCTGCTCGACCGGCTTATCCAGCACGGCCGACACGTGCACGCGGTGGGAAAGATCGGCGATATCTTCGCGCATCAGGGGATTTCCAGGGTCATCAAGGCAAACGGCAACGAGGCGCTGATGGATGCGTCGCTCTCGGCGATCGACGAAGCTGAAGACGGCGATCTCGTCTTCACCAATTTCGTCGATTTCGACATGATCTACGGCCATCGCCGCGATGTGCCGGGTTATGCCGCGGCGCTCGAAGCTTTCGATGCGCGCTTGCCCGAAGTCCACAAGAAGCTGAAGCCCGGCGATCTCGTCGTGCTCACCGCCGATCATGGCTGCGATCCGACCTGGCGCGGCACGGACCATACGCGCGAGCGCGTGCCTGTTATCGCCTATGGCCCCGGCATCCGGTCACGTTCGATCGGCGTGCGCCGCAGCTATGCCGATATCGGCGAGAGCATCGCTCGGCATCTCGGCATCCCGACCGGACCGCACGGAAGGAGCTTTCTGTGACATCGCATTTGAAGAAGGTCGAACTGCACTGCCATCTGGAGGGTGCGGCACCTCCAGTTCTGACTGCGGCGCAGGCGCGGAAATATGGCGTCGACATCAGCGCACAGCTTCGCGACGGGGCCTATGTCTGGCATGATTTCGCAAGCTTCCTCGAATGTTACGACAAGGTTTCCGAGGTCTACAGGACCGAGGAGGACTATGCGCTTCTGACCGAAACCTATCTCGACGAACTCGCCGGCATCAATACGATCTACAGCGAGCTCATCGTTTCGCCCGACCACGGTAAGCGCATCGGGCTGGGTGCCGATGCCTATATATCAGGTATCTGCGAAGGCATCCGGCGGGCCAGGGAAAAGAGCGGCATCGAGGCCCGGCTGATCGTCACCGGCGAGCGGCATTTCGGTCCGGAGAGCGTGGTTGGTGCTGCCGAATATGCGGCAAAGGCCGGCAATCCTCTGATTACCGGTTTCAACCTTGCCGGCGAGGAGCGCATGGGGCGCGTCGCCGATTATGCCCGCGCCTTCGATATCGCTCGCGATGCCGGCCTTGGGCTGACCATCCACGCCGGCGAGGTCTGCGGCGCCTTCAGCGTCGCCGACGCGCTCGATGCGGTGCGCCCCTCGCGCATCGGTCATGGCGTGCGCGCTATCGAGGATCTCGATCTGGTGAAGCGGCTTGCCGATCTCGGCACCGTGCTCGAGATCTGCCCGGGCTCCAATATCGCGCTCGGGGTGTTTCCCGATTTCGCTTCCCATCCGCTGCGCCATCTGAAGGAAGCAGGCGTGCGGGTGACGATCAGCTCAGACGATCCGCCTTTCTTCCATACCTCGCTCAAGCGAGAATACGAGCTTGCCGCCGGGGCTTTCGGCTTCGGCGACGCGGAGATCGACGCGATGACGCGCACTGCGATCGAGGCCGCCTTCGTCGACAATGAGACGCGGAAGGCTTTGCTCGCCCGGCTTTAAAAGACTCCACGGACTGGGGAAGATCGACGCAAATTGACGGTCACTCTTGCAGTCAGGTCGATTTCCGTGAAAGAAACATTCGATAGAAAGAATGAAAGGCTTCCCCATGGACGGCGTCACGGTCATCGATCATCCACTTGTGCAGCACAAGCTCACCATCATGCGGCGCAAGGAGACATCGACGGGAAGTTTCCGGCGCTTGCTGCGCGAAATCTCGACACTGCTCTGCTACGAGGTGACCCGCGATCTCGAACTGACAATGGAAACGATCGAGACACCGCTGCAGACTATGGAGTCGCCGATCCTCGAGGGCAAGAAGCTGGTCTTCGCCTCGATCCTGCGCGCCGGCAACGGACTGCTCGAAGGCATGCTCGATCTCGTGCCTTCCGCGCGCGTCTCGCATATCGGCGTCTACCGCGACCACGAGACGCTGCAGCCGGTCGAATATTACTTCAAGGCGCCGGAGGACGTGGCCGAGCGGCTGATCATCGTCGTCGACCCGATGCTTGCGACCGGCAATTCCTCGATCGCGGCAATCGACAAGCTCAAGGAGCGCGGCGCCCACAATATCCGCTTCCTCTGCCTGCTTGCCGCCCCGGAAGGCATCCGCAACTTCCGCGCCGCGCATCCCGATGTTCCGGTTTTCACCGCATCGATCGACAGTCATCTCAACGAGAAGGGCTACATCGTGCCCGGCCTCGGCGATGCCGGCGATCGCATGTACGGCACCAAGTAATTTCAGCCTTCCTTTACCAAATCAAAGACTTTACGGCCCGGTGGTTCGCTCCGGGCCTTTTGTCGCCGATATTAGCAACTTATCAGCACTTGAGGTTTAGGAAGTCTGAAGCATGAGGCCCCGCATGAAGCGGGGTTTATACAGGAAGGATTTCTGTTTCATGCTCGTGCGTACCGTCCTATTCGCCAGCATCGCCGCAGTGCTCGCCACACAGGTGCCTTCCTTCTTCGGAAGCACCAGCCAGCAGTCTGCTGACGCCCTCTCCGCCAATTACGTATCGACCCAAACCGACCAACCGGCCGCACCGGAGCCCGTCTACGGCAGCAATGCGATCCGCCTGCGGGCCGATGCGCAGGGCCACTATACCGGCAGCTTCAAGATCAACGGCAAGCCGGTGCAGGGTCTGATCGATACCGGCGCCACCTATGTGGCGCTCAACGAGACGCTCGCCCGCCGCCTGGGCTTCACCGCCAACCAGCTCGATTTCCGTTACGGGGTGAACACTGCGAACGGCCAGACGAAGGCCGCGCATGTGACACTCGACCGGGTCGAAATCGGCGGCATTCGCGTCCGCGATGTCGAAGCCTTCGTCCTGAGGGACGATGCGCTGACGACGACGCTGGTCGGCATGAGTTTCCTGCAGAAGCTCGCCTCCTATTCCGTCGCCGACGGTTCGCTCAGCCTCAAACAATAAACCGCGTCAGATCAGGCCCGCAATTACCGGTGTCAGCTCCGGCCTGTCGTCGGTGATGCGGTAGTGCGCGGCAAGTGCCGCAGCCGCTCTCTCCGCCGCTACGTCGTCAGCGGCATGAATCAGCGCGATCGGTTCGCCCGCGGTCACACGGGTGCCAAGCGGCAGGAGGTCGGAAAAGCCGACGCGATGGTCGATCCGGTCCGCCGGATGGCGTCTTCCGCCGCCAAGATCGATGACACTGACGCCGATACCGCGCGCATCACAAGCGGAGAGCCAGCCGGACCGGGCCGCCGGCACGGGCTTTTCGACCGGCGCCCTGACTAGATATCGGTCGGGATTTTCGATGAGATCAGCCGGGCCGCCGAGCATCGATACCATACGCGCGAAGACCTCTGCCGCCTTTCCCGACGACAGGGCCTGACGCGCCATCCCCTCGGCTTCATCAGGCGAAGCGGCGACGCCCGATTTCACCAGCATCTCGGCGGCGAAGGCGAAAACGACGATATCGAGCCGCGTGTCCCTTTTCCTGCCTGCCAGGAAATCCAGGCAGTTGCGCATCTCGACGGCATTGCCGGCACTATCGGCGAGCGGCTGGTTCATGTCGGTGATCAGGGCCGAGGTCTTCACGCCCGCGCCATTGGCCACCTCGACCAGCGACTGCGCCAAGATCTCCGCCTGGCCGCGGTCAGCCATGAAAGCGCCGTTGCCGACCTTGACGTCGAGCACCAGCGTCTCGAGCCCGGCCGCAAGTTTCTTCGAGAGAATAGAAGCGGTGATGAGGGGAATGGAATCGACCGTGGCGGTCACATCGCGCACGGCATAGAGCCTGCCGTCGGCGGGCGCCAAGGTGCCTGTCTGGCCGATGATGGCGCATCCCGCCTCCTTCACGACCTTGTGGAACAGGTCGGCATCCGGGGTGATCATATAGCCGGGAATGGATTCGAGCTTATCCAGCGTGCCGCCGGTATGGCCGAGGCCACGTCCGGAGATCATCGGAACGGCGAGGCCGCAGGCGGCGGCGATCGGCGCCAGCATCAGCGAAACATTGTCGCCGACGCCGCCGGTCGAATGTTTGTCGGCGATCGGGCGGTCGATATCGGCCCATTGCAGCCTGCCGCCGGAATCGGCCATCGCCAGCGTCAAGGCCACGGTCTCGGCCCGCGACATGCCCTTGAACCAGACAGCCATGGCAAATGCGCCGATCTGGCCTTCCGACAATCGACCGGCAGCGAGTGCCGCGATGAAGGACCTGATATCGGCGGCGTCGAGTTCGTCGCCATCGCGCTTACGCCGAATGATCTCCTGCGGAATCATTTCAGTAGCTCGACGCCGCAGCCGGTGCCGACTGTGTTCCACTTAGAACCGCCAGGATATCGTCGAGCAGGTCGGAAGCGCCGAAGCGGAAGGTCGACGGCATCGGCCAGTCCGGTGTCATAATGGTTTCGGCAAGGCTCAGATAGAGTGCGGCATCGGCCACCGAGCCGATACCGCCTGCCGGCTTGAAGCCGACCTTGCGGCCGCTTTCGCGGATAGCGCGGATCATGATGTCGGCGGCTTCGAGCGTCGCGTTGACGGCGACCTTGCCAGTGGAGGTCTTGATGAAATCGGCGCCGGCTTCGATGGCGAGTTCGGAGGCACGGCGGATCAATGCCGCATCCTTCAGCTCGCCAGTCTCGATGATGACCTTCAGAAGAACGGGGCCGGCGCATTCGGCGCGCACGGCCTTGACCATGTCGGTCACCGCCGTCTCGTTGCCGGCGAGCAGCTTGCGGTAGGGAATGACCAGATCGATCTCATCGGCGCCATCGGCAATCGCCTCGCGTGCTTCGGCAGCGACATCGGCCACTTCCAACTCGCCAGAGGGGAGGTTGACGACGGTCGCGATACGCACGGCATGCCCGGTGCCAAGGATATTGCGGGCCTGAGCGACGAACCGCGGCCAGATGCAGATCGCAGCACTGTTGCCGTAGGGCGTCTGCGCGCGGGCGCAGAGCGCGTCAATCTGCGCCTCGGTGCAATCATCCTTCAAATTGGTGAGATCGAGAAGAGAAAGGGCGACAGCCGCCGTTTCCCGGTTGGAATGGCCATTCATCTTTGCTTCCTCTAGAGCATGGTGCCAAAGTGTGGGCGGTTTTCGGACGACATCATGCTCTAACTATATAATTTAGAACAGGATTCAGATTTTAGGCCGACCCGGCCTAAAATCATCCTGTTCTAGCCGCAATCATGTCTTTCAGTATGGCGGCGAGACGGGCGCCACCGATGGGCGCCATGTCCTTGGTTTCTTCATGGCTGAGCTCATTGCCGGTCATGCCTGCCCCATAGTTGGTGATAACGGAGGCGGCAGCAACCCTCAGGCCCAGCATTCTTGCGATGATAACCTCGGGCACCGTCGACATGCCCACGGCATCGGCGCCAAGGATGCGCGCCATGCGGATTTCCGCCGGCGTTTCGAAGCTTGGACCGGAGAACCACATATAGACACCCCGCGCCAGCTCGATTTTAAGCTTTGCCGCTGCCCTCTGCATCGCTGCGGCAAGCCCGGCATCATAAGCATTGGTCATGCCGACGAAACGATGATCGCTTTCCTCGCCGATCAGCGGGTTCATGCCGGAATAGTTGATATGGTCGGTGATCTGCATCACCGAACCGGGCGGCATGTCGTCACGCAACGATCCGGCCGAATTGGTCAGGATCAGCGCTTCGACGCCGAGCGCCTTCAGCACCTCGATCGGCAGGCGCATGGCGTTGGCATCGCCCTTTTCGTAATAATGCACACGGCCGGAGAGCATGACGACAGGCACGCCGCCGAGGCGGCCGGCGACGACTTCGCCTGCATGGCCGGAGACCGCACTGACAGGAAAGCCCGGCAGGTCGCGATACGGGACACGGACGGCGCCGTCCAGCTCACCGACAAGGGAGCCGAGGCCGGAGCCGAGCACGATGCCGTGGCGCGGCTTGATGCCGCCGAGCAGTGCGGCGAGCAGGCTGACCGTCGCCTTCATCCGAGTTCGGTCTCGAAGCTGAAGGGAAGAAGCTCTTCCATCGTCATGGTCTTCTTCACGCCCGCCTCATCGCAGAGGTAGATCTTTGTCTCCTTGGAGGCGAATTCGGAGATCTTCTGGCGGCAGCCGCCGCAGGGTGGGCAGAGCGGCAGCTTCTCGGCAATGACGGCCATTTCGACGATCTTCTTCGCGCCACCCATGATCATGGCGCTGATCGCCGTCGGCTCGGCGCACCATCCTTGCGGAAAGGAGAGGTTTTCGATGTTGGCGCCGGTATAGACCTTGCCGTCCTCGGCGCGGATCGCCGCGCCGACCGGAAATTTCGAATAGGGCGCATGGGCAAAGGCCATGGCGCCGCGGGCGGCTTCGAACAGATCGTGAGACATATCAACGCTCCTTCGTATAGGGCACGCCACCGGCTTTTGGCGGGGTCGCGACACCGATGAAGCCGGCAAGCAAGACGCAGGTCAGAACATAGGGCAGCGCCTGGAAAACCTGAACCGGCACTTCGCCGATTAGCGGCACCTGCTTTCCCTGCATGAAATTTGCCAGCGCATCGAGGAAGCCGAAGAGCAAGCAGGCAAACATGACGGGTACCGGCTTCCACTTGGCGAAGACGAGAGCTGCGAGCGCGATGTAGCCCTTGCCGGCCGACATGTCCTTGATGAAGGCGGCGGACTGGGCGATTGCCAGATAGGTGCCGGCAAAGCCGCAGAGAATGCCGGCACACATGACGGCACGGTAACGCAGCCAGGCGACCGAGATGCCGGCCGTATCGACCGCACCCGGGTTTTCGCCGACGGCGCGCAGCCGCAGGCCGAAACGTGTGCGGTAAAGCACCCACCAGGAAAACGGCACGGCGAGAAAGGCGAGGTAGGTGAGGATATTGTTACCGGATATGACATTGGCATAGATCGGGCCGATGATCGGTATGCCACGGGCGGCATCGGCGCCCGGCAGGATGATCGGCGCGAAGCGCGAATCCGGCGACAGCTGCGGCGTGCGTCCGCCCTGGCCGAACCAGGCCTGCCCAAGCACGATGGTGATGCCGGCGATGAAGAAGTTGATTGCGACACCGGAGACGATCTGGTTGCCGCGGTTGGTGATCGAGGCAAAGCCATGCACCAGGCTCAGCGCCATCGAACAGAGGATGCCGGCCCCGAGCCCGAGCCAGGCCGAATCGGTGAGATAGGCAACGCAGGCGGCGGCAAAGGCCGAGCCCAACATCTTACCCTCGAGGCCGATATCGAAGATACCGGCGCGCTCCGAAAACAGACCGGCAAGGGCCGTGAAGATCAGCGGGATCGACAGGCGGATGGTCGAGCTCAGAACGCTGATGAAGATGTCATAATAATCCATCGCCCGCTCCTTAACCGCGCTTGAACTGTTGGTAGAGACGCACCATCGCCGGCCGGAACATATATTCCAGCGCGCCGGCAAAGAGGATCACCAGACCCTGGATGACGAGGATCATCTCGCGGGTGATGTTCGGCATTTCGAAGGATATCCAGTCACCGCCCTGGTAAAGAATACCGAAGAGGATCGCTGCCATGATGATGCCGAGCGGATGGTTGCGGCCCATTAGCGAGACGGCGATGCCGACGAAGCCGGCACCACCGACGAATTCCACCTGCAGACGGGCCGACGAGCCCATGACGGGGTTCAGCGCCATCATGCCGGCGAGCGCGCCGGAGAGCAGCATGGCGATGATCACAGTGCGGGCATAGGGAATGCCGGCATAGGCGGCCGCCGTCGGGCTGACGCCCAGCGTGCGCATCTCGAAACCGAGCTTGGTGCGCCAGACGAGCAACCAGACGAGGTAACTGACGACGAGCGCAATGATGAAGGAGACGTTGAACGGGGCAGCCCCCAGCTTGGCGCCGAACAGCTGCATGACCCAACCGAGCTTCGGCAATTGGCCGCCTTCGAGGAAGGTGCGGGTTTCCGGCGCCATTTTGCCCGGTACGATCAGCACATGCACCAGGAGGTACACCATCAGTGCTGCGCCGATATAGTTGAACATGATCGTCGTGATGACGATGTGGCTGCCGCGTTTTGCCTGCAGGAAGGCCGGGATGAAGGCCCAGGCTGCACCGAACAGGCCGGCGCCGGCGACGGCGATCGGCATCGTCACATACCACGGCACGTAACGATCGAGCGCCAGCGCCACCAGCGCGCAGCCGAGGCCGCCGACATAGGCCTGGCCTTCGGAACCGATGTTGAAGAGGCCGGCATGGATCGCCACCGCGACGGAGAGGCCGGTGAAGATGAAGCTCGTCGCGTAATATAGCGTGAAGCCGATGCCTTCGCCATTGCCGAGCGCGCCCTGGATCAGCAGCGACAGCGCATCGAGCGGGCTCTCGCCGATCAGCCAGACGACGAAGCCGGAGATCAGGAAGGCGACGACGAGGTTCAAAAGCGGGATGAGGCCGTAGTTGATCCAGTTTGGTAGCGGAACGGAAGCAGTGCTCATAAAGGCCTCACGCGGCAATGCCGGCCATCATCAGGCCGAGGGTCTGTTCACCGGCATCGGGCGTCTTCTCGCCGACGATATGGCCGGCAAACATGACAAGGATACGGTCTGAAAGGGAGCGGATTTCATCGAGTTCGACGGAGACGAGCAGGATCGCCTTGCCCGCGTCGCGCATTTCGATGATCCGCCGGTGGATGAATTCGATGGCGCCGATATCGACGCCACGTGTCGGCTGGCCGATGATCAGCATCTTCGGATCGCGTTCGATCTCGCGGGCAACGACGATCTTCTGCTGGTTGCCGCCGGAGAAATTCGCCGTCTTCAGCCGCGGGTTCGGCGGACGGATGTCGTATTTCTCGATCTTCTCCATCGCATCCTTGCGGATCGCTTCGAGATCGAGCAGCGGGCCTTTGCTGTAGGCTGGGCGGCGATGATAACCGAGCACGGAATTTTCATATTCCTCGAATTTCAGCACCAAGCCCATATGGTGACGATCCTCGGGAATATGAGCGAGGCCGAGATCACGCAGGCGGGCGGGATCAGCCTTGTCGATCGTCTGGCCGTCGAGCAGAATTTCACCGGAAGTCGGCTTGCGGATGCCGGCAATCGCCTCCAGCAATTCGGACTGGCCATTGCCGGCGACACCGGCGATGCCGACGATCTCACCAGCGCGCACGTCGAAGGAGACGTTGTCAACCATGGTGACGCCGCGATTGTCCTTGACCGTGAGGTTGCGAACGGACAGCACGGCGGCTTGCGGGTTCGCCTCGCCCTTCTGCACGCGCAGCAGCACGCGGCGGCCGACCATCAGCTCGGCGAGTTCCTCCACCGTCGTCTCCGACGTCTTGCGGGTCGCGACCATTTCGCCGCGGCGCATGACCGAGACCGTATCGGTGATTGCCATGATCTCGCGCAGCTTGTGGGTGATGAGGATGATCGTCTTGCCCTGATCGCGCAGCACCTTGAGGATGCGGAAAAGGTGATCGGCCTCCGCCGGGGTCAGCACGCCTGTGGGCTCGTCGAGGATCAGGATCTCGGCGCCGCGATACATGGCTTTCAGGATCTCGACACGCTGCTGCAGGCCGACCGGGAGCTCCTCGATCAGCGTGTCGGGATCGACCTCCAGGCCATATTCCGTTTCCAGCCGCTTGAGCTCGGTGCGAGCCGAGGCAACGCCCCTGGCCAGCAGCATGCCGCCTTCGGCGCCAAGCATGATGTTCTCGAGAACCGTAAAATTGTCGACCAGCATGAAATGCTGATGCACCATGCCGATGCCGGTGGCGATCGCCGCCTGGCTGTCGCGGATGGTGACGGGATTGCCGTTGACGCGGATCTCGCCGCTGTCGGCATGGTAGAAACCGTAGATGATCGACATCAAGGTCGATTTGCCGGCACCGTTTTCGCCGATGATGCCGTGGATCGTCCCCTTGGCAACGGTGAGGTTGATGTCCTTGTTGGCGTGGACGGCACCGAACTTCTTGTCGATACCGACAAGCTCGATAGCGGGCTTATCTGTCACTGCAGGCTCCAAATAAGAAAAGGGCGTATGGCGAAAATCCCCTCCGCCATACGCCCGATCTCAATCGTCGATCACATTCGGGCACGGATCACTTCGGGCAAGCGTTGTCCGAGGTGTAATCGTGAACCTTGACGGTTCCCGCGATGATGTCGGCCTTGGCCTTGTCGACGGCGGCCTGCATTTCCGGCGTGATCAGCGACTTGTTATGCTCGTCGATCGCAGCGCCGACACCCTCTTCCTTGACGCCAAGCGCCTGGACGCCACCGGTGAACTTGTCGTTCTTGGTGTCGTTATAGGCATTGTAAACGGCGAGGTCGACGCGCTTGACCATCGAGGTCAGGACCGAGCCCGGATGCAGGTAGTTCTGGTTGGAGTCGACGCCGATCGACAGCTTCTTGTTATCGGCGGCCGTCTGCAGAACGCCGAGGCCGGTGGCACCGGCTGCCGCATAGACGACGTCAGCGCCCTGGTCGATCTGGTTCTTGGTGAGCTCGCCGCCGCGGACCGGGTCGTTCCAGGCAGCGCCCGTGGTGCCGGTCATGTTCTGGAAGACTTCGATATCGGCCTTGACGGAGCGTGCGCCCTGCTCGTAGCCGCATTCGAACTTGCGGATCAGCGGAATGTCCATGCCGCCAACGAAGCCGACCTTGCCTGACTTCGACGCCATGCCGGCGAGAACGCCGACGAGGTAGGAGCCTTCTTCTTCCTTGTAGACAACCGAGCGGACGTTCGGCTTTTCGACGACGGAGTCAACGATGATGAACTTGGTATCCGGGAATTCGGCTGCAACCTTCTCGATGGCCGAAGTCCAGGCGAAGGAGACGGCAACCACCGGATTGAAACCGCGGCTGGCGAAATTGCGGATGGCCTGTTCGCCCTGGGTGTCGCCCGTCGGCTCGAAGTCGCGATAGGCAATGCCGGTCTCGGCCTTGAACTTCTCGGCGCCGTTATAGGCCGCCTCGTTGAAGGATTTATCGAACTTCCCGCCGGTGCCGTAAACCAGCGCCGGCTTGACATCGGCGGCAAGCGCCGTCGTCGACATGGCAGCCACGGCAAAGAGAGTGAGAAGGGATTTTTTCATTGTGCAGCCCTGTTGTTGCTATTCGTTAGGGGTCCTCCCGCAAGCCCTTTTTGGGCATGTCTGCGGAACCACCGACCTCCCCCCGGAGGCCTGGCTGCGCGCATCCTTGCATGGCTCACGGAAAAATTCACCAGAAATTTTTCAGCTGGTAAAGATTTGCAGCGATTGCCGAAAATCAGCTCTTCAGGGCTGATTTTTGGACATTCCTTGCATCCGAATGCGGATTTTCTAGCCAATCCGGCGGCAAATACCGAGGTCGAAGAGCGGGCGATGCCCACCCGGATTTCTCGCCGGATCGTGCCGGCAAAACCACTTGCTATGCGGTGAAGCGACCGGCCACCGGCGGCTTCTTGTAGCCGATCATCCACAGAAGCAGCGCGATCACCAGGAAAACGGCAAAGGCCGGCTGGAGCATCAGCCACTGGAAGATGAAGGTGTAGAAACGCGGGTGAATATAATAGGAAAGGGAGGATTGCAGCGACGTGAGGGTTGTCGGGCTCACATCCTGCCAGGCATCGGAGATCGGCGTCATCACCACGGAAGACGCCGCAACCGATTGGATCGAATCGATGGTCCCGGCAATAACGGCTGCCGCAAGCGCGACAAGACTCGCCAGACGCAACAGGAAACGCATCAATTCCTCCGACGCTCGATATGCCGGACAATTCCGGCCGGCCGCGCCATTCTCCACCTTAGAGAATTACATAGTCATCGATGAGGTGAAGCACAATGGAGTGGCCGAGGCGAGTTTTATCGGAAGAAGTCAAAAAACTGTTAGATTTCGGTTGATCGGCAAAAATTCATCGGTATATATCGCGCCGTTCCGACGATTTGCTCCTATCCGGGCGCGAACGCCAAAAAAGGACAGGTGGCCGAGTGGTTTAAGGCGCACGCCTGGAACGCGTGTGTACGTGAAAGCGTACCGTGGGTTCGAATCCCACCCTGTCCGCCATATCCCGCATTTCAATATTGATTCGAACCGTATCGAGAGCGGGACGCGGAAGCGTTTTTGGCGGCACGCTTCACTGGTCGTCCTCATATTCTCAAGGTCGCTGGAGCAGGGCGCGTCCAATCGGCTTCGGATTCTCACTGCGCAACACCAGAGATGTCGTCACGGCCCCAAAACGCGCGATCGTGTCAACGATCGTTTCCAGCTCTCCCGGCGACGGAACCAGCACCTTCAAAAGAAAACAGTCCTCTCCAGTGAGGCGCAATACTTCCATGACCTGCGGCATCTCCGCGAACTGTTTCAGACAGGCCTTGATATGCTCGTGCGTCGTGCGCAAGCGAAGCACAGCCGTTATTCCAATTCCCAAAGCGGTGGGGTCGATACGGGCGGAGTAACCGACAATGATGCCGCGGTCTTCCAGCCGCTTGACCCGTTCTGATGCTGCCGGCTGAGAGAGCCCGACCCGTCGACCGAGTTCGGAAATCGCAATGCGTCCATTTTCCTGCATCGCTTCGATAATGGCGATATCGGTTGGATCGAGAAGTACCCGATTGTTTTCCTGAAAAGCCATGGGATCACCTTGAAATCATCGGAGAGGGACGCGGTTTTCCGATGATCATTCATTCCGAAGCAAATGAAAATGCATCATTTTCACCTGCGCGGATGATCAGAGGAAAAGACATGAAGGACATCATTATATTGCCGGGGATCGGCGGTTCGGGCGAGGCTCATTGGCAAACACGCTGGGAAAGGTCGAACCCGGAAATGCGACGTTTTCAACCAGCCGATTGGGAAAACCCCGACCTGGCGGACTGGATTTCAGCCCTAGAGCGCGCCGTCGGCGCATCGGCAACCCCTCCCCTGCTGGTCGCCCACAGCCTTGCCTGTCTGCTGGTCGCTCATTGGCAGCAGGTTTCTTCACTTGCCGTTGCCGGAGCGTTTCTTGTGGCGGTCCCGGATCCGCAGTCCGCGTCATTCCCTGACGAGGCGGCCGGATTCGCCGATCCGCCGTCGCAAAAGATGCGCTTCCCCACTCTGATCATCGCAAGCGCCGATGATCCCTTCGGCACGCTCGACCATGCCCGTGCGCGAGCGGATCTGTGGGGCAGCGGTCTAGTCGCGATCGGTCCTTGCGGCCATATCAACGGGCAAAGCGGACTTGAGGACTGGGGCCAGGGAAAGGCCTTGCTGACGGCGTTTTCCGCCGGATTGGCGCCATCGCATCGAGCTTGATCTCACTCGCGTCCGCGACGAAACGGCCCAGACGGGACTTTGCGTGTTTTGGACGCTCGCAAGACGGAACAGTGAAGTGCCCGCCTGCGAGCGCCCATTCGACTAGAGCGCCGTGCGTCCTTTCAGACGCCCAAAGGGTGCTCTAACTCTTTCAATCCACGCATCGGCTTTCCGAAAATCGATTCCAATTTTCGAGCCGATGCACTAGAAACCGAGGCGGCGCAGGTCTTCGGCTTCCAGATTCTGTCCGCTGCGGTTCTTGACGCTCGGAAGTTCCGAGACGCGGGCATGCCACGCCTTGAGTGCCGCACAACCATCAGGAATTTCAATCCCGGCGGCGCCAGCGAAGAGCAGTGCGGCGAAGACGGTAATGTCGGCCATTGAAAATGTGCCGCCGGCGACATACGGCCGGGTCGCTAGGACGTCGTCGAAGTACCGCAAACCCTCGATCGCTAATTCGCGATGGCGCAATCCCCACTCTTTGCGATGCGCCCATTCAGGGCTCTTGTGGGCTTCGAGTGCGGATCCAAGACCCGGTGTACCGTGATGGAAGAAGATACCGATATTGTCGATCAGCATGTTGTCGGCACGCTTCTGCATCATGTGGATCAGACCTTTTTCGAGAGGGGTCCTGCCGGTCAGGGTCGGATTACCGTCGAGATTGTCGAGATATTCGGTGATGGCGGTGCATTCGGCAAGGAAGGTGCCATCATCGAGTTCGAGGATCGGGACAACACCGGACACGTTCTTCAATAGGAAAGCAGACTGCTTGTGTTCCGCTGCGATCAGGTCGACGGAAACGAATTCTATCTGGGATTCAACGCCCTTTTCCGCCAAGACGATGCGAATGCGCGACGGGTTGGGAAAGCCGGCACGATCATAGATTTTCATGGAAATACCCTTTGCCTGTTATCTATCTATCGATTGATAGATGCCGGAATAAAGGTTCTTTTCTTTTATCCTGTCAAGTGTTATCTATCGATAGATAGACAAGGATACGAATGTGACGCCGATGGATACCCGCGAGACAATTCTCAAAGCCGCCCGCAGCATGGTGCAGGCGCATGGTTACAACGCTTTGAGTTTTCGCGAACTAGCCAAGGAAGTTGGGGTGAAGAGCGCGAGCGTTCACTACCATTTTCCAACCAAAGGCGATCTCGGCGTAGCGCTGGCGCGGCGTTATACGGACGATCTTGTCGCCTATCTGGAAACGCTGTCGGCAAGCTCTAAAGATGAACAGCGTTGGAGCAAATATTATACCGACGTCTTCCGTGAGCCTCTGATCAATGACAACCGCATGTGTCTGGTGGGCATCATGGCCGCCGAGCACAGCGATCTGCCAGCCGAGGTCAGAAAGGAAGTCGACAGATTTACTGATGCGAATGTCGACTGGCTGGCGCATGTTCTTTCCGTCCGAATGCGCGAGACAGACAAACAAGCGCTGCAACAGAGGGCGATGGCAATCTTCGCAGCCATCGAGGGCGCGCAGCTCTTGGCCCGAAGCAAGGGTGACGTTTCGGTCTTCGACACGACAATCAGTGCGTATAGATCAGCGGGGCTTCTCCCTTGAGCGGCTTTAGCGACGGAAATGCAATTCGTCCCCGCGCAGGACCATCTAAATACAGGAATTGGGTATCAGCAACTTCCGCAACGAAATGGAAGAGAGGGCTCATCTAACCCGTCGCTCCGGCGCGCGCGGCGAGGTCCAAAGCGTCGAAAGATTCCTGATTTTTTACCATGCAGCTTCACCGCGTCTTTGCACGTTTGGGTTTACCGTCTGCCAAAATCAAAAACAGAGGTAAAACAGGTGGAAGAACTGTCGGTAAAGTCGAAGATCATCAAATCCGTCTATTTCAGCCAGGAAGACGGACGGCTCAGGATTTGTTTCAAGAATGGCGAGGAACGTCTGTTCGAAGGCGTTCCCTCCTCGGAAGCGCATGCGATGACGGTGGCGCCGTCTCCCGGCCACTATTATCTCGACCGGATCAGAACTCGGTTTCGCAGATTGGCAGCCTGAAAACCCGAGCGGATAGCCTTGCACGAGATCGGGACGAGGCCGGTGGATATTAACCGGCTGTTAGCCCTCGATATCATCTGGGTTGGATCGCCCCTGCCGGAAAGCGGCAACTTGTCGGCGCTGCCGGCCTGTTCAAGGTCGGCCAGCCGGGAGGCTCGGCGGCGGACCCCAGCCAGGAAGTCGAGCCTCCCCGTCACGGGTGCTCGTTGTGCGTGATGGCGAAGCGCATGAACGGCTCTCGGACGCCGCCACGCGGCTTGTCTTATGAGATGACCCAGCCCGGTTGCGACCTAATCATCCCTTGAACTAGCGAATTGGGGCTAATCCTGTGAAAAACCCGAATTGTCGCATCCGGACTCGACAATGCTTTATTAGCATGGTTGCATAAATCGGGATAAAGACGGGGGTAATGATGTTCGAGAATCTGCTTGAGATGCAGGAGCGTGGCGCACGGGACCGTGCGCGTGGCCGCAGTCTGGCCGACAATCCGATGTCGAAGCCGGATATCCTGCCGATCACCGATTTTCAGGAATGGTACTCGATGTTCGACGCCTGGCGCTTCGGTTGGTCGATCGAGGATGCGATGGCGGGGCACATCAATATGCCCCGGGATGGCGGCACATTGGCCCAGACCTACACCAGAACGGTCTGATCGATCCTGTCCTCGGCGCCGAAGAATTTCAGGTAGCGTTCGACCTCGGCCGGTTCTCCGGTCGCCTTCTGCGGGTTGTCTGAGAGCTTCACCGCCGGACGGCCGTTGGCGTCGCTAACCTTGCAGACGACGGAGATCGGGTTGAGGCCGGAGATCTCGATCGGCGCGCAGCCGGAAAAATCATTCGTCAGGTTGGTGCCCCAGCCGAAGCTCATGCGCACGCGGCCTTCGAAATGCCGGTAGGTATCGATGATGGCGTCGACATCGAGGCCGTCGGAGAAGATCAGCAGCTTCTGGCGCGGATCCCGACCCATCTTCTTCCACCAGTCGATAATCTTTTCGCCGCCTTCGATCGGCGGCGCACTGTCCGGGCGGAAGCCGGTCCAGTCGGCGACCCATTCCGGCGCATCGCGCAGGAAGGCGGCGGTGCCAAAGGCATCGGGCAGCACGATCAGAAGATTGCCGCCATAGAGCTTGTTCCAGTCGCGCAGGATCTTGTAGGGCGCGTTGCGCAACTGCTCGTCGGTTTCGGCAAGGGCGGCGGCCACCATCGGCAGCTCGTGGGCATTGGTGCCGACGGCCTCGAGATCGGAATCCATCGCCAGCAATACGTTGCTGGTACCGGCAAAGGCCGGCCCGATGCCTTCCTTCAGCGCCTCGACGCACCAGCGCTGCCAGAGGAAACTGTGACGGCGGCGGGTGCCGAAATCGGAGATGCGTAAGCCCGGCAGTTCCTTCAGCCGTTCGACCTTCGACCACATCTTCGCCTTGGCCCTGGCATAGAGCACATCGAGGGTGAAGGGGCCGAGCGCCTTCATCGCCGAGCGCGACCGTAACTCGTTGACGATGGCAAGCGCCGGGATCTCCCACATGGTGGTTTCCTTCCACGATCCGTGGAAATCCAGCACATATTGCCCGTCCTTCTTCGACAGCTCGTATTCGGGCAGCTGGAAATTGGAAAGCCAGGCGAGGAATTCCGGTTCGAAGATCTGGGCGCGACCATAGAAACTGTTACCCGCAAGCCAGATCATCTCCTTCTTGGAGAGCCTCAGCGTGCGGGCATGATCGAGCTGCTCGCGCAATTCGCCTTCATCGAGCTCCTCGGCGAGACGCACCCGTTTGGTGCGGTTAATGAGGGTGAAGGACGCGTTCACATCAGGATAGAGCTTCCAGATCATCTGCAGCATCAAAAGCTTGTAGAAGTCGGTATCGATCAGGCTGCGGATGATCGGATCGAGTTTCCAGGCGTGATTGTAGACGCGTCTTGCGATATCAGTCCTGGCCATGAAATTCCTGCCCCTGTCCACTCCGGTCAGGTGCTGCCAAATTCCCGGGTACTGCCAAGTTCCGGGCCGGCGCACGAAACCGGCTCGTGTGCCTTCTTATCGAAAAATCGGCGGCTAAAGTCCAGACAAAACAATAAACGTCCCGCCGCAGCGTCGCGGCGGGACGTGAACTGGTTTTGCTCACGATTACTGGGCCGGCGTTGCGGGCGCTACATTCGGAGCAGCCGGCGTGGTGTTCGGCGTTTCGGTTGGAACGGCAGTACCGTTCTGTAGCGCCGGCGCGGGGGCCGGAGCAGGCTGCTGCGACTGAAGCTGCTGGCCTGGCTGCTGCGGCGCCACCTCGTTCGCTTCGCGCTTGCCCCAAATCTCGACCGGTATCCAAACCACGAAGGCAAGCACCAGCGCGACGATCAGCACCGTCAGGATGCGATAACCCGTGCGTCCCTGCTTTGCCTTCACCGGCGGGATCAGCTCTTCCTTGTGAAGCTTGCCATCGGACTTTTCCCAGCGTGTTTCCGTCTGATACGCCATCATCGTCTCCTTCCGCTGTCTTAACCGGCCTTGCCGGCCGCAAGAATTTCCGCAATGGAAACGGGTGGCTGTCTGGAAGGTTCCGAAAGCTCAATAGCCGGCGGCGCGGTCGACCATGAATTGCAGCGGTTCGCCACGCTCGAAACGGGCGATCTGCGTCTCGACATGACGGAACAGCGCGTTTTCTTCGGAGACGGCCGCGTCGTGCGGCGTGAGGAAGACGTTCTGCAAGTCCCACAATGGGTTGTCTGATGCAAGCGGTTCCGCCTCGAAGACATCGAGGGAAGCGCCGCCGAGGGTACCGTTGCGGATGGCGGAAACGATATCGGCCTCGACCTGGCTCTTGCCGCGGCCGGCATTGATGAAGACCGGTTGCCCGAGCGCGCCGTTGCGGCGCAGCTTCGCAAACAGCCCGGCGTCATAGAAGCCTGATGTTTCAGGCGTCAGCGGCAGCAGGCCGACGAGGATGTCGGTCCTTGCGAGGAAGTCGTCCAACTCGCTGGCATCGAAAGTTTCGACGCCGTCGATCTGTTTGCGGCTGCGCGACCAGCCGATGACGTTAAAACCCATCACCCTCAGCTTGGCGGCCGCATCCTGCCCGAGAATGCCGAGGCCCATGACGCCGACCGTCACTTCCGCCGCCTCCGGCGCGATCAGCTTGGCCCATTCACGTTGCCGCTGGTGGTTGTCATGGGCGTATTGCCCGCGCAGATGCATCAGGCATTGCATGACAACCCATTCACTCATGCGGGTCGTCAGGCTGCGGTCGACGAAGCGAACGATCGGGATCTCGGGCAGGCCAGCCATGCCGATGATGTGGTCGACGCCGGCGCCTCCCGAAAAGATCACTTTCAGGTTCGGCGCCCGCGCGAAAAGGTCGGCATCCGGTTTCCAGAGAAGCGCGTATTCGACCTCACGGAGATCGCGTGCCCGATCGCCTGGATCGGCGAGATTGATGCTGCCGCGGTCGGCAAACGCCGTCTTCAGCACGCGGGCGACGCCTTCGGAATTGAACTTGATATCGACGAGAACGGGAGGACGGGCGGACATGATCTTCTTTACTGCTGCACGGCGAGCGTTGGCACCGCCTCGATGTTGAAAGCGGCGGCCATCAGCGCCCTGGTGTAATCGTTCTTCGGCGCGCGGAAGATTTCCGAGGACGGTCCCTGCTCCACCACCTTCCCGAACCGCATGACGATGACGTCGTTGGCGAGCGCCTTCACCACCTTCAGATCGTGGCTGATGAAGAGATAGGCGAGGTCGTGCTTCTTCTGCAGATCGCGCAGCAGATCGACCACCTGCGCCTGCACGCTCATGTCGAGCGCAGAGGTCGGCTCGTCGAGCATGACGAAGCGCGGCTTCAGCACCATGGCCCGGGCGATGGCGATGCGCTGGCGCTGGCCGCCGGAGAATTCGTGCGGATAACGCCAGCGGGTCAGCGGATCGAGACCCACCTCCTCCAGCGCCCAGCAGACACGCTGGTCGCGTTCTTCAGCGGAAAGGGAGCGCTCATGCACCTTCAGCCCTTCGGCGACGATATCGCCGACCGACATGCGCGGACTGAGCGAGCCATAGGGATCCTGGAAGACGACCTGCAGCTGGTTGCGCAGCGGCCGCATCTCGCTAAACGAATAGCCGGCTATATCCTTGCCGACGAAGGCGATCCGCCCTTGCGAGGAAATCAGTCGGGTGAGCGCCAGGCCGAGCGTGGTCTTGCCGGAGCCGGACTCGCCGACGACGCCGAGCGTCTGGCCGGCGCGCAGCGATAGATCGATGCCGTCGACCGCCTTGACGTGATCGACGACACGACGCATCAGCCCTGATTTGATCGGGAACCAGACGCGGATATCCGAACCTTCCATTACCATCGGTTTCGACGGATCGGCCAGCGGTGGTTCGCCGCGCGGCTCGGAGGCGAGAAGGTGCCGGGTATAGTCGTGCTTCGGATTGGCGAAGACGTCCTCGACGGTGCCGGTTTCGACGATCTTGCCCTTGGTCATGACGCAGACGCGATCGGCGAATTTGCGCACGATGCCGAGATCATGGGTGATGAACAGCAGCGACATGCCGTGGACGGCCTTCAACTGCCGGAGCAATTCGAGGATCTGCGCCTGCACGGTGACGTCGAGCGCGGTTGTCGGCTCGTCGGCGATCAGCAGCTCCGGCCGGTTGGCGAGCGCCATGGCGATCATGACGCGCTGGCGCTGGCCGCCGGAGAGCTCGTGCGGATAGGCCTTCAACCGCTTCTCCGGCTCGCGGATACCGACCTGGTTCAGCAATTCCAGCACACGCTGGCGCGCCGGCTGGCCGGTGAGGCCCTGGTGCAAGGCCAGGATCTCGGCGATCTGCTTCTCGATCGTATGAAGCGGATTGAGCGAGGTCATCGGCTCCTGGAAGATCATGGTGATGTCGTTGCCGCGCACTTCCCGCAGCGCCCGCTCCGATGCCTTCAGGAGGTCCTTGCCCTTGAACAGGATTTCGCCGGAGGGATGGCTTGCGGACGGATAAGGCAAAAGCCGCAGGATCGAGTTGGCCGAGACCGACTTGCCGGAGCCGGATTCGCCGACGAGCGCCACGACCTCGCCTTTGGCGATATTAAAGGAGATGTGATCGACGGCAAGCGAGGTCTCGCCGCCCTGATGAAAGGCAACAGAGAGATCGCGGACGGAAAGCAGCGGTTCTGGCATGTCACTCATTGAAACGTCTTCCTCGGATCGAAGGCATCGCGCACTGCTTCGCCGATGAAGATCAGCAAGGAAAGCATGATCGACATGGCAAAGAAGGCCGTCAGCCCGAGCCATGGCGCCTGCAGATTGGTCTTGCCCTGCGCGATCATCTCGCCGAGCGAGGGGGAGCCCGGCGGCATGCCGAAGCCGAGGAAATCGAGCGAGGTCAGCGTGGTGATCGAGCCGGAGAGGATGAAGGGCAGGAAGGTCAGCGTCGCGACCATGGCGTTCGGCAGCAGATGGCGCCACATGATGGTGCGATTGTTGACGCCGAGCGCGCGGGCGGCGCGGACATATTCGAAATTGCGGGCGCGCAGGAATTCGGCACGCACGATGCCGACGAAGCCGACCCAGGAGAAGAGCAGCATGATGCCGAGCAGCACGAAGAAGCCGGGCGGCAGCAGGGCGGCGATGATCAGCAGGATGTAGAGCACCGGCATCGACGACCAGATCTCGATAAAGCGCTGCAACAGCAGATCGGTCCAACCGCCGAAATAGCCCTGCACCGCGCCTGCCGTCACGCCGATGATTGCCGAGCAGATGGTCAGCACCAGGCCAAAAAGCACCGATATGCGGAAACCGTAGATGACGCGCGCCAGCACGTCGCGCGCCTGATCGTCAGTGCCGAGCCAGTTGAGATTGCCGAGGGTGCAATCCGGATCGTTCCCCCCTTGCGGGTAGCCGGCGCAGCGCTCCTCCTTCGTCATCAGCCAGAAGGGGGCGGTGGGCGCCGAATGCGGAATGTTGGAATTGACCGAGCGGTAGGAATAGCGGATCGGCGGCCAGACCATCCAGCCATTGGCATTGATCTCGTCGGCAATGACCGAAGAACGATAGTCGGTTTCGGCCAGGAAGCCGCCGAACTTCTCCTCGGGATAATCGATGAGGACCGGAAACAGGACCTCGCCCTTGTAGGAGGCGATGATGGGCCGGTCGTTGGCGATGAACTCGGCAAACAGGCTGAGGATAAACAGCAGCATGAACAGCCACAGCGACCAGTAACCGCGGCCGTTCGCGCGGAAATTCTGCCAGCGGCGAATGTTGGTCGGCGAGAGCAGGCCCTTGCGCGGCGGCTTGACGGGTGTTGCGACGGCAGGATTTGCGGCGGCGTCCATCAGACATCCCTCCGCTCGAAATCGATGCGCGGATCGATCCAGGTGTAGATCAGGTCGGAAACCAGGCTGACGACGAGGCCGAGCAGCGAGAAGATATAGAGCGTGGCGAAGACGATCGGGTAATCCCGGTTAATGACCGAGAGATAGCCGAGACGGCCGAGGCCATCGAGCGAGAAGATGTTTTCGATCAGCAGCGAGCCAGTGAAAAAAGCGGAAATGAAGGCGCCGGGAAAACCGGCAATGATGATCAGCATGGCGTTGCGAAAGACATGGCCATAGAGTACCTGCCGCTGGTTCAGACCCTTGGCGCGGGCGGTGACGACATATTGCTTCTTGATCTCCTCGATGAAGGAATTCTTGGTCAAAAGCGTCGTCGTCGCGAAGGCGGACAGGGAGAGCGAGATCAGCGGCAAGGTGAGGTGCCAGAAATAGTCGAGCGGCTTCTGCCACCAGGCCAGCTGATCGAAATTGTCGGAGACCAGGCCGCGCAGTGGAAACCAGTCGTAGAAGGAGCCGCCGGCAAAAAGCACGATCAGGAGAATGCCGAAGAGGAAGCTCGGTACGGCGTAACCGACGACGATGACGCCCGACGTCCAGACATCGAAGGTCGATCCATCCTTGATCGCCTTGCGGATACCAAGCGGGATGGAGATGGCATAGGAGAAGATCAGGATCCAGATGCCGAGCGAGATCGACACCGGCAGCTTCTCCTTGATGAGTTCGAGCACGGAGGTGTTGCGGAAGAAGCTCTCGCCGAAATCGAAGCGGCTGTAATTCCACATCATCTCGCCAAAACGGGTCAGCGGCGGCTTGTCGAAGCCGAACTGCTTTTCGAGCTTGGCGATCAGTTCCGGATCGAGGCCCTGGGCACCGCGATATTTCGAGCCTTCATCGCTGCCAGTGCCGCCGAGAAGATCGCCACCGCCGGACAGGCGCTGGTCGGCACTATCGGCCTGACCGGTCAATTGGGCGATCACCTGCTCGACGGGACCGCCGGGCGCGAACTGGATGACGATGAAGGAAATCGCCATGATGCCGACGATGGTCGGGATCATTAGAAGCAGGCGGCGAAGAATATAGGCGCCCATCAGCCTTCAGCCTCCGGGAATGTTTTTCCTGTCTGCCTGCCGTCCAGTCTCATGCCGCTCAATCCGCCAGCCTTCCCTTGCCGGCCCTGCCGGCTTGTCGTGATTCGCTCGTGCCATTTGGAGCCGAGGGCCCCTGCATTGCAAGCCCGCTCATTTTGCCGAGGTCGACCACCAAGCATCGGGGAAACCCAGGCCATAGGCCGGAAACTCGGCCGGCCGGGTGATCCTGTTCCAATAGGCGAGGCGAGACGTCCTGGAATAAAACAATGGCACGACATAGTGATTGGCAAGCAAGACGCGATCCATGGCCTTGATCGACGCGACCTGCTCGTCCCGGTTCGGCGCGAAAATGATCATGCGGATCAAGGCATCGACGGCCGGATCGGCGATGCCGGCATAGTTGCGCGAGCCGGGCTGTTTCGCCGCGTCAGAACCCCAGTAGTCGGCTTGCTCGTTGCCCGGATTCATCGTCTCGCCCCAGATGCCCCAGATCATGTCGTAATCGAAGCTTCTGACGCGGTTCGTATATTGCGAGGCATCGACGGTGCGCAGACGGGCATCAATCCCGATCTTCTTGAGGTTGTTCGCATAGGGAAGGACCGAGCGTTCGAAGGACGGGTTGGACAAGAGGATTTCGAAGCTCATCGGCTGGCCGGTCTTCGCGTTGACCATGCGATTGCCCTTGAGCTCCCAGCCGGCCTCTTTGAAAAGAGCAATGGCCTTGCGCAGATTGTCACGGATTTTCTGCGGATCACCGGCAACGGGATTGGTGTACGGCGTTGTGAACACTTCCGGCGGAACCTTGTCCTTCAGACCTTGCAGTATTTCCAGCTCCCGTCCCTGCGGCAGGCCGGAGGAAGCGAGTTCGGTGTTCCAGAAATAGCTGTCGATCCGCTCGAAGGCATTGAAGGCGAGGTTGCGGTTGAGGTCCTCGAAATCGAAGGCATAGTTCAATGCCTCGCGCACCTTGATGTCTTTGAAGAGGTCGCGTCGCATATTGGGTACAAAAGCCTGCATGATGCCCGTGGCGCGCAGCGCGTTCGGCGGCTCCTCGCGCTTGACGCGGCCATCCTTCACAGCAGGAAAGTCGTAAGCCGTTGCCCACCGGCTTGCCTGGTTTTCCTGGCGATAGTCCACGTTGGCGGCGCGGAAGGCCTCGAACTCGACATCCCGATCACCGAAATAGGTGTAGATGATGTTACGGAAATTGTTCTGGCCGACATTCACGTTGAGGTCCTTGCCCCAATAGTCATCGCGCAATTCGAAACGAGTGGTCGCGCCCGGAGAGAAATCGGCAATCCTGTAGGGACCGGAGCCCATGACGGGTTCCAGCGTCGTCTTAGAGATGTCGCGCGGCTTGCCATCCGGTCCCGGCGCTTCCCACCAATGTTTCGGCACGATCGTCAATTGGCCGAGAATATTCGGAAGCTCGCGGTTATTCTTCTCGTCGAAAGTGAAGGTGACGTCGCGATCTCCGGTCTTTTCGGCTTTCACCACATGGCTGTAATAATTGAAGTTGAGCGGATTGAGCTCCTTGGATTTGTCGAAGCTGAAGACCACATCTTCCGGCGTTACTGGCTGGCCGTCCGCCCATTTCGCCTCCTTGCGCAGGCGGAAGGTCGCGCTGGAGACATCCGGGGGAAAGGAGAGCCCTTCGGCAAGCAGGCCGTAGGAAGCGAGAACCTCGTCATCGGCGGGTTTCATGAGAGTATCGTAGACCAGCGCCACTCCGGTCGCCACTTCGCCCTTTTCCAGCAGCGGATTGAAGGTATCGAAGGTGCCTGTTGTCGAAAGGCGCAGGTCGCCGCCCTTTGGGGCGTTGGTATTGACGTAGTCGAAATGGGTGAAGCCGGGCTGGTATTTCAGTTCGTTAATGACCGAACTTCCGATGCGGAATTCCTGGTCCTCAGCCCTGGACGAGAGGGGAACGAGAGCGCCCGCAAGCGATAGAAACAAACCGATCTTCGACCACAGAGCCGCCATTCACGCTTTCCCCTGATTATTGATGGGTTCGACAATACGAAAAATACGGGCGAAAAACAGGAGAGAGTTTGGTTTTTGCCGGGCTCGCGAAATTTTGAGCCATCGGGTCCGTGTCAAGGCGTCGCCTCTTCGAGCCGCCTTCGCAACATGCGGCGCAACTCTGCCACGAGGCGCGGGTCGCCGGCGCTATCGGGATCGTAGGCGGCGGCAACGACGATGCGCAGAAGCTCCAATATGAGGGCCGCAAGCAGATCCACATCGGGCTCCACCGGAGGATCGGCCCTCCTCAGCAGGGCGACGATGCTGGCCCGCATTTCGGCGCGTGAGCGTGTCTTGCGCTCCTTGGGAATGTCGCGCCTGGCCGCCAGAACAGGAAATTCCGGGAACTCTTCGATGAAACGCGCGAGCCTCGTAAAGACCGCATCGCCGATCTCGGCGGCAGTCATTCCCGCGGATTCGTCTTCGAGCACCGCCAGTGCCGCGTTGAAATGCTGCAGCCGATCGACATGCAGCGCCTCGGCGAGAAGGAGCTTCGTCGGAAAGAATTGATAAAGCGAGCCGATCGAGGAGCTGGCGGCGGCGGCGATTTCGGTCATCGTTGCGGCTTCGTACCCTTTTTCAAGAAAGACCGCGGCGGCAGCTTCGAGCAGTGTGGCGACACGCTCATGGCCGCGCTGGCGTTTCGGAAGACGGGTCTGCGGCTCGGGGCTTGATTTTTGTGAGGCCTCCCTCATATTTTTCATTGTGAGGATATCCTCATGTTTTATGGAGCCCTTTCATGCCGCTTTACGATCCCAAAACCACCGCGCTCATTTCCATCGATCTGCAAGGCCTCGTCCTTGGCCGGGCGCTGGCGCCCCATTCCGGCCAGCAGGTCATCGAAAACACCGCCGCCATCGCCACCAGCCTGAAGGCAGCCGGCGGAACGGTCATCCTCGCCACCGTCGGATTCTCCCCGGACTATGCCGATGCTGTCAACCAGCCGGCCGACGAAGCGCTGCACTTTCCGGAAGGCGGGCTGCCGGCCGCAGCCCTTGCGGTGCCGCCGGAGATTGCGGCCCTTGCCGCCGACGTCCATATCGTCAAGCATCACTGGAGCGCCTTTTACGGCACCGAGATGGATCTGCAGTTGCGCCGCCGCGGCGTCAGGACGGTGATCCTTGCCGGCATCGCCACCAATTTCGGCGTCGAATCGACCATACGCGATGCCTTCGCGCATAACTACGCCGTCATCGCCGCCGAGGATGCGATGACCAGCTTTTCGCCTGAAATGCATGATTTTTCCTGCCGGTACGTCCTGCCGCGGCTGGCGCGGATCCGGAAAACCGCGGAGATCGTCGCCAATGCCTGAGCCGCTGCGGCGATCCGTCACCGCCTTCTTCTCCCACCGCCAGCCAAAACATCGATTCACCAAAATCGCTTTTCACGATAGATTCGATCGCAAATCACTTCGGCAGCGGTTCAAGGGAACAGTATGGCTTTCGGCTTCGCTCAGGCTTTCAGGACATTCGGCAAACTGACGCTTGCCGGCGCAATCGGCGCAAGCCTTGCCGCCGGCGACGTCGGTGCGGAGCAGAAGACGCCGAGCCCGGGCAGCGCCAAGGGGCAGTTCGGCGCCGTCAGCCTGCCGACGCAGGGACCGGCACAGCCGATCGGCTTTTACGCAAAGGGCTGCATGACGGGTGCGGTGGCGCTGCCGACCGACGGGCCGACCTGGGAGGCGATGCGGCTTTCGCGCAATCGCCGCTGGGGCAATCCGGCGATGATCTCGCTGCTCGAACGTCTTTCGCAGGACGGGGCCAAATATGCGGGCTGGCCGGGCATTCTCGTCGGCGACATTGCGCAGCCTCGCGGCGGGCCAATGTTCAATGGCCATGCCTCGCATCAGATCGGTCTCGATGCCGACGTCTGGTTCACGCCGATGCCAGCGCGCCGCATGACCGCCGAGGAGCGCGAGAACCTGCCCTTCACCACCATGCTGCAAAAGGACAAGTTCCTGACCGTCGACCCCAGGGTGTGGACGCAATCGCGCGCGCGGCTGCTGATGCTGGCGGCAAGCTATCCCGAGGTGGAGCGCATTTTCGTCAATCCGGCGATCAAGAAGAAGATGTGCGACACCTGGACGGGCGACCGCACCAATCTCGGCAAGCTTCGGCCGGAATACGGCCATGACTCGCATTTCCACATCCGCATCAAGTGCCCGCCAGGTGCTGCGGGATGCACGCCGCAGGCTCCCGTCGCTGCCGGCGACGGCTGCGACAAGTCGCTCGCCTGGTGGTTCACGCCGGCGCCCTGGGCACCGCCAAAACCGCCGAAGCCCGGCGCCAAGCCGCCGAAGCCGCCGCGCGAGATGATGGTTTCCGATCTGCCCAAGGCGTGTGCCGCCGTGCTCGATGCTGCTTCCGTCGCCTCGATGCAGGCCGCCACCTATGGCGGACCTTCCGCCGCAAGCGCGCTCACCGCCGCGCCCGCAGCAGCGCCTGCCGCCGACGCCGACGGCGCCTTGCCCGATGTCGGCCCGGTTCCGAACGACAAGCCGGCGATACAATGACCAAACCCTGGGACCGAGGCCTGGGACCGAATCCGAGGCCCCAGCCGTGAGACCGAGACCAAGTTACGCTGTCTTTCAAATCGCAAATTCTTGGTATAAAGCGGTCAAATCGATTGAATTGTTCGGGCGGAGGGGTTGATGGCCGGCGGCAAATGCCTTGCATTGATTGCGCATGACCAGAAAAAGGACGACATGGCCGATTTCGCCCGCGCCAACAGGGACATTCTCTCCCGCTGGAAGATCGTCGCCACCGGCACGACCGGCGGGCGCGTGCTCGACGCCGCCCCCGATCTTGACGTCACCAGGTTGAAAAGCGGGCCGCTCGGCGGCGACCAGCAGATCGGCGCGCTGATTTCGACCGGTGAGGTCGACGCCCTGATCTTCTTCGTCGACCCCTTGACGCCGATGCCGCACGATGTCGACGTGAAGGCATTGATGCGGCTGGCGATCGTCTATGATATTCCGATGGCGCTCAACCACGCGACCGCTATAAAACTTCTTCCCACGCTCGAAGCCTGATCAGCACGGAACCGGCCATGCCAAAACCGAACAACAGCACCGCTCCGCTGCCTTTCCCGATCCTGATCGGCGATATCGGCGGCACAAATGCCCGCTTCTCCATCCTGAGCGATGCCTATGCCGAGCCGAAGCAGTTTCCGAACGTGCGCACGGCGGACTTCGCCACGATCGACGAAGCGATCCAGCAAGGCGTTCTCGACAAGACCGCCGTGCAGCCGCGCTCGGCAATCCTCGCCGTCGCCGGCCCGATCAACGACGACGAGATCCCGCTGACCAATTGCGACTGGGTGGTGCGGCCAAAGACGATGATCGAGGGCCTCGGCATGGAGGACGTGCTCGTTGTCAACGATTTCGAGGCGCAGGCGCTGGCAATCGCCGCCCTGTCGGATGAAAACCGCGAACGCATCGGCGACGCCACCGGCGACATGATCGCCTCCCGCGTCGTGCTCGGACCGGGCACCGGCCTCGGTGTCGGCGGGCTCGTCCATGCCCAGCACAGCTGGATCCCGGTTCCCGGCGAAGGCGGCCATGTCGATCTCGGACCGCGCAGCAAGCGCGACTACGAAATCTTCCCGCATATCGAGACGATCGAAGGCCGCGTCTCGGCCGAGCAGATCCTCTGCGGCCGTGGCCTCGTCAACCTCTATCATGCCATCTGCATTGTCGACGGCATCCAGCCGACGATGAAGGATCCCGCCGACATCACCTCGCACGCGCTTGCCGGCAGCGACAAGGCAGCCATAGAGACCGTCTCGCTGTTTGCCACCTATCTCGGCCGCGTGGCGGGCGACATGGCGATGGTGTTCATGGCGCGCGGCGGCGTCTATCTCTCCGGCGGCATCTCGCAGAAGATCATCCCGGCGCTGAAGAAGCCGGAATTCCGTATCGCCTTCGAGGACAAGGCGCCGCATACGGCGCTGCTTCGGACCATCCCGACCTATGTGGTGACACATCCGCTGGCAGCGCTTGCCGGGCTTTCCTCCTATGCGCGCATGCCGGCGAATTTCGGCGTCTCGACGGAAGGCCGCCGCTGGCGGCGTTAAGCCTGGCGCGCAAAGAAATACAGCGTTCTTGGCGCGTCCTGGCGGACGCGCGGCGCTCTAGCCAAACCAGTCCCAACTCTTTATAGACCCCGGCAAAAGTGCGCTTCGTCATCGCGGGGCGCTTGGTCCGAGACAGGAAATCCTATTTGGAAGCGGCGGAAAGCAGAACGCAGGGCGTCAGCAGCGATACCGTAACCGGCATCCTGAAGCGAATCATCGCTGAAAACGGCCGCGATCATCTGTGGGGCTATGTCTTTGCGATCGCCTGCCTCATCGTGGTGGCGCTTTCGACGGCGTTCACCGCCTGGATCATGCGGGCGATCATCGACGAGGCCTTCGCCAATCGGCGCGCCGACGTCGTCTGGATCATCTGTCTTTCGATCTTCATCGCCTTCGTGCTGCGCGGTTTTGCGAGCTATGGCCAGGCGGTGGCGCTTTCCAAGGTCGGCAACGATATCGTCGCCCGTTACCAGCGCCGGCTCTATGCGCATCTGATGACGCTTTCGGTCGGCTTCTTCAGCGAGGCGCGCTCTGCCCATATCGCCGCGCAGGTGAGCCAGAATGTCAGCGGCATTCGCGACGTGCTCAACCTGACGATCACCTCGACGGTGCGCGACCTTTTGACTTTCGTTTCGCTGCTCGCCGTGATGATCCTGCAGGATCCGTTGCTCAGCCTTGCCGTGTTCATCATGGCGCCGCCGCTGCTTTATGCGCTGCGCTATGTTTCGAAGCGGCTGCGCTCGGCGACTCGCGAGGCCGTGCATCTGAACAGCCACGTTCTCGGCGCCATGCAGGAGACGATCCAAGGCATCGCCATCGTGAAAGCCTTCACGATGGAAGAAGAGCTGGAGCGCAAGGTCAACAAGCTCATCAAAGGCGCCGAAAGCCGGGCCAACCGGATTGCTCGGCTTTCCGAGCGCACCTCTCCTCTGACGGAAAGTTTCGCGGGTTTTGCCGTCGCCAGCGTGCTTGCCTATGCCGCCTACCGCTCGATCTACTTCAATGTGCCGCCCGGCGCCTTCTTCTCCTTCGTCACGGCGCTGCTGCTTGCCTATGACCCGGCCCGCCGGCTTGCCCGCCTGCAGGTGCAGATGGAGCGCGCCGTCGTCAATGCGCGGATGATCTATGAACTGCTCGACATGGAACCGCGCCAGCGCGACCTGCCGGATGCCCGGCCGCTGACGGTGACGCAGGCAAGGATCGAATTCCGCAATGTTTCCTTCGCCTACGGCAATGAGAGCGTACTCAGCGGCGTCAGTTTCACCGCCGAGGGCGGCGCGACCACGGCGCTGGTCGGGCCCTCCGGCGCCGGCAAATCCACCGTCATCAGCCTCATTCCGCGCTTCTATGATCCGCGCGAAGGCGAAATCCTGATCGACGGGCAGGACATCGCCCACATCACCAAGAAGTCGCTGCGCCAGCAGCTCGCCTATGTCTCGCAGCAACCCTATCTGTTCGAGGGCACGATCCGCGACAATATCCGCTATGGCCGGCCGGAAGCGACCGATACCGAGGTGGAAGAGGCGGCGCGGCTTGCCTATGCGCATGACTTCATATCAGCACAGCCACAGGGTTACGAGACGCCGGTCGGCGAAAACGGCGTGACGCTTTCGGGCGGCCAGCGCCAGCGGCTATCGATCGCACGCGCCCTGGTGCGCAATGCGCCGATCCTGCTTCTCGACGAGGCGACCTCGGCCCTCGACACCGAATCCGAAGCAGCCGTGCAGAAGGCGCTCGACGAAGCGATGAGCGGACGCACCGTCGTCGTCATCGCCCATCGGCTCTCGACCGTGGTGCGCGCCGACAAGATCGTCGTCATGCAGCAGGGCCGCGTCGTCGAGGAAGGCAACCACGAGACGCTTGCGAAGGTCAGCGACGGTCTTTACGCTCGCCTCAACAACCTGCAGAGGCCTTCAGCCTCCGATTCAAACTGACCTGGCGAGACTGACATGAGCGATGCTGCGATGAAACTGGTGGTGGTTGGCGCAGCAGGACGCATGGGGCAGACGCTGATCCGGCTCATCCATTCGATCGAGGGGGTCAGGCTGCATGCCGCGGTCGAGCGCGCCGGTTCGCCCTTCGTCGGCAAGGATGCCGGCGAAATCGCCGGTCTCGGCCCGACCGGTGTCATCATCGGCGACGATCCGCTCAACGCCTTTCTCGATGCCGAAGGCGTGCTCGACTTCACCTCGCCTGCTGCGACGGTGGAATTCTCAGGCCTCGCCGCGCAGGCCCGCATCGTCCATGTCATCGGCACGACCGGCTGTTTACCCGATGACAATGCCAAGATCGCCGCGGCGGCCCGCCATGCCCGCATCGTCAAGTCGGGGAATATGAGCCTCGGGGTCAATCTGCTCAGCGTGCTCGCAGAGCAGGCAGCGCGTGCGCTTGATCCTGATGACTGGGATATCGAGATCCTGGAAATGCACCACAAGCACAAGGTAGATGCGCCTTCCGGCACCGCCCTTCTCTTCGGCGAGGCTGCGGCAAAGGGGCGCAGCATCGATCTGGCCTCGAAGTCGGTCCGGGTGCGCGACGGCCATACCGGCGCCCGCGAAGCGGGCACGATCGGCTTTGCGACGCTGCGCGGCGGCTCCGTCATCGGCGAGCATTCCGTGCTTTTTGCCGGAGAAGGTGAAATTGTCACCCTGTCGCACAGTGCGGCCGACCGCTCGATCTTTGCGCGCGGCGCCATCAAGGCGGCCCTTTGGGCACGCGACAAGAAGCCGGGTCTCTATTCCATGCTCGACGTGCTCGGGCTTTCTTCCTCATAACGATACTACGGAGGCATATTTATGAGCGGTACCCTCGTCCTCGTTCGCCACGGCCAGAGTGACTGGAACCTGAAGAATCTCTTCACCGGCTGGAAGGATCCCGATCTGACCGAGCTCGGCGTCCAGGAAGCCAATGCCGGCGGGGCGGCGCTCGCCGAATACGGAATCAAATTCGACGTCGCCTATACCTCGGTGCTGGTTCGTGCGCAGCACACGCTGAAGCTCATCCTTGACAAGGTCGGCCAGCCCGACCTCCAGACGATCCGCGACCAGGCGCTGAACGAGCGCGACTACGGCGATCTCTCCGGCCTCAACAAGGACGATGCACGCGCCAAATGGGGCGAGGAACAGGTGCATATCTGGCGCCGCTCCTATGACGTGCCGCCTCCCGGCGGTGAAAGCCTGCGCGACACCGGCGCCCGCGTCTGGCCCTACTACCTCACCGAGATCCTGCCGCGCGTGCTCAGAGGCGAGAAGGTGCTGGTTGCCGCACACGGCAATTCGCTGCGCTCGCTGGTGATGGTGCTCGACAAGCTGAGCCGCGAAGGCGTGCTCGCCCTCAACCTCGCGACCGGCGTTCCGATGGTCTACAAGCTGAAGGCGGATTCCACCGTCGCTTCCAAGGAAGTGCTCGGCGACATGTCGGGCGCACATTGATCTCACCTGCTCTTTCCCCGCTTCAGCGGGGAAAGGCGCTCAGTTCTCGATGGTGAACTGCACCCGGTCGGCCGCGAAACGGCTGATCGAATATTGCACCGGCACGCCCTCAAGATCGGTATTCATCGCCTTGGCGATCAGCAGGATGGCACCGGGAGTGAGTTCGAGGTCGGCCATATCGGCTGCACTCGCATGGGCGGCCGTTACCTCGGTCGTCGCCCGGACATAATCCGGCAGGCCGAGTTCGGCGAAAGCCTTGGTGATCGATTCCTCCGTCCGGTAAGCCGCACCGATACCGGCAAAGCGTTCGGCGGGAAACCAGCTTGTCGCCCTTGAAACCGGCCGCTTGTCTGCCTGGCGCAATGTTTCCAGGCGGATCACCTGTTCTCCCGGGTTCAGGCCCAGCCAGCGGGCGATCTCGGCACTCGCTTCTTCCTGCGCCTCATCGAGCAACAGGCCGCGCATTTCACGCGCCTGATCGCCAATGCCGGCGGTGAATCGCGTGCGCCGCGTGATCGGGAAATTCAGCCGCTCCTTGCGCTCGATCAGCGTGCCGCGACCTTGTACCGCACGGACGATACCCTCCTGCGCCAGTGCCGCCAGCGCACTGCGCACCGTATGCCGGTTGACGCCGAATTGCAGAGCCAGCACGGTTTCCGGCGGCACCATTCCCGTTTCGTCATAGGCTCCGGCGCTGATCGCCTCGCGAATCCGATCGGCGATCTGGCGCCAGAGCGCCACGCCGGTCTGCCTTTGCACCTGCTTTAATCCCGCCATTCCACCCCTGCCCTGCCATTTCACGCCTTCTGCTACAGCGTCCTTTGCGCGTCTTAAAAGGCGCGCGGCGCTGTAGGATGTCACATGCTTGTCACGACATCAATTTAGAGCTAAGTATCTCTTGTATGGTTGTCTATATCAATAGACATTTTAAGGGAAGCGGCGATGATATTAGCGGACAGGACAGACGCTGCGTCACAGACGGTATCCGGGCGCAAACGCGCCGCCGATCTGCTGGCGCGCGCGGAGCGCAGCGAACTCTCAGCGGTCTTCGATGCGCTGCCGCAAAAGCCTGTGGCCCATCAGGTGCGCGGACCGGAGACCGGGCTGGTGATGGTGCGCGGACGCATCGGCGGCGGCGGCGCTCCCTTCAATCTGGGCGAAGTGACCGTGACGCGGGCCACGGTCCGGCTCGACACCGGCTCGGTCGGCCATGCACAGGCGCTCGGCACTGACCGCGAGAAGGCCAGGCTTGCGGCGATCTTCGACGCGCTCTGGCAGGAGGACGCGACGAAGGATTTCGTCGAACAGGCACTGCTTTTACCAATCGCCGAACGGATCGCCGATGCCGAACGCCGCAAGGCGGATGAGACGGCGGCGACACGCGTCGATTTCTTCACCATGGTGCGGGGAGACAACTGATGGGTCTGAAGACAGAAGCTCTGACCGGCGGCTTTGCCGAGCCGGTCTTCCATGCCCAGAGCGTCTTCAAGATGCTGATGGACGGCACGGCCCGCCCCGGCACGATCCAGACCGTTCAGCCCGATGTCGCTCCGCCGGCACCGCTCGGCATCGCCGCCGGCACCATCGCGCTGACGCTTTGCGACCACGACACGCCCGTCTGGCTTTCCCAGGGACTGGCGAGATCCGCTTTGCCGGAGTGGCTCGGCTTCCATACCGGCGCGCCGTTGACCACCGAAAAAGCCGAGGCGCGTTTTGCCTTCACCGAGGCCGGCACCGCACTTTCCTCCTTCGGTCTCTTTGCATCAGGCACGCAGGAATATCCCGACCGCTCGACGACTGTTGTCATCGAACTCGCAGAACTCGAGGGCGGCCGCAGGCTGGCGCTGATGGGCCCAGGCATCCAGAGCGTGACGGAGATCGCGCCTATCGGCCTGCCGGAGACCTTCATGCGGCTCTGGACCGAGAACCGTGCGCTCTTTCCGCGCGGCGTCGACATCGTGTTGACGGCGGGCAAGCGTTTCCTCTGCCTGCCGCGCACCACCAAGATCACAGCAACGGAGATCTGAGCTCATGTATGTTGCCGTCAAGGGTGGCGAGGCCGCCATCGCCAATGCCCACCGCCTGCTCGCCGACCGCCGCCGCGGCGACCGTTCGCTACCGGCGATCGGCATCGAACAGATCGTCGCGCAGCTGGCGCTCGCCGTCGATCGCGTCATGGCCGAGGCCTCGCTTTTCGACCGCACGCTCGCAGCGCTCGCCATCCGCCAATCACGCGGCGACATGATCGAGGCGATCTTCCTGCTGCGCGCCTACCGCACGACGCTGCCGCGTTTCGGCTATTCCAGGCCGCTCGACACGGCTGATATGACGATCGAACGCCGCATCTCGGCGACCTACAAGGATCTGCCGGGCGGCCAGCTTCTCGGCCCGACCTTCGACTATACCCACCGCCTGCTCGATCCCTCGCTGCTTTCGGACGAGGCGGTCGAGACGCCTGCTCAGCGCGCAGCCGAGACCGGCCGCGTCATGCGCGTCTCCGAAATCCTCGGTGAAGAGGGCCTGATCGAGGCCGACGGCGACATGCCGGAAGATCATGAGATCGGCGATCTGACCCGCGAGCCGATGGAATTCCCGATGACCCGCGATCTGCGCCTACAGGCGCTTGCCCGTGGCGACGAGGGCTTCCTGCTGGCGCTCGGTTATTCCACCCAGCGCGGCTACGGCCGCAACCACCCCTTCACCGGTGAAATCCGCATCGGCGACGTCGAGGTGGAATTCGACGTGCCGGAACTCGGTTTCGCCGTCTCGCTCGGCACGATCCAGATCACCGAATGCCAGATGGTCAACCAGTTCAAGGGTTCGGCCAAGGCGCCGCCGCAATTCACCCGTGGCTACGGCCTGGTCTTCGGTCAGAGCGAGCGCAAGGCGATGGCGATGTCGCTGGTCGACCGGGCGCTTCGCGCCGAGGAGCTCGGCGAGGATATCACCGCGCCGGCACAGGACGAGGAATTCGTCATCTCGCACTCCGACAACGTCCAGGCGACGGGCTTCGTCGAGCACCTGAAGCTTCCGCATTATGTGGACTTCCAGGCCGAACTCGATCTCGTCCGCCGCATGCGCCGCGAATTCGAAGCCGCCCGCAACGGTGGCGAAGACATGAAGGAAGCCGCCGAATGACCGATCTGGCCAGCTACAACTTCGCCTATCTCGACGAACAGACCAAACGGATGATCCGCCGCGCCATCCTGAAGGCGATCGCCATTCCCGGCTATCAGGTGCCCTTCGCCTCGCGCGAAATGCCGATGCCCTATGGCTGGGGCACCGGCGGCGTGCAGGTGACGGCCTCGATCATCGGACCGGACGACGTGCTGAAGGTCATCGACCAGGGCGCCGACGATACGACCAACGCCGTTTCCATCCGCGCCTTCTTCCAGAAGGTCGCCAATGTCGCGGTGACGACACATACCAAGGATGCGACGATCATCCAGACGCGCCACCGCATTCCCGAAGAAAAGCTCGGGGTCGGGCAGGTGCTCGTCTACCAGGTGCCGATCCCCGAGCCGCTGCGCTTCCTCGAGCCGCGCGAAACCGAGACGCGCAAGATGCACGCTCTCGAAGAATACGGCCTCATGCATGTGAAGCTCTACGAGGATATCGCCCATAACGGCCGCATCTCGAGGACTTACGCCTATCCGGTGAAGGTCCATGGCCGCTACGTCATGGACCCGTCGCCGACGCCGAAATTCGACAATCCGAAGATGCACATGTCGGATGCGCTGCAGCTCTTCGGCGCCGGGCGCGAGAAACGCATCTATGCGGTTCCGCCCTATACCGATGTCGTCAGCCTGGATTTCGAGGATTATCCCTTCGATATCCAGCGTTTCGATAAACCCTGCGCCCTTTGCGGTGCGGAGGATGTCTATCTCGACGAGGTGGTTCTCGACGACAAGGGCGGGCGGATGTTCGTCTGCTCCGACACCGATCATTGCGAAGACCGCCGCGCGCACGGACATGCCGGCGAGATGCTGGCCCGGGAGGCTGCAGAATGAGCGATACCCCGCTTCTCAAAGTCCATGACGTTTCGAAATTCTACGGCAACCGCATCGGCTGCCGCGACGTCTCCTTCGAGCTCTGGCCCGGCGAAGTACTCGCCATCGTCGGCGAGTCCGGCTCCGGCAAGACGACGCTGCTCAACTGCCTCTCCACCCGGCTGCTGCCGAGTACCGGCAGCGTCGAATATCACATGCGCGATGGCAGCTACCGCGATCTCTACCGCATGAACGAGGCCGAGCGGCGCTTCCTGATGCGCACCGATTGGGGCTTCGTGCACCAGAATCCGGCCGATGGCCTGCGCATGACGGTGTCGGCCGGCGCCAATGTCGGCGAACGGCTGATGGCGATCGGCGACCGGCACTACGGCAAAATCCGCGCTTCGGCGATTGACTGGCTGGAACGTGTCGAGATCGACGCCGACCGCATCGACGACCAGCCGCGCGCCTTTTCCGGCGGCATGCGCCAGCGATTGCAGATCGCCCGCAACCTCGTCACCGGACCGCGCCTCGTCTTCATGGACGAGCCGACCGGCGGCCTCGACGTCTCGGTGCAGGCGCGCCTGCTCGATCTCGTGCGCGGTCTCGTCAATGATCTCGGCCTCTCGGCCATCATCGTCACCCACGATCTCGCCGTCGCCCGCCTGCTCTCGCACCGGATGATGGTGATGAAGGACGGCTACGTCATCGAACACGGGCTCACCGACCGCGTGCTCGACGACCCGCGCGAACCCTATACGCAGCTGCTCGTGTCCTCGATCCTGCAGGTCTGAGCGCTACTGCATAATTCCTTAAATCCGAATCGATTTAAGGGTAAAATTATGTAGCAATTCAAGATGTTACTGCGTCCTTTGCGCGTCTTTACAGACGCGCGGCGAAACCAAGGAAGAAGAAATCATGGCAACGCCCCTCGTCGTTTCCGAAGTTTCGAAGAGCTTCACCATGCATCTGCGCGACGGCATCAAGCTACCCGTCGTCTCCGATGTCGCCTTCTCGGTCGCATCGGGCGAATGCGTCGTGCTCGGTGGCCCATCGGGCATCGGCAAGAGCTCGCTGCTCAAGATGATCTACGGCAATTATGCCGTCGACACCGGCCAGATCCTCATCCGCCACGACGGACGCATCGTCGATCTCGCCTCCACCGATCCGCGCACCGTGCTCAACGTGCGGCGCAATACGCTTGGCTATGTCAGCCAGTTCCTGCGCACCGTGCCGCGCGTCGCGGCGATCGACGTGGTTGCCGAACCGCTGGTGGCACGCGGCGAGGCCACCGTCACGGCGCGGGAAAAGGCGGGCGCCCTGCTTGCCAGGCTCAATCTGCCGGAAACGCTCTGGCAGCTTCCGCCCGCCACCTTCTCCGGCGGCGAGCAGCAACGCGTCAACATCGCGCGGGGCTTCATCACCGAGCACACGATCCTGCTTCTCGACGAACCCACAGCCTCGCTCGATGCCAGGAACCGTGCCGTCGTCGTCGGCATGATCGCGGAAAAGAAGAAGGCGGGGGTGGCCCTTCTCGGTATCTTCCATGACGAAGAAGTGCGCGAAGCCGTCGCCGACCGCATCCTCGACGTCCAGCAATTCTCACCCAGAAAGATCGCTGCATGAGCCGCAAGCTGGGTATCGAGCCCTATTTTCATGAGACGGCATCCGTCAGCGATTCGACCTTCGGGCGCTATACGGAGGTCTCGGAACGCTGCCGCATCAGCGAGGCCACGTTCGGCGACTATTCCTACATCATGCAGGACGGCTCCGTCTGGTGTGCGACGATCGGCAAGTTCGTCAATATCGCCGCCGCCGTACGCATCAATGCCACCAACCATCCGACCTGGCGCGCGACACTGCATCATTTCACCTATCGCGCCGCCGACTATTGGCCGGACGGCGACATGGAGACGGACTTCTTCGCCTGGCGGCGCGCAAACCGCGTGACGATCGGCAACGACGTCTGGATCGGCCACGGGGCGACGATCCTGCCGGGCGTCAGCGTCGGCAACGGCGCGGTGATCGGAGCCGGCGCTGTCGTCTCGAAGGACGTTGCGCCCTATACGATCGTCGGCGGCGTGCCGGCAAAGCTCATTCGCGAGCGCTTTCCAAAGGAGATCGGCGAACGGATGGACAGGCTTTCCTGGTGGGATTGGGAGCATGACCGGCTGCGCCAGGCGCTCGCGGATTTCCGCAACCTGAGCGCGGAAGATTTCCTGTCCCGTTACGGTGGTTAAACCCCCGATATAGGGGCGGAGAATTGTGACAGGACTTACACAAATATGACATGTGAGGTTCATCAAGCGGGACTAATGCGATGCTGACCAAGGCCTGGATCGCAAGGGAAGAGCATGATGTTCGAGCTGAAGAATGTCACACGTCGTTTCGGAAAAAAGCTCGCCGTCGATTCCGTCACGCTCGCCATTCCTCAGGGCCAGATGGTCGGCATCATCGGCCGCTCCGGCGCCGGCAAGTCGACGCTGCTGCGCATGATCAACCGCCTTCAGGAGCCGAGCTCCGGCTCCATTCATTTCGCCGGCGTCGAGGTCTCCGGGCTTCGCGGCCAGGCGTTGCGCAACTGGCAGCGCGACTGCGCGATGATCTTCCAGCAGTTCAACCTGGTGCCGCGCCTCGACGTCCTCACCAATGTCATGCTCGGTCGCCTCAATCATCGCTCGACGCTTATGAGCCTGCTCAACATCTTCACCCGCGAGGAACGCGTGCATGCCATCGCTGCACTCGAACGCCTCGGCATCGAGCAGACGGCGCTGCAGGCAGCCGGCACGCTTTCCGGCGGCCAGCAGCAGCGCGTGGCGATCGCCCGCGCGCTGATGCAGAACCCGAAGATGGTTCTCGCCGACGAGCCGATCGCCTCGCTCGATCCGCTGAACGCCAAGATCGTTATGGATGCGCTGCGCGATATCAACGAGCGTGAGGGCATCACCGTCGTCACCAACCTTCACACGCTCGACACCGCCCGCAACTATTGTGAGCGCATCGTCGGCATGGCCGGCGGCCGCGTCGTCTTCGACGGCAAGCCCTCGGAGCTGACCGCGGAAGCGGTGAAGGAAATCTACGGGACGGACAAGGACGGCGCCGGCATCGACGAAACGGTGACCTCGACATCGATCAATATCGCCCCCGAGCGGGCAGACAATCAATCCGCCGGCACACAGCCGCTGGCGCTGGCCGGCCTCTGAGAGGCGGTCGCGATCGAGCGCCCGCGTCAAGGGCACACTTCTTCGTAACGGGAAGGCCGGGGACACCGGTCAATAGGAGAGAACATGTTGAAGAAAGCACTCTTTGCGGCAACGGCGCTCTTCGCGCTCGCCGGCGCTGCCAATGCTGCAGATCTCAAGGAATTCCGCATCGGCATCCTCGGTGGCGAAAACGAAACCGACCGCCTGCGCAACTATGCCTGCCTTGCCGACCACCTGAAGCAGGAATTCGGCTTCGAGAAGGTTTCGCTCTTCCCGGCCGCCGACTATGACGGCGTGATCCAGGGCCTGCTCGGTGGCACGCTCGACTTCGCCGAACTCGGCGCCTCCGGCTATGCCGCCGTCTACATCAAGGATTCGAAGGCTGTCACGCCGATCCTGACGACGCAGCAGAAGGACGGCTCGACGGGTTATTACTCGATCGGCCTCGCTCTGAAGTCCTCCGGCATCAAGTCCATCAAGGACGCCAAGGGCAAGAAGCTCGGCTACGCCGATCCGGATTCCACCTCCGGCTACCTCGTTCCGCTGACGCAGATCCCGAAGGACACGGGCATGCCGAACGACAAGTTCTTCGCCTCGACCCAGTTCAACGGCGGTCACGAGAACAACCTTCTCGCTGCCTATGACGGCAAGGTCGACATTGCCGTCGACGATAGCTCGGGCATCGGCGACTTCAAGGACGGCTACACCTCCGGTACCTTCCGCAAGGAAGTCGACAAGGGCGCCGTCGATCCGAACAAGCTGGTCGAAGTATGGCGTTCGCCGCTGATCCCGAACGGCCCGCTCGTCGTTCGCAACGCTCTCGGCGAAGAGTGGCAGACGAAGCTTGCAGCCTTCTTCACGGCTCTGCCGGAAAAGGATCACGAGTGCTTCGCCGCTGTCGAAGGCGGCGATTACAAGGGCTACGCACCTGTCAAGCACGACTTCTACAATGCCGTCGTCGACGTCCGTAAAGCTGCCATCGGCGGTTGATCGAGCCGTTTCGAATGGGGGCGGCCGGCAACGGCCGCCCTCTATCTTTTGACTACAGCGCCGCGCGTCTTAGACGCGCAAAGGACGCTGCAGCACTTTGAATTGCTGCATAATTCTATCCTCAAATCGATTCCGATTTGAGGATAGAATTATGCAGTAGGCGAGGCGTTAATGACTATTGCCGATACACAGCCGCACATGCAGAGCGCCAAGGAGATCGGCACCGCCTGGGACCGGATGGTCGCCAAGCGCCGCTTCTATACCATCCTCGGCCTGGTTATCCTCATTGCGGCTTTCGTCAGCTCCGTCCGCTTCGCCGACGAGAGCAATGCCGGCCATTTCTTCGACCGGCTGCCGCATCTCTTCGACTTCCTGAGCTGGCTCATCCCCAAGGATTGGCACGACGTCTGGCGCGCGTTGTTTGATATAGCGAGCGTCAACGACAAGGGCGGCGAGGAATTCAATTTCGACAGGGGCCGCGTCTACGTCTGGGGCGCCTTCTACATTCCCGAATATTTCGAGCTGATGATCGTCACCATCAACGTGGCGCTGATCTCGACGATCATCGCCTTCGTCTTTGCCGTCCCATTGAGCTTCTTTGCCGCGCGCAACCTGACGAATTCATGGCCGTTGCGCATCTTTACCAAGCGGCTGATGGAGTTCCTGCGCGCCTTCCCTGAAATCGTCATTGCCGGGCTGTTTTCGGCGATCCTGTCGATCGGGCCGGTCGCCGCCATCATCGCCATCACCCTGCACACGATCGGCGCGCTCGGCAAACTCTTCTACGAAGTGGCCGAAAATATCGACATGAAGCCTCACGAGGGCATGAAAGCCGTGGGCGCCAACTGGTGGGAGCGCGTGCGCTTTGCCGCTCTGCCGCAAGTGCTGCCGAATTTCACCTCCTATGCGCTGCTGCGCCTTGAGATCAACGTGCGCGCCTCGACCATCATCGGCGCGGTCGGCGGCGGCGGCATCGGCGAGGAGCTGAAGCTCTCGATTTCGCGCGGCTTCGGCGCCAAGACGGTGGCGCTCGTGCTGCTGCTGTTCGTGACGATCGTCGCCGTCGACCAGTTCTCCGCATGGCTGCGCCGCCGCCTTGTCGGCGAGCACGCCTTCCTCCTGCAACATTGAGGCCGCCATGACGGTGATCGACGCAAACCGCATGCACGAGATAGAAACGCGCTATCCGGAATATTTCCACCGGTCGTTCCGTCAGCGTTTCGGCGGGTTGATGATCCTCATCGCGACGCTGCTCTACAGCCTCTATGCCGTCTGGTTCTTCGACCTGCCCAAGCTTTTTGCCGAAGCCCATTGGGAGCGCGTCGGCATCTATCTCAGCCAATGGGTGAGCTACGACGTTCGGCCGGAATTCCGCATCGAGGATGACGGCTCGATCGACATCCGCTATCCGCGCTTCTCGCCGCTCGGCGACAGTCCGCATCCGGACTGGCTGGTCAACAATCCCGACGGCAGCATCACCGTTTCGGTCAGCGGCACCAGCCGCAGCGTCACCGTCTCGAAGAACGAGACGATCGTCACCGCGCATGGCGTCAGCGTCCCGGTGGAAGTTTCGAGCGGTGCGCCGAAAGTCGTCGGACCGGTACCCGGCTGGATGACGGTCTATGATGACAACGTGCTGGCGGATCTCGGCTTTGCCGGCAATGTCAGCATATCAGTCGACCGGGTGAAGATCCGCAAACGTTTCATCGGCTGGGCGAATTTCATCTTCGACACGCAATCATCCTTCTTCGACAAGCCGGTCGGCGAGGTCGTCAGCCTCATCGTCTCCGGTCCGCGCATCAAGCCCGACCAATCCAACCTGTCGCTCGCCTTCGACGATATCTGGAACAACAGCGAATGGCAGCACGGCGACGTCTGGACCAAGCTTTTCCAGACGATCGTCATGGCGTTCCTCGGAACGCTGCTCGGCTCGCTTACCGCCTTTCCGCTCGCCTTCCTGGCAGCGCGCAACATCACGCCGAACCGCCTGCTGAACCAGGTCCTGAAGCGCTTCTTCGATTTCCTGCGCTCGGTCGATATGTTGATCTGGGCGCTGTTCCTGACGCGCGCCTTCGGCCCCGGCCCGCTCGCCGGCAGTGGTGCGATCTTCCTCACCGAGACCGGCACGCTCGGCAAGCTCTATTCCGAAGGCCTCGAGAATATCGACAACAAGCCGCGGGAAGGCATCAAATCAACAGGCGCTCAGACCGTGCTTGTTCATCGTTACGGCATTATGCCGCAGATCGTTCCCGTCTTCGTCAGCCAGACGCTCTACCAATGGGAATCGAACGTGCGCGGCGCGACCATTATCGGCGCCGTCGGCGCCGGCGGCATCGGCCTCAAGCTGTGGGAGGCCATGCGCACCAATGCCAACTGGGAAAACGTCGCCTACATGGTCATTCTGATCCTGATCGTCGTCTTCATTTTCGACACCGCCTCGAACGCGCTGCGCCACCGGCTGATGGGCACGAAAGCCCACTGACCCATCCATCAAAGCAGTGGCGGCGCTGCCGCCATCATCATTCTGTCACGGAAATCTTTTAGCCGGGAGCCTGCTTGCGGTTCGCCGCCAAATCACTGCACAGTGCCCTCCCCGTTTGGACGATCTCCAGGATAAAAGCCTTGCGCTACGCTCTCTATTTCTCGCCGCCGAAGGATGATCCCCTGACCGGCGCGGCCTCGTTCTGGCTCGGCCGCAATGCTTTCACCGACGAGACCTATCCTGCGCCGGAATATGCGCAACTGGGCGCGGCAGAGCAGTTCGAGCTGACCGCCGACCCGCGCCGCTACGGCTTTCACGCCACGATCAAGGCGCCGTTTTCCCTCGCCTCCTCGGTCACCGAGAAAGATCTCATGACCGTTGCCGAGGATTTTGCCCAGCGCACGCAAGCCTTCGAGATTCCTGAGCTCGTGCTCGGCCAGCTCGGCCGTTTTTTTGCCCTCGTTCCCGGTTCACTTCATCAACCTCTTCAGGATTTCGCCGCGAAGGTGGTAAGGTCCTTCGAACCGTTCCGCGCAGCGCTTTCCGAGGCCGATATGGCGCGGCGCAATCCGGAGAAGCTCAGCGACAGCCAACGCGCCCATCTGCAGCGTTGGGGTTATCCTTACGTCATGGAGGATTTCGGCTTTCACATGACGCTGAGCGGCCAAGTGCCCGAGACACGTGCTCAGGTGATGAAAGCGATCCTGACAGAGCGTTTTGCCGATTTCACCGGCCGGCCGCTTTCGATTTCCGGCCTTGCCGTCTTCATCGAGGAGACGCGCGGTGCCCCGTTCAAAGTTCATTCCTGGCTGCCGCTTGCCGGCGCCAAAAGCTGAAAGACCTGACGACATGAGCAAAGAGACCGTGTTTTCCAACGCCCGCATTGTTCTCGAGGATGACATCCTCTCCGGCTCGATCCTCATCCGCGACGGGAAGATTGCCGACATCTCCGAGGGTAACTCGGTAGCCGGCGAAGATTTCGAAGGCGACTACGTCATTCCAGGCCTTGTCGAGCTGCACACCGATCATCTCGAAGGCCATTATCAGCCGCGTCCCGGCATTCGCTGGAACAAGACCGCCGCGGTCCAGGCGCATGACGCCCAGATCGTCACATCGGGCATCACCACGGTGTTCGACTGCCTGCGCATGGGTGCGGACGAGGACGGCGGATTCGAACATGGCGAGATGCGTGAGATGGCCGATGCCATCCAGTCGGCGGAGAAGGAAGGCAGGCTGCGCGCCGAGCACCTCATCCACCTGCGCTGCGAGGTCTCGGCCGACAATGTGCTCGAACATTTCGCCGATTTCGAAAACGACCGGCATGTGCGGCTCGTCTCGCTGATGGATCATGCGCCCGGCCAGCGTCAGTTCCAGACGATGGACCAATATATTTTCTACTACCAGAAGAAGCGGGGACTAAGCGACGAGGCCTTCGCGCGTTTTGTCGCCAAGCGCCAGGCAGAATCGGCGCGCAATTCGACGCCGCACCGCAATGCCATCGCCAAGGTTTGCGCCGAGCGCGGCATCACCGTGGCAAGCCATGACGACGCGACGCTCTCGCATGTCGACGAGGCGATCGACAACGGTGTGCGCCTGGCCGAGTTCCCGACCAGCTTCGATGCCGCCCGGGCATCACACGAGCACGGCATGAGCGTGCTGATGGGCGCGCCGAACATCGTGCGTGGCAAGTCGCATTCCGGCAATATCGCCGCCCGCGACCTTGCCGAGATGGGCGTGCTCGACGTGCTTTCCTCCGACTACGTGCCGCTCAGCCTGCTGCATGCGCCCTTCATCCTCGCCGACGAGGTAGAGAGCATCAGCCTGCCGAAGGCGATCGCCATGGTGACGTCGACGCCCGCCCGCACCGTCAGCCTCGACGATCGCGGCCGGATCGCAACCGGGCTGCGCGCCGATCTTGTCCGCGTCCACCGCTCACATGGCGTGCCGGTGACGCGCTCCGTCTGGCGCCAGGGACGCCGTGTCGCATGATGCCGCACGAACCCCACGCAGGAGCCGGAGCCGAGCGCGGCATCATGGTCGTTGTCGTCGGCCCGAGCGGTGCTGGCAAGGACACATTGATGAACCTCGCCGCCCGGCGTTTTGCCGGCCGTGAGAACGTGCATTTCGTCCGCCGCGTCATCACCCGCCATCGTGACGCCGGCGGCGAAGATCATCTTTCCGTCTCCCTCGAAGGGTTTGCCGCCATGGAGCAATCGGGCTCCTTCGCCGTCTGGTGGGAAGCGCACGGCCTGAGATACGGTATTCCGGCCGAGGTCTCGGTGGCGCTGTCGAGAGGCCATGTCGTCGTCGCCAACGGCTCGCGCTCGGCACTTCATCGCTTTCAGGCCGCCTTCCCGCGGCTGAAGGTCATCAACGTCACCGCTCGCCCCGAAGTGCTCGCCGGCCGGCTGGAGGCACGCGGACGCGAGACGCACGAAGATATTATGGCACGGCTCGCCCGCGGACCGCTGACGGTGCGTGGCGAATATGACGTGGTGGAGCTCGACAATAGCGGCTCGCTCGAAGAGGCCGAGCAGAAGATGATCGAGATCCTCGACGGATTGCTGACCAAGGCGCACTGACCAGGATCGAGGGAAACGGCATGCGCGCCATCAAAGTGGTCGACTACGATCCTTCCTGGCCACTGCTGTTTGCCGAGATCAGCACCGAGATCTCGATCCTGCTCGGTGACCGCTTGCTTTCCATCGATCATATCGGCAGCACATCAGTGCCTGGACTGGCGGCCAAGCCGAAGATCGACCTTGATGCCGTGATGATATCCGACGAGCTCCTGCCGACGGCGATCGAGGTGGTGCGCGCTGCTGATTTCGTCTTCCACGGCGATACTGGAGAGCAACGATGGGCTTTCACCCGCGATCATCAAGCTTATGGCTTCAAGCTCTATCTTTGCGGACCCAATAATCGCGCGCATCGGGACCGCATTCTGTTTCGCGACTATCTCAGGGTTCACCCCGAGAGAGCCAAGGCCTATGCCGAGCTGAAACGCCGGCTGGCTGCGGAGGCAGGCGGCGATTGGGATTTTTACACCGACGGAAAGACCGCTTTTGTTAGCGAGACGGTTCGGCTGGCTGCCTTGAGGACATGAAATGGAGTGCGTGTGCACTCCATTTCATTGCCGATTAATCGCTATCGCCCCGTCCCGAGACGATCTCGCGCTTGCCGACATGGTTGGCCGGGCCGACAAGACCTTCCTTTTCCATGCGTTCAACCAATGAGGCGGCACGGTTGTAGCCGATGCCGAGGCGGCGCTGGATGTAGGACGTCGAGCACTTCTTGTCGCGCATGACGACCTTGACCGCCTGCTCGTAGAGTTCGTTGCCATCTTCCGAGGCCATGGTGCTCTTGTCGAAGACGGCGCCGGCTTCTTCCTCTTCCGTCTCTTCCTCCTCGTCGGCGGTGACGGTGTCGAGATATTCCGGGCGGCCCTGGGTTTTCAGATGGGCGACAACCTTTTCCACTTCGACATCCGAAACGAAAGGGCCGTGGACGCGGGAAATCCGCCCGCCACCCTGCATGTGCAGCATATCTCCCTGACCGAGCAACTGCTCGGCGCCCTGTTCGCCGAGAATGGTGCGGCTGTCGATCTTCGAAGTCACCTGGAAGGAGATGCGGGTCGGGAAGTTTGCCTTGATCGTGCCGGTGATGACGTCGACCGACGGACGCTGTGTCGCCATGATCAGATGGATGCCGGCGGCGCGGGCCATCTGGGCGAGGCGCTGGATTGCCCCTTCGATGTCCTTGCCGGCGACCATCATCAGGTCGGCCATCTCGTCGACGATGACGACGATATAGGGCATCGGCGTCAGGTCCAGCGCCTGGCTTTCCTCGATCGGAACACCGGTGCCCTTGTCGAAACCGACCTGGACCATGACGTGGATGGTCTCGCCCTTTTCACGGGCCTGTGCCATGCGGTCGTTATAGCCATCGATATTGCGCACGCCGAGGCGCGACATCTTGCGATAGCGCTCCTCCATTTCGCGCACGGCCCATTTCAGCGCCATTACCGCCTTCTTCGGATCGGTGACGACGGGCGTCAGCAGATGCGGGATGCCGTCATAGACGGAGAGCTCAAGCATCTTCGGGTCGACCATGATCAGGCGGCACTGCTCCGGCGTCATGCGGTAGAGCAGCGACAGGATCATCGTGTTGATGGCGACCGACTTGCCGGAACCGGTGGTGCCGGCGACGAGCAGATGCGGCATCTTGGCGAGCTCGGCAATGACGGGCTCGCCGCCGATGGTCTTGCCGAGGCCGAGCGCCAGCTTGTAACCGCTCTTCTCGAAATCCTGGCTTTCGATCATCTCGCGGAAATAGACGGTTTCACGTGTCACATTCGGCAACTCGATGCCGATGACGTTGCGGCCGGGGACGACGGCAACACGGGCCGAAAGTGCCGACATCGAGCGGGCGATATCATCGGCAAGGCCGATGACGCGCGACGATTTCACGCCTGGCGCCGGCTCGAATTCATAGAGGGTGACGACAGGACCGGGACGGACATGGATGATTTCGCCCTTGATGCCGAAATCTTCCAGCACGCTTTCCAGAAGCCCGGCATTTTGCTCCAGCGTCTCTTGCGACATGATCTCGCCGAGGCGTTCCGGCGGTTCCTGCAGCAGGGCACGCGGCGGGAACTCATAGCCGGACGCGTCGATCCTTTCGGGCCTCGCGGCCAGGCGCGGCGACGGCAGAACCGCGGCGACAGGCGGCGTGCGCTGCGGCGCCGGCGCGGCCTGAGGGGCTGATGCAATTTGAGGGGCTGGCGCGACCTGAGGGGTTGGCGCCGCCTGAGGTGCGGGCATGACCGGTGCCTCGACAACGATGCGCCTGGGCCTTTCCAGGGACGGGGCGGCCGGAGGGCGCACGGCGACCTTTGCGGAGATCGCAGCGGGCTGCGGGACCGGGCGGGAGGTGACCGGAGCAGGGGCCGGCCGGCCGGGGCGCCATTCCATGATCCGGAACAGCGACGTGATCGACTCGGGCGAGGTCTCGGTCTTCGGGAACGATATCAAGGCGGGCGGGCGAATCGGCGCCTCTTCGAAGGCCATGACTTCCCAGAAGGCGAAATCTGAAATGGAGGAAAGCTCGGCGGTGGCGCGGAAGGCCGGTGCGATGGTCTCGTCAGCGAGTGGTGACTGCTGCAGTTCGACCCTGTCCGGTGCTGCGGAAATTTCTTCCGGCTCGGGCAGATAGATATCGAATGGCACGTCGACGGCAACCGGCTCTATCCGTATCGCCTGCTGTCCAATCTCCGAATCATCGCGAACGGGCTCATTCGGCGCGCGCCGCTTGCTGATCAGCGTTTCCGGCGTACGGGTGAAACGGACATTCGGCGCGAGGGAAAAGTTGCTCTGCCAGATGGGTGCCGCCGGCTTCTCCCCTGGGTTTTCCGCCGGAAGGTCCGTTTCAATCTCGCTGGAAAAATCTCCGGCATCCGTCAAATTGGTTCTGGGAAAACGCATGCGTCCGCTACTCACTCATGCTTTGCAAATTACGACCCTACCGGGATAGAAAAGGAAGGTTAATAAGTTCCTTCCTGCCGTATCGTTCCGATACGATCCCTTGGGATAAATCGCTGCACTTTCAATGAGTTCTGGCAGTGAGAAAAATCTTTGCCAATTTTGGGGAGGCGCTCTAAAGCGCGTCGCAATCTTTTAGATTCGCTCCTCGCGCCTTAGGCTTTATTTCCACGCATGTCGTTGTTGCAAAACCGCTGCACAGTTTTGTGCGACATGCGTTAGTGCGCCTCGTCCCAATTGGTGGCGGCGCGGGCATCGACCCTCAGCGGCACGCGCATTTCCAGCGCCGGCATGGTGGCGTTTTCCATGACAGAGACGATGACCGGCATCGCCTTTTCGACATCCTCGTCCTCGACCTCGAAGATGAGTTCGTCATGCACCTGCAGCAGCATGCGGACGCGATCGGCAAGGCCGACTTCAACAAGCGCCGGCTCTATCTTGATCATCGCCCGGCGGATGACGTCGGCAGCCGAACCCTGGATCGGCGCATTGATCGCCGCACGCTCGTTGAAAGCACGCACGGATGGATTGGACGAGCGGATTTCGGGATAGTTGATGCGGCGACCGAAGATCGTTTCGACATAACCCTTGTCGCGCGCCATGGCCTTTCGGCTTTCCATATAGTCGCGGATGCCGGGGAAACGCTCGAAATACTTCTTGATGTAGTCGCCGGCTTCCGAACGCTCGATCGAAAGCTGATTGGCGAGGCCGAAGGCCGAGATGCCATAGATGATGCCGAAATTGATCGCCTTGGCGCGGCGGCGCACCTCGCCCGGCATGCCTTCCACCGGCACGCCGAACATTTCCGACGCCGTCATGGCGTGGATGTCGACGCCATCTTCGAAAGCCTTGGTCAGTTGCGGGATCTCGGCCACATGGGCAAGCACGCGCAGTTCGATCTGGCTGTAGTCGGCAGAGATCAGCTTGTGGCCAGGCGTCGAGATGAAGGCGGTGCGGATCTTGCGGCCTTCTGCGGTGCGCACCGGAATGTTCTGCAGGTTCGGCTCGGAGGAGGACAGGCGCCCCGTGGTCGTCGATGCAAGCGAATAGGAGGTGTGGACCCGCTTGGTCTCCGGATGGACATAGCCGGGGAGCGCGTCGGTATAGGTGGATTTCAGCTTGGTGAGCTGGCGCCAGTCGACGATCTTGCGCGGCAGCTCCAAACCGGCAGCGGCCAGATCCTCGAGCACCTGCGCGGAGGTGGACCATTGCCCCGTTTTCGTCTTGCTGCCGCCGGCAAGGCCCATCTTGCCGAACAGAATATCGCCCAGCTGCTTCGGCGAGCCTATATTGAAGCGCTCCCCGGCCAGCACGTAGATCTCGTCCTCGAGCCTTGCTGCACCCTGGGCCAGCTCGCCGGAGAGGCGCGACAGGATCTGCCGGTCGACGGTGATGCCGCGCGCTTCCATGCGCGCCAGTACGGGCAATAGCGGCCGCTCCAGCCGTTCATAGACGCTGGTCAGCCCTGCCGCCGCCAGCCGTGGCTTCAGCACCAGCCAGAGGCGCAGCGTGACGTCGGCATCTTCGGCGGCATAGTGGGTGGCGCGGTCGATGTCGACCAGATCGAAGGTGACATTCGCCTTGCCGCTGCCCGCCACGTCCTTATAGGGGATCGGTGTATGGCCGAGGAATTTTTCCGAGAGCGGATCCATGCCATGCGCGCCGGTGCCGGCGTCGAGCACGTAGGAGATCAGCATCGTATCGTCGAAACTCTTCGTCTCGATGCCGTAGCGCTTCATCAGCAGGTAGTCGTATTTCAGGTTCTGAGCGACCTTGAGAACCGCTTCGTCCTCCAGCAATGCCTTCAGCCGCGGCAGAGCATCGCGCATCGGGATCTGGTTTTCGGCAAGGCCGCCGCCGAGCAGATCGCCGACGCCGTTCTTGTGGACGAGCGGCACATAGGCGGCGCGGATCTTCGTGCCGGTGGGATCGGCCGTATTGTCGGCGATCGCCAGCGAAAAGCCGACAAGTTCGGCCTGCATCGCATCCAGCGACGTGGTCTCGGTATCGAAAGCAACGAGGCCGGTATGGCGCGCATCGGCAATCCATCGGTCGAGCGTCGCTAGGTCGCGGATCGTGACATAGGCCGAATGATCGAAGGGCAGCGTCGCAAAGGCCTCGGCCCGCGCCTTGGCAAGATCGGCGGGCGAAAAGGCGCCCTCGACGGCGCTCTTCGCCTTCGCGCGCGGCGGCACCGGCACGGATTCGCCCGAGACCTCGGGGATGCCGCCGGCAACAGGCGCGGGCTCCGCCGCATCGAGATCCGGGCCGCGGGCCGTCTCACCCCATTCGATGCGGACGGTCGCCGGTTCGATGGCACTCGCATCGCAATCGCAGGCTTCGGCGACGCGGCGCGTCAGCGTGGTAAATTCCATCGTTTTGAGGAAGCCGATCAGCTTCGGGCCGTTCTGCGGTTCCAGCACCAGCGCGTCGAGATCGAGATCGAGCGGCACATCGGTGCGCAGCCGCACGAGGTCGCGCGAGAGCCTGGCCATGTCGATATTGGCGAGGATCGTCTCGCGGCGTTTGACCTGCTTGATCTCGGTGGCGCGTTCGAGCAGCGTGTCGAGATCGCCGTATTCCTCAAGCAGCTGGGCGGCGGTTTTCGGGCCGATGCCCGGAATGCCAGGAACGTTGTCGACGGAATCACCGGTCATTGCCTGCAGGTCGATCATCTTTTCCGGCGGCACGCCCCATTTCTCGATGACATCGGGAATACCGATCTGCTTGTCCTTCATGCTGTCATACATATGGACATTGGGGCTGACGAGCTGCATCAGATCCTTGTCGGAGGAGACGATGGTGACATCGGCGCCGGTCGCTTCGGCCTGGCGAGCATAGGTGGCGATGATGTCATCGGCCTCGAAGCCTTCGGTCTCGATGCAGGGCAGATTGAAGGCGCGGGTCGCCTCGCGGATAAGTCCGAATTGCGGGATGAGCTCTTCCGGCGGGGCGGAGCGGTTCGCCTTGTAGGCGTCGTAGAGTTCTTTGCGAAACGTCTTGGCGGAATAATCGAAGATGACGGCAAGATGCGTCGGCGTCACACCGACATCGGTATTGCGCGCATCCCTTAGCAGCTTCCACAGCATGTTGCAGAAACCGGAAACGGCGCCGATCGGCAGGCCGTCGGTCTTGCGGGTCAGCGGCGGCAATGCATGAAACGCCCGGAAGATGAATCCGGAACCATCGACTAGGAAGAGGTGATCGCCTTTTTTCATGCGTGCATGGATAGCGCGGGCATCGGACGAGGTCCATATGGAGTTCGGCATAAAGTTCGGCGCGCGAAAATGATTATGGCGTTCGGAGCGTCACCCAGCGCCGCGCGTCTTTTCGGACGCGCAAAGGACGCTGAGCACTTGGCGTTGCTGCATAATTTTATCCTTCAACCGATTCCGATCCCGGGAATCCTGCAGCCGGGATTCCGGCTCACCAAAGTGTTACCGATTTGTAACGATGGCCCTCCCTTGAAAAACCACATTCTGAGCCACAAATCCATGTCACCGGCGCTTGATCGCGCCGCGGGTCTGATTACCGGCTTGTCCCCCGCCGCGTCAGGCTTGGACAAAGGCCTTATCCCCCTCTCCGGGCCTTTGTCCCCACTTTAAAGTCGCCATGGCCAACCTCCAGGCCATGGCGACTTTTGTTTTTTCCAGGCACTCGCAATTATCATCACGGCTTGCATGTTTAGGAGCATCGTATGCGATTTGCTGCATTGTCTCCGGCATGGTTTTGAGCCTAACTTGCAATCATGGGATTTAACCGCATGGATTCGGGAGCCTACCTTGCCAGCCAGTTGGCGAAGGGTTTTGCCCGCTCGCTGCACCAGCGCGCGGTCGGGCTCGGTTTTTCTCCGGGCCAGTTCCCCATTCTGCTGGAACTCTGGGCCGAGGACGGGCTGACCCAGAAACAGCTTCTCGAGCGGGTCGATATCGAGCAGGCGACCATGGCCAATACGCTTTCGCGTATGGTCCGCGACGGGCTGATCGAGCGCCGGCCGCATCCGTCCGACAAGCGGGCGCAACTGCTCTTCCTGACGCCGAGGGCGCGCGCCATGGAGGCCGAGGCGATCGAGACGGCGCGGGAGGCCGACCTTGCGCTGTTCAAAGGTTTTCGGGTTTTCGAGCGCGAGCTGACGCTTGAATATATCCGCCGGCTTCTGGAAAACGCCAAGGCGCTCTGACCACTGCATAATTCCTTAAATCGGAATCGAATTAAGGATAAAATTATGCAGCAGTCCAAAAGTGTTACAGCGTCCCTTGCGCGTCTGAAAAAGACGCGCGGCGCTGTAAGATCACTCGCCGGCACGCTGTGCGCGTCGCAATGAGGACAGGCCGGTTCCGATCTGCGCGGTCAGGACGTTTTCGTGGACGGCAAGCTTGATGCTCGGCTCGATATCCGGCTTGCCGAGTAAAAGGCCCTGCACTTGCGCGCAGCCTTCCTCGACGACGATCCGGCGCTGCATCTCGGTTTCCACGCCCTCCGTCACGACAGGCATGCCGAGGCTATGACCAAGGCCGATGATGGCGCGCACGATCGAGCGCGCCGCCGCATCATGTTCCAGCACGCCGGTGAAACTGCGGTCGACCTTGATCTTGTCGAAAGGGAATGAACGCAGGTTGGAAAGCGAGGAAAAACCGGTGCCGAAATCATCCATGACGATGTGCACGCCGAGCTTGTGCAGCCGCAGCAGCGTCGTCATCACCCGGTCGCGATCGCGAATGAGGGCCGCCTCGGTGATCTCGAGCTCCAGCCGGCTGGGCGCAAGCCCAGTTTCGGCGAGGATCGCCTCGATCCGCTCGCAGAGGTTCGGTAGCATGAATTGCACCGGCGAGAGATTGACGGCGATCATCAACGGCAGCGGCCAGCGCACAGCCTCCCTGCAGGCCTGCTGCAACACCCATTCGCCGAGTTGGACGATCGAGCCGCTTTCCTCGGCGATCGGGATGAAGATATCGGGCTCGGTCAAGCCGTGACCTGGCCGGTTCCAGCGCATCAGGGCCTCGTAGCCGCCGATCTCGCCGCTCAGCGCATCGAGGATCGGCTGATAGCTGACATGGATCTGGTCGCGGATGATCGCATGGCGCAGTTCGCTTTCGATCAGGCGGCGGTTCCGTGCCGCCTTATCCATTTCCGCGTCGAAGAAACAGACCTTGCCGCGACCGTTATGCTTGACGCGGTAGAGTGCAGTATCGGCATTGTTGCAGAGTTCTTCGGCAGCAGCGCCATCCGCGGGATAGAGTGCGATGCCGACGCTGACGCCGATGGCGGTCGGGTCACGCGCCGTGTCCATCTCGGCGGCGAATTCGTCGAGGATCGCCGCCGCAAGCTTTTGCGCCGCCGCCGGCTGCTGCCCGGCGGGCTGAATGATGGCGAATTCATCACCGCCGAGGCGGGCGACCGTATCGCTCTCATCGGCCACGCGGCGCAGGATCGAGGCGACCTTGCGGAGAATGCGGTCGCCTTCGGCATGACCGAAGATATCGTTGACGGCCTTGAAGCGATCGAGGTCGAGATAGAAGAGGGCAACTTCGCTGTTCTTTCGTTCGGCCATCTGCAGCGCCTGCCGGATGCGGGTATCGAACAGCGACCTGTTCGGCAGATCGGTGAGTACGTCGTGGTGGGCGAGATGCTCGATCATCTCCTCGGCCTGCCTGCGCTCGGTGAGATCACGCACCGCCAGCACCTCGCAATTGTGCCCGCGATAGACGATCCTGCTCGCGGTCACTTCGACGGCGATCTCCCTGCCGTTCCTGGTGTTGAGCAGCGTCTCGCTGGGTCCGTTCTGCCCCGTCCCCTGAATAGCGGTCAAAACAGCCGAGGGCGCCTTGCCGGCAAGACCGGCAAGCTTCCAGCCGGAAAGCCCCTGGAAGCGTTCATTGGCATCGATGATCCGGCCTTCCCGCAGGATCAGCAGCCCTTCCTGCGAGGCATTCGCGAGCCCCCTCAGATCCGTCAGGTGGCTTTCGATAAAGACCACCGCGAGCGCAATCAGAATGAGCGCCGTCGCCGCCACCACGACGATCGCAGCGAGCAGGCTGGCGTCGAGCACCGTTGCCGGAACCTCTTTGCCGGGATCCGGCACGAGCGTGATGCTCGCCATCGAGATGAAATGGAGAGCGCAGATCGCGAGGACGAAAGTGATTGACGAGGCGAGGAGCCGCCTCAGTCCCTTCATTTGGAAAAAGGCGTGGAAGGCGGCGCTCGACAACAGCGCTCCTGCGAGAACCGCACTCAGCGTCATCAAGGGGTCATAAAGGATGGCCGCCTGCGTTTCGATCGCCTGCATGCCAGTCAAGTGCATGGAGGCGATGCCGAGCGCCATCAGGACGCCGCCGAGGATGCCAGAAAATCTGCCGCGGCTTTCCGAAGCGACGAGGATCGCCGCCCACGAGCCGACAACCGACAGGAGGAAAGAAAGCGTCGTCAGGCCCAGTTGGTAGCCGATCGGCATGCCGCCGTCATAGGCCAGCATCGCGATGAAGTGCGTTGCCCATACGCCGGTGCCGAAAGCAAAAGCCGAGGCGCCGATCCAGAGCTTGCGCCGCCCGGCATCGCATTCCTGGGCGCGGGAAAGCAGCAGCATAGCCGCGATAGCGCCGACCAGGCAGACCGCGGCGGCCGCAAGCACCAGCCGCCAATCGTGGTTGTCCCGAACACATGCTATGACCGAAAACATCTGCCCCTCCCACAGGTGAATTCGATCAGGTTATTTAGGTTATGCTAAATAACGGTAAATTGAATTAGAATTGCCTTCTATAATTATCCAGCAAATCCTCCTGATATTAGTCTATGCCCCGCCGGTCTTTCGCATCGCCGATTTTTTGTTTTTCCGCCTCGCCTGCCTTTCTGGTTTGGTCTATCGTCCGGCCGAATTTCAAAAAGGGAGTCGAAAATGACCGATATCAATCAGGTGCTTGCGCGCGCGGACCAGAACCTTCCATCGAGCCTCGAAAAGCTGTTCGAGCTTCTGCGCATCCAGTCGATATCCACCGATCCCGCCTACAAAGCCGAATGCCGAAAGGCTGCGGAATGGCTCGTCGCCTATCTCGGGACGCTCGGCTTTACGGGCTCAGTGCGCGATACGCCAGGCCATCCGATGGTCGTCGCCCATCATGCCGGCGCGTCCGCCGATGCGCCGCATGTTCTCTTCTACGGCCATTACGACGTTCAGCCGGTCGACCCAATCGAACTCTGGGAAAACGACCCGTTCGAGCCATCGATCAAGGATGTCGGCGAGGGCCGCAAGATCCTGACCGGCCGTGGCACTTCCGACGACAAGGGCCAGTTGATGACCTTCGTCGAGGCTTGCCGCGCCTATAAGGAGATCAACGGCGCGCTTCCCTGCCGCATCACCATTCTCTTCGAGGGCGAGGAGGAATCCGGCTCGCCGTCCTTGAAGCCCTTCCTGGAAGCCAATGCCGCCGAGCTCAAGGCCGATTATGCGCTCGTCTGCGATACTGGCATGTGGGACCGCGACACGCCGGCGATCGCCGCAGCGCTGCGCGGCCTGGTCGGCGAGGAAGTGATCGTGACGGCCGCCGACCGCGACCTGCATTCCGGTCTCTTCGGCGGTGCGGCGGCCAATCCGATCCACATTCTCGTCGAGGCTCTTGCCGGCCTGCATGACGAGACGGGCCGCATCACGCTTGACGGCTTCTATGACGGTGTCCAGGAGACGCCTGACAACATCAAGGCGTCCTGGGAGACGCTCGGCAAGACCGCGGAGAGCTTCCTCGGCGAAGTCGGCCTTTCCATTCCATCCGGCGAAAAGGGCCGTTCGGTGCTGGAACTCACCTGGGCCCGGCCGACCGCCGAAATCAACGGCATCTGGGGCGGATATACCGGCGAAGGCTTCAAGACGGTGATCGCTGCCAAGGCTTCGGCCAAGGTTTCGTTCCGGCTTGTCGGCACGCAGGATCCGGCCGCCATCCGCGAGGCTTTCCGCAGCTATATCAGCGCGAAGATTCCCGCCGATTGCTCGGTGGAGTTCCATCCGCATGGCGGTTCGCCGGCAATCCATCTCTCCTATGATTCGCCTGTTCTGACCAAGGCGAAGAATGCGCTTTCCGACGAGTGGCCGAAACCCGCCATCGTCATCGGCATGGGCGGGTCGATCCCGATCGTTGGGGATTTCCAGAAGATGCTCGGCATGGAATCGCTGCTCGTCGGCTTTGGCCTCAGCGATGATCGCATCCACTCGCCGAACGAGAAATACGAGCTTATCTCCTACCACAAGGGCATCCGCTCCTGGGTGCGGATTCTGCTGGCGCTCGCTGCCTGAAGGAAAAGGCGCACCTTCCATCAAGATGCGCCACGCAAAATCGCGACAAACAAAAAGGCCGGTTCGACCCGGCCTTTCGTTATCCGCTCATCTCAGTGCCAGTTCATCCGTGGTCAAGGAGCAAGCGGGTATTGCAGTGAGACTGCCGCCGAAAGGTTAACGAATCGTTAACAGTGCCCACCCTTGCCGGAAGCACCACTCGCGGCTCCAAGGGCGCTGACAGACATTTCACCGTTCAAGCTGCGTTCATCGCGAGCGACATATAAGCCATTGAAAGATAAGATGAATGATAACGCCCTAAACACCTGCGGGCGATCGCTCTATCTTTTCTTTCAGTGGCATATGCCAAGGAAACGCGGCCAAGCGCTGCCTGAAAAAACGTGCCAACAAGGACTGAGAAGCGTGAAAAATCTCTTTGTTAAAATCGCAGCGGTCGGCCTGCTCATGCTGGCGCCTGCCATAGCGCAGGCTGCCGAGGGCTACTCGACCGCGAACGTCAACATGCGTGCGGGTCCGAGCACCCGTTATCCCGCCGTCGCGGTCATCCCGGCCGGTTCTTCCGTCGAGATCCGCGGATGCCTTTCCGACGTCAACTGGTGCGACGTGGAATTCTACGGCGGCCGCGGCTGGGTATCCGGCCAGTATGTGCAGGCCCTCTACCAGCAGCGCCGCGTCTATGTCGGCCCGCAATATTACCGTCCGCTCGGCATTCCGATGATTCGCTTCAGCGTCGACAATTATTGGGACCGCTATTACCGCAACCGCGATTTCTATCGCGACCGTGACCGCTGGAGCCGCGGCCCGGATTACTACTACCGCGATCGCGACAATCGGGATCGCGACCGCGATCGGGATAACCGGGATCGCGACCGGAACTGGCGCGAGCGGGATGGCGACCGAGATGGGCGCAACCGCGATCGTGACTGGCGCGACGACAATCAAAGGAACGATCGGCAAAGGGACGATCGGCAAAGAGGTGAACGGCAGAGGGACGACCGGAGAGGCGATGATCGCAGGCCGGACCGCAGGAATTTTGATTGCCGCCCCGGCGATCCCTCCTGCGACGAATGAAACAGAAAGGGGACGGCAGCGCCGTCCTCTTCCGCGGCTTGAAGCCAAGGGAAACACCCAAGAAAAAGCCCGGCGCTCCCATGAGGGATGCACCGGGCCTGATGTCGATCGGCGCGTGTTGAGGGGAGACGGCCGATCATGCGCGGGACGTGAGGGGTTGTCCCGCTTCTCCTTAAACAATCGCGACGCCTATTGGTTCCGCCTCCTGCATTAATTCCTTAAATCGGAATCGAATTTAAGGATAAAATATGCAGCAGTTCAAAGTGTTACAGCGTCCTTTGCGCTTCTCGAAAAGACGCGCGGCGCGATAATCTAGGTCGTATCGCACCTGATTCACACCACGCACTTCGGGCCCTTGTTTTCACGACGCGTGCCGCTTTGCCGGCGAGGGCAAGACAGGAGCCGCGAGAGAAGCATCGATCCTCGAATACGCTCACCGACAATTTGATGTGAGAGCATCGCGAGGCTCTTGTTTTGCGGGATTCTTTGTTGCAGTTTTGTGGCGTTGCGGATTGATTTTAATCCGTTCGAGGCTGGACCCTGATGACGCAAGACTACCTGGCTTTCTTCGGGCTTTTCGCCCCTCGGGCAGCCGCCATAGATGTTACCGTTTGGCATAAACACAACCCTATCCTGCCTGTGCGCCTCACCGATGGGGCGAACCTCAACCCTTCCGGCGAGATCTGGCGCCGCCTTCATCTGGGCGAGTGGGAATATAAGCAGGACCCGGAAACGCTCGACGATTATGAGGCCCGCCAGTTCTGAAGGCCAATGCTGTCGCCCGGCGCGATCTGCTTTACTTTCCATCATTAATACCCCGTTAAATCGCCGCATTTACAGTTCAGTCGGATGATCACGGCGGCACTCAAAGTGTTCCAGCGTCCTTTGCGCGTCTGAAAAGACGCGCGGCGCTGGAGAAGAGCACCGTTATGCGAAGCTGGCTTCGCGATCGAACATGGGGTGTGACCGGTCCGCGATGGCAGGCAGAGGCAGATCAGGCGACAGAATAGAACCGTCCTTCAGCGGCCGCCCGGCACGCGACGATGATGAATTCTCGCTCGATGCCGACGATCGCATTGCCGGAGGCCGATCCCAGCGCCGCGGCGGCTCGAAACCCCCGCCGCAACGTGCCGCCCCCCGACGGCGGCGCGAGCCGCGAGAGCGCGAAGGCGGCGGCTTTTTCGGCTTCCTGCGCCGCGTGATCTACTGGTGCGTCGTGCTTTTCATCTGGGCCGGCATCGGCATTGCCGGGCTCGTGGTCTATTATGGCTCGCGCATGCCGAGCGCCAGCACGTGGGCGATCCCGGAACGGCCGCCGAACGTGAAGATCACGGCTGTCGACGGCAGCGTCATCGCCAATCGCGGCGCAACCGGCGGCGAGGCGTTGTCGCTCGAAAACATGTCGCCCTATATTCCGGAAGCCGTCATCGCCATCGAGGATCGGCGTTTCTATTCGCATTTCGGCGTTGATCCGCTCGGCCTCGGCCGGGCGATCGTGACCAACTTCACGGCTGGCCACATGGTGCAGGGTGGCTCGACGCTGACGCAACAGCTTGCCAAGAACCTCTTCCTCTCCCCGGACAGGACGCTGGAACGCAAGGTGCAGGAGGTGCTGCTCTCGCTCTGGCTGGAGCAGAAATACACCAAGGACCAGATCCTTGCCATGTATCTCAACCGGGTGTTCTTCGGATCGAACGCCTATGGCGTCGAGGCGGCATCACGCCGCTACTTCAACAAATCGGCGCATGACGTGAACCTCGGCGAGGCCGCGGTTCTGGCCGGCCTGCTCAAGGCGCCGTCGCGGCTTTCGCCGGCCCGCGATGCCGATGCGGCGAATGCCCGCGCCCAACTCGTGCTCGCAGCAATGCGCGAACAAGGCTTTATCACCGATTCCGAGGTCAAGACCGCAATGTCACAGACTCCGGCCTCGGCCAAGAGCTACTGGTCGGGCGCCGGGCACTATGTCGCCGACATGGTGATGGACGAGCTGCCGGGTTTGATCGGCGACGTCAAGGAAGACGTCATCGTCGATACGACGATCGACAAGTCGCTGGAAAAGAAGGCCGAGCAATCGCTGGTCGACGTGCTCGACAAGGAGGGCGGGAAGCTCGACGCCTCGCAGGCGGCCCTCGTCTCGATCGACGGCACCGGCGCGATCCGGGCGCTCGTCGGCGGCAGGGACTATGCGACGAGCCAGTTCAACCGCGCCGTCAAGGCCAAACGCCAGCCGGGTTCCTCGTTCAAGCCCTTCGTCTATGCCGCAGCACTCGAGAAGGGGCTGACGCCCTATTCGGTGTTCAACGACGCGCCGATCCGGATCGGCGACTGGACGCCCGAAAATTACGAGAAGAAATACAATGGCGAAGTGACGCTGGCGACAGCGCTTGCCAAGTCGCTGAACACGGTGGCCGCCCAGCTGGTGATGTATGACGGGCCGGATCAGGTGATCAAGCTTGCCCACCGGCTCGGCATCGAAAGCGAGCTGCAGCCGAACGCCTCGATCGCGCTCGGCACGTCCGAGGTGTCGTTAATGGAACTTACCGCCTCCTATGCCGCCTTCATGAACGGCGGCTACAAGGCGACGCCGCACGTCATCCGCCGGGTGACGACTGCCGAAGGGAAGGTTCTCTACGAAAATACCTATGACAGCCCACCGCGCGTACTGTCCGAACAGATCGTCGCCCAGATGGATGCGATGATGATGGGCGTCATCGACAACGGTACCGGCAAGAGCGCCAAGATCCCCGGCTGGCAGGCGGCGGGAAAGACCGGCACGACGCAGAATTCGCGCGACGCGCTCTTCGTCGGCTTCACCAGCAACCTCACCACGGGTGTCTGGTTCGGCAATGACGACGGCAAGCCGATGAAGAAGGTGACCGGCGGCGGCTTGCCCGCCAAGGCCTGGAAGGAATTCATGATCGCCGCCCACAAGGGTCTTTCGCCGGCACCGCTCTTCGGCAACGGCCAGTTGATCGCCGATCCGAACAATGGTCAGCCGATGGCGCAGGCACCGGGCGATGGGCAGTTGGGCAGCGGGCAACCGATGACGGCCGAGGCGCCGCCTTCGACGATCGGCGGTATTATCTCAGGCGTCTTCGGCGGTGACGACAATGCAAACCGCTATCCGCAAGCGCCTGTCCGGCAGCAGGCGACGAACTCCGGCAACGGCCCGGTTCCGCCCGCAGACGTTGCCGAAGGCGGCGGTTCGGGCTATGAGGGCATGGTGCCCCCCGGGGATGTCGGGGGCGCACAGACAACCTCTTCCGTCCAGCCGCGGCGCACGACGCTGCTCGATCTGATCATGGGCCAGTGAGATCTTTGCTGCATGTCCAACACAAGCCCGATGCTCTAAAGCGCGTCGCGATCTTTCAGAGTCGCTCCTCGCGCTTTAGGTCTTTGTTTTATGCATGTCGTTGTCGGAAAATCGCTTCACAGTTTTGCGCGACATGCTCTAAAAATCGGCCGCTTTCCGGACATGGGGCGACCTCTTTCCCGGCTACTGTAAAAATTGAACGCAACACATTCGTTTTGCTGGATTCCGGGGCATTTCTCGCCTTGCAGTCCAGAAAACCGCTCCTTATATACGCCGCATCACCGCAATCACGATTGCGTAATCTCAAGTAGACCCATCCCGTAAGGGGCTGTCAGGGAAATGCCTTCTCGGGGTTCCGACAGCTTGCTTCAAGGAGAGAATGACATGGCAAAAGTAATTGGTATCGACCTTGGAACGACGAATTCCTGCGTTGCAGTCATGGACGGCAAGGACGCGAAGGTGATCGAGAATGCGGAAGGTGCGCGCACGACCCCTTCCATGGTGGCATTTTCCGATGATGGCGAACGCCTCGTCGGCCAGCCGGCCAAGCGCCAGGCAGTCACCAACCCGACGAACACGCTCTTTGCGGTCAAGCGCCTGATCGGCCGCCGCTACGAAGATCCGACCGTCGAGAAGGACAAGCACCTCGTTCCCTTCACCATCGTCAAGGGCGACAATGGCGACGCCTGGGTCGAAGCCAATGGCAAGGGCTACTCGCCCGCACAGATTTCCGCGATGATTCTTCAGAAGATGAAGGAAACCGCCGAATCCTATCTCGGCGAAAAGGTCGAGAAGGCCGTCATCACCGTTCCCGCCTATTTCAACGACGCGCAGCGCCAGGCAACCAAGGATGCCGGCCGCATCGCTGGTCTTGAAGTTCTGCGCATCATCAACGAGCCGACCGCGGCCGCACTCGCCTACGGCCTCGACAAGAAAGAAGGCAAGACGATTGCCGTCTACGACCTTGGCGGCGGCACCTTCGATATTTCGATCCTCGAGATCGGCGACGGCGTCTTCGAAGTGAAGTCCACCAACGGCGATACTTTCCTCGGCGGTGAAGACTTCGACATGCGCCTCGTCGAATATCTCGTTGGCGAGTTCAAGAGGGACAACGGCATCGACCTGAAGAACGACAAGCTTGCCCTGCAGCGCCTCAAGGAAGCTGCGGAAAAGGCAAAGATCGAGCTTTCGTCCTCGCAGCAGACCGAAATCAACCTGCCGTTCATCACGGCCGACGCCTCCGGCCCGAAGCATCTGACGCTGAAGCTGACCCGCGCCAAGCTCGAGAGCCTGGTCGACGATCTCGTCCAGCGCACGATCGCGCCGTGCAAGGCAGCGCTCAAGGATGCCGGTGTCACCGCTGCCGAAATCGACGAAGTGGTTCTCGTCGGCGGCATGAGCCGCATGCCGAAGGTACAGGAAGTCGTCAAGCAGCTGTTCGGCAAGGAGCCGCACAAAGGCGTCAACCCGGATGAAGTGGTGGCGCTTGGTGCTGCCATCCAGGCCGGCGTTCTGCAGGGCGACGTCAAGGACGTCCTGCTCCTCGACGTAACGCCGCTGTCGCTCGGCATCGAGACCCTCGGTGGTGTCTTCACCCGCCTGATCGAACGCAACACGACGATCCCGACGAAGAAGAGCCAGACCTTCTCGACCGCCGAAGACAACCAGCAGGCCGTGACCATCCGCGTTTCGCAGGGCGAGCGTGAAATGGCTGCCGACAACAAGCTGCTCGGCCAGTTCGACCTCGTCGGCCTGCCGCCGTCGCCGCGCGGCATGCCGCAGATCGAAGTCACCTTCGACATCGACGCCAACGGCATCGTGCAGGTTTCGGCCAAGGACAAGGGCACCGGCAAGGAACAGCAGATCCGCATCCAGGCTTCCGGCGGTCTTTCCGACGCCGACATCGAGAAGATGGTAAAGGATGCCGAAGCCCATGCCACCGAAGACAAGAAGCGCCGCGAGGCCGTCGAAGCCCGGAACCAGGCTGAAAGCCTGATCCATTCCTCGGAAAAGTCGCTGAAGGATTACGGTGACAAGGTTTCCGAGGCCGACCGCACCGCGATCTCGGATGCGATCGCCGCGCTGAAGACGGCGTCGGAAGCGTCGGAGCCGGATGCCGACGACATCAAGGCCAAGACCCAGACGCTGATGGAAGTGTCGATGAAGCTCGGCCAGGCGATCTATGAAGCACAGCAGGCCGAAAGCGGCGCTGCTGGCGATGCCTCCGCGGAAGGCGGCGACAATGTCGTCGATGCCGACTACGAGGAAATCAAGGACGACGACCGCAAGAAGTCCGCGTAATCCGCGACGGCGTGGTTATGCTTCAACACCTGATCCGGCTGCTCACCATGGCAGCCGGAAAATCCATTTCCGGGGTTTAATCCTTAATGGCAAAAGCGGACTTTTACGAAACTCTGGGTGTAGCCAAGTCGGCGGACGAGAAAGAGCTGAAAAGCGCCTTTCGCAAACTGGCGATGAAATACCATCCGGACAAGAACCCGGACGACAAGGACGCCGAACGGAAGTTCAAGGAAATCAACGAAGCCTACGAGATGCTCAAGGACCCGCAGAAGCGGGCGGCCTATGATCGCTATGGCCATGCGGCCTTCGAGCATGGCGGCATGGGCGGCGGTGGCGGCGGATTTGCCGGCGGCGGTTTCTCCGACATCTTCGAGGATATCTTCGGCGAAATGATGGGTGGTGGGCGCGCGCGCCAGCGCTCGTCGGGCGGCCGCGAACGTGGCGCCGATCTTCGCTACAATATGGAAATAACGCTGGAGGAATCTTTCTCCGGCAAGACGGCGCAGATCCGCGTTCCCACCTCGATCACCTGCGACGTCTGTTCGGGCTCGGGCGCCAAGCCCGGCACGCAGCCGAAGAGCTGCGGCACCTGCCAGGGAACGGGGCGCGTGCGCGCGGCACAGGGCTTCTTCTCGATCGAGCGGACCTGCCCGACCTGTCACGGGCGTGGCCAGATCATTCCCGATCCCTGCCCGAAGTGCCACGGCCAGGGCCGGGTGACGGAAGAGCGCTCGCTCTCGGTCAATATTCCCGCCGGTATTGAAGACGGCACCCGCATCCGGCTGCAGGGCGAAGGCGAAGCCGGGGCTCGCGGCGGACCGGCAGGCGATCTCTATATCTTCCTCTCCGTCAAACCGCATGAATTCTACCAGCGCGACGGAGCCGATCTCTATTGCGCCGTTCCGATCTCGATGACGACGGCCGCGCTCGGCGGAACCTTCGACGTGGCGACGCTCGACGGCACCAAGTCGCGCGTGACCGTGCCCGAGGGCACGCAGGTCGGCAAACAGTTTCGCCTCAAGGGCAAGGGCATGCCGGTGCTGCGTTCGGTGCAGACGGGCGACCTCTACATCCAGATCCAGATCGAGACGCCGCAAAAGCTCACCAAGCGCCAACGCGAACTGCTTCAGGAATTCGAGCAGCTTTCCTCCAAGGAGAACAATCCGGAATCGACGGGCTTCTTTGCCCGCATGAAGGAATTCTTCGAAGGCTGAGCAGCGATCGACACGCCTATTTCGAAAACCGGGGATGGAAACGTCTCCGGTTTTTTTGTTCCCGTAATCCCGATTTGCGACATCCGCCATCCACGCTGGCCAATCTGTCCCGGATCGATACGGCGGCGGGCGGGAAGACGACTTGCGTTAACGCAGCCAGATGATGCCGCTTGCAAGTTTTCCAAATGAATTCAGTCTCTACGGTCAGCGAATAACCCCGAAGATCGGAATCGGTTTTCGGGCTCATGCACCAAATCAAAGCGTAGAGCGTCCTTAGCGCTCTAGCGGGGGACAACCAAACCAAGGGTATCTGCCATGGCGTCAGCTTTTTCCTCTCAGTCCGAAGACGTCGACGTTCTCGCCGGCGCCATCTACACATGGTGCGCCGAGCGCAACATCAAGCTTCGCAGCCAGCAGGGCCTTTCAATCGCCAACATCGCGATCGACCTCTATCATGCCGGCCACCAGACGCAGGACGATCTGCTGATGGCGTTGCACGACCGGGAGATTCATTAAAGCGCGTCGCATCGAACCTGAGTCAGGCGACCTAGCTCCTGGTCTTGTCTTGATGCACACCGTCCTCCCAAAACTGCTGCACACCCGCATCGGTCCGAGATCGTCCAGACCTTGAACAGGTCGTGCTTTTTCGCGGGAATCCCCATTACCCGCTGCATACTCTCTTAAATCAGAATCGATTTACGGATAAAATTATGCAGCAATTCCAATTGCTACAGCGTCCGTTGCCGCTCTCGAAAAGACGCGTAGCGCTGTCGTGGAATCAGGCGGCGGTTTCGGCCATTTCGCCAGTCATGAGGGTGACGATGGTCTTGACCGCTTCCTTGCCTGCCGGTGAATTCAGCTTGTCGTAGCTCAGCGCAAGCGCATAGGCGTCGGGGCTGAGTTCGACACGGCTGCCGAATGGTGACATGCCGGCACCCTCGAAAAGAGCAGAGATCTCGACGTCGAGAAAAACCGCGATCTGATGCAGCTTGCTGGCGGAAACGCGGTTCGTTCCCTTTTCGTATTTCTGGATCTGCTGGAAAGTCAGTCCGAGTGCTTCGCCAAGCTCAAGTTGGGAAACACGGCGAAGGGCGCGAAACTGTCTGACGTTGCGACCGACGATAATATCAACCGGATCTGGCACTTCATCACTCTCTTATACATAAACGTTCCGTTTACCATATCGTTTGCGCCGGATAACTCAACCCTGCAGTTGCAAAATTCAACCAACTTTTTTTGGGCTTTACGTTACGTCAATAGCCTTAAAGGATGGCAGCAAACCCTGAATATCCGAAGCTTGGAGACATTGACAATCACCGTCGGCGGTATCGGCTTGGCGATGTCAGGCCGTCTCCGGTGGTTGTATTTTTAGCAGAATTTCGAACGTGTCATGGCTGCCGATACACTGGGACGAAGTCGGACGCCAGGACTTCGGTCACGGGATCATCTGAAATAAATGTCCTGGTGGTGCCAGCCGCCGCGTCTCTGCCTTCCGGCAGCACCGACGGTGCGCGATCCACGGCCGAAAATCTGCCAGCCTTGCCATCAGCGCCGCTTCGGCTTAGCTGTCACGCTTTACGATTCCGGACATTCGATGCCGCACAAGGTTTCTCTTTCCCGTCTGAAGCTGACAGACTTCCGCAACTATGCGGCGGCGGCCCTTACCCTTGACGGTCGGCATGCCGTGCTGACGGGAGATAACGGCGCCGGCAAGACCAATCTCATGGAGGCAGTCTCCCTGCTTTCGCCTGGCCGCGGTCTGCGCCGCGCGGCTTATGGCGATATTACCCGCGTCGGCGCGGCCGGCGGTTTTTCGATCTTTGCCGCGCTCGACGGCATGGAGGGCGAGGTCGAGATCGGCACCGGCATCGAAACGAGCGAGGAGACTACCGCCCGCAGGCTGCGCATCAATGGCACGACGGCAAAGACTGCCGACGAACTGACCGACCATCTGCGCCTTCTCTGGCTGACACCGGCGATGGACGGGCTCTTTACCGGCGCCTCTTCCGACCGGCGCCGCTTTCTCGACCGGCTGGTGCTGTCGCTTGATCCCGCTCATGGCCGCCGCGCCAGCGATTTCGAGCGCGCCATGCGCAGCCGCAACAAATTGCTGGACGACGGCCGCTTCGACCCCTCCTGGCTTGCCGGCATCGAGGAACAGATGGCAAGCCTCGGCATCGCCATGGCGCTCGCCCGGCAGGAGATGCTCGGCCTGCTGACCCGGCTGATCGAGGAAACACGGGAGAGTTCGCCCTTCCCCTCGGCATCGCTGCAGCTCTCGGGCTTCATGGACGGTCAGTTCTCGCGCCCCTCGGTCGACCTCGAAGATGACTACGCGGCGATGCTGGCAGAGAGCCGCTACCGCGATGCCGGCGCAGGGCGCACGCTCGAGGGGCCGCACCGGGCCGATCTCATCGTGCATCACCGCGAAAAGGCGATGGAGGCGGAACGTTGTTCCACCGGCGAGCAGAAAGCGCTGCTTGTCGGCCTGGTGCTTGCGCATGCGCGGCTCGTCGGCAATCTCACCGGCCATGCGCCGATCCTGCTGCTCGACGAGATCGCAGCGCATCTCGACGAGAGCCGCCGCGCCGCGCTATTCGACCTTATCGACGGGCTCGGCGGCCAGGCCTTCATGACCGGAACGGATCGCGCGATGTTTTCAGCACTCGGCGACAGGGCGCAGTTTTTCACGGTTTCCGACGGAAGGGTGTTCGAATGACCGAGGCGGCTTTTCCCGGCGGCGGGCGTCATGATAACATCGGCGCCATGGAACCGCTCAGCCCGGAAGAAATAGCGCGGTATCACCGCCACATCCTGCTCCCCGAGATTGGCGGTGCCGGCCAGCAGAAACTGAAAGCCGCCCGCGTGCTGGTGATCGGCGCCGGCGGCCTCGGTGCACCGGTCCTGCAATATCTGGCCGCAGCCGGCGTCGGCACGCTCGGTATCGTCGACGACGACCGGGTGTCGCTGTCGAACCTGCAGCGCCAGGTGATCCATGATTCCGGCACGATCGGCGAACTGAAGACCGAGAGTGCCGCCTTCGCCATCGCCAGGCTCAATCCGCATGTCCGACTGATCCGCTTCGAGGAACGCTTTTCGCCGGAGGCCGCCCGCCGTCAGCTCTCCGGCTTCGATCTGCTGATCGACGGCTCCGACAATTTCGACACGCGTTATGCCGCCGCCGATGCAGCGGAAGAGGCGCGCATCCCGCTCGTCAGCGGCGCCGTCGGGCGTTTCGATGGTTCGCTGACGGTTCTCAAGCCCTATGAGACGGCTGAGGACGGAACGTCCAACCCTAGATATCGCGACCTGTTTCCGGAAGCGCCGCCGGCGGGGTTGATTCCCGCCTGCGCCGAGGCCGGCATCATCGGCGCGCTCACAGGCGTCATCGGCACGATGATGGCAATGGAGGCGATCAAGCTCGTCACCGGCACCGGTGAACCACTAGTCGGACGGTTGCTGCTCTACGACGCGCTCTCTGCCCGCTTCGACACTGTTCGCTACAAACGACGCCGCACGACACAGAAACAGGCCGGATGACGATTATTCATCTTGATCATAGCTTCACGCGCTGGGACGAATTGCTGGCACTGATCCTTTCTGCCTTCGCCTCGATGAACGGCAGGATCGATCCGCCATCCTCGGCGCTCAAGCTGACGGCGGAGTCGCTGGCCGAAAAGGCCAGGGCCGAGATCGGCCATGTCGCCATCGACGGCGAAAAACTGATCGGCTGCCTCTTCCTGCGGCCGGAGGCCGATTGTCTCTATGTCGGCAAGCTCGCTGTCCTGCCTGAGATGCAGGGCAAGGGCCTCGGCAAGCGGCTGCTGGCGATTGCCGAGGAGACGGCTGCAGCGCTCGGTCTTCCCGCTTTGCGGCTGGAAACGCGGATCGAACTCACCGACAATCACGCCGTCTTTGCCGCCTGGGGATTTTCCAGAACCGCCGAAAAGGCGCATCCCGGCTTTGCCAGGACGACATTTGTCGAGATGCGCAAGGTCCTTGCGCCTCCAATCTGCGTCGCCTGATTTACAGCGTTCTTCAACGACCCGGCAGCACGCGGTTCGGCGGCCTGTGACCGTCGATGAAGGTGCGGATATTGATGATGACCTTGTCACCCATGTCGATGCGGCCTTCGATCGTCGCCGAACTCATATGCGGCAGCAGCACGACTTTGCCCTCATTGGCGAGCTTGACCAGCTTCGGATTGACGGCAGGCTCGTTCTCGAAGACGTCGAGGCCGGCGCCGGCGATCCGGCCCTCCCTCAGGCACTTGATCAGCGCAGCTTCGTCGACCACGTCGCCGCGCGCGGTATTGACGAGATAGGCTGTCGGCTGCAGCAGCGCCAGACGGCGCGCCGAGATCAGGTGGAAGGTCGCCGGCGTCGACGGACAATTGATCGAAACGATGTCGACGCGGGCGAGCATCTGGTCGAGGCTTTCCCAATAGGTCGCCTCCAGCTCGTCCTCGACGGCCGGATTGACGCGCTTGCGGTTGTGGTAGTGGATCGACAGGCCGAAAGCCTTGGCGCGGCGGGCCACCGCCGTGCCGATGCGGCCCATGCCGACGATGCCGATTCGCTTGCCGTGAATGCGCCGGCCGAGCATCCAGGTGGGAGACCAGCCTGCCCATTCACCCGGCTTGTCGGTCAGCACGCGCGCACCTTCGCCGAGCCTTCTCGGAACCGCGAGAATCAGCGCCATGGTCATATCGGCAGTGTCTTCGGTCAGGACGTTCGGCGTGTTGGTGACGGTGATGCCCTTGCGCGCAGCCGCCTCGACGTCGATATGATCGGTGCCGTTGGAGAAGCTCGCAATCAGCTTCATCTGCGGTCCCGCCTGCTCGATCAGCGCCGCGTCGATGCGATCGGTGACGGTTGGCACCAGCACGTCGGTGGTCTTGACCGCGGCGATAAGCTCGGGAACGGAACGCGGCGCGTCGTCGATGTTCAGCTCGGCGTCGAAGAGTTCGCGCATGCGGGTTTCGACGGCATCCGGCAGCTTGCGGGTGATGTAGACCTTCGGTTTTTTCTTCGCTGTCATGGCTGCCTGTGGTGCCTTGTTCAGAGGTCTTTAACCAAGAGGGGTGATAATTTTCCCATTCCGGGCATTTTCTACCAGACCCGCACGCGAAGACAAACAAAACTCGCGGTGCAGCCGGGGAATGTCAAAGCCCGGACCGCGAGCAGGCCGGGCCTGCCCGCGAATTCGAGCAAACGGAAACTTCCATGCGCAGCAAAGTCCTGAAGTCCTTCCTCGCCCTTGCCATCGCTCTGGCTGCATCCGTGGGAAGTGTCGAATTCGCCCATGCGCAGGCGGCCAAGGGGCCAAGCGGACTGCCATTACCGCGTTTCGTCACGCTGAAATCCAAGCGCGTCAATCTGCGCATCGGTCCGGGAACGGATTACGCCGTTTCGTGGATGTACCTGAAATCCGGCCTGCCGGTGGAGATCATCCAGGAGTACGATAACTGGCGCCGCATCCGTGATGCCGATGGCACCGAAGGCTGGGTCAATCAGTCGCTGTTGTCCGGCCAGCGCGCGGCGATTGCCGCCCCCTGGATGAAAACCAAGGGCAAAGGCGTCTATGTCAATCTGCGCCGCGAGGCGCAGCCCTCCGCCTCGATCGTTGCCAAGCTGGAACCCGGCGTGATGATCACCATTGGCGAATGCAACGGCGACTGGTGCCGCGCCGAGACCGACGGCGCCTCGGGCTGGGTGGCGCAGTCGGAGATCTGGGGCGCCTATCCCGGCGAAGCCTTCAAATAAGCCCTGCCCGTTTGGCGGCCTCGGAAAGCGAGGTCATCGGGCGCGGGCCGATCTGCTGGATGACGATGCCGGCGGCCAGGCAACCGAGCTTGCCGCAATCCTCCAGAGAGCGTCCTTGCGTGTAGCCATAGAGGAAGCCGGAGGCGAAGAGATCGCCGGCGCCCGTCGTGTCCACAACTTCCTTGATCCGGATCGCATCGACGTAAAAACGCTCACGGCCCTTCAGGATGACGGCGCCATCCTCGCTCATCGTCACGGCGGCGATCTTGCAATCGGCGGCGATCCTGTTCAGCGCCTCCTCGAAATCGTCGGTCTCGTAGAGCGACAGCGCTTCCTGGCGATTGGCGAAGACGATATCGACCTTGCCGGAGCGCATCAGATCGAGGAATTCGCCGCGATAGCGGTCGACGCAGAAGCTGTCGGACAACGTCATTGACATCTCACGGCCGTTTTCATGGGCGATGCGGGCACAATCGAGGATGGCTTCCTTGGCGCGCGGCGGATCCCAGAGATAACCTTCGAAATAAGTGACCTTGGCGTCGGCCACGACGTCGACCTCGACGTCTTCCGGGCCGAGCTCGACGCAAGCGCCGAGATAGGTGTTCATCGAGCGCTCGCCATCCTCGGTGACGAAGATCATCGAACGTGCCGTCGGCGGGAAGGTGCCCTTGGGCCGGGTCTGGTAGTGGACGCCCTGGGCGCGGATGTCGTGCGCGAAGATATCACCGAGCTGATCTTGGGCGACATTGCCGAAATAGGCAGCCTTGCCGCCGAGGTTAGCCACGCCCGCCGCCGTGTTACCGGCACTGCCGCCGGAGGCTTCGAGCGCCGGTCCCATACGCGAATACAAGAGTTCAGCGCGTTCGGCATCGATGAGGTTCATCGCCGCCTTGGTGATCTGGTTGTCAATGAGGAACTGGTCGTCGCAACGGGCAATGATATCCACGATTGCGTTGCCGACTGTCAGAACATCGAATCTTGTCATGAAATGGGGGGTCCCGGATTTTGTGATAGCCGGGGTTTGGTCTTAGCGAAATTTCCGCGGTTTGGAAGGATAAATGGTGGATGGCGCATCTATTTCTTCGCAAAAGTGCCGCCTATTCGTCATGTCCCTGTCATCTTCAAAATCTAGAAATACTCGCAAGAAGACCGGCATGAGCAGCTTTCAGTTGCAGCCGGGCGCACGAGGGATGATCCCTTCGATCTTACCGGCGCGACGCTGACCACGGATGAACTGGCAGCTTCGTGATCCGGGTTTCCGGCAAGACCGGAGCGGAAAAGCGGGCTATGCCCGCTTTTTTTGTTTTGCCAATGCGCCTGATTGGACGGCGATTGCCTTTTCAATCCAAGCAGTTTGCTGCTAGACGTCGAATACTCCCCCGCGCAGAGCAGCCTCCCCTATGTCAGCCATCATTCTCGACGTCCTTCCCATCTTCATCCTGATTCTCATCGGCTGGGTGATCGTCCGCAGCGGGTTGATGGCGTCGAATGTCGGCGAAGCGCTCAGCGAATTCGTCTTCAAGATCGCCGTGCCGCTTCTGCTCTTCCGCACCATCGCCGAGGCGGATTTTCATGGCGCCTCGCCTTTCCGACTCTGGATCGTCTATTTTTCCGGCGTCGCCATCACCTGGACGGCGGGCCATATCGCCGCCACACGCCTCTTCGGCCGCGACGAACGGATCGGCGTGCTGGCCGGCGTTTCCTCGGCCTTCGCCAACAATATCTTCATCGGTCTGCCGCTGGTCGAGCGGACCGTCGGCGACGAAGGGCTGGTGGCGCTGTCGATCCTGCTTGCCGTGCATCTGCCCGTGATGATGGTCGCCGGCACGGTCCTGATGGAGCATGCCGAGCGCAAGATCGCCGGCAAAAGCGATCGCAGCATGGTGCTCGTGCTTCGCCAGATCGCGGTCAATCTCGTGCGCAACCCGCTGGTGATCGGGCTTGCAGCCGGCATGGCCATGCACCTTTCCGGTCTCACCATGCCGACGACGGTGGCAACGGTCGTCGGGCAGATCGCCGGCATTGCCGGTCCGGCGGCGCTGATATCGCTTGGCATGGCGCTGGAGAGATACGGCGTCTCCGGCAATCTCGGCATCGCCAGCGTCACCTCGACCTTGAAGCTGCTGCTGCTGCCTGGTTGCGTGTGGGCGGCGAGCCATCTCCTCGGTCTCAGCCCCGAATGGACGGCAGCGATCGTGCTGACTTCCTCGGTCCCGACAGGCGTCAACGCCTGGCTGATCGCCAATCGCTTCGGCGTCGGCCACAGCCTCGCCGCCTCGACGATCACGGTGACGACGGCGCTCGGCGCCATCACGGTCTCGCTCTGGGCCTATTTCCTCGGCGCCTAAAGCGTGTCGTAATCCTTCAGATTCGCACCTCGCGCTTGAGGTCTTTGTTTTACGCATGTCATTAGCGCAAAGCCGCTGCACAGTTTTGCACGACATGCTTTAAGCGGCTCTCTGCACAACGAAAAGCCCGGCTTGCGGGCCGGGCTTCGATCTCATGCGATTGCCTGCCGCGTCACTGCGTCGCGGCGTTCGGATCCGGCAGCGGCACAGGCGAATCGGCGAGCGTGTGCAGATAGAGGATAACGTTGGCGCGGTCCTGATCCTTCGCCAGACCGGCGAAGCCCATGGCGGTGCCGGGAACGTCCTTTTTCGGCGCCAGCAGGAACTTGTTGAGATATTCGAAGGTCCACTTCTCACTGCTGCCCTTGGAGAAATCCTTCATGGGAGCGGAATAGGCGAAGCCTGCATGCGAGGCGATCGGGCGATCTACGACACCAAAGAGGTTGGGACCGACCTTGTTCGGTCCCCCTTTGGTGCCGTCATGACAGGCCTGACACTTCTTGAAGACCGTTTCACCGGCCTTGGCATCTGCAGAAGCGAGCAATTGCGCGATCGGAACAGCAACGGCAGGCGCAGCCTCACCGCCAGCGGCGGGCGCCTCTTCGGCAACGATCGCGAAACCTTCCTTTTCCGGTGCTTCGGAATGGAAGATCCCTTCGGACGCGATGGAGACAGACATCAGAACGAAAATCGTTCCGAGCAGCGCCCCCACGGCCGTATTGACGTATGAATTCATCTGCAATGCTCCCCTTGCAGCCGGCAGACCATAAACCGGACCATCTTGAAATCGCGCGGAACCTATGTCTTTTGGTTGATCGTTGCAACTGTCTAAATGGTCTTGTGCGTGAGACTTTTTGACACTTTTCAGCCCGGAATAGAAGGCCCGAACAATGAGTGATTCAAATTTAGACGGCGTGCTCGTATTGATCCCGGCGCGCATGGCCTCCACCCGGCTTCCGGGCAAGCCGCTCGCCGATATTTGCGGCCTGCCGATGATCGTCCAGGTGGCGCTGCGCGCCAGGGAGGCAGCCATCGGCCGCGTCGTCGTCGCCGTCGACGACGAGCGAGTGTTCGATGCCGTCGCCGCCGCCGGCTTCGAAGTCGTCATGACCCGCGTAGACCACCAATCGGGTTCTGATCGGATCTTTGAGGCGCTGAAGAAAGTCGATCCGGACGGAAAGGCGAAAATCATCGTCAACGTCCAGGGCGATCTGCCGACGATCGATCCCGAAACGGTGCGCGCGGCTTTGCGCCCTCTCGAGAACGAGGCGGTCGATATCGGGACGCTGACGACCGAAATCGACAATGAGGAGGACAAGAGCGCGCCGCACATCGTCAAGATCGTCGGCTCGCCGATTTCCGACACCCGGCTGCACGCGCTCTACTTCACGCGGGCAACCGCCCCTTACGGCCAAGGGCCGCTCTACCACCATATCGGCCTTTATGCTTATCGGCGCACGGCGCTCGAACGGTTCGTCTCGCTCGGTCCTTCGACGCTCGAAAAGCGCGAATCACTGGAGCAGCTGCGGGCGCTGGAAGCCGGCATGCGCATCGACGCCGAGATCGTTGACACGGTTCCGCTCGGTGTCGATACTCCCGCCGACCTCGAAAAAGCGCGGCGCATCCTCTCCGCAAAGTCGAACTGACGGAACCATCATGAACATCAAGACCAACAGGATCGCCTTCCAGGGCGAATTCGGCGCCAATTCCGACATGGCCAGCCGCGACATGTTTCCGACCATGGAGCCGCTGCCCTGCCAGACCTTCGAGGATGCGTTCACGGCGGTCGACAACGGCGACGCCGATATCGCGATGATCCCGATCGAGAACACGATTGCCGGGCGCGTCGCCGATATCCATCATCTGCTGCCGGAGTCGCGGCTGCACATCATCGGCGAATATTTCATGCCGATCCGCTTCCAGCTGATGGTGCTGCCCGGTGTCACCAAGGACGAAATCCGCACGGTGCACAGCCATATCCACGCGCTCGGCCAGTGCCGGAAGATCGTTCGCGCCAACGGCTGGAAGCCGGTGATCGCCGGCGATACGGCAGGGGCTGCAAAGCTCGTGAAGGAAACCGGCGACCGCTCGATGGCCGCCTTGGCACCACGCCTTGCCGCCGATCTCTACGGGCTCGAGATCATTGCCGAAAATGTCGAGGATACCGAAAACAATGTGACCCGTTTCGTCGTCCTGTCCCGCGACGAGGAATGGGCGCAGCGGAATTCGGCGGAAGAAAAGGTCGTCACCACCTTCGTCTTCAACGTCCGCAACATTCCGGCCGCGCTCTACAAGGCGCTCGGCGGTTTTGCCACCAACAACATCAACATGACGAAGCTCGAAAGCTACCAGCTCGGCGGAAAATTCGTGGCGACGCAGTTTTACGCCGATATCGAAGGCCATCCGAACGATCCGAACGTGCGCCGGGCATTGGAGGAATTGCGTTTCTTTTCGGAGAAAGTCCGCATTCTCGGCGTCTACAAGGGGCATGCGATGCGAGGCCTGCTTTAGAACAGGATGATTTCAGGCTGGGTCGGCCTGAAATCATCCTGTCTAAATTAAATGGATGGAGCATGATGTTGTCCGAAACCGCTCACACTTTTCGGCATCATGCTCCCGACAGGCCACGCGTCCCTTAAATTATTTATCCGGCTCACAGACACGCAGCCGATGCCCATCCGGATCGAGCACGACGAAGGTCGGGCCGAAATCCAGTTCGGTCAGTTCCTGGGCGATCGGCAGACCGCGCTGGCGCCAGTCTTCATAATGCCTGGCGACGGCATTTTCTCCTTCGACCATGAAGGCCACTTCGCCTCGATTGCCGATGGCGGAGGGCTGCGGCTCGACCTTGCTGCGCCGCCAGAGGCCGAGTGTGAAGCCGCCCTCAAGCGGAAAAGCGACGAAATTCGGCGCTTCCACGGCCGGTTCGCGGTTCAGCAGATTCCGGTAGAAGCTGGCGCTTTCACCGGGGTCCTTGACGTAAAGAATGATGAGGTTGGGGCTGGTCATTTCGGTTCTCCCGTTATTTAAGAATGGCGCCGCGAGAGTTCTCGTCTGCTGACAGATTATGGCAGCAGGCTAACGAGGGCGTTGCGATCGCAACGCCCCGTTCTCGTCGGGCAGAATGTTGATAAGGATGGGCGGCCTAAAGCGATCGCACATGTCGTTGTCGCAAAACCGCAGCACACTTTTGCGCGATATGCTTTAGAGCGGAAAACGGTCCTCGCAGCGCGGGTCGCGTCCGTCGATGAAGCCGAGGTCGCGCTTCAAGTAATCCGGTGTCGCTTCAAGGTCGAGGCCGGTGCGGTCTCCTCTGCTAAATCGGAAAATGTTCATGACCAGGTGCAGCAGGCCGGACGGCGCTGACTGGCGGACATCGGCAAAAGTCTCGGCCGAAATGACATCGGCAAAGGACTCGGCCGCAAAACGGTCGTTGGTGAAATGAATGGCTGGAGGCGTTACCATGATCAGTACTCCTTCCTGGTGGATTGGCACTGATAATAACGCCATCTGCTGACAGTTTATGGCAGCAGCGTTCAGTTCTCCATCGGCACGTCCTGCGTCTCGCGCCATTCCTTGAGGAGCACCGTGCGGCGGCGCGGATAGCGCCCCTCATGCAAGGCCATGTCGATGATGCGATCGGTGCGGAAATGGCGAAAATCCTGGCGCAGTTCGCACCAGGCCATGAGGACCCGCACATGCTCGTAATAGCCGAGCCCGAAAGGCCAGACGCGGCGGCGCGAGATACGGCCCTGCTCGTCGCCATAATGCAGTTCGAGGATACGCTCCAGGCGGATCGCCCTGCGGATGGCCGAGACGTCAGCCTTGTCCTCGTCCCTGCGTTTGGGACCGACGAAAAGTGCTGCCGAATCGATCATCTCGCGCATATCGGCCGGCAGCACGGCGGCAATCTTGGCCAATGCATCGGCGCCGGCGCCGGCAAGGCGCGGCTCGGCGGCGCGGGCCACCCAGCGCGAGCCAAGCACCAATGCCTCCAGCTCTTCTTCGGAAAACATCATCGGCGGCAGCATGAAGCCCGGCTTCAGCACGTAGCCGATACCGGCTTCGCCTTCGATCATCGCGCCCTGGGCCTGCAGGCTGGCAATATCGCGATAGAGCGTGCGCAGGCTGACACCGGTCTCCTCAGCGAGCACCGTGCCGGTCACCGGCCGCCGGTAGCGCCGGAGCGTCTGGAGCAGCGTCAGCAGCCGTTCCGAGCGGGCGACCGGCATGACGCTACCGCTTCCACTCCACCCAGTCGCGCATCAGGCGGTGGGCGATCGCCCCTTTCGGCGGCGAGGCCTTGCCTGTCGCGCTCGGGCGTTCCAGCATCTCGATCGTTTCCTCGCGGGTGAACCAGCGGCAATCCTCCAGTTCCGTCTCGTCGCGGCTGATTTCGGTGGATTTCGCCTCGGCGTAACAACCGATCATCAGGGAATGCGGCATCGGCCAGGGCTGCGAGGCGTGGTAGCGGATGCGGCCGGTGCGGATGCCCGATTCCTCCAGCGTTTCGCGGCGCACGGCGTTCTCGATGGTCTCGCCGGGTTCGAGGAAGCCGGCAAGACAGGAATACATACCAGGCGCGAAATGCGGGCTGCGGCCGAGCAGGCAGAGGTCGCGCTGCTCGTCGACCGTCAGCATGATGACGACGGGGTCGGTTCGGGGGAAGATCATGTGCTCGCAGGCGGCGCAGACACGCTTGTAGCCGCCGATGTGGGTCTCCATCGCCGAGCCGCAGCGGCCGCAGAAGCGGTTGTCGCCGTTCCAGCGGATGAGGCTTGCGGCCTGGGCGAATTCGCCGAGCAACACTTCGTCGATCAGCATTTCGCGAAACAGCGTGCGGCCGTCGGCAGGCTTGTACTGGCTGGTGAGGTCGTCGACATCGATGCCGACGGGAACGGCAAGGCGCGGCTCGCCGGTCTTGCGGTAGCCGAGAAGCACCGTTTCATCCCAATCCGGCTGCAATCCCTGCAGCTCATAGCGGGCAAAGAGCGGGTCGAGCACCTGGCCGTCATGCTTCAGCACCAGCTTATCCCCCGCGAAGGCGAAGATATGAGTGCCTTCCTTAGCCAGCGCCTTTTCGACGGATTGTTCGTCGCGATGTTCGGAATCGCGATTGAGGTCGTTGGCGGCAAAGGCCGTGAGATTGCTGGGTTCCGGATGCGGCACATCCGAATCGAAAAGCGAATGACTCATGATGAAAGGGCTTCCCGCAGCTTCGCTATAAATTCGTCTCTCTTTCCGTCCTCGTAGGGCTCCGCGCGCCCGAAGCCCCAGACGGGACCCGGCCAATTGGCATCGCCTTCGAAGCGGGCAATGACATGAACATGAAGCTGGCGGACGATATTGCCAAGAGCCCCGATATTGATTTTTGTCGCGCCGGTGATCTTCTTCAACGCCTTGGCGACCAGCTCCGTCTCGAAGGCAAGCAGCACCTGGTCGAGTGGCGTCAGCTCGAAGATTTCGGTGATACCGGCGCGGCGCGGTACGAGAATGAGCCAAGGCCAGCGGGCATCCCTCGACAATCTCAGATCGCAGAGACCGGTGATCATGATGCTGACGCTGTCATTTTCCAGCCGGGGGTCGAGCGCGAAACCATTCAAAGGGCATTCTCCTCATGTTTTCCAACGACTAGCAGTTTTTTCGCATGTTGGCTTGCTTTTGATGACGATATTGCCGATATGTGCATCCGGGAGGTTGGTGGTGGACGAGCCACTCGCCAACCGGGTCAGGTCCGGAAGGAAGCAGCCCTAACGAGCCCGGCACGGGTCATCGTGCCAGCCTCCCACCTTCTCTCCACGAAGTGCCCGACGATCCGGGCGACAAGCAGGGCGATGAGCGACACCGAGCGACAATCAAAAGATGCCGCCTCGACGGGCACCGGATACCGGGTGCTGGCTCGCAAATACCGCCCCAAGGATTTCACGGACTTGATGGTCGGCCAGGAGCCGATGGTCCGCACCCTCACCAACGCCTTCGAAACCGGCCGCATCGCGCAAGCCTACATGCTGACGGGTGTGCGCGGCGTGGGCAAGACGACGACGGCGCGCATCCTGGCGCGGGCGCTGAACTACAAGACATCGGAAATCGACAAGCCGACGATCGACCTTCGCACGCCGGGCGAGCACTGCCAGGCGATCATGGAAGGCCGGCATGTCGACGTGATCGAGATGGATGCCGCCTCCCATACCGGTATCGACGACATCCGCGAGATCATCGAGCAAGTGCGCTACCGGCCGGTTTCGGCGCGCTACAAGGTCTATATCATCGACGAAGTGCACATGCTGTCGACACAGGCCTTCAACGGCCTGTTGAAGACTCTGGAAGAGCCGCCGGAGCATGTGAAGTTCATCTTCGCCACCACCGAAATCCGCAAGGTGCCGATCACCGTGCTGTCGCGCTGCCAGCGCTTCGACTTGCGCCGCATCAGCGCCTCCGATCTCGTCGGGCTGTTCACGACAATCGCAGCCAAGGAAGGCATCGAGGCGGAAGCCGACGCGCTGGCGATGATCGCGCGTGCTGCCGAAGGCTCGGCGCGCGACGGCCTGTCGTTGCTCGACCAAGCTATCGCCCATGGCGCAGGCGTCGTGCAGGCGGAAGCCGTGCGCGGCATGCTCGGCCTTGCCGACCGCGCCCGGATCGTCGATCTCTTCCAGCATATCGTCAAAGGCGATGTGGCCGCCGCACTCGGCGAGTTCCAGAACCAGTACGAAGCTGGCGCCAATCCGGTGGTGGTGCTGACCGACCTTGCCGATTTCACCCATCTGGTGACGCGGCTGAAATATGTGCCGGATGCGGCAAACGATCCTTCGCTCAGCGAGGTCGAACGCACCAAGGCGGCGGAATTTGCCAAGGGCGTTGCGGTGACGACGCTGTCGCGCATCTGGCAGATGCTGCTCAAGGGTATTCCGGAAACGGAAGGCTCGTCGCGGACGGCAGGGGCCGCCGAGATGGTACTGATCCGGCTTGCCCATGCCGCGCATCTGCCGGCGCCCGAAGACGCAGCGCGGCGGCTTGCCGAATTTTCCGGCGACAATGCCGGCCCCCGGCCCGCGGCTCCGCCGTCCGGCAATGGCGGCGGCAACGGGACACGGGTTTCCTATCAGAACAGTGTCGCGGCGCGCGCCGCGGAAACCGCACCGAGCCCGCCACAGCCTTCCGCGCCGGTGGCGATGCTGCGAGCCGTGCCGAGCAGCCAGCCCGAGACCATGTCTGTCGGGCGGATCGAGCCAAAGCCGGCGGAAGCCCTGAAGCCGCTCGTCCCGGTCAATTCGGTCGATGATATTGTCCACCTCGCCACCGAGAAACGCGATCCGAAGCTGAAGGCGATGGTGCGCACATTCTTGCGCCCCGTCCGGATTGAAGCCGGCCGGCTCGACGTCAGCCTGGCTCCCGGTGCGCCGACGACGCTGCTCAACGAGCTTGCCGTCAAGCTGAAGGAATGGACCGGCATCCATTGGATCGTCAGCCTCAGCCGCGACGAGGGCCAGCCGACGCTTGTCGAAGCGGAGGCCAGGACCCGGGAACAGCATGTGATCGACGCGCGCCAGGACCCTGACGTGGCGGCAATCCTTGCGCATTTCCCCGGTGCTAAAATCATCGATGTGCGCGTACGGGCGCCCGAACCGGAGGAGGAAGGCGAGGTGACGCCGCCGGCCGCCGCCGAATCCGAGGAAGGTGACATCCTGCCGGGCGACGACATAGAATTCTAGGTTTCAAGAAGGAGCGAGACGATGCGCGACATCATGGGCATGATGGGCAAAGTCAAGGAAATGCAGGCCAAGATGGAGCAGATGCAGGCGGAGATCGCCGAGCTCACGGCCGAAGGCAAGGCGGGCGGCGGTCTCGTCGCCGTCGTCATCTCGGGCAAGGGCGAGCTGAAGAGCCTGAAGATCGATCCGTCGCTGTTCAAGGAAGACGATGTCGAGATCCTCGAGGACCTGATCGTCGCCGCCCACAAGGACGCCAAGGACAAGGCCGAGGCGCTGGCCGCCGAAAAGACCAAGGCGCTGACGGCCGGCCTGCCGATCCCGCCCGGCTTCAAGCTGCCGTTTTGATCTATACGCCGCCTATGCCCAGTGGTCAGCGCCCGGCTTCCAACAACGCTCGAAGCTTGTGGTGGATCGGTGAGGCGAGATATCGCGCCCGGTCCGCCTCCGAAAGCCGCCGGCCGAAAGTTTTCATCAGCTCCGGCATCGTCACCTTCTCTCCCGTAAAAAGTCGATGGTCGACCGGCATTCCGGCCTCGACCACACCGCCTTTGATGACGCGGCAATAGATGCCGGGACGGGCGGCGTCGGTGTAGCGCTTGACGAATGTCGGATCGGCCATCCTGGCGGCGAAGGTGGCGCAGGGAATGCGGGATGACGTGACTTCGAGGACGAAATCGCCGGCGACGAAGCGGTCGCCGACAGAGACGTCGCGATTGTCGAGATCCGATATCACCATGTTTTCGCCGAAAGTGCCAGGCTCATAAGGCCCGCCGAGCTCCCTGCTCCACCAGTCGAGCGTCAGTGATCCCTCGACATAGACCGCCTGGTCGACGCCACCATGGTGTTTGCGGTTGCAGATGGCATCGCCGACAAGACCTTCGGCATCGATCAATACGGCACCATTGACGGCATGTTTGAAGATGCCGGTCTTGTAGCTCTTGCCGGGCAGCCTTTCGGGATTGCCGGTGCACAGCGCCAGGATTTTCATGGGATGGCCAATCCTTCCGCGATTCCGTTTCCGTTCCATATCAGTTAAGAACGGCGCATGGCAAAACGAGTCACCGGCCCCGAAATCGAAAAACTCATCCAGCTTCTGGCAAAGGTGCCGGGCCTCGGGCCGCGCTCGGCGCGCCGGGCAGCACTGCATCTGATCAAGAAGAAGGACCAGCTTCTCGGCCCGCTGTCGAATGCGATGGGCGAGGCCTATGACAAGGTGAAGATCTGCTCGCGCTGCGGCAATGTCGATACGGTCGACCCCTGCATTGTCTGCACCGACACGCAACGCGATCAATCCGTCATCATCGTCGTCGAGGACGTATCGGATCTCTGGGCGCTGGAGCGGGCAGGCGCGATGAACGCCGCCTATCATGTGCTCGGCGGCACGCTGTCGCCGCTCGACGGGGTCGGTCCCGACGATCTCAATATTCGCGGCCTGATCGACCGGGTCGGCGAAGGCGGCATCCGGGAACTGATCATCGCGGTCAACGCCACCGTCGAGGGACAGACGACGGCGCATTATATCACCGACCAGCTGCAGGGGCTCGACGTGAAGATCACGCGCCTGGCGCACGGCGTGCCGGTTGGCGGCGAACTCGACTATCTTGACGAGGGCACGCTTGCGGCGGCACTTCGGGCGCGGACGGTGATATGAGGGGTTTGTCTATGCCGAAGAGCACGGGGATATTCGCACTCGCATTGGCGGCAGCTCTCCTGCCCCTCTCCTGTTACGCGGCCACTTCGAAAGCCGATGTCGAGGCGCAGTTCGAAAAATGGGTGCAGAGCGACCTCTGGCCGGAGGCGAAGGCGAACGGCATTTCGGAGAAGGTCTTTCAAGCCGCTTTCTCCGGCATCACGCTGAACTGGAACTTGCCCGATCTTGCCCCGCCCGGTTTCCCGCCGCCGAAGGAGCAGAAACAAACGCAGGCCGAATTTTCCTCGCCCGCTCCCTATTTCAACGAGGATCAGCTGAAAAAACTTGCCGCAACGGGACGCGGCTTTGCCGCCCAATATGGCTCGACGCTGAAGCGGATCGAAAAGACCTATGGCGTGCCGGGCTCGATCGTGCTTGCCATCTGGGGCCGGGAGACGGGCTTCGGCGCCGCGAAGATCCCAAATTCGGCGATCGAGGTGCTGGCGACCAAGGCCTTCATGTCGACGCGCAAGGAGATGTTCCGCACCGAGCTGGTGGCCGCACTCCATATTCTCGACGGCGGCGACGTCACACCTGCCAACTTCAAGGGTTCGTGGGCGGGCGCACTCGGCCAGCCGCAATTCATGCCGACCAGCTATCTAAAATATGCCGTGGATTTCGATGGCGACGGTCACCGCAATATCTGGACCTCGGTGCCCGATACGCTCGCCTCGATCGCCAATTACCTGGTCAAGAAAGGCTGGCAGCGCGACCGCGACTGGGGCTTCGAGGTGTCGATACCGGAGGCGGTCTCCTGCGCGCAGGAGGGACCCGATCTGGCAAAGCCGCTGTCGCACTGGGCCTCGCTCGGCATCGACCGCATCTCCGGCAAAGGGTTTCCCTCCGGCGAGATGAAGGCTGAGGGCTTGATGCTGGTGCCGGCCGGCCGCGACGGACCGGAATTCATCGTCACCCCGAATTTCTACATCATCAAGGAATATAATAATTCCGATCTCTACGCGCTCTATATCGGCAATCTCGCCGACCGCATCGCCTATAATGGCGGCGCCTTCCAGGGCAGATGGGGCGATGTCGGCAAGATGCTGCGCTCGGACATCGCCGCCATGCAGAAGGCGCTGGAACGGCAGGGCTACGATGTCGGCGGTTCCGACGGTCTGCCGGGCTACAAGACCCGGCGTTCGATCGGCCAGTGGCAGGCAAAGAACGGCATGAAGCCGACATGTTTTCCCGAGGCGACGATGAAGGGCAAACTGAAGTAGGCGGCTTCAGAGATTGCGTTTCAAACCTTCATGGCTGGCAACGAAACCGAGCTTCTCGTAGAAGCGGATCGCATCCCCTCGCGTCTTGTCCGATGTCAGCTGCACGAGGCCGCAGCCACGCTCGGCGCATTGGGCGATCGCCCATTCGATGAAGTGCGAGCCGAGGCCTGAGCCGCGAAGATCGCTTGCGACACGCACGCTTTCGATCTGGCCGCGCCACATGCCCGTCCTCGAAAGGCCGGGAATAAAACTCAGTTGCAGGCAGCCGACGACCCGATCGGCCGCGTCGGTTGCGACGGCCAGAAGCTGATTGGCATCCGCCTCGATCGCCGCGAAGGCCGAGAGGTAACGCGCGTCGACGGGATCCAAAACGATCTCCCTGGTGCCGCCAAGATCGTCATCGGCCAGAAGCCGGACGATGGCGGCAAGATCGGACCGGCGGGCGAGCCTGAATCTATACATGCTTGATCTATGCATAGCTGGTCTCAATGATGCAAATCGATCGGCGCCTTGTGGAAGACGTCGTCACCCGGTGGAATGGCCTGGCGTTCGATCATGCGGTGGACATGCAGCGGACCTTCGCCGCGGTGAAGCGCACGAAGCCTGTCGGTGTTTTCGGCATCGGCCTGCGTGCGCCGCTGGTTGTGTCTTATATATTCGACCCAGGTCGGCGTATGGTAGGTTTCCGTCCAGAGGCTGGGATTTTCGAGATCACGCATCAGCGCCCAGTTGCGGGCGCCGTCGCGGATGCGGATGCGGCGGCGCTCGCCCATCAATTCCATGAACTCGGCAAGGTCCTCATCGGCAATCTCGTAATCGACCTGGATGACGATCGGCCCGCTGCGCGGCGTGATGTCGAGACTGAGGGCCGGCTCGGTGAAGCGGTTCAGCGGGTCGAGATTGAGCGAGGCGAAGGCCGGCATCGAAAAACGCAAGCCGATGGCGATGCCGAGCAGCATGACGACGGATGACATCAGCAGCGCATCGGCAACGCCATAGCGATCGGCGGCGACGCCCCACAGCCAGCTGCCGCCGGCGATGCCGCCGAAGGTGACGGTCTGATAAAGCGACAGCGCACGGCCGACCACCCAGCGCGGTGTCGAAAGCTGGACGATGGTGTTGAAGAGCGAAAGTGCGGAGACCCAGCAGGCGCCGGAGACGAGCAGCCCGGCAGAGGTGAGGACGGCACTCGGGCTGAAGGCGGCGATAACAGCACTCAGTGCAAAGCCGGCAAAGGAGAGGCGGATGATCATCTCGCTGGAAAGCACTTGGCGAAGCCTCGCATTCAGCACCGCGCCGCCGATCGCGCCGATGCCGAAGGCGCCGAGCATGAAACCATAGGTCAGCGGCCCGCCGGCAACGAGATCGAGGGCAACGACCGGCAGCAGCGCCAGGATCGAGCTGGCGCCGATGCCGAAGAGCAGCCCTCTGACGAGGACCTTTTCTAGATTGGGCGACATCGAGACATAACGCAGGCCGGCGAAGATGGCGCTGCCGAGCGCCTCGCGCGGCAGGGTCGAGACGGGCGCGGCTGGCCGCCAGCGCAGCAGGGCATAGATCAAGGCGAAGTAACTCAACGTGTTGACCGCGAAGGCGGCGGCCGCGCCGGCAGCCGCCACGATGACGCCGCCGATTGCCGGCCCCACGCTGCGGGTGATGTTGAAACCCATGCTGTTCAGCGTGACCGCGGCCGGCAGATCGGCGCGCGGCACCATGTCGCCGACCGAGGCCTGCCAGGAGGGATTGTTGAGAGCGGTGCCGCAGCCGATCAGGAAGGTGAAGAAGAGCAGCAGCCAGGGCGTAATCCAGCCGAGAAGGGCGGAGGCCGTCAGCAGCGCCGAGACCGTGAGCATCATGCACTGCGCCGTCAGCATGACCCGGCGGCGGTCATAATTGTCGGCCAGAGCCCCCGATATCAGCGAAAACAGCATGATCGGCAGCGCCGTCGAGGTCTGCACCAGTGCGACCATATCCTCCGAGGCGGTGATCGTCGTCATCATCCAGGCGGCGCCGACCGCCTGGATCAGGCCGCCGAAATTCGAAGAAAGGCTCGCAAACCAGATGGTGCGGTAGGTATCGTGCCGCAAAGGCGCCAATGTCGACGAAGTGTAGGCCACGATTTCTCCCGCTTTTGTTATTGCGCGCCAACGGCAATATATGCGCAAGACCGGCGCTGGCCATAGGCCTGTTCGCGTCGCCGGAAGGGAATTGGCCGAATCGGTCGCAGACCTTGCAATTTCGGAAAAACCCGACTATATGCCTCTCAAATTCTTGATCGCTTGATGAAGAGTGGGCCGCAAGGACCCGCTCTTTTTTATTACCGCGATCGCTTAAACAGCATGAAATTGCGAGGAGCGCACCGCTTGTCGGACATGACAAACGCAGACAACGAACTTGAGCCGCGGCTGATTACCGAAACCGGGCTCGACCAGCGTCTTGCCGATATCATCGAACCCGTTCTCGTCGGCATCGGCTTTAGGCTTATCCGCGTCCGTATGCTGAACCAGAACGGCGCGACGATGCAGGTTATGGCCGAACGCAACGACGGCACGATGTCGGTTCAGGATTGCGAAGAAGTCTCGATGGCGATTTCTCCCGTCCTCGATGTGGAAGATCCGATCGATAAAGAGTATCATCTGGAAGTGTCTTCGCCCGGCATCGACCGTCCGATGGTGCGGAAATCCGATTTCGTCCGCTGGCAGGGCCACCTTGTGAAATGCGAGACGTCGATCTTGATCGACAATCGCAAGCGCTTCCGCGGCAAGATCGTCGAAGCAGGCGCAGATGGTTTCACGCTCGAGCGTGACCAGGTTGCCTATGGGGAAGAGCAGAAGGTCACCATTCCCTTCACGGCGCTTAGCGATGCGAAGCTCATTCTGACCGACGACCTGATCCGCGATGCGTTGCGCGCCGACAAGCTGGCGAAAGCCCAGGCCGCCAACCAGAACGAAGCAGAAGACGAAGAATAACCGATCAACAGACCGCTCTAGGGACGGGAACCCGGCGAGTAAAGACGGAGAAACAAGACAATGGCAGTCAGTGCGAACCGGCTCGAACTTCTGCAGATCGCAGATGCAGTGGCGCGCGAAAAAGTCATCGACCGCGAGATCGTGCTGGCCGCAATGGCCGATGCCATCCAGAAGGCGGCACGCTCCCGTTACGGCACCGAGTCCAACATCCGGGCCGACATCAATCCGAAGACCGGCGAAATCCGTCTGCAGCGCCTGCTTGAAGTCGTCGAGAAGGCCGAGGATTATTCGACGCAGATCCCGCTGGAGCTTGCCCGCGACCGCAACCCGGATGCCGCACTCGGCGACTTCATCGCCGATCCGCTGCCGCCGATGGATTTCGGCCGCATCGCCGCACAGTCGGCCAAGCAGGTGATCGTGCAGAAAGTGCGTGAAGCCGAGCGCGACCGCCAGTTCGACGAATTCAAGGATCGCGTCGGCGAAATCGTCAACGGTACAGTCAAGCGCGTCGAATACGGCAACGTCATCGTCGATCTCGGCCGTGGCGAAGGCATCATCCGCCGCGACGAAATGATCCCGCGCGAAAACGTCCGCTATGGCGACCGCGTCCGTGCCTATGTCTATGATGTCCGTCGCGAGCAGCGCGGTCCGCAGATCTTCCTGTCGCGCACGCATCCGCAGTTCATGGTGAAGCTCTTCACCATGGAAGTGCCGGAGATTTACGACGGCATCATCCAGGTGAAGTCGGTCGCCCGCGATCCGGGTTCGCGCGCGAAGATTGCGGTGATCTCGAACGACAGCTCGATCGATCCGGTCGGAGCCTGCGTCGGTATGCGCGGCTCGCGCGTTCAGGCCGTCGTCGGCGAGCTCCAGGGCGAGAAGATCGACATCATTCCATGGTCGCAGGACCCGGCGACTTTCGTCGTCAACGCCCTGCAGCCGGCCGAAGTCGCCAAGGTCGTTCTCGATGAGGATGCCGAGCGTATCGAAGTCGTCGTTCCCGACGAGCAGCTGTCGCTTGCGATCGGCCGTCGCGGCCAGAACGTCCGCCTCGCCTCGCAGCTGACCGGCTGGGATATCGACATCATGACGGAAGCCGAGGAATCGGAACGCCGCCAGAAGGAATTCAACGAGCGCACCAACCTGTTCATGGATTCGCTCGATGTCGACGAGATGGTCGGCCAGGTTCTGGCTTCGGAAGGTTTTGCCGCGGTTGAAGAACTGGCTTATGTCGATCTCGACGAAATCTCTTCGATCGACGGTTTCGACGAGGAGACCGCGCAGGAAATCCAGCAGCGCGCCCGCGAATTCCTCGAGCGTCTCGAAGCCGAGATGGACGAGAAGCGCAAGGCGCTCGGTGTTCAGGACGAACTGCGTGAAATCAACGGTATGACCGCCCAGATGATGGTGGCGCTCGGCGAAGACGGCATCAAGACGATCGAGGACTTTGCCGGTTGTGCTGCCGACGATCTCGTCGGCTGGACGGAGCGCAAGAACGGCGAAACGAAGAAGTTCGAGGGTCTGTTCTCGAAGTTCGACGTGTCGCGCGTCGAAGCAGAACAGATGATCGTCCAGGCCCGCCTTTCGGCTGGCTGGATCACGCAAGAGGACCTGGATAAGGGGACCGAGGAAGAGGTCACCGAAGCCGAACAAGAAGCATGATGACCGCGCATGAACCGGACGCTCCTCTCGAGGACGACGATCTTGCAGGTTATGACGTGAACAGACGCATGTGCATCGTGACGCGCGAAAGCGGATCGCCTGAAGAGCTGATCCGCTTCGTCGCCGCTCCCGATGGAACAGTTGTCGCCGATCTGAAGCGCGAGCTTCCGGGACGCGGATGCTGGGTGAAGATCGACCGGTCGCTGGTCGACAGGGCAGTGGCGAAGAAGCTCTTCGCCCGCGCGCTGAAGACGGATGTAAAGGCGGCGGACGATCTCGGCGCGAGTGTCGATCGGCTGCTCGCGGCGCAATTGATGCAGATGATGAACATGGCGCGGAAAGCCGGCCAGTTTGTCAGCGGCTCCTCGAAAGTGGATGCGGCGGTGAGAAGCGGAGCAGCCCTTGCGGTGTTCCACGCGACTGGCGCAGCGGACGACGGCGTCCGGAAAATCGACCAGGCCCGCAAGGCCTGGCACCTCGGAATGGAGACCGAGGAGGAGATACCTTCCTTCCGTCTCTTCTCGGAGAGCGAAATGGAAGGCCTGATGGGCCAGAATGCTTTTATCCATGCCGCAGTGCTTGCAGGGCAGGCGGGTGAAGGTGTAGTGAAGCGCGCAAAGATGCTCGAACAGTACCGTATTGGCGGTCAGTCCCGGGCAGCGGGCGGCGCTGGCCGGCAAAAACAATGAGGCGGTCACCGGCATCGGCCGGTCCCATGCTCATTGATCGACAGTATTGAACGACAGGGTCTGATCTAGTCATCGCTCCCTGTCCGAAGGAACGGGAACGAATGACCGATAGTAACGACGACAAGACAATCAGCGTAGCGGGCAAAAAGACACTCACCCTGAAACCATCGGGGATGAGCCAGGGCACCGTTCGCCAGGATATGGGTCGAGGTCGCACCAAGGCGGTCGTCGTCGAGACCCGTAAGCGGCGCCCGATGCGCCCGGAAGATGAAAAGCCGATCACACCCGTCGCTCCGGCGGCCCCCGTCCGCGCCGCCGAACCGGCACCCGCACCCGTGCAGGCGCGTCCGCAGCAGCCGACGCCGGCACCGCGGGTTCAGCAGGGCAACAACAACCAGACGAACCAGCGTCCGCCGCAGCAGTCTCACCAGCCGCCGCGCCAGAACGATCGTCCGCGCCCGGTGGTGCTGAACCATCTGTCGCCGGAAGAGATGGACGCCCGGCGCCGCGCGCTTGCCGACTCCCAGGCGCGTGACGCCCAGGATGCGATCCGCCGCGCCGAGGAAGAAAAGCGCCGTGCCGCCGAAGAGGTGATCCGCAAGGCCGCCGAAGCGGAAGAAGCTGCCCGCAGGGCCGCTGAAGAGGCTATCCGGCAGGCTGAGGCACCCGCTGTCGCAGAACCCGCAGTCGCAGAACCGGCTCCGACCGAAGCACGCTCCGACGCGCCACGGCCGCCGCAGCCCGCATCGCCGGCACCTGCCGCGCGCCGGTCCGATGCGGCTGGAGCACCTGCTGCCCGTCCGGCACCAGGCGCTGCCGTCCCCGGCGCCGTTCGCGGCCGTCGCGAGGAAAAGGAAGACGACGATCGTGGCGCAGCGCGCGGCGGTCCGGTCCGTGGCCGCGTCGTTCGCCCGGAACCCGCAAAGCCGGTCACCACGCGTCCGAAGACCGATGAAGAGCGTCGTCGCGGCAAGTTGACGATCACCACTGCCAATGTGGACGGCGAGGACAATGCCCGCGGCCGTTCGCTCTCGGCGATGCGCCGTCGGCAGGAGAAGTTCCGCCGCGGTCAGATGCAGGAAACCCGCGAGAAGATCTCCCGCGAGGTGGTTCTGCCCGAGACCATCACCATTCAGGAACTGTCGCAGCGCATGTCCGAACGCGCCGTCGACGTCATCAAGTACCTGATGAAGGAAGGCCAGATGATGAAGCCGGGCGACGTCATCGACGCCGACCTTGCCGAACTCATCGCCGGCGAATTCGGCCATACGGTCAGGCGCGTGTCTGAATCCGACGTCGAACTCGGGATCTTCAACGTCTCCGACGATGATGGCGAACTGGTTTCGCGCCCGCCGGTCGTTACCATCATGGGCCATGTCGACCACGGCAAGACCTCGCTGCTCGACGCCATCCGCCATGCCAACGTGGTCTCCGGCGAAGCCGGTGGCATCACCCAGCATATCGGCGCCTATCAGGTGGAGCAGAACGGTCAGAAGATCACCTTCATCGATACGCCCGGCCACGCCGCCTTCACGGCAATGCGTGCCCGCGGTGCGCAGGCGACCGATATCGCGATCCTAGTCGTCGCAGCCGACGACAGCGTGATGCCGCAGACGATCGAATCGATCAACCACGCCAAGGCGGCCGGTGTTCCGATCATCGTGGCGATCAACAAGGTCGACAAGCACGAGGCTGATCCGCAGAAGGTCCGTAACCAGTTGCTGCAGCACGAAGTCTTCGTGGAATCCATGGGCGGTGAAGTGCTTGACGTCGAGGTTTCGGCCAAGACCGGCAAGAACCTCGACAAGCTGCTCGAGGCGATCCTGCTGCAGGCGGAAATTCTCGATCTGAAGGCCAATGCGAACCGGACCGCGGAAGGAACGGTTATCGAAGCCCAGCTCGATCGTGGCCGTGGTTCGGTCGCGACCGTGCTCGTCCAGAAGGGCACGCTGCGTCCGGGCCAGATCATCGTCGCCGGCGACGTCTGGGGCCGCGTGCGCGCTCTCGTCACCGACAAGGGCGACCATGTGAAGGAAGCCGGTCCGGCAACGCCGGTCGAGGTTCTCGGTCTTTCCGGCACGCCGCAGGCCGGCGACAAGTTCGCCGTCGTCGAAAGCGAAAGCCGCGCCCGCGAAATCTCGGAATATCGTCAGCGTCTGGCCCGCGACAAGGCGGCTGCCCGCCAGTCGGGACAGCGCGGTTCGCTGGAACAGATGATGATGCAGCGCCAGAGCGTCGGCATCAAGGAGTTCCCGCTGGTCATCAAGGGTGACGTGCAGGGCTCGATCGAAGCGATTGCCGGCGCGCTGGAGAAGCTCGGCACCGACGAAGTCCGCGCCCGCATCGTCCATTCGGGCGCCGGCGGCATCACCGAGTCGGATATCTCGCTCGCCGAAGCCTCGAACGCGGCCATTATCGGCTTCAACGTTCGTGCGAATACGCAGGCACGCCAGTTCGCCGAGCGCGAAGGCATCGAAATCCGCTACTACAACATCATCTACGACCTGGTGGATGACGTGAAGGCAGCGATGTCGGGCCTCCTGTCTCCGGAGCGGCGCGAAACCTTCATCGGCAATGCCGAGATTCTCGAGGTGTTCAACATCACCAAGGTCGGCAAGGTCGCAGGCTGCCGTGTCGTCGAAGGCAAGGTCGAACGTGGTGCGGGCGTCCGCCTCATCCGCAACGACGTCGTCGTTCACGAAGGCAAGCTCAAGACGCTCAAGCGCTTCAAGGACGAGGTGTCCGAAGTGCCGATGGGTCAGGAATGCGGCATGGCCTTCGAAAACTACGAAGACATGCGCGCCGGCGACGTCATCGAGTGCTTCCGCGTCGAGCATATCACGCGCACGCTCTAAACAGCTGCGCCTGAACTTTTCCGAAAGCCATCCGCCAGCCGGCGGATGGCTTTCGGGCATCTGCCGACTTGACCTTTTTGGCCAAAAGAGTCATGGACGCTCTCCTTTGACGGGTTCGATTCCCAGCCGCATCGGCAAATAGAGATAACAATGACCAGACCAACTTCTTCCGCGCCTTCGCAGCGCATGCTGCGCATTGGCGAACAGGTTCGCGCCGCTATCACTCAGGTGCTGCAGCGCGGCGAAGTGCGTGACGACGTCATCGAGGCGACCGTGATCTCGATCTCGGAAGTGCGCATGTCGCCGGATCTCAAGATCGCCACCGCCTATGTGACACCGCTCGGTGTTTCCGACCACAGCATCGTCATCGAGGCGTTGAATCGTCATGCAAGGTTCATCCGCGGCCGGCTCGGGCCGCAGCTTCGGCAGATGAAATACATGCCGGAGGTGCGCTTCCGCGACGATACCAGCTTCGACAACTACAAGAAGATCGACGAGCTGCTGCGTTCGCCCGAGGTGAGCCGCGACCTCGACGGCGATAATGACGAACGATAAACAGAAGAGACGCATGTCCAAACCACGCAAACCCAAGGGCCGGCCGATTTCCGGCTGGCTGATCCTCGACAAGCCGGTGGATTTCGGCTCGACGGAAGCCGTTTCCAAGATCAAGTGGCTCTACAAGGCGCAGAAGGCCGGTCATGCCGGCACGCTCGATCCGCTCGCCTCCGGCATGCTGCCGATCGCGCTCGGCGACGCGACGAAGACCGTTCCCTATGTGATGGATGGCCGCAAGATCTATGAATTCACCGTGAGCTGGGGCGAGGAGCGCGCGACCGACGATCTCGAGGGCGAGGTGACTGAGAGTTCGGACAAACGCCCGAGCGAGCAGCAGATCCGCGATATCCTGCCCGGATATATCGGCACCATCAGCCAGGTGCCGCCGCAGTTTTCCGCTATCAAGATATCCGGTGAACGCGCCTATGATCTGGCGCGCGAAGGCGAAACCGTCGAAATCCCCTCGCGTGAGGTCGATATCTTCCGGCTGACCCTGCTCGCCTGCCCGGACGCCAATAGCGCGCATTTCGAAGTGGAATGCGGCAAGGGCACCTATGTCAGGGCGCTGGCGCGCGATTTCGGGCGCGAGCTCGGCTGCTACGGCCATGTGTCCGGGCTGCGGCGCACCTTCGTTGCGCCGTTCGCGGAAGAGGCCATGGTGCCGCTCGCAAATCTCGTCGCACTGGAGGCGATCGAGGATATGGACGAGCGGCTGGCGGCGCTCGACGCGCTGCTGATCAACACCTGCGAAGCGCTATCGGCCCTGCCCCATCTCGTCATCAATGACGACCAGGCGCACCGGCTGAAGATGGGCAACCCCATCCTGGTGCGAGGCCGCGATGCGCCGGTTGCCGAAAGCGAAGCCTATGCGACCGCCCGTGGCAGGCTGATCGCGATCGGCGAGATCGGCCAGGGCGAGTTTCGCCCGAAGCGTGTTTTCGCCTGAGCCCACAACGACGGCGATTGTCAGCCGGTAACGATGCGATATCTTCCCTGTCGGGCCGCCATAGCGGCCCGAGGGGCCATGGTGGCCCGACAGGGGAAAGAATATGCGCGTAACTGCTATCGGAATACTGACGTTCTTTTCGATGTTCCTGACCGTGGCCAACGCTCAATCTGCCGAGCGCTGGGCCGAGCTTCCCGCCTTTCCTTCGATGCCGGTGGCGAAGAAGAGCGGCATGGCCGATGTGAACGACATCAAGATGTATTACGCCGAATACGGCGAAGGCGACCCGATCCTCTTCATCCATGGCGGACTGGGAAATGCCGAGGTCTGGGGTCATCAGGTCGCCGATTTTGCCAAGGACCATCTGGTCATCGTTGCCGACAGCCGCGGACATGGACGCTCGACGCGCAGCCAGCAGCCCTTCGGTTACGACCTGATGACATCTGACTACGCCGCACTTCTCGACTATCTGAAGATCGACAAGGTGACGCTGGTGGGATGGTCGGACGGCGGCATCATCGGCATCGACATGGCGATGAAACACCCGGAAAAATTGACCCGCGTCATTGCCCAGGCAGCCAACGTCACAACAGACGGCGTCAAGGCTGACGTCATGGACAATAAGACCTTCAACGACTACATCAACGTCGCCGGCGAGCAGTACCGGAAGCTTTCGCCGACGCCGAACGAATACGACGCCTTCGTCAAGCAGATCTCCGAAATGTGGGCAACCCAGCCGGCCTGGACGGCCGCCGATCTTGGCAAGATCTCGGTGCCGGTCACACTTGCCATCGGCGATCATGATGAAGCCGTAAAGCTCGACCATACGGAAATGATGGCAAAACAGATTCCGGGCGCCAAACTCGTCATCCTGAAAGATGTGAGCCATTTCGCCATGCTGCAGGATCCTGCAGCCTATGACGGGATGATCCGGGGCGCCATGGCGGGCCGTTGAAGCCGCCAAGGACGACCCCTCTTTCCATCGATCCATATTTGGTTTATAGGCAGCGCCAGCGTCAGGTTCGCCTGCTCGCATTCACGGCCAAAGCTGGACGACATCCCGGCTTTTGGCGACTCTATCTCCTCCTCTTAGAAAGGATCACCCGATGTCGATCACTGCTGAGCGCAAGTCTGCGCTGATCAAGGAATATGCGACCGTTGAAGGCGATACCGGTTCTCCGGAAGTCCAGGTCGCGATCCTGACCGAACGCATCAACAACCTGACCGAACACTTCAAGGACCACAAGAAGGATAACCATTCCCGCCGTGGCCTGCTGACGATGGTTTCGAGCCGCCGCTCGCTTCTTGATTATCTCAAGAAGAAGGATGAAGGCCGCTATTCCAAGCTGATCACCAGCCTGGGTATCCGCCGCTAAGATTGTCCGGCGGGCGCTTTCCCAAGCGCCCGCCGGATCTGTTTCGGGACAAGGCTCCCGATGAAATGTTCCAGCCGCGCCCTATTTTACGCGGTGGAAAGACCGGCAGACCCGGATGGGCCGGATCTGCCAAACCAACCGTTGACCTGTCATGGGGCAGGATTGCCGGATGCTTTCGGCCAAGGCTTGTCAATGAGCTTTGGCCCGGTTTCTCCTGAGGAAACCGAGGATGAAAAGCCTCCCGTTGTCTTGCCCGTGATACGTCACATTGATTGCGGTCGACTGTGCGCTGCGCCTTGATATCGGCGATGGCGCGTGCTCCCGCATTGAAGGACAAGAGATGTTTGATACACACACAGTGGAAATCGAGTGGGCCGGGCGCCCGCTGAAGCTCGAAACCGGCAAGATCGCCCGTCAGGCCGACGGCGCGGTTCTCGCCACTTACGGCGAAACCGTCGTTCTCGCCACCGTCGTCTCGGCCAAGTCGCCGAAGCCCGGCCAGGACTTCTTTCCGCTCACCGTCAACTACCAGGAAAAGACCTACGCGGCCGGCAAGATCCCCGGCGGCTATTTCAAGCGCGAAGGCCGCCCGAGCGAAAAGGAAACCCTGGTTTCCCGCCTGATCGACCGCCCGATCCGCCCGCTCTTCCCTGAGGGCTACAAGAACGACACGCAGGTCGTCGTTACCGTTATCCAGCACGACCTCGAAAACGATCCGGACATCTTGTCGATGGTCGCTACCTCGGCAGCGCTGACGCTCTCCGGCGTTCCCTTCATGGGCCCGGTCGGCGGTGCGCGCGTCGGCTACATCAACGGCGAATACGTTCTCAACCCGCATCTCGACGAGATGGACGAATCGAGCCTCGATCTCGTCGTCGCCGGCACCTACGACGCCGTGCTGATGGTGGAATCCGAAGCCAAGGAACTCAACGAAGACGTCATGCTCGGTGCCGTCATGTTCGGCCACAAGGGCTTCCAGCCGGTTCTCGACGCGATCATCAAGCTCGCCGAAGTTGCCGCCAAGGAGCCGCGCGACTTCCAGCCGGCAGACTACTCCGCTCTCGAAAACGAGATGCTCGGCCTTGCCGAAGGTGAACTTCGCGAAGCCTACAAGATCACCCAGAAGGCTGACCGCTACGCCGCCGTCGACGCCGTCAAGGCGAAGGTGAAGGCACACTTCCTTCCCGAGGAAGGTGAAGCCAAGTACACGGCCGAAGAAGTCGGCGCGATCTTCAAGCACCTGCAGGCAAAGATCGTCCGCTGGAACATTCTCGACACCAAGAGCCGCATCGACGGCCGCGACCTCGAAACCGTTCGTCCGATCGTTTCGGAAGTCGGTCTTCTGCCGCGTACGCACGGTTCGGCGCTCTTCACCCGCGGTGAAACGCAGGCGATCGTCGTTGCCACCCTCGGCACCGGCGAAGACGAGCAGTATGTCGACAGCCTGACGGGCATGTACAAGGAGCGCTTCCTGCTCCATTACAACTTCCCTCCCTACTCGGTTGGCGAGACCGGCCGCATGGGCTCCCCGGGTCGCCGCGAAATCGGCCACGGCAAGCTCGCATGGCGCGCGATCCGTCCGATGCTGCCGACCGTCGAGCAGTTCCCCTACACGCTGCGCGTCGTCTCCGAGATTACCGAGTCGAATGGCTCGTCCTCGATGGCGACTGTCTGCGGTACCTCGCTCGCTCTGATGGACGCCGGCGTTCCGCTGGCAAAGCCGGTGGCCGGTATCGCCATGGGTCTGATCCTGGAAGGCGATCGCTTCGCTGTCCTCTCCGACATTCTCGGTGACGAAGACCACCTCGGCGACATGGACTTCAAGGTCGCCGGTACCGCCGACGGCATTACCTCGCTGCAGATGGACATCAAGATCGCCGGTATCACCGAAGAGATCATGAAGGTCGCCCTTGGCCAGGCCCAAGGCGGTCGCGTTCACATCCTCGGCGAAATGTCCAAGGCCATTACCGAAAGCCGCGGCCAGCTCGGTGAATTCGCTCCGCGCATCGAAGTCATGAACATCCCGGTCGACAAGATCCGCGAAGTCATCGGCTCCGGTGGCAAGGTCATTCGCGAAATCGTCGAAAAGACCGGCGCGAAGATCAACATCGAGGACGACGGCACCGTCAAGATCGCTTCGTCCTCCGGCAAGGAGATCGAAGCGGCCCGCAAGTGGATCCACTCGATCGTCGCCGAGCCTGAAATCGGCCAGGTCTACGAAGGCACGGTCGTCAAGACCGCCGACTTCGGCGCCTTCGTCAACTTCTTCGGCGCCCGCGACGGTCTCGTCCACATCTCGCAGCTCGCTTCCGAGCGTGTTGCCAAGACGCAGGACGTCGTCAAGGAAGGCGACAAGGTCTGGGTCAAGCTGCTCGGCTTCGACGAACGCGGCAAGGTTCGCCTGTCGATGAAGGTCGTCGACCAGGCCACCGGCCAGGAAATCCCGAACGAGAAGAAGAAGGAAGAAGCGGCCGAATAAGCCGCCTTCCAAATTTGATACCGGGCGCGGGAATGCTTCCGCGCCCTTTTTTGTATGAGAAGACGAGACGAGACCATGAGCAGCGAGACGCTGAAGACCCTGTTCCATCCCTTTGCCAGCGGCACAGTCGAGGCGCCCGGCGAGGGCGAGCGCGTGCTCTTCCTCGGGGCCGAGGCAGGCTTTGCGCTGCCGGAAGGCTTTGCCGCCTCGCTCAGCGCCGTCCAGGGCTTCCGGCCGCTCTATCGGCAGCTGCTGGCGCAGCGGATCGAAGCGAAGCCGGAGATCGATGGCGAGGACTACGATGCGGCTCTGGTGCTCTGCACCAAGCACAAGGGCGAGAACGAAGCCAATCTCGCCGCCGCGATCGCCCGCACGCGGCTCGGCGGTCTGATCGTCGTTGCCGGCGCGAAGGAAGACGGCATCCAGCCGCTGCGCAAGCGGATGGAAGGTTTCAATCTCGCAGTCGACTACATGCCGAAATATCACGGCGTCGCTTTCTGGTTCGGCCGGCCTGCGGATGCCGACGAGATTATCTCCAAGCTGGCAAAGGCGCCGGTACGTGTCGACGGCCGTTTCAATGCAACCGCCGGCATGTTCTCGCATGACCGCATCGATGCCGGATCGGAACTGCTCGCCTCGCGCCTGCCGCAGGATTTCACCGGCGACGTTGCAGATTTTGGCGCCGGATGGGGCTATCTCTCCGTCGAGCTGGCCCAGAAGTCGCGTGGACTGACGCGCCTCGACCTCTACGAGGCCGATCACGCGGCTCTGGAGGCTGCCAGGGATAATCTGGCGGAGAACTGCCCGAACGCGCCTGCGCGCTTCTTCTGGCACGATCTGGCGGGTGAGCCGGTCAAAGACAAATACGATCTCGTCATCATGAACCCGCCCTTCCATGAGGGGCACGCAGCCGAGCCGGCGCTCGGCCAGGCAATGATCAAGACTGCCGCATCCGCCCTTCGCGGCGGCGGCCGCCTGATGCTCGTCGCCAATCGCGGCCTGCCTTACGAGCCGGTTCTGGCGGCGAATTTCAGGGAAAGCGGCGAAACCTGCCGCAACGCCCGGTTCAAGGTGCTGTGGGCGAAGAAATAGGGCTCAAGCAGCCTCGATCCGATCATTCTTATCGATAGAAAAGGCCGTGCGCACCATCTGCGCACGGCCTTTAAGTTTCAATCGAATAGTGTTTACTCAACGTCCGCTTTGCGCAGCGTTTCCAGCGTCGGCATGGAGGTGACGTTGAAGCCGGCGTCGACGAAATGGATTTCGCCGGTGACGCCGGAGGAAAGGTCGGAGAGCAGGTAGAGAGCCGAGTTGCCGACCTGATCGATGGTGACGGTCTTGCGCAGCGGCGCATTGCGCTGGTTCCAGGAAAGGATCGCGCGCGCATCGGAGATGCCGGCGCCGGCAAGCGTGCGGATCGGGCCGGCGGAAATGGCATTGACGCGGATGCCGCGCGGGCCGTAGTCGGCGGCGAGATAGCGCACCGAAGCCTCGAGCGCTGCCTTGGCAACCCCCATGACGTTGTAATTCGGAATGACGCGCGTCGAGCCATTATAGGTCAGCGTCAGCATCGCACCGCCATCTTCCATCAACGGAGCGCAGCGCTTGGCGATCTCGGTGAAGGAGAAACAGGAAATGACCATTGTGCGGCTGAAATTCTCACGTGTCGTATCGGCGTAAAGACCCTTGAGCTCATTCTTGTCGGAAAAGCCAATGGCATGGACGATAAAATCGAGCTTGCCCCAGCGCTCCTTGATCGCATCGACCACGGCATCGACCGAGGCGGTGTCCTCGACGTCGCAGGGCAGCACGAAATCCGAGCTGACCTCGGCAGCAAGCGGCTTGACGCGCTTGCCGAGCGCATCGCCCTGATAGGTGAAGGCGAGTTCCGCACCCTGTGCGGCGAGAGCTTTTGAAATCCCCCAGGCGATCGAGTGGTTGTTGGCGACGCCCATGATGAGCCCGCGCTTACCCTGCATAATTCCCGTCATATTATTATCCGTTATAGCGCTGGAAGACGAGCGTGGCGTTGGTGCCGCCGAAGCCGAAGGAATTGGAGAGGGCAATGTCGATCTTGGCGTCGTCGATACGCTTCCGCACGATCGGGACACCTTCGAATTCGGGATCAAGCTCGGTGATATGAGCGCTTTCGCCGATGAAGCCCTGCTGCATCATCAGCAGGGAATAGATCGATTCCTGCACGCCGGCAGCGCCAAGCGAATGGCCGGTCAGCGATTTGGTCGATTGGATATGCGGAATCTTCGAGCCGAATACCTCGCGGATGGCGCCGATTTCCTTGCTGTCGCCGACTGGCGTCGAGGTGCCGTGGGTGTTGACGTAGTCGACGTCGCCTTTGACGGTGGCGAGCGCCTGGCGCATGCAGCGGATGGCGCCCTCGCCCGAGGGCGCGACCATGTCGTAGCCGTCCGAGGTTGCGCCGTAGCCGACGATTTCGGCGTAGATCTTAGCACCGCGGGCCTTGGCACGCTCCAGCTCCTCGAGCACCAGCACGCCGGCGCCGCCGGCGATGACGAAACCGTCGCGGTTGACGTCATAGGCGCGCGAAGCGCTGTCCGGCGTGTCGTTGTACTTGGAGGACATGGCGCCCATGGCGTCGAAGAGGTTGGACATCGTCCAGTCGAGATCCTCGTGGCCACCGGCGAACATCACGTCCTGCTTGCCCCACTGGATCATCTCGGCGGCGTTGCCGATGCAATGCGCCGACGTCGAGCAGGCCGACGAGATCGAATAATTGACGCCGTGGATCTTGAACCAGGTGGCCAGTGTGGCCGATGCGGTCGAGGACATCGCCTTCGGCACGGCGAACGGGCCGATGCGCTTCGGGCTGTTGTTCTTCACGGTGATCTCGGCAGCTTCGATCAGGGTGCGGGTGGACGGACCGCCGGAGCCCATGATGATGCCGGCACGCTCGTTCTGAGCGTAGTCTTTCTCTTCCAGGCCGGAATCGGCAAGTGCCTGTTTCATGGCCACATGGTTCCAGGCGCCGCCCTGCGACAGGAAACGCATGGCGCGGCGGTCGACCAGTTCGGCAAGTTCCGCCGAACCGAGCTTCGGACTGCCCCAGACCTGGCACTTGAACCCATGTTCGGCGAAATCGCTCGAAAAGGAGATACCCGACTTTGCCTGCCGCAAGGATTCGGTGACTTCGGCCGCGTCGTTTCCGATCGAGGACACGACACCCAGACCTGTGACAACTACCCGTCTCATCTGATCAAACCTTTGTTGTTTTCGTCAGCCGCTCGAAATGCGGTTTCAGGCCGTCTTGTCTTTCGATAGACCGACGCGAAGATCGGCCGCCTGATATATGGTCTCGCCGTCCGCCTTTAGCCAGCCGTCGGCCGTGCCGAGGACCAGACGACCGCGCATGACACGCTTGAAGTCGATGCCATATTCGATCAGCTTCGTCTGTGGCCGGACCATGCCCTTGAATTTCACTTCGCCTGTTGAAAGCGCCATGCCACGACCTGCCTCGCCGAGCCAGCCCAGAAAGAAACCGGTCAGCTGCCACATGCCGTCGAGACCGAGGCAGCCCGGCATGATCGGATTGCCTTCAAAATGGCAAGGAAAATACCAGTCATCCGGGCGTACGTCATATTCGGCCCGGAGGTAGCCCTTATCGAAGGTGCCGCCCGTTTCGGAAATATCCGTGATGCGGTGAACCATCAGCATAGGCGGCAGGGGCAGCTGCGCATTGCCGGGGCCGAACAGCTCGCCATGTGCGCAAGCGATGAGTTCTTCATACGAGAAGCTGGACTGTCTGGTCGTCATAAAGTTTCTTTTCCCCCCGCATCAAGCCGATGGATGTGAACGTGTAGTCCAAGTTCTTCAGAAAATGAAGCACAAGCAAGGCAGCTTCATTCATCTCCCCGGACCAGGCTTGCGCCATTATTTGGTGGTCGCATACAGGAAGGCTAGGGCTGGGACCAGACCTATTTGCGTCAAAAGCCCGTTTTTGCCGCGTTTATCAGGCTCCTGTCCCCATTGAACTATTGAAAGGCTCCGATGCAAAAGTTATACCCCTTAAAGAAACATGATTGCTTTATGCCAGAATAACCGGAGTTGGTTTTGATGACGGGTGCACTCCCGATCGCAATAGAGGTAAGGCTGCGCGGTGCGGGCCTGCGCCCTACTCGCCAGCGTGTCGCGCTTGGCGACCTCCTGTTTGCCAAGGGCGACCGGCATTTGACCGTCGAGGAACTGCATGAGGAGGCTGTTGCCGCCGGCGTGCCAGTGTCGTTGGCAACCGTCTACAACACGCTGCATCAGTTCACGGAAGCCGGTCTCATCCGGGTTCTCGCCGTCGAGAGCGCCAAGACCTATTTCGACACCAATGTTTCCGACCATCACCATTTCTTCGTCGAAGGCGAAAACGAGGTGCTCGACATTCCCGTCAGCAACCTGACGATCGCCAATCTGCCTGAACCGCCTGAAGGGATGGAGATCGCCCATGTCGACGTGGTGATCCGCCTGCGGGCGAAGCAGGGCTGACGACACCTCTAAAGCGCGTCGCGCCGGATCGGCTTTTATGTATGTCGGTGTCCCAAAACCGCTGCGGACTTTTGGGCGACATGCATTAGGCTTCACATGACATCGTCCGGATGCCGGCCGGGCTTGTGCCTGTAGGTGGGGAAGGTCCAGCCGAACCACAGGGCTCCACCGCGCACCGCAAAGGCCGCCACGACGCCGCAGGCAGACGCCAGATAGAGCTGCATTCCGAGCGCATTGGCGAGCGTGAACACGCCGGCACCGATGAGGGCTGCGGTCACGTAGATTTCCGGCCTCAACAGCACCGAAGGCTCATTTGCCATCAGATCGCGCAGGATGCCGCCAAACGTCGCCGTCAGCGTGCCGGTGACGATCGCGATGGTCGGCGAGCCGGTGGCGGCGAGGCCCTTGGCGGCGCCGATCACGCAATAGGCGGCAAGGCCGATCGCATCTAGCCAGATCAGCAGGCGATAGCGCGATTCCAGCAGGTGGGCGGTGAAGAAAACGATGACGCCCATGACGCAGCAGACGAGGATATAGGCCGGGTTCAGAACCCAGAAGACCGGCACGCGGCCGAGCACGATATCGCGCACCGTGCCGCCGCCCGTTCCCGTCACCATGGCGAAAAACAGAAAACCGATCAGGTCCAGCTGCTTGCGCGAGGCGGCGAGCGCGCCCGTCGCGGCAAACAGCGCAATGCCGGCATAATCGAGATAGACGAGCAAGGACATGCGAACCTCGGAACCGGCAGAAGTTTCAGAGCATGATGCCGAAAAGTGTCAGCGGTTTTGGACGACATCATGGTCTACCTATTCTCGGGAAAGAACCACGGCGGCAAGGGCGGCGCAAGGCGGCGGCGTCATAAAGCGAAGGTCTTTATTTGATGCATGTCGTTGTCCCAAAACCGCTGCACACTTTTGGACGATATGCATTGGGCTACAGAGCCTTTATCCAAAAGAGGAAAGCCGTGAAAACGCTGGTGCTCGCCGTTCTGAATATCGTCCTGCTGCTTGTCATGCCGGCTGCCGCCTTCGGCCAGCAATCGCTGATTTCCGATCCTGAGATCTACGAGAAGAAACATTTCCAGGAGCAGTGCAAGACGGCGGAATTTGCCGATGGCTTCATCATCCGGCAGGACATCAATAATGATGGCCTGATCGATGCGGTGGTCAACGAGGGCCAGCTGACCTGCGACGGGCAGAAGGGGCCGCAATGCAATGACGACGGCTGCACCTATAATTTCTACCTCCAGGTTGCCGAAGGCGGTTATTTCATGATCGCGACGGCGCAGATCTATGGCTACGATTTCGTCCAGCGCTTCGGCAACATGGTGCTGGCAATGAAGATGCATCCGCGCTTCTGCGACCGCACCGAAGGTGATCCCTGCATCGTGACGGCCCGTGTCCGCGGCACGAAATTCGTCACCATCTCGAAGAAATAGCTCAGCGCATGACCCGAAATCGGAATCGATTTTCGAGTCATTCGCAAATTCAAAGTGATAGAGCTTCCTTGGCGCGTCCTGTTGGACGCGCGGCGCTCTAGCCTCTTGTTCTTACGCAATTCCGGACGGAAGAACCGCTTCGCACTTTTCCTGGAATTGCTCTATTGCGGATAAAGCTCCGACGTCCGGCCGGCGAGATAATAGCCGACCAGGCCGTACCATTCGCGGATTGCCGTCGCCAGGTTTTGCGCATTGAGGTTTGGCTGAGTGAAATCGAGCCCGAGCCTCACCTGGCCGTCGGTGCGATAATCTGTCGGCCAGGGCACGATATCGATGCCGAGCTTGCGGAAGATGCCGACGGACCGCGGCATGTGGAAACCCGACGTGATCAGCAGGCAATTGGAAAGCCCCTGGCTTGCCAGGAATTCCTTGGTGTTAACGGCATTTTCAAAGGTCGTGCGCGATTGCCTCTCTTCGATCAGGCGATCCCTGCCAACGCCGAAGAGCGGGAAGAAGCGCTCGGATGCCGCCGCATCGCCTTCGTAGATGCCCGAAATGGAGCCGTCGCCGCCCGATACCAGAATGCGCGACTGCGGAAATTTCTGCGCAAGCCGCAAGGCTTCGATGAAGCGGTCGGCTCCGCCGTTGAATTCTATGCCGTGGCGCGCCGTGTTCACCTCGTTTTCGAAGCCGCCGCCGAGCACGATCATGCATTGCAGGCTATCTGGATCGGCGGCGGGCTTTGCGAAGCGCTGCTCGAGACCTTGCATCAGAAGGTTGCCGGCCGTGGTGTAGAGTGTGACGAAGAGGATGAGGGCCGAACCCGTTGCGCTGAGGATACTTAAGGTACGCCAGCGCAGAAGGCCGGCAATGAGGGCCAAGAAGACGAGGAAGAATGCCAGCGACAGCGGCTGAGCGAAAATCCAGACAAGCTTCGAAATCAGGAACAAGACCTACTCCTTGAGGATTGACAGCGGTGCTTCCTATCCGATTCGACGGTAACAGGAATGCGACGGTTCTATTTCATCCGCGTAACGGCCGATCGATGCGGCGCGATCTTCTGGTTGAAGCGGCGCTGAAGCGGACGCGGGATGAGCATGGCGGCTAGTGCAAGCACCATGGCGAAGAGGGAGACCAGCCACAGCGCATGCGCGCCCGTCAGCCGCGTCAGGACGGCGCCGGCGATCGCGCCGAGCACCATGCCACCCCAGGGCACGATCTGGATCGTCCATTCGACATGACGATCGCCGATGATCCAGCGGCCGATGCCGCGGCCGAAGCGCGACAGGGCGCCGGTCACATAGGTCAGGCCGATCGGCAGGCCTTCGATGTGCTCGACGGCAGCGTTCACCATCCCCATGGAAAAAACGATCATGTAGAACCGCGCGAACAGCATGTTCTGCACCGTCATCATCGAGGCGAGCGCCAGGACGAGGCCGACGCAGCCGAGCACCACGAAAATGCGGCGTTCGGAGACATGAGCGATGACGACCCCAGCCGCATTGCCGAGCACGAAAATGACGATGGCGGAGATCAGGACCGCCGCGTGATAAAGATTGCCCTCACTCAAGGCCAGTGCCGCCCGCGTCGTGTTGCCTGTCATGAAGGAGACGAAATCGCCGGTCAGCAGAAGACCGGTCGCATCGGTCATGCCAGCCAGAAACGAGATCGAGCCGACGAGGGCGAGCCCGGTTAAGGTTCGTCGGGTCCGGATGATGCGGCGGCGTCTTGCTCTGGTCATTGGCTGAGGGTCCTGGAGCCGAATCGCTGAGATTCCAGCAACGAACATACATCCTCTCATTGAGGAATTGGCAAAGGCGATCGGAAGCGGATGGGGACGGACTTGAATGGCAACACATTTTCGACCATAGAAACGGCGTTGCTTCAGATCGAAGCTCCGTAAGCGTTTACGTCAATCAACGCGCAACCCGCCGATCGGCGCTGCGCAATTGTCTGATCGGCACCTTACGGAGATCAAAATGCCCAAAGGCAAACTCCCCAAACGTTACAATACGATCATCATGCCGCTCATCCTCTCGCTGTTGATGACATCAGTCATCTCAGCGATCAGCATCGTGAGAGCACAAGGCCTGACCGCGCCTGCCCTTGCCATTTGGCCCTCCGCATGGGCGCTCTCCTGGGCGATCGCCTTTCCCGTCCTGCTTTTGGTGCTGCCGGTGGTCAAGCGGGTGACGGCTGTTATCGTGGAGATGTGAAGAGAGCGAGGCGCCGGTGGGCTGCGCAAGTGGCCTGCCGGAGTTGAGGTCGGGGCGGCTAGAGTCTTTTCTTTGCGAATGCTCTGCCCGAAGCCGACTTCAGATATTTCTCGAAAGCAAAGGCCTGCGCTTCATCGGAAAAAGCGAGATAGGTCTTGAGAGACCAAGGGACGTATTTCGAGGTATGAGAGACCTCCCCGGCATTGTGCTTCGCTAGGCGCGACTTCAGGTCACTCGTCACGCCAACGTAATAACGATCCGGAAATTCGACACTCTGGAGAATGTAGACGTACTTCATGGAAAGGATCATAGCCCGCCTATGTTGCTTCGCAACTTCGGCGCGGCAGCCTCCGCTTCCTTCTCGCCCTCGTCCGGTCAAGCCTTTCGGCTTGCCGAGCCGAAGCTCGAAGAGCGTAGGCTGGTGGAGCTAAGCGGGATCGAACCGCTGACCTCTTGCATGCCATGCAAGCGCTCTCCCAGCTGAGCTATAGCCCCATCAAGGTGGTCCGGCTCGAGGCCGGTCCTGGGATGTTCCTCAAGGCGTGCCCTGCGGAGTGGCGGCTTATTACTTCCGGTTTCCGGAGATAGCAAGCCTAAAAAATCCGGCCCGGAGAATTTTTTCCTCACCGGGCCGAAATGCAGTCGTCAGACTTCGTCTTCGTCGCCGGTCACGCCGATGATATCGCTCATGTCGTCATCATCGTCATCTTCGTCGGGTGTGAGGAAGGTATCGTCGTCGTCATCGCCTTCGATTTCGACATCGTCATCGCCGATATCGGGGATGTCGTCGCCGCCGGCGGCGTCATCAGCATCTTCCAGCGAAACCAGTTCGACTTCGGTGTTTTCAGTATCGACTTCCGCGACCTCGTCTTCCTCGGCAACTTCGGCGATCGCCGAGGTTTCCTCGAAGAAGGACAGAGGGTAGGACTTGCCGGTATAAGGAGAAACAATCGGATCCCGGTTCAGATCATAAAACTTCTTGCCGGTTTCCGGATCGGTACGCTTGGTTCCAAGTTCCGCTTTCGCCACTATAAGCCTCGTGTGAATAGCCGAATATGAGATTCGGCAGATGCCGTTCAAGCCGGCGTTCCATCGGAATTTATAAGCCGGTCCCCTTAATCGCTGTGGCTTCCCATGTCAAAGCCAAACTTTGCGATCGGAGCCCGGGGTTTTTGGCAAGCCGACGGATGACCGCCCGGCGCGTTTATGTTAACGAGCCGCAACAGCTGCAGAAGCGGACGGGAATTGCGACCGGCCAAGCCTGTCTTGCGGCAAAAATAGACTGCGTTTGCAAAGGATTACGCATGCTGCACGGCTCTGCGCCCAGGCCCGCCACCGCCCGCAAATCCGCCGGTCTTACGGGCAGCGTCCGCATTCCGGGCGACAAGTCGATCTCGCATCGCTCCTTCATGTTCGGCGGGCTTGCTTCCGGCGAAACCCGGATCACCGGCCTGCTCGAAGGCGAGGACGTGATCAATACCGGCCGGGCAATGCAGGCGATGGGCGCCAGGATCCGCAAGGAGGGCGAACAATGGGTGATCGAGGGCACCGGCAACGGTGCGCTGCTTGCGCCTGACGCGCCGCTCGACTTCGGCAATGCCGGCACCGGCGTGCGGCTGACCATGGGTCTCGTCGGCACCTACGACTTTCGCTCCACCTTCACAGGCGACGCCTCGCTTTCGAAACGGCCGATGGGCCGCGTGCTCAATCCGCTGCGCGAAATGGGCGTGCAGGTCAGCGCCTCCGAGGGCGACAGGCTGCCGGTGACGCTCAGAGGCCCGGGAACGCCGAGCCCGATCCGCTATCGGGTGCCGATGGCATCCGCCCAGGTGAAATCGGCCGTGCTGCTTGCCGGCCTCAATACGCCGGGTGTCACTACGGTCATCGAGCCGGTGATGACGCGCGACCATACTGAAAAGATGCTGCAGGGTTTCGGCGCCGCCCTTTCCGTCGAGACGGACGAGGACGGCGTCCGCACGATCCGGCTCGAAGGCCGCGGCAAGCTTAAGGGCCAGGTGATCGACGTTCCGGGCGATCCCTCCTCCACCGCCTTCCCGCTGGTTGCGGCGCTGCTTGTCCCCGGCTCCGACATCACCATCGTCAACGTGCTGATGAACCCGACCCGTACGGGGCTGATCCTGACGCTGCAGGAGATGGGGGCTGATATCGAGGTGCTGAACACGCGTCTTGCCGGCGGCGAGGACGTGGCGGATCTGCGCGTGCGCCATTCCGAGCTCAAGGGCGTGACCGTTCCCGAAGATCGCGCGCCGTCGATGATCGACGAATATCCTATTCTCGCCGTCGCCGCCTGTTTCGCCGATGGCGTGACCGTCATGAAGGGGCTTGAGGAACTGCGCGTCAAGGAGTCCGACCGTCTTTCCGCTGTCGCCGACGGGCTGAAACTCAATGGTGTGGATTGCGACGAAGGCAAGGATTTTCTCATCGTGCGCGGCCGGCCAGACGGCAAGGGCCTCGGCAACGCTGCCGACGAAAAGGTCAGCACACATCTCGACCATCGCATCGCCATGAGCTTCCTTGTCATGGGGCTTGCCTCGGAGCATCCTGTCACGATCGACGATGCGGCGATGATCGCGACCAGCTTTCCCGAATTCATGCAGCTGATGACCGGCCTTGGAGCAAAGATCGAGGAGGTACCGGAATGACCTACCAGCCGCGGCAATTCCGCGAAGACAAACTCATTCGCCGTTTCGGCGCGCTGCTGCAGGATTGATCGCATGACAGACAAGACCTTCATTGTCGCCATCGATGGCCCGGCGGCGGCCGGCAAGGGCACGCTTTCACGCCGTATCGCCGACCAATACGGCTTCCATCATCTGGATACCGGCCTGACCTATCGCGCCACGGCCAAGGCGCTGCTCGATGCCGGCCTGCCGCTCGACGACGAGGCGGTGGCGGAAAAGATCGCAAAAGAGGTTGAACTCGCTGGATTGGATCGCGATATACTTTCCAAACATGAGATCGGCGAAGCCGCCTCTAAGATTGCCGTCATGCCGGCGGTGCGCCGGGCTCTGGTCGAGGCGCAACGGCGGTTTTCGGCAAAAGCGCCGGGAACCGTGCTCGACGGGCGCGATATCGGCACGGTCGTTTGCCCGGATGCGCCGGTAAAACTCTATGTAACGGCGTCGCCGGAAGTTCGCGCAAGACGCCGTTATGACGAGATCCTCGGCAAGGGCGTTGCGGCAGATTTCGATGCGATCTTCGAGGACGTCAAGCGGCGCGACGAACGCGACATGGGACGGGCCGACAGCCCTTTGAAACCAGCGGTCGATGCGCACTTGCTTGATACGTCGGAAATGAGTATAGAGGCCGCGTTTCAAGCTGCTCAATCGATCATCGATGCGGTCTTGAGCCGAAATGCCTAAATTCAAGCGATTTTGCGTGCTCTGAGCATGGATCGCTTCTAATATAGCAAGCCTGAAATTCCGTCCAAGCGCCGGATTGCCTTCGTGAGAGGGCGGACTGGGTTCAGGCCCGTTCAACGCAAACCAACCGGCGCATACGTGTCCGCTTCCGTTTCAGGACACGCAGGAGATTTTATGTCAGTAGCTACCCCCTCCCGCGAGGATTTCGCGGCTCTTCTCGAAGAGTCCTTTGCCAAGAACGACCTGGCCGAAGGCTATGTCACCAAGGGCATCGTGACGGGCATCGAGAAGGACGTCGCCGTTGTCGACGTCGGCCTAAAGGTTGAAGGCCGCATCGCGCTCAAGGAATTCGGCGCGCGCGCCAAGGACGGCCTGTTGAAGGTCGGCGACGAAGTCGAAGTTTATGTCGAGCGCATCGAAAACGCGCTTGGCGAAGCCGTTCTGTCGCGCGAGAAGGCTCGCCGCGAAGAAAGCTGGGTCAAGCTCGAAGCCAAGTTCGAAGCTGGCGAGCGCGTCGAAGGCGTGATCTTCAACCAGGTCAAGGGCGGCTTCACGGTCGACCTCGACGGTGCGATCGCCTTCCTGCCGCGCTCTCAGGTCGATATTCGCCCGATCCGCGACGTGACCCCGCTGATGCACAATCCGCAGCCCTTCGAAATCCTCAAGATGGACAAGCGCCGCGGCAACATCGTGGTTTCGCGCCGTACGGTTCTGGAAGAATCCCGTGCCGAGCAGCGTTCTGAAATCGTTCAGAACCTCGAAGAAGGCCAGGTTGTTGACGGCGTCGTCAAGAACATCACCGATTACGGTGCGTTCGTTGACCTCGGCGGCATCGACGGCCTGCTGCACGTCACCGACATGGCATGGCGCCGTGTGAACCATCCGTCGGAAATCCTGAACATCGGCCAGCAGGTCAAGGTTCAGATCATCCGCATCAATCAGGAAACCCACCGTATCTCGCTCGGCATGAAGCAGCTCGAGAGCGATCCGTGGGATGGCATCCAGGCCAAGTATCCGGAAGGCAAGAAGATTTCCGGTACCGTTACGAATATCACCGATTACGGTGCATTCGTCGAGCTGGAGCCGGGCATCGAAGGCCTGATCCACATTTCGGAAATGTCCTGGACCAAGAAGAACGTTCACCCCGGCAAGATCCTGTCCACGAGCCAGGAAGTCGAAGTCGTCGTTCTCGAAGTCGACCCGTCCAAGCGCCGTATTTCGCTCGGCCTCAAGCAGACGCTGGAAAACCCGTGGGCAGCATTCGCCCGCAGCCATCCGGCCGGCACTGAAGTCGAAGGCGAAGTCAAGAACAAGACCGAATTCGGCCTGTTCATCGGCCTCGACGGCGATGTCGACGGCATGGTGCACCTCTCCGACCTCGACTGGAACCGTCCGGGCGAACAGGTCATCGAGGAGTTCAACAAGGGTGACGTCGTCAAGGCCGTCGTTCTCGACGTCGATGTCGAGAAGGAACGCATCTCGCTCGGCATCAAGCAGCTCGGCAAAGATGCAGTCGGCGACGCCGCTGCTTCTGGCGACCTGCGCAAGAATGCAGTCGTTTCCTGCGAAGTCATCGCGGTCAACGACGGCGGTGTCGAAGTGAAGCTCGTCAACCACGAAGACATCACTTCCTTCATCCGTCGTGCCGACCTCGCCCGCGACCGCGACGAGCAGCGCCCTGAGCGCTTCTCGGTCGGCCAGGTCTTCGACGCCCGCGTCACCAACTTCTCCAAGAAGGACCGCAAGATCATGCTGTCCATCAAGGCTCTGGAGATTGCGGAAGAGAAGGAAGCCGTTGCCCAGTTCGGTTCGTCCGACAGCGGCGCTTCGCTCGGCGACATCCTGGGCGCAGCCCTGAAGAACCGCGGCGGCGAATAAGCCTCGCATCCGCCTTTGAATTGAAGAACCCGCCGGAGCGATCCGGCGGGTTCTTCATTTTCTGGCGATGAAAAGTGCTAGAACGGTTCAGCTTTTAACGGAGCGCAGAACCGCTCTATCCTCTTGTTTTTACGCAATTCCGGCAAAACCGCTTCGCGCTTTGCCTAGGAAAACCGCTTCGCACTTTTCCTGGAATTGCTCTATTCCCAGCCGACCATGCGCTGATAGAGCGTGTAGACCGGGTCGTCGGCCGGGCGGCTTGGCTGATAAGCCGACGGTTCGGCATCAATCATCCTTGGCGTCCTCCGCTCGGGTGCCGCGTCGGTCGTTTCGGCATCGGGCTCGGCATCCTCGCCACCGGACTGTGCCTGCTGCTGATCCTCAGACGCATCGTCGCGGTGGTGCTGATGCTGGTGGTGCGTTTCGCCTGCCTTGTCGTTTGATGGCGTATCCTTGGCGAACTGGTAGGGCAGCTGGCTATAGGCAAGGCCCTCCGGCATCTTTGCCGCCAGCGGCACATAGGAAGCCGTCTCGGGTATCGGCATCATCTGCGGTTGCGCGGAGATTTCTTTCGGCTGACGAGCTGCCGCCGCCGCGGCCTCAATATCCATCTGCGGCGGGCGGAGTGCTGCAGATTGGCGAGTATCGGGTGCTGTGAATTCGGCCGGCTGCCTCAAGGTCTCGGTCGCATCGCTGATGACGGCGTCGTCGAGGATCGCATCAATCTCTACCGCCGCCTCGACGGGAACATCCTCCAGCACGGTTTCGACGTCCTGCTCGCGGATGATCGTGGCGATCAGCTCGGAGACTTCTTCGGTCATGGAGGCAACGATCCCTGCCCAGTTCCTGGGAATGACAGGATCGACCTTTTCCGACATCGCGCGGGGTTGGATGGCAGGCGGCTCCGGCGTTTCCTGCGTATCGTCGGCCGCTGCGGCTTCCGCCGACAGAGGTTGCCGGGTTTCGATCTCCTGCGACGGAGACTTTTCCGGGGCGACCTCCCTTGCCGTCGCAGGCGTGGACTGAGCCCGGTTTTCAGCCTGCGGCGTTTCCGGATCGGCAGCTTCCACCGCTTCGGCGATGACCGCGTCCTCGGTGGTCGTCAGAGCTGCGGCCTCGCTCAGCGAATCGGCTGGCGCGGGCACCTTGTCTGCCGGCTGGCGCATGGCGGCAGGCAGGCTGTCCTCATGCAGCCGGATCTCGGGGCGAGCTTCGGCGCGCATCGGCGAAGCGTCATTCTGGCCATAGGAGCGGACGACGGCGCGGGCGGCGAGGTCGCGATCCTTGTAGCGGACGATTTCCAGATAGGCGACGATGCGGGCAGCTTCAGGGCCTGTCGGGTTCTTCAGGGCCTCGGCGATCGTCCGGAGCGGCACGCTATGCCCCTGCTCGGTGAGCTGGCGCTCAACCTCGTCGATCCCAGCGGTTGGCAGCTGCCGGATGGCATCGGCCAGCCGGGAGGCGAAGGCAAGATTGCTCTCGTCCTCGCCACGATCCAGCGAGATCGAGCGGCCTGCCGCATCGATGACATCGAAAAGGGCTTCGACCATGCGCTCGCGCGCCGCAAGGAGCAGAATATTGAGCTTGCCGGCAATGGCGGAATTGAGGTCTGCGGCTTCGACCGCGTTGACAGGCGGGGGCGCAATCACGGAGTGGCCGAGACCACTGGCGACGATCGCCGCTGCCTGACCCTGGGACGAAAAGCTTGCATTGGACGCTGCACGAACGGGAGTCAACATGGCATGCTCCTTTCGTAAAGTGACGATGAAAGCAGGCTCTAGAAAAGGACCGCGCTCATCCGGTCCCCTTGCATCCCAGCAGATCCTCCTGTCCGCATGACGCAATTTCGGCGTCATCGAATGCATAAAAATTAACACGAATGTTAATAAACAGGCGTTAATGAATCGCTAACGGTGGCGGACAAGCCTGTCCACGATCGGTGTTTTTCATGCATGTCGCAGAATGAAGGCCATTCGCTCAGCTATGGGCGAAGATATCGGCCTCTTCCCAGCCGAGCAGGTCGAGCTTGGCGCGGGTCGGCAGGAATGCGAAGCAGGCCGTCGCATGATCGTAGCGGCCGTCGCGGATCAGGCGTTCCGTCAGCTTATCGCGTAACGCATGCAGATAAAGCACGTCGGACGCGGCATATTCGAGCTGGGCCGGAGACAGCGTCTCGGCCGCCCAATCGGAAGATTGCTGCGCCTTGGAAACATCGACGTCGAGCATTTCCTTGAGATTATCCTTGAGGCCGTGGCGATCCGTATAAGTCCGGATCAGGCGCGAGGCGATCTTGGTGCAGAAAACCGGGGTCGTCGTGACGCCGAAGGTATGGAAGAGCACAGCAATATCGAAGCGCCCGTAATGAAAGATCTTCTGATGGGTGGGGTCTTCGAGCAGGGCGACGAGATTGGGCGCCTGCTTCTGGCCGGCGGCGATGCGGATGATATCGGCGGTGCCGTCACCCGACGAAAGTTGGACAACGCAGAGCCGATCGCGGCGCGGCACCAGGCCGAGCGTTTCGGTGTCGATTGCAATCGCGCCGGTGTAGCGGGCGGCATCGGCCGCGGAAATATCGCCTTCGTGATAACGTATGGTCGCCGCCATGAGACTGTCTTTCGTTCGAATGCATCCCCTACAGCGCCGCGCGTCTTTTCGAGAGCCGCAAAGGACGCTGTAGCACTTTGAATGGCTGCATAATTTTATCCTCAAATCGATTCCGATTTAAGGAATTATGCAGCAGCGCTATAGCGCAAAGACGCAGAATGCGAAACCGCTTTCCTACCGCTAGAGCGCCGTGCGTCCTCTCGGACGGACATAGGACGCTCCACCTCTTTTAATCTCCGCATCGTGCCAGCGGTTCAGAATGTCGGCGGCGTGTTGATCCAGAGAAGCACGGTTTCGCCATCGTGGCGATTGCGCCAGGAATGGTCGCGGCGGCTTTCGAAATAAAGTGAATCGCCAGGCCCGAGATCGAAGAATTGATCGCTGTCGAGCACCAGTTCGAGCCGGCCGGACAGAACATGCATGAATTCCTCGCCCTCGTGGCGATAGGCGCCTTCGCTGGCAGCACCCGGCGCCAGCACGAAACGATGGCAGTCCATCATCCTGCGGCCTTCGGCAAGGAGCTGCACCGTGACACCCGGCGTTGTTTCCGGCCACTTGCGCCATTCGCCCGCGCGCACCAGCACCGGCACGTCCCCACTTTCTTCGCCGGAAAGGCGGGAGACGGTGGTGTCGTAATATTCGGCAAGATCATGCAGCGTCTTGAAACTAACGCCCTGTGAGGTGCGCTCCAGCGTCGAGAGCGTCGACGAGGTGACGCCGATGTCGCCGGCCACCTGATCAAGCGTCTTGCCGGCGGCATGGCGCAGGCTGCGCAGTTTGCGGCCGAGGCCGGTATCCTGGCTTGCCTCGGCGCCGTCGGCGGAAGGCTCCTCGCCCTCCAACGCCTCGCGGATTGCCGCGGGATTGAGGCCACGCTCGACACGATACCAGGAGATGCGCTTCAACCGCGCCACATCGTCGGCGCTGTATTGCCGATGGCCGGTTTCCGAACGGCCGGGAACCACCAGGCCCTGGCTTTCCCAGAGACGCAGCGTCGAGGCCGAAACGCCCGCCAGCCGCGCGGCTTCCGCCACCTTGTAGCGTACAGGCCCATTATCGTTCATCCGAAAGTATCCCCGATTCCAATTGCCCAGAGCCTTCATCAAAAAGCGTGATGTTTGAAGCAAAAAATCCTGCTTGATTTCTTGCAGGAAAAATGTAGGAACTTTCTACACATCTTGCAGAACTTATGCAAGATAGTTCTGAAGCCCCTTTTCAGCGCAGGAGCGCATCGATGAACGCGATCAACCTCACGGACCGGAAGAACGCTGCTATTTCACGCGGCGTCGGCATGACGACACAGATTTATGCGGATCGCGCAGAGAATGCGGAGATCTGGGACAAGGAGGGCCGCCGCTACATCGATTTCGCCGCCGGCATCGCCGTTCTCAACACCGGCCACCGCCATCCCCGGGTCATCGCAGCGGTCAAGGATCAGCTCGACCGCTTCACCCATACCTGCCATCAGGTGGTGCCCTATGAAAGCTACGTCCATCTGGCCGAACGGCTGAACGCGCTAATACCGGGCGACTTCGAGAAGAAGACGATCTTCGTCACGACGGGCGCCGAAGCGGTTGAGAACGCCGTCAAGATCGCGCGCGCCGCGACCGGCCGCTCGGCCGTCATCGCCTTTGGCGGTGGCTTCCATGGCCGCACCTTCATGGGCATGGCGCTGACCGGCAAGGTCGTGCCCTACAAGGTCGGCTTCGGCGCGATGCCGGGCGACGTGTTCCACGTTCCCTTCCCGATCGAGCTGCACGGCGTCACCGCCGATCAGTCGCTGGCGGCGCTGAAGAAGCTCTTCGCCGCCGATGTCGATCCGCAGCGCGTCGCAGCCATCATCATCGAGCCGGTGCAGGGCGAAGGCGGCTTCTATGCTGCCCCCGCCGCCTTCATGAAGGCGCTGCGCGAGCTCTGCGACCAGCACGGCATCCTGCTGATCGCCGACGAGGTGCAGACCGGTTTTGCCCGCACCGGCAGGATGTTCGCAATGGATCACCACGAGGTGGCGCCCGACCTGACGACGATGGCAAAGAGCCTGGCCGGCGGCTTTCCGCTTGCCGCCGTCACCGGCCGCGCCGCGATCATGGATGCGCCGGGACCGGGCGGGCTCGGCGGCACCTATGGCGGCAATCCGCTGGGTATCGCGGCCGCCCATGCCGTGCTCGACGTCATTGTCGACGAGGATCTCTGCAACCGCGCCAACCAGCTCGGCGGGCGGCTGAAGCAGCGGCTGGAATCGTTGCGCGAGACGGTGCCAGAGATCGTCGACATCCGCGGGCCGGGCTTTATGAATGCGGTCGAATTCAACGACCGGACGACGGGACTGCCGAGTGCGGAATTCGCCAACCGGGTGCGGCTGATCGCGCTCGACAAGGGTATGATCCTGCTCACCTGCGGCACCCACGGAAACGTCATCCGCTTCCTCGCACCGATCACCATCCAGGACGAGATCCTCGGCGAGGCGCTCGATATTCTCGAAGCCTCGATGCTGGAAGCGAGCGCGGGCAGTTAAGCGCACCGGAACCGGATTTCAATGGCTGCCGGCAACCGGCAGCCGCACTCCCAAGGAGGATATGACATGGCTTTCACCACCGCACTGACCAAGCACGTTCCCTTCTCCTCGCCCTTGCTGCGCGCTGCCGGCTATATCGACGGGGTCTGGACATCAGGCGATGCCACTCGGACTTTCGACGTGCTGAACCCGGCAACCGGCGAGCTGCTCGCCTCGCTGCCCGATATGGGCGCGGCCGAGACACGGACGGCGATCGATGCGGCCCATGCCGCCCAGCCGGCCTGGGCGGCCCGTCCGGCCAAGGAGCGCAGCGCGATCCTGCGCAAATGGTTCGACCTGATGGTTGCCAATGCCGACGAACTCGCCGCAATCCTGACCGCCGAAATGGGCAAGCCGTTCCCGGAAGCGCGCGGCGAGATCCTTTATGCCGCGGCCTATATCGAATGGTATGCGGAAGAAGCCAAACGCATCTATGGCGAGACGATCCCCGCGCCTTCCGATGATAAACGGATGATCGTCATCCGGCAGCCGGTCGGCGTCGTCGGCACGATCACGCCGTGGAATTTCCCGGCGGCGATGATCACCCGCAAGATCGCCCCGGCGCTTGCCGTCGGCTGCACCGTGGTGTCGAAGCCCGCCGAACAGACGCCGCTGACGGCGATCGCACTGGCCGTACTCGCCGAGCAGGCCGGGATTCCGGCCGGCGTCTTCAACGTCATCGTCGGTATCGACGGCCCGGCAATCGGCCGCGAGCTCTGCGGCAACGAAAAGGTGCGCAAGATCAGCTTCACCGGTTCGACGGAGGTCGGCCGCATCCTGATGCGGCAGTGCGCCGACCAGATCAAGAAGGTGAGTCTGGAGCTCGGCGGCAACGCGCCCTTCATCGTCTTTGACGATGCCGATCTCGACGCCGCCGTCGAAGGCGCGATCGCCTCCAAATACCGCAATGCCGGCCAAACCTGCGTCTGTGCCAACCGCCTCTATGTCCAGTCGAACCTCTATGACGCCTTCGCAGCCAAGCTTGCCGCCAAGGTCGCCGAGATGTCGGTCGGCGACGGCTTCAAGCCGGGTGTCGTGATCGGGCCGCTGATCGACGAACAAGGCCTTGCCAAGGTGGAAGATCATGTCAGCGATGCGCTTGCCAAGGGCGCCAAGGTGCTGACCGGCGGCAAGCGCATCGACGGCGCCGGCACCTTCTTCACGCCGACGGTGCTGACAGGCGTTGCGCGCGGCATGAAGGTGGCGCGCGAGGAGACCTTCGGGCCGGTGGCGCCGCTCTTTCGCTTCGAGACGGTCGAGGATGTCATTGCCCAAGCCAATGATACGGAATTCGGTCTTGCCGCCTATTTCTACGCCGGCGATCTGAAGAAGGTCTGGCGGGTGGCGGAAGCGCTGGAATACGGCATGATCGGCATCAATACCGGCCTGATGTCATCCGAGACGGCACCCTTCGGCGGCATCAAGCAATCCGGCCTCGGCCGCGAAGGCTCGCGGCACGGCGCCGACGACTATCTGGAAATGAAATATCTCTGCATCGGCGGCGTCTGATTCATCATCCTAGCGAGACGGGCACGCGGCATTGCGCCGCGTGCCGTCAATAATGCGGCGGGCGGGTGATGCCAGGAGCTTCCAGCGACTGCTCCTCGAGCGACAGGAAGCGTTCGGTGAGCCGGTCGAGCTTGGTGCGCATCTGCTCGACCATTTTCCATTGCTCGGCGAGCTGATCGGAAAGCTCTTCGATCGTCTTTGCCTGGTGGGCCAGCATTTCCTCCAGTTGGGTGATGCGGTTCGTCTCGTCGGACATAGATCCTCCTTTGCCGAAACCGGCAGAACAGATGGTTCTGCAAAGCGGAAATAGGCCGCCGCGTCAATGCTTTCCATGCCCGGCGCAGCCATGCGCAAAACTGTACCGTTTGGTTACTAAAAGACCTTGCCGCGCCGGATGTTGTGGGGTAGGCCCTTATCCATCAGGGAGGAATACTGATGGATGCAGGAAACGGCTTTCTTCATCCGGACCGGCTTTTTCCGGCTGATCCGGCAACACGGACCATCGCGCGAGACCTCTACGAGACAGTGCGCAATCTTCCGATCGTCAGTCCGCACGGGCATACTGAACCTTCCTGGTTCGCCGACGACAAGCCCTTTGAAGATGCGGCCTCGCTGCTAGTCGTTCCCGATCACTATCTCTTCCGCATGCTGCACAGCGTCGGCGTCACTTTGGACGAACTCGGCGTGCCGCGGCTCGACGGCAAGCCTGTGGCAGCGGGACGGGCGATCTGGCGGACATTTGCTGCACAATATCATCTTTTCCGCGGGACGCCTTCGAGCCTCTGGGTCGACCACGCCATGTCGGCCGTGCTCGGCTGCACCGAGCCGCTGACGGCGGACAATGCCGATGCCCTCTACGACCATATCAATGCCCAGCTTGCCCTTCCCGAATTCCGCCCGCGGGCGCTGCATCAGCGATTCGGCATCGAAACGATCGCGACGACGGATGGCGCGCTCGATCCTCTGGCACATCACCAGAAGATGGCGGCCGACGGATGGATCGGCAAGGTGCGCACCACCTACAGGCCGGACAGTGTCACCGATCCCGACGCCGTCGGCTTCCGCGACAATCTCGTCAAGTTCGGAGAGATCACCGGCACTGAGGTGACGCGCTGGGACGGTCTTATCGAGGCGCATCGGCGCCGACGCGCCTATTTCCGCCAGTTCGGCGCCACCGCGACCGATCACGGCGTGCCCACGGCCTTCACCGCCGATCTGCCGCTTGCGGAAAAGCAGGCGCTGCTCGAGAAGGCGCTGAAGGGTCCGCTTTCGCCTGAGGAGGCAGAGCTCTTCCGTGGCCAGATGATGACCGAGATGGCCGGTCTTTCGGCCGAGGACGGCATGGTGATGCAGATCCATGCCGGCTCCAGACGCAATACCGACCGCGGACTTTTCTCGACCCGAGGCCCCAATATGGGCGCCGATATCCCGACACGCACGGACTGGGTCGGCGGCTTGAATGCGCTGCTATCAAAATATGGCCAAGCACCGGGTTTGCGTGTGCTGCTCTTCACGCTCGACGAGACGACCTATGCACGCGAGCTGGCGCCCATGGTCGGCCACTGGCCCTGCCTGATGATCGGTCCGCCCTGGTGGTTCTACGACAGCCCGAACGGCATCCGGCGCTACCTCGACCAGGTCGTCGAGACGGCAGGTTTTGCCAATATGGCGGGTTTCAACGACGATACGCGCGCGCTGCTTTCGATCCCGGCCCGGCATGACGTCTGGCGCCGCGAAGTCTGCCGCTTCCTCGCCCAGCTCGCCGCCGAGCACCGGATTTCCAAGCGGGAAGCCGAGATCGTCGCAGGCGAGCTCTCCTATGGCAATGCGAAGAAGGCCTACAAGCTGTGACCGAACGACTGCAGACCCTTTCCGGCCTCGCCCCGACGGCGAAGCTTCCCGCCTATGACCGTAACCAGCTGAAAAGCGGCATCCTGCATCTTGGGCCGGGCGCCTTTTTCCGCGCGCATTTCGCGCCGTTTACCGATGCCGCACTCGCCGCAAGCGGTGGAGACTGGGGCATCGAGGTGGCGAGCCTGCGCACTGCCGATGTCGCCGATCACCTCAACGAACAGAACGGCCTCTATACGATGCTGATCCGCGATACGTCGGGCACGACAGCGCAGGTGATCGGCCCCATTTTGCGGGCACATGTGGCGACACGTGATCCGGCAGGACTGCTCGATCGGCTCGAACATCCGGCGATCCGCATCGTCAGCCTGACGGTGACGGAAAAGGCCTATGGCATGGATACCGCGACGGGAGGGCTCGACCTCAACCATGCCGATGTGGCGGCTGACCTTGCCAACCGCCATGCGCCGCGCGGCGGCATCGGCTATCTGGTCGAGGGACTTTCCCGGCGCCGGGCGAAGGGCATCGCCCCCTTCACACCGCTCAGCTGCGACAATCTTCCGAGCAACGGCGCCGTTCTGAAACGACTGGTTCTCGATTTTGCCGAACGCGTCGACCCCTCACTTCGTCAATGGATCGAGGCAAATGTGCCTTTCCCCTCGACCATGGTCGACCGCATCACGCCGGCGAGCACCGAGGCGACCTATCAGGATGCCGAACGGCTGACCGGACGGCAGGATCTGGCGGCGATCGAGACCGAACCCTTCACACAATGGGTAATCGAGGATCATTTCGCCGATGGCCGGCCGGCCTGGGACAAGGCCGGCGCCTTGATGGTCACGGATGTTTCGGCCTATGAGAAGATGAAGCTCCGGATGCTGAACGGCGCGCATTCGCTGCTCGCCTATCTCGGTTATATCGGCGGCTATGAATTCATCCGCGACGTGATGGATGATGCCGGCCTGGCGGCCCTTGCCTACCGCCACATGCATGCGGCCGCAAGAACGCTCGATGCGGTTCCCGGCATCGACCTCGATGACTATGCCAGCGAATTGATAGCGCGCTTTGCAAACAAGGCGATCGCGCATCGCACCTATCAGATCGCCATGGACGGCACGCAGAAACTGCCGCAGCGGCTGCTGGAACCGGCAACCGAGGCATTGGCGCATGGCGACAAGGCGGAGACCTATGCGATCGCCGTTGCGGCATGGATGCGCTATGCGATCGGCGAGCACGGCAACGGCGAGCGCTATGAACTGCGCGATCCCCGTGCTGGCGAAATCGCCGCTCTCATCGCCGATGTCCCGCGCACCGGCCTTGCGATTTCGGCGGCTCTTTTCACCCTTCCAGGACTTTTCCCAGCGGCTTTGACAGGACACCGCGCGTGGACGCAGGATGTCTCGGACAAGCTGGAGATCCTGATCCAGGACGACCGGCTGCCGCTGTTCTAGAGCAATTCCAGGAAAAGTGCGAAGCGGTTTTCCGTCCGGAATTGCGTAAAAACAAAAGGATAGAGCGGTTCTGCGTTTCCGTTATAAGCTGAACCGCTCTAGACTCCCGCTACGCCTTGATGCGCGCCATATCGGGATCGTAGAGCGGCGACAGCGAGACCTTGCAGGAGATGCGTTCCCGCGCGACATCAAGCTCATAGGTGCCGGAGAGGACGAAATCCTCGGTCACGCCGTCGGGATTGCGGATGTAGCCGTAGCCGATCGGCTTGCCCAGCGTATAACCGAAGCCGCCGCTCGACAGCCAGCCGACGCGCTTGCCGTCGCGATAGATCGTTTCGCGGCCGAGCAGCACGGCATCCGCATCCTCCGGAATGAAGCAGGCGAGGCGTTTCTTCACCCCACCCGCAAGCTGCCGTTCGATCGCCTCACGGCCGCGGAACGGAATATTCTTCCGCATCTTCACCGCCCAGCCGAGACCGGCTTCAACAGGCGTATGGTCGGGACCGATATCCGACCCCCAGGCGCGATAACCCTTTTCCAGGCGGCAGCTCTCAATGGCGCGGTAGCCGGCATTGACGAGGCCGAGCTCACCGCCTGATGCCATCAGCACGTCATAGACCGTGGTCGCATACTCGATGGGAACATGCAGCTCGTAGCCAAGCTCCCCGACATAGGTGATGCGCAGTGCCCGCACCGGGCAGCCTGCAATGCCGATGGTCCTGACCTTGCCGAAGGGGAAGGCTGCATTCGAGACGTCGCTGCCCGTCACCTTTTCCAGCACGACGCGGGAATTCGGTCCCATCAGCGACAGCACGGAATAGGCAGATGTGACGTCGACCAGCTCGGCATGCATCGCCGCCGGGATATTGCGTGCGATCCAGTCGAAGTCATGGGTGGCGAAGCCGGTACCGGTGACGATGTAATATTCGTTCTCGGCGATGCGGGCGACCGTCACGTCGCATTCGATGCCGCCCTTGTCGTTCAGCATCTGCGTGTAGATGAGCGATCCCACAGGCCTTGCGACATCGTTGGAGGCGATCCAGGACAAGGCTGCCTCGGCATCCCTGCCCTTCAGCGCGAATTTGGCAAAGGAGGTCTGGTCGAAGATGACTGCCGCTTCGCGCACGGCCTTGTGCTCGCGGCCGACGGCGTCGAACCAGTTCTGCCTGGTGTAGCTGTAGACATCCTTCGGCTCTTCGTTGGCGAACAGATCGGCAAACCAGTTCGGCCGTTCCCAGCCAAGCTTTTCGCCGAAACAGGCGCCCTGCGCCTTCAGCCGGTCATAGAGTGGCGATTTGCGGCAGGGGCGGCCGCTCGAATGTTCCTCGAACGGCCAAGCCATGGTGTAATGTTTGCCATAGGCTTCGAGCGTGCGTGTCCGCACCCAGTCGGTATCGAAATGCGGCCGGCCGAAACGGCGGATATCGACCGGCCAGAGATCATAAGGCGGTTCGCCCTTCGTCACCCATTCGGCAAGCGCCATGCCAGCGCCGCCGGCAGAGGCGATGCCGAAGGCGTTAAAACCGGCGCCGACGAAGAAATTCTTCAGCTCCGGGGCCTCGCCAAGAATGAAGTTGCCATCCGGCGTGAAGCTTTCCGGGCCGTTCAGCAACTGCTTGACGCCAACGTTTTCCAGCGCCGGAACGCGGCCGAGCGCCTGTTCCATGATCTGTTCGAAATGGTCGAAATTGCTGTCCAGCAGCGTGTAGTGGAAACCTTCAGGGATGCCGCTTTTCGCCCAGGGAATGGGGTTCGGCTCGTAGCCTCCCATGACGATGCCACCGACCTCCTCCTTATAGTAGGTCAGGCGATCGGGATCGCGCAGCGTCGGCAGGTTGGAGGGCACGCCGAAGGATTCGGTGATGATGTATTGATGCTCGACGGAGACCAGCGGCACGTTGACGCCGAAACGGGCGGCGAAGGCGCGCGTCCATTGGCCGGCGCAGACGACGACGCGCTCGCATTCGATGCGCCCTTGCGCCGTGATGACGGCGCGGATCTTTCCCTTGTCGATTTCGAGGTCGAGGACTTCGGTATCCTCGAAGATCGAAACGCCGGACATGCGGGCGCCCTTTGCCAGCGCCTGGGTAATGTCGGAGGGATTGGCCTGGCCGTCGGTCGGGAGGAAGGCAGCGCCAACGAGATCGTTCACCGTCATCAGCGGCCAGAGATCGAAGGCTTCCTGCGGGGTCAGCAACTGCATTTCGAGGCCGAAGGACTGCGCGGTGGTCGCCTGGCGCCTGACCTCGGTCCAACGCTCCTCGTTGCAGGCAAGGCGCAGGCCGCCATTCATCTTCCAGCCGGTGCCGAGACCCGTTTCCTCTTCCAGCCGCTTGTAGAGATCGACGGAATAGCCAAGAAGCTGGGTAATGTTGGCGCTGGTGCGCAGCTGGCCGACGAGGCCGGCGGCGTGGAAGGTGGTACCCGAGGTAAGCTTCTTGCGCTCCAGCAGGACGGTATCGGTCCAGCCAAGCTTACCAAGATGATAGGCCGTCGAGCAGCCGATGATGCCGCCGCCGATGACCACGGCTTTCGCCGTCTTCGGTAATTCCTTCGTCATTTATTGGTCCTGCTCAAAGGCTTGATAGGCGCGCTCGAAGCGCGCGAGATTTTCGGCCGTGTAGCCGGCGTAATCGAAATCGATGGTGGAATGAATTTCCGAAATCATGCTCCAGAGCGCCTCGCGCAGCAGCGAGGCGCATTTCATCGCAGCATAGCGCCTGCTGAGATCATTGGTCAGCGGCCGGTCGAAATAAGTCTCCAGCATCGTGCGCTCGGCCGCTTCCGAGAGTTCGTTGTTGGAGGCCAATCCGCCAAGATCGAAAAGCGGCGTGTTGAAACCGGCATAGTCCCAGTCGATCAGCCAGAGCCGTTTGCCGTCATCGAGAAAGTTGGCGGCCAGCAGATCGTTGTGGCCGAAGGCGATCTCGAAAGGTCCTGCCGCTTCTTCCAACATATCAGCCTTGCCGACGAGCCCCGGCAGCAGAGGAAGATAGGCGCTCTCCGACGCCTTCAGATTGGCGGCGTAGTCGCGGATGACGTGGAAGACCCAGAAGATCATCGCCTGGCCGCGGAAATGCCGGGCGATGTCGCGATGGCAGGCGCGGACCAGCGGCACGACCCGGGCCAGCATATCAGGCGTCCTGATGTCCTCCGGCGAAAGCGCTCTCGCCTCGATATATTCGAGCACCAGGACGCCCGGCGAATGGTGGATGACCGCCGGCGAAATGCCGGCCGCATGGGCCGCACGACTTGCGGCAAGCTCGTTCTGCCGGCTGATGTGATGGATCGGAATATCGGTGCCGAGCCTGACCACGCAGCGCGCGACGGCATCGCTGACCAGATAGTTCCTGTTGGTGATGCCGCCTGCTATCGGCGAGATTTCGATCGGGCCCTGCCAGATGCCAAGCGCATGAATCCTATCTTCAGGCGTCATGCATCATCCCCCAGAGCATGATGCCGAAAAGTGTGAGCGGTTTTCGGACGACATCATGCTCTAACTATTTAACTTAGAACAGGATTCAAATTTTAGGCCGACCCGGCCTAAAATCATCCTGTTCTAGCGACCCCTTCCGAAATGATGGGGCAGAGGAGGATCTGATGTCAAGCGGCGGTGCGCTTAGATCGTCTTGCCGGCCGCGTCGAAGACGTGACAGCGGGCCGGATCGAAGGAAGCCTTCACATTGGCGCCGCGCTCCACTTTCTGCTGGCCGTCAAGCGCGACGGTCAGGAGCTGGTTATCCGGCGTCGTGGTGTAGAGCATGGTGGCGCCGCCGAGATTTTCAACGAGATCGACGTTGACGGTCGAGAGCGTGATTGCGCCTTCGGCCAGCGAAAGATGCTCGGGACGGATGCCGAATGTGACGTCCTCTCCCGCCCCGCCGTTCAGCCGGCGCGGCAGGCGGACGGAATTGCCGCAGACATGGATGCTGGTTTCGGCCTCGCCGACCTGCTCGATGCGGGCCTTCAAAAAATTCATCTTCGGGCTGCCGATGAAACCGGCGACGAAGCGGTTGGCCGGGTTGTTGTAGAGATCGAGCGGCGCGCCGACCTGCTCGATGCGGCCGGAATTCAACACCACGATCTTGTCCGCCATCGTCATGGCTTCCACCTGGTCATGGGTGACATAGATCATCGTATTGCCGAGGCTGCGGTGCAGGCGGGAGATCTCGACGCGCATCTGCACGCGCAGTTCGGCATCGAGGTTCGACAGCGGTTCGTCGAACAGGAAGATCCGCGGTTCGCGCACGATGGCGCGGCCGATCGCAACACGCTGGCGCTGGCCGCCGGAGAGCGCCTTCGGCTTGCGCTCCAGCAGCTTCTCGATCTGCAGGATCTCGGCGGCGCGCCTCACTTTCGGCTGGATATCGGCCTTCTTGTAACCCGCCGTCTCCAGGCCGAAGGCGAGGTTCTTGTAGACCGACATATGGGGATAGAGCGCATAGGACTGAAAGACCATGGCGATGCCGCGCTTGGCGGGCGCCACCTCGTTCATGCGCTCGTTGTCGAGCAGCAGCCCGCCGCCGGTGATCTCCTCGAGACCGGCGATCATGCGCAGAAGGGTCGATTTTCCGCAGCCCGACGGGCCGACAAAAACGACGAATTCGCCGGGATCGATCGTCAGGTCGATGCCATGGATCACGTCCAGCGAGCCGTAGCGCTTCTCGACCTTCTGAAGAACGACACTGGTTGCCATCTTCTCAAAACCCTCTCTTTTTATTTTGTCGGTTACTTCGTTCTTGCGCGCCAATCGGCGTATTTCGGACTGTCGGGACCGACCGGCAGCGGAACATCAGCGCCGCTGTCGGAAGACTGGTAGATGGCGGTGACGAGTTCCAGCGCGCGGCGGGCGTCCCGGCTCGTTACCGGCAGCGGCGCATGGCCACTCAAAAAGGCATGGAACTGGCCCATCTGCGTGGTGAAACGCGGCGCGACCGGCTGCCAGTCGCCTACCACCCGGTCGATCTTCTCCCGCACGTCGTCGTTCGCGGCGATGATCTTCCAAGGGTCTTTGCCGGGCGTATAAGGCTCGTGGCTGCTTTCGAAAGTGACATTCTCGAAGTGCAGCCTGAGCCGGCTAATCTGCTCCTGCGACCCAAGGGTACAGGAAAGCGAGACAAAGGCGCCGTTTTCCATCAGCAGGCTGGCGGAGGCACAATCCTCGACCTCGATATCGTTGACACGGGTGGCGACCCGGCCGAACACCCTTGCAGCCGGGCCCATCAGATGCATCAGCATGTCATGCAGGTGCAGGGCATGGGTGACGAGCACGCCGCCGAGTTCCGTCGCCCATTTGCCGCGCCAGGGCACGGCGTAATATTCCGGTTTGCGCAGCCAGAAGGTTTCGACCGAAGCGGTATAGGGCTTACCGGCAATACCGGCGTCGATAATCCGCTTGGCCTTCTGAATGCCGTCGCCGTAGCGATATTGGAAGATCGGCATCAGCACGCCTTTGGCGGTCTTTTCCGCTTCCATGATGGTATCGACGGCGGCAAGCGAGCCCGTCAGCGGCTTTTCGCAGACGACATGTTTACCGGCAGCCAGGGCTGCGATCACCTGCTCCAGATGGATACCGGGAGGGGTGCAGATATCGACGATGTCGATCGTGTCGTCGGCCAACAGCTCCGCAAAGGAAGTCGTGCGCCGTTCGATGCCGAACTCATCGCCGATCGCCGCCATGCGCTGCTCGTTCAGGTCGCAGATCGCCACGACCTTGAACTTATCGGAATGCGGCAGGTAACCTTCGACGATGTGGGAGCGGCCGATACCGCAACCAACGATCGCGACCGTCCTGATGCTAATGTCGCTCTTTCCCGTTATCGCCATCAACGTTTCATGCCCGTCGTGGCGATGCCCTCGATCAGCAGGCGCTGGAAGAACAGGAAGAAGAAGAAGACCGGTACGAGCGTCAGGGTCGACATGGCGAACAAACCGCCCCAATCCGACGCGCTGGTGGAATCCACGAAAGTGCGCAGGCCGAGCTGGATCGTATAGGTGTTCATGTCGTTCAGGTAGATTAGCGGACCGAAGAAATCGTCCCAGGTCCAGATGAAGGAGAAGATGGCGGCCGTTGCCAAAACCGGCAGCGACAGCGGCAGCATGATCTTCCAGTAGATACGCCAGGCGCTGCAGCCATCCATCATCGCCGCCTCATCGAGTTCGCGCGGGATACCGCGGAAGAACTGCACCATGAGAAAGATGAAGAAGGCATCGCTTGCCAGGAACTTCGGCACAACCAGCGGCAGGATGGTATTCACCCAGCCGAGGTTGAGGAAGAGCACATATTGCGGGATCAGCGTCACATGGTAGGGGATCATCAACGTGCCGAGCATGATCGCGAACCAGAAGTTCCGGCCGGCAAAACGCAGCCGCGCAAAGGCGAAGGCCGTCAGCGAACAGGCGATGACATTGCCCGTCACCACCAGCAGCGAGATGACGAGCGAATTCCAGAAGAACCGGCCGAAGCTGACATCGAGGCCGACCCAACCGCGCGCATAGGAGGAGAGATCGATCGACGACGGGATGAGCGAGGTCGACGAGAAGATCTCGTTTTCCGGCCTTACCGATGCCGAAACCATCCACAACAGCGGATAGAGCATGAGAAGTGAAGCGGCGATCAGCAGGGCGTGGATGATGAGCGACGCCGGCAGGCTGCGTTTGGTGATGTCGGATGGCGGCCTGGCCGCAGTGACGGAAGCGGTCATCTCAGTCATCGTAGTGCACCCAATAACGCGAGGTCAGGAAGGAGAAGGCGGTGAAGATCGCGATGATCACCACCAGGATCCAGGCGAGCGCCGAGGCGTAGCCCATGCGGAAATTGCCGAAGGCTTCCTGATAGAGGTAGAGCGTGTAGAAGAGCGTCGAGTTGATCGGACCGCCGGTGCCGCCGGAGATGATGAAGGCCGGTGTGAAGGCCTTGAAAGCATCAATCGTCTGGACGACGGCATTGAAAAAGATCACCGGGGTCAGAAGTGGCAGCGTGATCTTGTAGAATTGCCGGAACTTCGAGGCACCGTCGAGGCTCGCGGCCTCATACATATCCTGCGGGATCTGGCGCAGGCCGGCCAGGAAAATAATCATCGGTGAGCCGAACTGCCAGACGGACAGCGCCACCAGCGTGTAGATCGAATAGTTCGGATGCGAGATCCAGCTTGGGCCTTCGATGCCGAAATGCGAGAGTGCGGCATTGACGAGGCCATCGCTGGCGAAAAGCTGACGCCAGAGCACGGCGATCGCCACGCTGCCGCCCAGCAATGACGGCAGATAGAAGATAGCGCGGTAGATCGACAGCCCACGCAGACCGCGGTTCAGCGCCATGGCGACCAGCAAGGCGAAGGTCAGTTTGAACGGCACCGAGAAGACAACATAAGTCAGCGTGACGTGCATGGCGGCCGAGAATTTCGGATCCGCCGTGGCGATGCGCACGTAATTCGCCATTCCCACCCACCTCGGCGACTGCAGCATGTCGAAGTCGGTGAAGGAGAGGTAGAGCGAAATCAGGGCCGGCCCGAGCGTCAGCCCGAAAAAGCCGATGAGCCACGGAAGAAGGAAGAGATAACCGGGAGCATTGGCGTTCCAGAGACGCCTGAAGCGTCCTTCGGCCACAGCCCCTTGATATCTTTCCACATTTATGGCCCCTGCGGGCGTGCGCATCGCATTGCTCATACGGGATCAGCCTCGTGCGAGAATCTGCGTGATTTCATCGACAAGCTGTTTGCCGCCATCGGAAGGAGATACCTGTCCGAAGGCCACCTGTTCGGCGATGTTGCGCAGGGTTAGCTCACCCTCACCGGCGCCGGCGGGCGGTGGCGGCGGCAATTTGCCGGCGAGTTCGCCAAGGCCGCTGACATAGGCCAGCGCAATCTTGCCGTTCTCGTCGAGCTTCGCCGCGACGACCTCACGCATGGCGCTCGATTCCGGAATGCCGCGTTCGACATCCAGAAGCAGCGCCGCCTCGGGGTTCTTGACGAAGAAATTGACGTAGTCCACGGCCAGGTCCACGGCTTTCGACTGGGCGGAGACCGAGAAGAACATCGAAGGCTTGCGGTAGTGGCCGCCCTTCGAATCCGCCTTGACGCGCATGTAGTTCGTCAGCGCGAGCTTGTCCTTGTTCATTGCCTGATAGGCGACGAACTGGTTGGAATGGGCGAAACCAGCGGCCGACTTGCCGAGCGAAACCGTGTTGGTTTCGATATCGTTCTTGTCGAGGGCCTGGACATCGGCAGGAACGCAGGCGCCGGCCGCACGGAACTTGGCCCACATGTCGTACCATTCGGAGGCATCGTCCACGCCGAAGGCGATCTTGCCGTCGGCGGTATAAAGCGCCTTGCCGCGCTGACGCAGCCAATTTTCAAACAGCGGTTCACCGCCGCTGCCGTCGGCCATGCCGAACATGCCCTTGCGTTTGCCTGCCTTGGTAATCTCCGCACCGATGCGGCCGAATTCTTCCCAAGTGGTTGCCTGAGTCGGCAGATCGACGCCGGCCTCCTTGAAGGCAGTGGTGTTCAGGACCGTGGCCGCCGAATTCGCCCCGAGGCTGACGCCGTAGAGGTGGCCGTCGACGCTGCCGCCTTCGATCTGCGCCTTGTCGAAATCGTCGAGGTTGAGCTTGGCCGGCATATAGGATTCGAGCGGGGCGAGTGCGCCGCGCCGCGCATACTGGACGATGTAGCGATAGTCCATCTGGATGACGTCGGGCGCATTGCGGCCGGCGACCTGGGTCGCAAGACGCGGCCAGTAGTCGCCCCAGCCGAGGAATTCGCCGGTGATCGACGTGCCCGGCTTCTTCGTCTGATAGAGCTGCGATACCTTGTTGGTGCGATCCGCGCGCGGCTGCGAGCCCCACCACAGGAGACGCAGGCGCGTTTCCTGTGCCAAAGCGCTGGTTCCCAGCGCCGAGAGCGAAAGAAGCGTCGCTCCTCCCGCAACGAAATTACGTCTGCTTACACGTAGGCTCATTTTTTCCTCCTCCAAAGGGAAGCGCCTCCACACGCTTCCGAAACCTAGTTACCCTTGCATAAATAACTAATTGGTTACAAGCTACGGGCAAAGCGGCGAGCGTGTCAAGCGGTGTCGCTCGCGGCCATTCAAATTCGGTTTTTACAATTTCGCACCGAAGGCTTATGAGCGCAACATGTGAAGACGGAGGTGGAGAGATGAACGACAGCGGGGAGAATGGGGAAAAGAAGAGGTCTCGACGCCCGGTCGCGGAACGGACGGCCCACCGCGATCCGGAGCGGACACGCGCTGCGATCCTCGAAGCGGCAACCCGGGAATTCGCCGAAAATGGCATGGGTGGGGCTCGCGTCGATGCGATCGCAGAGCGCGCCGGCACCAACAAGCGGATGCTCTATCATTATTTCGGCGACAAGGAGCAGCTCTACCTCAAAGTGCTCGAAGAAGCCTATGTCGGCATCCGCACCGCCGAGCGCGCGCTCCATATCGGCGACCGCAGCCCGGAGGAAGGCATCGGCGAACTTGCGCTCTTCACCTGGCGTTATTTTCTCCAGCATCCGGAATTCCTCAGCCTGCTCGGCACGGAAAATCTGCATCGCGCCCGCTGGCTGCGTCAGTCCGTCCGGCTCAAGGAACTGCATTCGCATTTGATCGGCGAGCTTTCGGACGTGCTCGAGCAGGGAAAGAAGCAGGGCGTCTTCATCCAGACCGCCGATCCCCTGCATGTCTACCTGACGATCGCCTCGCTCGGTTATTTCTACCTCTCCAACCAGTACACGCTGTCGACGATCTTCGGCCGCGACCTGATCGAGCCGACCCATCTCAATGCCTGGGAAAGGCATATCGTCCACGTCACGCTCGCCTCGATCAAGCGCTGAATCTCGAAAATCGGATTTGACTCTTGACAGCCGCTCCGATCTTCTGCCATCAAGTAACTGTTTAGTTACCGGCTTGGGAGGGCCGGGCGGATGCCCGCTCCCGCCGCAAAAGATTGCTGGGAGGAAAAAATGGCACGCTTGGGGATCATCTTGCACGGCGTCACCGGCCGCATGGGCTACAATCAGCACCTGGTGCGTTCGATTCTCGCCTTCCGCGACCAGGGCGGCATTATGCTGAAATCGGGAGAGAAACTCGAGATCGACCCGATCGTCGTCGGCCGCAACGGCGCCAAGATGGAAGAGCTGGCAAAGAAGCACGGCATCAAGCGCTGGTCGACCGATCTCGATGCCGCTCTTGCCAATCCCGACGACACGATCTTCTTTGACGCCGGCACGACGCTGATGCGGGCCGAACTGCTGTCCAAGGCACTCGATGCCGGCAAGCATGTCTATTGCGAAAAGCCGATTTCCGACGACCTGCAGGTGGCACTCGATCTTGCCCGCAAGGCGCGCGGCTCCGGCCTCAAGCACGGCGTGGTGCAGGACAAGCTCTTCCTGCCCGGCCTGCGCAAGCTGGCGCTGCTGAAGGATTCCGGCTTCTTCGGCAAGATCCTCTCGGTGCGCGGCGAATTCGGCTATTGGGTTTTCGAAGGCGATTGGGGCGTGCCGGCTCAGCGCCCGTCCTGGAACTACCGTAAAGGCGACGGCGGCGGCATCATTCTCGACATGCTCTGCCACTGGCGCTACGTGCTCGACAATCTGTTCGGGGAGGTCAAGGCTGTCTCCTGCCTCGGCGCCACGCATATCGGCCAGCGCATCGACGAGCAGGGCAAGCCCTATGATTGCGACACGGACGATGCGGCCTATGCGACCTTCGAGCTCGAAGGCGGCGCGATCGCGCAGATCAATTCCTCCTGGGCCGTTCGCGTCCGCCGCGACGACCTCGTCACCTTCCAGGTCGACGGCACACATGGTTCGGCCGTCGCCGGCCTGACGAAATGCTGGAGCCAGCACCGCGTCAACACGCCGAAGCCGGTCTGGAACCCGGACCAGCCGCAAACGATCGACTTCTACAAAACCTGGGACGAGGTTCCCGACACGCAGCCATTCGACAACGGCTTCAAGGCACAGTGGGAAATGTTCATCCGCCATGTGGTTGAAGATGCGCCGTGGCCCTATGGCCTGGAAGCCGGCGCCAAGGGCGTACAGCTTGCCGAACTCGGCCTGAAATCATGGGCCGAGCGCCGCTGGCTCGATGTTCCCGCACTGGAGTACTGAGCCGTGACGACGATCAATCTCCCTCTTGACGGCAAGATCGTCCCCTACACGCTGACCGGTACGCCGATCGCGCTCGCCAGGCGCGACGCCAAGGCCTTTCCGCGCATCGCCTTTGCCGCCGCCCATGTCGTCGCCGATCCGCTCGCCGACAACGATCCGTGGTTGACGCCGGCGATCGATTGGGAGCGGACGCTCGCCTTCCGCCACCGGCTCTGGGATCTCGGCCTCGGCGTTGCCGAAGCGATGGATACGGCACAGCGCGGCATGGGCCTCGGCTGGCCGGAAGCGCGCGACCTCATCCGCCGGGCGCTCAGTGAGGCGGCCGGCCGCAAGGATGCGCTGATCGCCTGCGGCGCCGGCACCGACCATCTGACGCCGGGACCTGACGTCACTATCGACACGATCCTCAGAGCCTATGAGGAGCAGATCGAAACCGTGGAGGCGGCCGGCGGCCGCATCATCCTGATGGCAAGCCGGGCGCTTGCCGCTGCCGCCAAAGGACCGGACGAATATGTAAACGTCTATGACCGCATCCTCCGCCAGGTCAGGGAACCCGTCATCATCCATTGGCTCGGCGAAATGTTCGATCCGGCGCTTGAGGGCTATTGGGGCAACAGTGATCATATCCAGGCCATGTCCACCTGCCTCGAGGTGATCGAAGCCCATGCCGACAAGGTCGACGGCATCAAGATCTCGCTGCTCTCCAAGGAGAAGGAAGTGGCGATGCGCCGCCGGCTGCCGAAAGGCGTGCGCATGTATACCGGCGACGATTTCAACTATGCCGAACTGATCGCCGGCGACGAAGAGGGCAATTCCGACGCGCTGCTCGGCATTTTCGATGCGATCGCGCCGGCAGCCTCGGCAGCCCTCGAAGCGCTCGGCCGCAAGAGCAACCATGAATTCTTCGACCTGCTGGAGCCGACCGTGCCGTTGTCGCGCCATATCTTCAAGGCGCCGACGCGCTTCTACAAGACCGGCGTCGTCTTCCTCGCCTATCTCAACGGCCTGCAGGACCATTTCGTCATGGTCGGCGGCCAGCAGAGCACGCGCTCGCTGACGCATCTGGCCGAACTCTTCCGCCTGGCCGACAAGGCACGGGTTCTGGCCGATCCCGAACTTGCCGCAAGCCGCATGCGCCAGGTGCTCGCCGTCCACGGCGTCAACTGAAGCGCTGAGGTGATGGGAGGAGAATGACATGCAGGTCGAAGGACTTTCGATCAATCTGGCGACGATCCGCGAACAATGCGGTTTTGCCCAAGCTGTCGATATCTGCCTGAAACACGGCATCACCGCGATTGCGCCGTGGCGCGACCAGGTTGCCAAGGCCGGTCTCGATGAAGCGGTGCGTATCGTCAAATCGAACGGCATCAAGCTGACCGGGCTTTGCCGCGGCGGCTTCTTCCCGGCGGCAAACGATGCCGACTGGCAGAAAAATCTCGACGACAACAGGCGTGCGATCGACGAGGCGGCGGCATTTTCAGCCGATTGCCTCGTGCTCGTCGTCGGCGGCCTGCCGGGCAGTTCGAAGGACATCGTCGCAGCCCGGCAGATGGTGTTCGACGGCATCGCCGCCGTTTTGCCGCATGCGCAGGCCTCGGGTGTAAAGCTCGCCATCGAGCCGTTGCATCCAATGTATGCCGCCGACCGTGCCTGCGTGAACACACTCGGCCAGGCGCTCGACATGTGCGAGCAGCTCGGAGAGGATGTCGGCGTTGCGGTCGATGTCTACCATGTCTGGTGGGACCCCGATCTCGCCAACCAAATTGCCCGCGCCGGGCGCATGAAACGCATCTTTGCCCATCACATCTGCGACTGGCTGGTGCCGACAAAGGACATGCTGCTCGACCGCGGCATGATGGGCGATGGTGTGATCGACCTCAAAGGCATAAGACGGATGGTGGAGGCCGCCGGTTTCTTCGGCGCTCAGGAGGTGGAGATCTTTTCGGCCGAAAACTGGTGGAAACGCCCGGCCGAAGAAGTGATCGCCACCTGCGTCGAGCGCTTCAGGAGCTGTTGCTAAAGCATGTCGCGCAAAAGTGTGCAGCGGTTTTGCGACCATGACATGCGAAAAACCAAAGAGCTAAAGCGCGGGCCAAGCGAATCTGAAAGATCGCGACGCGCTTTAGGCCTGATTTCAGTATTTGTTTCATCACGCATGCAGGAGGATCATTCGATGGAGAAACGCCGTTTTGCCCTGATCGGTACGGGAAACCGCGGCACCACCATGTGGGGCAAGGATCTGCTTGCCGGCTGGCGCGAGCATGTCGACCTGACCGCGATCGTCGAGAAGAATTCGCTGCGCGGCGAACGCGCGCGCAACATGATCGGCAGCAATGCGCCGCTCTACGAAAACATCGATTCGATGCTTGCTGAGCAGAAGCCGGATCTGGTCATCGTCTGTACGCCCGACCATACGCATGACGATATCGTCGTGCGGGCGCTGGAGTCCGGTATCGACGTCATTACCGAAAAGCCAATGACGACCTCGGTCGAAAAGATTCGCCGGATTCTGGATGCCGAAAAGCGCACCGGTCGCCGGGTCGACGTGTCCTTTAACTATCGCTATGCGCCGACGGCTGCGAAGATCAAGGAATTGCTGAATGCCGGCGAAATCGGCCGAGTCACGTCAGTCGATTTCCACTGGTACCTGAACACCAAGCACGGCGCCGACTACTTCCGCCGCTGGCATGCCTATACGGAAAATTCCGGCAGTCTGTTCGTCCACAAGGCGACGCATCATTTCGATCTGTTGAACTGGTATCTCGACAGCGATCCCGAAGCCGTCACCTCCTTCGCCGACCTGCAGAATTACGGTCGCAAGGGCCCGTTCCGCGGCCCGCGCTGCAAGCTCTGTCCGCACACGCATGAATGCGACTACTACCTCGATCTCGAGGCCGATCCCTTCCTCGATTCACTCTACGAGGATCCCTCGAAGATCGACGGCTACTTCCGAGACGGCTGCGTCTTCCGCGAGGACATCGACATTCCCGATACAATGGTGGTGTCGCTCCGTTACCGCAACAACGTCCATGTGTCCTATTCGCTGAACACCTTCCAGCCGATCGAAGGCCATCACCTTGCCTTCAACGGCACCAAAGGGCGCATCGAGCTTCGCCAATATGAGGCCCAGCCCTGGGAAGAGCCGAAGGAGGACACGATCCTCCTCATCCGCAATTTCCCGAACGGCAAGGAGGCGGTGGAGCGCATCGTCGTTCCACATTTCACAGGCGGCCATTACGGCGGCGACGACCGGATGCGCAACATGATCTTCAAGCCCGATATGGAAGACAGGCTCACCCAGCGCGCCGGCACGCGGGCGGGCGCCATGTCCGTGCTTTGCGGCATTGCCGCGCTGACGAGTTCACGCACCGGCAAGGTGGTCAACATTGCCGATCTCATGCCCGAACTTGCCAATGACGGTTCGCCAAATTCGCTGAGGACGTCGCGCTGATGCCTGTTGCCTAGAGCGATTCCGTTTTTCGAGGAATCACGGAAATGCTCTATCTCTTTGTTTTTGCGCAATTCCGGAAGTAAAACCGCTGCGCACTTTTGCTGGAATTGCTCTAAGCCGCTTGATGCGCCTCAGGCGATGTTTTCGAGATTTGCCTGGTGGATCTGGTAGAGCAGCGGCTGGCCAGTCACGAAGCGCTCTATCTCGTCCACCGCCATCTCGCCAAGGCGCGCCCGTTCCAGCCCGATGGCGCCGGCAATATGCGGTGTCAGAAAGACGTTCGGCAGATCGTAGAAAGCAGAACCCGCCTCCGGGATCTCCGGATCGGTGACATCGAGGATCGCGTCGATGTGGCCGGTCTTGAGCGCCGAAAGCAGCGCGGCCTCATCGATGAGAATGCCGCGCGCCGTGTTGATGAGCGTCGCGCCGTCCTGCATCAGCGACAGCCTTCGCGCATCGATTATATGCCGCGTCGACGGCAGCGACGGCGCATGCAGAGAGACGATGTCCGCCTGCCGCATCAGTTCGTCGAGATCGACCTTTTCCGTTCCGAGGCCGGCTGCCTCGGCGGCATCAAGCGTCGGATCGGCGAGCAGCAGTCTATAGTCAAAGGGTTTCAAGAGCTCGATCACGCGCCGGCCGATGCGCGAAGCGCCGACGATGCCGACGATGCGGCGGTAATTTCCGATCGCTTCGCGCTGCATCGGATGGGTGCGGTTGCGGTTTCGGTCGGCGACGTAGAGATCGCGGAAACGGAAAACGCGCTTGCCGGCGAAGATGATCGCCGCCAGCGTGAATTCGGCCACCGGCACGGCGTTGGCCTCGGCCGAATGGCTGACCGGGATGCCGGCTTCGAAGATGGCGTCATCGATGACGCCCTTGACCGTACCCGCCGCATGGACGATGAGCTTAAGATGCGGCGCTGCGGCGGGGATTTCAGGCCCGACATAGGGCCCGCCCCAGCCGGTGATCAGGATTTCGGCTTGGGCCAGCAGGCGCCTCGCACGCTCGTCGTCGAAGCGCTGAAGCGGTTTGGAATCCAGCAGGCGACCGATGCCGCTCAGCCGGCGCAGGACCTCATCCGGCAGGACATGCTCGGTGCGCGACGGTTGCATGGCAAGGACAATGGCCGGCTGGCTCATGGCATCTGTCCCGGCGCCTCGATGGCGCTGACTGTCACGCCCTTTTCCCTCACCAGGGCCTCCAGCGTTGCAATGTCAGGCGCTTTCGGCGGGATCGTCCAGACAGACGAGACAGCAGCGGGATCGTCAAGTGCCAGTACTGCCGTCACCAGGATGGTTTCACCGGCCAGAATCTGCCCGCGTAGCTGCGGCACGAGGGTTTTCGCGACGATCACATTGGTGTTGGGCATTGCCTTCTGGACAAGCCCCGAACGTTTGACCGAAGAGCCGAGATCGAGAATGCCGGTGAAATCGGCTTCGCCGATCGCATAGGCCACCCCACCTGAAGCGGACAGGGTATCCAGCTCGAAATCCCGGCGGGCGACGGCAAATCCGCCTTCGGCAATCCGCAGCGGCCGGCTTGTCCTGATCCGGTGGAGGCGGATATGCCAGGGTGCGGCGGGCACCAGCCAGGTTTCAACGTCGACATCGGCAAAAGGCGACCATTTCGCATAGAGCACGTCGCCTGCGAGCCTGGCTTCCTCGTTCGTTTCGCGCACGCGGTAGTGCCGGCCGTCATCGCTGAAGGCAAGTGCTGAATCGAAGGCGGCAAGCGCAAAGGCGCGCTCATCGGCCTCGACGCTGAAGCCGTATCGAGCGGAATAAGCGAACTTCGCATATTTTTCCGTGCCGCACCGCATCTGCAGGTTTTCCTGGCCGGAAGACAGTGCCACGACATCGCCGCCCGCCCGCATGATCACCATGCCGGGATGACGCTGGGGGATGATGCCACGTGCCTGCTCCGGCACTTTTTCCTTCGCCGTCCAGAATGGGTGATCCTCAGCGATCGCCAGCGGCAGAAAGGCCTTGAAGGCCCAATAGGGCGAGCCGGCGGAATTGTAACTCTCCGACATCAGCAGGTTCGGATAGCCGAAGCCGATCGACAGTACGCCGTCGCGATCGGCAATCGGCTTGTCCTTCCACCAGCGCAGATGCTGCAGGCAGAGATGCTTGACCTCGCCCCAGGGCAGAGCCTCGACATCGGCGAAGGCGAGCGCCGACCAGAAGCCGGCGCAGGCAAAGCGATAGGTCAGGCTGCGGCCGAAGGGGATCGTCGCCCCGTCAGCGGCAAACCAGTGGCGGAAATCCCGGGCGAAGAGAACCGCGCGCTCGCGGTAGCGCTTTGCATAGTCGTCGTCGACGAGCTTCGAATAGATCAGGCCATAGAAATGCATGGCGAAGGGAATGTAGTGGTCGATGCGGCGGACGTTTCCGTCACGATACCAGCCGTCGCCGATATAAAAGCCTTCGAGCTCCTCAAGATATTGCCGCGTCAGGCTGCGGTCGAAATCGGCGCCGAGACGATCGAGCGCGATATCGACGAAGATCCGGAAGAATTTCCAATTGTTGTCGGCATAATCGAACTGCCTGACATGCTTGAGATAGGCGATGACATTGCTGCGGGCGCGCGCATCGAGCGGCTCCCAGATCTTTTCGGGCACCAGTGCCAGGGCAAAACCGAGAGCGGCAAGCTCGACCATCCGCTGATCGCGGCCATTGACCGTTCCCCAATATTCGGGATGGGCGGGATCGGTGCCGTTTGCGAGACCTTCGGCGAAACGATGCCAATGGGCGAAGTCACCCTTGCCTGCACCAAGCGGCGCCAGTCCCCAGAGCGGACGGGCGAAGCCTTCGAGATCGGCCGCCGCCCGGTCGAAATGGGCGCCGCCGCCATTGAGCGTGACGCGGGCATTACCGTTCGAGAAACAGGCGAGCAGCGGATCGAAGAGCGCAAGCAGGGCGCGGCTCATATCGGCGCGACTTTCCAGCGGATTGCCGGCGAGCGGGTTGGCGCTGGCGGGATCATAGGTCATCGGTATCACTCACGGGTTCTAGAGCATGATGCCGAAAAGTGTGAGCGGTTTTCGGACGACATCATGCTCTAACTATTTAATTTAGAACAGGATTCAGATTTTAGGCCTTGGCCTAAATCATCCTGTTCTAGGCGTTCGGAACGGTTCCTCCCGGAATGGGAACAACCGCCTGGCAGATATGGCGCGCAGCGGCCGACCTGTTGCGGAAGCGGGACAGCATCAGCGAAACGGCTTCGCGCCCGAGGGCAGCGCGGTCGACGCGCATGGTGGAAAGCTGCGGACTTGTCATCAGCGCGCAGGGCAGATCGTCGAAACCGACAATCGCGAAATCCTCCGGCACACGCAGGCCCGCCTCGGTGACGGCCTCGAGCACGCCGACGGCGATGAAATCATTCATACAGAAGGCGGCGGTAAAACCGGCATCTTCGGCAAGTGCCGCGGCGGTGCGGTCATGCGCCTCCCGGCTGGCGCTGCCGTCGAGGGTCAGGGACACGAGACGGCCCTCGGCGCCGGGGACGGCGGCGATCGCCGCCTCGAAACCGCGCACGCGCTCCCGGATCGTATGGCGGTGCGAACCGCTCAAATGCAGGATTCGGCGATGGCCGGCCCTTGTCAATCGGCTGGTCGCCTCGTAGGCGCCAAAGAAATTAGCCGGCGAAACGCCATCGAACTGCATCCTCGGATCAGTGCCGTTGACAAGAACGGTCGGTGTCATGGTCCCTTGCAACCAGCCGCGCAACGTCTCGTTCGGATCGATGCCGACGAGAAAGAGACCTTCAGCCCCCGCCGTCTGCATATAGTCGCGCACAGCATCCGGCGTGATACGATCCTCGCGGACCAGCCGGACGTCGAAGGGCATGCCCGCTTCCGCAGCGCCAGCGCGCAGGCCGTCGACGATCGCTTCATAGAAGACGCTGAGGGTGCCGGTGACGCCGTCGCTGGCAATCAGCGCCAGCCCGCCGGCAACAGCTTCGGACGCCGGTTTGACGGGATAGCCGTTCTCGGCTGCCACCTTCAATATCTGGCGACGGACGGTTTCGCTGATACCAGGTTCGTTGGCGAGCACGCGCGACACCGTAGAGACGGAAACGCCGGCCAATGTGGCTATATCGGCCTGACGCGGCCGTCTGATCTTTTGGTCGTTCATACGCAAACATTATGCAAATAATGCAAATTTGCAAGAAAATGGTTGCTTCTTGCAATAATATTTTTTTTGCGTAATCTGTTTGCAGAAGTGCTCGCCAATGCCGTTGGAGGATGGCAGCGGCAGTTGGGACAAGGAGGATCATCATGCAGGTCAATCGCCGTTTATTTCTGATGGGTTCAGCCGGTGCCGCCGCCGGTCTCGCCCTCGGTGCCGGAAGCGCCATTCCGGCCTTTGCCGAAGACGCGCAACTGCGTGCCATGTGGTGGGGGTCCAACGACCGCGCCAAGCGTACGCTCGATGTTGCCAAGCTTTATCAGTCGAAGACGCCTGGCGTCACTCTCGTCGGAGAATCGCTGTCGGGCGACGGCTACTGGACGAAGCTCGCAACGCAGATGGCCGGTCGCTCGATCGCCGACATCTTCCAACTCGAGCCAGGAACAATCTCAGACTATTCGAAGCGCGGCGCCTGCCTGCCGCTCGATGAATTCGTCCCTTCTACGCTGGACGTTAAGTCCTTCGGCGCCGACATGCTGAAACTGACCACCATTGACGGCAAGCTCTATGGTGTTGGCCTCGGCCTCAATTCCTTCTCGATGTTTTTCGACACAGTCGAATTCGAAAAGGCCGGCATCCCGTTGCCGACGCCCGATCTCACCTGGGATGAGTATGCCAAGCTCGCCGTTGAACTCGCCAAGTCCTCGGGCAAGGGCGGCGGCCCCTATGCGGCGCGCTACGCCTACGTGTTCGATGCCTGGCTGCGCCAGCGCGGCAAAAGCCTCTTTGCGAGGGAAAGCGTTGGGCTCGGCTTCACAGCCGACGATGCCAGGGAATGGTTCGACTACTGGGAGAAACTGCGTAAGGCGGGCGGCACCGTTGCTGCCGACGTGCAGACGCTCGATCAGAACACGATCGACACCAATTGCCTTGGTCTCGGCAAATCGGTGATCGGCATGGCCTATTCAAACCAGATGGTCGGCTATCAGCTGATCATCAAGAACAAGCTTGGCATCACCATGCTGCCGCGTGAAAAGAAGGGCGGTCCATCCGGCCATTATTACCGTCCGGCACTCATCTGGAGTGTGGGCGCTACGACCAAGCAGGGCGAAGCTGCTGCGAAGTTCATCAGCTTCTTTGTCAATGATCCCGAAGCCGGCAAGATTCTCGGTGTGGAACGCGGCGTGCCTATGTCGCCTACCGTGCGTGAAGCCATCCTGCCACAGCTCAACCCGACGGAGCAGGAAACGGTCAAATACGTGAACCAGCTCAAGGATCAGGTCGGTGAATATCCGCCGCCGGTGCCGATGGGAGCAACCCAATTCGACCAACGCGTGCTGCGCCCGATTTGTGACGAACTCGCCTTCGAACGGATATCGCCCGCCGATGCGGCGACCCGGCTCATCGAAGAGGGTAAGGCAACGATCAAGGGATGATCGGTCGCCCGACATGAGGAGAGGCCCGCAACACCCCGGCGGGCCTCTCCGTTTTTCAGGCCTCTGTTTTCCGGACTATCAGTTGCTGCTCAGGTCTTCGACGACGCGCCAGTCCGGCCGACCGAGATCGAAAGGCCATGCGTGCACGTCCCGGTCGTTGAAATAGACGACTTCCTGAAGATTCGGGAAGGCGCTCTGCTTCAATGTGGCAGTTTCGATCCACGGCCTAATATAGGCGTCGCCGCCTTCATAGCCGAGCTCCGCCACCCAGATGGGCTTTCCGTAACCGGCGACGAGATCATACCCCTGCTTCAATGCTTCCGAGAACGTCCGGTGCTCCTTGTGGGCAAGCTCGTCGTAGCGCTGCAGGCCGAAGACCGAGAGCCCGACGAGATCGACATAATCGTCGCCGGGATAATAAGCCTGAAGGCCAGGCTCTCCCTTCGGCGACCACATGATCTCTGTGCCGGGCGCCTCCTTACGGACGATGTCCATCATCCGCTTGTAGGCCGTGATATAGTCCAGCGGGCTCCAGCCGGACCATGAGAACCGCCCTGACTTGTCCTCCATCTCCTGCCCCCAGCGGACGATCACCGGGCTTTTCAGCTCGGATATCATATGCGCGATCGAACGCATGTTGACATCGTAGTCACCGCGCAGGACCTTGGCGCGAAGCTGTGCGGAGGTGAGCCGCCAATCGACGTCCCAGGACCATGGCTCCACAGTGATCAGCAGGTTGCGGCCTCTAGCCAGCGCATAGGCATCGGCGACGCGCAACGTTTCGAGGTCGACGTCCTCCCACGGCAGGAACAGGGCTTCGGTCGCGACATTCGCCTGCGCGCCGAAATCGCCGTGCGGATCGTAGGCCCCGAACTTGATGCCGTCAGCATGAAGGACGGGGCGCTTGTCGATGATCGCCTGCGCGGCCGCTGCCGGGTTTGGCGCAATGCCCGCATATTGCACTTCGCTTCGGCCCGGCAGATCCGCGAGACACAACAACAGCAGCGCAATCGCTGTGGTCGAGAGGTTGTTTTTCATTAGCTTCTTCATGGCTTCACCCTCCTTTTCGGGCTATTTCCTGGCTCAGCAGGACCTGCTTCAGTTCGCGCGCCTTCGCGCTAACCGTATCGACGGGAACGAGCTTGCGGAACTCGTCATCCGGGAGCTCCGATGCATGACGGAAGACGTACCACTTGCCGTCCGGCTGCCGCCGCTGATAGATCGTGTTGCCGATCTTGCGGTGACCGAAACAAGTGCTGGCGCGGGCCGCACCCTCGGCATTCGTCCAGGTCGCGCGCATGCAGAGCTGGCCGAGATCGTCGACCACCCATTTGCCTTCGGCAAAGGACGGCTTCCCCTTGTCATTGCTCCAGGCGATGAACCGCCGGCCGTCATCGAAGAAACGGCCGCCGCCGGTGTTCCAGGTCCAGGTCTTGTCGCCGTAGATACGATAGAGCTCATAGGCGCTAAGCGGCGTCGGTGCTTTCTTTTTGGCGACCTCGGCGCCGTGTGCCGCCATGGGCAGACACAGGCTGAGAGCGAGGGCCGCTCCGTATAGTCTCGATCCGATACTCATTACATCCTCCTACTCGACACTTGCCGGTTCCGCCGGCTCAGACACCTTGTTCGTCCCGTCCCGTGCTTCCGAACCCATTCCATCTGAGGCGGAACTTCACGATCCTGGTTTTGCCGCCGCCGAGACCGGCACCGGCCACGGCAAACTGTGATTGGCTGAAACTGATGAACGTCTGGCCGTGGGAAAGGGCCTCGAGGCTGCGCAGACCATGACTGCCCGCCTGCATGCCGCCAGTGATGCAAATCGCAAGCCCCGTGGCCGTCGCAAACCACAGCCCGCGTGATTGCGGCAGCCGCGGCAGATCGTTCTCGATTGCATGGCGAATGACGATCAGCACCGTCAGCGACAGATAGATCAAAAGATTCATCGCCGCGAAAATATAAAAGCCCTGGGCGGCAGCGGCCTCACTGGCCAGTGCCATGGCGGCTGCGCACAGTCCGGCGAGCCCGATATAGGGGGCGATGACGCGCAGCGGCAAAGACCGCTGCTGCTGCCTTCCCTTCGGCGTGATGCGGAAATCGACGAAAGAGCCACAGATATAGTCGCGAAGCGCGGCGAGGCTGCCGGCAAGCGACCACGGCCAGCGCAGGAAGATGAAGGCAAGCCCTTCCCAGCCGAACAGTTTCGCATCGTGCGGCCTGAAGGTTCCCGTGGCCCGCCAGAAGAAGGCAAACAGCGTCAGCACGACCGATATCGGCGCAAAATGCAGCAGGAAATCCGGATAGGTCACATTGACGAAGACTTGGCCCGTCATCAAGGCGGCAACCGGCAGCAGGAACATCACGGCCATGAAGGCGGAGAAGAGCGGATACCATAGCTGCGAGAACACGAACTGAAATCTCAGTCGCCAGGGCAGGTGCATGATGTGACGGCGGGAATGTTGCAGCAGGATCGTGACGAGGCTGCGCGACCACTGGAATTCCTGGACGACGAGATCGGTGAAGTTTGCCGGTCCGTCGCCATGAGCGATCGCATCGACGGCATGCAAGCCACGCCAGCCGCCGGCATTCATCATGAGCGTTGTCGAATGGTCTTCCGCAAGTTCCGGGCCGAGGCCGCCGATCTGACGAAGGGCCGATGTGCGAACCGCATAATGGGAACCGATGCAAAGGGGCGCCCAGCCATTATTGTAACCCGTCTGCAGCGAACCGTGCAGGCTTGCCTCGGCATAGAGCCTGCCACGCGCCGCCCAGCTTGTCCCGGCATTGGCATCGCAAATGCTGGGAGCGGAGACATAGCCGATCTCGGGATCGGCGAAGGGGCGCAGGACCTCACGAAGGTAGGTCGGCGTCGGCACATGGTCGGCATCGAACTGGGCGACGAAATCGTAGCGCGCATAGCCGAAGTGGTCGTAGAAATAGGCGAGGTTGCCTTCCTTGCAACGCGTCCGGCGCGGCCAGGTGGTGCGATGATACTCCGTCACGCCCTTTCGGGTGGAGACCAGCACGCCGTGCGCCGCACACCAGCGCCTGGTTTCCTCCGAAGGATCCTCGTCGGCCAGCCAGACATCGAAATCGACGCCGATCTGGTCGAGCATCGCCTGTAACGTGGCGCGGACGACGGCAAAGGGCTCGGACGGCGCCTTGGTGACGACCATTGCCACCCGCCCTTCCGGCAGCCGTGCCGCAGGATTGACCGTCCTCGCATCCAAGAAGATCAGGATGAAATAGGCCGGCACGAGCGTGATCCAGGCAAGCACGAGGGTGATAAGAACGAAAGCGGCCCAGGAAATGATATGGGCGGACTGGCACCACCAGATCCAGAAATAGCCGAGTGCTGTCAGCCAGCAGAGGATGCCGAAGCCATAGGCGACGCGGTTCCAGCCGGTGAAAACAGGATCGAATGCATCAGCCGCGGCGGCCTTCGCCGTTCTGGCGCTGTGACCGAGTTGCAGTGCGTCGCTCATGCCGTCACCTCCAGTCCGAAGGTGGGGCCGGCGGTGCGGATGATCGTATCGATGTCCGACAAAACTGGCGAGAAACCGAGCTCCGCCTTCGCCCTTGCTGTGTTGGCAAAGAGGATCGGCGGATCGCCGGCTCGGCGGGCGCGATAATTCACGGGGACTTCGCGGCCACTCGCGCGAAAGATCGCCTCGAGAATCTCGCGCACCGAGGTGCCCCGGCCAGAGCCGAGATTGACGCTGAGCGAGCCGCCGCCCGCCATCAGGTGATTGACGGCGGCGAGATGGGCCTGCGCGAGATCACTGACATGAACATAATCGCGAACACAGGTTCCATCCTCTGTCGCATAATCGGCGCCGAAGATATCGAGCCGCTCCAGCCTGCCGGCGGCGGCAAGAAGAGCGCGCGGGATGAGATGGGTCTCGGGGTGATGGCGCTCGGCAAGCTCGCCATCGGGATCGGCGCCGGCCGCATTGAAATAACGCAGCGCGGCAAAGCGAATGCCATAGGCAGCGGCAAAATCCTCGAGCGCCATCTCGAAGATCAGCTTGGTGCGCCCATAGGGATTGACCGGGTGCTGCGGGCTTTCCTCCCGTATCGGCAACGAGGCGGGAACGCCATAGGTGGCGCAGCTGCTCGAAAAGACGATCCGCTCGATATCCTGGTCGAGGCAGGCCTCGAGCAGCGTCAGGCTGCCGACGACGTTATTCCGGTAATATTTCCTGGGCATGTCGACGGATTCGCCGACATAGGCATTGGCACCACAATGGATGACGCAATCGGGCGAAAACTCTGCAAGGGTCTGGCGCAGCGTGGCGGCGTCGGCAAGCTCTGCCCGGATGAGCGGGCCCCAGCGGACGCTGTCGGCATGTCCTGTCGAGAGATTATCGTAGGTGACAGGGATCATGCCGGCGCGCGACAGCGCTTTGCAGATATGACTGCCTATGAAACCGGCACCGCCGGTGACGAGAATGTAGCGGGGCATCTCATACGACCTCCGCCTTCTCTGTGCCGGCCAGCAGTCCGTCGAAATATTCGACGGTGCGAGCCAGGCCGGTTTCGAGCCCGATGCGGGGCTGCCAGCCAAGATCGGCCATGGCCCGGGAAATATCCGGCCGCCGTTGACGAGGGTCGTCGGTGACCGCAGGCAGGTGGACGATCCGGGAACGCGAGTTCGTCAGGTCCCGAATGATTTCCGCCAGGCGTCGAACGGTCATTTCGGCTGGATTGCCGAGGTTGATCGGGCCGTTGCAAGCGCTGCCGGCAGCCGAGAAACGCAGGAACCCGTCGATGAGATCATCGACATAGCAGAAAGAACGGGTCTGCTGACCATCGCCATAGATCGTCAGGTCGGCATTGCGCAGGGCCTGCACGATGAAATTGGAAACCACCCGCCCGTCGTCCAGGCGCATGCGCGGCCCGTAGGTATTGAAGATGCGGCCGACCTTGATGTCGACACCGTAAGTCCTGTGATAGTCGAAAAACAGGGTTTCGGCGCTGCGCTTGCCTTCGTCGTAACAGCCACGCGGTCCGATCGGGTTGACATTGCCGCAATAGGATTCGTGCTGCGGGCTCTGGTTCGGGTCGCCATAGACCTCCGAGGTCGACGACTGGACGACGATCGCACCGGTCTTTCGCGCGCAGTCCAAGGTGTTGACGGCGCCGAGCACATTGGTGAGCAGCGTTCCCACAGGATCCCGCTGATAATCAGGCGGAGAGGCGGGGGAGGCGAAATTGAAGATGAGCGACGCGTCGATATCGAAGGGCTGCCTAACATCGTGCTCGACGATGCGGAAGCGGGTGTTCGATGCAAGATGATCGACATTCGTACGGCGGCCGGTCGAAAAATTATCGAGGCATATGACGCTGTGGCCGCGCTGCAGGAGCCTTTCGCAGAGATGTGAACCGAGGAAGCCGCCCCCACCATTCACCAGGACGGTGCGTCGCCCTTGGCGCACCGGTATGCCTGACACTTCAGAATAGCCTTCGTTGGGAACGAAACTACGCATTACAAACTCCTTCCCATGTATTTAGTCTTTTGATTTATTTATGCACTGCATGCCTCCGTTATCCGCTCTGGATATTCACTGAACTGAGCGCCAACTCATGAATAACTTTGGAGTTACTCTTCGGATACCGAATTACTATTTAAATAATACATCGACTATCGCCAAGGTCAACTTCAAAAATTCCAGCTATCCGAAATAATTACGCAAGTATTCTTTAAAGTAACAAATGATTAATCACTTTCAACGCTTTACGCACCAGGCCTCGCATCCGCCGCTCAAGCTTCACTCAATGCAGCTAATATACAAGGGAAGTCGGGTGATCGGCCGCGCTCAACTGCACGGCTGGTCTTGCATCCGGAAGCGCCATATGCGAGGGGTTTTGGCCATGGTGAAAATACAAGATACAGCGCAGCTGAAAGGCCGGCGTCTTCGCTTGGCGATGTTCATCTGGGGAACGGCGCTTATGGCGATCGGACAAACGGCCTGCACGGTCGTTGATGACGATATCGCCGTCGTCGCGAAGAAGAATATCGTCGTGGTCGAGGCGCCGCGCGTCTCCAAGGCCTATGCCTATCCGGAAAATCACGCCGAGCGCCCGGCCGGGGTAACGGCCCGCGCTGTCGCCTATCACGGCTCGGCGCCTTATATCTGCTCCCCAAGCGGCTTCGGACAGAAGTCGCGCTGCTTTGCGCGTCCCCCTATCTGAAGCAAAACACATCGCTACATCAATTGCGCCACCGGCCGGACATATCGTCTTCGCCGGCAGGGTGTTCATTGAAGAAGCGGGATGCCGCTTCCGTGCGGTTTCGGACGTTCATCTTCTTGTAGATGTTGCGGACGTGAACCTTCACGGTGTTTTCGGAAAGATGCAGCTTGTCGGCGATGATCTTGTTCTGCGTGCCCTTGCAAATGAGATCCAGGATCTGAACCTCCCGGGTGGTCAAAGCGGAGATACTGTCGCGTCTCAGCTTGAGCGCATTGTTACGGGCCGCATCGACCGATTTTGTCTGATAGAGCGAAGGTTCCAGCTGGGCGTTCTTGTTGTTGAGACGGTTGAGAAGTGCTGACGGAAAATGTTCGCCGCCCTTCATCAGTAGATCCACAGCGGCCATGAAGACGTCGAGCCGGAGGTTGAGCGGTAGGACGCCATCGATAATCCTTGCCTCCACCAGCCGGCTGACATAGGGCTCGAGCATGTCGATAGCTTCGACGACAAGTCCGATCGAGGTTTCAGGGTGGTTTTCGCGGGCAGCCTGCAGCGCTTCTTGAAGCTCAGGGCCGGGTATATGATAGAATAAAACGAGCTTCATATCGCTGGTATCTTTTTCCAGCATCGGCTTTGTGCTCGTTATGCTTGCTACTTCACAGTTCGGAAATTTCTTTGCCAGTGCTTCTACCATGCACTCCGAAAACAAATCCGCCTTGGCTACCACTAGTATAGTATCTCCAGACGAATTCAACTTCCTTCCTTGGTCCGCATTCTCCATTCCAGACCCTGTCATGAACATATACGCCTCCCCTAGCGTTACACTTTACTCAAACGTGGAGCGATGGCGGGTATTAGATAGTATGAAATGCCGATCCCGTGTGTCACCGCTTTATTTTTTAGACATTTCTTAATTATGTTAATACGGATTGAGAAGGAAGGAAATGGCCCAAAGTGATTAGTTTTAGCGGGCGAAAAACGATACGATACAATGCCTTGGTTGTATTTTCACTTCGATATATACTTCAAGGCTATATTTGCTCTGACTATAGATGATCAGCTCGATGTAATATTTCAGTACAGATTGTCATAATTTCGCCATGCAGGGTGGCCGGATACAGGATGGGGAAACATCGAGACGTGTGCCCCTCGACCCGGCAGCGAATGCCCGGGGAGCCCCGGATTCCCGTTGCCCGCCGACGCTCCCACCGACGAGATCTTAACGCTCCAAGGACAGGGGCTATCCAGGGCTAGCCGGGCATGGCAGATCCGCCTTAGCCCGAATTGGTGTCTATCGGATCCGCATTTTTTCCAGCAATCTGTGATCGTCGTCCAAGTGGCGACGTGGAAAAGCCATGTATTGTTCTGCGTTTTGATACATGGCCTCCATTTAGGGCAACCCAACGAAAAGTAAGCCTGAATACTCCTTATCCTTTTCAGGGTTCGGAGCCGGATATGTGCGACCTTGTACTGAGTGCGTACGTTCCCAAGACATATCGGTTTGATCAACAAATCGCGATGAAGCTGCAGATGACAAGTATCGAATACATCTGCCGATATTAACCGTATCGGAGCGAGCGCGAGTAAAATCCCATTTGAGATGAGAGGGATTTCGAAAAGCTGCTCCGGTTTTTTCTGGAGAATGCAATGTCTGACGAAACCGAAATCACGAAGGTCGGGGCGCTTGCCGACGGCTTTGCCAACAGCGCGATCAATTCGACTGAAATCGACGACGGCTCGACCGGTTATGTCGGCGGCGTCGCCAACGGCGACAATCGCGACAATACCGACAATAGTGTAGACGTGGACGTCAAGACGGAAATCGATGTTGCCGCCAACAACGGCGACAACCGCGACAACGAATATGACTGGAGCTACAAGTCCGACGACGATACGAGCACCAAGACCACGACGATTACCGACTCCAATAACGACTACGACTGGAGCTATGACAGTAAGTCGTACAGCGACAACGACACCGACACGAAGACGATCACGGACACCGATACGAAGACCGTGACAGACACCGACATCAAGACCATTACGGATACGGATACCAAGACGGTCTCCGACAGCAACAACACGGCCGACAGCTTCAACAAGACGGATACCGACTTCGCCGTCATCGAAGACGTCAAGGACTTCGACAATCTCGGCGTTGCCGGCCACGACCTCACCTTCAACCTCGGCGACGACTTCTCCTTCACACTCGACGTTGACAGCATCCTCAACAATTCGCTGTCCGGCGAAGGCAACGACAGCGGCTTCAGCGCCGTCCAGGCAAACCATCTGGCCGACCAGGACCAGGCCTGGAACATCAAGATGGACAATGGCGGGGCCGAGAACCATCTGAAGGCCGATGGCGGCCACGCCGATAGTGCAGAAGGCATGGAGATGGACGGCAGGGGCTGGGATCTCAAGGCTGGCGACGATGCCAATGGCTCGAGCACGGCCGACGCTTCGGCAATCCTTGCCAATTCCGGCTTCCACCTCGAGCTCGTTCAGGGTGCGAACCTGCTCAGCAACACAGTCGACTCCAGCATCATCGGCGGCAATTCTCATGTCTCCGACGTCGGCGAGGATACCAGCACCTGACACGGACCTCCAACAACCAAGACGAACTGCACCGGCTCCGCCGGTGCAGTTTGACTGCTTGAAAACGGTTTGACGACCACACCACGGCTCCCGGCGGGCGCCTCCAAGGCCGATCGTCATTTCGAATGGGAGGGCCGAACCATGCATATCGAGAAGATTTCGGAAATCATTGCGCACTTCATCGGTCTCTTCGAGATGACGACCGACGAGATGAGGCTGCGCACCAACTATGCTGAAGGCGCAGGACCGGGCGCGGATGGACCCGTTCTGCCGGATCAGGATGCCTATACCGCTGCCTTCTCTTCCGATCTTCAGCTCAAGGACTACGATCCGGGCGTCATTTACAAAAGCGGCAGCTACGATATCGAATATGGTCCGGCACGCCATTTAGGCCGCGTCTTCGAAGAGAGCCTCGAGAAGCTGGCGGCGATTGCCGCAAAGGACATCCCGTTACCGCATTTCGGCGATCCGACGGATATCGTGCTCACGGATGAGCCGGAACTGACCGTCTTTGCCGGGCCTGGTTCGGCGATCAGTCATGTTATCCAGGTCAACGTCCTCTACGACGACGACTATCTCGATATGACGGACGGCTTCCATGCGCCGCGAGACACGACTTTCGTCATCGAGCGGCTGGCGGAGTTCAGCACCCAGGCCGAGATCTTCACGCCTTTTGCGGGCCTGCACCGAACCGATACCTATGATGGCGCGCTGAAGATCGCCGAGGATCTCGAAAGCTATATCCAGAATGCCCAGAATACCGAGGACAGCGGGACAACTTCGCCCAGCACCGACGCGACGCATCATTTCGTCACCACCGATCTCGCGGGCGACGGCCCCATCGTCTATGTCAATGGTGAGCGTCAAGCTGACATCCCCGTCCTCGACGACTTCCTGCCCGACCGCGGTCTCGCCAAGCTCCAGGAAGAACCCGACGACAGCAATTCGTCCGTCGAACAGACAGATCCCAGCGGCAATAGCCTTGATGTGACCGCCGGTGCAAATCTCCTTGTCAACGTCGCCTCGGTGATCAATACCGGCGTCATTACTTCGGTCACCGCGGTGATGGGGAACTGCCACCAGATCGACGCGATCTCCCAGGCCTTCGTCTACAGCGATCACGACGAGATCGCCTCGGCGCTGCACGCATCCGGCCATTCGGCCGAGGAGGCGGGAACGGTCGCCAAGAATATCGCCCTCTTCGAACACAGCACCTTCGCGGCATCGAGCCACACCGACAGCGATGCTGCCGAGCCGACATTCCCGAACAGCTGGCGCGTCAGCGTCATCGATGGCGACGTCTCCTTCGTACAGTGGATCGAGCAATATCACTTCGTCAGCGACAACGACACGATGACGGTCACCACCTCTGGATCCGAAGCCACGGTTCTGACGGGCGGCAATACCTCTATCAACTTCTCCTCCTTTTTCGGGATGGGCATGCAGTATGATTTGGTGATCATCGGCGGCAATGTGCTCGACATCAACAGCATCACGCAGATCTCGCTGCTCTACGACAATGACTGGGTACGGGCGGAAGAGGGCGTCGATCCCGGCGCCGACATCCAGACGGGCAACAACCTGATCTGGAATTTCGCCTCGATCCACAATGTCGGGACGGGCACGCCGTTCGAGGCCATGCCGGACTATATGGTCGAGGCGCAGAAGGCGATCGAAGATCGCGATCCCAATATGCCCGAAGGGCTGTCGTTCGACGTGAATTTCCAGGGATATGCCGGTCTCAACGTGCTCTACATCACCGGCAATCTCTACGACATGACGATCATAAAGCAGGTCAGCATTCTCGGCGATTCCGATGATGTGACACAGGCGGCATCGACCATCCTCGAGAATAATCCCGATGCAACGGTTACGATCGACACAGGCAGCAATGCGGTCATCAACATCGCCGAGATCGTCGACTACGACAGTTTCGGCCAGACGACCTATCTGGCAGGCCAGCTCTATTCAGACGCCATCCTCATTCAGGGCGGGCTGGTGGAGCATGACACGACGCAGCCGCAGCCGGCCGACGACAGGCTCGCCAACGAAGTCATTGCTTTTCTCGATAACGACGATCCGGCGGGCAGCGATTCTGCGGACGGCGTCATCAATGCCGGGCATGATTTTTCATGGTCGTCGGCGCACCCCGCCGACGTAATGCAAGCCATGGTCGCGTGACCTTGAGTATTGCGGAGGAACCACGATGAACCAGATTTCAAAACAAATCTTTGCGGCAGGCAGCGCCCTCGATCTCAGGTCGGGCAATATTCCGTCCGCTGCCCCCGCGGCAGGTGCGATGAGCGAAGTGTGCATCTCCGCGATCGACCAGGCGGTCGAGAATCTTCGCAGGCTCAGCGGCGCCGTTGCTTCGTCTCTCGATGGCGGCAAGGAGACGGTCGAAGTTGCGGCACGCGAGGCTGCCGATATCGGAGGCGCAAGTACAACTCAGCCACCCCTGACGCAGAAAACGGTGACGCCGGAAGCCTCGAACGTGAAAACAGCGCCTCCTGCCGCGGTGGCGCAGAGCCCGGCGACAGCAAAACCGGTGGAAGCACCGGCCCAACCGCGGATCGAAGCGCGGGTGGCCCCCGAACTGCCGAAAGAGAAGACCGAGCTCAAATCGAGCCCGACGATGCCCTTCGGCAAGACCATCGAAGGCGAGAGCGGTCCGATCAGCGAGAACAACAGGCGGCTGCGCACCGGCGGCGGCGGAAACGGCAAGGATTCCGATCCCGGGGGCGACGGGGGCGGGGGCGGAGGAAGTGGCGGCGGTTTTCACAAGCGCAGCGAGCCTGTGAATTTCGCCGCCAGCCTCTCGCGCGGCATGGCGGCGGTGCGGCGCAACATGGTGGTCGTCATGATGTTCACGGTCGCCATCAACGTCCTTCTGCTGGCAATCCCGCTCTATCTCTTCCAGATATCCGACCGGGTGCTGACAAGCCGCTCCATCGATACGCTCGTCATGCTCTCGATCGCCGTGATCGGCGCCGTGCTGCTGCAGGCGTTCATGGATTCGGTGCGGCGCTTCATCCTGATGCGCACCGCGGTGGAACTCGAAGTGCAGCTCGGCGCGCCGATCCTCAGCGCTGCGGCGAGGGCATCGCTGCATGGCAGCGGCAAGGATTATCAGACGCTGCAGGACCTGCAGCTTTTGCGGGGCTTCCTGACATCCGGCACGCTAATCGCGTTTCTCGATGCGCCGCTGATGCCGTTCTTCGTGGTCGTCGTCTATTTCGTGCACCCGCATCTCGGCATCATCATCATGACCTGCTGCGCGGTGCTTTTCGTGATCGCCTATCTGAATCAGAAATTCACCGCCCGGCAATTTGCCGAATCCAACGGCTATCTCAGCCGGGCAAATTTCCACCTCGATTCCATGTCGCGCAATTCGCAGATCATCAACGCAATGGCGATGATCCCAGAAGCGGTGAAGATGTGGGGCCGGGAAACGGCGGGCTCGCTGAAATCGCAAGTCGAGGCGCAGGACCGCAACATCATCTTCTCCGGCATATCGAAGGCCTGCCGCATGATCACCCAGGTCACCCTGCTCGGCTGGGGCGCGCATCTGTCGCTTTCGGGCGAGCTAACGGGCGGCATGGTGATTGCCTCTTCGATCATATCGGGACGCGCGCTGGCGCCGATCGAAGGCGCCATCGAAGGCTGGCACCAGTTTAACCGGTCAGCCGCCGCCTATGGCAGGATCAAGAGCCTGCTGTTGAACTCGCCGTTGAACTTCCCGCGCCTGCGCCTTCCCAATCCCGAAGGCCGGCTCGATGTCGAACGCATTCTCTTCGTGCCGCCGCCGCAGAAGAAGGTCATTCTCAACGGCATCTCCTTCTCGCTCAGGAAGGGGGAATCGCTCGCGATCATCGGCAATTCCGGGTCCGGTAAGACGACGCTCGGCAAGATGCTCGTCGGCTCGATCGTCCCGACATCGGGAAATGTTCGCCTCGACCTGATGGATCTGCGCAACTGGGACCAGCGCCAGTTCGGCGAAAGCATTGGCTATCTGCCGCAGGACGTGCAGCTCTTTCCCGGTACGATCAAGGCCAATATCTGCCGCATGCGCGACGACGTCGATGATCATCAGATTTACGAAGCCGCAGTGCTGGCCGACGTGCACGAGCTCATTGCCGGCTTCCCCCAGGGCTACGAAACCATCGTGGCGGCCGATGGCGCTCCGCTTTCGGGCGGCCAGAAGCAGCGCATCGCGCTTGCCCGCGCCTTCTTCGGCAACCCCAAATTCGTCGTCCTCGACGAGCCGAATTCGAACCTCGATACACAAGGCGAGGCAGCGCTTGCCAGGGCGCTGATCCATGCCAAGAAGCAGGGCATTACCACCGTCACCATCACCCAGCGCCCAGCCCTTCTCCAATGCGTCGACAAGATCCTCGTGCTCAAGGAGGGCACTGTCGCCATGTTCGGGGAAAGGATCGAGGTGCTGCAGGCGCTTTCCAAGAACAACGGCAATAACGGTCAACAAGCACCGCGCATCGAAGGATGAACGACATGGGACGGAAAAAGCAGGAGACATCAGGTCCGGTGCAGCTCGAATGGTATAGCGACGTGCCGCGCTCGATCCGTATGCACAGCATCGTCGGCCTGACGGTTCTCTTCACCTCCTTTGGCGGGTTCGGATTCTGGGCGGCGACGGCACCGCTTGCTTCGGCGGTCATCGCGCAGGGAAGTTTCGTCGCGACCGGCAATAACAAGATCGTCCAGCATCTGGAAGGCGGCATCATCAAGGAGATGCACGTCAGCGAGGGCGATACGGTGAAGGAAGGCGATATCCTGCTGACCCTCGATCCGACAGCGTCCCGCTCGAACGAGCGGATGTTGCAGCTTCGCCGTCTGCGCCTGGAAGCCGTTGTCGCAAGGCTCCGCGCCGAAGCGCAGGGCCTGCGCGAATTCCAACTTCCCGATATCGTGACGAAAGAGGCCGGCGACCCCGACATCAACGCGATCATCCAGAGCCAGAACGTCGTCTTCCACAGCAAGCAGATCAAGCTCGAGGAGCAGCTCAATCTGATCGAGAAGAACATCAAGTCGCTGGAATACCGTTTCGCCGGCTATAAGGGCCAACGAGAATCCTTTGAACGGCAATTGTCGCTGCTGACCGAGGAACGCGATTCCAAGGCCCGACTGGTCAAGGTCGGCTATATGCGCAAGACGGATCTCCTGGCGATCGAACGGGCGATCGCCGATGCGATGGGCGACATTGCTCGACTGAACGGCGAGCTCAACGAGAGCGAGGCGGAGATCGCGAAATTCCGCCAGGAAGCCGTCATCGCCGTCAACTCCAACAAGCAGGCGGCACTCGATGCGCTCGAAACCGCCGAAACCGATCTGGACAGCGTGCGCGAACAGATGCGTGAGGCTGCCGGCGTGTTCGAACGCACCACTATACGTTCGCCGGTGTCTGGCACGGTCGTGCGCTCCTATTTTCACACAGCCGGCGGTGTCATCACCACAGGCAAGCCGATTATGGAGATCCTGCCGGCGCATGTGCCGCTGATCCTGGAAGCGCAGGTGCTGCGCACCTCGATCGATCAGCTGCATGAGGGCGAAACGGCCTCGATCCGCCTCACCGCGCTCAATCGGCGCACGACCCCTGTTCTGCAAGGCAAGGTGTTCTACGTCTCAGCCGATTCGATCGAGGAAAATTCGGGTGCTTCAGTCAAGGACGTCTATATCGTCCGCGTCGGAATACCCGATTCCGAGATTGCGCGGGTGCACAATTTCCATCCCGTTCCCGGCATGCCGGCCGAAGTGCTGATCCAGACGTCGGAACGCACCTTCTTCGAATATCTGAGCAAACCAATCACCGACAGCATGTCGCGGGCTTTTAAGGAACGTTGATCGCCCGCGATCCGGCATGGGCGGTCTCCGGCAAATATGGCGGACTTGCCCGTTGTTCTGATGTAATGTCCACATGTCATCCCTTGAGGGATGGATCCCCTCCGGGGAGAAAGGGTCAAGCATGGCGGCGATGTCCGATGTCCTGCTGCGGGTCGGCCGCCTGAACTATGTCTGGACGAACACCGAAAGCCTGCTGATCTACATCATCGCCCATCTTCTCCGGGTCGAAAAGGAAGCAGCAATCGTCGTGTTCCTGACGCTCAACACGACGCGCGCCCGGATCGATCTCATCGAACGGCTTTCCAAGCTCGCTTCGACCTCTCCTTCCGACCGCAAGGCGATCCTTTCGGCCATGTCGCGGCTGAAGAAAGAATCCAAGACACGCAACAAGTACAATCACTGCATCTATTCCTTCGACGATAAGGGAGAGATCTCGAGCACGCAGCTGATGCGGCTCGTCGAGGACGACAAGGAGATCCGTTACGGCAAGATCGAGCAGATGGACGCGCGCGAGATCGACCTTCTGGAAAAGTCGATCGCCGAAATCGTCGCCATCAGCCGGACGCTCTGGGCCTTCATCCATGCGAGTCCGCAGATCGCCGGCGAGCTCTGATCTAATCCTTACGTATGCATGTTCTCAAAACCGCTGCACACTTTCGGGCGATGTACATTGAAGCGCAGCACCCTCCAGGATGCGTTGCGCTTTATCACTTTGAATCTGTGTATGATTTTCACCAAAAACCGATTGCGATTTTGGGTTATGCGCCGGCTCAGGACTAATCACATTGAGGCCCTGCAAATCATCCGGACGGTTTATTTGAAGATCGGTGTTTCCCATTAGAATGAAACCTCCCGAGTGACGTATGGGGTATTGGGGGGCGGCATGCGCATAGATATCATCGACACCATTGCCGGGTTCGAGGCGATACGCGACAACTGGGATCAGGTCTTCATGGAAGATCCCGATGCGCAGCATTTCCTCTCCTGGATCTGGCTGAAGAATTATCTGTCCCGCAGACGCCGCTGGTTCATCCTTGCACTTCGCGAACGCGACCCCGAAGCACCTTATGTCGCCTTCTTTCCGCTGCGCCTCATCACGCATCTGAACGAGAAGACCGGGCTCTTCTACGATGAGATCATGATGGCCGGGAATTTTGCGGCCGATTATACCGGTCTCATCGTCAGGCCGGATTACGAGCATCATGCCATTGCCGGTTTTGCTTCGTTTCTCAAACATCAGAACTGGACCGACCTGAAACTCGAATATTTCAGCGGTCCTGCCAGCCGGCGCGAGAAGATGATCGAGGCGCTGCAAGGTCCGGAGGTGATGTTTCGCGACAGCTCGCCCAAGAACAACGAGAATATCGACAATACGATCTGTCCCATCGTCCCCCTGCCGGCAAGCTTCGACGACTATCTCGAGCAGCGGATGAGCAGCCAGACGCGCCAGAAGCTCCGGCGGTTCCTGCGCAAGGTCGAAGGCGACGATATTTACCGGATCACGATGGCAACTCCCGAGACCATCGATCGGGACATGGACATCCTCTTCAATCTCTGGCGGATCAAATGGAGTGCCCGCAAAGGCGCGGAGCGGACCGAGCGGCTGATCATCACCACGCGCGAGATGCTGATGGACAGCTTCAACTGCGGCAATCTCGAGGTGCCGGTATTTTGGCATGGCGACCAGCCGCTCGGCGCGCTGGCGAATATCGTCGACCGGCAGAAGAAGGCCATCCTCTTCTATATCACCGGCCGCGACGAGAACTGGAAGACGCCGCCTCCCGGCCTCATCCTGCATGGCTACTGTATCCGGCGGGCGATTGAGCACGGCTTCAGGACCTATGACTTCCTGCGCGGAAACGAACCCTATAAGTACATGTTCGGGGTGGAGGAAAGGCGGATCAGCTGCACCCTGTTCCGCACCCGCAATGGCCAGAATCTGCATGGCGTACTCAACCCGCGCAGCATTCGTTTCGTCTATGAACAGGCGCTCGACATGTACCGCAATGGAGCCCGGAGCAAGGCGGAGATCGCCTTCAACCAGGTCCTGCAATCGGCTCCAGGCCATACCGGCGCGGAATTCGGCCTCGCCAATCTGCTGTTTGACCGAGGCAAGCTGACGGAGGCACTGGCTGCCTATAAGGCTCTCGTCGAGCAAGCGCCCGATCCGACACCGATCCAAATACGGCTTGGCGACACGCAGCTTGCGCTACATCAATATGAGCAGGCCGCAGAGACTTTCCGCCGGGTCGGGGAGATCGGGCCGCATCTCATCCAGGCGCATTACAAGCGCGGTATCGCCCTTGCGGCCAGCAAACGGCTGGCCGAGGCGGAGACCGTCTTCGCCGCGATCCAGGAGGTGCATTCGGACGATCCGGCCGCACTCGATTATGCCGCCAAGGCGGGTGTTGCCCTCGAACGCCTGCGTTCGATCGCCGAGCCCGCCCCTCGCAAGACGGACGTCGTACCGGAGACCATCGCCCGCTGGAACCGGGGACGGCAGCTCAGCGAGCGACGCCGACCGCGTTTGCATTGACGGTTGTTGTGGACGCGCGATGCCCAGTGTCCAAACACACGAAAGCCCGCACGAGGCGGGCTTTGTGTATCTGGTTGCGGGGGCCTGAAGCCACAGAGAGTTGTAACTTCGGCGGAACAGCCGGTGTGATTTGGAAGAAATTTCCCACTACGCCGTAACAAAACGTCGGGACCGACCAGCTCAAGCCATTTGCCTATGGAACAATAAAATTGGTACGGCGCTATCGAAAGCGCGCGCTTCGCAAGCGACCTTCGCCACATCCGGACCGGCCTGGTTTGCTCCGCCAATGACAATAATCTTGTGAAAAATCCGATTTTAGGGCACAATTTGTGAACGCATCGGAAGTTGCGGCGCAATCTCAAATCCGGCCGTCTCGCGCCGGGTAGCAGTTCGCGTCGGAGGGTCGGCGTCGATGGATCAGGGGTTCTTTCTTCTGTTCGCTACGGTGTCCGTGATCACCGCCTTGACGCTGGTCATGGCGCGCAATCCGGTTCACAGCGCATTGGCGTTGATGGCGTGCTTCCTGCAGATATCGGCAATCTTCGTCTTGCTCGAAGCGCCGCTGCTCGCGGTCATCCAGATCTTTGTCTATGTCGGCGCGATTATGGTCCTGTTCGTCTTCGTGATCATGATGATCGATGTGCGCGAAGCGGTCTTGCAACGGTTCTTGCCGGGCGGCAACATGGCGGCTCTGGTGTTGCTCGTCCTGCTTGGGATCGAGATGGTTGCGCTGGTGCTCTGGAGCGGCCGCTTTTCGCTCACGCAGCCCGTCACCGTGCGCGGTGGCGATCAGGTCAGGCAGCTCAGCACAACGCTGTTCGCCGACTATCTCCTGCCGTTTGAAGTTGCCTCCGTCATCCTGCTGGCCGCCCTGATCGGGGCCATCGTGCTGGCGCAGAAGGAGCAGCGGTGATGGTTCCGCTCTGGTGGTATATTTTGCTCGGAGTGGCGCTGTTCGTGATCGGAGCGGGGGGCGTGCTGCTCAGGCGCAACATTCTGGTCGTGCTGATGTCGCTGGAGCTGTTGCTCAACTCGGTCAACATCAATTTCATCGCTTTCGGACGTTACTACGCCGATTTCCGCGGTCAGATTTTCGCGATCTTCGTCATCGCAATCACCGCGGCGGAGGTTGCCGTCGCCCTCGGGATCCTGGTCGCCCTCGTGAGGAACAAATCTACCCTCAAGGTCGACGACGTGACCATGATGAAAGGATAGAGGCTTGGACCCGGTGATATCGATCCGGCCGCTACTTGCCGTCGCCGTCGCGGGCCTGGCGGCCCTTGCAGTTCTTCTCCTGAACAAGCGCGAGAAACTCCGCGATATCGTCTCGCCATTGGCGGCAATCGCCATGTTCGCAATTGTCGTCTCGATGGCGCCCACGGTGCTGGCGGGCGGGACGGTCGAATTGCGCCTGTTTGAGGTTCTGCCGGGGATTGACTTGGCTTTCCGGGTCGATGCGCTCGGCATGGTGTTTGCCACCGTCTCGTCGCTGCTGTGGATTGTCGCGGCGATCTATTCCATCGGCTACATGCGGCACTTGAACGAGCATGCGCAGACCCGGTTCTTCGCCTGCTTTGCCGCCAGTCTCGCGGCAGCGGTCGGAGGCGCCTTCGCCGCCAATCTGTTCACGCTGGTGATCTTCTACGAGATGCTGACCCTCGTTACCTATCCGCTCGTTTACCACCACGAAGACGAAGAGGGATGGACGGGCAGCCGCAAGTACCTGGTCTATTTGATGGGAGCGTCAAAGAGCGTGCTTCTCGCCGCGCTGGCGCTGACCTACCACATTGCGGGATCGCTCGACTTTGTCACGGGGGGCCTGCTGGCAGGGAGCGATGCTTCGGCGGCGCTGCTGACAGTCGTCTATTTCTGCTACCTCTTCGGCTTCGCCAAGGCTGCGGTGATGCCGATGCACGCATGGCTGCCTGCCGCGATGGTGGCGCCGACACCGGTCAGTGCGCTCCTGCATGCCGTGGCCGTGGTCAAGATGGGCGTGTTTTGCGTGCTGCGGTTGGTGTTCCATGTGTTCGGCACGGGGCTGGTGGACGGGCTAGGACTGGGCATCGCCACGGCCTATCTGGTCTCGTTCACGATTCTGATGGCGTCGGTCTACGCCCTGACGCGGGACGACCTGAAGGCGCGGCTCGCCTATTCGACGGTCAGCCAGCTCTCCTACATCGTGCTGGGCGCGGTTCTGCTCTCGCCGGTCGCGATGGTCGGCGGGATCATCCACATCGCGGCGCATGCATTCTCAAAGATCACACTGTTTTTCTGCGCCGGGTCGATCTATTGCGCGTCTGGCAAGCGCAACATCAGCGACATGGCTGGTATCGGCCGCCGGTTGCCCTGGACGATGGGGGCGTTCTTCGTCGGCTCACTCAGCATGATCGGCGTGCCACCGACTGCGGGGTTCGTGAGCAAGTGGTATCTGGCGCGAGGCGCGGTGGAGGCGGGGGAAATCGCGTTCCTGATCGTGCTCCTAGCGAGTTCGGTCCTCAACGCCGCTTATTTCCTGCCGGTCAGCTATGTCGCCTTTTTCGGGACGGAGGCGCAAGGGAGCCCGGCAACGGTCCGTGAAATTCCGATGGTGACGATCCCGCTAGTTGCGACCGCCATCCTGTCGGTGGCGATGGGCATCTTCCCCGACTATTTCGTCGCCTTGGCGGAAGGAGTTGTCAGGTGATAAAGCGCGTGGTCGATTTCTTTGGCGACGGAAAGTATGCGACCGAACGGCGTCGGCTTTTCTATCTGGTGCTCGTCCTGATCGTCATCGCCGACTTCCTGGTGCCGCGCGAACACGCCGAATACCTCTGGGACCGCCTGCCGGGCTGGTCGGCCGTCTACGGCTTCTTATCCTGCGTGCTGCTGATTTTCGTTTCCAAGTTCTTCGGTCATCGGGCTGGGCTCATGCGGCGCGAGGACTATTATGACTGACTTCGTCCATCCCGCCCTGCTGTTCATTCTCGGTGCCCTGCCGATCCCCTTTCTGAACGGGTCGATCCGCAAGGCCTATCTGCTGCTGATCCCGATACTTGCGATCCTCACCGTGCTCACGATGCAGTCAGGCAGCTACGGCGCGGCATCGTTCATCGGGCAGGAAATCCTCATCGCGAAGGTCGACAAGCTGAGCATCGTCTTCGCAACGGTCTTCACCATTATGGCGCTGATCGGAACGGTCTACGCTCTGCACCTGACGCGCCCCGGCCAGCATGGCGCTGCGTTCGTCTATGTCGGCAGCGCGCTTGGCGTGGTTTTCGCCGGCGACTACCTGACCTTGTACCTGTTCTGGGAAGGCATGGCGTTTGCCTCTGCCTATCTGGTTTTCGCCCAGGGCGGCCGGCAGGCGGTTGCCGCCGGTTTCCGCTATCTCATGGTCCACATCACCGGCGGCGTCGTTCTGCTCGGTGGCGTCATTCTCCACGGGCTCGCCACGGGTTCGCTGCTCCTCGGCCCGATCGAGGGGGGGATGGGTGTCGGCGCCTACCTGATCCTTGCCGGGTTCATGCTCAACGCCGCGGTGCCGCCCCTTAACGCCTGGCTGACTGATGCTTACCCGGAGGCGACTGTCACCGGGGCGGTGTTTATGAGCGCCTTCACCACGAAGACCGCCGTCTATGTCCTGGCGCGGACGTTTCCGGGGACCGAGCTTCTGGTTTGGCTCGGCACCGCAATGGCGCTTTACGGTGTCATCTACGCGGTGCTGGAGAACGACTGCCGGCGGCTGCTCGCCTATCATATCGTCAGCCAAGTGGGCTACATGGTGGCGGGTATAGGCATCGGCACCGAGATGGCAGTGAACGGCGCCTCCAGCCACGCCTTCGCGCATATCCTCTACAAGGCACTGCTATTCATGGGCGCAGGAGCGGTGATCCACGTGACCGGCCGCCGCAAGCTCACCGAACTTGGCGGGCTCTACAGGACCATGCCGATAACGGTGGCGCTCTATATGGTCGGCGCCTTCGCCATCTCGGCGTTTCCGTTCTTCTCAGGCTTTGTCACCAAATCGATGGTGATTGCCGCCGCCGGACAGGATCATCGGGCGCTGGTGGTGGTGGCGTTGACGATGGCGTCGTCGGGGACATTCCTGCACACGGGCCTGAAGCTCCCGTATTACATGTTTTTCGGCGTGGACCGGAAACTGGAGGCGCGGGAGCCGCCGCGCAACATGCTGGTTGCGATGGGCATGGCGGCGGTGCTCTGCATTGCGATCGGGGTATTCCCGCAGCCGCTTTACGCTCTCCTTCCCTATCCGGTCGACTTCGAACCCTATACGGGCGTCCATCTCACCGAGAGCCTCAGCTTGTTGATGTTCACCGCACTGGGATTCGTGCTGTTCCTCAGGGCGCTCGAGCCCGAGAACACGATCAGCATCGACACCGACTGGTTCTACCGCAAGGGCGCGCGGCTCTTCATGTGGTTCGCCGAAAAACCGCTGGCGCGCTATGAGAAGGCGGTAAGCAACGTGTCCGAGACAGCCGCGCTACCCTTCCTGCATGGGACGGCACGGGCGGGACTGTGGATCGATCTCACCGGCGTGGACGCCGTCGTAAACGGCGTCGCCCGCTCGATCCTGCGCGGCGGCGGGCGGCTCCGGCGGCTCCAGACCGGCGTCGTGACCCATTACGCGCTGGCGATGATCGCTGGTGTGATCGCAGCCGCCGTGGTCTTCGCCGTGGTATGGCGGTAGGGGGCGCGATGGGATTGCCGCTTCTGAGCTTCATAATTTTCACGCCCGTCGCCGGGGCAGCGGTTCTGATCTTTCTCCGCGGCGACGATGCGGTGCGCTGGACAGCGCTGGGTGTCACAATCTTCGACCTCGCCCTCTGCATCGCCATGCTGGCCGGATTCGACACCACGACCCACGAGATGCAGTTCACAGAGAAGCGCCCTTGGGTGCCCGCGCTCGGGATCACTTATGCGCTTGGTATCGACGGGATAAGCGCGCTCTTCGTGTTCCTGACCGCGTTGCTGGGTTCGATCTGTGTGCTCGCCTCGTGGGTTGCGATCGACCGCAAGGTGAAGGCGTTTATGGTCAGTCTGCTCTCCATGCAGGCGCTGATGCTGGGGGTGTTCTGCGCGCTCGACCTGTTCCTGTTCTACGTCTTCTGGGAGGCGATGCTGATCCCGATGTACCTGATCATCGGCGTCTGGGGCGGCGACGGCCGGATCTATGCGGCGTTCAAGTTCTTCCTCTACACTCTGGCGGGCAGTGTCCTGTTCCTGGTCGGTGTCATCGTGCTCTATTTCAACGGCGGCGAGACCTTCGACATCCTCGCGCTGACGGCGCAGGATTTGCCGTTCCCGGTCCAGTCCTGGCTGTTCTTCGCCTTCCTGATCGCCTTCGCCGTCAAAGTGCCGATGGTGCCGGTCCATACCTGGCTGCCGGACGCCCATGTACAGGCGCCGACGGCAGGCAGCATCATCCTTGCAGGGGTGCTCCTGAAGATGGGCGCCTACGGGTTCCTGCGGTTCTCGCTGCCGATGCTGCCGGAGGCGTCGGTATATTATTCGACACTGATGCTTTCGCTTTCAGCGCTTGCGATCGTCTATGGCGGGTTGCTCGCGCTGGCACAGGACGATCTGAAGAAACTGGTGGCCTATTCCAGCATCAGCCACATGGGCTTCGTGACCATGGGGATTTTTGCGCTGAACCTCCGCGGACTCCAAGGAGGTATCCTGCAAATGTTCAATCATGGCGTGACGACGGGCGCCCTGTTCCTGTTCGTCGGCTTGATTTACGAGCGGACCCATACCCGCAGCATCGCTGATTATGGCGGGCTGATGAAGGCAGCACCCGTCTATACCGCGTTTCTTGCGCTGTTCACTCTGTCGTCGATGGCGCTGCCGGGAACGAATTCGTTCGTCGGCGAATTGCTGGTCCTGTCGGGCGGGTTTGCGGCCAACCTGGCCATCGGCGCGGCCGCCGTTTTGGGCGCGTTGCTTGGCGCGGCCTATCTGCTTGGCATGTATAGGAAAGTCGCGCTTGGTCCGGCCAGCGTCGGCGTCCGGTTCAAGATACGCGACGTGAACGCCCGCGAGCTGGCAGCGACCCTGCCGCTGGCCGTCTTCGTGCTGTGGGTCGGGCTCTATCCGAAGCCCTTTCTCAATATCATGGACGCTTCGGTGGAACATCTGCTGGTGCAGGTGCATGCCAAGGGGAGCGGCCAATGATTGTCGCCGCACTTTTCCAGTCGGCTCTCGCAAGCCTGCCCGAGATCGTGGTGATTACTGGAGCCTGCATCCTGCTGATCCTGGGACAGTTTTTGCGCAAGGGGCAGAAGTATTTCCTTGTCTGGGCTTCCGTCGCGGTCGTGCTGATTGCCGCCTTGGCGACACTGATGCTGGCGGGAGAAGTGCGGCCGGCCTATACTGGCATGTTCATCGCCGACCGCTTCGCGGTCTTCTTCAAGTTCGTGTTCTACATAGCCACCATTCTGACATTCCTGCTTTCGCGGAAATATGCCGAAATCGAAGGGATCGGGAGCAGCGAATACTATGTCCTGCTGCTTTTCGCCCTTTCGGGAATGATGATCATGGCCTCGGCGACCGATCTCCTGTCGATCTACGTGGGCCTCGAGCTGATGGTGCTTTGCACCTACGTGCTGACCGGCTTTCTGCGGCGCGAGCGGCGATCGAACGAAGCGGCGCTGAAATACGTAATCCTTGGTGCGGTCTCGACCGGAATTTTCCTCTACGGCGTTTCGCTGGTCTACGGGCTCACCGGCACGACGCAATTGGACGGTATGGCTGCGGCCGTGACCGGCGCTCCGCGCGACCCCGGCTTGCTGCTGGCGGTGGTCTTCATCGTCGCGGGGCTGGTCTTCAAGGTCGGTGCGGTGCCGTTCCACATGTGGGTGCCGGACGTCTATGAAGGCGCGCCGACGACGATTACCGCCTTCATGTCCGTGGGGCCCAAGGCGGCGGGGTTCGCGGTGATCCTGCGGGTGTTCCTCAACCCTCTGGTCGCAACCTCCAACGTTTGGATCATCGTCGCGGTCATTGCTGTGGTGACGATGGCGCTAGGGAGTTTCGTTGCACTGGTGCAGGATAATTTCAAGCGCCTGCTGGCCTATTCCAGCATCGCCCATGCCGGGTTCGCTCTTTTCGGCGTGGTGGCCGGCGGGGCGGACGGGATCGCCAGCGTGATGATCTATCTGCTGATCTACTCGCTCATGAATCTCGGCATTTTCGGCATCGTCATCCTGATGCGGAACGGCGATTTTTCCGGCGAGGTTATCGAAGACTATGCGGGTCTCGCCAAGTCGCATCCGGGGCTGGCACTTCTGATGCTGCTCTATCTGTTCTCGCTGGCCGGCATTCCGCCAACGGCCGGGTTCTTCGCCAAGTTCTACGTGCTGGTCGCGCTCGTCGAGCGAGGGTTCGTCATGCTGGCGGTGATCGCAGTGCTGCTGAGTGCTGTTGCCGCCTACTTTTATATCCGCATCGTCATGGTGATCTACATGCGCGAGCCGGAAAGGACGTTCGACCCGGCGCTGACGCCCTTGGTGCGCGCGACGCTCGCCTTCACTGCTGCCGGCACCATCGGCATCGGCCTCTTTCCCGCATGGTTTTTAAGACTTGCCCAGCATTCCGTGTTGGCGGCTGACCGATTGAATTTGCAATGATCTGTCCGACGGAATAAACTCAAAGCTCAAGAAAGGATTGCCCAAGTTGCTTCCCGGGGCGACCGCATTACGGTCCTGAACAGGACGGTCGCGGCCTGAGGAAAGCTCTCAGTGGGTAACCGGTGCAGTGCGATATGGCTGCGATGGAATTCTTGCCGGTTCTTTTTATGATCGTCGGAGTCGTTCTGGTGACGGGGGCGACGCTTTTTGTCTCCTCGCTGCTGCGTCCGTCCAATCCCTATCCCGAAAAGAACATGCCCTATGAGTGCGGCATGGACGCCGCGGGTGAGGCCGCCGCGGGGCGCTTCAGAGTGCCGTTCTTTATCCTTGCGATCCTGCTGGTCGTCTTCGATGTCGAGACGATGTTCCTCTTTCCCTGGGCCGTCGTCCTGAAAGACATCGGGCTGGTCGGTTTTGTCGAGATGTTCGTCTTCATATTGCTGCTTCTTGTGGGCTTCGCCTACGCCTGGCTGAAGGGAGCACTCGAATGGGAGGCGTAAACAACGCGATCCGCGACAGCGTGCTGTTCACCACGGCCGAGAGCGTTATCAACTGGAGCCGAAGCTCGGCGCTGTGGCCCGAAACTTTCGGAATTGCCTGCTGCGCCATCGAGATGATCTCGGCGGGGTGCGCCCGCTATGATCTCGACCGGTTCGGCGTGGTGTTCCGGCCATCGCCCCGCCAGTCCGATGTGATGATCATCGCCGGCACAGTAACGCGGAAGTTCGCGCCCGTGGTGCGCCGCCTCTATGACCAGATGCCGGAGCCCCGCTGGGTCATCGCCATGGGCACCTGCGCTATCTCGGGCGGGGTCTACAACACCTACGCGGTGGTGCAGGGAGCGGAAACCTTCGTGCCGGTGGACGTGCATGTGCCCGGCTGCCCGCCGCGGCCCGAGGCGCTGATGCATGGATTCCTGCTACTTCAGGAGAAGATCAAAAAATCCCGAGCACTGGCCGGGACTCCTCTGGATCGGGTTGCAGCGTCATGAGTGTGGAGACGCCCCTCATCCGCACTACGATCACGGAGCGTTTCGGCGAGGCAATCGACGATCTTGGCTTCGCGCATGGTGTACATGCCTTCGCCGCTCCGCCTGACATGATCGTCGAGCTTTGCCGGTTTCTGAAGGAACACCCGGCGTTGCGGTTCAACTTCCTGTCGGACATCTGCGGGGTCGATCATTTTCCTGAGATGCCACGCTACGAGACGGTGTACCACCTCTATTCGCTACCGAACAAATGGCGCGTTCGCATCAAATGCCGCCTCGCCGATCCGCCGCGGGTCCCGTCGGTGACGGGGGTCTGGCGAACCGCCAATTGGCATGAACGCGAAGCCTGGGACATGTACGGGATCAGGTTCGAGGGCCACCCCGATTTGCGCCGGATCTACATGTGGGAAGGGTTCGAGGGCTTCCCGCAGCGCAAGGATTTTCCGCTCCGTGGCTACAAGGACAAGCTGAACCCGTTTGGCGCCGAAGGCACGCCGCCGACGCAGCCCGACCTCGCCACCAAGAACATTCCATAAGGGAGGCCGCTCCACGCCGGGAACTTAAAATGACCGAAGTCACCGAACTGATCAGCCCGCAAGGCGAAGCGTTCGACACCAAGGAGGTGCTTCTCAATCTCGGCCCCCAGCACCCCAGCACGCATGGGGTTCTTCGGCTCGTCCTAGAATTGGACGGCGAGTACGTCAAGCGCGTGGATCCACACATCGGCTACCTCCATCGCGGCACCGAAAAACTGGCGGAGAGCTTCACCTACACCCAGATTTTTCCGCTCACCGACCGGCTCGACTACCTCTGTCCACCGTCGAACAACCTCGCCTTCGCGCTGGCGGTGGAGAAACTCCTCGGCATAGAAGCGCCGATCCGCGCACAATATATCCGCGTGCTGATGGCCGAGCTGGCGCGGATCTCTGGCCATGTCCTGATCACTGGCGCGCTGCCGATGGACCTCGGCGCCATGACCGCCCTGCTCTACGCCATGCGGGAGCGCGAAATGATCATGGACCTGTTGGAAATGATCAGCGGTGCGCGCATGCACACGTCCTTCTGCAGGGTCGGCGGAGTGCGCGAGGACCTGCCTGACGGTTTCCTTCCCAAGATCAGGGAGTTCTGCGACGTATTCCCGAACCGGATCCGCGACTATGAGCGGTTGCTCGAAAACAACAGGGTGTTCCTGAAGCGCACGCAGGGGATCGGCGTGATCTCCGCCGAGGACGCCGTCGATCTTGGCCTGAGCGGTCCGAACTTGCGCGCTTCGGGCGTCGACTGGGACATCCGTCGCGACGAGCCCTATGAGATCTATGACCGGCTCGACTTCAAGGTCATCACGCGCGACGAGGGCGACTGCTATGCGCGCTGGCAATGTCGGGTCGAGGAAATGCGCGAGAGCGTCCGGATCATCGAGCAATGCCTCGACCAGATGCCCGAGGGGCCGTTCCAGATCGACATGCCGACGATCGCCTTTCCGGTGGACAAGCATCGGGTGCATTGCTCGATGGAGGCGCTGATCCAGCATTTCGACCTCTCAGCCTATGGCTTCAAGGTGCCGAAGGGCGAGGTCTATTCGGCGATCGAGGCGCCAAAGGGCGAGCTCGGCTTCTACATCATCAGCGACGGGTCGCCAAAACCGTTCCGCATGAAGGTGCGGGCACCCTCGTTCGTCAACCTTCAGGGGCTGTTCGGGGTCACCAATGCCCGCTATCTGGCGGACATGATCGCCGTGCTCGGCAGCCTCGACCCCGTGATGGCCGAGGTGGACAAATAGCAGGAGATTTGGACGCGATGACCATGCGCGAAAAGATCGAAGAGGCAGCAGCGCGGTATCCCGACCAGCGCTCGGCGATCATGCCAGCACTTCGGATCGCGCAGAGGGAGCATGGGCATCTGCCTGGTCAGGTGCTGGAAGAGGTCGCCGACATTCTCCGAGTCGAACGGATCTGGGTTTACGAGCTGGCGACCTTCTACACACTCTTCCATACCGAGCCGGTCGGCACGTTCCACCTGCAGCTCTGTGACAATGTTTCCTGCATGCTGTGCGGAGCCGAGAATCTGCTGAAGCATCTGGAAACGGCGCTGGGGATCAGCAAGGGCGAGACCACGGCGGACAGGCTGTTCACGCTTTCGACCGTGGAGTGCCTCGGTGCCTGCGAGATGGCTCCGGTGATGCAGGTCGGCGACGATTACCACGGCGCCCTTGATGTCGCGAGGATCGACGCGCTTCTTGACAGGTTGCGGACTGAGGCGGGGCAAGCGACAGGTGTCGATCTCGCCGCCACACCGCCCGGAGAGTAGCGCCATGTTCGAGCCGGTTCTTCTCAAGAATATCGACGTGCCGGACGGTCATTTGCTGTCAACCTACGAAGCCGGCGGAGGCTACCAGGCGCTGGCCAAGGTGCTGCGCGAATACACGCCTGACGAGGTCGTCGAGCTTGTCAAACGGTCCAATCTGCGCGGTCGAGGCGGCGCCGGATTCCTGACGGGCATGAAATGGAGTTTCGTGCCGAAGCAGTCGGGCAAGCCGAAATATCTCTGCTGCAACGCCGATGAGGGCGAGCCGGGCACCTTCAAGGACCGGATCCTCATGGAGCGCGATCCGCACCAGCTCATCGAGGGGCTGGCGGTAAGCGCTTACGCGATCGGGGCCGAAATCGCCTATGTTTACATCCGCGGAGAATATGTGACGGCGATCCGTCACCTTGAGGAGGCGATCGCCGAGGCTCACGCGAAGGGTTATCTAGGATCGCGCATTCTAGGCTCGGATTTCAATTTCACCGTCCACATCCACTGCGGCGCCGGCGCCTATATCTGTGGCGAGGAGACCGCGATGCTCGAGTCCCTCGAGGGCAAGCGGGCGCAGCCGCGATTGAAGCCGCCCTTTCCGGCCGTGGCCGGGCTCTACGCCAGCCCCACAGTCATCAACAATGTCGAGACGCTCGCTTGCGTGCCGCATATCGTTGTGCGGGGGCCGGACTGGTTTCGGGACATCGGCCCGGATAAGAGCCCCGGCCCGAAGCTCTACTGCGTTAGCGGGCAGGTGTGCAAACCCGGCCTCTACGAGTTGCCGATGGGCATACCGCTGCGCGAACTGGTCGATCACGCCGGCGGCCCTCCACCGGGGCGCAAGATCAAAGCGGTGATCCCCGGCGGTGTATCGGCACCGGTCATCCCGGAGCATGGGCTGGACGTGGGTATGGATTTCGACTCGCTGGCTGCCGCCGGCTCGATGCTCGGTTCGGCTGGCGTTATCGTGATCGACAACTCCACCTGCATGGTCAAGGTCGCTACGCGGATCATCGAGTTCTTCCACCATGAGTCCTGCGGCAAGTGCACGCCCTGCCGAGAAGGATTGAACTGGGTCGTGAAGGTCTTGCGCCGGATCGAGGCCGGGGATGGCGCACCCGGCGATCTGGAGCAGTTGGACATGCTCTGCAAAGGCATTTTCGGCAATACGTTTTGTGCTTTGGGTGATGGCGCCGCGATGGGATTGCGGGCAGCCCTTAAGCATTTCCGCGAAGAGTTCGTCGCCCATGTCGAGGAACGAAGGTGCCCGTTTCACTGAAGGATTGCGTGGCACAGATTGCGAGGAAGTATGGCTAGCGTTACGATCGATGGGCAAATACTGGAAGTCGAGCCCGGTTCGACGGTGCTGCAGGCTGCCCAGCATTTGAGTATCGATATCCCGACCTTCTGCTATATGAAGCGCCTGCCGGCGCTGGCCTCCTGCCGCATGTGTCTGGTCGAGATCGAGGGGCTGCGGCGGTTGCAGCCGTCCTGCGCCACCACGGTCACCGACGGCATGGTGGTGCGGACGAACACGCCTCAGATCGAGGAAACGCGCTCTTCCATGCTCGACATGCTGCTCGCCAACCACCCCCTCGACTGCCCGATCTGCGACAAGGGCGGCGAATGCGAGCTTCAGGACATGGTGATGGCCTACGGGCCCCGCAAAAGCGAGTTCCACGACCCCAAGCGTGTGTTCCACTCGCAGGACATCCGTCTCAGCCCCGTCATCATCATGAACGTCAACCGCTGCATCCAATGCCAGCGCTGTGTGCGGATGTGCGAGGAGGTCGTCGGCGCGGTGGCGCTGGGCACCGTCGAAAAAGGCATGGATACCGCCGTCACCGGCTTCGAGGGCAGTCTCGCAAGTTGCGACCAGTGCGGCAACTGCGTCGAGGTCTGCCCGGTCGGCGCGCTGATGAGCTTCCCCTATCGCTACAAGGCCCGCCCCTGGGATCTGGTCGAGACCGACACAGTCTGCCCGCATTGTGGCACCGGTTGCCAGCTGACGGTGGGCACGCGCAAGGGTGAGTTGATGCGGGTGCGCTCGAAGTGGGACGAGGGTGTGAACCGCGAAACGCTCTGCGTCCGGGGACGCTTCGGTCTCGATTTCGTCACCAGCCAGGACCGGATCAAGCGGCCGATGATCCGTCGTGACGGCACCCTGGTGCCGGTTTCCTGGGACGAAGCGGGCGACTATCTGCGCCGACGGCTGTCGGCCGTCGAGGGCAAGGCAGCCGGCGGGCTGGCCTCACCGCGACTGCCCAACGAGGTGCTCTATCAGTTCCAGAAGCTGTTGCGGACGGTGTTTCGGACCAACAACATTGACTGCTCTTCTCGCTGGTCCGCGCCCTTCGATACGCTCGGCCCGCTGGTGGGAGGGTTCTACAGCCGCGCACCGCTGGGCGACGTGATCGGCAACGACTGTATCCTCATCGTCGGCGGAAATGTGACCGAGGAGAACCCGGTCACCGAATACCTATTGCGGGATGCCGCGCGGCGGCGGCAGGCTGGATTGCTTATGCTCTCCACGCGGCCATCCCGTCTGGACGCCGATGCCAGGGAGGTGGTTCGCGTACTGCCGGGGGGAGAGGCGGCGAGTATTGCGGCGGTCATAGCCGGACTCGTGACAGCGGCTGGTCAGGCCTTGCCTGCCAGCGCTCTTGCGACCATTGAAGCAACAATCGAGAGGTCCGCGGCGGATGCCCCCAGTGATGGGCCGGGTCGTCTGGCGACCGCGCTCAAGGAAGCCGGCAGCGTCACCGTGCTTGTCAGCGTCGATCTCCTGAGATCACCCGACGCGCCCGTGACGCTGCAGCAGATCAACAACCTGCTGCAGCTTCTCCGCCGGCTCGGCAAAGGCCCGGCGATGCAATTCCTCTTCGACCGTGCCAACCAGATGGGCGCCTGGGACATGGGGGGTCTGCCAGCGGCTCTGCCGGGGCTGCGGCCGGTCGCCGATGATGCGGCGCGCGCAACTCTTGCACGGAACTGGGGCGCCGAAATCCCGTCTGAGCCGGGCGCGGGTCTCGACGCCATGCTGGAACTCTGCGTCGGCGGGCGGATGGGTGCGCTCTACATTGCCGGAACCGACCCCCTGATCAGCTATCCCGACCGGGCGCTCGTACAGCGGGCGCTTGGCGCCGCCGATCTCCTGATCGTCCAGGACGCCTTTCTTACGGACACGGCCGGGCTGGCCGAGGTCGTCCTGCCCGCGGCGGGTTACGGCGAAGAATCTGGCACGTATACCAACAACGAGGGCCGGATCCAGAAGGTTCGCAAATTCCGTGAGCTCGTTTTCGAGGCGCGAGGCAATCTGGCGATCTTCGACTTCATCGCAGCGCTCCGCAACCAGGTGCTGCAGCCTTCGACGCAAGGCGAAATTTTCGATGAGATTGCCCGGCTGGTTCCGGGCTATCAAGGATTGACGCAGGACGGGCTTGGCGCCGACGGCGCATTCACCAAGGCGGTGCCAACACCACCGACTGGCGTGTTCCTTGCGCCGCCGCCCGTCCCGATAGCCGCCGACCGGCTCATGCTGATCACCGGCGACTGCCTGTTTCACAACGGATATCTTTCCGAACGGTCGGACATCCTGAACACGCTCGCCAACGATCCCTATGTCGCAATGAGCGCGCAGGATGCCGCACAACTTGGCCTTTCGGATGGCGATCAGGTGATCGTGCGTTCAGCCCAAGGCGAACTGACGGCACAGCTCAAGGTCGACAGGCAGTTTCCCAAGGGCCTCGTCTTCATTCCGGAAAACTATAGAGCCTTGCGTCTCAACAGCCTGCTGCGGCGGGGCGAATATCCATGCGCGGTGGAAGTCCAGAAGGCGCATGCCACTCTTGAGGTCGACCGCCCAGGCCGGATCTGGCGTGGGGTCTGAAGATTTGGGGTCGGGGCACCGCAAGGCTCCGCGGCAAGCTGCCCGCCCCGGCGTCTTCACATCGAGTTGGCGGCGTCAGTGATACCTGGTCCCGCATATGTAATCCTGCAGATCCTGCTCTGTACGCTGCGCTTCGTCGAGCCTGTGTTTAACCACGTCGCCGATGCTGACCACGCCGACAACGTCGCCTCCATCCGTGACCAGCACATGGCGCGTACGCCGCTGGGTCATGATCCCCATCGCGACGGGCAGCAAATCCTGTGTCGAACACGTCGCCACATTGCGGTTCATGATGTCCGCGACCCGCTTTGCCGCCGCCTCGGCCCCGTATTCCGCCACCGCATTGCAGCAGTCCCGCTCCGACAGCGTACCGAGGTATTTGCCGTTCGATCGCCTGACGACGACGAAGCCGATATTGTTGTCTCGAAACAGCCGCAGTACCTCCACCATCGTCTGATCGGGAGCAACTGCGATGACACCGACACCCTTGTTTTTCATGATTTCACCGACAAACATCTGAGCCTCTCTTTCCGAGCGCTTCGGTTTGACAGCTGGCGCGCGTTCATGTTCGCCGGATATTCCGCCACCAGTTGTAGCCCTGCGTCTCTTTCGTCTCGACAAGTACGTCCTTCTTCGTATTCAGGCGCGCGGCAACCACGCCGCCGCCGGTTGCCGCCTTACCCGGCTTGGCAAGCAGATCATCGCGCCCGATCACAAGGTCAGCTGAGGAAAAACTCGAGAATTCGTATTGTTGGCCAAGCGCGATCGCGTCCGCCGGGCAGGCGTCCTCGCACAGCCCGCAGAACAGGCAGCGGGCCGTGTCGATCTCGAATTTGGCCGGGTGCCGCTTGCCCTTCTCGTCCTCGTAGGGGACGACTTCGATACAGTCGCAGGGACAGATCCGCGCGCAGAGTTCGCAGGCCACGCACTTGATCTCGCCCTCTTCATCACGCGTCAGGAAGTGATGCCCGCGATAGCGGGAGTAGGGCAGCCACTTTTCCTTGTCCGGATACTGCATGGTCACGGATCTGGAGAACATGTAGCCGAAGGTCAGAGCCAAGGCGCTCGCCAGATCGGCAAAGAACGCCCAACCAATCCATGTTCCAACTCTGTCCTGCGCGCGCGACATCGCCGCCTCGCTACGGAGCCGCTACGACCCCTAAAAGTACACCGGTTATAATTATGTTCGCCATTGAAAGAGGAAGCAAGACTTTCCATCCGATCGCCATCAGTTGGTCGTAGCGGTAGCGGGGGAAAGTGAAGCGGAACCAGATAAACACATAGACGAAGAACGCGATCTTGAGCACGAACCACAGGAGCGGTGGCAAGGGAATCAGAACTCCGTTCCAACCGCCGAAGAACAGGATCACCACCAGGACCGACACAAGCAATACGATGGCATATTCGCTGACCATGAAGAAGGCAAAGCGGATACCGCTGTATTCGGTATGGAACCCGGCCCCCAGATCACCCTCCGCCTCCCCCAGGTCGAAGGGAATGCGCTGCGCTTCGGCGAGCCCGGCGACGAAGAACACGAAGAATCCGACCGGTTGGTAGACGATGTTCCAGACATCGGCCTGCGCCCGCACGATCTCGAGCAGGCTCATGGATTGCGCCAGCATGACCACGCCGATGACCGCGAACCCCATCGGGATCTCGTAGCTGATCATCTGCGCGCAGGTCCTGAGGCTGCCCAGAACAGCGTACTTGCTGTTGGAGGCCCAGCCGCCGAAGATGACGCCATAAACCTCGATCCCGATCACCGAGAAAACAAAAAGGAGCGCCACATTCATGTTGGAGACGTAGAGCGTGATCTCGTGGCCAAGGACCGAGACAGTTTCGCCGAAGGGGATCGCGACGAACACCACAAAGGGCGGGGCGAGCGCCAGGATTGGCGCCAGTTTGAACAGGAACCGGTCGGCCTCGGCCGGGATGTGATCCTCTTTGGTCAGGAGCTTGATTCCGTCCGCCACCGGCTGCAACAGCCCGTGCCATCCCACGCGCATCGGCCCCATCCGCTGCTGCATGTGCCCGGCGATCTTGCGTTCCAGCCAGGTTAGCGGCAAGGGTAGCAACAGCAGGATCGCAATCAGCAACGCGACCTTCAAGACGATCAGGCCAAGGGCGACGATAAGTTCCATGATCCCGGCTACTTATTCATCGGGTTGAAGCGCACGACCGGACTTTGGCTCCGGCTATATAATGAGCACTGCGCGCACTTGTCAGACTACATGGTACAACGGCGACGCACCTCATACAATGCCGTCGCAGTTATGTCGTCGCTGGCTATGATGTGTCCGGGCTCGGGACGTTTTGAGACGAGTGGTTTCGCTGTGCAAGATGAAAGCTTCGCGTTTCCGCCGGTTGCACCGCGCCATGTGTATTTGGGAAGATTTGGTTGCGGGGCCAGGATTTGTTGTTTTCTGTCCCGCTGCGTCGGCTTTGCCTTCTTGCAGGCCCCTGATTAGGCATTAAACCCTCGACCCGTTACCACACAAAAAGCCGCCCTAGAGGCGGCTATTTGTGTGGTTGCGGGGGCAGGATTTGAACCTGCGGCCTTCAGGTTATGAGCCTGACGAGCTACCGGGCTGGCGTGAAGTCCCCCCTCGCGCGCCTTCTTCAGGACCGGTTGAACCTGCCTGCGCGGCTGGAGAATGATGCCAACGCCGCCGCTCTCGGCGAATGGCGTTTCGGCGCTGGCCGCGGCACGGCCTCGCTGGTGTTCGTCACCGTATCGACAGGTATCGGCGGTGGGGTGATCTCCGATAACAGGATCGTGCATGGGCGCCGCGGGCTCACAGTGAAATCGGCCAATGCCATCACGAACGAGAGCGAACGATGCCATTGCGGGGCGGTGGGCTGCTTCGAGGCGGTGACGTCGGGCACGGCCCTCGGCCGGCATGCGATGGCTCTGACAAAGCCAGGCGACGGCTCGGCGTTGCGAACGCTGTCCCACGACAGGGAGGTGACGGGTCGACACGTTGTCGAGACGGCGCGCGGCGGTGACGAAGCGGCACTTGGGCTGATTGACAGGGAAGCCCACTGGCTGGGCATCGGCTTTACCAATCTGCTCCATCTCTACTCGCCCGACACGATCGTCATGGGCGGTGGAATTTCCCACGGCTATGATCCCCTTCGCAAACCGCTCGAGGCCACCATCCAGGAACGAGCGATGCCCGCTTATCGCGACGTGCCGGTTGTGCCGGCGCAACTCGGTAGGCATGCCGGCTTGATTGGCGCCGCAAGCCTGATCTTTCTCGATTGAGAGATACCCGAAATACTCACGCAGGTTCGGCTGAGATCAGTAAGCTTCTTGACCGCTTGCCGACCTGGCGATTGGCCGACTGCCGGGCCGAGAAACACCTCGCTCAAAGCGTCCGGGTCCGACCGAATGTCCGAAGCAGGAGGTTGATCGAGACAGCGACTTTGTCAATGTCACGAACGTCCTGGGAGTAACGCCCGGTATAAAGTTTCACGATCATTTTATCGCGGAGCGAACCGCTAAGATCGAAAAAGAGGTGCAGGTAGAAGGCCTCCTTGTCGCCTAAGCGAGCAAGGCTCCTTCGTCTTTGGGTGACCGTCCTTAGTTCGGTTTTGAAGGGCGAAAAACCCTCGAGCGACAGCGTGACATCGGCGGATGCAAAGCGCGTCTCCGGCGGCACGGCAACGACTGCCTTGTCGAGCGCCAGACTGACTATGCGGCCGGAAACACCGTCGACGTGAACCGCTTCGTCAAGTTTGAACGCATCGAAGAGCCGTCGCGGTTTCTCGAAGCAGATCAAGGACGCAATAGCGAGAACGAGAATGTTGATGCCCGACCAGCAAACCGCAATCGGCGAGAACTGCGCCTCGATATGGGAGGTCTCAGGCACAATATTGATGACAAGACCGATGGCCGTCGCCACTATCAACGCCGCTATCCAGGCAAGGCTGTATCCATCAAATCCGATCGCCTCGTTGCCGCTGCCCTTCGGGGTCACCCTGAATGGCTTGCCGAAGGGACGCACCACACTGGAAATAACGGTTGGCAACATCCGAAACGTCGAAAAAGCCCCGACGGCACTCGATACGACGGGCAAATACCGGGTCGGCGTTATCCAGAGCATCAAAAGGAAATAGGCCGTCAGCAACGGCACCTGATGGGAGATATAGTCCGCAGCGTTGGTGAAGTAGAGCGGCAGCAAGCCGAACCAGAGATATATGATCGGGATGATCAATATCGTAAAGCGCACCAGATACTGCACCAACCACGACAGCGGAAGGAACATGATGCGTTGAAAAAGTGACAGACCAGGTCCGCGCAGTGGGCCGTTGTGAAGATAGAGTGTTTGAATTCCCCCCTGACACCAGCGCTCGCGCTGTACAAAATAGCCAGTCAGATTCTCAGCGGCCAATCCCATCGACAGGCGCTCATTCAGGTAACGGGTCTTGTAACCCTTGTTGAGCATGGAAAGGGTGGTCAACAGATCCTCTGTGATGGATTCCGTTGGAAACCCGCCAATCTCATCGATCGCCTTGCGTCGCGCGATTGAGCATGACCCACAGCAGAAACTGACGTCCCAGATATCTCGGCTCGGTGCAATTTCATCAAAGAACAAACGCTGCTCGTCCGGCCAGATATTTTCGAGACCGAGATTTGTTTGCACCGGATCGGTATTGAAGAAATGCTGTGGCGTTTGAACGATGCCGATGGTCGCATCGGAAAAGAAGGGAAGCGTCCGGCGCAGGAAGTGACCATAGGGCACGAAGTCAGCATCGAATATCGCGATGAAGTCGCCGGAGCTGACCTTCAGACCATTGTTCATGTTGCCGGCTTTGGCATGGCTGTTGTCGGGCCGCGTGACGTGGATTGCTCCCTTCTCCTCACAGTACGCCTTGAGCCAATTACGACGCTGATCGTCGAGCACGAAGACTTTCAGCTTGTCTTGCGGATAATCGAGCGCAAGCGCCCCTATGATCGTTCGTTCCAGGACGTCGAGCGGCTCGTTGTAGGTAGGAATGAACACATCCACCGTGGGCAATTCATCCTCGTCACCTCTAAAGAAGTCTGGCGCGAGCCTGTCCGCTTCTGCGCTCCGGTCCACGTATCGACTCATCAAAACCAGGAAGAGCACGACTTCGAAGAACGCGAGAATTTCTATGATGAACAGAAACCAGACCCAGTAGAAGTTGAGGCCATTGTTAGGATAAGGAAGTACCGTCTCGAATAACCGCCAGAGTATATAGCGCAATGCAATGGCGCCAACGACCACGCATGTGATTGCGCGCGTCGAGCTATGGTTACGCGACCAGTTGAAAGGTCCAAGCAAAAAGAACGCCAAAACCGAAAATGTCGGAGCCAGTGCTATGAGATACTGAACCACAGGCTCTCTACCCAGTTCCATATGCGGATGTTAGGTTTGGGAAGGCGCACCTGAACAGAACGCCCCACCTGACAAAAGTTCGCATAATCTGTATTGAGAGCGGAGGGAGCCAGACCCACGCGTATTCGATCGTTGCGCTTGGTTGTTTCGGGCTGATTGGCTGCCAGCGTGTCCTTCTCGGCGACCGCGGAGCTGCCTCTTACCGATAGGACAACACCTTTGAAGGCCTCGCCTCCGCCCAACAAGCGCACCTCTGCGGTAAGGCCAGGATAAATCTCTTGGTAATCGACCTCCGGAACAAGAATATCGACGAAAAGATCGCTGCAATCGAGGATGCGCATCAGCTCGGTATTGAGGATGACGTTCGAGCCGTTGACGATGTTGCTACTCCACACGACTCCGTCGAAAGGTGATGGATCTGATGCCGAAGTGAGACTACGGACGCGGTTTTCCTCCTCAATCAGCTGCATTTGCACCTGTGCGCCCCGTGTTTCGTTTTCGGCGATGCGCGTGTCGAGATCGCTGATACGAACGATGACCTCATCCTGTCGCTGGCGAGAATAGGGCACGTCGTTCTGGCCGCCACCGAAAACGAAAACACCCTTGCGAACGGCTTCCAGCTTTTGTTCGAGCTGGGCTACGGTCAAACCACTGATTTCGAGTTCGCCCCCCGCCGCTTCCCAGGCGGCTCGGGCGGACTCGACCATCTTGGTGGACAGGATACCCTTCGCCTCAAGCGCCAGCCGCCGGTCAAAGTCGACTTGCGCGACATTGTCCTGCGCCTTGGAAACCTTGACCCGTTTGTTTAGAATTTCAACTTGTCGCTCCAAGTCGGCAACGGTTGTGCGCGTAAAGACTTCCATGCGTGCACCCAATTGATCACGAAGCCGTACAAGCTCATCGCGTTCCCGCTTTAGCGCCGCAACATGTTCGACAGCAGTCATGTGGTCGGCCTGCAGCGAAGTCAGTATTGCGCGGTTCACGCGGGCGTTGTGTATCAAGGCGAGCGGCGCTCCTGCCAACACGCGCGCACCAACTTTTGGGGGTGTTTCTGCGACTTCGCCGTCGATAGGAGCGTTCACGATCGCAAATCGCGCATTGACTGTACCGTCGAGACTTGTGAAGCCAGTCAGGCCGGGCAGCAAAAGAACGATCGCAAGCGCGAACAGTAATATGCCGACCAGAATACGGGTAATGCGGTGGTTCCAGATCATTAGCAATTCCAAAATCATCTACCGCAAGGCACTCGTGTGAGGCTTGCGCAAATGCAACTATATCTTGTAGAGATGTAGGCGCACCATGGCCATAGACAAGGGGACGAGCTGGCTGCGCTCGATATGTTCGGTAAAATGTCGCAATAAGGCTAACCTGGGATTAGCTATGTACTGCAGCGGAGGCTCGTTTTGTATGATGATGGACCGTGCCGACGCCCACCAAACGCACGAAAGCCCTCCTTGAGGGAGAGCTTTTCGTATTGATCGTGTCTATGAGGAAATTTGGTTTCTAGGGCAGGCTTTGGCCCGTTCGGGTCTTAAAACAGTCCAGTGGACTGTTCGCTGCCCGCGGAGCGGGCTGCTCCACGAGGAGTGTTTTGATTTTTGGAAGGAAGGTTTGGTTGCGGGGGCAGGATTTGAACCTGCGGCCTTCAGGTTATGGTCCGCAGGACGAGGAGCTATGACCTTGCCCCCAAGTTTTATCCAGTTTTGAGTTCGCTCCAGCGGTTTTTGGTTGCTGTTGTTGGTTCGGTAGCGGCGGGTTGCGGTGCGGAGCCATTTCGGCTGCGCAGCACCGCATCACGTCGCGGGTTGAGTGTCTGAGCGAATTCGGCCGGTGTCAGCCAGCCAAGGCCTGAATGCGGGCGTTGATCGTTGTAATCGCTACGCCAGTTTGAAAGCGCAGACCGGGCGTGAGCAAGCGACGAGAACAGAGTTTCATTCAAGAACTCGTCTCGCAGCCGCCCGTTGAAGCTTTCGATAAAAGCGTTCTGGATCGGCTTGCCAGGTGCAATGTAATGCCAGTCAACCTTGGTCCGGTCCGCCCATTGCAGGATCGCGTTGCTGGTGAACTCGCTGCCGTTGTCGCTGACGATCATCCTCGGCTTGCCGCGCTCCTCGATAATCCGGTCAAGCTCCCGTGCGACGCGAAGACCGGAAAGCGATGTATCGGCGACGAGCGCCAGGCACTCCCTCGTGCAATCATCGACGACGGTCAGAATCCGCAACCTGCGCCCATCGGTGAACTGATCCGACACGAAGTCTAGCGACCAGCGATCATTGGCCACCATCGGCACCAGCATCGGCGCTCGCGTGCCTATCGCTCGCTTGCGACCGCCGCGCTTGCGCACCGTCAGTTTCTCCTCCCGATAGAGCCGGAAGAGCCTCTTGTGGTTCACGAGGTGACCCTCCCGCCGGAGCAGCACATGAATGCGTCGATATCCGAAGCGGCGACGTTCATGCGCCAACGCCTTCATTCGCTCGCGAAGCTCATGATCATCGTCGCGCCTGGTCTCGTAACGGACCGTCATTCGGCAAAAACCAATGGCTTTACACGCCCGCCGTTCGCTCATCTCATGATGGCTCATCAGATGCGCGACAGCTTTCCGCTTGGCCGCGGGCGTCACCACTTCTTTCCCAAAAGGTCTTTCAAGGCAGCATTGTCGAGCATCGCATCCGCCAGAAGCCGCTTCAGCTTCGTGTTCTCGTCCTCAAGCGTCTTCAGCCGCTTGGCCTCGGACACCTCCATGCCGCCGTACTTGGCCTTCCATTTATAGATGCTGGCATCGCTGACGCCATGCTTGCGGCAAAGCTCCGAGACCGGCGTGCCTGCCTCGTACTCCTTCAATATGCCGATGATCTGTTCATCTGTGAAACGATTGCGCTTCATCCTCTGGTCCTCTCAATGGGCCAGAGCTTATTTCAAAATGGATTATTTCAACGGGGCAAGGTCAGCTACCATCGCCAGGGAAAGCGAAGCTTTTCCGCCAGCGATAAGAAGGTAGTTGCTGATCTTTAGAGAGGAAGGTTTGGTTGCGGGGGCAGGATTTGAACCTGCGGCCTTCAGGTTATGGTCCGCAGGACGAGGAGCTACCATCGCCAGGGAAAGCGAAGCTTTTCCGCCAGCGATAAGAAGGTAGTTGCTGATCTTTAGAGAGGAATTTGGTTGCGGGGGCAGGATTTGAACCTGCGGCCTTCAGGTTATGAGCCTGACGAGCTACCGGGCTGCTCCACCCCGCGCCATGTGCAAATCGCTGGGATTTGCTGCAGTATTATAACACGAAAGGCCGCTTTGTGAGCGGCCCTTTGTTTCGGCTTTGGGCCGTTGTCTGTGAATGAGAAGATTGATTAGTTGCGCTTTGCAGACCTGGCAGCGACCTACTCTCCCGCGTCTTAAGACGAAGTACCATGGGCGCAGGGGCGTTTCACGGCCGTGTTCGGAAAGGGAACGGGTGCAGCCACCCCGCCATAACCACCAGGTCGGCAAAGCGCAACTATATGTTTTGAGAAGCTGGCAGGCGTTAGCCTGTTTTCTTTTTGAACACGTCTTTCGATCTTTTCCAGCTGCGGATGCTTGTGGCACCCATACAGGCCAGAGGCCGTCGCCAATCGTTTGGCGGGCCGTCCGCAGCGCCATTGGCGCGTCAGGACAAAGGTCTGGCTTCATCGAACTTTGTTCGATGAGCATAGTCAATGAGAACGATCAAGCCGATCGAGCTATTAGTACCGGTAAGCTTCATGCGTTGCCGCACTTCCACACCCGGCCTATCAACGTGGTCGTCTTCCACGGCTCTGATAGGGAATACTCGTTTTCAGGTGGGTTTCCCGCTTAGATGCCTTCAGCGGTTATCCCGTCCATATATAGCTACCCTGCTATGCCCTTGGCAGGACAACAGGTCCACCAGAGATATGTCCATCCCGGTCCTCTCGTACTAGGGACAGATCCTGTCAATATTCCTACACCCACGGCAGATAGGGACCGAACTGTCTCACGACGTTCTGAACCCAGCTCACGTACCGCTTTAATTGGCGAACAGCCAAACCCTTGGGACCTGCTCCAGCCCCAGGATGCGATGAGCCGACATCGAGGTGCCAAACAACCCCGTCGATATGGACTCTTGGGGGTCATCAGCCTGTTATCCCCGGCGTACCTTTTATCCGTTGAGCGATGGCCCTTCCACGCGGGACCACCGGATCACTATGACCGACTTTCGTCTCTGCTCGACTTGTCAGTCTCGCAGTCAGGCGGGCTTATGCCATTGCACTCGACGACCGATTTCCGACCGGTCTGAGCCCACCATCGCGCGCCTCCGTTACTCTTTCGGAGGCGACCGCCCCAGTCAAACTACCCACCATACACTGTCCCGGACCCGGATAACGGGCCGCGGTTAGACATCCATGACGATAAGGGTGGTATTTCAAGGATGGCTCCACGGAAACTGGCGTCCCCGCTTCAAAGCCTACCACCTATCCTACACATGCCGACACGAATGCCAGTGTAAAGCTATAGTAAAGGTGCACGGGGTCTTTCCGTCTGACCGCAGGAACCCCGCATCTTCACGGGGAATTCAATTTCACTGAGTCTATGTTGGAGACAGCGGGGAAGTCGTTACGCCATTCGTGCAGGTCGGAACTTACCCGACAAGGAATTTCGCTACCTTAGGACCGTTATAGTTACGGCCGCCGTTTACTGGGGCTTCGATTCAAAGCTTGCACCTCTCCTCTTAACCTTCCAGCACCGGGCAGGCGTCAGACCCTATACGTCGTCTTGCGACTTCGCAGAGCCCTGTGTTTTTGATAAACAGTCGCTACCCCCTGGTCTGTGCCACCCCATCTTACTTGCGTAAAATGGGGTCACGCTTCTTCCGAAGTTACGCGTGCAATTTGCCGAGTTCCTTCAACATAGTTCTCTCAAGCGCCTTGGTATACTCTACCTGACCACCTGTGTCGGTTTCGGGTACGGTCTATACGGTGGAGCTATTTCCTGGAACCGCTCCGCTGCCCATCCAATCCAATTAGAATGAACAACTTGTGCAATCCGTCACTACCACCAGGCCCACGAATATTAACGTGGTTCCCATCGACTACGCATTTCTGCCTCGCCTTAGGGGCCGGCTAACCCTGCTCAGATTAACTTTAAGCAGGAACCCTTGGTCTTTCGGCGAGAGGGTCTCTCACCCTCTTTATCGTTACTCATGTCAACATTCGCACTTCCGATACCTCCAGGAGCCCTCACAGGTCTCCCTTCATCAGCTTACGGAACGCTCCGCTACCACTTGCGATTGCTCGCAAATCCTCAGCTTCGGTGCATGGCTTCAGCCCCGTTACATTTTCGGCGCAAAGACCCTTATTTAGACCAGTGAGCTGTTACGCTTTCTTTAAATGATGGCTGCTTCTAAGCCAACATCCTGGTTGTTTTGGGATCCTCACATCCTTTCCCACTTAGCCATGACTTGGGGACCTTAGCTGGAGGTTAGGGTTGTTGCCCTTTTCACGACGGACGTTAGCACCCGCCGTGTGTCTGCCGAGTAGTACTCCCCGGTATTCGGAGTTTGGTTAGGATCAGTAAGACGGTGAGTCCCCATAGCCCATCCAGTGCTCTACCCCCGGGGGTATTCGCTCGACGCTCTACCTAAATAGATTTCGCGGAGAACCAGCTATTTCCGAGTTTGATTGGCCTTTCACCCCTAGCCACAAGTCATCCCAATCTATTGCAACAGATGCGGGTTCGGTCCTCCAGTTGGTGTTACCCAACCTTCAACCTGCTCATGGCTAGATCACTCGGTTTCGGGTCTAATGCAACAAACTAAATCGCCCTATTCAGACTCGCTTTCGCTTCGCCTACACCTACCGGCTTAAGCTTGCTTGTTACACTAAGTCGTTGACCCATTATACAAAAGGTACGCCGTCACCCTTGCGGGCTCCGACTGTTTGTAGGCATCCGGTTTCAGGTTCTATTTCACTCCCCTTGTCGGGGTGCTTTTCACCTTTCCCTCACGGTACTTGTTCGCTATCGGTCATGCACGAGTACTTAGGCTTGGAGAGTGGTCTCCCCATGTTCAGACAGGATTTCTCGTGTCCCGCCCTACTCTAGGACAATCATGATATCTACGCGTACGGGGCTGTCACCCACTACGGCCGCACTTTCCAGAGCGTTCCACTTTAATCACAATTGCCACTGGCCTGGTCCGCGTTCGCTCGCCACTACTTGCGGAGTCTCGGTTGATGTCCTTTCCTGCAGGTACTTAGATGTTTCAGTTCCCTGCGTTCGCTTCTTACACCCTATGTATTCAGGTGTAGATACCTTATCACAAT
>NZ_SILG01000001.1:3866644-4412522 GCF_004306515.1 Rhizobium beringeri | reverse complement strand
CCACGTTTCTCTTTCTTCACAATATTCAATTGTCAAATAACAGACAGCCCTAAGCCGTCGACAAAACCCGTTCCAAACTCGCGCCCAGAACACAAACCAGCAATCCGCTAATCCGCTTGAGTTTCTTTAGAACGAAAGACTTCGTCGCCAGCAGCGCCGCCGCCCTCGTTCAGTGAGTGGGCTTATAGAACTAACCCATTAGAACAGTCAACACACCCAACCAAAGTTTTTTGACATTTTTGTAACAGGTTGAAAATGAAGGGCTTTTGGCGCTCATCTCCAGAAACGACCAAATTCGCCGCCCGAATGGGTGGTTTTTGAGATTCGTTTTCGCCGAATCCCGAAGAATGGCTTCGGCGAGGGAGACAAGGTTTATATGGGGAGCCTGGCGCGGAATTCCAGGGTGCTTGCCTATGCCGCGCCTCACTCGCTAGTTTGGCGATGAAGAACGATGCGGCGGAGTGAAGAATGCTTGTCCTTGATGAAGAACAGACGCGCGCGGCCCTGCCCTGGCCGGAACTGATCGAGGCGATCGCCCGCATGTTCCAGAGCGAATGCGTGATGCCGGTGCGCCATCACCATGAGATGGAGGTACCGGATGAGGAGAGCGCCACACTGCTCTTGATGCCGGCTTGGGTTCCCGGACGCTATGCCGGGGTGAAGACGGTCTCGGTCTTTCCAGGCAATGTGCGGCGGGGCCTGCCAGCGATCTTCGGAACCTATCTTCTTTCCTCCGGCGCCACCGGCGAGATGCTTGCTGCAATCGACGGCGGCGAGTTGACCGCGCGGCGGACGGCGGCGGCATCGGCGCTGGCGGCCCGACATCTCGCCCGCCCTGACGCGGAAGAGTTGCTCGTCTGCGGAACCGGGCGGCTGTCGCTCAACCTGATGCTTGCCCACGGCACGACCCGGCCGATCAAGAGGTACCGGGTCTGGGGCCGCAACGGCCAAGCGGCGGAAAAGATCGCAGCCGAAGCCCGGGCGCTCGGCCTGAATGCCGAGGCGGTCGCGGATGCTGAAGCCGCAGTGCGGACAGCGGACATCATTTCCTGCGCCACGCTTTCCAGCGAGCCGCTGATATCAGGCGAATGGCTGAAGCCCGGCGCCCACCTCGATCTCGTCGGCGCCTTCAAGCCGAGCATGCGCGAAAGCGACGACGAGGCCATCCGTCGTGCTTCGATTTATGTCGATACCCGCGCTGGCGCCATCAGCGAGGCGGGCGACATCGTCCAGCCGCTGAAAAGCGGCGTGCTGAAGGAAGGCGACATCAGGGCTGAGCTTGCGGAACTTGTCAGCGGTGCCCATGGCGGACGAAGCCATGACGCTGAGATCACGCTGTTCAAGTCGGTCGGAGCGGCTTTGGAGGATCTCGCCGGCGCCATTCTTGCCTATGAGACAGTGACGGGCCGAAAGTGACAATCAGTGCATCCTTGCCGGAACTTCCGGTTTCACATGTCCTGCCGGCCGTCGCTGCTGCGCTGGACGAGCAAAAACGCGCCATTCTTTCCGCCCCGCCCGGCGCCGGCAAGACGACGCTGGTGCCGCTCTACCTGCTCGGCCAGGCCTGGCGCGGCGACGGCAAGATCATCCTGCTGGAGCCACGTCGGCTGGCGGCGCGGGCAGCGGCAGGCCGGATGGCGTCGCTGATCGGCGAACAGGTCGACGGGACGGTCGGCTACCGCATGCGCCTCGACAACAGGATATCGGCAGCGACACGGATCGAAGTGGTGACCGAAGGGGTTTTTGCCCGGATGATCCTCGACGATCCGGAACTGACCGGTGTCTCGGTCGTCATCTTCGACGAATTCCACGAGCGTTCGCTGGACGCAGACTTCGGACTCGCACTGGCGCTCGACGTCCAGTCGGCGCTGCGCGACGATCTGCGTATCCTCGTGATGTCGGCGACCCTCGACGTCGAACGCGTGGCCGCCCTGCTCGACCACCCACCGGTGATCGAAAGCCTCGGGCGCAGCTTTCCGATCGATATCCGTTACCAGGATCGGCCGGGCGGTGAGCGCATCGAGGATGCGGTCACACGGGCGATACTCGATGCTCATGCCAATGAGGCCGGCTCGATCCTCGCTTTCCTGCCCGGCCAAGCGGAAATCACCCGCACCGTAGAACGCCTGCAGGGACGATTCGGAGCCGAGACGCTGATTGCGCCGCTCTACGGCAATCTCAGCCAGAAGGAGCAGGATGCGGCGATCCGGCCGGCATCCCAGGGGACACGCAAGATCGTGCTTGCAACATCAATCGCAGAAACATCGATCACCATCGACGGCGTCAGGATCGTGATCGACAGCGGCTTGCAGCGTCTGCCGGTGTTCGAGGCCTCGACCGGAATCACACGGCTGGAGACGGTGCGCGTGTCGCGGGCTTCCGCCGATCAGCGGGCGGGCCGCGCCGGACGAACGGAGCCGGGCATCGCCGTCAGGCTGTGGCACCAGGGACAGACGGCGGCATTGCCGGCCTTCACACCGCCGCAGATCCTTTCCAGCGATCTCTCGGGGCTGGTGCTCGACCTCGCGCATTGGGGCGTTCAAGATCCGGCATCGCTTGCCTTCGTCGATCAGCCGCCGGAAACGACGCTGAGGGAGGCGCGGGTTCTGCTTAGCCAGCTCGGCGCCCTCGACAAGGACGGCGCGCTGACGGCGCGCGGCAAGGTCATGCGCGATCTCGCTTTGCCGCCGCGACTTGCCGCCATGGTCGTCTCGGCCGGAGAAGCGGGATACGCACGGGATGCGGCGATGATCGCCGTGCTTCTCACCGAACAGGGGCTCGGCGGAACGAGTATCGATATCGAGGAGCGGTTGCGACGCTTCAAGGCCGAGCGGGGCGAGAGAGCGGAGGCTTCAAGGCGGCTGGCAGGACGGCTGGCAAGCGGCCTCGACAGAGTTGCCGCAACGGCGCCGACGCTTGCAGGCCAACTGCTGCTGCATGCGTTCCCAGATCGAATTGCACTTCAGCGCGGCGGGCGCGGCCGATTCGTGATGGCGAACGGGCGTGGAGCGGAGCTACCGGAAACCGAGAGGCTGGCCGGCAGCCAGATGCTAGTGATTGCCGACCTGACCGGACGGGCAGCCCAGGCGCGGGTTCTGGCGGCAGCCGAGGTGACACGCGGCGACATCGAAGCCGAGTTGCCGGGCGAGATCAAAACTGGGGACCAGATATTCTTCGACCGGCAGAGCCGGAAAGTCAGGGCGCGGCGGGCAACCCGGCTCGGCGCGATTGTCTTCGAAGAGACGCCTTTGCCGCGCCCGTCCGGGGCAGCAGTCACCCAGGCGCTGGTGGAGGGTGTGCGCGAGCTGGGGCTCGATCAGCTTGCCTTCTCGAAGGAGGCCATGCAGCTTCGCGAGCGGATCGGATTCCTTCACCGGACGATCGGCGAACCTTGGCCTGATGTCAGCGATAAAGCCCTGCTATCCCGGCTGGATGACTGGTTCGCACCCTTTCAGACCGAGGCCCGCGGCCTTTCCGAGATTTCCGCAGCCGGGCTTTCGAACGGGCTGATGTCTTTGGTGCCGCACGAATTGCAGCGCGACCTTAGCCGGCTTGCGCCGACCCATTTCGAAGCGCCGACCGGCCAAAGGCATCCGATCCAGTATGAGGGCGAGGAGCCGGTGCTGACGATCCGCGTACAGGAGCTGTTTGGACTGAAGCAGCATCCAGCCATTGCCGGCGGCCGCCTGCCGCTGCTGCTCGAGCTCACCTCGCCGGCGCACCGGCCGATCCAGACGACACGCGACCTGCCGGGCTTCTGGGCCGGCTCGTGGAAGGATGTGCGTGCTGATATGCGCGGGCGCTATCCCCGGCATCCCTGGCCGGAGCGGCCGGAAGATGCGTTGCCGACGACACGGGCAAAACCGCGTGGTACATGAGGGCCGTTCAAGGAGCCCCCGGCATGATCGACAAGCCTAGCATGATCGACAACACGGAAGGCTATACGCTGGAGGACCGGCACAACAGCCGCAGGCTACGCCTGCAGACACTGGTGCGGCTGCGCTGGCTTGCCGTAGGCGGACAGGCGCTGACGGTTTTCATCGTTGCCTTCTGGCTGAAATTTCCTCTGCCGCTGATTGCCAGCTCTTCGCTGATCGCCGCCCTTGCCTGGGTGAATTTCTACCTGACGATCCGCTATCCGCCGACGCATCGGCTGGAACCGCCGGCCGCCTTTGCGCTGCTCGGCTTCGACCTCTTGCAGCTCTGCGCGCTGCTCTTCATCACCGGCGGCCTTGCCAATCCTTTCGCGGCGCTCGTCTGCGTGCCCGTCATCATCTCCTTTGCTTCGCAGCCGATCCGCTACAGCACCGCGCTGATCGGCTTTGCGATGGTCTGCATCACGGTGCTTGCCTTTTCGCCCTTTCCGCTGCCCTGGTTCGACGGGGTCGAGATCAATGTGCACAACGTCATGCAGTTCGGTGTCTGGTGCTCGATTGCCTCGACGATGGCATTCGCCGCCTTCTATGCCTACCGGGTCTCGATGGAAGCGAGCCAGCTTGCCGATGCGCTGGCTGCTACCGAACTGGTGCTGCAGCGGGAAAAGCATCTGTCGCAACTCGACGGGCTGGCGGCTGCGGCCGCCCATGAACTCGGAACGCCGCTTGCGACGATCAGCGTCGTCGCCAAGGAAATGGAGCGGGAACTCAAGGATGACGATCGTTTCCGCGAGGACGTGATGCTGCTGCGCAGCCAGAGCGAACGCTGCCGTGACATCCTGCGGCGGCTGACGACGCTTTCCTCCGAAGGCGAGGCGCATATGCGCCGCCTGCCGCTTTCCTCGATGATCGAGGAGATCGTCGCCCCGCACCGGGAGTTCGGTATCGCTCTCGAACTCATCGAAAAGAGCCCTCGCAAGGGTGAGCCGGTCACCGACCGCAATGCCGGCATCATGTACGGGCTCGGCAACCTGATCGAAAACGCCGTCGACTATGCGCGGGAGAAAGTGATCGTCACTGTCGAGCACGATCACGACAAAGTGCTGATCGTCATCGAGGATGATGGCAACGGTTATGCGCCTGACATACTGACGCGGATCGGCGAACCCTATGTGACCAAGCGGCAGAAGGAGGATACGGCTGGCGGCCTCGGGCTTGGACTTTTCATCGCCAAGACGTTGCTGGAGCGCTCCGGTGCATCGCTGGTTTTCGAGAACCGCGATCCGGAAAGTGCGGGCGCGCGTATCCGAATTGAATGGCCGCGCATGCTGATCGACGCAAATTCGACAAAATGACTTTGTCGGCATAAACAGGATATAGCGGTTGACGCAGATCGGGCGCTCAACCGCCGGGACCGAGACGATGACAGAACAGAATCATGACAATATCGCCGCGTCGGACGAGGATCATATCGGTCCCGACGCCAGCCTGTTGATCGTCGACGACGACGGGCCGTTCTTGCGCCGCCTGGCACGGGCGATGGAGACGCGCGGCTTCCAGGTGGAGACGGCCGAATCAGTGGCGGAGGGCGTTGCGAAATCGAAAGGCAGGCCGCCGAAATATGCGGTGGTTGACCTTCGGCTCGGCGACGGCAATGGGCTCGACGTCATCGAGGCGATCCGTCAGCGGCGCGACGACACCAGGATCATCGTGCTGACCGGCTACGGCAATATTGCGACGGCGGTAACGGCCGTGAAGCTCGGCGCCGTCGATTATCTTGCAAAGCCTGCGGATGCCGACGAAGTGTTTTCGGCGCTGACACAGCGGCCGGGTGAAAAGGCTGAGCTTCCCGAAAATCCGATGTCGGCCGATCGCGTGCGCTGGGAACACATCCAGCGGGTGTATGAAATGTGCGAGCGCAATGTTTCCGAAACGGCGCGCCGGCTCAACATGCACCGGCGGACGCTGCAGCGTATCCTTGCCAAACGCGCGCCGAAATAGACGAACACCTCGCGCGCTTATACTTAAACATCGTCCACAGTGAACGGTTTTCCGCTCGCCCATTCGGCCATCATCAGCCTTTGTGCGGCGGCACGCGAGAAGTTGAGCGTGACGGATTTGCGCGTGGCCGGCGCCATTCGGTGTTCCGGCGCCTCGCGAATCATATGGGCTCCATAACCATCCGACAGGAACAGCCCGCATTCCTCGGGAAAGATCTCCAGCGGCACATCCTTGTGAGTCGCAAAGAATAGACGGTCGCAATGCAGCCTGTATTCCGGCCATTTGCGATCCACCCTGAAATCTTCGATCGACGTCTTAATTTCGATTATCCAGACCTCGCCCTTTTCCGAAAGAGTGATCAGATCGGCGCGGCGGCCGCTGGCCAGCGGCAGTTCGGGCAGCACGGCGTGGCGCATTTCATGCAGCAATATCTGCGTTCCGCGCCGTACCATCATGGCCCTGTCCGATTGCCGGCCATCGATTAACGGATTGTTATTGTAAACGCTCAAAATCGTCATGGATAACCATCAGAGGGGCTGGCGTGTTGTTGCAAAAAAACCATGCGCTTCTAATTTGCGCGGCAGACGGATTTGTCGCGCTGCAGTAGCCTTGCAAAGCGCAAGTTAATCGAAAATAAACCATAATCAACGATGGTCGAAAGACCGTTCTCCTTGCCCCAAAACTTCAAGAGTCATCCATGCGCATCTGCAATGCATTCCCTGTATTTGGCCTGCTGGCGACGCTCGCCCTGGCCGGTTGCTCCACGACATCAGACAGCGCATCCGTCGACGACAAGGGCGCAGGCCCGACGGTACAGACAGCACAGATCTTCAACGACGCCTACGGCGTGACGAAGGACGCCGGATACTCCCTGCCGGCGATCCCGATCGATAGGGTCAAGCCGCAGTTCCGCCGCCAGGTCGTCAGCTACCAGACCACCGAGCGTCCCGGTACGATCATCGTCAACACGCGCGAGCGCTTCCTCTATTACATCCTGGCCAACGGCAAAGCGATGCGCTACGGCATCGGCGTCGGCAAGCAGGGCTTCGCATGGGCCGGCACCGCCTACGTCGCCTGGAAGCAGGAATGGCCGAACTGGCACCCGCCAAAGGAAATGGCGGTCCGCCGGCCCGATCTCGCCAAGTACGTCGAAGACGGCATGGGCCCGGGCCTCACCAATCCTCTCGGCGCGCGCGCCATGTATCTCTTCAACGAGGACGGCAAGGACACGCTCTTCCGCTTGCACGGCACGCCGGAATGGGCCTCGATCGGCACCGCCGCTTCCTCGGGCTGCATTCGCCTGATGAACCAGGATGTCATCGACCTGTACAGCCGCGTCCGTCCCGGCAAGGGCACGTCCAAGGTCGTCGTCATTCAGTAAGCTAATTGCCGAATTCGGTATAAAAAAGGCCGCCGGAGTCGTCCCGGCGGCCTTTTCTTAGAGCCTTTCCTGGTCAGATTGAATCATTCTGCCGGAGCAGGTTTTCGTCAGGGCAGAGGCGATTGGCGAAGGGCATACCCCTTGGTACGTCCGAGCCGATCGCCTCTGATCCTGGCGCAAAGATGCCCGGCCCTTCGGGTTGGCTGAAACGGGCCGGCTGATCGACCGACCATCCGACTCCGTTTGAGCCAACAGAATGCTTCAAGCTGACCAGGAAAGGCTCTATTCTCCGTCAAGCCGTCACGCGGCCTGTTTCGCCTTGAGCTCGAGGCGACGGCGGTGCAGCACCGGCTCGGTGTAGCCGTTCGGCTGTTCCCTACCCTTCAGGACGAGATCGAGGGCAGCCTGGAAGGCGATCGAATCGTCGAAATTGCCGGCCATCGGCTGGTAGGCGGGATCCGACGCATTCTGCCCGTCGACGACGGCGGCCATGCGTTTCATCGTCTCGACGATCTGAGCTTCGGTGACGACCTTGTGATAGAGCCAGTTCGCCATATGCTGGGCCGAAATGCGCAGCGTCGCGCGATCTTCCATCAGGCCGACATTGTTGATGTCGGGCACCTTCGAGCAGCCGACGCCCTGATCGACCCAGCGCACGACGTAGCCGAGAATGCCCTGGGCATTGTTATCGAGCTCGCGCTGGATTTCCTCCGGCGTCCAGTTCGGCCGCACCGCAACCGGCACGGAGAGAATGTCGGAGAGCTTGGCGCGAGCGCGGTCCTTCAGCCCCTGCTGAACACGGGCGACATTGACCCGGTGATAATGGGTGGCATGCAGGGTTGCGGCCGTCGGCGACGGCACCCAGGCGGTGTTGGCGCCGGACTTCGGGTGGGCGATCTTCTGTTCGAGCATCGCCGCCATCAGATCCGGCATCGCCCACATACCCTTGCCGATCTGGGCGTGGCCGGAAAGGCCGCATTCGAGGCCGATGTCGACGTTCCAGTTCTCATAAGCGGAAATCCAGGCCGCCTGCCGCATGTCGCCCTTGCGAATCATCGGACCGGCTTCCATCGACGTGTGGATCTCATCGCCGGTCCGATCGAGGAAGCCGGTATTGATGAAGACGACGCGATCGCGGGCAGAGCGGATGCATTCCTTGAGGTTGACGGTCGTGCGGCGTTCCTCATCCATGATGCCCATCTTGATGGCATTGCGCGGCAGGCCAAGCGCATCTTCGACCCGCGAGAAGATTTCGACGGCGAAGGCGACCTCTTCGGGCCCATGCATCTTCGGCTTGACCACATACATGGAGCCGTTGCGGGAATTCTTCTTCCGGCCGGCCGGGCCAATATCGTAAAGCGCGATCAAGCCGGTGATCACAGCATCCATAATGCCTTCAGGCACTTCGTTGCCGTCGCGGTCGAGGATCGCTGGATTGGTCATGAGGTGGCCGACATTGCGCACCAGCATCAGCGAGCGGCGATGCACCTCGAAGGAGCTACCGTCCGGACCGGCATATTGCAGATCCGGGTTGAGCTTGCGGACGAAGCTTGTTCCGCCCTTTGCCACCTCTTCCTGCAGGTCGCCCTTCATCAGGCCGAGCCAGTTGCGATAGACGACGACCTTGTCCTCGGCATCGACAGCGGCAATCGAATCCTCGCAGTCCATGATTGTCGTAATTGCCGATTCCAGCCAGACATCGGAAATATCAGCCGGATCGGCTTTTCCGATCGTCGTCGTCGCATCGATGACGATTTCGATGTGAATGCCGTTGTTCTTCAGGAGAATATGCGTGGGAGCGGCGGCGTCACCGCGATAGCCGGCAAAATGTTTGTCGTCCGTCAGCATTGCCTGCTCGCCATCGATCGATCTGACGACCAGCGCTCCATCCTTGACGGCGAAGCTTCCGACGTCCTTCCAGCGGCAGTCCTGCAGCGGCACTGATGTATCGAGGAAATCGCGCACCCAGGCGATGACCTTCTCGCCGCGCTTCCGATTGTAGCCCTTGCCCTTTTCGGCGCCGTCGCTCTCGGGAATCGCGTCCGTGCCGTAGAGCGCATCATAGAGCGAACCCCAGCGGGCATTGGCGGCGTTCAGGGCATAGCGGGCATTCATGACGGGAACGACGAGCTGCGGGCCGGCGATCGAGGCGATCTCCGGATCGACGTTTTGGGTCGAAACCTGGAAGTCCGATCCCTCAGGCAGGAGATAGCCGATTTCGCGGAGGAAGGACTGGTAGTCGTCCATATCCGCAGGGGCGCCATGCCGGCGGTACCAGTCGTCGATCTTTACCTGCAGGTCGTCACGTTTTGCCAGCAGCGCACGATTCTTCGGGGCGAGATCGTGGACGATCGCCGAAAAATCGGCAAAGAACTTGTCCGCATCGACCGCCAGACCCGGCAGCACCTCCTTGACGAGGAAATCATGAAGGACGGTTTCGATGGCAAGACCGTTCTTATCAACGCGGCTCATGCGACATTCTCCCTGGCAACGACTTTGAATGCTGCCACTTTGCCCGGCTTTCATTCACAGTCAATTCTGCAATAATTCGAAAGATTTATGCCTTTGTGGAAATTATGCGCGGTGTCACGCGCATCGGCAGCCCGTTCTGCGGCTGCGTCGTCAGCTTCTGCACCGGCCAGGGGTTGGTCTGATCGGTGGAATCGAAACGATAGCGATGCATCAGCACGGCAAGGGCGATCACCGCCTCCTGAAGTGCAAATGTTGCACCGATGCAGACACGCGGACCGGCGCCGAAAGGCAGGAACTGGAAACGGCCGATAGAGCCGCGATTTTCCGGCAGGAAGCGTTCGGGCATAAAGGCTCGCGGCCTGTCCCAATGAAGTTCGTGGCGATGCAACGTCCAGGGCATGATCAGCACCGTGACACCGGCCTCGAGCTCGACCCGCTCGCCCATGGGGCTTGTCCAGGAATCATCTGATATGGCGGCGCGATTGATGGATGGCGCCGGCGGATAGAGGCGCAAAGTCTCCTCAAAGGCGGCGCGCGTCTGCGGCATCATATCCAGCCATTCCACTGGTTCAGCCCCAGTGGCAAGCACCGCGTCGATTTCTTCTTCCATCGCCTCGCGGATATGCGGGCTGTTCGATACGCAATACAGCGTCCAGGCCAACGCCCGGGCTGTGGTCTCATGCCCCGCGCCGATGAAGGTCAGAATATTGTCTTCGATCTCCTCCTTCGTCAGCCCCTCGGGGCCGGCCTGTTCCAGGAGCAGGGTCAGGAAATCCTCGGGCGCGGTGCTGCGATTCGCTTTCATCTTTGCGAGCCGCATATCCATCGTGTTGCGCACAATGGCGCGGAATTTCTCCAGCACTTTCTGGCCGCCGATGCGTGTCACACGTGGAACCCAGGACGGAGCGCGCATCAGATCCATCGGATCGACGCGGCCCATGCGATGCAGGAGTTCATTGACATCGTCGGCGAAATGGCCGCTCGAGGTGACGATTTCGCCGGAGAACAACGTATCGGCGAGAACCGCGAAGGTCAGCTCGGTCATGTCGGTGCTGATATCGAAAATTGCGCCTGTCTCGTCCGCGCTCTCATATTTACGGACATAGTCTTCGGACTGGCGCAGCATCTGCCCGGCGAAGCCTTGGGCGTGGCGAGGCGTGAAAACAGGCGCCACCGCCTTGCGTGATCTTTTCCAGACCGAACCTTCGGCGGTCAGAAGGCCGTCGCGGAGGATCGGACGCAGGACGAGTTGGCGCACATCCGACATGCGGTAATTATTGGCATTGTCGACCAGCACATGTTTGATAAGGCCGGGATCGTTGACGATCAGCGTCCTCTGGCCGAAGAAATTGGTGCGGATCCAGGGCAGCGTGTAGGACGGCTCGCCCCAGAGTTCGAGCGGATTGCGCAGAATGATGCGAATGATTTCCAGCCGGCTCGGCGGTACGGTACGCGGCAGCGGTGCTGGCGGAACGAAGGGGTCCGGACGCATGTCCATCGTAAAAGCCTTTCGGGGAAGATCTAAGCTTCCCGGCAAGCTTGAAGCTAGAGCAGGCCCTTAAGTTCGTCCAGCTTGTCGTTGATCAGCCAGCCGTAATAATTCTCTTCCGGCCAGACCGTCGTACCGGCGCCGCGGTTCTTCGCAGCAAGTGCTGCGGCGCGCTGGCGCGAATTGCCGACATTATAAAGCGTCGCCGTCAGGCCGGGATTACCCGAGATATCCATGCCGGCGATCTCCTTGTAGTCGTCGATCGACCTGCGGATCGAAGCCGCGACGAAGGCGAGCGAGATATCGGGATCCATGATGGCCTTGTAGACGGCGCCGGCATTCTTCTCATTCAGCTTCGGATAACCCGACACGCGGGTCACGAGATCGGAGAGCATCAGCGCCGTCAGCGGATTGACCTGGCCGAGGCCGAAGGTCTGACCGGCATAGAAGGGCTGGAAGAAGACCGCGCTGAAGCGGTTGTTGGGGAAACTCTTGCCGCCTACCGTCTTGCCGCGGAAATCGCTTTCCCAGACATCTTCGCGGCAGGACCAGAGCGTGTAGGAATCGCTCTTGCCTTTGCATTCGGAAAATTGCGGCCGCGCCACGAATTCGTCGACGCTTTCGCCGTCATAAGCGAAGCGGAAGCTTTCTCCGGCATAGGAGGCCGCCTTGACATAATAGGCCTGCAGCCGGTCGTAGGCGTCGACATTATAGGTGTGTTCGCCGACGATCGCGCCGACGACATGGATGGGATTGATGCCGTAGGCGCTGGAGATCTTCCGGATCTTGCCCATGAGCTCGCGATCGGTCGCCAGAAGCTCATGAACCTTTTCGTATTTCAGATCGAAGCTGCTCTTGGTGCCCTTGGTGCGCCTGATGGAAGCGCCCGGAATATCGGGTTGCTCGGCGTGACGATTGCCCGCCGGCACCGTCTGCATTGCGAAGGCGGGCGCCGAATTCACCAGGGCAACGGCAATCATAAGGCTTGTCAAAAGGCGTCGCACGATCCGTTATCCCGTCCGTTCCATCGTCCTGTTTGCGATGCGGCTGCCTGGACCAGAATCTTGGCCGAATAAAGCCGGAGCAGAAAACAAAACGGGCCTTCACTACAGCGCCGCGCGTCTTTTCAGACGCGCAAAGGACGCTGTAGCACTTTGAATTGCTGCATAATTTTATCCCTAAATCGATTTCGATTTAGGGAATTATGCAGTAGAAAGTAAAAGGCCCGCTGTCGAGAGTCGCGTTCGTCACAATCCGGCATTCATACCGGGAAAGACATGAACCGGTGCGCCGATATCACAGAATGAAGCGCGACAAGTCGGTGTTCTGTGCGAGATCGCCGACATGCTCGCGCACATAGGCGGCATCGATCGTCACGGCAGTCCCGCCCCGATCCGGCGCGTTATAGGAAATATCGTCGAGCACCCGCTCCATGACCGTCTGCAGGCGGCGTGCGCCGATGTTTTCGACGGAAGAGTTCAGATGCACGGCGACATCGGCAAGCGCGTCGATCGCGTCGTCGGTGAATTCAAGGCTCAGGCTTTCGGTTTCCATCAGTGCGCGGTACTGACGGATGAGGCTCGCTTCCGTCTCGGTCAGGATCCGACGGAAATCATCCTTGTTCAACGGACGCAATTCGACACGGATCGGCAGGCGGCCCTGCAGTTCCGGCAGAAGATCCGAGGGCTTGGAGACATGGAAGGCGCCGGAGGCGATGAAGAGGATGTGGTCTGTCTTCACCGGTCCGTACTTGGTCGAAACGGTCGTGCCTTCAACGAGCGGCAAGAGGTCGCGCTGGACACCTTCGCGCGAAACGCCGGCGCCCATGCCACCGTCGCGGGCGGCGATCTTGTCGATTTCGTCGAGGAAGACGATCCCGTCATTCTCGGTGGAGCGAACGGCTTCGCGCTGGATCACTTCGTTGTCGATGAGCTTGTCGGATTCGTCGCGGATCAGGTCGCTGTAGGAGGCCTTGACTGTGGTGCGGACCTTCTTGGTGCGGCCGCCCATCGCCTTGCCGAACATTTCCGACAGGTTCAGCACGCCGATATTGGCGCCCGGCATGCCGGGAATTTCAAAGCCTCCCATGCCGGAACCGGCATCGGCCACCTCGATATCGATTTCCTTGTCGTCGAGTTCGCCATCCCTCAGCTTCTTGCGGAAGTTTTCGCGGGTGGCGGGCGAAGCGGTGGTGCCAACCAGCGCATCGAGAACACGCTCCTCGGCGCTCACATGCGCCTTGGCCTGCACCTCGGCCCGCTTCTTCTCGCGCACCAGACCGATGCCGACCTCGACCAGATCGCGGATGATCTGCTCGACATCGCGGCCGACATAGCCGACTTCGGTGAACTTGGTGGCTTCCACCTTGATGAAGGGTGCGCCGGCGAGTTTTGCCAGGCGGCGGGAGATCTCGGTCTTGCCGACACCGGTCGGGCCGATCATCAGAATGTTCTTCGGCATGACTTCATCGCGCAGGCTCGGGTCGAGCTGCTGGCGGCGCCAGCGGTTGCGCAGCGCAATCGCGACGGCGCGTTTGGCATCATGCTGGCCGATGATGTAGCGATCGAGCTCAGAAACGATCTCGCGGGGGGAAAAAGTCGTCATTGGGTGTTATTCTCCTGGCGGTCCAGGGCCATTAGCAGCGCCCGGCCGTAATTCGTCGTTGTTTCGCCAAGTCCTCGAAGGCCTGTTCGTCTAGGCCAAGCGGCCAGAAGGCATGGAGTTCAGCCTTCAACATCCAAGGATTCCACCACGATATTGTGGTTCGTGTAGACGCAGATGTCGGCGGCGATATCGAGGGCGCGGCGAGCAATCTCTTCAGCCGATTTGTCAGTATCCATAAGCGCACGGGCGGCGGCCAAGGCAAAATTGCCGCCCGAACCGATCGCCGTCGTGCCATGCTCAGGCTCCAGGACGTCGCCGTTGCCGGTGATCGCCAGCGTGATCGACTTGTCGGCGACCAGCATCATGGCTTCGAGATTACGCAGGTATTTGTCGGTGCGCCAGTCCTTGGCGAGCTCGACGGCGGCGCGCATCAATTGACCGGGATATTGCTCAAGCTTCTTTTCAAGTCTTTCGAGCAGGGTAAAGGCATCGGCAGTGGCGCCGGCGAAACCGGCGACGACTTCGCCCTTGCCGATACGGCGCACCTTGCGGGCATTGCCCTTCATGACGGTCTGGCCGAGGCTCACCTGGCCGTCGCCCGCCATCACTACCTTGCCGCCTTTTCGAACTGTAATGATTGTTGTCATAAAACACCTGTCCGCCCATGACGCGGGCCGTTACGCTAGAGCATGATGCCGAAAAGTGTGAAGCGGTTTTCGGACGACATCATGCTCCATTTCTTTGATTTAGATCCGGATTCAGATCTTAGGCCGATGGGCCTAAGATCATCCTGATCTAGGCCGCACACCGGCCTTGTTGGGCCCTATGTAAGTGGGCCGAGGCAGATTGCAAATGGGCCGGCTTTTCTCTTGCCCGGCTTCTGGATATTTCCCGATGCGCCTGATAAGGAACGCCCTTATTCCCGATGGAGGGCCATATGGCCGAGACCGCAGCAAGCCGCACGGGCAGCGTTTCCCGCAAGACCAACGAAACCTCGATTTCCGTTTCCGTCAATCTCGACGGCACCGGCAAATCGACGATTTCGACGGGCGTCGGCTTCTTCGACCATATGCTCGACCAGCTTTCGCGACACTCCCTCATCGACATGGAGATCGATGCCAAGGGCGACCTGCATATCGATGACCACCATACGGTCGAAGATACGGGCATCGCCATCGGCCAGGCGATCTCCAAGGCGCTCGGCGACCGGCGCGGCATCACCCGCTACGCATCGATCGATCTCGCCATGGACGAGACGATGACCAAGGCTGCCGTCGATCTTTCCGGCCGGCCGTTCCTCGTCTGGAATGTCGCCTTCAGCGCGCCGAAGATCGGCACTTTCGACACCGAGCTCGTTCGTGAATTCTTCCATGCGCTCGCCCAGAATGCCGGCATCACCTTGCATATTCTCAACCATTATGGTGCCAACAACCATCATATTGCCGAGACATGCTTCAAGGCCGTTGCCCGCGCGTTGCGCACGGCGACAGAGATCGATCCGAGACAGGCGGGCCGTGTTCCCTCGACCAAGGGCACGCTCGTCTGAGCCCTTCGAGGGAGCGGCGACAATGACATCCAGCTATATCTTCCTGACGCCGCCCGGCAGCACGAGCGCCACGGCGGACGAGACGCGAACCATCCGCGACGGCTTCACGCTGCTCGGCTTCCTGTTTCCATGGGCTTGGCTGCTGGCACATCGGCTTTGGCTGCACGCGGCGGCCGCCTTTCTGCTGCAGGGGATTGGTGGTGTGCTGATGGACGAACCGGGCCTCGGGCCGGCGGGAGCGGCAATCCTCCTGGGTGTGAATATGCTGGTCGGTCTCGAGGGCCAGAATTTCCGTGTCCGCAAGCTTGCCGCCAAGGGCTGGAACGAAGACGCACTCATTGCAGCCGATACGATCGGCATTGCTGAGCAGATCTATTTCTCGGACAGGGCTGTAATCGCGGATAGCGACGACGCCGCGGCACCGGACTGGCAGAACAGGGCTCGTCCGAACAGCCCGCACGGCCATGGCACATCGCTTGGTCTCTTTGGTTTTGATGGAGGACGCTGACGATGCGCGTCGCAATTATCGACTATGGCTCCGGTAACCTGCGCTCGGCGACCAAGGCTTTCGAGCGTGCCGCGCGCGAAGCGGGCATCGATGCCCATATCGATCTCACCGACAGGGCGGAGGACGTTGCCGTGGCCGATCGTATCGTGCTTCCCGGTGTCGGCGCCTATGCCGATTGCCGGCGCGGTCTCGATGCCGTGCCTGGGATGGCCGAGGTGTTGATCGAGGCTGTCGAGAAGAAGGCACGGCCGTTCCTCGGCATTTGCGTCGGCATGCAGCTCATGTCCTCGCGCGGCCTCGAGAAGACCGTGACGCACGGCTTTAACTGGATTCCCGGTGACGTCGTCGAGATGACGCCGGATGATCCTGCGCTCAAGATCCCGCAGATCGGCTGGAACACGCTCGACCTCAAGCGCGACCATCCGCTCTTCGAGGGAATTCCGACAGGGTCGCAGGGGCTACATGCTTATTTTGTGCATTCCTACCATCTTGCCGCCGAAGACGCCGAGGATGTCATTGCGACGACCGACTATGGCGGTTCGATGACCGCTTTCGTCGGGCGCGACAACATGGTCGGCGCGCAGTTTCACCCGGAAAAGAGCCAGAAGCTCGGCCTGGCCCTGATCGGCAATTTCCTGCGCTGGAACCCGTAGTTCACGCAATTCCGGACACAAAACCGCTGCGCAGTTTTGCTGGAATTGCTCCAAGGGCTGGCTTTTAATACAGCCGCCTTATTTCCTCTGTATGGAAACGGCGGAACAGGAGTGCGCTCGATGCCGGCTTCACGGAAATCAGGCAAGGTGTTCTACACGTTGCGGCCCTCCAGGGAAGGCTTGCCTGCCTTTTCTGACATCAAGCTTCCCGGCGGCACGATCATCCGCCGTGTCGACGAAGCCATCCACAGACGAGCGCTTTCCAATGCAGCCAAGGCGCTGAAAGAAAGGCTGGACCGATGATCCATGAATCGCTCCCCGCAAACGACAGTTCGGGCCGGCGGCAAAACGGGATCAGCGCCAGCGACATCGCCGAGGCCGTGCTGGAATTCTATATCGAAGGCGAGGACGATCTGATCGGCCTGCTCGCCTACGCACTCTACGAGCGTCAAAAGCGCGATTTCGTTCTCAGCCATCGCAAGCGAAATGCCGGCCGTTCGCCCGACGAGGCCGAACTTGCCGCCGTCAACAGCAATTATCTCTCGACCGACCTGCGCAATACGCTGCGCGACCGCGCCTCGCAGATCCTTTCGAGTTATGCCGAAACCTATGTCGAGGCGATGGAGCCGCAGATCCGGCTGACTGCCGTCAACAACGATGCACTGCGCCAGGTGCGAGACATCGAGAAATCGATGAAGAGGCGCCTGGGCTTCTGGCGCCAGGTCCGGGCCGGCTTTGCCGTCACCCTGCTGCTTCTTCTGCTTTTCGGCGCGGCTACCATTGCCGCTGTCTTTTTCCGCTCGGATATCGTAGATGCGTGGAATGCGCTGATGGTATCGACCACTCTACGGACGTAAGACGACATGATCCTTTTTCCCGCGATCGACCTGAAAGGCGGCCAATGTGTCCGCCTGAAGCTCGGCGACATGCAGCAGGCGACTGTCTACAATACCGATCCGGCCGCCCAGGCGAGATCCTTCGAAGATCAGGGTTTCGAATGGCTGCATGTGGTCGATCTCGACGGCGCCTTCGCGGGACATTCGGCCAATGGCGATGCCGTCGAAGCGATCCTCAAGGCAACTGACAATCCGGTGCAGCTCGGCGGCGGCATTCGCACGCTCGATCATATCGAGGCCTGGCTGTCGCGCGGGCTGCGGCGCGTCATTCTCGGCACCGTGGCGGTCAGAAATCCGGCGCTGGTCATCGAGGCCTGCCGGAAATTTCCTGGTCATGTCGCCGTTGGCATCGATGCCAAGGGCGGCAAGGTGGCGGTCGAGGGTTGGGCGGAGGCCTCCGAACTCGGTATCATCGAGCTCGCCAGAAAATTCGAGGGCGCCGGCGTCGCCGCGATCATCTACACCGATATCGACCGTGACGGCATCCTTGCCGGCATCAACTGGACCTCGACGCTGGAACTTGCCGACGCCGTTTCCATTCCCGTGATCGCATCGGGCGGCCTTGCCTCTCTCGACGATGTCAGGCGCATGCTGGAGCCCGATGCGCGAAAACTGGAAGGGGTGATTTCAGGCCGTGCGCTTTATGACGGCCGTATCGATCCTAAGGAAGCGCTGGCGCTGATCAAGGCGACCCGGGCCAAGGAGACCGCATAAATGACCCTCAAGGCTCGTGTCATCCCCTGCCTCGACGTCAAGGACGGCCGCGTCGTCAAGGGCGTCAACTTCCTCAATCTCGTCGATGCCGGCGATCCCGTCGAAGCCGCGAAGGCCTACGATGCGGCCGGCGCCGACGAACTCTGCTTCCTCGACATCACCGCTTCCTCGGACAATCGCGAGACGATCTTCGATGTCGTGTCGCGCACGGCCGACCAATGCTTCATGCCGCTGACGGTCGGCGGCGGGGTGCGTACCATCGCCGATATCCGCAAGCTGCTGCTGTGCGGCGCCGACAAGGTCTCGATCAATTCGGCAGCCGTCAGCAATCCCGACTTTGTCACTGAGGCGGCCGACAAGTTCGGCGACCAGTGCATCGTCGTCTCGATCGACGCCAAGCGCCGGCGCACCCAGGCGGTCGGCGGCGACAATCTCAGCGCCTGGGAAATCTATACCCATGGCGGCCGCAACGCGACCGGCATCGATGCCGTCGAATTCGCCCAGAAGATGGTGGCGCGTGGCGCCGGCGAGCTGCTGGTTACCTCGATGGACCGTGACGGCACCAAGGTCGGCTACGATCTGGAACTGACGCGGGCGATCGCCGATGCGGTGCGTGTGCCTGTCATCGCTTCCGGCGGCGTCGGCGATCTCGATGATCTCGTCGCCGGGATAAAGGAGGGCCACGCCAATGCCGTCCTCGCCGCGTCGATCTTCCACTTTGGCACCTATTCCGTCGGCGAGGCGAAGCACTATATGTCCAAGTGCGGCATCGACATGCGTCTCGACTGAACCTTGAAAGCGGACCTATGAGCGGATTTTCCCTTTCCGATCTCGAGAGCATCGTCGAAGAGCGATCGAAAGCTTCGCCGGAGCAATCCTGGACAGCCAAGCTCGTGGCCGCCGGCCAGCCGAAAGCGGCAAAGAAGCTCGGCGAAGAAGCGATCGAAGCCGTGATGGCGGCGGTGACGGGCGACCGCGACAATCTGACCTATGAGGCTGCCGATGTGCTCTATCATCTATTGGTCGTATTGAAGATTGCTGAAATACCGTTAGAGAATGTCATGGCCGAGCTCGAGCGCAGAACCGCGCAGTCCGGCCTCAAGGAAAAGGCCAGCCGGCAGAGTTCATGAGTATCGCGACTGAGATTATCGGGGTGCCGGAAACGTTGGATCACTTCCAGTCGGAATCCTATTCCCCCTACCACTTCTTCTCTTCCGAACAATGGGCAAAATTCCGCGCCGACACGCCGTTGACGCTGACCAGCGACGAGGTCAAACGGCTGCGTTCGATGGGCGATCCGATCGATCTCGACGAGGTCCGGCGGATCTATCTGTCGCTGTCACGACTGCTGTCGGCGCATGTCGAATCCTCGCAGATGCTGTTCGAACAACGCAACCGCTTCCTCAGCCTGTCCGATGTAACGAAGACGCCCTTCGTCATCGGCATCGCCGGCTCGGTCGCTGTGGGAAAATCGACCACCGCCCGCATCCTCAAGGAGCTCCTGGGGCGCTGGCCTTCCAGTCCGAAGGTCGATCTCGTCACCACCGACGGCTTCCTTCATCCGAACGCCGTGCTGCAGCGGGAAAAGCTGATGCAGCGCAAGGGCTTTCCGGAAAGCTACGACACGGCTTCGATCCTGCGTTTCCTCTCGGCCATCAAGGCCGGACAGCCGGACGTGAAGGCGCCCAGCTATTCGCACCTCGTCTACGACGTGCTGCCGGACGAATACAAGATCGTCGACCGGCCCGACATCCTGATCTTCGAAGGCATCAACGTGCTGCAGTCGCGCGACCTCCCTGCCGGCGGCAGGATCGTGCCGATGGTCTCCGACTTCTTCGACTTCTCGATCTATATCGATGCCGCGGAAGACGAGATCCACAACTGGTATGTCACGCGCTTCATGCGGCTGCGCGAGACCGCCTTCCGCGATCCGAATTCCTATTTCCATCGCTATGCGTCGATCAGCGACGCTGAAGCGCTCGAAATCGCCGAGGATCTTTGGGCAAACATCAACCTGAAGAACTTGCGCCAGAACATTCTGCCGACTCGTCCGCGCGCCGATCTCATCCTGAAAAAGGGCAAGGATCACCTGATCGAACAAGTCGCGCTGCGAAAACTATAGCGGCGTCTATATTTTAGGGATTGACGCGGCGCAGCGTCAGATTGATGCGGCCGCCATTCTTCAGCAGCGTCGAAGTCGCCGGATGGATGCGGTCGACGCCGTGGAAACACAGCCTCCCCTCGCCGCCCAACACCACCAGATCACCGCTTGAAAGCTTGAAAGATAGCGTACGATCGTTGCGGCTGAGGCCACCGACACGAAAGAGGCAGCTGTTGCCGAGCGAGATCGAGACGACCGGGGCCTTGAGATCCTGTTCGTCCTTGTCCTGATGCAGGCCCATGCGGGCTTCGTCGGAGTAGAAATTGACGAGGCAGGCTTCCGGCAACTTGTCGTAACCCGAAACGTCATTCCAGATATCGAGCAATTGCTGCGGCAGATCAGGCCAGGGCCTGCCGGTTGCCGGGTGCGTCGGCTGGTAGCGATAGCCGCGCTCTTTGTCCGTCACCCAACCGAGCGGCCCGCAATTGGTCATGCGCACCGACATCGGCTTACCGGTGCCGGGCATGACGGGCACGTAAAGCGGCGCTTCGGCGACGATGGTGCGGATCACCTCGACCAATGCCTCCTGACGCGCGCGGTCGAGATAGCCGGGGAGATGGCGGATGCCGTTCAAGAGCGCGGCCATGTCATTCACTACCGCCGGGGCGGCCGCGCATTTTCTTGACTTCCGAGCGGCCGGATTTTTCTTTCAGGCGGCGTTCGACGGAGCCCTTGGTCGGCTTGGTCTTCTTGCGCGGCGGCGGTGGCGGCTTGGCGGCCTCCAGGATCAGTTCCTTCAGCCGGTCGCGCGCATCCTCGCGGTTGCGATCCTGGCTGCGAAACCGGCTCGCCTCGATCATCAGCACGCCGTCCTTCGACAACCGCCGGCCGGCGAGCTTGATCGCATTGGCTTTGACACGATCATTCAGGGACGGCGAATTCGGGATGTTGAAGAACAGCTGGACCGCGGTCGAGACCTTGTTGACATTCTGCCCGCCGGGGCCGCCCGCCAGAACGAACTGTTCCGTCAGCTCCCATCCCGCGATGGTGATCCTGTCATCGATATAGAGCGCGTCGCTGGCCATGCGGCGTTCTATCTCACATCAACGGCGAATTGAAAATATCGGCCATGATCAAGAAAAACCCGGCAATCCTGCGATGCCGGGTTTCACGTGAGTCAGGACTAGAGCATTCCGTTCTTCTTGGAAGTACGGAATGCTCTAACTTTTTGTTTTCACGCAATTCCGGACGCAAAACCGCTGTGCACTTTTGCTGGAATTGCTTGTTCGCCTTATTCGGCGGCAACCTTCACGCCGGGGGCGGCATCGCGAACGCCGCCGTCGACATGATTTTCGAACTTGGCGAAGTTCGCGATGAACATCGAGACCAGCTTTTCGGCCTGCGCGTCATAGGCTGCCTTGTCGGCCCAGGTCGAGCGCGGATCGAGAATGCTGCTGTCGACGCCGTCGACGGAGACGGGCACGGCGAAGCCGAAGTTCGTGTCAGCACGGAATTCGACCTGTCCAAGTTCGCCGGTCAGGGCGGCGGCGAGAAGTGCGCGTGTCGCCTTGATCGGCATACGCTTGCCGGTGCCGTAGGCGCCGCCGGTCCAGCCGGTATTGACGAGCCAGCATTGGACACCATGACGACCGATCAGTTCCTTGAGCAGATTGCCATATTCGGCCGGATGCCGCGGCATGAAGGGCGCGCCAAAGCAGGTGGAGAAGGTCGCTTCTGGCTCGACGACACCCTTTTCCGTGCCGGCCACCTTGGCGGTGTAGCCGGAGAGGAAGTGATACATCGCCTGGTCAGGCGTCAATCGGGCGATCGGCGGCATGACGCCAAAGGCATCGGCGGTCAGCATGATAATCGTCTTCGGATGCCCGGCGCGGCCCGTTTCCGAAGCGTTCGGGATGAAGTCCATCGGATAGGCGCAACGGGTGTTTTCAGTCAGCGACCCGTCGTTGAAATCTGGCTCGCGGCTTTCGTTCAGCACGACGTTCTCCAGAACGGTGCCGAAACGCTGCGTCGTCGCATAGATTTCCGGCTCGGCTTCGGCCGAGAGGCGGATGGTCTTGGCGTAGCAGCCGCCTTCGAAGTTGAAGATGCCGTTCTCGCTCCAGCCGTGTTCGTCATCGCCGATCAGCGTCCGTGCCGGATCGGCCGAAAGCGTCGTCTTGCCCGTGCCGGAAAGGCCGAAGAAAACCGCCGCGTCACCGTCCGGGCCGACATTGGCCGAGCAGTGCATCGGCATCACACCCTTGGCCGGCAGCAGGTAGTTGAGCACGGTGAAGACCGATTTCTTCATTTCACCGGCATAAGAGGTGCCGCCGATGAGGACGAGACCATTGGTGAGATCGCAGGCGATCACCGTTTCCGAACGGCAGCCGTGGCGGGCCGGATCGGCCTTGAAGCTCGGCAGATCGATGATCGTCAACTTCGGGGCGAGGCTGGACAGCGCTGCGGTGTCAGGGCGGATCAGCAGATTGCGGATGAACAGCGAATGCCAGGCGAACTCGGTCACGACGCGGGTCGGAAGGGCATGGCCTTCCTCGGCGCCGCCGACGAGGTCCTGGACGAAAAGCTCCTTGCCCGCGGCATGCGCCAGCATATCGTCGCGCAACAAGGCGAAATGTTCCGGCGAGATCGGCTTGTTGTTGTCCCACCAGATTTCGCCATCGGTATTGATGTCGCGAACGACGAACTTGTCGCGCGGCGAACGGCCCGTGTGCTGGCCGGTGATAGCCCGCAGCGCGCCCTGAGCGGTCAGTTCGGCTTCGCCCCGGCGGATCGCTTCTTCATAGAGCGCGGCGGCGGAAAAGTTGTAACGAACGCTGGCTGCGCCGCCCAATCCCACCGTTGCCAGCTCTATTGCCGGGTTATGAACTCCGAACATTTCCATGGCTAGTTCCCTTCGCTCAGGCTCGTTGCCGTTAAAACTGAGTGCGAAAATACGGGCAGAAATTTTAAAACACAAGATGGAAAACTTGGGAAAATGCAGTGATATCAAACAATTAATCGATTTAAATTTATTGCTCTGATTTTAAATCGTTTGAAAAGACTGCGTTTAACTATTTTGATGTGCTACCTGAGATTGCTTGCGAATTTTACGACAATCCTCCCCTTTATCTTTGCCACAATTTGTTCCACCTTTATCCTCCATAAGCGCATCCGGTCATTGAGACCGCCTGGGGAGAGCAAATCCGGGAGATTGCGCACTGATGACGGAGACCAACACCATGCCGACAATCGCGCTCGTTGATGACGACCGCAACATCCTCACCTCGGTGTCGATCGCGCTGGAGGCCGAAGGATACAAGGTCGAGACTTATACGGACGGTGCCTCGGCGCTCGACGGCCTTCTGGCCCGACCGCCGCAGCTGGCGATCTTCGACATCAAGATGCCACGCATGGATGGCATGGAACTGCTGCGTCGCCTGCGGCAGAAGTCGGATATTCCCGTCATCTTCCTCACCTCCAAGGACGAGGAGATTGATGAACTCTTCGGCCTGAAGATGGGCGCCGACGATTTCATCACCAAACCTTTTTCGCAGCGTCTGCTGGTGGAGCGCGTGCGCGCCGTCCTGCGCCGCGCGTCAAGTCGTGAAGCCGCCGCCGCCGGCACCAGCCCCGCCGGCGCTCCGAAGAACGGCGCGGTGCAGCAGGCCCGCTCGCTGGAGCGCGGGCAGCTGGTCATGGACCAGGAACGTCATACCTGCACCTGGAAGGGCGAGGCCGTGACGCTGACGGTGACCGAGTTCCTGATCCTGCATTCGCTGGCGCAGCGCCCCGGCGTCGTCAAAAGCCGCGACGCGCTGATGGACGCGGCCTATGACGAACAGGTCTATGTCGACGACCGGACCATCGACAGCCACATCAAGCGGCTGCGCAAGAAATTCAAGATGGTCGACACCGACTTTGATATGATTGAAACACTCTACGGAGTGGGATACCGCTTCCGCGAAGCAGCCTGAGCCCAAGCGGCGCAGCGCTACTGCATAATTCCTTAAATCGGAATCCGATTTAAGGATCAAATTATGCAGCAGTCAAAATGTTGCAGCGTCCTTTGCGCGTCTGAAAAGACGCGCGGCGCTGTATGAAATATTAAGGGCTGCGGGCCGGTTCATCCGGCCCCGCCCTTCGAAAGGGCCTGTCATTGGCACAGTTGGTGCAGGAAAGGGATCTGGACGATGCGGAGGGCGTAAGCACCCGTCGCGGCCGAGGCCGACGTTGGTCGCATCCCTTCACCCTGATCCGCCGCATCTTCGGCAATGCCGTCTTTTCCAGCCTGACGCGGCGCATCCTGTTCTTCAATCTTGCCGCACTGCTGGTGCTCGTCGGCGGCATCCTCTACCTCAACCAGTTCCGCGAGGGGCTGATCGACGCCCGCGTCGAGAGCCTGCTGACGCAGGGCGAGATCATTGCCGGCGCCGTTTCGGCCTCCGCTTCGGTCGATACCAACTCGATCACCATCGATCCGCAGAAACTGCTCGAGTTGCAGGCCGGCCAGAGTATCACCCCGGTGCCGAATGACGAGGATCTCGAATTCCCGATCGATCCCGAGAAGGTCGCGCCCGTCCTGCGCCGGCTGATTTCTCCGACGCGGACGCGCGCCCGCATCTTCGATGCCGATGCCAATCTGCTGCTCGATTCGCGCCATCTCTATTCGCGCGGCCAGGTGCTGCGCTTCGACCTGCCGCCTGTTGAAGAGGAGAAGCAGACCTGGAGCGAGTGGTTCGCCACCCTGTTCAACAAGGCGCTGCAGCCCGGCAATCTGCCGCTCTACAAGGAAGCGCCGGGCGGCGACGGCTCGATCTATCCCGAGGTGATGAATGCGCTCACCGGCGTGCGCGGCGCGGTCGTGCGCACCACCGAGAAAGGCGAGCTCATCGTTTCCGTCGCCGTGCCGATCCAGCGTTTCCGTGCCGTGCTCGGCGTTTTGCTGTTGTCGACGCAGGCGGGCGACATCGACAATATCGTTCATGCCGAGCGGCTTGCCATCATGCGCGTCTTCGGCGTCGCGACTCTCGTCAACGTGCTGCTTTCGCTGGTGCTTTCATCGACGATCGCCAATCCGCTGCGCCGTCTTTCGGCGGCTGCCATCCGTGTGCGCCGGGGGGCCAAGGCACGCGAGGAGATCCCCGACTTCTCCGCCCGCCAGGATGAAATCGGCAACCTTTCCATCGCGTTGCGCGAGATGACGACGGCGCTCTACGACCGCATCGATGCAATCGAAAGTTTCGCGGCCGATGTCAGCCACGAGCTCAAGAACCCGCTGACATCGCTGCGCAGCGCTGTTGAAACGCTGCCGCTTGCTCGATCCGACGATTCCAAGAAACGGCTGATGGACGTCATCCAGCACGATGTCCGCCGCCTTGACCGGCTGATCAGCGATATCTCCGACGCCTCCCGTCTCGATGCCGAACTCGCACGCGTCGATGCCGGCTCCGTCGACATGGAGGTGCTGCTGCGTGACCTCATCGAGGTTTCGCGCCAGGTCAGGAGCAGCAAGAAGCAGGTGGAGATCGAATATGCGATCGAGCGCAAGCCGAACATCAAGACGCGCTTCGTCGTCAATGGCCATGATCTGCGCATCGGCCAGATCATCGCCAACCTGATCGAGAATGCCCGTTCTTTCGTGCCGGAAAAGGGCGGCAAGATTACCGTGCGGCTGGTGCGGACGCGTTCGCGCTGCGTCACCACTATCGAAGACAACGGCCCCGGCATCCAGGCGGAAAATATCGACCGTATCTTCGAGCGCTTCTATACGGACCGGCCGGAATCGGAAGGCTTCGGCCAGAATTCGGGTCTCGGCCTTTCGATCAGCCGGCAGATCGCCGAAGCGCATGGCGGTTCGCTGAGAGCCGAAAACATCACCGATGCCGAAGGCGGGCATGTGCTCGGCGCGCGCTTCATCCTCTCTTTGCCAGTCGGCACCGCAGCATGACCGAGGCAGCTTTCAACATCCATGCGACGGCGATCGTCGTCGGCAAGACGGGACTGCTGTTCAGCGGGCCTTCCGGCTGGGGCAAATCGATGCTGGCCTTCACCTGCATGACGGAGGCGCGCCGCCTCGGACTGTTCACGGCGCTGGTCGCCGACGACCAGGTTCTTCTCTCAGGAGAGGCCGGCGCGGTGATTGCCGCGTGCCCGCCGTCGATCACCGGGCTGATGGAGCTTCGCGGCACCGGCATCGTTCATCAGGATCATATTCCCAGGGCGGCCATGCATTATGCCGTGCTTCCGGGCAGCGCTACCGGTGAAAACCGGGTGCCTCCCGAGGGCGAAATAGTGGGCCTTGCCGCCGGTTTTTCGCTTCCCGCATTGCGGTTGCTCGCGGGCGTTTCCTCACCCCTTGCGATCCTGATGGCAAAAGTGCCGGATATCGGGCGCTAGGGCCTTCCGGATTGGTCAATCTGCCTTATATAGTCGCATTTTTATCTTGCACTTCGGCTTTTCATAGCCAAGATGTGCCCCCACCGGTGGACGTAATTGCTGCATTGCGATATTGGGTCCACCGTTTGCGTCTATGGGAGCAGTAATATCATGATCGGACTTGTGCTTGTCACTCATGGCAAGCTGGCTGAAGAGTTTCGTCATGCTGTCGAGCACGTCGTCGGTCCTCAGAAATTCATCGAGACGGTCTGTATTGGCCCCGAAGACGACATGGACCAGAGACGGCAGGACATTCTGGAAGCCGTTTCCGGTGCCGATGATGGCCATGGCGTCGTCATCCTGACCGACATGTTCGGCGGCACGCCGTCCAACCTTGCCATATCAGTCATGAGCAGCGGCCATACCGAAGTCATTGCCGGCGTCAACCTGCCGATGTTGATCAAGCTTGCCGGCGTGCGCGGCGAGAACAACATGGAGAAGGCGTTGGTGGAGGCTTCCGAAGCCGGGCGGAAATATATCAATGTCGCGAGCCGTGTGCTCAGCGGAAAATAACGAGCCTTCATGACATCGCTCTCCCGGGAACTCCTCATTATCAACAAGCGCGGACTTCACGCGCGCGCTTCCGCCAAATTCGTGCAGATGGTCGAGACCTTCGATGCCGCCATCACCGTTTCCAAGGACGGGATGACGGTCGGCGGCACCTCCATCATGGGGCTGATGATGCTTGCGGCAAGCCCCGGTTCGAGTGTCGTCGTCTCGGCGAGCGGCAGCCAGGCCCAGGAAGCACTGGAGGCGCTGGACCAGCTGATCCAGAATAGGTTCGGCGAAGAAATGTGAGCGACGGCGAGCTCATATAAACATATAAAGACTTCTTTATATCCTTATTGCCATCCCCGGCGAAGCCTGCTAAACGGCGGACATGCCGTGCGCTTGCACGCGGTCATCTTGGCGCCTGCGCCAATTTTTGAGACGTTTTCAGCCTGGAGGCCTCTATGAGCACTGAAAAAGATTATGTCGTCGCCGATATCGGGCTTGCGGATTTCGGCCGCAAGGAAATTACGATCGCCGAAACCGAAATGCCGGGGCTGATGTCCTGCCGCACCGAATTCGGCCGGACAAAGCCGTTGAAGGGCGCGCGCATCACCGGCTCGCTGCACATGACCATCCAGACGGCCGTGCTCATCGAAACGCTGGTCGCGCTCGGCGCCGAAGTCCGCTGGGCCTCGTGCAACATCTTCTCGACGCAGGATCATGCCGCTGCCGCGATCGCCGCGTCCGGCGTGCCTGTCTTCGCCATCAAGGGCGAATCGCTCGAGGATTACTGGGTCTACACTGACAAGATCTTCCAGTGGGCCGATGGCGGCCTTTCCAACATGATCCTCGATGACGGCGGCGACGCCACCATGTACATCCTGCTTGGCGCCCGCGCCGAAGCCGGCGAGGACGTGCTGTCTCACCCACATTCCGAAGAAGAGGAAATCCTCTTCGCACAGATCAAGAAGCGCCTTGCCGCTTCCCCGGGCTGGTTCACCAAGCAGCGCGACGCGATCAAGGGCGTCACCGAGGAAACGACGACCGGCGTCAACCGCCTTTACCAGCTTAGCCAGAAGGGCCTGCTGCCCTTCCCGGCGATCAACGTCAACGACTCGGTTACCAAGTCGAAGTTCGACAACAAGTATGGCTGCAAGGAATCGCTGGTCGACGGCATCCGTCGCGGCACCGACGTGATGATGGCCGGCAAGGTTGCCGTCGTTTGCGGATACGGCGACGTCGGCAAGGGTTCTGCCGCTTCGCTCTCCGGCGCCGGCGCCCGCGTCAAGGTGACCGAAGCCGATCCGATCTGCGCATTGCAGGCTGCGATGGATGGTTATGAAGTCGTTCTGCTCGAGGACGTGGTTTCCTCGGCCGATATCTTCATCACCACCACCGGCAACAAGGACGTCATCCGCATCGACCATATGCGGGCGATGAAGGATATGGCGATCGTCGGCAATATCGGTCACTTCGACAACGAAATCGAAGTCGCCGCATTGCGCAATCTCAAGTGGACCAATGTCAAGCCACAGGTCGACCTGATCGAATTCCCCAAGGGCAACCGCATCATCCTTCTTTCCGAAGGTCGTCTGCTCAACCTCGGCAACGCCACCGGCCATCCGTCCTTCGTGATGTCGGCTTCGTTCACCAACCAGACGCTGGCGCAGATCGAGCTCTTCACCAAGCCCGACCAGTATTCCAACCAGGTCTATATCCTGCCGAAGCATCTCGATGAAAAGGTCGCACGCCTGCATCTCGACAAGCTCGGCGTGAAGCTGACTGAGCTTTCTGAGGAACAGGCTGCCTATATCGGCGTCTCGCCGAAGGGCCCGTTCAAGTCCGACCACTACAGATATTGATCTGATAGTTAATATCCACAAGATGTAGAAAGCCGCGACATTGACAAATGTCGCGGCTTATTTTTTGGACGCTCCCTTCCCGCCGATTCCCTTCCGAAGTATTGTTTTAAGACTTGATTCGTGGCGCCGGACCCTGTCCGACCGCTGCGAAAATGGGATGTCTTGTCGTAATGCGGCACATTGAAGGACGGAGACATACCGCGGATGTCGGAAATGAAAAGCAGCCTGCCCGGTCAGGCGGATGATGGCGCTCGCGCCGATCGCCGCCCGCTGATGGCAGGCCAAGGATATAAATCTGCAACGGCACACGAGGCCGCAAAGCAAGAGCACGGTCCATTGGCGCGCTTCCTGAAAAGCTGCGCGGCCGGCACGGCGCTTGCCGCGCTGGCGCGGCCGGCTCTGGCACAGGCGGAGCAGCAGGCGGCGGCCTCGGCTCACCTCTTCACATCCTCGCAGGTGATCGGTGTTTCCGTCGTCATCGGCGTCATATCGGCAGCCTTGCTGTCGACGCTGTGGCTCGTGCGCCAGCGCGGCAACCTGGAAAACGAGAGCCGGGAAATCCGCTCGGCGCTCTCCGATGCCCAGCAGCGCATTTCGCAATACCAGGCTCTGATCGCCGACAAGAACCGGCGGATCGTCATCTGGGACGGCAATGCGCGCCCCGAACTGCTCGGTCAGCTTCCGCCCGAGACCGGCGCGCCGCAGGACGGCGAATTCCTGGCCTTCGGCCTGTGGCTGAAGTCACGTTCGGCTTCCGAGCTGGAAAAGGCGATCGACCGGCTGCGCGACGAAGCGCAGAGCTTCGACATGGTGGTCGAAACCATCCGCGACGAAATCCTCGAGGCGCAGGGCCGGGTTTCCGGCGGGCGGGCCTTCGTCCGTTTCGTGGCACTCAACAATCTGCGCGCCGAGCTCGCAGAGCTCAGGATCGAGCGCGACCGGCTGATGACCTCGATCTCGGCCTTCCAGACCATGCTCGACGCGATCGACATGCCGGCCTGGCAGCGCGATCCGGTGGGCCGCCTCACCTGGGTCAACCAGGCTTATGGCGAGGCGGTCGAGGCGCGATCGCCGCAGCAGGCGATCAATGAAGGCCGCGAGATGTTGACGACCGTGGCGCGCGAACGCATTCGCGCGACGACGACGCCGGAATCGCCCTTCCACGACAAGATTTCGACGGTCGTGCATGGCAACCGCACATTCTTCGACGTCGTCGACGTCAGAGTTCCCGGCGGCTCCGCCGGCATCGCGATCGATGTGTCCGACATAGAGGCAGTGCGCGCCGAGCTGGAACGGACGCTGAAGAGCCATGCCGAAACGCTCGACCATCTCGCCACGCCTGTTGCCATCTTCGACGGCGACCGCCGGCTGCAATTCTACAACCAGGCCTTCGTCGCCCTCTGGGAGCTGGATATCGCCTTCCTCGAAAGCCGGCCTGACAATAGCGAGCTGCTCGAGCGGCTGCGGGCGGCCAAGAAACTGCCGGACCAGCTCAACTGGAAAAGCTGGAAGGAAGCCGCGCTTTCCGTCTATCGCGCGCTCGACACGCAATCCGATCTCTGGCACCTGCCGAACGGGCAGACGTTGCGCGTCTTCGCAACCGCCCATCCGCAGGGCGGCGCCACCTGGGTGTTCGAAAACCTGACCGAGCAGGTCGATCTCGAAACGCGCTACAACACGCTGGTCAAGGTGCAGGGCGAAACGATCGACCATCTTTCCGAAGGCGTGGCGGTGTTCGGTCCTGATGGACGCATCCGCCTTTCGAACCCGGCCTTCCGCGCGCTCTGGGGGATCACCGAAACCGAAGCCAAGCCCGGCACCCATATCCGTGCGCTGGGCGATGCCTGCGCGCCGTCCTATGATCGGCCGGATGGCTGGAAGACCTTCGCGGAGCTGATCACCAGCTTCGACGACGAACGCCGCTCGGGCCAGGGAACGCTGGAACTCTTCTCCGGCCTCGTGCTCGACTACGCCGTCATCCCGCTGCCGAACGCGCAGACCATGCTGACCTTCGTCAACATGACGGACAGCGTGCGTGCCGAGCGCGCGCTGACCGAGAAGAACGAAGCGTTGCGCAAGGCCGACGAGCTGAAAAACGACTTCGTCCAGCACGTTTCCTATGAACTGCGTTCGCCACTGACCAACATCATCGGCTTCACCGATCTCCTGCGTACACCGGGTGTCGGGCCGCTGAACGAACGGCAGGCCGAATATATCGACCACATCTCGACCTCGTCCTCGGTTCTCTTGACGCTCGTCAACGATATCCTCGACCTTGCGACCGTCGACGCCGGCATCATGCGCCTCAACTATGCGGATATCGATCTCAACGACCTGCTCGACGACGTCTCGATGCAGATCGCCGATCGCCTCCACGAAAGCGGCGTGGCGCTCGAAATCACCGCACCCGCCTATCTCGGCTCGATCATTGCCGATCCGCAGCGGCTGAAGCAGATCCTTCTGAAGCTTCTTTCCAATGCGGCGAATTTCTCGCCTGAAGGCACCTCGATCTCGCTGGAATGCCATCGCGAAGGCACGGATTTCGTCTTCGCCGTCAGCGATCGCGGCCCCGGCATCTCACCTGATATGATCGCGACCGTCTTCGACCGTTTCGCCACGGGGGCGAAAAGCGGCAAACGCGGCGGCGCCGGCCTCGGCCTCTCAATCGTCGACAGCTTCGTCAGTCTGCATCATGGCGATGTGACGATCGACAGCGAGCCGGGTAAGGGCACGACCGTCGTCTGCCGTATCCCCTCGGTCGATGTACCGCATTCCGCCGCCGCCGAATGACGACCAGCGATGCGATCTCGATTTTCCTGAAAGACGAGGCGGCTACCATCCGCCTCGGCGAAGATCTGGCGCTGGCCCTGAAGGCCGGCGATTGCCTTGCCCTTTCCGGCGATCTCGGCGCGGGGAAATCCTCGCTCGCCCGGGCGATCCTGCGCGCCATGGCCGATGACGAAGGGCTCGAGGTCCCGAGCCCGACCTTCACGCTGGTGCAGTCCTACGATCTGCGCATCCCCATTTCGCATTTCGATCTCTACCGGCTCGGCGACCCCGCCGAACTGACGGAACTTGGCTTCGACGAGGCTCTGCAGAACGGTATCTGTCTCGTCGAATGGCCGGAGATGGCGGAGAGCGAGCTGCCCGCTCAGCGCATCGCACTGACACTGGAACATGAGGGCAACGGCCGGCGGGCGACAATCAGAGCCGCGGGCGCGCAAGATTCACGCATCCGCCGTGTCCTGGCGATCCGCGATTTCCTTGATGACGCCGGTTACCCCGCAGCGAAACGCCGCTTCCTGACCGGCGATGCCTCGCTGCGCGCCTATGAGGCGATCTATCCGAAGGGCGAGAACCAGCGACGCATCATCCTGATGGACTGGCCGCCGCTTGCTGAAGGCCCGCCGGTTCTCGACGCTAAACCCTATCCCAAAGTCGCGCATCTTGCCGAAAACGCCTATCCATTCGTGGCGATCGCCGATGCGCTGCGCAAGGACGGCTTTGCGGCGCCCGAAGTCTACAAGGTGGATTATAACAAGGGTATCCTGCTGATCGAAGATCTCGGCAGTGACGGCGTGCTGGATGCCCACGGACAGCCTATTACCGAACGCTATCGCGAAAGCGTTGCCTGCCTGGCCGGACTGCACGCCCTGAAATTTCCGCAGGACATCCCCGTTGGAAAGGGGCATGTCCATCATATTCCTGATTTCGACCGTACGGCGATGAAGATGGAGGTGCGGCTGGTGCTCGACTGGCACCTGCCCTGGAAGCGGCAGGGCGCACCTGCAACCGAAGCCGAACGCACGGATTATCTGGCGATCTGGGATACACTCATCGACGAACTCGCAACGGCCGAGAAGAACCTGCTGCTGCGCGACTTCCACTCGCCGAATATCATCTGGAGACCGCATGCGAAGGGCGTCGAACGGATCGGCCTCATCGACTTCCAGGACGCCATGATCGGCCCCACGGCTTATGACCTCGCCTCGATCGTTCAGGATGCGCGCGTGACGATCGAGCCGGCTCTCTTCCGGCAGTTGATGGATGATTATCTGGGGCTTCGCCGCGCACAGGGCGGTTTCGACGAAGCCGGCTTCATGAAGGCCTGGGCAATCATGTCGGCGCAGCGCAATTGCAAGCTTGCCGGTCTTTGGGTGCGCTTGTTGCAGCGCGACGGCAAGCCGGGTTATCTGAAACACATGCCGCGCACACTCGCCTATCTGAACGTCGCACTTGAGCATGAAACGCTTGCCCCCTTGCGCGATTGGTGCACAAGGGCTGGAATAGGCCAGAGCGAATCATAAGTTCCGGATCAGAATGACCATCAGACAAGCCATGGTACTGGCCGCGGGTCTCGGAACCCGCATGCGCCCGATCACCGACACGATCCCGAAGCCGTTGGTGAAGATCGACGGCAAGCCGATGATCGACTACGCGCTGGATTCACTGGTTGCGGCCGGTGTCGAACGGGCCGTCGTCAACGTCCACCACTTCGCCGATCAGATGCTCGACCATCTCAGGAACTACCGCGGCCTCGCCATCATCATTTCCGACGAGCAGGACGCTCTGATGAATTCCGGCGGCGGGCTGGCGAAGGGCCTGACATTGCTTAACCGCAACAATGTCTTCGTCATGAATGCCGATCTCTTCTGGATCGGCGAGCAGCCGGGGCGACCGACCAACCTGCAACGTTTAGCCGGATTCTTCGATAGTGAACGCATGGACATGGCGCTGCTTTGCGTTGGGATCGAGGATACGACAGGTCACAACGGCAAGAACGACTTCAGTCTCGCAACCGATGGCCGGCTGACGCGTTATCGCGACGATCCGTCCAATCCCGTTGTCTATGCCGGAGCGATCGTCATGAACCCGTCGCTGCTTGACGATGCACCGAAGGATGCCTTCAACCTCAATATCTATTTCGACAAGGCGATCGCGCGCGGACGGCTTTTCGGCATGGTGCTCGAAGGCCATTGGCTGACGGTCGGCACGCCGGAGGCAATCGGCGAGGCGGAGGAAACGATCCGCAGGTTGCGGGCGTTTGCCTGAGCCATGGCGGAGCGGCACCAGCCACGCATCCTGACGATCCCGGCGGGCCTCCCCTTCTTGAAAACGCTGGCAACGACGCTTTGCGATGGCCGGTTGACGTCGCTTTTCCGGCACGAGGCCGATGATCCGCTGTCGCTCGCCAAGGTGACGATCTACCTGCCGACCCGGCGCGCCGTGCGTGTGCTGCGCTCGGAATTCGTCGACCTGCTCGGCGGCCGCTCGGCCATCCTCCCAGTCATCCGTCCGCTCGGCGAAACCGACGACGATAGCGGCTATTTCGACGAGGCGCTGCCGGCAACGATCGATCTCGCCCAGCCGCTGTCGAATACCGCCCGTCTGCTGGAGCTGGCGCGCCTGATCCTTGCCTGGCGAAACAAGCTGCCGGAGATCGTCCGCCACATCCATTCGGACTCGCCGCTCGTTGCGCCGGCAAGTCCCGCGGATGCGATCTGGCTCGCCCGCAATCTTGCAGAGCTGATCGATTCCATCGAGACCGAGGATCTCGACTGGTCGGAATTGTCGAAACTCGACACCGGCGACTATGCCGCTTGGTGGCAGCTGACGGCGGAATTTCTGCAGATCGCCAGCGCATTCTGGCCGGCGCGTCTGTCCGAACTCGGCAAATCCTCGCCGGCGCGGCACAGAAACGCCATTCTCCGAGCTGAGGCAAGCCGGCTTTCGGCGACGAAACCGGCTGGACCGATCATCATCGCCGGTTCGACAGGTTCCGTTCCCGCCACCGCCGATCTCATCAACGCCGTTGCCCATCTGCCTGAAGGCGTGATCGTGCTTCCGGGTCTCGATCTCTCCATGCCCGAAAGGCACTGGCAGATGGTCGCGCCGGAACTGGCGCCCGGCCAACATGCCAATCCCGCAAGCCGGAGCCATCCGCAGTATGGTCTGTCGGCGCTGCTCAAGCGGCTGAAGTTGACGCGGGCCGATGTCACGCTCCTCGATAGACCGGAGGCCGATCTCGACCGGCGCGCCGAAATCCTGTCGCGGGCACTTGCCCCGGCAGAGGCAACCAGCGACTGGGGAGCATGGAAGAACGACCTGCCGGCAGGTGCGCTGTCTTCGGCCTTCTCTGATGTCCCGCTGATCGAAGCCGCCAATGAGCGCGAAGAAGCAACCGCAATTGCTATCGCGCTCCGGCTGGCGTTGGAAAGACCGGGCCAGGACGGCGAAAGCCGGGCAGCACTCATCACTCCGGACCGCAATCTCGCGCGGCGGGTGATGGCCGAGCTTTCCCGCTTCGGCATCCTCGCCGACGATTCGGCGGGCACGCCGCTTTCGGCCATGCCGCAGGGCACCTTGCTGCAATTGCTGCTGGAGGCAGCGTTGCGGCCGGGCGATCCGGTGGCGATCGTCTCCTTGCTCAAACATCCGCTTGCCCGCTTCGGTCTGGAACGCGGCGCATTGATTTCCGCTATCGAGGCTCTCGAGCTGCTGGCACTGCGCGGCGGGGTGGCAGAGGTGGATATCAGTACGCTGGAACCCCTGCTCACTCACCAACTTGCCGAACAGGCCCTGGACAGGCACGCGCCGCAATGGCGAAAAGCGCTTTCGCCTGAGGCCGCCGACGGCGCATTCGATCTTGCCCGGCGGGTCGCTCAAGCGACCGAACCTCTGGCTTCGGCGCTGATGCGGCACCGGCCGGAAGATCGCGGAAGAACACTGCGCTTCACATTGTCCGAATGGGCGGAGCGCACCGGCCGTTCGCTTGAAGCGGTCGCGGTCGATCCGCAAGGCAATCTCGCCGATCTCTGGTCTGATGAAGCAGGAGATGCCCTCGCCGCCCTGCTCGGTGAAGTGATCGACACCGACGGCCAGATGGAGGCCGACGGACCGCAATGGATCGACATCATGGCAGCCCTTGCCGCCGGTCATGCGGTGAAGCCGCGGGCGCTCAGCCATCCCAGGCTTTTCATCTTCGGCACGCTGGAAGCCCGCCTGCAGAGCGTCGATACGTTGATCCTTGGCGGCCTGAACGAAGGCACCTGGCCGGGGCAGACCGCCAACAATCCCTTCATCCCGCGGATGATGAAGACGGAGATCGGCCTCGAGCCGCCGGAGCGGCGCATCGGCCAGCTGGCGCATGATTTCGAGATGGCAAACGGCACGCGCCATCTGATCTATGCGCGCGCGCTGCGCCAGGGCTCAACGCCGACCGTCGCCTCGCGCTGGCTGCAGCGGCTGCTGGCGCTTGGCGGAGAGGCGTTCGAAGCGGAATTGAAAGGACGCGGCAACCGGTTTCTCCAATGGGCGGCTCTCATCGATCGGGGAGATGGTCAGGCGCCGGCGCTGCGACCTTCGCCGAAACCGCCGCTGGCGCTGCAACCGAAATCCTATTCCTTCAGCGAAGTCGGCCGGCTGCGCCGTGATCCCTATGCCATCTATGCCCGCCGTGTGCTTCGGCTCGACCCCGTCGACCCGTTCAATCGCGATCCAGGGGCGGCCGAACGCGGAACGCTCTACCACAAGATCATCGACCGGTTCATCCGCGAGGCTCACATCGCCGGCACGCCGGATGCGGCAGCGGCGATGGAGCGTATCCTTTCCGAGCTTTTCGACATGGAGCAGCTGCCGCCGCATATCGATGCCGTGTGGCGGCCGCGCTTTCGCGCGGTGGCCCGCGTCTTCCTCGAATGGGAGGCCGGACGGCGACATGGCATCCGGAAAACGCTGACGGAAGTACGGGGCGGCATGGAGCTGGAATCCATCAATATCCGGCTCACTGGTGTGGCAGACCGGATCGACATGACAGGACCAAACTCGGCCGACATCATCGACTACAAGACCGGTCACAATCCCACGCCGGCGCAGGCACGTGCGCTTCTCGATCCGCAGCTCGCTCTGGAGGCCGCGGCCCTGAACGCCGGCGCTTTCCGTGACGCGGGCAGCCTCGTGCCGCAGGACCTGCTTTATGTCCGCCTGCGGCCGAGAAGCCCTCTCCAAGTTGATACTGTCAACAACGAGAGCTCTGCCCGCAGCGACAAGGCGAAATCGGCGATGGATCTCGCAGCCGAATCGATCGATCAGCTGATCAAATTCGTGGGGCTGCTGCAATCCAACGAAAGGGGTTTCACCTCACGGCTGATCCCGGCCCAGCAATTCGATTTCGGCGGCGACTACGATCATCTTGCCCGCGTCTCCGAATGGTCGACGGCTGAAACCGAAGAGGGCGGTGATGAGTGATGTGACCGCCCTTCCCAACGACGACGATCCGGGCGCCTGGATCGGCTGGACGACGATCCAGCAGGCGATTGCCTCCGATCCGCTGCGTTCGGCATGGGTCTCGGCCAATGCCGGTTCCGGCAAGACGCATGTACTGACACAGCGAGTCATCCGGCTGCTGCTTGCCGGTGCGCGGCCTTCCGCCATTTTATGCCTCACCTATACCAAGGCTGCGGCGTCGGAAATGTCGAACCGCGTCTTCGAACGGCTGGCGGAATGGGTGGTGCTTGACGATGAAGACCTCGGCCGGCGGATCACCCAGATCGAGGGTACGGCTCCCGACGGACTGAAGCTTGCCGAGGCCCGCCGGCTGTTTGCCAAAGCGCTGGAGACACCCGGCGGACTGAAGATCCAGACGATTCATGCCTTTTGCGAGGCGCTGCTGCATCAGTTCCCGCTGGAGGCTAACGTTGCCGGACATTTCTCGGTTCTCGACGATCGCGCGGCGGTGGCGCTGCTTTCCGATGCGCGCCGGGCGCTGCTGACGGCAACGGCGCCGGAGGAAGACAGCGCGCTTGCCGAGGCATTCGCCTACGTGCTCAATCTCGGCGACGAATCCGGACTGGAGAACCTGCTCGGCGACATCGTCGCCAACCGCAACGCCATTCGTCGTTTCACGGCGACGGCCGAACAGCAGGGCGGTGTGGAGAAGGTCCTGCGCAAGAGGCTGGGTCTCGCCGCTGGCGAGACGGAAAGCCGGATCGCAACGCAATATTGGCCTTTGCCGGAGCTTTCGGGCGGAACGCTGGAACTTTATCTCTCGCTTGCCGACCAGAAGGGCGGTGCGAAGGCGCAGGAGGTTGCCTACGGCCTCAGGCTCGCCGGGCGGGAGCGCGATGACGCAAGGCGCGCTGAGTTTCTCGAAAAAATCTTTCTGACCGTGAAGGGCGAGCCAAAGGCGGACTCGCAATTCTTCGTCAAGGCCATGCTTGCCGAGGCACCACAGCTGGCGAACGCCATCGCCATTGCCCGCGCGCATGTCGCAGCAAGCCGTGACCGGCTGAAACTGATGCGGATGTACGGCGCCACGCATGCGGCACTCGTGCTCGCCGACCGGCTGAATCACGACTATGAAGAGCTGAAGAAGCAGCGCAGCCAGCTCGACTTTGAGGACCTGATCACCCGCACCGCCGACCTGCTGACGAAAAGTGGCGTTGGTCCGTGGATCCACTACAAGCTCGATCGGGGTATCGATCATATCCTCGTCGACGAGGCGCAGGATACCAGCCCGATCCAGTGGAGCGTCATCCAGTCGCTCGCCGAAGATTTCTTCTCCGGCGAAAGCGCCCGACCGATCGTGCGCACGCTTTTTGCCGTCGGCGACGAAAAGCAGTCGATCTATTCCTTCCAGGGCGCGCGGCCTGAGCGTTTTTCAGAGGAGAGCGACCGGACGCGGCGGCGCGTGTCCGACAGCGGGCAGAGCTTTTCCTCCGTACGGCTGCCGCTGTCGTTCCGCTCGACCGCCGACGTGCTCGAGGCCGTCGACCACATTTTCAAGGCACCCGACAACGCGCGCGGCCTTAGCGCGCTCGGCGAGCCGGTTGTGCATCGTTCCAGCCGCATCGGACATCCCGGCGCTGTCGACCTCTGGGAGATGGTCGCGCCGGAAGCGGTTGTGAAGGAGGAGGACTGGACGGCGCCCTTCGATGCGACGCCGGAAAGCGCGCCGGCCGCAATGCTCGCGCGGCGGATCGCCCATTCGATCGGCACGCTCGTCGGCCGCGAGACGATCGTCGACAAAGGCAAGGAGCGCCTGATCGAAGCCGGCGACATCCTGGTGCTGGTGCGCAAGCGCGACGCCTTCGTCAATGCGCTGACGCGGGCGCTGAAACGCCGCGGCGATATTCCGGTCGCCGGCGCGGACAGGCTGGTGCTGACCAGCCATATCGCCGTGCAGGATCTGCTGGCGCTCGGCCGTTTCCTGCTTTTGCCGGAAGACGACCTTTCGCTCGCCGCCGTGCTCAAGAGCCCGCTTTTCGATCTCTCCGAAGACGATATCTTTGCGATCGCCGCATTGCGCGGCGACAATCAGAGCGTCTGGAGCCATCTCAAAAGCTTCGCCGCCGACGGCACCGAACGTTTCCGTGCTGCCGTCGAGAGGCTGGAGCTGTTCCTCCGGCAATCCCGGAGCCTGTCGGTCCATGATTTCTATGCGCGCGTGCTGGGTAGCTATGGCGGGCGGCGGCAATTCCTTGCCCGTCTCGGCACCGAGGTCAGCGATATTCTCGACGAATTCCTGACCTTCACGCTCGACCACGAGAGCTCCGGCCTTCCCGGTCTGCAATCCTTCATCTCGACGCTGGAACTCGAAGCACCCGTGATGAAGCGCGAGCAGGACAAGGGGCGCAACGAGGTGCGGATCATGACGGTGCATGCCTCCAAGGGCCTTGAAGCACCGATCGTTTTCCTCGTTGACGGCGGTTCGAAGGCCTTCACCCATACCCATCTGCCGAAGCTTCGGCTGATCGAGACCGGCCCCGACGAGCCGCCGATGCCCGTCTGGGTTCCTGTCTCCGATCTCGCCAATTCGCTGACCCAGGATGATGCGGCGCGTATCCAGATGCTGGCGGAAGAAGAATATCGCCGGCTGCTCTATGTCGCCATGACACGCGCGGCCGACCGGCTGGTCGTCTGCGGCTATCGTGGCGTGCGTGTGAACAACGACACCTGGCATATGATGATTTCGACGGCACTGGACGACGACCATCCGCATGTGGAGGCGACCACATTCTCCGGCCCCGATGGAGAATGGCCGGGCATCAAATGGCGCGTGCCGCGGGTAGAACGAAGCTTCGAGCGTATCGATCGCAGCGAAGAGCGCGACAGCGAGGAGACCTTGCCGGACGGCCTGTTGCGGCCATTGCCGCCGCAGGCTGAGCTGCCCCGGCCGCTCAGCCCTTCCGGTGCCGGGACGATCATCGATGAAGATGAAGGCGGTCTGCTGGTCGTTTCGCCGCTGTTCGGCGAGAAGGAGCGCGGCGATCGTTCACTGGAAAAGGGCAGGCTGATCCATCGCATGCTACAGGCGCTTCCCGAAATTCCACTTGGCGAACGGCCCGACGCGGCAAGCCGTTATGCCGAACGGGCGGCGCGGTTCTGGCCGGAAGCCGAACGGCGCAAGCTTGTCGATTCGGTTCTGAAACTATTGGACGAGGAAGGTCTGCAGGCCGTTCTCGGTGCGCAGGCCCAGCCAGAGGTCTCGATCATGGGAACATTGACGCTCGACGACAAGCGCTATGCCGTCTCCGGTCGCATCGACCGGCTTGCCGTCCTTGCCGATCGCGTCGTCATTCTCGACTACAAGACCAATCGGGTGCCGCCGACAACGGAAGAGGCTATCCCCTTCGCGCACCGGGCGCAGCTGGCGATCTATCGCGAGATCCTGGCGCCGCTCTATCCTGAGAAGCGTATCGATTGCATGCTTGTCTATACTGAGAACGCCTCGCTCTTCACACTAAGCGAAAAGGCGCTCGGTTTGGCGCTTGCAGCGGTCAAGACAAAGTGAAATACCGGACATTGAAAATTCGGCACCGCACCATCACATGTGGTTCAACACCCAATTCCGATAAAGGAGCAGCCCATGGCTACCGTGAAAGTCGATATCAATAACTTCCAGTCGGAAGTTCTGGAATCCGCAGAACCCGTCGTCGTCGATTTCTGGGCTGAATGGTGCGGCCCGTGCAAGATGATTGCTCCGAGCCTCGAGGAAATCGCCATCGAGATGGAAGGCAAGGTCAAGGTGGCCAAGCTGAATATCGATGAGAACCCGGAACTCGCTGCACAGTTCGGTGTGCGCTCCATTCCGACGCTTGCGATCTTCAAGGGCGGCGAAGTTGCCGATATCTCGGTTGGCGCAAAGCCGAAGACGGCCCTTTCGAACTGGATTTCGAACGCTGCCTGATTGATATCGCTCAATTTGTATCACAATGAAAAAAGCCCGGTTCGACCGGGCTTTTTTCATTTTGCAGCCTTCATTTCGGGGGCGTACCGTTGTCGGCAAGGACATCGCCGACGAGATAGAGAGAGCCGCCGACCAAGATGCGCGGCGGCAAAGCCTCTGGATCGAGAACGGCTCTTATTGCTTCCAGCGCATCGCCGACCGTCAACATCGGTTCGGCAACCAAACCGGCATCATAAGCGGCATTCGACAATATCACGGGGTCGATCATCGCTTCGCTGCCGCGGATCGGCACGCAGAAAACCTTCTCGACCAGGCCGGTAAAGGCCTTGAAATAGCCGACCGGATCCTTGGTGTTGATCATGCCGGTAATCAGGAAAAGCGGCCGAGACTGACGCTCCTCGAAATTGGCCATGGCTTCGGCGATCACCTCGCCTGCACCGGGATTATGTCCGCCATCGATCCAGATCTCGGCGCCGGCGGGCGCATGCGACAGCAGCCGGCCCTCGCTCAGACGCTGCAGCCGGCCCGGCCATTCGACCGAACTCATCGCCTTTTCCATCATCGTCTCAGTGACAGTGAAACCCACCGCCTTGACCGCACGAATGGCGGCGGCGGCATTGGCATATTGATGCCGGCCGGGAAGTCGCGGCAGCGGCAGGTCGGCAAGACCGAATTCATCCTGGTAGACGAGCCGGCCATATTCCTCATGCGCCATGAAATCCTGCCCGAAGACGGCGCTCGGGCAATGCAGCCGCTCGGCCGTCGACATCAGCACGTCGAGTGCTGCGTCATATTCCTGATGACCGATGACAACGGGAAATCCCGGCTTCATGATACCGGCCTTTTCGGCCGCGATCAGCTCGACCCTGTCGCCGAGATAGGGCTGGTGATCCAACGAAATCGGCATGATGACCGAGACGGCCGGATCGGAAATGACATTCGTGGCGTCGAACCGGCCGCCGAGACCGACTTCGATGATCGCGGCATCGGCCGGATGTTCGGAAAACAGGATGAAGGTGACCGCCGTCAGGATTTCGAAGACGGTAATGTGTTGTCCTGCATTGGCATCGGCCACGCGACGCACGGCCTCGGCAAAGACGGCGTCATCCACAAGCTGCCCGCGTCCGCCCTTGACGCCAATGCGATAACGCTCGTGCCAATTGACGAGATGCGGCGAGGTGTGGACATGGGCGCTGTAGCCGCCGGCTTCGAGCAGGGCGCGGCAGAAGGCGGTGACCGACCCCTTGCCATTGGTGCCGGCGACATGGATCACCGGCGGCAGTTTCCTGTGCGGATTGCCGAGCACATCGAGAAGACGAGTGATGCGATCGAGAGACAGATCAAAGCCCTTGGGATGCAATCCCATGAGCTTGTCGATCTGCTGTGCTGCCTCACTCACCGCGGTTTGGCCTCTGGGTATCAATTCGGCACCCCGCCTGCTTGTCGGTTATCAGGCGCTCGCCGCCAGAGCAATCGCGCCGCCATTCATGTCGTTCGCCGCAGAAACCGGCTTCTTCGTCAGGATCTTCAAGAGGCGCGCCAGCGTTTCCGGAATATCGTGACGTTTGACGACCATATCGACCATACCATGCTCCAGCAGATATTCGGAGGTCTGGAAGCCTTCGGGCAGTTTTTCACGCAACGTCTGCTCGATCACGCGCTTGCCGGCAAAGCCGATTTCGGCGCCGGGTTCTGCCAGATGAATATCGCCAAGCATGGCATAGGAGGCCGTGACGCCACCGGTCGTTGGATTGGTCAGCACGACGATATAGGGCTGGCCGGATTCCTTGAGCATGTCGACGGCAACCGTCGTGCGCGGCAACTGCATCAGCGACAGGATGCCTTCCTGCATGCGCGCCCCGCCGGAAGCGGGGAACATCACCAGCGGGCACTTTTCAGACGTCGCACGCTCGAAAGCCTTAACGATCGCCTCGCCAGCGGCCATGCCGAGAGAACCACCGATAAAGTTGAATTCATGCACGACGGCCACGAGTTTCAGTCCCTGCACCTTTCCGACACCGGCGAGGATCGTATCCTCCTGTTCGGTCTTCAGGCGGCTGTCACGCAGGCGATCGCTATATTTCTTCGAATCGCGGAACTTCAGCGGGTCCTGCGCGACCTTCGGCTGCGGCAGCGATTCGAACTCGCCATTGTCGAAAAGATCGGCCAGCCGGGCCTTGGCCGGCATCTTCATGTGATAACCGGACGCCGGAATGACCCATTTGTTGCCTTCGAGGTCCTTGTGGAAGACCATCTCGCCCGTTTCCGGGCACTTGATCCAGAGGTTCTCCGGCACTTCGCGACGGCCCAGCATGGAATTGATCCGCGGGCGAACGTAGTTGGTGATCCAGTTCAACTCGAATACTCCTGATTGACTGAAGCGCGTCGCGATCTTTCAGATTTGCCTGCCACGCTTTTAGGTCTTTGGTTTCCCGCATGTCGTTGCCGCAAACCGCTGCACACCTTTGCGCGACATGCTTTAGTGCCAATGTGGGCAAACTATTCGGCAGCAACAAGGCGCGCCGAACGTGTTCCCGTGGAAAGGCCGCGCACCAGCGTGGCAACGGCCTGAACCGTGTCCGCCGTTGCCTTTCCGTCATTCGTCAAGCTGGTCGCGACCTGATTGACGATCGCGGTGCCGACGACGACGCCGTCGGCCGAACCGCCAATGACCTTTGCATGTTCCGCCGTCTTGACGCCAAAGCCGACGCAGACGGGCAGATTGGTATGCTGCTTGATGCGCTCGACCGCGCCCGAAACCAACGACGGATCGGGCAGCGCCGAACCGGTGATGCCGTTCATGGAGACGTAGTAGACGAAGCCGGAGGTGTTCTTCAGTACCTTCGGCAGGCGCTTCTCATCGGTCGTCGGCGTCGCCAGGCGGATGAAATTGATGCCTTTGCGGATGGCCGGAATGCAGAGTTCGTCATCCATCTCGGGCGGCAGATCGACGACGATCAGGCCGTCGATGCCAGCGGCGAGCGCGTCATCGAGGAATTTCTCGACGCCATAAATATAGATCGGATTGTAGTAACCCATCATCACGATCGGCGTCGCATCGTTCGTCTTCCGGAAATCGGCCGCCAGCTGCAGCGTCTTCTTCAGCGTCTGGCCGCCTTTCAGGGCGCGCTGGCCGGCCAGCTGGATCGCCGGGCCGTCGGCCATCGGATCGGAAAAGGGCATGCCGAGCTCGATGATGTCGGAGCCCGCCTCCGGCAGCGCCTTCATGATGCCGAGCGAGGTGTCATAATCAGGATCGCCGCCCATGAAATAGGTCACAAGCGCCGGACGGCCCTCGGCCTTCAGCTCGGCAAAGCGTTTGTCCATGCGTGCAGTCATGTCTTACAGTCCCATTCCCAGAATCTTGCCGACGGTGAAGATATCCTTGTCGCCTCGCCCGGAGAGGTTCATCAGGATGATCTCGTCTTTGCCCATCGTCGGTGCGCGTTTGATCACCTCGGCAATGGCATGCGAGGGCTCGAGCGCCGGGATGATGCCTTCGAGGCGGGTCAGGGTCTGGAAAGCCTCGAGCGCTTCGTGATCCATGATCGGCACATAGTCGACGCGGCCAGTATCGTTCAGCCAGGAATGTTCGGGGCCGATGCCGGGATAATCGAGGCCGGCCGAAATCGAATGGCCTTCCTTGATCTGGCCGTCACCATCCTGCAGCAGATAGGTGCGGTTGCCGTGCAGCACGCCCGGCGAACCGGCTGTGATCGAGGCGCAATGTTCGTCGCCCTGCAGACCCTTGCCGCCGGCTTCGACGCCGACGATCTTGACCGACGGATCATCCAGGAAAGGATGGAAAATACCGATGGCGTTCGAGCCGCCGCCGACGGCAGCGATGACGAGATCAGGCAAGCGGCCTTCGGCTGCCAGCATCTGCTCTTTCGCTTCGATACCGATCACCGACTGGAAATCGCGGACCATCTCCGGATAGGGATGCGGACCGGCTGCCGTTCCTATCAGGTAGTAAGTATCCTCGACATTGGTGACCCAGTCGCGAAGCGCCTCGTTCATGGCGTCCTTCAGCGTGCCGCTGCCTGCCGTGACCGGTTTGACCTCCGCGCCGAGCAGCTTCATGCGGAAAACGTTCGGCGCCTGACGCTCGACGTCGGTGGCGCCCATATAAACGACGCAGGGAAGGCCAAAGCGGGCGGCAACGGTCGCGGAGGCGACGCCGTGCTGGCCGGCACCGGTTTCGGCGATGATGCGGGTCTTGCCCATGCGCTTGGCGAGCAGGATCTGGCCGATGCAGTTGTTGATCTTGTGCGAGCCGGTATGGTTCAGCTCCTCGCGCTTGAAATAGATCTTCGCGCCGCCGAGTTCGGCCGTCAGCCGCTCGGCGAAATAGAGCGGGCTCGGGCGGCCGATATAATGCGCGCCGAGATGCTTCAATTCGGCCTGGAATGCCGGATCGTTCTTTGCCCTGTTCCACTCGTCCTGCAGATCAAGGATCAGCGGCATCAATGTTTCGGCGACGAAACGACCGCCATAAATGCCGAAACGGCCATCTTCATCGGGGCCGGAACGGAAGGAATTCGGTTTAGGCGTCTCGTTCACTCTCAACTCCCTGAGGCCATCATCGGCGCATTCGCCTTTTCGACCGCGTCAAAAAATTCATCGATCTTCGCGACGCTTTTCACGCCAGGCGCAGTTTCGACTCCCGAGGAGACGTCGATGCCCGGTGCCTTGGTGATGAAAAGCGCTTCTGCGACATTGTCCTTGTTCAGCCCGCCGGAAAGCATGTAGTCGACGCTGCCGTCAAGCCAGCTGAGAAGGCTCCAATCGAAGGAAATACCGTTGCCGCCAGGCAGTTCCGAACCCTTCGGCGCTTTGGCGTCGAAGAGGAAACGGTCGGCGATGCCGATATAGGCCTCGACCCGCTTCAGGTCGTCTGCCGTGCGTACCGAAAAGACCTTCATCACAGGCAGACCATAGACCGCCTTTATGGTCAGCACATGTTCGGGGCTCTCGTTGCCGTGAAGCTGCAGCATATCCGGCTTCAACAACGACACGATCTCGTCGAGTTCGTCATTGGTCGGATCGACGACGACGGCGACGATTTTCGCCTTGCCACGCGCAGGTTCGGCAAGCTTTGCCGCCAGGTCCGGCTCGATGTAACGCGGGCTCTTTTCGAAGAAGATAAAACCGATATGGGTCGCGCCGCGTTTCAGCGCGCGATCGACAGCGTCAGGCGTCTTCAAGCCACAGATCTTGATATCCGGTCTCATGGCAGCGAAGTGACACGAAATGCGGAAAGAGTCGAGCCAATTTGCGACGGACGCTGAATTTAGCGCGGCTCTCGGCTAGAGCGCCGCGCGTCCCAAGCACGCGCTAGGGACGCTCTATCGCTTTAAATCTGCGCATAATCCTTTTCGAAAAATCGATTCCGATTTTCGGGGTTATGCGCTAGTCGAAATCGATGGCATGCAGCTGGCTGCCATGCCGCTTGAGCCAGGACTTCGCCTCCTCCATACCGGGGCAAAGCTTACGGCAGAGGGCCCAGAAGTGCGGGCCGTGGTTCATTTCCTTGAGATGGGCGACCTCATGGGCGGCGAGATAATCGATCACCGAAGGCGGCGCCATGACGATACGCCAGGAAAAGCTCAGATTTCCCTCCGACGAGCACGAGCCCCACCGGCTGCGGGTATCCTTCATCGAAATCGAGCGGATCGGCGCCCGGATCGTTGCGGCATGCATCGTCGCCAGTCTTGCGAGATCGGCGCGCGCCTCCTTCTTGAGAAAGGCCGCAATGCGCCGCCCGACATGTTCCGGCATGCCGCTGACGCGCAGCACCGCCCTGCCGTCTATGGAAACCGCCTCCGTCAGCCCGCGCAAGCTGCCGCTATGCTGGATGCGATGGGAAACGCCGCGAAGGAGGATTTCGCCGCCGTCACGCAAGCCGGCATCGGTCGAAAACTTCGCAAGCTTGGTGAGCAGCCAGCCCTGGTGACGATCGAGGAAGGCATTGACCTCACGCGCCGCAAGACCTTTCGGCACCGTCATCTTCAAGGCGCGGCCACCCGGTTCGATGCGCAGCGTAATGCGTGTCGCCCGGTCATGCTGCTTGATCGTCAGCGGCATGAGCCGGCCAGCGACGTCGAGCGTCCGCATTTCGGGCGGAGCCGGCTTTCGCGCCTTCGACCTTGTTTTCAGAAGCGAGAACATGCGTGTTTTCTATACGATTCGCCGGCAAATCTAAATGATCGCCGGAAGGGCGGACATGGAAAAACCGGCATCGCGAGATGCCGGTCATCAATTCATCGTTCAGGCGTTTACGGTGTCTGGTATTCAGCGACCGGGCCGTTGTCATCGCGCTTGGCGTTCCTGCGGTCGCGCATGAAACGATCGAACTCTTCCTGATCCTTGGCGCGGCGGAGTTCGCGCAGATAGGAGTCGAATTCCTCGCGCATTTCGTCAAGCTTGCGGCGCTCTTCCTCCATCCGTTCGAGTTCGGCCTTGCGCCAGTCGTCAAAGGCGACGTTGCCGGTCGAGAAGTGCGGGCGGTGACGGCCATGCGGGCGGCGGCAGGAGGCAAAGAAGCCATCGGTCGCCTGGTTGACGTCACGCTTGAAGCCGCGCAGACGGTCGCCGAAGATGATGTAGGCAAGCATGGCAAGACCCAGAGGCCAGAAAACCATGAAGCCGAGAATCATCAGGGCAATGGTAGCCGGAGTCCAATCCGGTCGAAGCAATGCTGACTGGTTCATCGTGCGGGTATCCCTCGCTTTCCGCGCCCGGCAGAATACCGAACGCTGAAATCGATGTGGTTACCGCAATAACCGCCTTCAAGACGATTGCCCGCGAAATCGGACAAGGCCTTGAATCCGTTTTGCTAATTCAGCTATTCCTGATTCAGCCCGCCCGGCCGCCCTTGATGACACGCGGGACCGGAGGCTTCACGGCAGAACGCGAATGCTGGCGGACGAAATCGATGATGCGCGGCGCGATCTCGCGGCGGAACCGCGAACCATTGAAAACACCATAATGGCCGACATCCGGCTGAAGATAGTGCATGCGCATATCTTCGGGAATGTTCACGCAGATGGTCTGCGCCGCCTTTGTCTGGCCGACCCCGGAGATATCGTCATTCTCACCTTCGACGGTCAGAAGCGCCACATTGCGAATCGCCGCCGGATCAACGCGTTTGCCGCGATGCATCAGTTCGCCCTTCGGCAGTGAATGCTTGATGAAGACCTCCTCCACCGTCTGGAGATAGAATTCGGCGGTCAGATCCATAACGGCGAGATATTCGTCGTAGAAATCGCGATGTTTTTCCGGCTCGCCGTCGTTCTTCACGAGATGCATGAAGAATTCCTTGTGCGCGACGAGGTGGCGATCAAGATTCATCGACATGAAGCCCGAGAGCTGCAGGAATCCCGGATAGACCGGGCGCATGAAGCCCGGCTGCGGCCAGGGCACGTTCATGATGACATTGTCGGAGAACCACTGCAGCGATCGCTCCTGGGCGAGCTTATTGACCGCCGTCGGGTTGATGCGCGTGTCGATCGGGCCGCCCATCAGCGTCATCGACGCCGGCGAAAGCGGATCCCTGGCTTCTTCCATCACCGCAGCGGCTGCCAGCACCGGAACGGAAGGCTGACAGACGGCGATGACATGCGTGTCGTGACCGAGGAAATGCAGCATCTCGATGACATAGTCGACGTAATCGTCGAAATCGAACGTGCCTTCCGTCATCGGCACCATGCGGGCGTCGATCCAGTCGGTGATGTAGATATCCGCACTCGGCAGCAGCGCCTCGACCGTGCCGCGCAGCAGCGTGGCATAGTGGCCGGACATCGGCGCGACGATCAGGATGCGCGGATCATTGCCGCGGGCGGCTGGAACACTGCGCGCGAAATGCAGGAGATCGCAGAAGGGTCGCGACCAGACGACCTCTTCGCGGACGGACACCGTCCGGTCACCGATCGTCGTCTGCTTCAGTCCGAATTCCGGTTTCCCATAGCGGCGCGTCGTGCGTTCGAACATTTCGAGGCTTGCCGCCATCGTCCGGCCGAACGGCGTGTGGGAGAACGGGTTCAGCGGATTGGCATAGGCAAATCGCATGATATCGGCCGCGGCGCGAAACGGCGCCATGGCGGCATGGTTCAATTCATAAAGCTGATAAAACATTGGAAGGCGCCACCTTTCTCTATCGAAAAGATGACGCCGATTGAGGGGCATCGACTCTTTTCGTAATGCGGGCACGTAACGCAGACTAACAGGTTTCTGTTGCACAGCAACATGGACGAACCAGACCGACACAAGAAATGCCGCAGAATTGATCTCCGGCACTATTATCGACCTGAAAACTTAAGTTTCTCAAGAGGAAGCGTCGTTAACGATCCGCTACGAAAGTCTGTTTCTGCGTGCCGAGACCTTCGATACCGAGTTCGACCACGTCGCCATCCTTGAGATAACGCGGCGGCTTGAGGCCCATGCCGACGCCCGGAGGCGTGCCGGTCGAGATCACGTCACCGGGATGCAGCGACATGAACTGGCTGAGATAGGAGACGAGGAACGCAACTCCGTAAACCATCGTCTTCGATGAGCCGTTCTGCATCTTCTGGCCGTTGACCGTCAGCCACATGCCGAGGTTCTGCGGTTGCGGAATTTCATCCTTGGTTACGAGCCAGGGGCCGATCGGGCCAAAGGTGTCGCAGGATTTGCCCTTGGTCCATTGACCGGACCGCTCGGTCTGGAAAGCGCGCTCGGAAACGTCATTGGAGACGCAGTAACCGGCGACATAATCCAGCGCTTCAGCCTCCGTCACATATTTGGCTGTTTTGCCGATGACGACGCCGAGCTCGACTTCCCAATCGGTCTTTTCCGAACCGCGGGGAATGATGACATTGTCGTTCGGCCCAACGATTGCGGATGTTGCTTTCATGAAGATGATCGGCTCGGACGGCACGGTCGCACCGGTTTCGGCAGCATGATCCGAATAATTCAAGCCGATGCAGATGAACTTGCCAGTGCCCGCGACGCAGGCGCCAATGCGGCCGGGTGCGATTTCCGGAAGGCTCTTCGGATCGATGGCCGCTATCTTTGCAAGGCCTGACGGTGTGATCGCTTCGCCGCCGATATCGGCGACATGACCGGAGAGATCGCGGATCTTGCCACCGGCATCGAGAAGCGCGGGTTTTTCACTGCCTGCTTCGCCAACACGCATCAGCTTCATGGAATTCCTCCTCATCGAAAACGGATTTGCAACCACCTATGAACGAATTATTCATCGGTGTCATTACGGCTTTGCCGGGAAGCGGTACGGCTTTTCCGCGATTTGGGTGCTTTTCTGCCGAAAAGCGCCCGTATCTCTCGCCATCATGCTCTAAAAATTTCCGCCAGATCAGGGCCGACGGGAACGATCTTCGTCGGATTGAGGCTTTCGATCGAATAGTAACCGCGCTTGATGTGATCGAGGTTCACCGTTTCGGCGATGCCCGGCCAATCCAGCATGCGGCGGCAGAAGGCGCGCAGCTTGGCATAGTCGGAAAGCCGGCGCAGATTGCATTTGAAGATGCCGTGATAGGCGACGTCGAAGCGCACCAGCGTCACGAAAAGCCGGATATCGCTCTCGGTGGGATGATCCGCGAAGAGAAAAGGCCGGCCCTCGAACTGCTGCTCGACCCAGTCGAGGCAGGAAAAGACATCGGCAAAGGCTTCTTCGTAGGCGACCTGCGTGGTGGCGAAACCGGCGCGGTAGACGCCGTTGTTGAGCTCAGGATAAATGCGGTCGTTGAAAGCATCGATCTCGGTGCGCCTCTCCGCCGGGTAAAGATCGATCGGATTTTTTGCCAGGGCGCCGAAACCGCTGTTCAGCATGCGCAGGATATCGGCGGATTCGTTGTTGACGATGGTCTTTCTCTGCTTGTCCCAAAGAACCGGCACGGTGGCCCGGCCGGTGTAATCCGGTGCCGCCCTAGTATAGATTTCATGCATATAGGTTACGCCGTTGACGTGATCCTCCGTCGCGCCAGGATAGTCACCGAAGCGCCAGCCCTGCTTGCCCAGCAGCGGTTCAGCGACCGAGACGGAAATGACGTCTTCCAGGCCCTTGAGCTTGCGGCCGATCAGGGTGCGCGAGGCCCAGGGGCAGATATAGGCGACATAGAGATGGTAACGGCCGGCGCTGGCTTCGAAGCCAGCTTCGCCCGTCGGCCCAGCGCTGCCATCCGGGGTTACCCAATTGCGGAAACTTGAGGTCTGACGGACAAAGCCGCCCTTCTCGTCCTTTGCCTGAACGGGCTGCCAATCTTCCGTCCATTTTCCGTTCACCAGCATGCGCAACTTCCCAATCGATTGACTAAGGTGGTTGATTATCCTGCTTTGACGCGGGCGTCAGGCCGCTCTCATGAAGACAGTCTGTACACCCAAACTGCGACGATGCTGCGCTTGCCAAGCCGGTGAAGCAGGAAATATGACTGCGCTAAAGCACGTCGCAATCTTCCAGATTCGCTCCTTGCGCTTTAGTTTTTTATTTCTCCGCATGTCGTTATCGCAAAACCGCTGCACACTTTTACGCGACATGCTTTAGTCAAGATGACGTGGAGTTCGAAATGCATATCTCGAAGGCCGTCGTGCGGACCGAACATGCGAGCCGCTACCTGCAGCAGCTCTGCAAACACTGGAGCCACAAGTTCAGTGTCGATTTTGATGCTCTGAAGGGGCGGGTGCCGTTCAGCGATACGACCGAGGTGATGTTTGCGGCCGACGATACGGCGCTGACCATGACACTTTCCGTCGCCGATCCCTCGCAACAGGAAAGGATGCAGCAGGTCATCGACGATCATCTGAAGCGCTTCGCCTTCCGCGAAGAACTCGACATCGTCTGGTCGGACTAAGCCCAGCCCCCGATCCAAATTTTCTGGCCCAAACCCTGGAACAAGCATGACGAAGAGCAATCACCGCGAATCCGACTATCCGATCGATCCGATGTTTCTCGACCGCTGGTCGCCGCGCGCCTTTACCGGCGAAATCATCGAGGAAGCGCAGCTGCTCGGTTTGCTCGACGCCGCCCATTGGGCGCCGTCCTCGGCCAACCACCAGCCCTGGCGCTTCATCTATGGCCTCAAGGGTTCGGAGTATTGGGAGAAATTCGTCGCATTGCTCAACGATTCCAACCAGGAATGGGCAAGGAATGCATCGGCGCTGATCTTCGTCGTGTCGCGCGCCTTCACGGGGACTGCCGGCTCGGCTGAGGAAAAGCCGAGCTACACCCATTCCTTCGATGCCGGTGCGGCATGGGGGCATCTGGCGATCCAGGCGCGCCTCTCCGGCTTTTACGCCCATGGCATGGGTGGCATCAAGCATGAAGAGATCAGGCAGGCTTTCGCCATTCCCGAGGCATACCGGGTCGAAGCAGGCATCGCCGTCGGCCGCCTGGCCGACAAGAGCGTTCTTTCCGAACGCAATCAGGCGCGCGAATTCCCCAGCCAGCGCAAGCCGCTCTCCGAGATCGCCTTCAACGGCCGCTTCGTCGTGAATTGAGCGACGCCAAAGGCCAAGCAGATATCGCGCAAACGAAAGCCCCGCCATCCTAAAGATAGCGGGGCCATTTATTTCTGAAATAACAATTAGATATCGAGGTTTGCAACGCTCAGCGCATTCTCCTGGATGAATTCGCGCCGAGGCTCGACTTCGTCCCCCATCAGGCGGGCGAAGAGACCATCGGCGTCAGTGGCGTCGTTGACCCTGACCTGCAGCAGCGAGCGCACGTTCGGATCGAGCGTCGTTTCCCAGAGCTGCTCGGCATTCATCTCGCCAAGACCCTTGTAGCGCTGCATGGTGAGGCCCTTGCGGCCGCTTGCGAAGATCGCGTCGAGCAGGGCGCGCGGGCCAGAGATTTCGACGTCGCCTTCGCGCCGATGCAGAGACGGCGGCGTCTGATAGATTTCCTTGAGGCGTGCCGTCAGCTGGTCGATGTGACGGGCATCCGAGGAACCGATCAGCGCCATGTCGAGCACGACGAGTTCCCTGACGCCGCGGACCATGCGCTCGAGGCGCAGACCGCCGTCGGTTGTCACATCGCCCCGCCAGCCGCGCTCGGTTTCCTCGGCGATGATGTCGAGGCGTCCAGCCACTTCGTTTGCCAGCGCCAGCGCTCTGGCCGGGTCGCTGGCGAGCTCGGCGTTGAGGGCGCCGGCAATCGCCGCTTGTTCGACGGCGGAACGATTGTAGCGCGAATGGAGATTGTCTAGGAGCGCGCGCATGCGCAAAGCATCGAGGATAACCTCGCGCAGATCCTGGCCGGCGCGAACCTCGCCGCTACCGAGCCTCAGCGAAGCATCTTCCAGGCCCTGGCTGATGAGATATTCTTCGAGCGCCTTCTCATCCTTCAGATACTGCACCGACTTGCCGCGCGAGACCTTATAGAGCGGCGGCTGGGCGATATAGAGATGACCGCGCTCGATCAGTTGCGGCATCTGGCGGAAGAAGAAGGTCAGCAGCAGGGTGCGAATATGGGCGCCGTCGACATCGGCGTCCGTCATGATGATGATCTTGTGGTAGCGCAGCTTTTCGACATTGAACTCGTCCTTGCCGATGCCGGTACCGAGGGCGGTGATCAATGTGCCGATTTCCTGGCTCGACAGCATCTTGTCGAAACGGGCGCGTTCGACGTTCAGGATCTTGCCACGCAGCGGCAGGATCGCTTGGTTCTCGCGCGAGCGGCCCTGCTTGGCCGAGCCGCCGGCAGAATCGCCCTCGACGAGGAAGACTTCGGATTTTGTCGGATCACGCTCGGAGCAGTCGGCGAGCTTGCCCGGCAGCGAAGCGATATCGAGTGCGCCCTTGCGGCGGGTCAACTCGCGGGCCTTGCGGGCCGCTTCGCGTGCGGCGGCGGCCTCGACGACCTTGCCGACGAGAATCTTGGCTTCGCTCGGATGTTCTTCGAACCAGGTGTTCAGCGCCTCATTGACGAGACTTTCGACGACAGGACGGACTTCCGAGGAAACGAGCTTATCCTTGGTCTGCGAGGAAAATTTCGGATCGGGCACCTTGACCGACAGAACCGCCGTCAGACCTTCGCGGCAGTCTTCGCCCTGCAGCGTTACCTTTTCCCTTTTGGTGATGCCGGAACTGTCGGCATAGGAAACGACCTGGCGCGTCAGCGCTGCGCGGAAGCCGGCCATATGCGTGCCGCCGTCGCGCTGGGGAATGTTGTTGGTGAAGCACAGCACGTTCTCATGATAGCTGTCATTCCACCACATCGCGACTTCGACGGTGATGCCGTCCTTTTCGCCGCGGATGGCAACCGGCTTGTCGACGAGCGACTTCTTGGCGCGGTCTAGATAAGCGACGAAAGCCTCGAGGCCGCCGTCATAACGCAGTTCTTCCCGCCTGATGTCGGAATGGCGCTTGTCGGTCAGCAGGATGCGGACGCCTGAATTCAGGAAGGCGAGCTCGCGAAGGCGATGCTCCAGCGTGCCGTAGTCGAACTCCGTCATGGTGAAGGTGCCGGTGCTCGGCATGAAGCTCACTTCCGTGCCGGTCTCATTCGGCGCGTCGCCCGTAACCTTCAGCGGAGCATCGGCCACGCCATGGGTGAAGCTCATTTCATGGATCTTGTCGTGACGGCGGATCTTCAGCTTCAACCAGACGGACAGCGCGTTGACGACGGAGACGCCGACACCGTGCAGGCCGCCGGAAACCTTGTAGGAATTCTGGTCGAACTTACCGCCGGCGTGAAGCTGCGTCATGATGACTTCGGCAGCCGACACGCCTTCGCCGGTGTGAATGTCCGTCGGGATGCCGCGACCATTGTCGGTGACGGTCACCGAGCCATCCGGATTGAGGGTAACGGTGACGATGTCGGCATGGCCGGCAAGCGCTTCATCGATCGCGTTGTCGACGACTTCATAGACCATGTGGTGAAGGCCGGAGCCATCATCGGTATCGCCGATATACATGCCGGGGCGTTTGCGCACGGCATCGAGGCCCTTCAGAACCTTGATGGAATCTGCGCCATATTCGGTGCTTACGCCGTTTTCCGTCGCGGATGTATCGCTCATTCTGTCGAGATTTTCCCTGTTGTCGTAAAGCTGCGGCGTGCCTTGCGAATCACCGGCTTTCTTCACTCTCGTATATAGGTTTTTTGAACCCAGTTCCCAATGGCAAGCCCCTAAAACAAGGCATAAAACAGGGGATTATGACGCTTTTCCGTCGCCTTTGCCGCCATTTTCGAGAAGAGCCGATAGCCGGCCTATCTCTGCACTGTCAAGGTTGCGAATCTGCCGGGCCAGCCGGTTGGCAAATTCGGTATATTCGGGGGGCAGGCCGGAGGTGTCGATCACGACGCGCGGGTCGGACGAGCGGGCGAGCAGGAACAGTTCCTCGGCTTCATCCCAGATAATGTTGAAATAACCGGCGATGCGCTGCAGCAGATCGAAGGTCGGTAAACCACGCTTTCCATGTTCGAGCGCCGAAAGATAGGCGGGAGAGACATTCAGCGCTTCCGCCATCTCCTTCTGCGAGACACCCTTGCGCGCCCGTAGCCTGCGAACCGCCTCCCCGAAGGGTGTCATGGCCTTTCCCCATGCCGCCGCGACAGGCGAATGTAAAGCGCGCCCTCACCGCCATGGTGCTGTGCGGCCGGCTCATAGGAGGAGATCAGGTAGCGAAATTCGGGCTTCGAAAACCAGAGCGGCACGGCCCGCTTCAGCGCGCCCTCGCTGCCCATCGAGCTGCCCTTGCCCGTGATCACGAGCACATGGCGCATGCCGCGCTCGTGGGCGCGGATCAGGAAATCGAGAAGGATGGCATGAGCCTGGCTCTGCACCAGCCCGTGCAGGTCGATCCGTGCTTCGAGCGCCAACCGGCCCTTGGCGATCTTACGCTTGACCGGCTTTTCCAGCGGATGATGCACCCCAGCCGATGGCTTCGGCGGTGACGGCGCTGTCGGGTGCAGCGGCATGAGTGTGGCGGGCGTCTGCTTTTCCTGTTCCCGTTCAGCCGCCGCTTCGGCTTCGGCAAGAAAGGCATCGAGTTCGGTCAACGCCCCCGCCTTACCAGGCATCGGCCGCGTGCTGCAGGCAACCTTGCCCCAGAGGATCCTCTCATCCGCGCTCAGCTTGCGATCCCTGGCCATCAGTCGAATCTTCCGGCGGCGGCATTGGGAATGAGGATGGCGAAATCGGCGTCGTTGCGGACGGTGCCGGCACTTTCTCCGGCCATATCCCCCGAGCCGGTGAAGATATCACCCCGCGCCGGCCCGACGATCGCTGAGCCGGTATCGAGCGCCAGCATCAGCCGGCTGAACGGCCGGCCCTGGTCGAGATGGGTGAGGCTTTCGGCGTGAATGAAAAACGGAAAGCCGAAGGTATGGATCATCCGGTCGACCGCAAGCGACCGCCCGGCGAGAAGCGGCACCTTGGCGGCCGCTATCGGACCTGCCTGCGGATCGGCAACCGGCGCTTCACGGAAAAAAATATAAGAGCGGTTATGCCATAACACCTCGTCGACGCGTTCGGGATTGCGCGCCAGCCAGGCACGGATCGCCTGCATCGAAATCTCCGCCCGGTCGATCTCCCCGCGCTCGATCAGCAGCTTGCCGATCGCCGAGAAAGCATGGCCGGCCTTCGCCGCATAGGTGATGCGGCCGATACGACCATCCTTATAGCGCAGGCGGGCAGCACCCTGCACATGCACGAAGAAGACATCGACCTTCGACTTCGCCCAGGCAATTTCGAGGCCGCGGCCTTCGAGAAAACCCTGATCGATGGCGCGGCGGTCCGGATAGGCTGCGACGCGGCCGTCATGCAGACGGCCGAAAGCATAGGTCTTGTCGAGCTCGACGGGACGATTGGCGTCGTCGAGATCGATCAGATCGTCCGGGCGCCTGTAGAAAGGAAAACGGAAAATTTCGTCCGGCCGCTCCGACACGTCGATATCAGGTTCGTAGAAGGCGGTGACGAAGCCGGAATTGCCATCCTTGCGGCGGATCAGAAAAGGCCGACAGTGCCTTTCGAAAAAGGCGCGTGCCAATGCCGGAGATGACGGCGTGAAATCTTCGGCGGCGGCGAGAAGCGGAAGCAGGTCTTCCGAGCTCAGGCCAAGCGATCCGGTACGGTACGGTTTGACATCGGTGATCTGCCGCCGGCAGCTTCGCATGACTTCAAAAAGGCCGGAGGGATCATCATCCTTCCAGCCTTCCAGAGTGTCGAAGCTTATGGCCTGCAGGACGAAGTCCGATGCGTGGTCACTCATGTTCCGATTCGGTCGCCACGAGTTTCCAGTTCGGATCGCGCGAACGAGTGTCGCGGGCGAAGGTCCAGAGGTCGTTGACCTCGGCGACGTTTTCGGCGTCGCCTTCGATCAGCACATCCGCCTTGTCGTAGGTGGCCGATATCAGCTGGCTGACGATGCGCACGGTGATCTGCGCTTCGCTGCCCTTCGTTTCCGCATGGGTGATTTCGGCCTTGTCGATGCCGACGAAGGTGGACTTCACCTTCTCGCCCCGGGCTTCGCGCTCGCCGATCGCCGCATCGAACCCGTCATAGACTTCGCGGGACAGCAAGTTCTTCAGCGTTTTCCGGTCGCCATCGGCGTAGGCCATGACGATCATTTCGTAAGCCATGCGGGCGCCGTTCAGAAACTCCTTCGGGCTGAAGGCGGGATCGGCCTTGTTCAGCGCGCGCAGCGATTCGTTGAGCGGCGTTCCGGGCGCCGCGAAAGCATCGATGGCGGCGAAGCGATCCTCGTCCTCCGTCGTCGCATCGCGGCGCGGCAGCGTCACGACCTTGCCGGCATCGGCGGCTTCGGCCGGAGCCGCATCCCGCGGCGTATAGAGATCGCGCGGCGGCTTCTCATTTCCTGTGCGGCGCCCGAGCACGGAGCGGAGCTGAAAGAAAATCAGCACAGCCGCCACCAGGAAAAATAATGTGATGAAGTCGTTCGAACTCATATCGTATCGCAGCCGCCGTTAACATCTCTGATTTGTACTCCCATATAGTCTGCCTATACAGATGATTCAAATGATGGCTGGCATCTTCGCCAGCGCCAAGAGGAGACCGGCGAGCCCGGGACATGACCGAGATGCGTTTTTCGATCCTGCCAGCTTTCATTCTGCTGCTGCCGCTCGCCGAAATTGCCGGTTTCGTCGTCGTCGGCCGGGCTATCGGATTGTGGCTGACACTCGCGCTCGTCATGCTGGGTTTTGTTATCGGTGTGGTTCTGCTGCGCAGGCAGGGCATCGGTATTTTGCGCCGCATGTCGAGTGAAGGACGAAATGGGGTAATGCCGGGCCGCGACCTGCTGCGGCCGGCGATGAACGTCATCGCCTCGCTGCTCCTGATCATTCCCGGCTTCCTCACAGATATCATCGCGATCCTCATTCTCATCCCGCCGGTGCGCGATCTCGTCTGGCGGGTGATCGTCAAACGCTTCGTCGTCGTCAATGCCAAGGGCGGTTTTTCCTCCGCTCCGCAACCCGATTTCCGCGACCGCAAGCCGAACTCGAAGGTGGTCGATCTCGACGAAGAGGACTATCATAGAGAGCCGGATCGCAACTCGCCGTGGTCCGGCAAGCATCTCGGCGATTGAGGCACTGCGGCTGATCAACCGCGCCAAGCGCCCAGGGTTGTAAGCCCTTCCCTGAAATGTTAGATGGCGGCACCATTCCCATGCCCCTCGAGGAAAAGCCAATGGCAGACGATAACAACAGCAACGGTGCGACCAACCCCACCCTTTCGATCCTTGCGCAATATACCAAGGATCTTTCCTTCGAAAATCCGGGTGCGCCGCGTTCGCTGCAGGCCCGCGACAAGGCGCCGACGATCAACATCAATGTGAACGTCAACGCCAACCCGCTTTCCGATACGGATTTCGATGTCGTGCTGTCGCTGAATGCCGAAGCCAAGGACGGCGACAAGACGGTTTTCCATACCGAACTCACCTATGGCGGCGTCTTCCGGGTTGCCGGTTTCCCGCAGGAACACATGCTGCCGGTTCTCTTCATCGAGTGCCCGCGCATGCTTTTCCCCTTCGCCCGTCAGATCATCGCCGACGTCACCCGCAACGGTGGTTTCCCGCCGCTGATGATCGATCCGATCGACTTCACGCAAATGTTCGCTCAGCGCGTTGCCGAAGAACAGGCCCGCGCCAAGGTTCAGGCCGTTCCGAACTGACCGGCTCTTTCTTGTCTGAAATGCGGATGCCCGGGCTGGTCCCGGGCATTTTCAATTGAGGACCGGTTTAATCGAGGTTGGCGTATTTCGCCCAGACGCTTTTTTCACCGAGCTTGGCGACGAGCGCCTCATGTGCCTGCTCCTCGATTTGGCTGAGGCGCGGGGCGAGCGGCCGGGGCCGCTCGAGAACCGCGGCAATCACCACATCGTCTTCCATGTCACCGCGAGCTGCCTGGTTGGATTTGCCGGCCATGCCGAGGCCGAGGGCTGCCTGCCTGCCACCGATCATCTCGATATAGACTTCGGCGAGCAATTCGGAGTCGAGCAGCGCGCCGTGTTTGGTGCGGTGCGAGTTATCGATGCCGTAGCGTCGGCAGAGCGCATCGAGCGAATTCGGTCCCATCGGGTGTTTGCGCCGCGCCATCGATAGGGTGTCAAGCACCCTTTCCGGCAGGATTGGCGGCAAACCGATTCGCGCGAATTCCGCGTTGATGAAGCCCATATCGAAGGTGGCGTTATGGGCAATCCACTTCGCATCGCCGAAGAAGGTAAGGATTTGTTCGGCAACCTCCCCAAAAGGCTTCTTGTCCTTCAGGAATTCATCGGTGATGCCGTGCACGGCGAGCGCATCCGGATGAACTTTCTGATCTCCAGGATTGATGAAGATGTGGATCGTGTTGCCTGTGGGGAAATGATTGAAGAGCTCGATGCCGCCGATTTCGATAATGCGGTCGGCGCGGTTGTCGAGGCCGGTGGTTTCCGTATCGAAGATGATCTCACGCATTCCGGAAATCTCCCTTGGCAATCCGCGTTTTCAGGTCGGCGACGATCTCGAGCACCCGTTCCCTCGTCGCCGCGATACTGTGACTGGTGTCGATCAGATAATCGGCCCGCCGCCGTTTTTCCGCGTCCGGTGTCTGGCGGGAGAGAATCATGTCGAATTTTTCCTCGGTCATGTCTGGGCGCGCAAGCACCCTCTGGCGCTGAATCTGTGGATCAGTGCTGACGACGACGACGATATCCACTCTTGCCTCGGCGCCGGTTTCGAAAAGTAATGGAATATCGAGCAATACCATGTCGGCGCCGGCTGCGCGCTGTCGCTCCAGAAATTCCGTCTCGCGTTTACGAACCAGCGGATGGACGATCGCTTCCAGGCGTTGGAAGCCGTCAGGATGAACAGCGAGCCGGCGGCCAAGTTCACGCCGATCGACTGCTCCATCCTTCATCGTGCCGGGGAAGGCGGCATTCACCAGGGGTGCAGCCTCGCCGGCATAGAGATCGTGGACCACGGCATCAGAATCGTTCACCGGGATTCCGGCATCGGCGAAGAGCTTTGCCGCCGTCGATTTTCCCATTCCGATAGAGCCGGTGAGACCGATCTTCAGCATCAGTGTGATTCCATATCCGCGATGATGAGCGCGCGCAGCGCTGCGTCGACGATGGGACGCTGGCCGAACCATCTCTCGAATCCGGGCACGGCCTGATGCAGCAGCATGCCGAGACCATCGACAATGGGAAATCCTTGCTCTTCCGCCTGTGTCAGGATCGGCGTCTTCAAGGGTACATAGACGATATCGGTGACGACGGCATCGGCTGCCAGAGGCGAGAAATCGAGTTGCGGCGCCGCTTCGCCGTCCATGCCGAGCGAGGTGGTATTGATGAACAGGCCCGCACCTTTCATCACTTCGGCAAGCGCCCCGGCCGGGTGGGCTTGAACACGCGGGCCAAAGCGATCCGCGAGTTCACGCGCGCGTTCGACGGTACGATTGACGACATGGATCTCGTTGAAACCGCGATCACGGACCGCCTGGATGATCGCCCGGCTGGCGCCGCCGGCGCCAAAGACGACCGCCGTGCCATGCCGGTCCCAGCCCGGATGGCGTTCGTCGAGATTGGCGATGAAGCCGCGACCGTCGGTATTCGTCGCATGTAGCGCACCATCCTCCAGCCAGAGCGTGTTCGCGGCGCCGAGCTCGTGCGATAGCGCGTCCGGTTTGTCGGCGAGCCGGAACGCCAATTCCTTGTGGGGAATGGTGACATTGCCTCCGGTAAAGCCGGAACTGCCGTCCTTTAGCGAGTGAATGAAATCGGCAAAGGCCTCGGGTGCCACTTCATGAGCGCGGTAGCTACCCGGCAGGCCGAGCGTCTTCAGCCAATATCCGTGGATCAGCGGCGAGCGCGAGTGCTTGATGGGAAAGCCCGTGACAAACGCTTTCGGCCCGAATGTTTCACGTGAATCACCCATCGATCGCTCCGAGTTCTCGCAATTTTTTTAAGAGCGGCAGCATCGGCAGGCCAAGAATGGTGAAATAGTCACCCTCGATCTTCTCGAAGAGCTGGATGCCCTGCCCCTCCAATTGATAAGCGCCGACACTGGAAAGCGCTCGCTCGCCAACCCGCGCCAGATGTCTGGCGATAAACTCCACCGTCAGCTGCCGCATCGTCAGGTCCGCATGGGCGAGATGTTCCCACAAGACCACGCCATCGCTGATGATTGCGACAGCGCTGTTCAATCGGTGTGTTACGCCCGAAAGGGCTTGAAGATGACTGGCTGCGTCGGCCATGTCCTTCGGCTTATGGAAGACGCGGTCACCGAGCGACATCGTTTGATCTGAACCGATGACCAGGCTATCCGGAAAACGGCTGCTGACTTCCTCGGCCTTGGCCCTGGCCAGGACGATGGCCACAGTATCGGGCTTTGCGCCAGCTCTTTCCAACGGCGCTTCGACGGCCCGTTCATCGATCCCTGCGGCATGCGCCACGAAGGACAGACCGGCATTTTCCATGAGCATCCGGCGAAAGGGACTCGACGATGCAAGGATGAGTTTCGGCGTCATGGGTTCCTCGGAGTGCCGGCTTTTCGTCAGCGCTTAGCGCAGCTTCGGGCGCAGGGCAACGATTGCCGCGGCTGTTTCCTCGATTGAGCGGCGGGTGACGTCGATCAGCGGCCAGTTGTGACGGGCGCAAAGCGAGCGGGCATATTTCAGCTCCTCCGAAATCGCGGCGCGATCGGTGTAGTGTTCGCGGTCGAAGCCCTGCGTCACCCCGAGCACACGATTTTCCCGCACCTGGGAAATGCGGTCGGTGGTGGCGATCAGACAGACGATCAGCGGTTTGCTCGCGACGAAGAGGCTCTCCGGCAATGGAACGCCATAGACGATCGGAATGTTCGCCGTCTTGATGCCTCGGTTGGCGAGGTAGATGCTGGTCGGTGTTTTCGACGTACGGCTGATGCCGATGATCACGACATCGGCGTCGTTGTAGTCGTCGGGCATCTGACCGTCATCGTGATCCATGGTGAAATTCAGCGCTTCGATACGCGCGAAGTAGCCGGCATTCATCACATGCTGGGCTCCAACCCGACGGCGCGATGGAGCCCCGAGATAGATCTGGAAGGCATTCATCACCGGCTCCAGCACATTCACCGAGGCGACGCCCATCTCGATGCAGCGCTCATCGATCAGGCTTGCAAGCTCCCGGTCGACAATGGTGTAGAGCACGATACCGGGGGCGTCATCGATCGCCTGCAGAACCGGCAGCAGCTGCTTGCGATTGCGGATCAGCGGGTAGACATGTTCGATCGGCTGCGCCGATCTGAATTGCGCCGACGCGGCGCGCCCGGCAGAGATCAGAGTCTCTCCGGTTGAGTCAGAAATCAGATGCAGATGAAAGAAGTTCGTTCTGTTCTCCACGCTATTTTCCGCTGCCTGTTGAAAAGACTGGATGAAACAGAGCTACGGCGGCGAGGCAGTCTCCGGCAAGGGAAAACATGCCTCTTTATCCACATTTCGGATTTTGCCGATCGGTTTCGGTTGACCCTGTGGACGACGGGGAAGGGCTAGGCTTCTTGAAAGCTCGTCCACAGCCTATCCACAGCTATGAGAAAAATTGCCGAGCTGGAAGGATTTGGAATCATTTTCGGATTCGGCTTCTCCCCGAAATTTGGACAAGATGGACAAATCTTTCCGATGTTCTTCTACAGCCGCGCGACAAATGGCATCGGCGGTGGATGGATTTTAATCCTTGATAGTCACCGACTCTAAGAAATAGAAACCTTTTAAAAGATCTTTGTTTTTTTATAGGGAAGAAGCGCTTGAGCGATACGCGGCGAAAGATCATGAGGGTTTTGAGTGGCGAGAGCCTCTCCCCTCCTCCTCTCTGGCTGATGAGACAGGCAGGACGTTATCTCCCGGAATATAGGGAGACGCGGGCAAAGGCAGGGAGTTTTCTCGATCTCTGCTATACGCCTGACCACGCCGTCGAAGTGACATTGCAGCCGATCCGCCGCTATGGCTTCGATGCCGCCATTCTGTTTTCCGATATCCTGGTCATTCCCGATGCAATGAAGCGGAATGTCCGGTTCACCGAGGGTCATGGTCCGGAGATGGATCCCATCGATGAAGCCGGTATCGGCAGATTGAATGGCGAAGAGGTTGTCGATTATCTCAGGCCGGTTCTGGAGACGGTGCGGCGGCTGCGGGACGAGTTGCCGGCGGAGACGACGCTGCTCGGCTTCTGTGGCGCGCCATGGACAGTTGCGACCTACATGATCGCCGGTCACGGCACGCCGGATCAGGCGCCTGCCCGTCTCTTCGCCTACAGGCATCCCCGCGCCTTCGAGCATCTGCTGATGCTGCTTGCCGACGTATCGGCCGACTATCTCGTCGCCCAGATCGATGCCGGCGCGGATGCCGTGCAGATCTTCGATTCCTGGGCTGGTGTTCTCGGCGAGAAGGAATTCGAGGCGTTCGCGATCAGGCCGGTTGCGCGGATGATCGCTTCGGTCAAATCGCAACGGCCACATGCTCGCATCATCGCTTTTGCCAAGGGCGCCGGCTACCAGCTGAAAACCTATCGCCAGAAGACGGGCGCAGATGCAATCGGCCTCGACTGGTCGGTCCCGCTGGCCTTTGCAGCCGAACTTCAAAAGGATGGACCGGTTCAGGGCAACCTCGATCCGATGCGCGTCGTTGCCGGCGGCCGGGTGTTGGAAGACGGCATCGACGATATTCTGCAGCACCTCGGCAATGGTCCGCTGATTTTCAATCTCGGTCATGGCATTACGCCGCAGGCCGACCCAGAGCATGTGCGTCTGCTGGTCGATCACGTGCGAGGTGGGCGCGTACGAGGCGGGGCGTGATGATGGAAAAACAGACGGATCGGAGATCTGGCGCTTACGCCCGGCGCCGGGCTCATTTTGCGCTGGCATTCTTCGCACTGATGGCGGTCGGGCTTTTTGCCTGGAACCCCGATAATCTCTACCTCTGGATCAAGGCGCTGCACATCATCGCGGTCATTTCCTGGATGGCTGGGCTGTTCTATATGCCGCGGCTGTTCATCTATCACACCGATGCGGAGCCGGGCTCGGTGCAATCGGAAACCTTCAAGGTGATGGAGCGTCGGCTACTTCGAATCATCATGACGCCGGCGATGATGTTGACGTGGATTTTCGGCCTCTATCTCGCCTGGTCGGTTTACGGATTCCAAGGCGGTTGGCTACATGCCAAGATCGGTCTCGTCGTGTTGCTGACCGGTGTTCATATGTTCTTCAGCCGCGCCGTTGGAGCCTTTGAGCGGGATGAAAATCGCCGCTCCGCGCGCTATTGGCGGTTCATGAACGAGGCGCCGACGGTGCTGATGATCGTGATCGTCATCCTCGTCGTGGTGAAGCCGTTCTGAGGAAAATCGTCCTCAGGTTAAATTTGCTTCATTTTCAGCAGCCCTCTTGCGGCAGCGATTGCGAGTCGCTATTTTCCGCGCATCTCATCTACGTGGCATGTGTGTAGAGTTCAGTCGTCTGCGAGCCCTTTCGCGGTACCGAATACGACCCAACATCGCCTTTCCCCTTTGAAATTGAAAAGAGTATTGGTCACTTCATGGCTGAAATGAAGCTTCAGGAACTTAAGAGTAAATCCCCGACGGATCTGCTGGCATTTGCCGAATCGCTCGAGGTCGAGAATGCAAGCACGATGCGCAAGCAGGAGCTGATGTTTGCGATCCTCAAGATGCTTGCCAGCCAGGATGTCGAAATCATCGGCGAAGGCGTCGTCGAAGTGCTGCAGGACGGTTTCGGCTTCCTGCGGTCGCCCAATGCGAACTACCTGCCGGGCCCGGACGATATTTACATCTCCCCATCGCAAATCCGCCGTTTCTCGCTGAAAACCGGCGATACGGTCGAGGGCCCCATCCGGGGGCCGAAGGAAGGCGAGCGCTATTTCGCGCTGCTCAAGGTCAACACCATCAATTTCGACGATCCGGAAAAGATCCGTCACAAGGTTCATTTCGACAATCTGACGCCGCTCTATCCGAACGAGCGCTTCAAGATGGAACTGGATATTCCCACCACCAAGGATCTGTCGCCGCGCGTGATCGACCTGGTGGCGCCGCTCGGCAAGGGCCAGCGTGGATTGATCGTCGCGCCGCCGCGTACCGGTAAAACCGTGTTGCTGCAGAACATCGCGCATTCGATCACCGCCAACCATCCGGAGTGCTATCTGATCGTCCTGCTGATCGATGAACGCCCAGAAGAAGTGACCGACATGCAGCGCTCGGTTCGCGGCGAGGTTATTTCCTCGACCTTCGACGAACCGGCCGTGCGTCACGTGCAGGTCGCCGAGATGGTCATTGAGAAGGCCAAGCGCCTTGTCGAGCACGGCCGCGACGTTGTCATCCTGCTCGATTCGATCACGCGGCTGGGCCGTGCCTATAACACCGTCGTTCCCTCGTCAGGCAAGGTCCTGACGGGCGGTGTGGACGCCAACGCTCTGCAGCGGCCGAAACGCTTCTTCGGCGCGGCGCGTAACATCGAGGAAGGCGGCTCTTTGACGATCATCGCGACCGCGCTGATCGATACCGGCAGCCGCATGGACGAAGTGATCTTCGAAGAATTCAAGGGCACGGGCAACTCGGAAATCGTCCTCGATCGCAAGGTCGCCGATAAGCGCATCTTTCCGGCCATGGACATCCTGAAGTCCGGTACACGCAAGGAGGACCTTCTGGTTCCGCGCCAGGATCTGCAGAAGATCTTCGTGCTTCGCCGCATCCTTGCTCCGATGGGCACGACCGATGCGGTCGAATTCCTCATCGACAAGCTCAAGCAGACGAAGAACAATTCCGACTTCTTCGAATCGATGAACACATAATCTTTAGTCGGATTCATTCTATGAGAGCTGGGGACATCGTCATGATGTCGCCAGCTTTTCTATTTGAAGGAATCGATTTCTATCCCAAGCGATCAACCAGGCGATATGGCCATGTTGAATGATACCATATATGCACTATCGAGCGGTGCCCTGCCTTCGGGTGTTTCAGTCGTTCGAATCAGCGGCCCGTTGACCAGAGACATTTTGATGAAGCTCGTCGGATCCGTTCCAGAAGCTCGGCATGCGTCTTACCGAACGATTCGGACTCGTAACAATCAGCCGATTGATAGCGGCCTGGTGCTGTTTTTTCCTGCTCCGAATTCGTTTACCGGCGAGGATGTTGGCGAGCTGCAGATCCACGGCAGCAGAGCCGTGCTGGCGGCGCTGTTTCACGCGCTTGGCGATACTCCGGGTGTTCGGATGGCGGTCGAGGGTGAGTTCTCCCGCCGAGCTTTCGAGAACGGCAAGCTTGATCTCGTCGAGGTGGAAGGGCTGGCTGATCTCATTGGCGCCGAGACCGAAATGCAGAGACGCCTTGCGGTGGAACATAGCGCGGGCGGACTTTCGGCAATTTACGATTCGTGGGCGGAACGATTAACGCGCGCCCGAGCGTTGATCGAGGCGGAGCTTGATTTCCCCGACGAGGATGACATTCCAGGGTCAGTATCGGATGTGGTTTGGGCCGATATGGCGAAGCTTCGCGGCGATATCGAGGATCACCTGGCCGCAGCTTCGGCCGGCGAGATTATCCGAGACGGCTTCAAGGTGGTCATCGCCGGGGCTCCGAATGCTGGAAAATCGAGCCTATTGAACGCTTTGGCGCGTCGAGACGTCGCAATCGTGACGGAGATTGCCGGAACCACCCGCGATGTCCTGCAGGTTGATCTCGACATTGATGGTTACCTGATCAAGCTCTATGACACTGCGGGTCTTCGCGAGGCGGATGACAGAGTCGAAATGGAAGGTGTGCGGCGCGCGCGCGTAGCATTACGTGATGCCGATCTTGTCCTGTTGCTGGTCGACATGACGAAACCGCTGATTCCCGACGACTTGGAGCAGTCCTCTCCGCATGTTACTGTCGGGACAAAGAAGGATCTGACCGAAATAGCTTCGGGTCGATATGATCTGCAGATTTCGACCGCGACGGGTGAGGGTCTCCCTGAACTACGGCGGTTGATCGGCGACATCGTCGACAGACGTTTTGCCGGCCTGTCTATGGCAATCCCCAGCCGGCAGCGGCATAAGGATTCGCTAGCGAAATGTTTAGCGGCGCTTGATGCGGCCATATCGCAGCCGGATGTGAATCTTGAACTGCGGACCGAGCAGCTGCGAATTGCGGCTGAGTATTTGGGCAGAATTACCGGAAGGGTGGATGTCGAACAGCTACTCGGTGTGATCTTCTCAGAGTTTTGTATCGGCAAATGATTCACGTGAAACCTTGGGCGCCAGCTTGCGCAAGTTTCACGTGAAACGTCCGCCGGATGTGGAGTCTTGAATGACGGATAATGCCTTCGATGTGATTGTGATAGGTGGCGGCCATGCGGGCTCGGAGGCTGCCAGCGCAGCTGCGCGCCTCGGGGCGAAAACCGGCCTGGTTACGCATAGACGAGACACGATCGGCGTCATGTCTTGCAATCCGGCGATCGGTGGGCTTGGCAAGGGCCATCTGGTTCGGGAAATCGACGCGATGGACGGTCTGATGGGACGCGTCGCCGATGCCGCGGGCATTCAGTTCAGGATGCTGAACAAGAAGAAAGGCGCGGCTGTCCGAGGACCGCGGACGCAGGCTGATCGAAAGCTTTATCGCTCGGCAATGCTGGCGGCGATCGAAGCGACGCCTGGCCTGGATATCATCGAAGGCGATGCGTTTGATCTAGAGGTTGTCGATGGTCGCGTCGCCGGCGTGATCATGAAGGATGGTCGGATCTTGAAAGCGCCGGCGGTGGTTTTGACCACTGGCACCTTTCTACGCGGCCTTATTCATATCGGCTCGGAAAAGACACCGGCCGGGCGTGTCGGTGAACCACCGTCGATCGGATTGTCTGCTACCCTGGGCCGCTTGGGATTACAGTTGGGACGTCTGAAGACCGGAACGCCAGCGCGGCTGGATGGAAAGACGATCGACTGGCAATCCGTCGGTCGACAAGGGGCAGACGAGGAGCTTGTTCCTTTCTCCTTCATGACCGACGCGATTACCACCCAACAGATCGAATGCGGAGTCACCAGGACGACCGAAGCGACCCATCGCATCATTGTCGACAATATTATGCGCTCGGCAATGTATTCTGGGCAGATCGAAGGCGTCGGGCCTCGTTATTGCCCGTCTATCGAAGACAAGCTGGTGAAATTTGGAGAGCGGGATGGACATCAGGTCTTTCTCGAGCCTGAGGGGCTGGACGATGACACGATTTATCCAAACGGGATTTCCACCTCCTTGCCGGCGGAGGTACAGGCCGAATTCATTAAAACGATTCCGGGTCTCGAACTGGCAAGAATACTGCAACCGGGCTATGCGATCGAATATGATCATGTCGATCCGAGAGAGCTGACGCCATCGTTGGAGGTCAAACGGTTGAGAGGCCTGTTTCTCGCCGGCCAGATCAATGGCACAACCGGATATGAAGAGGCAGCCGCTCAAGGCCTCGCAGCCGGGTTGAATGCTGCTTTGCGAAGCAATGATTCGGATCCGTTTCATTTTAGCCGGACGAGCTCCTACATCGGCGTCATGATTGACGATCTCACGTCACGGGGTGTTACGGAACCGTATCGAATGTTTACATCGCGTGCGGAGTATCGACTGACGTTACGAGCTGACAATGCCGATATGCGTTTGACGCCCCTGGCTATGCGGCTTGGATGCGTAAGCGGCGAGCGGGCGCAGCGATTCACATCCTATCAGGCAGAAATCGAAGGTGGTCGAGTGCTGTTGCAGTCGCTGACGGTTACACCGAATGAGGCGCGACGCGCTGGCCTGAATATCAATCTCGATGGTCAGCGCCGAACTGCCTATGATTTACTATCTTATCCAAATTACGATTTTTCCACGCTCCGGCAGGTCTGGCCGGAGACGCATGTCGCGATCAGGCCGAAAGTTGCGGAAGCGTTGGAAATCGAGGCCGGCTATTCGGTTTATCTGGATCGGCAAGCGACGGCGATTGCTGATCAGCAGCGCGACGAAGAGCGACAGATACCACTTGATTTCAATTATGACGCACTTTCCGGTCTCTCCAGCGAGCTTAAGGCGAAGCTCAGTGCTGCTCGCCCTTTCAATATTGCCCAGGCTGCAATCGTTGAAGGAATGACGCCCGCGGCAATCGCATTGCTGCTTGTTCACTTGCGGCGCCTGCCCTCTTCTGAGCGTCATAGAGCCTGATTACAAGATTTGAGAGTCTTTCAGAATGGAATTAAACGGCTTGCGTGTTTCACGTGAAACACAGGAACGGCTTCTACACTTCGCTGCGCTGTTTCAGAAGTGGGCGAAAGCTATTAATCTAGTGGCACCGTCGACCCTCGATGACTTATGGGACCGGCACATCGCTGATAGTAGCCAGGTCTTTCAGATCCATCCGCAACCGATAAGCTGGGTCGACCTCGGGAGTGGTGGTGGCTTTCCCGGCGTCATTACGGCGATTTTTCTGGCCGAATTGCAGGACGGATGGGTACATCTGGTCGAAAGTAACCATAAAAAGGCGGCGTTTCTTAGGACCGCGTTGCGGGAGACAAATGCGCGCGGCAGCGTGCATATCACTCGAATCGAAGATGCCTATACGGAAGTTGGCGAATGTGACGCGATTTCAGCGCGCGCCCTTGCCGATCTTGATGGGCTTCTCGGCTATTCAGCCTCCTGGATGCTTGGCAAGGAAAATTGTCATGGCTTTTTTCACAAAGGCCGGGATTACCTGAGGGAAATCGACAAAGCACGTGGTCGGTGGGAATTCGATCTGTTAGAACATAAGAGCGCCGTCGAGCAGGAATCCGTTGTTTTGGAAGTATCAAATCTCCGGCGCTTGGTTTAACAGATGGGATATTGCGGCAATGGCTGGCGAACGACATCGGATTATCACCATCGCAAATCAGAAGGGTGGCGTTGGTAAAACGACCACAGCAATCAATCTAGCAACGGCGCTTGCTGCTATTGGTGAGCGTGTCTTGATCGTCGATCTCGACCCGCAGGGCAATGCCAGCACCGGCCTCGGTATCGATCGTCGTGATCGCAAGCTTTCCTCCTATGATCTGATGGTTGGTGATCGTGGGATCCCCGAAGTCACTCTCGAAACAGCGGTTCCTAATCTCTTTATCGTCCCGTCGACGATGGACCTTCTCGGCATCGAGATGGAGATCTCGCAGCAGAGCGATCGGGTCTTCAAATTGCGGAAAGCGTTGTCTTCGCCCGAAGCAATGGCGTTCTCTTATATTCTTCTGGACTGCCCGCCATCATTCAATCTGCTGACGATGAATGCCATGGCGGCAGCTCATTCGGTCTTGGTGCCGCTGCAATGTGAATTCTTTGCGCTGGAGGGGTTGAGTCAGCTGCTTGAGACGGTCAGCCAGGTCCGGCGGACGGTTAACCCGCGTCTGGATATTCAAGGGATCGTCCTGACGATGTTCGATGCGCGCAACAATCTTGCCCAGCAGGTTGTCAATGATGTGCGCACGCATCTCGGGGACAAGGTTTACCACACGTTAATTCCGCGCAACGTCCGGGTTTCTGAGGCTCCGTCTTACGGCAAGCCGGCCATTCTCTATGACTTGAAGTGCGCTGGCAGTCAGGCCTATCTGCAGCTGGCCTCCGAGGTCATCCAGCGAGAGCGCCAAAGACTGGCCGCGTGATATCATTTTCGGGGTGTAGGTGAGTGTAGATCATGAATGACGATGTATCGAAGAGGCGATTGGGCCGTGGCCTTGCGGCGCTGATTGGTGAAATGGATCAGCCTGTTCCGGTGGAAGCCGAGCGGATTATCAGTGCCGACAGGATGATCCCGATCGAGTTCGTTAGCCGTAATCCTCGCAATCCTCGTCGTTTCTTCGATGACGCTGAGCTGCATGATCTCGCAAGCTCCATTCGTCAACACGGTATTGTTCAGCCGATTGTTGTGCGGACTATGTCGCGGGATCGATATGAAATCATCGCCGGCGAGCGACGTTGGCGCGCAGCTCAGCTTGCCGGGCTGATCGAGATTCCTGTCATCGTCCGTGACGTGGATGATAAGACGGCGCTGGAAATTGCCATTGTCGAAAACGTGCAGCGCGCGGATCTCAATGCGCTCGAAGAGGCGCTGGGCTATGAGCAGCTTATTGCCGAATATGGTTACACCCAGAACGACCTGGGGGAGATCATTGGTAAGAGCCGCAGCCACGTTGCCAACTCCTTGCGCTTGCTGAAGCTGCCGGATCCGGTTCGCGATCTGCTTGCCGCCGGCAGCCTGTCGGCTGGGCACGCGCGCGCACTGGTTTCGACATCTGACCCGGCAAGTCTCGCCCGTACGATCGTTGCCAAGGGCATGTCGGTGCGTGACGCGGAAAAGCTGGCGCAAAACAATATCAAGGCCCAGTCGGAACCACAGCAGGCGGCCTTACGGCGAGATCAGAAGGATTCCGACACGCTGGCGCTGGAGCGGACACTTTCCGATGCACTTGGCCTTGAAGTTGCGATCAATCACAAGTCAAGTGGTGGTCAGATCAAAATTTCCTATAAGTCACTAGAACAGCTCGAGGAAATCTGCCGCTTGCTTGAGAGGCGCTAGAGCGCCGTGCGTCCTTTCAAACGCGCAAAGGACGCACTCACTCTTTCAATTCTCGCATCGTGCGGGCCGAAAATTGGTTCCGATTTTCGGCCCGATACTATTCAGGCGGATTTTCGGCCAGATTGAAGCGTGGTGGACAGAAGCGTTTGCATTGCGACGCTGTCCTCCAGCACCTGTCGCCGTCGACTTTGCAGAATAGCGGCCTGCAGCCGATTGGATTCACGCGCGATGCTTTCCGCGGTCCACTGGCGCAGTGCCTGTTCGATGATCGGCTTGCGGCGAAAATGCAGATGCCTCCCCATCGTCTGCATGATTTGAGGCGGCTGCAGCCGTTTTTCATCCATCTCGGCGCGCATCGAGTCCAGAAGCTGGAATTGCTTCAGGCATGCCTGCAGAACGAGAAAAATTGCGGTCTTCGAGCTGCTGATTTTTTGCATGGCGTGCAGAAAGGCGTTGAGATCGCCGCCGAGGATGGCATCAACGGCATCGTCAACCGAAATGGCGCTGGCGTCGCCGATTATTTCGGTAACGTGATGTTCTTCGACTGTATCGAAGCCGCGGCAGTAGAGAGCGAGCTTACGCACCTCGTTTCGGGAAGCGATCCTGTCACCGCCGATCAAGGCTATGAGCGCCTGGCGCGCGGCCGGCGTAATGCCGAGCTTCTCTGCACCGAGTTCAGTATCGATCAAGGCATTGAGGGCGCGGCTGTCATCGGCGTAGGACGGGATCGTCATGACAGATCGTGCGGCTTCGGCTGTCTTACGCAGCAACGAGCCCTTCTTCAGGTCGCCGGCCTCGACGATCAGATTGGCGGCTTCGAGTGGTTTTTCAGCCAGCAGCGCCAGGGAATCGACGAGGTATTTCTCGTTGGCGGCACCGCGGATCCAGATCAGTTTCTCACCGCCGAACAGCCCGATCGAGTGGACCTCGTCGACCAACCGACCGGGATCCTTCTGCAGGTCGCCGATATCGAGTTTCGTCAATGAGAAGGGATCATCGAGAGCGACACCGCTCTTGCCGGCGAGCAGGCCCGCTCGTTCGGAAACAAGGCCGCGATCCGGCCCGTAGATGACGAAAATCCGATAGTTCCGTGCCGATTTCTGCAGGAAAGTCTCGAATTCGTGGGATTTTATCTCTGCCACATCTCCGCCCTCAGCGGCTGAGAGCAGCGGCGATATCGGCTCCTACGAATTCCGCCACCTGATCCGCCGCTCGGTTTTCGGCATCGCGGATTGCCCGCTGCTTGGCAAATTCCTGGTCAGGGAAATCCACCAGCGCCGTGGTCGCTCGGCTGCCCGCCTTGATGACGTGATTGTCGGTCGCCGCGCGCAGCATGTAGGTGACGCTGACGGTCACACGACCGGCTCGCGAGGTATCGGCGGATTCCGTCAGCAACGTATCGGCAACGGACGATGAGGCGTGTATTTCGACCTGATATTCCGGTTTTTCAGGCTCGCCGGCCCCACGCGACGCAAGGAAGATCAGGTGGTTACGAACCTGCTGCTCGATGCGGCTGCCTGCCGGGGAAAAGCCGACCGATGAAAGCTTTTCAGTGACGCCGGAATTCTCGGAGTAGAGCGGGCGAACCTGGCAGGCGGAGAGAAAAGCCGCGGAGGCAAGGATCATGGCGATGCCGGCATTGCGAGCCAGCTTGCAAGCGATATCAGACGACAATGTTTACAATCCTTTGGGGAACCACGATGATCTTCTTCGGTGCCTGTCCGTTCAACGCGTTCTTCACCGCATCCAGATCCAGCACGGCGTCGGTGACGGCATTCTGATCTGCATCGCGAGAAATTGTCAATTCAGCGCGTTTCTTGCCGTTGATCTGTACCGGCAGGACGACATCGTTTTCGATGACGAGTGTTTTGTCGTATTGCGGCCAGCTTGCCCGGGCAAGCAGTCCTTTATTGCCGAGCGCGGCCCAGCATTCCTCAGCCAGATGCGGCGTCATCGGAGAGACGAGTTGAATCAGGATCTCCGCAGCATCGCGTACCGCCGCGCGATAGGTGGCATCACCCTCGCCTGCCGCAACCCTCGTCATCGGTGCGGCCAGCGCGTTGACGAGTTCATAAATTCGGGCAACGGCTTTGTTGAACCAGAGCTTGTCATAGTCGTTCTGGACCGCCTTCAGCGTCTTGTGGGCAGCCTGCGAGATTGACAAGGCTTCGCCATCGGTTGCCGGCGCCGGTGCGACGGCGGCCAACGCATCGGCGACTTCGGAAATCAGGCGCCACAGACGTTGGGTAAAGCGATGAGCGCCTTCAACGCCTGCCTCGGACCAGATGACATCACGCTCCGGCGGGGAGTCGGACAGAACGAAGAAACGAGCGGTATCGGCGCCGTAGGAGGCGATGATATCGTCAGGATCGACAACGTTTTTTTTCGATTTCGACATCTTCTCGATCGAGCCGATCGCGACTTCCTCGTTGTTCGTCAGCAAGAAAGCCCGGCGTTTGCCGTCGATTTCGTCGATGCGGATATCAGCGGGTGCCACCCATTCGCGGCCGGCGCCGGCGCCGCGGCTATAGGTTTCGTGGACCACCATGCCCTGGGTGAAGAGTCCCTTGAAAGGTTCGGTGGCGGCGACGTGACCGGTTTCGCGCATGGCGCGGGTGAAGAAGCGGGAATAGAGCAGGTGCAGGATCGCGTGCTCGATGCCGCCGATATACTGGTCGACCGGCAGCCAGCGGTTCGCAGCCTCGGGATCGGTCGGCTTTCCTTCCCAGGGCGCGGTAAAGCGGGTGAAATACCAGCTCGAATCGACGAAAGTATCCATCGTATCCGTCTCGCGGCGGGCATCCTTGCCGCAGTTCGGGCAGGAGACATGACGCCAGGTCGGATGACGGTCGAGCGGATTGCCCGGCTGGTCGAAGGTGACGTCGTCGGGCAGCTTGACCGGCAGGTCCTTCTTCGGCACCGGCACGACACCACAATCATCGCAATGGATGACCGGGATCGGGCAGCCCCAATAACGCTGACGGGAAATGCCCCAATCGCGCAGACGGAAATTGACCTTGCGTTCGCCCTGCGGCGCATTGCCGAGTGAAGCGGCAGACAGGCGGTCGGCAACGATATTGAAGGCTTCCTCCGTCGTCTTGCCGTTGAGGAAGCGGGAGTTGATCATCACGCCATCGCCGTCATAGGCGGTGTCGCCGACGGCAAAGCTTGCAGCATCGCCATCTTTCGGCATGACTACGGCCACGACCGGCAGGCCGTATTTGCGGGCAAAATCGAGGTCGCGCTGATCGCCTGATGGGCAGCCGAAGATCGCGCCCGTGCCGTAATCCATCAGGACGAAATTGGCGATATAGACAGGCAGCTCCCAGGAGGGATCAAGCGGATGCCTGACGCGGATGCCGGTATCCATGCCCTTCTTTTCGGCGGTCTCGAGTGCTGCGAGCGACGTGCCGGCACGGCGGCACTCCTCGCAGAAGGCTTCGATATCGGCGTTCTTCGCGGCAGCATCCTTCGCCAGCGGATGATCGGCGGCGATCGCCAGGAAGGAGGCGCCGAACAGCGTGTCCGGCCGGGTGGTATAGACCGTGACTTCGCTCTCGCCGGCAGGTGCCGTTTCCGGCACGATCTCCCAGCGGATCGTCAGGCCTTCCGAGCGGCCGATCCAGTTCTTCTGCATCAGCCGCACTTTTTCTGGCCACTGGTCGAGCGTATCCAGCGCGTCGAGCAGATCCTGGCTAAAATCGGTGATCTTGAAGAACCATTGCGTCAGCTCGCGCTGTTCGACCAACGCACCGGAACGCCAGCCGCGGCCGTCGATCACCTGTTCGTTGGCCAGCACGGTGTTGTCGACAGGATCCCAGTTGACCTTCGACTGCTTGCGGTAGACCAGGCCCTTTTCCAGAAAATCCACGAAGAGATGCTGCTGGTGCTGGTAATATTCAACGTCGCAGGTGGCGAATTCGCGGCTCCAGTCCAGCGAGAGCCCCATGGCCTTCAGCTGCGCCTTCATCGAGCCGATATTCTGGTAGGTCCAGGAAGCGGGATGCACGCCGCGTTCCATGGCGGCATTCTCTGCTGGCATGCCGAAAGCGTCCCAGCCCATCGGGTGCAGGACGTTGTAGCCCCGCGCGCGCTTGTAGCGGGCGACGACATCGCCCATGGCGTAGTTGCGGACATGGCCCATATGGATGCGCCCCGATGGATAGGGGAACATTTCGAGGACGTAATATTTTTCGCGCGGATCGGCATTGTCGGTCTCGAAGACCTTGTCTTCATTCCATTTCTGCTGCCAGCGGGGCTCGGCATCGCGCGGATTATAACGTTCGGTGGCCATAGTATTCGTATTTCCGGAAAATCAGGGGAGTTGGCCGAGACCTTCACCATGAAACCACCGTAGCGTCAAGTTTTGCAGGCGCTGCAAGCGTCCGATCTTGATCACGCGCAAGCGATTTCGCGAAGGCGGGTCTTGGCAAGCACAGGTTGGCTGGTTAGTTCATTGCCAATCCTTTCATCCTGGTATGTCGAGGCAGAACGATGGAACTTCAAGAGCGGTTGAACGACGTGCGATCACGGATTGCGGCCGGGGAACGAGCGGCAGGTCGTCCGGCGGGTTTCGTTCAGCTAGTCGCGGTGTCGAAGACCTTCGAGGCGGACGCGATCCGTCCGGCCATCGAAGCCGGACAGCGCGTCTTCGGCGAGAACCGGGTGCAGGAAAGCCAGGGCAAGTGGCCAGCGCTGAAAGCCGAGCGTCCGGATATCAAGCTGCATCTGATCGGACCGCTGCAATCGAACAAAGCCGCGGACGCGGTAGCGCTTTTCGACGTCATCGAGACGGTGGACCGGGAAAAGATCGCCCGCGCGCTTGCCGAGGAGATGAAGCGGCAGGGCAAGGCGCTGCGGCTCTATGTCCAGGTCAATACCGGGCTCGAACCGCAGAAGGCGGGCATTGCTCCTGACGACACGTCGGACTTCGTTGCCCTTTGCCGCGATGAGCTCGGCCTTTCCATCGAAGGTTTGATGTGCATTCCGCCGGCCGAGGAAAATCCCGGGCCGCATTTCGCCCTGCTGGCAAAGCTCGCGCTCAAAAGCGGCGTCGAAAAACTTTCCATGGGCATGTCAGGCGACTACGGGACGGCAATCGCCTTCGGCGCCACCAGCGTGCGTGTGGGATCAGCGATATTCGGCACGCGCTGAAACGCTGCTTTGGTCGGGCTTCCTGTTCCCCTCAATGCCGCCTAGATTGATATCGAGGTTTGCATGTCCTGGGGAGGAGCAGATGCAGAACGGCTATCATCAGGTCTACGCGGCCTGGAAAGGCGATCCCGAAGCCTTCTGGCGCGAAGCGGCCAGTGACATCGACTGGTTCAAACCGCCGGCGCGGATTTTTTCGCCCAATGAGGGCGTCTACGGCCGCTGGTTTTCCGGCGCGGAAACCAATACCTGCCACAATTGCCTGGACCGGCATGTGGCTGCCGGCCGCGGCGGCGAGACAGCGGTGATCTTCGACAGCGCGATGAACGGTGAGAAGCGCCATTTCACCTATGATGAGCTGCTTCGGGAGGTGATGGCCATCGCAGCAGCGTTGCTCGAACGCGGCATCGGCAAAGGCGATCGCGTCATCCTTTATATGCCGATGGTGCCGCAGGCGGTCTTTTCCATGCTCGCCTGCGCCCGCATCGGTGCGGTTCACTCCGTCGTTTTCGGCGGGTTTGCCGCCAGCGAACTTGCGGCGCGCATCGACGATTGCGGTGCGAAGCTGGTGATCACCGCGAGCTGCGGGCTCGAGCCTGGTCGCATCGTCGCCTATAAACCCCTGGTCGATCAGGCGATCGAGATCGCGCGTTCGAAGCCGGAGCGCTGTCTGGTGCTGCAGCGACCGGAGCTTCGGGCAGATCTCGTCAGCGGCCGCGATCAGGATTTCGAGGCGGCGGTGGCGCAGCATCGTGGCGCCGAGATCGCCTGTGTCTCCGTCAAGGCGACCGATCCGCTCTACATCCTCTATACCTCGGGCACGACGGGCCAGCCGAAGGGCGTCGTGCGCGACAATGGCGGCCATATGGTCGCGCTCAACTGGTCGATGCGGAATATCTACGGCTTGAAGCCGGGCGAGGTTTTCTGGACGGCTTCGGATATCGGCTGGGTCGTCGGACATTCTTATATCGTCTATGCCCCGCTGCTCGCCGGCGTAACCACTCTGATCTTTGAGGGAAAACCGGTCGGCACTCCGGATGCCGGCACATTCTGGCGCATCGTTTCAGAGCATAAGGTGCGGGTGCTGTTCACGGCGCCGACGGCATTCCGAGCCATCCGGCGGGAGGATGGTGACGGTGAATTGATGCACAAGTATCCCATGCCGGATCTACGAGCGCTGTTTCTGGCCGGCGAGAGAGCGGATCCGGAGACGCTGAAATGGGCGGAGCGTATGCTTGGCATACCGATCATCGATCATTGGTGGCAGACGGAGACCGGCTGGCCGATCGCCGCAAATCCGCTCGGTCTCGGCGCCCTTCCCATCAAGCACGGTTCGCCGACACTGCCGATGCCCGGCTATGATATTGCGGTGCTCGACGATGCCGGTCATCCGATCGAGGCGGGAACGCTCGGCAATATCGTCGTCAAGCTGCCCTTGGCGCCCGGCTGCCTGCCGACCCTCTGGAACGCGGACGAACGTTTTCGCTCGGCCTATCTCGATGAGTTTCCCGGTTACTATAAGACGGCCGATGCTGGCTACGTCGATGAGGACGGCTATCTCTTCATCATGTCGCGCACCGACGACATCATCAATTGCGCCGGTCATCGGCTCTCGACCGGGGCGATGGAGGAGGTCTGTGCGCGTCATCCCGATGTCGCCGAATGCGCTGTTATCGGCGTGATCGATGTGCTGAAGGGTCAGGCGCCCTGCGGTTTCCTGGTGCTGAAACGACATGTTTCCCGTGACGCGACGGCGATCGAATCAGAGGTCGTGGCGATGATTCGTGATTCGATCGGGCCTGTTGCTGCCTTCAAGACGGCCATCACCGTTAACCGGTTGCCGAAGACACGCTCCGGTAAAATCCTGCGCGGCACGATGCAGAAGATCGCCGACGGCATACCCTGGAAAATGCCTGCAACCATTGATGATCCAACGATTTTAGAGGAAATTGCCGAGGCCCTGCGCGGGCGCGGTTTAGCCTCCCTGCCGATGTGAATTAAACTTTCGGTAAGCCTAATTGAGGAATTGTTAACCATGTTGATGCAAGCATTTGTTAACGGCAATGGCTTGCATAGCAGGCTTTGCATGACGCGGTCGCCGTTACCGGCCTAGTCCGGATTGCCCCTTTCTCAACGATTGTGGAACGGATCATGACAAGCATCCTTACCAACAACGCTGCTATGGCAGCGCTGCAGACTTTGCGCGGCGTAAACGATAGCCTCAAGGACACCCAGGGTCGCGTTTCATCGGGTTATCGTGTCGAAAAGGCGGCTGACAATGCCGCTTACTGGTCGATTGCTACGACCATGCGTTCTGACAACAAGGCGCTCTCGGCCGTTTCCGACGCGCTCGGTCTCGGCGCGGCGAAGGTCGATACGGCCTATTCGGCTATGGACAGCGCGCTCGATGTCGTCAGCGACATCAAGGCCAAGATCGTCGCCGCCACGGAAAAGGGCGTCGACAAGACGAAGATCCAGCAAGAACTCGACCAGCTGCAGGAGCAGCTGCTCAGCATCGCCCAGTCGGCGTCCTTCTCTGGCGAAAACTGGGTTGCCGGCGCTTCCGGCACGAAGAGCGTCGTTTCGTCCTTCGTCCGCGACGGCAGCAATGCCGTCTCCGTCAAGATGACGGACTATGTGCTCGATTCGGGCTCGCTTGGAAACGTGCTTTTCGGCATGACGAGCACCGGTGCGATCGAGACATCAAGCGGTATCATCGGCACGGCCTTCAACGGAACCTATGGCGGCACCGTCATCGTCATGGCGTCAATATATGATCTCGACATCACCGGTTTCACCCAGGGTCAGCTTGACGCAGCCCTGACCGGTGTCGAACTGGTTCTCGGCGCTATGACCGCCGCCGGCTCGGCATTGGGCTCGATCTCGACCCGTATTCAGCTGCAGGAAACATTCGTCAGCGGTCTGCACGATTCGATCGACTCCGGCGTCGGCCGTTTGGTCGATGCCGATATGGAAGAGGAATCAAGCAAGCTCTCGGCGTTGCAGACGCAGCAGCAGCTCGCCGTCCAGTCGCTCTCGATCGCCAACAGTTCGGCGCAGAACATTCTCACCCTGTTCCGCAGCTAATTCGAAACAGGCAATCTGCAACAAAAAACCCCGCCGGTCAGCTCATACCTGCGGGGTTTTTCATGAAATCGCTGATACCTCAGTACTGATCGTCGTCCTCGTCCTTCGGGGCCGAGCGCAGCGAGCTCAGCTTGCGGAAGACGGCGTCGGCGTCGATTTCCTTTTCTTTTTCCTCTTCGCGCTCGTAGCTCGGGGTCAGGCGCTCGGTTTCCTGAGCCGATTGCAGCGTCGCGCCAAGCTCGGCAGCGGTCGGCAGCGGACGGCCCTTGGAGGCCTTTTCCACTTCCATGTCGAGATCGATCTGGCTGCAGAGGCCGAGCGTTACCGGATCCATCGGCGCCAGGTTGGCGGAGTTCCAGTGGGTGCGCTCGCGGATTTGCTCGATGGTCGACTTCGTCGTGCCGACCAGCCGGGAAATCTGCGCGTCCTTCAGCTCCGGATGGTTGCGAACGAGCCAGAGAATGGCGTTCGGGCGGTCCTGACGCTTGGAAACCGGCGTATAACGCGGACCGCGGCGCTTGGATTCCGGCACGCGCACCTTCGGTTCGGAAAGCTTCAGCTTGTGGTTCGGATTGGCCTCGGCGCGGGCAATCTCGTCGCGGGAAAGCTGTCCTGTCGAGATCGGGTCGAGGCCCTTGATGCCCTGCGCGGCTTCGCCGTCGGCGATCGCCTTGACTTCGAGCGGATGCAGTTTGCAGAACTGCGCGATCTGATCGAAAGACAGTGCCGTATTGTCGACGAGCCAGATGGCGGTCGCCTTCGGCATGAGCAGTGTTTGAGCCATGGATATAGTCCTTCTATCGTCCGCGCCGGTCGCGGTCCGTGGATTGTCACCACAATGTCCGGGAAATATGCCGCTATATAACCGCACTGTCGCATAATTGCAATTCTTCCGAAATGAAATGACCTTTGTCTAATTGCCGTGGCGATGCGAACTGCTATGAATTGCCGTGATTTCAAATCCGGGCCCTGCATAGCTCACGCGGCCCGTCGCATGTCCCATGAGGAGGAGTTGCATGTCGGAGAAGATCTATCCGGTCACGAAGCCGGTGAAGGCGCGCGCCCTGATCGATAAGGAAAAGTACCTGAAATGGTACGAGGAAAGCGTCGAGAACCCGGACAAGTTCTGGGGCAAGCACGGCAAGCGGATCGACTGGTTCAAGCCATATACCAAGGTCAAGAACACTTCCTTTACCGGCAAGGTTTCGATCAAGTGGTTCGAGGACGGTCAGACAAACGTCTCTTATAACTGCATCGACCGTCACCTGAAAACGAATGGCGACCAGGTGGCGATCATCTGGGAGGGCGACAACCCCTATATCGACAAGAAGGTCACCTATAACGAGCTCTACGAGCATGTCTGCCGGATGGCGAACGTCTTGAAGAAGCACGGCGTCAAGAAGGGCGATCGCGTCACCATCTACATGCCGATGATCCCCGAAGCCGCCTATGCGATGCTCGCCTGCGCCCGCATCGGCGCGGTGCATTCGGTCGTCTTCGGCGGTTTCTCGCCCGAGGCGCTGGCGGGGCGCATCGTCGACTGCGAATCCACCTTCGTCATCACCTGCGACGAAGGCGTGCGCGGCGGCAAGCCGGTGCCGCTGAAGGACAATACCGATACGGCGATCGATATCGCCGCTCGACAGCATGTCAGGGTCAGCAAGGTGCTGGTCGTTCGCCGCACCGGCGGCAAGACCGGCTGGGCGCCGGGCCGCGATCTCTGGCATCACCAGGAGATCGCCACGGTGAAGGCGGAATGCCCGCCGGTGAAGATGAAGGCGGAAGATCCGCTCTTCATTCTTTATACGTCAGGCTCGACCGGCAAGCCGAAGGGCGTGCTGCATACGACGGGCGGTTACCTCGTCTATGCGGCGATGACGCATGAATATGTCTTCGATTATCACGACGGTGACGTCTACTGGTGTACGGCAGATGTCGGCTGGGTCACCGGTCACTCCTACATCGTCTACGGGCCGCTTGCGAACTGCGCGACGACGCTGATGTTCGAGGGCGTGCCAAATTTCCCGGATCAGGGCCGCTTCTGGGAAGTCATCGACAAGCACAAGGTCAACATCTTCTACACGGCGCCGACGGCGATCCGCTCGCTGATGGGGGCCGGTGACGAATTCGTGACGCGCTCTTCGCGCTCTTCGCTGCGCCTGCTCGGCACGGTCGGCGAGCCGATCAATCCCGAGGCCTGGGAATGGTATTACAATGTCGTCGGCGACAAGCGCTGCCCTGTCATCGATACGTGGTGGCAGACGGAAACCGGCGGCCATATGATCACGCCGCTGCCTGGCGCCACCGATCTGAAACCCGGTTCGGCGACGACCCCGTTCTTCGGCATCAAGCCGCAGCTTGTTGACAATGAGGGCAAGGTGCTGGAAGGCGCGGCCGACGGCAATCTCTGCATCACCGACAGCTGGCCGGGTCAGATGCGCACGGTCTATGGCGATCACGAGCGCTTCATTCAGACCTATTTCTCCACCTACAAGGGCAAGTATTTCACCGGCGACGGCTGCCGGCGCGATGCGGACGGTTATTATTGGATCACCGGCCGCGTCGACGACGTACTGAACGTCTCCGGCCACCGGCTCGGCACGGCAGAGGTGGAATCCGCGCTTGTCTCTCACAACCTGGTTTCGGAAGCCGCAGTCGTCGGTTATCCGCATCCGATCAAGGGCCAGGGCATTTATTGCTACGTGACGTTGATGGCCGGTCACGAGGGATCGGATACGCTTCGCCAGGATCTGGTGAAACATGTTCGTGCTGAAATCGGCCCGATCGCTGCGCCTGACAAGATCCAGTTTGCGCCCGGCCTGCCTAAGACCCGCTCCGGCAAGATCATGCGCCGCATCCTGCGCAAGATCGCCGAAGACGATTTCGGTGCTCTCGGCGACACCTCGACGCTTGCCGATCCGGCCGTGGTCGACGATCTGATCGCCAATCGGCAAAACAAGGCAACCGCCTGACATATTGAGCTGCTCCGGTCCGTTCGGTTCCGGAGCGGCTCACTCGTTCGTTAGCCGGGTTCTCGGCTATTTCGATCGTAAGACGCCAATAGGAATATTGACTTAGAAATCAATCGCTCGGCCATTGATTTCGTAATCGCCGAAGCGCGCCGGCTCGGCTCCGCCGCGGCCGCCGATCTCCGGCGGCAGCTCCAGCGGCTTCTGGTTCTTTCGCCGCTCCTCGGCTTCGGCAAGGGCGCGTCTGGCAGCCGGGGACAGCATCTTGCGCGGCGGCTCCGTTCCCCCGGCCATCGGCGTTTCGCTATTGTCGTTATCGGCGTCCTGCATGGCCGTCTCCTGCCGGAAATATTGAAAATGGCTGGTGAATAACCAAATCATAATGCGCCGGTGCCGGGATTAAAAGCTTGTGACGCCGAAATCGGAGATGGAGATCCGCAATGAACCTCGTTCGCACTGCCATGTTGCTTGCCTTCATGACGGCGCTTTTCATGTTTGTCGGCTTCCTGATCGGCGGTCGGGCCGGCATGATGATCGCGTTCGTCATTGCCGCCGGCATGAATTTCTTTTCGTACTGGAATTCCGACCGGATGGTGCTTTCGGCCTATCACGCGCAGGAGGTCGATGAGCGCAATGCGCCGGAATTCTTCCGGATCGTGCGCGATCTCGCCCACAATGCCGGCCTGCCGATGCCGAAGGTCTATCTCTACGACAGCCCGCAGCCGAATGCCTTCGCCACCGGCCGCAATCCCGATAATGCCGCCGTCGCCTCCTCGACCGGCCTGCTCAGCGCCTTGTCTCCGGAGGAGGTCGCAGGCGTGATGGCGCATGAACTGGCGCACATTCAGAACCGCGACACGCTGACGATGACGATCACGGCAACACTTGCCGGCGCGATCTCTATGCTCGGCAACTTCGCCTTCTTCTTCGGCGGCAACCGCGAGAACAACAACAATCCCCTCGGCTTCGTCGGCGTCCTCGTCGCGATGATCGTGGCGCCGCTCGCCGCCATGCTGGTGCAGATGGCGATCAGCCGCACGCGCGAATATTCGGCAGACCGCCGCGGTGCCGAGATCTGCGGCAACCCGCTCTGGCTCGCTTCGGCGCTCGGCAAGATCGCGCGCGGCGCTGCCCACGTGCCGAACGCGGACGCCGAGCGCAACCCGGCGACGGCACATATGTTCATCATCAATCCGCTCTCCGGCGAGCGTATGGACAATCTGTTCTCCACGCATCCGAACACGGAAAACCGCATCGCTGCGCTGCACGACATGGCGCAAGGCGGCATGAATGTCTCGACGTCGCCGGCTCGTGCTGCTAATCCGTCGCGCAAATCGCGCTCTGTTCCGGATACGGGTCTTGGTCGCGGTGGTTCGCAACCGCCAAAAGGTCCGTGGTCTTGAATTCAGACGGCACGAAGAAGCCATTCCGCAAGCATAAGCCCTCCACTGAGCGATCTGCGCCTGATAAGCCCGGTCTGCAGGCCCGGGCCGCGGCGGCAAAAATTCTTGCAGCCGTCGTCGACCGCAAGCTGCCGCTCGACGGTGCTCTCGATCATGAACACGGCAATCCGGCCTATAGGGCGCTCGGCGAAAGCGACCGGGCGCTCGTCCGCGCCATCCTGAACACGACGCTGCGCCATCTGCCGCGCATCGATGCCGCGATTGCCGCATTGCTGGATTCGCCGCTGCCGGAGGGCGCAAGGGCGCTGCATCATGTGCTCGCAATCGGGGCGGCGCAGATCCTCTATCTCGATGTGCCGGATCATTCGGCTGTCGATCTTGCCGTCGAGCAGGCCAATCTGGATCCACGAAATCGCCGTTTCGCCAAGCTGGTCAATGCCATCCTCCGCCGGCTCGGCCGCGAGAAGGAGCAGGTGCTTGATGAGATCGGCAACGTCGCGCCGATGCCGGCCTGGTTCATCGCCAGGCTGGAAAAGGCCTATGGCCGGGAGACGGCGCTGGCGATTTCGGAATCCCAGCTCGAACCGGCCGCAATCGATCTGACCGTCAAGTCCGACCCCGAAGGTTGGGCGAAGCGGCTTACCGGCGTCGTCCTGCCCACGGGCGGCGTGCGGCTCGCCGCCTTCGACGGCGGCATTCCTTCGCTCGAAGGCTTCGATGAGGGCGCGTGGTGGGTGCAGGATGCGGCAGCAAGCATCCCGGCGAAGCTGTTCGGCAATCTCTCCGGCAAACGCACCGCCGATCTTTGTGCTGCGCCCGGCGGCAAGACGGCGCAGCTCATCCTTGCCGGCGGCGCAGTCACCGCACTCGACCAGTCGGAAAGCCGGCTGAGACGGCTGCGCTCGAATCTCGACCGGCTCGGCCTCAAAGCGGAGACGATTGCGGCAGACCTGACGACATTCGAGCCGGCGGAACGCTTCGCTGCGATCCTGCTCGATGCTCCCTGTTCTTCTACCGGCACGACACGCCGGCACCCTGACGTGTTGTGGACCAAGGGGCCTGAGGATATCGCCAGGCTGGCGGCGCTGCAGGAGCGGCTGCTGCGTCATGCGCTGACATTGCTGCAACCGGGTGGCACACTGGTTTTTTCGAATTGTTCGCTCGATCCTCTCGAGGGTGAGGAAGTCGTCGCCCGTGTTCTTTCCGATACGGATGCGGTCGAGCGCGTTCCGATCGGCGCCGGTGACTGGCCCGGCCTTGAGGCGGCGATCACGCCGCTCGGCGAATTCCGCACGCTTCCCACCATGCTGAAAATGCCTGATGGCATCGGCTCCGGCCTCGACGGCTTCTATGCGGCTGTGCTGCGGCGCGTGGCCTGATTGCAAGGCTTGAGCGCTCGCACGCTCGCACTAAACGAGGTGCTTCATAGCCTCGTGTCACGCATGCCGTTCTCCAAAACCGCCCGCATGATTTCAGGTGAAACGCGTTAATTTGCGTATATTCGAACCTTGTCACGAATTAATTCATTGCGGACGATGAAATCGGCCGCTTTTCACCTATTCTTAACCACGAGGGTCAATAGACAATAGAATATGCAGTCCGGTCGGCGTTTTGCGAGCATGTATGTTCGGGAGGCTTGGCGGCGCGCCTTGCGCCGCGTCGCGTTGCTGCGCCTGAAGCTCTTTCGTCATTCGATCAAGGTGCCCGAGCGTCTGATCGTCGCGCCGACCGATCTCCGCAGCATCGATCCACATGTGGCCGACGAGATCCTCAACGGACGGTTTCTCCTGGCCGGGCGCATGCTGGAAACAAACGGAAAGTCGCCCTTCACCTTCACCCTGCCCTCGCGCCCCTTCGCGACGCGTCTCCACAGCTTCGGCTGGCTGCGGCATATGCGGGCGAACAAGACGGAGCGTAGTTCGGCTGCGGCCCGCGCGATCGTCGACAGCTGGCTTTCCATCCATGCCGGTCGCATGGAGGGGATTGCCTGGGAGACCGACGTTACCGCCCAACGCGTTATCGCCTGGCTGTCGCATTCGCCGGTGGTGTTGCAGAACGCCGACCGCGGCTTCTATCGCCGCTTCATGAAGTCGCTGGCGTTCCAGGTGAGGTTCCTGCGCCGCATGGCGCCGTTCACCCTCGGCGGCTTGGAGCTGTTTCGGTTGCGCATCGCGCTCGCCATGGCCTCCGTTGCCATGCCGGCGCGCGCCTCCACGCTGAGAAGGGCGGCGCAGGCACTCGACCGTGAATTCGATAGCCAGATTCTGCCAGATGGCGGCCATGTGTCGCGCAATCCGCGCGTCGGGCTGGAACTGCTGCTCGATCTGCTGCCGCTCAGGCAGACCTATGTCAATCTCGGCCATGACCTGCCGCAGAAGCTGATCTCCGGCATAGATCGGATGTATCCGGCATTGCGGTTCTTTCGCCATCAGGACGGGGATCTAGCGCTGTTCAACGGGGCGACCTCGACGCTCGCAAACGAGCTGATGTCGGTGCTGCGATATGACGAGACTGCCGGCCAGCCGTTCAAGGCTTTGCCGCAATCGCGCTATCAGCGGCTTTCCGGGGGAAAGACGGTGATTATTGCCGATACCGGCACGCCGCCTTCGGGAGGCGCACTTCGGACCGTGCATGCCGGCAGCCTCTCCTTCGAGATGTCGTCCGGCCGCCATCGCTTCATCGTCAATTCCGGTTCGCCGAAATTTGCCGGGCACCGTTATGTCCAGATGGCGCGCACGACGGCGGCGCATTCGACCGTCATCCTCAACGACACGTCGTCCAGCCGTTTTTCGCCCTCACCCTTCCTTAATCACGCGATCACCGAACCGGTGAGAACCATCACTGTTGAGCGCGCCGAAACCGAGGACGGACGCGACGGCATCAAGCTCAGCCATGACGGTTATCTCAGGGTGTTCGGGGTGCTGCACGAGCGTGAGCTGACACTCAATGCCGCAGGCTCGATCGTGACGGGCCGCGATCGGCTCGTCGTCCGCGAAGGATATGAGCATGACGAACCTTTGAAGGCCGTCGCCCGTTTTCATATCCATCCCTCGATCGTCCTGCATCAGAGTGACGGGGAGTCCGTGCTGCTGACGGCGCCGGACGGCGAAAGCTGGCTGTTTTCGGCGCCCGGCAATGAAGTGCTGATCGCCGAGGACATTTTCTTTGCCGACAGCTCCGGCATCTGCGGTTCGGACCAGATCGAAATCGACTTCGATCTTGCCGAGAAAACGGAAATCCGCTGGTTCCTATCCCGCAAAAGCTAGAGGCGGATGATTTTAGGCCGAGTGGTCAAAGATGGGGATCACATTCACAGCAAGGAAGTAAGGTATGATGCCATCCAAAAATGGCTCGTGCTTTTAGACATCTGCTCTGACGCCTGTTTGCGCGGCGGCAAACCTGTGCTAACGCGGCGCCAGCATGCAAACATCCCTTGCGGATGTCCTCCCGAAGCCCGAACGGAGAAGGTTTCATGGCCGTCATTTCCAAGAAGATCCCCGCCCCCGACAAGGTCGAAATCAAGACCGCGCTCATTTCCGTCTTCGACAAGACCGGGATCGTCGAACTCGCCCACGCCTTGTCTGCCAGAGGTGTACGCCTGCTCTCGACCGGCGGCACCTACAAAACGATCGCTGCGGCCGGTCTTGCCGTCACCGATGTCTCCGAAATTACCGGTTTTCCCGAGATCATGGACGGGCGCGTCAAGACGTTGCACCCAATGGTGCATGGCGGCCTGCTGGCGATCCGTGACGACGGGGAACACCAGGATGCGATGAAAACACACGGCATCGAGGGCATCGACCTCGCGGTCATCAACCTCTACCCTTTCGAGGAGGTGCGCGCCGCCGGCGGCGACTATCCGACGACGGTCGAGAATATCGACATCGGCGGTCCGGCGATGATCCGCGCATCGGCCAAGAACCATGCCTATGTGACGACCCTGACCGATCCGGCCGATTATGCCGAGCTGCTGGAGCAGCTTTCCGCAGATGACGGCAAGACCGCCTATGCCTTCCGCCAGCGTATGGCCGCCAAGGCCTATGCCCGCACCGCCGCCTATGATGCAATGATCTCCAATTGGTTCGCCGAGGCGCTGTCGATCGACACGCCGCGCCACCGGGTTATCGGCGGCGCGCTGAAGGAAGAGATGCGCTACGGCGAAAACCCGCATCAGAAGGCCGCCTTCTATGTGACCGGCGAGAAGCGTCCGGGTGTTTCGACAGCCGCCCTTCTCCAGGGCAAGCAGCTCTCCTACAACAACATCAACGATACGGATGCCGCCTACGAACTCGTCGCCGAGTTCCTGCCTGAGAAGGCGCCGGCCTGCGCCATCATCAAGCACGCCAATCCCTGCGGCGTTGCCACCGGATCCAGTCTGGTCGAGGCCTATCAGCGGGCGCTCGCCTGCGATTCCGTTTCCGCCTTCGGCGGCATCATCGCGCTCAACCGGACGCTGGATGCCGAAACGGCCGAGGAGATCGTCAAGCTCTTCACCGAAGTGATCATCGCGCCCGATGTCACGGAGGAGGCAAAGGCGATCGTCGCCCGTAAGCCGAACCTGCGGCTGCTGTCCGCCGGCGGCCTGCCCGATCCGCGTGCCGCAGGCCTGACGGCGAAGACCGTTTCCGGCGGCCTGCTCGTCCAGAGCCGCGACAACGGCATGGTCGAGGATCTGGAACTCAAGGTCGTCACCAAGCGCGCGCCGACGGCACGGGAACTGGATGACATGAAGTTCGCCTTCAAGGTCGCTAAACATGTGAAATCGAATGCCGTGGTCTATGCCAAGGACGGCCAGACCGCCGGTATCGGCGCCGGGCAGATGAGCCGCGTCGATTCCGCCCGCATCGCCGCGCTGAAGGCCGAAGAGGCCGCCAAGGCGCTTGGCCTTGCAGTGCCGATGACACATGGCTCGGCGGTCGCCTCCGAGGCCTTCCTGCCTTTTGCCGACGGTCTTCTGTCGATGATCGCTGCAGGGGCGACGGCGGTTATCCAGCCGGGCGGCTCGATGCGCGACCAGGAAGTCATCGATGCCGCCAACGAACACGGCGTCGCGATGGTCTTTACCGGCATGCGCCATTTCCGGCACTGAGTGAGGATTGGGCGCGGTCACGCGCTCGTCTCCGGCTTCGGCTTGATCGGGCTCGTTCTTATGCCCGATCGGCCGGATAGGGCGTGCGGAACAAGAGCACCAGTCCGCCGGCAAGAAACAGGATCAGCGTTGCCATCCCGAGCCGCGGTGATCCGCTCATATAGGTCACCAACGAGAAGAACAGCGTCGCCATGAAACTCGTGGCGCGCCCTGAAAGCGCGTAGATGCCGAAGTAGCGGCCGGCTTCCTCCGGGCTGACGCTGCGGGCGAGATAGGAGCGCGACGAGGCCTGCACCGGCCCGAAGGCGAGCCCGATCAGCAGACCATAGAGGATATAGGCCTTTTCCGCCGCAGTACCGAAAAGGCCGCCGGAATCGGCCGTCGGCAGCGGCATCAGTCCGAACAGGGTGTAACCCGGTCCTGTCGAGATGATGCCGATGGTGGCGAGAAGCAGCATGGTGAGGCTGATGACGACGGTCACCTTCGAGCCGACGCTCTTGTCGACGCGGCCGGCGATCAGGCAGCCGAAGATCGCGACAACATTCAGGATGATGCCGTAGATGCCGATTTCGATCGTCGCCCAACCGAACATGCCGGCCGCGAAGATACCGCCAAGGATCAACAGCCCGTTGACCCCGTCTTGATAGATCATACGGGCGATGAGGAATGTCAGGATGCCGCGGCGTTCTCTGAGTTCGCCAAGCGTATTGCTGAGTTCCCGCAGGCCGGAGCGGACGGCGGTGCCGAAGGGAAGACCCATGCCGACATCCGGCGTGAAGAAGAACATCGGCAGGATGAAGATTAGATACCAGACGGCCGAGATCGGCCCGGTGATGCGTGCATCCTGACCGGTCTCAGGATCGAGGCCGAATAGCGGATCGAGACCGAGGATGGTCTTGCCGGTCTCGGGGCTCGCCGCCAAAAGCGTCACGACGGCAATGAGCACGATTATGCCGCCGAGGTAACCGAGCCCCCAGGCGGTGTTGGAGAGCTTTCCGACCTCGTGCTTGCCGACCAGGCGCGGCATCATCGAATCGTTGAAGACGATCGAAAACTCCGCCGAGATCGAGGCGAGGATCATGAAAATGACGGGATAGACAACAGGCGAACCGGGGGCGGCAAACCACAGGCAGAAGAGGCTGGCGATCTTGATGATCGCGAAGAAGCCGATCCAGGGTTTGCGTGCGCCGGACTGGTCGGCGATTGAGCCGAGGACGGGTGAGAGCAGGGCGATGATCACCGAGGAGATCGTCGCCATGTTGCTCCACGTCGTCTGCGCGGAAACCGGGTCATCGGTCAGGCGGGAAACGAAATAGGGTCCGAAGATAAAGGTTGTGACCACGGTGAAGAAGGGTTGTGCTGCCCAATCGAAGAACATCCACCCCCAGATGCCCTTCTCCGTGGCCTTCGGCGGTTGCGTTCCTGTCCAGTCAATGCGATTCAACATCCGCTCCTTCTTTTGACGCGGACTGTCTCACCTCGCCCGGTCGCGCGCAAGATCGGTCAGGATACCTGCAGCAACGGTAATACGCGCAAGGTTGGGATCACCGCCGTCGCTGAGGCTTGAAAGCTCCTCGAGGATGCGGTTGATGCGGATGCGATCCTGTGCATGCCAGGCTTGAACTGGAAGCTTTTCCTTGCCGTGATCGGAAAGAGCCGAGATGACGATGTCGCGCCTTGCGCTGGCGATTTGGTCGATGCTGCGAGCAAGCGCAAGATTCTCATAATGGTCTGAGGTGAGGATCCGCCCGCCCGCCGCCAGCAGCCTGCCAATACGGAAGGTCTGCGACACCGCGATGTAGTTCTCGGCGGCGCGCACCAGGGGTTCGCCGGTGCGCTCGGCGATCTGCATGATCTCCGGCACCAATGCGAAGATCGGGAGGCTGGCGATCTCGGCCGCGAGTTTTTCGGGCAGGCCCGCCTGGCTGTACTCCGCCTGGCGCGCGGCGACCTCGTCGGCCACCTGTCCGGCGAAGGCGGTTTTCAGCTTCTTCAGGGCCGCCTGCAGCCGGCTAATCACTTCCGCCATATCGGCCTTGGTCATGCCCGTTTTCAGCAGCAGGCGCGTCAGCACGATAAAGCTGTGGCTGATCTCCTCGTAGATGCGGTTCTGCATCTCGCCTGATATCTTGCCGTCCAGGGCGTCCGTCTCGGCCCAGAGGCGGGTCAGGTCGAAACCGTCTCTAGCCACGATTGCGCCACGCACCACTTCCGGTGCAGAAGCTGCCGTCGCGTCCATCATGGCGACGGTGAAGCTTGGTCCGCCACGGTTGATCGCTTCGTTGGCAAGCACGGTCGCGACGATTTCGCGCTTCAGGCGGTGACTGGTGATATCGCCGGCATTCGACTTCTGCATCTTCACAGGGAAATAATTCAAAAGCGTCGCGATGAAATATGGATCGTCCGGCAGATCGCTTGCGGCCAGCGCGTCGAAGAGCACGATCTTGGCATAAGATACCAGCACGCCGATTTCCGGCCGCGTCAGCGGCTTGCCGGCTGTATAGCGTTCGGCCAGGGTCTGGTCGTCCGGCAGCGTCTCGACCTTGCGGTTCAGCTGGCCGGCGCCCTCGAGCACAGTCATGAAGCGGCCAAGCTGCAGACCGTTTGCCGTGCCCTTGCGTTCCGTCAGTGAGATCGCCAGCGACTGCAGGTAGTTGTTGCGCAGCACCAAGGTCGCCACTTCGCCGGTCATCGAAGAAAGAAGCTGGTCGCGTTTTGCGCGTGTCAGGCGCCCGTCATGCATGGCGGCTGCCAACGCGATCTTGATGTTGACCTCGACGTCCGAGGTGTTGACGCCGGCCGAGTTGTCTATGGCGTCGGAGTTGCAGCGCCCGCCCTTCAGCCCATAGGCGATGCGGCCCTTCTGGGTGACGCCGAGGTTTGCGCCCTCGCCGATCACCTTGGCGCGCACCTCCACCGCGGTGATGCGGATCGGGTCGTTGGCGCGGTCGCCGACTTCGGTGTCAGTTTCGGACGGCGCTTTCACATAGGTGCCGATGCCGCCGAACCAGAGCAAGTCGACCGGGCTCTTCAGGATCGCCATCATGATCTCGAAGGGCGTGGCTACGGCCTTATCGATGCCGATCGCGGCAACCGCTTCCGGCGTCAGCGTGACCGATTTCGCTGCACGGGAAATGATCATTGCACCCTTCGACAGCACGCCCTTGTCGAAATCCTGCCAGCTTGAACGCGGCAGGTCGAAGAGCCGCTGGCGTTCGGCCAGCGTCTTTTCCATATCGGGGTCGGGATCGATGATGATGTCGCGGTGATCGAAGGCTGCAATGAGCCGGATTTTGGGAGAGAGCAGCATGCCGTTGCCGAAGACGTCGCCCGACATGTCGCCGACGCCGGCGACGGTGAAGGGCGTCGTCTGGATATCGATGTCCATTTCACGGAAATGGCGTTTCACGGTTTCCCAGGCGCCTCGGGCAGTGATGCCCATCTTCTTGTGGTCGTAACCGGCCGAGCCGCCGGAGGCAAAGGCGTCGTCCAGCCAGAAGCCGGCTTCCTGCGCCAGTGCATTGGCGGTGTCGGAGAAAGTCGCAGTGCCCTTGTCAGCGGCGACGACGAAATAAGGGTCATCGCCATCGAGCCTGACCGTATCCTTTGGCGGCACGATATCGGCGCCCGATATATTATCGGTGATCGAAAGCAGCGTGCGGATATAGGTCTTGTAAGCTTCACGGCCGGCATTGAAGATCTCGTCGCGGCTGCCGCCGACAGGAAGCTTCTTCGGATAGAAACCACCCTTGGCGCCGACCGGTACGATGACTGCGTTCTTGACCTGCTGTGCCTTGACGAGGCCGAGCACCTCGGTGCGGTAATCCTCGGCGCGATCCGACCAGCGAAGGCCGCCGCGCGCCACCTTGCCGAAGCGCAGGTGAACGCCTTCGACTTCGACGCCATAGACGAACATCTCGCGGAAGGGTTTCGGCTGCGGCAATCCGTCCACCAGATGGGGATCGAGCTTGAAGGCCAGCATCGGCTTCGGCGAGCCATCCGGGTTCTTCTGGAAATAATTGGTGCGCAGCGTCGCATCGACGATATTGACGTAGCGGCGCAGGATACGGTCGTCGTCAAGGCTCGGCACGTCGGCAAGCTCGGTCTCGATCGCCTGATGCAATTCGGCAAGCTTCTTCACGCGCGCCTTCTCCGCAAGCCTGGTGTCGAGCGTGTCATGGAAGAGACGGAAGATGGCAGCGGCGACACCGGGATATTTGTCGAGCGTCGTTGCGATATAATCCTGCGAATAGGCGATGCCGGCCTGCCGGAGATAACGCGCATAGGCGCGCAGAACGTTCGTCTCGCGCGCCGAGAGCCCGGCCGAAAGGATCAGCCGGTTGAAGCTGTCATTGTCGATCGTGCCGCCGAAGGCGGCGACGAAGGCTTCCTCGAGGGCGGCGCCGTAGCGCTGCAGATCGATTTCGCCGCCGTTGCGGGCCTCGAGCTCCATGTCGTGCAGCACGACGAGTTTGGTTTCTCCATCAGCGGCAGGTACCCCGATGTCGAAGGTGCGTTCGCTGACGACATTGAAGCCAAGATTCTCGAGAAGCGGCACCCGGCGCGACAGCGCCAGCTGGCCGCCGGCGTGAAAGATCTTCAAGGAAAGGGTGCGGCCGTGCTCTTCCTGGCGATGGTAGAACTGGATGCGAAGCGGCTCGCCGGCGGCGCAGGCACCGATATCGGCGAGGTCGGCCACGGTTTCCTCCGGGGTGAAGGAATCCTGGAAGGCTTGGTCGACGGATATCTTCGGCGCTTTGGCCCCGGCCAGCGTCTCGAAACGGCCGTCCCAGCGGGCCGTGATCTCGCGGATCGCCTGCTCGAGCTTTGCCTGCGGAATGCGCGGCGTCTTGCCGCCCGAGCGGCCGATGATGAAATGCACGCGCGCCACGCCCCCTTCCGGGAAAGCCGGGTAATAGGCAGAGACACGGCCGTCATAGACAGTCTTCAGATAGGTGCCGATCCGTTCGCGTACGATCGAGTCATATTCCTCGCGCGGCACGTAGATGATCACCGAGACGAAGCGGTCGAAATGGTCGATTCGCGGCAGGACGCGCACGCGCGGCCGATCGGCCAAGTCGTTGATCTGTTCGGCAAAACTTGCAAGCAGCGTGGTGTCGATCTGGAAAAGGTCGTCGCGCGGATAGGATTCCAGCGTGTTGTCGAGCATGCGGCCGGAATGGCTCATCGGGTCGAAGCCGAAATGTTCCTTCACCTTCTCGATCTTGGAACGCAGCAGCGGGATTTCGGAGGCGAGCGACGTATAGGCCGTCGAGGTGAAAAGGCCGACGATGCGCAGCTCGCCGGTGACGTTGCCCTCAGCGTCGAAGCGCTTGACGCCGACATAATCCATATAGGCCCGGCGATGGACGATCGATTTCACATTCGCCTTGGTGACGATCAGGAAGTCGGGGCCGTCGAGGAAGGCAAGGATCTCAGGCGTTGTCGTTACGGCGTCCTTGCCGGTGCGCAGCACCAGAACATCGGGATTGGAGAGGATGCCGAGGCCAGCACCCTTGTCGCGCTCGACCCTGGCATCGCTCCCCTTGCCGGAATAGACATATTCCCGCATGCCGAGGAACGTGAAATTCTCATCGCGCAGCCAGGTCAGGAAAGCGACGGCTTCGTCGCGATCGGCCTTTTTCCGGCTGGCGCCATTGGCCGCAAGCTCCGCGATCACTCCGTCGATCTTGGAAACCATCGGCTTCCAGTCGGAAACCGACAGGCGGACCTGTTCGAGCACTTTTTCGATACGTTTGACGAGATCGGCGGCCTGGGCAGAATTGAGCGGCGCGATATGAAGCTGGATATGGCTGACGCGGTTGGCCGGATCGCTTGGGTGATCGGCGGAATAATGCGCCGGCGCCTTGCCCTTTTCCATGATCAGGATGGGATGCACGGCCATGAACAGGTCGCGATAGGTGCTCGTCACTTCGCCCATGGCTGATTCAAAAAGAAAAGGCATGTTCTGATCGGTGACTGAAAGCACCGAGACCGCGATGCCGTCAGGCGTCACATCGGCAATGGTGTCGATGCTGACACGAGGCGCCTTGCCGTTCCAGGCGTCGAGTTCCTTTGCTGAATGCACGGCGGAGAGTGCCAGCATTTCCGGCGTATAGAGTTCAAGATCGTCATTGCTTGCCCGGCCGAAGAGAATTTCCGGATCGAGATGCGCCTCACCCGTTGCCTTGGCGATCTTGCGCGCGCTTTCGATCTGCTTTTCCCGTTTCGGATTGTTTCTGGCAGCCATGGATCGCCTCCCTCAATGTCTGATTTTTCGCAAGCTAGCAGAAGATTCTTCGAAAAAATCTCTAAAAGAGCGATCCGAAGGATTGTTTTGGCGCTTTTTGGCGCTGGAAATGAGAAATTGTAAGAGATTTTCCGCTCTCGTCGCCAAACGAAAGGGAAAGTCCCGTCTTCCAGTTTTTCGTTCCGGCGAACATTTCCACGCTCGCATGAAGAATGGTTGACAGCGTGGCGTCAAAAAGATCATCAAACGCGGTCATCATTCGGATCTTGGATATCATGTCGGAAAATGCAGCGGGCGCAGTCATCGTCATTTCCAGCCATGTGGTGCGTGGCTCGGTCGGAAACCGGGCTGCCGTCTTTGCATTGGAGACGCTCGGTCATCCGGTCTGGGCCATGCCGACCATCGTGCTGCCCTGGCATCCCGGCCACGGCCGCTCGACGCGACTGACTTTTGCGGAAACGGATTTCGACGCGGCGATCGACGATCTGATCCGCGCGCCCTGGATCGGCGAAGTCAAGGCGGTGCTTTCGGGCTATTTCGGCAATGCCGCCCAGGCACGCTCCGTCGCCCGGCTGATCGGTGCGCTCCGGCAAAACAATCCCGAACTGCTCTATGTCTGCGATCCCGTCATGGGCGATCTCGGCGGCCTTTACGTGCCGGAAGCAACTGCAGAGGCTATTCGCGATCATCTCATTCCGCTCGCCTCGCTCGCGACGCCGAACCGGTACGAGCTCGCATGGCTTTCGGGGGCGGCCCTCGAAGACAACAACACGATCATGGAGGCGGCGCTCGCGCTCGGACCATCGCGCATGCTCGTCACTTCAGCCGTGCCGATGATGGCCGGGGGTACCGGCAATCTTTATCTTTCCGGTCGCCATGCGCTTCTTGCCGAGCACCGCGTCGTCGAAAACCCGCCGAATGGTCTCGGCGACCTGCTCGCCGCCGTCTTCCTGTCGCGCCTGCTTTCCGGGCTCGAGGACGAAAAGGCGCTGCAGCTTGCCACCGCCAGCGTCTTCGAGGTGCTTGCGCGGGCCGTCAAGCGCGGCAGCAACGAGTTGATGCTGGCAAGTGATGCTTCCAGCCTTTCGACGCCGATGGCCATGGTGCAGATGCGCCGGCTTTTGCACCCGGCGCAGCGGCGGAAAAAGTGACGCATCTGCCAATATGTTCATTTTGCGGTGCAGCAGTTGATCTTGTCGTCCGCGCGCGCTAATCCAGAAGCATGCAGCGTTTTCCAAACCCTCTTCTGGACGGCTATCGCAACTTCATGAACGGGCGCTATTCCGACGCCCGCGACAGGTATCGGCAGCTTGCCGAAAACGGTCAAAGTCCCCATACGCTTGTCATTGCCTGTTCGGATTCTCGCGCGGCACCGGAGCTGATCTTCGATGCCGGCCCGGGCGAGCTCTTCGTCATTCGCAACGTTGCCAACATGGTCCCGCCCTACGAGCCGGATGGCCATTTTCATTCGACGTCGGCCGCACTCGAATTTGCCGTGCAGGTGCTGAAGGTCTCGGATATCGTCGTGATGGGTCACGGCCGCTGCGGCGGCATCCGCGCTGCGCTCGATCCGAATGCCGAGCCATTGTCGCCTGGCGACTTCATCGGCCGCTGGATGTCGCTGGTCAAACCTGCCGCCGAGCAGATCCAGAGCAACGACGTGATGACGGCCGCCGAGCGGCAAACGGCGCTGGAGCGTGTCTCCATCCGCAATTCAATCAACAATCTCAGAAGCTTCCCCGACATCAAGGCTCTCGAGGAAGCGGGAAACCTTCATCTCCACGGCGCCTGGTTCGACATTTCGACCGGTGAACTCTGGGTCATGGACGCCGAGACACGCGACTTCATTCGTCCCGAAATCTAGGGACATGCCGGTTTATCAGTTTTTTAAGGATTGTTGTTAAGCTCGCCGTCAATTGGTCGGGTACGACCGAGGTTTTGATCACCGTGGCGATTGGCGATGAAGTTCGAAACCATCAAAAAGGTTATCCTGGCCGCTATCATGCTGCCCTTCGTCTTCATGCTCATTGAAGGCGTCGTCGTCATTCGGGCTTCGGTCACACAATACCGGGATCTCGAAAAGGACCGGCAGTTTGCCGATGTGCTTGCCCGTGGCGGGTCCATCGCCGCCACGGAGATCCTGAGTGAAATTGGTGCCACCCGCCGCTACCTCGCGCGTCCCAACAGCGGGACTGCCGCCGACATGCAGCAAAGCAGGGTGACGCTCGATCGCGAACGCCTCGCTTTTTATGCCAGCCTGCCCTCCCGCGATGCGCTCGACGAGGGGCTCGTCGGCGAATTATCGATTCTCAGCCTTGCCTACAGCCGCATCATCGCTGCGCGCAGCGCCGTCGACCAGGGGCGTTATACCGGCAGCGATCCCGGTTCCATCTACTGGTATGCGGCTCTCAAGCAGCTTGCTGTCGTCGATGCGCTTTCTCCGCTGATCAGCGATCCAGTGCTGCTTGAGAAATCCAACCAGCTGATGGGCATCCTGCTGACCTATTACGGCGAAAGGCTGATTACCGGCGTTGGCACCCGCTACCTCGATCACGGTGTTTCCGCCAGATTGCCGGTGGAGCTGTTCGTGCAGGGCAAGGTCATGCTCGGTGAGGGCATGGATCATATGGTCTTCCATTCCTCGGCGCCGATCGTGCGCGACATCGTTGCCTATCTCGGCCGCAGCGGCCAGGTGAAGGCGAATGCGATCACCGATGCCATCCTCGCCGGATCGCGGCCGACATGGGCCGTGCATGACGTCTGGGCCGCCGCGCAGAGCGAACGCATGACCTTCCTGCAGCAGAAGATGATCGAGGCCGCAAAAGATATTCATGAGACCGGCGAAAATCTTTCGATGCGCTCGCACATTCACCTGACGCGGATCCTGGCGCTGTGTGCCGGCTTGCTGATTCTCGCCACATTGGTGATGGTACTGGCGGCAAAGGGGCTGCGGCTGATCGACCGGCTGACGCAGGATCGGGAGACGCTGGTGGGCGAGTTGCGTAGCGCCGCCCAGACCGATCTTCTGACCGGCCTTTACAACAGGCGCGGCTTCGAGGTCGCCGCATCGGCGCTTCTGACACAGGCCGAGCATGGGTCGCGCTGGATTTCCGTCGTGCTCTTCGACCTCGATCATTTCAAAAAGATCAACGATGTTCACGGGCATGACGCCGGCGATGCCGTGCTCCGGCAGGTCGCGGGCGTTGCCCGTGAGAATTTTCGTTCCTTCGATCTGTTGGTGCGCCATGGCGGCGAGGAGTTCCTGGCGCTTCTGCCGGATTCGACGCCCGACGATGCCGCAATCGTTGCCGAGCGCGTGCGGCTGGCAATCGAGGCGACGGAAATCCCCCTGCCGAGCGGCGATGTTCTCAAGGTGACGGCGAGTTTCGGATGTGCCGGACGGGCGAATGAAGCCACCAACCGGAACTTCGAGGATCTGGTCAAGCGCGCCGACCTGGCGCTTTATGCCGCCAAAGCCTCCGGCCGCAATTGCGTCGTCTCGGGACCGACCCTGCCGGCCCCGGCCCAGGAGGAGCGACGCAAGGCGGCGTCGGGCGGCGGCTTTGATTTCCGCAAATGAAAAACGCCGCATATCGCAGCGGCGTTTTCGGGTATGGGTGTCGATAAAGGCTTATCTGCCGTCGATCTGCTGGCCGATATAGGCTATCGCCTGCTGGTAGACGCTGGCGGCGTTCCAGCCCTGGATGGCGACGAAATTCGGCTCTCCAGGCTGATAGCCGGCGCCGGCGCGCCAGCCATGGCCCTTGAGGAAATTCGCTGTCGAGGCCAGCGCATCAGCGCGGGAACCGACCATGTCGACGCGGCCGTCGCCGTCGCCGTCGGCGCCGAAGCGCACGACATTGCGCGGCAGAAACTGCGTCTGGCCGATTTCACCATGGGCGGCACCCTTGGCCTGAGGGCTCAGATAACCTTCGGAGACGAGCTGGAGCGCGGCATAGAGCTGGTCGGTGAAATATTCCGAACGACGGCAGTCATAGGCAAGGGTTGAAACAGCCGACAGGGTATGCTGGTTGCCCATATAGCTGCCAAAACCGGTCTCCATGCCCCAGATCGCAATCAGCGGGCCGGCCGGAACGCCGAAACGGCGCTCGATCGAGGCAAAAAGCGCCTGGTTGGCGGCCTTCATGCTGCGGCCGCGGGAGATGACCGTGGCACCGCCGCGTTTCTGCATGAAAGCGTCGAAGGAGAGCTTGAAGCTCTTCTGGCCGCGGTCGGCGGCTATCGTCGGCTTGTTGTAATTGACGTTGGCGAAGGCGCGGTCGAGGACCGAGCGGCTGACGCCATTTGCCGCCGCTTCCTGCTTGAAGTCGGCGACCCAGGCAGTGAAACCGCTGCTATTATTGCCACATTGGGCGCCCTGGGCCGCTGCCGGCAGCGCGTGGAGAACGCCGGCTGCCGTAAACGCCGCCAGAAGGAATGTTGTCATGCGCATGAGGAACCCCGCTCCGGTCTGCTGAAGCGCCGCGGCCGATCGGGACCATGCGACGCGCCTTAAATCTTCGTTCTGTTCATGTCGTTGCTCCAAAACCGCTACACGGTCTCGGGCGGCATAGCTTGGCTTGACGCCGGGCAGAATGCCAGCCGAAGGCGATTTTGTCACGATCACCTTTTAGTAAGCGCTTATGGATAGAGGGCGCCTACGGCTCGGCAAAAAGCCCTGCCTTCATCAGCAGGGCTTTAGCATATTATGGTTTACAAATGGTATCAGGCGGCCTGCTTGCGCGGCTTGACAAGGCCGCGATTGACGAGCAGCTCGGCGATCTGGATGGCGTTCAACGCAGCACCCTTGCGCAGATTGTCGGAGACCACCCAGATGTTGAGGCCGTTTTCGACCGTTGCATCCTCGCGGATGCGCGAGATGTAAGTCGCATCCTCGCCCGCGGATTCATATGGCGTGATGTAGCCGCCGTCCTCGCGCTTGTCGATGACGAGGCAGCCCGGTGCATCGCGCAGGATGTCGCGGGCCTGGTCGGCAGTGATCTCGTTTTCGAATTCGATGTTGACCGATTCCGAATGACCGATGAAAACCGGCACACGCACCGCCGTGCAGGTCACCTTGATCTTCGGGTCGAGCATCTTCTTCGTCTCGGCCAGCACCTTCCATTCTTCCTTGGTGTAGCCGTCCTCCATGAAGACGTCGATGTGCGGGATGACATTAAAGGCGATACGCTTGGTGAACTTCTTGTTCTCGATCGGATCGGCAACGAAGACGGCGCGCGTCTGATTGAACAGCTCGTCCATGCCGTCCTTGCCGGCGCCGGAGACCGACTGGTAGGTCGAGATAACGACACGCTTGATCTTGGCGAAGTCGTGCAACGGCTTCAGCGCCACCACCAGCTGGGCGGTCGAGCAATTCGGATTGGCAATGATGTTGCGCTTGGTGAACTGGCTGATGGCATCCGGGTTCACTTCCGGCACGATCAGCGGCACGTCGGCGTCGTAGCGCCAGGCCGAGGAATTGTCGATAACGATGCAGCCCTGCTGGCCGATCTTCGGCGAGAACTTCTTGGAGACCTCGCCGCCGGCCGACATCAGGCAGATGTCGGTATCGGAGAAATCGTAATTCTCCAGATTGGAGACCTTCAGCGTCCGGTCACCGTAGGAAACCTCGGTGCCCTGCGAACGCGAGGAGGCGAGTGCCACGACCTCATCGGCGGGGAAGCCTCGCTCGGAGAGGATGTTGAGCATCTCCCGGCCAACATTTCCGGTCGCTCCCGCAACTGCTACTTTGAAACCCATTTCTCAAGCTCTCTTTCTCTTCTCTCCTCTTGTCCGGTGAGGGGAAAGGCGCGATTAATCGCGTCTTCCTGTCCCCAGCCGAGCCGGGGAGAGAGCGGCAGGCCAGAGACGTCAGACGGTTTTCGTCGTCGTTTTGGCCTTGGTTTTGGCAGAAACCGGAACGGCAATGTCCACCCCGGCAACCCGTGCCCGGTCATTGCATTCGGCAATGGCGTGTTCGTCGCGAACCATGGAGATTCCTTTTCCGATGTTGCTCTTAGAAGGTTTTCCACAGGAGTCAAGGTTTTTGCGCTTAGAGCCCGCAGGCGAAAGCGGCCGCCGCAATGCTGCGACGTTTTGTCATGCCGCTGTCATCCTCGGGAGGTATCCCGGCCCGGTTGTTAATGTCTGCAACGAAAACGGGGGTTTTCCATGCGTACGCTTCTTGCCGCCTTTGCGGCCACCACCATCCTTGCGGGCGCCGCTCAGGCGACGACGGTCTATCCGCTTGATCGCGCGACGATTCTTGCCGGTTCACCGTTTGATTTCAAGGTCGAGCTCAACAAGCAGGTCAAGCCTGAAGACGTGAAGATCACCGTCAATGGCCAGGACTACAAGACCGTCCTCGGGGGCGAGGCGCAGTTCGTCGAACTGGAAAAAGGCAAGGACGACAAGGCTCTCGGCTCCGCTATCCTGCTACGCGGCTTGAAGATTTCCGCTCCGGGCGACTATAAGATCGAAGTTGCGGCCGGAGACGAAACGAAGTCCGTCACTTGGAACGTTTACGAAACAGCAGCACAGCCAAAGGCCAAGAACATCATTTTCCTGCTGGGTGACGGGCTTTCCGTTGCGCATCGCACCGCTGCCCGCATCATGTCCAAGGGCATGACTGAAGGGAAGGCGAATGGCCGCCTGAATATGGACGACCTCGAGCGTATGGCTTTTATCGGCACGTCGGCGACCAATGCCGTCGATACGGACTCGGCCAACACCATGTCGGCCTACATGACGGGTCACAAGACGGCCGTCAACGCGATCGGCGTTTACGCGGACCGTACCCCGGCCTCCCTCGATGATCCGCGTGTTGAAACCTTCGCAGAAGCCGTTCGCCGCCTGACCAAGAAGTCGGTCGGCATCGTTGCAACAGCCGAGGTTGAAGACGCTACGCCGGCGGCGGTTGTTTCTCACACCCGCAACCGCAACGACAAGGCCGACGTCGTCGGCATGCTGCTCGACGTCAAGCCGGAAGTCCTCCTTGGCGGTGGCTCGGCCTATTTCCTCGGCAAGGAAGTCGCCGGCTCCAAGCGTAAGGACAACCAGGACTACATCAAGCAGTTCCAGGATGCCGGCTACAAACTTGCGACCGACAAGAACGAGCTCGCAGCCAATGCATCGGCTGAAGGCAATCTCCTCGGTCTCTTCCACACCGGCAATATGGACGTCACGCTTGATCGCGAGTTCCTGAAGAAGGGCACCGTCGACAAATTCCCGAACCAGCCGGGTCTCGTTGCCATGACCAAGGTTGCGCTCGACCGCCTTTCCAAGAATCCTGATGGCTTCTTCCTGATGGTCGAAGGTTCCTCGATCGACAAGATGTCCCATCCGCTCGATTGGGATCGTGCGGTCATCGAAACCATCGAATTCGACCAGGCCATCGGCGTTGCTCGCGAATTCCAGAAAGCCCATCCGGACACGCTGATCGTCGTCACCGGCGACCATACGCATGGTGTATCCATCATTGGCACTGTCGATGACGAAAAGCCCGGCACGGAAATGCGCGAAAAGGTCGGGACCTATGCCGAGGCCGGCTTCCCGAACTACAAGGACGAAAACGGCGACGGCTATCCTGATAAGATCGACGTCAGCCGCCGGCTGTTCCTGAGCGCCAATAACGGCCCCGATCACTACGAGACCTTCCGTCCGAAGCTCGATGGTCCGTTCGTTCCGGCCGTCCAGAACGAAAAGAAGGAATATGTCGCCAACGAGCAGTATAAGGATGTTCCCGGCGCGGTCTTCGTTCAGGGCAATATTCCGAAGAGCGGCGATAGTGGCGTCCACGCCGTCGACGACGTCGTCCTGCAGTCGGCAGGTCCTGGCGCTGAAGGCTTCCATGGTTACATGGAGCAGAGCGACGTCTATCGCGTGCTCGCCGACACCTTCGCTCTCGGCGCCAAGCAGACGAACTGATCTCTAGATGCGGATGGATCGGCCTAAAATCTGAATCCGCATCTAAATCAAAGAATAGAGCATGATGTCGTCCGAAAACCGCGACGCTTTTCGGCATCATGCTCTGGCCCATCCGGCTAGGCCGCTTGCCGGCCTTGCCTCTTTCACCGATCATGGTCCCGGCCGTTCAGCGGCCGGGATTTCATTCTTGGAGATCGCCATGGAAAAGCTACCTTCGCTGCATCTCAGCCGCCGCGGCCTGATCGGCGCCATCGGTACGCTGGCCTTCGCCGCTATTGCTCGCCCGAGTTTTGCTGCGGATTCCTTGATCAGCTTCGATGAGCTTTACGGCAAGTTCGGCGTGCTCGGCCTCGAATTCTCCGACAAGGTGAAGCGCCTTGCCGGCAAAGGCGTCAGCATGAAAGGTTTCATGGCGCCGCCATTGAAGGCTGAGGCCCAGTTCTTCGTGCTCACCGAGGTGCCGATGTCGCTCTGCCCCTTCTGCTCCTCGGATACGGACTGGCCGGACAATATCGTCGTCGTCTATCTCGGCGAGAAGCAGACCTTCGTGCAGCCGCGCCAGACGATCGAAGTGCGCGGCACGTTGGAATACGGTTCGTGGACGGATCCGGACACTGGCTTCGTCAGCCTGCTGCGGATCCGCCAGGGCGAATACTCCGCCGTCTGAACCGATATGCTCTCTCTCGATATCGAAAACCTGACCGTTGCCTTCCCGGGGCTGTCCTCGCCGGCACTGGCGATCGCCCGGCTGTCTATCGATGCAGGCAGCAGGGTCGCCATTACAGGGGCGTCCGGCTCCGGCAAGAGCACCTTCGTCAATATCGTTGCCGGGCTGGAGCGGACGCGGCAAGGCCGCATCCGCTGGAACGGTGAGGATATCGCGAGTTTTTCAGAAAGCCGGCGTGATCGGTTCCGTGCCGCCAATATCGGCCTGGTCATGCAGGAGTTCCATCTCTTCCCCGGTCTGTCGGCGCTGGAGAACGTACTCCTGCCGGCGCGGCTTGCCGGCGCTGCCACAGCTGATGTCATCGAGCGGGGTCATGCGCTTTTGGGCACCGTCGGTCTTTCCCGCGCCGGCCAGAAAATCGAAACCATGTCGCGCGGCGAGATGCAGCGCGTGGCGATCGGCCGGGCGCTGCTGCGCAAGCCCGGCGTCATCATCGCCGACGAGCCGACCGCAAGCCTTGATGCCGAAAGCGGCGAGGCGGTCGGCGATCTCCTCCTCGATCTTGCCATTGCCGAAGGCAGCACGCTGATTGTCGTTTCACACGACCAGCGCTTGGCGGGCCGCCTCGACCGGCGCATCACCTTCGGCTCCGGCCGGATCAGCGACGATTCCGCGGCAACGGCGGGAGAGGCTGCATGATCCGCTTCATCCTTTCCGATCTTCGTCGCCTCTGGGCGGGGTCGCTGGTGGTCGTGCTGCTGGTGGCGCTTGCGACCGCGCTCGGCGTTTGCGTGGTCCTACAGGAGCGGGCGCTTCGTCTCGGCAGCGCGCGCGCCGCTGACAAGTTCGATCTTGTCATCGGCGCCGGCGGCAGCGAGACGCAGCTCGTGCTGTCCTCCGTCTTCCTGCAGCCCTCGCCCTTGCCGCTGATGCCGGGCGAAGTGCTGGGCAAGCTTGCCGCAGATCCGCGGGTCGATTGGGCAGCCCCGATCGGCTTCGGCGATTCCTTCTCCGGCTATCCGATCATCGGCACAACGACCATGCTGACGCAGAACCTGTCCGGCGGTTTATCCGAAGGCAAGATTTTCGCGCGCGAGGGCGAGGCGGTGATCGGCGCCGCTGTCAAGCTGTCGCTCGGCGGCGAGATCAAGCCGATGCACGGGTCGCTGGAAGAGGGCGGCGAGACTCATACCGAGCTCGTCTATCATATCGCCGGCCGCTTGCGGCCGACCGGCACCGCCTGGGACCGGGCCATTCTCGTTCCCATCCAGGCCGTCTGGCACATCCATGGCATGGAAGCGGAGGAACATGCGGAGGACGGTGAGCACGAGAATGAAGAGGCGTCCGGAACGGATAGCGTTGAACATGGCCACGAGCATGAGAAAGCCGGCGCTGATCACGATGGGCATGGGCATCACGGGAAAGCCGATCCGGATGCCGCGCTTGATGAGACCTGGACTGCGGGCGCTCCCGGCCTTCCCGCCATTCTCGTTAAGCCGAAGACGATCGCCGATGCCTACAAGCTGCGGCAGGAATATCGCAGCGGCAATACCGTCGCTGTCTTTCCCGGCGAGGTGCTGACCAATCTCTACGCCACGCTCGGCGATGCCAAGCAGATCCTCGTCGCGGTCGCCTCCGGCGCCCAGCTTCTCGTCGCAGCCTCGCTGGTGCTGGTCACGGTCATCCATATCGGCCAGCGCCGCCGCCAGATCGGCGCACTCAGGGCCTTCGGCGCCCCACGTGGCGCGATTTTCGGCATCGTCTGGCTGGAATTCTTCTTCCTGGTAGCGGTTGGCGTCGCACTCGGATTCGCGCTCGGTTATGCCGCGGCCCTCACCTTGTCCGGCATGTTCTCGCAAACGAGCGGGGTCGCCATGCCGGTCGTCTTCACGCGTGAAGACGCCGGGCTTGCGGCAGTGCTGCTTGCCTTTGCCACAATTCTCGCCGCGCTGCCGGCAGTGCTCGCCTATCGGCAATCGCCGGCGCAGGCGCTGAGAGCATAATGGGTCCACGTCGCAACCGCAGTGAAACCTGCTCCAAACCTCCGGCAGCTCAATCGGCACGGGCGGACGGCCTGATGTGCGTGAGAACCGCGCCACTCTTAGACTAAAGTCATAATCCCAAAGCATCTCTCTTTTTGATCTGTCGTTTCTGGCACACTCTCGTCAGGCGTGTCGCGGCCAGGGGTATGCTTTGAGGAGAGTAGGTCGCGCGCGTGATCATCACTCTGTGGAGGACAAACAATGGCAAATGTCGCAAGCATCGACGGCGCTAAGGCCGGTCCGATGACCGGCGAGGAGAAGAAGGTCATCTTCGCCTCTTCGCTCGGCACCGTTTTCGAATGGTACGATTTCTATCTCTATGGTTCGCTTGCCACCTATATCGGCGCGACCTATTTCACCCAATATCCCGAGGCAACGCGCAACATCTTCACGTTGCTCGCCTTTGCGGCCGGCTTCCTGGTGCGCCCCTTCGGTGCGCTGGTGTTCGGTCGTCTCGGCGATCTCGTCGGCCGTAAATACACCTTCCTGATGACGATCATGATCATGGGTCTATCGACCTTCCTCGTCGGCGTCCTGCCGGGTGCCGCCACCATCGGCATCGCAGCCCCGATCATCCTGATCGGGCTGCGCCTGCTCCAGGGTCTGGCGCTGGGCGGTGAATATGGCGGTGCGGCAACCTATGTCGCCGAACATGCGCCGAACGGGCGCCGCGGCTACTTCACCTCGTGGATCCAGACGACGGCGACACTCGGCCTGTTCCTGTCGCTGATCGTCATCGTCCTGGTTCAATATCTGATGGGTGCGGCTCAGTTCGCCGCCTGGGGCTGGCGCATTCCGTTCCTGGTCTCGGTCGTCTTGCTCGGCATTTCCGTTTGGATCCGCCTGAAGATGAACGAATCGCCGGCGTTCCAGCGCATGAAGGCGGAAGGCAAAGGCTCCAAGGCGCCGCTGACTGAGGCCTTCGGGACATGGAAAAATGCCAAGATCGCGATCATTGCGCTTCTCGGCGCTACCATGGGCCAGGCGGTCGTCTGGTACGGCGGCCAGTTCTATGCGCTGTTCTTCCTGCAGAACGTGCTGAAGGTGGACTTGTTCTCGGCCAATGTCATGGTCGCCATCGCACTTCTCCTCGGCACGCCGTTCTTCGTCATCTTCGGCGGTCTCTCCGACAAGATCGGCCGCAAGCCGATCATCATGGCAGGCCTTCTCATTGCGGCGGTGACCTATAATCCGCTGTTCAAGGCGATGACCTGGACGGCAAACCCGGCGCTGGCCGAAGCGCAGGCTTCGATCCGGGCAACGGTGACGGCTGATCCGGCGGATTGCAGGTTCCAGTTCAACCCGACCGGCACGGCCAAGTTCACCAGCTCTTGCGACGTGGCAACGGCGTTCCTGACCAGGAACTCGGTGCCTTACGACGTCGTGCCCGGTACCGCCGGACAGCCGGCAACGGTGAAGGTCGGCAATGCGACGATCCCAAGCTTCGACGTCGTCGCTGCCGGCGACAAGGCCAAGGGCATGACCGCCGCCTTCGAAAAGGGCGTCAACATCGCGCTCCATGATGCCGGCTACCCGCTGAACCGTGGCGCCGTCAAGGTGCCGGATGCCAAGCTCGATGCTTTCATCGCAGCCAATCCGGAACTGTCGCTCAATGCCGATGCCGTGCGCGCCGGCGAGAAGGAAACCGTACCAGCGGCCAAGCTGGTCGAGACCAAGCTGCTGACGGCGGATGAGGCCAATGGCGTCACCGACATGGTGGTCTACAACATCGCCAATGGCGGCACTTTCGCCATGGTTGCCGATCCGGCCCGGGTCAACTGGATCGGCACGATCGCCGTGCTGTTCGTCCTCGTCCTCTATGTGACGATGGTCTACGGCCCGATTGCGGCATTGCTGGTCGAGCTTTTCCCGACCCGCATCCGCTATACCGGCATGTCGCTGCCCTATCACATCGGCAACGGTTGGTTCGGCGGCCTGCTGCCGGCGACAGCCTTCGCGATGAGCGCTGCCGCGGGTGATATCTATTACGGTCTCTGGTACCCGATCGTCTTTGCGTCGATCACGCTGGTGATCGGCCTGATCTTCCTGCCGGAAACGAAGAACAGGGATATCCACGCCATGGATTGAGCGGCGGATTGAGGACAATCCGCGCTTGAGAAAAAGGCCCGGCGCTCACAAGGCGCCGGGCTTTTCCATATTAAAGCGCCGCGCGTCTTTTCGGACGCGCAAAGGACGCTGTAACATTTTGAATTTCTGCATAATTTTATCCTTAAATCGATTCCGATTTAAGGAATTATGCAGTGCGAAACAGGCGCTTCGAGAGTGGCCAGCCATCCGGCGCCAGCTTGAAGAGCAAGCCGCAGCGGGCAAAGACGATCGCCGTCAGCAGTGAGAACCAGCCGCCGAAGGCAAGGCCGGCGATCACGTCGCTCGGATAATGGGCGCCGACCATGACACGCGTCATGCCGAGCCAGATGGCGCAGGCGATGAAGGCAACGCGGTAGCGTGGAAACAGCAGGGCGAAGGCGGCGAAGAAAGCGCCGACCGTGGTGGAATGGCCGGACGGAAAACTTTCGAAAGCGGCATGGCCTGAAAAGGGCGTGAAGGAAAACATGCCGTAGTCATGAAAATGGTCGGGACGCGCCCTGCCGATCGCCCGCTTCAGCAGATTGGCGAGAAGCCCGGAGAAGACAACCGTGATGAAGAGATAAGCGCCGATCCAGCTGACATAAAGCGCTTGCGCCTTGGAACGCGCCGTCTTCACAAGCTTGTAGCCTGCCCGGCCCTGAAAGAACAGCAGGATGCTGGTGTAGATCAGCCAGGCGGAATCGCCGAAACCGGTCAGCATCTCGCCGAGGTGCTTTACCGGCGCGGGAGCTTCGCTGGCGCCGATCGGCGCGTCGAAGAGCAGCATGGAGAGGATCACGGCATTGAGCGTGATGAATAGGCAGGCCTGCCAACGCAAAGGCGGCATGCTGGCGCTGCTCCGGCGCCAGCGCCTGTTCAAGGAAGCCCAAAATGCCCGCATTCCGTCGTCCGTTCGAATTTTGCTAGAGCATGATGCCGAAAAGTGTGAGCGGTTTTCGGACGGCGTCATGCTCTAACTATATAATTTAGAACAGGATTCAGATTTTAGGCCGACCCGGCCTAAAATCATCCTGTTCTAGAGCGCCGCCGTATCCAATAGGATGCGCTAAGGACGCTCTATCACTTTGAATTGGCGCACAATGCTTTCCGAACATCGATTCCGATTTCGGGGTTATACGCTGGTTAAAATCCGGCGCAAAAATACACGAGATTGTGGCCGAGAATAGTCCGTTTGGGATAATTCGACCAAGCCGATGCGGCTCGCGCTCCGGAGAAAAAAGCCCTCCGCATGCATGATGCGAAGGGCCGGAACTGTTTCACGTGAAATATCAGACGGAAAGCGTCTTGAACTCGGCGAGGATCGCATCGCCCATCTCGACGGTGCCGACCTGCCTTGCGCCATCGGCCATGATATCACCGGTGCGGATGCCCTTGTCGAGCACGTTGGCGATCGCCTTTTCCAGATCGTCGGCTTCCTTCACCAAATTGAAGGAGTAACGCAGGCACATGGCAAAGGAGGCGATCATGGCGATCGGATTGGCGATGCCCTTGCCGGCGATATCGGGGGCCGAGCCGTGCACCGGTTCGTAGAGCGCCTTGCGCTTGCCGGTCTTGCCATCAGGCGCGCCGAGCGAGGCCGACGGCAGCATGCCGAGTGAGCCGGTCAGCATGGCGGCGACGTCGGAGAGCATATCGCCGAAGAGATTGTCGGTGACGATGACGTCGAACTGCTTGGGCTGGCGCACCAGCTGCATGCCGCCGGCATCGGCCAGCATGTGTTCGAGCTGGACGTCGGAATATTTCGCCTTGTGCGTCTCGGTTACCACCTGGTTCCAAAGCACGCCCGACTTCATGACGTTGCGCTTTTCCATGGAGCAGACGCGGTTCTGCCGCGTGCGGGCCATTTCGAAGGCGACGCCGGCGATGCGCTCGATCTCGTAAGTATCGTAGACCTGCGTGTCGATGCCGCGTTTCTGGCCATTGCCGAGGTCGATGATCTCCTTCGGTTCGCCGAAATAGACGCCGCCCGTCAGCTCGCGGATGATGAGGATATCGAGGCCTTCAACCAGCTCCGGCTTCAGCGACGAGGCCGCAGCAAGGGCCGGATAGCAGATGGCGGGGCGCAGGTTAGCAAAGAGCTGCAGATCCTTGCGCAGGCGCAGCAGACCGGCTTCCGGGCGTACTTCGTAAGGCACGCTATCCCATTTCGGACCGCCGACGGCGCCGAAGAGAACGGCATCGGCGGCAAGCGCCTTCTGCATGTCGGCTTCCGAGATCGCCGCACCATGCGCATCATAGGCGCAACCACCGACAAGGCCTTCGTCGGTGACGAAACCGGCATTCATCGCCTCGTTCATATAGGCGATGATCTTGCGGACCTCACCCATGGCCTCGGGACCGATGCCGTCACCCGGCAGCAGGAAAAGATTGCGTGCTGTCATGAAGCCCTCCTGGGAAAAACTAGTTGCGGCTTCTTAGACCCCGGAAATGGGCATTTCAAGCGACAGAAGGGGTGAATCGGTACGCTTCGCTCTGAGCCGCGATGATTGCTCCTGCGCCCGCAAACGGATTAGAACGGCAGCCCCGACCTTTATTTCCCTGGATGGTCCCCATGCCCTTTGCGCCTCTCCATCTCGATACGCCCTTGGCCCAGACGGCACCTGGCTACAGCGCCAGCGGCAAACCGCTCTGGCTGAAGCTCGATGCGCTGCAGCCTTCCGGCAGCTTCAAGCTGCGCGGCGTCGGCCGGCTTTGCCAGCACGAGGTGGAAAATGGGGCGCGCGCGATCTTCTGTGCTTCCGGCGGCAATGCCGGCATTGCGGCGGCTTATGCCGGCCGGGCGCTCGGGGTGCCGGTCACGATCGTCGTGCCGGAGACGACGGCGGCCGATGTCCGGCAGACGATTGCCGCAACGGGCGCGAATGTCCTCGTTCATGGTTCGGTTTTCGATGAGGCCAATGCCCATGCAGTCGAACTCGCCCGGAGCCGCAAGGCGACTTATGTGCACCCTTTCGACCATCCGCTTCTGTGGGATGGCCATGCCACGCTGATCGACGAGGTGGTGGCGAAGGGGGCAAAATTCGATTGCGTTGTCACTAGCGTCGGCGGCGGCGGGCTGCTTGCCGGCATTGTCGAGGGGTTGAAGCGCAACGGGCTTTCCGATGTGCCTGTTATTGCCGTTGAAACGGAAGGGGCGGCCTCGCTGAATGCCAGCCTCAAGGCGAATGAGCGCATCACCCTTCCCGCCATTACCTCGATTGCCAATTCGCTCGGGGCGCGGCAGGTGGCGCAGCATGTCTTCGACCTGCCGAAACAGCATCCGATCGAAAGTGTTGTCGTCAGCGATGCCGATGCCGTTGCCGCCTGCCTGAAATTTGCCGATGCGCAGCGCATTCTGGTCGAGCCGGCTTGTGGCGCGGCCCTTGCCGTTGGCGATGTGCATGCCGGACTGCTTCAGCGCTTCGACAATCCGCTTATCGAAGTCTGCGGCGGCATCGGCGTATCGCTCGAAAAGCTTGAGGCCTGGAAAGAGAAATTTCTCTGATGTGCCGCAAAAGAAAAAGCCGGGCAAAAACCCGGCTTGATCGGTAACCGATTGGAGAGGGCTCAGGCTGCCCAGGGGTGCGAAGCGGCGTTCTTCTTTTCGAAGCTGTCGATCGCCTTGCCCTTTTCCAGCGTCAGGCCGATATCGTCGAGACCGTTCAGCAGGCAGTGGCGCTTGAATTCGTCGAGATCGAACTTGATCAAGCCACCATCGGGGCCGGTGATCTCGAGGTTCTCAAGATCGACGGTCAGGATGGCGTTGGAGCCGCGCGAGGCGTCGTCCATCAGCTTGTCGAGATCTTCCTGGCTGACCTTGATCGGCAGGATGCCGTTCTTGAAGCAGTTGTTGTAGAAAATATCGGCGAAGCTGGTCGAGATCACGCAGCGGATGCCGAAATCGAGAAGCGCCCAGGGGGCGTGCTCGCGCGAGGAGCCGCAGCCGAAATTGTCGCCGGCAACGAGGATCTTGGCGTCGCGATAGGCTGGCTTGTTCAGCACGAAATCGGGGTTTTCTGAGCCGTCCTCATTGTAGCGGGCTTCCGCGAAGAGGCCGGTGCCGAGGCCGGTGCGCTTGATCGTCTTCAGATAATCCTTCGGAATGATCATGTCGGTGTCGACGTTGACGACCGGCAGCGGCGCTGCAACGCCCGTGAGCTTCACGAATTTATCCATGATCCATGCTCCATTTCAGCAAATCTACTTTCCGAATTTGCATCTAGTCCAGTTTTTCGCCGAAATGAAGGAGAATCTTTCACAGACGGCGGTCACGCGACGTTTCGCGCGATCCGCCGATTGAGCATGTCCCCTATTTGGACGGTGCGTTCAGGCCCCAGAGGACGCCGAACGGATCACGAAGTTGGCCGTAGCGATCGCCCCAGAACATCAGTTCGACCGGCATGACGACTTCGGCGCCGGCAGTCAGGGCACGATCCCACCAGAAATCGATATCGTCGATAACCAGCTGGATCGCGAAGCCTTCATGGCCTTTGAAGGGATGACCGTATTCGGGATAGGCATCCGACAGCATCAGGGAGCTGCCGTTGATGTAGAGATGCACATGCATCGTTCGGCCGCTCTCGTCGACCGGCACGAGATATGCCTCTTCGGCGCCGAAAGCCTTCTTGTAGAATTCCGCAGCTTTCACCGCGCCGTCGACCGTCAGATAGGGCAGCAGGCCATTCTTGACCGGTGGCATCTTGGTCGGGTTGCTCTCTGTCGTCGTATCCATGCTCGTCCTCCATACGTTTTTCACGAGCCGGCAGAATGCCTGGCTGTTTCAAGGACGCATGATGGAATCTCACGCCGACAGTGTCGGTCAAAATTTTTGGAAAATCCGGTGATCAGAGATCGATGATCGTACCGCGGCCGTCGTTCCACACGCGCATCTCCGGCTTACCATTGTTCGCCTTGGCGCGGACCGGAGCGGGCTTCATCTTCATCGAAAGCGCGCGTCCGACCATGAGCACGGTCAGGATGCCGCCGACGGCGAGCGTCACCGAAAAGGTGAGAAGCAGCATGGCCACGAAAATGGTGGCGCCGGCAAGCATGAGGAAGATGGAGCGAATGTTCTGCATGGTTAGAGACCTTTCTTCGGAAAGGAATGTGGTCCTTCTCTTTCCTCTCTGCAAGGCAAGCGTGGCTTTTTGTTGTTCTGCTGGATGTTCTGGGGTGGGATGCTTGCTTCGACTGTCAAAGCTTGGCACTAATTCGCCATGAGCCGAAACCCCGCGACCCGCTCCGTCCGCCTGCGCCGTTCGGTGCTGAGCGTGCCTGCCATCAATCCCCGCGCCCTCGAAAAAACCCATGCGGTTGATTGCGATGCGGTGATCTTCGATCTCGAGGATTCCGTGGCGCCGGAAAGGAAGGCGGAAGCGCGGGAAAATCTGAGGAATTTCTTTTCGGCTCGGCCGCTCGAAGGCAAGGAACGGATCATCCGCATCAATGACCTGTCGACCAATTTCGGCCTGGCGGACATGGAACTGGTAATCGCACTCAATCCCGACGCCGTGCTGCTGCCGAAGGTCGACGAACCGCAGGATGTCATGGCGGTCGGCGATCTTCTCTCCGAGGCGGATGCACCGGAAGATCTGCGCATCTGGGCGATGATCGAGACACCGCGTGGCATCCTGAATGCGGCTGTTATCGCCGAAGCCGGGCGCACGCCGGGCTCGCGGCTCGATTGCCTCGTTGTCGGGCTCAACGACCTGCGCAAGGAAACCGGCGTGCTGCCGGAGCCGGGGCGGAGCTATCTCGTGCCGTGGCTGATGCAGGTCGTCCTTGCAGTCAGCGCCTACGGGCTCGATGCGATCGACAGCGTCTTCAACGATTTCAGGGACGAACAGGGTTTTGATGCCGAATGCCTGCAGGGCCGGGCGATGGGCTTTGCCGGCAAGATGCTGATCCATCCGGCGCAGATCGAGCCCGCCAACCGCCATTTCGGCCCGGATCAGGCAGCGATTACGGAAGCGGAGGCGATCATATCAGCCTTTGCCGATCCTGCCTCCGATGGGCTGAACGTCATCAATGCAGGCGGGCGGATGGTCGAGCGACTGCATCTTGTCCAGGCGGAAAGTCTGGTCCATAAAGCCTGCCTGATCGCAGCCCGCCAGGCTGCAGCACGAAAGACGATGTGATGAAACTCTACCGCTTCCTGACCGGTCCCGACGATGCTTCCTTCTGCCACAAGGTCACTGCCGCCCTTAACAAGGGCTGGTTGCTGGAGGGCTCGCCGACCTATGGCTTCAACGCCGCAACCGGCGCGATGCAGTGCGGCCAGGCCGTCGTCAAGCATGTCGAAGGCAAGGATTATGATCCTGAGATGAAGCTCTCAGAGCAGTGAGGCTCAGCGCATAACCCCGAAAATCGTAATCGATTTTCGGAAAGGATTATGCGTGATTGAAAGTGATAGAGCGTCCTTAGCGCTAGCGCTCGGCGGCTTCCTCGGCGCTTGCCTCGATCCGCTCCATGTCATCGTCGCTCAGCCCGAAATGGTGGCCAATCTCGTGGATCAGGACGTGGGTGATGATATCGCCGAGCGTCTCGTCGTTCTCAGCCCAGTAATCGAGGATGGGGCGACGGTAGAGGCGGATGCGGTTCGGCATCTCGCCGGTTTCCAGCGTGAAACGTTCGGAAATGCCCCTGCCCTCGAAAAGGCCGAGCAGATCGAAAGGGGTTTCCAGCGCCATGTCCTCGAAAACGTCGTCATCGGGGAAATCTTCGATCTCGATCGTGAGGTTGGTCGTCAGCTGGCGAAATTCATCCGGCAGATGGCTATAGGCCTCCATGGCCAGCGACTCGAAGGTGCTGATCGTCGGCGCATGGCGGTCCCGCCAATCATCGCTCTGGTCTATGCGGGCCATGAATATTCCTTCCTTTGCGGGCCCATATAGAACCTTTATCGCCGATTTTCGAGTGCGGAATCAAAGGCAGGAATAAATTCATAAAAAATGGCCGTTGACTCTTCATTAGCTCTCTGGAATCTATAAGAACATAACAGGAACAAAACGGATCGGAGAACGCCATGGCGCAGCACGCCTTGGCGCGCGAGCGGCTTTTTGCGCTCCGCGAAACCATTGCCCGACTGGAGGGAAGGCCCGCGCCGGCGCTTGCCGCAGCGGAGCAGGAAGCCCTGGCAGAAGGACGTAAGACCCGCCAGGAGCGCATTCTGCCGCCCCTGCCGTTTGGGGTGGAATTTCTCGACGGGGCGCTGGAAGGCGGCTTGCCGCTCGATGCGATCACCGAATTCCGCTCGGCTCTGTCTCGTGATGCAGGTGCTGCAAGCGGGCTGGCGATGGCTGTTGCCGCGCGACTGCAAAAACAGGAAGTGGATGCCGGCAGGCTTATGCCGTTGCTCTGGATCGGCGATGCCGTCGGGACGCTGGAGGCCGGTCGTCCCTATGCCCCCGGGCTTCGGGATTTCGGGTTGAGCCCGGAGCGGTTTCTCCATGCGGCGCCGCGCAAGCTGGACGAGGCGCTCTGGCTGGCGGAGGTGGCAGTGGAAAGCGCTGCCTTCTCGGCCGTCATCTTCGAAGTGCGAGGCAATCCCGCCCATTTCGGCCTGACCGAAAGCCGCAGGCTTAGTCTCAGGGCGCATGCTGCCCGCCGTCCGATCTTTCTTGTCCGTCAGGCCGGAGCGGAGGAGGCAAGCAGCGCGGCCTTCCGCCTGCATGTCGAACCGGCCCCGTCCGGTCTGCGGCCGTTGCCGGATGGATCGAAACTTTCCGGCAGCATCGGCAATCCGATTTTCCGTCTCACACTGGAGAAGAGCCGCAATCCGGCCCCGCTCTCCTTTCTTCTGGAGTGGAACCCCCATGAACGCGAATTTCTCCCTATCGCCGAACCAAACCTCGTTCGTCCTCCAGGCGAACAGTCAGCGCATTCTGGCGCTCAGCTTCCCGCATCTGCCAACGGACCGCATCGCCCGCAAGCGATGGGGGCTCTCCTGGCGTTCGAAAGGGCGTCTTGAGACGCCGCCTATCGTCTGTTCCGGCAAGCTCAATAATGCCATGCGGCTGACGGCACTGGACGAGTTGGCCGAGAGGCTGGGGTTGAGGAAAGAGCTGGGCGTTGCCGAAGCGCGCGCCATGTACCCAATGCTCGAGGTCGCGGAAGAAGATCCGGCGGCCGACCGGCGGTTGCTGGAGGCAATTGCCGACTGGTGCGACCGTTATACGCCGCTGGTGGCGTTCGACGGTAAGGACGGCCTGTTTCTCGACATTAGCGGCTGCGCCCATCTCTTCGGCGGTGAAAAGGCGCTTCTTCGGGATGTTCTGTCGCGGCTTTTCCATATGGGGTTCGATGCGCGAGGCGCGGTCTCATCGTCGCCCGGCCTTTCCTGGGCCGCGTCCCGCTTCGGGCAGGGCGGCGTGATCGAGGACGAAGAGACGGAACATGTGCTGATGTCCTTGCCGGTCGCAGCCCTGCGGCTGGAAGGACAAACCGTCGCTGCCCTGAAGAAGCTCGGTCTGAAATATATCGGCGACGTCATCGATGCACCGCGCGCGCCGCTGACCCGCCGGTTCGGCCCGGAGCTGCTTCTGCGTCTCGACCAGGCGCTGGGACGTGAAGAGGAGCCGGTCTCGCCTCGGCGTCCTGTTGCCAGCCTCTCGGCCGAAAGCCGTCTGATCGAGCCCATCGGGACGGAAGAGCAGATCCTTGCCGTCACCAGGCAGGTCGCCTTATCGCTGCAGCCGTCGCTGGAGGCGCGGGGGGCTGGTGGGCGGGTGTTCGAACTGGTCCTGTTCCGCGTCGACGGCAGGGTCTTTCGCATCTCCGTCGGTGCTTCGCAGCCGCTTCGCGAACCAAAGTTCATTGCCGGGCTTTTTTCCGAGCGATTGCAGGCGGTCTATGACGATCTCGATGCCGGTTATGGTTTCGAGATCCTGCGGTTGAATGTGTTGCGGCACGATCCCTTCAACGAGGCGCAGGGTGATTTCGAGGGCGACCGTCAGGGAGAGATCTCGCTTTCGGCCTTCGTTGACCGGGTCTCGGCCCGACTTGGTGCGGATTGCCTGCAAAGCTTCCAGCTCCGCGAGAGCCATGTTCCGGAACGCGCCGTCATCACGGTTCCTGTGATGGACAGCCTTCCCAGGCGGAAGGCAGCGCAGGACATCCAGCTTCCTTTCCGCGAAGAGCGCCCGCTGCGGCTCTTTGCAACGCCGGAGCCCGTCGAGACCATACTTGCCGAAGTGCCCGATGGTCCGCCGCAGATCTTTCGCTGGCGGCGCATGCAGCATCAGGTGGCAAGAAGTGAAGGGCCGGAACGGATTGCGATGGAGTGGTGGATCGATGGAAATGACGCCGAGGCGCGTGACTATTTCCGCATCGAGGATGAGACCGGACATCGCTTCTGGATCTATCGGCGGGGCTTTTATGGTCAGGCGCTTGATCCTCGCTGGTTCATGCATGGCGTGTTCGCATGACAACCGCGCGCGCATTCTTCGAGATCGGCACAAGAACGAATTTCTCGTTTCTTGAAGGCGCCTCTGGCCCGGAGGAGATGGTCGTGCAGGCTGCTCGTCTACGGCTCGGCGGTCTCGGCATTGCGGATCGGAATTCGGTTGCCGGCGTCGTGCGGGCGCATGCGCAGGCGGAGCAACTTGAGGAGAGATATAAGAACAGGGATGAGATTCTGGCCCAAGCGAAGAAGGAAGGAAAAGAGGAGGAGATCCTCGATCCTATTCGGATTCAGCCGGGCGCCCGTCTCGTCTTTTCCGACGGAACGCCTGATATCCTCGCCTATCCCCGTAACCGGCGGGGCTGGGCGAACCTTTGCCGTCTTCTGAGCGCCGGCAATCTGAAGGAGGAAGCGGTCAAGGGAAGCTGCATTCTGACGGAAGCGGAACTCATGGAATGGGGGGACGAGATGATGCTTGCTCTCGTTCCCGATCGCACCCTTGTCGATCGTCAGGCGGGTCAGCTGACGCTGGAAGATTATCTGGAGCGGTTTCGCAGACGCTTCCGCAAGGCTTTTTATATGGCGCTGGCGCCAGCCTATGATGGCCGCGACAGGCAGGTCTTTGCGGTGCTTGCCATGCTTGCCGCTCGAAACCGTGTGCCGCTGATTGCAACCAACCAGCCGCTTTACCATCATCCTGAACGCCGGCCGCTTTCGGATATCGTGATCGCGATCCGGGAGCATGTGCAGATATCGCAAGCCGGGTTCCTTCTGGCGCCGAATGCTGAACGTTACCTCAAAGATTCACGTGAAATGGTCCGGATCTTCCGGGAGTATCCTAATGCGATCGAGAATACGCAGACATTCTTCGACAGGCTGACCTTTTCGCTGAAGGAACTGGAGCACAATTATCCGCCCGAAAACGATCCTGGTGAAACGCCGCAGGAGACTCTCGAAAGGCTGACGAGAGCGGGAGCGGCAAGACGCTATCCCAAAGGTATCCCGCCCAAGGTGGCGCCACAGATCGAGTACGAACTCGATCTCATTAAAAAAAAGAAATATGCCTCTTATTTCCTGACGGTTCACAGGATTATCCAGCACGCCCGCTATGTACTTAAGGTCTTGTGCCAGGGGCGCGGATCGGCGGCAAATTCGGTCATCTGCTATTGCCTCGAGATAACGGAAGTCGATCCTCAAAAAAGCACACTGCTCTTCGACCGCTTCATTTCGATGGATCGCGACGAACCGCCGGATATCGACGTTGATTTCGAGCATGATCGACGCGAAGAGGTCATCCAGTTCATCTATAAAAGATACGGCATAGAACATGCTGGGTTGACGGCGGGGGTGACGACCTACCGTACGCGCTCGGCCGGCCGCGAGGTCTCCAAGGCCTTTGGGCTGTCGGAGGATGTCCAGTCGGCGATCAGCAGCCTCGTCTGGGGCTGGTCGGAGGATAATCTCTCGGAGCGGGACGCGAAGGCGGCGGGTCTCGACATCAAGGATCCGGTGACCCGAAACGTTCTTCAGTATGCGTCCGAACTTCTCGGGTTCCCGCGCCACCTCACCCAGCATGTCGGCGGCTTCGTCATCACACGCGATAGGCTCGACGAGGTGGTGCCGATCATGAAGACGGCGATGCCGGATCGCTACATGATCGAGTGGGACAAGGACGACCTCGATAACGTCAAGATCCTCAAGGTGGATGTGCTGGCGCTCGGCATGTTGACCTGCCTGCGGAAGGCCTTCTCGCTGCTTGAATTGCATTACGACGTGAAGAAGACGCTCGCAGACCTCGGCAACAAGGAGCATGGGGACGAAGGCGAGCCGGTTTACGAGATGATGGGCCGGGCCGATACGCTCGGCGTCTTCCAGATCGAAAGCCGGGCGCAGATGAGCATGCTGCCGCGTCTTAAGCCGAAGGTGTTTTACGACCTCGTCATCGAGGTGGCGATCGTGCGGCCAGGACCGATCCAGGGCGATATGGTGCATCCCTATCTGAAGCGCCGGGAGCAGCGGGCCAAGAACATTCCGATTAAATATCCGAGCAAGGAGCTGGAAACGGTTCTGGAAAGAACCCTCGGCGTACCCTTGTTCCAGGAACAGGCCATGCAGATCGCCATTACCGCCGCAGGCTTCAAACCGGCGGAAGCCGACAAGCTTCGCAGAGCGATGGCGACATTCAAGAGAACGGGTACGATCGGTAACTTCGAAAAGCGGTTTATCGAGGGAATGGTCTCAAAGGGTTATGCCCAGGAATTCGCGCAGCAGTGTTTCAACCAGATCAAGGGTTTCGGTGAATACGGTTTCCCGGAAAGCCATGCCGCCTCCTTCGCGCTGCTCGTCTATGCCTCCTCATGGCTCAAGGCCTATTATCCCGACGTTTTCTGCGCAGCGATGCTGAATTCCCAGCCGATGGGGTTTTATGCGCCGGCGCAGCTGGTGCGGGACGCACGCGAGCATGGCGTAAAGATCCTGCCGGTCGACATCAATGAATCGAACTGGGATTGCGGTCTGGAAGAAGCTGCCTTCGATCGGAATGCCATCGATTTCCGGCATGACAAGATGCGCGAGATCATCAAGACCCGGCATGCGGTGCGGTTGGGTTTCCGGCAGATCAAGGGTCTCTCGACAGACGATATGGAACGGCTCGTCGACAATCGAGGCGAAGGCTACAGTTCGGTGCGTGATCTCTGGCTGCGGTCCGGTCTGCAGAAATCCGTCATCGAGCGACTGGCGGATGCCGATGCGTTCCAGTCCCTCAAACTGTCACGACGCGACGCGCTCTGGGCGGTGCGGGCACTGGATGTGAAGAGCGCGGCCGAGGAGCTGCCGCTTTTCGAGCAGGTCCGTCATGTCGACCTCCAGATCGAGCCTGCAGCGAAGCTGCCGGAAATGCTGCCGGGAGAGCAGGTTATCGAGGACTATCGTTATCTCTCACTGTCGCTGAAGGCGCACCCTGTCTCCTTCCTGCGCGAGGAATTGCGCAAGGCTGGCGTGACGCGCAATGTCGATCTGTTGAAGGTCGCGAACGGGCAGAGGGTGACGATCGCGGGCCTCGTGCTGGTGCGCCAGCGACCGGGTTCGGCCAAAGGTGTGATTTTCATGACGCTGGAAGACGAGACCGGCGTGGCCAATGCGATTGTCTGGTCGAAAATGTTCGACAAATACCGCTCGGTTGTGATGGGCGCCCGGCTGGTGAAAATCCGCGGCAGGCTGCAAAGCCAGAGCGGAGTGATCCATACCGTCGTGGAGCATATCGAAGACATGACGCCGGCGCTCGGTATCCTGCAACGTGAGGCCCGGCGTTTCGGCGTCTGCGAGCGGGCAGACGAGGTGCTGAGGCCGGGTGTCGATCAGCGGCAGAAAAAACTCGCGAATGCGCAGGAGAGGGCGGAGCTGGAAAAACGGATGGTTGCCACAGGCCGCCATGCCGGCGCGGCGGAAACCGCTGAGGTGATGCCGCGCGGACGCAACTTCCATTGAAGTGCGTCGCAGCGATCAGGACCATGCAGCGCGCCTTCATGGCCTTATAGCGTCATCCCCCTGAAACCGCTGCATAATCCCGGACGATATGCATGAGGCCTCATTCACACATCATTGTTCAATGATGCGGGACTCGAATTTTTTCTTGACAGCCACCATCTTCTTTAGCAGAAAACACGATAGTCAGTGTCATGTTTGGAATGAAGACGTGCTCGTCTGCAGCTGCAATTATATAACCGATAAGGAAATCCGGGAGGTTATCACCAACCTTCTCGATGAAGACTGTTGGCAGCTTATCGTGCCTGCGAAGGTCTACCACGCCATGGAAAAACGCGGCCGCTGCTGCGGTTGTTTCCCCAACGTCGTCGACATCATTATCCAGACGACCGAGGAATATCACGCCCGTCGCCACTCGACGGACACCGAAATATTTGATTTCATGTCCCGCTTGAAACAATTCCACGAGGAAAACAGGAGAGCGGACATTGAAAGGCGACAAAAAGGTCATCGAGCGGCTTAACGAGGCGTTGTTCCTCGAACTCGGTGCGGTCAACCAATATTGGGTTCACTATCGTCTTCTTGAGGACTGGGGCTACACCAAGCTCGCCAAGAAGGAGCGCGCCGAATCCATTGAAGAGATGCATCATGCCGACCGGCTTGTTGCACGCATCATCTTCCTCGAAGGTCATCCCAATCTGCAGACCCTTGCACCTCTACGCATCGGCCAGAACGTCAAGGAAGTTCTGGAAGCCGATCTTGCCGGCGAGTACGACGCCCGCACGGCCTACAAAAAGTCGCGCGATATCTGTCATGACGCCGGCGACTACGTTTCCATGAAACTTTTCGAGGAGCTGCTGGCGGACGAGGAAGGTCATATCGACTTCCTCGAAACACAGATCGACCTGCTCGAGAAAATCGGCGAGAGCAAATACGGCCAGCTCAACGCCGATTCCGCCAACGAAGCCGAATAAGATTCGAACGAGATACCGGCCGCCCATGGCGGCCGGTGATCCTATTCCCGCCGCCGAGGCAAACGGAGGCCGTCATCCTGCCGTGATCAGTCTTCCGATTGAAGTGTTTCCAAGTGCTGGAACTCGGCTACCACCTGGTCATAGACGGCGCGCTTGAAGGGGACGATCAGCTCCGGCAGTTGCTGCATCGGCTTCCATTCCCAGGCATCGAATTCCGGCTCGTGGCCGCCAGGCGGCGGATTGATGGCGATCTCGCTGTCGTCGCCGTCGAAGCGGAAGGCGAACCAGCGCTGTGTCTGGCCGCGGAATTTTCCTCTCAGCCCGATGCCGATCAGTGCCGGCGGCAGATCATAGTTGATCCAGTCTCTCGCTTCGGCAAGCAGGGTCACTGTCTTGATGCCGGTCTCCTCGTAAAGCTCGCGGTAGGCGGCGTCCAATGGATCCTCGCCCTTGTCGACGCCCCCCTGCGGCATCTGCCACAGCTGCGGCGAGCCGTCATATTCGGAATTGCCGTCAGAGATGCGCCGCCCGGCCCAGACGAGGCCATCGCGGTTCAGGATCATCACGCCGACGCAGGGGCGGTAGGGCAGATCCTCGGCTTTCACGGTCGCCTGGCTCATCTTCTTCTCCGTTCAGGAACTATTCTCAGGAATTCCTCTCAAGGATTCCTGGGGTCGTTGGAAAGGGCGGCAACGCCGACAATCTCGATGCCGCGCATCGCAGCCTCCTCGCTCCATTTGGCGATGGCGTCAACGCTCTCATCAAAAGCCGAGGCGACGCCGATCGCCTGTCCGTTCTTGCGGGCAATGCGCTCGAGTTCGTCGAGCTTCTTCAGGACGGCATTGATATCAAGCTGGCCGTCGAGCTGCAGGTCGGCGAAGGCATAGGGCAGTTCGGTTCCCTTGGCGATCGCCGCCGTCTTCGACTGCGCTGATGTACCATCGTCGAGAAACAGCAACCCGCGCTTGCCGATGTCGCGCATGACAGGCTCCATGGCGGCGGGATCAGACAGGAAACGGCCACCGAGATAATTCATGACGCCAGTATAGTTGGTGATCTCGCCCATCGCCTTGTGCAGGTTCTCGATGTTGCGGGCGGCCGACTTGGTGGTCAAAAGCGTTTCGGGGCCTGGATCGTTCGCCGGATAATCAAAAGGTTCAAGCGGCACTTGCAGGAGGATCTCGTGACCGCCGCGGCGAGCTTCCTGCATCCAGCGCTGCAGGCTGTTGCCGCTTGCGGCGAAAGCGAAGGTAATTTCCTCCGGCAGTTCGGCGATGGCGCGCTGCGTTCCGGTCTGGCTGAGCCCGAGGCCGCTGACGACGATGGCGATACGGACGCCACGCGCGCCGGACGAGGGACGCGCATATTGATCCATCGGTCGACGGCCATCGGGGCCGACGATCGGCAGCCTGCCAAAAGGCGTCTCTTCGAGCAGCGCATCATTGGGCTGGGCTGCCATGCGCGGATCCTGGCCGATCTGCATGGCGTCGACCAGTACCGGCCCGCCGCCGTCGCGCGGGCGGGGGCTGTATTTGGTGACGACCGAGCCGTCGCCGGTGAGCATCTGCTCGACATTGGCGCCCGAGCGCGGGTCGGCGCGTGGCATGCCGTCGGCCGCTTGGCCCGCGGTGGCCGTCGGTGGTTGAGGGCCATTGGCAGGGGGTGTTGCGGCCTGTTCGGCCGCCGGCGGTTTGGTGCGTTCGAGCTCATCGCCGCGAAATGCCGTATAGAGGGAAAAGCCGCCTATCGCGAAAAGGCAAAGACTGGCGGCGATGCGGCCCAGGCGCAGAATACCCGGACGCCGGCTGCCGGTTTTGCGGTTGCGGCCCAAAGGCGCATGCAGGTCCGTTCCCAATTTTTCGCCCGCTCCAAAACCGGGAAACAGCAGAAAGGGTCAAGGCCGGGCGAGGTGCCCGGCCTTGACGTGATCGATTACTTGGCGACGACGGCCTTATCTGGGTTGGGCGGGAAGGCCGGATCGGTCTTCTTGCCGCGCAGAAGGTCGAGCGCGTAGTTCAGCTGAACGTCGTCCTTCGGGTCCGGCGGGACGTAGGCAACGGAGCCCGAACCTTCGTCGGTTTCGCTCTGGCCCTTGATGTGGCCGCGCAGGCTGGACTCGCCTTCGGTCACCATCTTGCCCTGCAGTTCCTGCGGCAGCGGCTCCTCGACCTTGATGTCCGGGGTGATGCCGGTACCCTGGATCGAGCGGCCCGACGGCGTGTAATAGAGCGCCGTGGTCAGGCGCAGCGCACCGTTTTCGCCGAGCGGGATGATCGTCTGGACAGAACCCTTGCCGAAGGAGCGCGTGCCGAGAACGGTGGCACGGCGTAGATCCTGAAGAGCGCCGGCAACGATTTCCGATGCGGAAGCCGAGCCGCCGTTGATCAGCACGATCACCGGCTTGCCATCCGTCAGGTCGCCCGGGCCGGCATTGAAGCGGCGGGTTTCATCTGGATTGCGGCCGCGGGTCGAAACGACTTCGCCGCGCTGCAGCAGGGCATCGGAGACGTTGATCGCCTGGTCGAGCAGACCGCCCGGATTGAGGCGCAGGTCGAGAACATAACCCTTCAGCTTGTCGGCCGGAACGGTGTCCTTGATCTTCTTGATCGCCTTTTCCATGTCAGGATAGGTCTTCTCGGTGAAGGAGATGATGCGGAGATAACCGACATCGTCCTCGACACGCGACTTGACTGCCTGGACGGCGACGACGTCACGGACGATCGTCAGCTCGATCGGCTTGTCCGCACCCTTGCGGATCAGCGTCAGCTTGATCGGCGTGTTGACGGCGCCACGCATCTTCTCGACGGCATCTTCCAGCTTCAGGCCGCGCACGGACTGGCCGTCGATCTCGGAGATGTAGTCGCCGGCGAGAACGCCGGCCTTGGCGGCGGGCGTATCGTCGATCGGGGTAATGACCTTGACGAGTTCGTCTTCCATCGTGACTTCGATGCCGAGGCCGCCGAACTCACCCTTGGTCTGGGTGCGCATGTCCTCGGCGTCCTTCGCATTCATGTAGCTCGAATGCGGATCGAGCGAGGAGAGCATGCCGTTGATGGCGTTCTCGATCAGCTTGTCTTCAGCAGGCGGCGTCACATATTGCGCACGCACGCGCTCGAAGACATCTCCGAAAACCGAAAGTTCCTTGTATGTCGAGGATCCGGCCGCTTCTGCCGGCACACCCGCCGAGTAAATGACGCTCATTGCGGTCGCACCCATCAATGCGCCGACCAGAACAAGAGAAGCCCTACGAATCATTGCGTGCCTTTCCAGTGTCTTTGGCGGTCCACCACGGCCGGGAATCGACCGGTTTACCGTCCTTTCGAAATTCAATGTAAAGCGTTGGCCGGTTCGTTTCCAGCGCCAATGCAGTTGCGCTTGCCACTCTTTTCGCGCCCATCACGGCAAGTGGTTCGCCGGAGAAAACGAATTTTCCCTGACGGGTATTAATCGTATCCATTCCCGAGAGAACCAGGTGGTATCCATCGCCCGCGTCGAGGATGATCATCTGGCCGTAACTGCGAAATGCGCCGGCGAAAACCACCAGGCCATCCGCAGGCGCCGTCACCACTGTCTCTGGATTAGTGGCGACCGTCATTCCCATGGCCTCGTGCCCGGTGCCGTCGGCATCGCCGAACTGGCGCAGGATATCGCCCGCAACGGGCACCTCCAATTTCGCCTTCAATTCTCCGAAGGGATATGCGGGCGCAATGCGGTTTTTATCGGGCACGCCGCTGTCGGCGAGCGCCTTGGCCTGGGCGCGCTGCTCGTCCGTCATAAGCTTGCGGTTCTCCTCCGCCTGGCGGGCGGCAGCGGCAGCATCCCGCACCGAAGCGATCTCGGATTCCATCGAGGCGACGAGGCCTTCAAGACTGGTCGCCTTGCCTGCCAATTCCTCGGAACGTTTCCTTTCGGCCCCCAGTTCGGCGGTGTTGCTGCGGCTGAGCTTGTCGTTTTCGGAAAGCAGCAGGTCCATGCGCCGCTCTTCCTCGATGCCATCAGTCATCGTCCCGGTCAGGGAGGCCTTCTCGGCTGCGCTTGCAGTCTGCAATGCAGCGAGGCTTGCGAGGTCTGCGGCAAGCTTGTCTGTCTCTTTGCGGATGCCGGGCACGACGGCGCCGAGCAGAATGGCGCTGCGTACGGAGGCGAGCGCATCATCGGGGGTGACGAGCAAAGCGGGCGGCGGGTTGCGGCCCATGCGCTGGAGCGCTGCCAGCACCTCGGCCAGCAGGCCGCGGCGCTCGTGCAGGGAGCGGCGGATGCCATCCTCCTTGACGCCGAGATCGGCAAGCTTCTTCTCGCTTTCGAGGATCTGTTTTTCGAGCGCCTTGCGGCGGGCGGCGGAGTCGATCAGCGCCTGGCGGATGCTTTCGGTGCTCTTTTCGAGATCGGCGATGCTCTGCTGAAGCGCGCTCACCTTGTCAGTGGAGAGGCTGATCGTCTTCGACAGGGTTTCGAGTTCGGCACGCGTCTGATCACGCTTGGCGGCGAGTTCTGCGGCCGGATCGGGCGGCGGCGCCGGCTCGGCTGCCGGCTGCGGTGCAGATTGTGCCGCCTCGGGCGCGGCATCCTGCGCCAGGACGATGAACGGATTTGTCGAGACGACAATCACCGCCACACCGACGCCGGCCGCGATAGCCGGGAGGATCATGCGGTGTTGCCTCGTGGATGCTCTCGTCATGCGTGTTGGGGCACTTTCTCAAATCGCGCGGAGACTAAGCTGATTTGATGCGCTTTGCCATAACGTTTGCAGGAGAACGGAGCGTCAGGCAAACACGGCTGCGTGACATTGCGACGCATTGGCCGACGCATTGCCGACACATCAGGCCGACGCGGCATCAGACGCGGTGATAAGGGTGGCCGGACAGGATGGTGACGGCACGATAGAGCTGCTCGGCGATCAGCGTGCGCACGAGCTGGTGCGGCCAGGTCATCTTGCCCAGGCACAGCGTGGCGTCGGCACGGTCGTAAAGCGAGGGATCAAGGCCGTCGGCACCGCCGATCGCGATGGTCAGCTCGCGTTTGCCCTGGTCGCGATAGGAGCCGAGCAGGTTAGCGAAGGCTTCGCTGTCAAGCGCCTTGCCGCGTTCATCGAGAAGAATGAGGATGCTGCCATCGGCAAGTGATTTCAGAAGCATCGCCGCCTCTTCGCGCTTGCGGGTCTCCGCATTGGAGGCACGGCTTTCGGCAACTTCGGCAATGCGGGTCAATTCGAGGCCGACGGCAGGGCCGGCCTTGGCGAAACGGTCGAAATAACGGGCGGCAAGATCCTTTTCGGGGCCGGACTTCAGCCGTCCCACCGCAAAAAGACCTATTCGCATTCATCCGCTCCCGCTCATGCGGCACATCGGGCGCGCACTACGCCACCGGCCGGCTTGTGATGTTTTCCGGCCAGCCAATGCCACGTCTCAGGCGCCGGACAAGATGCCGGCACGCCTGTCAGTGCCGTGTTTCTTCATCCATATCCGGAGCCGCCCACATCTTTTCGATGTTGTAGAACTCGCGGATTTCGGGACGGAACACGTGCACGATAATGTCACCGGTGTCGATCAGGACCCAATCGCCGCCTTCCTGACCTTCGACGCGGGCCGTACCGAGGCCGTCGTCCTTAAGATCGGTGAGCAGATGATCGGAGATCGCCATGACATGCCTGTTCGAACGGCCGGAGACGACGATCATGTAGTCTCCCAGCGCCGATTTTCCGGCAATGTCGATAGTGACGATATCTTCAGCTTTGGAGTCCTCGAGGCTGGCGAGGACGGTTTCTAGGGCACGGGCGGCGGCATCGGCGCCACGTTCCGCACTCTTCGGGATAACGGCGAGCGTTTTTCCCTTGGCGTGTACTGTTGTCAGTGCTTTCCCTTTCCTGGAATGACAAACTATGCACAACACAGATCCGATCGAGACCGGATCATGGTTAAGATAGGCATCAAACCATTAATGTTTCAAGACATGCTAAGGTACGGAACGGTCGAAAATCCGATCTGCCGTTCGAATTGAAGTATTTGACTGCTCGGGGCGGCCTCGTGCGGGCGGTGTACAGTTTCCATGCCGCAGCGTAAAGTGCGGCAAATTCCACGATCTCTGGATTGAATGACCGACTCAGCCGCAAAAACACTCGTGCCCGTCCTGCGAATCAGCTTCCCGGATGAGGATCGCCTCGGCCATGGCAAGATGGAACTGCTGGAGCATATCCGCCAGACTGGATCGATCTCGGCGGCGGGGCGGGCGATGGACATGTCCTATCGGCGGGCATGGTTGCTGGTCAGCGAGATGAACCGGATGTTTAACGAACAGGTGGTGGAATCGCAGCGCGGCGGGCAGAAGGGCGGCGGTGCGGCGCTGACGCCGTTCGGTGAGGAATTGCTCGCGCGTTTCCGCCGGATGGAAAGGACGATGCGCACGAGCCTTGCCGAAGATCTCGCCTGGCTCGAGGGCAAGCGCAACCTGCAGCAGGGCGAGCGCAGCTGATCAAGCCTCCAGGGCAACTGTCTTGATGACGGCGAAGACCGCTCTTCCCGGTCGAAGATCCAGACGCTCGCAGGACAGTGTCGTGATCCGGGAAAGAATGATATCGCCGCCGCAATCGAGCCGGATTTCCACCGTTCCGTCCTCGGTCGACGACATCGCTTCTATCCTTGCTTCCAGGATATTCAGCGCGCTAAGCCCCTCGGGCCTTGCGGTCGCCAGCATGACATCGCGGGAGGGAATGCGGATGCGGACCGATTTGCCGGGCGCAAGGGCCGCGCCCGGAATATGGAGCCGACAGGATTTCAGCGCGACTGTCGATAGACGGTGACGCGCATCGAAGCTTTCCACCGTGCCTTCCAGCAGTGCGCCCGCCTCGCGCCGGTCGGAGGCAGCGGAGGGGCGGCTCAATATGTCGATAGCGGGGCCTGTCGCTTCCACCTTGCCGTCGCGCATGACGACGACCTGGTTTGCCAGCCGCGCCACCTCGGCGATCGAATGGCTGACATAGACGATCGGGATGTCGGTTTCGTCGCGCAATCGCTGGAGATAAGGCAGGATCTCGGCCTTGCGCGCATCATCGAGGGCGGCGAGCGGCTCGTCCATCAACAGCAGGCGGGGCGAGGAGAGAAGCGCGCGGCCGATGGCGACGCGCTGCTTCTCGCCGCCTGAGAGTTTCGAGGGGCTGCGCTCCAGCAGCGTCTCGATGCCGAGCAGGTCGACGATGCGGTCGAAGCTCTCGCCGTGTTCCGTTTTCGCCGCGAACCAGCGGCCATAGGAGAGATTGGCGCGAATGCTGAGATGCGGGAAAAGCCGGGCCTCCTGGAAGACATAACCGAAGCGGCGGCGATGTTTCGGGACGAAGATGCCGGTTTCGGTTTCGGTCAGGGGCTCGCCGTCGAGAACGACGCGGCCTTCGTCCGGGTGGGCGAGGCCGGCGATGATGCGGATCATCGAGGTCTTGCCGGAGCCGGAGCGGCCGAACAGCGCGGTAACGCCGCGCTCGGAGGTGAAGGCGGCATCGAGCGAAAAGGCGCCGAGCCTCTGTTTTGCCTCGACGATCAGCGTCATTCCAGGTCGATCCTCCGGCCGGCGAGACGGGCGAGGAATTCGGAGGCGAGCAGGGCGGTCATGGAAATGACGACGGCGACGAGCGTCAGGCGGAGCGCACCGGCATCGCCGCCCGGCACCTGGGTGAAGGTGTAGATCGCCGACGACAGCGTCTGGGTTTCGCCGGGAATGTTGGAAACGAACGTGATCGTCGCGCCGAATTCGCCCATCGCCTTGGCAAAAGAAAGGATCATGCCGGCGATGATGCCGGGCAGGGTCAGCGGCAGGGTGATCGTCAGGAAGACCCAGACAGGGCCGGCGCCGAGCGTTCCGGCCGCCTCTTCCAGCTTGCGGTCGACCGCCTCGAGCGACAGGCGGATGCTACGCACCATCAGCGGAAAGGCCATGACGGCGCCAGCCAGCGCAGCACCCGTCCAGCGGAAGGAGAGAACAATGCCGAAATACTGGTCGAGCAGGCTGCCGATCGGACCGCGGCGGCCGAACAGGATGAGGAGAAGAAAACCGGTGACGACCGGAGGCAGGATCAATGGCAGATGAACGACGCCATTCAGCACCGATTTGCCCCAGAAGCGGCCGCGGGCAAGTAGGAGGGCGACGAGGATGCCGAAGGGCAGGCTCGCCAGCATGGCGACAATCGAGACGCGCAGGCTGAGCAGGATCGCCGTCCATTCCTCATTGCTCAAGCCCAACATATCCAAATGCAGCGGTCTCCCTGGAAAATCGAAGGCTCGCCGAGGCGTGCCTCCACGCTAAGCTGCGGCCGACGATTCCGCAATCATTTCAGCCCTTCAATCCCTTGAGGCCCAGATCATTTCAGGCCTCGATTATTTCAGGATGGTGAAACCCTGGGCCGTGAAGAAGGCGGCGGCCTTGTCGGATTTCAGGAAGTCGAGATAGGCTGATGCATCCGGGTTCTTGCTCTCGGCGAGGATTGCGATCGGATAGATGATCGGCGGGTGGGAATCGGCGGGGAATGTGCCGACGATGGCGACACCCTTATCGGCCGCGGCATCCGTCTGATAGACGATGCCATAAGGCGCTTCGCCACGCGCGACGAGGGCAAGGGCGGCGCGCACGCTTTCGGCGCCGGCGACCTTGGTTTCGACCGATTTCCAGACGCCGAGCTTTTCGAGCGCCGCCATACCGTATTTGCCGGCCGGAACGGATTTTGGCTCACCCATGGCAAGCTTGCCGTCACCCAGAAGTCCGGCGAGATTGAAGCCTTGCTTGATCTCGACGGGTTTTGCCTTGTCCTTTTCCGCCACGAGCACAATCTTGTTGCCGAGCAGGTTGGAACGGGTATCGGCCTTGATCAGGTTCTTCTTGGCGACATAGTCCATCCAGTCGAGGTCGGCCGAGATGAAGATATCGGCAGGTGCCGCGTTTTCGATCTGCTTGGCCAGCGCGCCGCTCGCCGCATAGGAGACGACGGCGTCCTTGCCGCTTTCCTTTGTCCAGGCGGCATTGGCGGCGTCGAGCGCATCCTTGAGGCTCGCCGCCGCAAAGACGGTGAGCTTTTCGGCTGCGCCGGCAGGCGTCGAAAGCGCTGTCGCGCCAAGCCAGAGGGCCGAGATCGCAGCGGTTGCCAGTTTCATCCATTGGCGGCGGTTTTGCATGATTTGTTCCCCAGAGTTCGAAATATTGCGACGAATATAACGGGCCGTACGCTTTGGCTAGGGATATATCCAAGAAAATATAACCGCATCGGGCGCTCGCGTTCGCAGCGGCGCAATGTTCGCGCATTCGTGAGGTGCATGGCTTCCGCCGAAAGTGAGATCAGCAGGGCGAAAATACCTGGGAGTCAGTTTGCAAACCGCAAGGACTCCCGGCGACCGGAACTGGTTCCTTAATTTTTGCTAATAAAAACGGCAATGGGGAAGCCAAATTCACCTCGAGATTTGCATCCGATGCATTGCTGCAATGCACCAATCGATATTCACCTTTTTGTCGAATATGATAAAACATACTCATCGACACGGCTTCTCCTCCTCCCATAGCCGTTCGATAGGGTCGACAACACTCCTCCTCCCAGTTGTCGATCGAGTTTATAAGCCCGACGGATCTCCTCCCCCGTCGGGCTTTCTCGTTTTCGGGATATTCTGAAATCAGGCTGGCGCATGCGTCTTGCTGGGCGCGCGGCGCTCTATTCGGCGTCGCCGTGCGACGAGCCGTTGCGGATTGCCGTCGAACTCAGGCCGGAGCGCGGTCCGTGGATGAAGGTCCAGGCCGGCGCACGCTTCTTCCAGAGAACACGGGCATCATCCTCATCGACACGGGCGAAATCGAAAGTCCTGGCCATTTTTGAGGACAGGAAAGAAAGCGTCGCGCCCGGCCGATCGATCACCGCGATCGGGAAAGTGCGGGCAATCTCCTGCCATTTCTGCCATTTGTGAAAGGTCTGCAGGCTGTCGGCGCCCATGATCCAGATGAAATGCACATGCGGATTGCGCGCCTTGACGCGGGCAAGCGTGTTGGCGGTGTAGCTGACGCCGAACGCCTGTTCGAAGGCGGTGACCTTGATGCGGGGATCGGGGGCAACACGCTCGCTTTCGGCAATGCGCTCGGCAAGCGGGGCAAGCTGGTTGCGGCTCTTCAGCGGATTGCCGGGTGTGACCATCCACCAGAGTTGGTCGAGGCCGAGCCGCTTGATGGCGATTTCAGCAACGAGCGCATGGCCCTGATGCGGCGGATTGAACGAACCGCCGAACAGACCGACGACCATGCCGCGCTCGCTGTGCGGCATGCGGAGATAATGCCGGTCCACATTCTCGGTCGTCACCTCAGGGCCGCGTCTGTCCGGCACCGTGCACCCGATATTTAAAAGAGGTGAGCTGTTCGACACCGACGGGGCCACGGGCATGCATCTTGCCGGTGGCGATGCCGATTTCCGCACCCATGCCGAACTCGCCGCCATCGGCAAACTGCGTCGAGGCGTTGTGCAGCAGGATCGCCGAATCGACTTCGGTGAAGAAGCGCGCGACGACGTCAGGGTCCTCGGCGATGACCGCCTCGGTGTGGTTGGAGGAATATGTCTGGATATGGGCGATGGCGCCCGATATGCCGTCGACGACGGCGACCGAAATGATCGCGTCGAGATATTCGGTCGACCAGTCCTCTTCGGTCGCGGGCTTCATGCCGGGTGCGACCTTCAGCACCGTTGCCGAAGCACGGATTTCGCAGCCGGCCTCCGTCAGAACCTCGAGCAGCGGCGTCAGATGCGTGCCGATCGCGGCACCATCGACGAGCAGGGTTTCGGCCGCGCCGCAGATGCCGGTGCGACGCATCTTGGCGTTGACGACGATCTTTTTCGCCATTTCGATATCGGCCGAGGCATCGACATAGATGTGGCAAAGGCCTTCGAGATGGGCAAAAACCGGCACGCGGGCCTCGCTCTGCACGCGAGCAACCAGGCTCTTGCCGCCGCGCGGCACGATGACGTCGATCGCGCCGTCAAGGCCACGCAGCATGGCGCCAACGGCGGCGCGGTCGGTGACCGGCACGAGCTGGATAGCATGCTCTGGAAGTCCCGCCGTCTTCAGGCCCTCGACCAGGCAGGCATGGATAGCCTGCGATGAACGGCGCGAATCCGAGCCGCAACGCAGGATGACGGCATTGCCCGCCTTGAGGCAGAGGGCGCCGGCATCCGCGGTGACGTTCGGCCGGCTTTCGAAGATCACGCCGATGACGCCGAGCGGTGTGCGGACGCGCTCGATCTTCAGCCCGTTCGGCCGGTCCCAGGCAGCGATGACTTCGCCGACCGGATCGGCAAGGGCGGCGATGGCGCGGATTCCCTCGGCCATTTCGGCGACGCGCTTGTCGTTCAGCGTCAGCCGGTCGACGAAGGAAGCGAGCATCTCGGTGCCTTCGATGTCCTTCAGGTCCTTGGCGTTCTCGGCAAGAATATGCGCCTTGTTCGCCAGGATCGCATCGGCCATGGCGTTCAGCGCGCTGTTCTTGGCCTCAGTGGACGCAAAGCTCAGCGGTCGTGCGGCAGCCCTTGCCTTGCGGCCGATGTCGTTCATCAGCACGTCAATGTCAGGGCTTGGCGCAACGGTATCAAGCATAGCTCGCGTCCTTCTTCTGCCTTTCCGATTTCGAACCGATCTGCGCGGTCATCACCATGTCGTCGCGATGGACCATGGCGGCGCGTCCGGCATAACCGAGGATGGCCTCGATCTCCGCCGACTTGCGGCCGGCAATCCGACGGGCGTCGTCGGCATCGTAGCTTACCAGGCCGCGGGCGATCTCGCGGCCGGCCGGGCCGATGATCGCCACCGTATCGCCGCGGCTGAAGAGGCCGGAAATGCTGCGTACGCCGGCGGGAAGCAGGCTCTTGCCGGCCCCGAGTGCAACGACGGCGCCGTCATCGACATGCAGTTCGCCGGCCGGCTGCAGCTGTCCGGCAATCCAGGTTTTGCGGGCGGTAACGGGCGTGCCCGATGGCGCGAACCAGGAGGAACGCGCGCCGTTTTCGATCGCCGACAGAGGATTGTCGGTCTTGCCGGAGGCGATGATCATGGCGCAGCCTGATGCCGTCGCGATCTTGCCGGCATCGATCTTGGTGCGCATGCCGCCGCGCGAAAGCTCGGAGGCCGCACCTCCGGCCATCGCCTCGATCTCGGGGGTGATTTCGGCAATCGTTTCCAGGAACGTCGCGTTCGCATCGAGATGCGGCGGCGCGGTGTAGAGGCCGTCGATATCGGAGAGAAGGATGAGCAGATCGGCGCCGGTCATCGTCGCAACACGGGCGGCCAGGCGGTCGTTGTCGCCATAACGGATCTCGCTGGTGGCGACGGTGTCGTTCTCGTTGATGATCGGCACGGCGCCGATCTTCAGGAGCTGATTGATGGTGGCGCGCGCATTGAGATAGCGGCGGCGCTCCTCGGTATCGCCGAGCGTCAGCAGGATCTGCCCGGCGACGATCTCGTCGCGCGACAGGCTTTCCGACCAGGCGCGTGCCAGCGCAATCTGGCCGACGGCGGCCGCCGCCTGGCTTTCCTCCAGCTTCAGCGCCCCCGAGGGCAGGTCGAGCACCGAGCGGCCGAGCGCGATTGCGCCCGAGGAGACGACGAGCACGTCGATGCCCTTGGCCTTCAGGCCGGAGATATCGGCGCACATGGCGTCAAGCCAGGCCTTCTTCAGCCCGGCCTTGCGGTCGACCAGAAGCGCGGATCCGATCTTGATGACGATGCGACGGTAGCGGCCAAGCGGCTTACGGCTGGTCATCGTCCTCGCCCTTATCCTCATCGATGACGACCATGTCGCGATGGCGAAGCTTCGGCACCTTGGCCGGCTTCTCCTCGGTATTGGCTTCGACGATGATGTCGCGGAGTGCGCGCAGCACCTCGGTCATGCCCTTGCCGGTGACGGCCGAAATCTGGAACGGCGTCTTGCCGCAGGCCTTGGCCAATTCCTTGGTCTTCTTCTTCAGTTCGGCATCGTCGAGCACGTCGATCTGCGACAGCGCCACGATCTCCGCCTTGTCGGTCAGCTCATTTCCGTAGGCTTCGAGCTCGTGTTTCACCGTCTTATACGCCTTGCCGACCTTTTCCTCCTGGGCGGAGATGAGGTGGAGCAGCACGCGGGTGCGCTCGACATGGCCGAGGAAACGGTCGCCGATGCCGACCCCTTCATGGGCGCCTTCGATCAGGCCCGGAATGTCGGCGAGGATGAATTCGCGTTCGTCGATGGTGGCGACGCCGAGATTGGGATGCAGCGTGGTGAAGGGATAGTTGGCGATCTTCGGCCGGGCGCGAGTGACGGCAGCCAGGAAGGTCGACTTGCCGGCATTGGGCAGGCCGACGAGGCCGGCATCGGCAATCAGCTTCAGGTGCAGCCAGATGGTCTTTTCCTCGCCGGGCAGACCGGGATTGGCCCAATCCGGCGCCTGATTGACCGAAGTCTTGAAATGGGCGTTGCCGAAGCCGCCATTGCCGCCATGGGCGAGACAGTAACGCTGGCCTTCGACGGTCAGGTCGCAGATCAGCGTTTCCTGATCTTCCTCGAAGATCTGGGTGCCCACGGGAACCTTGAGCGTCACATCGCTTCCATTGGCGCCGGTGCGGTTCCTGCCCATGCCATGGGTGCCGATCGTCGCCTTGAAATGCTGCTGATAGCGGAAATCGATCAGCGTGTTCAGGCCGTTGACAGCCTCGACCCAGACGTCGCCGCCGCGTCCGCCATCACCGCCATCCGGGCCGCCGAACTCGATGAATTTCTCGCGTCGGAAGGAAACGCTGCCGCCGCCGCCGTCCCCGGACTTGATATAGACCTTTGCTTCGTCGAGAAATTTCATTTTACTTCCAATATTCAGTGGCAGTTGGACGGCCCGTCTTGGCCCATTCGATATAGGCGGTTCCGACGGAGGTCAAAGATTATCGTGAATTTTGCGAGCTATAACATACAGTACGGCTTCGGTCTCGACGGCAGATACGATCTGGCGCGCATTGCCCGGAGCCTCGAGGGAGCCGATGTCATCGCGCTGCAGGAGGTGACTCGCGGCTTCTCCCGCAACGGTTTTGCCGACATGGTGGCCGATGTTGCGGCCTTCTTTCCCGACTATTTCTGGGTGTATGGGCCAGCCTGCGACATGCATGTCGAAGCGGCCAAAGGCGGGCTCCAGCCGGTGCCGGGCACCCGTTTTCAGTTCGGCAACATGGTGCTGTCGCGCTGGCCGATCGTCTCGACCCGGACGCTGCTTCTGCCGCGCAGCCGGACGATCGGCAAGATCAACCTGCAGCGCGCCGCAACCGAGGCGGTAATCGACGCACCCGGCGGTGCGATCCGCGTCTATTCCGTACATCTCGACCATGTCTCCGCCGACGAGCGCATCCGCCAACTGCAATTCTTGAACGCGCGTATCAATGCCTTCGTCCAGGAGGGTGGGTCGCTGACGGGGGGTGGCGAATTCGATCTGCCGGAGCCGCCGCTGCCGGAGGATTACGTGATCATGGGCGATTTCAACCTGGAGCGGGAATCGCCGGAATATTGCGCGCTTGCCGGGGCTGGCGGCGGATACTACGGCCGCGTGGCGAGGATCGGCACGCCGGTGGACGCCTTTGCGGCGCTCGAGGCCTATCGCCCGGGGAGCTACAGCTGGATGGATCCTGAGGATCACGGCAAACGCATGCATCTCGATTATTGTTTCGTCAGTTGTGGCCTGCAGAGCCAATTGAAATCCGCCCGGATCGACACGCGGTCCGTCGGTTCCGACCATTTCCCTCTATGGGTCGAGATCGGCGATTGATGGAGACGCCGCCAGTGCGGCGACGTCTCGAGTTTGATCAGGCAACCTTCCGCGGCTGCAGCATGCCCGGCTGCAGCACGGTTTCGATGTGCGACACCATGGTGTTGCGGGCGAAACAATAGATTTCGCCGCAACCCGTCATGTGGAAACCGAGCTTCTCCTGCAGTCGCAGCGAAGCCGGGTTGTCGGCGAAGACGCCAGAATGGATCGGCGTCTCCGGCATGCGGCGCGAGAAGCGCTCGATGATGGCCGCCACCGCCTCGCTCATATAGCCGCGCCGCCAGTAATAGCGGTTCAGCCAGTAGCCGAGGTGCCAGCGGCCGTGGCGCAGCTCGATCGAGACGTTGCCGATATGGACATCGTCCTTATCGGTGATCGCCAGCGGCCAGTCGGGCAGGGTGCCCGAGGTGACCGGGATCAGCCAGTCCAGCGCATCCTGCCGGTCGAACGGCGCGGGTACGCGGGACAGCATGCGCGTGACCGCGAAATCGGAGAGCGATTCCGCGATCGCAGGCGCATCGCTCAGCCTGTGGGGGCGGAGCGTCAGCCGGGCGGTCGAGATGACAGGCGCGGGGCCGGGCATCATCGGCTTGACCTCAGGCCTTTGCAGCGCAGTCGTGCTCATGCGATGTTCCCCCAGCTTCGGAGGGACATCCAAGTCTTGCGGTCGAGCCTGTACCATTCGACCGGCACGTTGCTGCCGAGCGCCAGCGAGGCGGCGAGTCCCGATCCCTGGAACTGGAAGCCGCACTTCTGGATGACGCGGCGCGAGGCGACATTCATTACCCGGCAACGGGCATCGATCTGATCGACGTCCTGACGGGTTCTGAACACCATATCGACCAGGGCATGGCAGGCCTCGGTCGTATAACCCTTGTTCCAATAGGGCTCGCCCAGCCAGTAACCGATCTCGACGGTTCTGCCGTCCGCATGCGGCTCGACGCCGCAGCAGCCGATAAAGGCGCCGTTTTCGGCCTTGGTGATCGCATAGACGCACTTGCCAATATCGCCATTTTTCGTGCGACGCACGAAGTCAGCAGCATCATTGGCGGTATAAGGGTGCGGCATACGCGATACCATGGTGGCGACTTTGGCGTTGTTGGCGAGATGGGCAAGGGCGTCGATGTCTTCTTCGTGGGGCGCGCGCATGACGAGCCTTTCCGATAACAAGACAGGGCAATCGGTCCTTAACCGTTCCGGCCTCAGCCGTTCTTCGGAAGACCGCTGGTCTTCCCGGGGAGACCGTGATTGGTCTGCCCTTAACAATTCGCCTTGCATGGTTCAGTCCTCCTTGAGGGGTAAAGAAAAAGGGGAGATGGCGCCCCATCTCCCCTGTTTTCTAGACTGAACCTGATACGGCCAGCCGGGTCGATGAGACGCCGGCTGTTTTTGAGCGCTACCGGCTTATTCCGCTGCTTCCGCTTTCGGCATGACAGACACGTAGACGCGACCGTTGGCCTTCGTTCGGTAGTTCACATTGCCGGCGGTAAGCGCAAAAATCGTGTGATCCTTGCCGAGGCCGACGTTGGAACCCGGATGCCACTCAGTACCGCGCTGACGCACGATGATGTTGCCTGCAATGACGGCTTCGCCGCCGAACTTCTTCACGCCAAGGCGCTTGGACTGAGAATCGCGACCGTTGCGCGATGAACCGCCAGCTTTTTTGTGTGCCATTGGAGTTCTCCTTTAAAACCTTGTCCCGTTGATCTTACTTGGCAGCCACGATGTCCGTGATACGGACGACCGTGTGATGCTGACGATGGCCGCGCGAACGCTTCGAATTCTGACGACGGCGCTTCTTGAAGGCGATGACCTTCTTGCCGCGGTTCTGTTCGACGACTTCTGCCTTGACAGAGGCGCCGGTTACGAAGGGCGCACCGATCGCAGCGTCGGCGCCTTCGCCGATCACGAGCACTTCGGTGAATTCAATGGAGTCGCCAGCGGTGGCTTCCAGCTTTTCGATGGTCAGCACGTCGTTGGCCGCCACACGGTACTGTTTACCGCCGGTCTTGATGACTGCGAACATTTTTTATCCTTTCATGTTCGTTCCAGCGCTCCCCGCTAATCCAGCAGGTGGCTGTCTTTTTATCAGTCGAAGTTAAGCAGGGATTTCAGAGGTCTAATCCTCGAACTCTTCCTGCCGGTGAAGCCCCGCGCGAGCGCGGGATTGCCAAGGCGCGGATTTCTCCAAACCTATTGCGCAGCCGAGATACGCGAGTGACAAAAAGGTGTCAAGGCAAAAGGATGGAATGCTTCGACTTTTCGGCTTGCCAGCCTGTCATTTGCCCGTTATGAGAACGCCCGCGCCGAACAAGCGCCGACCAGACCGCGGAGAGGTGGCAGAGTGGTCGAATGCACCGCACTCGAAATGCGGCATACCTGCAAGGGTATCGTGGGTTCAAATCCCACCCTCTCCGCCATAAGCTGCATTGCCCATACCGAAGACATACGAGCTAGGTCTTCTTCTTCGAGCCTGACTGTTTGACCCGGATCCGCAATGGTTTACCCTCAAGTTGATCGACGTCAAAAGCGTTCGTTTTCCGCACCAGATCGCTAAGCTTGCGAAAACCGTATGTTCTCGGATCAAAGTCCGACGCCAGATTTGCGAGCCGTGCCCCAACCGCACCGAGCGGCACCCATCCATCCTCACTCTCCATCTGAGCGATAACTTTCTTGATAATGGGTGTGGCGGCGCTCGGTTGCCGGAGAGATGTTGGCGCCTGGATGGGCTCGACCCCATTTGACGCGACAGTCGGCAGCAGGTTTTCGGTGTAGATAAATCTACGACAGGCCTGTCGAAAACTTTCCGGTGTCTTTTGCTCACCAAATCCAAAGACATCGACTCCCTGCTCGCGGATCCGCGCAGCAAGCCGCGTGAAATCGCTGTCCGAAGAAACCAGGCAGAAGCCGTCGAAGCGTCCGCTGTGCAGCAGATCCATCGCGTCGATCACGAGGGTAATGTCGGAGGCATTCTTGCCGGTCGTATAGGCAAACTGCTGCTGTGGAATGATCGCATGCTTTGCGAGCACATTGGTCCAGGCCTGCGAGCGCGCGCTTGCGAAGTCGCCATAGATCCGGCGAACGCTTGCCTCACCAATCTTCGCGATCTCTTCGAACAGACCATCAGCGATCTTGGCAGAGGCGTTGTCGGCATCGATCAGGACGGCAAGGCGTGGGGAACGCAGTTCAGCCGGTAGTAGCGCCATCGCATTATCCAATCGCCCAAAGGTTCATTGCCTAGAGATTAGTGCCAAAAACGGAAAGTGTTACTCATGCCTCCGGTACAAACGTCTCCTATCTCCCAGGTCGGACAACTGAGGCATATCAGCGTTTGTAATTTTTGGACGCCGGCCTAACTGGCGTCAATTGCCCAGCGCCTTCTTCACCCAGACTCGAACCTCGTCGCCGCTGCTCATGTCGGGCTGCACCAGCCCGTCGATCATGAAGGTCGGCGAGACGTGGATGCCGTTTTGCCGGGCATATTTGCAGTGCCATTTGATCTCCCGGTCGAGATCCGGGATGGCGAAGGCTTCCTTCAGCCTGACGCCGCTGTAGCCCTCCAGGCGCTCGATGATCTGGTTCGGCGTCACATCCATATTTGGGCCGCCGGCATGGCGTTCAAACTCGAACTCCTCGCGATGGGCGGCAATGGCAGCCATCACTTTCCTTGCTGTCTGCTTGCCGCCTTCCAGCGTTGAGGCTGCGATGATGCAGCGGACGAGGACGCCGGAATACATGTGCCAAGGTTGCGACTGCAGGCGGATCTTCACGGTGATCTTGTCTTCGCCCGCCTGGTTAAGCAGTTCGTCGAGCTTGTTGAACGCTCTGACCGAGTAAGGGCAAGTCGGCTCCAGAAAGGCTTCGAAGATGCGGGCTCCTTTGCCCCAGGTCAGCGGATCGGCGTGCCAGGCGGTGGTCGTCATGGAATTCCTCCGAAGGTGAGATATCTGAAGCGACTTAGGTCACCAGGCTCCAGAAGCCATGCTTCTTGCCGTGCCGACGTTGGAGTTCCGCGACATAGACGTCATGGGAGCTTGTGTTGCCAAAGTCATCGATATGAGGCGCAAAGGATGCACAGTCCGCCAGATGTCTCGCCGCATGCTTATAGCGGCCGGACCGGCCGCTATCGAGCGCGAAATCGATCATGGAGCGCAAGACAATGGTTGCCGCGAGCGGATGTTTCTCCGCCAGAGCTTCGGCCGCCAGCGTCATCAGCTCATAGAGATTGCCATCCAGTTCCGCCTTCCTGCTCACTACAAGTTTTGCCGCCTCGGTAAGCGCCGGCCAGTTGAGAAAAAACGCAAGTGCCTGGTGGATATCAGGAAAGGCCCGGACATAGACAAATGCCTTCTCCTCGGCCTCAAGATCGTCGAAATCCGGCAGCCGCTTGAGGAAAGCCTTGAGGTGCGCCCCATGCAGCGACTGTTCGAAACATGTCCATCTATAGGTCTGTGCCTCCTCTGCGCGCCCCAGGGCCTCGAGCGTCTCGACGCGCGCCAGCTGCCATTCGAATGGCATGTCGGCCTGACCTGTCGAATCGACCTTACTCAGCACTTCAAGTGCTTCCTTCGCCCGGCCGCCCGAGACCAGACGATTGGCGATGTCGGCCGCAATCATCGGCATCTTGCGCGTTTTCTCGGATTGCTGAGCGATGTAGGCATCAACATCGCCCTGGGCGTCGGCAATTTCCTGCAAGGCTATGCGCACCGTCAGATCGCGCTGAGTGCCATAGATCTCATCTTCGTAAAGGGGGCCTGCGCTGCCCCAGCCGATGATCTCGCGCTTGTCCTCCGCCGGCTTGTCTTTCGGCTCCTTGGACCATTCGACGAAGAGGGTCTTCAAGCAATCGAGACCATCCTTGCCGAGAGCTGGCGCCATCGCCGCAATCAGCTTGTCATACTGGCCGTAACCATCGTCTTGCACAGCTTTGAACACCTTCTCGGCCAGGACATTGGAGTCGATCCTGGCGGACGCGGCGATTGCGGCAGCATCCGCGCAAGCCTGATGAAAACTTTGGATGACAGAACCGCTGCTCTCCTTGGATCTCTCAAAGATCGAATTCGCCAGGGCGAGGAACTGCCATATCAGTTCGAAAGCCTCCTGGGGATCATCGGCGGCAACCGTCTCTGTGATCGTCTTGCGCTGCGTTTCCAGGTCGCTCTTCAGCGTTTTCACTTTGCGCCAGTTGATGAGGGTGCGAGCGCGGGCAATGCTGGCAAGCCGCTTTCGCACCTCGCGCGCCACCTCGGCGCTGCCGTGATTGCCGGCAAGCTCCATTCGAAGCCGTCGCTTGTGGGCAGCACTGCCCATGCTGATCTCGACCAGCAGCTCGGCAAGGCGCTGCGCACCAAGGGATTCAAGATTCTTCGCATTGAGTGTTGTCTTGGCTGCCATCGGTCATCGCTGTCGTTTCTGCGATGACCCTACCCTGCAGGCGGTACGAGGCCAAGGTCCGGTAATGTGTGCACGGGATAATCCTCTGCGCCTCCCTATTAGCTAAAAACTAACGCTGCCTCGTAACGACTCCTAAAGTCGGTTTTGGCACCTTGTTGCTTGTCGAATATTGCTTCCAAATTTCTCGCTGGGGTTGATTATGAGTCATAATAAAGACGCCTGGGTCAGCCAGCGCGCTTATTCACTATGGGAATCGGAAGGCAGGCCGGATGGGCGTGGGGAAAGCCATTGGGCGCAGGCGCTGAGGGAGTTCGAACAGCTGGAGCTGACGAAGGCCTCGCCAGATGGAAACGATCTCATCGAGAAGCTGAAGGCAGCCGGGCGGCTGATGCGGATCTATGACGAGGCGGCGCCCGCCGTCGAGAACGACCGGCAGATCAAAGCGGCTCGTTAGACCGTGTGGCCACTCCCCCGAGTGCCGAAATATTCAGCGGCATTCCAGACGGACCACAGGTCTTGCCGGCAGGCGTCTTGCCACTTCGACAAAACCGGCATCCAGAAACATCGATAGCGTTCCCGGATAGAGCTCGGCTCCGTTCGAAGCACGGGCTGCCTGATCGACAGGGTAGGCTTCGAGACATTCGGCGCCGTTCGCGCTTGCGAATTCAACGGCGTGTTTCAATAACAATCGCGACAGGCCCTGCCGCCGGAACGGCTTGCGGACGATGAAGCAATTGATCGACCAGACCGGCCTGTCATCGACCGGCGCAAAGGGTTTTGAACGGCGCAGCCGATCGAATACGGCGCGTGGCGCGACACCGCACCATCCGGCCGGTTCATTCTCGTGATAGCCGAGAATGCCGGGCGGGCGCGGTTCGGCGACGAGGCTTCGGAACCAATTGCGATTTCCCTCGCCCCATCCTGCCTTGTAGTCGGCATTGGGAAGATACCAGTAGGCGCAGCGACAATTCCGGCCGTCGGCGCAATCGTCGAAGACCGCTTCTATATCGGCCTGGCGGTCGGCGGTGGCGGGGAAGAAAGAGAAGCCATCCTGCATCCGGGCAAATTATGGCGCAGGCGGACAGCCGGCAAGCGGTGGCCCATGTCGGCCGATCAGGCGAGGCTGCCCTCCAGCTTGAAATGCTCATTCTTTAGCGGCCGACGTCGCCCGGCTGTCGCCGCCGGTCGGCATTCCCCTCCAGGCGGCTCGTCCTGACGCTACTGGCGAGCGGCCCAGCTCAGGCCCCGCCGCAGGATGAGCGGCATATAGGGATGGTCGAATTCGGCTGCGACATGGCCGAGGGCGGAATAGAAGATGCGACCGGCACCGAAATGGCGCTTGAAGACGACGGGCATCACGACATTGCGGGCTGCCGGATCGTAGGCGCCGGTGAAGGTGGTGGTCGCAAGGATTTCGACTGTGGGATCATAATGGAGGTAATATTGCTCCGAACGATAGTCGAAGTCCGGAATGCCCTCCATGACGGGATCGTCCTGGCGGGTGACGGCGACGCGGAAGTCGATGATGTTGCCGGGATGAGCGACCCAGGTGACGCCGGAGACATAACGGAAAGGGGCGCTTTCCTTGAAGGACGTGGCGAGTGCGCCGTGATGGCCAGCAAGCCCTAGCCCGCCGCGCACCGCTTCGACCAGGGCAGCGGCATGAGGCTTTTCCAGCGTTTCGCCGGTAATGATTGGCACCAGCAGATCGGCCTTCGCCAGCGTCGGAGATCCGAACACGCCGAGATCGCCGGTTACCTCGACGGTAAAGTCGTCCTCGCGCAGGAGGTCGGCGACGATATCGGCACATTGCTCCGGTTCGTGACCTTGCCAGCCGCCCCAAACGACCAATGCCTTCCTCATTCGCGCTCTCCCTGCCTGATGGCTGCAGACCGTTGATCATCACATGTGGTGCAAGCCCCTTAGATCGGGCCGTTATGCAAATCACGCGAATAATTCATGTTTCTTCCTGATCCGGCACAAATGCACGGGTGGCGGATCGCGCCCGGTCGAGCGGGGATCGGCATTTGACGTATTGTCTGTTGACGCCGATCGCAGTTCCTTCTTTTTATTGACGTGTATCTCGTCTAGGTTTCTCTCATCTCTCGTGAACAATAAGGGTGGTGCATGGCAGGTGAAACGGTTCTTGTCGTCGGCGGCGCCGGCTATATCGGCTCGCATACGTGCCTCGACCTGGCGAACAAGGGCTATACGCCTGTCGTCTTCGATAATTTTTCGAACGGTCATCGCGAGTTCGTCAAATGGGGGCCGGCCGAGGAAGGCGATATTCGCGATCGCGCCCGGCTGGATGAAGTGCTGGCCAAGCACAAGCCGGCGGCGATCCTGCATTTCGCGGCGCTGATCGAAGTCGGCGAATCGGTCAAGGATCCGGTTTCCTTCTACGAGAACAATGTGATCGGCACTTTGACGCTGCTTTCGGCGGCGCAAGCGGCCGGCATCAACGCCTTCGTCTTTTCCTCCACCTGCGCCACTTACGGCCTGCCGCAGAGCGTGCCGCTCGACGAGACGCATCGGCAGGTGCCGATCAATCCCTACGGGCGAACGAAATATATCGTCGAACAGGCGCTTGCCGATTACGATCAGTACAGGAGCCTGCGCTCGGTGGTGCTGCGCTATTTCAATGCGGCCGGCGCTGATTTCGAGGGCCGGATCGGCGAATGGCACCAGCCGGAAACGCATGCGATACCCCTGGCGATCGACGCGGCACTCGGCCGCCGCCAGGGTTTCAAGGTGTTCGGCAGCGATTACGAGACACGCGACGGCACCTGTGTGCGCGACTATATCCACGTGCTGGATCTTGCCGATGCGCATGTACGCGCCGTCGAATATCTGCTGAAGGGCGGTGATTCCGTCGCGCTCAACCTCGGAACCGGCACCGGCACGACGGTCAAGGAATTGCTCGGCGCCATCGAGGAGGTGTCGAACCTGCCTTTCCCGGTCGAATATATCGGCCGGCGCGAAGGCGATTCGCATACGCTGGTCGCCAATAACGACAAGGCGCGCGACGTGCTCGGCTGGGTACCGCAGTATGATCTGTCTGAGATCATCCGCTCCGCCTGGGACTGGCATGCAAAATCCAACCAGCATTGAGCCAACCAGCATCGAGAAAGCGCGTCGGCCGAACATCCTGCTGATCACGGCGGATCAGTGGCGCGGCGATTGCCTGTCGGCTGTCGGTCATGCCTGTGTAAAGACGCCGGGTGTCGATGCGCTGGCGCGGGAAGGCACGCTCTTCCGGCGGCACTATGCCGGCGCGGCACCCTGCTCACCGGCGCGGACCACGCTCTATACCGGTCTCTATCAAATGAACCACCGGGTCTGCCGCAACGGTTCGCCGCTCGATGCTCGCTTCGACAATCTGGCGCTGGCGGCCCGGCGGGTGGGATACGACCCGACGCTGTTCGGCTACACGGATACGGCGCCCGATCCGCGCGGGATGGATGCCGGCGATCCGCATCTGACGACCTACGAAGGCGTGCTGCCGGGTTTTACGGCCCGCCAGCTTCTGCCCGAGCACGAAAGGCAGTGGCTCTCCTGGCTCAGGTCTCGCGGCCATGCCGATGCCGTCAGCCGTGATATCCATATTCCTGTCGGCATGGAAGCAGGAGAAATTTCAAATGCGGCGCCAGCCTATGCGCGCGACGAGACCCAGACGGCTTTCCTGGCCGGCGAGTTCATTCGCTGGGTGGGCGAACAGGACAGGCCGTGGTTCGCGCATGTCTCCTTCTTGCGTCCGCATCCGCCATTCTCCGTGCCGGAGCCGTTCAACCGAATGTTCAAGCCGGGGGACGGACCGGTTTTTGCACGCGCGGCAAACTGCGAAGCCGAACAGGACAGTCATCCCTACCTCGCCTATGCCATGCCACGCTCCGACAAAGGCAACTTCATCCACGGTGCAGCGGGGCGGCTCAGCGGCTGGAACGGTGAGGACTTTGCTGCCATCCGGGCGATCTATTACGGCATGATATCAGAGGTCGATGCGCAGCTCGGCCGTATCTGGCAGGCCCTCAAGGATGCGGGCGCCTGGGACGATACGCTTGTTGTCTTCACCTCCGACCACGCCGAGATGGCGGGCGATCACTGGACGCTCGGCAAGGGCGGCTTCTTCGACGGCAGCTACCATATTCCGCTTGTCATTCGCGATCCCGCAAGCAGTGCTGCGGGTGGGGTCGTCGACAAATTCACCAGTGCTGCTGATATTTTTCCGACACTTTGCCAAAGGCTCGGCATCGACGCGAAGAACGGGCTCGACGGCCGGTCGCTCATGCCGTTTGTCAGGGGTGGGAGCGGACAGGGCTGGCGGGACGCGGCATTCTGGGAATTCGATTTCCGAGACATTGCGTATGGCGAGGCCGAGCGGCATTTCCGGCTGCGGTCCAACGAATGCAATCTCGCGGTGATCCGCGACGCGCGGTTCAAATATGTGCATTTTACCGCATTGCCGCCGCTGCTCTTCAATCTTGCCGATGATCCGATGGAGCTCGACAATGTCGCGGCGGATCCGGCCTATGCGGCGATACGGCTCGACTATGCCGAGAAGCTGCTGTCGCTCCGAGCACGGCATCTCGATCAGACACTCGCCTATACCGAACTGACGGAAAGAGGGCCGGTGACGCACCGGCCCTGATATTACAGCGCCGCGCGTCTCTTTCAGACGCGCAAAGGACGCTGTAACACTTTGAATCGCTGCATAATTTTATCCTTAAATCGATTCCGATTTAAGGAATTATGCAGTGGTCTAGCCGAGCCGAACTAGGGTTCAGCCGAGATAATCGCGCTTGCCGATCGGAGCACCCTGGCTACGCAGGATGGCGTGGGCCGTCGCGACGTGGAAATAGAAGTTCGGCAGGGCGAAGGTGGCGATATATTCGTCACCCGGCAGCACGATACCACTCTTTCCCGGCAGGGTGATCTGGCGGGTTTCTGTGCCTTCCAGTGCTTGCGTGGAGAAACCGGCGAGATAGGCTTCGGTCTTTGCCAGGCGCTCACGCAGGTCGTCGAACGTCGTTTCGTTATCCTCGAATTTCGGGGCGTCGGTCGCCGTCAGGCGGGCGAGCGCAAATTTGGCGGTGTCGCTGGCGCGCTGATACTGGCCGGAGAGCGGCAGCATGTCGGGCGCAAGGCGAGCGGCGACCAATATGGTAGGATCAATATTCTTTTCCTTCGCATAGGCTTCGGCCTTGTCGAGGTAGGTTTTCAGGCTGGCGAGGCCGCGCTGGAACATCGGAACGGTAAGGCGATACATCGAAATGGACATCTGTCCTGTCTCCAAAATCTTCAAATGATTGGGTCGCGGCGAGAGGTCGAAGGCGTCTGCGGCCGTGAGCCTGTCTTCGACCCTGCATAGATGGATGCTCGTTTCGTCTTTCACAACACCGACACTGCGGGCGTTGGTCCTGAAGTCCGCATGGCATTGCGCTCTCATCCATATCTTGCCGCCGCTAAAGATACTTGACGCCGTTCCCAGAAAATGGAATGAATATTCCGCAGAACGGATTTGACGGTTTGTTTGTTCCGTTTTGTAAAGCGCCGCGGGAGAGGTGGCGCGGGGAATTGCGGCTTCAGAGCAAATGCCTGGAGCTCCGGCGTGAGGAGGGTGCAGCCGGGCACCGCTTTGTGGAGGAAGTAAAATGAAAAAGTTTATCCTAGGCACTGCGATGGCGCTCGTCATGTCGACGGCGGCTCACGCGGAAACGGTCGGCGTCTCGATGGCGAAGTTCGACGACAATTTCCTGACGGTTCTGCGCAACGGCATGACCGATTACGCAAAAACACTCAGCGGTGTGACGCTGCAGGTCGAAGACGCACAGAACGACGTTTCCAAGCAGCAGAGCCAGATCCAGAATTTCATCGCCTCCAAGGTCGATGCAATCATCGTCAACCCTGTCGACACCGATGCGACCACGGCAATGTCGAAGCTTGCGGCCGATGCCGGCATTCCGCTGGTTTACGTCAACCGTCAGCCGGTCAACGTCGACACGCTGCCGGAGAAGCAGGCCTTCGTCGCTTCCAACGAGCAGGAATCCGGCACGCTGGAAACCAAGGAGATCTGCCGTATTCTCGGCGGCAAGGGCAAGGCCGTCGTCATCATGGGCGAGCTCTCCAACCAGGCTGCGCGCATGCGGACCCAGGACGTTCATGACGTCATCAAGACGGATGAATGCAAGGGTCTGGAGATCGTCGAAGAGCAGACGGCGAACTGGGACCGTACCCAGGGCGCCGACCTGATGACCAACTGGCTCTCCAGCGGCATCGAATTCGACGCCGTGATCTCCAACAACGACGAAATGGCGATCGGCGCCATCCAGGCGCTGAAGGCAGCCGGCAAGGATATGACCAAGGTTGTCGTCGGCGGCGTCGACGCCACGCAGGACGCGCTTGCCGCCATGCAGGCGGGTGATCTCGACGTCACGGTGTTCCAGGATGCCGCCGGCCAGGGCAAGGGCTCGCTCGATGCAGCGCTCAAGCTCGCCAAGGGCGAAAAGATCGAAAAGAAGGTCTACATTCCCTTCCAGCTCGTGACGCCTGCCAACGTCAAGGACTTCGTCACCAAGAACTGAGACGAATGCCAGACAGGATGCGGGCTTTGCCCGCATCCTTTTCGCCTACCCGTATCCGGAGGAGATGATATGGCCGTCAGCCCGACAACCATGGCCGCCGTGCGCGCGAGCGGTGCAGTTCCGAATGCGGAATATCTCTTGAGCGCCGAGGGTGTCCGCAAGGAATTTCCTGGCGTCGTCGCACTTGACGACGTGCAGTTCCGGCTGAAGCGCGCCTCCGTGCATGCGCTGATGGGCGAAAACGGCGCCGGCAAATCGACGTTGATGAAGATCCTCGCCGGCATCTACACGCCTGATAAGGGCGATATTCGCCTGAAGGGGATCGAGATCCAGCTGAAATCTCCGCTCGACGCACTGGAGAACGGCATTGCCATGATCCATCAGGAGCTGAACCTGATGCCGTTCATGACGGTCGCAGAAAATATCTGGATTCGCCGCGAACCGAAGAACCGCCTCGGTTTCATCGATCACGGCGTGATGCACCGCATGACCGAGGAACTGTTTACCCGGCTCAATATTGCCATCGATCCCGATATCGAGGTCCGGTTCCTGTCGGTCGCCAACCGGCAGATGGTCGAGATCGCCAAGGCAGTTTCCTATAATTCCGACGTGCTGATCATGGACGAGCCGACTTCGGCGCTGACGGAGCGCGAGGTCGAGCATCTTTTCCGTATTATCCGCGACCTCAAGGCCCAGGGTATCGGCATCGTCTACATCACCCACAAGATGAATGAGCTTTTCGAGATCGCCGACGAGTTCTCCGTCTTCCGTGACGGCCGATATATCGGCACGCATGCCTCGACCGACGTCACCCGCGACGACATCATCCGCATGATGGTCGGGCGCGAGATCACCCAGATGTTTCCCAAGGAAGAGGTGCCGATCGGCGAGGTCGTGCTTTCCGTCAAGGATCTGTGCCTCAACGGCGTCTTCAAGAACGTCTCCTTCGAGGTCAGGGCCGGCGAAATCCTCGGCGTGGCCGGCCTCGTCGGTTCCGGCCGGTCGAACGTCGCCGAAACACTGTTTGGCGTGACGCCGGCAAGTTCCGGCTCGATCGAGCTCTACGGCAAGCCGGTGGCCATTTCTTCGCCGACCGAGGCCATCCGCAATCGGATGGCGTTCCTGACCGAAGACCGGAAGGATACCGGCTGCCTGCTGATCCTCGATATTCTCGAGAACATGCAGATCGCCGTTTTGCAGGACAGATACGTCAAGGGCGGCTTCGTGCAGCAGGGCGCAGTCGAGGCAACCTGCGAAGACATGGCAAAAAAGCTGCGCGTGAAAACGCCCAATCTTTACGAGCGGGTGGAAAATCTTTCGGGCGGCAATCAGCAGAAGGTGCTGATCGGGCGCTGGCTGCTCACCAATCCGCGCATCCTCATCCTCGACGAGCCGACGCGTGGCATCGATGTCGGCGCCAAGGCGGAAATCCACCGGCTGGTCACGGAGATGGCGCGAGACGGTGTGGCGGTGGTGATGATCTCGTCCGAGATGCCCGAGGTTCTCGGGATGAGCGACCGCATCATGGTCATGCACGAGGGACGCGTGACCGGTTTCCTCAATCGCGATGAAGCAACGCAGATCAAGGTGATGGAGCTGGCTGCGCAGTGATGCGTTGACGGCGATCACCCAAGGGAGGTTTGACATGACTACCAAGGCAGCAGAGGGCGCGGCTCCGCTCGCAACCCGGCAAAGGCGGCGGCGCATACCGACGGAACTCAGCATTTTCCTCGTGCTCGTCGGTATCGCGCTCATCTACGAAGTGCTCGGCTGGATGTTCATCGGCCAAAGCTTCCTGATGAATTCGCAGCGTCTGACGATCATGATCCTGCAGGTCTCCGTCATCGGCATCATCGCCGTCGGCGTTACGCAGGTCATCATCACCGGCGGCATCGACCTTTCGTCGGGTTCGGTCGTCGGCATGACGGCGATGATCGCAACAAGCTTCGCCCAGTCCTCGACCTGGGGACGGGCCGTCTTTCCCTCGCTGACCGACCTGCCGGCTTTCGTGCCCATCGTCGTTGGTCTGCTGATCGGGGCCGCCGCCGGCCTCGCGAACGGCGCGCTCATCGCCTACACGAAGATCCCGCCGTTCATTGCAACGCTTGGTATGTTCGTTTCGGCCAGAGGCGTGGCGAAGTGGTATACGAAGGGACAGCCGGTTTCCGGTATCACCGAGCAGTTTCATTTCATCGGAACGAAAGCCTGGCCGGTTGTCGTCTTCCTGGTCGTGGCACTGATCTTTCACATTGCGCTACGCTATACGCGTTATGGAAAATTCACTTATGCCATCGGCGCGAACCCGCAGGCCGCGCGCGTTTCCGGCATCAACATCGAGGCGCATCTCGTCAAGGTCTATGTGATTGCCGGATTGCTTGCCGGCCTTGCCGGCATCGTCACGGCGGCCCGTGCGGAAACCGCACAGGCCAGCATGGGTGTCGGATATGAACTCGACGCGATCGCCGCGACCGTCATCGGCGGCACCTCGCTCACCGGCGGCGTCGGGCGCATCACCGGCACAGTCATCGGCACCATCATTCTCGGCGTCATGACCTCCGGTTTCACGTTCCTCAGGATCGACGCCTATTACCAGGAGATCGTCAAGGGCCTCATCATCGTCGCGGCTGTTGTCATCGATGTCTACAGACAGAAGAAGCGCCGCAAGCACTGATCTCTGGCATGTGATGGTTTTTTGCGGGAGCTTCGGCTCCCGTTTCTTTTTCAGCGCCGACGGATTTCTAAAAAAAGAAGTGGCGAATTCTGTCAGCTTTTCTATTCTGCCGCTTCATTCGCCCGCTCGGGCAGCGCAGGAAGACAGATGCAATTCGTATTTGACGGTCACAACGACGTTCTCCTTCGACTCTGGACACATTCAAAAGACGGCAGCGACCCGATCGCGGAATTCGCAGACGGCACGACGGTCGGCCATATCGATGCGCGTCGCGCCAGAGAGGGCGGTCTTTCGGGCGGTCTCTGCGCCATCTACATTCCCTCGGGCGATCTCGTCTTCGCCGATCCCGATACCAACGGCCGCTATATCACGCCGATGGCGGCACCTCTTGATCCGCTGCCTTCTCTCGCCATTGCTAATGAAATGGCCGCGATCGCGCTGCGGCTTGATCAGGCGGGCGCCTGGCGGCTCTGCCGGACGGTGAAGGATATTCGCGGCGCCATGGCGGATAACATTTTTGCCGCCGTCATGCATATGGAAGGCTGCGAGGCGATCGGCGCCGATCTCTCGGCGCTAGAGGTATTCTACGCGGCGGGGCTGCGCTCGCTCGGGCCGGTCTGGAGCCGGCACAACGTCTTCGGTCACGGCGTGCCCTTCGCCTTCCCGATGTCGCCCGACACTGCGCCCGGCCTGACCGATGCCGGCTTCGCGTTGGTCAGGGAATGCAATCGCCTCGGCGTCCTGATCGACTTGGCCCATATCACCGAGAAGGGTTTCTGGGACGTGGCGAAGACGACGGACCAGCCGCTGGTCGCCACTCATTCCAATGCTCACGCGCTGACGCCGGTCGCGCGTAATCTGACGGACAGGCAGCTCGATGCGATCCGCGAAAGCCGCGGGCTCGTCGGCATCAATTATGCCACCGCCATGCTGCGTGCCGACGGCCGATCGGACAGCGATACGCCGCTTGCCGACATGATCCGCCACATCGACTATCTCGTGAACCGCATCGGCATCGACTGCGTGGCGCTCGGATCGGACTTCGACGGGGCCACCATTCCTGAGGAAATCGGTGATGCAGCCGGCAATCAGAAGCTGATTGCCGCTCTCGGAGAGGTTGGCTATGCTGACACCGACCTGGCAAAACTTGCCCGCGAAAACTGGCTTCGCATTCTGGCCCAGGCTTGGCGGGAGGACCACGCCTAAGCCTTTCGTATCCAATCAAAAAACAGGGGAACAGACCATGATGATGACCAAACTCAGCCGCAATTTTCGCCTGCTTTCCGCGGGAGCCGCTCTTTCGCTCCTGATGATGGCGGCACCCTCCGCCTTCGCCGAGACGCCGAAGGACACGCTGGTCGAAGGATTCGCCATCGACGACATCATCACGATGGATCCGGGCGAGGCTTTTGAGCTTTCGACGGCTGAAATCACCACCAACAGCTACAGCCTGCTTGTTCGTCTCGACATGGACGATACGTCGAAGGTGAAGGGCGATCTCGCCGAGAGCTGGAGCGTTTCCGATGATGGCCTCACCTATACGTTCAAGCTGAAGTCAGGCCTGAAATTTGCCTCCGGCAACCCGGTCACCGCCGAAGACGTCGCCTGGTCGTTCGAGCGCGCCGTCAAGCTCGACAAGAGCCCGGCCTTCATCCTCACCCAGTTCGGCCTGACCGGCGACAACGTCACGGAAAAGGCTAAGGCGGCCGATGCCAATACCTTCGTCTTCACGGTCGACAAGGCCTACGCGCCGAGCTTCGTGCTCAACTGCCTGACGGCAACCGTCGCTTCCGTCGTCGACAAGAAGCTGGTGCTAGAGCATGTGAAGGCGGTGACGCCGGATGCTGAGCACAAATACGACAATGATTTCGGCAATGAGTGGCTGAAGACCGGCTATGCCGGCTCCGGCGCCTATAAGTTGCGCGAATGGCGCGCCAACGAAGTTGTCGTGCTGGAGCGCAACGACAATTATTATGGCGACAAGGCGAAGCTCAACCGCGTCATCTATCGCTACATGAAGGAAAGCTCGGCCCAGCGGCTGGCGCTCGAAGCCGGCGACATCGATATCGCCCGCAACCTCGAGCCCGGCGACATCGACGCTGTTTCGAAGAATGCCGATCTCGCGACAACGAGTGCGCCGAAGGGCACGATTTATTATGTCAGCCTGAACAACAAGAACGAGAACCTGAAAAAGCCGGAAGTCCAGGAAGCCTTCAAGTATCTAGTCGATTACGATGCGATCGGCGCAACCTTGATCAAGGGTATCGGCGAGATCCACCAGACCTTCCTGCCGAAGGGCCAGCTCGGCGCGCTCGATGAGAATCCCTACAAGCTTGATGTCGCCAAGGCCAAGGAACTGCTCGCCAAGGCCGGCGTACCCGACGGTTTCTCGATCACCATGGATGTGCGCAACAATCAGCCGGTGACGGGTATTGCCGAATCCATGCAGCAGACGCTGGCGCAAGCCGGCGTCAAGATGGAAATCATCCCCGGCGACGGCAAGCAGACGCTGACCAAGTACCGCGCCCGCACCCACGACATGTATATCGGCCAGTGGGGTTCGGACTATTTCGATCCGAATTCCAATGCCGATACCTTTACCGGCAATCCCGACAATTCCGATGCCGGCACGGTGAAGACGCTCGCATGGCGCAACACCTGGGAAGCGCCGGAGCTCGACAAGCAAGCCAAGGCCGCACTTCTGGAACGCGACGCCGCCAAGCGCGCCGCCATATATCAGGACATCCAGAAGAAGTACCTGGCAAACAGCCCCTTTGTCTTCATCTTCCAGCAGACCGAGGTGGCCGGCTACCGCAAGAGCGTGAAGGACTTCAAGCTGGGTCCGAGCTTCGACACCAATTTCGTCGGTCCGATCGCCAAGGAATAGTCCGGCAGGATTGAGTGACTTGAGCACCGTCGAAACAACGCAGGAGGCGCGGCCCCGGAAGGGCCGTGCCGTCGCCTTTGCAAAGGCGGCAGGGCGGTTCCTGTTTGCCGCCGTCACCACCTATTTCGGCCTGCTGGCCGTCACCTTTTTCATCGGCCGCGTCGTGCCGATCGATCCCGTGCTCGCCATCCTCGGCGATCGCGCGCCCAACCATGTCGTCGAGCGCGTACGCCAGGAGATGGGCTTCAACCTGCCGCTCTATCAGCAGTTCTTCATCTATATCAAAGGCATCCTGTCCGGCGATTTCGGTAATTCGGTCCTGACGACCAATCCCGTCATGGTCGATATTCGCCGTGCATTTCCGGCGACGGTCGAGCTTGCGACGCTCGGAACGCTGATTGGCGCTTTCGTCGGCGTGCCGCTCGGTGTTCTCGCCGCGGTGCGTCGCGGCAGCATCGTCGACCAGGTGGTGCGCGTCATCGGTCTGATCGGTTATTCGGTGCCGATCTTCTGGCTGGCGCTGATCTCGCTCGTCATCTTCTATGCGCAACTGCGCTGGGTGGCCTTTCCCGGCCGCATCGACATCGTCTTCGAATATACGTTCACGCCGATCACCGGCTTCTATCTGCTGGACAGTGCCTGGCAGGGGCAATGGGATGTCTTCTACGACGTGTTCCGCCACATCATCCTGCCCGCTTCGCTGCTCGGCTACTTCTCGCTTGCCTATATCAGCCGGATGACGCGCAGCTTCATGCTGAACGAGCTTTCCCAGGAATATATCGTCGCCGTGCGCGCCAAGGGGCTTTCGGAAACGCGGGTGATCTGGGGCCATGCGCTGCGCAATGCCGCCGTGCCGCTCGTTACCGTCATTGCGCTTTCCTATGCCGGCCTGCTGGAAGGATCGGTGCTGACCGAGACTGTCTTTTCCTGGCCGGGCATCGGGCTCTACATCACCAATTCGCTGCAGAATGCCGACATGAATGCCGTGCTCGGCGGCACGATTGTCATCGGTACGGTCTTCATCGGCATCAACCTTCTGTCCGATCTTCTCTACCGGACGCTCGACCCGAGGACGCGAAACCGATGACGGTGACCGCCAGCCCATCCCAACCGATGAGCCGCCGCGAATGGCTGCTCTCCGACCGGCCGCAATCGCGCCTACAGGCCCGCCTCGGCCGCACCTATGTTACCTGGCGGCAGTTCACGGCAAACCGACTTGCCGTCGTTGGTCTGCTGATCATCGTGGCGCTGCTTTTCATCGCCGCCTTTGCCGATGTGCTCGCAACGCATAATCCGGTGATCGGCGATCTGCGCAATGCCCGCCTGCTGCCGCCCGGCACGGGGGAATTCTGGCTCGGTTCGGATGACCAGGGCCGTGATATCTATTCCCGGCTGATCTACGGATCGCGATTGACGCTCCTTGTCGTTGCGCTCGTCGCCGTCATCTCGGCGCCGATCGGGTTGATCGTCGGCACCGTCTCCGGTTATGCCGGAGGCTGGGTGGATGCGACGCTGATGCGCATCACCGATATTTTCCTTGCCTTTCCCAAGCTGGTGCTGGCGCTCGCCTTCGTCGCAGCCCTCGGTCCCGGCATCCAGAATGCGATCATCGCCATCGCCATCACATCCTGGCCGCCCTATGCCCGTATCGCGCGCGCCGAGACGCTGGCGGTGCGGCGTTCCGACTATATTTCGGCGGTGAAGCTGATGGGAGCCTCGCCGCTTCGCATTGTCGTGCGCCATGTCATGCCGCTCTGCATTTCCTCGCTGATCGTGCGCGTGACGCTCGACATGGCGGGCATCATCCTGACGGCGGCCGGTCTCGGTTTCCTCGGTCTCGGCGCACAGCCGCCACTGCCGGAATGGGGTGCGATGATCGCCTCGGGACGGCGCTTCATCCTCGATCAATGGTGGGTCGCAGCGATGCCCGGCATCGCCATCCTCATCGTCAGCCTCGGCTTCAATCTCCTTGGCGACGGCCTGCGCGACGCGCTCGATCCGAAGGAGAGCGGCCAATGACGACACTTCTGACGGTGGACAAGCTCAAGGTAAGCTACCCCACGCGCGCGGGGGTGATCGAGGCCGTGCGCGGTGTCTCCTTCACGCTTGGCAAGGAAAGGCTCGGCATCGTCGGCGAATCCGGTTCCGGCAAGTCGCAGACCGGACGGGCGATCATGGGCCTGACGCCGAAACACGGCATCGTCACGGCCGACAGGCTTAATTTCAACGGTATCGATCTGATCAATGCGTCCGCCGGCGAAAGGCGCAGGCTGCGCGGCAAGCGCATCGCCATGATCCTGCAGGATCCGAAATATTCGCTCGATCCCGTCATGTCGATCGGACGGCAGATCTGCGAGACGCTGCGGACGCATGAGAAGGTCGGCAAGGCAGAGGCGCGCGAGCGCGCGCTCGCCATGCTGGAAGCGGTGCAGATCCGCGACCCGAAACGCGTCTTCGACCTGCATCCGCACGAGGTTTCGGGCGGCATGGGGCAGCGGGCGATGATCGCCATGATGCTGATTGCCGGGCCTGAGCTGCTGATTGCCGACGAGCCGACCTCGGCGCTCGACGTGACGGTGCAGCTCGACGTGCTGAGGATCATGGACAAGCTGGTGTCCGAGCGCGGCATGGGGCTGATCTTCGTCTCCCATGATCTGAGGCTGGTCTCCTCCTTCTGCGACCGCGTCATCGTCATGTATGCCGGAAAGATCGTTGAGGAGCTGGCGGCGGCCGATCTCAAACATGCGCAGCATCCCTATACGCAGGGACTGCTGAATTGCATGCCCGAGATCGGTGCAAACCGCCATCCGCTGCCGGTGCTCGACCGAAAGCCGGAGTGGGCGGCATGAGCGCAGCTCTCCAAGTCGACAATCTCAGCGTCGTCTACGACCATTTTCATGCCCTGAAGGATGTCAGCATCGCCGTCGAACGCGGCGAATCCTTTGGCCTTGTCGGTGAGTCCGGCTCGGGAAAATCGACCTTGCTGCGGGCCGTTGCCGGACTTGCGCCGGTCAGCGGCGGTGCGATCAATATCGACGGTGAGCCGCTGAAGGGCTCGAAGCGCAGCAAAGTCTTCTACCGGCGCGTGCAGATGGTCTTCCAGGATCCTTATGGTTCGCTGCATCCGCGCCAGACCATTGACCGGCTTCTGCTCGAACCGCTTGCAATCCACGGCATCGCCGACGGCGAGAAGCGTATCGCCCGAGCGCTTGACGAGGTCGGCCTCGGCAATGGCTTCCGTTTCCGCTACCCGCACCAGCTCTCCGGCGGCCAGCGCCAGCGCGTGGCGATCGCCCGGGCGCTGATCGTGGAACCGTCGATCCTGCTGCTCGACGAGCCGACATCGGCACTTGACGCCTCGGTGCAGGCCGAGGTGCTGAACCTGCTGGAGCAGATCCGACGCGACCGCAAGCTCACCTTCGTGATGGTGAGCCATGATCTCGGTGTCGTCACCCATATGTGTGAACGGCTGGCCGTGATGCGCAACGGCGCCGTCGTCGAACGGCTGAGCTCGCAAGAGCTGGCGGGAGGCGTCGTTCACGAGGACTATACGAGAAATTTGATGATCGCGAGCAAGGGTTTCGTCAAAGCCTGAAGGTCAATCTTTTCAAACCTTTGAAAAGAAAAGATCGGCGGCGCTGTTAAGGATAATGCTTCCCTAAAAGACGACCATTCGACTAGACTATTGACAGCTGCCTTGCTTCTGTCATGATCCTGTTAACGTTTGTTAGCTTTCGTGATCGATGGAGGTTGAAGCATGTTCTTTCTCGGTGGGATGACCATGGGCTACCTCGATCCACCCGTAAGAACCGATCGCCGGGAACAGATTTCGGTATCCCTTCCCGCGGAAAAGGACCGTCGGCTGATCGAGGCTTCCTCCAACCCGCCTGAGAACGAGAGTGCCGTCGAGCGCTCGTTGATCTGGGCATGGCGCACGCTCTGCTAAAAGGGCTGGTTGAATTTTCTCTTCCGTTCGCTCTAGACGGAATTTTATCTCTACCTACTTGATAGAGAAAATAAGAATATAAGCGCGAGCCGCACAACCGGCCGCACGAGAACGGAGGCGACATATGGCAGATCTGGGTATTTCGCATGCTCACGTGAACCAGTATGGTTCCGTACCGACCAAGAAGCCGCTCACCACGCGCCACAGGCTTCAGACGGTACTCCATGGAGCGATCTTCACCGCGGCGTTCCTGTTCGTCGTGGCCATGGTTTGCGGCGTCGTCGGGTAATCCGGCGATGATTAAGCGTCGGCAGCTGCCGGCGCTGCGGCGGTTTCCGCCTTTATCGCATTCCGCAACATTAATTTGTCTCGGCTTTCCCAACCTCATCATCATTCTTCTATTCTTTTCACGCCATCCAAAGCGCGCCACAGCGAACTTGCTCATGCGCGGGGCGCAAGCCGCCCAAATCGCGTCAGGCGCATGATCTGGCGATTGTCTTCTTTCCTTTTTCTGAAATCGAAGCTGTTGATCGCCGGGACCAGGTGCCGGCATTTTCGTCATTCCCACCGCCCAGATAAGCTCGCCGGGCGAGCGGTGAACGCCTCTTGACTTGAATTATCCCGATAGTGTCCAAATTTTCGACATGGCTTTCGCGGAGAGGGTATCGATGGTCTCGATCCCGTCGGGTCGCGTCCTGAACCGGGGCTTAGCCCGTTTGCATCGCTTGCCAAGTGTCGTTCACCCCACTTCATCGATCTTTGAAGAATAGGGCTCCGTTCATGTAGCAGTCATGATAAGCAGTGCAAAAGGCTGAGCAAAACAGCCATAACTTCGTTTGGATCCAGAACCGAACCCATGTCTATTTCCAATCTTTCTCCGAGCCTTTCGCGCGAACCCGAGACGAAGCAGATCGATCATAACGATTCGATCCGCTCGACCTATCTTTCCATCGAGGACATCAAGGCGATGGGCGATGCAGTCGCCCGCAACGGCGTCGACAAGCTGCCGGCATTCGCCCCCTTCGATTTCTTCGCGCGCCATAAGGAAAACGAGAAGGAAATCCTGCGCGTCTACCGGACCACGGCGACCGACGTCGAAGCCGGCGAGACGATCACGCCGGCGGCAGAATGGCTGCTGGACAATCACTATATCGTCGAAGAGGCGATCCAGGAGGTGCGGCGCGACTTCCCTCGCCGCTTCTATCGCGAATTGCCGACCATGGTCGTCGGCGGCGTCGAGGTGCCGCGCACCCTCGTGCTTGCCTGGCTCTATGTCGCTCATACCCATAGCACGATCTCGCAGGAAAGTCTGACGGCGCTGGTCGACGGCTTCCAGGCCAACGAGACGCTCAGGATCGGCGAACTCTGGGCGTTGCCCTCCCTCGTGCGTTATGTGCTCGTGGAAAACCTTCGCCGCATTTCGAGCCGTGTCGAAGCCAGCCGCCGCCTGCGCCGCCGCGCCAACGAGGCGGCCGACGAATTGGTGCGCCTGACGGACCCAGCCGGGGCGACCGCCTATCTGAAGACGCTGGAATCGCTTGCCGAGGACAATACCTTTTCGACGCAGTTCCTCTATCGCCTGCGCGACGGGTCACAGACGTCGAGCCTGGCGATCACCTGGCTGGATGCGCGGCTGGAAGAGCTCGGCCGCAACACCGAAGAGACGACGACCGCCGAACACAGCCGACTCTCTTCCGGCAACGTGACGATGGGCAACATCATCCGCAGCCTTCGCGAGATCGATGATGCCGAATGGTCGGTCTGGGTGGAGCAGGTCAGCCATGTCGACAAGCTGCTCTGGGAGCATTCGGATTACGGTATCCTCGATTCCGGCTCGCGCAACAAATATCGCAAACAGATCGAGAAGCTGGCCAAGCGCTCGCCGCTGACGGAAATGCAAATCGCCCAGCTGGCGCTCGACATGACCGATGCCGCGAAGGCCTCCGACGAGCCGCAGCCGCATGAACCGAATGTCGGCGGCTTCCTGTCCGGCGCGCAGCGGCCGAAGCTCGAGGCGCGGGCGAACTATCGTCCGACGGTCATCCAGCATTTCGTGCGCGCCGTGCGCCGGTTCAACTGGCTGGCGATTGCCGTGCCCGTCATGCTGCTGACCATCATCGCCATGGCGATCGTCGGCAAGTTCATGGCGAATGCCGGCATGGGTGCGTTTGAAATCGCCCTGCTGCTGATCATGTTCTCAGTGCCGGCGTCGGAGGGGGCGACAGGTCTCTTCAACACCTTGCTATCCTTCTTCGTGACGCCGGCGCGCCTCGTCGGCTACGAATTCAAGGAAGGCATTCCGGAAGATGCGCGCACGCTGCTCGTCGTGCCCTGCCTGATCTCGAACCGCGACAGCGTCGACGATCACGTGCGCAATCTCGAGGTTCATTATCTCGCCAATCCGCGTGGCGAGATCTATTTCGCGATGCTCAGCGACTGGCCGGACAGCGAGGCCGAGGAAACGCCTGCCGATCTCGAGGTTCTCGATTATGCCAGGCGCGAGATCGCCAATCTTTCCGCCCGCTATGCCTATGACGGCAAGACGCGTTTCTATCTGTTGCATCGCCGCCGCCTCTACAATCCCTCGGAAGGCGTCTGGATGGGATGGGAGCGCAAGCGCGGCAAGCTGCATGAGCTGAACATGCTTCTGCGCGGCGACCGCGACACGACCTACCTGCCGGGCGCCAATACCGTGCCGGCCAACGTGCAATATGTCATGACGCTCGATGCCGATACGCGCCTGATGCGCGATGCCGTCACCAAGCTCGTCGGCAAGCTCTATCATCCGATCAACCGCCCGGTCATCAATCCGAAAACCGGCCGTGTCGAAAGCGGCTATGGTGTGCTGCAGCCGCGTGTCACGCCGTCGCTGACGACGGGCAAGGACGCGTCGGTCTTCCAGCGCGTCTTTTCGATCAACCGCGGCCTCGATCCTTACGTCTTCACCGTTTCCGACGTCTATCAGGATCTCGCCGGCGAAGGCACCTTCACCGGCAAGGGCCTTTACCATGTCGATGCCTTCGAAGCGTCGTTGAAGGGCCGGATCGACGAGAACTCCGTGCTCAGCCACGATCTTCTCGAAGGCTCGATGGCGCGTTGCGCGCTCGTCACCGATCTCGAACTGGTTGAGGATTTCCCGATCCGCTACGAGGTGGAAACCTCGCGCCAGCATCGCTGGGCGCGCGGCGACTGGCAGCTTCTCCCCTACATGTTCAATCCGAAATACGGCGTCACGGCACTCGGCCGCTGGAAGATGTTCGACAATCTGCGCCGCTCGCTGACGCCGATCGCCTGGTTCTTCGCCTCCGTGCTCGGCTGGTATTTCATGGGCCCGCTCGGCGCGCTCATCTGGCAGATTCTGCTGATCTTCTGCCTCTTCGTCGCGCCGACGCTGTCGCTCATCAACGGCATCATCCCGCGCACCAGCGATATCATCGCCCGCGCCCATCTCTATACGGTCTGGTCCGATATCACGGCCGCCAATGCCCAGGTTGCGCTGCGCATAGTCTTCATCGCCGATTCCGCCTGCATGATGGCGGATGCGATCGGCCGTTCGCTCTACCGCCTGCTCGTCAGCCGCAAGCTGATGCTGCAGTGGCGGACCGCCGCCAGCGTTCAGGCCGGCGGCCAGGGCACGTTGATCTCCTATTACAAGGCGATGTGGCATGCACCGGCGCTGGCGCTGCTGGCGCTCGGTTTCGCAGCCCTTCCCGGCGACAACGCCTTCCTCGTCGGCATTCCCTTCGCGCTGCTGTGGATCCTGTCGCCTGTTGTCGCCTGGTATGTCAGCCAGTCGGCGGAGACCGAGGACCGGCTCGAGGTCGCCGATTCCGTGTCGAGCGAACTGCGCAAGATCGCCCGGCGCACCTGGCGTTATTTCGAGACCTTCACGACGGCCGAGCAGAACTATCTGCCGCCGGATAATATCCAGGAAACGCCGCATGTGATCGTCGCGGCGCGCACCTCGCCGACCAATATCGGCGTCTATCTGCTGTCCGTCGTTTCCGGCCGGCATTTCGGCTGGTTCTCCTTCGAGGAGACGCTCGAGCGGCTGGAGCAGACGATCGCGACGATCGATAGAATGGAGAAATTCCGCGGCCATCTGTTCAACTGGTATCACACCGATACGCTGCAGACGCTTGGGCCCCGTTACGTCTCGGCTGTCGACAGCGGCAATCTCGCCGGCCATCTGATCGCCATTTCGTCGGCCTGCCGCAACTGGGCCGAGGCGCCGTCCGCTCATATGCAGGGCAATCTCGACGGCGTCGGCGACACGGCCGGCATTCTCCGCGAAGTGCTGGCGGACCTGCCCGATGACCGCAAGACCGTGCGCCCGCTGCGCCGGCGCCTGGAGGAGCGCATCGTCGGCTTCCAGAACGCACTCGCCGCCGTCAAACGCGAGCACGAATTCGCCTCGATCCGCATCATCAACCTTGCGGTTCTCGCGCGCGACATCGAGAAGCTCGCTGCCAATCTCGACCATGAGGTCAAGTCGAAGCAGAGCGAAGAGGTCACCCAATGGGCGGCATCCCTGGTGAAGGTCTGCGAGGCGCATATTTCCGACAGCACCTTCGACCTTTCCAAAGTCGATGCGCTGAGGCCGCGCCTGGTGGCGCTGCGCGACAAGGCGCGCGATCTCGCCTTCTCGATGGATTTCGGCTTCCTGTTCCGGCCGGAGCGGCGTCTGCTGTCGATCGGCTATCGTGTTGAAAGCGGTGAACTCGACCAGGCCTGCTATGACCTTCTCGCCTCGGAATGCCGTCTTACCAGCCTCTTCGGCATCGCCAAGGGCGACCTGCCGACGGAACACTGGTACCGCCTCGGCCGCCAGGTCGTGCCTGTAGGGTCGCGCGGTGCGCTGGTTTCCTGGTCCGGCTCGATGTTCGAATATCTGATGCCGCCGCTCGTCATGCAGGAGCGCGGCGGAGGTATTCTCAACCAGACCAACAATCTCGTCGTCGTCGAGCAGATGAATTACGCCCGCAAGCTCGGTATTCCGTGGGGCATTTCGGAAGCGGCCTTCAATGCCCGCGACCATAACCTCAATTATCAGTACACGAATTTCGGCGTGCCCACGCTCGGCCTGAAGCGCGGCCTCGGCCACAATGCCGTCATCGCGCCCTATGCCTCGCTGCTTGCCAGCCAGTACGATCCGCCGGCCGCGCTGGAAAACCTGCAGAAGCTGCGCAAGCTCGGCGCACTCGGCAAGTTCGGCTTCCACGACGCCGTCGACTTCACGCCGACGCGCGTGCCGGAAGGCAAGAAATGCGCGGTGGTCTACAATTATTATGCCCATCACCACGGCATGTCGATCGCGGCGGTCGCCAACGTCGCCTTCAACGGTCATCTGCGCGAGCTCTTCCACGCCGATCCCGTCATCGAGGCGGCGGAGTTGCTGCTGCAGGAAAAGGCGCCGCGCGACATTCCCGTCATGAGCGGCAAGCATGAATCCGACACGCCGGCCAGTATCCAGGATGATCTCCTGCGGCCCGAGCTCAGGAAGATCAGCGATCCAGCTTCCCGCGACCGCGAACTCGTGTTCCTGTCGAACGGTCATTATTCGGTGATGCTGACGGCGACGGGCGCCGGTTATTCCCGCTGGAACAATCTTTCCGTTTCCCGCTGGAAGCCTGATCCGACTGAAGACCGCTGGGGCAGCTTCATCTTCCTGCGCGATACCGCCACCAATGAATGGTGGTCGGCGACATCAGAGCCGAAGGGCGTCGAAGGCGAAAAGATCAAGGTCGAATTCGCCGACGAGAAGGCGCAGTTCACCAAGATGGTCGGCGACCTCACAAGCGAGGTGGAATGCATCGTCGCGACCGAGCATGATGCCGAGGCCCGTCGCGTCACGCTGCTCAACATGGGCACGGAAGACCGTTTCATCGAGGTCACCTCCTATCTCGAACCGGTGATCACCTCCGACGATACCGACAATGCACATCCGGCATTCGCCCGCATGTTCGTCAAGACCGAGATCGGCAAGCGCGGCGATGTCATCCGTGCCGAACGCAACAAGCGCGACCCGAACGAGCCGAACATCAGCATCGCACATCTGATCGTCGACAATGCCGGCGACACCCGCCATACCGAATTCGAGACCGACCGGCGCAAGTTCATCGGCCGTGGCCGCAGTCTTGCCGATGCGGCGGCCTTCGATCCGGGTGCAACGCTTTCCGGCAGCGACGGCTTCATGCTCGATGCCGTCATGTCGCTGCGCCGCACCGTCCGCGTACCGGCCGGCAAGAAAGTCAGCGTGATCTTCTGGACGATTGCGGCGCCGAGCCGCGAGGAAGTCGACAAGGCGGTCAATCGCTACCGTCATCCCGACGCCTTCACCCACGAGCTCGTCCAGGCCTGGACACGCACGCAGGTGCAGATGCGCCATGTCGGCGTCACCTCGCAGCAGGCGGCGGCCTTCCAGCATCTCGGGCGCTATCTCGTCTATCCCGATATGCAACTGCGCAAGGACGAGGCGACCGTCGAAGCCGGCCTGCAGTCGCAATCGGCGCTCTGGCCGCTGGCGATCTCCGGCGACTTCCCGATCTTCACGCTGCGCATCAACGACGACATGGATCTCGACATCGCCCGCGAGGCGCTGCTGGCGCAGGAATATCTGCGCTCGCGCGGTGTCACCGCCGATCTCGTCATCATGAATGAACGCGCTTCGTCCTATGCGCAGGACATGCAGCATGCGCTCGACGCCATGTGCGAAAACGTGCGCCGCATGGGCCAGGCCGACGGGTTGCGCCAGCATATCTTTGCGGTTCGCAAGGACCTGATGGAGGAAGCCACCTATCATGCGCTGATCGCGGCTTCCCGCGTCACGCTGCACACCAAGAACGGCAAGGTGGTCGACCAGATCAACCGCGCCGTCGCGCTGTTTGCACCCTCCAAGGAGGAACTGCAGGAGATGGAACGGGCCGAGCGCAACAAGGCCCCCGTCAAGCGTATTGCGCCGGTGCCGCCACCTGTCGTGCCCGCCGTCGTCATCGAGGAGGAAGGCGATCTCGACTTCTGGAACGGTATCGGCGGCTTTGCCCGCGACGGACGCGAATATGTCGTTCGGCTGCCTGGAGGTCATGCGACGCCGCAGCCCTGGATCAACGTCATTTCCAACAACAGCTTCGGTTTCCACGTGTCGGCCGAGGGCTCGGGTTTCACCTGGAGCGTCAATTCGCGCGACTATCAGCTGACCTCCTGGTCGAACGATGCGGTGGTCAACCGTTCGGGCGAGGCGTTCTATCTCACCGATCTGGACAGCGGTGCTGTCATGACGCCGTTCGCAGCGCTTTCCCGCCGGCCGGACATCCGCTTCGAAGCCCGCCACGGGCTCGGTTATTCAGTCTTCTCCAGCGTTCAGCACGATATCGCGCTCGAGCTGACGCAGACGATCGACCGCGAAAAGCCGGTGAAACTGCAGCGCCTGCGGCTGCGCAACACCGGTTCGACCGGCCGCAAGCTGCGTCTCTACGGTTATGTCGAATGGATTCTCGGCAGCAATCCGGGACGCACGGTGCCTTTCATCCTGTCGAGCCACGATGAGGAGACGGGGGCGCTGTTTGCCACCAATCCCTACAGCATCGATTTTTCCAACCGCACCGCCTTCTTCGCGGCGAGCGAGACACTTTCGAGTTTCTCGGCAAGCCGGCGCGAATTCATCGGCAAGGCCGGGACGATCCAGGCACCGCAGACCGTCACCTCCGCCGCTGCCCTTTCCGGCGCGACGGAACTCGATGGTGATCCGGCCGCGGCGCTTGCAATCGACATCGAGCTCGGCGCTGGCGAGGAGCGCGACTTCACCTTCTTCCTCGGCGATACGCCGACGGAAGAAGAAGCGCGCACAGTTATCGCCCATATCCGCAAGGCTTCGTTCGACGAGACCGTCGAGGCAAACCGCGCCTTTTGGCGGGATTTCACCGGCAGGCTGCAGATATCGACTCCGGATCGCGGGATGAACAATCTCGTCAACACCTGGCTGCCCTATCAGAGCCTCGGCTGCCGCATCATGGCCCGCACCGCCTTCTACCAGGCAAGCGGCGCCTTTGGCTTCCGCGACCAGCTGCAGGACACGCTGGCCTTCGTGCTGCACGAACCCTCGCTTGCCCGCCGCCAGATCCTGAATGCCGCTTCGCGGCAATTCCGCGAAGGCGATGTACAACATTGGTGGTTGCCGGGAACGGGTGCGGGCGTGCGCACGTTGATCTCTGACGACGTCGTCTGGCTCGCTTACGCGATCCATCACTATTGCAGCGTCACCGGCGACAAAAACGTGCTCGATGAGGAGATCGCCTTCCTGGAAGGGCCGGCACTGCTCGAGGGCCAGCATGACTCGTTCTACAAGCCGGAGATTTCCGACGACAAGGCGAGCGTCTTCGAACACGCGGCGTTGGCGCTCGATCTCGCCATTGTTCGCAAGGGGGCTAACGGCCTGCCGCTGTTCCTTGGCGGCGACTGGAACGACGGCATGAATCGCGTCGGCATCGGCGGGCGCGGCACCAGCGTCTGGCTCGGCTGGTTCCTGGCGGGGGCATTGCGCTCCTTCATTCCCTATGCCGAAGAGCGCGGCGATGCGGCCCGTGCGGAGCGCTGGTCTGCGCATCTCACCGAGCTGAAGACGGCGCTCGAAACTGCGGCCTGGGATGGCGGCTACTATCGTCGCGGCACGTTCGACGACGGTACGCTGCTCGGCTCCAGGGAAAGCCTCGAGTGCCAGATCGATTCGATCGCGCAGTCCTGGAGCGTTCTGTCCGGCGAGGGCGATCCGGCCCGTGCCGTCACGGCGATGGATGCGGTGCTCAATCAGCTGGTCGATGAGGATGCCCGCATCATCCGGCTGTTCACGCCGCCTTTCGCCAACTCCGCCAAGGATCCCGGCTATATCAAGGCCTATCCGCCGGGTGTGCGCGAAAACGGTGGGCAATATACCCATGCCGCGACCTGGGTGGTGATGGCGCTGGCGGAGCTGAAGCGGGGCGACGATGCCTTCCGCTGCTTCCAGATCCTCAACCCGATCACCCATGCGCTCGACAAGGTTTCAGCGGAGCAATACCGCGTCGAACCCTATGTCGTGGCGGCCGACGTCTACGGACATGAGCCCTATACGTCGCGCGGCGGCTGGACCTGGTATACCGGGTCTGCCGGTTGGCTCTACCGCGCCGCCGTCGAGGGCATCCTCGGTATCCGGCTGAAGGACGGCCGGCTCTATGTGCGTCCGTCGCTCCCGTCGGAATGGGACGGTTTTGCGGCAGAGGTGGAGCAAGGCGGCGGCAAATACCGCATTTCGGTCTCAAAAGCGTCCAATGACAGCGGCTACACTCTGTCGATCAACGGCTGCGAAGTCACCGATCCCGAAGAGGGATATCCGCTCGGATAACAGCGTTCTCCACGCTGAAAAACACGGCGATTCGCGACGGCCAAAAGGGAACCCTTTTGGCCGTCGTCGCGTTTGCAAATCGGATAATAAGGAGACACCAATGGCAAGCACGCCGACCCAAGCTATCGTCACGGGGCGCAGCTCCCTATCCGCAGCTGCGCCAGTGCGTGACACGAGGCTCGACGTCTTGCGCGGCGTGGCCCTGATCATGATCTTCATCAATCATGTTCCCGGACAGATCTTCGAGTATGTGACGACGAAGAATTTCGGTTTCTCCGATGCCGCCGAGGCCTTCGTGCTGATCTCCGGCATTGCCGTCGGCCTTGCCTATGGAGGCCGCTTCCAGCCGGGCAACCGGCTCACGGTGGCGATCAAGGCGGCAAAGCGCGCCTTCACGCTCTATCTCGCCCATATGATCACCACCTTCATGACGCTGGCGCTCTTCATCTGCGGTGCCTGGCTGTTTCATCGGCCGGGGTTGCTGGTCGAGATCAATATCCTGGCGGTTCTGATGAACCTGAAGGAAGGCATTCCGGCGCTGCTCCTGCTCGGCCACCAGATCGGCTATAACAATATCCTGCCGATGTACGGGGCGCTGATGCTGATGGTGCCGATCATCCTGCTCTTGAATGCGCGCAGCCCGTGGCTGGCGCTCGGCGTCTCGGGCACGGTCTGGCTGCTTGCGGGCATCTACGAAGTGGCGCCGCACAACATGCTGATCGAGGGCTACTGGTTCCTCAATCCGCTCTCCTGGCAGTTCCTGTTTTCGATCGGCATCGTCTCGATGCTGCATATCAAGCGCGGTGGCACGATCCCGCAGCATCCGCTGCTTCTGACGGCCGCTGCCGGTTACGTCATGCTGTCCTTCATCTGGGTGACCGGCCATCTCTGGATTTTCGGCAACTCGCTGGCAGCACTTGGCCTGCCGCCTGTCATCACCGGTTTCGACAAGACCTTCCTGTCGCTGCCGCGGCTGCTGCATGTGCTGGCGCTAACCTATCTCGTTATCAGCATCCCGGCACTCTCGCGTATCCTGCGCCGTCCTGCGGACCATCCGCTGACGATCCTCGGCCGCCACTCGCTGAACATCTTTGTTGCCGGCACGATCCTCGCCATGATCGGCCAGGTGGTGCTCTACATCACCAACAAGGACCAACTGGTCGGTCCGCTCTTCGTGATCGCTGGGGTCGCGACACAATTCGCCTATGCCTATTATCTCGAACGCAAGCGCCAGCAGGGCAGGCTCAAGGGGAAACTTGTCGCCGATACCGCCACCATCCCCGTTCCTGTCCGCATTGGCGGGACGGCAAATGCCTATCGCCAGAACGATCGGAAATAGGGCTCGGATTTGCCCGACAAGAAGGAGCTGGCGGCCGATGGCCGCCGGCTCAATTTTTATGAACGAGGATGTTCACCAACTTGCCGAATGGATCGCGCACATAGAAGCGCCTGACGCCCCAAGACTCGTCGGCCGGGCCGTACTCGATCGGGAAGCCTGAGGCCGACATCGCCGCGAAAGCAGCATCGAGGTCGTCAACCTCGATCGAGAGGGCAGGCACCTCCGTTCCGGAACCGCCTTCACTGGCGATGCTGAGCTGAACGTTCATCGAGCGCGGGGCGCCGAACGTCGTGATCCAGCCGTGATCCATGATGACGTCAAGACCGAGGATATCCCGATAGAAGCGCCGGGCCAGAGTGATATCCGGTGCCTGAATATTGGCGACGATGCGCAGGACCTTCATGGCTTTGCTCCCCGTTGCTCTTCGACTGGCGGAGGTTAGGGAAGATCAGCGAGGGGATCAATCGTCCAAGTCCTGCGGAGAGAGGTTGCGGCGTCGGATACCCCTCGGCCATGCCGGGCATCTCCCCACGGCCTTGATACGTACTGACAGATATTCGGAGATATGCCTGACACTTCCGTGATGATTTATCGGGAGGTCGGCATGTTTAAGAGCCTTTCCTGGTCAGATTGAAGCATTCCGCCCGAGCCGACCGCCTCTTCCCTGGTGGAAAGATGCCCGCCCACCGGCCGCACTGCTTCGCCAGGCAAAGCAATAGAGTGCCTCCGGCGATTCTAGGTCTTGCAGATTTGCCTCAACCGGCCGGCTTGGCCATAGAGCCAGGCTACGATGCGCGCCGGCCGGTCGAGCATCCGACTCCGTTTGAGCCGACAGAATGTTTCAATCTGACCAGGAAAGGCTCTAGCGGTCGAGGTCGGGTGTCGACGAGCGTTTGGAATTCTGCCGGCTGGCAGCGCTTGAGGGGGAGAACGTATCTGAGCTTTGCCAGCGCCACGGCATCAGCCGACAGACGGGCTATGTCTGGCCGCGGCGCCTGCAGCCGGTAGGAGGGACCGCTCCCGTCGGCCGCATACCACTCACTGTGCACGGGAGCCGATCTCGAGCATGCGGCTGCAGGATCTCTGGACCGAGCCGCCGTCGGCGACGACGGGCGTCGGCCCTCGATCATCCGGCTCGGTTTGGACCAACAGCATGCTTCAATCTGACCAGAAAAGCCTGCCAGGTCCCAGAGCAAACAAAAAGGCCGGAAGGAGCTACCCTTCCGGCCTTTATCTTGAAACCCGAACCGATCAGGCGGCTTCGGTGGTATGGGCCTTGCGGACCTCTTCGTCCGTCAGGATGCCGCTGGCGCGCAGCAGAGCGGCGAAGCGGCCGTTGCTGTGGCTGAGTTCGTCGAAGCTGCCCTGTTCGACGACGCGGCCGTCATCCAGGAAGAGCACCATATCGGCTTCGCGGACCGTCGAGAGGCGGTGAGCGATGATGAAGGTGGTGCGGTTCTGGCGCAGATTGTCGATTGCGGCCTTGACGCGGGCTTCGGTTTCGACGTCGAGCGCCGAGGTCGCCTCGTCGAGCACCAGGATCGGCGCGTCCTTCAGAATGGCGCGGGCAATCGCGATGCGCTGGCGCTCGCCGCCGGAGAGCTTGTTGCCGCGTTCACCGACATGCGTATCGTAGCGATCCTCACGGGTCTCGATGAAGTCGGCGGCGGCAGCGGCTTCGGCCGCACGGCGCATTTCCTCTTCGCTGGCGCCTTCGCGACCAAGGCGGATATTGTCGCTGATCGAACGGTTCAGCAGGCCCGCATCCTGGAAGACGGTGGCGATGTGGCGACGCAGCGACTTGCGGGTCACCTTGGTGATATCGGTGCCGTCGACGAGGATCTTGCCGCCCTGGGCATCGTAGACACGCTGCAGCAGGTTGACGAGCGTCGTCTTGCCGGCGCCGGTCGGGCCGACGATCGCGACCGTCTGGCCTGCCTTCACCGAGAAGGAGACGTTATGCAGGCCCTGCGAGCTGTTGCCGAAGCCGAAGGAAACGTCTCGGAATTCGATCGCACCCCTGACGTCCTTGATCTCGCCGTTGCCGGCCGGCTCTTCACGTTCACGCACCGAGTCTTCCAGCGCATAGAATTCCTCGAGCTTGGAACGAGCCTCGAAAATCTGCGTAGCGAACTGGCGCATCAGGTCGAGACGGCCGATCAGAAGGTTGGCGAAGCCGATGAAGGCGATGACGTCGCCGACGCGCAGCTGGCCGGCCTGGACGAGCATGGTGCCGATGATCAGGACCACCATCATCGCAATGGTCGACGCCATGCGGTTCAGTGCGCTGGCGATCGCCCACCAGTCGAGCACCGGATACTGGGCTTCGAGCAGACGGTCGGCGAAGGATTTCAGCGCCCTGGTCTCGGCCTCGATGCGGTTATAGCTGTGCAGGACCGAAACGTTGCTGATCGAGTCGCTGACATGCGAGAAGACGGTGTGATAATGGTTCTCGACCGAAGCCTGGCCGTCCTTGGTGCGGCTCATGACGACGCGGCCGATCAGCCAGTAGGCGATGGCGAGCACCATGAGTACGGCGGAAAGGCGCAGGTCCATCGACATTGCGGTCGGTATCAGAAGGGCAAGCGCGATGACCGTCGACAGGTGGTTGCGCATGAATTCCAGCCAGAGGCCGAACAGCGTCTCGCAGGCGCGCAGCAATGTATGCAGCGCGTTGGAGGTGCCGCGCTGATGGTGCCAGCCGAGCGGCATGGAAATGATGCGGCCGAAGGCTTCCGTCAACAGCGTCGCTCGCCGGCCATGGGCCAGCCTGTCGGCCTCGCGGGCCACCAGGACGAAGGCAATGGTGTTGAAGACGGCGAAAGTCGCCCACATGAAGAGGATGGGCTTGACCTCACCCTTGCCCGAAATCGCATCGATAATGCGACCGAACAGGATCGGCTCCGCGATGGTGATCGTCGCAAGAACAATGTTTGCGACAACGACCAGGGATACGCGCAGCTTGTAGGCGCCAAGATAGCGCAGAGCCCTTGCATAGACCTTGAATAGCGTCACGTCGAACCTCTTGTGCATCTGCGAAAACGGGATGATGCGATGCTACAAAAGGTTACCTGAACGGGCGATTAACGGAGTATTCAGGGTTCGATCGATGTGATGATTGCCGCGATCGTATTATGGCAGGATGCGACGCGTGGCCATGACGCCGAAATTGCCGTCTGGCCATATCTCGCAACAATTTGCGCTTGCATTTTATTAAATGTTTAGCACAGCATTAAATTACAGACTGCATTTATTGAAGAAGACCGTTTCGCGACCAGTTTGACCAGCCGCCGACGGCCTCATGCAGGCATCAGGTCCGGGCAAGGGGCATTTTTGTGAATATTAATTCGTTAATTCAATTACTTGTAATTCTGGAAGAATGCTCAAATCCTAAAGCCGTCGTCACCGAGCTGGAGCAGATCCTCCACGGTTGCGGTTTCGAATATTACGGCCTGCTGCGCCATTTGCCGCAGAATCCGGTACAGCAGAATCCAGAGCCCTGGGCTGCGGCGCTTGCCGGCCGCTGGCCGCAACAATGGCCGCAGATATATGCCGCGAAAAAATATGCTCTGATCGATCCGATGCTGCGCTATCTCGCCCACGCGCAGCGGCCTTTCCGCTGGCGGGAGGCGATGGCGGCCTTCCACAAGGATGCGCATCAGCGCCGTATGGAGCAGATGATGGTCGATGCCTTCGGCCATGGACTGGAGGACGGCTACATCTTTCCGATCCACGGACGCAACGGCACTCTCGCCAGCCTCAGTCTCGCCGGCAAGCCGATCGAGTTGTCGCCGGTGGAGATCGCATTGTTGGAGGCGGTGGCGCGCAAGGCCTTCTGGCGGTTGCTCGATCTGAAAGGCGAGACGCAGGCGCTGGAAACCGTCCTGCCGGCCGACACGCCGCTGACGCGGCGCGAGATGGAAATCCTGCATTATCTCGCCGAAGGCATGACCTCGATGGAGATCAGCAAGATGCTGAAGATCTCAAACCACACGGTCGATTGGTATATGAACGGTCTGCAGGACAAACTGAAGGCGAAAAACAGGCAGCAGGCGGTGGCGCTTGCCTTCCGCCACGGCCTGATAAGTTAGAGCGATTCCGCTTCTCATCGAAGCGGAATCGATCTGGTTTTCATTTTTACGCAACTCCAGACGGAAAACCGATTCGCACTTTTCCTGGAGTTGCTCCAGCATGGCGAGAAATTGCATTTCGCAGTCGCAAGAGAAATTGAACTTTCTGTAACAAGAAGTTAAGAATTTTCTTCGCGGGTGCAGCATTGCCCGCGCCTGAACGTCTGAGGAGACCGTTTTGCCCATTTCCAAGATTCTCGTTGCCAATCGCTCCGAAATTGCCATTCGCGTGTTCCGCGCGGCCAACGAGCTTGGAATAAAAACCGTGGCGATCTGGGCGGAAGAGGACAAGCTGGCGCTACACCGCTTCAAGGCGGACGAGAGCTACCAGGTCGGTCGCGGCCCGCATCTTTCCAAGGACATGGGTCCGATCGAGAGTTATCTGTCGATCGAGGAGGTGATCCGCGTCGCGAAACTCTCCGGCGCCGATGCCATCCATCCTGGCTACGGCCTGTTGTCGGAAAGCCCCGAATTCGTCGATGCCTGCAACAAGGCCGGCATCATCTTCATCGGCCCGAAGGCCGATACGATGCGCCAGCTCGGCAACAAGGTCGCGGCGCGCAACCTGGCGATCTCGGTCGGCGTGCCTGTGGTGCCGGCCACCGGGCCTCTGCCGGAGGACATGGCCGAAGTGGCGAAGATGGCGGAAGAAATCGGCTACCCCGTGATGCTGAAGGCTTCCTGGGGCGGCGGCGGGCGCGGCATGCGCGCGATCCGCGATCCAAAGGATCTTGCCCGCGAGGTGACGGAAGCCAAACGCGAGGCGATGGCGGCCTTCGGCAAGGACGAGGTGTATCTGGAAAAGCTCGTCGAGCGCGCCCGCCATGTCGAAAGCCAGGTTCTCGGCGATACGCACGGCAATGTCGTGCATCTCTTCGAGCGTGACTGCTCGATCCAGCGCCGCAACCAGAAGGTCGTCGAGCGCGCGCCGGCGCCCTATCTCTCGGAGGCGCAGCGCCAGGAACTCGCCGCCTATTCGTTGAAGATCGCAGCCGCGACAAATTATATCGGCGCCGGTACCGTCGAATATCTGATGGATGCCGATACCGGGAAATTCTATTTCATCGAAGTCAATCCGCGCATCCAGGTCGAGCATACGGTGACCGAAGTCGTCACCGGCATCGACATCGTCAAGGCGCAGATCCACATCCTCGACGGCTTTGCGATCGGCACGGCGGAATCGGGCGTGCCGCGCCAGGAGGATATCCGCCTCAATGGCCATGCGCTGCAGTGCCGCATCACCACGGAAGATCCGGAGCATAATTTCATTCCGGATTACGGCCGCATCACCGCCTATCGCTCAGCGTCCGGTTTCGGCATCCGCCTCGATGGCGGCACCTCCTATTCGGGCGCCATCATCACCCGCTTTTATGATCCGCTTCTCGTCAAGGTCACGGCATGGGCGCCCAATCCGTCCGAAGCGATCGCCCGCATGGACCGGGCGTTGCGCGAATTCCGTATTCGCGGCGTGGCCACCAACCTGACCTTCCTCGAAGCGATCATCGGCCATCCGAAGTTCCGGGATAACAGCTACACGACACGCTTCATCGACACGACGCCGGAACTCTTCCAGCAGGTGAAGCGCCAGGATCGCGCGACGAAGCTCCTGACCTATCTCGCCGACGTCACCGTCAATGGCCACCCTGAAGCCAAGGACAGGCCGAGGCCGCTGGAAAATGCGGCCGAGCCGGTGGTTCCCTACGCCAATGGCAATACGGTCAAGGACGGTACGAAGCAGCTGCTCGACACGCTCGGCCCGAAGAAATTCGGCGAATGGATGCGCAATGAAAAGCGTGTGCTTTTGACCGACACGACGATGCGCGATGGCCATCAGTCACTGCTCGCCACCCGCATGCGCACCTACGATATCGCCCGCATTGCCGGCACCTATGCGCATGCGCTGCCAGGCCTTTTGTCGCTCGAATGCTGGGGCGGCGCGACCTTCGACGTCTCCATGCGCTTTCTGACCGAGGACCCGTGGGAGCGCCTGGCGCTGATCCGCGAGGGCGCGCCGAACCTTCTGCTGCAGATGCTGCTGCGCGGCGCCAACGGCGTCGGCTACACCAATTATCCCGACAATGTCGTCAAATATTTCGTCCGCCAGGCGGCCAGGGGCGGTATCGATCTCTTCCGCGTGTTCGATTGCCTGAACTGGGTCGAGAACATGCGCGTCTCGATGGATGCCATTGCCGAGGAGAACAAGCTCTGCGAGGCGGCGATCTGCTATACCGGCGATATCCTGAACTCGGCCCGTCCGAAATACGATCTGAAATACTATACCGACCTTGCGGTTGAGCTCGAGAAGGCCGGCGCACATATCATCGCGCTCAAGGATATGGCAGGCCTCCTCAAGCCTGCGGCTGCGAAGGTTCTGTTCAAGGCGTTGCGCGAGGCGACCAGCCTGCCGATCCATTTCCACACGCATGATACATCGGGTATTGCAGCCGCAACCGTTCTTGCCGCTGTCGATGCCGGCGTCGATGCCGTCGATGCAGCCATGGATGCGCTTTCCGGCAATACCTCGCAGCCCTGTCTCGGTTCGATCGTCGAGGCGTTGCGCGGTACAGAGCGTGATCCGGGCCTCGATCCGGAATGGATCCGCCGCATCTCCTTCTATTGGGAAGCGGCGCGTAACCAGTATGCCGCCTTCGAAAGCGATCTGAAGGGTCCGGCATCCGAAGTCTATCTGCACGAAATGCCAGGCGGCCAGTTCACCAACCTCAAGGAACAGGCCCGCTCGCTCGGCCTCGAGACCCGCTGGCATCAGGTGGCGCAGGCCTATGCTGACGCCAATCAGATGTTCGGCGATATCGTCAAGGTGACGCCGTCTTCCAAGGTCGTCGGCGACATGGCGCTGATGATGGTGTCCCAGGACCTGACGGTTGCCGACGTCGTCAGCCCTGACAAGGAAGTCTCCTTCCCGGAATCGGTGGTCTCGATGCTGAAGGGCGATCTCGGCCAGCCGCCATCAGGATGGCCCGAAGCGCTGCAGAAGAAGGCGCTGAAGGGCGACAAGCCCTATACCGTGCGTCCCGGCTCGCTGCTCAAGGAGGCCGATCTCGATGCGGAGCGTAAAGTCATCGAGACGAAGCTCGAGCGCGAGATCAGCGACTTCGAATTCGCTTCCTACCTGATGTATCCGAAGGTCTTCACCGACTTCGCGCTCGCCTCCGATACCTACGGCCCGGTCTCGGTTCTGCCGACGCCCGCCTATTTCTACGGTCTCAAGGACGGCGAGGAACTGTTTGCCGATATCGAGCGCGGCAAGACGCTCGTCATCGTCAATCAGGCGATGAGCGCCACCGACAGCCAGGGCATGGTGACCATCTTCTTCGAGCTCAACGGCCAGCCGCGCCGCATCAAGGTGCCGGACCGGGCCCATGGGGCGACGGGTGCCGCCGTCCGTCGCAAGGCGGAGCCGGGCAATGCCGTTCATGTCGGCGCGCCGATGCCGGGTGTCATCAGCCGTGTCTTTGTCTCACCCGGCCAGGCCGTTAATGCCGGCGACGTGCTCGTCTCGATCGAGGCGATGAAGATGGAAACGGCGCTGCACGCGGAAAAGGACGGCACCATTTCCGAGGTGCTGGTGCGGGCCGGCGACCAGATCGACGCCAAGGACCTGCTCGTCGTCTACGCAGGTTGAATGGCTGCCATCCTCGCAAAGACGCCCAACGGCCGACTTTGCGAGCCGGCTCCATTCACTCGATTGTGTACGATCGACCTGTCAAAAAGCTGATTTTTCGAATGTCCGCAGCCTTCGCGCCTTGCCCGGCGCGGAGGCTTTCTCATAGACTTGCACTCTTACCACCCGCCCCCCAAGACCCATCAGGAAATCATCTCCATGAGCAAATTGAAGATTGCCGTCATCGTCGGGAGCACGCGCATTGGCCGTTTTGCCGAGCATCCGGCCAAGTGGATTGCCGCTATCGCCGCCGAGCGCCAGGACATCGAGGTCCAGGTTCTCGACCTGCTCGACTACCCCATGCATTTTTTCGGTGAGCAGCGTGCCACGACCGCTGAAAGCGAAACGGCAGAGCGCTGGAAAAAGAAGCTGCGTGAATTCGACGGCTTCATTTTCACCGCTGCCGAGTACAATCACGCTCCGACGGCGGTTCTGAAGAACGCCATCGACCTCGGCGAGTTCATCCACAAGCCGGTCGGTTTCGTCGGTTACGGCGGCGTCGGCGGCGCACGTGCGGTCGAGCATCTTCGCCTGATCTTCGTGGAAATGGGTGCGGCTTCGGTGAAAACGGGCGTGCATATCGCGCTTGGCGAATATCTCGGCGTCCTCAAGGAAGGCAAGAGCCTCAGCGATTACGCGCATCTCAACGAAGCGGCGAAGAACCAGCTCGACCAGCTCACCTGGTGGGGCAATGCGCTCAAGGCGGCGCGCTCGGTCGTCACGGCCTCCTGATTGGAGTTCCAGCAATGCCGGGATGTTCGCATCCCGGCATTGGCTCAGATATCGTAAGTATGGGCGGCGTTGATCGTCGAGATGAAACGTTTGGTGCGTTCGCGCTCCGGCGCACTGAAGATTGTTCTGGCGCTGCCCGTTTCCACGACGCTCCCGGCTTCCAGGAAAACCACGTCATTGGCGATCTTCGAGGCGAGCCGGAGATCGTGGGTCGCCATCACCATCGTCGTGCCTTCGCTGGCAAGTTGGCCCAGCACATCGACCACTTCGGCCGAAAGCTCGGGATCGAGGGCGGATGTCGGCTCGTCACACAGAAGCACGCGCGGCGACGGCGCCAGTGCGCGGGCGATTGCGACGCGCTGCTGCTGGCCGCCCGATAGTGTTGAAGGCCAGGCGTCGGCCTTGTGGGTCATGCCGACCTTGGTCAGTAATTCCATCGCACGCTCGCGGGCCTTTTCCCTCGGCCATCTCAGCACGGTTACCAGGCCTTCCATGACATTCTCGATCGCGGTTTGATGCGGGAAGAGCTGGAAATTCTGGAAGACCATGCCGGTCTGGCGGCGGATCTTCTGGATCGCCGACCAGCTCGTTCGTTTTCCCGGCGCAAAGGCCAGCGTTTCCTCTCCGAGGCGGATGGAGCCGGCGGTCGGAATTTCGAGCAGGTTGATGCAGCGCAGCAGCGTGCTCTTGCCGCCACCCGAAGGCCCGACCAGCGCGGTGACGCTGCCTTCGGGGATGCGGATGCTGATATCCTTGAGGATGACGGCGTCGCCGAAGCGCTTTTCGATGTTGGAAAGCTCGATCATGCATTTGCCTCCAGCATGCCGCCGTAACGCGCGAAGCGGCGTTCCAGCCGCGCTTGCAGCTGCGAGAGGACAGAGCTCAGGACGAGATAGATCAGCGCCGCCTCGATATAGAGGATCAGCGGCTCATAGGTGGTGGCGACGATGCGCTGCGCCGCCTGGAAGAGCTCCGGCACGGTGATGGCGGCGGCAAGCGAGGTGTCCTTGACCAGCGAGATGAAGGTGTTCGACAAAGGCGGCACGGCGACGCGGGCGGCCTGCGGCAGGATGGTGCGGCTCATCGCCTGGCGCCAGCTCATGCCGATCGAATAGGCGGCTTCCCACTGGCCCTTCGGTACTGAGGAAATGACCGCGCGGATGATCTCGGAGCTATAGGCGCCGATATTCAGCGTGAAGCCGATGAGAGCGGCCGGAAAGGCATCGAGCAGGATGCCGAGGCTCGGCAGGCCGTAGAAGATGACGAAGAGCTGCACGAGCAGCGGCGTGCCGCGGATGACCCAGACATAGAAGCGCGCGATGGCCGAAAGCGGCATCGGCCCGAAAAGCCGGGCGATTGCGGTGGCGAGCCCGAGGGCCAGGCCGAAGACGAAGGATAGCAGGGTCAGTGGAATGGTGAAGATCAGCCCCGCCCACAGGAGCGAGGGCAGCGATTCCGCCATCAGTTGGAGCCAGTGCGCCAAGGGAATTCCCTCTCGTCGGTTGGGTCGTGATACCCGAAATACCCCTCCCCAACCCCTTCCCACAAGGGGGAGGGACTTATCTAGGTGCCGCCTCACACGAAATAGCGACCGAGCGGCAGGCCGAAACGATTATTTGGAGATGAGCGGTCCGCCGGCTAATCCCCTCCCCCCTTGTGGGGAGGGGACTTTTCTTCAGTTGAACTTACTTGGAAACGTCCTGGCCGAAATATTTGTCGGCGATCTTCTTATAGGTGCCATCGGCCTTGATGTCGGCAAGCGCCTTGTTGATTTCAGCGAGAAGCTCCGGCTCGTTCTTGCGGATGATGACGCCGGAGTAATCGGCATTTTCCTGCTCGGCGACGATCTTCACCGGCGCGTCCGGCTTGTGCTTCTTGAAATCAAGGAAGGAGAGGCTGTCGTTGATCGTGGCGTCGGCGCGCTTGGTCAGCACCAGCTGGATCGACTGATCGAAACCGTCGGTACCGACGAGTTCGGCACCGGCTTCGGTCGCGAGTTTGCCGAAGTTGCTGGTCAGCGACTGGGCGGCTTTCTTGCCCTTCAGGTCGGCGAAGGACTTGATGCTGTCGTCGCCGTCGCGAGCGATCAGCACGGCCTTGGAGGCGATATAGGGTTCGGAGAAATCGTATTTCTGCTTGCGGGTTTCAGTGATGCCGACCTGGTTGATGACGGTGTCGTAGCGTTTTGCATCGAGACCGGCGATGAGGCCGTCCCACTTGCCTTCGACGAACTCGGCCTTGACGCCGAGCTTGGCGGCGATCGCTTCGCCGATCTCGACGTCGAAGCCGACGAGCTTGCCGCTTTCGTCATGATAGGTGAAGGGCGCATAGGTGCCTTCGGTGCCGATCTTGAAGACGCCGGCCGTTTTGATGGCGGCGAGGTTTTCACCGGCATGGGCGGGCAGAAGGGCCGCAGCCTGAATGAGGGCAGCGGCGGCGACGGTTTTCAACCAGTTCATTGTTTCATCCATCCTTGGGAGGTGTTTCGGATGGCGATAGTTGGCAGAAAATTACGGCACCGGAAGCGTAGAAAACTGCGAATAAAAGCAGCAACTGCAAATATTTTTCTCAAACGGCCGCTCGAACCATGAATCCTGCAGAAACAGGCATCAGGCGGTGATGCGGCGGCGCAGTTTTTCGCTGACGACGATGATCAATCCCGCGCCGAGGATCATCGCCGCGCCGACAACCACATTGTGCGCGGGGATGTCGGCCCAGATCAGATAGCCCAAGAGGAAGGCCCAGACGAGAGATGTATATTCGAATGGCGCAAGCACGGAGACGGGCGCCTGACGCATCCCTTCGAAAAGGGCGAACTGCGCGCAGCCGGCAACGATGCCGGTGGCAATGAGGAGCGCGAGCTGCGTCATATCCGGCGTCTGCCATGTCCAGATCACGGCAACGCCGGTCATCGCAAGAAAAAAGACGTTGGAAACGGTGAGCTGGATAATGGTCTTCTCGTGCAGCGAGGTCTTGCGCAGCAGCACCATGGCAGAGGCCCAGAGCACGGCCGCCTGCAGCGCCAGATAGACCGGCCAGGAGATGGTGAGGCCGACGGGATTGCAGGCGATGAGGACGCCGACGAAACCGACGCCGACGGCCAACCAACGCGCCGGTGTGACCTTCTCCTTCAGGATGAACCAAGCCAGCACGGTGCCGACGACAGGTGCGGCGTAATAAAGCGTGGTCACTTCGGCAAGCTGCAGGCGGCTTGCGGCGGAATAATAGGAAAGCCAGGCGCAGAGCAGAAGGATACTGCGGGCGATCATCGGCTTGATGATCGGCGACGTCATCGTCTGGCGGACGAGCTTGCCGCGACCATAGGCGAGACAACCGACGAGGATGGTGAGACTGCGGAAAAACAGGATCTGCCAGACAGGAATGCTTGAAGCCAGGATCTTGATGATCGCGTCATGGAAGGTGAACGCCATATAGGCGACGGTCGTGAGCAGGATGCCCAGGCTGACGGAGTTTTTCACGGGGAGAACGCACCAGGTGGCGGATATGCCGGCGGGAATCGGGAATGACTAATCGATATTCCCGCCTCTCGGAGCGGTCAATAGGGCTTATTCCTTCCGGTCGTGGAGCTTTATTTCCAAACGTCAGAAAACGTGTGACCGTGCATATTGCCTGCATGATCGTAAGCGTTTATGCACGTTTTTGATTTGTAAGCTACGGACCCGGTAGAAACATGCAGGATTTTCTGTTGAGAGAGCGCCAAGGCGTGATTTCCGAGAGGCTGCGGCTGAATGGCCGCGTGCTGGCGACGGAGCTTGCGCTCGAATTCGGCGTCTCCGAGGATACGGTGCGGCGGGACCTGCGCGAGATGGCAGCGGCAGGGCTCTGCGAGCGGGTCTATGGCGGTGCATTGCCGGTCTCGCCGGCGCACGGAAGCCTGACGCAGCGCATCGGCTTTGCCGCTGACCGGAAACAGGCGCTGGCGCGCGCTGCAGCAAAGCAGATTGCCGCCGGCTCGACCGTGTTCTTCGATGCCGGCAGCACCAATCTGGCGATTGCCAACGCATTGCCGGCCGAACTCGCACTGACGGCTGCGACGAATGCGCCGGCGATTGCCGCGGCGCTGATCGACAAGCCTGCCGTCAACGTCATCCTGATCGGCGGAATGGTGGACCGGCAGACGGGCGGTGCGCTCGGCGCCAAGGCCTTGCGGGACATGGAGCAGATTTCGCCCGATCTCTGCATTCTCGGCGCCTGCGGCGTCGATGTCGAGGCCGGCATCACGGTGTTCGGCTTCGAGGATGCGGAGTTCAAGCGGTTTGCGACATCCAGGAGCAAAAGGGTGTTGGTGGCTGCAACCTCGGAGAAATTCGGCACCGCTGCCCCCCATAGCATCCTGCCGGTTGCGCATTGCGAATGCCTGGTCGTCGAGCACGATGCCGATCCGGCCACTCTCGCCCGTTACCGCGAGCGCGGATGCAGGACTGTTCTCGCCGAGAAAACGAACTGAGGCGACGTCATAGAGTTTAGGGAAACCGGGCCAAGCAAGCCCGGCAATGAGGAAAGACGGAAATGGATAGTCATGTAAGTGCGCCGGGAGCCCGGAGCGGCTTCATTACCAGAAGCAGAGCGGCGGTTTCCCTGCTCTTTCTCATGAACGGTTTTGTCGTCGGCTGCTGGGCACCGAAGATCCCGGATTTTGCTGAGCGTCTGGCGCTGACCAAGTTCGAGCTTGGGCTGATGATCCTCGTCTTCGGCGTCGGCTCGCTGGTCATGATGCCGATCGCCGGTGCGCAGATCGCCAAACACGGCTCGCGTATCGTCGTTCAGGTACTGGCTGTCTGCGTGCTGCCGTTGCTGCTGGCATTGACGCTCGCGCCAAATGTGCTCACCGGGGCAATCTCGCTCTTCCTGTTCGGTGGCTTCATCGGCGCAATGGATGTGGCGATGAATGCTAATGCGGTATCGGTCGAGAAATCCATGCGCCGCGCCATCATGTCGTCCTGCCACGCTTTCTGGAGCCTTGGTGGACTGATCGGCTCCGGTCTCGGCGGCATCGTGATCTCCAAACTCGGCGTGCTCGGCCATGCGCAACTGGCGACGGTGCTGGCGGCAATCTTCGTTGCCGTCGCCTGGCCGATGATCCTTGCGGATCCGCCGCATCCCGACACCAAGAAGGAAAAGACGAAGTTGCCGATGGTGCCGCTGCCGTGGCTGCTCGGACTGATGGCGCTGTTCAGCATGGTGCCGGAAGGCGCGGTTCTGGACTGGGGCGCGCTCTATCTCCGGCAGGAAATGGATGCATCCGTGGCACTTTCCGGCCTTGGTTTCGCAGCCTTTTCGGCGACCATGGCAATTATGCGCTTTGCCGGCGACCTGGTACGCGACCGTCTGGGCGGCGTCAAGACGCTGCGCATATGCACGCTGTTTGCCATTGTCGGCATGCTGCTTGCAGGCCTGGCGCCCAATGCCGAGCTTGCCATACTGGGCTTTGCTTTTTGCGGTATCGGCATTTCCAACATGGTGCCGATCGCCTTCTCGGCGGCGGGCAACATACCCGGCCTCAAGCCCGGCATCGCCATCTCGGTGGTCACGACCATGGGCTATTCCGGCATGCTGGTTGCGCCATCGTTGATCGGCTTCGTCGCCGAGCATATCGGCTTTGCCGTCGTTTTCATGGCGCTGCCGGTGCTGCTGCTCGTCGTTCTCCTGCTCTCCAAGCTAGCCCACTATGCCGATGGGACCTCCGGAGGCGGTCACTGAGCCGCCTCCCAACAAAAGTGATATCAGGGGCGGTTGACAAGCAGCCGGCCTTGATCCACCTGAAAAGCACTGTTTCTAAAGCGCGTCGCAATCTTTCAGATTTGCTCCTCGCGCTTTAGGTTTTTATTTTTCGCATGTCGTTATCGCAAAACCGCTGCACACTTTTGCGCGACATGCTTTAGGGGTGCAAGAACTCTTCATGTTGTCAGCCGCCGATTTTGATCCGAAACCGCGCCGCGCTTCCGTTGCCGTCGATGTCGGCGGTGTTATCGTTGGCGGCGGGGCGCCGGTTGTCGTGCAATCCATGACGAACACCGATACGGCCGATGTCGATTCGACCGTCGCGCAGGTCGCCGCTCTGTTCCGGGCGGGCTCGGAACTGGTGCGCATCACCGTCGACCGCGACGAGAGTGCGGCCGCCGTGCCGAGGATCCGCGAGCGGCTGCTGCGCCTCGGCCTGGACGTCCCTTTGATCGGCGACTTTCATTATATCGGCCACAAGCTGCTCGCCGATCATCCTGATTGTGCCGCGGCGCTGGCGAAATACCGCATCAACCCCGGCAATGTCGGCTTCAAGGACAAGAAGGACAAGCAGTTCGCCGAGATCATCGAGATGGCGATCCGCTATGACAAGCCGGTGCGCATCGGCGTCAATTGGGGTTCGCTCGACCAGGATCTGCTGACGGCGCTGATGGACCAGAATGCCGAAGCCGGATCGCCGCTTTCGGCCCGGCAGGTGACACGCGAGGCGATCGTGCAGTCGGCGCTGCTTTCTGCAGCCCTTGCCGAAGAGATCGGCCTGCCGCGCAACCGCATCATCCTGTCGGCCAAGGTCAGTCAGGTGCAGGACCTGATCGCCGTCAATTCCATGCTCGCCGAACGCTCCAATCATGCGCTGCATCTCGGCCTGACCGAAGCCGGCATGGGCACCAAGGGCATCGTCGCCTCGTCGGCGGCGATGGGCTTCGTGCTGCAGCACGGCATCGGCGATACGATCCGCGTGTCGCTGACGCCCGAGCCGAACGGCGACCGCACGCGCGAAGTCCAGGTGGCGCAGGAAATCCTGCAGGTCATGGGCTTCCGCCAGTTCATACCCGTCGTTGCGGCCTGTCCGGGCTGTGGACGCACGACATCGACGGTATTCCAGGAGCTTGCCCAGAACATCCAGAACGACATCCGCAAGAACATGCCGGTCTGGCGCGAGAAATATCCCGGAGTCGAGGCGCTGAACGTCGCCGTCATGGGCTGCATCGTCAACGGGCCGGGCGAAAGCAAACATGCCGATATCGGCATTTCGCTTCCCGGCACCGGCGAGACGCCGGCGGCGCCTGTTTTCATCGACGGGCGGAAGGCGCTGACGCTGCGCGGTCCTAATATCGCCGCCGACTTCGAGGCGCTGGTTGTCGACTATATCGAGAAACGTTTCGGCCAGCGGACGGCGGCGGAATGAGCGCCCGCAAGTTCGGATGAACCAGTATTGGTCGCCAATCGTCAGCAAGCTTCAGCCCTATGTCGCGGGCGAGCAGCCCCGTATCGCGAACATGGTCAAGCTCAATACCAACGAAAGCCCTTACGGGCCGTCTCCGAAGGCGCTTGAGGCGATCAGGGAAGCGGCGGACGATCGTCTGCGGCTCTATCCAGATCCCTCTGCCACGGAATTGCGCGAGACGATCGCGGCCCGTTTCGGCCTGACGGCGGAAGAAGTATTCGTCGGCAACGGTTCCGACGAGGTTCTGGCGCATACATTCCAAGCGCTGCTGAACCATGAGAAGCCGCTTCTCTATCCCGATGTGACCTATGCCTTCTATTCGACCTATAGCCTGCTATACGGCGTCGGGGCGATCGAGGTGCCGGTTGACGACAGGTTCCAGGTCCGGCTGGCGGATTACGACAGGCCATGCGGCGCAATCATCATCCCCAATCCGAATGCGCCGACCGGGATCGGCCTGCCGCTTGCCGGCATCAAGGCACTTCTTGCCGCTCATCCGGATGCAGTCGTCGTCATAGACGAGGCCTATATCGATTTCGGCGGTGAAAGCGCCATCCCGCTGATATCCACGCATCCCAATCTGCTGGTCATTCAGACCCTGTCGAAATCCCGTTCGCTTGCAGGTCTGCGCATCGGTTTCGCGCTGGGCCAGCGGCCGCTGATCGAGGCGCTGGAGCGGGTCAAGGACAGTTTCAATTCCTATCCGCTCGATCGTCTGGCGCAGCTTGCCGCGACGGCGGCGATCAAGGACGAGGCTTGGTTCGAGACATGCCGGAGGAAAATCATCGCCAGCCGGGAAAGCCTCGTCTCCAAACTCGAAACGTTGGATTTCCAGGTGTTGCCGTCGCAGGCGAATTTCGTTTTCGCAAGGCACGAAAGCCGTTCCGGGGCAGCGCTTCAAGCCGCCCTGCGGGAGCGCGGCATTCTCGTCCGGCATTTCGCCAAGCCGCGTATCTCGGACTTCCTGCGCATCAGCATCGGCACGGATGAGGAGTGTGCGCGTCTGATTTCCGCCCTCGAGGAGATATTAGCCGCCTGACCAGGAAAGGCTCTAGTTCTTCCGGTCGGCGATGAAATGCGCCGCAGCGGTGAGGATCGAGGCGCGAGGGCCGTAGGGGGCAAGCAGCGCCTCGGCATCGCGGACATGCTCACGGAGCTGGGCTTCGGCCCATTCCATGCCGCGAAGGGCCACAAGCGTTCCCTTGCCGCGGGCCGCATCCTTGCCGGTTGCCTTGCCCATGGTCGCGGTGTCCGAGGTCAGGTCGAGAATGTCATCGGCCAGCTGGAAGGCAAGACCGATCTTTTCGCCGAAGGCGCGCAGGCGGCGGCGATCTTCCGGCGGGCTTGCCGAGATGACGGCGCCGGCTTCACAGGCGAAGCGGATCAGCGCGCCTGTTTTCATCGCCTGCAGGCGGATGATGCCGGCCTCGTCGGGGGCCTGCTTTTCTGCCGCGAGGTCGAGCGCCTGGCCGCCGGCCATGCCGCCGAGACCGGCTGCGCGGGCAAGGGCCAGCACCAGCGAAGCCTTGCTGGTATCGGGAAGGGTGGTTTCCGGCGCGGCGATGATGTCGAAGGCGTAGGTCAGCAGGCTGTCGCCTGCGAGGATCGCCGTCGCCTCGTCGAACTTTATGTGTACCGTCGGTTTGCCGCGGCGCAGGTCGTCATCGTCCATGGCCGGCAGGTCGTCATGCACGAGGGAATAGCAGTGGACGCATTCGAGTGCGGCGCCGACACGAAGCGCTGCCTCTGGATCGCCGCCGAGAAGGGCTGCACTTTCGACGACGAGAAACGGGCGCAGCCGCTTGCCGCCGTTCAGCACGGCATAATGCATGGCATCGCGCAGCGTCTCGGGCCTGGCGATTTCATCGGAAAGGGTGCTCGGCGAAAGCAATAGGTCGAGCAGCGCCTCGATCTCGTGGGCGTTGTTCTTCAGCCTCGTCTCGAAAGTGTCCCGGTTCGCGTCCATGGGCGCTGTTTGGCATGAGCGCCCACGGGCTTGCAACGGAATTGTCGATGGCGGCAGCAAGATTCGCCACCCACTCTGGCATAAGCTCTGCACAGGCGTTATGAGAACCACAGGAGCGAAATCGGACTGGGGACATTGGATATAGCGCCAGAGAGAGAGGACAGCGTCGACATGCCGGCTCGTCGGCGATGGTTCGAAGACCGGCGTGTGTTGAAACGCATTGTTCTTGCCGTGCTGATCATGCTGATCCTTCCCTATGCACTGATCTTTTTCTATCTGCTGCCCTTCATTCACCCCGTCTCGACGCTGATGCTGCGCGATCTCGTGCTGCTGCGTGGTTACGACAGGCAATGGGTGTCGCTTGATGACATCGCCCCGGTTGTGGTGCAGTCGGTGATGATGTCAGAGGACGGGCAATATTGCTTTCACGGCGGCGTCGACTGGGCGGAAATGCGCATGCTGGTCGAGGATACGCTGAAGGGTCAGGCGACACGCGGCGGCAGTACCATCCCGATGCAGACGGCGAAGAACCTCTTCCTCTGGAACAGCCGCTCCTTCGTGCGCAAGGCGCTGGAACTTCCGCTCGCGGTGACCACGGATTTCGTCCTGTCGAAACGGCGACTGATGGAAATCTATCTCAATATTGCCGAATGGGGTCCCGGCATCTACGGCATCGAGGCGGCGGCCCAGCATCATTTCAAGGTGCCGGCCTCGAAGCTGACGCGGCGCCAGGCATCGCTGCTTGCCGTTTCGCTGCCAAACCCGATCGACCGCAATGCCGGCAAGCCCGGACGAGGCCTTCGCCGGCTCGCCGGCGTCATCGAGAGACGCGCGCAAGGTTCGGGCGATTACATCAAGTGCATCTATGATTGACATCAGAACTTGTCGTTAGAACAGGATGATTTTAGGCCGGGGTCGGCCTGAAATCTGAATCCTGTTCTACATTATATAGTTAGAGCATGATGTCGTCCGAAAACCGCTCACACTTTTCGGCATCATGCTCTAGAAGCGGCAAGCGTCATCTGACATTCTTGGTTCTGCCATATGGGCGAATGCAGTCTAACCAGCCCTCCCCGAGTCGCCCATGACCATCACGACGTTTTCGCCCGAACTTCTCTCCTATTCGAAGGCACACAATCCGAACCCGCCTGCCCATCTCGGCAGTCGCTATCGCAAGGTCGGCGGCTTTCTGCCGGAAGCGGGCAACACCATCGTCTGCCATCTCGAGAAGGGCTCGCAGACGCTGACGGCGCTGATCGAGGCGCGTGAGAAATATCTGGCGATGCCCGAGGCCCCGCAGTTCCTCTTCACGCCGATATCAAGCATTCACATGACGCTTTTCGAAGGTGTCATCGAGACCAGGCGCCGGCAGGATTGCTGGCCGGGCGACCTCCCTCTCGATATGCCGATCGACGACATGACCGCGCTGATGGCGGCCAGGCTCGAAGGTTTCTCGATATTCGATCCCTTCAAGGTCGCCATCGTCGACGCTCGCCCGTCGGGCCTGCTCGTCGACGGGGCGACGGAGAACGACCGCAGGGTCATGCGCGCCTGGCGCGATGCGCTGGCCGATCTTCTGGGCTATCGCCAGCCGAGCCATGAGGATTACAAGTTCCACATGACCTTCGCCTATGCGATCGAACGGCTGGAGGACGAAGCCTTGCCGCGCTGGCAGGTGATGCTCGATGACGTGGCCGACGATATCCGCCGCAAGGCCCCTGTTCTCGAGCTGACCGCGCCGGCATTCTGCGTGTTCGAGGACATGAACCATTTCCACGAATTGCTGATTTTCGATTTCGAAGCCTGAACGGGAGAGGCCCATGGACAAACCGACGCTGTACATTGCCAACAAGAACTACTCTTCATGGTCGTTCCGGCCCTGGATGGCACTGACGGGCACCGGTGTCGATTTCGAGGAAGTCCTGATCCCCTTCGACTATCCTGGCGGCAATCCCGATATCAAGGCGATTTCGCCGACCGGGAGAGTGCCGCTTCTGCAGCACGGCGCATTGAAGATCTGGGAATCGCTGGCGATCATCGAATATGTCGCCGAGCTTTATCCGGACGCCGGCCTTCTGCCGAGGGGTCGGGCCGAGCGTGCGCTCGCCCGTTCGGTTTCGATGGAAATGCTCTCGAGCTTCCGGGCGCTCCGCAGCGCCTGCCCGATGAATATCCGCCGGCCGAAGGGCAAGATCGCGTTGCCGGATGGTGTCGACGCCGATATCAGCCGTATCGAGACGATCTGGCGCGACCTCCTGCAGCAATCCGGCGGACCGTTTCTGTTTGGCGCGTTCAGCGGGGCGGATGCGATGTTTGCGCCTGTCGTCAACCGGTTCGACATTTATGATCTCGTCAGCCGAAACGATACGCTGGCCTACATGGAGACCATGAAGGCGCATCCGGCTTGGCGGAAATGGGAAGAGGCGGCCCGCGCCGAGCCTTGGATCGTGGCGGAAGACGAAGTCTGAGCCTGGAATCATCGGCGTCGCAAAAAATACGCATGGGGACTGGTCAAGGTCACCCCTTGCATGTATAAGCGCGCCAAATTCCGAAATCGCGACATGTCCGTTTCGGCCGCCAGTCTGGCCGTGGGAATGTTTTGCCCGCAAGTGGAGTAAGAGAAATGGCTGTACCGAAGAGAAAAACAAGCCCGTCCAAGCGCGGTATGCGCCGTTCGGCAGACGCACTGAAGGCTCCGACCTACGTCGAAGACAAGAACTCCGGCGAACTGCGCCGCCCGCATCATATCGACCTGAAGACCGGTATGTATCGCGGCCGCCAGGTTCTGACGCCGAAGGAAAGCGCATAATTTATCGATCCGGCTTGTCCGATCGAAGTTTCAAGGCCGGCGTCACGCCGGCCTTTTGCATTTCGACGATATAATATTTGCAATGACTTGCCGTCAGGCAACGGTTTGCGGCAGTATTCTTCTTGCACGCTACAGCGCCGCGCGTCTTTTCAGACGCGCAAAGGACGCTGTAGTACTTTGAATCTACGCATCATGCCTTCCGAAAATTGCATCCGATTTTCGGAAAAGCATGATGCGCTGGGAGATTGCCGATGATAGCCGCCATGCCCCTGATGATTATTCCGTTTATTCTCTACAATCTGGCGATGCTGGGCCTGATGGGCGACGGCGGTATTCCGGCACTGCAGCATGATATCATCGTGTTGTCGATGATCTCGGGCGCGATCTGGAGCATGGCGCTCGGCGATCTTTTCATCGTCATCGCACTTGTCGTGCTGTTCTTCGAAATCCTCAAAGCGACCAGAACCGGTCCCGGCAATCTCGTCAACCACATGTTGTCGATGCTGGTCTTCATCGCCTTCCTGGTCGAGTTTTTGCTCGTCCGGGATGCTGCGACGCAGGTATTCTTCATTTTGATGACGATCGCTCTGATCGATGTCATCGGCGGTTTTGCCGTGTCGATCCGAAGCGCCGGGCGGGATGTCTCGATCGGACTATAGGTTGTCGAGCTTGTTCTGAAGGGCGCGGAGCTGTTCCTTCAGCTCGTCGATATCCTTGGCCTCGGCCTTGCGGCTTTCCTTGGCAGGCGGCGTCATGAAGGGCGAGAACATCTGCATCGCCTGCTGAAACAGCTCGGTGTTGCGGCGAACATGGTCCTCGACCATCTGCATCGGCAACTGCAGGTTCTTGCCGAGCGGTGTTTCGCCGAAAGCGCGGGTCACCTGCTCGCGCATCTGGGCCTGCTGTTCGGTGAAGGAGCGCATCGAATGTTCGAGAAAGCTCGGCACGACCATCTGCATCTGATCGCCGTAATAGGTGATGAGCTGGCGCAGGAAGGAGATCGGGAGCAGCGTATTTCCGGTCTTCGATTCCTGTTCGAAGATGATCTGGGTCAGCACCGAATGGGTGATGTCATCTCCGCTTTTTGCATCCTGTACGGTAAATTCTTCACCCTTCTTCACCATCTCCGCCAGGTCTTCCAGTGTCACGTAGGTGCTGGTGCCCGTGTTGTATAGGCGGCGATTGGCGTATTTCTTGATAACGATCTGACCCTCATGCTTCGCCATATCAGTCTCCTGAACCCCCGTCTGATTTATGGATATTCCTCCAGTTGAGACTGTAAACGCAAAAGAAGGCTGGTGACAATCTCTTTGTGCGATGCGGCAAACCTTTCACAGAGCAGACGAATCAGGCTTTCGCGGGCTGCTGCCGAAAAATGACGGCAGCCGGTCTTCGCGTTTGACTTGTGCTCCAAGCTTTGCCAGTTTCCACTTATGTAAGTGAGACGAAAACGAGGAGCGTCCCCATGAGCAATCCATCCATCGTCATCGCCAGCGCAGGGCGAACAGCAGTCGGCGCCTTCAACGGCGCTTTCGCGACGGTTCTCGCGCATGAGCTCGGGGCGGCCGTCGTCAAGGGCGCGCTCGAGCGCGCCGGCGTCGATGCCGGCGAGGTGGACGAGGTGATCCTCGGCCAGGTGCTTTCCGCCGGCGAGGGCCAGAACCCGGCCCGCCAGGCGGCGATGAAGGCCGGCATTCCGAAGGAAGCGACGGCCTGGGGCGTCAATCAGCTTTGCGGCTCGGGCCTGCGCGCGGTTGCGCTCGGCATGCAGCAGATCGCCACCGGCGACGCCAAGATCATCGTTGCCGGCGGCCAAGAATCCATGTCGATGGCCCCGCATGCCGCGCATCTGCGCGGCGGCGTCAAGATGGGCGACATGAAGATGATCGACACGATGATCAAGGACGGTTTGACCGACGCTTTCCACGGCTACCACATGGGCATCACCGCCGAGAATGTTGCGCGCCAGTGGCAGCTTTCGCGCGACGACCAGGATCAATTCGCCGTCAGTTCGCAGAACAAGGCGGAGGCAGCGCAGAAGGCCGGTCGCTTTGTCGACGAGATCATCCCCTACGTCATCAAGACACGTAAGGGCGACGTTACGGTCGATGCTGACGAATATATCCGTCACGGCGCCACGCTGGAGGCGATGGGGAAATTGCGCCCGGCCTTCGACAAGGACGGCACGGTCACGGCCGCGAATGCGTCCGGCCTCAACGACGGTGCCGCTGTGGCGGTGCTGATGAGCGAAGCGGAGGCAGTCCGGCGCGGCATCCAGCCGCTCGCTCGCATCGTTTCCTGGGCAACGGCGGGTGTCGATCCGCAGATCATGGGCACCGGACCGATCCCGGCTTCGCGCAAGGCGCTCGAGAAGGCCGGCTGGTCGGTGAACGATCTTGATCTCGTCGAAGCCAACGAGGCTTTCGCGGCGCAAGCCTGCGCCGTCACCAAGGATCTTGGATGGGATCCGTCGATCGTCAACGTCAACGGCGGGGCGATCGCGATCGGCCATCCGATCGGCGCCTCCGGCGCGCGCGTTCTCAACACGCTGCTGTTCGAAATGACGCGCCGCGGCGCCAAGAAGGGTCTTGCCACGCTTTGCATCGGGGGCGGCATGGGTGTGGCCATGTGCTTTGAAGCGCTTTAAATAGCATGCAATCCATGATTGATTGAAAATCTCGCCACGCGGCGGGGCAAAAAACAAAAGGGGAGCGGAGCATGAGCAGAGTGGCTGTGGTCACCGGGGGTACACGCGGCATCGGCGCGGCAATATCCATGGCACTGAAAAACGCCGGATACAGGGTCGCGGCCAGCTATGCCGGCAACGACGAGAAGGCCAAGGCCTTCCATGATGTCACCGGCGTTCCAGTGTTCAAATGGGATGTTTCGGATTACCTCGCCTGCGGCGAGGGAATTGCCAGGATCGAAAACGAGATCGGGCCTGTCGAAATCCTCGTCAACAATGCCGGCATTACCCGCGACGCGATGTTCCACAAGATGACGCAGCAGCAGTGGCACGAGGTGATCAATACCAACCTCACCGGCCTGTTCAACATGACGCATCAGGTCTGGACCGGTATGCGCGACCGCAACTTCGGCCGTATCGTCAATATTTCGTCGATCAACGGGCAGAAGGGCCAGATGGGCCAGGTGAATTATTCGGCGGCCAAGGCGGGCGATCTCGGCTTCACCAAGGCGCTGGCCCAGGAAGGGGCGAACAAGAACATCACCGTCAATGCCATTTGCCCCGGTTATATCGGAACGGAAATGGTGCTTGCCGTGCCGGAGAAGGTGCTGAATGAACGCATCATTCCGCAGATCCCCGTCGGCCGTCTCGGCGAACCGGAAGAGATCGCGCGCTGCGTCACCTTCCTCGTCTCCGACGATGCCGGCTTCATCACCGGTTCGACGCTGACGGCCAATGGGGGACAGTACTTCGCCTAGGCCACAATACGGATTATACGCAGATTCAAAGCGAGGCGCGTCTGGCAGGACGCGCCTCGCTTATTTTATTTGTTGGATCAGGAGCGGTGGTCGGCGTTCGGGATGTCGCTGTGTCCGAACCTGGACCGTCCGATCTTGGCGGGCACTTTGCGCAGCGAGCGATCTTTGCTGCTGAGGGCCGATATCGCGGTCGTCAGGAAAGCCGAGGCTATGAGAATGGCGACGAGGGAATTAAGCAAAATCTGGGTCATTGGAGGTGTTCCTTTCAGCTGCGCCGGGCGGCTCTGCCTGCTCGTTGCGCTCGTGAAGGAAATATGGGCCTGCCCGTTGGGGCGGCGGTAGATTTGACTTTGACAACCGAGTGTCAACGTCTCGTTGACGGATGGGACCGGCAAAGAAAACGGGCGCCGAAGCGCCCGTTGGGAGTCCGATATGCTTTTGCCGATTAGCGGCAACGAGCCTCGTAGCGGCGGCCGTAGCGGTCGCGATAGACGCAGTAGCCGCGGCGTTCGACCGAATGGCCGATGAGGGCACCGGTCAAACCGCCGGCAACGGCGCCGACGGCTGCGCCGCCCCAGCTGTTGGTGACGACACCGCCGATCACCGCACCGGTGCCGGCGCCGATCGCCGTACCTTGCTCGGTCGCTGTGCAGGATGCCAAAGCGCCGACGAGCGCACCAATAAGAACAATCTTCTTCATCATGTCGTAACTCCCCAGGTTAGTAGGCCTTTAGACGCGGCCCATGAGTACAAGGATAATGATAATGACGAGAACTAGCCCCAAACCGCCAGAAGGTCCATAGCCCCAGCCACGGCTGTAACCCCAATTCGGCAGGGCTCCGATCAGAAGCAGAATAAGGATAATAAGAAGTATCGTGCCGAGCATGGTGTGTTCCCTTCATTTCATCTGCAATTCGAATGGACCAGAAACACTTATTGGCGATTTTTGTTCCCGGCTAAGCTCTCGAAATGTGACGAAACCTTGTTTGCGGTTTTCTGAGGAGCATGGCCGCTTTCACAAACGGTCGGCAGCATCGGTCGAATTCGACCATTCCGGGAAATCACCCGTATGGTTAAAAACCCTTTTAAATACAATATGTTGCGGTGAACAAAGCGGGAAAATCGTGATGTCGCCGATTCGTCAGCGATTCGTTCCCTCTTTGATCAGCGCCTGCGCTCGGCACCCGTATCGGCTGCCGCAGTTTAACGCGATCTGAATCCGGCTCCCGAAAGATTAATGCCGGCGCGACGAGGTGGAACGAAGGCCCCTGCCGCCGATCCGCATCTAGCGCCCGGACCCGAAGCCGCTACCAGATGTGGCCGTGAACGAAAGGCGAAAACGGCGGAGTCATCGATTCGTGTCCGATTCGTTCCGGCTTTGGTCGAGAGGTTAATTTCGGGCGGATTTTCGCCTGTTCAAGATCGGGTGGGAATCGGTCACTCACGATGGCGAAAATACGAACAAGAGAGAGTCTCATGATTCAGCATCTAGTGGGAAAAAGTGATTCAAAATCAATACTTAGCCGTGAACAAAAGCTGAATCAGCTGGAGTCACCGATTCGTCGCTGATTCGTTCTCACGCTGTTCCGAATCGGAAATTCGGGCGTTCCACGGGACTCGCAAAGGTCGTAATCTCCGAGGCATTTTGAAATCTGCCCTTGCGTTTGCGGCGGCAGCTGTCCATGTGTTCTCTGGCTTCCATCGAGGAGCCGAGATTTTCCTGGGGCCACCCGCCTCATTTGCATGGACTCATGACTCTGACTTCGCAGCCGATGATTCTGAGTGGGCGCGGTGTGACCGCGGTGCTCGGGCCGACCAATACCGGCAAGACCCATTATGCCATCGAGCGCATGGTCGCGCACGGGACGGGCGTGATTGGCCTGCCGCTCCGGCTGCTGGCGCGCGAGGTCTATACGCGGGTGGTGGAGAAGGTCGGCGCGCAGAATGTGGCGCTGGTCACCGGCGAGGAAAAGATTTCGCCGCCCAATGCGCGTTTTTCCGTCTGCACCGTCGAAGCGATGCCGCGCGAGACCAAGGCCGCCTTCGTCGCGATTGACGAGGTGCAGCTCGCCGGCGATCTCGAGCGCGGCCATATCTTTACCGACCGCATCCTGCATCTTCGCGGTCGCGAGGAAACGCTGCTGCTCGGTGCTGCGACGATGCGGCCGATCCTGCTGCAGCTCCTGCCCGGCATCAATATCGTCGAGCGGCCGCGGCTTTCGCATCTTTTCTATGCCGGGCAGAAGAAGATCACCCGGCTGCCGCAGCGTTCGGCCATCGTCGCCTTCTCCGCCGACGAGGTCTATGCCATCGCCGAGCTCATCCGCCGGCAGCGCGGCGGCGCGGCGGTCGTGCTTGGCGCGCTCAGCCCGCGTACCCGCAATGCGCAGGTGGCGCTCTATCAGGCAGGCGACGTCGAATATCTGGTGGCGACCGATGCGATCGGCATGGGCCTCAACCTCGATGTCGATCACGTTGCCTTTGCCCAGGACCGGAAGTTCGACGGTTACCAGTTCCGCAATCTCAATCCAGGCGAACTCGGCCAGGTCGCCGGGCGCGCCGGGCGGCACGTGCGAGACGGGACCTTCGGCGTCACCGGACAGGTCTCGCCCTTCGACGATGAGCTGGTGCAGCGCATCGAGGGGCACGAGTTCGACAACGTCAAGGTTTTGCAGTGGCGGACGACGGAGATGGACTTCTCCTCAATCGCATCGCTGCGTGCCAGCCTTGAGGTGGGACCGCGCGTACCGGGGCTGACGCGGGCGCTGCCTGCGGTCGACCAGCAGGCGTTGGAACAGCTTTCGCGCTATCCCGAGGTCATCGATCTCGCCGACAGGCCGGCGCGCGTCGAAAAACTCTGGGAGGCTTGCGCGCTTCCCGACTATCGGCGTATCACCCCAGCACAACATGCCGATCTTATCGCGACCCTCTTTTCCGATCTCGTCCGCTATGGCACGGTGAATGAGCAGTTTCTTGCGGAGCAGGTTCATCGCTCCGATCGAACAGATGGGGAAATTGACACGCTTTCGGCGCGAATCGCGCAGATAAGGACCTGGACCTACGTTTCGAATCGGCCCGGTTGGCTTGCCGATCCGACACACTGGCAGGAAAAGACGCGGGAAATCGAAGATCGATTGTCCGACGCGTTACATGAAAGGTTGACGAAACGCTTTGTTGATCGCAGGACATCTGTGCTCATGAAGCGCCTGAGAGAGAATGCGATGCTGGAAGCTGAAATCAGTGTGAATGGCGATGTCTTCGTTGAAGGACATCATGTAGGGCAGTTGAGCGGATTCCGTTTCACGCCGGTGGCGGGAACGGACGGACCGGATGCCAAGGCGGTTCAGGCTGCGTCGCAGAAGGCGCTCGGGCTCGAGTTCGAAGCCCGCGCGGCCCGGATGCATGCCGCCGGCAACAGCGATTTGGTGATCGGTTCGGATGGTTTGATCCGTTGGCTGGGCGACCCGGTGGCGCGGCTTTCGGGCAGCGATCACATCATGCGTCCGCGCGTGATCCTGCTGGCCGACGAACAACTGACGGGCAATGCCCGTGATCACGTCGCCGCCCGCATCGAGCGCTTCGTCAATCATCATATCAGCACGGTGCTGAAGCCGCTCGATGATCTGTCGCGCGCCGAGGACCTGCAGGGCCTCGCCAAGGGGCTTGCCTTCCAGCTCGTCGAGAATCTCGGAGTGCTCTTCCGTCGCGACGTGACCGAGGAGGTGAAGTCGCTGGACCAGGAGGCCCGTGCCTCCATGCGCCGCTACGGCGTGCGTTTCGGCGCCTATCATATCTTCGTTCCGGCGCTTCTGAAGCCGGCCCCGGCCGAGCTCATCACGCTGCTCTGGGCGCTGAAGAATGACGGTCTCGACAAGGCGGGCTATGGCGATCTCATTCCGGTGCTTGCCGCCGGCCGCACCTCCGTCGTCACCGATCCGAGCTTCGAGCGGATGTTCTACAAGCTCGCCGGCTTCCGTTTCCTCGGCAAGCGTGCTGTGCGCATCGACATTCTGGAACGGCTTGCCGATATCATCCGGCCGCTGCTGCAATGGAAGCCCGGTCAAAACAACCGTCCGGAGGGCGCCTATGACGGCCGCCGCTTTACGACGACGACGGCGATGCTGTCGATCCTCGGTGCGACGCTCGAGGACATGGAAGAAATCCTCAAGGGTCTCGGCTATCGCGCCGATGCCGTGAAGGCGGAAGAGGCATCAGTACATCTTGCGACGCAGGATGCGGCCTCAGTGCCTGCTGCCACTGCGGAAACGCCTGCGGAAGAGACAGCCGAAAAGGCTGACCACGACGATGCCGACGGTGCGGCGGAAGAGATTGCTGCCGAAGCGCCTGCAACCGAGGCGGCTCCGGCGGTTGCTGACGCGCCCGTAGCCGAAGCGGTCCAAACCCCCGTTCCGGTCGAAGCGATCGAGACATCGGCTCCGGTGGAAGCGTCTGGTGAAGCGGTGTCCGCTCCCGAGGAAGCAGCACCTGCTGCTGGGGAAGCAGTATCTGCTCCCGAGGAAGCCGGCGAGCCGGTGGAACCGAAGCCGGTTCTTCTGTGGCGTCTCGGCGGCCGCAACGACAATCAGCGCCAGGCGCGCGGCGGGCATGGCGAACGCCGTGGCGGCCAGGGCGAGCAGCGCGGTCAGAACCAGGAACGTGGCGATCGCAATCGCCGGCCCGGTGGTGGTGAAGGTGGCGAGGGCAATCGCGGTGGCGACGGCCGTGACAACAACAATCGCCAGAACCGCGGCAAGGACGGTGCTGGTCGCGATGGCGGCCGGCCGCAGCAGGCAAGGGGCGATCGCAACAACCAACCACGGGGCGACCAGCAGCGCGGCGACCGGCAGGACCGTGGCGATCGCAAGGATCGCGGTGACCGCAACGATCGTAACGACCGCAACAACAATCGCGGCGGCTCGCAGCCGCTGCGCTTCGAGGCCAAGCCGCCGCGCAAGGAGAAGCCGATCGATCCGGATTCGCCTTTCGCCAAGCTCGCAGCCCTCAAGGAGCAGATGAAGAAGTAGTCATGAGCGGGGAGACGCAGCCGACAAGCGGTTCGCGCCAGCGCATCGACAAGTGGCTGTTCTTCGCGCGCATGGCGAAGTCACGCTCGGTGGCGCAGAGCCATATCCAATCAGGCCATGTGCGCATCAATGGCGAGCGCTGCAGCCATCCGAGCCAGATGATCAAGCCGGGCGACCTTATCGAGCTGACGCTGGAACGGCGCGATGTCGTTCTCGTCGTGCGCCTTGCCGGTGAGCGGCGGGGGCCTTACGAGCAGGCGCGCCTGCTTTACGACGATCAATCCCCGCCGCCCGATGAGGCAAAACGTCTCACGCCCTACGAGCAGGCAATCCGGGCGACCGGCACCGGCCGTCCGACCAAAAAGGAAAGACGTGCAATCGACAGGCTGATGTCGGACGAGGATTAGAAAACTCTGTCTGCGGCGGCGGCTTTTGCAGATCGTTTATCCTTGAAATCCGGCGATAAAGCCGATACGTCACTGACAACCTGCCGGAAGCGTGCTTGCCTCCCAAGCCTGCTCACGCTTTTCCTCCGGCACGGGGATAGGCGCGACGTTCCAGGTTGCCCGGCCCCATCCGCATGGAAATCCTGGAGTTCTTCATGACCTATGTCGTGACCGACAATTGCATCAAGTGCAAATACACCGATTGCGTGGAAGTCTGCCCTGTCGACTGCTTCTATGAGGGCGAGAATTTCCTCGTCATCCATCCTGACGAATGCATCGATTGCGGTGTCTGCGAACCGGAATGTCCCGCCGAAGCGATCAAGCCCGATACCGAGCCTGGCCTCGACAAATGGCTGAAGATCAACACCGAATATGCGACGATCTGGCCGAATATTACGGTCAAGAAGGAGCCGTTGCCTGAGGCCAAGGACATGGATGGCGAGACCGGAAAATTCGAGAAGTATTTCTCCGAGAAGCCTGGTTCTGGCGATTGAGACAGCGCCTAAATTCGGTCGCCGGATTCGGGCGACCGCGGGGCGAAACGTTTTAAAAGCTGCGTAAGGCATATGGGTGACATGTGTTGCCCGCATGACTCAAGCGAAGCAAATTATTGATTTCCTCATATTTTTATGATAGGTTTCGGTTACTGTTCCATTTGTGGCATGACGCATGCCCAAAACCATCACGAAAGCAAAACCAATCCGTACGCGGTTTCCGTGACATATCAACGCTTTGAGCGCCGGGTCCCAAGATCGCGCGCAAGAAGTCTTTGCTTTTGCCCGATGGGACCAGAGTGAAGTCACCCGACGGATACTACCGTCTCACCCGGGCCTGACTGACCCGGCTCCGGCCGCCGCCGGAAGCGTAACAGGGAGTTTTTGAATAGAATGACGACTCAGCAGAAAAAGCCTTCTACAGCACGTCACGGCTTCAAGACCGGTGAATCGATCGTCTACCCCGCTCATGGCGTCGGTACCATCACCGCTATCGAAGAGCAAGAAGTTGCCGGCATGAAGCTCGAACTTTTCGTTATCGATTTCGAGAAGGACAAGATGCGTCTGAAGGTTCCGGTTGCGAAGGCCATGAGCATCGGTATGCGCAAGCTTTCGGAAACGGATTTCGTCGAGCGTGCATTGAAGGTCGTGCAGGGCAAGGCGCGTGTCAAGCGCACCATGTGGTCCCGCCGCGCCCAGGAATATGATGCCAAGATCAATTCCGGCGACCTGATTTCCATCGCTGAAGTCGTGCGCGATCTCTATCGCGCCGAGAACCAGCCCGAGCAGTCCTATTCCGAGCGCCAGCTCTATGAGGCTGCGCTCGACCGCATGGCGCGCGAAATCGCCGCTGTCAACAAAATGTCGGAAACCGAAGCCGTCCGTCTCGTCGAGACCAATCTCAACAAGGGTCCGAAGCGCGGCAAGGCGATTGAAGAAGATGATTCGCAGGACGAAGCCGCATAAAGCGACCCTGTTTTTCTGTCAAAAAACCCGGCCTTCGTGCCGGGTTTTTTTATTGGAACCTTTTCCCGACTGCCGCGTTATCACACGTAATTGCGGACTGCTCGTCGGGCAATGGCCTCAACGAGCGAACTGCTATTCCGTCAATGTTCGATGAGGAGCGGATCATGCCTTTTCTATATTGCCCATCCGGCAAGGTGAAGAAACAGGTCCAGCCCAGCCGTCTTACCGGCACATGATGAGAAATAGGGCCTCCCCCTGAAAAGTCCAGGGGAGAGGCTTTTATGCATTCGGAACCCATTCAATCCGGACAGCGATGTTCCGGAATATGAGTTTTATTGTTCATTTCAGGGCGAGAGGCCTGCTTCGGGAGATCGAAATGAAGAACATGTCTGCAGATCGGCGCATGATCAAAATCGCGATGGCCGCCCCCTATCTCGCCCGTCAGGAAGAGCACGATCTTGCCACCCGTTGGAAGGACCACGACGACCGCGGTGCGCGCAACCAGATCGCCATGGCCCATATGCGCCTCGTCATATCCATGGCCGGCAAGTTCCGCAATTTCGGCCTGCCGATGAGCGATCTCGTGCAGGAGGGGTATGTCGGCCTGCTGGAGGCCGCCGCCCGCTTCGAGCCGGAACGCGACGTGCGCTTTTCGACCTATGCAAGCTGGTGGATCCGGGCTTCGATCCAGGATTATATCCTGCGCAACTGGTCGATCGTGCGTGGTGGCACGAGTTCAGCGCAAAAAGCGCTGTTCTTCAATCTGCGTCGTCTGCGCGCCAAGCTTGCCAAGGGTGACACACAGCTGACGCTGCAATCCATTCATCAGGAAATCGCCGCGGCCCTCGGCGTCAGCCTCGCCGATGTGCAGACGATGGATGCCAGGCTTTCCGGCAACGACGCTTCGCTGCAGGCGCCTTCGGTTTCTGGCGATGCCGAGAGCGCGGAGAAGATGGACTTCCTCGTCAGCGACGATCCCCTGCCGGACGAGCAGGTTTCCAACATGATCGACGGCGAGCGCCGCCGCGTCTGGCTCGCCTCGGCGCTGAAACATCTCAACGAACGCGAGATGAAGATCATTAGCGCCCGGCGTCTGGCGGAAGACGGTGCGACACTTGAAGAACTCGGTGCCGATCTCGGCATTTCCAAGGAACGTGTGCGTCAGATCGAAAGCCGGGCGATGGAAAAACTCCGCAGCGCCCTCGTCAGCGCCGATCCGCATATGGCGGCCTACGCCTGAACCTAAAGCGCGTCGCGATCTTTCAGATTCGCCGGTCGCGCTTTAGGTGTTTGTTTTACGCATGTCGTTATCGCAAAACCGCTGCACAGTTTTGCGCGACATGCTTGTCCCCTCCAGCAGCACAGACTGGCCCGGCGTAAGCCGGGCCTTTTTTATTCGGCGATGATTTTGACGCGATCGCCTGTTGAAACGGCTGCACCCGTGGGCAGGGCGTTGATGAGCTTGAAGAGATCGAGCTTGCGGTCTGTGCCCATCATGCGGGCGGCGAGCGTCGAGATGTTCTCACCCGGCCGGACGGTGACGACGCGGATGCGCAGCGGCTTCAGCGAGGCCGCCTCTGCCGGCGTCATGCGCCGGAAACTCGCGCGTAGCACATTGGCCGTTGGCTCAAGGGCGTCGCTGCCTTTCGGCACGGCGGTGAGGAAACGGAAGATCTGCGAATTGTTGCGGATCACGGTGACGTCGAAATCCCAACGGTCGGCGCTGGCGCGCGCGGTGGCTGCTTCCATGCCGTTGATGGTGATCGGTTGGATGGTCGACGGGTCGAGGCCGGTTACCCAGCCGCTGGAGATATAGTTGGTGAGACTCTGGTTCTGATTGTCGGCGACGCCGTCGAAGCGGACGGCGATGTCGTTCGGGCCGGTGGCCATCACCGCCTCGACCTTGTTGTCGATGTGGAAATCCGGCGGCACGTCGAAGCGGATGCCGAGGCCGCCATGCAGGAAGGTCTGGCCGCGCACATAGCCTTCTTCCGGGCTGTCGCCGTAGAGCAGTCCGTCTATGCCGTCGAGATAATAATCGCGGCCCTTGTCGCCGACCGAGCCTTCCTGGCCGAAGGCGCGGGCGTGGGTGCGGGCAAGCTCTATTCGCTGTGCCGAATTCGGATGGCTCGACAGGAAGTCGAGGCTCTGGTCGGCTTCGGGATCAACCGACATGAAGCGACTGTAAGCCGCCATGGAATCGAGGAAACGGGCAGCGGCATAGGGGTCATAGCCAGCTTCGCCGAGCATGCGCACGCCGATGACATCGGCCTGCAGCTCCTGCTGGCGGGAGAAGGCGGCGAGCCGCAGCTTGCCGCGGGCAAGTGCCTGCTTGCCGGCGATGTCGCTGGAAAGAACTTCGGCGACCACGCGGCTGGCAATGACCTCAGCCTCTTCGCGCTTCTGCCGCTCGATGCCGTGGTTTGCCGTCACATGGCCCATTTCGTGCGACAGCACGGCGGCAACTTCCGAGGCGTCGTTGGCGAGGGCGAGCAGGCCGCGGGTGACGTAGAGATAACCGCCCGGCAGCGCAAAGGCGTTGATCGCCGGCGAATTCAGGATGGTGATGCGGTAGGACTGGCTCGGATTTTCCGACACCGCCGTGAGTGCGCCTGCGATGCGGGCGACGAGGCGCTCGGTTTTGGCGTCCTTGTATTCGCCGCCGTAGCTTGCCACGATGCGCGGATGCTCACGGGCGCCCATCGCCGCGCGCGGGTCGTTCTTCTGCACCTCGTCGACGATCTGTGGATTGGAAGAAGGCGAAACACTCGGCTGATAGGATTGGTCGATCAGCGATTGGCAGCCATTCAGCGTCATTGCGACGGCCGAAAGCAACATCAGGCGACGCGCGAAGCGCCGCGGCGCGGATATGGCATCACTGGAAAGCGCGGGCGAATTCCACGTCGTCAAGCTGTCCAGTCTGTTTCTCCGCATCATGTCGCTGTTTTGCCGGTTTGCCGCAGATTCGGACCGACCATGGCAAAGGGAATTCAACAGGTGCGCACCCCTGATCTCGCGCTGCACAATCGGCCGATACAAGTCTTTGCTGTAGCTGATTTACGCATCGGTTGCATAGCGAGACTCTGCTTAAATGTGGCGCCGTTGCATTTTGGCAAGCCTCAGGCATTAAGGCTTCCCTTCGCTCGGATGAAATTATGGCGAAAGTTCCGTCACAAAGCGGAGATTCGTCGATGGCGCAGAAAAAGAACGGGCCGATTGAAATAACCAGCTCGATAGCGACAGCCATGCGTGAAAATTGCAATCAGAAATATGTTCTTGGTAAGAGGACGCCCCTTGGTAAAGCATTTCTGCGGGGCGATTCGACTATTCGGCAGCCTCCGCCGTCGCCGGTTGCGGCCTCGTTGTTTCGCCGGCGCGGGGCAGTTGCACAGGCTTCAGCATGATGGCGGCCGCAAGGCCGATCAGCGCAATGGCGCAGGAGGTCATGAAGAGCGGCGAGAAGGCGGCGGCATAGGTATCGGCGACGGCCTGGCGGCTTGCTTCGGGAAGGGCGGCCATCATTTTTGGCGTCAGCTGCTCGATATCAGCGACGCCGGGAATGGAGACACCGACCTTGCCGAGCTCAGAGGCGATGATGGCGCCGTAGATTGAGATAGCGATCGAGGCGCCGCCCATGCGCGACAGCGTCACCGAGCCGGTGGCGGCGCCGACGTCGCGGGCCGGTGCTGCATTCTGTACGCCGATGACGGGAACCTGCTGGGCAAGGCCGATGCCGATGCCGTGCAGCATCATGATCGCGCCGATGAAGACGATTGGCGTTCCGGCGTGGATCTGCGACATCAGGGCAAAGGCGGTGGCGCTACAGGTGAGGCTTGCGATGGCGAAGGGCTTGTAGCGCCCGGTCTTCGAGATGATCCGGCCTGCTGTCAGCGATCCGCAGACGAGGCCGCCGGTCAGGAGGATGAAGAGCAGGCCGGCGGCCGACGGCGAAAGGCCGGTCGTGGTCTGCAGGAAGAGGGCGAGATAATTGACCATGCCGATGGCGATGGCGCCGCCCATGATCGAGATCACCAGGAGCAGGCTGAAGGTCGAATTGCGAAACAGCTGCAGGGGAACGATCGGTTCCGGCGCGCGGCGCTCGACGAACACCCAGGTGACGGCGCAGATGACGCCGAAGGCGACGATGCCGATGCTCTGCGGCGAGATCAATGCGCCGAACAGTTCGCTGCTGTCGGTGGCAAGCACGATGCTTGTCGTCGTCATGGCAAGAAGGAGCGCGCCGGCATAATCGATCTTGGGGCGGCGATGCGGTTTGCGGTACGGCAGCATGAAGGCAAGGCCGGTGAGCACGATGAAGCCGATCGGCACGTTGACGAGGAAGATCGAGCGCCAGCCGAAGAGATCGCTCATCGTGCCGCCGAGCACAGGGCCGATCGCGCCGGATGCCATCAGCACGAGGCTGGAATAGCTTTGGTAGCGAGCCCGCTCGCGCGGCTCGAACAGATCGGCGTTGACGGCGAAGATCGACACCATAATGCCGCCGCCGCCAAGGCCCTGCAGGACGCGGGCGGCGATCAGCGTATTCATCGAGACCGCAAGGCCGCAGACCGCCGAGCCGACGGTGAAGATCATGATCGCCGTCATCATCACGTATTTGCGGCCGAACAAATCGCCGAGCTTGCCGTAGAGCGGCATGACGGCGCTCAGCGACAGGAGATAAGCCGAGCCGATCCAGCCGAAGCGCTCGAGATGGCCGAATTCGCCGACGATCGTCGGCAGAGCCGTGGAGACGATCTGATTATCAAGCGTCGCCATGAACATGGCGGTCATCAGGAAAAAGAAGAGGATAAGCCGGCGACGAGGATCCGTCACGAGCGGCGCAGGCGCGAGTTGCATGTCCATGGGAGGCATCGTTCCGGGTTGAAGTGCTTTTATGTGCCAACAGCATATAGTTGTCAATGGCACATTAATGACATCGGCATATTCAAATTTCGTATCGGCTCTGTTATGGTCCTGCGATGAGCGAAGTCCTGACCAAGACCCTTTCTTTGGAGCCGGCCGAGCCGGATCGTGAAAACGTACCACGTATCGGCCGGAGCATGGCGCGCATGCGGCTGATGACCGGGCGGCGGCTGATCGGCCGGCTGGCGATCCAGAGTGCTGCACCAGGCCTTGAGCTTTCGCATCTCGACGTGCTCGATGCCGTGCGGAGGGCGCAGCCTGCCGGCGAGGTCACGGTCGGCATGATCGCGGAGATGCTGCGCATCGATCCGTCACGGGCAAGCCGGGTGGTCGCCGACATGGTCGGGCGCAATGTATTGCGCCGCGAGGCCTCGCAGGCCGATGCGCGGCGGATCGTCGTCGTCATGACCGAGGTCGGCCAGGACCTGCTTGCCGAGATCGTCGCGCAGAAGCTTGCGATCATTTCCGAGATCGTTTCCGACTGGCCGCAGGAAGATGTCGAGCGCTTCGCAGCGCTTTTCGAGCGCTTCATCGGCGGCTACGAGGCGGTCTTCCTGTCGCGCGACAAGGATACGCCGGGCTAGCCGGCAGTTCAAAATGATCGGGCGTCCTGTTGGTGTTGGATGCGCGGCGCTTTCAGGCAAGCGGCGCCCCTTCCCCTCGACCCCCCGTTTGCGCTAAGGGCAATGCCCATGAGCCAATCCACCTTCACCATTCTCCTTGGCGGCGAACTCAGCCTGACGGAGCGCCTGCGCCATGCCATCGCCGACAGCCGCTTCATTGCGGCCGATGGCGGCATGCGGCATGCGGCAGCACTCGGTATTACGCCGGAGCTCTGGGTCGGTGATTTCGATTCGACGCCGGCCGATCTCGCGGATGCATTTCCCAATGTGCCGAAACAGCCGTATCCGGCAGCGAAGGCGGCGACGGACGGCGAAATCGCAGTGGCGGAAGCAATCGCGCGGGGCGCACGACGGCTCATCCTCGCTGGCGCGCTCGGCGGTGAACGCTCCGACCACGCGCTTCAGCACCTGCTGTCGGCCGTCAGCCTGGCGGAAGAGGGTTTCGACCTGCTGCTGACCTCGGGCAAGGAAGAGGCAGTGCCGCTGGTTGCCGGTACGATCGAACTGGACCTTCCCAAGGGCAGCCTGTTTTCCGTGCCCGGATTCAGCGAGCTGATAGGACTTTCCATCGAGAATGCGCGTTATCCGCTGGCGGATTTCCATCTGCCTTTCGGCTCGTCGCGCACCATTTCCAATGTTGCGGAAGGCACCGTTCGCTTTTCGCTCCGCAGCGGCCGGGCAATCGTGCTCGCCCGGCCCTACGATCTTTCCGGAGTCTGATTTTTGGCCCCTCCCATTCTAAAACTCGACGATATCTTCCTGAGCTTCGGCGGCGCACCGCTTCTGGCGGGTGCTAGCCTGCAGATCGAGGCCGGTGACAAAATCTGTCTCGTCGGGCGTAACGGCTCGGGAAAGTCGACGCTGCTGAAGATTGCCGCCGGCCTGGTCGAGGCACAGTCCGGCGAGATCTTCCGCCATCCGTCTTCGACGGTGCGTTATCTCGAACAGGCGCCGGATTTTGCCGGCTTCAACACGGTGCAGGCCTATGCCGAGGCCGGCCTCGGGCCGGGCGACGACCCCTATCGTGTCACCTATCTGCTGTCGCATCTCGGGCTGACCGGCGATGAAGACCCCAGAATGCTGTCCGGTGGCGAATCGCGGCGCGCTGCCCTTGCCCGGGTTATGGCGCCGGAGCCGGACATTCTTCTGCTCGACGAACCGACCAACCATCTCGACCTGCCGACGATCGAATGGCTGGAAAGCGAGCTGCAAAAGACGCGCAGCGCCTTGGTGCTGATCTCGCACGACCGGCGTTTCCTCGAAAAGGTCTCGACAGCAACCGTCTGGCTCGACCGCGGCACCTCACGCCGGCTCGACCGCGGCTTTGCGCATTTCGAAGCCTGGCGCGACCAGGTGCTGGAGGCCGAGGAACTGGAGCAGCACAAGCTCGGCAAGTCGATCGAGCGCGAGGAGCACTGGCTGCGCTATGGCGTCACGGCGCGGCGCAAGCGCAACATGCGCCGTCTCGGCGAGTTGCAGACGATGCGCTCGAACTATCGCGGCCATAAGGGACCGCAGGGCACGGTGCAGGCGACGGTTTCGGACGCGCAGGAATCCGGCAAGCTGGTGATCGAGGCCGACAAGATCACCAAGAGCTTCGGCGAGCGGGCAATCGTCACGCCGTTTTCGATCCGCGTGCATCGCGGCGACTGCATTGGTCTCGTCGGACCGAACGGCGCGGGCAAGACGACGCTGCTGAAGATGCTGACCGGGCAGCTTTCGCCTGATAGCGGCACGGTGAAGCTCGGCACCAATCTGGAGATCGCGACGCTCGACCAGAAGCGCGAGGATCTCGACCCCGAGGATACGCTTGCCAATTATCTGACGGACGGGCGCGGCGAAAACCTGCTCGTCAACGGCGAGCAGCGCCATGTCACCGGCTACATGAAGGAATTTCTGTTCCAGCCGGAACAGGCGCGTACGCCGATCAGAAACCTCTCCGGCGGCGAACGCGCCCGGCTGATGCTGGCGCGCATCCTTTCGCGCCCGACGAATCTTTTGATCCTCGACGAGCCGACCAACGATCTCGATATCGAAACGCTCGATCTCCTGCAGGAGATTGTCGCAGGCTTTCCCGGCACCGTTATTCTCGTCAGCCACGACCGCGATTTCCTCGACCGCACTGTGACCTCGACGATCGCACCCGCCGTGCCGGATGCACCTGATGGTCGCTGGATTGAATATGCCGGCGGCTACTCGGACATGCTTGCGCAGCGCAAGGGCGCGCTCGAGGAGCGCAGAAAAGCCGAGAAGGCGGCGGAGAAGCCGAAGACGCAGGAGGCAACAGCTTCAGGCAGCTCGAAGAGCAAGCTCTCCTTCAAGCAGAAATTCGCATTGGAAAACCTGCCGAAGGAAATGGCGAAGGCCGAAGCCGAAATCGCCAAGCGCGAACAGGTGATGGCAGATCCCAATCTTTTCACGCGCGATCCTGCAGCCTTCAACCGGCTTGCCAGCGAGATGGAAAAACTGCGCGCCAGCCTGACTGACATGGAAGAGGAGTGGCTGGAGCTCGAAATGCTGCGGGAAGAGCTGGAAGGCTGAGATTTTCTCGAGGCTGAAGGCTCACTTTTCCTTGATTCGTCAGTGTGTCGTCCTCCGGCATAAGGTGCCGTCCGGCAGCCGGGGATATTGCCGATCGCAATGGCGACAAGGAAAAGTCATATGTCTCGCAAGCCCTATTCCGGAATTTTCACGGCGTTTGTCGCCGGCAGCCTCGTGACGCTTGCCCTATCGCAAGCCGCGCAGGCGCAGGATGCTCAGCGCATTCGTGTTCGTGGCGCAATCGAAAGCCTCAGCGGCGATACGCTCGTCGTCAAGACGCGCGAGGGCAGCGATGCGACGATCGTGCTGAAATCCGGCTGGAAGGTCGGCGGCATCAAGAAAGCCTCGGTCGAGGATATCAAGCCCGGCGATTTCGTCGGCGTCGCTTCACTTCCAAAGGGCACGGGCCCGGACGGGGCGATCGAGGTGCTGATCTTTCCGGCGTCGATGAAGGGAACCGGTGAGGGCAACCGTCCCTGGGATGCGCAGCCGAACAGCCAGATGACCAACGCGACCGTCAGCAACGCCGTCAAATCCGTCGAGGGTCACACGATCACGCTGACCTATCAGGGCAAGGAAAAGACCATCGCGATTGCCGATGGCACGCCGATCGTGACGTTGGCGCCTGCGACCAAGGATGATCTGAAGCCCGGCGCCGGCGTCGTCGTCACCGGCGAGAAGGCGGCGGACGGCAGCATCTCGGCCAGCCAGATCGCCGTCGGCCTCGACGGCATTACGCCGCCGATGTGACCAGCGGCTCAAATCCTTGTCTTATGCATGCCGTCATCCCAAAACCGCTCCACACTGGGGCGGCATGCATTAAAGCGCCGGCGCGGGCACCGCGGCAGCGCCCGCACTGGCGCTGGCGCCGGTCTGGACGACAGGCGGCTCCTCGGATATTGACGGCAGCGCCTGCAGATGCAGAACGCGCGGCTTCAGCGCCTCGAGATAGGCCTCGGAGCGGCCGATATAGATCATGCCGCTTTCGGGCATGGAGATGAGCAGTTTGGCCATCGTTTCCTGCAATTCCGGCTCCATGCCTTCCAGCACTTCGTCGAAGATGATCCAGCGCGGGCGCACGAGCAGGAGGCGGGCAAATCCGATCGCTTTCTGCTGATCGCTGTCGAGCAACTTGTCCCAGCGGGCGCGGGTATCGAGCCTTGCGATCAGCGGATGCAGGCCAACCTTGTCGAGGGCCGCCTCGACGGCGGCTTTCTCGTAGGTTTCGGGACGTTCGGGAAAGGCCAGCGCCTCGCGCAGCGTTCCGCCGGGAACATAGGCAACCTGCGGAACGAAGAGCATGTCGTCGATTGGCGGCAGGCCCATCGTGCCGCTGCCGCACGGCCAGAGGCCGGCCATCGCCTGGAACAGCAGCTTGCGGTTGACGCTGTGATCGCCGTTGATCATGATCTTTTCGCCGGCCTTGATCACGACATTGGTTTCACGCAGGCGGAAACCGCCGCATTCCTCGATATCTTCGCCGACCTTGGCGACGATCACCACATCCTTCAGCGTCAGCGTGTCGGGCGCGGTATTTTCATAGGCGATGCTGTCCTTCAGGTCGAAGTCCTCGTCCATGTCGAGCAGCGCCTGGCGGAAATCGGTGACGCGCATCAGCGTGGCGCGCCATTCGGCGATCGGGCCGAAATTGGAGACATACCAGCGCAGCGCCGTGTTGACCTGGTTGAAGGCGCCGACGGACATCATCAGCTGGCCGAGGGTGAGGCCGCCGGAGAAATAAGCGGGGGCGGCAACGATGATCGGGATGACGATTACCAGCCAGCCGTAGCCGGCTGAAACCCAGGTGAGATTGGTATTGGCCATGGCGAGCCGCTTGACGACTGTCAGTACCGAGCTGATGTCGGTGTTGATGCGCCGGCGCTCGTTCTCCTCGCCGCGAGCGACAGTGATCGCCGGCATGTTCTCATTGGCGTGCATCAGCGTGAAGCGAAGCTCGGCCTCCTTCGAGAAACGGTCGGCATTGAGCTTGACCAGCTTGCGGCCGACGACCTGGCTCAGCACCGAGGCGGAAGCGGCATAGAAAATCGCCGCCCAGACCATGTAGCCCGGAATGGAGAAGCTGTGGCCGCTGATGCGGAAGATGAAGCCGCTCGAAAGCTCCCAGAGCACGCCGATGAAGCTCACCAGGAGAATGGTCGACTGCAGCAGGCCGAGAACCAATCCTGTCGTGCTTTCGGCAAGGTTGCGGGAATCCTCGTGCAGACGTTGGTCCGGATTGACGCCGATCAGGCCGCTGGAGGCAAGCCGCAGCGCCCGCTTGCGCTTCAGCCACTGGTCGACGAGATCGCGTGACAGGCCTTCGCGCATATAGAGCGCGGTCATCTGGTTCAGCCAGGCCTGCAGCACGTTGAGCAGCAGCAGTGTGCCGGCGATCATCGCGAAGATTTCAAGTTGGTGGAAGAATTCGCCGAGGTCGCGGCGCTCCAGCGAGTCATAGAAGGGAGCATTCCACTCGTTCAAAATGACCTGGCCGTAGGACGTCGCCAGGATAACGAGGATCAGCACGGTCGCCAGAAACAGCACCCTGCCACGCACGTCCGAATTCCAGAATGCTGAGAACATGACGCCGAGGCGATATGTCAGGCTGAAATCATACCCTACCCTATCCTGCCTCCGGATGCCCGGCCTCCCCTCGATTTTATCTGCCATTACGCTTTTCCAAATCGCCCATGCCCCTATAAATAACATGGTGGCGTTACGGGTCTATCAACAGATTCTATCATTCATTAAACTGTGATGATGCGGCAGAGGTCACTTGACTGCAGTCGACAGTTGATTCGCGACCCGACTGGGTCTAATTAAAGCGCTCCGTGGTGATTTGGCCGGCCGGCTTGCAGCCACGTTAAAAAAGTCGCTAAAGGGCCGCGTGCGGACCGGTAGCGATTTTTTTCGCCGCCGGTTTTTGTTTTTGATCGAGTGACCGCAATGCCCATCAAGATCCCCGATACGCTGCCCGCCTTCGAAACCCTGGTTCAGGAAGGTGTGCGGGTGATGACCGAGACGTTGGCGATCCGTCAGGATATCCGACCGTTGCAGATCGGGCTGCTCAACCTCATGCCGAACAAGATCAAGACCGAACTGCAGATGGCCCGTCTCGTCGGCGCCTCGCCGCTGCAGGTGGAACTGTCGCTCATCCGTATCGGCGGCCACAAGGCGAAGAACACGTCCGAAGATCATCTGCTTGCCTTCTACCAGACCTGGGAGGAGGTAAAGCACCGCAAGTTCGACGGCTTCATCATCACCGGGGCGCCGATCGAGCTTTTGCCCTATGAGGACGTCACCTATTGGGCGGAGATGCAGGAGATTCTCGACTGGACGGAAACAAATGTCCATTCGACGATGAACGTCTGCTGGGGCGCGATGGCGGCGATCTATCATTTCCACGGCGTTCCGAAATATGAGCTGAAAGAGAAGGCCTTCGGGGTTTACCGCCATCGCAACCTGAAGCCTTCGTCCATCTATCTCAACGGCTTTTCCGACAATTTCGAAGTGCCGGTGTCGCGCTGGACCGAAGTGCGCCGCGCCGATATCGAGAAATCCGAAAGCCTGGAGGTCCTGATGGAATCGGCCGAGATGGGCGTGTGTCTCGTGCATGAGAAGAAGGGCCGGCGGCTCTACATGTTCAACCATGTCGAATATGATTCCACCTCGCTTTCCGACGAGTATTTTCGCGACGTCGATGCCGGCGTGCCGATCAAGATGCCGCACAATTATTTCCCGCATAATGATCCGGCGCTTGCGCCGCAGAACCGCTGGCGCAGCCATGCGCATCTCTTGTTCGGCAACTGGATCAACGAAATCTACCAGACGACGCCCTTTGATGTGGAAGAGATCGGCACGGACCTCTGACCGTTGCCGATCGCGCCTCGAGCCGGTGCCGCCGCATCACCGCTGCGGCATTTTCTTTCTAATCCGCCGGTTGCGGATTGAAGCAAATGCGGGCAGGTTCCTGTCCTGAACCCCACCACACCGCGCGTCTTCATCGGACGTGCAATGCACTTTGAATCGCTGCAAATTCCTCAAATCTATTCCGAATTGAGGAATTTGCAGCAGAGATAGAATGGACGGTCGATCATGTCGGATAAGTTGGAGCGGGACGTTTTCGGGCAGACGAAGGCGGGCGAAACCGTCTATCGCGTCGTGATCAAGGGCGGCGGTCTGACGGCCAAGATCATAAGCTGGGGCGGGGTCATCCAGGATCTGCGTCTCGAGGGACATGACGCGCCGCTGCAGCTCGGCTTTGACGATTTCGACAGCTACCCCCTCTATTCGTCCTATTTCGGCGCGACACCCGGCCGCTGTGCCAACCGTGTCGGCGGTGGCAGGTTTACGCTTGACGACGAGGACTATCAGCTCGAACTGAATGAAAACGGCGTGACGCATCTGCATGGCGGCAGCGACAATATCGCCAAACGCAACTGGACGATCGTCGAGCATGACGTCGACCGCGTGGTGCTGAAGATCGTCGATCCCGATGGCCGCGCCGGCTATCCCGGCAATTGCACCATCCAGGCGACTTTCTGGGTGCATGGCAACGGTGAACTGTCGATCACCTACGAATCGACCAGCGACCAGCCGACGCTCGCCAATGTCTGCCAGCACGCCTATTTCAATCTCGACGGTCGCGATGATGCGCTTGGCCACGATATCATGATTGCCGCCGATCATTATCTGCCGACCGATGAGAAACAGGTGCCGACCGGCGAGATCCGTTCCGTCGAGGGCACCGAATTCGATTTCCGCGAGATGGCGCCGATGAAGCGCTTCGTCGGCAGCGAACAGGTGTTCTACGACCATAATTTCTGCCTGTCGGGCGAGCGCACCGCCAAGCGGAGTGTCGCGCTCGCCCGCAGCCTTTATTCCGGTGTGTCGCTGGAAGTGCGCAGCACCGAGCCCGGCGTACAGTTCTATGCCGGCTTCAAGCTCGATACCGGGGCTCCCGGCATCGGCGGGCGCAAATACGGTCCATTCGCCGGCTTCTGCCTGGAGACGCAGATCTGGCCGGATGCCATCAATCACCAAGGTTTTCCGAATGCGGTTCTGCGCCCCGGCGAAGTGTTGCGCCAGGAGACGGATTATATCTTCACCAAGAACTGAGCATCCTCCAGCGCCGGCGCGTTTCTAAACGCGCGGCGCTGCGGACGCATGGTTGTCAAATTTGATCGCTATGAAACCCTTGCTGGTCTGCCGGCGAGGGTTTTTTCTTTCGGCACTCGATTCTGCCTTGCCGATTGGTTCTATATAGGTTCTATTGTGTGCCAATGGATAGAACCAGTCTGATAGCGGAACTGAACAGCCGCGGCCTGCGTGACGAGGCATTGACCGGGCCGCTCTACAAGCGGCTGGCGCAGACGCTGACCGGCCTCATTCAGGAAGGGCTGCTGAAGCCCGGCACCGCACTCCCGGGCGAGCGCGACCTTGCCGAAGCTCTGAAGCTCGGCCGTGTCACCGTGCGCACCGCCTATCGCGATCTGATGGCGTCTGGCGCACTGGAATCGCGTCATGGAAGCGGTACTTTCGTGTCGAGCAGAGTGGAGCGCATGGAACAGTCGCTCTGGCGGCTTTCCTCCTTCTCCGCCGACATGCGTTCGCGCGGGCGTCTGCCGGCCGCACGGATATTGTCGCGGGCGGTCAATACGCCCTCGCCGGAGGAATCCTTCCTGCTCGGCCTTGGCGGCGACGAGCCGGTGCTGAGACTCGACCGCTTGCGCCTTGCCGACGGCCTGCCGCTGGCGATTGAACGCGCCGTGGTGCCGATCAAGTTCCTCGGGCACGATGCCGGTGGCGAGGGATCGCTCTACGATGCGCTGACGGCCAGCGGCCACAGGCCCGTGCGCGCGCTGCAGCGGCTGACGGCGGTCACGCTCGACCCGTCCTCTGCCGCAATCCTGAACGTCAAATCAGGCGCGCCGGCGCTCCTGATCGAACGTGTCTCGCGCCTGGAAGACCAGCGCGTCGTCGAATACACCCGCTCGCATTATCGCGGCGATGCCTATGATTTCGTAGCCGAATTGAGAATCGGAGATGACCTATGAATGACAACCAGTCACTGATGCTGCAAGAAGCCGGCCAATCGCCAGAGGTGGTGGCCACGCTTCTCGAAAAGGAAAAACCGGTCTTTGCCGAGATTGCCCGGCTGTTTTCGTCCGCCCGCCCGAGCGTGGTGACGACGGCGGCGCGTGGCTCCTCGGACCACGCCGCTACCTTCTTCAAATATCTCTTCGAGATTACCTGCGGTGTTCCGGTCGCCTCGGTCGGTCCGTCGATCGCTTCCGTCTATGGTGCGGCGCTGCATCTGAAGGGTGGCGTCCATTTCACCGTCTCGCAGTCGGGTGCCAGCCCCGATATCGTCGCGTTGCAGGATGCGGCGAAGAAGGGCGGAGCGACGACGATCGCCGTCGTCAACGTCACCGACAGCCCGCTTGCGAAACAGGCTGATATCGTTCTCGGCCTCAATGCTGGTGCGGAAAAGAGCGTCGCGGCGACGAAATCCTTCATCGCCTCGGTCGCCGCCCTTGCCGGCGTGACGGCTGCGATCGGCGGCGCGTCCGACATGCAGGCTGCGCTCGACAAGCTGCCGGCGGCGCTTTCTGCGACCGCCGGGATCGACACGGCGGCAGCCGAGGAGGTGCTCTTCAACGCGACCTCGCTCTATACAGCCGGCCGCGGCCCGGCCTTCGCGATCGCGCTCGAAGCGGCGCTGAAGGCCAAGGAAACCTCCGGCCTGCATGCCGAGGCCTTCTCGCTGGCGGAACTGATGCACGGCCCTATGCGCCTGGTGCAGCCGGGCTTCCCGATCGTCGCCTTCGCACCCGACGATGCGGCCTTCGCCAACAATGTCCAGGCGTTGGAGCGCCTGCAGAAGCTCGGCGCCACCACCGTCGGCTTCTCGGCGCAGCCGCTTTCCGGTGTTCATCTGCGCGTGCCGACGACGGGCAACGGCCTCGTCGACCCGCTGGTGTCGCTGCTCGTCTACTACCGGCTGATCGAGTCGGTGACGCGCCGCAAGGGCTTTGATCCCGACAAGCCGGCGAACCTGCTCAAGGTGACGGAGACGGTCTGATGGTCCGCAAGATCTTCGTCGGCGCCCGCATCTTCGACGGCGAGCGTTTCCATGACGACAAGGCGCTCATCGTTGCCGATGGCCGCGTCGAAGCGATCGCTGCCAGAAACGATCTGCCGGATGGCGAGGTCGTGACACTTGCGGGCGGTGTTCTGTCGGCCGGCTTCATCGATGCGCAGGTCAATGGCGGCGCCGGGCGGATGCTGAACGACGAGCCTTCCGCCGCCTCGATGGATATTATCGCCGGCGGGCACCGGCCCTATGGCACGACGTCGCTGCTCCCGACCCTGATCACCGATACATCAGAAGCGTCCATTGCCGCCATCGAGGCCGCCAAGGAGGCTGTCAAGGCGAACCGCGGCGTTGCCGGTCTGCATCTCGAAGGTCCGCATCTGGCGCCTGCGAGGAAGGGTGCGCATCTGGCCGAACTGATGCGACCGGTGGAAGACCGCGACGTCAAGGCCTTCATCCGGGCACGCGAGGCGATCGGCACGCTGCTTGTGACCATGGCCGCCGAGCAGGTGACGGTTGCCCAGGTGCGCGAGCTTGCGGAAGCCGGCGTCACCATCAGCATCGGCCATTCCGATTGTTCGAGCGAGGCGGCGGAAGAACGTTTCGATGCCGGCGCGCGGGGCGTCACGCATCTCTTCAACGCCATGAGCCAGCTTGGACACCGTGCGCCCGGTCTCGTCGGCGCGGCGATCGATCATCCCTCGACCTGGTGCGGCATCATCGCCGATGGCCATCACGTCGATCCGAAGGCCTTGCGCACGGCGCTGCGCGCCAAACGCGGCGAAGGCAAGCTGTTTTTCGTCACCGACGCGATGTCGCTCGTCGGATCGGAGAAGGATTCGTTCACGCTGAACGGGCGCACCGTCCGGCGCGAAAGGGGCGGCTTCTGCTCGAAGCTGGTGCTTTCCGACGGCACGCTGGCCGGTTCCGACGTCGACATGATTTCGACGATCCGTTACGGCGTCACCTATCTCGACCTGACGCTCGCCGAGGCTTTGCGCATGGCGACCCTTTATCCGGCCCGGTTCCTCAGGCTTGCCGATCGCGGCCATCTCTCGCCGGGTACTCGTGCCGATCTCGTGCATCTCACCGATGCGCTTGCCGTCACCGCCACCTGGCTCAGCGGCGAAGCGGCCTGAAATCAAGGATAAGCCGGATGACTGATATCACCGATGCCTACTTCTCCAATCTGATCGGCCGGCTGGAAGAACTCAAGCGGACGCTTGCCGAGCCAATGGCGCAGGCAGCAGCCGTCATCCTCGATGCTGCCCACGGCGACAAGCGCGTCTATGTCTTTGGCACCGGCCATTCGCATATGCTGGCGGAAGAGGTGCACTATCGTGCCGGCGGGCTCGCCTTCACCGTGCCGGTGCTTGTCGGCTCGGCCATGCTGCACGAGGGTGCGGTCATCAGTTCGGTCTATGAGCGCACGCAGGGCCTGGTGCGGCCGATGCTGGAGCGTTACGGCATGCAGCCGGGCGATGTCATCATCATCGCCTCCAATTCGGGCGTGAACGCCGCGCCGATCGAGGCCGCCGATTATGCGCGCGAAATCGGCGCAAAGGTGATTGCCATCACTTCGATCGCCTATTCCTCAGCGATCGCCAATGGCCGCCGGCGGCTCGCCGACGTGGCAGATGTAGTGCTCGACAACGGGCTGCCACCGGGTGACGCCGTTGTCGATCTCGAAGGCACGGGGCTTCGGGTTGGACCAGTCTCGACGGCGGTCGGCGTGACGGTCATCAATGCGATCTTCGCCGAAGTCGCCTCGGAGCTTTCGAAATCCGGCGATGCGCCAGTTTATCTCAGCGCGAACATGCCGGGCGCTGCCGAGATCAACCAGAAGCTCGTCAAGAAATACCGGCCGCGCAACCCGCATCTCTAGAGCATGATGCCGAATAGTGTGAGCGGTTTTCGGACGACATCCTGTTCTAAAGGCGGCGGATACAAAAAAGGCCGGCGTGAGCCGGCCTCTTGGATAGGCTGAAACCAGGATCAGTCCTTGGCGCGTTCGACGTAGGAATTGTCTTCCGTCGCGATGACGACGCGGGTGCCGGCGTTGATGTGCGGCGGCACCAGGGTGCGAACGCCGTTCGACAGCATGGCCGGCTTGTAGGAGGACGATGCCGTCTGGCCCTTGACGACCGGTTCGGTCTCCATGATTTCGAGCGTGACGTGGCGCGGCATCTGGATCGCCAGCGCAATGCCTTCATGCATTGACAGAACGCAGGTCATGCCTTCCTGCAGATAAGCCTTGTCGTCCCCCATCGTGTCGACATCGACGACGACCTGATCGTAGTTTCCAGGGTTCATGAAGTGAAAGCCTTCGCCGTCCTCGTAGAGGAACTGATGGTTCACGTCCTCGACGAAGGCGCGCTCGACCTGTTCGGTGGTGCGCCAGCGCTCGGAAACCTTCACGCCGTCGACGATGCGGCGCATGTCGACCTGGGTGACCGGCGTGCCCTTGCCCGGATGAAAGTTCTGGGCGGTGAGAACGACGTAGAGCTTGCCGTCGACATCGAGAACGTTGCCCTTGCGGACCGAAGAGGCGATGACCTTGACCATAAGACTTCCTTGTAACTCGGCTTTCGGCGTCGTAGATGACTGCCGAGACGCTCCGAAGACGCAAATGTTTTTCTTTGGGGCGCAACTAACCTAAAATCCGGGAAATAGCCACCCCCCATACCGGCTTCTCCGGCGAAGAAAGCTTGGAATGAACTCTTCGGCGAAAGCGTCCCCCTGGTGGACCCCGTCCGTGCATGCCGACCGCCGTCCGTTCCTGATCGGGCGCAATGCGATCCAGGCGGCGTTGCGCGGGTTTTTCGCGCGCGAGGATTTCATCGAGGTCGATACGGCGGTGCTGCAGGTCTCTCCCGGTAACGAGGCACATCTGCATGCCTTCGCCACGGAAGCACTGACGACGGATGGGCAAAAGGCGCCATTTTACCTGCACACCTCACCGGAATTCGCCTGCAAGAAGCTGCTTGCGGCGGGCGAGGAACGCATCTCGTGTTTTGCCCATGTCTATCGCAATCGCGAGCGCGGGCCGCTGCACCATCCCGAATTCACCATGCTCGAATGGTATCGGGCCGGCGAAAGCTACGAGAGCCTGATGATGGATTGCGTGCGGATCCTGGCGCTTGCGACTGAGACGGTAAAGACCGGGAAGCTTGCCTATCGCGGCGCCGAGAGCGATCCCTTTGCCGGGCCGGAGCGGATCTGCGTTGCCGAAGCGTTCGAGCGTCATGCCGGCATCGATCTTCTCGCCTCGGTCGCCGCCGACGGTTCTACCGATCGCGACCATCTGGCGGCCGAGCTCAGGCGCGTCGGTATGCGTGTTGCCGATGACGACGGCTGGGCCGATCTCTTCAGCCGGGTGCTGGTCGAAAAGATCGAGCCGCATCTCGGCTTCGGCCGCATCACCATCCTCGACGAATATCCGATCTCGGAGGCGGCACTTGCGCGTCCCTCGGCACGCGACCCCAGGGTTGCGGAGCGTTTCGAGCTCTATGCCTGCGGCGTCGAGCTGGCGAACGGCTTCGGCGAACTGACCAACGCTGCCGAACAGCGGCGACGATTCGAGATCGAAATGGCCGAGAAGGCCCGGATCTACGGCGAGACTTATCCGATCGACGAGGATTTCCTCGCCGCGCTGTCGCTGATGCCTGAGGCAAGCGGCATCGCGCTCGGCTTCGACCGGCTGGTGATGCTGGCAACGGGAGCATCGCGCATCGACCAGGTGCTCTGGGCGCCGGTTGCGGAGTATGGAAGATGAATGTCGTCAAACCGATCAAGAGCGTCGACGATCTCGTCAAGGCAGGACTGGTCGTGTCTGCCGATCGCGCAACCCTCGAGGAGGTTGCCGCGCGTTACGCGATCGCATTGACGCCCGTCGTCAGCAAGCTCATCGACCGCACCGATCCCGATGATCCGATCGCTCGGCAATTCGTGCCTGATGCAGCCGAACTCACTGTCGCTCGCGAAGAACGCGCCGATCCGATCGGCGATCATGCCCACAGCCCCGTCGAAGGCATCGTTCACCGCTATCCCGATCGCGTGTTGCTCAAGGCCGTGCATGTCTGCCCGGTCTATTGCCGCTTCTGCTTCCGGCGCGAAATGGTGGGGCCGCAGGGCCTCGGCACGCTCGATGCGGCAGCGATGCAGGCAGCTTTCGACTATATCCGCGGTCACGAGGAGATCTGGGAGGTCATCCTCACCGGCGGCGATCCGCTGGTGCTTTCTCCGCGTCGGCTCCACGAGATTATGGAGACGCTTGCCGGGATCGCGCATGTGAAGATCGTGCGTTTCCACACGCGCGTTCCGGTCGTCGATCCCGGGAAGATCGATGCGGCGCTGATCGACGCGCTGAGGGCAAGCGGCAAGACGGTCTATGTGGCGCTGCACGCCAATCATCCGCGCGAACTGACGCCGGAAGCGCGGGCGGCCTGCGCCCGCCTCGTCGATGCCGGCATCGCCATGGTCAGCCAGTCGGTGCTGCTCAAGGGTGTCAACGACGATCCCGACGTGCTCGCGATGCTGATGAAGGCCTTCGTCGAGATCCGCGTCAAACCCTATTACCTGCATCATCCGGATCTGGCGCCCGGCACCAGTCATTTCAGAGTGACGATCGAAGAGGGGCAGGAGATCGTCGCGGCGCTGCGCGGGCGGATTTCCGGGCTCTGCCAGCCGGCCTACATCCTCGATATCCCAGGCGGTCACGGCAAGGCCGTCGTCAGTGGGAGCGCGATCAGGGCGACAGGCGACGGATGTTATTCCGTCACCGATTATCGCGGTGGCGAGCATTCCTATCCGCCCGCCGATTGAGACAAACGCTGCGTTTTGCGTGTCATTTCTGTACTCGCCACGCCAGAAACCAGAGTGTGTCGCAGCGTCAAAATTAACTTAAGCCATTGATATAAAATGGGTGTTTACGACGGTGCAGGAAGGGTCGCTAAAACCCTAACTATGAGCCTTAGTCATATTTAACTCAATTAATTAGCGGAATGTTCTGTTTTCCGCACTAAAAGAACGCTCATGACAAGGCGATGAACGCCGGTTCGGGATCATGAGAATCTTGGAGTGATGGGATGAATAAGGCAATCCGCGACCTCGTAGCCAAATTCGGCAAGCTTCCTGGGTCGATCGACAAGGTCGCCGACGACGCCGATCTTTATGCGGCAGGTTTGACGTCCTTTGCTTCTGTGCAGTTGATGCTTGGCCTCGAAGAGGCCTTCGACATCGAATTTCCCGACAATCTCCTGAACCGCAAATCCTTCGCGAGCATCTCGGCCATCGCCAGGACCGTCGATCTCATCCGGGACAGCCGGAAGGTCGCGTGATGAATTTCCCCGTCAAGATCATGCAGGACGGTCTTGTCGCAAGGGTGGCCCGCGTCGCCGAAATCGCTGCGAAGCATGCGGATGCCGTCGATGCTGAAGCCCGTTTCCCCCGGGAAGCCGTTGATGCAATGAAGGCCGAAAGGCTGCTCGGCATCCAGGTGCCGCGCCATCTCGGCGGCGAATCCGCCTCGATCACCGAGATCGCTGAATTGTGCTCGCTGCTCGGCCAGGTTTGCGCAGCAAGCGCCATGGTCTTCGCCATGCATCACATCAAGCTGTCGAGCCTCGTTGAACACGGCGCCGACAGCGAATGGCATCGCGGTTTCATGCGTCGCATCGCCGCCGAGCAGCTGCTGATCGCATCCGCCACCACCGAAGGCGGTATCGGCGGAAACCTGCGCAACAGCATCTGTGCGGTCGAGGTCGATGGCGACACGTGCCGTCTCGAAAAGGATGCGACCGTCATTTCCTATGGCTCGCATGCCGACGCCATTCTCATCACCTCGCGTGCCCACGCGCAGGCGGCTTCCTCCGATCAGGTGCTGACGGCCTTCCTCAAGGACCAGTACACGCTCGAGAAAACGCATGTCTGGAATACGCTCGGCATGCGCGGAACCTGCTCTGACGGCTTCCTGTTCAAGGGTGAAGCGCCGGCGCATCAGATCCTGCCGAAGCCTTTCGCGGAGATCGCGGCGCAATCCATGCTTGCCTCCTCGCACCTCTTGTGGAGCGGCGTCTGGTACGGCATCGCCGTCGATGCCGTTGTGCGCGCCCAGGCTTTCGTGCGCGCTGCCGCCCGCAAGGCGCCGGATGCCCAGCCGCCGGGCGCGCTGCGCCTTGCCGAGGTTTCGAACCTGCTGCAGATGGTGAAATCCAACGTGGTTGCCGGCCTCAAGGCCTATGAAGATGCCAAGGCCGATGCCGACAGGCTATCTTCGATGGGATTTGCGGTGGCGATGAACAACGTCAAAATCGCCTCGTCCGAGACGATTCTGGAAATCGTCAACCATGCCATGCTGATCTGCGGCATCATGGGCTACAAGAACGGCACGCCCTTCAGCCTCGGACGCCATCTGCGCGACGCGCATTCCGCACAGCTCATGATCTCGAATGACCGCATCCTCGGCAACACGTCGAGCATGCTTCTTGTCCATAAGCAGGACACTAGCCTACTGGGGTGACAGTCATGGATATGCAGACCTCGTTTCTGGACCGGCTTTTCGAATCCGGTCTGCTGATCGATACCGGCATCGACGGGCTCTATGGCCGCAGCGGCCAGTTCGAAGACGTGATCGCTGCCTTCGAGCGCCTGATCGACACGTTCGGCGGCGCCGATGGTGCGGAGGCCATGCGCTTTCCGCCCGGCATGAACCGCGCCTTCTTCGAAAAGAGCGGTTATATGAAGAGCTTTCCGCAGCTCGCCGGCACGGTGCACAGCTTCTGCGGCAGCGAGCTCGATCATGTCAGCCTGCTGCAATGCATGGAAGTCGGCGAAGACTGGACCAAGGGGCAGGAGGCGACCGACATCGTGCTGACGCCGGCTGCCTGCTATCCGCTTTATCCGACGATCGCCAAACGCGGCAACCTGCCGAAGACGGGCGGTCTCTTCGATCTGCAATCCTATTGCTTCCGCCATGAGCCGTCGAAAGATCCGGCCCGCCAGCAGCTGTTCCGCATGCGTGAATATGTCTGCATGGGCACCGAGCTGCACGTCACCGATTTCCGTCAGCGCTGGATGGATCGCGGCGTCGAGATGATGAAGGCCGTCGGTCTTGAGGTGACGATCGACATCGCCAATGATCCGTTCTTCGGCCGCGCCGGCAAGATGCTCGCCAATAATCAGCGCGACCAGAACCTGAAGTTCGAGCTGCTGATCCCGATCACCTCAGCTGCCAACCCAACCGCCTGCATGAGCTTCAACTACCATCAGGATGCCTTCGGCACGAAATGGGGTCTCAATCTCGAAGACGGCAGTGTCGCGCACACCGCCTGCGTCGGCTTCGGACTGGAGCGCATCGCCCTTGCCCTCTTCCATCATCATGGGCTCGATGTGAAGCAATGGCCGGCCAGCGTACGGAAAGCGTTGTGGGGCTGAGCAAATCGATGACATCGGTATTTTCGGGAATCGACCCGGAAACCTACCGGGCGCATGCGCTGCATTCCGGCGAGCGCGCCTGGCCGGAAACCAATTGCTATGTCGATCTCTGGATCGAGGTTCTGGCGACATCGGGCGTTGCGCCAGAGGCAATGCTGGGTTTTACCCTGACGCAGGATTTCGAGGGCGACCAGTTTACCTTCTTCAAGGTGCCACTCGAGGATCTCGAAGCGCTCTACGGCATTCGTGCGACCGAGCTTGCCATCTACGACCGTGTCGAACGCCATGTTGAGGTTCAGATCGCGCGGGGCCGTCTCTGCCTGATCGAAATGGATTCCTTCTACATGCCGGATACCCGTGGCACCGCCTACCGGCAGGAGCACGGCAAGACGACGGTTGCAATCAACCGGCTGGACGTTGCGGCCAAGCGCGTCGATTATTTCCACAATGCCGGATATTTCCGTCTCGAAGGCGAAGATTTCGACGGTCTGTTCCAGCTGCAACTGACGGAAAACGACCCGCCGTTCCTGCCCTACACGGAATTTGCCCGATTCCCGGAAAAACCGGCTGATGAAGCGCATCTGCGTTCGACCGCGCGGCGACTTGCCAGCTTTCACTTCATCAGGCGTCCCCGCGAAAACCCGATCCGCGCCTTTGCAAGCGTTTTTCCGCAACAGGTCGAGGCGGTGGCGGAACGGCCGTTCGGCTTCTTCCACAAATACGCCTTCAACACGCTTCGCCAGGTCGGCGCCAATTTCGAGTTGGCGGCCGATCACCTCACCTGGCTCTCCCCTGATGAATTCGCGGCTGCCGCCGAGCATGCCAGGCGCATTTCGGAGGTGGCGAAATCCGTGCAGTTCCAGCTTGCCCGCGCCGTCACCCGCAGGAAGTTCGAGCCGTTGCAGGCAGCACTTGATCCGGCCGCCGATGCATGGGATTCCATGATGGCGTCGCTTGCGGGGCGAATCTGAGGCCGGAGATCTGACCATGCGGGGGCGTTTGGCGAGCATCGGTGCCGAGGAAAGTTTACTTTCCGAAGGCTGGAACCTGATCCTGACGGAGCCGGGCGCTTGCGCCGTGCCGCACGATATTCCGCTCTCTGCACAGCTCATTCCCGCACCCGTTCCCGGCACCGTCGCCGCAGCGCTTGAAAAAGCCGGGCTCTTCGACCGTGAAAATCCCGAGCCGCTGAACACGCGGGATGCCTGGTATCTCTGCCGGCTTTTCGATGCCGAGCCCGGCGACGCGATCCTGCGTTTCGAAGGACTGGCGACGCTCTGCCATGTCTTCCTGAACGGCCAGGAAATCCTGTTTTCCGAGAGCATGTTCACGGCGCATGAGATTCCGGTGACGCTTTCGGGCGGCGATGAACTGGCTTTGTGCTTCCGGGCGCTCGGCCCCCGCCTGTCGGAGCCGGGGCCGCGAGCGCGCTGGCGGCCGCAGATGATCACGCCGGCGGGCCTGAAGAATTTCCGCACGACGCTGCTCGGCCATATGCCGGGCTGGTGCCCCGATATCCATGCCGTCGGGCCATGGCGGCCGATTTCGATGGTGCGGCGCAATCCCATCTCGATCGACAATGTCTCGATCCGCGCCGTATTCGAGGAGAGTGGCGTCGGCCGCCTCAGCGTTTCCCTGCATAGCAATGCCGAGAATCCCTCAATGCTGCTGCGCTGCGGTGGGATGGAGCAGCCCTTCGAAAAGGTCGGCGACAGTCATTACTCGGCTATCCTCAAGCTTTCCGACATCGAGCCCTGGTGGCCGCATACGCATGGCGCTGCGCGTCTCTATGAGCTGACGCTTGTCTCCGACGGGGTGGAATATCCGCTCGGCAGGACCGGCTTCCGGCGCATCGACGTCGACCGCGGTGCGGATGGCGATGACTTTGCGCTCATCGTCAACGGCGAACGCATCTTCTGCCGCGGCGCGGTGTGGACGACGGCCGATATCGCGCGATTACCGGGCGGGCGGGCGGATTATGAGCCGTTCCTGCGGCTTGCCGCTGAAGCCGGCATGAACATGATCCGCATCGGCGGCACCATGGCCTACGAAACGCCTGAATTCTTCGCGCTCTGCGACGAGTTCGGTCTGCTCGTCTGGCAGGATTTCATGTTCGCCAATTTCGATTATCCGCGCAACGACAAGGCTTTTCTCGGTCACGTGCATGCAGAGGTCGAGGAATTTCTGCACGGCGTGCAGGCGTCGCCTTCGCTGGCCGTGCTCTGCGGCGGCAGCGAAATCCATCAACAGGCGGCAATGCTCGGTCTGCCGGCGGAATTCTGGAGCGGACCGGTCACCGATGAAATCATCCCGGCGGTCGTCGCGCGCATGCGCCCGGACGTGCCCTATGTCCCGAACTCGCCCTATGGCGGAGCGATGCCCTTTTCGCCGAATGCCGGTATCGCCCATTATTACGGCGTCGGCGCCTATATGCTGCCGATTGCCGATGCGCGCCGCGCCGATGTGCGTTTTGCCTCCGAAAGTCTCGCCTTCGCGCATGTCCCGCAGCAAAGGACGCTGCAACGTCATCTCGACGTGCCCGCCGTCCACAGCCCGCTATGGAAGGCCCGCGTGCCCCGCGACCGCAGTGCATCGTGGGATTTCGAGGATGTTCGCGACTTCTACCTGCAGCTTCTCTACGGTTTCGATCCGGCCCAGCTGCGCCGCGAAGATCCGGAACGCTATCTCGATCTCTCCCGCGCGGTTACTGGCGAGGTGATCGAAGAGACTTTTGCCGAATGGCGGCGCAAGGGCTCGGCCTGCAATGGCGCGCTCGTCTGGACGCTGCAGGACCTGCTGCCCGGCCCCGGCTGGGGGGTGATCGATTCCACCGGAGAGCCGAAGCCCGTCTGGTATGCGATGCGCCGTGCATTCCGGCCGGTTCAGGCAGTCTTCACCGACGAGGGAACGAACGGTCTCGACGTGCATGTCGTCAACGAGACGGATGCCGCGCTCGACGTCGAGCTCGAGGTCGTCTGCCTGCGCGGGGGAAAACAGCAGGTCGTCAGCGGCAGCAGGGCCTTCAAGCTGGCGGCAAGGGACACGGAGCGCCTTGCCTGCACCGCGCTGTTCGGCGCCTTCTTCGATACGACCTATGCTTTCCGTTTCGGACCGCCGGCGCATGATGCAAGTGTCGCGCGCCTGCGCTCGCTGGCGGACGGCGCTATTCTCGCCGAGAGCTTCCATTTCCCCTGCGGACGGGGGAAGGCGATGCATGACGCAGGGATCGAAGCATCATTCGGCAGAGACGACGACGGCTGGTTCGTCGATCTCAGGACCGACCGGCTGGCGCAATCGGTGCATATCGACGTCGAAGGCCATCGGGCCGACGACGACTGGTTCCATCTTGCACCCGGCGCGATGCGGCGCGTGAAGCTCCACGCGCTGTCCGGCGCGGAAAGCGATGTTCCGCCTGCGGGCGAGATCAGAAGTCTAGGCAGTTCGCATCGCGTCGCAATCGAGGGCTGATGCCCCTGCGAAGAATGATGCCGATCCATTGGGAAAGACCGTGATTTGAGAACGATATACCGCCTTCTGCGCGCCCATGTCCTGCAGCGGCTGATCCCGCGGTCGCGTCTTGCCTTCAACCCACGCAGGCCGGTGGAAGTCGTCGGTTATCTCTCGATGGCGGTCGGTGTCGGCGAGTCGGCAAGGCTCTGCGCCGACGCATTGTCGGAGGCGGGGCGGGCGATTTCGCTGTCCGACGTCAGCACACATCCTGACGAGAATTCCTTCGCCGGATGGACGCCGTCGCATCTCTCCACCGAACCCGCGGGAAGCCGGATCTGGCATCTCAATCCGCCGATGCTGCCGCGCGCCATCCTGAAGAAGGGCGTTGCGAATTTCACCCGCGCTTTCAACATCGGCTATTTCGCCTGGGAGCTCGAAGTCGTTCCGGCGGAGTGGCGCAATGCGATGCATTACATGAATGCCGTCTTCGTGCCGTCGGAATTTACCAGGCGGGCGATTGCGCCTCTCACCACGGCGCCCGTCGTCGTCGTTCCGCATCCCGTCACCGAGAAGCCGGCGACCGAAGGCATGCGCCAGAAATTCGGCATCGACGAAGACGCCTTTCTCGTCAGCTTCATCTTCAGCGCCGGATCTTCGATCAACCGAAAGAATCCGCAGGCCGTCATCGAGGCCTTCCGGAAATTTGCTGCTGAATGCCCCAGCGCCTTCCTGTTGATGAAGGCCAGCGGCGATATCGGCAAGGACGAGGGCCTACGCGAACTGGTCGCTTCGGTTAAGGGCAACAGCCGGATCAGGATCGTCACCGACAGGCTGTCGAACGCCGATATCAACGGCCTCATCCGCTGTTCCGACGCTTATCTTTCGCTGCATCGTTCCGAAGGTTTCGGGCTGACGGTTGCCGAGGCGATCATGCAACGTACGCCCGTCATTTCTACGGCCTGGTCGGGAACAGCGGATTTCTGCGATCCCGACAATAGCTGGCTGGTTGCCTCTCCCCTCATTCCGGTGGTCGATACCCATCCGGAATTTGCCGGGCTCGAGGGCGTGGTCTGGGCCGACCCCTCACCCGAGGAGGCGGCCGGGTACTTGAGGGAAATTTTCCGCGCACCAGAGCGTGCGCGCGAGAAAGCCGAGAAGGCGCGGGAGTTCCTGCTGCGCTACCTCGCGGAGAACAGCTACGAAAAGGCGCTCCAGACGCTGGCGGCGATGCAGGCCAGCTAAGCTGAGGTCGTCACTCCGCTTTATTTTAACATTTTCGCATTAGAGATGGCGGGTATGCGGCTTTAGAGCATGTCGCGCAAAAGTGTGCAGCGGTTTTGCGGTAACGACATGCGTAAAAACAAAAACCTAAAGTGCGAGGAGCGATCTGAAGATCGCGACGCGCTTTAGGCCGATCCTGACGGATGGACAGATGTCGAAGGGTATTATCGCGAACTCAGTGATGAACGCGGCGGCAGGCATGCTGCTGCTTCTGACGGGCTTCGTTTCCTCGATCATAACCGCGCGGATGCTCGGGCCGGAAGCCAACGGCATCGTCGCCTTTTCGCTCTGGCTGGTGGTGACCGGCGCCTCGATCGCCGAGCTCGGCTCCAGCATCACGCTGCTGAAGACGTTGCCGCAACTTTCGGCGGAGGGCTTCGATGCGCGCCGCCGGCGGGGTTTTGCCGCCATCCTCGTCAGCTTCATGATGTTCTCGACCGTCGTGCTGCTGGCGCTCTATGCGCTGTTCTTCCTGACGTCCGAAAAGATGCACTGGGCCGACACCGCGCCATCCGTCGCTCTGGTCACGGGCGTGCTGTTCTTCATCCAGGCGATCGGATCCTTCGTCAAATTCTATCTGATCGGCGAAAAGAAGCTGGGCGCCTTCTTTAAGCTGACGGTCGCCGTCTCGATCGTGCAGCTTGCCGGCGTTGCCGTCGGCGCCGTTTTCTACGGCGTTGAGGGTGTTCTCGTCGGTTATGCGCTCGGCCAACTCGTGCTGTTTTTCGCCACGCTGCCGATCCTTCTGGCGCGGCGCGACTGGTGCGGGGTCTCGCTGAAGTATCTCGCCTCCTCCTCCGTCATCCTGTCGATCCAGTTCATCATCGATTCCATCTTCCTCAACCGGCTCGAGCTGCTCTTTCTGCAGCAGTTCTGGTCGGTGGAGATGGTCGGCTATTATGCCGTCGGCTTGTCGATCGCGAACATCGCGCTGCAATTGCCGATCCAGATGACCGGCAGCCTGCTGCCCTATTATTCCGAGCGGCGCCACAGCAGCGACGATTCGACATTGCCGGTCGAGGTCTTTGCCGCCGTCACCCGCAGCATGGCCTATATCGTGCTGCCGATGAGCCTCGGGCTTGCCGCTATTTCCAGCGAACTGGTGCTCGTGGTGTTCGGCGAAGCGTTCCGCCGCAGCGGAACAGTGGTGGCGCTGCTTGCACTCGTCGCTCCCGCCTATACCTTCATGCAGATCCTCAGCCTCTACCTGCTGTCGATGGACAGGGCCCGCTCCCGCCTGAACATCAGTGTGATAGGTGGCCTACTGATGGTAGCGGGTTGTTTACTGATCGTACCTAGGCTTGCGGCCGAGGGTGCCGCACTCGTGCGCATCCTCGTATTCGTTGCGATGTCGGTGATGATGATCAGACAGACAGGATTCGGATCCCAGCTTTCGGGTCTCTACGCAAGCCTGACGAAGGTGACGCTCGCCTCCGTCCTCTGTGCTTGCGGAGCGACTTCCGTGCTGGAATTCGTCCAGGGTCCGGCCGGATTGGTCGGCGCGATCATCGCCGGCGCATTCGCCTATTTTGCAGCACTCCGGGTGTTGCGCGCGGTGCCGGGCGAGGATGTCGAAGTCATGCGCTCCATTCTCGACAAGATGCCGTCCCTGCTGCGGCGACCGGTTGGCCATGCGATCAATTTCATCGCGCCTCGGCTTCCCGGCGATCCCGATCGCGCCAAGGTCGCGCCCGGCGAATTCTCGCTGGAACCGGCCGAGGGTGCGGGGCGCAACGCTGCCCTGCCTGTCGTCTTCGACGGCACGATCGGGCTGTTCATGCCTGAGAATCCTCTCTCGAAGAAACGTTCGGCCGCCGTGCTCTTCGTCAGCCCCTGGGGTTTCGAGGAGATGTGCAGCCGCAAATTCTTCCGCGTCGCGGCCGAGCATTTCTCGGATATCGGCGTGCCGAGCCTGCGCTTCGACTATCGCGGCACCGGCGACGCGCTCGACTTCGGGGCGCTGCCGGCAAGGCTGGAAACCTGGGAAAACTCGATCCGTGCGGCCGCCGACAAGCTGAAGTCGCTGAGCGGCTGCGACCGTATCATCCTCATCGCACAGGGCCTCGGCGCGACGCTTGCCCATCGCGTCGGTTCCTCGATCGAAGGCGTCGACAGCCTCGTCATGCTGGCGCCGGTGCTGAGCGGCAGGGCCTATCTGCGCGAACTCAACATGTGGTCCAAGATCATCGATGCCGATCTCGGCCTCGGCAAGGAGCATGTCCAGACCGCGAAGGTGCAGATCGCCGGGCTCGTCATGCCCGAGGAAATCGCTGCCGAGCTCGGAAAGCTCAACATCGCCTCGCCGCAGGGGCTTGCGGCCTCCCGCTATCTGATCCTCGAGCGTCCTGCCAAGGCCGAGGATACCGGCTTTGCCGATGCGCTGAAGGCGCTTGGCGCCGATGTCGAGCAGACAGCCTTCGAAGGTTATGACGAGCTCGCCACCAATCCGCTGTTTGCCAAGACGCCGATGGCTGTCGTCGCGCTGCTGACGACGTGGCTGGAGGCAACGACGACAGAGACATCCGCCGCCCATTCGCCGGCGGCGATCGACAACCCGCTGCTTGCCGGCGATGATTTTGCGGAAACGCCGGTCCGATTCGGAAGCCATAATCATCTGGTCGGTGTCGTCAGCCGGCCGCTCGGCGAGATCAAGGGCAATGCGGTGCTCTTCCTGTCGACGGCCTATGACCGGCATGCCGGCTGGGGGCGGACGACGGTTGATATGGCGCGCGAGCTCGCCCGCCAAGGCGTCGTTTCGCTGCGTTTCGATTCCGCCAATGTCGGCGACAGCCCGCCGCGGCCGGATGCGCCGGAACAGGTGCTTTATTCGGATACGCAGACCGGAGATGCGGTCGCTGCGCTCGATCTGCTCGAAGGCGTCGTCGCCGGCCCCGTCATGGTCGCCGGCCGATGCAGCGGCGGCTATGTCGCCTTCCGCGCCGGCGTCGCCGACGAGCGCTTGAAGGCTGTCGTGTCGATCAATCCCTTCGTCTATTACTGGGATCCTGACATGCCGGTGCGCAGAGAGCATGTCGTCTCCGTCCCCCGCAGCCTGGATGATTACAGCCAGCGCCTGGCGCGACTCGACACGCTGAAGCGGCTGCTGCGCGGCCAGGTGGACGTCGTTGCAGCGCTGCAGAATATCGTTATCGCCGCCGGCCGCCGGCTGTCGCCGTGGATCGCGCCGGTGCTCGAGCTGCTTCCCGACCGGCGCCATATCGCCCGCGAGGTCCGGCACTCCTTCGCGCTGTTCGGCAAGCGCAAGGTGCCGCTGACGCTGATCTACAGCGAGGGCGATGTCGGGCTCGACCACGTCTATTTCCACTTCGGGCCGCGCGGCGCCAGACTTTCCCGCTATCCGAACGTGCGCCTGCTGATGCTGCCGGATGCCGACCACAATCTGACGCCGCCGCAATCGCGCAAATTCGTGCTCGACGAGATCATCCGTCTCGCCAGAGCATGACCGGGATTTCAGCTAAAACATGTCGCGCAAAAGTGTGCAGCGGTTTTGCGCCTAAGACATGCGGAAAACAAAGACCTAAAGTCCGCAAGCAAATCTGAAAGAGCGCGACGCGCTTTAGGCGGGATCAGATGCTTTCCGCGGCGACGACATCAAGCGATCTGTAGAGATCGATATAGCGTCCGGCGACGATATCCCAGGAATAGCCGCGGGCGGCGTCGAGAAGCTCCGCTCGAACGGTGTCCGGTTGGCGCGAAAGGTGTTCATAGGCCGTTTCGAGCGCCGTGGCGGCACTCTCAGGACTGGTGAAATCGGCAAGCATGAGAACGGGATGCCGGGCGGCAAGCGTCGCAAAGGCATCGTTGGCGTTCAGCACCGGCAGGAGACCGGCGCTCATCGCCTCCAGCGCCACCAGGCCGAAACCTTCATATTCCGAGGCGGAGGCGAAAATCGAGGCTTCTGTGATGATGCGCCGGATGGTGTCGTTGTCGGGCGACACATACAGGGTGACGCGGCCGGAAAGATGGCGGCTTTCGATTGCGCCTTCGACATCCGCCCGGTCCAGGTCGGATTCGGCGCCGACGATGTCGAGATGCCATTCCGGGTCGCGGGTCTTCAGCGCGGCCATTGCATCGAGCAGATGGTCGATGCGCTTGTTCACCGAGAACCGGCCGATCGTGACGATGCGGCGCTTTGCCCGGCGTGAAGCGGTGTCGGCAAACTTGCCGATATCGGCGCCGTTTTCGATCAGGAGGCTGTCGGGCACGATCTCGGAAAACTGCTTGAGGTCGGAGGCGCTGCAGCAGACGACGCGGCGGTAAGCCATCGCCGAAGCACGAGTCAGCGTCCGGAACCAGATCTTCTTGATCGTCGCGTATTTCCGCGTGTGGAAGAAGCCGCCATGGGTGGTGACGATCATCGGCTTGCCGTGCAGCCGCCGTCCCCAGGCGAGCGCGTCGAAGAAGAAGTCGATGGCATGGACATGGACGAGATCGGCATCGGCGAGATGGCGAAAAACCTGCGGTGCCAGCGGATAGCGGCTGGTGCCGAACCAGGGAATGCGCACCACCTCAATGCCGTCGATATCTTCGCGAAGCGGCAGCTTGTCTTCAGGCGCGGTGAAGAGCGAATCCAGCGTGACGACGCGCACACGGTAACCGCGGCGCACGGTCTGGCGGGCGAGATTGGCGACCACGTCTTCCAGGCCGCCGCGATTGGGCAGGAACTGGCGCACGACATGGACGATCAGCGGAGCCGTTTCCAACTGCGGCTTCGCGCGCGTCCTATCCGCTTCGACGATCGACATTTTCCACCTATCGCTGCACGTGCCGGCCCGCGCTGATGCGAGCTCGTGATAACAACGACCAGATATGCCCGGCGTTAAGGCGCGGTTTAGGCGACCGCTTGCGAGGGCCAATCTTCGCGAAAAAGGTTAACCGTGTCTGACGGGAATTCAGAGCGTTTCCGTTTTTCTCGAATCACGGAAACGCTCTATCTCTTTTGTTTTCACGCAATTCCGGACGCAAAACCGCAGCGCACTTTTGCTGGAATTGCTCTAGAATGCCTTGAAGGTCAGCGTCGTCAGCGAGCGGACGATGCCGGGAATATTGGCGATGTTGTCGTTGATGAATTTGCCGATATCCTGGCCTTCCTCGATATAGACCTTCAGCAGCAGATCGTAGTCGCCGCTGGTCGAATAGAGCTCCGAGACCAGTTCGGTCTGGTAGATGGCGTCGGCGACATCATAGGTCTTGCCGGGTGCGCATTGGAGCTGGACGAAGATCGGCTTCATGGAGATTTCCTGCAAAGTTGTTTGGTAGGCATAATGGTCGAAAGCGCCATGCCGATGCAAGCCGTTCGTCACACAGCCGGGTTGGCGGTGGCTTCTGCGACGATCCAGTCACGAAAGGCGGCAAGCGGCGCATAATCGGCGCGCTCGGGCGGAAAGGCGAGATAATAGCGCTCGCGACTTTCCATTTCACGGTCGACAGCGGCGACGAGATCGCCGCGCCTGATCTCCTCCTGCATCAGGAATGTCGGCAGCAGGGCGACGCCGAGGCCGGCGATTGCCGCCTGCGCAGCGGTGGCGAACTGGTCGAAGAGCATGCCGTGCACACTTTCGAAGGAAACGCCGTTGCCGGCGAACCATTGCTCCCAGGCGTCAGGACGAGTCGTCAGGTGCAGAAGCGGAACAGCGAGCAGATCTTCCGGCGCTTTGATCGCGTATCGCTTCAGAAAATCCGGACTGCAGGCCGGCACCGTGCGCTCCGACATCAGAAGCGCGAGTTCGGCGCCCGGCCAGTGCGGGTGGCCGAAATGGATGGCGGCGTCGATCGAATCGAGGCGGAAATCGAAGGGCGAAAGCCGGGTCACCAGATTGATGGTCACGCCGGCATTGGCGGCGAGAAAGCGCCCCAGGCGCGGCGCCAGCCAGCGTGTGCCGAAGGTCGGCAGGATGGCGAGATTGAGCGTGCCGCCATGCGGATTGGCGCGCAAGTTCAGCGAGGCGCTCGATATCCGCCGCAGGGCCTCGCGAATCTCGCGGGCATATCCGTCGCCGGCAAGCGTCAGCCGCATGGTCTGGCGTTCGCGCAGGAAGAGCTCGACGCCAAGCTGCTCCTCCAGCGCGCTTACCTGGCGGCTGACGGCGCTCTGCGTCAGATCGAGTTCGCGCGCCGCTGCCGTCACGCTGCCGGTGCGGGCAACCGCCTCGAAGGCGGCGAGATGCGAAATCGATGGCAGAAAACGTCTAGACGTCAGCATGGTTATTCCGTTTCAGAATGGGCTATTTCCGAAATAGCGATATTTGCGGCTTTGTCGCGCGTGTAAAGAGGTTCATCCTGCAAAAACGGAATGAGCCGGAGTTTCCCAATGCCGCAAGCCTTCGTTTCCCCAGACCGCATCCGATCGTTGTTCACCGAGGCGATGTCGCAGATGTACCGGGCGGAGGTGCCGCAATACGGCACGCTGATCGAACTGGTGGCGGATGTGAATGCCGGCTGCCTTGAAAAGAATCCTGACCTGCGCGATCGCCTAGCCCAAGCCGGCGAGCTGGAGCGCATCGATGTCGAGCGCCACGGCGCCATCCGGCTCGGTACGGCCGACGAGCTCTTCACTATCCGCCGGCTGTTTGCGGTCATGGGCATGCAGCCGGTCGGCTATTACGATCTTTCGGTCGCCGGTGTGCCGGTTCATTCCACCAGCTTCCGGCCAATCGACGAGGCAGCGCTCAACGTCAATCCATTCCGCGTCTTCACCTCGCTGCTGCGATTGGAGCTGATCGAGGACGAGGGGTTGCGCGGCGAAGCCGAAGCCATTCTGGCGAAACGGCGGATCTATACGCCGCGCGCCGTCGCGCTGATCGAGCGCCACGAGCAGAACGGCGGACTGACCGAGGCGGAAGCGACGGAATTCGTCGCCGAGGCGCTGGAAACCTTCCGCTGGCATGGCGAAGCGACAGTCAGCGCCGAAACCTATAAGCGGCTGCACGATGCGCATCGGCTGATCGCCGACGTCGTCAGCTTCAAGGGGCCGCATATCAACCATCTGACGCCGCGCACGCTCGATATCGACGCAGTCCAGGCCCGCATGCCGGAACGCGGCATCACGCCGAAGGCTGTCATCGAAGGGCCGCCGCGCCGTCATTGCGATATCCTGCTGCGACAGACGAGTTTCAAGGCGCTGGAGGAAACGATCGCCTTTTCCGATGATGACGGTGCGATTCAAGGGACGCATACCGCCCGCTTCGGGGAGATCGAACAGCGCGGCGTGGCGTTGACGGCGAAGGGCCGGGCGCTCTACGACCAGCTGCTCGCCTCGGTTCGCGGCGAGGTGCAGGTGGGCGCCGGCGGCGCCAAGGCCGGCGCCTACGACGACGAACTCGCCGCACGTTTCAAGGCACTGCCGGACAGCTGGGATGAGTTGCGCAACGAGGGGCTGGCCTTCTTCCGCTATGCCGCGACGCCTGCGGGCATTGCCGCCGCAGCCGGCAGCACGCTGCCCAGCGATCCGGAGTCGCTGATCGCCAAGGGTTACCTTGCCTTCACGCCGATCGTCTACGAAGACTTCCTGCCCGTCAGCGCGGCCGGCATCTTCCAGTCGAACCTCGGCACCGACCAGCAGCAGAACTATGCGACCCGCTCGAACCGTGACGCCTTCGAGGCAGCACTGGGTGCTACCGTTCAGGACGAGCTGGCACTTTACGCCGAACGCCAGGCTGCGTCGCTGGATTCGGCACTGGCCGCGCTCGGCCTTGCGGGCCTGCCGCTGAAGACCGTTGCGTGAAATGGCAGGTTCAACACTTTCTTTTATGCATTAGAGTATCCGCGATTTCGCTCTGATCGGACTGAGCCATGCTGAATGATCCGCGCTCCCACGGCCTCTGGGAAAAGACAGCGCCCGAAGCGCCGACGACCTCGCCTCTCGACGGTGCGATTTCGGCCGACGTCGTCATCGTCGGCGGCGGTTACACCGGCCTCTCTTCCGCCCTGCACCTTGCCGAAGCCGGGTCGAAGGTGGTGCTGCTGGAGGCCAAGGAGATTGGCTTCGGCGGTGCCGGGCGCAATGTCGGGCTGATCAATGCCGGCATGTGGGTGATGCCGAACGATCTGCCTGGCGTGCTCGGCCCGGTGCATGGCGAACGTCTGCTCGATCTGCTCGGCAATGCGCCGAAGCTGGTCATGGAGCTGATCGACAAACATCAGATTGCCTGCGAACTCGAACGGAACGGCACGCTGCATTGCGCGGTCGGCGCGGACGGGCTGAAGGAGATCGAGGATCGCGCGGCGCAATGGTCCGCCCGCGGCGCAGCCGTGACGCTGCTCGATGCGGCGGAAACGGCAAAACGCATCGGCAGCGATGCCTATACCGGTTCGCTGCTCGACAAACGCGCCGGCACGCTGCAGCCGCTTGGCTATGCGCGCGGCCTTGCCCATGCCGCCGTCAAGGCCGGTGTCGCCATTCATACGGCCAGCCCGGTCATCGCAACGGAGCGTAACGGCAGCCGCTGGACCGTGAAGACGGCAAGCGGCGAAGTCAGCGCCGAATGGATCGTCGTTGCGACGGATGCCTACAGCACCGGCCCGTGGGAACAGGTGCGCAGCGAACAGGTGCATCTGCCCTATTTCAATTTTGCCACCGTGCCGCTCGGCCACAATCTGCGTCAGTCGATCCTGCCAGGGCGGGAAGGCGCATGGGATACCAAGGAAATTCTCTCCTCCTTCCGCATGGATCAGGCCGGCCGTCTCGTTTTCGGCAGCGTCGGGGCGCTGCGCAATACCGGGCTTGCCGTACACAAGGGCTGGGCCAAACGTGCATTGAAGCGGCTTTTCCCTGTTATCGGCGATGTCGAATTCGAGTGCGAATGGTATGGCCAGATCGGCATGACCGACAATGCGCTGCCGCGCTTCCACAAATTCGCCCCGAATGTCGTCGGCTTTTCGGGTTACAATGGCCGCGGCATTGCGCCCGGCACGGTCTTCGGCCGCACGCTGGCGGAGCATATCCTCGGCCGGATTGGCGAAGCCGATCTGCCGCTGCCGCTAACGGCACCCAGCGAGCCGAGCTTCCGTGCGCTCAAGGAAATATGGTACGAAGCCGGCGCTCAGGTCGCCCATTTCGCCGATGCACGCTTCTAAGCACAATAAGATTGGAAACACGACAATGACCATCGCCGTCCTCGATCTCGCCACCGAAACCGCCAAGCTGCTTGCCGACCTCGGCGTCGATGCCAGCCGCTATCACGGCGGCACGCTTTCCGTCACCTCGCCGGTCACCGGCAAGGAAATCGGCAAACTCAGGGAACATTCCGTTTCCGAGACGAAGGCGGCGATCGAAGCGGCGCACCAGGCCTTCCTCGAATGGCGTGCCGTGCCGGCGCCGAAGCGCGGCGAACTGGTCCGCCTGCTCGGCGAGGAGCTGCGCGCCGGAAAGACGGCGCTCGGCCGTCTCGTCTCGATCGAGGTCGGCAAGATCACCTCCGAAGGCCTCGGCGAAGTGCAGGAGATGATCGACATCTGCGATTTCGCGGTCGGCCTTTCCCGACAGCTCTACGGTCTGACGATTGCCACCGAGCGCTCCGAGCACCGGATGATGGAAAGCTGGCACCCGCTCGGCGTGATCGGCATCATCTCCGCCTTCAACTTCCCTGTTGCCGTTTGGTCGTGGAATGCGGCGCTTGCGATGGTCTGTGGAAATTCCACCGTCTGGAAGCCCTCGGAAAAGACGCCGTTGACGGCGCTTGCGGTGCAGGCGCTGTTCGAAAAGGCGCTGAAGCGTTTCGTCGCCGAGGGCGGTAGCGCACCGGCCAATCTGTCGACGCTGATCATCGGCGGCCGCGAGGTTGGCGAAGTGCTGGTCGATCATCCGAAGATCCCGCTGGTTTCTGCCACAGGCTCGACGGCCATGGGCCGCGCCGTCGGTCCGCGCCTGTCGCAGCGTTTTGCCCGCGCCATTCTCGAACTCGGCGGCAACAATGCAGCGATCGTCTGCCCGACGGCCGATCTCGACCTGACACTGCGCGGCGTCGCCTTCTCCGCCATGGGCACGGCCGGCCAGCGCTGCACGACGCTGCGCCGTCTCTTCGTCCATGAGAGCGTCTACGACCAGCTGGTGCCGCGCCTGCAGAAGGCCTACGGCTCGGTCACCATCGGCAATCCGCTCGAGACCGGCACGCTTGTGGGACCGCTGATCGACGGCCAGGCTTTCGAGAAGATGCAAGCAGCGCTTGGCGAGGCGAAGTCAGCCGGCGGCACGGTGACCGGCGGTGACCGCGTCGACAATGGTTCGGCTGACGCCTTCTACGTTCGCCCGGCGCTTGTCGAAATGCCTGATCAGACCGGACCGGTCGAGCACGAGACCTTCGCGCCAATCCTCTATGTGATGAAATATAGCGATTTCGATGACGTGCTGGCGCTGCACAATGCCGTGCCGCAGGGACTGTCGTCGTCGATCTTCACAAACGACATGCGCGAGGCCGAAACCTTCGTCTCCGCCCGCGGTTCGGATTGCGGCATCGCCAACGTCAACCTTGGACCATCCGGTGCCGAGATCGGCGGCGCCTTCGGTGGCGAGAAGGAAACCGGCGGCGGCCGCGAATCCGGCTCGGATTCCTGGAAGGCCTATATGCGCCGCTCCACCAACACGATCAATTACGGCAGGACGCTGCCGCTTGCGCAGGGCGTCAAGTTCGACGTCGAATAAGTCGGCGGCAAAAGGCTGCAAAAGAGAGGCGGCGCTCGGGAGGCGTCGCCTTTTTTGCCAAATCGAGATTTATTCCCCTGTAATATGAAATATTTAGTCAAGATATTGTGATGGCTTTTCTGGCCAAGCCAAACTTGAAATCGGCAGTCAGGAAAAATATACGCCTCTCATCGCCCTTGGAGAGCTCGGGTGACATCGCCACGGAGGCCATCATGAACATTGCTCTTAACCGTTTTTCCCTCGCGCTTGCCGCTTCGCTTCTCTCCGCTACCGCGCTCGCAGGCAGCGCCAGTGCGCAGGACGAAGGTCTCGTCGTTTACAATGCCCAGCACGAAAGCCTGGGTCGTGAATGGATCGATGCCTTCACCAAGGAGACCGGCATCAAGGTCACCATGCGCCAGGGCAGCGACATGCAATTCGCCAATCAGATCATCCAGGAAGGCGATGCCTCTCCGGCGGATGTCTTCCTGACCGAGAATTCGCCGGCAATGACGCTGGTCGATGGCGCGGGCCTCTTTGCCCCCATCGAAAAGGAAACGCTGGATCAGGTTCCGGATCAGTATCGCCCGGCTGACGGCATGTGGACCGGCATTGCCGCCCGTACCACCGTTTTTGCCTATGACAAGACCAAGCTCACCGAAGACAAGCTGCCGAAGTCGATGCTCGACCTCGCAGATCCCGCTTGGAAGGGCCGCTGGGGTGCAGCACCTGCCGGTGCCGACTTCCAGGCCATCGTCGCTGCCCTGCTGCAGCTCAAGGGCGAGCAGTCGACAGCCGACTGGCTGAAGGCTCTCAAGGAAAACGCCACGCCCTACAAGGGCAACAGCGTCGCCATGAAGGCCGTCAACGCCGGCGAAGTCGAAGGCGCGATCATCTATCACTATTATTGGTTCGGCGATCAGGCCAAAACAGGCGAGAACAGCAAGAATGTTGGCCTGCACTACTTCAAGAACCAGGATCCGGGCGCCTTTGTCAGCGTTTCGGGCGGCGGCATCCTGAAGTCCACGCAGCACATGAAGGAAGCGCAGACTTTCCTGAAGTTCCTCACCAGCAGGGCTGGCCAGGCAGTCCTCAAGGACGGGGATTCCTATGAATATGCCATCGGCAAGGATGCGCCTTCCAACGACAAGCTCACTCCGCTTGCCGATCTCAATGCTCCGAAGGTCGAAGCTTCGACCCTCGACAGCAAGAAGGTCGTCGAGCTGATGACGGCTGCCGGCTTGATCTAACCTTTCTGCCGCAGGCGTCTTCCGGCCAAAACTATTGCATTTGGCTCAAGAAAACCTTAGGGCATGACGATATCCGGCAACCGCCCTTCAAAGGCGGTTGCCTTCCTTTTTCAGCGTGTAAAGGCATCGGCCTTGCTGCAGGACAACAGATTGCTCGCATCCGGCAACCAGGCGCCGGTCGCGCCGAGGGCCACGCGAATAGTTTTGCCGCGCGGACGCATGCCGCACGCTTCGGTGATCCTCCTCGCCACCGTCGTCGCGATCTTCAGTCTCGTGCCGCTCGGTTTCATCGGCTGGGTGACCTACGATGTCGGCTGGGAAACGGTGAAGAGCCTGGTCTTCCGGCCGCGCGTCGGCGAACTTCTCGTCAATACGGTTCTCCTGGAATCGATTACCATTCCACTGTCGATCGCGCTTGCCGTGACGCTCGCCTGGCTGACCGAACGGACGGACATTCCTTTCGCGCGGCTCTGGGCCTGGCTGGCAATCGCTCCGCTCGCCGTGCCTGCCTTCGTGCACAGCTATGCCTGGGTCAGCCTCGTTCCCGGCATGCGCGGCCTGCAGAGCGGCGTCTTCGTCTCGGTCATCGCCTACTATCCGTTCCTCTACCTGCCGGTCGCCGCAGCGCTGCGCCGTCTCGATCCGGCCATCGAGGATGCCGCGGCCTCGTTGGGCCTTAATCCCTGGCGCGTCTTCTTCCGCGCCGTGCTGCCGCAGCTCAGGCTCGCCATCTGCGGCGGTTCGCTGCTGATCGCCCTGCATCTGCTTTCGGAGTACGGCCTGTTCGTCATGATCCGGTTCGACACTTTCGCGACTGCGATCGTCGACCAGTTCCAGTCCTCCTACAACAGCCCGGCCTCTAACATGCTCGGCGGCGTGCTTGTGGCCTGCTGTCTTTTTCTACTCGGCTTCGAGGTGCTGGTGCGCGGCAACGAACGTTATGCCCGCGTCGGCTCCGGCTCGCCACGCCCCACGGACCGCCGCCGGCTGGGCTGGTTCGTGGTGCCCGCCGTTTTGCTTCCTGTCATTCTGGCGGTCCTGACGCTCGGCGTGCCGCTGGTGACGCTTGGCCGCTGGCTCTATCTTGGCGGCACCAATATCTGGCGCATCGAGGTCGGCAACGCCTTCCTGCAGACGATCGTGCTAGCTATTGTCGGCGGCGTGCTGGCGACGATTGCCGCAGCACCGATGGCCTGGCTTTCCGTGCGGGCGCCCGGCCGCCTCCAGCGCGTGCTCGAAGCCTGCCATTATTATGTCGGCTCGCTGCCGGGCGTCGTCGTGGCGCTGGCGCTGGTGACGATCACCGTGCGTCTCGTGCTGCCGCTCTATCAGACCTTCGCAACGCTGCTCGTCGCCTATGTGATGCTTTTCCTGCCACGCGCCATGGTCGGACTGCGCGCCAGCATTGCCCAGGCCCCGGTGGAGCTGGAGCGCGCCGCGATGGGCCTCGGCCGCACGCCGGGCCAGGCGGTGCGGCAGATCACCATGCGGCTTGCAGCACCGGGAGCGGCCGCCAGCGTCGCGCTGGCCGCACTCGGCATCACCAATGAACTCACGGCAACACTGATGCTGTCGCCCAACGGCGTCGACACGCTGGCGACGAAATTCTGGTCGCTGACCAGCGAGATCGACTATGTCTCGGCCGCCCCTTACGCCTTCATGATGGTCGTGCTGTCGCTGCCGCTCACCCTGATGCTCTATACCCAATCGAAACGGACCGCCGGCCAATGACGCTGCTCACGATCGAAAACATCAGCAAGCGCTATGGCCCCGTTCAGGCGCTGAAGGATATTTCGCTCGAGGTCTCGGCCGGCAGCCGCACGGCCGTCGTCGGCCCGTCCGGTTCGGGCAAGACGACGCTGCTGCGCATCATTGCCGGCTTCGAGCAACCCGATGTCGGTAGAGTGACGCTGGATGGCGACCTGCTGGCGGATGGTCCGGCGACAGTACCGGCACACAAGCGCGGCATCGGCATCGTCTCGCAGGACGGCGCGCTGTTTCCGCACTTAAGCGTTGCCGAGAATATCGGCTTCGGTTTCGAACGAGGCGCAGCCGATCGCGAGAAGCGCATCGTCGAGTTGCTCGATATGGTCGAGCTTGACCGCGGCATGCTGGCGCGGCGCCCGCATCAGCTCTCCGGCGGGCAGCAGCAGCGTGTGGCGCTGGCCCGCGCGCTCGGTCGCAAGCCACGGCTGATGCTGCTCGACGAACCTTTCTCGGCACTCGATACCGGCCTGCGGGAAAACATGCGCAAGGCGGTTGCGCGCGTACTGCAGGCGGCCGGCATCACCACCATTCTCGTCACCCATGACCAGGAAGAGGCGTTGACCTTTGCCGATCAGGTCGCGGTGCTCAGGGAAGGACGGCTGATCCAGGCCGGGTCGCCGCAATCATTGTATCTGCATCCGCGCGATCGCGAGACGGCACTGTTCCTCGGCGATGCGGTGCTGCTTCCCGCCATCATCCGAAACGGCCTCGCAGACTGCGCCCTCGGCCGTGTCGCCGTCGAGGGCAGTCGTCAGGGCAAGGCGGAAATCATGCTGCGGCCCGAGCAGATTCGCGTCGTCGCCGATGAAAGCGATCGCGACTATGGCGGGCGTGTCGTCGAGGTGGAATTCGGCGGCGCGGTCTGCACCGTTGCGGTTTCGCTCGACGGCGTTGCCTTGCCGCCGATCCTGATCAAGACCTCGAGCGTCGCGCTTCCAGCGCGGGGAGACCTCGTTCGCCTTGATATCGCCGGCAAGGCGCATGTCTTCGAGAACTAAACTAAGAGCCCGCACCTCCTATTGGACGTGCGGGCTCTATCTTTTTTAGTTTTCGTGTCATTCTTTCCGGAAATCCACTTCGATTTCCGGGCTTATGCGCTAGCCGAACTTGCGCACCACTTCTTCCGGCTCGATGCCTTCGAGCCAGCCACCGGTAAAGCCGGCGCGCTCGAGCCCGAGGCGGATGACCGGCGATTGCCGCATCAGTTTCCAGATGAAATCCGAACGGTCGTTCTCGATTGTCATGACGACAAGGCCCTGGTCGATGCCGACGGTGCGGTCGTCGACCCAGCCTTCCGGCCGCTTGGTCTTGACCGTCGGATTGAAGCCGCCGGGGAAGCCGCCTTCCAAGAGCAGGTTCGGATAGGTGGTCAGAAGCGCCTTGGTGCCGTCGAGAGCCGCCTGCCGGTCGTAGGGCAGGCAGGCAAGTGCTGCCCAGGGTGCGATCGTGCCGTCATCCGGGCCGAGCGGTGCGCCGCGGGCGGCATAACCCAGAACCTTCGGCTGGCGGCCGCCGCGCATGCGCCGTGTCGGCGGCGGGCCGTCACAGGCGGAGAAACCCCAGATATTCCTGTTGTAGCCGACGAATTGACCGGGATTGCGTTCGGCATAGTCACGCTGGACGTTGATCATCACCTGCGTGTTGCGGAAATAGTCCCAGTTCCGCTCCGCCATCGGCTTGTCCTGAATGGTGCGGAAATCGATCCAGGCATGCGAGAAGAGGTGGATGAAGAGCGGCCCGGCATAGAGATAGGACTGCTCGCCGTGCAGCATCCAGGAATAGCTTGACGTGAAGGCGTCGTAGCTCGATTGCGGAATGGGGTGCGTCGGCGACGCGAGCGCCAGCGTATAGAGAATGATCGCCTCGTCGAAGCCGTGATAGCGCCAACGCAGGAAGCCGGATGAGGGCTTCCAACCCATGGAAATGGTGTCGCCCTTGTTCAGCGCCCAGCGCCAGTCAACGCGCTCGTAGATGAAGGTGGCGAGTTCACGGATTTCAGTCTCCGTCTCGTCGTCTTCGCGATTGAAATATTGCGCTGATGTCAGGATGCCGGCAACAAGCAGCGCCGTATCGATGGTCGAAAGCTCGCTGTTCCAGGCGCGATGGCCGGTATCCATATGCAGGAAGTGATAGAAGAAGCCGCGGTAGCCGGTCGCGTGGCGTTCCTCGCCCTGACGCGCCTCGGCGAAGAAACGCAGCGTATTGACCGTACGCTCGGCCGCTTCCTCACGGCTGATCCAGCAACGCTCGACACCGACGGGATAGGAGGAAAGCGCGAAGCCGACGGCCGCAATGCTCGCCGGCACACCGCCGATCGAGGTATCCGCCACCAGGCCATTTTCGGGATTGGAATATTTCAGGAAGTACTTGAACGCCGAATGCTGCAGCCTGTCGACGAGCGCTGCATCAATGTCTTCAATCCGTTGCAGCATAGGCTCCTACCCAACTGTTGCATCGCCCCATGCTTCAACATGGTGGCCGTCCCCGGGCAAATCAAACCTTTTTGATTCGTAGGGATAAGAGAACACAAATGGGTGGAATCGGTCGTTAATAATTATCGGTAAAATAATATCTAGCATAAGTCATATAAGCGGTGCAGCAAAAAAGACGGCCCACGCGCCACCGGCACGAGTTATTTTCCCGCAATACTTGTGATCAGATGCTCCAGAGAGTGGGTTTTCGCGCTCAGGCGGCTTCATCGACCCGCACCAGATGGCCTGCCGTCACTTCCCAGTATCGGCGCGGCGGCGCGACGTAGCCAACCGGGCGAACGGGGCTCTTGAGCTCGTCGGTTCCGAGGTTACGCTTGATGCCGCGACGTGAGGGGTCGGGAACCGGCACGGCTGCCATCAGCTTCTTCGTATAGGCGTGCTGCGGGTTGCTGAACAATTCGGCGCGCGGGCCGATCTCGACGATTTCGCCAAGATACATCACCGCGACCCGATGACTGACGCGCTCGACCACCGCCATGTCGTGGGAAATGAACAGGAAAGCGAGGTTGAGGCTTTGCTGCAGGTCCATCAGCAGATTGCAGACCTGTGCCTTGATCGAGACATCGAGCGCCGAAACGCTTTCATCGGCGACGATCACCTTTGGATCGAGTGCGAGCGCGCGGGCGATGCAGATGCGCTGGCGCTGACCGCCGGAAAATTCGTGCGGATACCGTTTCATCATGTCGGGTTTCAGCCCGACGCGTTCGAGAAGATCGGCCGCCTTGTCGCGGGCCTGGGCGCCGGTGCCGAGGCCATGTTCGGTGATCGGTTCGGCGACGGCGGCGCCGACGGTCATGCGCGGGTTGAGGCTGGCGAATGGATCCTGAAAGATCATCTGGATGCTGCGGCGCATCCGTCTGAGACTGACTGCGTCAAGGCTCAGCACATCATAACCGTCGAGGCTGACACTGCCGCCGTTCGGCTGGACGAGGCGGGTGATCGAGCGACCGGTGGTCGATTTGCCGCAGCCAGATTCGCCGACGAGCGATAACGTCTCGCCCTGGAAGAGATCGAAGGAGACGTCCTCGACCGCATGGATCGCGCCCGTCTTGCGGCCGAGCAGCCCGCCGCGGATATCGAAACGGGTAACGAGATTCTTGACTTCGAGGATCGGCGTCCGGCGGCGGTCGACGGTATCGGCCACCTCGACCGGCTCGCGCCGTTCGCCGGTCGTGGTATCGACGATGGGGAAACGCAGCGGCCATTTCCGGTCGGCCATCGAGCCGAGGCGTGGCACGGCGGAGAGCAAAGCGCGGGAATAGGGATGCCTGCCGCGATGGAAGATGTCGTCGGTCGTGCCGGTTTCCACCGCCTCGCCGCGATACATGACGATGGTGCGGTCGGCGATTTCGGCGACGACGCCCATGTCGTGGGTGATGAAGAGCACGGACATGCCCTCTTCTTCCTGCAGCATCTTGATCAGGTCGAGGATCTGGCCCTGGATCGTCACATCGAGCGCCGTCGTCGGCTCGTCGGCGATCAACAATTTCGGCCGGCTGGCGAGCGCCATGGCGATCATCACGCGCTGACGCATGCCGCCCGAGAACTGGTGCGGATATTCGTCGAAGCGCGAAGCGGCGTTGGGGATGCGGACCTTTTCCAGCAGGCGCACGGTCTCGGCCCGCGCCTCGGCCTTGCCGATATCGCCGTGGCAGGTGAGCGCTTCGGAGATCTGGCGGCCGATGGTGAAGATCGGGTTGAGGGATGTCATCGGCTCCTGGAAGATCATGGCGGCGTCGTTGCCGCGCACCCGGCGCATCTCCTTTTCCGGAAGGCTGAGAATATCCTTGCCGTTCAGGGTAATGGCGCCATCGATGCGGCTCGATCCCTTGGCGAGCAATCGCATGATCGAGAGGGAGGTGACGCTCTTGCCCGAGCCGCTTTCGCCGACGATCGCCACCGTCTCGCCAGGCATGACCTCGAAGGAGACGTCGCGCACCACCGGCTTCCAGTCGCCGTCGACGAGGAAGGAGGTCGTCAGGTTCCGGACGGAGAGAACAGGAGAGGCGGGGGTCGAAGAAACATCACTCATGTCGTTCCCTTAGTTTTATCTGATTCACGTCTTCAAAGGCGTGGCGAAGGAGGCGGAAGGCCTGCCTGCCGCGATGCGGGCCGCTTCCAGCGTCGCGATCTTTTCATCGATCTCCCGCCTGTCGGTCATGCCGTTCGGATTTTGCCGCGTCGCCATTGTCTCCGCGACATGCAGGTAGCGTTCACCCGCCACTGCATGGAGGCGGACAAGTTCGCCGAGCGGATCGGGATGATCGTCGGCGCGGATACTCAGCCACGGATAATCCTGATCGCGGTGGATGACGAGGGCGGCGGACTGCCTGCCGCGTTTGTCACCGCCGGCATCCTCGCCTGCCTGCATCGCCAGCAGCAGGCGTTCGGCCAAGGGTTTGTCCATCGCCTTGTTGTAGGTGGCAAGCGTTTTGGCGACGACGTCTGGACCCGCGAGCATGTTGCCGGCGACCGAGACGTTTTCGTCGATCAGATGCCCCGCCCAGTCGATGCACGCGGCGCCGGTGAAGGCGGCGTTGCGCCCCTTCGCATTGATGAGGTGCAACTGCCGCTGATTGTAGCCGGCGTCACGCGCGGTCAGCTCGGCGATGATCTCCTCCGGCGCTTTGCCGGCGGCAAGCAGCGACAGGCCGTCGACGCCGTAAAGCGGGCTGACGAAGGCCTGGGTCGCGACGGCGCCGATGCCGCCGCGAATATGCGGCACAAGGGCGCCGACGGCGAAGAAGCGGCTCGCGACGGCGATGCCGAGATGACCGGTCAAGGGATCACGGGCGACGATCGACCAGGTCACGACTATCTCCCGATCGCATAGGCCTGCATCAGGCGCGGGGTGGCTGCGGCGCGCAACAGTCCGTCGGCATCGCGTCTTGCGGCAGTCAGCCGGCCGATCGTCCAGGGATCGGCGACCGTCAGCTTGTGGCCCTTGCGGCGCAGGGCATCAAGGACATCGGGGCCGAAATTCGCTTCCGCCATAAGGCTGCCGGGTTCGCGGGTGCGCGGATAGAAGGAGCCCGGAAAATGCGAGGTGTGGAACAGCGGCTGGTCGATCGCCGCCTGCAGGTTCAGCTTGTGATTGATATAACGCAGGAAGAAGGAGAGCTGCCACTGTTCCTGCTGGTCGCCGCCGGGTGTGCCGAAAGCCAGCGTCGGGCGACCCTCATAGAGGCCGAGCGACGGCGTCAGTGTTGTGCGCGGCCGTTTGCCGGGGGCAAGCGACGTCGGCAGGCCTGATTTCAGCCAGAACATCTGGGCGCGGGAATTGAGGCAGAAGCCGAGGCCGGGCACGGTCGGCGAGGATTGCAGCCAGCCGCCGGACGGGGTGACGGAGACCATGTTGCCGTCGCGGTCGATCACATCGATATGCACGGTGTCGCCGCGCTTTTCGGAAAGATGCGCCATGGTCGGCTCATAGACGGCGCCGGTTTTCGAATCCGCGCCGAGCATCGTCATCGTCAGATCATGCTGCGCCTCGAAGCCTGGCACGATGCCGGGGCGAAGATCGAAGGAGGCGTCAGTGCCGACCAGCTTGCGGCGCTCGGCGGCATAGGTCTCCGACAGCAGATGCGTGACAGGGATCTCCGAAAAATCAGGATCGCCGTAATAGACTTCGCGGTCGGCGAAGGCGAGCTTCATCGCCTCGACGACGGTATGGACGAAATCGGCGCCAGCGGGATCCATCGCGGCGAGATCGAAGCCTTTGAGGATCGACAAGGTCTGCAGGAAGACCGGACCCTGGCCCCAGGGACCGATCTTGGCGATCGTCCAGCCATGATAATCATAGGTCAGCGGCTCCTCGATCGTTGCCGACCAGTTCGCCATGTCGGTCGCGGTCAGAACACCCTTGTGGCGGTTGCCGCTCGCATCCATCACCTCGGCGGTTTTGAGATAGTCGTCGATCTTCTCGGCGACGAAGCCGCGATAGAAGGCGCCGCGCGCCGCCTGCACTTGCGCCTCCCGGCCGCTTTTCGCCTCGGCCTCGGCGATGATGCGCTTCCAGGATTCGGCAAGCACCGGATTCCTGAAATTCGCATGCGCTTCGGGGGCGCTGCCGCCAGGCAGCCAGGTCTCATAGGAGGTCGGCCATTCCTTCTCGAAGAAGGCGGCGAGCCCTTTGATGGTGGCGGAGACGCGCGGCAGCATCGGATGGCCGTGCTCGGCGTAATAGATCGCCGGTTCCAGGACATCGCGCACGCTCATCGAGCCATAGTCGCGCAGCATCAGCATCCAGCCATCGAAGGAGCCGGGGATGACGGTTGCAAGCAGCCCGTCGCCGGGGATCAGGCTCAGGCCTTCCGCCGTGTAGTGTTCGATCGTCGCGCCGGCGGGGGCGGGGCCCTGCGCGCAGATGACCTCGACCTTGTCCTTTTTCTTCGAATAGATCACCGCCGGCAGGTCGCCGCCGGGGCCGCAAAGATGCGGCTCGACGATCTGCAGCACGAAGCCCGTCGCCACTGCCGCATCGAAGGCGTTGCCGCCTTTTTCGAGAATGCTCATGCCGACGGCCGAGGCGATCCAGTGCGTCGAGGTGACGACACCGAAGGTGCCGAGGATCTCGGGACGGGTCGTGAATGCGGTCATGTCAAATGTCCTTTCGAGAAATCATGCTTCGCGCGGATCAAGCGCATCGCGCAGGCCGTCGCCTAAAAGATTGAAACCGATGACGACGAGGAAGATCGCGGCACCCGGCCACATCGCCATCCATGGCGCCTGGGAGAGGAAATTCTTGGTGACGTTCAGCATCGAGCCCCAGCTCGGCGCCGGTGGTTGCTGCCCGAGACCGAGAAAGGAGAGGCTCGCCTCGGCGATGATCGCGGTGGCGATGGTCAACGTCGCCTGTACGAGGATCGGTGCAAAGACGTTCGGCAGGATATAGCGGGTGATGATGCTCGAGGACCGGAGGCCGATCGAGCGGGCGCCCTCGACATATTCCTCGGTCTTGACCGAAAGCACCTGGCCGCGCGTCAGCCGCACGAAGACGGGCATGGCCGAAAGGCCGATCGCAATCATCGCATTGGTCAGGCTCGGACCGAGAAAGGCTGCAAGCGCGATCGCGGTGATGAGGAAAGGCATGGCCAGAAAGGCTTCGGTGATGCGGGAGATCACCATGTCGATCCAGCCGCCGAAATAACCGGAGATAAGGCCGAAGGGCACGCCGATGATAACGGCGATCGCCACCGAGAAGACGCCTGCCATCAGCGAAGCCTGCGCGCCCCAGATCATCCGGGAAAGAATGTCGCGGCCGATGTCATCGGTGCCAAGCCAATGGGCGGCGGACGGGGCCTTGCGGATCGCCGACCAGCTTGTGGCGTTCGGATCGGGAATCGGAAGAAGGGGGGCGGTAACCGCGAGGATCGCGAAGAAGGCGATGATCGCAAGGCCGACGAGGGCGCCCTTGTTGGCCTTCAGCTTGCGCCAGGCGCGGCTCGGCGTGCGGTCGATCGCGGAGGGAATGCCCGTCTCTCCAATCGCGGTCATAGGGCGGCCCTCATGCGCGGGTTGAGCAGGACGTAGAGAATGTCGGCCAAGAGGTTCATCAGGATGAAGCCGATCGCGGTGCAGATCACCACCCCCTGGACGACGGCGTAGTCACGGTTGAAGACAGCGTCGACGATGAGCTTTCCGAAACCCGGAATGGTGAAGATCTGCTCGGTCAGCACGGCGCCGGCAAGCAGTTCGCCAAAGAGCAGCGCGGTCAACGTCACGATCGGCAGCATCGCGTTGCGGAAGCCGTGCTCGAGCACGACAGTGCTTTCCGGCAGTCCTTTGGCGCGCGCGGTGCGGATATAATCGGCGCTCAGCACGCTGAGCATGGCCGAGCGGGTATGGCGCATCAGCGTCGCGGCCAGCGCATTGCCGAGCACGAAGGAAGGCATCAGCATGGTTTCCAGCGAACGCAGCGGATTGCTGAAAAAGGGTTCGTAGCCCGATGCCGGCAACCAGCCGAGATTGACCGAAACCAGGAGGATCAGCATGATGCCGAGCCAAAAATTCGGGATCGAGAGACCGGTCAGCGCGATGATGTTGGCGAGATAGTCGATCATCGTGTTCTTCTTGACGGCCGCCAGGATGCCCATCGGCACGCCGATCGCAAAGGCGAAGATCATCGACATGATGGCGAGCTGGATGGTGACCGGCAGCTTTTCGCCGACGAGCTGCAGAACCGGCTGGTTGGTGCGCAGCGAAATGCCGAGATCGCCTTGAAGGGCCGCACCCAGCCAGCGGACATATTGATAGGGCACGGGATCGTTCAGCCGGTATTTCTCGCGCAGGAATTCGAGAACCTGCGGGTCGCGTTCTTCGCCGGCCATGGCGAGGATCGGATCGCCGGGCAGCAGCTTCTGCAGCGAGAAGACGAAGATCGAAATGATCAAAAGCGTCGGTATGGCGACCAAGAGCCGTTTGGCAATGTAGGTATACATGGGCGATCCTGACACGACTGGGATCATGCGGCGGAGGGTTTCCGCCGCATGATTTGCTGATGGTCAGTCGGCTTTCTTGACGCCGACGAGGCGGATCATGCCATCCGGCGACGGAATGAAGCCGGTGATGTTCTTGTGCAGTGCCCAGATCCAGGACTGATGGCCGAGATAGATGATCGGCAGATCATCGTTGAGGATGACGGCGGCGGCATCGTATTTCTGCTTGCGTACGGCATCGTCGGTCGATGCACGGGCTTCGTTCAGCAGCTTGTCCACTTGGGGATTGCAGTATTTCGTGTCGTTGATGCCGCCCTTGCAGGTGATGAATTGATGGATGTTGCCATCGGGATCGACTCGGCCGGACCAGTCGGAACGGCTGAGCTGATAGTTGCCGGCGGTCTGCTCACTCAGCAGCGTGGCGAATTCCGTCGATTTCAGGCTGACGTCAAAGCCGGCTTCGCCGACCATCGACTGGATGATCTGCATCATCTGCATAGCGACGGGATTGTTTGGGATCTGCAGCTCGATCGGCACGCGGTCGAAGCCGGCTTCCTTGATCAGCGTCTTGGCCTTGTCGAGATCGCGGGCGGGGACGGGAATATCCTTGTCGAACCACGGGCTGCTCGGCGGGAAGGGCTGGTTGCCGGAGACGGCCGTGCCCTCATAGACGATCTGGTTGACGGCATCGCGGTCGATCGCCAGCGAGAAGGCCTGGCGCAGGCGCTTGTCCTTGCCGAAAGGATTGTCGGCACGCGCACCATTGCCGATATTGGTATAGAGCGCCATGTAGCCGGTGCCGACGGCATCGGCATAGACGAGGCTCGAATCCGCTTTGACGGCTTCAGCATCGGTCGCGGCCAGGCGCTCGATCATGTCGAGATCGCCGGAACGCAGGTTGGCGAGGCGCACGGTCGTATCCGGGATCGGCAGATAGGTGAGCTTGTCGATGAAGATCTTGTCCTTGTTCCAGTAGTCCTGGAACTTTTCGAGCACGATGCGATCCTGCTGGACGCGTTCGACGAACTTGAACGGACCGGCGCAGACCGGGTGATCGCCGAACTTGGCGCCGAGTTCCTTGGCGGCCTTCGGCGAGACGATCATGCCGGCGCGGTCGGAAAGCTGGGCAAGAAGAGTGACGTCAGGCGCCTTGAGGGTGAACTTGACCTCGTATTCGCTTGTCGCCTCGACCTTTGCGACCGAACTGAGCTCGCTCTTGCGGCGTGATTCCGGCAGGGTGATGTTGCGCTCGATGGTGGCGACGACGGCTTCGGCGTTGAACGGGGTCTCGTCATGGAACTTGACGCCTTGGCGCAGCTTCATGGTGAGCTCTTTGCCGTCGGCCGACCAGCTCCATTCGGTGGCAAGTTGCGGCACGATCTTCAGATCCGGCGAGACGTCGACCAGCTTGTCGCACATTGCAGTATAGACGATGCGGCCGACGAAGGTGCGCGACTGCGCGGGATCAAGCACGTCGGCATCGTCCTGCAATCCGATCTTCAGGTCGACGGCGAAGGCAGGAAGCGCAAACAGCGCGCCGGCAACGGTGGCGGTCAGCAATTTGGCGATCTTCATTCCATTCTCCTCTGTTTTGTTTGTTTGGTTTTTGCTTCCATTCCGGCGGTTATGGCCCGCCCGTCTCTTTTCTCCCTGCTCAGGCGAGGGTCTTGTCGACCTCCGCTTCGCTGTGATCGAGCGAGGTGATGCGGATGAGGCTTTCCTGCAGCGTCAGCAGATGCTGGCGCATCGCTTCGCCCGCCCTGGCAGGATCACGAGCGGCGATCGCATCGACGATCGCCGTGTGCTGACCGAAGGTGACGGGCCGCGTCCGGCTGGCGCTGCGGGCGCGTTCGCGGATCGTCTGCCAGGCCTCGTCTTGGCGCACACGGTTGATGACGTCGAAGATGGTGAGGAAGAAACCGTTGCCCGCGCATTGGGCGATCTGGCGGTGCAGCGCCCCGTCCCAGAGTTCGCGCCCGTCGGCATCGGTGCTTTCGTAAATCTTCTTCACCAGATCGTACATGCGCTCGATATCGGCGGCCTTCGCGCGCATGGCGGCAAGCTGGGCGAGTTGCGGCTCGATGCGCAGGCGCACTTCCATGACTTCCATGAGATCGGTGCCGGCAACGATGGAGCCGACATGATCGCTCCAGCCGTCGGGGCGCGGGCCGGCATAGGTGCCGGAGCCTTGGCGGCGCCAGATGCGACCCTCGGCCTCCAGCACTTCGAGGGCGCGGCGGACGGCACGGCGGCCGACGCCAAGCATTTCCGAAAGGGTGCGCTCGGTCGGCAGCTTACCGTCGGCGTCGAGAGTTTCGGACCGCAGCAGAGCCCTCAGCCTCTCCAGCGCATAATTCGAATTGCCCTGCATCTCATCCATCGGCATTCGCTTAAATGGTCCGTACCAATTTTCTATTGGTTCAGTGCAAACCAAATTGCGCCGACCGTCAAGCGCTTTTTTGTGCAAATGGAAATCTGCCCGTTTTTTGCTCAATTTGCGCCATTGCCGCGATACGGGAAAGCAGTCGATCGCAGCGACAGGGCGACGCCGCGATCGACAATGTCATCCAGAAAAACGCAATTGGTTCAGGTGAAGCTCAGGCCGGCGTCGAGCGTGCGGAGAGAAAGACCTGCGGCTCGAAGGCAAAATCCTTGTCGAAGGGGTAGGTCGGATGCTGCTTGCGCAGCCGCGGCAGCCGCTCGACGAACTGGTCGACGACACCTGTTGATAGCGCCATCAGGTTCGGATTGGCGAGCGGCGCCAGTTCCGGCGAGAGATAGCCCGATTTGACGACAATGATCTTCGCTTGGTGCGGGTCGAGGCCGAGCCGGGTGAAATCGGCGATGTTGTGATAGGGCCGACGCTTGGCGGAAAGCACCAGATCGATGCCACTGATCGAAACCACCGCCTGGCGGTCAGTGGGATCTGATGTCTCATGCCGGAATTTGACCGTGAAGCGGCCGTGAACGGGCTTACTGCCTTTGGTGTCGAGCGAGGCGCCGACGCTGAGCTCCAGTTCCGTACCGATGCCTGCGGCATAACAGGCCTCAGTCGCTGCCTTGTCGGCAATGCCGGCAAAGACGACGCCGGTGGCATCCCTGGCGATCAGCTCGGCCAAAACATCGGCCCGGTCCCCGACGCCGCCGCCGGTCGGGTTGTCGCCGGATTCGGCAAGCACCACAGGGGCGGTCGGGCTTGCGATCGCCTTTTCGACGCATTCTTCGACCGAGCCGGTCTCGCAGCCGAAAACAAAGTCTTCGCGCGCATCCCAATAAGCCCTCACGAGGCGTTTCGCTTCGCGCTCCAGCACGGTGCGGTCGGTGCCGGTCATGATGGCGGCGGCGGTGGCGCGCGGTTCGTCGGCCCAGACATAGCCGACCATCAGCGATGCATCCCAGACGCCGTCGATCGCATCGATCCCAGGCAGCATGTCATAGAGGCTCTTTGCCGGCTCATCGACGGTGCTGGTGCGCTCGCCGGGCAGCACGACGGGAATCGGCGCCCAGAGAACGATCGGCCTCTCGCCGGTTTTCAGGCTCTTTACCAGCATGGAGACGGAGCGGCGCATCGTCTCCTCGACATCGATATGCGGCGCGGTGCGGTAGGTGGAATAGATATCGAGCGCATCGATGATGCGCTGCGTGACGTTGCCGTGCAGGTCATAGCTTGCCGAAACCGTGCAATCCTTGCCGACCAGCGCACGGGCCGAACTGATCCAGTCCCCTTCGGCATCCTCCATGCCCTCGACATACATGGCGCCATGCATGGCGAGATAGAGACCGTCGAGCGGCAGCATCGGCTTCAGCCGCTCGAGGAATTCACCCTTGAAGGCCTCGTAGGTGGCGCGCGAAACCGGACCGCCCGCAATGGCGCGCGCATGGATCGTCGGCAGAAACTCGGCATCGTAATCTCTGAGGAAGGCGAAATACGGCGCTTCCAGCAGCGCCGCGCCGCGCAGCACGCGGAAATCCTTCTCGTCGTTCAGGACGGGGTTGTATGTGCTGCATTCGATATGAATGCCACCGACGGCGATGCGCATGGGAAACCTCAGTTGATGTTGGGAGCAGTCAGAAAGCTATGGGCGATGCTGGCAACCCGGCTCCAGCGCCGGTATCGACGCGCCGGGTGCGGATCTGTGGGTCGACGGAGTTTGTGCTGCGATAAACTGAACATTCGGGATTCGATCCGAAGACGCGTCCTTTTGCCTCGACAATAAGTTTACAAACGAACCAATCAACCAAAATAAATTACAATCTTGATCTTCTAAGCCGGCGTGGAGGTGGAAGGTGCCGTCATCGGTGAGCCACCGACCGACTCGGTTTTTCCGTCGGATGCCGCGAGCCGATTGCTGCCGACAAACGCGTCAGCGTCGCCATAAAGAAAAAATCCCACTTGGGAATCCCGAAATCCCCCCGCTTCGGGATTCCGAAATTCGTCGCGTTTTGGGCGGTGTCGCCGCGGGGAAACACCCAATGATTTCAACACCGCAACCAATTTCGGGATTCCGAAGTGCTATATAGATTATGGTGGGGGTCTGGCTGGCCGATGAATTCAGCGAAGCGCTCGACAGGTTCACCGAACTGGAAGTCGATGCGCCCACCCACTCCACATGAGTTTCGGAACCCATACGGTCCCTTGCCGTGCGTTGGCGCAAGGGCGTCAATCGTGGCGCTATGCAAACATCTAATTTTATCGGTTGAGAACGAGGTCCAATGGCGAAGGCAACCTATCCTAGAGAATAGGTTTTTGCCCTCGAAAGTTTTTGATATTTACCCTGCATCGCACAACGCGAATAATCAAAAGCACGGCGAAATCGCTCGCGACATTGGGGCATGTCATGGGTAGTAGGATTGACGACGTCGGCCACCATAGGCGGATGCTCAATGAGCCCGCGATTGTTGTCGGGATCGCACATAAGCAGCGCCTGTCAACGAGCGCGCAACCATGAGCTTGCCTTGCTCCAGCGATCCTATCGAGAGCTCGCCGGATGAGGCAATCGAGGCTCGCCGGGACGAAATGCCGGCTGCTGACCACAATCCTGCAAACGAGATGTCGCGCGTTCTGAGGACTGCGCCAATTCATCTTGCGGCAGACCCCTCCGGCGGTGCAATCGCCCACTGGAATCACGGCCCCTTGCATGATGTCGTCGAGCCCATGACCGACCACGTCATCATGGCTTACAACGGCGCGATACAGCGCATGGAACGGCGGTCCGGAAGATCGATCGAGAGCGGAACGTTTCGTCGCGGGGTCGTGATCATCATCCCGGCTGGATCAAGCTCCCGATGGGATATTCCAAAACCGGTTGATGTCGTTCAGCTCTATCTTCCCCGCTCGACGCTGACGCGCATCGCCGACGAAACCGATACTTTCACGCCGACCGATCTCTTGGAGCGAACGGCGCATCCGGACCTCATTACATCGAGATTGCTCCTGAGCGCAGCCGATGTCCTGGAAGGCAATACGGCACTAGATACACTGTTCAGGCAGCAGTTGACCGACCTTCTGGCCACGCGCCTGCTGGCCGCGCACACAGGCAAGGCACCGAGCTATCAGCCGGCGCTCGGCGGCCTCGCGCCGAGCGTGCTGCGCCGGGCCATCGAACGATTGCGGTCGGACGCCGACGCGGACGTCTCCCTCGCGGCCCTCGCTGCCGATTCCGGGCTGTCGCGTTTTCATTTCTGTCGCGCTTTCAAGGAAAGCACGGGGCTTTCACCTCACAACTGGCTGCGTCAATATCGGCTCGAGCAAGCCATAAACATGCTGCGCGATCCTCAAAATTCGATCGCGTTGGTCGCAGCCTCCCTCGGCTATGCCTCGCAAACAGCATTTGCAGCTGCATTCCGAAAATTGACCGGTGAAACACCGACTGATTGGCGCCGCCGCCACGGCTGACCGCGATCTCCTTTCGCCCTCGCCTCAGATTCCGGACGGTCCGGTTCTTCGCTTCCACGCCATCGGCTCGAGCTCGCGACGACCATGCCGCGCAATCCCCTTGGCATGGCGTTGGTTGTAACCTCACTTGACTGCGCCTCGCAAACAGCCTTGGCCGCCACATTTCGAAAGCTGACCGGTAAAACGCCGGGCGATGAACTGCGGCGCAGCCGCTAAACCGCAATTGCTCTGCAATGGCGCCAATCCCTCTGGCGCAGCCGTAGACGTGTTTCGCTAAACCACCATTGCGCCCATACCAATGGACCCTGCGGAGACAAAGGATGGTCTGGGACACCGATTACGGGTCGGTCGCAACGAAGCGACCCGTAGCGGCTTGCATATCCGATTTTAGCAACTGTCCGTCCGGCGATGACGGGCGCCGAAACAAATATTCTCCAAAGGATCAGCACAATGACCTCCATTACAACCAGCGACGGTGTTCAGCTTTTTTACAAGGACTGGGGACCGAAGTCCGCTCAGCCGATCGTCTTTCACCATGGCTGGCCCCTCAGCTCCGACGATTGGGATAATCAAATGCTCTTCTTCCTCGGCAAAGGCTTTCGCGTGATCGCTCATGATCGCCGCGGCCACGGCCGATCGAGCCAGGTGAGCGACGGTCATGACATGGATCACTACGCCTCCGATGTTGCCGCAATGATCGACTACCTCGATCTTCGCAACGCGATCCATGTCGGCCACTCTACCGGCGGCGGTGAAGCCGCGCGGTATGTCGCGCGCTACGGCAAAGGTCGCGTTGCCAAACTGATCCTGATTGCGGCCGTGCCGCCATTGATGTTGAAGACCGGCGCCAATCCCGGCGGTTTGCCGATCGAGGCATTCGACGGATTGCGCAGCCAGCTCGCTGCCAACCGTTCGCAGTTCTATCGCGATTTTCCGAGCGGCCCCTTCTACGGTTACAACCGCCCAGGTGCCGAGCCGTCGCAGGCGGTGATCTCAAATTGGTGGCGTCAGGGCATGATGGGCGGCGCGAAAGCGCATTACGAAGGCATTAAGGCATTCTCGGAGACGGATTTCACCGAGGACCTGAAGAGCATCACCGTGCCGACGCTGGTGTTGCATGGCGATGACGACCAGATCGTTCCCATCGGTGCTGCCGCTCCATTGTCGGCGAAGCTCCTGCAGGCCGGCACGCTGAAAATCTACGAGAAACTGCCGCATGGTCTGTGCACGACCCATGCAGATGTCGTCAATGCCGACATACTGGCCTTCATCACCGCCTGAGCGACATCGCTTCACCAATCCGCGCGCCATCGTTACCGACCATCTCGCCGCCCATCGGGAGCGGCAACGGTGACGCGCTGCCCTTTGAAACTACAAACCACGGAGTGAATAACATGAGACTTGTGATTGTAGGCGCCGGGTTTGCCGGCATGTACGCCGCACTTTCCGCAGCCCGCCTGCGCGATATCGAAGGCGTTTCGCCCGAAGAGCTCGAAATCGTGCTGGTGTCCCCGGAACCGACGCTCGTCATCCGCCCCCGGCTTTATGAGCCGAAGCCCGAGAGCCTGACGGCACCTTTGCAGGATGTATTTGATGCCGTCGATGTCGCCTACGTGCAGGGCAGCGTTGAAGCGGTCGACACGAAGGCCGGCACCGTAGACGTCGTCAGCGCCAAGGGCAAACGAAGGTCCCTTCAGTATCATCGCCTTGTGCTCGCCACCGGCAGCCGGCTGTTCCGTCCGAATATTCCCGGCCTCGCCGAATACGCCCTCAGCGTCGATAACGTCGATGACGCCATTGCCCTTGATCGCCACCTGCACGAGCTTGCGAAGATGCCAGCCTCGACCGCGCGCGACACAATCGTTGTTGCCGGCGCCGGTTTCACAGGTATCGAGGCGGCGACCGAGATGCCTTCGCGGCTGCGGACCCTGTTCGACAAAACCGTCAATCCGCGTGTCATTATCGTCGACCGCAGCAGCGCGGTAGCCCCCGACATGGGCGAAGGTCCGCGCCCGATCATCGAGGAAGCACTTCGCAAGCTCGGTGTGGAAACGCGGTTCAATGCCGGCGTTTCATCGCTGGATAAATCCGGAGTTACGCTGAGTACCGGCGAGCATATCGAAACCATGACCGTGATCTGGGCGGCAGGCATGCGGGCCAATCCGCTGACCACCAAAATTCCCGGCGAGCGTGACAAGTTCGACCGGCTGCTGGTCGATGGCTGCCTGCGCGTGCCGTCCGTACCCGGCGTCTTCGCCACCGGGGATGCGGCGCGCGCCGCTTGCGACGACTGCGGCAACTATGCATTGATGTCGTGCCAGCACGCCACACGCATGGGCGCCTTCGCGGGCAACAATGCCGCCGCTGAACTGCTGGGCGTGCCAGCACGGCAATATCATCAGGAAGCCTATGTCACCTGCCTCGACCTCGGCGATGCCGGAGCCCTCTTTACGCGAGGATGGGATCGCAAGGTGGAGATGGTCGGCGAGAAAGCGAAGGCGACCAAGCGGGAGATCAACACCGTCTGGATCTATCCGCCGAAGCCCGAGCGCGCCGCAGCGCTGGCCTCAGCTGATCCGGAGCATGTGACCAAACTGTGATCGGATCCCGACATGACGCTGCGCTCTGAATAGGAGCGCAGCTTGCCATATTCCGGCTTGTTCCTGACCCAACTCATCTTTCATCGATCATTTCTTCCCGAGCGTTTTCGGCTCGTAAGCAATATTTGAAGGCGTGCCGCAAGGAGCAGACCGACTGGTTCTCACCTGGAAACCTGATCGTCTCCGTATTTGCTCAAAACAAGCTTTGCATTGTCCCGGCATCGGGAAAGTCCGCCGCGTTTTCTGTAAGCTGGTTGAGGCCGAAGCCCCATGACTCCATCAACCGATGGTCGGAGAGATATGGTTCAGAAAGTGGTAAGAGAACTCTATGCTATCAGTGCGAAGACTGGTGACCTCGGAGCCGAGTAGTTCGCTGCCGCTGCCAGGCAGACCGATGCGCGCGCTCGCGCATCCCGTGGCCCCGGATGGCTCGCGCGCCCGGGTACCATCGGGCTGGTGCGGCGCGATGCTTGCCATAAAGGGCACGAGATGCCGGTAAAGAAAAGGATCTGGACGATCAGGCGACCTGTCGGACGGTTTCCGCCCTGAATGTGCCCCGCGACGATCCCGGCAATTCCCAGAGTGTTGGACAAGCGGCAGGAAGTTGTCATCACCTGACATAGCTGGGTTCACCGATCATGGTTTGCGTCAAAGAATTGCCGGGCACGGCATCGTGTGCCCGGCCAGATCGCCTATTTCTTGATCGGGAAGGTCAGTTCCTGCTCAGCGGTATCGACCACGAAGACAGCGAGGAGCTTTGCCGGCTTAGTCTTGCTGGCGTTTTCGCTGACACCGTGGCGATCGCCCGGAAATTCCGAAAAGCTTTCACCCGCGCCATAGACAGCTACGGGGCCATCGTTGACCTGACTGCGGATCGCGCCTTCGAGAACGGTCGCGTATATGAAGGCGGACACTGGATGTGTATGGCCCTCCGAGAAACCGCCCGGAGCATATTCGACGAGAACGCCCTTCATGCTCTTGCCGGGTACGTTCGGCAGTTTGTGGTCATAGACCAGCGTAACCTTTGCGCCCTCCTCGCCACCGGGCGCATCATGCGCAAGAGCCGAACCTGACAGCAGAGCCGTCAATGCGACGGCAAGAGCCAATGACTTGATCATGTTTCTCGTCCTTCATGACTTGGAGTGGATCGTAGTTTTCTATAACATATTGTTTTTGTACATCTTTTATATGTTTGGCGTAGTCATCAAATTGTAATGCTACAGGCGCATGGGCCGCGGTCAGGCGGCCCATGCGCAACTCGTTATTTTCTGGGCGTTGTCGCAAACCAATCGTCGAAACCGATGCGGCCGATGCGAGGATGGTTGTCGGAGACGAGTGAACCGTCTTCCAGTTTGGTGCCGAAATAGCGGGCATCCGGATCTGCGACAACGGTGCGGGAATCTCCGATCGCCTTGAGGTAGCGCGCGGCGAAATCGCAGAGACGCGCGCGCTCGGGGCCGCAGATTTCGATAATGCCGTTAGCCGGCGCGGCAAGCGCCGCGTCAGTCACGAAATCGGCGACGTCGTCGGACGCGATCGGCTGCAGGGAACCTGTCGACAGGCGGGCCGTGTCGCCAACCGTGCCCTCCTGGGCGATGCCGCCGAGAAATTCCATGAACTGTGTGGAACGCACGATGGTGTAGGGAGTGCCGGCTTCCCGGATGATCTTTTCCTGGGCGACCTTGGCTCGAAGATAGCCGCTATCCGGCAACCGATCCGTGCCGACGATGGAAAGCGCGATGTGGTGCTTCACGCCGGCCTCGATTTCCGCTGCCATCAGGTTCTTGCCCGCCGTCTGAAAGAATTCGAGCACGGCCTTATCCTCGAAGGATGGCGAGTTCGCGAGGTCGATCACCACGTCGGTATTCTTCAGTGCTTCCGCCAAGCCCTCCCCGGTGAGGGTATTAACGCCGGTTTTCGGGGCAGCGGCAATGACCTCATGCCCTTTCTTGCGCAGGCGCTCTGCGGTCTTGGAACCGATCAGGCCGGTTCCGCCGATAATCACGATTTTCATAAGACGCTCCATTTGCTGCGCGCCCATGCGGTGCGCGTGGTTGAATAGGTGGATAGGTGAAGGCCTGGTTGAAGCTGGGGCTTGAAGGCCGAGCTGGGCACGGCCTTCAAGGATGCACGCTTTGGTTCGGCCTTAATTCAACAAGCGGTCAGTAGTCCCAGAAGACCGGGACCCAACGAAAGGCGTCGCCGTCGACCGCAACATGGCCAACGGAAGGAAACGGCATGTGCGTTGCCACCAGCAGTTCGCCGGTCGCTGCAAGCTCCCGCAAAAGCCGGACCCGAACGCGGGCAGCCTCCTCGGGGTCATGTTCGAAGCCGTTGTACCAGTCGGGGTGGTCGAACCCGACCGCGAACACGGCGTCGCCGGCAAACATCAGACGGTCGTTGCCGGAGGCCACGCGGACCACGCTGTGCCCAGGGGTGTGCCCGCCGGTACGAGAGACGACCACGCCCGGCGCCACCTCGTACTCGTCGTCGAACAGCCTGAGATGGCTGCGATACTCTTTGGCGAACCGCTTGGCGGCCGCCCGAAGCGCGTCGGGGAAGCCCGCCGGCATCGAGACGTGGGAGAAATCGGGCGACTCCCAAAATTTGACCTCGGCAGCGGCCACATGGATCCGCAGGTCCGGACGCAGCTGGTCCTTCACCCCGTCGACGAGCAGCCCGCCAACGTGGTCCATGTGCATGTGTGTAAGAACCACGTCGGTCACGGATCCAAGATCGATGCCGGCGGCCTCCAGTCGCTTCATCAACTGCCCGGCCCGCGGCAAGTTCAAGTCCGGGTCCAATCCTAGCCCAGCGTCGATGAGGATGGTCTGCCCGCCGCTGCGCACCACGACCACGTTCAGTGCCCAGTCGAAGGCGTCCGGCGGCAGGAACATGTCGCCCAGCCAGGCGGCCCGGGCGGCCGGCTCGGCGTTGTGTCCCAACATCGCGGTTGGGAGCGGTAGTACGCCATCGCTGATCACCAGCACGTCAATCTCGCCGATCCGCACCGCGTAGCGCGACGGAACCAGCTCTTCGGGTGCCGGTCTACTGGGATGTGAGGTGTTGTCCAGTTTCATGCTTGCCTCCTGAGTGTTGTTGATCATCTGGTTCATCTTTGAAAACTCCTGTGTTCTATCCTGGTGCTAATCCTGGTTGGCTTACGCTTCCTAGGCGGGAGGCGCGGTCAATGGGGGTGAAGTCTTTAGCGATCGGCGACACACTCACTGCTGGCGTGTCCTCTAATGATCTAGCGAAACCGATCTGCGGCTGCGCCAGAACGATTGCTGCCGCTGCAGAGCAATTGCTGTTGACGCATGCGCATGCGGCAATCGCCCGGGGTCTCGCCGGTTTGTTGGATGCAGCCGCGAGAGAAACGTCCCGCAATGATCGGGGCCGTTGATTGAAGCTCGCCGCCCTTTCCCAAGTGGCGGAACGCTGCCAAAACGATGAAGGCGGGCGCTGTGGATCTCCTCACCAAGCCGGTGTCAGACCAGGCGCTGCTCGATGCAGTGATAGCCGGTATCGCGTTGATGGCCCCGGCGCACGGAGGCGATCATCGTCAAGCGCAATCTTGAACGTTTAGGGACGCTGGCGCATCGCGAGCGCGAGATCCTACGCGAGGTGGTGACGCGCGGACGCCTCAACAATCAGACCGCCTTCGACCTCGGCATCAGCGACGTCATGGTCAAGCTGCGCCGTGCCAATGTCATGCGCAAGATGGAGGTCCGCTCCGTCGGTGAGCTGATCGGGGCATGGGAGACCGACCGGGATTCTGACCAACCCCAACATCAGGTGCTCAGATGGCTTCGAGGGCTTTTGCCTCGCGGGCGATGAAATCGCAGACCAGTTTTACGCGCAACGGCACGGTGCGGCCAAAGGCGTGCAGTGCATTAAAGGGAGCGCTAGGGAACGCAAACCCCGCCGCGAGTGTAACAAGCGTGCCGTCTGCCAGGTCTTTCGCGACCAGACATCGCAGAAGATAGGCCGCTCCCAGCCCACTCAGCGCAGCCTGAATGAGTGCGGCCCCTGAGTCGCAATCGACGCGCCCGAAGGGAATGAAGCTCGTCCCGTCCGGCAGGCGCAGAGGCTGCGTGACACCACCCAGCGCATAGCGGGCAAAGGGCAGAGCCGTCAGCGCTTCGGCAGTTGCAGGATTGCCCCAGGTCTTCAGAAAGGCCGGAGACGCGACGATCGCCATCGGCAGGTCGGCCAGGCGACGAACCATGAGGTCCCCCGGCGCGGGATTTCCAACGCGCAGCACAACGTCGTAGTCCTCCCTGATCAGATCGACGAACCGATCCGTAAGCCCGACTTCGAGATGCAGGTTCGGATAGTCGGCTGCAAAGCTTCCGAAGAGGCGTGGCAGCAGTAGAGGGGCCATTTCGCTAGGCATGCTGATGCGCAAGCGACCCGAGGGCGCAACGTCGGACCTGATCGCCTCTTCACTTGCATCCAGGTCCCGCAACAGCGGCGCAACGCGGTCGAAGAAAAGTTGCCCGTCCTGGGTAAGCGTCAGGGCGCGCGTGGAGCGCAGGAACAGCCGGGCGCCAATCTTCTTTTCCAGCCGCGCCACGCTCTTCGACACCGCTGACGGTGTCGTCGCCAGATCGCGGGCCGCGGCGCTGAACGATCCGGCCTCTACCGTCCGCACAAAAGCCATCAATCCGGGCATCTCGTTGAGCAGATTCGGCATTTGCACCTCCGCGGCACAGATCATGTGCCCGCCCATGATCTAATGACGAAGGGTGGCTGCGTTTATCTGATTTCTCGTTGAAAGGAGATAAACAATGCAACACCTCAAAGACAAGGTCGCGGTCATCACCGGCGGCAATAGCGGCATCGGCAAGGCGACTGCTCGGCTGTTCGCGGAAGAAGGAGCGCAGGTCATCATTTCCGGGCGCCGGCAGGATGCTGTCGACCGCGCCGTGCAAGAAATCGGTCCGTCGGCCATCGGCTTCGTGGGTGATGCCGCCGACCTGGAAGATCATCGCAGGCTGGCGGACACCGTGAAGAGCCGCTTCGGCGGGCTCGACATCTACATGGCCAATGCTGGGATCATTAATCTCGCCACCTCCGCCGAGGTGACTCCGGCAGACTATGACCGGCATTTCGCAATCAATACGCGCGGCGTGTTCTTCGGCGTGCAGACGATCGCCCCTCTGATCCGCGACGGCGGAAACATCATTGTTACGAGCTCGCTTGCGGCCACGAAGGTCCTCCCGGACCATACCGTCTATGCCGGTTCAAAGGCAGCAATCGCCGCCTTTGCGAAAAACTGGGCGATCGAATTCAAGTCGCGGCGGATCCGAGTCAACATCCTGAGCCCGGGACCGGTCGAGACGGAAATCCTCGCCAAGCTGGGCGTATCGGAGGCCGAGCGGCCGGCATTCGAAGATTACATGGCTTCCCTGATCCCCGCCGGCCGTCTCGGCCGACCGGAAGAGTTGGCGCGCGCCGCACTCTTCCTCGCCTCCGATGCAGGAAGCTTTGTCAACGGGATCGAGCTTCATGTCGATGGCGGCATGACCCTGGCTTAAAAGGCCTGCCCTTTGCCAGCCCCAACGGCCCTACAACCTGTCGAACCTGTCGGTCTAGTGGCTGAGGCTCGGCTTGATCTGGGATATATCGATCTGGAGCAGAGGGCTTTGCAAACCATAGGCAACCCGTTCGGCACGAGGTTGTCATCCCTGTCTCAGGGACAATCTGTTACCTATGTCTTCGGTATGGGCAATTGGAAAACTGGAGCGGGCGAAGGGATTCGAACCCTCGACCCCAACCTTGGCAAGGTTGTGCTCTACCCCTGAGCTACACCCGCTCAATCCGCATCGGTCCGGGGTAGTTGTTGGACCGTGGGCGCCGCCTCGCGGCGACCGGCGCTATATGGCCTAACGGGTTTTCAAATGCAACAGGGAAATGACGGAGAGGCGAAGAAAAATTCTGGTGTTCGCAGAGCCCGGGCGGAAAGGCCGCAAATGCGGGGCAAAGCGTCGGTCGCAAAGATTGCCAAACGATGTGGACGGACTTAATCAGAACGCCTCGCTTTTTTTTCCTTCCCGTCCAATGGATTGCCCCATGTCCGAAAATGCCCCGAAGACAAGAGAAGAATTGTTTGCCTTTCTCGATAGCCTCGGCATTGCCCACAAGACGATCGACCATGCGCCGGTCTTCACTGTCGCCGAATCGGTGGCCCTGCGCGATGAGATCCCCGGCGGCCACACCAAGAATCTCTTCGTCAAGGACAAGAAGGACAGGTATTTTCTGCTGACCGTGGAGGAAAATGCTGCCGTTGACCTCAAGCAGGTGCATAATGCGATCGGCGGGTCCGGCCGGGTCTCCTTCGGCAGAGCGGAGAAGCTGATGGAGTATCTCGGGGTGGCTCCGGGTTCGGTCACGGCGTTCGGCGCGATCAACGATACTGCGGAGAATGTCACCTTCGTGCTCGATGCCGAGCTGATGCGCGAGGAGATCGTCAACTGCCATCCGCTATCCAATGATGCGACGACCTCGATCGCGAGCAGTGACCTCATCCGTTTCATGGAAGCGACGGGACATAAGCCACTTGTCTTGAAAGTGACGTCCTGACATACGATTTTAGCGCTAAAGCGCGTCGCGATCTTTTAGATTCGCTTGCCGCGCTTTAGTCTTTGGTTTTGCGCATGTCTTTATCGCAAAACCGCACCACAGTTTTGCGCGACATGCTTTAGCAAAGACGCCGGAAGGATCGGCGCGGCGGGAGATACCTATGAGCGGCAGCGACAACCCCTATAGCGGTTCCTTCGGAAATCAGATGACGGCGACGACAAGTTTCGGCGCGGCACCGGAACCCGCGGCTGCGGCCGGCAGCTACATCACGGATACGACGACCGCGAATTTCGGCAAGGATGTGATCGAGGAATCGCGCAAGCAGCCGGTGCTGGTCGATTTCTGGGCACCCTGGTGCGGTCCGTGCAAACAGCTGACGCCGGTCTTGGAGAAAGTGGTCAACGAAGCCAAGGGCCGCGTCCGGCTGGTCAAGATGAACATCGACGATCACCCCTCGATCGCCGGTCAGCTCGGCATCCAGTCGATCCCTGCTGTCATCGCCTTCGTCAATGGCCGCCCCGCCGACGGTTTCATGGGCGCGGTGCCGGAAAGCCAGATCCAGCAGTTCATCGACCGGATCGCCGGTCCGGCCGGCGCCGACGAGGCGGCGGAAATCGAAGCCGTGCTTGTGGAAGCGGCGGAACTGTTTGCCGCCGGCAATATCAATGAGGCTGCTCAGCTCTATGGCGCCGTGATGCAGGCCGACCCCGAGAATGCCAAGGCGCTTGCCGGCATGGCCGAATGCATGATCGCCGCAAACCAGCATCAGCGGGCGCGCGAAATACTGACGGAATTGCCGGAAGAGCTGGCGAAAGACGCCGGCATCCAGGCCGTGCTGATGAAGCTCGAGCAGATCGAGGAGGCCCGCAAGCTCGGCGATCCCGTTGCGCTTGAGCGCGACCTGGCGGCTAATCCCGATGATCACGAGTCGCGTCTGAAGCTCGCCAAGATCCTCAATGTCGAAGGCCGGCGCGACGATGCGGCCGACCATCTGCTGCTGATCATGCGCAAGGACCGTGCCTTCGACGATGATGGCGCCCGCCGACAGTTGCTCCAATTCTTTGAGGTCTGGGGCTTCAAGGATCCGGCGACGGTTGCAGCGCGCCGCAAGCTTTCGGCGATGCTGTTCTCCTAGCCGGCTCTGCTTTTTCATAGAAGCGCAGCAATGCTCCAGCTTTTTGTTTTTACGCAATTCCTGGGGAAAGGGCTTGGCATTTTCCTGGAATTGCGCTTGAGCGCCGCGCATCCAACTGGATGCGCTAAGCGCGCCCTATCACTTTGAATCTACGTGTAGTCCTTTCCGAAAATCGATTCCGATTTTCGGGGTATGCGTTAAGTTTCGAGCATCTGCCCTTGCGTTTTCGGACGAGGGCACCACATTCTCGTCAGAACGGGCATGCCCGTTACAAGAATGCGGGACGGTTTCATGCAAGTCGGGAATGCCAGATACCTGAAGCCGGGCGATCTGCCTGATGCGATCGCTGTCTTCCCCCTGACCGGCGCCCTCCTGCTGCCGGCCGGGCAGCTTCCCCTCAACATTTTCGAGCCGCGCTATCTGGCGATGCTGGATGCAGCACTGACCGGAAACCGGCTGATCGGCATGGTCCAGCCGGCACTCGGTGAACACGAGGACAAGGGCGGTGAGCCCAACCTTGCGGCTGTCGGTTGCCTCGGCCGCATCACCTCCTTCGCGGAGACCGGCGACGGACGCTATATCGTATCGCTGACCGGCGTCTGCCGCTTCCGGCTGCTGGAAGAGAAAGCGACCAGCGATCCCTTCCGCATCTTCCGTATCGCCCCTTTCATCGCCGATCTCTCGGCCGCGAACGAGGAGGAGGCGGTCGATCGTGCAGCGCTCCTGACCGCCTTTAAGGCCTATCTCGATGCCAACAAGCTGGAGGCAGACTGGGAGAGCGTCGAGCGGGCGAGCAATCTGACGCTCGTCAATTCACTGGCGATGATGTCGCCCTTCGGGCCGGCGGAAAAGCAAGCGCTGCTGGAGGCGCCCGACCTGAAGACGCGGGCCGAGACGCTAATCGCTATTACCGAAATCGTGCTGGCGCGCGTCTTCGGTGACTCCGACACGGTTCTGCAGTAGACTTCCGCCATGGATGAAAAACTCAGCCGCGTCGATCCAAAGCTGCTCGATCTCCTGGTCTGCCCGCTCTCCAAGGGCCGGCTTTCCTATGATCGCGAGCAGAATGAGCTTGTCTCGGAAAAGGCGCGGCTTGCCTATCCGATCCGCGACGGCATTCCGATCATGCTGGTGTCCGAGGCCCGCCGCCTCGACGACTAAAGCGCGTCGCGATCTTTCAGATTCGCTCCTCGCGCTTTAGGTCCTTGTTTTCACGCATGTCGTTATCGCAAAACCGCTGCACACTTTTGCGCGACATGCTGTAGAGCAATTCCAGGGAATTGCGTAAAAACAACGGTTAAATGGTCTCTCCGGCAAGCAGGCGCGGATTGTCCTTTGCCGTCGTTCCGGCCGCCTGGCCGATGAAGAAGGATTTGAGGCGCGGCAGCCGGTCGACGATGCCGAGGCCGACGTCGCGGGCGATTCGGATCGGCGTCGCATCGTTGGAGAAGAGCCGGTTCAGGACGTCCGTCGTCACCCCCATGCGGAAAGTGTCGAAGCGCCGCCAGCTCTGGTAGCGCTCGAGGATATTGATCGAGCCGATATCGAGGCCGAGGCGATCGGCGTCCACGACGGTTTCGGCAAGTGCCGCCACATCCTTGAAGCCGAGATTGAGGCCCTGACCCGAAATCGGATGGATGCCGTGCGCGGCGTCGCCGGCCAGCGCGAAACGCGGCGCGACGAAGGAGCGCGCCAGCGTCAGACCGAGCGGGAAGGCGCGCTTGTCGCCGATCACTTTCAGGCTCCCAAGCTTGTGGCCGAAGCGGCGTTCGAGCTCTTCCTCGAAGATCAGGTCGTCGGCGGCGACCAGCCGGTTGGCATCCGGCGTCCGCTCCGTCCAGACGAGCGAGGAGCGGTTGTTCTTGAGCGGCAGGATGGCAAAGGGCCCGGCCGGCAGAAAATGTTCCTCGGCGCAACCGTCATGCGGACGCTCGTGTTCGACTGTTGCAACGATGCCGGACTGGCCGTAGTCCCAGGTGACGGTCCTGATGCCGGCGAGATCGCGCAGTTTCGAGCGCACGCCGTCGCAGGCAACCAGCAGGCGGGTTTCCAGCGCGCTGCCGTCCGAAAGCGTGACGGTGACATGGGTGTCGTGCGTCTTCAGCTCCGCGGCGCCGAGCCCGTGGCGGATGTCGATGCCGAGCCGTTCGCAAGCGCCGCGCAGTGCTGCGACCATCGCAACATTCGGGATCATGTGGGCGAAGGGCCGGTCTTCGGTCACTTCACCGTCGAAGGTCAGAAAAACCGGACGCACCGGATCGGAGGTCTTGGAGTCGGTGACGATCATTTTGGTGATCGGCTGGGCTTCCGGCTCGATCTCGTTCCAGATGCCGAAGACCTCGAGCATCTTCGCCGCCGCCGCGATGATGGCGGAAGCGCGCGTATCATTTTTCCAGACATGCTCGGGGGCCGCCTCGACGACCGCGACATTCAGATGCGGCGCGGCCTGTTTGACCGCGACAGCGGCGGAGAGGCCGACATAACCCCCACCCACAACCAGCATGTCCAGCATCGCGCCGCTCCCGTACCTTATGCCTCAGATGTGATCTATATAGATCATCGCAACTTCACTTCCTACCGCCGGGAGACATAGAAAATGACGCGCGAGACATCAGGCCCCTCGGCGATGGAGACGCTGCTTTCGACGCTCGACCTGGAGCCGATCGAGGTCGATATCTTCCGCGGCCGCAGCCCCAAGGTCGGTTGGCAGCGGGTCTTCGGCGGCCAGGTGATCGGCCAGGCGCTGATGGCGGCGCAGCGCACCATCGAGGGCGAACGTTTCGTCCATTCGCTGCATGCTTATTTCATGCGTCCCGGCGATCCCTCGGTACCGATCATCTATCAGGCGGAGCGCATTCGCGACGGATCGAGCTTCAATACGAGGCGCGTCGTCGCCATCCAGCACGGCAAGGCGATCTTCGCGCTGTCGGCCTCCTTCCAGGTGGAGGAGCCGGGCTTCGAGCACCAGATTGCGATGCCCGAGGTCGAGATGCCCGAGGCGCTGCTCGGCGAGCAGCAGATCAAGGAACAGTATCTCGCGCATGCGCCGGAGGCGATCCGAAAATACTGGCAACGTGAGCGACCGATCGAGATCCGTCCCGTCTCGCTGACGCATTATTTTTCCGACAGGAAGCTCGATCCCAAACAGGACGTCTGGGTGCGCGCCACCGGCCCGGTTCCCGACGACCGGCTCTATCAGGCCGCGGTGCTTGCCTATCTTTCGGACATGACGCTGCTCGATACGTCGCTCTATGCGCACGGAACGTCCATCTTCGACCAGAGCCTACAGGTGGCGAGCCTCGATCACTCCATGTGGTTCCACCGACCCTGCAAGCTCGACGACTGGTTGCTTTATACGCAGGACAGTCCGTCGGCTTCAGGTGCCAGAGGATTAACCCGGGGTAGCCTGTTTACGCGATCGGGTAGCCTGATCGCATCGGTCGCGCAGGAAGGCCTGATTCGGAAAAAGGCAAATGAATAAAAATTGTGCAACTTTATAAATTTGCGCGTTATTTGTGCGCTTATTGGCCGATCATTTGCCTGTTTATTGGCACTCTTTATTATAACCTTTACTTTTCAATAACTTACGATCTGCCTCGAATCTGGCACGCCCCTTGAATGTGTATCGCCGGTCGCTGTTCAGGAACGTCAGCGGCAAGGAGAGTCGGCTCCGCGCCGAGGATAACGAAGGATGGGAAACCAGATGAAAATTGTGATGGCCATTATCAAGCCGTTCAAGCTCGATGAGGTCCGCGAAGCCCTTACGGCGATCGGTATTCAGGGGCTGACCGTAACCGAGGTGAAGGGCTACGGGCGCCAGAAGGGGCACACCGAAATCTATCGCGGCACCGAATATGCAGTCAGCTTCCTGCCGAAGCTCAAGATCGAAATCGCGGTTGCATCAGAACTCGTCGACAGGGCGGTCGAGGCCATCGCGGCATCGGCCAAGACCGGCCAGATCGGTGACGGCAAGATCTTCGTCTATTCGATCGACCATGCCGTGCGCATCCGTACGGGCGAAACCGATTCAGAAGCGCTGTAAGAACGGCAGATCAAGGAGCTTTATCCAATGTCAATTTCGAAGTTTTCTTCCACCTTTGCGCGGCTTTGCGCAGCTTCGGCCGCCCTTCTGGCGCCGGCCGTCGCTTTCGCGCAGGAGGCTGCGCCAGCTGCCGCCACCGCCGCTGCTGCTCCTGCTTTCACCATGGACAAGGGTGACAATACCTGGATGCTCGTCTCCTCGGCGCTCGTCCTTCTGATGACCATCCCCGGCCTTGCGCTTTTCTACGGCGGTCTCGTCCGCGCCAAGAACATGCTCTCGGTGCTGATGCAGGTCTTCATGATCACGGCCGTCGTGGCGCTGATCTGGGTGACCTATGGCTATTCGCTCGCCTTCACCGACGGCGGCTCGCTGAACAGCTTCGTCGGCGGCTTCTCCAAGGCGTTCCTCGCTGGCGTCAATACGTCGTCGCTCGCCGAAACCTTCTCGAAGGGCGTCGCCATTCCGGAATACACCTTCATCGTGTTCCAGATGACCTTCGCCTGCATCACGCCCGGCCTGATCGTCGGCGCATTCGCCGAGCGCATCAAGTTCTCGGCCGTCATGCTCTTCGTCGTGCTCTGGGTCACGTTCATCTACTTCCCGATGGCGCACATGGTCTGGTTCTGGGGCGGTCCGAGCTCCTACACCTCGCCAGCCGGCCTGATCTTCTCCTACGGCGCAATCGACTTCGCCGGCGGCACGGTCGTTCACATCAATGCCGGTATTGCGGGCCTCGTCGGCGCCATCATGCTCGGCAAGCGCACGGGCTATAAGAAGGAAATCATGGCTCCGCATTCGATGACGCTGACGATGGTCGGCGCCTCGCTGCTCTGGGTTGGTTGGTTCGGCTTCAACGCCGGCTCCAACCTCGAAGCCAATGCCTATGCCTCGCTTGCCTTTATCAACACCTTCGTCGCAACGGCTGCTGCTGCTGTGTCCTGGTGCATCGTTGAATCCCTCACCCGCGGCAAGGCTTCCATGCTCGGTGGCGCTTCCGGTGCGGTCGCCGGTCTCGTTGCCATCACCCCGGCGGCAGGCTTTGCCGGCCCGATGGGCGCGATCGTTCTCGGCCTCATCGTTTCGCCGGTCTGCTACTTCTTCGTCGACGTCGTGAAGAACAAGTTCAATTACGACGACAGCCTTGATGTCTTCGGCGTCCATTGCATCGGCGGCATCATCGGCGCTCTCGGCACCGGTATCCTCGTCAACCCGGCGCTAGGCGGTGCAGGCATCGTCGATTATTCCACAGCCGATTTCGCAGCCTCCTATGCCGGCACGGCAACCCAGGTCTGGGCTCAGGCCAAGGGCGTGCTGACGACGCTGCTGTGGTCGGGTATCGGTTCTGCGATCCTCTACAAGATCGTCGACGTCGTCATCGGCCTGCGTGTAACCGTTGAAGCCGAGCGCGAAGGTCTCGACCTATCGACCCACGGCGAAGCCGCCTACCACTCTTCTTGATCACAGGGTTTGCGGCGACCGGCAGAAGGGCGCCGCTGCACGGCCCGTCGCGGCCTATCTAACCATAGACCGCATTTGGCCCGGACCTTCCAAGGTTCGGGTCTTTTTCATTTCCCTGCTCGGAATGCACGTCCAGGCATGCATGGTTAACATCGCTTTAACCCGGCTCTGATTAGGTAGAGCGGACGCATTTTGGCACGGCGAAGCTTTAGCGATTCGCGTGTCCTCAGGCATTGGACGGGTTAGACACATGGCAAGAAGCACGTCGCCGGCAATGGATGGCCGTCCGGATCGGTTCTCCTTCTCGGCATTCATGCTGCGGCAGATCCAGGCGCTGATCGGCTTTGCGATCTTTCTGCTGCTGGCGTTCTGCGTCGCGGCGCTGGCGACTTGGAATGTCGCGGATCCGAGCTATTCCTATGCCACCGCCAACCTGCCGACCAATATTCTCGGTTACAGCGGTGCCGCCTTTGCCGATATCGTCATGCAATTCCTCGGCCTTGCCAGCGTCGTTTCGATGCTGCCGATCGTCGCCTGGGCGCTGACGCTGATCTCGGGCCGCCGCTTCAGCCGTATTCCTGCCCGCATCGGCGCCTGGTTTGCCGGTTCGGTGCTTTCTTCCGCCGTCATCGGCTGTTTTCCGCCGCCGCTCACCTGGCCGATTCCGAACGGCATCGGCGGCGTCGTCGGCGACATGATCCTGCGTTTTCCTGCACTCTTCGTCGGCGCTTATCCCACAGGCACCTTCGCCATGATCGTCGGCTGCATCTTTGCCGCGCCGACCGCCTGGATGATGCTCTTTGCATCCGGCCTCGTCGGCCGCAGCGACGCAGACGAAGAGATCGAGGAGGACTACGTTGATACCCGTAGCAAGGCCCGCGTCGTCGGAGACGAGGACGACGAGGAAGACGAGTCCCGCTGGGTCGCTTTCAGCGGTGCCGTGACGCATGCCTGGTACATGAGCCAGGGCCGATTGCGCCGGCTCTTCGGCATGGGGCCGCGCAAGCGCCGTCAGGGCGATTACGAATCACCTTATGATTTCAACGATGACGAGTTCGGGACGCTGAACGAACCCGTGCGTGCCAAGGCACCGACCGTCCGCGGCGAGCGCATGGAGCCCTCGATGGAACCATCGATGGGGCCAAGGGCGGCTTCGCCGCGGCGCATCGTCTCTGCGCCGTCGCTGTCGATCGATGACGACGATGACAATGACGACGACTTGCCCTTTGATACCGACATGCCGCCGCGCCCGGCCGATATCCTGCCCGACGACGATGACGACGACTGGATGATCCGTGCACCGGCAAAGGCGGCCGGCAAGCCGGAACCGCGCGTCGTCCCGGTGGTCGCACGTCCGAAGCCCAGCGCCCGCATCGAGCGGGAGGCGCAGGGCTCGTTCATCCGTCCCGAGGGTTTCCAGCTTCCGTCGATGCATCTGCTCGCCGAACCGAAGAATGTCGTGCGCGACTCCACGCTTTCGGCCGATGCGCTGGAACAGAATGCCCGCATGCTCGAAGGCGTGCTGGAAGATTTCGGCGTCAAGGGTGAGATCATCCATGTCCGTCCGGGCCCCGTCGTCACGCTCTACGAACTGGAGCCGGCGCCCGGCATCAAGTCGTCGCGCGTCATCGGCCTTGCCGACGATATCGCCCGCTCAATGAGCGCCATTGCCGCCCGTGTTGCCGTCGTGCCCGGCCGCAACGCGATCGGCATCGAATTGCCGAACCAGACGCGCGAGACCGTCTATCTGCGTGAACTCATCGCCTCCAGGGATTTTGAAGGCAGCAAGGCGAAGCTCGCCATGGCGCTCGGCAAGACGATCGGCGGCGAAGCCGTCATCGCCGATCTCGCCAAGATGCCACATCTGCTGGTGGCCGGCACCACCGGCTCCGGCAAGTCGGTCGCCATCAACACGATGATCCTGTCGCTGCTCTACCGCATGACGCCGGAGCAGTGCCGGCTGATCATGATCGACCCGAAGATGCTCGAACTCTCCGTCTATGACGGCATCCCGCATTTGCTTTCGCCTGTCGTCACCGATCCGAAAAAGGCCGTCGTCGCGCTCAAATGGACCGTTCGCGAGATGGAAGAGCGCTACAAGAAGATGTCGAAGATCGGCGTGCGCAACATCGATGGCTTCAACACCCGCGTCGAGCAGGCGCTGTCGAAGGGCGAGGCGATCTCGCGTACGGTGCAGACCGGCTTCGACCGCCATACCGGCGAGGCGATGTATGAGACCGAAGAATTCGATCTGCGGCCGATGCCCTATATCGTCGTGATCATCGACGAGATGGCCGACCTGATGATGGTCGCCGGCAAGGATATCGAAGGCGCCGTCCAACGTCTGGCGCAGATGGCGCGCGCGGCCGGCATTCACGTGATCATGGCGACACAGCGTCCGTCCGTCGACGTCATCACCGGCACGATCAAGGCAAACTTCCCGACCCGCATCTCCTTCCAGGTGACGTCGAAGATCGACAGCCGCACCATCCTTGGCGAACAGGGCGCCGAACAGCTGCTCGGCATGGGCGACATGCTCTACATGGCGGGCGGCGGTCGTATCCAGCGCGTGCACGGCCCGTTCGTTTCGGATGTCGAGGTGGAAGAGATCGTCTCCTATCTGAAGACCCAGGGCTCGCCGCAATATCTCGACGCGATCACCGCCGATGATGACGAGGACGGCGATTACGGCGGCGGTGGCGGCGGCGGTCCGGCCGGCACGTCCAATCTTTCCGAATCGGAAGATCCCTACGATCAGGCGGTCGCCATCGTGCTGCGCGACGGCAAGGCGTCGACCTCCTACGTCCAGCGCCGGCTCGGCATCGGCTACAACCGCGCCGCCTCGCTCGTCGAGCGCATGGAGAAGGAAGGCATCATCGGACCGGCCAACCATGCCGGCAAACGCGAGATCCTCGTTCCCACCGAAGGCGACATCCTCGACCGCTGACATATCAGGCATATATTTCCGATGCAGCCGCTTTTGCGGAAACCTGATAGCATCGAAGCCGTTACCTCTCGCAGGCCGATCGCAACGCCTTGAAGACGCCGCCTTTCGGCAGCATGCAGATCGCATAAAGGAGATTTAGATGAGTCACTCCGATACCTTCCTCTCCGGCCTGACGGTAACGCGCCGCGATCTTCTCGGCGCCTTCGCCGTTGCTGCAATGGCGAGCGCCATTCCCTTCGGCGCTTATGCGCAGGCGGCAGCTCCAGCCTCCGGCACGGCGCAGGCGATCGCCGATCATTTTTCCGGCGTCACGACGATGCAGGGCGAATTCGTGCAGTTCGGCCCGCGCGGCGAGCAGACCGGCGGCAAGTTCTTCATCCAGCGCCCCGGCAAGCTGCGCTTCAACTATGACGATCCGTCGCCGATGCGGGTGATCGCCGACGGCAAGAACGTCGCCATCGGCAATACGAAGCTCAAGACCTGGGATCTCTATCCGCTCTCCAAGACCCCGCTCAGCCTGCTCCTGGCGCAGCATATCGACCTGTCGGCCGGCATGGTGAAGGGCGTGAAGGAAGAGTCTGACCTGACGACGATCGCGCTCGGCAACAATACGGTGTTCGGAAACTCGACCATCACCATGATGTTCGATCCGAAGACCTACGACCTGCGTCAGTGGACGATCACCGACAATCAGGGCAAGGACACCTCGGTGATGATCTTCAACGTCAAGACCGGCGTGCAGTTCGACGATCGCGTCTTCCGCGTGCCCTATGAAACCATTCCGGGCACGCCTCAGTCGCGCGACTGAAACCTTTTCGGTTGATCGCCGGCCGCTTTTGCACGCGGCCGGTTCCCTAGCGTCCACCTTTGTTTTAAAGCCCTTTCATGAAAGCGTGAGAGGGTATGGGCATGGGCTTTTCGATCACCACCTGGAACATCAACTCGGTGCGGCTGCGCATGCCGATCGTCGAGCAGCTCGTACTCAAGCACAGGCCCGATATCCTCTGCCTGCAGGAAACCAAGGTGACGAACGACCTGTTTCCGGCGGCACCGCTACGGGCGATGGGCTATGATCACATCATCATTCATGGCCAGAAGGGCTATCACGGCGTGGCGATCGCCTCGCGCATTCCGTTGACCGAAGATCACCGGCAGGATTATTGCGGCGTCGGCGATGCGCGCCACATCTCGGCGATCTTCGAGCACGGCAATCGCCGCGTCCGGCTGCATAATTTCTACGTCCCGGCCGGCGGCGACGAACCGGATCGCACGATCAATCCGAAATTCGGCCACAAGCTCGATTTCATCGAGGAGATGAAGCTGCTGAAAGCCAACGGCGAGGCCAACACCTCAGCCATCCTCGTCGGCGACCTCAACATCGCGCCGCTGGAGCACGATGTCTGGTCGCACAAGCAGCTTCTGAAGATCGTCAGCCATACGCCCGTCGAAACCGAGGGGCTGCTCGAGGTGATGAAGCGCGGCGCCTGGCTCGATCTGATGCGTCAGCATGTGCCTGAAAACGAGAAGCTCTACACCTGGTGGAGCTACCGCGCCAAGGACTGGGAGGCGGCAGATCGCGGCCGCCGTCTCGACCATATCTGGTCGTCATCGGATCTCGGGCCGCATCTGAAGCGGATCGAGATCCTGAAGGAGGCGCGCGGCTGGGATCGTCCCTCCGACCACGTGCCGGTGACGGCGCATTTCGATTTCTAGCGCATCCTCTCGGACGCGCGGCCTCTATCAAGATCAGCTGAAGCGGTAGAACTGGCTTGCGGCCTTTGCCGCAAGCTCCGCGAGATTGTCGCGGATGCGGTTCTCGATCAGCCGGGCTGCGTCCGGATATTCTTCGATCAGCCGGTGGAAGAGGGCGCGGGTAATGCGGATGATACTGGTGTCCTCGCGCGCTACCGCGGTGAACTTGCGCTCCACCAGCGTCACCAGCGCTAGTTCGGAAACCAGGGTTCCGGGACCGGCGATCCCCTCTGTCCTCTGCATGCCGTCGCTGCTCGTCGCGCTCAGCTCCAGGCTGCCGCTGAGGATGACATAGGCACTCTCGGCGGGCGAGCCCTGGCGAAACAGCATCTGGCCGGCAGCGATCATGCGCCGGTCGGCGCCGAAGGCGACCAACCGCAGTTGATCCTCGTTCATGTCCTTGAACAGAGGAAGCTGCGCGAGCATGTGGATGTCGTCAGTCAGCGCCATGCGGGCTTTTCGCCTTAGAGCAATTCCAGCAAAAGTGCCTAGCGGTTTTGCCAGGCAAAGCGTGAAACACTTTTGCCGGGAATTGCGTGAAAACAAAGAGATAGAGCATTTCCGTGATTCGGAGAAAAACGGAAATGCTCTAGGGTATGATCTTGTAGCCGCCATTTTCCGTGACGAGAATTTCGGCATTGGAAGGATCGCGCTCGATCTTCTGGCGCAGGCGGTAGACGTGGGTTTCCAGCGTATGCGTCGTCACGCCGGAATTATAGCCCCAGACCTCTTCGAGCAGCACGTCGCGGGTAACGACCTTCTGTTCGGCGCGGTAGAGATAGCGGATGATCGCCGCTTCCTTTTCCGTCAGCCGGATCTTCTGGCCGTTATCGGTGGTCAGGAGCTTCTGGCTCGGCTTGAAGAGATAGGGCCCGACGGTGAAGGTCGCGTCCTCGCTCTGCTCATGCTGGCGCAACTGCACACGGATGCGCGCGAGCAGAACGGCGAAGCGGAAAGGTTTGGTGACATAGTCGTTGGCGCCGGCTTCAAGACCGAGGATCGTGTCCGAATCGGTATCATGGCCGGTCAGCATGATGATCGGCGCCTTGAAGCCGCCCTTGCGCAGCAGCTTCACCGCCTCGCGGCCGTCCATATCGGGCAGGCCGACATCCATGATCAGCAGGTCGATCGGCGTCGAGCGGGCGGTCGCGACACCTCTGCCGGCGTTGGCTTCCTGCAGAACCGTGAATTCCTCATACAGCGACAATTGCTCCGTCAGCGTCTGCCGAAGGTCATCGTCGTCATCCACCAGAAGAATGGTGCGTGCGGTCATGCCGTTTGCGTCCTCATGTTAAGTCCCCTAGTCCTACGCCAAATTCCTGGTTTGGCAAGGATCGGGCAACGGGCTGTTGCCGGGCCGGTTTCGATATGATTTCAATCGAAGCCCCAGACAAGGCACGACATGCGAGAAAAATGGAAAAAGCAAGGCAGAGGCCGGGTATGACGCCGTCGACGATCGTTGTGCGTGCTGCGCCGGGGCGCAAGAGCCGGGCGATCGTCCGGTTCGGCGCCATCACCGTGCCCGCTGCGATCGGCCGCTCCGGCCGCACGGTGATGAAACGCGAGGGCGACGGCGCCACGCCGATCGCCTCGATGAGGCTGATATTAGGCTTCCGGCGCGGCGAGCGGAACGGCCGGCTCGTCACTCCGCTTCCCATTCGCCGCATCCGCCCCGACATGCTCTGGTGCGATCAGTCTGGCAATGCCAGCTACAACCGCCTCGTCAGGACGCCGTTCCGCGCAAGTCATGAAGAGATGCGGCGCAGCGACGGGCTCTACGATATCTGTCTGGTGATGGACTGGAACATCTCCTCGCGTGCGCGTAATCGCGGCTCGGCGATCTTCTTCCATCTCATCCGGCCAGGCTACGAGCCGACGGCGGGCTGCGTGGCGGTAAGCCTGCGCGACATGCGCCGCCTGCTGCCCCACCTTCGAAAGGGAACGATTGTCCGCGTCGTCTGATTGTCTTCCGGATGCGGTCGCCTATATGCTTCCGGTGACCGAACGCTCCGGCTGAAATGCGTTCAGGGACGTCCGCAAGCGCGGGCGCAATTCATGCCTCGTCCAATTCTTCAAACTCCCGGAGATATATTGTGACCGCTCAACCTATCATCACTTTCCATGACGGACATTCCATTCCCCAAGTCGGCCTCGGCGTCTGGCAGACGCCACAGGATATTGCCGCTCCCACCGTGCGCACTGCGATCGCCGCCGGCTATCGTCATATCGATACGGCTTCCGGCTACGACAACGAAGAGGGCGTCGGCGAAGGCATTCGCTCTTCCGGCCTCGACCGCAAAGATATCTTCGTCACCACCAAGCTCAGGAATACCGATCAGGGCTATGACAATACGCTGCGAGCCTTCGACGGCAGCCTGAAGAAGCTCGGTTCCGAATATGTCGACCTCTATCTCATTCACTGGCCGTCGCCGCATCGCGGCCTTTATACCGAGACCTGGAAGGCTTTCGTGCGCATCCGGGAGGAGGGCCGCGCCCGCTCGATCGGCGTGTCGAATTTCTATCCTGAACATCTCGAGCGTATCATCGGCGAAACCGGCGTCGTTCCCGTCATCAACCAGATCGAGCTGCATCCCGATTTCCAGCAGAAGGCGGCGCAGGAGGCTCATCAAAAGCTGAACATTGCCACCGAATCCTGGAGCCCGCTCGGCCAGGGCAAGTTCATCTCGAACGCTGATATAGGCGAGATCGCCAAAAAGCATCAGAAGACGCCGGCTCAGGTGATCATTCGCTGGCACATCGACACCGGCCTCGTCGTTATCCCGAAATCGGTGACGCCGTCGCGCATCGAGGAGAACTTCCAGGTGTTCGACTTCAAGCTCGATGCCGACGACATGGCCGCGATCGCCAAGCTCGACAGCGCCGACGCCCGCATGGGACCGGATCCGTTGACGGCCGCCTTCTGAGCATTACCGAGCGCATCAGCGGTCGCCCCGGAGGAGAGACCACCCGGGCGGCCGCCACTTGACGTAGGCATGCCGCCTTCAGTCAATAATTGCAATTGGACGATCCGTTGGTCGGGGCGAAGCCGTAACTGCAGCTATTGCCCAGGCTCTGCGGTCTTCCAATTGAGCCGGTATAATCGTCGAAGGCGCGTGAGGGATACCAATAACCGTTCGCGCTCTTGATATAGCCGGGCCGGCCGCTGCTGTAGCCGCGGTATCCGTTGAGTGACGGTATCTTCTTCTGCGCAACCTGCAGCAGTTGGCCCGAGGCGACCGTGACTGGCGGTATGGCGGGATGCATCGGCGCGGCGCCGACGGCGTCGATCGATGCCAGCGGTGCAAACATGATCAGGCTGGCTCGCAGTAAACTCGCTACTAATTTCTGCCTCATGGCGCTTCCCCGATGGCGCGGTGTTCGCCGAAGCCTGAACGGTATCTGTCGCGTGTCGCGCCTGATTATCGATGAGGCCACAGGAATATATCGATGTCGATTGCCCGAAAGGATGAAATTGGGAAGGTGGGCCATGCACAAACGGGCTCGCCCGCCACGACTTAGGGCGTGGACTCATTAGCGCGTAGCCAAATTCGGATTGATGCGAGTTTGACGAACGCCAGATAGTTGGCCGCGAGTTTGTCGTATCTGGTCGCGACACGCCTACATTGCTTAATTTTGTTGAAGAACCGTTCGATCAGGTTGCGTGCGCGATAGAGATAGGGGCTGAAGCAGATCGGGTCTTTGCGATTTCGTTTCGGCGGAATGTTCGCCCATGCTCCTTGCTGGCGAGCCAGCTCCCAATCCAATCGGCGGAGTCGCTAACGTTCTGAATCTACTTCCGGTTCCGGCGCAATAACTGACATGGCCAGACTTGCTGCCGGTTCGACCCGGTCTCGAATGACCCAGCAGCGACATTGGCCCTAGCGGCAGCGTGGCGGTCCATGGCCCACCGGCCTCAATTCCACGTGTGACACGTTAGCTTAGATGCGTCGCGTGAAGGCGCCGTCAACCACCAGATTGGCGCCGGTGACGTAGCTCGCCGCTGGGCTCGCCGTGAATGCGACGACGTTGGCGATCTCCTCGGGCCTCGCCATGCGGCCCATCGGGATCATGGCAACCGCATTGCGAAAATCTTCGGGCTGCTCGCTCTTGATTTGATCCCAGGCACCACCGTCAAAGAACGTCGAACCGGGGCTGACGACATTGGCTCGGATACCCTTGGGTGCGACGGTCCGGGCGAGCGACTTGATGTAAAAGTGCAGCGCAGCCTTTATGGCGCCATAGGACACCTCTGTGTAAGCATTGAGTTCTGAATCCTCGACTCCCCCAATCGAGCCAATGGCGACGATGCTCCCCGCCCGTGATCGCTCAAGGTGCGGCATAACCGCCTCAACTGCCGTCACCGTGTGGATCAGATCGACGTCGAAGGCCGACTGGAACGCCTCGATGCTAAGGCCGAAAGATAAGGCGCTGGCATTTGCCACCAAAATGTCGACACCGCCAAGCGCCGCCGCAGCGCTTTCAACCCAGCTCCGAAGTGCTGCTGGGTCTTTGACGTCCACCGACCGGCCCCAGGCCTTGCCTCCCTTGGATTCTAGTGCCTTGACCGTGTCCTCAACGGCGTCGCCGCTGCGGGCACAAATCGCGACGTCGGCTCCCTCCAACGCAAGACGCTCAGCGATGGCAAGCCCAATCCCCCGAGTTGAGCCGGTTACCAGTGCCTTTTTGCCAGTGAGCTGCAGATCCATTTCATGGGCTCCTCTTATCCGACATCCGTTGGAAATACCGCTTTGTGAGGTTAGGTATGTTCCCTGCAGAGAAACGCGGCAAGAGCGGATCGGCATAATGCTCATATGAACGGCAGGATGCCACGATCGGTGATGCCTTCAGTTTTGGTGATCTCGGCTGGTAAGCCGGCAGCCGCAAACCTGCTTGATCGGCAATTCCGCTTTTGGCACATAGCGTCGTTTCGCTGCTATGCAGCAACGCGTCGGCCATTGGGGCATAGCGGACTCTGTAGGCTATCAGTCCAGCAGATTTATGAGTTCACAGCCTAGTTAAATCGGAAGCAATTTACGGCATGTCGCGCAAAACTGTGCAGCGGTTTTGCGACAGCGACATGCGCAAAAACAAAGGCTTTAGTGCAGCAATTCAGAGGGCTGCAGAGCTCTTTGCGCGTCGGAGAAGGCGCAGGGCTGTGCAGGTCCCAGCATGTGGACGCCGAAGCGACAGACGCCATAAATGCGAAGCCGCCCGATGTGCATCGGGCGGCTTGCAAGTTGATCAATTGGCTGGATCAGATCAGTTCCACTCGCGGATATCGACGAAGTGCCCGGCGATCGCGGCTGCGGCTGCCATTGCTGGCGAGACGAGGTGCGTGCGGCCCTTGAAGCCTTGACGGCCTTCGAAGTTGCGGTTCGAGGTCGAAGCGCAGCGTTCGCCCGGCTTCAGGCGGTCGTCGTTCATGGCAAGGCACATGGAGCAACCCGGCTCGCGCCAGTCGAAACCGGCGGCCTTGAAGATCTTGTCGAGGCCTTCGGCTTCCGCCTGTTCCTTGACGAGGCCAGAGCCTGGCACGATCATCGCGTCGACAGTTGGGGCAACCGTCTTGCCTTCGACCACCTTGGCGACTTCGCGCAGATCCTCGATGCGGCCGTTGGTGCAGGAGCCGATGAAGACGCGGTCGAGCGTGATGTCGGTCATCTTCGTGCCCGGCTTCAGGCCCATGTAGTCGAGCGCGCGCCACTTGGAGGTGCGCTTGGTTTCGTCCTGGATGTCGTCGGGGTTCGGAACGATGCCCTGGACAGAGATGACATCCTCGGGCGAGGAGCCCCAGGAGACGATCGGCGGCAGGCTGGCAGCATCGAGCACGACGACGCGGTCATAATGAGCGCCCTCGTCGGTCTGCAGCGTCTTCCAGTAGGCGATTGCCTGTTCCAGCGCCTCGCCCTTCGGCGCGCGCGGCTTGCCCTTGATGTATTCGAAGGTCTTTTCATCAGGGGCGATCAGGCCGGCGCGGGCGCCGCCTTCGATCGTCATGTTGCAGATGGTCATGCGGCCTTCCATCGACAGCGCGCGGATCGCTTCGCCGGCAAATTCGATGACGTGGCCGGTGCCGCCGGCCGTGCCGATCTCGCCGATGATGGCAAGGATGATGTCCTTGGCGGTGACGTGCGGCGGAAGCACGCCGTCGACCCGCACCAGCATGTTCTTTGCCTTCTTCTGGATCAGCGTCTGGGTCGCCAGAACATGCTCGACCTCGGAGGTGCCGATGCCGTGTGCCAGCGCGCCGAAAGCGCCATGCGTCGAGGTATGGCTGTCGCCGCAGACAATGGTCATGCCGGGCAGGGTGAAGCCCTGTTCCGGACCGACGATGTGGACGATGCCCTGGCGCTTGTCACTTGCCGAATAATATTCGACGCCGAATTCGGCGGCGTTGGTCGCCAGCGCTTCCACCTGGATGCGGCTTTCCTCGTTCTTGATGCCGAGATGGCGGTCGGGCGAGGTCGGAACGTTATGGTCGACGACGGCGAGCGTCTTTTCCGGCGCGCGAACCTTGCGGCCGGTCATGCGCAGGCCTTCGAAAGCCTGCGGCGAGGTGACTTCGTGGACCAGATGGCGGTCGATGTAGAGAAGACAGGTGCCGTCTGCCTGTTCGTCGACCAGATGATCGTCCCAGATCTTGTCGTAGAGGGTACGCGGTGCGCTCATGGCGTTAAGTCCGTTTTTCTAAAGCTTTTGGAAAATCGAGAAATGGCAGATCAGGCTCCGCCGGCCGTCATTCGATCAACGAAGTCGGCTGTTGAGCGCACCGGACACGCACGCAAAAAACCGAGCCGGCAGGCGATAATGGTCCTGCAGCACGAAAATATGCGCACCAATGCATCTGAACTTGGATTCCATGGCCCTGCATATAGCGATTTTTCGCGGCGGCTTCAATTTGAATCATCAGGAGGCCTTCTGAGGCCCCTCAGTGGTGCGGCAATTGGTGCAGTCACCGCGACTTCATCCATTTCTCCGTCCGCCGCAGCGCCAGCGACAGGCCGATCGTCAGGATCAGATAGATATAGGTGACGATCGAATAGGTTTCGAAGAAGCGGAAGGAGCCGGCGGCATAGACCTTGCCCATCTGGGTGATGTCGGCGACGCCGAGGACGGAGACGAGCGAGCTGTCCTTCACCATCGAGACGAAATCGTTGGAGAGCGGTGGGAAAATCACCCGGATCGCCTGCGGGAAGACGACGGAGCGGAAGCGCCGGTAGCGCGAGAGGCCGAGGGCCTTTGCCGCCTCGATCTGGCCCAGATCGACCGACTGGAAACCGGCCCGGAAGATTTCGGCGATGAAGGAGGAATAGCCGACCGTCAGCGCGATGATCGCTCGCCACATCAGCGAGAGGTCGCGCACCAGGATGGGCTCGGTCACGCCTGATGTCACCAGCGGCGAAATCAGGAAATTATAGGCTGCGACCAGGGCCGGCGCGCCGACGAAGGCGACGTAGAACAGCAGTACGAGAATCGGTATGCCGCGGATGATCTCGATGTAGAATCGTGCAATCTGACGCAACACCTGGCTGTCGGCCATGCCAAGCAGGCAGATGCCGAGGCCGAGCACGGTGGCGAGCACGAAGGCGACCAGCGTGACGAAGACCGTGATTCCGACACCGTTGACGACGGTGCGGAAAACCTGGGCATAGATATCATTGGTGACGATGACGGCGGCAAGGACGAGGCCGATCGCGACAAGCGCGACCAGCCACCAGGGATAGTCATCCTTGACGTATCTGTCGGGAGATGGTCGCAGGGCCATTGCTTGGCGTCATTCGCCCATCTTGTAGTCGAGGAACCACTTCTTGTTCAGCGCATCCAGCGTGCCGTCGGCCTTGAGTGCGGCGATGGCGGCATTGACCGGGGCGACAAGATCGGACCCTTTCGGGAAGATGAAGCCGAAATCCTCGGTGCCGAGCGGCTCGCCGATCAGCTTCAGGGCGCCGCCCGAGGCATCGACATAACCCTTGCCGGCGGTGCCGTCGGTCAGCACGACGTCGACGTCGCCGGCCTTCAGGGCCTGGACGGTGGCGCCGAAGGTTTCGAAGAGCTTGATGCGCGGGTTCTGCTCGTTGCCATCAAGCACTTCGTAGACCGCGGTGTAGAAGGGGGTGGTGCCGGGCTGCGCGCCGACCAGGCCATCCTTGAATTCGCCGAAGGACTTGGCGTCGGTGAAGCGTTTCTCGTCGCCGCGCACCAGCATGAACTGCTGCGAACGCATATAGGGATCGGAAAAATCCACCTTCTGCTTGCGGTCGTCCTTGATGGTGATGCCGGTCATGCCGATGTTGTACTGGCCGTCGGAAACCGCCTGGATCATCGCGTCCCAGCTGGTGTTCTGGTATTCGACCTTAAAGTTCAGCCGCTTGGCGATCTCGGTCATCGCATCATATTCCCAGCCGATCGCCTTGCCGGATTTCGGATCGACGAATTGCAGCGGCGGATAGGCATTCTCGGTGACGACGACGACGCTCTTGCCGCCGAGATCAGGCAGCTCGGCGGCCGAGGCGGTCAGGGGCAGAAGAGCAAGGGCGGCGAAGCTCGCAAGAACGGTACGACGAAACAACATTGAACGGTTTCCCAAATTGAACGGCAAAAACTGTCACGGAAGGTAGGCCTGAGGCAAGGCCGCCGGCTGCGCACCGAAGCAAAAAATAGAAAAGGCGACCCGAAGGCCGCCTTTCCAAGCAAAGAATTTTGCGTAGCGCAGATCTTATTCTGCTGCCGGTTCCGCTGCAGCGGCGGCTGCTTCTGCGGCGGCCTTTTCGGCAGCGGCCTTGGCTTCCGCAGCTTCGGCTGCTGCCTTCTCGGCGGCGAGCGCCTGAGCTGCTGCGACCTTTTCAGCTTCGATGCGTGCCTTTTCCTCGGCAATGGCGGCGCGCTCGGCGTCGTTGAGCTTGCGGGCGCGGACGCCGGTGTCTTCAACGATACGGGCAGACTTGCCGCGACGGTCGCGCAGGTAATAGAGCTTGGCGCGACGGACCTTACCGCGGCGAACGACGTCGACGCTTTCGATCATCGGCGAGTAGACCGGGAATACGCGCTCGACGCCTTCGCCGTAGGAGATCTTGCGGACCGTGAAGTTTTCCTGCAGGCCGCCGCCGGAGCGGGCGATGCAGACGCCTTCATAGGCCTGAACGCGGGTACGGGTGCCTTCCGTGACTTTCACGTTGACACGGACGGTGTCGCCCGGGGAAAATTCGGGAAGCGTGCGCTTGGCTTCGATCTTGGCGGCCTGTTCGGCCTCAAGCTGCTGAATGATGTTCATCGTCTTAACCTTTGGTTCTTCTGAAACAGCCAGAGCGCTCAACACTGATCCTTCGGAACTGGCCTCAGGACTTTGCCCGTCAAGGGCGGGAGCGGATTCGCCATTCTTTGTTTGCTGGCAGACGGGGATAAACCCCATTTCCGCGTGCGCCAATACACGAAAGGCCAGGGCTTGTCATCCCTTGGACGGCATTTTTGTGAAAAGGGCTGCGAAATCAGCCGTTTTTCTCACTTTACAGCGCCGCACCTCTTTTTCTGACGCGTAAAGGACGCTGTAACACTTTGAATCTACGCATCGTGCTTTCCGAAAATCGACCCCGATTTTCGAGCCGATACGCTAGCCTTTTTCGAGCAGATCCGGCCGCCGTTCCCGGGTCAGCCGCACCGCTTCCTGATGCCGCCATTTGTCGATGGCGCCGTGGTTGCCGGAGGTGAGGATCGAGGGGATTTCCCGACCTTCCCACTCCTGCGGCCGGGTATAATGCGGATGTTCCAGCAGTCCGCCTTCGAAGCTTTCGTGCAGGCCGGAAACATCGTTGCCCATGACACCAGGCAGGATGCGGACGATCGCATCGAGCACGATCAGCGCCGCCGGCTCGCCGCCTGATAGTACGTAGTCGCCGATCGAGACCTCTTCCAGTCCGCGCGCCTCGATCACCCGCTGGTCGACGCCCTCGAAGCGGCCGCAGACGATGATGACGCCGTCGCCGGCCGCGAGCTCGCGCACACGCTGCTGCGTCAGCGGCCGGCCGCGCGGGCTCATTAGCAGCCGCGGGCGGGGATCGTTTTCTGAGGCGCTATCGATCGCGCGGGCGAGAACGTCGGGTTTCAGTACCATGCCGGCGCCGCCGCCTGCCGGGGTATCGTCGACGGTGCGGTGCTTGTCGGTGGCGAAGTCGCGGATTTGCACCGCATCCAGCGACCATTGCCCCCGCTCCATCGCCCTGCCGGCGAGCGAGAAGCCCAGATGCCCCGGAAACATTTCCGGATAAAGTGTCAGCACGCTCGCCTGGAAAGCCATGGCGTCACTTCTTCTTTTTCGGCTTGTCCGGGGTGAATTTCGAAAGCTCTTCCGGATCGTCGACCAGACCCGCCGCCAGCGGATCGATCAACAGCGTGCCGGCCTCGAGGTCGATCTCCAGCACCGAGGCTTCGGAGAAGGGGATCAGCACCGGGCGTTTGCCCGGACCTTTGAGTTCCAGCAGGTCGCCGGCGCCGAAATCGAAGACGCCGGTGACCGTGCCATAGCTGACACCCTTGTCGTCCCGCGCCTCGAGCCCTTCGAGATCGGCATAGTAGAACTCGTCGTCCTCCAGCTCTTCGTCCGGCAGGTTGTCCCGCTCGATATAGAGTTCAAGCCCGTTCAGAGCCTCGGCGGCATTGCGGTCGTTGACGCCACGGAAACGGACGACGACGACATTCTTCATCTCGCGGATTTCGAGGACTTCGAAGCTGCGGCCGTCCATGCTGTGGAGATGGCCGTAGTCGCCAAGCGCGCCGGGATCGGCCGTATAGGCCTTGGCGCGCACCTCGCCCCGGAGGCCTTGCGCGCCACCGATCGTCGCCATCAGAACGGGGTTTTCAAGCTTTGTCATGGGTTCCTTCATGTGAAGCCGAAAGACAGGTTTCTCATAAACGAAGTGCGGGCGATTGGAAACGAAAACGGGCGGCATGTCGCCATGCCGCCCGCTCGAAAGGGAATGTCCCGATTATTCCGCGGCGTCTGCAGCAGCAGCAGCGGCGGCGTCGGCGACCTTCTGAGCCTTTTCGGCGGCGCGTTCCTGGGCGCGCTTGCCGGGCTTTGCCTTGACCGGGTTGTTCTTGACTTCGCGCTTGGCAACGCCGGCCTCATCGAGGAAGCGCAGAACGCGGTCGGTCGGCTGAGCGCCGTTTTCGATCCAGTGCTTGATGCGCTCGGCGTTCAGCTGAACGCGCTTCTCATCGTCCTTGGCAAGCATCGGGTTCCAGGAACCGAGGTTTTCGAGGAAGCGGCCGTCACGCGGGCTGCGCGCATCGGCGAGAACGACGTGGTAGTACGGGCGCTTCTTGGAGCCACCGCGGGCGAGACGAATTTTCAGTGCCATGTTCTTTACTCCTTGGGCTTTTCTTGACCGCTTCGTTAAGCGGTACGGTTATCGGGCCGCGGCGCCCTGTTCAGCGTGATCCGCAGCGATCTGCTCATGATGCCGGATGACTTCCTTGATGACGAAGTTCAGAAACTTCTCGGCGAAATCCGGATCCAGATTGGCGGCTTTCGCCAGCTGGCGAAGGCGTTCGATCTGGTATTCCTCGCGCGCCGGGTCGGCCGGCGGCAGATTGTATTTGGCCTTCAGCACGCCGACCTCTTTGGTGCAGCGGAAGCGTTCGGCCAGCATGTGCACGAGAGCGGCATCGATATTGTCGATCGACTGACGATAGCTCGCGAGCTGGGCTTTGACGTTTGGATCAATCATGGGGCAAGCGATCCTTTCACTTCTTCTTCGGCAATCCGGGCAATCCCGGGAAACCACCGCCAAGGCCCGGCAGCTTGGCGCCGCCGAGGCCCGACAAACCACCCGGCAGACCGCCGAGACCGGGCATACCCCCACCCGGCTTTCCAAGCCCCGCCGCTTCCGCCTGCTTCTGCAAGGCCTCGAGCTGTCGAGGATCGATATTCGAGAGATCGGGCATGCCGCCACCCATGCCGCCCATGCCGCCGCCAAGCCCCATCTTGCCGGCAAGGCCACCCATCATCTGCTTCATCATGCCGCCTTTGCCCTTGCCGCCCATCATCTTCATCATGTCCGCCATCTGGCGGTGCATCTTCAGAAGCTTGTTGATGGCGGCGGCATCGGTGCCGGACCCGGCTGCGATGCGCTTCTTGCGCGAATGCTTGAGCAGGTCGGGATTGGTGCGCTCGGCCCTGGTCATCGACTGGATGATGGCGATCTGGCGGCCGAAAAGCTTGTCGTCGAGGCCGGCTGCGGCCATCTTGTCCTTCATGCCCGACATGCCGGGCATCATGCCCATGATGCCGCCCATGCCGCCCATCTTCTGCATCTGGCGCAGCTGGTCGGCGAGGTCGTCGAGGTCGAACTTGCCCTTGGCCATCTTGGCGGCCATGGCGGCCGCCTTCTCGGCGTCGATATTCTCTGCCGCGCGCTCGACGAGCGAAACGATGTCGCCCATGCCGAGGATGCGGTCGGCGATGCGGCGGGGATGGAACTCCTCCAGCTCGGTCATCTTCTCGCCGACGCCGATCAGCTTGATCGGCTTGCCGGTGACTGCGCGCATCGAAAGGGCAGCACCGCCGCGGCCATCGCCGTCCATGCGGGTCAGCACCAGACCGGTGATCCCGACACGTTCGTCGAAACTGCGGGCGAGGTTGACGGCATCCTGGCCGGTGAGGCTATCGGCGACCAGCAGGATTTCATGCGGGTTCGAGCGCTTCTTGATATCGGCCATTTCGACCATCAAGGGCTCGTCGATATGCGTGCGGCCGGCGGTATCGAGGATGACGACGTCGTGGCCGCCGAGCTTTGCCGCCTGCACGGCGCGGGTGGCGATATCCGTCGGCGACTGGCCTGATATGATGGGCAGCGTGTCGACATTGGCCTGCGCACCGAGCTGGCGAAGCTGCTCCTGGGCTGCTGGACGGCGCGTGTCGAGCGATGCCATCAGCACCTTCTTCTTCTCGCGCGTCGACAGGCGATGGGCGATCTTTGCCGTCGTCGTCGTCTTGCCGGAGCCCTGCAGACCGACCATCATGACGACGACTGGGGCCGGCGCATGCAGGTCGATGCCGACGCCTTCGCCACCCAGCATCTCGATCAGTTCGTCATGGACGATCTTGACGACCATCTGGCCGGGCTTGATCGACTTCAGGATCTCGGCGCCGACGGCCTTTTCACGCACGCGGTCGGTGAAGGAACGCACGACGTCGAGCGCGACGTCGGCCTCCAGCAACGCACGGCGAACCTCGCGCAGCGCTGCGGAAACATCGGCTTCCGAAAGCGCGCCACGGCCTGTCAGTCCATTCAGAATGGATCCAAGACGGTCCTGGAGGTTTTCAAACATCGGCTCTTCCTTGATACGTTTCGGGCGGGTTTGGATATGCCCGGAAACGTCGTGCTTTTCCTTGACGAAAACAAGACGCAAAGCCAAAAAGCACCCGAGGGCGCATCGCGCTGTCGGGTGTTGACCTCCGGGATCTCAAGGTCCCGGTCGGCGGCTCGGAGTCGTGTGGCTCGTCGCGGATTGGGCGCGATAAACAGGAAAGCCGCGCGAAAGTCAAGGCGATGCGGACAAATGACCACATGACGGACTTCTCAGAAGCCGTATCACCTAGTGGTTGCAGCCAAAGTACATATTCAAACAAACCGATGTATCAGCCTAAGTAGTCCGCCATGCTTTCAGCTTTTGCCGATAAATATTCCAGTCGCAGGCCCGAATTCGCTGTCAACGCCAGTTGCAAATTATTCGGCTTGTGATTCTACTTTCTACTTAAGTGCGTCCTGTAAAATGATTCGTGAATATCCTTGATGCCGAATGAATCGGCGGAGATATCGAATGCTAAATGCTGATATTGAGAGCTGGGCGCTGGCGCGGGCCCATCATATTGTCCTGAACGAAGGCTTGAATCTTGCGAAGGCGGCACAGGATCTGGATCGCAAGCGGTCCCGCTCGCTGGTCTACGAGCTGAGAAAGGTCATCACCGCAGCTATTGTCGAAGCCCATGCTGCGTCTTTCGATCCCGACGGTGCACAGCGATAAAAGCAAAACTGCCTCGAAAGGATCGGCGGGCTGCTACGCCTGCCCGGCACCCACCCACTGGTAATTCCTTCGCATTTCCGCCATATACACCGGAAAGGCAGACGGAATGATACCATGAGCACAACGGTCGAATTCGCGAGGATGAACGGGCTTGGCAACAAGATCCTGGTTGTTGACTTGCGCGGCCGGCCGGACAAGGTGACGCCTGCGGCGGCGGTTGCGCTCAATGCCGATCCGCAGACTGAGTTCGATCAGATCATGGCGATCCATGATCCGAAGGCCGAAGGCACCGATGCCTTCATCGATATCCTGAATTCCGATGGCTCGAAGGCGCAGGCCTGCGGCAACGGCACGCGCTGCGTCGTGCAGGCGCTGGCAGCCGAGACCGGCAGGAAGGTCTTCACCTTCCAGACGGTCGCCGGCATCCTCAACGCCGTCGAGCACGAGGACGGGACGATTTCGGTCGATATGGGCCGGCCGGTGTTCGATTGGGACAGGATCCCGCTGGCGGAAGAATTCCACGACACCAGCCGCATCGAACTGCAGATCGGCCCGATCGACAACCCGGTACTGCATTCGCCCTCGGCGATGTCGATGGGCAATCCGCATGCAATCTTCTGGGTGGACAGGGACGTGATGTCCTATGATCTCGCCCGTTTCGGACCGCTGCTCGAAAACCACCCGATGTTTCCCGAGCGGGCCAATATCACGCTGGCGCAAGTGACCTCGCCGACATCCCTGACGACGCGCACCTGGGAACGCGGCGCGGGACTGACGCTCGCCTGTGGCTCGGCCGCCTGTTCGGCTGCCGTCAGTGCTGCGCGCACCGGCCGCACCGGCCGCAAGGTGACGATCAATGTGGCAAGCGCCAAGCCGCCGGCCACGCTTTCGATCGAATGGCGCGAGCGCGACGATCACGTCATCATGACCGGTCCGGCCGAATGGGAATGGTCGGGCAGGCTCGATCCTTCGACCGGTCTCTGGTCGCGCGAGGGTACCCGAGAGGCGGAGGCGCAGTGAGCGGCATCGAGGTCATTACCTTCGGCTGCCGCCTCAACACATATGAATCCGAAGTGATGAAGGCGCAGGCTGAAAAGGCCGGGCTCAACAACGCCGTCCTGGTCAACACCTGTGCCGTGACCGGCGAGGCCGTGCGCCAGGCACGCCAGGCGATCCGCCGGGCACGGCGTGACAATCCGCATGCCCGCATCATCGTCACCGGCTGCGCCGCGCAGACGGAAAAGCAAACCTTCGCCGCGATGGCAGAGGTCGATGCCGTGCTCGGCAACGAGGAGAAGCTGACGAGCGCCTCCTATCGCGGCCTGCCGGACTTCGGCGTTTCGGCCGAAGAGAAGCTCCGCGTCAACGATATCATGAGTGTCAAGGCGACGGCGCCGCAGATGGTCAGGCATATCGACGGCCACGTGCGCGCCTTCATCCAGGTGCAGAATGGCTGCGACCATCGCTGCACCTTCTGCATCATTCCCTATGGCCGCGGCAATTCCCGCTCCGTGCCGATGGGAGCTGTCGTCGACCAGGCCCGCAATCTCGTCGACGGCGGTTACCGCGAGATCGTGCTGACCGGCGTCGATGCCACCAGCTATGGCGGCGATCTGCCCGGCGCCCCGACGCTCGGGCTTTTGGCCAAGACGCTGCTGAAACAGATCCCTGATATTCGCCGCCTGCGGCTTTCCTCGATCGACAGCATCGAAGCCGATGCCCATCTGATGGATCTCATCGCCGACGAGCCACGCTTCATGCCGCATCTGCATCTGTCGCTGCAGCACGGCGACGACATGATCCTGAAGCGCATGAAGCGCCGGCATTTGCGCGCCGATGCGCTGCGTTTCATCGAGGATGCGCGCCGCCTCCGCCCCGAGATGAGCTTCGGTGCCGATATGATCGCCGGCTTTCCCACGGAAACCGAAGAGATGTTCGAGAATGCCGTCCGGTTGGCCGAAGAGGCTGGTATCGCCCATCTGCATGTCTTCCCCTACAGTCCGCGTCCCGGCACGCCGGCAGCGCGCATGCCGCAGCTCGACCGGTCGCTGGTCAAGGATCGCGCCGCAAGGCTGCGCGCCACTGGACATAGGCTGCATCAATCCCATCTCGATGGGATGATCGGAACCCGGCAATGGCTGCTTGTTGAAAACAACGGCCTGGCGCATACGGAGAACTTCACGCTGGTCGCGGCACCCGGCCTTCGTCCCGGCGAACTTGTGCCGGTCACGATCACCGGCCACAATGGCAAGCATCTCGACATGCAATTGACGGCCGCAGCAGCGGCCTGACTTTCACGGAATTCCCATGGCGCTCAGTTTCATCAAAAAGGTCTTTACCTTCGGCAAGGACAAGCCGGCGGAGACGAGCGCGGTGGAGGCCGAGTTCGAACAGCAGTCGCCGGACGCGGTCTTGCCGGTCGCCGATGATCCCGTTCTGCCCGAGGAAATGGACATGGCCGGCGGCCCGGCCGCCGATATCGGCGACGGTGGGGTCGAGGCGCCAAGTATCATCGAGGAGCCAAGTATCATCGAGGAGGCAGTGCCGCTTCCTCCTGCGGATCAGATGAGCGATTTCGGCCTGGTGCCGCTCTCGCTGCTGGAGGCCGAAGCCGAAGTCGAACAAGTTGCGGACGCCTTGCCTTCCGGTTCCTCGGACGATGCCATTGACGATGAGACGCCTAATGCTGCCGAAGCCGTCGTCGAGATTATAGAGACGCTGCCCGAAGAGATTTTGGCGCCTGACGTGGAAGACGACATCTCCATTCCGCCGATCCCTCCGGCTGCGGAGATGCCGGACAAGGCAGAAGAGGACATCCCGCTTGCGCAGCCCTCCGAGGCGGCCATCGAGCAGCCGAGGCCAGAATCCCCCATCCTCCCCAAGGGTTTCGCCACCGGCCGTTCGGTCGTCGAGCCGGAGCCGGTTATCTTGCAGCCGAAGCTCAGCTGGTTCCAGCGCCTGCGCAACGGCCTTGCGCGCACCTCTTCGCAGCTGACCAGCCAGATCACTGCGCTCTTCACCAAGCGCAAGCTTGATGACGAGACGCTGCAGGATCTCGAAGATCTGCTGATCCAGGCCGATCTCGGCGTCGAGACTGCCATGCGCGTCACCGACACGCTTGCTTCCGAACGCTACGGCAAGGATGTCACCGGCGAGGATGTCAGCCGGATCATGGCGTCCGAAATCGCCAAGGTCCTGAAGCCGGTCGCCAAGCCGCTGCAGCTCGACCTCTCGCACAAGCCGCATGTCATCCTCGTCGTCGGCGTCAACGGCACGGGCAAGACGACAACGATCGGCAAGCTTGCGGCGAAGCTTTCCGGCGCGGGGCTGAAGGTGATGCTGGCCGCCGGCGATACTTTCCGTGCGGCGGCGATCGAGCAGCTGAAAATCTGGGCCGACCGGACGAAATCCGAATTCATCGGCACCAAGCTCGGCGCCGATGCCGCCGGCCTTGCCTATGATGCCTTCGAACAGGCGAAGGCGAAAAAATGCGACGTGCTGATCGTCGATACCGCCGGCCGCCTGCAGAACAAGGCCGAGCTGATGGCCGAGCTCGAGAAGATCGTGCGCGTGCTCGGCAAACTCGATCCCGATGCGCCGCATACCGTGCTGCAGACGCTCGATGCCACGACGGGGCAGAACGCGCTCAGCCAGGTCGAGATCTTCCGCAATGTCGCCGGTGTCAACGGGCTGATCATGACCAAGCTCGACGGCACGGCGCGCGGTGGCATTCTCGTTGCCATTTCCGCCAAGCACAAGCTGCCGGTCTATTTCATCGGCGTTGGCGAGGGCGTCGAGGATCTGGAACCGTTCGAGGCCGAGGATTTTGCCCATGCCATTGCCGGACTTGGGCAATGATGCCACAGATATGCCGCCGAAGGCCTGCAAGGCACGGCCGGAAACAGGTTTCCAGGAAAACAGGTTTGAAGAACGCATGAGCACCGAAAGCGATATCACCCCGACCGCGGCCGACCGGCATCATCCGCTGCTGAAACTGGCGCTGGAACTCGGGCCGCTGCTGATCTTCTTCTTCGCCAATCTGCGTGGCCAGTGGCTGGTGGAGACGTTTCCTGCTCTTTCCGAATTGGGCGGACCGCTGTTCGTCGCGACCGGCCTCTTCATGGCGGCGACGATCATCTCGCTGATCGTGTCGAAGATCGTGCTCGGCCATCTGCCGATTATGCCCTTTGTATCCGGCATCGTCGTCCTCATCTTCGGCTCGCTGTCGATCTGGCTGCAGAACGAGACCTTCATCAAGATGAAGCCGACCATCGTCAACGCGCTGTTCGGGGTGGCGCTTCTCGGCGGGCTGGCCTTCGGCAGGTCGCTGCTCGGCTATGTCTTCAATGCCGCCTTTCAGCTCGATGCCGAGGGTTGGCGCAAGCTCACCATCCGCTGGGGCATCTTCTTTCTCTTCCTCGCCGTGCTGAACGAAGTCGTCTGGCGCAATTTTTCCGACGGTACCTGGGTCGCCTTCAAGGTCTGGGGCACGATGCCGATCACCATCATCTTCACGCTGGCGCAGATGCCGCTGGTATTGAAGCATAGCATCAATCTGGAAACGGACGGCGAGAAGTGAGCGCTGCAGAGGCCGAATACCGCGTAAGGCACCAGACCTTTTGGTTCGCCGCCTGCCTTGCGGTTCTGATCATTCAGATTGCCGCCGAATATCTGATGGGCCGCGTGCCGATCTGCGCCTGCGGTTATGTCAAGCTGTGGGAGGGCGGGGTCAATACCAGCGGCAATTCGCAGCATCTGTCGGATTGGTATACGCCGTCGCACATCATCCACGGCTTCCTGTTCTACGGGCTCGCGCATCTCATCCTGCGCGGCAAGCCGCTGGCGGCAAGGCTGCTGCTGGCGCTGGTGATCGAATCCAGCTGGGAACTGCTCGAGAATTCGCCTCTCATCATCGACCGCTACCGCACGGCGACGATCGCGCTCGATTATTACGGCGACAGCATCCTGAATTCGGCGATGGACACCATCTTCATGTGCGTCGGCTTCTTCTTCGCGCGGCGCGCGCCAGTGGCGCTCACGGTGGCGATCGCCATCTTCTTCGAGATTTTCACCGGCTACGTGATCCGCGACAACCTGACGCTCAACGTTGTCATGCTGATCTGGCCGGTAGAGGCGATCAAGGTCTGGCAGAGCGGGCTTTAACGCTTCTTTGTCCCAATAGGACCCCTCCCCAACCCCTCCCCACAAACGGGAGGGGCTTAGATGCCGCTCCGCCGCTTTCCGTTTCACCGTTTCATCCGCAGAGAGGCTGATATTTGCTAGAGGCGGGTGCCACGAGTTAGTCCCTCCCCCTTGTGGGGAGGGGTTGGGGAGGGGTCTTTGTGGAGTAATCGCTACGAAACCGGCTTGCCGAGCGCCTTTTCCATCGCTGGAAACAGCCCTTCCTTCAGGCTGATATCGTCGAAGGGGCCGACGCGCTTGTAGAGGATCGTGCCGTCTGGCCCGACCAGATAGCTTTCCGGAATGCCGTAGACGCCCCAGTCGATTGCCGCTTTGCCGTTCGGATCGATGCCGATCGCCTGATAGGGGTTGCCGAGTTCGCCGAGGAAACGCAGGGCGTTGTCGCTCTGGTCCTTGTAATTGATGGCGACGATGTTCAGCCGTCCGTCCTTTGCCAGTTCCTTCAATACCGGATGTTCGTCCCGGCAGGGGAGACACCATGAGGCGAAGACGTTGACGAGGGTCAGCTTGCCCTTGATTGCGGCATCGGTCAGCGCCGGCAGGTTGGCGCCGTCGAGCGGCGGCAGGTTCAGCGTGGGCGCCTTGGTGCCGATCAGGGCGGAGGGGATTTCCGCGATGTTCTTGCCATGGAAATCCTGGTCGTAGAGCATCTTTGCGGCTGTCGCCGCAATGCCGCCGAAGACGATCAGCGGCAGAAGCGCCAACGTATAGCGACCCAACCCGCGCGGTTTGTCGGTGGTCTTTTCCGGTGTGTCGTTCATTCGCCGTCCCTTGCGCGCGCCGAGCGGCGGCGGATGCCGGCGGCCTCGAGTGCAGCAAGTTCCCTGCGGCGGGCGCGGCCATCGGCCCAGGTCCAGACCGTCACAGCGATCGTCACCAGGGCCGCGAAGCCGTAGGAGGCGTAGACGTAGAAGGCATGCGTCACGATTTAATCCTCCCGGCTCGCCATGCGGGCAGCAAGGCGGCGCTGGGCGGCGATGCGGCGGCGCCAGATCTCGTTCCTCATAGCCATGATGTGCAGCGTGAAGAAGAGCAGGGTGAAGGCGATTGCCATGATGAACAGCGGCCGCAGGAATTCCGGATCGATCGCCGGGCCGTCGAGGCGCAGCACGCTTGCCGATTGATGCAGCGTGTTCCACCACTCGACCGAGAATTTGATGATCGGGATGTTGACGAAGCCGACGAGGATGAGCACGGCGCTGACGCGCGCGGCCTTCGACGGATCGTCGATGGCGCGGCTGAGCGCAATCAGCCCGAGATACATCAGGAAGAGAACGAAGACGGAGGTCAGCCGCGCATCCCAGACCCACCAGGTGCCCCACATCGGCTTGCCCCAGAGCGAGCCGGTTACGAGCGCGAGCAGGGTGAAGGCGGCGCCGAGCGGGGCTGCGGCTTTGGCGGAGACATCGGCCAGTGGATGGCGCCAGACCAGCGTGCCGATCGCCGAGACGCTCATGATCGTATAGCACATCATCGAAAGCCAGGCGGAGGGGACGTGGATATACATGATGCGCACGGTCTCGCCCTGCTGGTAATCGCCTTCGGTGGCGAAGCTCAGGTAGAGGCCGACGATAAAACAGAGGGCGGTGATGCCGGCCAGCCACGGAATGGCGCGCGCCGCCAGCGCCAGAAATCGCGTCGGGTTGGCGAGATCGCTGAATTTGCTGATGGCAAGGCTCGTTTCGCTCATGTCGCTTCCATACCTTGATCCGGTTTTTCCTGCAATCGAATGCCCCATCAATCCGCCGTGTTTCGCAGCGCCAGGGCGGCGGCTGCTGGGCCGATGACCGCGAAGAAGAGTGTCAAAGCGATGAGAATCAGAAAGGGCGGCAGAAACGGAGCCGGATCTTCGACTGCGGCATAGGTGGCGCTGACGCCGAAGATCAGCACCGGGATGGTCAATGGCAGCACCAGGATCGAGACCAGCAGGCCGCCGCGGGGCAGTGCCACGGCAACGGCGGCGCCGACGGCGCCGATGAAGGTGATGGCGGGCGAGCCGACCAGCAGCGTCAGCATGGTCGCGCCGATCGCCGTCTCGTCCATGTTCATGAAGAGGCCGAGCAGCGGCGAGGCGATGACCAGCGGCAGGCTGGTGGCCGTCCAATGGGCAAGGCATTTGACCAGCACGGTGAGGACGAGCGGCGTTTCCTGCATCAGCATCAGATCGAGCGATCCGTCGTCGCGCTCGGCCTGGAACAGGCGGTCGAGGCCGAGAAGGGCGGCGAGCAGCGCGCCGATCCAGACGATGGCGGGGCCGATGCGCGACAGCAGCTTGAGATCGGGGCCGACGCCGAAGGGAATGACGGCGACGATGGTCAGGAAGAACAGCACGCCGATCAGCGCACCGCCGCCGGCGCGAATCGAGAGCTTCAGGTCGCGGAGGAAGAGGGCGGTCATGCGGGGCAGCTCTCTGCATGTGCGGTGGACGGGGCACCCCCCTCTGCCCTGCCGGGCATCTCCCCCACAAGGGGGGAGATCGGCTGGATGCTCTCGCTTCCCCAAACAATCGGCCATCCAAATCGGCAATCCGGTTGCGAGGCGGGAAAGCTGAGCGGCTTGTGATCTCCCCCCTTGTGGGGGAGATGCCCGGCAGGGCAGAGGGGGGTAGCCATACGGAGATACATCACCCCCACACCCCCGCATCCACACCGGCAAAGCCCGTCATCTTCAATTCCTGCGCATTCTTCAGCCCCAGAGGCTGATGCGTTGCCGCCAGCACGATGCCGCCCTTTTCCAGATGCGCTCCAATCAAATCGGCAAACAGCCGGTCAGCGCTGGCGTCGAGTGCCGCGGTCGGTTCGTCGAGGATCCAGACGGGGCGGTGGGCGACGAGCAGCTTGGCGAAGGCTATCCGGCGCTGCTGGCCGGCGGAGAGATAACCGAAGGGAAGGTGGGTGATGCCGGAAAGGCCGACGGCGTCAGCGGCGTCCTCGACGGAAAGGGCGGCAGCGGAGCCTGTATTGCCGAGAAAGCTGCGCCAGAAATCGAGGTTTTCTGCAACCGTAAGTTCATTCTTCATCGCATTTCTATGGCCGAGGTAGTGGCTTGCTTCGCCGGCATGTCTGTCTGCCCCGCTCTCTCCATCGTGAAATTTGACGGTGCCTTTTTCCGGCCTGAGGAGGCCGGCGGCCACACGCAACAAAGTGGACTTTCCCGATCCATTTCTACCGGTCAGGATAAGCGCCTCACCGGCTGCCAAGTGAAAGGAAATGTTAACGAAAATGAGATCCTCACCGCGCCTTGCAGCTAGATTTTCGGCGGTGAGATGCATGCGTCGGCTCTTTCCTGGTTTCGGCTTGCGGCGGGGTCAAAAAATGTCCGATTTTGACTGTCCTCGGGTATGGCAAGTTTTTAGGAAATTATCTATAAGACCTGCAACCACGCCAGCGGTCGGCGTGAATTTCATCCTTGCGCCGAACTTGGAGCGTCTGTTCCACGTGCGGACAGCGGAAATGGCCGTACCCGCATCCTGATGTGCATTAAGTGCATAGGCGTTCGCACGACTGTGTTGGCTATCAGAAACGGGGTATCTCGTGTCTAAATCTCTTGACAGTTTCAATTGTCGTTCCACGCTTTCCGTCAACGGGAAGGACTATGTCTATTACAGCCTGCCCAAGGCTGAGGCAAACGGTCTGGCCGGCGTGTCGAAGCTTCCCTATTCGATGAAAGTGCTGCTCGAAAACCTGCTGCGCTTCGAAGACGGCCAGTCGGTCACCAAGGAGCACATCCTGGCCGTTGCCGAGTGGCTGAACAATAAGGGTGCGGTCGAAAACGAAATCGCCTATCGCCCGGCGCGCGTGCTGATGCAGGACTTCACCGGCGTTCCCGCCGTCGTCGATCTCGCCGCGATGCGCGACGCGATGGTGTCGCTCGGCGGCGATCCCGAGAAGATCAACCCGCTCGTTCCCGTCGATCTAGTCATCGACCACTCCGTCATCGTCGACGAATTCGGCACGCCGCAGGCCTTCGCCCGCAACGTCGAGCTGGAATACCAGCGCAACGGCGAGCGCTACCGCTTCCTGAAGTGGGGCCAGCAGGCCTTCAAGAATTTCCGCGTCGTGCCTCCCGGCACCGGCATCTGTCATCAGGTCAATCTCGAATATCTCGGCCAGACCGTCTGGACCAAGGAAGAGGACGGCGAGACGATCGCCTATCCCGATACCTGCGTCGGCACCGACAGCCACACGACGATGATCAACGGTCTCGGCGTTCTCGGCTGGGGTGTGGGCGGTATCGAAGCGGAAGCTGCGATGCTCGGCCAGCCGGTCTCGATGCTGCTTCCCGAAGTCATCGGCTTCAAGCTGACCGGCAAGCTCAAGGAAGGCGTCACGGCGACCGACCTCGTTCTCACCGTCGTGCAGATGCTGCGCAAGAAGGGCGTCGTTTCAAAGTTCGTCGAATTCTTCGGCCCTGGCATGGACAATATGCCGCTCGCCGACCGCGCGACGATCGGCAACATGGGCCCGGAATATGGCGCCACCTGCGGGTTCTTCCCGGTTGACGGCGAAACGATCAACTACCTTACCATGTCCGGCCGTACGCATGACCGGATCGCCCTCGTCGAAGCCTATTCGAAGGCGCAAGGGATGTGGCGCGAGGGCGACGGCTCCGAGCTCGTCTTCACCGATACGCTGGAACTCGATCTTAACGACGTCGTGCCGTCGATGGCTGGCCCGAAGCGTCCGGAAGGCCGCATTTCGCTTGAGAACATCGCGACCGGTTTTGCCGGCTCCATGGATGCCGACTACAAGAAGCCCGGCCAGTTGAACAACCGCTATGCGGTTGAAGGCACCGATTTCGATCTCGGCCACGGTGACGTGGCGATCGCTGCCATCACGTCGTGCACCAACACCTCCAACCCGTCAGTGCTGATCGCCGCCGGCCTTCTTGCCCGCAACGCCGTTGCCAAGGGCCTGAAGACGAAGCCGTGGGTGAAGACCTCGCTGGCACCTGGAAGCCAAGTCGTCGGCGAATATCTCGCCAAGTCGGGCCTGCAGGCCGATCTCGACAAGCTCGGCTTCAACCTCGTCGGCTTCGGCTGCACCACCTGCATCGGCAATTCCGGCCCGCTTCCGGCACCGATCTCGAAGACGATCAACGACAAGGGTCTTATCGTTTCCGGCGTTCTCTCCGGCAACCGTAACTTCGAAGGCCGCATCTCGCCTGACGTGCAGGCGAACTATCTCGCATCTCCGCCGCTGGTTGTCGCTTATGCGCTTGCCGGCACCGTGCAGATGGATCTGACCAAGGAGCCGATCGGTGAAGACCAGAGCGGCAACCCTGTTTATCTCAAGGACATCTGGCCGACTTCGAAGGAAGTCCAGGAATTCATCCTGAAATACGTGACCCGCGAGCTTTACGAATCCAAGTACGCCGATGTCTTCAAGGGCGACGTCAACTGGCAGGCCGTCCAGGTTCCGCCGGGGCAGACCTATGCCTGGGACGACAATTCGACCTACGTGCAGAACCCGCCTTACTTCGTCGGCATGGGCAAGAAGGGCACCGGCGTTTCCGACATTAAGGGCGCCCGCGTGCTTGGTCTGTTCGGCGACAAGATCACCACCGACCACATCTCGCCAGCCGGTTCGATCAAGGCGGCATCGCCAGCCGGCGCCTACCTCATCGGCCACGACGTCGCCGTTGCCGACTTCAACCAGTACGGCACGCGCCGCGGCAACCATGAAGTGATGATGCGCGGCACCTTCGCCAATATCCGCATCCGCAACCACATGCTCGGCCCGAACGGCAAGGAGGGTGGCTACACCATCCATTACCCGTCGAAGGAAGAGACCTCGATCTACGACGCCGCGATGCAGTACAAGCAGGAAGGCGTGCCGCTCGTCATCTTCGCCGGTGTCGAATACGGCAACGGCTCCTCGCGTGACTGGGCTGCCAAGGGCACCAACCTGCTCGGCGTCAAGGCGGTGGTCGCCCAGTCCTTCGAGCGCATCCATCGCTCGAACCTCGTCGGCATGGGCATCATTCCCTTCGTCTTCGAAGAGGGCACGACCTGGCAGAGCCTTGGCCTCAAGGGCGATGAACTCGTCACCATCGAAGGCCTGGAAAAGATCAAGCCGCGCGAAAAGAAGATCGCCAGGATCACCTATGGCGACGGCACCGTGAAGGAGGTTCCGCTGCTGTCGCGCGTCGATACGCTCGACGAGGTGATCTACCTCAACAATGGCGGCATCCTGCAGACGGTTCTGCGTGATCTCGCTGCCTGATTTTCAGAGCATGATGCCGAAAAGTGTGAGCGGTTTTCGGACGACATCATGCTCTTCTTCTTTGATCTAGATCCGGATTCAGATTTTAGGCCGGGTCGGCCTAAAATCATCCGGATCTAGGAGACTTGACTGATAATGGCCGCCGGAGAGCAGTTTCCGGCGGCTTTTCTTTGCGGCGACAGTATTTAAACGGGGCTCACGATGATTTGTTTTGCGCAAGTTCCCGTCGAGCTACGTCTCACCCGTTCGTGACTTTTCGTTTGGGCCCGGAAGGATTATTCGTACGTTCATATGTCAGAGCCTCCGGTTCGAACAGGCCGTCGGCGCTGAAAAAGAGGTGCAGGTGAATGTCCCCCCGTTTTTTGATTCCGCTGATCGCCGGCGTTGTTCTCTCAGGCCCGTTGCAGGCTGAAGACGGCACGCCGAAAGGTGTCGTCGAACTCTTCACGGCGCAGGGCTGCTCCTCCTGTCCTCCCGCTGATGCCGCTTTCCGCAAGCTGGTGAACCAGGGCGATGTCATCGCGCTCGCCTATCATGTCGATTACTGGAATTATCTCGGCTGGGCCGATACGCTAAGCTCCAAGGAAAACACCGAGCGGCAGTATGGCTATGCCAGGACGATGGGCCGCAGCAACGTCTACACGCCGCAAGCCATCGTCAACGGACGCGGCCATCTGGCCGGCGCCGATCTCAACGGCATCAACAGCAAGATCGACACCTTTAGCAGCGAAGGCAACGGCCTGACCGTTCCCATCAGTGCCGCGATGCGCGGCGATGAGCTGGAGATCAAGATCGGCGCGGGGCAGGGCAAAGCCAATGTCGTGATGGTCTATTTCGACAAGGAAAAGACAATCGACGTCGAAAAGGGCGAGAACAGCGGCCAGAAGATCTCCTATCTGCATAGCGTCACCAATGTCGAAACCGTCGGCATGTGGGACGGCAAGGCGACCAGTCTGACGCTGCCGGCCAGCGTCCTGCAGCGGCCGCAGCTCGAGGGCTGCGCGATTCTGCTGCAATCGGCGACCGCAGACGGCGATCCGGCTGCGATACTTGGCGCGACCGTAGTGATGGCTGGAAAAAATATCTGAAATTTCATCCGGTTACGGATGAAATGCTGGGGCGGCCCGGCCGAGCGTATTCGGGGCTGGGGTTAAGGTCGATACGCTCCGCCGGGCCCTTTGGCGCGCTGGCGCCAAACTGGAATTCATAAATCTCCTGCAAATGAGGCGCTGTTTTGACTGAAATGCGGCGCTGTAGAGAAAGCGTTGGTCTGCCCAGCACATCACGGCTTCCGAAAATCGGACCCAGCTTTCGGGAGGCATGATGCGCAGACTCAAGTGCTAGAGCGTCCTTGCGCGAGAGACGCGCGGCGCTGTGGTGCGGCCGAATGTGGCGGACGGCACTCTTGCAATTTGCAGCGGCTCGGGCAAACTGTCACTCTCCTGTCACATGTGGAGGCCTTGTGAGACTGATGACAGATCAGCCGGATTTGCGACACGGCGAAAGCCGTTCCGTCGACCACAGTTCCTCAGTCGTCGTCGATCTCAGGGAATACAAGCAAAGCAAGGACCCGCTTCCGGTGACCTTTCACCGGCGCGAACTGGACGCGATCCTCTGGATCTACGGCCGTATGGTCGGTGACGGTGAATGGCGCGACTACGCCATCGATCACCTGAAGGACCGGGCAGTCTTTTCCGTCTTCAAGCGTTCCGGCGAAATGCCGCTCTTCCGCATCGAGAAAAACCCGAAGCTCGCCGCCAAGCAGGGCGCCTATTCCGTGATCAACACCAACGGCACGATCCTGAAGCGCGGTCACGAGCTGAACCAGGTGCTGAAGGTGTTCGACAAGGCCCTGAAGCTGGTCGACAAATAAACCCGCATCAGCCGTCAAACAGCGTGCCGGGATAGACGGACGGATCCGGATCGCTCGTCATGGCTTCGCCGAGCGCGCGCTGCATGAACATCGTGTCCAGCCAGCGGCCGTGCTTGTAGCCGGTGCCCTTCATTAGACCAACCTCCTCGAAGCCGGCCGTGCGATGAAGCGCGATCGAGGCGGGGCTGGCGCCGCCGATGACGGCTGCCATCTGACGGAAACCGAGTCCGGTGCAGCGGTCGATCAGTTCGGCGAGCAGCGCCTTGCCGATGCCCCGGCCCCGGGCTTCAGGCGCCAGATAGATCGAATCCTCGACCAGCCAGCGATAGGCAGGACGCGTGCGAAAGGCTGAGGCATAGGCGTAGCCGAGCAGGGTTCCATCCGCATCGGTTGCGGCAATATAGGGATATTGCTGGCTGACGATCGCCGAAAAACGCAGCGCCATCTCGGCCTCGGAGGGCGGCACGATCTCATAGCTCGCGACGCCGTTCAGGACGGATTCGCGATAGATATCGGCAATGGCGGGAATATCGGCGTTCGAGGCATCGCGCAGGAGGAAGGACATTTCGCGGCAGGTCCATAGGAGTGGGTAAGGCCTTCAAACCACCCCGCGAAAGCCCGCGCAACAAAAAAGGCGGCCGAAGCCGCCTTTTCGATCTCAGTCTGTCCTGCTTATTTACGGTTGCCCATGAACTGCAGCAGGAACATGAAGAGGTTGATGAAGTCGAGATAGAGCGTCAGCGCGCCCATGATCGCCTTGCGACCGGCGACGGCGACGTCATCGGCTTCCAGGTACAATTCCTTGATCCGCTGTGTATCGTAGGCGGTTAGGCCTGCGAAGATCAGGACGCCGAGCACCGAGATTGCGAACTGCACGGCGGACGACGCCAGGAAGATGTTGACGATCGAGGCGATGATCAGGCCGAAGAGACCCATGATCAGGAACGAGCCCATCGCCGACAGGTTACGCTTCGTCGTGTAGCCGTAAAGCGACAGCGCGCCAAAGGAGGCGGCGGTGACGAAGAAAGTCTGGACGACGCTCTGGCCCGTGTAGATCAGGAAGATCGACGAGAGCGACAGACCGACGAGCGCGGCATAGACCGCAAAGGTCGTCTGGGCGGCGGCCACCGTCATGGTATTGATCCGGAAGCTCAGGAAGAACACCAGGGCCAGCGGCGCCAGAATGACCACCCACTTCAGCGGGCTCACATAGATCGCCTGACCGAAAGCGGTCAGCTCGCCATTGGCGAAGGCGAATTGGAACGACAGATATGCGGCCACACCGGTGATCGCCAGACCCAGCGCCATCAGGTTGTAGACCTTGAGCATATAAGCGCGCAGGCCTTGATCAATCATCTCGCCGGTCTGAGCGCGGCTTTGATAGTTACGAAGATCAGCCATAATTTCCTCTTACAAGCTCCGATGGAAATACGGTGTCGGGGTTTTCGACCCGGGCGCCGCTGCGGAGCTCCAGCATGCCTGCGAACAATATGAGGCTTTCGCCCATTGCAAACAAGAGGCTTGCAAAGCCTCGGCCGGTTAAATCGCCGTAAGGTGAAGGGTTTGAGTGCCGCTGCCCGGTCAAAGCTCGCGCAAAACGGGGGCCGCCTTTTTCCCAAGGATGCGCCAGGTGCCGATAAGGCCGATGCCGACCGTCAGGACGAGCGCGGTCACAAGCGTCAGTCCCGCCACGTCGGGCAGAAAGGTCGAGGGCAGACGCATGATGCGGGCGACGATGAACCAGGCGGCAACGCCGCCGGCGATCAACGCGAAGATCGCAGTCGCAAGCCCGAGGATCAGATATTCGTAGCTGAAGGCGCGGATCAGCATGGCGCGCGTGGCGCCGAGCGTCTTCAGCACCACCGCGTCGTGGGTGCGCGCCCGATTTCCGGCGGCAAGCGCGCCGGCAAGGACGAGGATCGAGGCGATGAGGGCGACGGAGGCCGCAGCGCGGATCGCGGTCGCAAGCTGCCCGACCAGCTGGTTGACGATATCGATCGCGTCCTTGACGCGCACACTGGTGATCGTCGGATAGGTATTGGTGACCGATTTCAGGATCGCCGCATCTTCGGCCGGTGTCGAGGAGGGATCGGTCAGCGTCGCCAGCCACGCATGCGGGGCGCCGCGGAAGGTATTCGGCGAGAAGACCATGACGAAATTGATCGACAGCGATTCCCACTCGACGCGGCGCAGATTGGCGATCTTCGCCGTAATGTTGCGGCCGAGCACGTTGACGGTGACCTTATCGCCGATCTTGAGGCCGAGCTCATGCGCCTCTTCCGAGGAGAAGGAGACGAGTGGCTCGCCGCTGTAATCCTTGTCCCACCATTTGCCTTCGGTGAGGGCGGCGTTCTCCGGCAGGGTTTCGGCATAGGTGATGCCGCGATCGCCGTTCAGCACCCAGCGGCCGGCTGCCGGCACGTTCATCTTGGTGACGTCCTCGCCGTTGAAGGCGATGATCCGGCCACGCAGCATCGGCACTTCAACAAGCTTGCCCTGCGGCGCCTGGCCCTGGACGAGATCGCGGAAGGCATCGACCTCGGCGCTCTGGATATCGACGAAGAAGAAGTTCGGCGCACCCTCGTTCATCCGGCCGGTCAGCTGCTGGCGCAGGTTCCCGTCGATCAGGGTGAGGGTCACCAGCAATGCCAGGCCAAGGCCGAGCGAGAGCACGACCGAGGGGGTCAGTGCGCCGGGGCGGTGGATGTTGCCGATCGCAAGTCGCAGCGCTGGCGAATTGACGCGCGGGCTGCGGCGCGCGAGCCAGGCGATCAGCGCGGCGACCAGGCGCAGGACGACGAAGGCGAAGACGATCGCGCCGACGAAGACGACGGCGATGAAGCGGTCATAGGCAGTGAGGATGGCAAGCCCGGCAAGGGCGGCCATGAACAGGGCGGCAAGCAGGATGTAGGGCCAGGAGGGCAGACGGCGGGCCTCGAAGCCCTGCTCGCGGAAGAGTGCGGTCGCCGGCACTTCGCGGGCGTGGCCGAGCGGCAGGATGGCGAAGGCGAGCGTCGTCAGGATGCCGAAGAGCGTGGCGAGCAGCAGGGCGCCGGGATAAAGTGTCGGCGTCGTGGAGACCGGCAGGAATTGCGCCAGGAATTGCGCGGCGAACATCGGCGACAGGGCGCCGATGACGAGGCCGATCAGAATGCCGCCGAGAGCGATGATGGCGATCTGGATGAGATAGATCAGAACGACGACCTGCGCCGGCGCACCGAGACATTTGAAAGTGGCGATGGTGGTGCGTTTGGAATCGAGAAAGGCGCGCACCGCATTGGCGACACCGACGCCGCCGACGATCAGTGCGGTGAGGCCGACCAGCGTCAGGAACTGCGAGAAGCGGGTGATGTTTTCGGTGAGCGAGGGCGCGGCACGGTCGCTGGTGCGGATCGCCCAGCCGGCGGAGGGGAATTCTTTGGAGGCGCGCGCCTGGATGCCCGACATCGCGGCCTTGTCTTCCAGCCGGATCTTGTAGGCGTGTTCGACCAGGCTTCCCGTCTGGATCAGCCCGGAGGCTTGGAGCGCCTGGCGGCCGACGAGCAGACGCGGCGCAAAGCCAAAACCTTCCGACAGTGCGTCCGGCTCGGTTTTCACCGTGCCGGTGATGCTGAGCTTGACGTTGCCGAGCAGCAATTCGTCGCCGACCGCAAGCCCGAGCCGATCGAGAAGCAGTGGGGCTGCGACCGCGCCATAGGTGCCGCTTTGGCCCGAAAGCAGTGCGGCAAGCGGATAGTCCGGCTCGGCCACGAACTTGCCGTAGAGCGGGTAGGCGTCATCGACGGCCTTGACCTCGACCAGCGCCTGATCGGAACCGTCGGGCTTGCGGGCCATCGAACGTAGGCCCGTTGACACCGAAACGGTGCCGAGGCCTTCGAGGAAGCCTATTTCCTGAGGTGTGGCTTCGCGGTTGTTGAGTTCGAAACGGACGTCGCCGGCCAGCAGTTCCTGCCCCTGCGAGGCGATCGTATCGGTGATCGACTGCGAAACGGAATTGACGGCGGCAATCGCGCCCGTGCCGAGCGCGATGCAGGCAAGAAAGATGTAGAAGCCGCGGATGCCGCCGCGCAGCTCACGCAGTGCCAGGCGAAAAGCGAGCGAGACGCGTGGCGTGATGATCCTCATGCGATCGCCGCTTCGCTGCGGCGGGCGGCGCTGTCGCCTTCGATCCTGCCGGAGCGGACGCGAATCTGGCGCGAGCATCGGTTTGCAAGCGAGACGTCGTGGGTGACGAGAAGCAGGGTCATGCCGCGTTCGGCCTGCTTGGAGAACAGAAGGTCGGCGATCTGGCGGCCGGTCTCGGTATCGAGATTGCCGGTCGGCTCATCGGCGATCAGCAGGGCCGGTGACGGGGCGAGCGCCCTGGCGATCGCCACGCGCTGCTGTTCACCGCCGGACAACTGGCCGGGGTAGTGGTTCAGCCGTTCGCCGAGGCCGACCGATTTCAGCTCGCGATGAGCGATCTCGAAGGCGTTGCTGACATTGGCGAGCTCGAGCGGCACGGCGACGTTTTCCAGCGCCGTCATGTTGGCGATCAGGTGGAAGGACTGGAAGACGATGCCGATGTTGCGGCCGCGGAAATCGGCGACCTGGTCCTCGCTGAGGCTATGGAGCGGCGTATCGTTGATGTTGATCTCACCGCTGTCGAGTTTCTCCAACCCGGCAAGCACCATCAGCAGGGTGGATTTGCCGGAACCGGAAGGGCCGACGATGCCGACGGATTCACCGGCAGCGATATCGAGATCGATGCCCTTCAACACATGGACGGAGGCGGCTGCGCTGCCAAGGGTCAGATCGGCGCCCTTCAACTCGATAATGGTTTTTGCCAACAGAAATCGCCCTATATAAGTCCGTAATCGAATGGCCGCATAACGGCACCTCGCCAATCTAGGGAAGCCAGCATGAGATTTAAAGTTGCCGCCCTTCAATTCACCGTCATTGCCGTCTCGCTGATCCTTGCTACTGCAGCCGATGCCCGGACGATCAATCTCGTCGGTTTTGGGGACAGTTTGATGGCGGGCTACCAGTTGCCGCCCGGCGATGGCTTTCCGGAAAAGCTGCAGGCGGCCTTGAAGGCGAAGGGGCTCGACGTCACCATTGCCAATGCCGGGGTCTCCGGCGACACGACGACAGCAGGGCTCGCGCGCGTCGACTGGTCGGTACCCGACGGCACCGATGGCGTCATTCTTGAGCTTGGCGCCAACGATGCGCTGCGCGGCATCCCGCCGGAGGAGAGCGAAAAGAATCTCGATCAAATGATTACCCGGCTAAAGGAGCGCGGGATTGCCGTGCTGCTTGCCGGTATCATAGCGCCGCCGAACATGGGGGCGGATTATGCCGGACGATTCAACCCGATCTATCAGAAGCTCTCGGAAAAACATGGGCTTCCACTCTATGCCTTCTTCCTCGACGGCGTCGCGCTGGAGGCCGGGTTGAAGCTCGACGACGGCATGCATCCAAATACGAAAGGCGTCGACGTCATGGTCGAAAAGATGGAGCCTGCTGTCACAAATTTCGTCGAAACGATTTCTTCTGTGAAGAAATAGGGGCTTGCGCGGTTGTTGATTGCGTGATTCCGTGTGAGCACCTGCAAAAGATTCGGGGAGTGCTCGTGATGCCGAGACTGTTTACCGCCCTCGAAATTCCGCGCAATGCGGCGATGAGTCTTTCATTGCTGCGCGGTGGCCTCCCCGGAGCACGATGGATCGATGTGGAAAATTACCACATCACCCTGCGCTTCATCGGTGATGTCGACGGCCGCACGGCCGATGAAATCGTTGAACGCCTCGACCGGATCGACCGGCCGGAATTCCAGTTCCGGCTGGAAGGCATCGGTTCGTTCGGCTCCAAGAAACCACATTCCGTCTGGGCCGGCGTCTCGCAGTCGCCTGAAATGCATGCTCTGCAGGGCGAGATCGAGCGCATCTGCCAGCGCATCGGCCTGCCGCCGGATCCCCGCAAATTCATGCCACATGTGACGCTGGCGCGGCTCAAATCCTCGCGGCTCGACGATGTCGTGCAATATCTGGCCGGACGCGGCAACTTCCACACAGCAACCTTCACCGCACCGCGCTTCGTGCTGCTTTCGTCGCGCGAATCGGTCGGCGGCGGGCCTTACCTCACCGAGGAAGTGTTTCCGCTACACGAGGCGCGCTCGACGCCCAGCGTTTCGAGCAGCCTGCAGCAGCCGGTCAAGAGCCTGGTGTAGACCAGCTCGAAACCGCCCGGGCCGCCATAATAGGGATCGGGAATGTCCTCTCCCGTTCCCAGCGCGGTGTCACCGAAAAGGTGGATATTCGCCCCATGCGGCGCGCTCTTTTCGAGCGCCGCCAGGTTGTCGCGGTCCATGGCGAGGATCAGATCGAAATCCCTGAAATCCCTCGACTGAATGCGCCGGGCGCGCTGCCCCGATATGTCGATGCCGTGGTTATTCGCGGTGGCGATCGAACGCTGGTCGGGCGACTCGCCTTCATGCCAGCCGCCGGTGCCGGCGGAATCGATCGTAAAACCGCCGGTCAACCCTGCCTCGGCGACGAGATGTCCAAAAATTCCCTCCGCGAGCGGAGAACGGCATATATTGCCCATGCAAACGAAGAGGATGCTGATGCGTTTCATCGGTAAACCTGTCGGACAGAGAAGAGGACCATGGCATGAAAATGGAAAGACTGGAACGGACGGCAGTTGAGGCGCAACTGACCGAGCTTTCGGGCTGGGTGCTCAATGATGCGGGTTCGTCGATATCGAAGACGTTCAAGTTCGCTAATTTCGTCGAGGCTTTCGGCTTCATGACGCAGGCAGCACTTGCGGCCGAGAAGCTCAACCATCATCCCGAATGGTTCAACGTCTATTCCAGGGTGGATGTGACGCTGAACACGCATGATGCTGGCGGACTGACGGAGCTGGATTTCAAGCTCGCCAAAGCAATGGAGAAGGCTGCGGCGCGCGGTGTTGTTTGAAAGCGGGGCCGATTGAAAGGGGCCGATTGAAAGACTGGGCGCCGTCACCATATGTTCGCTTGGACGAAAGGGATGCAGGGATGGACGAGGTCAAATTCGGGGAAATCCTCTTGCCGGGCGACGAGGACACGCAGAGCCGACGCGAGAAGACCGTCAGGCAGAAATTCTGGCCGACATTCCGGCGGGCGGTGCGGCAGATCCCCTTCTCACGCGATGTGGTCGCCGGTTTCTATTGCGCGCTCGATCCGCAGACGCCGACGAAGGTGCGCGGCGTGCTGCTTGCGGCACTCGCCTATTTCGTCATGCCGATCGACATGATCCCGGATGTTTTCGCGGTCATCGGCTTTTCCGATGACATCGCCGTGCTCTCGGCCGCCTTCGCGATGGTGCGCGGCCACATCCGGCCGGGCCACTACGAAGCGGCCGACCGCGTTCTCGCCGATCGGCCGGAAGAAGCAATGAAGACGATCTAAAGCGCGTCCGCTGCACACTTTTGGGCGACATACGTCAGGCGATTTCGCGTTCCAGCACCTTGCGGAGCTTGCCGAAGGCAAGCCGGATACGCGACTTCACCGTGCCGAGCGGCAGCCCGGTCGATTCGGCGATCTCCGAATGCGATTGACCGAGGAAGAAGGCGGCGCGCAGCATGTCGCGCTGTTCCTCCGGCAATTGTCCGACGGCGGCGCGTATCTTGGCGTCGCGATCGTCATTGGCGATGATTTCTTCCGCGCCGATATCGCCCGGCGGCTGCAGGGCCGGATCGGTCTCATCGAAGATGCGGGTATTGGCGCGGCGTTGCATGTCGATGCGGCGATTGCGGGCAATGCGGAAAAGCCAGGTCGAAAGGGAGGATCGCGTGGCATCATAGAGCTCTGCCTTGTGCCAGAGCACGATCATGATCTCCTGGACCAGTTCCTCGGCCTCGCTTGATGTCATCCTCTGGCGCATCAGCCAGGCCTTCAGGCGGGGTGCGAAATAGTCGAACAGGATGGAAAAGGCCTGCTGGTCGCGATCGTTCGCGACGGCCTTCGCGAGGGCAGCGAAACGCTGTCTTTCCTCGGCATCCATGTCCCCTCACCAGCCCCCTGCGGCAATAATTTCGTCCCGGATTTCCAAGTCTTAATGAGGTACAACGGATTTGGGAAAGGTCAAACTCTTGCCTGAATCTTTGTGTCTTAAATTCAGCCGAACGGACGGCCAGTGCCATTGGGGCACGGTGTCGCGGTCGATACCGTCAAAGGGGCGAAAATTGACACTCGAGCTGAAATGACACAGGCACATACAAATCGCAGCTATTGTTGACCATTTGGTAACCTGAATTAAGTCAAAATAAAGCAGATCGTGATTATGCGGCGCCCGCTATGATCGCTTCGGGCCTTGAATCGCAAGAACCGGCAGGAATCCATGTTTGTAAAAAGTATCGTATCCGCTCTCGCACTCACCCTTGTTATGGCCGGAGTTGCGACAGCGCAGCAGGCCGCGCCGAACCGCATCCAGCAGTTCCAGGCATGGGGCGCCTACTCCTACAAGTCAGGCAGCAGCACCGTCTGCTACGTGCTTTCCGTTCCGACGGCAAAGCAGCCGGCAAGCGTCGACCACGGCGACAATTTCTTCATCGTCTCCCAGCGTCCGGGCCAGAACATCTCCTACGAGCCGCAGGCGATGATGGGCTACACGGTCAAGGAAAATTCGAAGATCAATGTCGTCATCGACAACAAGACCTTCGTGATGTTCACCAAGGACAAGGCTGGCTGGGTCGAGAATGCTGCCCAGGAGCCGGCCCTCGTCGCGGCAATGAAGACCGGTCATTCGATGACGGTCAATGCCGTTTCGCGCAAGGGCACGGGCACCTCCTACAGCTATTCGCTCTCGGGTATCTCGGCTGCGCTGAAGCAGATCGAAACCTGCAAGTAAGCGGTCCTTTAGGCCGAAGAATTTCATGGGCCGGCCTTGCGCCGGCCCTTGTCATTTCCATCTATGGTGACGCGCGGGCAAAATGATGCTAAAGCCGGCGCCAACAGCGGACAGATCGCGATTTCAGTCGCCGTTCCGCCATTCAATTTCTGCTAATGTGCCGTCATGCACCCGCCAGTCTTCCGGCTTAGCCCTGAAGTTCGCAGGGCTTGCGGGGCGGTTACGTGTTCGAATTCGGGATTAAAGACTATGTCCGTCATGGATGCGATCGTTGTCACCAAGCCGCAGGCGCGCACGTCCGCCAGCCTCGAGAAGCCGTCGTTGATCGGCATGTCGCGCGAGGAGATGGGGGCGGCACTGCGGGAAAAGGGTGTGGCCGAGAAGCAGATCAAGATGCGCGTCTCGCAGCTCTGGAACTGGATCTATGTGCGAGGGGTCTCCGACTTCGACCATATGACGAATGTCGCCAAGGACATGCGCGAGATGCTGAAGCAGCATTTCACCATCGAACGTCCCGAGATCGTCGAGGAGCAGGTCTCCAACGACGGCACGCGCAAATGGCTGCTGCGCTTTCCCCCGCGGGGCGCCGGGCGTCCCGTCGAGATCGAGGCCGTCTACATTCCGGAAGAGGGCCGCGGCACGCTCTGTATCTCAAGCCAGGTCGGCTGTACGCTCACCTGTTCCTTCTGTCATACAGGGACGCAGCGTCTGGTGCGCAACCTGACGGCGGAGGAAATTCTTTCGCAGCTGCTGCTTGCCCGCGACCGACTTGGGGATTTCCCGGACCGTGAAGCGCCGCAGGGTACGATCATGCCTGCCGAGGGCCGCAAGGTCAGCAACATCGTCATGATGGGCATGGGTGAGCCGCTTTATAACTTCGATGCCGTCAAGCAGGCATTGCTGATCGCCACGGATGGTGACGGCCTGTCGCTGTCCAGGCGCCGCGTGACGCTTTCCACCTCCGGTGTCGTGCCGGAGATCTTCCGCACCGGCGAGGAAATCGGTGTCATGCTGGCGATTTCGCTGCATGCGGTGCGCGACGATCTGCGCGACATTCTCGTGCCGATCAACAAGAAGTACCCGCTGAAGGAGCTGATCGAGGCCTGCCGGACCTATCCGGGCCTTTCGAACGCGCGGCGCATCACCTTCGAATATGTGATGCTGAAGGATGTCAATGACAGCCTGGAAGACGCCAAGGGGCTGATCAAGCTCTTGAAGGGCGTGCCGGCGAAGATCAACCTCATTCCGTTCAATCCCTGGCCCGGCACCAATTACCAGTGTTCCGACTGGGAGCAGATCGAGAAGTTCGCCGATTTCATCAATTCGGCAGGCTATGCTTCGCCGATCCGCACGCCCCGCGGCCGCGACATTCTTGCCGCCTGCGGCCAGCTGAAATCGGAATCGGAACGCATGCGCAAGACCGAACGTCTGGCCTTCGAGGCGATGATGATCGCCAATCACGGCGCCGACGACTGATCAGCAAGTTTGATCCTCGCTACAATTCTCCGCGATTGATTTCAGGGGGTGCTTTTCCTAAAAGTGGCGCCAAAATCATTCAGGAGGATCCCCATGCGCCCGATTTTGCTCGCTCTTGTCGCCACTTTAGCCCTTTCCCTGCCCGCAAAGGCCGATGACGTCACCGTTGCCGTGACCGCGATCGTCGAGCATCCGGCGCTGGATGCGGCGCGCAAGGGTGTTCTCGATGCGCTGACGGCCGCCGGCTACAAAGAGGGCGAGAATCTGAAATTCGTGTTCGAATCGGCGCAGGGCAATCCGGCGACGGCAGCCCAGATTGCCCGCCAGTTCGCCGGCGACGAGCCCAATGTCATCGTGCCGATCTCGACGCCATCAGCTCAGGCCGTCGTCTCCTCGACGCGTGACATTCCCGTCGTCTTCACGGCCGTCTCCGATCCGCTCGGCGCCCAACTCGTCAAGAACATGGACAAGCCCGGCGGCAATGTCACCGGCCTTTCCGACATGTCGCCGGTCGCCGAGCACATAGCGCTGATCAAGGAAATCTTGCCTGATGTGAAAACCATCGGCTATCTCTACAATTCCGGCGAGGCCAATTCCGTTTCGCTGCTCGCCGTGCTGAAGGCCGAAGCCGAAAAGGCTGGCCTGAAGGTGGTCGAATCGGCCGCCACCAAGTCGGCCGAGGTCCAGGGAGCTGCGCGTGCGCTCGTCGGCCGCGCCGATGCGATCTACATTCCGACCGACAACACGATCATCTCCGCGCTCGAAGGCGCTGTCGCGGTTGCCGAGGAGAGCAAGCTGCCACTCTTTACCGCCGATACGGATTCGGTTTCGCGCGGTTCGATCGCCGCCCTCGGCTTCAACTATTATGATGTCGGCAAGCAGACCGGCGAGATCGTCGTGCGCGTGCTGAAGGGCGAAAACCCCGGCGATATCGCGGTCAAGACTGCTGCCGGCAGCGACCTCGTCGTCAACAAGGCGGCGGCCGAGAAGATGGGGGTCACGCTGCCGCAAAGCGTGCTTTCCCGCGCTAACAAAGTCATCGAATAGTCGGCCGGTACGTCTAACGCCTTCGTCGTATTCAGCCGCTCTCGTTTGCACGGGAGCGGTTGTTTGTATTAAAAGGCTCCGTTTCGCGACGGGCGGAACGGACATAAAAAGGGGCTGAAAGCCTTGAGCCAAATCGCATTCTGGGGGGCCGTCGAGCTCGGCTTGGTCTATTCTTTCGTCGCTCTCGGCGTCTATCTCGCCTTTCGAGTTCTCGACTTTCCCGACCTGACGGTCGATGGCTCCTTTCCGCTTGGCGCGGCGGTGACGGCCGTGTTGATCATTGCCGGCGTCAATGCCTGGCTTGCGGCTCTGATCGCCATGGCGGCCGGTGCCGCTGCGGGCATGGTGACGGCGCTGCTCAACGTACGCTTCAAGATCCTCAACCTGCTCGCCTCGATCCTGACGATGATCGCACTGTTTTCCGTCAATCTGCGCGTGATGGGCAAACCCAATGTCGCGCTCATCAATGCCGACACGATGATCAGCCCGTTCTTTGGCCATGGCCTTCGCGATTTCTACGTGCGGCCGCTCTTCGTCGGTGTTTTGGTCGTCATCGCCCTCATCCTGGTCTGGCGTTTCCTGGAAAGCGATGCGGGGCTGGCAATGCGGGCGACCGGCGCCAATGCAAGGATGGCGCGGGCCCAGGGCGTCGATACCAGCCGGCAGATCTATCTCGGCATGGCGATCTCGAATGCGCTGGTGGCGCTCGGCGGCGCCCTGTTTGCCCAGACGAACGGCTTTGCCGACGTCACCTCAGGCGTCGGCACGATCGTCGTCGGTCTTGCTGCCGTCATCATCGGCGAGACACTGCTCGGGCGCCGCGGTCTGCTGATCGCTCTGATCGGCTGCGTGCTCGGCTCGATCCTCTACCGCATCGCGATCCAGCTGGCGCTTTCGAGCGACGTCATCGGCCTGCAGGCGTCCGATCTCAATTTCGTCACGGCCGTGCTGGTGACCGTGGCGCTCATCCTTCCCCGTTTGCGCGGAGGTGCGGCGTCGTGATCAACCTCAAGAACATCAAGGTCGTCTTCGGGCGTGGCACGCCGCTGCAGAAGCAGGCGCTTTCGGGCGTCAGCCTGACGATCGAGGAGGGCTCCTTCGTCACCGTCATCGGCTCGAACGGCGCCGGCAAATCGACGCTGCTCGGCGTGCTCGCCGGCGATGTGCTGGCAAGCGAGGGGCAGGTGCTGATCGGAAACAGCGACGTGACGCGCAAGACGACGGCGGCGCGCGCCGGACTTGTCGCCCGTGTCTTTCAGGACCCGCTGACCGGAAGCTGCGGTGCCTTGTCGATCGAGGAGAACCTGGCGCTTGCGGCGCGGCGCGGCGAGCGGCGCGGGCTTGTTTCGGCGCTTGGCGCAAAACGGCGCGACCATTTTCGCGCGAGGATCGCCGAGCTCAATCTCGGGCTGGAGAACCGCATGAAGGACCGCATGGACCTGCTCTCCGGTGGCCAGCGGCAGGCGGTCTCGCTTGTCATGGCGACGCTGGCGGGCTCGGAAGTGCTGCTGCTCGACGAACATACGGCCGCCCTCGACCCCGGCATGGCGGAATTCATCATGGGCCTGACCCAGAAAATCGTTTCCGAGCGCAAGCTGACGACGCTGATGGTGACGCATTCGATGCGCCAGGCGCTCGATTATGGCCACCGGACGGTGATGCTGCACGGCGGCGAGATCGTGCTCGATGTCGCCGGCGACAGCCGCAAGACGTTGCAGGTCGAGGATCTGATCGCAATGTTTCGCAAGATGCGCGGCCAGACGCTGGATGACGATGCGTTGCTGATCGGTTAGCGGGCAACTGATCGTTTCACGACTCCTCAGAGGCCTGTGGGACCGTCATCAAGAGCAGACTTCCACCAGCACGCGATGGCCATACTGGTTGAGCCATTCCGGCTGGCACTGTTCCGGGTCATAGTCGTCATCGCCGAAGAACAGACGATTTCTATCATGGAAGGCGAAACGGCCGTCGCGGTGTCCGCCAAAATGGCCGGCTCCGCCGAAATGATGCGCTCCGAAGCCGCGATCGGCGAAATTGCCGCCGCCCATATGCGCACCACCGCCGAAGTGGCCGCCGTCACGCGAGAAGCCGCCACCGCCATGGCCTCCGCCGCCGTGAGCTAAGGCAGGTGTTGTCGCTGTAAGGGACGTGGCGGCAAACGTCAGCGCAACAACTCCTGCTGTTATGATATTGCGGAACGTAATCATTGACTTATCCTTTCAAGGTAGCTCTTCGTGAGCCGTAAAGGATATGTGGGCAGCGAAGGTGGCGTGGCCTAGCCACAATTACCGACTTACGATCATATGTTGATCACAAGTAATCGCGCGAAAGGCATGGAATAATTTTGGAGGTCGACGAAATTCGCGGTCACTGCCTGCTCCGGCATGGCGTCTCGCGAATATTGGTGTAGCTGGCGGCGGATCGTTTCACGACCGCGGGCGGATCGATAAGCCGACCGCGGGCGGATTGCTTCGCAACCGCGGCTATCTCGCCTGGGTGAGCAGGATCTTCGCGGCGAAGATCGAGAAGACGCCGGCGAAGGTATAGTCTATGCCGCGCAGCACCTTCTTGTTGTTCTGCAGCCAGGAGGCCAGCCAGTCGGCGGCAAAGACGACGCTGGCATTGACCGGCATGCCGATCAGGATGAAGCAGAAGCCGAGAAAGAGCAGCTTTTGAGTGACGGCCGGATCGCCGGCGCTGACGAATTGCGGCAGGAAGGTCATGAAGAAGATTATGACCTTGGGGTTCAGAAGATTGACCCAGAAGCCCGACGAGATGTTCGAAAGTGGCGTGCCCTTCTGCTCCTCGACCTTGGCGACGGTGAGCTTCGAGCCGAAGCGGATCGCCTGCACCGCCAGCCAGAGCAGATAGGCGGCACCGCCGGTCTTCAGGATCAGGAAGGCGGTTGGCGAGGCGGTGATCAGCGCCGAAATGCCGAAAGCGACCAGCATGGTGTGGACGACGATGCCGAGGCTGGTGCCGACGACAACGAAGAGAGCCGCCTTCTTGCCCTGGGCGAGCGCGCGGCTGATCGACAGCGTCATGTCAGGGCCTGGGGTTGCCGCGAGCAGCAGCGTCGCGGCGGCAAAGGCCAGAAGGGTCGGCAGGCTGGGCAGAAAATCCATGACACACTCTGAAAGCCGGAAGGATCTGGGGATCTCTTACCCGGCCTTCAGAAAATTACCAATCAAACCTGATGATGGCGCCGATCACTTCTGTTCGAGGAAGGCCTTGAACTTGTCAGCATAGTCCTTGTGCCAGCGTGACAGCGGCGGACGGTTCTCGATGATATCGCCGGCCGCCCAGGCCATCCGGCGTTCGTCGACCGGACGCGCCACATCATTGTCAGGGCAAAGGATATAGAAATCGCCGCGTTCGAGGCTTTCGACCATAAAATCGACGGTCTGTTCCGGCGTCCAGGCCGCGGCCGGCTTCTCCGCGCGGTCGCCCTTGGTGAGGCCGGTGAAGACGAAGCCTGGGATCAGAAGATGGGCGGAGATCTTTCCGCCTTCGGTGTTGCGAAGCTCATGCTGCAATGCTTCGGTGAAGGCTTTCACGCCAGCCTTGGAGATGTTGTAGGCGGGGTTGCCGGGCGGTGTAGTGATGCCCTGCTTGGAGCCGGTGTTGATGATCAGGCCGGGCTCACCGTGCGACAGCATCTTCGGGCCGAAGGTGCGCGTGCCATTGATCACACCCATCAGGTTGACGGCGAAGATATGGTCCCAGTTCGCCTGCGGGCTGAAGATCGAGGTTTCCGGGCCGATGCCGGCATTGTTCATCAGCACGTGCACACGGCCGAAACGCTGGAGCACGGCGCGCTCGAGCGCCTCCAGGGATTCCTTGACTGCGACGTCGGTCTCGACCGCCATCACATTTTCCTCGCCGGCAATGGCCTTGAGTTCATTGGCGGCGTCGGCCAGCCGATCGCCGCCGAGATCGGCGATAGCGACGCTCATGCCGCGTCCGGCGAAGTATTTCGCCGCGGCAAGACCGATGCCGGAGGCGCCGCCGGTGATGACGGCAACATTGGACTTCTTGAAAATGTCTTGAATATTCGTCACGGGGCAGCCTCTCCTCGAGCATTTGCGGACGCTGGCGAATATGGGCTCCGCTTTGGCGCTGTCAAACGGTATCGGCACCATCACCGTCGCACTTGGCCTTGCGTCACGCGCCAATCTCGCTAAAAGTGCCGCGACACCGGGTTTTGCCGGCCTTTTATGCAACGGACCTCATCATCATGGCATCATACAAAGACGTGAAGAAAGTCGTTCTCGCCTATTCCGGCGGTCTCGACACCTCGATCATCCTGAAGTGGCTGCAGACGGAGCTCGGCGCCGAAGTCGTCACCTTCACCGCCGATCTCGGCCAGGGCGAAGAGCTGGAGCCGGCGCGCAAGAAGGCCGAGATGCTCGGCATCAAGGAGATCTACATCGAGGATGTGCGCGAGGAATTCGTGCGCGATTTCGTCTTCCCGATGTTCCGCGCCAATGCCGTCTACGAAGGCGTCTACCTGCTCGGCACCTCGATCGCCCGGCCTCTGATTTCCAAGCATCTGATCGATATCGCCCGCAAGACGGGTGCGGATGCGATCGCTCACGGCGCGACCGGCAAGGGTAACGACCAGGTTCGTTTCGAACTGTCCGCCTATGCCCTGAACCCCGATATCAAGATCATCGCGCCTTGGCGCGACTGGGCGTTCAAGAGCCGCACCGACCTGCTCGCCTTTGCCGAGCAGCATCAGATCCCGGTTGCCAAGGACAAGAAGGGCGAGGCGCCGTTCTCCGTCGACGCCAACCTTCTGCATTCCTCCTCCGAGGGCAAGGTTCTTGAGGACCCCTCCAAGGAAGCGCCTGAATATGTGCATATGCGCACCATTTCGCCTGAGGCCGCACCCGACAAGGCAACGACCATCAAGGTTGGCTTCGAGAGAGGTGACGCGGTTTCGATCAATGGCGTGCGCATGAGCCCGGCGACGCTTTTGGCAACGCTCAACAATTACGGCCGTGACAACGGCATCGGCCGTCTCGACCTGGTCGAGAACCGCTTCGTCGGCATGAAGTCGCGCGGCGTCTACGAAACGCCAGGCGGCACGATCCTGCTCTCGGCGCACCGCGCCATCGAATCGATCACGCTCGACCGCGGTGCCGCCCATCTCAAGGACGAGATCATGCCGCGTTACGCCGAGCTGATCTATTACGGCTTCTGGTTCTCGCCGGAGCGCGAGATGCTGCAGGCGCTGATCGACAAGAGCCAGGAGCATGTCGAAGGCGAAGTGACCCTGAAGCTCTACAAGGGCAATGTCATGGTCATCGGCCGCGAAAGCGACAAGTCGCTCTATTCCGACAAGCTCGTCACTTTCGAGGACGATCAGGGCGCCTACGACCAGAAGGATGCGGCCGGCTTCATCAAGCTCAATGCCCTGCGCTTGCGCACGCTCGCCAAGCGCAACCTCGTGAAATAATCACGGTTCGCCTTCGAACCGAATGTGAGCCCGCCGGCATTGCCGCGCGGGCTTTTTCGTGGAGTGAGGCGGCAAACGTCACCAAATTCATAGAGCGTTTTGGATGGCGCAGCTTGGATAGACGACCGCTACGGGGCCGAAAGCGGAATGACCGCTTCCAACACCTGGACAAGCAAGAGCGGACGTTTCTCTCGCTTCGCAGTGTCGTGACCATTTCGAAACGGACGCTTTATCGTCCGCGTAGAGATTATGATCCGGTAGCATTTCATCGCCGGGTATGGCACGTAACCGTTCATAAGTGACAATCCTTGTTGTCACAGACCGAATAGGTGGGTTGCTATGGGCGTCCCCGCGAGATTCGCAATCGAGTATCCGCAGCGTGCGCTCCAGCTCATCAGAATGCTTGAAGGCCCCGCACGAGACAGTGAACTATTAGGTTCTTTTGGATTGTTGGCGGCATCAGCCATCCTGACAATCCCATTTGAACGTATGCGCAGCAGCCATTTCTTGCACGACGAAGGTCAAGACGCTGACCTGGTGGCGCATTTGAAGGCGCTTGAGAAGGCCAACTTTCTCGATGCCCCTTTCTGGGAAACAGCGCCGAAAGCCGGTGAATGGCGTCAGTCGCGCATCATGAACACCGTCGATGAGGTGCATGGTTGGGCAGATCATGACGGGCGCGACCCACGTTCCGACGTAGCGAACACGATTCAGACGCGGAAGGCGAGCGAGGTCCTGCGCGTGCTGCGAAATGCTCTCGCACACGGTAACATTATCTATCTCGACAAGAACGGTCAGGAGATTGCGCAAAATCGGATGGTGTACATGGCTTTCCTATCACGGTACGAGGAAACGCCGGAACAGCGAGAGCTTTCCGAGACCTATCGGGTGGTGGTGGTGACCGAGGAAGCGTTCCTACATTTCGTAAAGTCATGGGCGCGATGGATCAGCCATCTCGATCTTGACAGGCGGTTGGCGAAGGCGGCATGAGCGATCGCTTCTCCCCGTTTGTCATTAAGGCGCTCGTCGATGTCATCACCGGTGGTGCTGGCCAAGGGCCTGATGTTACCGAGCCGATAGGAGTTTATCGCAGCGGCCCCAAGATCGAATCACTGTTTCTCGATTGCGGCCTCGATATGCGTATCGGCAGCAGCTCACGCGTACCGGCGACGACTCAGTTCCTGCGTGACCTCGCAGCCCAATGGGACAGCGCTGAACATTTTAAGCGCATTATTCTGCGGATTTGCGATCCTCGCGAATATATCGCCTTTCCCGGAAAAGCCATTGCGGTCAGGGAGCATCTGAATGCCGCGATGGAGGTTGATGGATTGGCCATCGCGATCGTCGGCGGCAAGGTGCATCTGGTAGAGCGCACCGGTACGGGGCTGATTGTCGAACCGTTCATCAGCAAGGTCGCAACACTTGATTTTGATACAGTACAGGTCGAGATCGCGCGTGCGCTACCGAGCCTGAACGCTGATCCTGAGGACGCCGTAACGGCGGCGTGCTCTCTAATCGAAGCAGTCTGCCGGTCTATTCTGATCGAATTGGGGTTGCCGCTGCCACCGAAGCGCGACATCGACGGTCTACTGAAAGCAGTGCAGGAGCCGCTAGGGCTTTCGCCCGGCCGAACTGATCTGCCGGTCGAGATAGAGCAGGACGTGCGTCAGGTCCTTGGTGGCCTCACCTCCGTCGCTAAGGGAATCGGCGCACTCCGAACGCATGGAGGCGATGCTCACGGCCGGGAGAAGGGCTTTCGCCGCATCGACTCCCGGATCGCGCGACTTGCGTTGAATTCTGCAAGTTCGATTGCTCTCTTTCTGATCGAAACCTGGGAAAGCAAGCAGCTTCGGCCGCTTCCACAACACGGTGAGGAAGCATGAATCAACTCCCAGTCCCATCGGTCCGCATCCCACTGTCTGTCGTTACGCCAAAAAAGTCGCCACGACGGCGTGGCTGTCGCAGCCGATTGGCGCCATGTTGGCCTTAGGCAGGGTCCAGCAATTCTGTTTCCGGGTCCGGTAGTGTTGCTGAGTAGGGCCGACACAGGACGCTAATTCCCGGGGGCCGTGTGTTGCCTGTCGGGTTTCAGACGGAGCGATTAGATAAGACGCCATTCGCACGCGCATTCCAAGGCAGCCTCACGTGGAAGGCGCAAATCGCGATGAAGAGCGGCACGTCCGCATCGTGTCGGCGGACACTTTCATCGCCGGTGCACCCGAACAGCATCTCGACCTTCGAGGCCGTCAAGCAGCATCATGAGCCGCTAGCCCCAGACTTGCGCGGTTTCGGCTTGGTAGAATGCGACGTCCAGTGGCCACTTTTCGTGACGAAGGCTCGCCAGCCACGTGGCGCGGCCGATTATCTCAACGTTCCACGCCTCGCGCTGATCGCCGTAGAGGCCGACGTAAAGCTTCTTGAACCGCCCGCGCCCGATGCGGGTGAGGATATGATCGTCGTTCGCGGCGAGAGAATGCCCGAAGATGAACCAGCAGTGCTTGCCTTGGATCACATTACTGGTGAGCTGCTTGAGGCCTTGGTAGAGATAGGCGTTGTGCCGGATCTTGTCCTTCTTCTGGGCGCTGGTCCCTTCCGCCACAAATAGCGGAAACTTGTTGCTGGCGAGAGCGCGGCTCAGGCTTGATCGATCAGGGGGACGCCCTTCCTGACCCAAGTGTACTTAAGTAAATCTTTGCCCGAATCGAACAGATGCAGCGCACCGTGCAGGAACATTACGCTGGCACTATGCGCGTTCGTCTCTCCCTGCCACACGACATAATCCGCGTCGGGTTTGTCCTCGTCATTGCCGAAGCCATCGCTCTTGGCGAGATCAATCGGATCTCCGAACGGTAGGTCGTCGTGCATCAGGGTCCAATAGAGCAGCAGGTCGTAGTTTAGCGTGAAAACGCACCCTGCCTTCTCGCCGGACAGGAAGTGGGATAGGAAGCGGCGACATGCCCAGAACTTATCTTCTGGGATGTCCGCAGGGATGTGCGGATGATTGCCCGCGATTGTCTGTACCAAGATCTCCTTCAGCATTGCTGCGTGTTCGAGCATCTTAGCAGGCGCCGCGCCACCATCGGCGACATATGCCGGCAGGATGTGGGCGGCACTCTCCAAAGTGCGGATGACCGCCTCGAAGTCTTTGGTGCGTAAGGCCGTGAACACCGCCTCGACCTCAGGTGCACTGGAGAAATCGGCTTGATCGTAGAGCGATCCGTAGTGGAAGTGTCGGCGCGGCAGGCAATGCTGAAGCCGTTGCCCAGCAGCAGGTGCCGCTTAGAGAACTGTTCAGAATCCGTGATAGCCTCTCCAAACGTCAGTAGCGGCAAAATCTTCTCCCCTAGCCGATGCCCAGACAGACCATCTCAGAAGCCCTAAGGAAAGTCACTCCTGCCTAATCCGCAGCCACTGAACGCACGGCCGGGTTAGGAAGGCGGCTAGATGGCTACTAACGGCGAGAAAGAGGGCGCAAAGAAGTCGCATCCTTCAACAACGAACAGATGTCCGCCTCGGGCCGAAAGCGCCTCCGGTAGCGTTTGCTACCTGATCCCACTCTTCATGGCAGTGCACCACCCTTGACGGATGGCTGTGATCGCTTAGTCTGTTGTCATCATCCTCCGGAGCATTTCCATGACGCAGTCTTTGCTCTTCGGCGCCTTTCTGGCGGCGCTCTTCTACGTGCTCATTCCGGGACCCGCCTTTTTGCAACTGCTCGGCATCGGCGCCGGGCAGGGCCGCAAGGCCGGCGCCTTCTTCATGATGGGGCATTTGGTCGGGGATCTCATCTGGTCGTCGCTGGCGCTGATCGCGATCGTCGGCGCAAAGACAATCGGAACCTTCGTCTTCGACCTGCTCGGCCTTGCCTGCGGTTTCTACCTCGCCTGGATCGGCTGGAGCGCCGTCAATGCCAAGCCGAAGGCGGAGGGGCAGGCGCTTGTTGTGGTCGAGCGGCCGTTTCGCCGCGGTCTGATCTTCGGCGTCACCAATCCGAAGGGTTATCCGGTGGCGCTCGCCACCTTCACCGCACTCGTTGCTGGCTCGGCCGGCGCGCTCGATTTCGAGGCGTTGCCGGTGCTGCTCGGCGTGTCATTCGTCGGCTTCGTGACTGCCGACATCATCCTGATCGGCATCATCGGCGCCGGTACGGTGCGGCGCTTCTATCGCGCCCATGAGCGGCTGATCGTGCGCTGCTCCGGCGTGCTCTTCATGGGATTTGCCGCCCAGGCGCTCTGGCACGCAACGCCCGGCCTGCTCGGCTGGCGCAAGGCCTGACCTAGAACAGGATGCATCCTGTCAGCCATCGAGGAAATTGACGATAGATTTTAGCGTCTGGACCTCGTCAGCATCGCCGATCGACATGGCGACCTGCAGCTGATTCTTGTAATAATCGAGAAAATTGAAGCTGGTGCCGTCGGTGACGCTGGAGAGATCGATGACATTGCCGAGCGGATCAATCGCATGCATCGGCAGCGGTTCGGAGATCGCGGCGTAGGTATTCTGATCGATCAGGCCGCTGTCGAAACTCTGGCGTGCGTAATTGCGCAACTCTCCAGGGCTGACCGCGGTGAAATCCGGGCCTTCGCCAACTTCGTCTTCGATCTGGAACGAGGCCGGGACGGGAGCTCTGGTCTCGATTTCAATATCAGAGGTCTTCGAACTTTTTGCGTTATTGGGATTGTTTTTAAAAAGCAAACTCTGAGAAGACCGCACAGAAAAAACTTCCATGGCGCATGTCCCCTTACAAGAAGAACATACGAAAACTAGCGCCTGCGCGTGATTCGCGTCAATCGTTAACGATTGGTTAATTTTCACGTATCAATTGTTGTCCACCAGATTTGGCGGGCGCCCACCAAATTGTCAGGCGAGGCAAAAGGTCCTTACCGTCAACATACCAATTCTACGACAGCCCTCCTATATTGACGATCCATCTGCATGCCAAAAGGAATTCTCCGATGCCTTCTCCACATGATTTCAATCCGGCGCTGGTGACCTGGGACGGTCTTCACGGCCTGCCGCGTTTCGATGCCCTTGATGACGGTGATTTTGCCGCCGCCTTCGAAGCCGCACTTGCCGCGCATGACAGGGAGATCGACGAGATTGCCGGAAACGGCGATGCGCCGACATTCGCCAATACGGTTGTGGCGCTGGAGATTGCCGGCGACGCACTGTCGCGCGTTTCGGCGCTGTTCTGGAACAAGGCAGGCGCGCATACCAATGATGTGATCCAGGCGCTGGAGCGGGAGATCTCGCCGAAGATGTCGCGCCACTATTCGAAGATCGGGATGAATGCAGCGCTTTTTGCCCGCATCGACACGCTTTGGGAGAATCGCGAGACGCTTGGCCTGACGCTCGAACAGACACGCGTGCTGGAACGCCACTGGAAAGGCTTCGTCAAATCGGGCGCCAAGCTTGACAAGGCCGAGCAGGAAAAACTCGCCGCGATCGATGAAAAGCTTGCCGGCCTCGGGACGCAATTCGGCCAGAACGTGCTGGCCGACGAGAAAGCCTGGGCACTGGTCCTTTCGGACAGCGCCGAGCTCGAGGGCCTGCCGGAATTCCTTCGCGACGCGATGGCGGCGGCAGCGCGCGAACGCGGTGAAGAGGGCAAATATGCGGTGACGCTGTCACGCTCGATCATCGAGCCGTTCCTCACCTTTTCGGAGCGCCGCGATCTGCGCGAGCAGGCTTTCAAGGCGTGGGTGGCGCGCGGCGAAAATGCCGGGGAGACGGATAACCGCGCCGTCATCAAGGAAACGCTGGCGCTGCGCCATCAGGTAGCGACGCTGCTTGGCTACGGCAATTTCGCCGAGCTGAAGCTCGACAACACGATGGCGAAGACGGCGGATGCGGTGAACGGCCTGCTCAAGGCCGTCTGGGCACGGGCGGTGAAACGCGCCGGCGAGGAAGAGACCGATATCGCGGCGTTGATCGCCGAGGAAGGTCGCAACCACGAGGTGATGCCCTGGGACTGGCGCCACTATGCCGAAAAGATCCGCGCACGGAAGTTCGATTTCTCCGAAGCCGAGCTCAAGCCTTATCTGCAGCTCGAGAAGATCATCGAAGCCTGCTTCGACGTGGCCGGCCGGCTGTTCGGCATCCGGGCCGTCGAAAAGAAGGGCGTGGCCGCCTATCATCCTGACGTCAGGGTGTTCGAAATCAGGGACCGCGAGGACAAGCTCGTCGCCCTCTTTCTCGGCGATTATTTCGCCCGCAGCTCGAAACGCTCAGGCGCCTGGATGAGCTCGTTGCAATCGCAGCACAGGCTGGAGCTGAAGGACGGCCGCCACGGCGAATTGCCGATCATCTATAATGTATGCAACTTCGCCAAGCCGGCGGAAGGCAAGCCCGCGCTGCTGTCGCTCGATGATGCCCGCACGCTGTTTCACGAATTCGGCCATGCGCTGCACGGCATGCTTTCGAACGTCACCTATCCCTCGGTTGCGGGCACCGGCGTTTCGCGCGATTTCGTCGAGCTGCCGTCGCAGCTCTATGAGCACTGGCTGACGGTGCCCGCTATTCTGAAGCGCTATGCCGTGCATGTCGAAACCGGTGAGCCGATGCCGCAGGTTCTGCTCGACAAGGTGCTTGCCGCACGCACTTTCAATGCCGGCTTCAATACGGTCGAGTTCACCTCGTCGGCGCTGGTCGACATGGCGTTTCACACGAGAACGACCGTCGAGGACCCGATGGCGGTACAGGGTGAGGTGCTGGCCGAGATCGGCATGCCGAAGTCGATCGTCATGCGCCATGCGACGCCGCACTTCCAGCACATCTTTTCCGGCGGGTATTCGGCCGGCTATTACTCCTACATGTGGTCGGAGGTGCTCGACGCCGACGCCTTCGCCGCCTTCGAGGAGACGGGAGACGCCTTCAACGGCGAGATGGCGCGCAAGCTCAGGGACAATATCTATTCCGTCGGCGGCTCGGTCGATCCGGAGGACGCCTACAAGGCCTTCCGCGGCAAACTGCCGAGCCCGGATGCGATGCTCGTCAAAAAAGGACTTTCGACCTTCGAGGAATTGACAGGCAGCGACGCCTAAGACAATTTGATGACATGCCATGATGCGGCGGGGCGACAGCCTTGCCGCAGCTTTTGCGCGTTCCCCCCTTTCGCAAACGCAAAAAAAACTGTATGGACGCCCCAAACTAATAGGCGCGTCCTCTAGAGCGTGCGCCCCAGCTTCAGAGATTTCACATATGGCACTTCGCAATATCGCGATCATCGCGCACGTTGACCATGGCAAAACGACCCTGGTGGATGAGCTTCTCAAGCAGTCCGGCTCGTTCCGCGAAAATCAGCGTGTCGCTGAACGCGTGATGGACTCGAACGATCTCGAAAAGGAACGCGGCATCACCATTCTCGCCAAGGCGACCTCGGTGGAATGGAAGGGTGTCCGCATCAACATCGTCGACACCCCCGGCCACGCCGACTTCGGTGGTGAAGTCGAGCGCATTCTCTCGATGGTGGATGGCGCGATCGTTCTCGTCGATGCGTCCGAAGGCCCGATGCCGCAGACCAAGTTCGTGGTCGGCAAGGCCCTGAAGGTTGGCCTTCGCCCGATCGTCGCGATCAACAAGATCGACCGTCCTGATGGCCGCCACGAAGAAGTCATCAACGAAGTCTTCGACCTCTTTGCAAACCTCGACGCGACCGACGAGCAGCTCGACTTCCCGATCCTCTACGGTTCGGGCCGCGACGGCTGGATGAACGTCAATCCGGAAGGTCCGAAGGATCAGGGCCTTACCCCGCTTCTCGACCTGGTGCTGAAGCATGTTCCGGAGCCGACCGTCCACGAAGGTCCGTTCACGATGATCGGTACGATCCTCGAAGCCAACCCCTTCCTCGGCCGCATCATCACCGGCCGCATCAATTCCGGTTCCATCAAGCCGAACCAGGCGGTGAAGGTTCTCCACGCCGACGGCAAGACGATCGAAACCGGCCGCATTTCCAAGATTCTCGCCTTCCGCGGCATCGAACGTCAGCCGATCGAAGAAGCGCATCAAGGCGATATTATCGCGATCGCCGGCCTTTCCAAGGGCACGGTCGCCGACACCTTCTGCGATCCTTCGATCACAGCACCGCTGCCGGCGCAGCCGATCGATCCGCCGACCGTCACCATGTCCTTCATCGTCAACGATAGCCCGCTGGCGGGCACCGAAGGCGACAAGGTGACGAGCCGCGTCATCCGCGACCGCCTCTTCAAGGAAGCAGAAGGCAACGTCGCCCTGAAGATCGAAGAAGCCGAAGGCAAGGATTCGTTCTACGTGTCCGGCCGCGGCGAACTTCAGCTCGCCGTTCTCATCGAAACCATGCGTCGCGAAGGCTTCGAGCTTGCCGTGTCGCGTCCGCGCGTCGTGATGCACAAGGACGAAAGCGGCCAGCTTCTGGAGCCGGTCGAAGAGGTCGTCATCGACGTCGACGAGGAACATTCCGGTGTCGTCGTGCAGAAGATGTCCGAGCGCAAGGCCGAAATGGTCGAGCTGCGTCCGTCGGGCGGTAACCGTCTCCGCCTGCGTTTCTACGCACCGACCCGTGGCCTGATCGGCTACCAGTCGGAGCTGCTGACGGATACGCGCGGCACGGCGATCATGAACCGCCTGTTCCACGACTACCAGCCCTACAAGGGTGTGATCGGTGGCCGCGTCAACGGCGTGCTGCTCGCCAACGCTCCCGGCGAAGCCGTCGCCTATGCGATGTTCAACTTGGAAGACCGCGGCCCGATGATCATCGAGCCGGGCGAAAAGGTCTATGCCGGCATGATCATCGGCATCCATTCGCGCGACAACGACCTTGAAGTCAACGTCCTGAAGGGCAAGCAGCTCACCAACATCCGCGCTGCCGGCAAGGATGAAGCGGTGAAGCTGACGCCGCCGATCCGCATGACGCTTGATCGCGCTCTCTCCTGGATCCAGGATGACGAGTTGATGGAAGTGACACCGAAGAATATTCGTCTGCGCAAGATGTATCTCGACGCAAACGATCGCAAGCGTTTCGAAAAGTCGAAGGCCGCTCTCTGAGAGCCTAGAGCGCGTCGCAATCTTTCAGAAATCCTTAGAAACCCCGGCCTTCGCGCCGGGGTTTTTTATTGTGCGCCGCGTCGATTCCATCTTGTGACAATCGTTAAAAAAGCGTTAACTTTTGATCGTCGTCCACATATCAAGTCTGTGGGCAATCGATCACAATGCCTCTGTGCATATGGTTAATTGCCTTCGGCGGGACCAGAGTAAACGTTATGAAGACGTTGTCGATCGATGTCCGGCGGGCCGAGCCGCAAGATGCCCGAGCCATATCGGAAACACACAGGCTTGCCTGGCAACACACCTACGCGGGCATCATTCCGCATCGCGCGCTGACGCAGATGATCGAGCGGCGCGGCGAAAGCTGGTGGCGTAAGGCGACGCGCGGACCGGCAACGCTGCTGGTTCTCGATGTTGCCGGAACAGTTGCCGGCTACGCGACGCTCGGCCTCAATCGCGCCCGCGCTCTGCCGCAGGAAGGCGAGATTTACGAGCTTTATCTTCGGCCTGAATATCAGGGCATCGGCCTTGGCAGGATGCTGTTCGGCGAGGCGCGCCGGCTGTTGAAGTCGCTCGGCTGCAACGGGCTGGTTGTCTGGTGCCTCGAGGAAAACGAGAACGCCAGCGACTTCTACCGCAATCATGGCGGCGTCGATTTCTGCGAAGGCATGGAAAGTTTCGACCACAGGCAATTGAAGAAGATCGGCTTCATCTGGAGCTGAACGGCCTGCTGCATCATTCCCTAAATTATGCACTTCAAAATGCTGCAGAGTCTTTTGCGCGTCTGAAAAAATTCGCGGCGCTGGAGTCAGCGTACGACTATCTCCTATTAGAAACTTTTGATGTGAATGTGCGCCGGTGCAGTTAAGCATTGACGCTGTGCCATGTTGCGTTGCCACATGAAACTGATTATCTGGCTGCCAGCAAATTCAACCTCGCGGGAGTTTCTTATGCGCATCGACGCCATTTCAATCGGTAATAATCCACCTGAGGACGTCAACGTTATCGTCGAGGTTCCGGTCGGCGGCCATCCCATCAAGTATGAGATGGACAAGGAAGCCGGCACGCTGGTGGTCGATCGTTTCCTCTATACGCCGATGACCTATCCGGGCAATTATGGTTTCGTGCCGCACACGCTGTCGGAAGACGGCGACCCGATCGACGTACTGATCGCCAGCACCCGCCCGCTGGTTCCCGGCTGCGTCATCAATGTGCGCCCGATCGGCGTCCTGAAGATGGAAGACAATTCCGGCAAGGACGAGAAGATCATTGCCGTGCCGTCGCCGAAGCTGACGCTGCGCTATGAGAAGGTGAAGGACTACACCGACCTTCCCGAGATCACACTGAAGCAGATCGAGCACTTCTTCGAGCACTACAAGGATCTGGAGCCCGGCAAGTGGGTGAAGATCTTCGGCTGGGGCGACTCCAAGGAAGCCGGCGAACTCATCCTCGAAGCCGTCGAGCGCGCCAAGAAGAAAGGCTGATTGTTCAGCCTAAAAATATCTCGAGCTTTTTTACCAAATCCTCCGGATCGCCGTCGATCCGGAGGATTTTTTTGCGCGCGGTCTCACCCGAGACGAGACTGACGCTGGATTTGGGAATGCGCAGGGATTTTGCGATCAAAAGGATGAGGGCCTTGTTGGCCTTGCCCTTCTCGGGCACGGCAGTGACGCGTGCCTTCAGCAACGCTTCACCCTCGCCGCCGGCCTCGATACCGTCGAGAGCATCACGCCCGCCATTCGGCGTCAGCCGGACGGCGAGGCGCAGATGGTCATCGAAAAGGCTCCAGGGACGGCTCAAGCGACCAGCGGGTACAGCGTGGTCCAAAGCAAGGTGCGCAGGAAGAAGATGATCAGCAGCAGGATGATCGGCGAAATGTCGATGCCGCCAAGGTTCGGCAGCAGCCGGCGGATCGGCTTCAGCACCGGTTCGGTAACATTATAGAGGAATGTGCCGACCGAATTGACGAACTGATTGCTGGAATTGATAACATTGAAGGCATAAAGCCAGGAAAAAATGGCACTGGCAATCAGGATCCAGGTGTAAATATTCAAAGCCAAATCAATGGTTTGAAACAGCGCAAACATCGTCATCTCCAAATTCGTTGTTGACAGACATGTAGACATTGGCGACTAAACGAGCAAGTGCCGTGTGGAAACGCGCGGTGAATCATGTTTAACGGGCGGCTTTGCAGCTATTCCGGCGCCCGTCTCCTCGGAAAACCTCCATGTCGTTTTCGCCCACCGGAGACCGTTTTGCCGCGTTCCGGCATCCGTCCTACACGCGTTTCTTCTTCGCGCGCTTCCTGCTTTCTTTCTCGCAGCAGATCGTCAGCGTCGCCGTCGGCTGGCAGATGTACGATCAGACGGGCAGCGCGATCTATCTCGGATTGATCGGCCTCGTGCAGTTCCTGCCGTCGCTGCTGCTCATCCTCGTCACCGGTTCGGTGGCCGACCGGTACAATCGCCGGGCGATTGCCGCACTCTGCTCGCTGGTGAGCGCACTCTGCACGCTGGCGCTGCTGGTCATGACTGTCATGGGGACCTTCACCCCCTTGCCTGTTTTCGCAGTGCTTTTGATCTTCGGCATCGAACGCGCCTTCATGTCGCCGGCGGTGCAGTCGCTGGCGCCCAATCTCGTGCCGGAGCAGGATCTCTCCAATGCCATCGCCTGGAATTCGTCGTCCTGGCAGCTCGCGGCGATCACCGGGCCGGTGCTTGGCGGTCTGCTCTACGGCGTCAGCGCAACGACCGCCTATACGGTGGCGGTGATCTTTTCCGTGCTCGGCGCCGCCCTTCTCTACACGATCCCGAAACCGGTGCAGAAGACGACGGGCGAAACCAAGAGCTGGGCGATGATCCTCGGCGGCTTCAGTTTCATCCGCGCCGAAAAGGTGGTGCTCGGAGCGATCTCCCTCGACCTCTTTGCCGTGCTGCTCGGCGGCGCGACGGCGCTGATGCCGATCTTCGCACGTGATATCCTCACTCTCGGCCCCTGGGGCCTCGGACTGCTGCGCGCCGCACCCGGCCTTGGCGCCATCGTCATGGCGATCTTTCTCGCCGCCTATCCGCTCAAACATCGCGCCGGCATCTACATGTTCATCGGCGTTGCCCTGTTCGGCGTCGGAACGATCATCTTCGGCATCTCGACCAACACCGAAGTCTCGATTGCGGCGCTGGCGCTGATGGGGGCGGCCGACATGGTGTCGGTCTATGTCCGCGAGAGCCTGATTGCGCTCTGGACGCCGGATCAGCTGCGCGGCCGCGTCAATGCGGTTAACATGGTCTTCGTCGGCGCTTCGAACGAGCTCGGGGAATTCAGGGCGGGCACGATGGCGGCGATCTTCGGCGCGGTGCCGGCGGTCGTCATCGGCGGGATAGGAACGCTTGTCGTGGCGGCGATCTGGGCTTCGAGTTTCCCCAAACTCCGCAGGATCGATACGCTCGACGCGCCCAGCACTTAGAGCGGTTCAGCTTTTAACGGAAGCGCAGGATCGCTCTAGCCTCTTGTTTTTACGCAATTCCGGACGGAAAACCGCTTCGCACTTTTCCTGGAATTGCTCTAGTGGCGAAATCGGAATCGATTTTCGAGGTTATGCGCGAAGGGCGATAGAAGACGTCGCCTTCGCCGCCTTTCCTTCGAAGACGATATCGAGGAATTCGGTCAGCCAGGCTTTCAGCGGCGCGTCGAACAGCATGCGGCCTTCGAGGTGTTCGCGGCCCTGCTGGGCGTTCGGCAGGATGAAGCGATGGGCGCCATGCACGACCCAGCGATGCATCATCACCCGGGTCAGTTCGGCGTGGAACTGCAGGCCCCAGGCGTTGTCCTCGTAGCGGAAGGCCTGGTTCGGATAGGCATCGCCTTCGGCCAGGAGGTCGGCGCCGCGCGGCAGTTCGAAGCCCTCGCGGTGGAAATGATAGACCATCCTCGGCCAGTGCATCAGCAGGCGGCCCTTCTCGGTCGGGTGCAGCGGATACCAGCCGATCTCCGTCGAGCCGTCGGCATTCGACTGCACCTTGCCGCCGAGATGATGCACCAGCATCTGCGCGCCGAGGCAGATACCGAGGTAGGGGCGTTTTTCCCGCAGGGGAACGTCGATCCAGTCGATTTCCTTCTTGATGAAGTCATCGGGATCGTTGGCACTCATCGGCCCGCCGAAGACGACGGCGCCGGCATGGTCTTTAAGCGTTGTCGGAAGCGACTGACCCAGAACCGGTCGACGGATATCGAGGCGATAGCCCTTTTCGACGAGCAATTGGCCGACACGGCCGGGGCTCGACCGCTCCTGATGCAGGACGATGAGGATCGGGCGCCCGTCGCGGTTCGGGTTTTGCTCAGTCGGTATCATCTTGCGCAACCTGGACATCCGTCACCCGGGCGGCGGCCTCCTGCCGCTTCTGGATGCGCTCGCGCGAGGAGACGCCGAGCAGATCGGCGATACGCCAGATCACATGGTCTTCCATCTCGCTGCGCTCGCCATCGGCATAAACGATGTCCCAGAGGATGCCGATCAGCTCGAGGCGTTGCTCGGTATTGAGATGACGTTTCAGGTCGGCGGTGAAGCGATAATAGTCGACGGCGGAGCTTTCGGCCTCAAGGCCGGCGGCTATCAGAGCATCGAGCTGCTTGCCATCGAGTGCATACTGCTCCTTGAGGAGCTTGCGCAGCCGCTTCTTCTCGCTGGCTTTGATCTGACCGTCGGCCTCCATGACCTGCATGCAGAGCGCGGCCACTGCGATGCGGGGATCATCAGGGGCAAAACCTTTCTTCGGGTGGTCGGCGGTGAGATTCTGGAAGAATGCCTGGAAGCGTTCGAACATGCGGTTTTCGTTCCATTTCAGAAAAGGCGGAGCCGTGTCTTGGGTTCCGGTTCCACCCTGGGATCGCGAACGCCGGGATCATCCGGCAGTCCGCCAAAGAAAGGTTTCGCCTCGCCAGGCGCGGGCGCTTTATCGCCCGCGGCCGGTTCGACGGGTTTCGGTTTTGCCGATGCCGGTGCCGGGGTCGGTGCCGGCGTGGGGCGCACGGCCTCGGCAATCGTCGCGGCGCGTTCCAGCTCAATGATGCGATGGTCGTTAACCGGGCTTTCCGGCCTGACGTCGCGCAGCGGCGGCAGTGTCTTCAAAGCCGTTTCGATCGAGGCCGGCGCCGAACCGTCTTCGAGCGGACCCTCGATCTGGCCGAAGGGTGCCTTCCATTCGAAGGCGTCGAGGCGGCCGGTCACGGGCGATACCGGCAGCCATTTGTCGGAGACGAAGCCGTCTGCCACCCAGGCCGGATCGCGCGGCGCCTTGAGCGCCTGGGCCAGCCAATGGCGCACGCGGCCCTGGTCTCCGGTCTCGGCTTCTTCGATGTCGGCCAAAAGCAGGTAGGCGGCTTCACGCGGCTGCATGCGGGCTGCCGCTTCCGCTTTGGCGCGAGCCTTGGCGAATTCCTGCGCGTCGAGTGCCGCCTGGGCGACGACGAGAAGGGATTCAACGTTGTTCGGGCGCTGCCCTTCCAGCCGCTCGGCGCGCTTCAGCCGGTCGAGCGTGGAATCGCCGCTGCGGGCCCGGACATAGGCTTGGCCGATCTCAGGATGAGGTGCCGATTTCCATGCCTGTTCGAGGATCGAGGCGGCCTTGCGCACGCCGCCTTCGCGGAACAGCGCCTTTGCGGCGATCAGGGCCGCCGGAATGAAATCGGCGGCAAGCTTCAGCGCCTGCAGGGCGTCGTCGCGGGCACCCGTCGGGTTGCTTTCCAGCTTCTCGGCGGCGCGCGCCGTCAGAAGGACGGCGTGTAGGCGGTTGGCTTCGGCTTTTTCGACGACGCGGGCGGCCTTTTGCTGTTCGAGTAAGCGGATCGCATCATCCCAGCGGCCGGCCTGGCTGCGATATTCGAGCGTCGCCTGTGCGGCCCAGGGAAGATATGGCGCGTTGTCGGCAGCCTTTTCGGCATATTGGCGGGCCGCCTCGTTGGCCCCGAGGCGGCGGGCTTCCAGATAGAGGCCGCGCAGGCCAAGCTCGCGCGTCTCCGGATCGTTGGCCATGGCCTCGAACTTGGCGCGCGCCTCATCATGGCGACCTTCGATCAGGGCGGCCTGGGCTTCGAGCAGGTTGATCAGTGGTTCCTGATCGGAGCGGATGAGGCCACGCGAGCGGGCGGCCATCTTACGGGCGAGCAGCGCATTGCCGGCGCCGGCGGCGATCAGGCCGGTCGACAGTGCCTGATAACCGCGGTCCCGTTTGCGGGCGCGGAAATAACGCGTCACCGAATGCGGCGAGGTCCAGACGAGACGGACGAACCACCAGGCGATCATCACGGCGGCAATGAGAGCGATGATCGCGCTGGCGGCGACGATCAGTTTCGTCTGGTAGATCTGGCCTTCCCAGATCAGCGAGAGGTCGCCGGGACGATCGGCGAGCCAGGAGAAGCCGTAGGCAAGAAGCAGCACGAAGAGGGCGAAGACGACAAGGCGGATCAGCATGGTCTTATCCTTCCTTGCCGGTGCCGGAAACCGCTTTCGACAGCGCCCCGCCGACCAATTCCTCGACGCGGATGCGCGCTTCGAGCGATTGCTTGAAGGCGGCGGAGGCCTGTTTGCCGAGAGCCGGCAGGTTGTTCCATTCGGCGGATGCGCCGGGCAGGTCGCCGCTCTTCACCTTCTCCTCCATGCGGGCGGCAATGGCTTCGACGCTTTCGCCCTCGATATTGCCAACGGGACGGACACTCACCAGCGACTTGGCGCTCGACATCAGCCGGTCCGACCAGCTTTGGTTCGGGTCCGGCTGGTTGACGGCTTCGACGATCGCGGTGGCGACATCGGGAACTTCGCCCACCAGCTCGGTGCGTGAGGGAATGCCGGTTTCGGCAAAGGCTCTAAGGTCGGCGACGGCCGGATCGTCGGGTGCGACGCCGGCGAAGGTGTCGAGTTCGGCCAGGAAAGGACCACCGCGATCGATCGCCGCCTTCAGGGCGGCAGCGGCGATCGCCCGGGCAACGGCGACGTCCTCGCGCGGCTCGTTCAGCTTCTTTTCGGCCTCTTCGAGGCGCTTGGCGATATCGGCGCCGCTCGTCGTCTGCTGCTCGGATGATTGGGTAAGCGTTGAGCGCAGCTGGTCGACCTGACCGGTCAGTTCCGCAATCTTCTGGTTGAGTGCCTCGACGTTACCTGAATCGGCCGGTGCGGCGACTGCGGGGGCCCTCGCAGCCGTTTCCAGCGCAGCGACGCGCTTCTCGAGCTCACCATTATCCGCGCTCGCCGGATTGGCGGCAAGGTTGGCGATGGTCTGTTTCAGGCCGTCGATCTCACCGGCAAGATCGGCAGTCTCCGGCGAGGTCGTCTGCGGCACGGCGGAGTCCGGGAGGTAACCCGCATACTGGATAGCGCCGGCGCCAAGCAGCGCCACGAGGCCGCCGAAGATGCCGGCGGCAATGAGACCGGAGGTGCCGGCGCTCTTCGGCGCAGGCTGTTCGGGAGGAGGGGTGAAGGAGGGTTCTGGAGCTGCCGGTTCCTCCTCCGGCGCATCCATCACAGGCTTCTCTTCATCTTCGGCATGCGACGCAGTCTCGGTTTCGGGCGGCAGGCCGGCATTGGCGGCAGCGGTGCTGTCGGCGTCGGCAGTTTCATTGTCTACCGGTTTTTCGGTATCGGCTGCAGCGGCGAATTCCTGTGCATCGAGGTCGATCGTGACCGGCTCGTCGGCGCTCTTCGAATGGCGTGGCGGGTTTCCCGATACCATGAGGTCCTCTTTATTCTGCATTGCAACGAAACTAGACAGTGATGCCAGTTAAGGGAAGAGGTTAGATCAAATTTGGGCGGTTAGAGCCTTCAAAGTAGCGACAGAAGACTCCTCTCATCCGCCATCGGTGAAATCGTTACGTTTTTTTTCAAAGCGGTCGGGATGGCTTGCGCCACCGCCTCGCTGAGGCAGAGAAGGCGGATTCCGCTATGTTCCGGCACGGCCGAGCGCAGTTCCGGCGGGCGAAAGAAATCCTCGGCCGTCTGCCGGGAATAGAAGAGAATAACCTCGGGGTGAGGCCCGGAGAAAATCGCTTCGATCTCGGCCGGGCTGGGGACGACCGGTTGCATACGATAACATTCGGCGATGGAAAAATGGATGCCGAGTTCGCGCAATCTTGCTTCAAAAGTCTCGGCGCGCGGGGTGCCGGCGAGGTAGAGCAGCGTGCCCGGTTTCTCCGCTGCGACGAGATCGGCGAGATCGCGGCCGTTGCCCTGGGATGAGGCGACGGATCGGAAACCAAGGCTGCGCGCTTCTTCGGCCGTCGTTTCCCCCACTGCAAAAAGCGGGCGGGCAAGATGCGGACGAAGTTTCTCCCCGAGAGCGGAGAGGGCCCTGATAGCCTCGGCGCTGGTCACGGCGATTGCGCTGCTGGTGTTTGCAAGCGCGGCTAGGGCGGCGGCGCTGTCGTGCAGCGGCTGACGCAGCGGCAGCAGCAGGGGCTCGTGGCCCATATCGCGCAAACGTTGTGCGGTTCTCGTCGCCGAATGCGCGGGGCGGGTGACGAGCACACGCATGGCCGCTTCAGTGCCAGTCGTCGAAAAAGGCGCTGCCGGCCCTTGCGCGCACGTCCTGGCCGGCGCGGGTGCCGAGTGCTGCCGCATCGCGGCGGTGGCCATCGGTCGTCACCGCATGCTGGCTGCGGCCGTCGGGGGTGATGATGAGGCCGGAGAACCGGATCAGGTCGCCTTCGCAGACGGCATAACCGCCGATCGGCGTGCGGCAGGAGCCGTCGAGTGCGGCGAGGAAGGCGCGTTCGCAGGAAACGGTGTCGAAGGTCGTGATATCGTTGACTGGCACCAGCAGATCGTCGACCCTCGTATCGCCGATGCGGCTTTCGATGCAGATCGCTCCCTGCGCCGGCGCCGGCGGGAAGGTGTCGGGATCAAGGATATCGGTCAGTACGTCGACCTTGCCGAGGCGTTTCAGGCCGGCAAGCGCCAGCAGGGTCGCATCCACCTCGCCCTGTTCGAGCTTGCGCAGGCGGGTTTCGACGAGGCCGCGGAAGGTGACGACGTTGATGTCAGGCCGCATACGGCGGATCAGCGCCTGGCGGCGGAGCGATGAGGAACCGACGGTGGCGCCATGCGGCAGGTCGATCAGTTTGCGCGCGGTGCGGCCGATGACGGCGTCGCGGATATCTTCACGCGGCAGATAGGCAGAGAGATAAAGCCCCTCGGGCAGCTTCGTCGCCATGTCCTTGGCGGAATGTACGGCGAAATCGAGCTCGCCGGCGGTAAGCTTCTGTTCAAGCTCCTCGGTGAACAGGCCCTTGCCGCCGATCTCGGCCAGCGACCGGTCGGTGATGCGGTCGCCCTTGGTAGTCAGCACGACGATCTCGAACATGTCCTCGGGCAGATGATGCGCTGCCATCAGCCTGTCGCGGGCCTCATGCGCCTGGGCAAGTGCCAGCGGGCTGCCTCGCGTGCCGATCCGGAAAGGTTTTGTTTGCATCCGCTCTATTCCGTTGTTACCGGAGTTCTCGTAAACGGGTTTCCATCCCATCGCAATCAACGAACAGGCTTCATGGTTCCCTTTCTGCGCATCCTTGGCATCGAAACGAGCTGCGACGAGACCGCCGCCGCGGTCGTCGAGCGCGATGCTGAGGGGCGTTCCAACGTGCTGTCGGACGTGGTGCTTTCCCAGCTCGACGAGCATAGCGCCTATGGCGGCGTGGTGCCAGAGATCGCCGCACGCGCCCATGTCGAGGCGCTGGACGAGCTGATCGAGGAGGCGCTGAAGCGCGCCAATGTGTCGCTCAACGATGTCGACGCCATCGCCGCCACGTCGGGGCCGGGGCTGATCGGCGGGCTGCTTGTGGGATTGATGACCGGCAAGGCGATTGCCAGAGCCGCCGGCAAGCCGCTCTATGCGGTCAACCATCTCGAAGGCCATGCGCTGACGGCGCGGCTGACGGATGGGCTTTCCTTTCCCTATCTGATGCTGCTCGTCTCCGGCGGCCATACCCAGCTCATCCTGGTGCGCGGCGTCGGACAGTATGAGCGCTGGGGCACGACGATCGACGATGCGCTGGGCGAAGCCTTCGACAAGACTGCAAAGTTGCTGGGCCTGCCCTATCCCGGCGGACCGGCGGTAGAGCGGATGGCGCGGGACGGCAATCCCGATCGGTTCGATTTTCCGCGGCCGCTGGTCGGCGAGGCGAGGCTCGATTTCTCCTTCTCCGGCCTGAAGACGGCGGTGCGGCAGGCGGCGCAGGATATCGCGCCGCTCAGCGATCAGGACGTGGCGGATATCTGCGCCTCGTTTCAGAAGGCAGTTTCGCGGACGCTGAAGGACCGTATCGGCCGTGGCCTGCAGCGGTTCAAGGCGGAATTTCCGACGACATTCCCTGCTACTGGCCCTGCTGCTGGCCCTGCTACTGGCGAAAAGCCGGCGCTCGTCGTTGCCGGCGGTGTCGCCGCCAATCTCGAACTGCGCGGCACGCTGCAGGCGCTGTGCGACAAGAACGGTTTCCGCTTCGTCGCGCCGCCGCTGCACCTCTGCACCGATAATGCCGTGATGATCGCCTGGGCAGGGCTGGAACGGATGGCGACCGGTGCCGCACCGGATACGCTCGACGTGCAGCCGCGTTCGCGCTGGCCGCTCGATTCCAATGCGGAAACGCTGATCGGCTTCGGAAAACGAGGGGCCAAGGCATGAGCGAAAACATCGCCGTCGTCGGATCGGGGGCTTTCGGCACGGCGCTTGCCGCCGTCATCGCGCTTGCCGGCCGCAGCGCCGTGACACTCGTCGGGCGTGATCCGTCACTGATTGCCGATCTGAAAGCCGAACGGCTGCATGATGCGGTGCTGCCCGGCATTCTCCTGCCCGACACGCTGGAATTTTCCGCCGAGCCGGATGCGGTCGCCGGCGCCTCCATCGTGCTTTTTGCGATGCCGTCGCAGGCGCAGGCCGATGCGGCGCGGCAATACGGCCCTTATCTTTCCAAGGATGCCGTGGTCGTTACCTGCGCCAAGGGCATCGAGCGGGCGACGGGCAATCTTTTGACCGACATGCTGGAACGGGAACTGCCGGACCATTCCGTCGCCGTGCTCTCCGGCCCGGGTTTTGCCGCCGACATCGCCAAAGGCCTACCGACGGCGATGGCGATCGCGGCGGCCGACATGGAGACCGCGGAGCGGCTTGCTCAGGCCATATCAGGCCGGACTTTTCGGCTCTACGCCTCCAACGACCGGATCGGCGTGCAGCTTGGCGGGGCGCTGAAGAATGTGCTGGCGATCGCCTGCGGCATCGTCGAAGGCCGTGGCATCGGCGATTCCGCCCGTGCGGCGCTGATTGCGCGCGGGCTCGCGGAAATGTCGCGCTTCGTCGTCGCCAAAGGCGGCCTGGCGGATACGGTGCGCGGGCTTTCCGGCCTCGGCGATCTGGTACTGACGGCGACGAGCCATCAATCGCGAAACCTGCGCTTCGGCATCGCGCTCGGGCGCGGCGAAAAGACCGATCCCCTGCAGGGTGCGCTGGTGGAAGGCGCGTTTGCCGCCTCCGTCGCCTCGCGGCTTGCGGCGGAATTGAAGGTCAGCATGCCGATCACCGATGCCATTTCCGCCATCATCGACGGCAAGCTCGATATCGCAGAGGCGATAGAGCAGCTGATGACGCGTCCGATCACCACCGAATAGGAGACAGACATGCTTTTCGCCCTTCTCTGCAAGGACAAACCGGGACATCTGAACGTGCGCATGGATACGCGTCCGACGCATATCGAGCATCTGAACAAGCTGAATGCCGAGGGGACGCTGAAGATCGCCGGCCCGTTTCTCGATGACGACGGCAAGCCCTGTGGTAGCCTGATCATCGTCGAAGCGGAATCGAAAGAGGCGGCGCGTGCGCTTGCCGATGCCGATCCCTATGCCAAGGCCGGACTGTTCGAAAGCGTCGACGTCAAGGCCTACAACTGGGTCTTCAACAAACCGGAGGCGTGAGCATGGCGCACTGGCTCTATAAATCCGAACCCGCTTCCTGGTCCTGGGAGCAGCAGAAGGCTGCCGGCGAAAAGGGCACGGAATGGACCGGCGTCCGCAACTATCTGGCGCGCAACAATATGCGGGCGATGCAGATCGGCGACAAAGGGTTCTTCTATCATTCCAATGACGGGCTGGAGATCGTCGGCATCGTCGAAGTCTGCGCCCTGTCGCATCCCGATTCTTCCGCCAAGGGCGATCCGAAGTGGGATTGCGTCGATATCCGCGCCGTCATGGACGTGCCGAAGCCGGTGACGCTGAAGGATGTCAAGGCGAGCGAGAAGCTCGCCAAGATGGCGCTCGTCACCTCGATGCGGCTTTCGGTGCAGCCGGTCACCGACGAAGAATATCTCGAAGTCTGCCGCATGGGCGGACTGGACAATCCGCCGCGTTGAAGACCGATCCGCAAGCTTTCATTCGCGCCAATACCAGCCTGATGCCGCCGCCGCATGTGCCGGAGATTTCGCTCTATCTGGCAAGCGAGGCGCATGAGCTCTGGTTGAAGACGGAGGAGGAGCTGGAAGCGATCGGCCTGCCGCCGCCCTTCTGGGCTTTTGCCTGGGCGGGCGGCCAGGGACTGGCACGCTACGTTCTCGATCATCCGGAAACGGTGCGCGGCAAGCGCGTGCTGGATTTCGCCAGCGGTTCCGGCCTTGTCGGCATTGCGGCTGTGATGGCCGGTGCCCAGGAGGTCATAGCTAGCGATATCGATCCCTGGGCGGAGACGGCGATCCGGCTGAATGCCGAGGCCAATCGCGTTTCGCTCGGATTTACCGGCGCCGATCTGATCGGGCAGGCCGTCGATGCGGATATCGTGCTTGCCGGCGACGTCTTCTACGACCGCGTTTTCGCCGATGCGCTCGTTCCCTGGTTCGCGAAGCTCGCAGCCGACGGCAAGCGGGTGCTGGTCGGAGACCCCGGACGCAGTTACCTGCCGAGAGAGAGACTGGAATTCTGCGCGGTTTATGAGGTGCCGGTAACGCGGGCGCTGGAGGACAGCGAAATCAAGAAGACGACGGTGTGGCGCTTCGCTCGGCACGAGATATCCAAAATGTTCCCGACGAACTTAACCTGACATCACCGAGCTGGCTTATGACGGGATAGCGTGCATATTCACACGGGCTATCCGCAGAGCGTTGATCAACGGGGGAACTTATGACGATCTACGACAAGCTTCGCCAAGCGCCGTTCAACCTCGACGACGCTGCGATATCCTGGATCCGCGACGTCTATGCCTCGCTCGATCTTAATGACAAGATCGGCCAACTCTTCACCTTGATCATGATCGGGACGGATGAAGAGGATTTCAAACGCATTGCTTCACTAAGGCCGGGCGGCGTAACCCGCTTCTTCACGGCCGACCTCGAGCTCGAGCGGCGGGTCATCTCCGACCTCGTGGCCAAGAGCAAAGTCCCGCCCATCATCAGCGCAGACCTCGAAGGCAGCCGTCATTCCTTCGCTTTCGGCACTCCGGTGCTGGGCCAACTTGGCCTTGCCGCCGTCGACGACGTTCAGGCGACCGAGAAAAGTTCAGAAATCTTGGCACGCGAGGGCCGCGCGATGGGGGTGCGCTGGTCCTTCACGCCAGTCATCGACATAAATACCGCGTTCCGATCACCGATTGTCGGTACACGTTCATACGGCTCCGATGTCAACAAGATTGAGCGGCACGCGGTTGCCCATGTTCACGGTCTCCAACGAAATGGAGTTGCCGCCACCGCAAAGCACTGGCCGGGCGAGGGATATGACGACCGCGATCAGCACCTCGTTACGACGACCAATCCGCTTTCCATGGACGAGTGGAAGGAAACCTTCGGTCGGCTCTATAGAACGCTGATCACCGAAGGCGTGTTGGCAATAATGAGTGGGCACATTTCCCTTCCGGCCTATATTCGATCGAAGATGCCGGATGCCGGGCTTGAAGCTTTCCGACCGGCCTCGGTTTCTCGGTTGCTGAACGTTGATCTTCTCCGACACGAACTCGGCTTCAATGGTATCATCGTCTCTGACGCGACCCCCATGGGAGGGCTGTCCGCCTGGGGCCACCACCTCGATACGCTGCCTGATATCATCGCAAATGGCTGCGACATGATCCTCTTCAGCGATGAACCTGAGCAGGATATGGCGGCGGTCAAGGCTGCCGTCGAAGATGGGCGAATTACTCCGGAACGACTTGAGGAAGCGGTTCTTCGCGTGCTGGCGCTCAAGGCGCATCTCAAACTTTTTCAACCGTCAGATGTCCTCCCCGATGCGGCTGAAGCGCGCCGCCTGCTTGCGCATCCAGACAATGTCGCTGCATCAAGGGAATATATCGGCCGCTCGCCTACGCTTGTGAAGGACGTCAATGGTATCTTTCCGCTCGATCCGGCGAAGACAAAGCGTGTGCTGCTGGTCGACGGCGGCATCATTCATCCGCTCATGCCGCAGCCACTGAAATTCTTTCTACCCGCGCTGTTGCGGAAGGAGGGTTTCGAAGTCACGATCGACCGAGCGGACATCGTGCCGACCCCCGACGACGTCGACCTCGTCCTCTACGCGCTAGGCGACGAGTCGCTGCTCGTACGAGGCCGGATATTCGTCGACTGGCATAGGATGGGTGGTGGGGGCCTTTTCAAGGCCATGTACCGACCCTGGACGAATATTCCCTCCGTAATGATCTCCTTTGGGCATCCCTATCACCTTTACGATGCGCCGCGCGTGCCGGCCTATATCAATGCGTACTCCACCATGGACAGCGTCCAGGAAGCTGTCGTTGATTGTATGCTCGGTCGCAAGCCCTTCCTCGGCACCAACCCGGTAGACCCTTTCTGTGGCCTTGAAGATGCGCGCTATTGAAGTCATTGGGAGCAGAGGCTGCCGACCTATTGGAACGGGGCAACAGGCGCGTTCCGATCATTCCGCATCCGTAGAAATGACGCCGCCTCGACGGGAATAGAACCCTCGGCACAGCACCGCCTTACCTGCTCGACAGGGCTATCACAGCGTCATTGCGCATCACCACCTCTATATGTGCGCAGAATGCTGAGAGACGGGCGAGGAGGAATTGGCGGCGAAGCCATGAGCCTCTGTAGAAGAGACATCTTGCGCGTTTTTGGCTGTTTCTGCGACGGAGGCAGTTCTTGCGCCGCTCTTTTCGCAAGTTCGAAGTCAAAATCAAAAGACATTTCGGGCTTCGTCCACCATTTGGAAATCTCGAAGACTAGAATGCAGGAAACGTGCCAACCGCGGCGTTAGGCGGTGCTGGCACGCCGGCGTCAACCCTGCCGCCTTGCGCTATTGCGCTTAGAACAGGATGATTTTAGGCCGGGTCGGCCCAAAATCCGAATCCTGTTCTAAATTATATAGTTAGAGCATGATCTCATCCGAAAACCGCCCACACTTTTCGGCATCATGCTCTACAGCGCCGCGCGTCTTTTCAGACGCGCAAAGGACGCTGTAGCACTTTGAATTTGCGCATAATCCTTTCCGAAAACCGATTCCGATTTTCGGGGTTATGCGCTAGGATACGGCCTCAAATCGAATGGATTGCGCGCCTTCCCACAGCGTGAGGCGCCCTATTTCGGCCAGTTGGTCGAGATTGGATGTGATTGTGATGAAATGATTGCCAGCCAGTTGGCCCATTTTCGATGAAAAATCGACGCCTCCGTAGGCAAGCAGGATTTCCGTTTCGCTAATGCCTCCCGGGTAAAGGATGATATGACCGGGGGCCGGATGGCTTGTATGGTTCTCATAACCGACGCCGAAATCATGGTCACCAAGCGGGATCCAAACGCCCTCGCCAGACCAGCGAACGTGCACGATTTTACCATCGAACGGCATCTGCTTGATGAATGCTTCACAGGTTTTGGGCGCTCTGGCAGTTTCCAGGACAGCGTCGAAGATGAAAGGCCCTGCTGTAATTTTCAGTTTCATGATGTCGCTCTTGTTAGATTTGACTGCTTGTTGATTTGTCTCGCCGCGGCTTTCCGATATTGCCCGTGGCCCTTGGTGCGCACTAGGACACCGGTTTCGACGACAGGCTTTCCGGCGACAATTGTCGTTATCGGCCAGCCGGTGATCTCGGTCCCCTCGTAGGGCGAATAGTCTGCGCCATCATGCAGTTCCGCATGACGGATGGTCCGTTGGATGGCTGGATCCCAGATCGCGATGTCCGCATCCGCCCCAGGCGTCGATCGTGCGCGCAGCACCCGACAGGCTCTGCCCGATCTGGACAATCTTGCCGTCTTTAATGCCGATATCCGCCTGGAAAACATCCGCAGCAGTCGCCACCGTGCCGTTCTGGATGATGAGATCGTAGTTGCTCACAAGCCTGATCTTCAGTGTTGCAGGATTTTGCCAAGGAAAGCTTCGGTTCGTGGGTTGTGTTTTCCCGCGAAAAACTCCTCGCTCGGACGATCCTCGACGATCTCGCCCTGATCGATGAAAATCACGCGTGTCGCCACCCGGCGGGCAAATCCCATCTCATGGGTGACGACCATCATCGTCATGCCGTCCTTTGCCAGTCCGGTCATGACGTCGAGCACTTCGGAAATCATCTCTGGATCAAGCGCGGATGTCGGCTCGTCGAAGAGCATGGCGAGCGGATCCATCGCGAGCGCCCGCGCGATCGCCACGCGCTGCTGCTGCCCGCCGGAGAGTTGGCTTGGATATTTTTTCGCGTGGTCTGTCAGCCCGACGCGATCAAGAAGCGCCATGGCCTTCGCATGGGCTGCCGTTTCGCTGCGGCCAATGACAATCTTCTGCGCCAGCATGATATTGTCGATGATCGTCAGATGTGGAAACAACTCGAAGTTCTGGAAGACCATGCCTACCCGCGTGCGAAGGTTCGGCAGGTCGGTCTTCGGGTCACCAACTTCGATACCATGCACCCGGATCGAACCTTCCTGAAACTGCTCGAGCCCGTTGACGCATTTGATCAATGTCGATTTGCCCGACCCCGAGGGACCGCAGACAACCACGACCTCACCGCGCTCGACGTTCACCGAGCAGTTCTTAAGGACAGCGAACTGACCGTAATATTTGGTAACGCCAGTGATCTCAATCATGCCCGGCCTTTCTGGAAACGCGCGATGGAAAAGGGTTGCAAGGCTCTATCGGTCTCGCGACCGAGAACGAGCCGAGATGTCAACTGGCCGACGATCGGGCCGAGCGTATAGCCGTTTGAAGCGACGGCGTTGAAGAACCCGGGCATTGACGGGTGTTCGCCGAGGATCGGCGCACCGTCGATGTTGATGTTCATCGCCGCCCAGCTTCGGATGACGTGAAGTTTGCGCAGAGCGGGAACGACGTGCTGGGCAGCCCAAAGGTTCCCCTCAAGGCTCGACAGTAGCGGGCGTGGATGTTGATGGACGGGATCGAGGCCTGCGGTCCAGCCGCCGCCGATGATGAAATTCCCGTTTGCCGCCTGCTTGAGTGTCAAATGGCGGTCGGCATGGGCGACGAGACACGAGATCAAAGGTGCTGCGGCCTCGGTAACCACCATCTGCAGCGGAGCTCCAAATACCGGCACATGGACACCGAGCATCGCGCCGATCCTTGAAGCGAAGGCACCGGCTGCATTGACGATCCGTTTTGCCCGCACTATGCCCCTCGATGTCTTGACCTCGAACCCGTCGTCCGAGGTCCTTATTCCGGTGACCTCGCAATTTTCGAAGACTTGAGCGCCGTCTCGCCGTGCCGCCTCCAATATATATTGCGTCGCGACGAGAGGATTGATCTTGCCCTCCTGGGAGCAGTAGGCAGCGCCGACGAAGTGAGAAGACAGAGCAGGCTCCAGGGAGCGCAGTTCCTCTTGCCCGATCAAACGGCAATCGATCCCGGCCGCGCACTCCACCCCGACCTTTTCCGCCAGAAAACGCATGTGGTCATCGGTTTCGGCCACCATGAGGCCGCCTGTGACCTTCATCTCGAAATCCTGTCCAAGCTCGCTTTGCAGCGCGGCCCAAAGAGCGATTGAATCCCGCTGGAGGGGAAGTGTTTGTGCGGCCGCTCCGCCGCCACCTTCGGCACGGGCACCGTGGTCGAAGGAAAGCAGCTGGGCGTGAAGGCTTCCCGCATTCCCTCCAGACGCCAGCGAGTTCGCAAAAGCGCGCTCCACCACCACAACGTCCTCGCCTTCCCTGGCAAGGAAGAGCGCCGTCGAAAGGCCTGCAATGCCTGCGCCGATTACCAGCGTCGACGTTTCCGTCACCGGCAAAGCTTGAGGATTCGCCACTGGGGGTTTTTCCGGCAAAAGTGCGCGCTTGTGGCCGCCCCATTCCGGCTTTTCGACCGCAAACGCCGCCAGCGGAATAGGTCGAAGTGGCATTTGCGGAGCCAGAAAACCGCTCGTTTCGCCAGCGAGGTGCCGTTCTTTCGCGACGTCAGCGATCGCTTTGCCGCAGTAGCGGCTCTGACACCGCCCCATGCCTGCACGCGACAGGCGCTTTAATGTCGAAACGTCCTGCGCACTATCTGCGCTGAGCGTCCTCAAGACACCGTAAGTCACGCCCTCGCAACGGCAGATCAATGCATCATCTGGCAGAATTGCCGTCTTTGTCTTTGCATCGTCCTTCGGCGCAAAGACCTGCCAAAGGGCTTCTTGAAACCGTCTATGGCGGGCAAGCCGTTTCATTGGGCTTTCGTCGGTTTGGACAAGGAGGCCCAATTTTCGAGCAATCGCCGCGGCGGCGATCTGCCCTTCTGCCATCGCAACATGCGCGCCGCCGAAACGCGCCGCTTCACCGACAATATGCACGTTCGCAAGCGTTGTCTGACCGTCGAGATCTCGCACTGCCCGCAGATCGCCGCCAACGACCTCATGGCCGCATCCGAGTAGCCGCGACAGCTCATTGGAGGATGTGAAATTGCCGCCGATAAGGACCGTGTCAGCATCGAGATTGGTCTCACCGCCTGGTCCGGCGAACGTGACGCTCTCCACACGCTGCGAACCGTTGATCGAGGTGAGTACGCTATTCCAGCCTATCTTGACGCCCGCGGACCTGAGCGTCGATATCTGGTGCAATCCGTGACGGGCGAGAGCGGGATCCGTTGTCAGAAGGCTGAGGGCGGCCACAGGCCGAGACCACGGTGGCGGCGCTGCTTCCAGCAAAGCGACTATGGAGGCTCCTGCCTTTCGAAGTTCGTTTGCGACCTGCATATTCAAAGGACCGTTTCCGGCAATAACGATCCTTCGGCCGGGCACGGTGCCGTAGCTCCTCAGCAACGTCTGGGCGGCCCCTGTTGTCATCGCACCAGGAAGTGTCCAACCCCTCACCGGCGTTGGGCGTTCGTAGGCCCCCGTCGCGATGATGAGTATTTTCGGCTTGCAGTAAAACGCATGGCTGGACCCATAGCAGGCGATAATAAGCGAACCGTCGTCGTCACGTGCGGCACCCCACACCACTGTAGCACTTAGAAATGTCACGCCGTGGTCGTGCACTTCCCCTATAAGCGCTGCGCCGGATAAAGCCTGCTCGTCGCCACTCAATCGCTCGGCGGCGCTCCGTGTCGAGGGTTGTTTGAAATACTGCCCGCCGGCAGACGGCCGTTCATCAATGACGGTCACCTTGGCGCCGGCCGCAGCAAGGAGCTGCGCTGCGGCAAGCCCTGCGGGCCCCGCTCCGACAATGAGAACGTCCATCGTCCTTGTCGTCAAGGAATGCGGCACACTGCAGAGATCGGCAATCTGACCAGTGGCAAGGTCGGGCCGCGCAGCAGGACGCAGAACCTGCATGTCATCGTCGACGATGGTCATGCAGGCCCGCTGGCTGACTTTTCCGTCGATCGTCACGAGGCAATCGTGACAGACACCCATTCCACAGAAGAGGCCACGGCCGTCGCCTTTGATGCCTTGAGAAAATTCATGCCGCCCCGTCGCCTCGATGGCGGCGGCAACAGACATGCCCTTTTCGGCAAATATCTGCAGACCGTCGACCGAGAGCCTGACCCGCGCATCGTCGGGCCTCACGCTCTGGTTTATGGAAGCGACGGGCATCATGGAATTCCTCAGGCGCCGAACGCCAGACCGAAATCGGCCACCAATTTCTTCATGGCGGCATCCTGCGCGGGCGGCAACGGTAGTCGCGGCGGACGCGGCAGGCCTGCGCCAAATCCCATGTGGGTCAGCAGCGACTTCGTTCCTGCGACATAGGCCTGGCCCCCGACCGCCTGAATGACAGGCAGCCATTTGAGGTAAAGCTCTCTTGCCTCGTCGAACTTTTTCTCATTTGCAACAAGTTCGAAGATCCGCGCCATCGGTCCTGGCGCAACATTTGAAGCCACTGCCACCCAGCCCTGCGCACCCATAACGAAAGACTCGAACCCGAGAATACCCCCGAACACAGTCATATCGTCGCCAGCCAGCCGGATGATATCGCGCACGCGCGTCACTTCGAGGGTGGACTCCTTGATATAGTCGCAGCCGTCGATTTCGGCGATGCGCTTGACCAACTCCGGCGTCAGATCGACGTTTGCGGTCGCGGGATTGTTGTAGACCATAATCGGGATGGCCACGGCAGACGCAATGCTCTTGTAGTGGTGAACGAGTTCGTCATCCGTTGGGGTGGAATAGAATGGCGGAATGATCATCACACCGTCGGCTCCCATTGCCTCGGCCTTGACGCTAAGGCGAATGGACTCCCGCGTATCTTCCGCTCCCGTGCCGATCAGAACAGGCACCCTTCCCGCGACAGTTTCGATGACGGTCCTCGCCACACTATCGCGCTCTTCCTCGCTGAGCGATAGAAACTCACCCGTCGATCCAAGAGGGATCAGGCCATGGATACCTTCCTTGACCTGCCAGTCGGTAAAGGCAGCCAGCCCCTTCAGATCGACCGCGCCGCTGGGATCCAAGGGAGTAATCATCACGGTGTAGACACCGCGGAACGTCTTCTGCATTTGAAAATCCTGGTTCTAGCGCTTCTCGTTAATGGAAAGCCGAGATCCGGCTTGACCGAGACGCTTTTCGATATGGCTCTGGAAGAAGTCCCAGAGTGTTGTGAGGAGGAGGTAATAGATCGCCGCGACAGCAAACAGTTCGAGCACCATGAACCGCTCCTGGATGAGAACCTGGGTCCGGCGAAGGAGTTCTTCGACCGAGATGACGGAGGTGACAGAAGTCGTTTTCAAGAGACCGTTCACCGAATTGCCGAGAGGCGGAACGATAACTTTGAAGGCTTGCGGCATCACGATGTAGCGCATGATCTGACGCTCAGTCATGCCGAGCGCGCGCGCTGCCCTGGTCTGGCCTTCCGGCACAGCTTCGATACCGGCACGAATGATCTCCGCGAGATAAGCCGCCTCGTTGAGAGCCAATCCGAGCAACGCCGCCTCTATGACGGTGAACTTGATGCCGAACAGTGGAAGCGCCGTGTAGATCGCAATCAACTGTACAAGAAGCGGCGTGCCGCGAAAAAGCCAGATATACGCCTTGGCAATGTAGTATGGCACCCGCCGCGACGATCGCCGCATCAATGCAAGAGCAAAGCCCAGAATAAGCCCCGCAATCAACGAGACGACGGTGAGCCAAACGGTCGTGAACACCCCGCCAAGTATAAAGGGGTTGAACAGATAACCGAAAAAGCCAGACCAGTTCCAAAGCGACATGAAGACGACTTTCTGCAAGAGGTTTGGCGCGACGTGGTCGCGCCCCGCCTCATCTCTAAACGATCTTTGAAATCAGTTCAGCGGCCGGGGCCTTTGACCGAATAGTCACCCGCGACCATCGGCAGACCGTATTTGTCGAAGAGCGCCTTCAGAGACCCATCCGCCTTCATGTCTTTCAACGTCGCAGACACGGCATCAGCCAAAGCCGGGCTTTTGAATGCGACAGAAACCGGAGCGGGGTAGAGGCCGCTGATTGCCCGTTTGAAGTCCCCGCGAGAATCGTACTCCTTGGCGACGGCGTCGATCGACACGACACCCTGCACCTGGCCTGCCCGCAGAGCCTGGTAGGCGAGGGCGAAATTATCGAACGTCTGGATGGTCAAGCCTTCTTTGCCCGCGTCACGCAGTTCCTTGTCGAGAAGGCGTGTCTTTGTTTCCTCGAAACCACCGATTTCGACACCGATCGTCATGCCGGCCAGATCATCTTTTGCGGCGACGTTTTTCTTCGAATCTGGTGCCACGGAGACGCTGATGGCCTGATCTTCATAGGGGATCATCTGCATGATCTTGCCGCGTTCTTCGGTGAAGAAAATGCCCGTATTGATCATGTCCCAGCGGCCAGCCTGCAGGCCCGGAACCATCGCGGAGAATTCGATGCGGACATATTCGGGCTCAAGGCAAAGGCGCTTGGCGATCTCTTTGCCGAGGTCGATGCGCATGCCCTTCAGATCACCCGTGGAGTCGATGAACTGGAGCGGCGGAAGCGTTGGATTGGTCGACATGACGAGCGTGCCGGGCTTGATCAACTCGCTTGCCGCCACTTTGGGTTCGCAGGATTGAGCGAAGGCAAAAGACGCTGTGATCGACAGGAAGGACGCGGCAAGAACACTGCGAGAGAAGTGTGAACGGAGCATGGAGAGCCTCTGGAGTTCGGTTCTTTATCGTTGGATCCCGACCCTGCATTCAAGTGGGATCCCACTTTTATACAAAAGTTCACCGTTGATGCAAGTGCATTCTCAATTCATCGATTCAGTAGTTCGCAAGGACGCCCTGACGGACGACTTCGAGATGATCGGTCATGGCTCGGCGAGCCGCCTCGGCATCGTTGGCGGCCAAGGCAAGCAGGATCGCTCGATGTTCTCGCACGCCCGGCTTCGCGCGCACGACGGGCAGCTGTCGTTCGAAGATCGTGGTGTAGCGTCGCATCTCCCCGATCGTGGTTGCCATAAAGGGGTTGCGGCTCTCGCTTGCGATATAGTTGTGAAGCGCATCGTCAAACGCCCAGACCACCTCAGGGTCAGGTTCGGGGTCGGCCTCGATCTCGTCAAGCATCCTTGTCAAAGGGTCCAGTTCAAGTCGCGAAACGTGGGGACTGGCGAGCGCGGCCGCAGTTGGTTCGAGCAGCATCCTCATGGTGAGGCTGTCAAGGTAGTCCTTGAGACTGATGACCCTGACCGAGAGAACGCCTTTTTCGTTTCTGACAAGCAGTCCCTCCCCTTCGAGGCGTCCCAACGCGTGGCGCATAGGAGAACGCGAAACGGCATGTTTGGTCGCCAGGCGGCGTTGCTGGACGACCGATCCGCCCGCGAGCCTGGCTGATAGAATATCGGCCAGCAGGGAACGGTAGGTTTCGTCAGCAAGGCTGGAGTCGCCAACTTCATTCAGACCATCGTCCATCTGCACTCGTTCCAGTCCTTTTCCAAATCGGCTATCATATGTAACAAGTGATTGCGTAAGGAAAGCACGGTGCCGCGTCGAGCGGCCAACGCCTTAAAGAACAAGGAAATGGCAAACGGTGACAGACGCCTTAGAGGCCCCGGGTCGGAAAATTGCGGAGAAAGGGCAGCATAATCTTGCATCGCTGACCTACAAAGCCGTGTCCGACATGATCCGGCATCGCCGGCTGAAAGGCGGGCATGTCATCGTTGAGGCAAGGCTTGCCGAGACACTCGGGATTTCGAGGACGCCGTTGCGGGAAGCGCTGCAGAGGTTGGAGGGCGAAGGCCTGGTTCGCAAGGGCGACGGCCGAAACTACGTCGTGCGACAGGTGGACGTCGGCGAGTATCTTCAAAGCTTGAAATTGAGGTTGTTGATCGAACCTGACGCAGCAGTACTGTCGATCAACGCTATTCCGCGACGACTTTTGATGAGCGTCCGGCAGGAAATCCACGACCTTTTGGACGCGACGGCGTATCACACCGACGCACACTGGTTCTCGGACGACAATCTCCATAATATGATCATCGATCATTGCGGCAACGCGGTAATGGCCAAGGTACTACGGGAGCTCCGGGCGACCACGCGTCTCTTCGAAATCGACCGCCTGAAAGATCGCCTGAAGCCGGACTCCACGGAACACCTCGTTATCATCGAGGCGATCGACCGGGGCGACGTCGAGGAAACTCGCCGAGCTGTCGCCCACCACATCGAAAGCTTAATCGCATTTACCCGAATGCATCTACAAGTCGCTGACCTTTAGCGATCGAGTAGACAGTAGGAGCAAGCCCGCTGAAACGATGATGGAGCCTCGGTCAGAGGCTTTGTGTTCGAGTCAAAGTCCTCGATGCCTCGATCAGCCATCTTCTTTTCGCTGGGCATCGCCCGGACCAGAAGACGTCAGCCGGCGATCAAAGCGGCTTCATACACCATCGTCGCGGCGGCAAGATCGGCCAACGCCGTTCCGACCGCCTTGTAGAGAGTGATCTCGTCGTTGGACGTCCGCGCTGGAACATCCCGGCGGCACAGCTCGTCAAGTGTCGCACGCACCGCATCGGCAGAAATGACGCCGGCTCTGATCGGCTGAACCAGATCGCCCGCTTCGTGAAGGGCTTCGTGAGTGTCGATATAGACCGAGGAGCGCCGAAGCGCCTCGTCATCCGCCTCGCGCATCGCCGGGGTGAAGCCGCCGATCAGATCGACATGGGTGCCCGGCCGCAGCCATTCGCCCCGGATAAGCGGTGCTGTCGCCAACGTCGCCGCGCTGACGATATCGGCTTGCCGCGCCGCGGCTTCCAGATCCGGGACGGCAGTGGCCTGGCGCCCCTGTTGCCGGAGGCTCTGCGCCAGCCGTTCCGCACTGACGGGATCGATATCCCAGATATCGACATGCGCGATCGGCCGGACGGCGCGGTAGGCATCGGGTATGAGGCTCGCGACGCGGCCTGCGCCGATCACCAGCAGACGGCGGGCGTCCTGTCGGGCAAGATAGTCCGCAGCAAGGGCCGATGCCGCTACCGTGCGGCGCGCGGTGATCGTGTTTCCGTCAAGGAGCGCAAGCTGCATCCCGGTCCGGCCATCATAGAGCATGTAAGTCGAGGTCAAACCGGGAATGCCGCGTACCGTGTTGCCGGGAAAGACGGTGACGATCTTGATGCCAAGGTAGCGCTCCGACCGATGCGTTTCATGCCAGGCCGGCATCAGAAGCAGCGTCGCATCCGGCTCGCCGCTATTGGCTATCGTGTGGTGATGCCGTACCGGCACAACACAGCCTTCGGCAAATGCTTGCCGCAGGGTCGCGACCAGCGCGCCGAAAGGCAGAAGCTCGCCCGTTGTCCGGGCATCGAGAATACGGATTTGTGTGTCGGTCATCGAAGCGATCTCTCAGGAAGTTCTGACTGCTGGATAAAGCGAGGTCTGTGTGATTGAACGAAAGCCGCGTCGCCGCTGCGCGGCGCACCGGCTTTTCAACCGGCATCGGCCCTTTGGACACTCCGTTGCGATCGGAATGCGGAGCAACTCGGCACCGCTCAGCCAAACGCCGCTTTCTTCTCCAGAATTCTGGCGTATTGCGTAAGCGGATAACACAGGGCGAAGAAGATCACCGCGACGAGACCGTAGACCTTGAAAGGTTCGAAGGTCGCGTTGTTGATGGCGTTCGCGGTTTTCAATAGTTCTTCAAAGCCGAGGATCGAGGCCAGTGCGGTGCTCTTGATCAACTGGACCAAGAACCCGACAGTCGGCGCGCGCGTGATCCGGAAAGCCTGCGGCAAGATGACAAGGCGAAGTTCGAGGAGACGATGCAAGCCCAGGCTGGCTGCGGCGTCCCATTGCCCACGCGGCACCGCCTCGACGCCGCTCCGCCAGATTTCCGCAAGATAAGCGCTAGCATAGAACGTCAGGCCGCAGACGGCGGCGGTCCATGACTCGATCCGGAAGCCGAGCATCGGCAGACCGAAGAACATCAAAAAGAGCTGCATGAGCAGCGGCGTTCCCTGAAACAGGGCAATGTAGCCGGACGCGAAGCTGCGCGGCCAGCGCGTTTTCGATATCCGTGCAGACAGGATCGCCAGGCCAACGATGGCGCCGCCGGCAAAGGCTGCGAGCGAAAGCATAAGGGTCCAGCGTGTCGCGAAGACAAGATTGCGCAGAATGTCCCAGAAGGTGAACTCAATCATGCCAGACCGGCTCCCAGAAAACGGCGTTTTCCGGCGAAAAGGAGCCGGCGAAGTGCGGCGGACATCGAAAGGTAGATCAACGTCGCCACCAGATAGGTCTCGAAGGAGCGGAAGGTGCGCGACTGAAGCAGATCGGCCTCCTGCGCCAGCTCGCGGACGGATATTTGCGAAACCACCGCCGATTCCAGCATCATGATGATGATCTGGCTCGTCAGCGCCGGAAAAATGACGGCGATCGCTTGCGGCAGGATGATTTTGAAGAACACCAGCCGGGGCCTCAGGCCGAGTGCCTGCGCCGCCTCCTTCTGGCCTCTCGGTATGGCATCGAGCCCGGCCCCGACCACCTCGATCGTGTAGGCCGCCATATTGAGGGTCATGGCAAGGACTGCGGCAGAGATCGGATCGAGGCGAATGCCGAGGCTAGGCAAGCCAAAGAAGATGAAGAACAGCTGCACCAGGAATGGCGTATTGCGCATGATTTCCACATACAGGCCGACGACCTTGCGCAACCATGGATAAGGTCCCCGGCGCGCGGCCGCGCCGAGAACGCTGAGAACGATCCCGAGGACCGATGTGGAGGCCGTCAGTGCAAGCGTCGTGCCTGCGCCATAAGCCAGAGCTCCCATTCCGTCCCAAAGCCAATTGAAATCGAGGCTGTATCTCATCGCTTGTCCTTTGGAGCCGGATGATCTGAGCCGGGTCGGCCCGAAATCTCGATCCGCCTCTCAACCAAAGAATTGGAGCATGATGCCACCGCAATCGCTTACAGTTTTCGGCATCATGCTCTGGTGAGTGGGAGGCCGTCTTCGTCAGTCCTTCAGGTTTTCAGGGTTGAGCGGCGCTTTCAGCCAGCTCTTCGAGCTCGCGTCGAGCGAACCATCGGAGATCATTGCGGCGACGCTGTCATTGACAGCCTTCTTCAGGCCTTCCTCGCCCTTGCGGAGCGCGATGTGCGAGGGGGAGCTGAGGAGCTGGAACTTCTGCTCCGGCTTCAGCTCGTCCTGTCGCGCCAGAACCTGCGCACCGACATCGTTGCCGACGACCATCAGCTGCGTCTGGCCGGATATGAAGGCCTGGATGACCGAATTGTAGTTCTCAAAACGCTGGATCGCCGCCGAGCCGGGGGCGGCAGCCGTCAGCGACGTGTCTTCGAGTGTCCCACGATTGACGGCAACGGTCTTGTCGGCAAGGTCTTCCTTGCCGCTCACCTTCAGTGCTGCCGGACCGATGACGGCGATATAGTAGGGGGCGTACGGGGCGGCATAATCGATAACCTCGGCGCGCTCCTTCGAATAGCCGACGCTCATCAGCAGGTCGACGCGGTCGTCGTTCAGGTAGGCGATCCTGTTCTGGCCAGTAACGCTCACGAGATTGAGTTTCACGCCAAGCCCGTCGGCGATCTTCTGGGCGACGTCGACATCATAGCCCTTGATGCTCATATCGGCGCTTGCCGAAGAGAAGGGCGGGAAATCGGAGAAGATGCCGATGTTGATCTCGCCTGCGGCTTTGATATCGGCAAGTTCGTCGGCCTGCGCGGCCCCTGCCAGGATGCCGAACACGGCAATTGCCGCGGTGGCGGTGTAGCGCAATTTCATAAGAGCAGTCATGTCGTTCCCCTTTTTGAGACGTGTTGTGCGACAGGTGATGGATGGCAGCGGGCACGAGGCACGCTGCCGTTGTGGAGCTGGTTCTCAGGTCAGCTTTGTCCTGACCGCGGGACTGAACATCGCGAGGCACAGGAGTTCGAACAGGACCTGCGCGGCGATCTGCGCGGTGTTGGTGGTGTTGTCGTATTGCGGCGCGATTTCCACGACGTCGCCGCCGATGAGGTTGATGCCCTTGAAGCCGCGCAGCAGGGTCAGGGCCTCCCTCGGTTGAAGCCCGCCGACTTCTGGCGTGCCGGTTCCGGGCGCGAAGGCCGGGTCGAGGCTGTCCACGTCGAAACTGAGATAGGTCGGACCGGCGCCGACAACCTCCAGAGCCTTTGCGATCACAGCCTTGAGGCCCATCTCCGCCACCTCTTCCGCATGAATGACGGTCATGCCGGAGGCAAAGGAGAACTCCCAGAGATATTCGCCGCCGCCGCGGATGCCGATCTGGATCGTACGCTTCGGATCGAGCACGCCCGCCAGAACCGCCTCGCGGAAGGGCGCGCCGTGATGGAACTTGGAGCCCTCATAGGGACCAGCGGTGTCGCAATGAGCGTCGATGTGGATCATGCCTACCGGCTGGCTGGCCGCCAGGCCCTTGAGTATGGCGCCGGAGATCGAATGGTCGCCGCCGACCGACAGCGGGATAACCCCGGTTGCCGCGATCATCCGGTAGCAGGCCTCGATGTCGGCATGGCACTCGGCCAGGCCGAACCGGCTGCGCATCGGCACGTCGCCGACATCGGCGACCGTTAGCCCTCCCATCGGCGCGACACGCAGAACATGCTCGTAGGGGCCTACCCGCTCGATCGCCCGGACGGCCCGCGGCCCCAGCCGCGCGCCGGCGCGATTGGTGACGCCGAGATCCATCGGCACGCCGATCAGAGCCACGTCAAGCGCCTCAAGGACCTCGGGCCGCAAGCCGTTCTCGATGAAACGGGCGTCCAGGAAGGTCGCAGGATCGGCGAAGGGCCATTTGCGGCTGTCGCCGTCCTTGAATACGCTCGCCGCCACGGCGCGGAAGTGCGGATCTTCCATCTCTCCGCCTGCAGCGCTGCCGAAGCGCTTTCTCAAGTCCTCCAGAAAATCCCGGTCAATGGTCAAGGCAGGCTCCCGCGGTATTGATGCTGCCATCATCATCGGCGCCGCCCGCTTCTCTTGGAACCGCGAAAATTCGAGAGGGGATATAACGATTATTGATAGGCGAGGTCCGCCGAGGCTCCGCGATGTCGGTAGCGCGCTCATCGAGATATTCAGAAAACTTTATAACCCGGCGAGAATTTTCCCACTACCGCGGTTGGCAACCTCCAAGCAGTCTCCGATGCGAACGGTCCAGCAGAGGGCCGACAACAAAGGGAACCTACGATGTTGCACGATATGACACGCCGCCGCTTCCTCGGATCCGCCGCTGCCGCGGGGATTGCCGGCACGATGACCGGGTTTGCGAGATCCGCCGCAGCCGGCAGCGGCAATCTCACCGCTGTCGAATGGGGCGGCGATGTCGTCGAAGCCATGAAGCAGATTGCCGCCGACCAGAATGCGGCGACATTCAACTGGGTTCTTCATCAGGGCGGCGCGGGCGCGATCCTGCCAAAGATCAAGGCCGTCTGGCCGAATGTCGACTACGACTACGTCGCCGGCTGGGAAGGCTCATTCAACAGCATGGTGAAGGAGGATTGGCTCGAGACCATCAAACCTGCCGATATTCCCAACCTTGCGAATATTCCCGAGAAAATCATCATTCGTGATGGCAAGGGCAATATCAAAGCGGTCCCACGCGCAGTTGGTGGCATGTATTTCGGTGCGCGAACCGACACGGCTCCTATCGCTGTGAAGACCATCGATGATCTGCTGAGCCCCGATCTTAAGGGCGCGATCTGCTGGCCGGGCCCGACACAGAGCATGATGCTCCAGATCGTCGCGCTCGCCCTTCACGCTGGCGGCAGTGAAACGAATATGGAACCTGGATGGAAGCTCATGACGGAATTGGCGAAATCCGGCAATATCGGCCGCGTCGCCATCACCGATATCGATTTCACCAATTCGCTGACGTCGGGCGAGACCTCCGTCGGCTTCTTCGCTGAGCCCGGCTGGGCGGCCGTGGCGAAGAACTTCCCGGTTACTCGTTTCACCAAGGACAGCAATTTCAAGGCCTTCCTCTACCAGAGCGGTTTCGGCGTACTGAAGAATAGACCGAACACCAAGGCAACACTCGATTTCGTCAACTTCGCGATCAGTCCGGACATGAACTCGCTCTACGCCAAGGTGGCGGGCGAAGCGCCGTTGAACAGCAAGGCGGTCACGCCCGACAATCTCAAGCATCTGTCCTTCACGTCGGACGAGTTTTCGAGCTTCGTCTATGTGCCGGACTACAATGTCGTTCTCGAACAGCAGGATGCCTGGTCCAAACGCTGGGAACAGGACATCGCCCCGTTGCTCTAAAGCGCGTCGCGATCTTTCAGATTCGCTCCTTGCGCTTTAAGTCTTTGTTTTTACGCATGTCGTTATCGCAAAACCGCTGCACACTTTTGCGCGACATGCTCTAAGGCACCTCGCGGCAGGTTGTCGAAGGCGCGACGCGGGCTTCGATGACCTCCCTTTCTCATGGCCCGTAAGGGCGAGGAAAAGGCTGTTCCACCATGACCAAGGTAAGGCGGCAACCCGTTGCCATTTCTATTCCTGATCGCCGAGATGCGGCCCTGACGCTCGGGCCAGCCCTCCTGGTGTTCGCATTCGGTTTTCTGTCACCGCTAATCAATCTGGCAATCGAAAGCTTGAAGGAGTTTACGCCGGGGCGCGTCGGTTCCGTTGAAAATGCCGCGGCAACGGTCCAAAACTATTACGAGCTTGCAAACCAGGCGTTTGCGAGTGTCCTGCTGACGACCTTCTGGATCGGTGGAGTTGCCGCGATCATCGGCCAGCTTGTGGCATTCCCGCTGGCCTACTTCATCGTGCGGCGCATTTCCCCGCGGATGCGGGCGCTCACCCTCGGCTTTTTGATTACGCTCGTTCTATCCAGCGTTCTGATCAAGACATACGCGATCGAACTGACCTTCGGGTCGGTCGGCATCTTCCGACCCCTCCTCTTGACACTTGGCCTTTCGCCCAACAGCCGCGAATATATCAATATCGTCGTTACTGCGGGTCTGGTTCACTCGATCATACCGGTCGCAACGCTAACGCTGATTGGCGCGATGCAATCGATCGATCCGCGTCTGCTCGATGCAGCCCAGTCGCTCGGCGCGCCGGGATGGAAAGCCCATCTGTCGATCACGCTTCCCTTAAGCTTCCCGGCTCTGATCTCAAGCACTCTTGTCTCGCTGACTTTCGCAATCAGCGCCTTCGTCATTCCCATGGTGCTCGGGAGGGGCCGGGTGCTTTTCATATCGAACGTCATCTACACCCGGTTCAGCGATATCGCCAACTATCCGAGCGGCGCGGCGATCTCGCTCGTCATGCTTGCCGCGGCCTTGGCGGTCGTCGCTGTCATAACGTTTGCGCAGGCCTGGAAGGTTTCCCGATGAGCAGACAGTCTCTTGCAGCGCGAACCGGAGACCGGATCGCCGTTTCCCTTGCCTACGGCGTCATCGGCCTTGGATTGGCGTTCCTCGCCATCCCGTTGGTGATAACATGCCTCATGGCCTTCGACGCCAGGACCTACCTCGGTCCACTGCCGCCACCTGCCTTGTCGCTTCACTGGTTCGAACGGCTCGTCTCTCAGGCGGATATCCTTACCAGCCTACGCACCAGCCTCATCTTGGCGGTATTCACGACGGTTCTGTCCGTCACGATCGGAACTGCGGCGGCTGTCGGCCTTGCCCGTGGCAATTTTCCAGGAAAGGCAGCGCTGACATCGGCCTTTCTCTCGCCACTCATCGTTCCGCCGGTCGTCATTGGATTCGGCCTGCTGCTTTTCCTTTCCAAGGCCGGTATCACAAATGGTATGGCGCGCCTGCTCCTCGGCCACGTGATCGTGACGTTGCCCTATTGCATAAGGACCAGTCTCGCCAGCCTTCTCGGCAGCGACCAACGATTGACGGAAGCCGCAATGGTTCTCGGCGCCACCGAGCGCCAGGCCTTCTGGACCATTACCCTACCGCTCATGCGGACCGGCGTCGTTACCGGCGCCATCTTCGCCTTCGCAATTTCGATAGATGACGTATCGATCAGTCTTTTTCTGAGCGATCCGTCCGCCACGACCTTGCCTGTTACGCTGGTCAGCAACATGCGCGCGGCTTTCGATCTGACGATCGCCGCGGCGGCCGTGGTCCTGATTGCCGTCACCGCGTTGCTGATCGTTGTGCTGGACCGTGTTGTCGGCTTCGACACTGTCGTCGGTCAGGGTTTGTTTCGTTCATGAGGACAATACGATGATTTCTGCCGTGGAATTTCAAGGGGTCAGCAAGCGCTTCGGCGAAACGGTCGCCCTCGGTAATATCTCCTTCTCGGTGAACCCGGGTGAAACAATCGCACTGCTTGGACCGAGCGGCTGCGGCAAGACCACCATTCTTCGGCTCATTGCCGGATTCGAGCGGCCCGACAAAGGCTCGATCTTGATCGACGGCGAGCCGATGGCCGGATTGAAACCCTATGAGCGGAATGTCGGGCTGCTGTTCCAGCACTATGCACTTTTCCCGCATATGACCGTCGAACAGAACATCGGTTACGGACTTCGCCATCGCAACCATCCGCCGGGGCAAATACCGCGCCGCATTGCCGAGATGCTTGAGCTCGTCCGGCTCGTCGGTTTCGGACAGCGGCGGCCGCACCAGTTGAGCGGCGGCCAGCAGCAGCGTGTTGCGCTTGCGCGGGCGCTCGCCACCCATCCGAGCCTTGTTCTTCTGGATGAGCCCCTGTCGGCCCTCGACGCCAAACTTCGTCATGAGCTGCGCACCGAATTGAAGGATGTGCTCGCCGCGGTCGGCTCGACCGCCATCGTGGTAACCCACGACCAGGAGGAGGCGATGAGCCTGGGGGAGCGCATATTCGTGATGAACCGTGGAGCAATCATGCAATCCGGCAAGCCAGATGATGTGTATTGGCGCCCAGACTCGCGTTTCGTCGCGGATTTCATGGGTCGGACGAATTGGATTCACGGCTCGATTTCGGCCGCGGGCGGAACGGCCGGCAAATTTCGCTCCGAATCCGGCTGGGAGTTTCCGGTCGCGTCCAGGGGAAGCCTTTCAGGGGCCGCCGAGATTTGCGTGAGGCCGGAAAGCGTCGAGATATCGTCCGGCGCTCCGGGTGCCGGGGCCATGCCCGGACGCGTTGCCGACGTTGTGACACTCGGTGCCTTCAGGCATATCGTTCTGGACCTCGTCAGTGGCGACCGGATAATCTCGGCTTGCCCGAACCGTCCAGACATAGCCTTCGTTCGCGGGCAGGAGATCAGCGTTTCCATTCCCCCCGAGGCATGCGTTCTCTTCGCGCGGTAAGCTGGCATTGACCGGGCGCAGCTTGCACAGCGCCCCGGCTAAGGATCGCCAGTTGCCGGAAGAACCTGGTTCGTCCAATATCCGCTTATAGGCAGAGAGGCCCTCGGCTCTCCAGCGCCACAAAGTATGGAATGCGGCTTCTGATGCTTGATCTTGATTCCTATCTGCTTCGTGCATTTCTGACCGTCGCGGAGATCGGCACCGTCAATGGAGCAGCCGTCAAGCTGAACAGAACGCAGGCCGCCGTGAGCATGCAGATCCGCAAGCTGGAGGAGCTTGTCGGCGTTACGCTGTTTTCGCGTTCGTCAAAAGGCCTCGAGCTCACGAGCCATGGGCAGATCATGCTGGCTTATGCCCGCGAAATGGTCGCCCTCAGCGACGAGGTCGAGAAAAGGCTGACAGGCAAGATGATCGAGGACCGCATTCGCCTCGGCGTCGTTGAGGACTTCGCAGCCGGCCACCTGATCGACATTCTTAGTGACTTCAGAGCCCAAAACCCGAAGGTCGATATCGACATCATTGTCGAGCCGAATCGCCGCCTCGCCAACCTGTTCGAAGACGGGAAGCTGGATCTCGTGGTTTGCGACATCACCTGCCTCGCGCGAAAACCGACCCTGATCTGGACCGAATATTTGATGTGGACGGTCAGATCCGACTTTGTGGCGGATGCCGAAAAACCGCTTCCGATCATTATGTTCGAGGAGGAGTGTCCCTGGACGCTCCCGACGCTTGCGGCCCTGTCCCAGCGGAACGTCAAGTGGAAGACGGCGTGCGTCGCATCGACGCTGGTGGCCATGGCGACCGCGGTTCGCGTCGGTATCGGTATCGCGCCAATGATGCTCAACACGAAACCGGAGGGCTGCCGGACGCTTGACCGATCGGCGGACCTGCCCGGTCCAGTGCGCATCGAAATCGGTCTGTATGCTCAATCCGAGACGGCCGAAGGTGCGCGCTATCTTGTGGACTTCATTTCGCGGCATACGGCCATATTGTCCAGCTAGAGCTTTTCCTGGTCAGAATGCTGCAAGCTGACCAGGAAAGGCTCTAGGAGCGTTCAGCTTCCATTATATCGGGTCAATTTAATTCCCTCTACCGAAGTGGCGAGCGAAGCCCCACAGTGATCGGATGAAGGGTCGACGACCCAATCTCAAGCATTCATGGAAGTCTGCGAATACGATGATGGGGCAAGCCAAAGTTGACGAAACTCTCCTCGCAGATGCCGCCTATCTGCCCGGCCAGGTCGCAAACCTCACGAGGGGAGCGAGCGTGACGGCGCAAACCAACGAAATATTGGAGCGCATCAATGACATGCTGCTACGCGAAGGTACCGACAAGTCAGAGATCATTCTCGTCAATATTTGGCTCAGGGACCTTGCCTCATTCGAGGAAATGAACAGAGCCTGGGATGCTTGGATGCCGGATAGCGGAACGCCACGGCGGGCAACGTTTGAGGACAGGAATCTCCCGCCGATGTGCGCCATCCGTATTGACGTAGCCGCGTCGCGAAAGAGTGAGGCCGGGCAAATTTGAGCCGCCTGTATTCGTCGTCTTCATATTCTTGTCAGCGAAGCCGGAAGTGCTCTTGAAGCAGGACGGTCTACATTTCGTCGAGGTGACGGATGTTTTGCGACCTTTTGTGATCAAGAGATGATGTAACCGGGAAGGTAAGGCAAAGAGCTGCCTCGGAATTTGCTGCAGAATTCCGGACTTTCGGCATCATGCCCTAAGGCCGGATAACGCAGACATTTGCCTCATAGGCGCAGGGATCGTCCTGCACGGCGACGTCGATGACCTTCGCCTTCGGTGCCAGTTGCTCAGATCGTGCGGGGGGATAGAAGCCATAGCCGTCGACATAGGTTCCGCCATCGGCCTGATAGACATAGGAAGAGCCGGCATAAGTGTCGCCGCCGCCACTACCGTGCGCCTGGGGCACGACGACGATGAGATTGTTGCGGGCGACGCGATTGGTCGCCGGCGATGAAAACTGATTCAGGAACGGCATCCGTTCTTTGCGGTTCCGATATCGATAGGCGTTGTCGAAACGGATGCCGCGATCGCGCCAGCCGATACGTTCGCCGAGGAATAATCCGCCGTGGAAAGCGTGACGATGGCCGGGAAAGCGATGATCGTTGCGGCGGTCGCCGGCTTCGGCGGGAAGTGCAGCAAGCGCGGACAGGGCAATCAGGGCGACTGCGGACAGACTGCGAAACATGGGTGGCCGGCCTCCGGAATTCCGATCCCTAACAAATCGTTAACGCCAGATTGCGCCAAAAGCCGAAGCTTGTCCATTCAGGTCGGACAACCGGCCCAAAATTTGAGCGGAAAAGACCAGTTTCTTTAGCCTGCAAACTTCCGGGTAACGCGAATCGATTAAATTAAAAGCAGACAGCGATTGTGCTTGTCGTCGGCGTTCCCGGTGATTAAACGTCGCAATTGATGCAACGCACACAGAGAATTTTGTCATTCGTGTGGTTGACTGAGCATGCTCCGAAATCCGGGAGCGCAGAGAAGCCGCCGCGAGGTTCTGATGGCGAACGTGACAAATAACCGGCCCCTATCGCCGCATCTGCAAATCTACAAGCCTATTCCCACCATGGTCATGTCCATCGTTCACCGCATTACCGGTGGCGCGCTGTATGTCGGCACGCTGCTCGTCGCCTGGTGGCTGATCGCGGCGGCAAGCGGCCAGAGCTCCTACGACTGGGCCAACTGGGTGCTCGGCAGCCTTCTCGGCAAGCTCGTGCTTCTCGGCTATACTTGGGCGCTGCTGCACCACATGCTCGGTGGCTTCCGCCACTTCATGTGGGATCTCGGCTATGGCTTCGGGAAAGAGTTCTCGACCAAGCTCGCCATCGCCAACATTATCGGGTCGCTCTGTCTGACCATGCTGGTCTGGGTGATCGGCTTCCTCATTCGCTTCTGAAGGTCCTCTCATGGATATGCGCACCCCCCTCGGCAAGGTTCGCGGGCTCGGCTCCGCCAAGGACGGCACGGACCATTTCTGGCGCCAGCGGCTGACGGCCGTCGCCAATGTTCCGCTCATCCTCTTCTTCGTTATCTTCATGCTCGCCTATGCCGGCGCGCCCTATGCGGATGTGGTTCGCGCCTTGTCGAACCCGTTCGTCGCGGTCGTCATGGGGCTGATGGTGATTTCGGGCGTCATTCACATGAAGCTCGGCATGCAGGTCATCATCGAGGATTACGTGCATGGCGAGTTCGGCAAGATCGTTCTCCTGATGCTGAACACGTTTTTTGCGATCCTGATCGCCGGCCTCTGTCTCTTCGCCATTCTGAAAATCGCATTCGTAGGATAAGCTGACATGGCACCGACTTCACCCGCCCAGAATGGCAAGGCCTACAAGTATGTCGACCACTCCTACGACGTGATCGTCGTCGGCGCCGGCGGCGCCGGTCTGCGCGCCACGCTCGGCATGGCCGAGCAGGGTTTCCGCACGGCCTGCATCACCAAAGTATTCCCGACCCGCTCGCATACGGTCGCGGCCCAGGGCGGCATCGCCGCCTCGCTGCGCAACATGACCCCGGATAGCTGGCAGTGGCACCTCTACGACACCGTCAAGGGTTCCGACTGGCTCGGCGACGTCGATGCCATGCAGTATCTCACCATGGAAGCGCCGAAGGCGGTCTATGAGCTCGAGCATTATGGCGTGCCGTTCTCGCGCAACGAGGAAGGCAAGATCTATCAGCGCCCGTTCGGCGGCCACATGCAGAATTACGGCGAAGGCCCGCCGGTACAGCGCACCTGCGCCGTTGCCGACCGTACCGGCCATGCCATCCTGCATACGCTCTACGGCCAGTCGCTGCGCAACAATGCCGAATTCTTCATCGAGTATTTCGCGCTCGACCTGATCATGTCGGAAGACGGCAGCCGCTGCACCGGCGTCGTCGCCTGGTGCCTCGATGACGGTACGATCCATCGCTTCGCCGCCAAGATGGTGGTGCTGGCGACCGGCGGCTACGGCCGCGCCTATTTCTCGGCAACGTCCGCCCATACCTGCACCGGCGACGGCGGCGGCATGGTGGCGCGTGCCGGCCTGCCGCTGCAGGACATGGAATTCGTTCAATTCCATCCGACCGGCATCTACGGTTCAGGCTGTCTGATCACCGAAGGCGCGCGCGGCGAAGGCGGTTACCTCGTCAACTCCGAGGGCGAGCGCTTCATGGAGCGCTACGCCCCTTCGGCCAAGGACCTTGCCTCGCGCGACGTCGTTTCGCGCTGCATGACGCTGGAAATCCGCGAAGGCCGCGGTGTCGGCAAGAACAAGGACCACATCTTCCTGCATCTCGACCATCTCGATCCGGCGGTGCTTCATGAACGCCTGCCGGGGATTTCCGAGAGCGCCAAGATCTTCGCCGGCGTCGACGTCACGCGCGAGCCGATCCCGGTTCTGCCGACCGTTCACTACAATATGGGCGGCATTCCCACGAATTATTGGGGCGAAGTGCTGAACGCCGACAGCGCCAATCCGGAACGGATCATCCCCGGCCTGATGGCTGTCGGTGAAGCCGGCTGTGCCTCGGTGCACGGCGCCAACCGTCTCGGCTCCAACTCGCTGATCGACCTCGTGGTCTTCGGCCGCGCCGCCGCGATCCGTGCCGGCGAGGTCATCGACCGCGCAGCGCCGATCCCACATCTTAACGTCGCAGCCTGCGACAGGATCATGGACCGCTTCGACGGTCTGCGTCATGCCAGCGGCGGCACGCCGACGGCGGAACTGCGCGAGAAGATGCAGCGCGCCATGCAGGAAGACGCCGCCGTCTTCCGCACGCAGGAATCGTTGGAATCGGGCTGCCAGCGCATCTCGGCAATCTGGGGCGAGATGAAGGACATCAAGGTCACCGACCGCTCGATGATCTGGAACTCCGACCTCGTGGAAACGCTTGAGCTGCAGAACCTGATGGCCAACGCCATCACGACGATCTACGGCGCCGAGGCCCGCAAGGAGAGCCGCGGTTCGCATGCACGCGAAGACTATACCGAGGGTGCATTCGCCGGTCGCGACGACGTCAACTGGCGCAAGCACACGCTCGCCTGGGTGAGCGAAGCAGGCGAGGTCAAGCTCGACTACCGGCCGGTCCATACCGAGCTCATTGCCGAAGGCATCGATCCGCACAAGATCGAGCCGAAGGCTCGCGTGTACTGATCTCAAGAGGAACCGGACATGGTTGAACTCGCTCTCCCCAAGAATTCTCAGATGCGCGAAGGCAAGGTCTGGCCGAAGCCGGCTGGCGCCAAGAACACCCGCGAATTCCGCGTCTACCGCTGGAGCCCCGATGACGGTCAGAACCCGTCTATCGATACCTTCTATATCGATGTCGACGATTGCGGGCCTATGGTGCTCGACGGTCTGCTCTACATCAAGAACAAGATCGACCCGACGCTGACGCTGCGCCGCTCCTGTCGCGAGGGCATCTGCGGCTCCTGCGCGATGAATATCGACGGCACGAACACGCTCGCCTGCACCAAAGGCCTCGACGATATCAAGGGCGCGGTGAAGATCTATCCGCTGCCGCATCTGCCCGTCGTCAAGGATCTGGTTCCGGACCTCACCAACTTCTATGCCCAGCATCGTTCGATCGAGCCATGGCTGAAGACGGTGTCGCCGGCGCCGGCCAAGGAATGGAAGCAGAGCCATGAGGACCGGCAGAAGCTGGACGGCCTCTATGAATGCATCCTCTGCGCCTGCTGCTCGACCTCCTGTCCGAGCTACTGGTGGAACGGCGACCGCTATCTCGGTCCGGCCGTTCTGCTGCAGGCCTATCGCTGGCTGATCGATTCCAGAGACGAGGCGACCGGCGAGCGCCTCGACAATCTCGAGGATCCATTCCGCCTCTATCGCTGCCACACGATCATGAACTGTGCGCAGACCTGCCCGAAGGGCCTCAACCCGGCCAAGGCTATCGCCGAAATCAAGAAGATGATGGTCGAGCGCCGGGTTTGATCAGCGTGCATACCAATGGCGGAATCGAGGGCTTCGATCCCGAAGCCGTCACAGAGATCAGGTCGCGGCTTGCCTCGGTGCGCGAACAGGGCATCCGCATCGGTTTTGCGATCGAAAGTGGTAGCCGCGCCTGGGGCTTTCCATCTCCCGACAGCGATTATGATTGTCGCTTTGTCTACATCCGTCCCGTCGAACATCATCTTGCTCTTGTTTCGGCGCGCGATGTCATCGAGTTCCCGATCATTGGCGATATCGATACCGGCGGCTGGGATCTCAGAAAGGCGTTGCGGCTTGCGCTCAAGGGAAACGCCGTGGTGGTCGAATGGCTGAAATCGCCGATCGCCTACGAAGAGGAAGCTGGTTTTCGCTCCCGTCTCGGCGCGTTTCTTGATCACGTCATGGTGCCGGAGAAGGTCGCTGCGCATTATGTCGGACTTATGCGGCGGCATTTTCAAAGCCCCGGCGAAGACGTGATCAAGCTGAAGACGCTGCTCTATGCCCTGCGTCCGGCCATCGCGCTCGAATGGATGCGGCAGCGTTCATATCGCGTGCTACCGCCGATGAATATGCTGGAATGCCTTGAGACGATCTCCATCGCGCCGGAACTTCGGGCAGCGATACTCGATCTCGTGCATGTCAAGAAGCAGACGCGCGAAATGGGTGTGGGCCTGCCACCGGCACTGGTGCAAGTGTTCCTGCAGGGCGCGCTGGAGCGCTATTCCGAGACATTGCGCGAGTTCGACAGGGATCCTGACAGAGATGAACGCGCGCAACACCTTGCTGACAAATTCTATGTGCAGGAAGTTTTGCAGCGGGACAGTTGAACTGTATCGTTTTTCGGTTAGTTGTTGTCACGGGCAATTTATGCAGCACGACTTGATTAACCAAAGCGAGTTACGATAATCGGACTTGTCTCACGCCCGTTTCTCTACGGCGATAGCCGAATTCAGGAGTATGATGATGCAGTTGCGATATGCGATGACAGGTCTGGTGGTGGTTCTGTCGCTAGCCGGTTGTCAGCGTACGGCATATGATTACAGCTCCAACGCCAGTGCCGGCCCGGCGCCGTTGACGGCGCAGCCGGTTCCCTCGGTGCAGGGTGGACAGCTTCCACCGCCGACTGGCGGCTCGCAGTTTCCGGCCGCGCCGACGACGACGGCGCCGATGCCGGGCGCTCAGCCTGGCGCAATGGCCGCCAATGCGCTCGATATCACCAAGGAATCGATGGTCGGAAGCTGGCGTGTCAACGGCAGTTGCGACATGTTCCTGACGCTCACTAATCTCGGCAGCGGATCGCGCGGCGGAACGCGTGGCTGCGTCGGCGAGCTGACGGCGATGGGCTCCTGGGAGGTCGCCGGCAAGCAGGTACTGCTCAAGGACCGCTCGGGCAACCAGCTCGGCAGCGTCTACAAGACGGCCGACAACCGCTTTGAGGGACAGACGAGCACGGGCCAGTCGATCAGCCTCAGCCGCTAAATGTTCCAGCAGGTCTCCTGCGATGACTGACAGGCGGATATGCCCTCATGCAACCAATGCCGGACTATGCGCTCAGCGTCTGCGAACAGCTTAAAGCGCTGACCGCATCGGGCGCGCTCCAGGTCGATTCCGCCCAGTTGGACGTGGCAAAGAGCCTCGACCGGGTGCTTGCCGGCCTGAAGCAGCGGCGGCCGGCGGCAAAATCGAGCGCGCTTGGCTGGCTGTTTGCCGCCAAGAAGAAGTCTGCCGACGGCACCAAGGGGCTTTACATCCACGGCAGCGTCGGGCGCGGCAAGACCATGCTGATGGACATGTTCTTCGCAATGGCGCCGTGCAGGAAGAAACGACGGGCGCATTTCCACGAATTCATGGCGGATGTGCACAACCGCATCGCGGCACACCGGCTGAAGCTCAAGAACGGCGAGACGAAGCAGGCCGATCCGATGCCGCCGGTCGCCGCAGCGCTTTATGACGAGGCAGAACTGCTCTGCTTCGACGAGTTCACGGTCACCGACATCGCCGATGCGATGATCCTGTCGCGGTTGTTCTCCGAGCTCTTCGCGCGCGGATGCGTGCTGGTCGCGACCTCGAATGTCGAGCCTGACAATCTCTACCCGGATGGTCTCAATCGCGGCCTGTTCCTGCCCTTCGTCGCCTTGCTCAAGCAGCATGTCGATGTCGTCACCCTGGATTCGCCGACCGACTACCGGATGGAGAAGCTGAGCAGCCAGCCGGTCTATCTGGTGCCGATCAACGAGCATAATGACATGGCGATGGATGCGTCCTGGACGCAGGCGCTGCATGGGCGCAAGGCGCAGCCGCTGGATATTCCGATGAAGGGGCGCCACATCCATGTGCCGCTCGCTGTCGACCGCATGGCGCGGTTCTCTTTCGCCGATCTTTGCGACAAACCGCTCGGGGCGGTCGACTTCCTGGCCATCGCCGAACGCTTCGATACGGTCTTCCTCGATCACATTCCGTTGCTCGGGCCGGAAAAGCGGAACCAGATCAAACGGTTCATCATTCTGGTCGATACGTTCTACGACCATGCCGTGCGGCTTTACATTTCCGCGGCGGCCATGCCGGAGGAACTGCTGTTGCAGCGCCGGGGCACCGAGGGCTTCGAATTCGACCGCACGGCATCGCGCCTGTTCGAGATGCGCAGCGCGGAATATCTTGCGCTGCACCATGATAAACGCGCTGCAGAGTAACAATTCGGTGACAGAATATCTTACGTTTACGTAAGAACTTTAGTATCTAAACGATTGAAAACGCTGAATCAAAAATAATGAATTGCCATTTTTAGGCTTTGGGTCTATGCGATTGCGTCATTGGGCGGTGCCTTGCGCGTCCGTTCGACGAATTTGATCGCAAAGGAAACAGCGAAAATGGCGCGTAACAAGATCGCACTCATTGGTTCTGGCATGATTGGTGGCACGCTGGCGCACCTCGCCGGCCTGAAGGAACTGGGCGACATCGTTCTCTTCGACATCGCGGACGGCATTCCCCAGGGCAAGGGTCTCGATATCTCCCAGTCGTCGCCGGTCGAAGGCTTCGACGTCAATCTGACGGGTGCCAGCGACTATTCCGCGATCGAAGGCGCTGACGTCTGCATCGTCACGGCAGGCGTCGCCCGCAAGCCCGGCATGAGCCGCGACGACCTTCTCGGCATCAACCTCAAGGTCATGGAGCAGGTCGGTGCCGGCATCAAGAAGTATGCGCCGAACGCCTTCGTGATCTGCATCACCAACCCGCTGGACGCCATGGTCTGGGCGCTGCAGAAGTTTTCCGGCCTTCCGGCCAACAAGGTCGTCGGCATGGCCGGCGTTCTCGACTCCTCGCGCTTCCGTCTCTTCCTCGCCAAGGAATTCAACGTGTCCGTCCAGGACGTCACGGCCTTCGTTCTCGGCGGCCACGGCGACACGATGGTACCGCTCGCCCGCTACTCGACGGTCGGCGGCATTCCGCTCACCGATCTCGTCACCATGGGCTGGGTCACCAAGGAGCGCCTCGAAGAGATCATCCAGCGCACCCGTGACGGCGGCGCCGAAATCGTCGGCCTGCTGAAGACCGGCTCGGCCTATTACGCGCCGGCCGCCTCGGCGATCGAGATGGCCGAATCCTACCTCAAGGACAAGAAGCGCGTTCTGCCCTGCGCTGCCCACCTCAGCGGTCAGTACGGCGTCAAGGACATGTATGTCGGCGTTCCCACCGTCATCGGCGCCGGCGGCGTCGAGCGCATCATCGAGATCGATCTCAACAAGACCGAGAAGGAAGCCTTCGACAAGTCCGTCGGCGCTGTCGCCGGTCTCTGCGAAGCCTGCATCAACATCGCGCCTGCCCTCAAGTAGTCGACGGGCTGAAGTAATCGAAACAGGGATACACCCATGAACATTCATGAATATCAGGCCAAGGCTCTGCTGAAGGGTTATGGCGCGCCGGTTGCCGAAGGTGTGGCTATTCTCAAGGTTGAAGAAGCCGAGGCTGCCGCCAAGTCGCTTCCCGGTCCGCTTTACGTGGTCAAGAGCCAGATCCATGCCGGTGGCCGCGGCAAGGGCAAGTTCAAGGAACTCGGCCCTGATGCCAAGGGCGGCGTTCGCCTTGCCAAGTCGATCGAGGAAGTCGTTTCCCACGCCAAGGAAATGCTCGGAAACACGCTGGTGACCGCCCAGACCGGCGAAGCCGGCAAGCAGGTCAACCGCCTGTACATCGAAGACGGCGCCGACATCGCCCGCGAACTCTATTGCTCGATCCTTGTCGACCGCTCGGTCGGCCGCGTTGCCTTCGTCGTATCGACCGAAGGCGGCATGGACATCGAGGCGGTCGCCCACGACACGCCCGAAAAGATCCAGACGATCGCCATCGATCCGGAAGCCGGCGTGACGGCTGCCGACGTTGCGGCGATCTCCAAGGCTCTGCAGCTCGACGGCGCTGCCGCCGAGGATGCCAAGACGCTGTTCCCGGCGCTCTACAAGGCCTTTGGCGAAAAGGACATGGCTCTCCTGGAGGTCAATCCGCTGATCGTCATGAAGGATGGCCACCTGCGCGTCCTCGATGCCAAGATGTCTTTCGACGGCAACGCCCTTTTCCGTCACGACGACGTCAAGACGCTTCGCGACGAGACCGAAGAAGACGCCAAGGAAATCGAGGCCTCGAAGTGGGACCTCGCCTATGTCGCGCTCGACGGCAATATCGGCTGCATGGTCAACGGCGCAGGCCTCGCCATGGCGACGATGGACATCATCAAGCTTTACGGCAAGGAGCCGGCCAACTTCTGCGACGTCGGCGGCGGCGCCGGCAAGGAGAAGGTTGCTGCGGCTTTCAAGATCATTACCGCAGACCCCAAGGTCGAAGGCATTCTCGTCAACATCTTCGGCGGCATCATGAAGTGCGATGTCATTGCCGAGGGCGTGATTGCTGCGGTCAAGGAAGTCGGCCTCAAGGTTCCGCTCGTCGTGCGCCTTGAAGGCACCAATGTCGAGCTCGGCAAGAAGATCCTGAACGAGTCGGGTCTGGCGATCACGGCGGCCGACGACTTGGACGATGCGGCCAAGAAGATCGTCGCGGCGATCAACGGCTGAGAACGATCATGGCCTTCCAGTCCACGCCCTCCGCTGCTCATTTCCGCCTCAACGCCTTCGCCGGCGTGTGGGAAGGGGACGAGCGTGTCGCGGCGTCGGCGTGGACGAGTGAAGGCAAGGCCAGTGCTGAGTTTTCCGGCGAGGCGTTGTTCGGTGGGTTCTTCCTCGAGCAGCGCTATCGCCAGACGCGTGATGGTGCTGTTTCGTTCGAGGCGCGAAATGTTTTCGGCTTCGATGCTTCGGACCAGACCTACAAACTCTACCAGTTCGACACCGCAGGTTTTGCGCCGCCCGTACCGGCGTCCGGCGAGTGGAACGGCAGTGAGCTTGTGCTGATGAAGACTTCGCCGCGCGGCAGCCAGCGCACCGTATTCACATTTGAAAATGAAGACTGCTACCGGATGGGCGTCAGCTTTTCGCCTGCAGGCAGCGATACTTGGCAGGAGGTCGTCAGCGGCGTCTATCGTCGCGCGTCCTCCACGTCTTCCAACCTCTCCTAAACAAAGGCCTCGCATGTCCATTCTCGTCAACAAAGACACCAAGGTTCTCGTTCAGGGCCTAACCGGCAAGACCGGCACGTTCCACACCGAACAGGCGCTCGCTTACTACGGCACCCAGATGGTCGGCGGCATCCATCCGAAGAAGGGTGGCGAAACCTGGACCGGAGCAAAGGGCGAAAGCCTGCCGATCTTCGCAACCGTTGCCGAAGGCAAGGAAAAGACCGGTGCCAACGCGTCCGTCATCTATGTTCCGCCGGCTGGTGCTGCCGACGCGATCATCGAGGCGATCGACGCCGAGATCCCGTTCATCACCTGCATCACCGAAGGCATCCCGGTCATGGACATGGTGCGGGTCAAGGCTCGCCTCGACCGCTCCAAGTCGCGCCTGCTCGGCCCGAACTGCCCGGGTATCCTGACGCCGGAAGAATGCAAGATCGGCATCATGCCGGGCTCGATCTTCCGCAAGGGTTCGGTCGGTATCGTTTCCCGCTCGGGCACGCTGACCTATGAAGCCGTGTTCCAGACCTCCAATGAAGGTCTCGGCCAGACGACGGCCGTCGGCATCGGCGGCGACCCGGTCAAGGGCACCGAGTTCATCGACGTCCTGGAAATGTTCCTGGCCGACGAAGCCACCCAGTCGATCATCATGATCGGCGAAATCGGTGGTGCGGCTGAAGAAGACGCAGCCCAGTTCCTCAAGGACGAAGCCAAGAAGGGCCGCAAGAAGCCGATGGCCGGCTTCATTGCCGGTCGTACGGCCCCGAAGGGTCGCACCATGGGCCATGCCGGCGCTGTGGTTTCCGGCGGCAAGGGCGATGCGGAATCGAAGATCGCGGCGATGGAATCGGCAGGCATCAAGGTGTCGCCCTCTCCGGCCCGCCTCGGCAAGACGCTGGTTGAAGTCCTCAAGGGCTAAGCCACCTAGATATAGACCGGGCGGAGGAACGGCATCTGCGCCTTCCGCCCGGCCTCGACGGCACGAGAACAGCAGATGCGCCGCGGACAGGCGGCAATCGGAATGCGGCAGCCGGCCATCAAGCCGGCAAATTCATCAAAGTCAGGAGGCGGACGGAAGCGTCCGCATATCACCATGGCACGGCAAGAAGCCAACGAGCAGTTTCAGATCACCTCGTTTCTGGATGGCGCCAACGCTGCCTATATCGAGCAGCTCTACGCGCGGTACGAAGAAGATCCGGCATCGGTCGACGACCAGTGGCGTACCTTCTTCAAGGCGCTGGAGGAGGATCCCAGCGATGTGAAGCGGGCGGCCAAGGGGGCTTCCTGGCGCAAGAAGAACTGGCCGCTTCCGGCCGGCGGCGATCTGGTGTCGGCTCTCGATGGCGACTGGGGCATCGTCGAGAAGGTCATCGAGACCAAGGTCAAAGCCAAGGCTGAAGCTCAGGGCAAGCCCGCCGACAGCACCGAGGTCCTGCAGGCGACGCGCGATTCCGTGCGCGCCATCATGATGATCCGCGCCTACCGCATGCGCGGCCACCTGCACGCCAAGCTCGACCCGCTCGGCATCGCCGCTCCCGTCGACGACTATCGTGAGCTGTCGGCGGAGAATTACGGCTTCACGGCCGCCGATTACGACCGCAAGATCTTCATCGACAACGTGCTCGGCTTGGAATACGCGACCATCCGCGAGATGATCGAAATCCTCGAGCGCACCTATTGCTCGACGCTCGGCGTCGAATTCATGCATATCTCCAATCCTGAAGAGAAAGCCTGGATCCAGGAGCGCATCGAAGGACCGGACAAGGGTGTGGCCTTCACGCCGGAAGGCAAGAAGGCGATCCTTGCCAAGCTCGTCGAAGCCGAAGGCTACGAGCAGTTCCTCGACGTCAAGTTCAAGGGCACGAAGCGTTTCGGCCTCGACGGCGGCGAATCGCTGATCCCGGCGCTGGAACAGATCCTCAAGCGTGGCGGCCATCTCGGCCTCAAGGAAGCCGTGTTCGGCATGGCCCATCGCGGCCGCCTGAACGTGCTCTCCCAGGTCATGGGCAAGCCGCACCGGGCGATCTTCCACGAGTTCAAGGGCGGCTCGGCCGCTCCCGACGAGGTCGAGGGCTCGGGCGACGTCAAGTACCATCTCGGTGCCTCCTCCGACCGCGAATTCGACGGCAACAAGATCCACGTTTCGCTGACGGCGAACCCCTCGCATCTCGAAATCGTCGATCCCGTCGTCATGGGCAAGGCCCGCGCCAAGCAGGATATGAACGCCACCGTCTGGGACGGCGACATCATCCCGCTTTCCGAACGCGCCAAGGTTCTGCCGCTGCTGATCCATGGCGACGCGGCTTTTGCCGGCCAGGGTGTCATTGCCGAAATCCTCGGCCTTTCCGGTCTGCGCGGCCACCGCGTTGCCGGCACCATGCATGTGATCATCAATAACCAGATCGGCTTCACCACAAACCCGGCCTTCTCGCGCTCGTCGCCCTATCCGTCCGACGTCGCCAAGATGATCGAGGCGCCGATCCTGCACGTCAACGGCGACGATCCGGAAGCGGTCGTTTATGGGGCCAAGATTGCCACCGAATTCCGCATGAAGTTCCACAAGCCTGTTGTGCTCGACCTGTTCTGCTACCGCCGCTACGGCCACAATGAAGGCGACGAACCGTCCTTCACGCAGCCGAAGATGTACAAGGTGATCCGCGCCCACAAGACCGTGCTGCAGCTCTATGCGGCCCGGCTCGTCGCCGAGGGACTGCTCACCGACGGCGAAGTCGAGAAGATGAAGGCCGATTGGCGCGCCCATCTAGAACAGGAGTTCGAGGCCGGCCAGCACTACAAGCCGAACAAGGCCGACTGGCTGGACGGCGAATGGTCGGGCCTGCGCACGGCCGACAATGCCGACGAGCAGCGCCGCGGCAAGACCGCCGTGCCGATGAAGACGCTGAAGGATATCGGCCGCAAGCTCTCGGAGATCCCGGCGGGCTTCAATGCGCACCGGACGATCCAACGCTTCATGGAAAACCGCGCCAACATGATCGCCACCGGCGAGGGGATTGACTGGGCGATGGCCGAAGCGCTCTCCTTCGGTGCGCTCTGCGTCGAAGGCAGCAAGATCCGCCTGTCCGGCCAGGATTGCGAACGCGGCACCTTCTCGCAGCGCCACTCGGTTCTCTACGATCAGGAAACCGAAGAGCGCTACATCCCGCTCGCCAATCTTTCGCCGACGCAGGGGCGCTACGAAGTCATCAATTCGATGCTTTCGGAAGAGGCCGTGCTCGGTTTCGAATACGGCTATTCGCTCGCTCGCCCGAATGCGCTGACGCTCTGGGAAGCGCAGTTCGGCGATTTCGCCAACGGCGCGCAGGTGGTTTTCGACCAGTTCATCTCGTCGGGCGAACGCAAGTGGCTGCGCATGTCGGGCCTCGTCTGCCTGCTGCCGCACGGCTATGAAGGTCAGGGTCCGGAACATTCCTCGGCCCGCCTCGAGCGTTTCCTTCAGCTTTGCGCGGAAGACAATATGCAGGTCGCCAACGTCACGACGCCGGCGAACTACTTCCACATCCTGCGCCGGCAGGTGAAGCGCGACTTCCGCAAGCCGCTGATCCTGATGACGCCGAAGTCGCTGCTGCGCCACAAGCGGGCGGTCTCCACGCTTGCCGAAATGGCCGGCGAATCCGCCTTCCATCGCCTGCTCTGGGACGATGCCGAGGTGATCAAGGACGGCCCGATCAAGCTGCAGAAGGACAACAAGATCCGCCGCGTCGTCATGTGCTCCGGCAAGGTCTATTACGATCTTCTCGAAGAGCGTGAAAAGCGCGGCATCGACGACATCTATCTCTTACGCGTCGAGCAGCTTTATCCGTTCCCGGCAAAGGCGCTCATCAACGAGCTGTCGCGCTTCCGCAATGCCGAAATGGTCTGGTGCCAGGAAGAGCCGAAGAACATGGGCGCCTGGTCGTTCATCGACCCCTTCCTCGAATGGGTGCTCGCCCATATCGACGCGAAGTACCAGCGCGTCCGCTATACCGGCCGTCCGGCCGCCGCCTCGCCGGCGACGGGCCTGATGTCCAAGCATCTGTCGCAGCTCGCCGCATTCCTTGAGGATGCATTGGGCGGTTAAAACACGGGGGGCGCAATGGCTTATTTCTTTCTGAGATTGCAGCCGCCGCGCCCCACTTTCCCGCATGACGGGACCGGGGAGGAAATGGCGGCGATGAAACGCCATGCTGAATACTGGCATCGGCACGCCCTTGCGGGATCGGCGATAATAGTCGGTCCTGTCTTCGAGGGTGAAGGCGCCTGGGGCATGGCAGTCGTCGAAGTCGAGGATCAGGCGGCGGCACAGGTTCTTGCCGACGGCGATCCGATCATTACTTCCGGTTTCGGTTTCCGCTTCGATATCCTGCCGATGCCTTCGATCATCTCGCGGCCGCCCGCCGTCTGAAACGCATAAACGAAAACACACGAAATCAGGATCTGAACAATGGCCACAGAAATCCGCGTTCCAACTCTCGGTGAGTCCGTCAGCGAGGCAACCGTCGGCACCTGGTTCAAGAAGGTCGGCGACGCCATCAAGGCCGACGAGCCGATTCTCGAGCTTGAAACCGACAAGGTGACCATCGAAGTTCCAGCACCCGCCTCCGGCACGCTTTCGGAAATCGTCGTTGCCGCCGGCGAGACCGTCGGCCTCGGCGCGCTGCTCGGCCAGATCGCCGAAGGTGCTGCCGCTGCTGCCGCGCCCGCTGCTGCTGCACCGGCCGCCGCGCCTGCCCAGCCAGCCCCGGCGGCGGCTGCCCAGCCAGCGCCAGTTGCCGCTGCTGCATCGTCGTCATCGAGCGTTTCCGTCTCCACCATGCCGCCGGCACCGGCGGCTTCGAAGATGCTTGCCGAAAACAACCTTTCCGCCGATCAGGTCGACGGTAGCGGCAAGCGCGGCCAGGTGCTGAAGGGCGACGTCATCGCCGCCGTCGCCAAGGGCATTTCCGCTCCGGCGGTCGCACCCGCAGCAACGCCTGCCGCCGCGCGTGGCCCGTCGACGGTCGAGGATGCCTCGCGCGAAGAGCGCGTGAAGATGACGCGCCTGCGCCAGACGATCGCCAAGCGCCTCAAGGATGCGCAGAACACCGCAGCCATGCTGACCACCTACAATGAGGTGGACATGAAGGCGGTCATGGATCTGCGCAACAAGTACAAGGACATTTTCGAGAAGAAGCACGGCGTCAAGCTCGGCTTCATGGGCTTCTTCACCAAGGCGGTGACGCATGCGCTGAAGGAATTGCCGGCCGTCAACGCCGAAATCGACGGCACCGACGTCATCTACAAGAACTACTGCCATGTCGGCATGGCCGTCGGCACGGACAAAGGCCTCGTCGTTCCTGTCATCCGCGACGCCGACCAGATGTCGATCGCCGAAATCGAGAAGGAGCTCGGCCGTCTTGCCAAGGCAGCCCGTGATGGCTCGCTCTCCATGGCCGACATGCAGGGCGGCACCTTCACCATCACCAATGGCGGCGTCTACGGTTCACTGATGTCTTCGCCGATCCTTAACGCGCCGCAGTCCGGCATTCTCGGCATGCACAAGATCCAGGAGCGGCCGGTCGCGATCGGCGGCCAGGTGGTCATCCGTCCGATGATGTATCTGGCACTGTCCTACGATCACCGCATCGTCGACGGCAAGGAAGCGGTCACCTTCCTCGTGCGCGTCAAGGAAAGCCTGGAAGATCCGGAACGTCTGGTTCTCGATCTCTAAGGGAGCGCTTTCGATGCGGAACCGGATCATGCGAGCGGCGCGCCTTCTTCTTTGCGCTGCCGCCGCGCATGTCCCGGTCTCCGCATCGGCTGCCGGCTGGGACATCAGCAAGGCAAGCAGCAATTTCGAGCTGGTGGCGCTCAGTGACGCCGAACTCTCCGGCCGGTCGATCGGCGCGATCCATATGGGCAATGTCGAGCTGACATCAGGACGCATCGTTGCCGCCGATCCGCTCGCCCAGCCTGATCGTCCGGCGCTTGCAAGAACGGTTGCGCCGGGCGACTATCCGGTGACGCTCTACCAGGCCTTCGGACGCATCGCGGCCGCCAGCATGCGGTTTGCCGAGGGCAAGCCGGATCATTGGGAGCTTGCGGTCCTGCCCGGGCAGGACACAGCGACGCTGAAGGACGGAGAGATCTTCGGCTACGCCGTCGATGCCGGCCTCGGAAGCTACATGGATGCCGATACGCTTGATTTGATCGGAGAACGTGAAGAGCAGGTGCAGGCGCAGAAAGCGGGTTCCGACGCCAACTATTACGACGACGTGCTGGCGTCGGACCTCGAGGCGAACAAGGGCACTTATGCGCTGCACCGGCCGGTCGCCAGCAGACGAGGCAATGTCGCGGTGTTCTGGAGCGGCTGGGGCGACGGTTTCTATCCGGTCTTCTGGGGGCTCGACAAGGACGGTCGTGCGCTGGTGCTGCTGACGGATTTCAGCGTTGTCGAGAACGCCGACGGGCGGAAGGAGCCGAAGCTGCAATGAGCGGAAGGATCAGGATCACGGCGAGACGGATGGGCGTGGCCGCAATCGCAGCCGCCGCGTTTTTCGCCGTTCCGGCATCCACGTTCGGTGCGGCATGCAAGCAGGAGCAGGCCGTCTACGTCGATCGCGATGGAGCATATGAATTGCGCTTTGCACCGCTGAATTCTCCATCGGCCGCCGCCAGCAACCAGTTCAAGGTCAGCGCGCTCAAGACACCTGTCGTGATGGAAGGTTATGTCATGCCATCGGAAGATCCGGTGCGCGCCATCGGCATCCTGATGTTCAACTGCCCCGAAGGCGATGCGACCGGTGCCGATCTCGATGCCTGCACGGTCTGGCAGGGCGCCGTCTATGGCATGGATGCCGAGGGTGAGATGGACAATCTGCAGCCCGAAGGTGCTGCGGCGGCGGAAAAGCTCGTGCTCCCCGGCCTTGGTCCCGCCATCCGCGAATCCAGCGCCTGGGGCGAGGGCAAAGCCGTGGTGGCACCGTGGGACGTGCTGACGTTTAAGGAGTGTGCGACATGAGCGATACACCTGTTGTTCTCATTACCGGCGGAAGCCGAGGCATCGGCGCTGCGGCTTCACGGCTCGCCGCGCGCCAGGGCTGGCGTGTCGCGGTGAACTACGCCGCCAACCGTCAAGCCGCGGATGCCGTCGTGGCTTCGATCGCTGAGGGCGGCGGCGAGGCCGTGGCAATCCAGGGCGATGTCGGCAAGGCTGCGGATATCGTCTCGATGTTTACGGCGGTCGACCGGCATTTCGGTCGGCTCGACGGGCTCGTCAACAATGCCGGCATTGTCGACTATCCGCAGCGCATCGACGAGATGTCGGCGGAGCGAATCGAGCGCATGCTGCGCGTTAATGTGACCGGCTCCATCCTCTGCGCCGCAGAGGCCATACGCCGCATGTCGAGCCGGCATGGCGGGCGGGGCGGGGCAATCGTCAACGTCTCGTCGATGGCGGCGATCCTCGGTTCGGCGACGCAGTATGTCGATTATGCCGCTTCGAAGGCCGCGATCGATACGTTCACGGTCGGGCTGGCGCGCGAGGTCGCTGCCGAGGGCATCCGCGTGAATGCGATAAGGCCCGGCATCATCGAAACCGACCTCCATGCTTCGGGCGGGCTGCCTGACCGAGCACGCGAGCTGGCGCCGGCGGTTCCGATGCAGCGCGCCGGCACGCCCGAGGAGGTGGCGGATGCGATCCTCTATCTTCTGTCGCCTTCGGCTTCCTATATAACCGGCGCGATCCTCAATGTGAGCGGCGGCCGCTAGAACGACAGGGCGAAAAACAGCATGCAATATATTCTCGAATTCCTCGGCCTGATGGCCGTCTTTTCGATCTTCATCGTCGTGCCGGGCGCCGATTTTGCCGTCATCCTGCGCCAGAGCATCGTGCATGGGCGACGCGCCGCCATCATGACCGGGCTCGGCATGGGCTTCTCCCTGCTCTTCCACATCAGCTACACCATCCTCGGCCTCGGTCTGATCGTGTCGAAATCACTGATGCTGTTTGCTGTCATCAAATGGGCAGGCGTCGCCTATCTGGTCTATCTCGGCATCAAGTCGTTCCGCGAACCGGGATTCAAGGTGCAGGACATCGAGGTGACGGCCGAAGACCGCAAGCCGGTCTCGATGCTGAAATGCCTGGGCATGGGCTTCATCACCAATGCGCTGAACCCGAAGCCAGTGCTGTTCTTCCTGTCGCTGTTTTCGACGCTCGTCCATCACGACACGCCGGCGCTGATCCAGTTCTCCTATGGCATCGGCATGGCGACGGCGCTGGTCGCCTGGTTTGCCGGCGTTTCCTATTTCTTCACGGTCAAGGCGATTCGTGACCGCTTCATCGCCAGCGGCAAATGGTTCAACCGCATCACCGGAGCGGCACTTGTCGGCTTCGGCTTCCGCCTCGCTTTGTCGCGCGCGGCCGATTAAACGAAAAAATCCAAAGGGAAAGAAGCAATGTCCTACGATGTGATCATTATCGGAACCGGCCCGGGCGGCTATGTCTGCGCCGTCAAGGCGGCCCAACTTGGCCTCAAGGTCGCCGTCGTCGAAAAGCGGGCGACCTATGGCGGCACCTGCCTGAACGTCGGCTGCATCCCGTCGAAGGCGCTGCTGCATGCCTCCGAAATGTTCCATCAGGCCGGCCACGGGATGAGCGCGCTCGGTATCGACGTCCCGGCGCCGACGCTCAATCTCGGCAATATGATGGCCCACAAGGATGCGACGGTGAAGTCGAATGTCGACGGCGTCGCCTTCCTCTTCAAGAAGAACAAGATCGATGCCTTCCAGGGCATCGGCAAGATCGTCTCGGCCGGCAAGGTTTCCGTCACCGCCGACGACGGCAAGGTGCAGGAGATCGAAGGCAAGAACATCGTCATCGCCACCGGCTCCGACGTCGCCGGCATTCCCGGCGTGCAGGTCGAGATCGATGAAAAGACCATCATCTCGTCCACTGGCGGCATCGCGCTGGAGAAGGTGCCGGAAACGCTGATCGTCGTCGGCGGCGGCGTCATCGGCCTCGAGCTCGGTTCCGTCTGGTCGCGCCTCGGCGCCAAAGTCACCGTCGTCGAATATCTCGACACCATCCTTGGCGGCATGGACGGCGAAGTCTCCAAGCAATTCCAGCGTATGCTTGCCAAGCAGGGCATCGATTTCAATCTCAGCGCCAAAGTCACCGGCGTCGAAAAGGGCGACAAGGGCGCCAAGGTCACTTTCGAGCCCGTCAAGGGCGGCGACAAGGTGACGCTGGACGCCGAAGTTGTGCTGATCGCCACCGGCCGCAAGCCCTATACGGCAGGCCTCGGCCTCGAAGAAGCCGGTGTTTCGCTCGACAATCGCGGTCGTGTCGAGATTGACGGTCACTTCAAGACCAATGTCGCCGGCATCTATGCGATCGGCGATGTGGTCAAGGGTCCGATGCTGGCGCACAAGGCGGAAGACGAGGGCGTGGCGCTTGCCGAAATCCTTGCCGGACAGCATGGCCATGTGAACTACGAGGTCATTCCGAGCGTCGTCTATACCCAGCCGGAAATTGCTTCCGTCGGCAAGACCGAGGAAGAGCTGAAGGCGGCAGGCGTCGCCTACAAAGTCGGCAAGTTCCCATTCACGGCGAACGGCCGCGCTCGCGCGATGCTGGCAACGGACGGCTTCGTCAAGATCCTTGCCGACAAGGAAACCGACCGGGTGCTCGGCGGCCATATCGTCGGCTTCGGCGCCGGCGAGATGATCCACGAGATCGCCGTACTGATGGAGTTCGGCGGTTCGTCGGAAGATCTCGGCCGGACCTGCCACGCGCATCCCACAATGTCGGAAGCGGTGAAAGAGGCTGCGCTCGCAACCTTCTTCAAGCCGATCCATATGTAATCTTACATGTTCGTAACAAAGCATACAGCCGCTTGCCGGAAGGCAGGCGGTTGTTTTAGTTGTTGCGTATCGTTGAGTTCAGCATCCGCGAAGGTCCAGAAATGCAGCAGCCGTCCATCGTGAGTTACAGCCTGAGCCAGCGTTTTCTTCACTGGGCCGTGGCGCTGCTGATCTTCTTCAATCTGCTGTTTCCCGACGGCATGAATATCTGGCATCGGCTGATGCGCAGAGGCCAGGTACCGACGCCGGAACAGATTTCGTCGGCGAATATCCATGCCTATATCGGCATCGCCATCCTGCTGCTTGCCGTCCTCAGGCTCGGGCTGCGTTTTACCAAGGGCGTTCCGGACGAGGTCGTACAGGAGCCGGCGATCTTCCGTCTTGCAGCGAGGCTTGCCCATGCCGGCCTCTACATCCTGATCTTCGCGATGCCGCTTTCGGGCATCGCCGCCTACTATTTCGGTATCGATCCCGCCGGTTCGTTCCACGCGGATGTCCTGAAGATCATTCTCTGGGCGCTGATCGCGGCGCATGTCGCCGGCGCCCTCGTCCATCAGTTCTATTGGAAAAGCAATGTTCTGCGCCGCATGACGCTCGGCTGACCGGCTGGTTCAGTTCACCGCGGTGACGGTGAAGCCCTGCTGGCGCAGCAGTTCGATGACGCCGTCCTTGCCGGGCAGATGCAGGGCGCCGACGGCCATGAAGACGTTGCCGCCGTCGAGGATGGGGGCGGCGCGCTCGGCCATCACCTTGTTGCGGTCGAGGATGACGCGCTGCTCGAAGGCGGCATAATCGTTCTTTTCGCCTTCCTCCTCCGGTGTCACAGTTTTCAACATCGGCATGGTCATGCCGATATCACCGGAGAGGTAGAGGTCGGTCATCGTCTCGACGACATCGCTCATCTTGTCTCCGAGTTCCAGCGTCTCGATCAGCGACTTCAGATGGAATTCGACCGGCAGATCGGCCATGGCCTGGATCTGTTCGGCAAGGGTTTCCAGCCCCTTGACCTGTTTGCCCTGAGCAACCGCATCGGTGGCGATCTTCTGGTCGAGGAATTGCACGCCTTTGGCCTTGCGGGCGATTTCGCAGGCCGGCAGGGCGACGGCGCTCGAGATCATCCAGGGCCGCATGCGGGAAACGGCGCTGAGCGGGATACCGCGCTGCTTGAGGCCGGTTTCGAGGCGCTTGTAGTCCTCGGGAGAAAGCAGCTTGTCGATCGTCGTACCGTCGGTGAACATCGTCAGCTCCGGCTTTGCGAGCAGGGCGGCGGTCGCCTTCCGCTCATTGAGGATCTCGTCGGATTCGATGATGATCGTGTCGGCGGCGTCGTGGGCGGCCTGGGCGCGCGGTGGCAGGGCCAGCACGCGTGGATCGGTGACATGCATGCTGCCGAGCAGCCAGGAAGGTGTAAGTCCGGGCTTTTCGATCTTCCAGAAGATGCCCTTGCCGTTTGGTGTGGCGTCGGCCTCCTTCAGCGCCTCGGCGTAGCGGGCGGGGTCGTTCTGCTGCAGTTCGATCATCAGGTTGCGGCCGGTGCAGGCCACGTCTTCGGCCGCTGCCGGCCTTGCCGTCAGGAAGGCGGCAAACAGCGCGGCGAGAAGCAGCATGTGAAAGACTGCGATCAGCCAGAGCAACAGATTGGCCGGCACTGCGAGGTAGGACGTCCGGCGGCCGATTGATGTCGTCATGATGGGTGTTCCGATCACATGCTCCATAAGCTTCATGCTCTACGCCCGGCTTGCGCATATTCCTTTAAGAGAATGCCTTAACGAGAGCTTAAAGCGCCTCACATTCAATCGCATCCATGCGATGCGCTTTAAGCCTATCGTCTATACATGTCGTTGCCCCAAAACCGCTGCACACTTTTGGGCGACATCCATTACAGCGCCGCGCGTCTTTCAGACGCGCAAAGGACGCTGTAACACTTTCAATCTACGCATCGTGCTTTTCCGAAAATCGGTCCGATTTTCGGGCCGATGCGCTAGGCACGCGGATGGGCCCGATCATACACCTCGAGCAGCCGCGACGCATCGACGCCGGTATAGATCTGCGTTGTGGAAAGGCTGGCATGGCCGAGCAGTTCCTGAATGGTGCGCAGATCGCCGCCGCCGGCAAGCAGGTGGGTGGCGAAGGAATGGCGCAGTGCATGCGGTGTTGCCGTCTCCGGCAGACCGAAGGCGCTGCGCATCTTCTGCATGGTGCGCTGGATGATCGCCGCCTGCAGCTTGCCGCCGCGGGCGCCGCGAAACAGCGGTTCGCCGCTTTCGAGATGGTATGGGCAGAGCGCGCGGTATTTCTCGACCGCGTCGAAAACCACAGAGAGCAACGGTACCAGCCGCGTCTTGTTGCCCTTGCCGGTGATGCGCAGCGCCGTCGCGCCCTTCTGCAGGTCGGCGGGAGTAAGATCAAGCGCTTCGGAGATTCGCAGGCCACAGCCGTAGAGCAGCGTCATGACAGCCGCATCGCGCGCCGCAATCCAGGGTTCGTCATGGAGTTGGGCGTCGTCGCTGACGACGGTGATCGCCTGCGTATCCGACAGCGGCTTGGGCAGCGATTTCGGTTGTTTCGGTGAGCGCACTGCGCCGGCGCCGGCGGCGTTGACCAAGCCTTTCTTTTCGAGATGGCGCAGCAGCGAACGGAGACCGGCGAGATTGCGGCCGAGCGAGCGGGCGCCGGAGCCCTGCTTGCGGCGGGCCGCCAGGAAGGCGCGGAAATCGGCGGGGCGCAACTCCCTGATGTCGCGGAGCGTCACCGGGCCGGCGAGATGGCCGGTCATAAAGGTCAGAAACTGGCGGGTGTCGCGCTCGTAAGCGTCGAGCGTGTGCTCGGAAAGACGGCGCTCGTGGGCGAGGTTTTCAAGCCATGCGGCACGCTCCGCCATCAGGCGCGGATCGGCGATAACAAGCAGTTCGTTCACGTTGCTGGCCTTGATTTTGCCTTCAAGTCCGCCAATTTGGAGCAGGAACAGTTATGGAATTGCTAATGCCGGCCAAGCCTTTGTCATCCTTCGATCATATTGTACTGCGATAGCTTATACCCCATAGACAGGATCTTTCATGGCACGGCGCGATTCCATGACGGCTTTCGGACAGCTCGCGGAAGCGATCGCTCTCGTTTCACAGGGAAAGCCCGGTCATATCGTCGATACGCTGATTGCTGAACGCGGCCAGAGGATCGTGAAAAATCCGCTCTGGCCGGTCATGCGGCCGTTCCTCTACACGCTGCTGCGCTATAACAAGGCGCTCGAATTCGCCAATGCGGTCGCCAAAATGCCGGGCTTCCAGTCGTTCGAATATCTGAGCGATGTGCTGAAACTCGACATCGGCATCACCAATGGCGAACGCATCCCTGATACCGGCGGCTTCATCCTCGTCAGCAACCATCCGACCGGCATCGCCGACGGCGTTGCCGTGTTCGATCTCTTGAAGGCGCGTCGGCCGGACATGATGTTCTTCGCCAATCGCGATGCCATCCGCGTCAATCCGCGCTTTGCCGAGATGATCATTCCCGTCGAATGGCGGGAGGAGCATAAGAGCAAGCTGAAGGCGCGCGAAACGCTGCAACTGACCAACCATGCGGTGAAGGAAGGCAAGGCGACAGTGCTCTTTCCCTCAGGCCGCATCGCCTACTGGGCGAACGGCCGGCTGAACGAACGGACATGGAAGACCTCGGCCGTCGGGCTGGCGCGCAAATACAATCTGCCGATCCTTCCCGTCCATATGACGGCGCGCAATTCGGGGCTGTTCTACTGGCTGGCGAAATGGTCGACGGAGCTTCGCGACATGACCGTGTTCCACGAACTGTTGAACAAACGCGGCGACCGCTTCGATTTCGTGATCGGCAATCTTATTCCGGCCGAACAGCTAGACGGCGACCTCAACGAGGTGACGAAGGCGCTGGAGAAACATACGGTGCATGATATGGCCGCCGATGGCGACGCGACCTTCGTGCCGGTCGGCTTGCCGGCCGCGGCGATGCCCCGCGAGGTTCCGGTTCCCGCCATCTAGAACCGCCGGGATTGCCATGACAATCGATATCCGCACGTTCCGCGATGGATTGCCGCAGGAGATCGCAGATCTCGAAAGCGAAGCCCGGCGGGAAGGCTATCTCCATATCACCCGTCTTGTCGACGAATGGTCGACCGGCGACAACAGATTCCAGCGTGACGGCGAAAGGCTGCTTGGCGCCTATGCCGATGAGGTGCTCGCCGGCATCGGCGGCATGACTGTCGAAACGGCCATGTCAGGGGCGCTGCGGATGCGGCGTTTCTATATTCGTCCCGCAATGCGCGGGCGCGGCATCGGCCGGATGCTTGCCATGGCTCTGCTCGACCATGCGCGTTCCTTCTGCACCGTCGTCACCGTTCATGCGGGAAACGATGGTGCGGCGAGGTTCTGGGAGTCGATCGGATTTCAGCCTCACGGACGAGATGGACATAGCCATCTGCTCGCGCTGCAGCGTCGTAGCGATGATCCAGCGGCTTCGGATTTGCGCCGGTGTGTTACGCCCCGATCTCCTTGAGGCGGATGGCCTGGCGCGCCAGCAACCGCTCGACATCGGCAATATCCAGTGTCGAGAGTTTGGCGCCCGGCTTGCGCAGGGTGGCGGACTTGATCACGCCGCGCTTGGCAAGCACATATTTGCGCGAGGCAAGGCCGATGCCCTGCTGCTGTTCGTAGCGGGCGAGCGGCAGATAGGCATCGAAGATCGCATGGGCGCGATCGGGATTTCCGGCTGCATAGGCCTCGACGACGCCAACCATCATCTCCGGATAACAAAAGCCGGTCATTGCGCCATCGGCGCCACGGCCCATCTCTTCGGGCAGGAAAAGCCCGCCATTGCCGCAGAGGATGGAGATACGCCGCATGGCGCCCTTGTCGCTGGCGGCGCGAAGTGCTGAGATTTTCGAAAGACCCGGCCAATCCTCGTGCTTGAGCATGACGCAATTGGGCACGTCGTTGACGATGCGCTCAATGACCTTGGGCGCGATCGTCACATTGGTGGTGAGCGGATAATCCTGCAGCACGAAGGGCGTATCGCCCAGGGCCTCGCCAACCGACTGGTAGAAGGCGAAGGCCTGATCGTCGGTCTTGACGGTCCAGGGCGGCGCAACCATGACGCCGGCCGCACCCTCACCCATGACGGCTTCGGCGAGTTCGTTCATCGGCGCAAGCCCCGGCGCCGAAACGCCGACGACGACGGGAAGACGCCCGTCGAGGCGCTTCAGCACCCGTTCGACGACTGTCCGCGATTCCTCGGCGGTCAGCTTCGGGGCCTCGCCGAGCTGGCCAAGCACCGTCAGGCCGGTGACGCCGGCGCCCTCGTAGAAATCGACCATGCTGTCGATACTGGCGAGATCGAGCGCGCCGTCATCGGTGAAGGGGGTTACGGCGATCACATAGACGCCCTTGGCATCTTCGGTCAGTCTGGCCATTGGTGCTCTCCAATTCAGCGGCCGAAGAACAGCGCTTCGGCATTTCGAACAAAAATCTTGTCGGCAACCGTGGGATCGTCGACGGCGGCCTGCATGGTCTCGATCAGCTCAGCGTCGTCAGGCATGCCATCCCACAATTCGGTATGCGGCCAATCGCTGCCCCAGAGCAGCCTTTCCGCGTGGCTGGCGGCAAGCGCGCGGGCGACCTCGGCGAAACCTTGGTCATTCATGTCCTTCGTCAAACGGTAGGGTGCGGTCACTTTGACATAGGTATCTGCCGCGTCCATCAGCCTTCTCAGCGCATCGACATGCCGTGATCTCGTCTCTATGGCAAGCGGAATGAAGCCAAGATGATCGATGACGATGGGCAGGCGGGTGCCGGCCAGTGTTGTCGCAATATCGGGAAGTTGTTCGGGATTGATCTGCAATTGCAGCGACCAGCCGAAAGCAGCAATGCTTTCCGCCAGTGTCCTGGCGGCGGCGAGCGGGAGGCCGCCCTTGTTGCGCGTATTGATCCGCACGCCGCGCACGCCGAGCCGGTCGAGCCGATCTATCTCGGCCTTGGCGGTTTCGGGATCGATGACGACGATGCCGCGCAGACGATCTGGATAGGCGGCAAGCGCCTCCAGCAGCAGCCTATTGTCGAGACCATAGACGCTTGGCTGCACCAATACGCCCCTGGCGATACCAAGATTGCCGGAGAATTTGATCCAGTCGGCAATCGTCGCGATGTCAGGCGTGTAGCTGCGTGGGGTGTTGAGCGGAGCGCCGGCGCGAAAGACGTGGAAATGCGTATCGACCGTGCCTTGCGGCAGTGCCGCCCGCGGCAGCCGCGTCAGCTGCCGGCGGGGCAGACAAAGCGGCGCCTCCATATCAGCGGCACTCATCGCGCGTCGAGCTCCTCGCTTTGCAGGAAATCGAAGTCGGCGCCTTCGTCAGCCTGGAGCACGCGCTCCTGATAGAGCTTGGCATAGCCGCGCGCCGGGGCCGGCGAGGGCCGGTTGACGACATCAAGCATGCGGTGATCGAATTCCGCCTGGTCGATGTCGAGATCGATGCGCCGGCCCTCGACGTCGAGGCGAATGCGATCGCCGGTGCGGACGATCGCCAACGGGCCGCCATCGGCGGCTTCAGGCGCGATATGGAGGATGATCGTGCCGAAGGCCGTGCCGCTCATCCGGGCATCGGAAATCCGCACCATGTCCTTCACGCCCAGGCGGGCGAGCTTGCGCGGGATGGGTAGATAGCCGGCTTCCGGCATGCCGGGCGCACCTTTCGGCCCGGCATTGCGCAGAACCAGAACGTCATTGGCATGGACGTCGAGATCGTCATTGTCGATGCGCAGCGTCATATCCTCGACGGAATCGAAGACCACGGCGCGGCCGATATGCTGGAGCAGATCCTTGGAGGCTGCGGATTGTTTGATGACGGCGCCGCGCGGCGCAAGATTGCCGTGCAGGACGGCGATCGTTCCGATCGGCTTCAACGGTTTCTCGATGGTGCGGATGATGGTCTGGCCCGGCTCATCGACGACAGCGTCGATGATTTCGCCGATCGCCCTGCCATAGACCGTCGGCGCGCTGCCGTCGATTTCATGGCGCACCGCCTTCAACAGCGCCGGGACGCCGCCCGCCTCGTGGAACTGCTCCATATAATGCTGGCCTGAGGGCTGCAGGTCGACGAGCAGGGGAATGCTCCGGCCCAGCCGGTCGAGCTCGGCCATGTCAAGGCGCAGGCCGAGGCGGCCGGTAATTGCGGCAAGATGGACGACGGCATTGGTCGAGCCGCCCATCGCCTGCAGCGCGACGAGCCCGTTGCGTATTGCCTGCGGCGTCAGGATATCGCGCACCGTCGGCGCTGCCTCATCCATGGCGAGACGTGCGGCGACACGGCCCGTCTCCTCGGCAAGCCGAACCCGTTCGGATTCGACGGCCGGTGCCGAAGCCGCGCGGGGAAGGCAGAGACCCATGACTTCGGTCAGGTTCGCCATAGTGCTCGCCGTGCCCATCACCGTGCAGGTGCCGATCGAGCTGGCCAGCTTGTTGTTGACCTCGGCGATCTCGGCCTCGTCGATCTCTCCGGCGCGAAAGCGCCCCCAGAAACGGCGACAATCCGTACAGGCGCCAAGCCGTTCGCCCTTGTGGTGGCCGACGGCCATCGGGCCGGTCGGAAGGAAGATCGCTGGTATCTCGCTGCTGGCGGCCGCCATGATCTGGGCCGGCAGGGTCTTGTCGCAGCCGCCGATCAGGACGACGGCATCCATCGGCTGGGCGCGGATCATCTCTTCCGTTTCCATCGCCATCAGATTGCGCAGATACATCGAGGTCGGCGAGGCAAAGCTCTCGTGGATCGAGATTGTCGGAAACACCATGGGCATCGCACCCGTCAGCATCACGCCGCGCTTGGTTGCCTCGATGAGTTGCGGCACATTGCCGTGACAGGGATTGAAATCACTGTAGGTATTGGCGATGCCGACGATCGGACGGTCGAGCGCATCGTCCGAATAACCCATGGCCTTGATGAATGCCTTGCGCAGGAAAAGAGAGAATCCCTGATCGCCGTAACTCGTCAGCTTGCGACGAAGACCGTTCGACAAACCTGTTCCTCCCTCGCCAAATTGATCCATGGCCGTGGTGTCAGCGTAGAGGGATACGGAGGATTGTCAATAAATAAGATGGCGTCACTGTATCGTATTTTTGGATTTCTTCTGAGATCGCCATAAAATACAATGGGAATCTGCGAAATTAGCACCTTTCTTCGACAATCAAACGATTGGCTTTTATGACGAAGCCGGATAGATTATTGATAAAATGGGATCAAATGCAGAGGAAGCGCCATGACGGGAACGAGCCGACGGCGTATCGGCATTATCGGTGCCGGCTGGGTCAGCGCCTACCATCTGCCTGCATGGATGCGGCAATCGGAAAGGGCCGAGGTCGTGGCGATTGCCGACCCGTCGCCGAGTGCGATCGCAGCCCGGCTTGCTGCCTTCGACGTCGCGCGCAACTATACGAGCGCGCAGGCGATGCTGGATGCCGAGCGGCTCGATGCCGTGGATATCTGCGCGCCGCGGGAGTTCCATGTCGAACTGGTCCGGCTGGCGGCGGCAAAGGACCTCGATATCATCTGCCAGAAGCCGCTGGCACCTTCCTACGGCGATGCGGTCGAGCTGCTGGCAGGTCTTTCCGGCAGGGGCAGACTGATGATCCACGAGAACTGGCGGTTCCGCGCCTATTATCGGCGGCTGAAGGCGTGGCTCGACGAGGGGCTTGCCGGCGAGATCCGCCAGGTGCAGTTCGAATTCCTGTCCAGCGGCATGATAGCGGATGCGGAAGGAAAAAGGCCGGCGCTGGTGCGCCAGCCCTTTTTCCGGACGCAAGAGCGGCTGCTGGTCATGGAAGTCATGATCCATCATCTCGATACGCTGAGATATCTTCTGGGCGAGATGGAGGTGGTGATTGCGCGGCTTGAGAGGAGCAATCGCGATATCGTCGCGGAGGATGTCGCGAGCGTCGTCCTCCGCCGGACGAGCGACGGCGTTCTCGTCACCATCAATGCCAATCTCGCCGCGCATGGCGCGCTGCCGACGCCGCGCGATCACTTGCGCATCTTCGGGACGCGCGGCACGCTCGAACTTAACGGCAATCTGCTCTCGGCTGAGGGTGGGCGGCAATGCCGGGAGAGCTTCGATCCTGACGAGACCTACCAAGGCGCCTATGATGCGACCATCGCGCATTTCCTCGACAGTCTCGATGGAAAGGTGGCGATGGAGACATCGCCGGGCGACAACATCAAAACGCTTGCTCTTGTCGAGGATATCTATCGCTTGAGCCGGTTCGACCCGGAACGCAATCCACTGTAACATGGCTCGCCGCCGTCAGAGGAGATGACATTGCAGACGCTCAACGAAAGCCGCGAAGACGGCATCGAGCATGATGATCTAAGTATTGCCCGCGCGCTGGAGGAGGACATCATCTTCGGGCGGCTGGCGCCTGGAACCCGTCTGACCGAAGACACGCTCCTTGCCCGCTTTCACGTCACGCGCCATTTCGCCCGGCAGGCGATCGTGCAGCTCGAAACGATGGGCATCGTGGTTCGGGAGCGCAACAAGGGCGCGACGGTCCGTTCGTTGACTGCTCGCCAGGTTCAGGAAATCTACGACGTTCGGGAACTGCTGCAACGGCAGGCGGCGCTGTGGATAAAGCTGCCGGCGCCCGAGGCGTTGATCGAGGAACTGCTGGCGCTGCACGAAGAGCATGGCCGCCACATCGAATCCGGCTATCTCAGGGGTGTGCACGAGGCCAATGACAAATTCCACCTGACGCTCTTCGGCGCCTGCGGCAATGCGCATCTGGTGCAATCGATCGAGCTCTATATGCGGCTCAGCCTGCCGGTGCGCGCCAATTCGATGTCGAGCAAGGAATCGCTGCGCATCTCGCACGAACATCACCGGCTGATGATCGAGATGCTGCGCGGTGGGGATAACTGGGTTCTCGCCCAGCTCTGCGTCGACCATCTGCAGCCGAGCAAGAAACGCTATCTCGCCTATGTCAGTGACAACTGACGCGACCGGCCGCTTGAAAGGGAGCGCAAACTTTCGATTGCGCTCCCTTCGCCTACCGGCTCACCAATCGAGGCGCAGGAGAGACACGCCCTGACGCGGTAGGGAGACTTTGAGGGTGATCTTGCCGTCATCGACCTTAGCCGATGCCTCACCTTCGATCTCGGCGAGTTTTCCCGAGGCTTCCAGCCTGGCATAATCTTCGCCGGCCGGATTCTGCGGCTTGCCCATCGCCTTCCAGACGCCGAAAGCGTTGGAATGCTCCTCGTCCATCCTGAAATGTTTGAGCGAGGCGGACTTGCCGTCCCAGCCGTCGAGATTGACCGTGATATCGGCGGACGGCCCGGCTTCATCATCGTCGTGGTAGTGCCAGAGGAGAATGGAAACGCCCTTGTCGTCGCGGGTCGCCACGACGTTGACATCGGGCTTGCCGCGAACGCCATGGCTCATGATATCCTCGATGTCGCGGCGATAATCGCTTTCCGATTCCAGCCATTCGCCGCCGAGTTTGCCGAGCATGCGGAAGCCGTTGAGAACAGCCTTGTCGACGCCGTTGGTGGCAAGATCGCGAAAGCCGTCGAAATAGGGCTGGTCGTCGAAGAGGAAGGCCCAGGTCACTGCACCTTCGATATGGATGTTGGCGCGTCTTGCCAGTTCGTAAGTGCGGATCATGCTTTCGACGACATAGACGCCGTAAAGCGGGCCGTTGCGATAACCGTTCTGCGGATGGACGCGTGCAGAGCAGGCCGCACAGCCTTCCGGATCGGATTCACCGATCACCACGGGCAGGTGCCGGAGTTCCGGAAACTCGTTGATGATGGCAAGGTTCGTCTCGATGTCGCGGAGCTGCTTGTGCAGGCCCATCCGGACGTGACCCTCGTAGATCACGGGATTGCCTTTGGCATGGAAGGCGAGGAAATCGATCGGCGACTTGTTGTCGACCACGTGCTTGAGGAAGGCGCGCAGGAAGGTCTGGGCCTTTTCATTGGCAAAGGCGCCGCAGGTGTGCGGACCGCCGACGCGGGCATTCGGCAAGGCACGCTTCAGGGCCTTGGCGCTGACATCATACATTTCGCAGAATTGCGGGATGGTGCCGGTCCAGTAGTGACCGTCCGGTTCGTTCCACACTTCCCACGGCCAGCTTGAAACGACGTCCTTGCCATATCTCTCGGCGAGATGCCGTGCCCATGCTTCGATCAGGTTGCCCCATTTCTTCAGGTCCGTCGGCGGAGCCGTCCAGCCGGTGGTGATCGTTGCGTATTTGTCGGCCGGTTCCCATTGGTGACGATAAGGACCGTCGAAATCGGAGAGCGCCTCCGGCGTGAAGCCGATCTGAATCAGCGGAATGTTGCCGGCTTCGACATAGGTGTCGAAGATCTTATCGATGATCGTCCAATCATAGACCGGATTGCCGTTCGCATCCTCGGTATAGGCATTGGTCGAACCCCATTTGAGGGCAGGCAGGCCGTCGCCGCTGGTTAGAAGATTGTGCGCACGGATGCGGGGCGGCTCGGGGCTCAGCTCGGTGAGTTCCTTGAGCAGCTTCCTGCCGTGCGGGGAGTAAGTGTAGTTCGGCTCGTCGTATCCGAACCAGTTCCACAAGGGTTCGTATTTGCCGGTTGGCCGGTTGGCGTGAACGGAGATTGTCACGTCATAGGGGCTGCTCATCCTGGTGTCCTCTTGAACGGTCATGCCAAAGCCTCCTCCCGAAAGCAGCCGACCTGTCTGGTGATGAAGTGCGGCCTCTTGGGAGGGCGCCGCGCTCGCCGCAAAAGCTAAGCCAAACGCTCATTTTGTCAATAATATAAAAAAGCGCATCGGCGCCCTGCGTCAAAAATGCCTGAAAATGCGCTATTTTTTATGGTCTGCAAAATTATCAGTTGCCGTTTCTCAAAAAATTGTCGATAACTACCGCGTGAGTTCGCCCGCCGCCGAGGAGTGCATGTGCCCTGCGGCACGCGCAGGCAGGGGTTCGCTGGACGCCATCGTCAATTGATTACGGGAAGCGCTCGCTGCGGCGAGTTGAGGAGGAGGAACATCCGATGAAGTTCCGTAAATATGCAGCCATTGCCTTATTGTCGCTCATGGCCCTTCCGGCATTTGCGCAGGATTTCATTGCCGGCATACCGCGCAATGAAACGCTGATCATCCAGGGTACGCCGCAGCAGAATGCCGACTGGTTCAATCTCTGGGCTCCGGGCGGCGGGGCGGCGGCAAACCTTAACGGCCTGCAGCAGCTGACCACCGATACGCTGTGGTTCATCAATCCCGAAGGCGGCAAGGATGCCTGGCAGAATGCGCTTGCCAGCGAACCGCCGCGCTACAACGCCGATTTCACCGAGATGACGGTAAAGCTGCGCAAGGGGATCTTCTGGAGCGACGGTGTCGAATTCACCAGCGACGATGTGGTCTATACCGTGCGGACGCAGATCGACCATCCCGGCATGGCCTGGAGCGCGCCCTTCACCGTCAATGTCGCGAGTATCGAAAATCCGGATCCACAGACCGTCGTCTTCCATCTGAAAAAGCCGAACTCGCGCTTTCATACACTGTTCACCGTGCGCTGGAACGCCGCCTGGATCATGCCGAAGCACGTCTTCGAGAAGGCCGCAGATCCGCTGTCTTTCAACAACAACCCGCCGGTTTCACTCGGGCCCTACCAGCTGCAGAATTATGACAAGGGTGGCAACTGGACGATCTGGAAGCTGCGCGACGACTGGCAGCGCACGTCGATCGGGCTGGCTGCGGCACAACCGCCCGAGGTGAAATACGTCGTCTATCGCGCCGCCGGCAATCCGGAGGCCCGCGTCATCGAGCAACGCAACCACAATCTCGACGTCATCAACGACATGGCGCCCGAGGGCATGTTCTCGATCATGCGCGACAGCAAGACCACAGCCTCCTGGCTGAAGGGCTTCCCGTTTGCGCATCCGGACCCGACGCTGCCTTCGGTTCTCTTCAATACGAAGAAGGCGCCCTTCGACAATAAGGACGTGCGCTGGGCTCTTGCGCTGCTGATCGACATCCGCGAAGTGGCGCTCGGCTCCTATCGCGGCGCGGCCAATATCGCCGCCCTTGCCACGCCGCCGACGGGTTCTGCCCCGGATGATTATTACGCACCGATGCAGGACTGGCTGACGAATTTCGAACTCGACACCGGTTCCCGCAAGATCAAGCCCTACGATCCCAACATCTCGTCGCAGATCGCCAATATGGTGCGCAGCCAATGGGCCGATCAGATCCCGACCGATCCGGCCAAGCTGCAGCGTACCTTCGGCTTCGGTTGGTGGAAGAAGGACGTTGAGGCTGCGACCGAGTTGCTGCAGAAGGCAGGCTTCAAGAAAAGCGGCCGCCAGTGGGTGAAGCCTGATGGGACGCCCTTTACGATCCGCCTGCAGGTGGAAGGCGATGCCATCCCGACGCTTGCCCGCGCCGGCACGGTGATCGCCCAGCAATGGTCGCAAGCCGGCATTGCCACCAAGGTCGATGTTGCCGGCCCGACCAATGGCCAGCGCCTCAGCACCGGCGATTTCGAGACGGCGATCTACTGGAGCATCGAGACCTGGGGCGGTCATCCCGATCTCTCTTTCTTCCTCGACAGCTATCATTCGGAGTTCATCAAGCCGGTCGGGCAGATCCAGCCGCCGCGCAACCTGCAGCGCTGGCAGGATCCGCGTCTCGACCAAATCATCGAGCGCAATCGGTCGATCGCCTTCGATTCGCCCGATGTCGCCAAACTCGGCCAGGACTTCCTGAAGCTCGCCGTCGAGGAAATGCCGATGATCCCGCTGATGGCCTACAACAAGTTCGCGCCGCTCGATACGACCTACTGGACCAACTATCCGAGCGCGGACAATCCCTATTCGGCCTCGGGTCCGAACTGGTCGAACATCCGCTACATGGTGGTCGGGCTGAAGGCCAATCCGCACGCGCCGAAGCCTTGATCGAGGCAATATCGAGGGAGCAGCCGGCCGCCGGCTGTTCCCGTTCTGCTATTGAAAGGTCGATGTCATGAACGGCTTTCTGATCTATGCGGCAAAACGCTTTCTGCAATTTCTCTTCGTGGTCTTCACCGGCATCACGCTGGCCTTCCTGATCGCGCATTTTTCGCCGGTCGATCCGATTGAGCAGACCGTGTCGCTGTTGACGAGCTTCGGCTCCACCGATCCGCAGGCCGTCGAAATCCTTCGCGAATCGCTGCGTGAACTCTACGGCACCGGCGGCCCGCTGCTGGAGCAGTATTTCACCTTCTGGGGCCGCGTCCTGACCGGCGATTTCGGCCCGTCGCTTTCCTCTTTCCCGACCCCCGTCATGACCGTTATCGGCCGGGCATTACCCTGGACGGTCGGGCTTCTGACGCTCGCGACGATCATTTCCTGGATCATCGGCAATTTTCTCGGCGCCCTTGCCGGCTATTTCCGCAGCAGCAAGCTGCTGAAGGTTGCCGGTGTCGTCATCATGGCGCTGCAGCCGATCCCGACCTACATCATCGGCCTCAGCCTGGTGATCCTCTTCGGTTTCATCTGGCCGATCCTGCCGATCAGCGACGGGGCGCAGGTCAATCTCGCGCCTGCCTTCAACTGGGCCTTCATCAGCTCGGTGATCGAGCACGGCATCCTGCCGGCCCTGACCCTCGTGCTTGTCGGCATTGGTGGCTGGTTCATCTCGATGCGCTCGCTGGTTTCCAACATCGTTACCGACGACCACGTCGTCTATGCCGAACTTGGCGGCGTGCGTTCGCGCAGCATCTTTTCGCAATATGTGGCGCGCAACGCCATGCTGCCGCAGGTCACCGGCCTGGCACTCAGTCTCGGCAATGTCTTCGGCGGCGCCGTCATCGTCGAATTCGTCTTCAACTATCCCGGGATCGGCAAGCTTCTGATCTCCGGCATTTATTCCGGCGACTACAGCCTCGTTCTCGGTGTCACGACCATCGCCATCATCGCGGTTGCCGCCGCGGTCTTCGTGATCGACATCATCTATCCGCTGATCGATCCACGCGTGAAACTGGGATAATCCGCGATGTTCAAAGTCCTCAGAGACCTGCTGCGCTACAACAAGGAGTTCCTGCTCGGAACCATCCTGATCTGCATCATCCTGGCGCTGATCGCGGCATCGTTCTTCTCGCCCTATGACGAGAATGCCATCTATGTCGTCGCGCCCGACATGCCGCCTTCGGCCGAATTCTGGCTCGGCACCACCTCGCGTGGCCAGGAGGTTTTCTGGCAGATCGCCGCCTCGATGCGCAATACGCTGTTCTTCGGCATCATCGTCGCCTTCGTCAGCCGCATCATCGCCATCGCCGTCGGCCTGATCTCCGGCTATATCGGTGGGCGGACCGACCAGATCATCATGGCGGTCAACGACACGCTCGGCGCGCTGCCGAACATTCCGATCCTGCTGCTTCTGGTCTTCGTGCTTCGCGACCAGATGACGTGGTTCATGCTGGCGATCACCGCGGCGCTGCTCGGATGGACGCATGACAGCCGCCTGATCCGTTCCGTCGCCCTGTCTCTCCGCCACCGGGAATTTACCCGGCACGCGGTCTTCTCGGGCATGCGCACACGACAGATCCTCATCCGCGAGCATCTGCCCTATGTCATGCCGATCGTCTTCTTCACGACGATGAACAATCTCATCTGGGCGATAGGCCTCGAGGTGACGCTCTCGGTGCTTGGATTTTCCGACATCAACCGGCCGACGATTGGCGGCATGATCTACTGGGCCAATGCGCATTCCGCGATGGTATCGGGCGTATGGTGGTGGGTCGCCTTCCCGATGCTCTTCGTCGTCGTCCTGTTCCTCGGCCTGTTCATGCTCGCCATGTCGGTGAACGAATATATCGACCCGCGCTCGCGCCTGGCCCGCATGGGAGCTTGAGGAGATGCAGAACCTGATGAGGACGCAGCCTTTGACCCTTGCCGAAAACGCTATGGACGCACTGACGATCGACGGGCTGAAATGCTATTACGTCAATGATTATTTCGGCGTGCGGCGAGAGATCCGCGCAGTCGACGATATCAGCCTGACCATCCGCAGGAACGAGATCTACGGCATTGCCGGCGAATCCTCGAGCGGCAAGACGTCGCTGATCAAGACGCTTGCCGGCGCCATCCGGCCGCCGATGCGCGTCGTCGGCGGAACGGTGAAATTCAATTTTGCCGATGGGCCGATCGATGTCTATGGCGAACCGAACAAGATGAAGGCGGCACGCTGGCGCCACCTTTCCTATATCATGCAAGGCTCTATGAACGTGCTGAACCCGGTCAGAAGGGTCAAACACGCCTTCACCGATTTCGCCTCCCGCCACATGAACCTCGATCCAGATGCCTTCCGCGCGCGCGTCGAGGCGCATCTTGCCCGCCTGCATCTCGATCCACATGTGCTCGAGGCCTTTCCGCACCAGCTTTCGGGCGGCATGCGCCAGCGCCTGACGATTGCTCTCGCCACTGTCTGCGAGCCGGAATTCATCATCGCCGACGAGCCGACGACGGCGCTTGACGTGCTCGTCCAGCAGGACGTGTTGGCGCTGATAAAGGAAGTGCAGATGCGCCTGCAGTCCTCGGTCATCTTCGTGACCCACGACATGTCCGTGCACGCCGCCATCACCGATCGGCTGGCCATCATGTATGCGGGACGGCTGGCGGAAGAGGGGCCGACGCAGGCGATCTTCGACAATCCCCAGCATCCCTACACCGTCCACCTGATCGGCAGCCTGCCGCGCATCGGTGATGTCTCGACGCGAAAGAGCCTCAAGGGCAAGCCGCCGGCGCTTTCGGATCCGCCCTCGGGATGCCGTTTCCATCCGCGCTGTCCGATCGCGATCGACAAATGCGCGCGTGAAGTGCCGGCCATGCTGCCGAGCGCCACCGGAGGGCGTGTCGCATGCTTCCGTGCCGGGGAGTACCAGATCCAATGAGCAGCCATTTCCTCCTCGAACTCGACCATGTGACCAAGCTCTTTCCGATCGGCGGTTTCTTCTCGCGCGAGAAGATGAAGGCGGTCGACGATGTCAGCTTCGCCCTTACCGCCGACAAGCCCGAGATATTCACGATCGTCGGCGAATCCGGCTCCGGCAAATCGACGTTGGCGAAGATGATCCTCGGCAACGAAAAGGCCGATCGAGGCAGCATCCGCTTCGACGGTACGGATGTGAAGGCGGTGCGTTCCCGTAGGGATCGCGAGGCTTTCATGGCCAAGGTCCAGCCGGTCTTTCAAAATCCGTTCGAGGCCTTCAATCCGCTGACCCGGATCGACGAGTATCTGCTCGCCACCGCCCATCGCTTCAAGGGCGCGAAGAGCCGCGCCGAAAAGGAGGCGATTGCCGACGTTGCCCTTCAACATGTCGGCCTGTCGATGGCGGAGATAAAAGGTCGTTTCTCGCATGAGCTTTCAGGCGGCCAATTGCAGCGCATCGCCGTCGCCCGTGCGCTGATACCCGAGCCGAAGCTGATCGTGGCGGACGAGCCGGTCTCGATGGTCGACGCATCGCTTCGTATGTCTATTGTCAATCTCTTCCGGGATTTGCGCGACGCACTCAACGTTTCGATCGTCTACATCACCCATGATCTTGCAACCGCCTATTATATATCCGACCGCGTGGTGATCATGCGTAGGGGCGTGGTGGTGGAGAGCGGCGATGCCAGGGACGTGCTGGAACATCCGAAACACGCCTATTCGATCGCGTTGAAGAACGCTGTCCTGCCGCCCAATCCTCGCGAGGCGTCGGCAATCATTCGCCTCCGGCAGCGCAATGGCAAGGCAAATGAAGCCTATTCCGGCGATGGCGATCGCCTGGCCAGATGAAGCTGAACCTCCGAGCTTCGATCTTTAAATTGTCGGGGTGAACCAGAACCGCCGCCCCGTCTTTGCGGTTCCAATTCCATCGATTTGCGGGCATGGTCTCGCGCGATGAGCACAGATTCGTCCGATCTCTTTGGCGCGCTTTTCGAGGCACCGCCCGCGAACCGAACGGTTCCGGTGCTGGTGCCGATGCCGGCGCCCAAACCCTATTCTTATTCGGTGCCGGATGGCATGGCGGTCGAGCCCGGCTCGGTCGTGCAGGTGCCGCTCGGGCCGCGGCAGGTGATCGGCGTCGTCTGGGACGGCGGCGAAGACGGTGTCGATCCGAAAAAGCTTCGGCCGATCAGCCATGTCTTCGACTGCCCGCCGCTTTCTAGGGAAATGCGGGATTTCATCGATTGGGTGGCGACCTATACGCTCTCGCCGCCCGGCCTCGTCGCCCGCATGGCGCTGAGGGCGCCGAACGCCTTCGAGCCGGAACCGATGGTGGAGGGGTTGAAGCTCGTCGGCGGCGAACCGGAGCGGATGACGCCGGCCCGCGCCCGGGTCCTCGCTACCGCCTCCGACGGCTTTTCCTGGACACGCAGCGGCCTTGCGCATGCGGCGGGTGTCTCGACGAGTGTCGTCGACGGGCTGATCACGCTCGGCATTTTTGAGGCGATATTCCTGCCGCCGCCGCCGGTGGTGGCGATGCCGGATCCGGATTTTGCTGCCGCACGTCTCGAAGGGCGGCAGAAGGAGGCAGCCGAAGAGATCGTTACCGACGTCCGCAAGGGCGAATTTTCGGTGTCGCTGATCGACGGGGTGACCGGCTCCGGCAAGACCGAGGTTTATTTCGAGGCGATTGCCGAGACGCTGAAACGCGGCAAGCAGGTGTTGATCCTGCTGCCGGAGATCGCGCTGACGGCCAGTTTCATGGAGCGCTTCCAGGATCGCTTTGGGGCAAAGCCGGCCGAATGGCATTCCGATCTTGCGCCGCGCATGCGCGAAAAGGTCTGGCGCCAGGCGGTGACCGGCGAAGTGCGGGTCGTGGCGGGCGCCCGCTCGGCGCTCTTCCTGCCCTTCGAGGATCTCGGGCTGATCATCGTCGACGAGGAGCACGATCCCGCTTACAAGCAGGAGGATCGCGTCTTTTACAATGCTCGCGACATGGCTGTGGTGCGCGGCCGCATCGGTGATTTTCCTGTCATTCTAGTGTCGGCGACGCCGTCGGTCGAAAGCCAGGTCAACGGGCAGAGCGGACGCTACAGCACTGTCCACCTGCCGACGCGTTTCGGCGATGCGGCGATGCCGGACCTACATCTGGTCGATATGCGCAGGCACGCGCCGGAGCGGGGCGGCTTCCTGTCGCCGGTGCTGATCCGGGCGATCGGCAAGACGGTGGAGAAGCGCGAACAGGCGCTGCTGTTTCTTAACCGGCGCGGTTATGCGCCGCTGACGCTCTGCCGGGTCTGCGGCCATCGGTTCCAGTGCCCGCAATGTTCGAGCTGGCTGGTGGAGCATCGTTTCCGCAAGCAGCTGCAATGCCATCAATGCGGCCATGCCGAGCGCACGCCGGAGGCCTGCCCGGAATGCGGCACGCTCGATCATCTCGTCGCCTGCGGGCCAGGCGTCGAGCGCATCGCCGAGGAGGTGGAACGGCATTTTCCGGAGGCGCGGACGATCGTACTCTCCTCGGATATCATGGGCGGGGTGAAGCGGCTGCGGCTGGAGCTGGAAGCGATCGCCAAGGGCGAAGCCGATATCGTCATCGGCACCCAGCTTGTGGCCAAGGGCCACAATTTTCCGCTGATGACGCTGGTCGGCATCGTCGATGCCGACCTCGGCCTTGCCAATGGCGACCCGCGCGCGGCCGAGCGCACCTTCCAGCTGTTGTCGCAGGTGACGGGCCGGGCCGGGCGCACCGGCCTCAAGAGCCATGGGCTGCTGCAGACCTACCAGCCGCAGCATCCTGTCATGCAGGCGATCGTCTCCGGCGATTCCGAAGCCTTCTACGAGCGCGAGATCACCGAACGCGAACGCGCCTTATTGCCGCCCTTCGGCAGGCTCGCCTCGATCATCGTTTCAGCCGAGACCCGTCAAGACGCCGAAAACCATGCGCGCGGCATGCGCAACGCCGCACCGCAGGTGTCAGGCATTTCGGTGCTCGGCCCGGCCGAAGCGCCGCTTGCGCTGGTGCGCGGCCGCCATCGCTTCCGGCTTTTGGTGCATGGGCGGCGGAACTCGGACATGCAGGGGTTTCTGCGGGCGATGCTGTCGCAATCGCCCAAAGAGCGCGGATCGGTGCAGGTGCAGCTGGATATCGATCCGCAGAGTTTTCTCTAAATGAATGACGCCGCCATTCCCTCCCTTTTCGGCCCATGCCATAAAACACCGATTCATCCGGTGATTTGGGGCTGACGCATGGAGTTTTATTTTCCGACCGAGCTTGGCGAGCAGCTTGCTTTTTGTTCCGCCGCTTTCACGGCGCTGGCCGGCTTCATCATGATGTTTGCGCCTGGCCAAACTTTCCGTCTTCTCGGTCTGCAGGCGCAGGAGGGACGGCCGGAAGGCTTCGGCGAGGGACGCTCGATGGGTGGTTTCTATCTCGGTTTCGGGCTGTCGGCGATCATGCTCGCCCAGGACTGGATCTACATGGCGCTCGGTGCCTCCTTCGCGATGGCTGCCTTTGCCCGTGTCATCTCGATCCTGTCCGATAAGGGGAGTAATCTCGTCAACTATTTACTTCTAGTTGTGCAGATCGCTTTGGCCGCGCTACCGCTGCTCTACGTTTTCGGCTTCACCCAGACGTGACACTCTCTGCCGACAGACGGCTTTTCCGGCCTGCTTCCAGGCCATTGCGCAATTTTGCGAACAGAAATTCATGTGAAAGGCGTATTCGGGCGTTACGCGTGTTGCGAGTCCGAACATCCTATGTTAGACGGACCCCGAATTTCGGAAGAAGCAAGAGGCTTCTCTTGTGATTTCTGGGGGAAATCAAAACGAATTCAAGATCATAGGTTCGGCGCCCGCCGAGAGCCGGATTTTGGGTTGAAATCAGGGAAATTTGTGCCAGTGGCAGACACGTCCCAGCTTACTTCTGGTGTTGCCGAGCGCTATGCCTCGTCGCTTTTCGAACTGGCGCTCGAGCAGGGCGTCGTCGACGGCGTAACCGCCGATCTTGACCGTTTCCAGGCGATGCTGGATGAGAGCGCCGATCTGAAGCGCTTCGTCGCAAGCCCGGTTTTCTCAGCCGAGGACCAGCTTAAGGCGATCGTCGCCATCAGTGAGAAGGCTGACATCAGCGGTTTCTTCGCCAATTTCCTGAAGGTCGTGGCGCGCAACCGCCGCCTGTTTGCCCTGCCGGGCATGATCAAGGCCTTCCGCATCATCGCCGCGAACCATCGCGGTGAAATCTCCGCCGAGGTCACCTCGGCACATGCGCTTTCGCAAGCGCAGGAAACCGAATTGAAGGTGGCACTCAAGAGCGTTACCGGCAAAGACGTGATGATTGCCGTCACGGTTGATCCGTCAATTCTTGGTGGTCTGATCGTGAAGGTCGGGTCCCGTCAGATTGATACGTCTCTTCGTACCAAACTCTCTACCCTTAAGCTCGCATTGAAAGAGGTTGGCTGATGGATATCCGCGCCGCGGAAATTTCCGCAATTCTCAAAGACCAGATTAAAAATTTCGGCAAAGAGGCAGAAGTCTCGGAAGTCGGCCAGGTTCTCTCCGTCGGTGACGGTATCGCTCGTGTCTATGGTCTGGACAATGTCCAGGCCGGTGAAATGGTCGAGTTCCCGGGCGGCATCCGCGGCATGGCGCTGAACCTCGAATCCGATAATGTCGGCGTCGTCATCTTCGGCTCCGACCGTGACATCAAGGAAGGCGACACCGTCAAGCGGACCGGCGCCATCGTTGACGTTCCGGTTGGTCCGGAACTGCTTGGCCGCGTCGTCGACGCACTCGGCAATCCGATCGACGGCAAGGGCCCGATCAATGCGACGCGCCGTTCGCGCGTCGACATCAAGGCTCCCGGAATCATTCCGCGCAAATCGGTTCATGAGCCGATGTCGACTGGCCTCAAGGCCATCGACGCGCTGATCCCGGTCGGCCGCGGCCAGCGCGAGCTGGTCATCGGTGACCGCCAGACCGGCAAGACCGCGATTCTTCTCGATGCCTTCCTCAACCAGAAGGCTATTCACGACAACGGTCCGGAAGGCGAAAAGCTTTACTGCGTCTACGTCGCCATCGGCCAGAAGCGTTCGACCGTCGCGCAGTTCGTCAAGGTGCTCGAAGAGCGCGGCGCGCTGAAATATTCGATCATCGTCGCCGCCACTGCTTCCGATCCGGCGCCGATGCAGTACCTGGCTCCGTTTGCCGGCTGCGCCATGGGCGAATACTTCCGTGACAATGGCATGCATGCGCTGATCGGTTACGACGACCTGTCCAAGCAGGCCGTTTCCTACCGTCAGATGTCGCTGCTGCTGCGCCGCCCGCCGGGTCGCGAAGCCTATCCGGGTGACGTTTTCTACCTGCACTCGCGCCTGCTTGAGCGCGCTGCGAAGATGAACGACGACATGGGCGCCGGTTCGCTGACGGCTCTGCCGGTCATCGAAACGCAGGGCAACGACGTGTCGGCCTTCATTCCGACCAACGTGATCTCGATCACCGACGGCCAGATCTTCCTTGAAACCGACCTGTTCTATCAGGGTATCCGCCCGGCCGTGAACGTCGGCCTGTCGGTTTCCCGCGTCGGTTCGGCGGCGCAGATCAAGGCGATGAAGCAGGTTGCCGGCTCGATCAAGGGCGAGCTCGCCCAGTACCGCGAAATGGCCGCCTTCGCCCAGTTCGGTTCGGACCTCGACGCTGCGACGCAGCGCTTGCTGAACCGCGGCGCACGCCTGACCGAACTCCTGAAGCAGCCGCAATTCTCGCCGCTGAAGACGGAAGAGCAGGTCGCCGTGATCTTTGCTGGCGTCAACGGCTATCTCGACAAGCTGCCGGTCGCTTCGGTCGGCAAGTTCGAGCAGGGCTTCCTCTCGTACCTGCGTTCGGAAGGCTCCGCCATCCTCGACGCGATCCGCACGGAAAAGGCAATCAGCGATGATACCAGGGGCAAGCTCACGGCTGCTCTCGATAGCTTCGCAAAGTCTTTCTCGTAATCAGGCCCTAAGTTAGGACGGATCACGGATGCCTTCACTTAAGGATCTGAAAAACCGGATCGCCTCCGTCAAGGCGACGCAGAAGATCACCAAGGCGATGAAAATGGTCGCCGCGGCGAAGCTTCGGCGCGCGCAGGAGGCGGCCGAGGCCGCCCGGCCATATTCGCAGCGCATGGGTGCGGTTCTGGCGAACATCGCCAAGGCCGTCACCGATGCCGACGGCGCTCCGACGCTGATGACCGGCACCGGCCAGGACCAGGTCCATCTGCTGGTGGTCTGCACGGCCGAACGTGGTCTTTGCGGTGGTTTCAACTCGCAGATCGCACGCTTTGCACGCGAACATGTCCGCAAGCTGCTTGCCGAAGGCAAGACGGTGAAGATCTTCACCGTCGGCAAGAAGGGTCACGACATCCTTCGCCGCGAATTCGCGTCGCTGATCATCGAGCGCAAGGAATTGCGCGACGTCAAGCGCGTTGGTTTTGAGAATGCGGACCAGGTCGGCAAGCGCATCATCGAGATGTATGCTGCCGGTGAGTTCGACGTCTGTACGCTGTTTTATTCCGAGTTCAAGTCGGTGATCAGCCAGGTTCCGACGGCGCAGCGGCTCATCCCGGCTTCCGCGGGAGCTGTGCAGGCCGAAGATGCCGAACATGCAGGCGCCGTCTACGAATACGAGCCGGATCCGGCATCGATCCTCGAAGATCTGATCCCGCGCAACATCTCCGTCCAGATCTTCCGCGCGCTCCTTGAGAACGTCGCAGGCGAAATGGGCGCCAAGATGAGCGCTATGGACAATGCGACGCGTAATGCCGGTGAGATGATCAACAAGCTGACGCTGAGCTACAACCGCCAGCGTCAGGCGCAGATCACCAAGGAACTCATTGAAATCATTTCGGGCGCGGAAGCGCTCTGAGGCTAGGAAAAGAGGGTCAGAAAATGGCTGAGGCAGCTACCCCCAAGATCGGCTCTGTCGGCAGAGTCACCCAGGTTATCGGCGCCGTCGTCGACGTTGCTTTCGAAGGCGAACTGCCGAAGATCCTGAACGCGCTGGAAACCAGCAACAACGGCAACCGCCTGGTTCTCGAAGTTGCGCAGCACCTTGGCGAGAACGTCGTCCGTACCATCGCGATGGACTCGAGCGAAGGTCTCGTTCGCGGCCAGGAAGTCGCCGATACCGGCGCTCCGATCATGGTTCCGGTCGGTAACGAGACGCTCGGCCGCATCATGAACGTCATCGGTGAGCCGGTCGACGAAGCCGGTCCGCTGGTCACCGCTCACAAGCGCGCCATCCACCAGGATGCACCATCCTATGTCGAGCAGTCGACGGAATCGCAGATTCTGGTCACCGGTATCAAGGTCGTCGATCTTCTAGCTCCCTATGCACGCGGCGGCAAGATCGGCCTCTTCGGCGGCGCCGGCGTCGGCAAGACCGTTCTGATCATGGAGCTGATCAACAACGTCGCCAAGGCGCATGGTGGTTACTCGGTTTTCGCAGGCGTCGGTGAACGCACCCGCGAAGGCAACGACCTGTACCACGAAATGATCGAATCGAACGTCAACAAGCATGGCGGCGGCGAAGGCTCGAAGGCTGCGCTGGTTTACGGTCAGATGAACGAACCGCCGGGCGCCCGCGCCCGCGTCGCCCTGACGGGCCTGACGGTCGCCGAGCACTTCCGCGATCAGGGCCAGGACGTTCTGTTCTTCGTCGACAACATCTTCCGCTTCACGCAGGCAGGTTCCGAAGTGTCGGCACTGCTCGGCCGCATCCCGTCGGCCGTCGGTTATCAGCCGACGCTCGCAACCGACATGGGCCAGATGCAGGAGCGCATTACCACAACGACGACCGGCTCGATCACCTCGGTCCAGGCGATTTACGTTCCGGCCGACGACTTGACCGACCCGGCGCCGGCGACCTCGTTTGCTCACCTTGACGCAACGACGGTTCTGTCGCGCTCGATCGCTGAAAAGGGCATCTACCCCGCCGTCGATCCGCTCGACTCGACGTCGCGCATGCTCGACCCGATGGTCGTCGGCGAAGAACATTACGACGTCGCCCGCAAGGTCCAGTCGACGCTGCAGCGCTACAAGGCCCTGCAGGACATCATCGCCATCCTTGGCATGGACGAACTGTCCGAAGACGACAAGATTGCTGTTGCCCGCGCCCGCAAGATCGAGCGTTTCCTGTCGCAGCCGTTCTTCGTCGCCGAAGTCTTCACAGGTTCGCCGGGTAAGCTGGTTGCTCTGGAAGATACGATCAAGGGCTTCAAGGGCCTCGTCAACGGCGAATACGATCACCTGCCGGAAGCTGCCTTCTACATGGTCGGCTCGATGGAAGAAGCGGTCGAAAAGGCCAAGAAGCTCGCAGCTGCTTAATGAGTGACGCGCTAGACGAGATATTCTGCTGCGACTCCCTGAAGGGGGTCGTGGCGGATCTTCCGGAACCAGCCGCGCCGACCGTCTATCGCGCCGATAACGGCGTGCTGATGATGGTGGTGGGTCTGGTTCAAAGCGAGGAAGGCCTCGGTTATCTCGACCAAGCGATAATGCACTGCCCTTTCTGCGGGACTAAATTGCAAGATGCGAAAGCCATAGCCGAGAAGGTAAGTCACTGATGGCTGACAATTTCAACTTTGAGCTCGTTTCGCCGGAGCGTCTGCTGCTGTCGGAGATGGTGACCGAGGTCGTCATCCCTGCGACTGAAGGCGAGATGACGGTCATGGCAAACCATGCGCCGACGATGACGACGATCAAGCCGGGTGTCGTGAGCGTGCGTTCGGCCTCCGGCAAGAAGCAGGACTACGTTGTGTTCGGCGGTTTTGCCGATATCCTGCCGACCGGCTGCACATTGCTTGCCGAATCCGCGGTTCCGGTCGAGGAACTCCAGAAGGATGAGCTGACGCGCCGCATCGAGGCTGCCCGCCAGGAACTCGAACATGCCGAATTGCATGAGCACAAGTCGAAGCTTGAGCACTTCATCATGGAACTGACGCATCTGCGCGGCGTCGTTCAACAGGATTGATTACAATCGGTAAGATCCATGAAAAGCGGCCGCGATGGCCGCTTTTTTGTTTCTGCCTTCATCAATCGGTGTGCGGAAAAACCGCGCGCTCGGCCGAATTGAAATGAAGACGCGCGGGTTATGCAGCAATTCAAAGTGCTAGTGCGACCTTTGCGCGTTTAAAAAGACGCGTGACGCTGCAGGACCGCCTACCTCCGGCAGTGATGCCGGATCATCTCAGAAGCCCGTGCCGCCGCGCAGCTCCATGACGACCGTCCTGAGCAGTATCTTCAGGTCGAGCAGCAGGCTGAAATTCCTGACATAATAGATATCGCAGGCGATGCGGGCGCGGGCTTCCAGCGATCGCGCCGTCGGGCCCCGCCAACCGCGTGTCTGCGCAAGACCGGTAATGCCAGGGCGCATGATGTGGCGTTGATGGTAGTCCGGCACCAGTTCTTCGTAGAGCTTGCCGGCTGCCCGCATGTTGATGGCGTGGCAGCGCGGGCCGACCAGCGACATCTCGCCCCTGAGGACGTTGAAAAGCTGCGGCAGCTCGTCGATATTGGTCTTGCGGAGCACCGCGCCGATGCGGGTCACCCGACTGTCGCCCTTGACGGTCTGTTGAACGCCGCTCGGATCACAAGCTTCGGCGCGCATCGACCGGAACTTGAAGACCATGATCTTCCGGCCGTTCAGCCCCCAGCGGATCTGGCGGAAAAACACCGGACCGCCATCGTCGAGTTTGATGAAAAGAGCGATTGCCAGAAAAAGCGGCGCCAGCACGAGGAGGGCGCTGACTGAGGCGACGATGTCGATCAACCGCTTCATGGTCAGCCGCAACGCCATTCTTCCTTCGGCAGGGGAAAAGCTATCTGGCTGGCGAATGTTGGAGTTCGCTATAACCAGGGTCTTGGTTTTGTCCTGACGCTGAGACGGATCGAAGCGTGAATTCGTCTTCGAAGTAAAAGCATTCATTACGCAAGGTCCACAAGTTTAGATGCGGTACTGAACAACAGTGAGACAGATACAGGGTCACGTATCGTTTGTCATCGGCATAAATAGGAATTTGATAACCCTAAAGACGCCAAAAATGGGAGTATTTCGCGTTAACCTTAATGCCTGTAGTTGCACTTATGGGGAATTTATACTTTGAAAGGAGTAGCCCGATTGGGTTGGCGAGATGTCAGCCGGTTGCCGAAATCGATCGCCGGTTTTTCCAGCAGGAAGTAGCTGAGGCTCGCGACCAGAAGGATGAGCGCCGCCGCCAGCCCGCAAGATTGCAGCCAGCCGGTGACGACATTTTCCGAGGAAAAGCCAAACGAGCCTGGGTCGAGCCTCTGGATCAATATCAGGATGATCTCCTGCCAGATATAGATGCCGAAGGAGATCTTTGCGATGTAGCGGACAGGAGCGTTGTCGAGCAGCCTGCCCAGGCGTTGCGAATGGCTGAGCGAAACGAGCGCCGTTGCGACCGCCAGCGGAAAGACCGGAAAACCATAGGGGATTTCGAGCCAGCCGTAACCCGCGTCGGAGCCGCCGGGCGATATGACGAGGCGGTAGCCGGCAACGGCGATGGCCAGGGCTGCTGCGGCATCGAACCAGGAGGAACGCTTTGCGGGGAGCATGACCTCGACGCCGGCGGCGAGTGCGCCGAGCGCGAAGACGGCGAAGAAGCCGATCGGATTATATCTCGGCATCCACTCCTTAGCCCCGCCCTGCAGGCCGTATTGCCAGCCGCGTCCGATGTCGTCGAGCGGAAAGAAGGTCAGGATCAGCACATGGGCGAGAAGTACGGCTCCGATGACGCAAAGCCAGGCGAAGCGGGCAAGCAACGGGCGCCGCCTCAAGAGGGACAAACGAAACAGCAGGAAAAAGCAGATCGGCAGGAGCACATAGCTGGTGACCTCGAAGGCAATGGACCAGAGCGGCCCGTCGGCTTCGACAGGAAACAAGGTGCGCCAATGCCACTGGCTCATGAACAGCAGTCCCGAGACGTAGCGAAGCGTAAGCTCCGGCGTCAGCGGCAGGGCAAGCAGCGTCAGGCTGAGGGCGAAGCCGATGGTGGCGGCGAACCAGAAGCCCGGAGCGATGCGGGCCGCCCTGCGGATCGTGTAATGCCGGAGGTTCGGCATGGCGCTGCCGGCGTCGAGCGCGCGCCAGAAGGGATGGGCAAGAAGAAAGCCGCTGAGCACGAAGAAGATGGCAACACCGAAATTACCGAAGCGGAGGATGTGTGCGGTCGGTCCGAGTTCATCGGGAATTCTGCGCATATCCAGCCGGAGCGTGAGGTGGTGGGCGAGCACCAGCAGACAGGCCGTCGCGCGCAGAAAGTCCGCTCCGGCCAGTCTCTCCTGTTGTCGCATCCTGCCTCCCCACCTTGCCCAGAGTATGATGCCGAAAAGTGTGAGCGGTTTTCGGCATCATGCTCCACTTCTTTGATTTAGATACGGATTCAGATCTCAGGCCGGATCGGCCCAAGATCTGAATCCGTATCTGGGATTTTGCAGCGGAAAGCCGCGACGGGCAAGGCGGGGGGTGGGCTCAGTCGAGGAGTTCGTTGGTATAATAGGTGGAAAAGTCCGGCTTCTCCTTGAGTGCGGCGCCATTCGCATCGACCAGAATGCCATTCTCCATCAGGAAGCCGCCGAGAGCCTCGGCCTTTGCCGGGTCGAGCGTACCGATCACACCGGCCTCGGATTTCAGAAAGTGCCCCTCGATCAATGCCTTCTGAGAAGCCTTTACCAGTTCCGTATTCATCAGTGCGCCGTTGCTTCCAGAGATCAGCAGCTCGCAGGCTTCGTCGGGATGGTCGACGGAGTAGGCATAACCCTTTCGTGTCGCCTGGATGAAGGCGCGGGCGTGTTCCCGACTTGCGGAGAGATAGGCGTCGCTGGAGACGATGACCGTCGTCTGCTCGTCGGGAATGCCGTAATCGGAATAGTGGAAGCGGCTGATCTTCCGGTTTTCCAGTTCGGCGGCGATGCCTTCCCAGGTGTAGATCTCCAGCGTGAAATCGATCGAGCCATTGTCGAGCGCCTCGTAAGCGGAGGTTCCGAGGGTGACGGTCTTGACGTCGCCTTTGCCGCCGTCGTTGCGGATTATCGCGGAGATCAGCGCGCTCTCCCAGGTGCCGCCAAAGCCGCCATAGGTCTTGCCGTCGAGGTCTTTCGGGCTCTTGATGTCGTCGCGTCCACCCTTGAAGATCAGGCGTGCGGTTTCCGTCTGGACGACGCCGTAGACCATCTTCACGTCGCCGCCGCCAGCGCGCTGCGTCAGGGTCTCGATCTCGCTGCTGATGCCGAAATCGGCAACGCCGTTGGACACCAGCGTTCCGGCGCTGGTGTCGGTGAAGGGAAGAATTTCGACATCGAGCCCGGCATCGGCATAGAAGCCCTTCGCCTTGGCGACATAGATGCCGATATGGTTGGTGTTGGGCGTCCAGTCGAGCGCGATGCGAACCTTTGCGGGCGCCGATTGGGCGAAGGCGGTGCGGCCGGCGAGGCTTGCCGCGATGGCGGCGAAGATCGTCTGGCGACGGGTGAGAAGCAGCATGGTGACCTCCTCAGGTCTCTTGCGGATGAAGAAGGGTTTGCAGGATTTCGGTTTCGATCGCCTGGGCCGCCGGCGAGCCGAGATCGGCAATGCTTCTCGGACGGGGCAGCGGAACGCGGAATTCGCGGATGATACGCGCCGGACGGGCCGAAAGCACGTAGATCCGGTCGGAGAGGAACACAGCCTCGCGAACATCATGGGTGATCAGCAGCGCCGTCCAGCGGTGCTCGGTCCACATGCCCTGCAGCCATTCCTGGATCTGCGTACGCGTCAGCGCGTCGAGCGCGCCGAAAGGCTCGTCGAGCAGCAGCATGTCCTGGGTCTGGACGACGGTGCGCAGCAGCGCGGCGCGCTGGCGCATGCCGCCTGACAGTTCGGAGGGATAGTGGTGTTCGAAGCCGGCGAGGCCGAAGCTCTCGAACAGCGGCGCAACGGCGGCGCGGGCCGCGCGGCGGCTCATGCCTTTCACCTCGAGACCGAGTGCCGCATTGTCGATGATCCGGCGCCAGGGCATCAGCGCGTCGCGCTGCGGCATGAAGGCGAAGGAATGCGGCGCCTGTTCCAGCGGCGCGCCGTTAAAAAGCATGGTGCCGGAATCGGGTCGAAGCGCCTGGGTCAGCAGTCGCAGCACCGTCGATTTTCCGGAGCCGGAGGGGCCGACGATCGAAACGAACTCGCCGTCTGCGACGGTGAGCGAAATGTCGCCCAGCACCTTCATGCCGTCGAAGGACTTCGAGATGTTGCGCAGTTCAACCATTTCACCGCTCATCGGCGCTGCTCTCCGGATGGTTGCCAGGGCATGACGAGGCGCTGGATCATCTGTGTCGCTCCGAAGAGGCAGAGTGTCAGCACGGCGCTGACGACGACGGCGGCGAGCACGAGATCGGGACGGAAATTGTTCTTGGCGTTGAGGATATAGATGCCGAGGCCGCGGGCGGCGCCAGCATATTCGGCAAAGATCGCGCCGACGACGGCATAGGTGATCGAGATTCTGAGGCCGGCGAAGAAATAGGGCAGCGAGGAGGGAAGCCGTGCCAGGCGGAAAATGCGCCAGCGGCTCGCCTTCATTGAATTCAGCAATTCGGCGATGTCGCGGTCGGTCGATTCATAGCCCTGCAACAAGGCGACGAGCAGCGGGAAGAAGGTGACAAGCGCCACCAGCAGGACCTTCGGCAACAGGCCGAAGCCGAACCAGAGGACGACGAGGGGCGCGATCGCCACCAGCGGAAGGGTCTGGCTGGCGATGAAGATCGGCAGCAATGCCCGGCGCATGAAGGGCATGAAATCCATGAGGATCGAGGCGGCGAAGGCGAAGGCCAGCGACAGGGCGAAACCTCCGAGTGTCGCGCCGAGTGTCGGCCAGGTGTTTGATATCAGGGCTTCGCGGTTCAGCCAGCCCTGGATGACGATGCGGGAAGGCGCCGGCAGGATGGACGGTTTGATACCGGAAAGATCGACATAGAGTTCCCATGCCGCCAAAAAAACGCAGCCGGCCAGCAAGGCGGGCATCGCTCGGTACAGCGCAGCGCGGAGCGCGGCAAGGCGCGAATCCGATGGTTGTGGCAGTGTCATCAGCGTTCGTTTCAGGCTTTCGTCGGGCACTGCATAATTCCTTAAATCGGAATCGATTTAAGGATAAAATTATGCAGCAATTTAAAGTGTTACAGCGTCCTTTGCGCGTCTGAAAAGACACGCGGCGCTGTATTGGCGGACACCGTGATGTCGAGGGTCACATGTCCCTCGGGGTCGCCGAAGCGATAGAAGGCCTCACGAATGGTAGCAAAGACGGTACCGGCATCGCCAGAAAGCTTGGTGCAGAAATTCTTGGCGCGGTCGAAGGTGCCGGAGCGCTTCAGGAAGTCGATGCAGCCATAGATCTCGTCCATATGGGTATCGGTTCCCATGACGTAGAGCGAGAATTGCGCGGCGGTCGGCTGGCCGGTCTCGGCGGTGGTTTCAACGGCGGCAAGCGCGGCTGTTATACGCTCGGCAAGCGGCTCCGCCTGACCGAGGGAAAGGTTGACGCCGCAGATGGCGTCGTCCGGCTCGCCGGGGCAGCCGCGTGAAACGGCAGCGGACAGCACGCAATGCTCGCCGGTCTTGGCGGCGGCGACGAAAAGATCGTGCATGGCGGCGAAGAGAATTTCAGGCGGGCCGACCAGCAGCGTGGAGATGTCATCGGTCTCGATGCGCAGCCGGTCGCGATAGGGATAGAGCGCCTTGACGGCATCGAGAATGATGCCGACGAAATTGCCGGACATCGGATAAAGTGACACTTGTGCGCCTGAAAACATCTGAACCTCGCTCCGCTGGCATTACCCAGATCAGCTTTGAAGGGTCCAGAGGCTTGCACCTCACATCTCAGCCCCGGCGATACGGAGCTCCCCTGTTATTTGCGCGGAAACTATCACCGGGGTTTTCTCCCCGCAACAGCAAAATTGCGAACCCGTCCGCGCGGTCGGGATGGGCCTGATGTGACGGGGAACACCCGGACGGAGGTCCTGTCCGGGTGTTCCCAATGGTTCCGTACCTGCCGGGAACGGAACCGGAGCTTCTGCTTCAGGCGGCGATGTCGGCATAGGGACGATCGCTGCGGGCAGCGACGAGCGCCCGCGTCCACCATTCCAGCCTCGTCATCATCCGATCGAGCAAACGCATTGCGTCGGCGGGATTATCGAGCCGTCCCTCGGTGTCGAAGCGGTTCCAAGGTGCGGCAAAGCTGACCGAATCGCGGATCGTGACGGCGTGGAGTTCGGCAAAGACGAGCCGCAGCTGTTCGACGGCGCGCAGGCCGCCTGATATGCCGCCATAGGAAACGAAGGCGACCGGCTTGCCCTGCCAGGGCTCGAAGAAGAAATCGATGATCGACTTCAACGAGGCGGTGAAGCTGTGATTGTATTCCGGCGTGACGATGATGAAGGCGTCGGCCATGCCAAGCCGTCTGGCGAGCCTGTCGACTTCGGGGTGCGTCATGTCACGGTTGGCCGGCAGCGCGAAATCGAGCGGGTCGATGATGTCGATATCAAACTGCGGGAAGCGGACGAGCTCCTGCGTCAGCCATTTGACCACCCGGTCGCAGATGCGGCCCTCTCTCGTGCTTCCGTAGATGACAGCCAGCCTGGTGGGTGTTTTCATGCGTCGCTCCTTGTTGCGATTGGACTTTACGATTGCAGGAGCCAAGGTTATAAAACCTCAACTAATATTGAGGTCAAGAGGTGATGGATAGAATTCCCGCAGCGCCGCTCGGCAAGCTCCTGACGGTTGGTGAAGTGGCGGAGCGCAGCGGCCTGGCCGTCTCGGCGCTGCATTTTTACGAGACCAAGGGGCTGATCTCGAGCATCCGCTCCCGCGGTAATCAGCGGCGCTTTGGGCGCGATGTGCTTCGCCGGCTCGGCATCATCAAGGTGGCGCAGCGTGTCGGCATTCCGCTTTCGGAAATCCAGGCAGCGTTCGAGTCCCTGCCGCAGGGGCGCACGCCGACCGTCGCCGACTGGCAGACGCTGTCGGCGCGCTGGAAGGATGATCTCGACGCGCGAATCAGGCGGCTTAGCCTGCTGCGCAACCGTCTGACCGGCTGCATCGGCTGCGGCTGCCTGTCTATCGAAAGCTGTCCGCTGCGCAATCCCTGCGACCGGCTCGGCAAGGAGGGGCCAGGCGCGCGGCTTCTGGAGACCGAAAACTAAAAGGCTGGAACTTCTCGGGAAGAGCAGTTTCCAGGGCGAGACCTTAGTCCCCCCCGGAGAGACCAAGTCTCTCCGGGGCGAGGCCAAGTCTCTCCGGGGAGAGACCAAGTCTCTCCCGGAAAGATCGGTGCACGCCTTTCTTTCGGTCGGCGCACTCATATGTTAAGGGCGAATGACGCAACCGGCGGCATTGTCCGCGAGGAGGACGGCTTCGTGTTCCATCCCAGACTATTCGAAAATCGCAATGTGGTCGTTACCGGCGCCGGCCGCGGCATCGGCCTTGAAGTCGCCCGGCAGTTTCTGGACTGCGGCGCGAAGGTGATCGTCCATACCGGGCGCAAGCCGGGACGCGACCTGCCGGATTTCCTGCTGACGGCTGAATCCGAAAGACGGGCGCTGCTGCTGCATGCCGATTTCTCCGCAGTCGGTGGGGCAGCGCAATTTGCTGAAGATGCTCTTGCCTTCTTCGACAGGGTCCATGTACTCGTCAACAATGCCGGCACCATGCTTGGCCGTTTTCCCGCTGCCACGCTGACCGACGCAGAATATGAGGCGGTCGTGCGGCTCAACCAGACATCGGTGGTGGCACTAACACGTGCGCTGCTGCCGGCATTGAAGACGGCCGCGGGCGCTGCCATCGTCAACACGGTTTCGATTTCGGCGCTGACCGGCGGCAGCCCCGGTTCCTCGATCTATTCGGCTTCGAAAGCTTTCGTTGCGACCTATTCCAAGGCGCTTGCCCGTGAGCTTGCACCGGACGGAATCCGCGTCAATTGCGTGTCGCCGGGAACGATCGAGACGGAATTCCATGAGCGCTATTCCTCCCGCGAAAAGCTGGAGCAGACAAGAAAATCCATCCCCCTGCAGCGGCTCGGCACGGCGGAGGACTGCGCTCCCGCCTATCTGTTCCTGGCGGCTTCCTCGCTCTCGGGCTACATCACCGGACAGGTGATCGAGATCAACGGCGGTCAGCTTATCTGCTGATTTGTTTGGACCTTTTTTGGCATTTCATCACTTTTGACCAATTCGCTTGTGCGAATATGCTATTGTGCTGATCTACCTCATCGCCTCCCTTCCGAGATACCGAATGCCGTTGCCCAAACCCGAGCCGGGGATGACCGGCCAGGAATTGCACAAACTCGCTGGAAAAGCCCACGAAGCGAGCGATCTGCTGAAAGCGCTAGCGCACCAGACCCGACTTCTGATCCTTTGCATATTGGCGAACGAGGAGCGGACGGTGGGTGAAATCGAAAACATCCTCGGCATCCAGCAGGCAATGGTCTCGCAGCAGCTGGCGCGGTTAAGGCTCGAAGGCCTGGTCCATACGCGCCGTCAGGGCAGGCTGGTCTATTACAGCATCGGTAATGTCAGCGTGCTTGCCTTCCTCGAATCGCTGTTCGATCTTTTTCCGGCTGCAGAAAACAGTTAGCGATCGCCCTTGCGGAGCACGGCTGCTGCGTCAAAGATGAACTGACCCGGATGATGTCATGCCGGATCGGGAGACCGGATGATCGACAAGCTGGAATTCTTCATCGCCCTTGCCAATGAAAAGCATTTTGGCCGCGCTGCGGAGGAGTGCGGGATCTCGCAACCGACGCTTTCGGCTGCCATCCGGCAGCTCGAGGATCAGCTCGGCGTCATGCTGGTGCAGCGCGGTTCGCGGTTCCAGGGGCTGACGCCTGAGGGGCAGCGCGTGCTCGAATGGGCCCGGCGCATCGTCGGCGATGCCCGCACCATGCGCGAGGAGATGCGCGCCGCGCGTCGCGGCCTTTCCGGCCACATCCGCCTCGCCGCCATTCCGACCGCGCTCGCCATGCTTTCGCGCATCACCACGCCTTTTCAGGAGCGGCATCCCGGCGTGACCTTTTCGATCGTCTCGCGGAATTCGCTGCAGGTGCTGAGCATGCTCGAAAACCTCGAAATCGATGCCGGCATCACCTATCTCGAAAACGAGCCGCTCGGCCGCGTCACGACCGTTCCCCTCTATGCCGAGCGCTATAATCTGATCACGGCTGCAGGCAGCCCGCTATCCGATCGCGACAACGTGACCTGGCGGGAGATCGGCGATCTTCGGCTTTGCCTATTGACTGCCGACATGCAGAACCGTCGGATCATCAACCGTCACTTGACGGAAGCGGGCGCCACAGCGCATCCGACGCTCGAATCCAACTCGATGATCGTGCTGTTCTCGCATGTCAGGACTGGACGCTGGGCGAGCATCATGCCGCGGAACGTGGCCAAATCCTTTGGATTTCCAGTGGAAATCCGCATGATCCCGATCGTCGAGCCGGAGGCGCATCATCTGGTCGGCCTTGTCGCGCCTTATCGCGAGCCCTTCACGCCGCTTGTATCGGCCTTGCTGCACGAGGCGAGGGTGCTCGTGCAAGATGAAGAACTTTGATAGAAAAAACCTATCATGCAACGAGATAGCTTTATTGATCGCCGGCTGCTTCCCTGAAATGGTGGCTGCGGAATAGCACTCGGCCGGGGGAGGCCCGCTGTTCCGCAACGAGCAAGCCGCGGGAGGGCTGCCTTATGACCATTCATATCGCCGAAGGCGATATTGCAGCGCGCACCCGAGCCATCGTCGCCGATCTTCGCTTTCTCGAAGGGCCGCTGCTTCCCATTCTGCACGAAGTTCAGCAGGAATTCGGCTATGTGCCGCAGGAAGCAATGCCCGTCATCGCGGAGGAATTGAACCTCTCCCGTGCCGAGGTGCATGGCGTGGTGACCTTCTATCACGATTATCGCGATCATCCCGCCGGCCGGCACGTGCTGAAGCTCTGTCGCGCCGAAGCCTGTCAGTCGATGGGCGGCGATGCGCTGGCCGAACGCGTCAAGACGCTGCTCGGCATCGATTTTCATCAGACGACGCTCGATGGCGGCGTGACGCTGGAGCCGGTCTACTGTCTTGGGCTCTGCGCCTGCGCGCCGGCGGTGATGCTCGACGGCGAGGTGTATGGCCGGGTCGACGATCAGACGGCGGCGGAACTCGTCGCGGAGGCGCGCCGATGACGGTCAGGATATATGTTCCGCGCGACGCCGCAGCGCTGGCGCTCGGGGCCGAAAAGGTGGCAAAGGCGATTGCCCAGGAGATCGCCGCCCGCGGCTTCGATGCCGAGATCGTGCGCAACGGCTCGCGCGGAATGTTCTGGCTGGAGCCGCTGGTCGAGGTCGAGGTTGCCGGCAAGCGCATCGGCTATGGACCGGTGAAGTCCAAGGATGTGGCTGATCTGTTCGATGCCGGGATGATTGATGGAGGCGAGCATCGGCTCTGTCTCGGGGAGGTTGAAGACCTCCCGTTCCTCAAGGAACAAACTCGCCTGACCTTCGCCCGCTGCGGCGTCACCGATCCGCTTTCGCTTGCGGATTACGAGGCGCATGGCGGCCTTGCCGGCCTTCGCCGCGCCATTTCGATGACATCAGCCGAAGTCGTCAAGGAAGTCACCGATTCCGGCCTGCGCGGACGCGGCGGCGCCGGCTTTCCCACAGGCATCAAGTGGAAGACCGTTCTCGATGCCGCCGGCGAACGTAAATATATCGTCTGCAATGCCGATGAGGGCGACAGCGGCACTTTTGCCGACCGGATGATCATGGAGGGCGATCCCTTCGTGTTGATCGAGGGCATGGCGATATCAGGGCTCGCGACCGGGGCGACCAAGGGTTTCGTCTATACGCGTTCGGAATATCCGCATGCGATCGCGACGATGACCGAGGCCGTCGGTATCGCGCGCCAGGCCGGCATTCTCGGACCATCGGTGCTCGGATCCGGCCGCGCCTTCGATATCGAGGTGCGCACCGGCGCCGGCGCCTATGTCTGCGGTGAGGAGACGGCGCTGCTCAACAGTCTCGAGGGCAAGCGCGGCATCGTGCGTGCCAAGCCGCCGCTGCCTGCGCATAAGGGGCTGTTTAACTGTCCGACCGTCATCAACAACGTGATCTCGCTGGCTTCGGTGCCCGTCATCATGGACAAGGGTGCGGCCTTCTACCGCGATTTCGGCATGGGCCGCTCACGCGGCACCATCCCGCTGCAGATTGCCGGCAATGTCAGATACGGCGGCCTCTTTGAGACGGCCTTCGGTCTTTCGCTCGGAGATATCGTCGACAGGATCGGTGGCGGTACAGTGACGGGACGGCCGGTCAAAGCCGTGCAGGTCGGCGGACCGCTCGGCGCCTATTTCCCGCGGGCGCTGTTCGACACACCGTTCGATTACGAATCCTTCGCCGCCAAGGACGGGCTTATCGGCCATGCCGGCATCGTCGTCTTCGACGACACGGCCGATATGCTGAAGCAGGCGCGTTTCGCGATGGAATTCTGCGCCGTCGAAAGCTGCGGCAAGTGCACGCCCTGCCGCATCGGCTCGACGCGCGGCGTGGAGACGGCCGACAAGATCGCTCACGGCATCGAACCGGCGAAGAACCGGGTGCTGCTTGCCGATCTCTGCAACACGATGAAGTTCGGCTCGCTCTGTGCGCTGGGTGGTTTCACGCCCTATCCTGTTATGAGCGCCATGACGCATTTCCCGGAGGATTTTTCGCCGGCACCTCTGGTGGAGGCGGCGGAATGACGAGTTTTTCATGGAACGCCTGCGCTGACCTCACCATCTCAAGCAAGGAGACCCATCATGTCTCTCATCCATGAAATCGACTACGGGACTCCGGCTTCGAAATCCGAGGCCATGGTGACCCTCACCATCGACGGACAGCAGATCAGCGTGCCGGAGGGCACCTCCATCATGCGCGCCTCGATGGAGGCCGGCATCAAGGTGCCGAAGCTCTGTGCCACCGACATGGTCGACGCTTTCGGCTCCTGCCGGCTCTGCCTAGTTGAGATCGAGGGCCGCAACGGCACGCCCTCCTCCTGCACGACGCCGGTGGCGGCAAACATGGTGGTGCACACGCAGACGGGGCGCCTGAAGGATATCCGCCGCGGCGTGATGGAACTCTATATTTCCGACCATCCGCTCGACTGTCTCACCTGCGCGGCCAACGGCGATTGCGAATTGCAGGACATGGCGGGCGCCGTCGGCCTGCGCGATGTGCGCTACGGCTATGAGGGCGACAACCACGTCAAGGCGCGCAGCAATGGCGACATCAATCTGAAATGGATGCCGAAGGACGAATCCAATCCCTATTTCACCTATGATCCCTCCAAGTGCATCGTCTGTTCGCGCTGCGTGCGCGCCTGCGAGGAAGTGCAGGGCACCTTCGCGCTGACGATCGAAGGCCGCGGCTTCGGCTCGCGCGTTTCGCCCGGCATGCACGAACATTTCATCGATTCCGAATGCGTTTCCTGCGGCGCCTGCGTCCAGGCCTGCCCGACGGCGACGCTGACGGAGAAATCCGTGATCCAGATCGGCCAGCCGGAGCATTCGGCCGTGACCACCTGCGCCTATTGCGGCGTCGGCTGTTCTTTCAAGGCGGAGATGCGCGGCGAGGAACTGGTGCGCATGGTGCCGTGGAAGGACGGTCAGGCCAATCGCGGCCATTCCTGCGTCAAGGGCCGCTTCGCCTATGGCTATTCCACCCACAAGGACCGCATCCTCAATCCGATGATCCGCGAAAAGGTCAGCGATCCCTGGCGGGAAGTGAGCTGGGACGAAGCCTTCGCGCATGTGGCGCTGGAGTTCCGCCGCATCCAGTATCAATATGGCCGCGAGGCGATTGGCGGCATCACCTCGTCGCGCTGCACCAATGAGGAAACTTATCTGGTGCAGAAGCTGATCCGCGCCGGCTTCGGCAACAACAATGTCGATACCTGCGCCCGCGTCTGCCATTCGCCGACCGGCTACGGCCTCGGCCAGACGTTCGGCACGTCGGCGGGTACGCAGGATTTCGACAGCGTCGAGCATTCGGATGTCGTCGTCGTCATCGGCGCCAATCCGACCGACGGGCATCCGGTGTTCGGCTCGCGGCTGAAGAAGCGGCTGCGCCAGGGCGCCAAGCTCATCGTCATCGATCCGCGCCGCACCGATATCGTCCGCTCGCCGCATATCGAGGCCTCGTATCACCTGCCGCTGAAGCCCGGCACCAATGTCGCGATCATGACGGCGCTGGCGCATGTGATCGTCATCGAAGGCCTGTTTGACGAGGCGTTCATCCGCGAGCGCTGCGACTGGTCGGAGTTCGAGGATTGGGCGGCCTTCGTCGCCGAACCGCAGCACAGTCCCGAGCAGACCGAGATCTTCACCGGCGTGCCGGCGGCGGATCTGCGCGGCGCGGCAAGGCTCTATGCCAAGGGTGGCAACGGTGCGATCTATTACGGCCTCGGCGTCACCGAACACAGCCAGGGCTCGACCACGGTCATCGCGATCGCCAACCTGGCGATGGCGACCGGCAATATCGGCCGTCCCGGCGTCGGCGTGAACCCGCTGCGCGGCCAGAACAATGTGCAGGGCTCCTGCGACATGGGTTCCTTCCCGCACGAACTGCCCGGCTACCGGCACATTTCCGACGATGCGACGCGTGACATCTTCGAAAAGCTCTGGGGCGTGAAGCTCAACAACGAGCCAGGCCTGCGTATTCCGAACATGCTGGATGCGGCAGTCGACGGCTCCTTCAAAGGCATCTACATCCAGGGCGAAGACATCCTCCAGTCCGATCCCGATACCAAACATGTCGCGGCCGGGCTTGCGGCGATGGAATGCGTCGTCGTGCAGGATCTGTTCCTCAACGAGACCGCCAATTACGCCCATGTCTTCCTGCCGGGCTCGACCTTCCTCGAGAAGGACGGCACCTTCACCAATGCGGAGCGCCGCATCAACCGCGTGCGCAAGGTGATGTCGCCGCGCAACGGCTATGGCGACTGGGAAGTGACGCAGAAGCTTGCCCAGGCGATGGGGCTCGACTGGAATTACACCCATCCGTCTGAGATCATGGACGAGATCGCCGCGACGACGCCGAGCTTCGCGATGGTCTCCTACGACTATCTCGATAAAATGGGCTCGGTGCAGTGGCCCTGCAACGAGAAGAATCCGCTCGGCTCGCCGATCATGCATGTCAATGGCTTTGTGCGCGGCAAGGGCAAATTCATCCGCACCGAATATGTGGCGACCGACGAGCGTACCGGTCCGCGCTTCCCGCTACTGCTGACAACCGGCCGCATCCTCAGCCAGTACAATGTCGGGGCGCAGACGCGGCGGACCGAGAATGTCGTCTGGCATGCGGAAGACCGGCTGGAAATCCATCCACACGATGCCGAGCAGCGCGGCGTTCGCGACGGCGACTGGGTGAAGCTCGGCAGCCGCTCCGGCGACACTACGCTGAGGGCGCTGATCACCGATCGCGTCGCGCCGGGTGTCGTCTATACGACCTTCCATCATCCCAATACGCAGGCGAACGTCATCACCACCGATTTCTCCGACTGGGCGACGAACTGCCCGGAATACAAGGTGACGGCGGTGCAGGTCTCGCCCTCCAACGGGCCGAGTGAATGGCAGCTGGAATATGACGAGCAGGCGCGGCAATCGCGCCGCATCGCCGGCAAGCTCGAGGCAGCGGAGTGACGATGCGGGGGCGGCTCTGTAAGCAGGAACGCGCATCATGACCTTCACCGTCACCGCCCGTGCTCTCGAAACCGCCCGCCGCAACGGCATTATGCACACCAGCTCTCGCATCGTGCCGGAAGAGGTGCCGATCGCCTTTTCCTATGGCGGCAGTTCGCATGCGGTGATGATGGCAACACCTGCGGATCTCGAGGATTTCGCCGTCGGATTCAGTCTGACCGAAGGAATCATTGCCGGGCCGGCGGAGATATCGGGCGTCGAGGTCATCGAGGGTGAGCAGGGGATCGATGTGCAGGTGAGCCTGGTCGACGACGTCGCCGATCGGCTGCGGGCGCGGCGCCGCAGCATGGCGGGGCCGGTCGGCTGCGGGCTCTGCGGCATCGAATCGATCGAACAGGCGGTACGGCCGGTGCCTGACGTTTCGACATCGCCGTTGGCGCTGTCGCATGCGGATATCGTCCGCGCCGTTTCGCTTCTGAACGAGGCACAGCCGCTGCATCGTGAGACACGGGCGGTGCATGGCGCCGGGTTCTATCTTCCCGGCAGGGGGCTGATTGCCGTGCGCGAAGATGTCGGCCGGCACAATGCGCTGGACAAGCTCTGCGGCGCCGTCATCCGCGCCAGTGAAAGAGGCGGGGACGGCGCCGTCGTCGTCACCAGCCGGCTTTCGGTTGAGATGGTGCAGAAGGCGGCGATCCTCGGCAGCCCAATGCTCATCGCCATTTCGGCGCCGACGGCTCTCGCCATCCGCACGGCCGAAGAGGCCGGCATGACGCTCGTCGCGCTGGTGCGCGGCGAGGATTTCGAGATCTTCACCCACCCGCACCGCATCTCGCCCGGAAGCATTGCCGATGTCGCATGATACCAAGACCAAACTCGTCTATATGGCAAACCAGATCGCCACCTTCTTCAAGAGCCAGCCGGAAAGCGAGGCCGCGCAGGGGGTCGCCACCCATATCAACAAATTCTGGGACCCGCGCATGCGGCGGCAGTTGTTCGAAATTCTGGAGAATGAGGAAAACGGCCTGGACGCGCTTGTGCTTCAGGCCGCTCCTCTGATCCGAAAGCCGGAGCCGGTGACACACTAAAGCGCGTCACAATCTTTCAGATTGGCTCCTCGCGCTTAGGTCTTCTATTTCCAGGCATGTCGTTATCGCAAAACCGCAGCACAGTTTTGCGCAACATGCTTTCGGTCCGGTAACCAGTATCGGCGCGTGCGGGAGGGGAGGCAGCAGCAAGCTGCCTGCGTATGCGCCGGTGACGATAAGTCTGAATCAAGCCAGGTCTGAATCAAGGAGGAGTTGTTCATGGCTGCAGCGGAAACACGTACAGATGGGGCGTTGGCGGGGGTAGGCCTGCTCGATCGCGAAAGGATCATCGCAAGGCCCGGGTTCAATCGGTGGCTGGTGCCGCCGGCAGCGCTCGCCATCCATCTCTGCATCGGCATGGCCTATGGTTTCAGCGTCTTCTGGTTGCCGCTTTCCAAGTCGCTCGGGATCACGGCCTCGACGGCCTGCCCCGATCTGACCCTCGCCTCGGCGCTGTTCACCACGGCTTGCGACTGGCGTGTTGCCGACCTCGGCTGGATTTATACGCTATTCTTCGTTCTGCTTGGTTCGTCCGCTGCCATCTGGGGCGGCTGGCTCGAGCGGGCCGGTCCGCGCAAGGCGGGCGTCGTTTCCGCTTGCTGCTGGTGCGGCGGCATCATTCTTGCCGCTATCGGCGTCATCACTCATCAGCTCTGGATGATGTGGCTCGGTGCCGGCGTTATCGGCGGCATCGGTCTCGGCCTCGGCTACATCTCGCCGGTCTCGACACTGATCAAGTGGTTTCCCGACCGGCGCGGCATGGCGACCGGCATGGCGATCATGGGCTTCGGCGGCGGTGCGATGATCGGCGCCCCGCTTGCCAACCTGCTGATGAATGCCTTCAAGACCGACAGTTCGGTCGGCGTCTGGCAGACCTTCATCGTCATGGCGGCGATCTATTTCGTCTTCATGATGGGCGGTGCCTTCGGCTACCGCATTCCGCCGGCTGGCTGGCGTCCTGAGGGTTGGACACCGCCTGTGGCCAAGAGCACGATGATCACCACCAAACATGTGCACCTGCGCGATGCCCACAAGACCAAACAGTTCTGGCTGATCTGGGCCGTGCTTTGCCTCAACGTTTCGGCCGGTATCGGCGTTCTCGGCATGGCCTCGCCGATGCTGCAGGAAATCTTCGCCGGCTCGCTGATCGGCCTGCCGGATGTCGGCTTCACCCAGCTCGACGCCGGCCAGAAGGCATCGATCGCCACGATCGCCGCCGGTTTTGCCGGTTTGCTGTCACTCTTCAACATCGGCGGACGGTTCTTCTGGGCGTCGCTGTCCGATAAGATCGGCCGCAAGAATACCTATTACTGCTTCTTCGTCCTCGGCATCGTGCTCTATGCGTTGGCGCCTACCTTCGCGGGCATGGGCAACAAGGCGCTGTTCGTTCTCTCCTTCGGCATCATCCTGTCGATGTATGGTGGCGGCTTCGCGACCATCCCGGCCTATCTTGCCGATATTTTCGGCACGCAGTTCGTCGGCGCCATCCACGGCCGGCTGCTGACCGCCTGGGCAACGGCCGGCATCGTCGGCCCCGTCGTCGTCAACTACATCCGCGAAGCGCAGATGGCCGCCGGCGTTGCGCCGGGTCCGACCCTCTATACCGGCACCATGTATATTCTCGCCGGCATGCTGGCGCTTGGGCTCATCGCCAATTCGCTGATCAGGCCGCTTTCGGACAAGTGGTTCATGTCCGATGGCGAGGTCGCTGCGCTGCAGGCGAAGTCGGCTGCCGTCAATGCCGGCCCGACGGGTTCCTTCGGCATCGGCACAGGTGGGCTGGACGCCAAGGCGATGCTTGCCTGGGCCGTCGTCGGCGTGCCGTTGCTCTGGGGTGTCTGGGTGACGCTGCGGGCGACTTTGGCGCTGTTCGGCTGAGCAATTAAAGCGCGTCGCATCGGCGTCATGCGATGCGCTTTATCTTCGTATACACCTCAAGCTGATCAAAGTGTCGCCTGGCGGCGGCACAGTAAGATGACGATGTGCGGAGACTGGGATCAGAACTCTTCCCAGCTCTGGGAGGTTGCCGCGGCGGCGCCCTGCGCCTTTGCAACACGTGAAACGAGATGCAGCGCCGGTGAGCCCGTCTGCCTTGCCTCGTGCCTGCCGGCGGTCTGGGTCTGGCCTGGCAGACGGAACCTCGTCAGCAGGACACGCAGCGTTTCGGCTTCCCTGGCAAGGCTATGGCTGGCGGCGGTGCTCTCCTCGACCATGGCGGCATTCTGCTGGGTTGCCTGATCCAGCGTATTGACCGCCTGGTTGATTTCCTTAAGGCCGGTTGCCTGCCCCCTGGAGGCTTCGACGATGGCGACGACGTTGCCGTCGATATCGCCGACCCGAGTGACGATTTCCTCGAGCGCCTTACCGGTTTGGCCGACGAGGCCGACGCCGTTCCTGACATGCTCGCCCGACGTGTTGATCAGCGCCTTGATCTCTTTGGCGGCGTTGGCGGAGCGCTGGGCGAGCTCCCGGACCTCCTGGGCCACCACGGCGAAGCCCTTGCCGGCTTCGCCGGCGCGGGCCGCCTCGACGCCGGCATTCAATGCCAGGAGGTTGGTCTGGAAGGCGATATCGTCGATGACGCCGATGATGTTGGTGATTTCGCGGGAGGACTGTTCGATCTGGCCCATGGCGGCGACGGCATTGCGGACCACGATACCGGACTGCTCGGCACCCTGCTTGGTCATGGCGACGAGGCGGTCGGCCTCATCGGCGCGACGGCTGGAATCGTTGACGGTGGTGGTGATCTCTTCCAACGCGGCTGCGGTTTCTTCGATGGATGCGGCTTGCTGTTCCGTCCGCTTGGAGAAGGAATCCGCCGATGCGCCAATCTCGCGTGAGCCGCTGGCGATCGCACTCGCATTCTCGCCGATCGTCTTCATCGTCTCGGCAAGACCTTTGATCGCGGTGTTGAAATCGTGACGCAATTGCTCCATCGACGGGACGAAGGGCGTGTCCACCGTCTTTGTCAGATCACCTTCGGAAAGCTGACGCAGCGCGCCGCCGAGCAGAGAAATCGCGCTCATACGCTGAGTGACGTCGGTGGCGAACTTCACGACCTTGTAGACCTTGCCGTCGGCATCGACGATCGGGTTATAGGCCGCCTGGATCCAGATTTCGCGGCCGTCTTTACCGAAGCGGACGAATTCGTTGGCAATGAACTCGCCACTGGCCAGACGCCGCCAGAAGTTGCCGTAATCCTCGGTGCTGACATAGGCCGGATCGCAGAACATGCTGTGATGCTTGCCGGTGATCTCGGCCAGGGAATATCCCATGGCTTTGCAGAAATTCTCATTCGCGGTCAGGATCTCGCCCTTCGGGGTGAATTCGATCGCCGCCTGCGAACGCGAGATCGCCTGCAGCTTGCCGGAATCCTCGACCGCCTGCTTCTTGGCGGCCGTGATGTCGGCGGCGAATTTGACCACCTTGAATGGCTTTCCGCTCTTGAGAACGGGATTGTAGAAAGCCTGGATCCATATTTCGCTGTTGCCCTTAGCAAGGCGCTTATAAGCCCCGGCGTCATATTCGCCGCGCCCGAGCCGCGCCCAGAAGGCGCGATATTCAGGGGTTGCCGTATAGGCCGGCTCGCAAAACATGCTGTGATGCTTGCCGACGATCTCGCTCAGGCGATAACCAAGTGCATTGCAGAAATTCTCGTTCGCCGTGAGGATATTTCCCTTGAGGTCGAATTCGATGATCGCCTGCGATTTGGAAATGGCATTGAGAATATATTTCGAATCGGAAGATAGACCAAACATTCCCGTCCCTCTGAAATGCACAGTTTTCTGCTGCTTCGTCTGGTAAAGCGAAGCCGATCGGACGAGGAATGCCGGTGATGAGAAGACAAACAGTACTGGCTGTCATTCCCAGATTGGCGGAAAACGTGTCATCCCTGAGTATCCCATGATGACGGAACGTGGTTAATTTCCGGAATAGAAGCTGTTTCTAATCAAGAAGCGCCAAGGCGGATACTGGTGGCCGAGGCCTGCTTGCGATGCGCAACAAAAAACCGCCCGGGTGGGCGGTTTTTATTGAGAATTATATTGGCCGATCAGGCCGCCAGTTCATCCGTCTCGTTTTCCTTGAACATCTTGGCGAGGTTCAGGAAGCAGATCATTCCGTTTTCCGAGGCAATGATGCCTTCGCAATAAGCGCGGTCGAAGGAGGCAGTCACCTCGGGCACCGGCTGGACCTGGCTGGAGGAGATGGTGAGGATATCCGAGACGCGGTCGACAAGCATGCCGATGACCATGCTGTGAACTTCGGCGACGACGATGGCGCTGCGCTCATTGGCGACCGTGCTCTTCATGCCGAGTTTGAAAGCAAGATCGATGATCGGGATCACCGAGCCGCGCAGATTCATGACACCGATGACATCGGCCGGCGCATGCGGGATCGGCGTCGACGGCGCCCAGCCGCGGATTTCGCGGATGGTCGTGGTCTTGACGCAGAATTCCTGGTCATGCAGGCGGAAGGCAATAATTTCGAGCGTATCGCCGCTGAAGTTAGTCGAATTGATCGTGGCCATTAGAATTCTTCCCAACTATCGTAAGCCAGGGCAGAAGCGGATGCGCCACCATTGGCGCGGCCAAGCTTTGCCTTCATACCACGCGATGGCTTTGCGCTCGGCGAAGCATCGTTACGGTTATCGACGACATTAGCGAAAGAGTGTTGCCCAAATCTAAATTGGGCGACGAGATTGCGAAGGTTTTTAATCTCGGATGAAAACCAGGCGGTTTTGCTGTCGATCTCTTCCAGCCGATCTCTTCCAGCCGATCTCTGGCATTCAGGATCTTCCATGCATGTTCGAGATCGTGAAGAAGAATTGCGCCGATTTACTCAGCCTATCGTCTTTTCAATCTGCGAGACTGCCCAATCCACCTGCTCTTTGGTGATGACCAGCGGCGGAGCGAGGCGAATTGTGTGGTCGTGGGTATCCTTGGCGAGAAGGCCGCGCTCTTTCAGCGCATGGCAATATTGCCGTGCGCCGCCGGCTTCGGGTTCCAGCTCGATCGCCATCATCAGGCCACGGCCGCGCACGTCCCTGACGATGTTCGAGCGGATCGACCTGAGGCCTTCGAGGAAATAGTCGCCCATGACAGCGGCGTTCTCGATCATGCCCTCTTCCGTCAGCACCTTGAGCGCGGCGCGCGCCACTGCGCAGGCGAGTGGATTGCCGCCGAAGGTCGAGCCGTGTTGGCCGGGCTGCAGCACGCCCAGAACTTCGGAATTCGAAAGCACGGCCGACACGGGATAAAAGCCGCCGGACAGCGCCTTGCCGATCAGCGTCACGTCGGCCTCGATTCCTTCGTGCTCCTCCGCCAGCAGCTTGCCGGTACGGCCGAGGCCGGTCTGGATCTCGTCGAGGATGAGGGTGACGTTGTTTGCCGTGCAGAGTTCCCGGATGCGGGTGAAATAACCTGCCGGTGGAATGATGACGCCGGCTTCGCCCTGAATCGGCTCGATCAGGGCAGCCACCGTATTGGCATTGATTGCGGCGGCGAAAGCCTCGGCATCGCCGAAGGGAACGATGCGGAAGCCTGGCGTATAGGGACCGAAGCCGGCGCGGGCGTCGGGATCTGTGGAGAAACTGATGATGCTCAGCGTCCGGCCATGGAAATTATCAGCGCAGACGATGATCTCCGCCTTGCCCTCCGGCACGCCCTTGACCTCGTATCCCCATTTGCGCACCGCCTTGATGGCGGTCTCCACCGCCTCGGCGCCGGAATTCATCGGCAGGATCTTGTGTGAGCCGGTCAGAGCCGCAAGCTCTTCGTAGAGATAGGCGAGCTGATCGTTACGGAAGGCGCGGGAGGTGAGCGTCAGCCTGCCCGCCTGCTCGACCATGGCGGCGAGGATCTTCGGATGGCAATGGCCCTGGTTGACGGCGGAATAGGCCGAGAGGCAATCGAGATAACGGTTGCCGTCGGTATCCCAGACATAAACACCTTCGCCACGCGTCAGCACCACGTCGAGCGGCTTGTAGTTATGGGCGCCGAGCCGTTGTTCCGTGGCAATCAGTTTTTCCGAAGTGTTCATGGCCGTTCTCCCTCCAGAGCATGTTTTACGCGGCGCGTGTCGGACGATCGAAGATGCGGCGGCCGAAGAGGCTTGCCGTCAGCTCCACCAGGATGCGGGCGCTCTTGCCGCGATCGTCGAGAAACGGATTGAGTTCGACGAGATCGAGCGACGAGACGAGGCCGCTGTCCGAAAGCATTTCCATCACCAGATGCGCCTCGCGAAAAGTCGCGCCGCCCGGGACCGTCGTGCCGACGCCGGGGGCAATCTCGGGATCGAGGAAATCGAGGTCGAGGCTGACATGCAGCAGGCCGTTCGCCTTGGTGACGACATCGAGGATCTCACGCATGATGGCGCCGATGCCCTGCTCGTCGATCGCGCGCATGTCGAAGACGTTGACGCCGTGTTCGTGAATTTCCTCGCGCTCGCGTGCATCGACCGAACGGATGCCGACTTGGAAGACATTCTTCGGATCGACGAACGGACGGCCCTTCGGCAGGATCTCGGCGAACTCCGCCTCGCCGCAGAAGAAGGAGACGGGCATGCCGTGAATATTGCCGGAGGGTGATGTCGCTGGAGAGTTGAAATCGGCATGGGCGTCGAGCCAGAGCACGAAGAGCGGGCGGCCTTTGCTGGCGGCGTAGCGCGCCATGCCGGAGACGGTGCCCATGGAAAGGCTGTGATCGCCGCCGAGAATGAGCGGGAAACGGCCGGAGGCGGCCACGTCATAGACGCTGCTTTCCAGCGCTCGTGTGAAGGCGCCAACGATCCTCAGATTGTGAGCTTTCGGGTGGTTCGGCAGGTCCATCGCCGGAACGATCCGGAGATCGCCGATATCGGCAACGTCATGACCAAGCTCGATCAGCGTCTGATCGACGCCGGCAATGCGCAGGGCCGCAGGGCCCATGGCGGCACCCCTTCGGCCGGAGCCTTCTTCGAGCGGCGCGCCGATGAGGGTGACAGATCGTGATTGGACATCCATTTCGAGGGCTCCGTGTTAGGCCTGTTTCGGCTGATAATGGGACAAAGGGCTGGTAGCAAAAAGATGGAAAAATGTCAGAAATGAACTATGATTGCGCAGATTGATAAACCAATTTTGACAAAGTGATCAGCGTGGATGATCTCGATACCGAACTTCTGAGTGCACTTCGCCATAACGCCCGGATTTCCGTCTCTTCGCTTGCGGCAATGACGGGTGCATCACGGGCAACGGTTGCCGCCCGGATCGAGCGGCTGGTCGCCAGCGGCACCATCGTCGGCTTCACCATCCGCACCGGCCATGAGACGCGCTCCGCCGGCGTGCGCGCCATCGTCATGATCGAGGTGCTTGGCAAGCTCGCCGACAGGGTGGCCGATCAGTTGCGGGGCCTGCCGCAGGTGCGCGCACTGCACAGCACCAATGGCAAATGGGATTTCGTCGCCGAGCTCGAGGATCGTGACCTCGCCTCCTTCGACGAGACGCTGCGTCGCATCCGGCTGGTCAACGGCATCAATTCGACCGAGACCAATATCCTTCTCAAGACGAGCAAGACTGGCTTCTAAGCCGGCTTAAAGCTTGTGCGTGCCGTCGTTCCAAAGCTGCTGCACAGCTTAGGGCGAGATGCATCAGTATTCCCGTTCATAAACAACGCCGGCTTCGCCCGCACCATTACCCCCGGCCGCTCCGCGCAGCTTGACGCCGCGGCCGACATCGAGATTGATCACCGCCTTGGCGCCGGCCGAACCGCCCTGCTGCAATTCGAAATAGGTGCGATCGTTGAGATAGCGGCCGACGCTGACGCTTGTCTGTCCCTTGGAATCGGTGCTGACGTCGAAATCGTCGACGCCGAGCTGGTTGCGCAGGCCTTCGAAAAGCGAGGTGGAGCGGTTGCCGGCCAGCTGACTGACGGCGTCGGCGAGCTGGGCGATCTGCACCGGCGAGAGCTTCGACATCGACTGGCCGAAGATCAACTGCGCCAGCACCTCGTCCTGCGGCAGCTGGGGCGAGGAGGAAAAGGTGATCGCGGGGTCGGTGGCGAGGCCCGTGACGTCGACGGTCAGCGTCGTCGATCCGGAGGCCGAGGTCGCTTCCATATCGAGCGCCGGCGTCAGATCACCGGCAAAGGTGATCCTGCTCTTGTCGGAGAAATCCAGGCGGCGGTTGAGAATGGTCATGCGACCTCGGCGCATGGTGAAGCCGCCAGTCACGATGGGTGCAGCCGCCGTTCCGCGGATCGTCACCCGTCCGCCGAGCTCGGCGTCGATGCCGCGGCCGCGCACGAAGATATGCGAGGGCGCGTCGATTTCGAGATCCAGCGTAATCACGGAGGATTTCTCGCCGGGTTTGCGCTCACCGTCATCGCGCAGCTGTGCAAGCACCGCCCGCGGCGCATTCTTATGCCGGATGTCGACTTCTCTGAGCGAGGTCGGCAATTTTTCCGGCACCGTGATCGAGGTTTTGTCCAGCCGAAGCTTGCCGCTCAGCGTCGCATTGGTGATCGGCCCGCGCAGGCCGACGGTGCCATTGACGGTCGAGACGACAAGGGTTCCATCGACATAGACCGCCTTGTCGAGCTTGATCGAAATGTCGGCGGGAAAGCCGCCGGCCGGCTGGATGCCGATGGTGCCGCTGGCCGAAATCGTACCGCCGCCGCCAAGGCTGCCGCTGAGGCGCGATATCACCGCCTGGCTGCCATTGAAGGTCACGGTCGCCGTCAGATTGTTGACGGCGAGATTGCGTCGGACGTCGACGAGCTTGGCGCCGTTGGTCGAGACAGTGCCGTTGATGACGGGTGCTGCGGCCGTTCCGCCAATCTGGAGATTGACGGTGGCGACGCCGTCCGCTACGAGGCCCTGCTGCGCAAGCGGGGCGCCGAGCACGGCGAAAGGAAGATTGCCGTTGAACCGCATGTCGATGGCGCGATTGCCTGTGATCACGACACTGCCGCCGCCCTTCAGCGACATGCCGGCGTCACCGGCAAGGCTGGTGTCGACCGTCAGCCTGTTTCCGGCAAGTTTGCCTGATGCACCGATGCTGAACGGCGAAAGGCCGGCGCCTTTGGTCTGGCTCGTCGCTGCGTTCTTCCAGTCGACCTTGAAGTCGACGGAGGGCGCCGATAGCGCGCCGGTGGCTTTCACGGTCGCCGAGACCGCGCCCTCGGCTGCAAGGCCGGGAACAAAGCCGTTGGCAATGCCCGCCGGAAGATTGGTGGTATTCGCCGTGACATTGAGCGACCGGATCGACGTGCCGGCGATGGCGAGATTGCCGGTAGCTTTCAGCGCAATGCCGCCGCTGCCGTTGAGGGCGGCATCAAAATTCAGCCTGTCGCCGGCGTATTTTCCCGTCGCCGCCAGCGCAAGGCGGGAAAGGCCGGCAGCCTTGGTGTGGCTGGTCGCGGCATCTTTCCAGTTGAGCTTGAAATCGACGATCGGATTTGCCGGCGTCCCCGACGTCACGGCGTTTGCCGAAAGCGTGCCTTCAGCACCGAGACCGGGAACGAAGGCATTTGCGATATTTGCCGGCAGCGCCGGGATATCGGCATTGATCGAAAGGTCCCGGATGGCCGTTCCCGCGATCGTGACGCCGCCCGTCGCCTTGGCCAACACGCCGTCCTTGCCGGTAAGGTTGGCATCGAAGTCGACCCGATCGTTGGCGAACTTGCCGGATGCCGCGGCACTCAGGCCCGAAAGGCCGCTGCTTTTGGTCTGGGCGGTCGCGGCGTTCTTCCAGTCGAGCTTGAAATCGACCGCCGGCTTTGGCAGCGCGCCGGAGGCGGATGCCGTGCCCGACACGGTGCCTTCAGCGGCAAGACCGGGGACGAAGCCGTTGGCGAGGCCTGCAGGCAGGTTGGCGAGATCGGCCTTGACGTCGAGGTTGCGGACTGACGTGCCTGATATTGCGATGTTGCCGGCGGCCTTCAGCGAGAGGCCGTCCCGGCCGCCGAGATTGGCATCGAAATCGAGCCGGTCGTCGGCGAAGCGTCCGGATGTGGTGAGCGCGAGGCCCGAGAGGTGAGCGCTTCTGGTCTGGCTGGTCGCAGCATCCGTCCAGTCGAGCTTGAAGTCGGCTTTCGGTGCGGCAGGTGTCCCGGCAGCGGACAAAGTGCCGGATATCGTGCCGCCAGCCGCCAGATCGGGAACGAAGGCATTTGCCAGGCTGGCCGGAAGCTTGGCGATCTCGGCATCGACCTTGAGGCTGTCGATCGCCGTGCCGGCCAATGCGACATTGCCCTTGGCCTTCAGTGAGAGGTCTTTATCGCCGCTGACTGCCGCATTGAAATCAAGCTTGTTGTCGGCAAATTTTCCCGATGCGGTCACGCCGAGCGCGGCAAGGCCGGCACGTTTCGTGTGGCTCGTCGCAGCGTCTTTCCAATTGAGATCGAAATCGGCACTCGGGGCGGAAAGGGACCCGCTGGCTGAGATCTTTCCGGAGATCGCGCCTTCGGCGGCGAGATCGGCGACGAAGCTGTTTGCTATATTTACTGGCACATTTGCCAGCGCGGCATCGACCTTGACGTTGCCGATCGTCGTGCCCGTGATGGCGACATTGCCGTTTGCCTTTAAGGAGAGGCTGTTGGCGCCGTCGATCGCCGTGGTGAAATCAAGCTTGTTGTCGGCAAATTTTCCCGATGCGGCCATGCCGAGCGCGGCAAGGCCGGCACGTTTCGTGTGGCTCGTCGCTGCGTCTTTCCATTTGAGATCGAAATCGGCACTCGGGGCGGAAAGCGATCCGCTGGCCGAGATCTTTCCGGAGATCGTGCCTTCGGCGGCGAGATCGGCGACGAAGCTGTTTGCGATATTCGCCGGGACATTCGCCAGCGCGGCATCGGTTTTGACGTTGCCGATCGTCGTGCCTGTGATGGCGACATTGCCGTTTGCCTTCAGCGAGAGGCGGTTGGCGCCGCCGATCACTGTATCGAAATCGAGCTTGCTGTCTGCGAATTTACCGGATGCCTTGAGGCCAAGATCGGCAAGGCCGACGCGCTTCGTCTGGCTCGTCGCAGCACCTTTCCAATCGAGATCGAAATTGGCGGTGGGCGCAGCGAGGGAACCGGAGGCCGCCACTTTTCCTGTAATCGTGCCTTCGGCGGCGAGATCGGGAACGAAACCATTGGCGATGCGGGCAGGCAGGTTGAGGATATCGGCGTTGACATCAAGCACCGGTGCCTTCGGGTCGGCGAGCGCGACATTGCCGGCGGCCTTGAGCGAAAGGCCGTCATCACTGCCGACCGTCGTGTCGAAATCGAGCTTGTTATCGGCGAATTTGCCGCCGGCGGTGATGTCGAGCGGCGCCAGGCCGGCGCCCTTGGTCTGGCCCGTCGTCGCATCCTTCCAGTCGAGCTTGAAGTCGGCGACCGGTGCTGCCGGCGTTCCCGTCACGGCAATCGTTCCGGAGATCGTGCCGCCGGCTGAAAGGTTGGGCACGAAACCGTTGGCGAGCGCAGCCGGCAGCTCGCGGATATCTGCATCAAGCTTCAGCGTTTCGCCGGCGGAACCGGTAACGGTTACCGAGCCGGTGCCGGTTTTCAGCATAAGTCCGTTCAGGCTGGCGGCACCGCCGCCGATGGCGACCTGCGCCGGTGCGGCCAGCTCGATCGGGATATTGCGGGGGCTTGCCGAGAAGCGATCAAGGTTCAGGTGGATCGCGCCGTCCGCCGCCTCGATATCGCCTGCGGCCAGCACGGGATTGCCGTCATAGGCAGCATCGAGATCGAAGTCGGTATGGTTCTGCTGCTTGGCAAACCTAAGCGAAAGGCCGGCAAGCCTGTTCGTTCCGGCGCTCACCTCCTCGGCCTTGACGGTGCCGTTTGCGGCAAGGGCATTGAGATCGCTGATCGTGACATCGATATCCGGCTTAACGATCGCAAGCGTATCGCGGCGGATCGAGCCGCCGGTTGCAAGCAGCTTAAGCGCAACCCTGCCGCTGTCGCTGCTGATGCCGAGCGAACCCTTGAGATCGCCTTCGGCCTTCTGTCCGCCGAGTGCGGCGAGCAGGCCGACATTGGGGAAATCGAAGGTCAGTGCGGCTGTTGGCTCCAGGGTAGGCGAGAATTCCGCATTGCCGGTCAGTCGGTTGCCGCCGATATCGGCGGTCAGCGCCGGAATGCTTATCTTGCCGTCCTGCGAGGTGATGTCGCCGTTGATGCCGATCGGTTGGCCATCGATCGTGCCGGTGGCGGCGATCCTACCCTGCGGCGCCTTGGGATCGGCGAGACCCGACAGGTCGATATTGAGGTTGCCGAGCACGCGGTCGGCCATTTCAAGGCTGGCGGCCTTGAGATTGGCCGTCACGGAGAGGGCCGGGAGCTCACCTCCCACTCTCAATGCATAACCCGCTCCACCACTGGCGCCGGGGATGAGCTTGCCGATGTCAGGCAGCCGGCCCGAGAGATCGGCATTCAACATCCCGCCATCGAGTGCGACGTTGCCGGCGGCTTCGAGCGTGCCGGACTTCAGGACGAGATTGGACAGCGCGAATTTTGACGGGATGGTGCCGACCACCTGGCTTTCGAGCGAGATCGGTCCGTCGAACCTGCTTGTCACCGCAGCCGGCAGGGCTGCCGGGCTGATAGTGAGCTTGAGGTTGCCGGTCAGCGCCTTGTCCGCCAGCCGGTAGGAGCCGTTGAGGCCGCCGTTGATATTGGCGCTTTCGACGGTGGTGCCGTTAAAGCCGATGCCTGAGGGCGAGATCTGCAGCGGCGAGGCGATCGTGACAGGGCCTTGGACGGCGCGATTGAGGTTCGGGTCGGTGAAGGTCGTATCGCCGGCAACGAGGCGCAATTGGACGCTGCCGGAACGGGCGGCGAGATTGAAGGCGTCGCTCTTTGCGGTCAGCTTGATGTTGCCGATATTGGCCTGCGGAAGGGTTGCGGTGTCGAGCGAGCCGCTGACGTTCAGTCGGGCGGCCTGGGCATCGCCGGTTAGCGCCAGGTTGAGGCCAGAAATGAGGAAGCGCGCTTCGCCTTCAGCGAGTGGCCAGCGGAAATCGACCGGCCCCGACGTGCCGAGCAGATTGGCGTTCAGGCTGTTGTTGCCGGCTGGATCGAGGGTGCCCGAGGCGGCGATCACGACGCTGCCGGTGGCGATATTGCCGGTCTGGATATCGATCTTGCCGCGGTCGTCGAAAGTGGTGGCAAGATCGATATTGGTCTGGCCGGCAAAAAGCGGCCGGAATGCCGATGGAAGCAGCGAACTCAGGTCACCGCCGCCCTTGAGGTCGAGGTGGTGCAGTCCGTCTGCCGTGATCTGATGCCGGGTCTCGATTGCGGCGCGCTGCTGCCCGTCGAGGGCGGCCTGCAATTTGCCCTTCCAATCGGATATCGGCCCCTGGCCGTCGAGATCGATGTTGACGGCCGGGCTGTCCGGCAGGCCGAGAAAGCCTGCCAGCAGTCCGCCCTTCGGCTCGGAAAGCTGCGCCTTCAGCCGCAACCGGTTTTCAGCCGGTGCATAGGCGATATCGGCGGCAAGCCGCGCATCCGGGACCGCGTGACGGCTGACATTGACGACGGCCTCGCCGCCATCGCCATTCGCTGAAAGGCTGCCTTCGGCGGCGAGCGCAAAGGCGCGGCCGGCAACGGGTGCGGCAAGTTTGATATCGGGCAGCGCGACGCGGTCTATATCGAACTTGATCGGAAGAGCGAATCCGCCGGAATTTTCAGCTCCGGGCCGCGAGGGCAGGGTGCGTACCGGCTTGCGCAGCACGTTGATCGCTTCGATCTCGAAGCGTTTGGCATGGAAGGTTCCCGTCAGCAGCGCAAGCGGATTCCAGTCGATCGCGACGCCATGAATTTCCGCAAAGACGCCCCTGGTATCGGAGATGGAGATCTCGGCGGCGCGAAGCCCACCGGTCAAAAGGCCTTGCGGTTCGCGAACCTCGATCGTCATGTCGCGGTTGGAAAGCGTGGAGGCTATCTTTTCCGTGACGATGCGAGCGCCAAAACTGGTGAAGCCGAAGATCGCAAGTGCGGCGACAGCGAGAATCAAGGTGGCGCCGACGGCATAGCCGGTGAGCCGTACGATCCAATTGACGATTTTTGCCAGCGTTTGCATCGGCGCGGACACTACCCCGTTTTCATGACGGCTCGCAGATCGGAAAACACGAGGGGAATCGGCAATTCTAGAAGGATTGGCCGATGCCCGCGTAGATTCCGTAATCTGTGCCATCTTCGTACTTGTTCAGCGGCATGGCAAAATCAAGCCGCAGCGGGCCGAAAGGTGTTGCATATCGTATTCCGGCGCCGGCGCCGGCGCGAATATCGGAAAAACCCGGAAAGGTGCTGTCCGATACGGTGCCGACATCGATGAAGGGCACGATGCCGATCGTATCGGTGATCTTGATGCGGGCCTCCAGCGAACCGGTCACATAGGAGCGGCCGCCGGTGGCATCGCCATTGTCGTTATAGGGCGAGATTTCCTGATAGCTGTATCCGCGCACGGAGCCGCCGCCGCCGGCAAAGAAGCGCTGCGTGGCGGGAATATCCCCAATGCTATCGCCGCCGATCAGGACGCCGGCGGCAACTTTGCCGGCAAGCACCACACCGTCTTCCTGGCCGAACGGCAGATAGCCGGAGATCGAGCCCTCGAATGCCGCATAGGGCGTGGCGTTGAAGATTTCGTAGCCGGGCTTTGCCGAGAATGTCGCGCGATAACCCTCCGTCGGGTTGAACTTGTCGTCGCGTGCGTCGCGATCATATTTGATCGGCAAGGTGAAGGTCAGATAGTCGTTCACGCCGAAGGCGTCATCATCGCGCTCCCAGCTGACCTCGCCGCTCGCCGAGACCGTGTCCTGGTCGGTCAATTCGTAGGAAAGGCCGAGCGAGGCGGTGACGAGCGTCGCGTTATAGGCATCCGGATTTTCGGTCTTGGCGACGATGCCGGCCTTCAGGGTGGCGGCGGGGAAGAAGGCGCCGGGCTTGGTGAAGAGGATGCCAGCGGAATAGTCGAGGCTGCCGACATCTGTCGTTTCGCCAAGCCGGGAGACCGCTCCTTCGATCCTCAGCGTTTCGGCTTCGCCGAACAGGTTGCGGTGGCCCCAATAGCCCTGAATGCCGAAGCCGTCGGTGGTGGAATATTGCGCGCCGACGCCGAAGTAGCGCCTCTTGCCCTCGGAAACCTCGATCGTCATCGGCAAGGTGCCATCCGGTGCCAGCGCATCCCCTTCGTGAATGGTGACGCTCGAAAAGACGCCGAGAGCGCGAAGCCGCTCGCCGGCTTTCTTCAGCGCTTCCGGGGAGTAGGCTTCGCCCTTGTTCAGCCGGGAGTAACGCTGGATGAAACCTGGCCTGACGGTCTTCTCGCCGGTGACGCCGACATCGCCGATCGGGGCGATGGGACCGCCCTCGGCAGCAAGGACGATATCGACGGTGTCGCTGTCATGATCGGCGACGACCTTGCGTTCGGTCAATTTGGCGAAGGGCCGGCCTTCGCTCTTCAATTGTTCGACGATCTTGTCGCCGGCCCTAATGATGGCGAGCGAGCCGGCTTGCGCGCCCGGGGCGAGGTCGTAATCGGCGGGATTATGGTTTGCAGCATCGCCGCCGAACTGTACCTCCCTGACCTTGAAAACGGGGCCGGGAGCAATGTCGACGGTGACGGGGATCGGCCCTGACCGGTCGAATGTCGGATTGGGCGGCAGGTCGTCGATATTCTTGCCGTCGATGGTGATCGTCACTAGGCCGCCATAACGGGCCTTTTCATACAAGGCGGCGATCAGCCGCTCACGGTCGTCGCGCGCCTTGACGACGATGCCGAGATCGCCGGAAACCGGCTGCTTCTGGTCGCTGACGAGACGGGAACTGTTTTCCAGCGCTTCTTTAAGGTCGGGATCGGCGGTATCGGCCCTGAGATCGACGTGGTAGCGCACCGGATCGGGCACTTGTTCGCCTTCGTCTTCTTCTTTGCCGAAAATGGTGATGCCGAAAAGCTTGAAGGCATAAGCGTCGCCGATCAGGACCGGTGAGAACGCAGCTGCCGCTGCGACCACCATCATGGTGCCTGTTCGCCGATACGCAGTACCTGTTTTCGGGCCTGTCCCTCTGATCCGCATCCGCCGCTTTTGGTTATGTCTACATTGAAGCTTCGTTGCCCAGCCATGAACAGCTTAGCGACAAAATCGCGCGGGGTGTACCATTTTAAATTGCCAACGCGCTAATTTAGCACAAAAAATCCCGGACGTGTGTCCGGGATTTCCTGAATTTGCCGGTTTCCAAGCGCTCTCAGCGCGGGCAACTATCGATGTAACGGCGGCCGTAGCGGTCGCGATAGTAGCACTGGCCAGGCTGTTCGGCGACGCTGCCGATGAGGGCGCCGGACACGCCGCCGATAGCGGCGCCGACTGCCGCGCCACGGACGTTGCCGGTGACTACGCCGCCGATCACGGCACCTGATGCAGCACCGATGCCGGCGCCCTGCTGCGTCGGCGTGCAGCTTGCGATCGACAGGCCGATCAATGCGAGTATGACAACTTTCTTCATCTTTTCTCTCCGAGGTTGTTGCCCAGCGGGCAAAGGCCGTCCCTTCTATTTTTTGTCAGGCTAGACCGAAAACTATGTCGGAAGAAAGGGTTGTCCATCCGGTGTACTGATTTTTTTGCGATCAGGTTGGGTCGCCTTTTGCTCGGTCGGCAAACTCGGCTGCCTTCTGCGGCATCAATTTCGTTGATCGCGGCTTGCATATTTTTTATCTGGAATCATTCAAAAATCTGGGCCTTTTGCCGCAGTTGATGTTAAAGCAAAGGGTAAGCATTGACGCGCGGACGTCCAGTCATCAAGAACATCCGCGCGATACTGGAGCAGATGATGGATTTCGAAGCGTTTTTCAAAAACGAGCTGGACGGGCTTCGTACCGAGGGCCGTTACCGCGTTTTTGCCGATCTCGAACGTCACCGCGGCAATTTTCCCCGCGCGACGCGTTACACCGCGGATGGCGAGAAGGAAGTCACAGTCTGGTGCTCCAACGACTATCTCGGCATGGGCCAGCATCCCAAGGTGATCGAGGCGATGAAGAACGCCATCGACCACTGTGGCGCGGGTGCGGGAGGCACCCGGAATATTTCTGGCACCAACCACCATCACGTCATGCTCGAGCGTGAGCTTGCCGATCTGCATGGCAAGGAAGCAGCGCTGATCTTTACGTCGGGTTATGTTTCCAACTGGGCAGCACTCGGCACGCTCGGCGCGAAGATCCCCGGCCTCATCATCTTCTCCGACGCGCTGAACCATGCCTCGATGATCGAGGGCATCCGCTATGCCAAGTGCGACAAGGTAATCTGGAAGCACAATGACGTGGCCGATCTCGAAGCCAAGCTTAAGGCCGCCGATCCGAAGGCGCCGAAGCTGATCGCTTTCGAGAGCGTCTATTCGATGGACGGGGATATCGCCCCGATCAAGGAGATTTGCGACCTCGCCGACAAATATGGCGCGATGACCTATCTCGACGAAGTGCATGGCGTCGGCATGTACGGCCCGCGCGGCGGCGGTATTGCCGAGCGCGAAGGACTGATGGACCGGCTGACCGTCATCGAGGGTACGCTCGGCAAGGCTTTCGGGGTGATGGGCGGCTATATCGCCGCTTCGACGGCACTTTGCGATTTCATCCGCTCGTTTGCCTCCGGCTTCATCTTCACCACGGCGCTGCCGCCAGCATTGGCCGCCGGCGCCGTCGCCTCGATCCAGCACCTGAAGGTCAGCCAGTTCGAGCGCGCCCGCCATCAGGACCGTGTCCGCAAGCTGAGAGCGCTACTCGACCAGCGCGGCATTCCGCATATGCCCAATCCGAGCCATATCGTGCCGGTGCTGGTCGGCGATGCGGCGAAATGCAAGTGGATCTCCGACCTGCTGCTCGACAATTGCGGCGTCTATGTCCAGCCGATCAATTATCCCACCGTGCCGAAGAAGACCGAGCGGCTGCGCATCACGCCGACGCCGCTGCATTCCGATGCCGATATCGCCCATCTGGTCGAGGCGCTGCATTCGCTCTGGTCGCGCTGCGCGCTCGCAAGGCACGTCGCCTGATTTTTCGATAATCGTCTGGTTCGTACCGCAACCCAGCGCCTCTATTGAAGGCGCTGGTTGTGGCTGGTTTCGGTTGCCGCAAGACGCCGCAGCAAACCTGCCTTCGACAGGGTAGGGCGATCCGGCTGCATTGCATCCAGAACATTTTTCCCGATGCCAGCGGCTAGACCGCGTGGCACCCGGTCTCCCTCCCGCCATCACGAGAAAACCTTTTCTCACTTGACATGGAGGTTGGTAAAAGCTTTTCTCAGGTCACTTCAGAAGGAGGACGTTCTGAACATATCGGGAGGAAAAAGAGGCAGGATCACCATCCACGAGGTGGCGGCGGCTGCCGCGGTGAGCATCTCGACGGCGTCGAAAGCTCTCAATGATACCGGCCGGATGGGCTCGGAAACGCGCGAGCGGGTGAAGCGGATCGCCGCCGAAATCGGATATCGGCCGAATGCGCTGGCGAGAGGTCTTCTCAGCAAGCGCAGTTTCACCATCGGGCTGCTGACGAACGACACTTATGGCCGTTTCACGCTGCCTGTCATGGCGGGTATTTCCGACGCTCTCGTCGATCACGGCGTTTCGGTCTTCCTGTGTGCCATCGAAGACGATCCGGCGCTCGCCCAGATCCATGTCGACGCGATGCTGGACAAACAGGTCGACGGCATCATTGCGACGGGAAAACGCCTGGATCGGCGCTTGCCTGTCGATCTGTCGAATTTGCATGTGCCTGTCGTTTACGCATTCACGGAGGGGACGCAGAACAGCGTTAGCTTCCGGTCTGACGACGAACAGGGTGCGCGGCTGGCGGTGGAATGGCTCGTGAAGATCGGGCGGCGGCGGATTGCGCACATCACCGGGCCGGAGGACTTCTTCTCGGTGCGGGAGCGTGCCGGCGCCTATCACGAGGTGGCAGGTCACCGCGAGCCGGTGCTTTACGGCGTCTGGTCGGAAAGCTGGGGGCATGAGGCCGTCGAACAGCTTTGGAAGAGACCGGGAGAAAAACCGGATGCGCTCTTCTGCGGCAACGATCAGATCGCCCGAGGTGCTGTGGATGCGTTGCGTGAGCGCGGCGTCAAGGTGCCGCAGGACGTTTCGGTGATCGGCTTCGACAATTGGGAGATTGTCGCTGCCCAGACGCGGCCGCCGCTGACGACGGTGGACATGGAACTGAAGGAGCTCGGGCGGCAAGCCGGATTGACAGTGCTTGCGCTTGCGGAAGGACGGCCTGTCGAGCCGGGAGTGAGGAAATTGCCGTGCCGGCTGATCGTCCGGCAGTCATGCGGGGGGAAAGCCCCACGGAATGAGAACACGTGAATGAGCAAAGGCGCGAGGAGATGCGCCATATCGGGAGGAGTGTCATGATCAAGCGTCTATTGGCGGCGACCAGCATCGCTACCCTATGTCTGGTGTCGGCCGCGTCGGCTGCCGAAAATGTCGAAATGTGGGTTCGCTCGGGGATCGGCGACGCCTTCAAGAAGGTCGTCGAAGCCTATAATTCCGGTCACGAGAACAAGGTCGTGATGACCGAAGTGCCGTTCTCCGAGCTGGTGCAGAAATATGCGACGGCGATCGCCGGCGGACAGGCGCCGGACGCCCTGTCGATGGACCTCATCTATAACCCTGCCTTTGCCGCGGCCGGCCAGCTGGAAGATCTGACGGACTGGGCAAAATCCCTGCCCTATTTCAATTCGCTTTCGGCATCGCATGTTCGCTTGGGCACCTATCAGGACCGGATCTACGGCCTGCCGCTTTCGGTCGAAACATCCGTCTTTGCCTGGAACAAGGATCTCTACAAGAAGGCCGGTCTCGACCCAGAAAAGGCACCTGTGAATTGGGACGAAATTACCGCCAATGCCGAGAAGATCCGGGCGCTGGGTGACGATACCTACGGCTTCTACTTCTCCGGCGGCGGCTGCGGCGGCTGCATGATCTTCACCTTCACGCCGCTCGTCTGGGGGGCGGGCGCCGATATCCTGTCGGCCGACAGCAAGACGGCGACGCTCGATACGCCTCAGATGCGCAAGGCCGTCGATATCTACCGCAACATGGTCAAGAAGGACCTCGTGCCGGCGGGAGCCGCCAGCGACAACGGCGCGAACTTCCTGACCTTCACCAACGGCAAGATCGGCCAGCAAAGCCTCGGCGCCTTTGCCATCGGCACGCTGGTAACCGAGCATCCCGATATCAACTTCGGCGTGACCCTCATTCCTGGCGTCGACGGGAAGCCTTCGTCGTTTGCCGGCGGCGACAACTTCGTCATCACCAAGGGTACGAAGAAGATCGACGCGGTGAAGGAGTTCCTCGAATATGTGTATTCGATGGACGGCCAGAAGATCATGGCGAAATATGGCAGCCTGCCGACGCGCGGCGATATCGCCGACAAGGTGCTTGAGGGCCTCGATCCGCGCATGCAGGTTGGCCTGAAGGCGATCGGTGTCGCCAAGACACCCTATACGCTGCAGTTCAACGACTTGATCAATAGCGCCAACGGGCCTTGGGCCAGCTTCACCAACGCCTCGATCTTCGGCGACGATGTCGACGGCGCGTTTTCGAGCGCCCAGTCGGAAATGCAATCGATCATCGATAGCGGCCAATAACTCTCTCCCGGCCGCGGCCGGGGAGCGGTGGCAGCTTCCCGGCCAATTTCACTCGACAGATGCGGAGCGTTTTGATGACCGGTTCCGGTTCAGAGATTCTATTGCCTCGGCGCAGGCGACGGCGCCGATCGAACTGGCGCGGCCTCGTCTACATCGCGCCGGCTATGGCGCTGGTCATCGTCTTCTTCATCATGCCGGTTCTCTTCACCGGATGGATGAGCCTTCACAACTGGCCGCTGATGGGGGCGTCTCGCTGGATCGGCTTCAATAATTATTTCCGCATGGCGAACGACACCCGTTTCATGACGGCGCTGAATTTCACGGCCTATTACACCGTGATCGTCACCATCGCGATCTTCGCGATCGCCTTTCCGCTGGCAATCTTCGTCGAAAAGGAACGGCAGTTCGTCGGCGCCTACCGCACGATCATCTTCCTGCCCGTCGTCGTCGGTCTTGCCACAGCCTCCCTGCTTTGGGTCTGGCTCGCCAATGTCGATAGCGGCTTCATCGGCCCGGCCTTGAAGGCGCTCGGCCTCGTCGAAAAGAGCCCCAATCTTCTTGCGACCTTCGACACCGCCTTTCTGACGATCGTGGTGATGGTCGTCTGGAAGATCGCAGGCTTCACCATGATCATTCTTTTGACGGGGCTTCAGGCCATTCCGTCCGAGCTGACGGAGGCCGCCCGCATCGACGGCGCCGGCCGCTGGCAGCGTTTCCGGCATCTGACGCTGCCGCTGATGCGCAAGACGATCGCGCTGGCGCTGATCGTCTCCGTCACCGGTTCGATCCTCGCCTTCGACCAGTTCTACATCATGACGTCGGGCGGTCCGCAGAACAAGATGATCTCGGTGGTCTACTACATCTTCAATCAGTCCTTCGTGTCGTTCAATCTCGGCTATGGTGCAGCGCTCTCGATCGTGCTTCTCGCCATCCTGGTGGCCATCAGCATCGTGCAGCTCTGGCTGCTTCGCGTCGGGGAGGAGCGTCCATGACCACCTCAAAGGAACGCCGCGCGCGCAAGGCCATCCGGACGAAGTCGGCCTATCATCTGACCGGCATCGCCATATCGATCTTCTTTCTCGCCCCCTTCGTGATCACGCTGTTATCGTCCTTCCGGCATGGCACGGAGGCCAGCCTGCCGCCCTTGCCGCCTTGGCCGACCTCAGGCGTCAGCATCGATTCCTACGCGCTGCTCGATACGTTCGGTGCCGGCATCTGGCGGCACATGATCAATTCGCTGTTCGTTTCGGTTGCCACCGTGGTGCTCACCGTCGCCGTCAGCCTGCTCGCCGGTTACGGCTTCTCGCGCTATCGATTCCCGCTGAAGAATGCGCTCTTCGTGCTGATCATCGCGACGCTGATGATCCCGTTCCAGTCGATCCTGACGCCGCTCTTCATCATCCTGGCAAAGCTCGGGCTCAACAATTCGCTGCTTGGGCTGACGCTCGTCTATGTGACGTTGCAGCTGCCCTTCTCGGTCTTCATGATGCGCAACGCCTTCGATGCCGTGCCGAAGGAGATCGAAGAGGCCGCGCGCATCGACGGCGCGCGCGACCTCAGGCTTCTGGTCCGGGTTCTTCTGCCGCTGGTGCTTCCCGGCGTCGCGACGGTCGCGATCTTTGCCTTCCTCAATGCCTGGAACGAGTTTCTCGCTGCGCTCGTGCTGCTCTCCAGCAATGAGAAATACACCCTGCCGGTGCTGATGACGGCGGTTCGCGCCGGACGGCTTGGCGCCATCAACTGGGGAGCGGTCCAGGCCGGTGTCGTCGTCATGACGATCCCCTGCCTGATCGTCTTCCTGCTCCTGCAACGCTACTACATGCGCGGGCTGATGGCCGGCGCGGTGAAATGATCTCAAGGAAAGTGGAGCCTATGACCAAAGCAAGCAACGATCGCCAGTTTCGTCCCGTCGCCGTTCCCGATGTCGAGCTCGGCGGGTTCTGGGGCAAATGGCAGGATGCCGTTTGCAATTCCACTGCCGAGACCCTGCTCGACCGCTGTGTCGAGGCCGGCATGCTCAAGGCGATCGACGTCGGTCAGCCAAGCCCCGGGGTCGTTATTCCGATACAGCCATGGGGCGGGACAACGCAGATGTTCTGGGACTCCGATCTCGGCAAGTCGATCGAGACCATCGCCTATTCGCTTTATCGCCGGCCGAACCCGAAGCTGGAGGCGCGCGCCGACGAGATCATCGACATGTATGAGAAGCTGCAGGACGAGGACGGCTATCTGAACGCCTGGTTCCAGCGTGTGGAGCCGAACCGCCGCTGGACCAATCTGCGCGACCATCACGAGCTCTATTGCGCCGGCCACCTGATGGAGGCTGCGGTCGCCTATTACCAGGCGACCGGCAAACGCAAGCTGCTCGACATCATGTGCCGCTATGCCGATTACATGATCAAGATTTTCGGCCACGGCGAAGGCCAGATATCAGGCTATTGCGGCCATGAGGAAGTCGAGCTGGCGCTGGTCAAGCTCGCCCGCGTGACCGGCGAGAAGAAATATCTCGAGCTATCGAAATACTTCATCGACGAACGCGGCACCGAACCGCATTTCTTCACTGCCGAGGCAAGCCGCGACGGGCGCGATGTCTCCGAGTACCACCAGAAGACCTATGAATATGCACAGGCGCACCAGCCTGTGCGCGCGCAGACAAAGGTCGTCGGCCACGCCGTGCGCGCCATGTACCTCTATTCGGGCATGGCCGACATCGCCACCGAATACAAGGACGACAGTCTGACTGCAGCGCTGGAAACGCTCTGGGACGATCTGACGACCAAGCAGATGTACATCACCGGCGGCATCGGGCCGGCTGCCTCCAACGAGGGCTTTACCGATTACTTCGATCTGCCGAACGATACCGCTTATGCGGAGACCTGCGCCTCGGTCGGGCTGGTGTTCTGGGCGAGCCGCATGCTCGGCCGCGGGCCGGATCGGCGCTATGCCGATATCATGGAGCAGGCGCTTTACAACGGCGCGCTGCCGGGGCTTTCGACCGACGGCAAGACGTTCTTCTATGACAATCCGCTCGAAAGTGCCGGCAAGCACCACCGCTGGAAATGGCACCATTGCCCCTGCTGCCCGCCCAACATCGCCCGGCTGGTGACCTCGATCGGCTCCTATATGTACGCGGTTTCGGATAACGAGATCGCCGTGCACCTCTATGGCGAAAGCACCGCGCGGCTGAAGCTCGCCAACGGCGCCGAGGTTGAACTCGAGCAGACCACCAACTATCCGTGGGACGGTGCGGTCGCCTTTACGACCAGGCTGGAGAAGCCGGCGAGGTTTGCGCTATCGCTGCGCATTCCGGACTGGGCTGATGGTGCAACCCTCAGCGTCAACGGAGAGATGCTCGATCTCAACACCAGTATGCGGGACGGATATGTCAGCATTGATCGCGATTGGGCCGCGGGCGATCGTGTCGCCCTCTACCTGCCGCTGGCGCTTCGCCCGCAATATGCCAATCCGAAGGTGCGCCAGGACGCCGGCCGCGTCGCATTGATGCGCGGCCCGCTGGTCTATTGCGTCGAAACCACAGACAATGGCGAAGACCTCAACGCCATCGTCCTGCCCCGCGAGCTCCCGGCCGCCGAAACCGTCGTGCTGAAGGATCTCAATGATGCCGTCGCCCTCGACCTCAAGGTCGAGCGCGAGGAAACATCGAACTGGGGAACGCCACTTTACCGCAAAGCGCCGGCCGAAAGGCAGGTCGCCACCGCGCGTTTCGTGCCCTATCATCTCTGGGACAACCGCGCACCCGGAGAGATGCTCGTCTGGGTCCAGTCGGACAAGTAGGTCTTTTGGGGATGACGAACGGTATGGCTAACAAGAGCGTCGTGCTCCAGGACGTGCGAAAAAGCTATGGCAATCTGCAGGTGGTCCACGGGATCGACCTGACGATCGCAGAGGGTGAATTCGTCGTCTTCGTCGGCCCTTCCGGCTGCGGAAAATCGACGCTTCTTCGCATGATCGCCGGCCTGGAAGACGTGACCGACGGGGAGGTCGAGATCAAGGGACGTATTGTCACCGATCTCGATCCATCCGAGCGCGGCATCGCCATGGTCTTCCAGTCTTACGCGCTCTATCCGCATATGAGCGTGCGCGACAACCTGGCCTTCGGCTTGAAGATGGCGCGCACCAATGCCGCGGAGATAGAGACGCGCGTCAAGGCCGCTTCCGCGATACTGAAGATCGACCATCTTCTCGACCGGCGGCCGGGACAGCTTTCCGGCGGCCAGCGGCAACGTGTGGCGATCGGCCGGGCCATCGTGCGCAAGCCCGATGTTTTCCTGTTCGACGAACCGCTGTCCAATCTCGATGCGGAACTGCGCGTTTCGATGCGCATCGAGATCGCCCGCCTCCACCGTGAACTCGGCAATACGATGATCTATGTCACGCACGACCAGACGGAGGCGATGACGCTCGCCGACAAGATCGTCGTGTTGCGCGACGGCCGCGTCGAACAGGCGGGAACGCCGCGAGAAATCTACGAGAATCCCTCGAATACCTTCGTGGCGGGCTTCATCGGCTCGCCCCGGATGAACCTGCTGAATGCCCGATGGGGCGAGGGGAGGAGCCTGGTCGAAGTCGCTGGCACACGCATCGAAAGCGGTCTGCCGCCCGCAAACCGGCCAGTTGGTGCCGCGGTGACGCTCGGTCTGCGGCCGGAGCATCTGAAGGTGGCATCCGACCTATCCGGCAGCCTGACCGCGAGGGTCGATTTTTCGGAATATCTCGGGGGAACGCAATATCTCTATTGTCAGCTTGCCGATGGCCAGTCGCTGACCGTCGAGCATCGGTCACCGATCAGTATTGCGGCGGGCGAGCAGGTGAGCCTGCTGTTTGAACCGTCGGATTGCAGATTGTTCGACGAGGGTGGGAACCGGTTGCGATAATAGCGGCCGACAACTTCACTCGGCGATCGCCAGTGTCATGAGTTCCGCCGCCCTTTGCCGGGCCTGCCTGTCGGCGGCGAAGACATCGTCCATGCCGGCAGCCGGCGGCAGCCCGGCCAGATCGTCCATGACCCTCTCGGTGACCTCGGCCATGGCGAGGAAGGACAGCCGCCCTTCGATGAAGGCTTCGAGCGCTACTTCCTTGGCGCCGTTCAACACCGCGCCCTGAACGCCGCCGCGCATCATCGCCAGGCGTGCAAGCCGCAGCGCCGGAAACCGCACCTCATCCGGTGCCTCGAAATCCAGCCTGGCGAGCTTGGCGAAATCCAGCCGCTCGACCGGCAGGTTCGGCCGGCGCGGAAAGGACAGCGCATAACCGATGGCGGTGCGCATATCGGGCGCGCCGAGCTGCGCCAGCACCGACCCATCCGTATAGCCGACCATGGAATGGATAATCGATTGCGGGTGGAAGATGACCTCGATCTGTTCGGGTCTGAGAGCGAAAAGGTGCCGGGCTTCGATCATCTCCAGCGCCTTGTTGAACATGGAGGCGCTGTCGATCGAGATCTTCAATCCCATCGACCAGTTCGGGTGGGCGCGCGCGGTTTCCACCGTCACATCAGCCATGTCACGCAGCGAGGCGGTGCGGAACGGGCCGCCCGACGCCGTCAGGATGACGCGCTCGATGGCGTGGCGCTGGTTCTCTTCCAGCACCTGGAAGATGGCGTTGTGCTCGCTATCGACAGGAAGCAGCTTGCCGCCGCCTTCGCGGATCGCTGCGATGAACAGATCGCCGGCCGATACCAGGCATTCCTTGTTGGCAAGAGCGATATCGGCGCCGCGGCGCGCGGCGGCAAGGGTCGGCGCCAGGCCTGCAGTGCCGACAATTGCTGCCATCACCCAGTCGACTTCGCGGTCGGCGGCTTCCATGAGGCCGGATTTTCCCGAGGCGACCGCGATGCCGCTGCCGGAAAGTTCGCTCTTCAGTGATTCGTAATGCCGGTCGTTTGCCGTCACCGCCAGCCGCGCGCCGGAGGATTTCGCCTGCCGGGCCAGCAATTCGACATTGCCGCTGCCTGTTAGCACGGAGATTTCGAAGTTCTCCCGTCCGCCCAGGTGATCGACGACATTGAGTGTATTCTGGCCGATCGAACCCGTCGAACCGAAGATGCTGAGGCGCCGCGGCGCGCTTTTGCCGGTCATCATGTAGAATTTCGCGAAAATTTCTCTCGTAGGCTCAGGCTCTACTAGGCTTTGGAGGGGGCGGCAAGTGTGCGGTGCAGCAGATTTCAACCCTTGAGGGGTTTACAGAACGGCGGTTGGATGTGATCCTTCTAACATTGCTTGAGGAATCGCGGTTCCGTTGCGGCTGGTTTCGGTCGCATGGGCAATTCGGGGCGCTAAGGCGTCTATTGAAGAACAGGCACTCGGTGCCGCCGGCTTTCCGAGCCAACCATTAAATCGAGGATGAAACCGGGATGAGCGGCTTGGCCGTGATCCCTCATCGCGTTCGTGTCGAGCGCTTTCAATGTGCGCTGTCGCGTCGGTTTCGGCGCTGCAGCCCTGGGTCAGGTCAAAACGTTCGGATCTCATGACGACATCCAAAATAGCATGCATTCTTATCGCCATCCTGCCCTCGCTCACCGCTGCAGCGCGGGCGGATGACTTGGTGATCTGGTCGCCAGCCAAGCTTTCGGACCGGTCCTACAAGGCGACGATGGGTTTTCGCCTGCCGGCGGAATGGGAAACCAGCGCCGGCGCCGATATCGCGCTTGCCGCGACCAAAGGCGGGGCGCCGCTGCCCGATTCCGAACAGGCAATGCTTTGGGGCAGGATCACCAGGACGAGCGTCACCCCGGCAGGTCGGTCACAACAGGGCGCAAGCGTCAGCGTCGATACGCTGCGCGGCAGCGGCGCGCTGACCCTCAGCCGCTCGCGCAGCTGGATCCTGTCCGATTCGCTCGACATGCAATCGAGCCGGTCCATCAGTGTACAATTTGATGCGGTCGATGCCCGGCAGGCTTCTGTGACGGCATCGCAGGCGCTGAAGCTGATCCATCCCTGGACGGGAACCTCGCTTTCGGCAGGGACAGGCGTCAGCAATGCCAGCGGCGACTTCTCGAGCACGGTGGCGGTCAGCCAGACTATCCTGCCGAACCTCAATCTCGATGCGTCGATGAACAATCCGTTTTCAGGGGATGAGGCTGGCAGCGTCAATCTCCGCTATCGCGTTAACTGGTAGCGGCGGTGAAACCAAACTCCGTCGAAGGGCGTTTCCTTCCGAGGCTTCACGGAGGAACGGATCATGGTTTTCAAGGAGCAGACATTTCACGGGCTCGAACCCGAGATGGAAACGGAAATCGCCAATCGCGCATCGGTCGAGGCCGCCGTCGCCAATGCGCTGGCGATCGCCGGCGGCATCGATGCATCGGATGTCGAAGTGACGATGGAGAACGACCAGATCGTGCTCACCGGCACCGTCGGCACGGTCGGCGAGATCGAACGGGCGACTGCGGTCGCCAAGGCCGTCGAGGGGGTGCATTTGGTGCAGAACCGGATTCTGCTTGGCGGATCTTCGCTTGACGGTCCGCATTGACCAAACGGCGGGCTGCTCCGGGGCCAGACATGCCGGACCAGGAAAATTTCCACGCCGTCGCCTATAAGCCGGCGCTCAGCTCATCAACCGGCGAAGCGTTCGACGAGAAAGGTCGAGCCGGCCAGACGATCGGTTTTCTGCATCGCGCCCGGACTCTGTGGCTGATAGGCGATGGCAAGCAGCACGACGCTGACGGCGACATAAGCGATGGCCAATAGAATCATCTTGATACGCATGATGAATACTCCCGCTTCACAATAAACGCGGCCGATATTGCGAAGTTCCATCGGCGAGATCTGGGCGAGATCAAATGGAAAGCCCGGCTGGGAAGATCAGCCGGGCTCTTTCCTGCATGGATTGCCTTATCGGCAGATTCGGGTTTCCTTGACGACCGTATGGCCGTGACGGCGGATTTTTTCCGTCTTGGTGAAGCAGTCCTGGGAGACGTGACGCGGCCTCATGTGATGGCGGTAATAGGGCCGTTCCGCATGACGGTAAGTGGGACGCGCATCATCCGTGGTGATGGTCACACTTGCCGCCTGGGACGGCATTGCCGAAAAGATGGACGCAGCAGCGAGCGTGCAGGCAAGGATAATCTGTTTCATGGCAAGCCTCTCTTTCTGAGTTGGTCACGGCATCAACTCGCTGGAAGCACAGTCGGTTCAATCACATAGAGTTACCGATTGTGACGGAGGCAGAAACCTTTACGGCCGCGGATCGTTAGCGCAGGGGGATATCCGGAGGCATTGTTCATGGGACCGATTGCAAGGATCATCACCATCGTCGCCGGGCTTGCCGGCGGCACGGTCTTTTCGCAGGCGCCGGAATTTGCGCAGCAATACCGCCAGCGGATCGGCGGGGCGATCGACGAATTGCGGGTCATCGTCGAGGATTTCAATGCCCAGGCGGCCGAACACCATCTCGATCGCCAGCAGGCGCTGAACGCCTATGCGCAATCATCCGACGATTTCCTGCACGACCGCGGCGTCTCGATGCGCAGCACGATCACGCGTTACGAAACACTGCTCTCGCAGCAGCTCCACCTCGGCACCGCCGCACCCGTCGCCAAGCCCTTTGTGCTGCTGGGGAATGCCGATGACGTCGTCTTCGCCAATACCTGGCGCGACTTCGTGCCCGGCGTGCCCGTCAGCTTTGCGGGTCTCGTCTGGGGCGCGATCGGTTTTGTCGGTGGCTGGATGGTGGCGGCGCTGTTGGGATTGGGCGCGCGGCGGGCAGTGAGGACGCGGCGGGTCCATCGTCAGGTGCGGTAAACCAGCGACGGCGAATGCGACTTGGCGCACGGAAGATCGAATAGCCCTCGCGCTTGTCTCGATGAGGAATTTAAGAACTTTGCGAGCGGGCTGACCCATCTGAATGGGAGCGTGATGGTAAGGTCATCCGGGCTTTGCGCTCGAATTCCCCCGCCAAACGTTGGCGGGGGGTCGTTGATATCGATCCGAACCGGTTCGTCCGGTTGCCTGCTTGCTGGTCGAGCCAGAGAACCTTGTTACGCGGAAGCTGCCGCTTCCTTGGTGACGCCGCCTGACAGCAAGCGCCAGATACCGAACGCCACCACGCCCATGGCAAGGAAGATCAAAAAGATCAAGAAGTTGTAGTAGATCATCGCTGCCAGCGCGACGAGCGCAAGCCCAAGGGCAATGGCCGGGACAACGGGATAGCCCCATGCCTTGAACGGTCGGGCAAGCTCGGGCTCGGTCCGACGAAGTTTGAACAGCGATGCCATGGAGACGATGTACATGATGATCGCGCCGAACACCGACATCGTGACGATATTGGCAGTCAGCGGCAAGCCGCCGATCTGGATCAGGTTGTCGGAGAAGATCGCGGCAATGCCGACAACACCGCCCGCAAGTACTGCGAGATAAGGCGTGCGGAATTTCGGATGGATCTTCGCGAGAACTTCCGGCAGGTAGCCTGCGCGACCCAGCGCGAAGATCTGCCTGGAATAGCCCATGATGATGCCATGGAACGATGCGATCAGGCCGAACAAGCCGATCCAGACGAGCATGTGCAGCCAGCCGGAGGATTCTCCGACGACAGCCTTCATCGCCTGCGGCAACGGATCGTTGATATTGGACAGCGTGCGCCAATCGCCAACGCCTCCCGCGAAGATCATCGTGCCGAAAGCCAGGAATACGAGAGTGAGAATACCTGCGATATAGGCGATCGGGACGGTGCGGGTGGGGTTCTTGGTTTCCTCGGCGGCCATGGCCGCGCCTTCGATCGCCAGGAAGAACCAGATGGCAAACGGAATGGCGGCAAAGATGCCTCCAATGGCACCGACCGAGAATTCAGGGGCGCCTGCCCAGCCGTTGGCCGCGAAATTGGCAAAAGAGAAGCCTGGCGCGACGACACCCATAAAGATCAGCAGTTCGGCAATCGCCAGAATGGTGATAAAGAGTTCGAAGGTTGCCGCAATGGTAACGCCGACAATATTGAGCGCCATGAAGACGATATAGGCGCCGACAGCCGCCACTTTCGGATCGAGGCCCGGGAACTGCACATTGAGATAGGCGCCGATGGCAAGCGCGATGGCTGGAGGAGCGAAGACGAATTCCACCAGTGTTGCAAAACCGGCAACGAAGCCGCCGAGCGGGCCGAAGGCCCTGAGCGCATAGGCAAACGGTCCGCCGGCATGGGGAATAGCCGTCGTCAACTCCGTGAAGGAGAAAATGAAGGTGGTGTACATGACGGCAATCAGGATCGTGGTGATCAAGAAGCCGAGTGTGCCGGCAGCCGCCCAGCCATAGCTCCAGCCGAAATATTCGCCCGAGATGACGAGGCCGACTGCAAGTCCCCATAAATGCAGCCCGGTCAGGCTCTTGGCGAGCGTCGGTTGAGAATTTGACATGATTGTTCCCCTTTTTTGTAGATTGAACTTTATGCTTCTTGGTGTGGCAGCGCTTCTATGGCGCCTTCGGCATTTTCCTTGAGATCGACACCGGTCAGCTGCAAGCGAAGCGCCTCCCGGACGATCCAAACGATCTTGTCCGCTGCGACCTCGTAGCTGAGCCCGTCGGCATGAATATTCGAAATACAGTTGCGCTCGCTGTCACGCCGTCCCGATTGCGGTCGGAACGTGATGTAGGCGCCGAGGCTGTCAGGTACGCTTAGTCCCGGCCTCTCGCCGATCAGCACGATGGCAACTTCCGCACCAAACGCCGCCGCTGCCTCATCACCAAATGCCACCCGCGCCTGCTCGCCCAATATCACTGGGGCGACGCTGAAGGCCCCGAGACGCTTCATGCATGCCTTGAATAGCGGCACCGCGTGGTGCTCGACCGCCGAGGCCGAAAGTCCGTCTGCGATGATGAAGGCGATATCATAGCGATCGCCTGAGCTCGGGAGATCGGCTGCGTTGGTCTGACGGCCGAGATCCGGGCGCGCCAGATAGATCGTACGGTCTGTGGCGCGAGACCGGATCCGGACCGTCGGCACGGGAGCAAGCTGCTTGGCAAGGGCGACAAAATCCACTTGCCCGTGCACGGCATCCCGCGCCCGGGCATGGGCAAGCTGGAAGTCGAGAATTGCCGATGTCGGCAAGGCGTCGCCTGCCCTTCCAAGCCCGATCCGGGCGCGTGTGGCGTTGCGGAACCGTGCAAATGGATCTCGTTCGAAGGGAGTCATGCCGATGCCCTGTAGCTCAGGAGATTGCGAGAAAAGGCGCCCGAGGCGCTGGCAGGCGCAAGACGACCCGTGTGATCAAGCATGCCCATGCGATGGAGCCAGGCTTCGAACTCCGGAGCGGGCGGACGATTGAACTGGTGCCTGAGGCCGACAATATCGTGGTAGGAAAGGCTCTGATAATTGAGCATGACGTCGTCGGCGCCGGGCACCGCGATGAGGAAGCTGACGCCCGCGACAGTCAGCAATACCATCAGATTATCCATATCGTCCTGGTCGGCTTCCGCATGGTTCGTGTAGCAAACGTCGACCCCCATCGGCACGCCAAGCAGTTTGCCGCAGAAATGGTCTTCGAGCCCGGCGCGGATAATTTGCTTGGCGTCGAAAAGGTATTCGGGGCCAATGAAGCCGACCACTGTATTGACGAGCAACGGATTGAGTTCACGTGCAACGGCATAGGCCCGCGTCTCCACCGTCTGTTCGTCGACACCATGATGGGCGTCGGCCGAGAGAGCGCTGCCCTGGCCGGTCTCCAGATACATGACATTGTTTCCGACCGTGCCGCGTTTCATGGAAAGTGCTGCCTGCTGGCCTTCCCTGAGGACGGCGAGATCGACGCCGAAACCCTTGTTGGCGGCCTCAGAGCCGGCGATTGACTGGAACACCAGATCGAGCGGCGCTCCAGCCTCGATCGCCTTGATTGACGTGGTGACATGGGTCAATACGCAGGATTGGGTCGGGATATCGAACCGTTCGCGCAGCCGGTCGAAAAGAACCATCAATCTTGTGCAGGCTTCAAGATTGTCGGTAGCCGGATTGATGCCGATCACCGCATCGCCGATCCCGTAAAGAAGTCCGTCGAGCGTCGAGCCGGCGACACCTTCAGGATCATCGGTGGGATGATTGGGCTGAAGACGGCTCGACAGTCGGCCGGGCAGACCGATCGTGGAACGAAAGGCCGTGACCACCTTACATTTGCCGGCGACGGTGATCAGATCATGGTTACGCATGATCTTGGAGACCGCCGCGACCATTTCGGGGGTGAGGCCTGGTCCAATGGCAAGCAGTTTTTCGGCGGTCGCCTCATAAGAGAGAAGCCAATCGCGAAATTCACCGACCGTCATGTGAGATACCGACGCGAATGCCATCCAATCATGGCGGTCGACGATCAGTCGGCTGACCTCGTCGACCTCGTATGGGATGACGAGATCCTCCAGGAAAGTTTTGAGAGGCATATCGGCGAGCAGGTAGCGGGCGGCCACCCGCCGCTCGTTGCTCGACGCCGCGATCCCGGCCAGCACGTCACCGGATTTCAGCGGCGAAGCGCAAGCCAATACCGACTTCAGATCCTGAAAGACATGGCGTTCGCGTCCTAGAACGATCGAATATGTTGTCATCTGCTCCTGGCCGTCGATCGGCCTATTCTCAATGCCCGAGAACTCGTCCGACTTTTGTGGGCATTCGCTTTCGCCGAGTATGTTTGCTCGGCCCAACGCCAAGCAACGCAAGAAGCGTGCCATTCCTATGGGCTAAGATGCGGAGGCGGCTGCGCCGGAGGCTTCGCATGGCTGGACCATCAGGGCCTACGCTGCGCGCGGCTATCGCAAAGACCGTTTTCAATTTAGGGTGGCTAATTCGCTGGGGTGGTTGTATCCACTTTACGATAGCATGCTCCGATGGGCGCAGATTTGCGCCCGGCTCAACACCGATTGCGAAAATATTCGTTGATCGTCCTGATCTAGCGGTTCCGGCCCGATTGCTTTTTCGGTGAGGCAGTCTGCGCTGAGACGCGATCGTCAATTTTGAGCGAACTGACCGTGGATCGACGCCGATGTCGAAAAACTAGCCAGTTGAACGAGTCCAATTGATCGCCAATTTCTTCGTCCCAAAGCGCGGTCGTGCGGCCTCAGCGCGACACCTGGCCTCGCTATTACCGATCAAAGGCCGGTTTCTCATGACATCATTATTGCGTTCTTGCATGTCTGCAGGAACGTGCGTTCTGTCGAGGGAGATAACCATCTGATTGACTGGTGATCCCGGCGCGATTCGAACGCGCGACCCCCAGATTAGGAATCTGGTGCTCTATCCTGCTGAGCTACGGGACCACTTGAGTGCCATGCATACAAAAGGCTTGGCGTGAAGCCAAGCCTTAATTGTTGCTAGAGACCGAGGCGTTGTTCGGCGAGGCGGACCCAGTAGGAGATGCCGTGGGCGATGGCTTCGTCGTTGAAGTCGTAGGCGGGGTTGTGCAGGCCGGCGCTGTCGCCGTTGCCGATGAAGATGAAGGCGCCGGGGCGGGCGTTCAGCATGTAGGAGAAATCCTCACCGCCCATCATCGGATCGATCTCGGCGTTGACGTTCGCCTCGCCGGCGATGGCGCTGGCGGTGGCGACCGCATGCTCGGTCTCATCGGGGTGATTGACGGTGACGGGATAGTTGCGGTGGAAGCTGATTTCGGCCTCGGCGCCGTGGGCAGAGACCAATCCCTCGATGATCTGCCGGAACCGCGTCTCGGCGAGCGTGCGCACTTCGGGGTCGAGGGTACGAACCGTACCGGCGAAGGTCGCATCGTTCGGAATGACGTTATGGGCAAAACCGGCATTGAACTTGGTCACCGAGACGACGACCGAGCGCAGCGGATCGGCGCTGCGCGAGGCGATCATCTGCAGGTTGGCGACGATCTGGGCGCCGATGGCGATCGGGTCGATCGTCCGGTGCGGCTGGGCGGCGTGGCCGCCGCGACCTTTCACGGTGACGGTGAATTCGTCGGTCGCCGCCATGATCGCGCCCTTGCGGGTGGCGAACTGGCCTACGGGCAGGCCCGGCAGATTGTGCATGCCGTAGACCTCTTCGATATCGAAGCGCTCCATCATGCCGTCCTTGACCATCAGATTACCGCCGCCGCCGCCTTCTTCGGCGGGCTGGAAGATGACGGCGACATTGCCGTTGAAGTTGCGGGTCTCGGCCAGGTATTTCGCGGCGCCGAGCAGCATGGCGGTGTGGCCGTCATGGCCGCAGGCATGCATCTTGCCCGGTGTCTTCGAAGCCCAGGGTTTGCCAGTGATCTCGGTGAGCGGCAGGGCGTCCATGTCGGCGCGCAGGCCGACCGTGCGAGAGCCTTCGCCCTTGCCCTTGATCAGGCCGACGACACCGGTGCGGCCGATGCCGGTGACGATCTCGTCGACGCCGAATTCCTTGAGTTTTTCGGCGACGAAGGCGGCCGTATTTTCCACCGCGAAGAGGAGCTCGGGCCGGGCATGAATATGGCGGCGCCATTCGGCGACCTCGTCCTGCAACTCCGCGGCTCTGTTCAAAATCGGCATATCGGCGTTCCTGTTATGAAATCTCGACAAATCTTTCATCGCATCACAAGGGTGTGAGGCTGTGGAAATTACTTAGTCAATGACCTTTGCCATGTCATAGCCATATAGGCTAAATAGGGGAAGATTTCGAGATTTTCCTGATATCTGAAGGACGAACCGTGTCGACGCGCCACTTCCGTTTGTTTGCTGCCTTGCGGCCGCTTTCTTTCGTATCAGCGGCGACTGCCGTTTTTCTGGGCTCCGTTTCGTTTGCCCAGGCCAATCCGCATATTCTCGTCGATGTGCAGACCGGCCGCGTGCTCGAGCATGAAGAAGCCTTCCGCAAATGGTATCCGGCCTCGCTGACCAAGCTGATGACCGTCTATACGGTGTTCGATGCGATCCGCGCTGGCCAGATCAGCCTCGATACGCCCATCGTCATGAGCAAGCGCGCCGCCGCGCAGCCGGCTGCCAAGATGTATTTCAAGCCTGGCCAGAAGCTGACGCTCGACAGCGCGCTGAAGATCCTGATGGTGAAATCGGCTAACGACATCGCGGTCGCGGTCGCCGAAGCCATTGGCGGTACGCAGGAAGGCTTCGTGACGCGGATGAACGGCGAAGCGCTGAAGCTCGGCATGACGGATTCGCATTTCGTCAATCCGAACGGCCTGCCCGGCAAGGGGCAATATACGACGGCGCGTGACCTTGCGGTGCTGACGGTGGCGCTGCGTCGCGATTTTCCGCAATATGCCGGTTATTTCTCGCTGGAGGGCTTCACGACCGGTCAGCAGAACGTGCCGAGCCTCAACATGCTGATCGGCCGCTTCGCCGGCGCCGATGGCATGAAGACCGGCTTCATCTGCGCCTCGGGTTTCAACCAGATCGGTTCGGCGACCCGCAACGGCCATACGCTGATCTCGGTCGTGCTCGGCACCGACAGCCTTGCGGCGCGCGCCGATGCGACAGCCAACCTTTTGCAGAAGGGCTTCACCGCGCAGTTTCCCGGCAACGACACGCTGGGTTCGCTGAGACCCTACGGTCCGGGACAAGACCAGGTTACCGACATCACCGCCGATATCTGCAGCGCCAAGGGCGCCAAGGTGCGTAGTGAAACGCGCGACGAGGTCGGCCGCATGAGGGTGCAGTCACCCTACATCCAGCCGATGGACCACGATCCGCAATTCGTCTTTGCCGGACTCATTCCGGGCCAGGATCCGCAGCCGGCTGCGCAGCCGGAAAAAATGGCGCGCGGCGATACCGCGGGAGCGATCGCCAACGTGCCGGTGCCGATGCCGCGCCCGACATCCTTTTAAGCTTTTAAGGTAAAACGACATGAGCGCGCTCAACGACAGGATTCCGGTCACCATCCTGACCGGTTTTCTCGGCGCCGGCAAATCGACGCTGCTCAACCGCATCCTCAAAGACCCCGTGATGAAGGATGCGGCCGTCATCATCAATGAATTCGGCGATGTCGGCATCGACCACCTCCTGGTCGAAAGTTCCGGCGATTCGATCATCGAGCTTTCCGATGGGTGCCTCTGCTGCACCGTGCGCGGTGAACTTGTGGATACGCTGGCGAACCTGATGGACGCGGTGCAGACGGGCCGCGTCAAGCCGGTCAAGCGTGTCGTCATCGAGACGACGGGCCTTGCCGATCCTTCGCCGGTCATGCAGGCGATCATGGGCAATCCCGTCATCGCCACGAATTTCGAGCTTGACGGCGTCGTCACCGTCGTGGACGCGGTGAATGGGCTGCAGACGCTCGACAATCACGAGGAAGCGCGCAAGCAGGCGGCGGTCGCCGACCGGCTGATCGTCTCGAAAAAGGCGATGGCCGAGGCAACGGACGGGCTGGAAAAGCGCCTGCGGGCGCTCAATCCGCGTGCCGTGATGATGGATGCCGACAGCGCCGAAGCGGGCAGTGCCGCAGTGCTGGTCAACGGGCTCTACGATCCGGCGACGAAGATTGCCGATGTCGGCCGCTGGCTGCAGGACGAGGATGCACACGAGGCGCATCACAATCACGACCACGGTCGTGATGGACATCACAATCACGATGTTAATCGTGATGGCAATCATGGCCATGATCATGATGGTCACCACCACCATCATCACGCTCATGCGGATCAGGATCCGCATGACGTCAATCGTCACGATGCCTCGATCCGTTCTTTCTCGATCATTGAGGAGAAGCCGATCGATCCGATGGCGCTTGAGATGTTCATCGATCTCCTCCGTTCGGCCCATGGCGAGAAGCTGTTGAGGATGAAGGCGATCGTGTCGGTCTCCGACCGGCCGGATCGGCCGCTGGTGCTGCATGGGGTGCAGAGCATTTTCCATCCGCCGGTGCGGCTTCCCGCCTGGCCGGGGGAAGACCGGCGCACACGCATGGTGCTGATCACCAGGGATCTGCCGGAAGCCTTCGTGAAGGATCTGTTCGACGCCTTCCTCGGCAAGCCGCGCATCGATATGCCCGATCGTGCGGCGCTCTCCGACAATCCGCTCGCTATCCCGGGCCTCAGAATTTAAAGCATGTCGCCCAAAAGTGTGCAGCGGTTTTGCGCCAAAGACATCCGGAAAACAAAGACCTAAAGTGCGGCAAACGAATCTGAAAGATCGCGACCCGCTTTAGCGCTTGCGGATCAGGAAGCGGTGGCCGTTTTCGGTCTTTTCCGTCTCGACCAGTTCGTGGCCGTCCTCATTGCAGAAATGCGGCATGTCGATCACAGCAAGCGGATCGGTGGTGTCGACGCGAATGAGCGTGCCGCTCGCCATGGCGGCGAGCTTCTTGCGTGTCTTGATCACGGGCAATGGGCATTTCAGGCCGCGAAGATCGTAGAGAACGGGGTTCAAGCCGTTCAGTTCCTCGCCCAGAATTTCCAGAACGGCTTCTTTGCCGTGGCTTCCGCCGTTTCCTGCGGTTCGGGCGCCGCAAAGGCCAGCGGGTTCTGCGTCGGCACCGGCACGACCGCAGGTGTCGCGTCAGCGACTGCCACTGCCTGCGGCTGGGCAGGTGCTGCTACAGGCGTGGCACCCGGCGCGGACTTGGCGGCGAGGCCCTGCGCGGTGCGCTTGGCCATCATGTCTTCGAGTTCGGCGACCTTGACCATGCGGCCAGCTTCCAGCGAGGTGCCGGTCGGGGCGTAAGCAAGTTCGCGGCCCTTGCGCAGCTTGGCGACCACGGCCTTGCGCTCGGCTTCTGTGGGATCGTACCAGGCCATGCCGTCGAATTTGCTCATCGCCTTGGCATAATCGGCATCGTAGGTCTTGCCGTAGGAGGCAAGAGCTGCGGTCAGCGCCGGCGGCGTCGACATAGCAGGGCACTTGCCGGCAGCATTGAAGGCGCCGCCGTCGGTTGCCTGCTGATTGAAGACGTATTTCTTCTCGCAGACATTCACCTCAGGCGGGCGCTTCGTCACTTCGAAATTGTCGTAGCCGACCTTCAGCATCTTCCAGAAGTCGTAACTGCTGTCGAGGCGATGCTTCACCATGTTTTCCGCCGTCATGCGGAAGGGGAAGGCCTGCAGCTGCACCGTCGCCTGGCCGCCCTTGAAAGCGTCGCGGGCGAAGGCGTAGATCTCCAGCACCTGCTGGTCGGTCATCGAATAGCAGCCGGAGGAGGAGCAGGCACCGTGGATCATCAGATCGGAACCGGAGCGGCCGTTCGCCGCATCGTAGCGGTTCGGGAAGCCGGTGTTGATCGCCAGATAATATTTGGAATTGGGGTTCAGGTTGGCGCGCGTCAGGTCGTAGAAACCTTCCGGCGCCTGCCGGTCGCCGGTCTTTACCTTCGGGCCGAGACGGCCGGACCAGGCGCAGATCTTGTAATCGGCGATCTTGTCAAAACGGTTGTCGGTCTTCGCCTTCCAGATCTCCATGGCACCTTCTTCCTTGAAGATGCGGATCATGATCGGCGAATTGCGGTCTATGCCCTTGGCGGACATCTGCGCGAGGATATGGCTGGGAAGCGGCTGCTCGACCTTGTTCTTGACCTTGGAAAGATCGACTTGCGCGGTTTCCAACGCGTCATTGCAGCCGGACAGAGCCAGCGCCATGAGGGAAATATAGGCAAAATGACGTATGCGCATCCAAACTAGCCCATAATGATAATGCGACCCGGTCCGCCTATGGAGTCCGGGCATCAGAAGGAATCATAGGCGGCTTATACTTTATAAAACCTTACCAGCCTATGACTTTGCCACGAACGTCCCCGCAAGCGCGAGTGTTACAGATAACATCAATGTGGCCAAGATTTGGCCCCAATCGGCGAAGAGCCAAATGTCCGTTAGAGATTGCGGCCCATGGCGAGGAATTTCTGGCGGCGGTCGTTGCGCAGTTGCTCGCCGGAACGGGATGCCATTTCGGCCAGAGCATTGGCGATCACGTCGCCGGTTGCGGCTATCACGCTGTCCGGATCGCGATGCGCGCCGCCGAGCGGTTCGGAGATGATGCCGTCGATGACGCCGAGCGATTTCAGGTCCTCGGCGGTGATCTTCATGTTGGTCGCCGCTTCACGGGCGCGGGTGGAATCGCGCCAGAGGATGGAGGCGGCCCCTTCCGGCGAGATGACGCTGTAGATCGAATGCTCGAGCATATAGACCTTGTTGCCGGTGGCGATGGCGATCGCGCCGCCCGAGCCGCCTTCGCCGATGACGACGGAGACCAGCGGAACCTTGACGCCGAGACACATTTCCGTCGAGCGGGCGATCGCCTCGGCCTGGCCGCGCTCTTCGGCGCCGACGCCGGGATAGGCGCCTGCCGTATCCACCAGCGAAATCACCGGCAGGCCGAAACGATCGGCCATTTCAAGGATGCGGATCGCCTTTCGGTAGCCTTCCGGACGGGGGCTGCCGAAATTGTGCTTGATGCGGCTCTTGGTGTCGTTGCCCTTTTCCTGGCCAATGACGGCGACCGGCTGGCCGCGAAAGCGGGCAAGGCCTGCCTGGATCGCGGCATCCTCGGAAAACTTGCGGTCACCGGCGAGCGGCGTGAATTCCTGGAACAGCGTCTTGGCGTAATCGACGAAATGCGGGCGTTGCGGATGGCGGGCGACCTGCGTCTTCTGCCAGGGGTTGAGCTTGGAATAGATTTCGACGATCGCCTCACGGACGCGAACCTCCAGCCGGCCGATCTCATCGGTGGTGTCGATGCTCTCGTCTTCCGTTGCGAGCTTCTTCAGCTCGATGATCTTGCCTTCGAGGTCGGAGATCGGCTTTTCGAAGTCGAGATAATTGTGCATGAGGTGCGTTTCCGTTCCTTGTGCCCGGGGCGTTTTCCTGGCTCCGCCCCATGTCGCCGGTCCTATTCGTGCTTTTTCGCCTGTTTGGCAAGGGGGTGATGCGTCTGGACAAGCTGCTGCAGCCTCTCTTCGAGGACATGTGTGTAGATCTGCGTGGTCGAAATGTCCGAATGGCCGAGGAGTTCCTGTACGACGCGCAGATCGGCGCCGTTCGCCAGCAGGTGGCTGGCAAAGGCGTGGCGCATGACATGCGGCGAGATCAGCGACGGCGTCAGGCCGGCGCGGATCGCCAGGTTCTTGAGGTCGCGGGCAAAAACCTGGCGCGGCAGGTATCCCTCCTTCGAGGCGGAGGGAAACAGCCAGGTGCTTTCCTGCGGTTCCTTCACTGCTGCATTTTCCGCCGCCAGCAGGCGCCCGTAGGATTTCAGGGCTGATATCGCCGATTGCGACAGCGGCACCAGCCGTTCCTTGTTGCCCTTGCCGCGGATCATCAGGAAACGGCCTTCCTGATCGAGCACGCGGGCAGGAAGCGAAACGAGTTCGCTGACACGCATTCCGGTGGCATAGAGCAGTTCCAGCAGCGCCAGCATGCGCAGGCGGTGCAACTGGCCCGGAGCCGGATCGTCGGCCTCGGCCTCGGCCTGCGAAAGCAACCTGCCGACCTCCTCGACACCCATCGTCTTCGGCAGCGGACGGCCCTTCTTCGGCGCATCGAGAATGCCTGTGGGGTCGTCGGTCCTCAGGCCCTCGGCATAGAGGAACTTGTAGAACTGCCGCATGGCCGCAAGCCGGCGCGCCTGCGAGGAGGGTTTGAAGCCCTTTCCGGCGAGTGAGGAGAGATAGGCGGCAAGATCGGCGGAGGCGGCTTCGGTGAGCCGTATGCTGCGCTCCTTCAGGAAAGAACGGACGTCGTCGAGATCGCGTTCATAGGATTGCAGCGTGTTGGCGGCAGCACCCCGCTCGGCACTCATCATCTCCAGGAAAGATTCCACATGGACGCGACCGAGATCCACCATGCCGGTCACTTCCTGGTCGTGTCGATCGCACCCGTGGCGGGCGGATTGACCCGCTCTGACGGAATGCGGATCGTCACGTCGCGCTGCTGCGGCTCCACGAAGGTCACAAGCGCCAGCATCGCTCCGTAGACCGTCCCGGCGAGGATCGCGCAGACGAACAGAAAACGGAACAGGGTCGGCATCCAGCAACTCCTTCATGCTCTGCTTCTGTTATAAGAAGCCTATCTGCAAGTGCAAGAAGCGGTATTCAAGCCATGATTCCCTTGTCCGCGACTTGACGCTCCACCTGCATTTGTCGATACCGTTTGCAAACAAAGTGTGAATGGACCGATGAGTGAACAACTGCTGACCGTTGCTGACAGCTTGAAAGACAGAGCTCGCGCCGCGCTCGGTTCACGCAATCTGATCCTTGTCGGCCTGATGGGCGCCGGCAAATCCTCCGTCGGGCGCATCGTTGCCAGCCAGCTCGCCATTCCCTTTATCGACAGCGATCTGGAGATCGAGCGGGTGTCGCGCATGACGATCGCCGAGCTTTTCGCCGCCTATGGCGAGCAAGAGTTTCGGGCGTTGGAAGCGCGGGTGGTGAAGCGGCTGCTGAAAAGCGGGCCGCGTGTCGTCTCCACCGGCGGCGGCGCCTTCATCAACGACCGGACGCGCAAGCATATCAAGAAGGGCGGCCTTTCCGTCTGGCTGAAGGCGGATCTCGACGTGTTGTGGGAGCGGGTCAACAAACGCGACACGCGGCCGCTGCTGAAGACCGAAAATCCGAAGCAGACGCTCGAGGGCCTGATGAATGCGCGTTATCCGATCTATGCGCAGGCCGATATCACCGTGCTTTCGCGCGACGTGCGCAAGGAAATCATGGCCGACGAGGTGCTGGAGGCCGTGATCGAAGCTCAGAAGGAAAGTGCAGCGTCATGAATGCGATACCCTCCGCTTCCGCCATCCGAACGGTGCATGTGCCGCTCGGCGAGCGCGCCTACGACATCCTGATCGGGCCGGGGTTGATTGCGCGGGCTGGCGCCGAGATTGCCACCCGGCTCAAGGGCCGCAAGGCGGCTGTTATCACCGACGAAAATGTCGCTCCACTCTATCTCAAGGCCCTCGTCGCAAGTCTGGATGAAGCGGGTATCGCCTCGGCTGAGGTCGTCCTGCCGGCCGGCGAGAAGACCAAGAGCTTCGAACATCTGATCACGGCCTGCGACAAGGTGCTCGAAGCCCGCGTCGAGCGTAACGATTACGTCATCGCACTCGGCGGCGGCGTCATCGGCGACCTTTCGGGATTTGCGGCCGGCATCGTCCGCCGCGGCGTACGCTTCGTGCAGGTACCGACCTCGCTGCTGTCGCAGGTCGATTCCTCCGTCGGCGGCAAGACCGGCATCAATTCCCGCCACGGCAAGAATCTGATCGGCGTCTTCCATCAGCCGGACCTGGTTCTGGCCGATACAGATGTGCTGAATTCGCTGAGCGCGCGCGAATTCCGCGCAGGTTACGCCGAGGTCGCGAAATACGGGCTGATCGACAAGCCGGATTTCTTTGCCTGGCTGGAAGCGAACTGGAAGGCGGTTTTTACCGGCGGCTCCGCGCGCATCGAGGCGATTGCCGCGAGCTGCCAGGCGAAGGCCGATGTCGTCGTTGCCGACGAGCGCGAGAACGGTCAGCGGGCGCTGCTCAATCTCGGCCATACCTTCGGTCATGCGCTGGAAGCGGCGACCGCCTATGACAGCTCCCGCCTCGTGCATGGCGAGGGCGTTTCGATCGGCATGGTGCTGGCGCACGAATTCTCCGCACGGATGAACCTTGCAAGCCCCGACGATGCGCGGCGCGTCGAGCGGCATCTGAAGGAGGTCGGCCTGCCGACCCGCATGTCCGACATTCCGGGCGACCTGCCGCCGGCCGAAACGCTGATGGACGCGATCGCCCAGGACAAGAAGGTCAAGAGCGGCAAGCTCACCTTCATCCTGACGCGCGGCGTCGGCCAGTCCTTTGTCGCCGACGACGTTCCGGCGTCCGAAGTGATCAGCTTTCTCCGGGAAAAACACGCCTGATGTCGGTCGAAGGCGCTCTGGCATTTCTTTCGACATACTGGCCGGAGATCCTTTCGATCACGGCGCTCGTGCTCATGTCCGCCTTCTTTTCCGGCTCCGAGACCGCGCTCACCGCCGTTTCCCGCAGCCGTATCCACACGCTCGAGGTCAACGGCGATGAACGCGCCGGCCTCGTCCGGCAGTTGATCGAGCGGCGCGACCGGCTGATCGGCGCACTGCTCATCGGCAACAATCTCGCCAACATTCTGTCCTCCTCGATCGCCACCAGCCTCTTCCTCGGGCTGTTCGGCAGTTCCGGGGTGGCGCTGGCGACGCTCGCGATGACGGTCATCCTGGTCATCTTCGCGGAAGTGCTGCCGAAGAGCTGGGCGATTTCGGCGCCTGAGCGCTTCGCACTCGCCATCGCGCTGCCGGCCAAGCTCTTTGTCACCGTCGTCGGCCCGGTTTCCTCCTTCGTCAATGCGATCGTTCGGCAGATTCTTTCGCTGTTCGGCATCAATTTGTCACGAGAGACATCGATGCTGACGGCGCATGAGGAACTGCGCGGCGCCGTCGATCTGCTGCATCGCGAAGGATCGGTGGTGAAGGCCGACCGCGACCGCCTCGGCGGCGTACTCGATCTTAGCGAGCTCGAACTGTCCGACATCATGGTCCACCGCACCGCGATGCGGGCGATCAACGCCGACGATCCACCGGAAGCGGTGGTGCGCGTCATCCTCGAAAGCCCCTATACGCGCATGCCGTTGTGGCGCGGCACGATCGACAACATCATCGGCGTCGTCCACGCCAAGGATCTGCTGCGGGCGCTTGCCGAGCCGAACATGGAGCCGCAGAACCTCGATATCGTGAAGATCGCGCAGAAGCCGTGGTTCGTGCCCGACAGCACCAACCTCGAGGACCAGCTCAACGCCTTCCTGCGGCGCAAGCAGCATTTCGCCGTCGTCGTCGATGAATATGGCGAGGTGCAGGGCATCGTCACGTTGGAGGATATTCTCGAGGAAATCGTCGGCGACATTTCCGACGAGCACGATATCGAGATACAGGGCGTGCGTCAGGAGGCCGACGGTTCCGTTGTCGTCGACGGCGGCGTGCCGATCCGCGACCTGAACCGGGCGCTCGACTGGAACCTGCCCGACGAGGAGGCGACGACGATTGCCGGCCTCGTCATCCACGAATCGATGACCATCCCGGAAGAGCGCCAGGCCTTCACCTTCTACGGCAAGCGTTTCATTGTCATGAAGCGGGAGAAGAACCGCATCACCAAGCTGCGCATCCGGCCGGCCGGGGAAGACGGCGCAAAGCCATCCTGATCCCAGCAATTCAATTGTTACAGCGTTGTTTGCGCGTCTGAAAAGACGCGCGGCGCTGTAGGATTGCGGGCCGCCAATGCCTATATAGGCTTTGGTGGCGCTACCAGCGGGTCGGTTCGCCGGGTGCTGCCGGTTCGACGGCCAGCGCATGCAGGCCGGCATCGAGCTCCGGTTTCAACAGGTCGGTGATTGCCCGGTGGCGCGCCAGCCGCGACATGCCGGCGAATTTTCCGGAAACGATCCTCACTCGCATATGGGTTTCGCCGGTGCCCGTGATATCAGGCTGGTGGCCGGCATGCAGATGGCTTTCGTCGATGACGCTTACGCGTTCGGGCGCGAAGGCTTCGACAAGTTTTTCTTCGATGCGGGTTCGCAGGGTCATCATCCGGTCTTGCTGGTTCGCGAAAAGGGTATCTACCAAGCCAGCAACATTCCCGTTTGTCAATTCTTGTTGTCGCTTCGCGACAGCCCCATAATTAGCGCCGTCATGAGACTTGATTCCAAATATTTCGATCGCATCCGAACACGCCGCAAACGCGAGCCAGAGGCAGAGCAGGCGCCGCCTACCTGTCAGTGGGACGGGTGCGACAAAAAGGGGGCGCATCGCGCTCCCGTCGGCCGCAATGCGGAAGGCCAGTTCTTTTTGTTCTGCTTCGAGCACGTCAAGGAATACAACAAGGGCTACAACTATTTCTCCGGTCTTTCGGATGGCGAGATCGCGCGTTACCAGAAAGAGGCGATCACCGGCCACCGGCCGACATGGACGGTCGGCGTCAACAAGGCGGCGAAGGACAGTCCGCTGCATTCGGAGATCCGCTCCGGCGCCTATACGCGTGTTCGCGATCCCTTCGGCTTCGTCAAGGAAGGCGGCAAGGGCAGCGGGCCGCGTTTTCCCCAGGCGCGCAAGCTGAAATCGCTCGAAACCAAGGCCTTCGAAACGATGGGCCTCGACGCCAATGCGACATCGGCGGAGATCAAGAGCCGCTACAAGGAACTGGTGAAGAAACACCATCCCGATGCCAATGGTGGCGACCGCGGCTCGGAGGAGCGTTTCCGCGCCGTCATCCAGGCCTATCAATTGTTGAAGCAGAACGGTTTTTGTTAATTCCCGTCCTTGCTCTTGGGCTTCAATCGGGTATGGTCCAAATCGGCTGAGGCCGCAGGCAAACGCGGCTCATATTTGTGCGTTTTCCCGACATCGCCTCCGCCGACCTTCCGGACGCGGCGTTTCTTGTCCGGGACTCTTCAAGAATGCTCGCACGCGGTCATTATCCCGCCGAGGTTTCGTTTCAGTCCCGGAGAAGCATCGCCGACGTTCCGACCTGGACGGGCGCGGAATAAAAAACGCGGCGTCACGGTTGCGACATGGCCTGAGATAGTATGGCCGGGTGGCATCACCCGCCTTGGAGACATGATGAGCAAGATCGACCTGGATATATCAGAACTGCCCGATACCACCGTTTCGGTCCGCGAGGCCTTCGGCATCGATTCCGACATCCGCGTTCCCGCCTACAGCAAGGGCGACGCCTATGTGCCGGACCTCGACACCGACTACCTGTTCGACCGCGACACGACGCTCGCCATTCTCGCAGGCTTCGCCCATAACCGCCGCGTGATGATCTCGGGTTATCACGGCACGGGCAAGTCCTCGCATATCGAGCAGGTGGCGGCTCGGCTCAACTGGCCTTGCGTGCGCATCAACCTCGACAGCCATGTCAGCCGTATCGATCTCGTCGGCAAGGATGCGATCGTCGTCAAGGACGGGCTGCAGATCACCGAGTTCAAGGATGGCATCCTGCCCTGGGCCTACCAGCACAATGTCGCGCTCGTTTTCGACGAATATGATGCCGGTCGCCCCGATGTGATGTTCGTCATCCAGCGTGTGCTCGAATCCTCCGGCCGCCTGACGTTGCTCGACCAGAGCCGCGTCATTCGGCCGCACCCAGCCTTCCGCCTGTTTGCGACTGCGAACACGATCGGCCTCGGTGACACGACCGGCCTCTATCACGGCACGCAGCAGATCAACCAGGCGCAGATGGACCGCTGGTCTATCGTCACCACGCTGAACTACCTGCCGCATGATCACGAAGTGAATATCGTCGCCGCCAAGGTGAAGAGCTTCGGCAGTGACAAGAACGGCCGCGAGACGGTTTCGAAGATGGTGCGCGTCGCCGACCTGACGCGCGCGGCCTTCATGAACGGTGATCTCTCGACCGTCATGAGCCCGCGTACGGTCATTACCTGGGCGGAAAACGCCGAGATCTTCGGCGATCTCGCCTTCGCCTTCCGCGTCACCTTCCTCAACAAGTGCGACGAGCTGGAACGCCCGTTGGTCGCCGAACACTATCAGCGCGCCTTCGGCGTCGAGCTGAAGGAAAGTGCCGCCAACATCGTTCTCGGGGCTTGAGACCGACCGATCATGGCAGCTCGCGGTGACAATTCGAAAGCAAAACCCGGGGCGCCTGTCGACGTCGAGCCATTGCGCCGGGCGATAACCGGCTGCGTGCGCTCGATCGCCGGCGACGGCGATGTCGAGGTGACCTTCGCCAATGAACGGCCGGGGATGACCGGCGAGCGCATTCGGCTGCCGGAACTTTCCAAGCGGCCGACGGCGCACGAGCTGGCGGTCACCCGCGGGCTCGGCGATTCGATGGCGCTGCGCCTTGCCTGCCATGACGAGAAGGTGCATGCGACGATGGCGCCGCAGGGCTCGGACGCCCGGGCGATCTTCGATGTGGTCGAGCAGGCGCGCGTCGAATCGATCGGCGCGCTGCGCATGGAGGGCATGGCGTCGAACCTGCGCTCCATGACGGAAGAGAAATATTCCAAGGCGAATTTCACCGGCATCGAGCGCCAGGAAGACGCGCCGGTCGGCGAAGCCGTTGCGATGATGGTGCGCGAGAAGCTGACCGGCCAGCGCCCGCCGGCCTCCGCCGGCAAGGTGCTGGACCTCTGGCGCGACTTTATCGAGGACAAGGCAGGGACTGAACTCGACAACCTGTCGAGCGCGATCAACGACCAGCAGGCCTTTGCCAAGGTCATCCGCAACATGCTGTCGGCCATGGAAATGGCCGAGGAATACGGCGACGACGACAGCGATGCCGACAATGACGACCAGTCGGAGCAGGAAGACCAGTCGAGCGGCGACGAGCAGGACCAGGACGACGTCGACGAGGATGCCGGCACGGATGCCGCCCCTGTCGAGGACAGCGAGGTCGCCGACGAGCAGATGGAGGACGGCGAGACCGAAGGCGCCGAAATCTCCGACGACGACATGATGGAAGAAGGCGAGGACGATTCGGAAACGCCGGGCGAGACCCGCCGTCCGAACACGCCTTTCGCAGATTTCAACGAAAAGGTCGATTATCACGTCTTTACCGAAGAGTTCGACGAGATCATCACCGCCGAGGAACTCTGCGACGCCGCCGAGCTGGAGCGCCTGCGCGCCTTCCTCGACAAGCAGCTGGCGCATCTGCAAGGCGCGGTCGGCCGTCTCGCCAACCGACTGCAGCGCCGCCTGATGGCGCAGCAGAACCGCTCCTGGGATTTCGACCTGGAAGAGGGGTATCTCGATCCCGCCCGGCTGCAGCGCATCATCATCGATCCGATGCAGGCGCTCTCCTTCAAGATGGAGCGCGACACCCAGTTCCGCGATACCGTCGTCACCCTGCTCATCGACAATTCCGGCTCGATGCGCGGCCGGCCGATCACGGTTGCCGCCACCTGCGCCGATATTCTCGCCCGCACGCTGGAGCGCTGCGGTGTCAAGGTCGAGATCCTGGGCTTTACGACCAAGGCCTGGAAGGGCGGGCAGGCGCGTGAAAGCTGGCTCGCCGGCGGCAAGCCGCAGACGCCGGGCCGCCTCAACGACCTGCGCCATATCATCTACAAGTCGGCCGACGCGCCGTGGCGGCGCGCACGTGCCAATCTCGGGCTGATGATGCGCGAGGGCCTGCTCAAGGAAAATATCGACGGCGAGGCGCTGATCTGGGCGCATAATCGCCTGCTCGCGCGCCGCGAGCAGCGCCGCATCCTGATGATGATCTCGGACGGGGCGCCGGTCGACGATTCAACGCTGTCGGTCAATCCGGGCAATTATCTGGAGCGGCACCTGCGTGCCGTCATCGAACGGATCGAGACGCGCTCGCCTGTCGAGTTGCTGGCGATCGGCATCGGTCACGACGTGACGCGCTACTATCGCCGCGCGGTGACGATCGTCGATGCGGACGAGCTTGCCGGTGCGATGACCGAGCAGCTTGCCTCCTTGTTCGAAGACCAATCCGTCCAGCCGCGCGGCGGCCGGATACGCCGTGCCGGCTGATGTCGCTCAAAGGAAATGCCTGGCATGCTAGATCCGGATGATTTTGGCCGTATGGCCCAAAATCTGAATCCGGATCTAAATCAAAGAAATAAAGCATGATGTCGTCCGAAAACCGCTTACACTTTTCGGCATCATGCTCCAAGCGTTTCTGCCGTGCGGTGTCGATTGCTCTCTATATCGCGTCAGGCGCTTTCCCGTCATGGGCCGGCGACGACGTGCCGGTCATTAGCCGGCAAATCTCTGATTTCAGGATCGGCTCTTCGGAGACGAAATTCGGATCGCTGGAATTTCTCGGCGGGCTGGAGATGGTCTCCAGCCGAGCGCTGTTCGGCTCGCTTTCTTCCATTCGTTTCCGGCAGGACCAAAAACATTTCGTCGTCGTGCTCGATACCGGCCAGTGGCTGACCGGCAGCATCGAACGTGACGTCAAGGGCAGGCTTTCCGGCCTTTCGGATGTCGAGATCACGCCGATGAAGAACAGCGCCGGGCGCAGCTTCGAGGGCAAGGGACATATGGATGCCGAAGGCCTGGCGCTTGACCGCGACCGGATCCTGGTCTCCTTCGAGCAGGACCATCGCGTCGATGTCTATCCCGATCCCGGCTTTGCCGATTCGGGAGCGATCGCCACCCTGCCGATCCTCATCCCGCGGAAGATGCTGAGCGACAATCGCGGCATCGAGACCATCACCGTGGCGCCGGCATCGAGCCCGCTGCGGGGCGGCGTGGTCATCGTCTCCGAGCGCGGTCTCGACAATGACGGCAACCGGCTGGCGGCCATTCTCAGCGGGCCGCTGAAAGGGCGTTTCTCGGTCGAGCGGGACGGCAGCTTCGACATCACCGACGGCGCCTTCCTGCCGAACGGCGACCTGCTGCTGCTCGAGCGTCGCTTCAACATGGCCGAAGGCATCGGCATGCGCCTTCGGCGCATCAGGGGCGCCGATATCAGGCCCGGCGCCGTCGTTGGCGGCGACTTGCTGCTGGAAGGCAATTTCAACTCGCAGATCGACAATATGGAGGGGCTCGATGCCTTCCAGGCCGCCGACGGCACGACCCATATCATCCTGGTCTCGGACGACAATCATTCGATCCTGCAGCGCAATCTGATGCTGGAATTCCGACTTTCGGAAGAGGCCGCGTGGGCAGCGCCGAATTCCCAGAAGCGGAATTGATCCAAGACGTCAGACCGATGTCATATGCCTCGGCTATCCCCCGCGGCATCGGGAAAACAGTCGTCGGAGGGAGATTCGTGGTGCATATTCATGTCATGGGCGCGTCCGGTTCCGGTACGACATCGCTCGGCCGTGCGCTTTCCGAAAAGCTCGATATCTCCCATCTCGACACCGACGATTTCTTCTGGATGCCGACGGACCCACCGTTCACGACGCCGAGGGATACCGACGAGCGCATCGGGCTGTTGCTCGACGAGGTGGCACTGCATGACGGCTGGGTCCTCTCCGGATCCGCGCTGAAATGGGGCGGGCCACTGGAGCCGCTTTACGATCTGATCGTATTCCTCAGGATCGAGCCGGAACTGCGGATGGCGCGCATCCGCGCGCGGGAGACTGCCCGATATGGAAACAGGATCGGGCCTGGTGGCGACATGGAAGTTAAAAGCGGGGAGTTCCTGCAGTGGGCGGCCAGCTATGACACAGCTGGTCCGGAACGCCGCAGCCTTGCGGCGCATGAACAATGGCTGGAAACGCAGACGGCGCCGGTGTTGCGGCTCGACTCGTCACGAGATATCGGCGATCTGGTTGCAGAGGCTCTGCTGCATCCCGCGATCGCCGCCGGTGCAGTCCGGCGGCGTCCGTAATCTAAATTAGCTGGCGCGAGCGGCCTGCGTCGGCCGCAGCACGTTCATCAACGCGCCATAGGGCAGCAGCATGACGAGGCCGACGATCATCTTCACGCCAAAATCGCCGATCGCCCAGGAAATCCAGCGCGGTGCCTCCGTGGCGAAGACGCCGAGGATAGGGGCTGCTTCCAGCGCGAAGGGATCGTTCGGGCCGAGGAAGACGAAAAACGCGGCGAAGGACAACGAGAAGAACATCACCGTATCGAGCGCCGAGCCGATCAGCGAGCCGACCAGCGGCGCGCGCCACCAAGCCTGGCGGCGGAGGCGGTTGAACACGGCGATATCGAGCAGCTGGCCGGCGAGATAGGCCGAGCCGGAGGCGATGGCGATGCGCGGCACCGAAGTAAAGAAGGAGAGCGTCACGCCGACGACGAAGCCGGCAAAGACGACCTTGCGGGCTGCCTTCGGGCCGAACTGGCGGTTGGTCAGATCGGTGATCAGGAAGGCGATCGGATAGGAGAAGGCGCCCCAGGTCAGGATGTCGGCAAGGTTGATGCCGGCGACTTCGGCGTTCAGCGGAAACTGGACGAGGAAGTTGGAGGCGACGACGACGAGCGTCATCAGCGCGACATAGGCGATGGTATAGCGGGTCTTCAGCATTTTTTTATCCTGGGTGATGCCACCAGTTGGAGGAGCAAACCGGCAAAGCAAAAGGCTTGTCCGGTATTATCCGTTCAAGCCTTTTGAAGCCGTATGAAAGAAGGGCAGAAACTTACGCAGCAGCGGCTTCGGCGGTCTTCTTGGCGATCTGACGGCGCAGCAGGCGCGCGCGCATCGACAATTCGTTCTCGCTGGCCTTCAGCAGGAAGGCATCGAGGCCGCCACGATGCTCGACGGAGCGAAGAGCAGCAGCCGAAACGCGAAGACGATAACGCTGGTTAAGAGCGTCGGAAATCAGCGTTACCTGGCACAGGTTCGGCAGGAACCGGCGCTTGGTCTTGTTGTTGGCATGGCTGACATTGTTACCAGTCAGGACGGCCTTGCCGGTCAATTCGCACACGCGGGACATGGAACACCTATTCTTGTTTTTCTCGGGCCATCGAATTGCCATTCCCGGCAAAACCAGGCGCGCAATCCAACAGGCATGATTGGAAAGTTGCGGTTCTATAGTCAGACAGGTTGCTCGCGTCAAGCCAAACCTTGGCCTTTCCCGCAATTCTGTCAAAAAGCTGCTGTTTTCTTCCCGTCACGGCAGGAGTATAGAGCGCTCAGCAAGGGCTGCCTGCGCCCGGCAAGACAAGGCTTTATTCATGGCTCACTCGGGCAGACGGATTTTCATTTCGGCCATCGCCGCGCTCCTTGCCATACCGGCATCGGCGGCCGAAATCCAGCATCGGACGGAATACCGGGTGGCGCTCGCCGGCCTGCCGATCGCGCGCGCCGCCTTCCTGACGCAGATCGAGGACGATCACAGCTACAAAATTGCCGGCAGCATAAATTCCGCCGGTCTTGCCGATCTCATCACGACGATTTCGGCCAAGACCAGCGTTACCGGTGTCGTGCGCAATGACAGACTGCAGGCGTTGAAATATTCGCTCTACTACAAGAGCGGCAAGAAGGCCCGCGTCTACGAGGTCAGTTACCGCAACGGCAACATCATCTCGGCGACGACGACACCGCCGCCGAAGCGTCCGAAGAACTGGATCGATGTCACGCCGCGCGACATGCGCTCGGTGCTCGATCCGATCTCCGGCCTGATCTTCACCGGCGACACAAAGGTCTGCTCGCAGACGCTGCCGATCTTCGACGGTGAGACACGCATGGATCTGGTGCTCTCGCCGAAGGGTGACGAGGATTTTTCCACCAATGGCTTCAAGGGCAAGGCTGTTGTCTGCGGCGTGCGCTTCGTACCGCGCTCGGGCTACAAGAAGGGCCGCAAGGATATCGACTATCTCAGCAAGAGCGACCGCATGGAAATCTGGTTTGCCAAGTCGGACGCGGCAAATGTATACGCTCCTGTCTATGTGCGCATTCCAACTGAATATGGAATGGTGACGATCACTGCCGTCAAATACGGCAGCAACAGCTGACGGGGCTTCTGCCTCCGTGAAGGGGGACAGGTGAAGCTTCGCGCGACGTTGATCGGTTTTACGGCCATTCTGATGTGGTCTTTCCTGGCGTTGTTCACGGCCGCCTCCGGCAAGATGCCGCCCTTCCAGCTTTCGGCCGTCTGCTTTGCGATCGGCAGCATTCCCGGCCTTGTGGTGCTTACCCTCAATCCCGCGCGGCTGGCGCTGCTGAAGCAACCGGCCAAGGTCTGGATAACCGGCATTGCGGGGCTGTTCGGTTATCACTTCCTCTATTTTACCGCGCTCCGGAACGCGCCGGCGGTGGAGGCGGGGCTGGTCGCCTATCTCTGGCCACTGTTGATCGTCGTCGGTTCGGCGCTGCTGCCGGGCGAACAGCTGCGTTGGTATCATGTGGCGGGTGCGCTTGCCGGACTTTGCGGTACCTTCCTGATCGTCGGCCGCAACGGCATCGATTTCGACGGCGCCTATGCCGTCGGTTACGGTGCCGCCTTTCTCTGCGCCTTCACATGGTCCGGCTATTCGCTGCTGACACGGCGTTTCGATGCCGTCTCTACGGATGTCGTCACCGGCTTCTGCCTTGCGACTTCCATGCTGTCGTTCTTCTGCCATGTCGGCCTGGAGACGACCGTCTGGCCGGCAACGAGTTTCGAGTGGGTCGCCGTCGCAGGGCTCGGGCTCTTTCCGGTCGGGGCTGCCTTCTACGCCTGGGATTACGGCGTCAAGAACGGCGATATCCAGATCCTCGGCGCGGCAAGTTACGCAGCACCGCTGCTTTCGACGCTTATTCTGGTGCTGTTCGGATTTGCCGAGCTGGGCTGGCGCATTGCTTTTGCCTGCCTGCTCGTCACCGGCGGGGCGGTGCTCGCCGCTCAGGATATGTTCCGCCGCAAGGTCCAGCCGCCCGTGGCAGCCGAATGATCTCAGCCGCCGGGCTTCCAATCCGGCGGCGCCATCTCGAAGCTTGAAAATTTGAAGCCGGGCGAGACGGTGCAGCCGACCAGGGTGAAATCGCCGAGGGTTTCGGCCGATTGCCACCAATTGGCGGGAATGATCGCCTGCGGCCGCTCGCCGGCGGGAAGATTCGTTCCGAGCGTCAGGGTTTCGCTCGCCGTTCCGTCTTCCGAGCGGTGCAGCGAGAGCGGCGCGCCGGCGTAATAATGCCAGACCTCGGCCGCATCGTGGACGCGATGCCAGTGCGAACGCTGTCCCCTGGTGAGCAGATAATAGATCGCCGTCGAGTGGCCGCGTTCTCCGCCCGCCGTATCGCGGAATGTCTGCACGTACCAGCCACCTTCAGGATGCGGCTGCATGCCGAGCTCGCGGATGATGTCCTCGGGCGACATCAGAAATTGTCCTTACGCTTGCGGATTTCGGCAAAGACTTCCTCGTTCGTCTTGCCTTCCATTACCAGATTGCGGCGGATCGCCGGATCGGCTGCGCGCAGGAACGGGTTGGTTTCCTTTTCCAGCCCCAATGTCGTCGGGATGGTGAATTTGCCGTCGGCGCGCAAGGCTTCGATCTCGGCGGCGCGGCTCTTGAGGCGCTCATTGTCGGGATCGACGGTCAGTGCGAAACGGGCATTGGACAATGTGTATTCATGGCCGAAATAGACGGCGGTCTCATCGGGCAACACGGCGAGCTTCTGCAGAGAATGCCACATGTCGGCAGCCGGGCGTTCGAACAGCCGGCCGCAGCCGAGCGCAAACAACGTGTCGGCGGCAAACAGCAGCTTGTCATCGGCAAAGTGATAGCAGATGTGACCGGCGGTGTGGCCGGGCGTCTCGATGACGTTGACGGTGTGATCGCCGAAAAGGAAGCTGTCGCCATCGGCCATCGTCCGATCGAGGCCGGGAATGGCGATGGCCTCGTTGATCGGGCCGATGATCTCGCAGCCGAATCGCTCCTTCAGCGCCAGGTTGGCGGTGACATGATCGGTGTGATGATGAGTGGTGAAGATATGGGTGATTTTCCAGCCGCGACGTGTCGCCGCTTCCAGGATCGGCGCCTCCTCCGGCGCATCGATCGCCGCGGTAAAGCCTGTCTCCGGATCGTGCACGAGAACGCCAAAATTGTCGGTGCGGCAGAGAAAAACGTCTAATTCCAAAGGTTTCATCGTTCAATAATCCCTTATCCCAGGAGTCTCGCGGAAATGTAGAGGTTCCGGCCTTGAAGTCCAACCGCCCGCTGATAACATTTGTCGCAATGCACGCCGATATCGTCGACCTACGCCAGTTCTATCACTCCGAGCTTGGACGTCTTGCCGAGCAGTCGATCGCCATGGCGCTGTCATCGCTCTGGGTGCGGCTGCCGCAGGAGCGTCTGGTCGGACTCGGTTATGCCGTGCCCTTCCTCGACCGTTTCCAGGCCGATACCGAGCGCACCTTCGCTTTCATGCCGGCCGGGCAGGGCGCGGTGAACTGGCCGATGGGCTCGCTCTCGACGACGGCACTGATTTTCGACGAGGAACTGCCGCTGCCGGATTCTTCGATCGACCGGGTTCTGATGGTGCATTCGCTGGAATTCGCCGAAAGCCCGCGCGAGACGCTGAAGGAGCTCTGGCGGGTGCTGGCGCCGGGCGGACGGCTGGTCATCGTCGTGCCGAACCGGCGCGGCGTCTGGGCACGCATGGAGCATACACCCTTCGGTTCGGGCCGGCCCTATTCCCGCGGTCAGCTGACAAATCTGCTGCGCGAGACCAACTTCACGCCGGGCGCGACGGCTGAAGCGCTGTTCTTCCCGCCCTCGAAGCTCAGGACCATACTGCGGCTTCGCCGCGCCTTCGAGCGGATCGGCCGAACGCTGTGGCCGGCCTTCTCGGGCGTCATCATCGTCGAAGCACAGAAGCGGCTCTATCAGGGGCTGCCGGTTGCGGCGCGGGCCTCCCGCCGCGTCTTCGTGCCGGTTCTCGCACCTCATGGCGTGCCGACCACACGCACGACAGCGCCGCGCGTCTTTTAAGACGCGCAAAGGACGCTGTTGCACTTTCAATGCTGCATAATTTTATCCTTAAATCGATTCCGATTTAAGGAATTATGCAGGAGCTGACGTCGCTCCCGGCGGTCTCCAACTGCTTGTGTCACGCCCATACCTCTCGACAACAATCGCATTCCGCTTTAATGCCACTTGGTGTTTTTCAGCCCGGATTTCCGGCAATTCCAAGGTCGAACCCATGAGCGTTGAGATGAGCAAGCCCGTTCCGCGTCCCGGTATTCTCGATATCGCAGCCTATGTGCCGGGCAAGGAACATGCGCCGGGCGTTGCCCGCGTCTACAAGCTTTCGTCCAACGAAACGCCGCTCGGCGCTAGCCCGAAGGCAATAGAGGCCTTCAAGACGGTTGCCGACAATCTGGGGCGTTATCCTGACGGGCAGGCGGTCGAACTGCGCGAAGCGATCGCCGCCGTGCACGGTCTCAATCCGGCAAACATCCTTTGTGGCAATGGTTCGGACGAGCTGCTCGGCCTGCTCTGCCATGTCTATCTCGGTGCCGGCGATGAGGGCATCATCACCGAGCATGGCTTCCTCGTCTACAAGATCCAGATCCTGGGGGCGGGCGCCACGCCTGTCGTCGTCAAGGAGAAAGACTGCACCGTCGATGTCGATGCGATCCTTGCCGCGGTGACGGAGAAGACGAAGATCGTCTTCATCGCCAATCCCGGCAACCCCACAGGCACCTATGTTTCCGTCAGCGAGATCCGCCGTCTGCAGGCCGGACTGCCGAAACATGTCGTCCTCGTGCTCGATGCCGCCTATGCCGAATATGTGCGCCGCAACGATTATGAAGCCGGCATCGAGGTCGTATCCTCCAATGCCAACGTGGTGATGACCCGCACCTTCTCGAAGGCCTATGGTCTTGCGGCGTTGCGCGTCGGCTGGATGTATGCGCCCGCCGAGATTGTCGACGCGCTGAACCGCGTGCGCGCGCCGTTCAACTTGAACGCGCCGGCAATCGCCGCCGGCGCCGCTGCCATCCGCGACCAGGCCTTCATCCAGCAGGCCGTCTCCTTCAACCAGATGTGGGTGGAGACGCTGACCCAGGCGCTCGAAGCAATCGGGCTGAAGGTGACGCCGTCCGTCGCCAATTTCGTCCTCATCCATTTCCCGGAGATCGACGGCAAGCGCGCCGCGGATGCCGACGATTTGCTGACGAGCCGCGGCTACATCCTGCGCGCCGTGCGCGGCTATGGCTTTGCCAATGCGCTGCGCATGAGCATCGGTCCTGAGGAGGCAAATCGCGGCGTGATTGCCGCGCTCACCGAATTCATGGGACATCAGGCATGAGTGTGCAGTTCGATCGGATTGCGCTGATCGGCATCGGCCTGATCGGCTCTTCGCTTGCCTACGACATCAGACGGCTTGGTCTTGCAAGGGAGATCGTCGTCGCCACACGCAGCCCCGATACGCTGAAGCGCGCGGAAGAGCTCGGCCTCGGCGACCGCTACACGACATCTTCGAAGGATGCGGTCAAGGATGCCGATCTGGTGATCGTCTCGGTGCCGGTTGGCGCTTCGGAAAGTGTGGCGAAGGAGATCTCGGGAAGCCTGAAGCCCGGGGCTGTTGTCACCGATGTCGGCTCCACCAAGGCCTCAGTCATTGCGCAGATGCTGCCGCATATGCCTGATAATGTGCATTTCATCCCCGGCCATCCGCTGGCAGGTACGGAGAAATCCGGCCCGGATGCCGGCTTTCCCGGCCTCTTCGAAGGCCGTTGGTGCATTTTCACGCCGGTCGCCGACACCGACGAGACGGCGCTGAAGCGGCTGCGCAGCTTCTGGGAAGCACTGGGCTCGAAGGTCGACGAAATGGATGCCGAGCATCACGACAAGGTGCTCGCCATCGTCTCGCATCTGCCGCATATCATCGCTTACAATATCGTCGGCACAGCCGACGATCTGGAGACGGTGACGGAGTCTGAGGTCATCAAATATTCCGCCTCTGGCTTTCGTGATTTCACCCGCCTCGCTGCCTCCGACCCAACCATGTGGCGCGACGTCTGCCTGCACAATCGCGATGCGATCCTCGAAATGCTGGCGCGCTTCTCGGAGGACCTTGCCTATCTGCAGCGCGCCATCCGCTGGGGCGAGGGCGACAAGATTTTCGAACTCTTCACCCGCACGCGCGCCATCCGCCGTTCGATCGTCCAGGCCGGCCAGGATGTCGACGCGCCTGATTTCGGCCGCCACGCGCTGGACAAGAAGTAGCCACCGCGATGGTAGAGGTGGCAAGCGCTGGCCGGGCGGATATTGACTGGTTGGTTCGCGAGGATGCCAGCTCCGGTGAGGCATGGGTATCGCGCTGTGTCGCGCTCGGCGAATATCTGGTTGCCAGGGAGGCCGGCGAGATCGTCGGCTTCCTGCGCTTCTCCCGTTTCTGGGGCAGGGTTCCCTATATGGAAATGATCCGCGTCCTGCCCGAGCATCGCCGGTCGGGCGTTGGAACGGCACTCTTTCTCGCTTGGGAAGAAGCCTGCGCGGCGACGGCGCCCACATGCTGATGACGTCGAGCGAATGCGACGAAAGCCGGCCTCAGGACTGGCATCGCCGCAACGGATTTTCCGAAACGGGCGCGATCGAGTTGCCTGGCCTGCAATCGGTGCCGGAAGTCTTCTTCATCAAACAGATAGGTTAGATCGGCGGAATCCGGCCGAGCGGGATGAAACCGCTGACGGTGGCATTGCCACGATTGACGACGAGATCGACAGAGACCTTGTCGCCGCCGCCGGCAAGCGACTTCAGCAGCTTCGTCGCCGTGTTGACGGTTGAGGCGATATCCGGAAAGGCCTGTTTCAGGCTGTCGCCCCAGGGGCCGAGCTGTTCGATCTCCAGCTTGAATTTTCCCGAGAGCAGACCCTGTTCGTCGAAGGAAAAGGGGCCGGTCAGCGTCATCACCTTGCCATCGCCGATGTCGGCGACGATGCGGCGTAGTTCACCGGTGGCGCCATTGAGGCCGCTTCGGTCGCTGCCGTCGATCAGACCGGCCTTGCCGGCGATGGTCAGATCGATGCTGGCAGACATTTTCGGAAAGATCTGCGGCCAGTCCTTGATCGCTGTATTCGCATCCTGCACGGAGATCGCGCCATCGAGATCGGCGCCGTTCTGGCGCAGATGGATTTCGGTGCGGGCGGCATCGAAGCTGATGGTCTGGCCGGTGTAGGAGGAGACGGCCATCGCCTTCAGACCCTCGATGACGGTCGAGCTGCGGTCGACGCCCTGCAGCCTGGTCGCCAGACTCGCCTGCAGGTTCGTCCATTGGGCCGAGATCGAAAGGCCGTTGCTGGTGCGGATTTCGGCCGGTGCATCGAGTTCCCAGACAATATTGCCGGGCGCATAGACCTGTGCTGCCGAGCGTAGCGCGCCGAAGGTGGCGGAGACGCCGTTGACATTGTCGTCGACGTCGATCTTGGAGCAGAACAGGCCGATGCGGAAGGGATAGCCGCGGAATTCGATATTGGAGCATTCGCCACTGACGCCTGCCTGATCACGCGGCGCGATCGCTTTCAGCACGGTGGTCTTCAGCGCCGACGCCGCATAGAACCAGCCGCCGGTGTAAAGCGCGATCACCAGGAGGACGCCTCCACCCAGCAACCAGAATTTCTTGCTGCTGCCGGATTGGCTGCTGCCGGATTGGCTTGACGCTGCCATGATGTTCTCCAATGGTGAATCGCAAATGTGATTCCCGGTCTGGCGTGCGATATGGACGAATTTTGGGTGTTTGGCTACGGTTCGCTGATGTGGAATCCGGGCTTCGAGTTCATGGAGCGGGCAGAGGCCCTGGTCTACGGCTACAGGCGTTCGCTCTGCGTCCGCTCCTTTGTCCATCGCGGCACCCGCGATAATCCGGGCCTGGTTCTCGGCCTCGACAGGGGTGGCGCCTGCCGCGGCATGGCCTTCCGCATTTCTGCGGAAAAATGGGATGAGGTGATCGAATATCTCCGCGCCCGCGAGCTGGTCACCAATGTCTACCTGGAGCGCCGGGTGCGGCTGCAGCTTGCCGGCCGGCGCCGGGTGGAAGCGGTCGCCTACATCATCGATCGCGATCATGAGCAATATGCCGGCGCGCTCGATGCGCTTGCGGCAGCACGGGTGGTGAACGAAGCAAAAGGCCAGTCAGGTCCGAATGATGCCTATGTCTTCAACACGCTGACGCATCTGAAGCAGATGGGCATTCGCGACCATTGGCTGGAGCAGGTCGTCAACGAAGTGGAGCGGCTGCGCGCCGCCTGATCTCAGCCAGTTGCCGCGTTCAGCTTGCGCAGCTCGACCAGCCTTTCGACGGCCGTCGGCGGGAGCGGCAGATGCGGATTTCGCGCGACGGTTTCGAGCAGAAGTTCGTCGCTTGCCCGCTCCGATACCTCGATCAGATGGGCGAAAAAGGCGTCCGGATCCATTCCCGGCATGATCGGCGGCAGGATTCTCACTTTGAAATGACCGGGATAACGACGAATGCTCCGCCGCGGCCAGAACAGACCGGGATGCATGGCGACCGGCACGACGGGGAGGTTAAGGTCGCGGTACATGCGGGCGATGCCGTATTTATAGACCGGTTCCGCGCCTGGCGGGCGGCGGGTGCCCTCGGGATAGATGATGAGCTGGCGGCCGGTCGAAAGCTCCTCCTTCGTGCGTTTCAGCACTTCCACCATCACCTTGCCGCGGGCGCCGCGATCGACCGGGATCATGCGCTGTTTCTTCGCATACCAGCCGAAGAGCGGGATCCACATGAGTTCGCGCTTCAGGATGTAGACGGGATCCTTCAACCAGGGCAGCAGCGCGTAGGTATCCCAGAAAGACTGGTGCTTCGGCGCCAGGATGTAACTGCCATCAGGCAGGTTCTCCAGGCCCTCGATCTCGAAGGTGGTGCCGACGATCACTCGCATCAGCCAGTGGTTGGAGCGCGCCCAGTTCTTCGGGATCGCATAGGCGATCTTGCGCGGCACGACGAAATAGTAGGGCGAGAGCACGATCATCCGGATGATGAGGTTGGCATAGAAGATCGTGTTGAAGAGAACGGAACGCAGGGCGATCATGAAACTTTCCCGAGGCATGCTCACGCGACCGGCCTACACGATATTGCCGGTCATAAAAAGCATTTGATGACGCCTTGATGCAAAAGCCTAATGCATGTCGCCCAAAAGAGCGCAGCGGTTTTGGGATCACGACTTGCATAAAACAAAGACTTAAAGCGCGTCGCATGAATTTGGTTCGACGCGACGCGCTTTAGCGCATCACCCCGAAAATCGGAATCGATTTTCGAAACGGATTATGCGCAACTTTTAAAGCGATGGAACGCCCTATCCGACGCGCGGCTCTATTGCTGGCCGGACGCATTTGCCGAGCGCAGCCCGGTGTGGCGGCCGAAGCCGGTGATGTTGCGGGCGCCGGCCAGCAGCACTTTCGCATATTCGGCAAGCATGACGCGCATCGCATTCGGGTCGGTGAACCAGTTGCTGCTCTTCAAATCCGAATTGACCACGGGATAAGCGATGAACTCGATGTCGGGATCGACATAGGAGAGTTCGGCGAGGCTTCGCGGCATGTGGTAATTGTTGGTGACGATCAGAACGCTCCGGTATCCCTTGGCGTGGATCCAGTTCGAAGCCTCCTCGGCATTGCCGATCGTGTCGATCGCATCGTAGCCGATATCGACACAGCAGGAGAAGAGATCGGCTGAACCCTGCGTCATCCTGCGGATCTGTGCCGGCGTCGTCGTCGGGTGGACGCCGGAGATGAGCAAGCGCTTGCCGGCACCCTTCTGCAGCAGCTCCACAGCCTGGTCGATGCGCTGGTAGCCACCGGTCAGTACCACGATCGCATCTGCCTTCGGCTCGGCCGGCGGCCTGAGTGTCGTCACCGAATCGGCAAAACGCAGAAAACCGCCGAACACCAGGGCGATTACCAGCAGGCAGCCAAAGCCGCCCCAGCGCAGCAGGCGGCGGATCGGCCCGCGCCGCGGCGGCAGACCCACCGGGCGACCAAGCTCCGGGTCCTGATGAATCGGGTTGGGTGTCGTATCTCCCATGGTCATGAATCGTGATTATACGCTGATTGCGGCGCGGAACAGACGCTTTCATGGCAAAACGGCACGGTCACGATCAACTTCCGATGCCGTCGGTGCGTGTCGGGTCCGAGCGTAGTGTATCGATTTCGTAGATCGTCCGCATGACGGTCAGCCGCGCGGTGAAGGTGGTGAGGAGCGCGATGACGATCATCGTCGCGAAGATGCCGGCATAACCGAGCACGCCGACGGAGAAGGTGCCGAAGAGCGCGGTCGCCTGGTCCGTTTCCGGGGTGGCGAGGGTGCGGCTTTGCCAGAAACCGGCGGTGGCAAAGAAGAGAGCGGCAAGCGCGCTGCCGATCGCCGAGCCCTTGAGGCTGATCTTCAGGAAATGCTTCTGGAATTCGGTGGCGACGAAGGAGCTTTCGGCGCCGACGAAATGCAGCACTTCGACGACGTGACGATTGCCCGACAACGCGCCGCGCGTGGCGAAGACGACGGTGAGCACCATCGCCGTGAAAACCAGGAGCAGGATGCCGGTGCCGATCATCACAGTCGTGTGCGCCATGGATACCAGCCGGTCGACCCAGGTGCGGTGATCATCGAGGGTGGCCTGCGGGATACTGTCCTTGAGCAGCGCCCGCATCGAATCGAAATCCGGCGGATTGCTCTCGTCGATAGTAATGATGACCAGGCGAGGAACGGGCAGATCCTTGAGATCGAGACCGGGGCCGAGCCAGGGTTCGAGCAGGCGAGCGGTCGCCGCCTCGTCGACGATCTGGCCGCTCTTGGTGCCGACGAAGGTCAGCGCCAGGTCGCGCGCCTGCGTCAGCGCCTTCTCCATGTCGAAATTGTCGTCCGGCTTGATCTGAATGGTGATCTCGCGGGAGATCTGGCTCTCCCAGCTTGCCGCCGTCGAGCGCACCATGCTGACGCCGCCGAGCGTCAGGCAGGCGAGAAAGGCCATGATTGAGATCACCACCATCAACGCACTGCCCTGGATATTGGAAGGCGGCAGGATCGGCGCGGTCGGACGCACGCGCAATTCCGGCCGCTTCTGCTGGATCTTGGCAGACGTCTTCTCGGGGTTTCTGGACGGGGGCTCAGTCATAGATATCGAGATGCCCCTCTGAGAGGATCATGCGGCGGGCTTCCACCTGTTCCATCAGTGCCAGGTCATGGGTGGCGATTACGACCGCCGTGCCAAGGCGGTTCAGCTCGAGGAAAAGATTGAGCAGGCGCTTGGCCATCGGCGGATCGACATTGCCTGTGGGTTCATCGGCCAGCAGCACTTCCGGCCGGTCCATCAGCGCCCGGGCGATTGCGGCGCGCTGCTTCTCGCCACCGGAGAGCACGGGCGGCAGCACATTGATGCGTTCGCCAAGGCCGACCCATTTCAAGAGTTCCAGGACGTCGGTCTTGTAGGAGCTCTCATCCTTGCCACGTACCCGTAAGGGCAAAGCGACATTCTCATAGGTTGTGAGATGGTCGAGGAGGCGGAAATCCTGGAAGACAATGCCGACGCGGCGGCGCAGAAGCGGCAGTTCGGGGCGGGGGATCTCGGAAATGTCGCGCCCGAACATGCGGATCAGGCCGCGTGTCGGCTGCAGCGACATGAAGAGCATCCGCAGCAGCGACGTCTTGCCGGCGCCCGATGGGCCGGTCAGGAACTGAAAGGATTTCTTCGGAATGTCGAAGGTCAGGTCCCGGAGGATTTCCGGGCCCATGCCATAGCGCAAACCGACATTCTCGAAGTGGATCAACGGGCAGCTCAGTCTGTTGTGGGTTTCACCGCACGACTTGTTAACCAACACCGTTAACAGCCGGTAAATTTTGCTGGAAAGACGCCCGTTTGATGGCGATCTTTGCGAAGCATTAACCATTAAAATTTACGACTGAGCAGGATTCGTTTCAATGCCAGATTTCTCCTGGCAACGAAACCATGTGGACATCTGCGAGGCAGCCACCATGGAAGCACCCTCCTTCAGTCGCCGGACGCCGGGCCAGGCCTATGATTTCCTGCCGCCGGAACCCGCCAACCGCCAGTACCGCTCGGCGCGTCCTGCCGATATCTCCGACGCTGAATTCGTCACGCTCGGCAAAGTTCGGCCCAGGGAATTCAGTGCAAGGACTTATAACGACAACCGCAAGCGCATGGCCGCCGCACAGGCCGCGCAGCCGCCGCTCATGCCGGCGATAGCTGCTTCCGTTCTGCGGACGGTGGAATCCTGGCTGCAGCGCGCGTCGATGCGGAGCTTTGCAGCGCTGGTGCTGGTGCTCGTCGTGCTCGTCTTCGGGCTTGCTGGTGGTTTTTCCGGCCTTTCCGGCGAGCGAGCCACTTCCGGAGCGCCGCTGCATTTCACCCATGTCACGGTAACGCCGCGTGATGCGAACGGCATGCGCGTTCTCGTCATCAACGGCATCATCGAAAACGAGAGTGGCACGACGCAGACGGTGCATCCGATCCGTGCCGATCTCGTGACCGACGAACGGCTGACCGCCAGCATCGTCATCAACCCGCCGGCGGATGTGATCTATAGCGGCCAGAGCCGGGGCTTCTCGGCTCGCGTCCAGCATGCTGGCGGAAAAATGCCGGAGGTCCGACTTTCCTTCCTGCCATGATGTAACAGGACATGGAATGGCCGACTTTCCCGCCACAGGTCGCCCAATCCCGTTAATTTCATAGCCGACGAGGCTGTTTCAGGCTCGCATATGTGCTAACGGCTTACCCTTCTTTTCATGGAGCAAGCCCTTATGCCTGTCGTGCGCGGAAAAAACATCGAGCCGCTCTTCACCGCCGAGCAGATCGCCGAGCGCAATCATTCGATGGCGCGGGAGATCGCCAATGGCCCGACCAAGGACCTGCTCGTCATCGCCGTTCTGAAGGGCTCCTTCATCTTCGCCGCCGACCTGATCCGCGCCCTGCATGATAGCGGGCTTGCCCCTGAGGTCGAGTTCATCACCCTGTCGAGTTACGGCATCGGCACGGTTTCGCAGGGCGTGCGCATCGTCAAGGATATCGACAGCGACGTGCATGGCCGCGACGTCCTGCTGATCGATGATATCCTGGAATCCGGCCGGACGCTGCTGTTTGCCAAGGAACTGCTCTTCGAGCGCGGTGCGCGCAACGTCACGATCGCCGTGCTGCTCGACAAGCGCGTCAAGCGCAAGGAAAAGCTGGAGGCCGACTATGTCGGCTTCGAATGCCCCGATTATTTTGTCGTGGGCTACGGCATGGATGTCGCCTATGCCTTTCGCGAACTGCCCTTCGTCGGCGTGGTGACCGAGGACGCCTGAGCGACTGCATAAGTCCTTAAATTCAATTCGATTTAAGGATCAAATTGTCTAGCGGTTCAAAGTGTCACAGCGTCCTTTGCGCGTCTGAAAGACGCGCGGGCGCTGTACTGCCTTTCGAGACGGGTTGTTAACCATCTCGTCCATCGCTTCCTCATCTTTACCGATCGAAAAGGAAAGTCTGGTGATTTCCGTCGCGGGGCTGATACGGAGCGATGCACATATGGCAAGAATTCTGATTACGGAAGACGAGGACTCCCTGCGGTCCTTCGTGGCCCGGGCCCTGCGGCTTGATGGCCACGAGACCGATGAGGCGGCCGATGGGGCCGAGGGCTTGGAGAAGCTCAAAGACGGGGTCTACGATCTGCTGCTTTCAGATATCCGCATGCCCGTGATGGACGGCATTGAACTCGCCCATCAGGCAAAAGACGCTTTTCCTGGTTTGAAAATCCTGCTGATGACCGGCTATGCCGAACAGCGCGAACGGGCCGACGATCTTGCCGAAAAGATCATCGACGTCGTCGCCAAGCCATTCGCGCTTCCCGATATCCGCAAGGCAGTCGCCCGGGCGCTCGTCGCTTAGAGCATGATGCCGAAAGGTGTGAGCGGTCGTCGGACGACATGGTGCTCACCTTCCTTGATTGAGATCCAGATTTAGATTTTAGGTCGATCCGACCTAAAATCATTCTGTTAGAGCGACTGCGATCCATTGTGCGGTGGCGTAGGACCTACTGGATGTCCAGCAGCCGCTCGAGATAGCGCCGTTCCATTTCCTGCGGTGGATTGTTACCGAGCTTTTCGCGGATCGCGTCAAGGATTTCTCGCGCCCGCTGAACGTCGATTTCGTCAGGCACCTTCACGCTGTTGTCGCCGAAATCCGGCCCTTGGGTCCGGCGCGGTCGGCCGAGTGGGTCGCGGCCGTTCTGGTCTCCTTGACCCACCTGGCCATTCGGACCTTGACCCTGCTGGCCCTGCTGCGCCTGCATCATCTGGTTCATCATGTCGCGGGCGCCCTGGCGAAGCGCTTCCAGCGCGCGGCCCTGGCCCTCGACCGCGGGTTGGCCGCGGCCCTGGCCGAGTTCACGGCCGGCGCCTTCCATTTCCCGCTGCGCCTGGCCAAAGCCGGGGCCAGGCTTCATGCCCATCTCGCCGAGGCTCTTCTGCAATTCGCCGAGCTGCTTGCCCAGCGCATCCTGCTGGGCGCGCAGCTGTTTCAGCGCCTCGCGCAGCTGCTCGGCCGTCATCTGGTCGGAGGGCTGCTGTCCATCCTTGCCTTGCTGGCCCTGCTGCTGATCCTGCGGCTCGCCGTTCTCTCCGGGGTTCATCTCGTCGAGCAGCGGATCGTTCTCGCCCATGTCGGGCTCGCCGCGCTGCATGCGGTCCCTGAGTTGCTGGTCGAGCCGGAAGGTCTGCTCCATCAGCTTTTGCTGGTCGCGCAGGATCTCGCCGAGCTTGTCGATCTGCTTGCGGGCCTCGCTGTTTTCCTGGCTCTGCTGGCCGCGCTGCGGACGGCCTGCCTGCAGGTTGTTCATCATCCGCTGCAATTCCGACAGCATCTGCTGGGCGGCGTCACGATTGCCGGAGCGGGCGAGATTCTCGATCTGGTCCATCATCCGTTCCAGATCCTGCTGACGCAAGATATTCTGCGCGTTCTGGTTCGGCTGCATCGGCGCGTTCTGCATGCGTTGGGCGAGCTCGGTCATATAGTCCTGCATCGCCTTACGCAGCTCATCCATGAGCTTCTTGATCTCCGCGTCCGGAGCGTTGCGATCCAACGCGTCGGCAAGGTTCTGCTGGGCCTCGCGCAGCTTGCGCTCGGCCAGCGAAAGATCGCCGTCCTCCATGCCGAGGGCGATCTCCCAGAGATATTGGGCCGTATCCTTCAGCGCATCCTCGCCCCTTGCAAGTTTCATGCGCGTCAAGGCGGATTCCAAGAGCAGATAGTTGGTGAGTTTGGGGATTGTCTCCTCGGGACGGATGGTCAGCGCCTCGTTCAGCGCGATCGCCTGCGGCATCTTGCGCGTATCGAGCGCGAAAACCTGCCGCTCCTCGGCGACGGCCGCGGCAAGCGGCTCGTTGAAGGGCCGCGACGGCAGCACCATCTCATGCGGCGGGCTGCGGCCGGTCTGGCCGGCGGCATCCTTGGCGACGAGCGTGATGCGCACGCGCTTGCCGGCAAGCGGATGTTCCGTCAGGTTCCTGCTGGTCACGCCCTTGGCGTCGCGGGCGTTGCGGCGGGGAATATCCAGCCGGTATTCCGGCAGCGGATAGAGCGGCGTTGCCGTCGGATCGGTGTCGACGGGAACGATCTCCGCATGCGCCTCCTGGACCCCGTAATCGTCCTTGACGGTGAAGGCGATTTCAAGCGCGCCGTTGACGCTGCGCTTCGGCAAGCCATCGAAGGCAATCTCTGGCGCCTTGTCAGGGAGCACGTCGAAGCTCCAGCGCCGGCCGTTGACCTCGAGTGCACCGTTCTCCTGGAGCTTCATCATATGCGTCTGCGCGACGAGAGCCTGGCTGGCAGGTGCCGCCGTCTGCTGCTCGCTGCCAGATGCCGCCGTCTGCTGCGGTTTGGTATCCGCCTGCACGGCGATATCCTGTGCCTCGCCGTTCGCCTTGCGGAACACGACTTTTTCGGCAGTCTTTCCGCCGCTGACCCGTACTGTAAGGCCCGAAAACTGCGGAATGCCGATCGGCGCCTGCTCGCTGCCGTCAGCCGTCAGATAGATCGGGGCGCGGCCGGTATAGGAAGGCGGCGTCACCCAGGCGTCGATGCGCACCGCCGGATCGCTGACCACTTGCTCGGGTGCCGCCTGCAATGCGTCGCGGATCGAGCCGCCGTTGATCGACAGCGAATAACCGAAGGCCGTGACGAGCAGCAGTGCCGGGACGGCGCGCAGCGCGAAACGGTCATGCGCGGCGATATCAGGCCGCGGCAGTCCGGCATCGAGTGCTGCGATCTTTTCGGCCATGCGCGTCTGGTGCTCGCGCCAGAGCGCTCGGGCGAAGGGCGTGTCGAAGGCCGGCTCGTCTTCCTGGACGGTGACCGGCTGGTGCGGCAGGCCGTTGCGCTCCTCCAGCATGCGGTCGGCTTCTGCGACTTTCGGCCAGCGCAGGGTGCGGAAGGGGACAAGCGAGACGAGAAAAGCACCGGCAAAAGCGATGAGCAGCAGGATGCGCAGCCAGTCCGGCACGCTACGGAAGAGACCGAACCAGGAGGCGGAGAGATAAAAGGCGATAACGGATAGTACCGGCATCAGAGGCGGCAGCAGCTGCTCGAAAAAGAGCACGATGCGCGCTAGCAGGCGTTTCGTCGTCACCAGCCGGGCAAGCGAGGGCCGGAACGCAAATGCACCTTTCTTCTGCCTCGAGGGGCTTGTCATCGGTCCGGTCTCCGCGATCTGGCGTTCTGGAACAGAGGGCGCTTCCGGCGATTGCAGGGCAATACGCTCATGAACGAAAGGATAACACTCTTTGTGGCGAAGGCGAGGGCGAGCGGCCGGTAATACCGGCTTTTCACGCCTATTCGCCAAAAAGTGATGGCAACTCAAAGCGCGTCGCGATGTTTCAGCTTGCTTCGCGCGCTTTAAGTCTTTGTTTTACGTATGTCGTGATCGCAACACCGCTGCGCACTTTTGCGCAACATGCTTTAGAGCGCCGTGCGTCCTTTCGGACGCACCAAGGACGCTCTAACTCTTTCAATCCTCGCATCGTGCTTTCCGAAAATCGATTCCGATTTTCGGGCCGATGCGCTAGTCGAGCCAAGCCGGAACGGAGTCGAGGCTGATCAGTTCGGCATAGGTTCTGCGCGGCCGAATCGTATGGAAATCGCTGCCCCTGACCAGAACTTCGGGCACCAGCAGGCGGCTGTTATAAGTGCCGGCCTGGACCGCGCCATAGGCGCCGGCAGTGCTGACGGCCATCAGGTCGCCGGGCTTCGGCATCGCCATCTCGCGGTCGAGCGCCAGATAATCGCCGGTCTCGCAGACGGGGCCGACGACATCGGCGCGGATGCGGGGCGCGTTTGCCGCCGAAATCGTCACTGGGCGGATCTCGTGATAGGCCTCGTAGAGCGTCGGGCGGATGAGATCGTTCATCGCGCCGTCGACGATGACAAAGGTCTTTTCGCCGCCATCCTTCACATAGAGGACCTCGGTCACGAGGATGCCGGCATTGCCGACGATCAGGCGGCCGGGCTCGGTGATGATCTTGCAGTTTAGGCCGCGCAGCTGGTTCTTGACGATTGCCGCATAGGCGTCCGGCAGCGGCGGCGGATTGTTGTCGTCCTTGTAGGGGATGCCGAGGCCGCCGCCGATATCGACGTGGTGGATGGTATGGCCGTCGGCGCGGAGCGTCGCGACAAGGTCGTGCAACAGCTTGAAGGCGTCGTCGAAGGGCTGCAGTTCTGTGATCTGGCTGCCAATATGCATATCGATGCCGGTGACCTCGATGCCCGGCAGCCTGGCGGCATGGGCATAGATGGCGCGGGCGCGCTCCCAGGAGATGCCGAACTTGTTTTCCTTCTTGCCGGTCGAGATCTTGGAATGCGTCTTCGCATCGACGTCAGGGTTGATGCGGAAGGAGACCGGGGCTTTCTTGCCCGCGCTGATGGCGCGCTGATTGAGGATCTCGAGTTCAGGCTCGGATTCGACGTTGAAGCAGTAGATGCCGGCCTCAAGCGCGAAATCCATCTCGGACGGCGTCTTGCCGACACCTGAAAACATGATGCGGCTCGCCGGAATATCGGCGGCAAGCGCGCGGCGCAGCTCGCCTTCCGAGACGACATCGATGCCGGCGCCGAGGCGGCCCAGAGTCTTCAGCACCGCCTGGTTCGAATTCGCCTTCATCGCATAGCAGACCATGGAGTCCATGTCGGCGAAGGCTTCCGAAAAGACGCGGTAGTGACGCTCCAAGGTGGCGGTGGAATAGACGTAGAAAGGTGTGCCGACCGCCTTGGCGATCTCGGGAACGGGAACGTTCTCGGCATGAAGGACGCCGTCACGGTACTCGAAATGGTTCACGGGCTTGTGCCTTAAAGAAGGGGATCGAGAAGGAAGGGCTTGTCGACGGTTCCCGGCTGTTTCGTCGGCTTGGACACGTCGCCTTCCTTGGTTGCCGCAGCGCTCGGCGGATCGAGGTCGCCCTTGCGCCCGCATCCGGCAACGGCAAGGCCGATGACGGCGACAATCGCCGTCAGGCGGATGAGATGCGGCAAGCTCTTCTGCATGGAAATCCTCTTCTGCAGCCTATGATGGCATCATTCATACCGAATGATGGAGATCTTCATAGCGAAGTTTATCCGCCTTGTGCACCCTGATTGTTGGACGGTCTTTCCGCCTGCAGGAAGGGCGCGGCGGCTTTTCGTCACGCCAAGTATCTCTTAGTTGCGCGCGCGCCAGAAGGCGATCTGCCTGCGCACTTCGGACGGCGCCGTGCCGCCGAAGCTCTTGCGGCTTGCGACCGAGGCCTCGACGGTCAGCACATCATAGACCTTGTCGGTGATGTCGGGATGGATCGCCTGCAGATCGGAGAGCGGCAGTTCGGCAAGGTCGCAGCCCTTGCTTTCGGCGAGTGCTACGGCGCGGCCGGTCACGTGATGGGCGTCGCGGAAAGGCAGGCCTGCTTCGCGCACCAGCCAGTCGGCAAGATCGGTCGCCGTCGAATAGCCGGAGCCGGCCGCCGCCTTCATGCGCGCGGTGTTGACGGTCATGTCGCGCACCATGCCGGTCATGGCAGCGATTGCCAGTTCCAGGCTCTCGGCTGCGTCAAAGACCTGTTCCTTGTCTTCCTGCATGTCCTTGGAATAGGCGAGCGGCAGACCCTTCATGATCGTCAGCAACGCCACCAGCGAGCCGTTGATGCGGCCGGTCTTGGCGCGCACCAGTTCGGCAGCATCCGGGTTCTTCTTCTGCGGCATGATCGACGAGCCGGTCGAGAAGGCGTCTGAGAGACGTACGAATCCGAATTGCGGGGTCGACCAGATGACGATCTCTTCCGCCAGACGCGACAGGTGCATGCCCGCAATCGCCGCGATCGACAGGAATTCGATGGCGAAATCGCGGTCGGAGACGGTATCGATGGAGTTGCGGGTCGGCTCGCGGAAACCGAGCGCCTTGGCCGTCATGTGGCGGTCGATCGGATAGCCGGTGCCGGCAAGGGCGGCGGCACCGATCGGGCTTTCATCCAGATGCTCGATGGCGTGGCGCACACGCGAGCGATCACGGCCGAACATTTCGACATAGGCCATGCAGTGATGGCCGAAGGTAACGGGCTGGGCGGTCTGCAGATGGGTGAAGCCCGGCATGACGCTTTCGGCATGTTCTTCGGCGCGGTCGAGGAAGGCCGCGATCAGGCCAGTCAGCATCTGCTCGGTCTTCTGCAGCTCTTCCTTCACCCAGAGACGGAAGTCGAGCGCCACCTGATCATTGCGCGAGCGGGCGGTGTGCAACCGGCCGGCCGCCGGTCCGATCAGCGTCGCCAGGCGTGCCTCGACATTCATGTGGATGTCTTCGAGCTGACGCGAGAATTCGAAATTGCCGCTTTCGATTTCTGACAGGATCGTGTTTAGCCCGTGAACGATCTTGTCCTTATCTTCGGCGGAAATGATCCCCTGATGGGCGAGCATCGTCGCATGGGCAATCGAACCGCGGATATCCTGCGCGAATAGCTTCTTGTCGAAACCGATCGAGGCATTTATCTCCTCCATGATCGCGTCCGGGCCGGAGGCGAAGCGACCGCCCCACATCTGGTTGGAGGATTTGGTGTCCGTGGTGTCGTCGGCCATGAAGGTGTCCGCCTTGAGGATGCATGTCCAGGAGAATGAAATGACGACAAGAAAACCCCTCGGGCTGCCATCCCTGAAATGGATCGCGATGGCCGCCGTTGCGGGTGTCGTTGCCGGTGCGGCAGCGGTATACGTGAAGGAGACGGGGATTGGCAATGGCGGCGGCGAAACGGCGTCGGCCGAATGCAAGCTTGCCAAGGATCGCGTCGCCAGCGTCACACCGCTGATGAAAGGGCAGGTGGCCGCCATGGTCGCCGCCTATGAGCCACGGAAACTGACCGCAGTCTCCTTCAACGGGCCGGATGGCAAGCCGCTGACGCTCGATCATTTCGCCGGCAAGACCGTGCTTCTCAATCTCTGGGCCACGTGGTGCGTTCCCTGCCGCGAGGAGATGCCGGCGCTGAACGCGCTTGAGAAGGAGATGGGCAGCGACAGGTTCCAGGTCGTGCCGGTCAATATCGACACCGGCGACGACGAGAAGCCGAAGACTTTCCTTGCGGAGATCGGCGTCGATGCGCTGCAGCTCTATCGCGACAATACGATTTCGGTGTTCAACAGCCTGAAAAAAGAGGGCCTCGCCATGGGGCTGCCGGTGACGCTGTTGATCGATGACAAGGGATGCCTGATTTCGGCGATGAACGGGCCGGCTGCCTGGGACAGCGAGGATGCCAAGGCTTTGATCAAGGGCGCGATCGGGTCGTAGGGCCGCGAACGGCCAACCCTCCTGCATGAAAATAGTGCTTCGAGCACAGGTGTTTACCGCGTCGGGACCGGTACTTCACCGCGATAGTCATAGAAGCCGCGGCCGGACTTGCGTCCGAGCCAGCCGGCTTCGACATATTTTACCAGCAGCGGGCAGGGACGATATTTCGAATCTGCCAGGCCGTCATGCAGCACTTGCATGATCGAGAGGCAGGTGTCGAGGCCGATGAAATCGGCAAGCTGCAGCGGTCCCATTGGATGGTTGGCGCCGAGCTTCATCGCCGTATCGATGGCGTCGACCGTGCCGACGCCCTCATAGAGCGTGTAAATCGCTTCGTTGATCATCGGCAGCAGGATGCGGTTGACGATGAAGGCCGGGAAATCCTCGGCGACGGTGATGGTCTTTTCCAGCGTTCCGACGAATTCCTTGGCGGCGGAAAAGGTCTTCTCGTCGGTCGCGATGCCGCGCACCAGTTCAACCAGCTTCATCACCGGCACCGGGTTCATGAAATGTATGCCCATGAAGCGCTCGGGGCGGTCGGTGGCGGCAGCAAGCCGGGTGATGGAAAGGGAAGAGGTGTTGGTGGCAAGCAGTGCTTCCGGCTTCAGGACCGGACAGACCTGCGTATAGATCTTGCGCTTGACCGTTTCATCCTCGGTGGCGGCCTCGATGACGAGATCGGAGGGGGCGAGATCATTGACATCGGACGAGCCTGTGATGAGCGACAAGGTCGACTTGCGCTCCTCTTCGGTCATCTTGCCGTTCGTCACCAGGCGGGCCAGGTTGCCGTTGATGGTGGCAAGGCCAGATTCGATGCGGTCCTGCGAGAGATCGTAGATGTGAACCCTGTAACCTGCGGCGGCCGAAACATGCGCGATGCCGCAGCCCATCTGACCGGCACCGATAATACCAATATTCTTCAACACCGCATTCATCTCCAAACCCCCGCACGGCATTCGCCCCCGCGCCGCCGCATTTTTCTAGCAATACTGCCGGACGAAGGATCGCCCGGCAGCAGTAGTAGCCCGATAAAAGATAATTTTCCAGTCATTCGCAAGTGCGAAAGAAAAGCATTTGGCGCGGTCAGAGCGCCTTTTGCAATTCCGGCAGGGCGTCGAAGAGATCGGCGACCAATCCGTAGTCGGCGACCTGGAAGATCGGCGCCTCCTCGTCCTTGTTGATGGCGACGATGACCTTCGAATCCTTCATGCCGGCCAGATGCTGGATGGCGCCTGAAATGCCGCAGGCAATGTAAAGCTGCGGCGCCACCACCTTGCCGGTCTGGCCGACCTGCCAGTCGTTCGGCGCATAGCCGGCATCGACAGCGGCACGCGATGCGCCGACGGCGGCACCGAGCTTATCGGCGAGCGGCAGGATGACCTCCCTGAACTTCTCGGCAGAACCGAGCGCGCGGCCGCCGGAGATGATGATCTTCGCAGACGTCAGTTCCGGACGGTCGGAGGCCGACAGCGCGTCCCTGACGAAGGTCGACAACCCCGGATCGGAAACCGCCGGGATCGCCTCGACAGCGGCCGAGCCTCCTTCCGGTGCAGAGGCAAAGGATGCGGTGCGCACGGTGATCACCTTCTTGGCATCGGTCGCCTGCACCGTCTGGATGGCATTGCCGGCATAGATCGGCCGCTTGAAGGTATCTGAGGAAATTACCTCGATGATCTCCGAGACCTGGGCGACATCGAGGAGGGCGGCCACCCGCGGCAGCACGTTCTTGCCGACCGAGGTGGCAGCCGAGATGATCGTGTCGTAGCTTCCCGCCAGCGAGACGATCAGGTCGGCCAGCGGTTCGGCCAGATTGTTGGCGAGTTCGTCGCTTTCGGCCAGCAGCACCTTGGAGACGCCGGCAAGCTTGGCGGCGGCATCGGCAGCAGGCTTGGCAGCCTTGCCGGCAACCAGCACATGCACGTCGCCGCCAATCTTGGATGCAGCCGTCAGCGTCTTGGCGGTCTGGTCGGACAGGCTTGCATTGTCGTGGTCAGCCAGAAGAAGAATGGTCATGATGATGGTTCCTGTTCCAAGCTGATTACAGCACGCCGGCTTCGTTTTTGAGCTTGTCGATGAGTTCGGCGACCGACTTGACCTTGACGCCGGCCTTGCGGCCCGACGGCTCCTCGGTCTTCAAGACCTTGAGGCGCGGTGTGGTCGAGACACCGAAGTCGCTCGGCGTCTTCTTGTCGAGCGGCTTCTTCTTCGCCTTCATGATGTTCGGCAGCGAGGCATAGCGCGGTTCGTTCAAGCGCAGATCGGTGGTGACGACCGCCGGCAGCTTGATCTCGATCGTCTGCAGGCCGCCATCGACTTCACGGGTCACTTGAGCCTTGCCATCACCGATCTCGATCTTCGAGGCGAAGGTCGCTTGGGGCATGCCCAGCAGTGCCGCCAGCATCTGGCCGGTCTGGTTCGAATCGTCATCGATCGCCTGCTTGCCGACGATGATCAGACCGGGCTGTTCGACGTCCGCCACAGCCTTGAGGATCTTGGCAACCGTGAGCGGCTCTACAGCATCGTCGGTCTCGACCAGGATCGCCCGGTCGGCGCCCATCGCAAGTGCGGTCCGCAGCGTCTCCTCGGCCTTGGCAGGACCGATCGAGACGACCACCACTTCCTCGCACCTGCCGGCTTCCTTCAGCCGCAGCGCCTCTTCCACCGAGATCTCGTCGAACGGGTTCATCGACATCTTCACATTGGCAAGCTCGACACCCGTGCCATCCGGCTTCACCCGGATCTTCACGTTGTAGTCGACAACCCGTTTGACTGGGACGAGTATCTTCATGGGGTCCTTCCTTCAGGAGAAACTGGCTTCAGAGGCTTTTTAGAAAATGCGCGCTTGGGCGCCGCTCCGATTGTCGAATGGCGACATGGATACGCGTTTTTCCTCCAAATTCAACGCTTGCATGACGCCGGCAGGCAATTTGCCTCGGCAATATATGGACGTTTACGTTCACGTCAATATTGTCGTCAGCGGCGGCCCCAAGGAAATCGCTGTGCCGTCCGCCCGCCCGTGCCGGCTGCGATGGCCGGGCCGGCGCCTGGGTCGTTTCTGACGGCGCGGGGCGTGACGATCTGCCGGTCGAAGAGCGGCACACCAGGCCGGCGCAACACGAGGATCAGAAAAGCCCCGGCCAGGATGCCGCCGACATGCGCGCCCCAGGAAACGTCGCCGTCAGGTGCGATCGCCAGCATGAAAAACTGCTGCCCGATCCACAGAAGCAGCGGCACGAAGGCCGGCAGGGGCAACGGCACACGGAAAAACACCAGCACCCAGACCCGGACGCGCGGATGCAGCATGACATAGGCGGCAACAACGCCGGAGACCGCCCCCGATGCGCCGACCAACGGTGCTTCCGAGGTCATGGTCAGCAGGCCGTGGCAGAGCGCACCGGCGGCGGCGCAAACGAGATAGAAAATCAGGAAGCGCAGATGTCCCATCGCATCCTCGACATTGTCGCCGAAGACCCAGAGGAAGATCATGTTGCCGGCCAAATGCCAGAAGCCGGTGTGGACGAAGGCATAGGTGAGGTAGGTCAACGGTTCCGGCACGATTTCAAGTCCCTGCGCCAGCATCGCATGGCCGAAGGCAATCGCCGGGATATAGCCGAGCCCGACGGTCGTCGCCTGGGCTGCCTGTTCGCTCTCCAGGCTGGTCAAAAGCCAGACCGCAATATTCAGCGCGATCAGTGCGAGCGTCACCCACTGAACCTTGATATGTTTCAGCGTATTGGCGTCGTGAAGTGGTATGAACATAAAGGCGCCCCGGCGATCGTGAACGCGGCAAGCCTATCTGTTTTTTCCCGGAACCCAAAGTACATCCGCATGGCCCTGATCATTTGCATAACGCGCGGCGACGAAGAGGAAATCGGAGAGGCGGTTGACGTATTTCATCGCCGGCTCGCCGACGATTTCGCCGTGGGTGCGGGCAAGCGCCACCATCAAACGCTCGGCGCGCCGCGCAATCGTGCGGGCGAGATGAAGATGTGCTGCAGCCGGGCTGCCACCTGGCAGGATGAAGGATTTCAGCGGCTCGAGATCGGCGTTCAGCTGGTCGATATCGTGCTCGACGCGGTCGACCTGCGTCTCGGCGATCCGCAGCGGCTCGTAGGCCGGTGGCTCACCGGTGTCAGGGGTGGCGAGATCGGCGCCGAGATCGAAGAGATCGTTCTGGATCGACATCAGCATGGCGTCGAGTTCAGGCAAGCCAGCCGTGTGCAGCCGCGCCAGGCCGATCGCGGAATTGGCCTCATCGATCGTGCCGTAGGCCTCGACGCGCAGATCGCCCTTTAGCCGGCGCGGGCCGGAAACCAGCCCGGTCGTGCCGTCATCGCCTGTTTTCGTGTAGATCTTGTTGAGCTTGACCATGGTTTCCCCCTTGAAGTCCGGTCAGGTCGGGCGGCCACCGCCGGTCAGCCAGAGCGTCAACATGATCAGGACGACGGCGATCGCCTGCAACAGGACACGAAGCTGCATCAGCTTGTTGGAACGGTTGGCATCGCCGCCCTTCATCATGTTGAAGAGACCGCGGATCAGGACGAGGGCGACGACGCCCATGACGATGATCGCGAGGATATAAGTGACTGTGGACATGGCGTTCAGCTTTCTCAGTCAGTCCGTCCAGCGCATCAGGCGGTAGAAGAGGTCTGCCGGAAGCAGCCGCTTCAGGAACATGCCCTGCTTAGCCGGAGTCGTTACAGGATAATGTGGCCTCGGATTTTTCGAGTTCAATGCGTGTTTCAATACGGAATAGACCGCTTCCGGGCCGAGTTTATGGCGGTTGACCGGCCCCGATCCGTCGAGCCTTGCCAGTTGACTGATATAGTCGCCCGCGTGCGGCGAATTCTCGAGGTCGATATGCTCCTTGATCTTGGCGAGCGCATTGGCGGTGAACCGCGTGGCGATCGGTCCCGGCTCGATCAGGCTGACATGGATGCCACTGCCCTGCAGCTCCATGCGCAGGGTGATGCTGAGACCTTCGAGCGCGAATTTGGAAGCGGTGTAAGCGCCGCGATAGCGATAGGGGACGATGCCGAGGATCGACGAGCATTGCACGATCCTCCCCTCTCCGCGTTTACGCATCGGCGGAATGATCTGCCGCGTCAGCTCGTGCCAGCCGAAGAAATTCGCCTCGAACTGTGCGCGCAGCGTTGCCGTCGACAGATCCTCGACGGCGCCCGGCTGGCCGTAGGCGCCGTTGTTGAAGAGCGCGTCGATACGACCGCTGCTGCGTTCCAGAACTGCGCCGACCAGCTCGGAAATCGTCTCGGTCCTGGCATAGTCCATCAGGAAGGCTTCGATGCCTTCCGCTTCCAACCCCTTGAGATCGTCCGGCTTGCGCACTGTCGCGAAGACGCGCCAGCCATCGGCTTTCAGCGCCCGTGCGCAATGAGCGCCGATACCGGACGAACATCCGGTCACGACGATGGTGCGCTGCTCCGCCATGGAATGATTCCTGTACAAAATGGGACTCGTTTCCCATATTCGGCCAGAGGATACAATCTGGAAAGCCGGAGACGGAATGCTGAAGGTGCTACGCACGATCTACGACGTGGTCTATGACGCCATCTGTCACATGGTCGAAGACGACGGCTTCGCCATGGCAAGTCACGTAGCGTTGTCGAGCCTGCTTGCGGTTTTTCCCTTCCTGATCTTCGGCACGGCGCTTGCAAACTTCCTCGGCGCCGATCAGTTTTCCTCGACCGCCATCCACCTGATCTTCGACACCTGGCCCGAGGCGATCGCCAAGCCGCTCGCCGACCAGGTACTGCAGGTGCTGACCATTCCACGCGGCGGGCTGCTGACGATCTCGGTGCTGGCGGCCGCCTATTTCGCCTCGAACGGCGTCGAGGCGCTGCGCATCTCGCTCAACCGCGCCTACCGGGTGCAGGAGACGCGGCCCTGGTATTTCACGCGTCTCGCCAGCCTGGGCTACGTGCTGATCGCGGTCATCATCTTCGCGGCAATCAGCATCCTGCTCGTCGCCCTGCCGCTGGCACTCGATTATGCCAGGAAGTGGTTTCCGCTGTTTGCCGATACGCTCGACATCGTCTTCAGCTGGCGCATCTACGGCACGCTGGTGGTTCTGACGGTCGGACTGCTGGTCATGCATCTCTGGCTGCCAGCCGGCAAGCGGCGGGTCTTCGACGTCATTCCCGGCGTGCTGCTGACGCTGCTTCTCTGGCTCGCCGGCGCGCTGATCTTTGCCTATTACCTGGTGACCTTCGCCAACTATACGGCAACCTATGCCGGTCTCGCCTCTGTCATGATCGTGCTGATCTTCCTCTACATGGTCGGCGTCATCTTCATCATCGGCGCGGAGATCAATGCGGCGCTGATCAAGTTCCGCGTCTTCCGGATGTTCTCCCACACGCTTTCGATCGTCGGCAGAGAGCGTGTCGAAAGGCAATCAGAGCCCGACAAGGCGGCGAATATCCGCCCCTGACATGCCCCGGGCACGCAATTCGCCAAGCCCGCTGTCGCCTTGGCTTTTCGAAAGCTTGCGGCCGTCGGCGTCGAGAACGAGACGATGATGGTGATAGACCGGCTGCGGCAGGCCGAGCAGCACCTGCAACAGCCGGTGCACCGATGTCGCGTGGAAGAGGTCGAGCCCACGCACGACGTGGGTGACGCCCTGCAGCGCATCGTCAATGGCCACCGACAGATGATAGCTCGATGGCGCATCCGAGCGCGACAGGATGACATCGCCCCAGACGTCGGGCTCGGCGGCGATCTCACCTGTCCTGCCGTCGCCGGTTTCCGTCCAGAACAGCAGCTCGCCGATCAGGTCGAGCGCTTTGCGCATATCGAGCCGCCAGGCATGTTTCTTTCCCGAGGTCAGCATGTCCCGCCATTCGTCTGCCGGACGCTCGCGGTCATTTGCGGGATAATGCGGAGTGCCGTCGGGATCCCGCGGCCAGGGTTCCCCCGCCGCCTCGTAGGCAGTGACACGCGCCTTCACCTCGCCGCGCGTCAGAAAGGCCGGATAGACCAGCCCGCGCTCGATCAGCGTGTGCAGCGCCGCCTGATATTCGGGGAAATGTTCCGACTGCCGCCGCACCGGGTTTTCCCAACTGATATCAAGCCATTCGAGATCCCTATGGATGCCGGCCTCGAACTCAGGTGTGCAGCGCGCCTGGTCGATATCCTCGATGCGCAGCAGCAGGCGGCCTTGTTCGGCCTCCGCCATGTCGCGGTTCAGCAGGGCCGAGAGCGCATGTCCGAGATGCAGCGGTCCGTTGGGGCTCGGCGCAAAACGGAAGACGGGTTTTTGACGCTCACTCGTGGTCATGCTTTCTTCTGCCATGGATTCGGTTTTTGAACCACTGCGAGGCAAAGTGCAGATCATCCGCAACGAAGACGATGTCAGGCAGGGGCTCGAAGCGCTGCTTCGCCTCGATCCGCGCCTTGCGCCGATCGTCGCGGAGGCCGGGCCTATTCCGCTGCGGTTGCGCGAGCCCGGCTTTGCCGGCCTTGCCCATATCATCGTCTCGCAGATGGTGTCGCGCGCCAGCGCCGACGCGATCTGGCGGCGCATGCTGCCGGAGGACGGTTCGCTGACGGCCGAAGGTTACGCACTGCTTCACGCCGAGGCCTGGCGCGAATTCGGCCTGTCGCGCGCCAAGGCCGAGACGCTGTCGCGGATCGCCGACGCGGTCGCCTCCGGCCGCCTCGATCTCTCCGGACTCTGCCTGAAGCCGCCGGGCGAGGCGCTTGGCGAACTCACGGCGTTGAAGGGTGTCGGGCCGTGGACGGCAGAGGTCTATCTGATGTTTTGCGGCGGCCATGCCGATGTTTTCCCGGCCGGCGATGTCGCGCTGCAGAATGCCGTGGGGGCGGCATTCGGTCTTGCAGCACGGCCGCAGGCGAAGGCGCTTGCTGAGCTTTCGGAAGTCTGGTCGCCGTGGCGCTCGGTGGCGGCACGGCTTTTCTGGGCCTACTACGCCACGAAGATGCGCCGTGACATGGTGCCGATCGGCTGATCGGCAACACTCTTCAAATTGCCTTTATCCTCTGAATTTATTGGACTTCACAATCCTGTAACAACCGGCCTAATATACAGGTGCAGATGCCGAATCGATCAGGAGAGTCCCTTGACGATTGCAGTCTCCCCACAGGCCCTGCCGGCGCTCGTCCTGAACGCTGACTACCGGCCGCTGAGTTATTACCCCTTGTCGTTGTGGTCCTGGCAGGACGCGATCAAGGCGGTATTTCTCGACCGTGTGAACATCATTGCAGAATATGAACATTCGGTTTCTTCGCCGAGCTTTTCGATGCGTCTTCCGAGTGTCGTGTGCTTGAAGACTTACGTTCAGCCGTCCCGCAATCCCGCTTTCACCCGGTTCAACGTCTTCCTGCGCGACCGGTTCGAGTGCCAGTATTGCGGCGCCCATGACGACCTGACCTTCGACCACGTCACCCCGCGCGCCCATGGCGGCGAGACCACCTGGGAAAATGTCGTCGCAGCCTGCTCGCCCTGCAATCTGCGCAAGGGCAGCAAGCTTCCGAAGCAGGCAGGCATGTTCCCGGCGCAGAAGCCTTATCAGCCGACGGTGCAGGATCTGCACAATAACGGCCGGCTGTTCCCGCCGAACTATCTGCATGAAAGCTGGCTCGACTATCTCTACTGGGATACCGAACTGCAGCCCTGATCGAACGACCTACGCGCTGCGCATCCTTTCAGACGCGCAAAGGATGCTGCAGCGCTTTGAATTGCTGGATAATTTTACGAGGCCGCCTTGCGAACGCCGACAAAGGCGAAGGCTGCGAGCAGGATTCCGGCAATCACATTCCAGCCCGCAAAAGACAGGCCGAGCACGCGCAGCGCCGCATCGGTGCAAGACGGGCCCTTGATGGTGTTGAGCTCACCGAGCAGATCGCCGGCATTGGTCGTCATGCTGCTTGCCGTCGTCGAGCAAGTGGCCGGGCCGGGCCAGAAGTGCCATTCGACGCCGGCGTGATAAACACCCATGCCTGCCGTCACCAGCATCAGCATGCCGGCCGCGAGAATGAGCGCCCGGGTGATCCAGTTCGGCAGGCCGACGAGCTCGGAGATGGCGGCCAGGATCGCGATCGGGATGGCGTAATAATAGGGCTGGCGCTGCAACAGGCAGAGCGCGCAGGGGATATAACCGCCGATATACTGGAAGCCGAGGGCGGTGCCGACTGCCGCCGCCATGCCGATGGCGAGCAACAGGGAATAGATAAAGCCGGGGCGGGCGAGCGGCGAGGAAGTGGCAGTCATGGCTGAGCTCCGCGACGTTGGTAGAGCATGAGATGCGAATTCAGATTTTAGGCCTATTCGGCCAAAAATCATTCTCGCCTAGTGAGCGAGATAGCGGTAGGCGGGATATAACACGAGCACGGCGGCGGCGCCGACGCCGACGATCTGGCCGAGCCGCTTTTCGATGAAATCACGGATCGGCTCGCCGTAGCGGCGCAGCAGCCAGGCGAGGAAGAAGAAACGCGCGCCGCGCGCGACGATCGCCGAGACGATGAAAAGCCCCAGATTGACGTGGATGACGCCGGACAGGATGGTGACGATCTTGATCGGCGGCAGATGCGCAAGACCCGAGGTGACGAGCAGCAGCAGGATCCACTCGTAGGTGACATAGGCCTTCATCTGCTCGAAGGCTTCGAACTTGCCGTAGAATTCCAGGATCGGCCGCGCCACCGTCTCATAGGCGTAATAGCCGAGCGCCCAGCCGGCGATGCCGCCGAGTACCGAGGCGACGGTCGCAATCAACGCATAGCGATAGGAGCGTTCCGGCTTGGCAAGCGCCATCGGCAGAAAGAGCACATCGGCGGGGACGAGAAAGACGGAGCTTTCGACGAAGGCGATGACGGCGAGCCAGACTTCGGCCGATTTGCGCGAGGCCAAAGACATGGTCCAGTCGTAAAGTCTGCGGAGCATTCCGTTTCCTTCCTGTTGCGGTGCAAAAAGCTTTAGGGGCCGTGCGCGGCGCTGTAAATGCTCGCCCGTGTCCTTCCTGCCACCGCCGTCCAAAAATTTTCGTGATGCGGGGTGGCGGCGCCTCTCCCAAGATTTCACGGGATTGCGAATCGGCCATTCTGCGGCAAGCTAGTTTGGGGTCGACGTGCAGGGTGGTAAGAGAATGTTCAAAGTGATTGAAGGCGGCCGTGGGCAGGCCGCGCAAATAGATGACTGGTCCGAAGAGCGGCGCGGACCAAGCAAAGACGACGTGCGCCGCGAGGCTGCGCGACGGATCAGCGAGAGCGGTTATCATCTGTCCCGCATCCGGGAATTCGTGACCGGCGTGCCGATGCTGGCGTCTCTCAAACACCTGTCGCTGCAGATCGATTTCGCGGCCGAGACATTGTCGCGGCTCGACCCGATCCCGGAGGATTTCCGCTCCGATGGCTATTGGCCGGTGGGCTGAAGCAAACACGCTAGCGTGATTGCCGCTAAAATGCGGTGGTGTTTACGTCAGGACAGGTCCATCGACTTTTCCCGTTGCTGCCGCAGGACGTTCATTTCCGTCCGCTGCTGGGCCATTTCGCTAACGGCGGCGCGCAGATGGGGATGGTGCGACATGAACATGTTGAAGTCGCGCCGTTCGAGCACCTCGAACTGGCAGAAGTCGACGGCGATGACGTCGGCTGTGCGCCGTCCGCCGGTCAGTAGCGCCATTTCCCCGAAAAAGGCTCCCGGTTCCAGGCGGATCGCGCCACTGGCGAGCCGCACTTCCACCGCGCCCGAGGAGATGAAATACATGCTATCGCCCCGGTCGCCGCGGCGGATGACGCGTTCGCCGGGCGGTGCGGATTTCGCCTTGAAGAGCAGCAGCAGCTCCTCCTGCGCGTCCTCATCGACCTCCGAGAACAGCGGGAACGTCTCGATCAGCTGCTGCATCTTCAGTTGATGCTGGCGTTCGCGCTCTTCGCCGAGCGCCCTGATCTTTTCCAGTTCCTTGCCGAGCGCCTTCTGCCTGCTCCTGCCGTAGCTTTCCCAGAGGGAGGGCCATTTCGAATGGATGTATTTCTTCAGGCCGTCGGTCGCGAAGATCACGATTGGGTTGAGCGTGATCGACAGGATCGCGGCAGCCAGGATCAGATCCTGGCCCTCATGCGGCAGGAGCCCGAGTGAGACGCCGAGGCCCGCGAGGATGAAGGAAAATTCGCCGATTTGGGCAAGGCCGCCGGCCAATGTCAGCCCCATGCTGATCGGATATCTGAGCAGGATGACGATGAGGAAGGTGATAATGCCCTTGCCCAGGATCACGAGCGCCAGCGCGCCGATCACGGCCAGCGGCTGGCGCACCAGGATCGAGGGATCGAAGAGCATGCCGACGGAGACGAAGAACAGCACGGAGAAGGCATTCTGCAACGGCAGCGAGTCGGCCGCCGCCCTGTGGCTGAGCTGGGATTCGCTCATGACAACGCCGGCGAAAAATGCGCCGAGCGCAAACGAGACGCCGAAGATCGCCGCCGAACCGAAGGCGATGCCGAGTGCGATCGCCAGCACCGTCAGCGTAAACAGTTCGCGCGAGCCGGTGCGGGCGATCATCGTCAGCAGCCAGGGCACAATACGAGGGCCGAGGAAGATCGCCATGGCGGCGAAAGCTGCCACCTTCAGCAGCGTCAGCCCGATCGTCAGCACCAGCGGCAGCTCGCCGAGGCCGTGATTGGTCGTATCGCTGGCGTTACCACCCAGAAGCTCTGCCAGCGCCGGCAGCAGCACCAGCGCCAGCACCATTACCAGATCCTCGACGATCAGCCAGCCGACGGCGACGCGTCCGCTTGCCGCGTTGACGAGATTACGCTCTTCCAGCGCCTTCAGGAGCACGACAGTGCTCGCCACCGACAGGCTGAGGCCGAGGACGATGCCGGCGCCGAGGCTCCAGCCCCAGAGTTTGCAAAGACCGATGCCCAACAGGGTGGCGAGGATGATCCGTCCGATTGCACCAGGCACGGCGATGCCGCGCACGGCGAGCAGGTCAGAGGCGGAAAAATGCAGGCCGACGCCGAACATCAGCAGAATGACGCCCATCTCGGCGAGCTGGCCGGCAAGGGCGGTATCGGCGACGAAGCCCGGCGTGAACGGCCCCATCAGGATGCCCGCCATCAAATAACCGACGAGTGGCGGCAGCCGAAGCCGGTCGGCGGCATAGCCCAGGATCGCTGCGAAAACGAAACTGACGGCGACCGTCGCGATAAGTCCTACTTCCTGATGCACGTCCGCCCTCTCTTGTGATAGCGGCGGCCACTTTGGACGAAGCGCAAGCAAAATTAAACAGTTGATTTGGAAGACCGGCTACTGTTCGGGGGCCTTCGCTCTCATTTTGTCGGGTAGGATAGAATAATGCTGCAATTCCAAATGTTAAAGCGTCATTCTCAGGTCTAAAAAGATGCGCGGCGTTGTAGGCGCAGCCCTTTTTCGCGGCACGGTCGGGCCGTCACGATGTTGGAACCACTTGTGTCTTGCCTCGTTGCCCTTTCATCACGAAAGGAGAACGACATGCGAAAGATGATCTTGAACTGTACTGTGGCGGCCCTTGCCGCCTGCTCGTTTGCAGCGCCTGTTCTTGCCGACAGCGTCTATGTCAGGGAGCGTTCCTATGACGACGGCTATCGTCATGAGCGGGTACGACCCGGCATCACCATCAGCGAGCGTGGCGTCACTTTCGGTGCCGTGCGCGAACGTGAGCACCGTCGCTATCGCGATAATGGCTGCGAAACCAGGAGCGTCACCCGACAGACCGACGAAGGCGAGGTCACCAAGACGGTCCGGCGCTGCAATTAACGAAAAAATGTGCGATAAGGACGAAGCCCGGTTCCGACGAGCCGGGTTTTCGCCTTTTGTGGCACGAATATTTCAATGCAGTGGTGAAAGTCGTCCGTCGGTGTTATGAGCACGCCTTTGGTAACAGCGCGTTCCCAGCGCAAACACCGCCCGCACAGGATCTTTTAGTATGATTGAGCTTACGCCGTCCCAGATCGCCGCACTTAAACTCGCCAGGGATGGAGACCTTTATCCTCAGCCAGCCAATAAATGGACGCACGAGAACGCGACGGTGACTTATGCAAAAACTGACCGGTGGAAAGAGCGGCCTCAGAAAATAAAGTCGGTCACTGCCAAGACGCTGGGCGAGTTGAAGGAGCCGGGTTTTCTGGAGCGGCGGCATCTGGATGACGATGCAACAAAAGACGTCTACGGCATCACGATGGCCGGCAAGATGTGGCTGCTGAAAAACAAGTAAGCTCCGCTTAGGCGCTGAGTATTTTCACAAGCCTCCCAGCCTAACGGGATATGTCGGCCTCATATCCGACTTTACGGGAGGGACTTGAGATCGCAGCCAAAGCGACCTGGCCAATAAGAATTCTATCGGGTACGGGCGGCGGTCGAGGCGGTAATGCCGTGTCGTCTTTCGCTGGCGCACGGCCGCCAGCGACGGCGCCCATGATCCCGCCCAAGCCTTCACAGTGTCTTGGTTCGGAATTATGCGGCCTCACCTGCCTGCTCGCAAAGCCATGCGCAGAGCTGCCGCGGCGCCTGGCGCGCGTCATTGGCGCGGATGAGCGCAAAATGCCAGGCTGGCCCGCTCAGCACGTAGGGGAACGGCGCGATCAACCGGCCCTCGGTCAAAAGCGGCCGAAACAGCGACGGCGACAACAGCGCAACACCCACGCCTGCCAGCGCCGCATTGGCATCCAACTCGTGCGTGGGGTAATCGACCGCCAAAAAGCGCAAACCCTGCGGGGTCGCGCATTGAGCCTCCTTAAACCATTGCTCCCAATCAGGGTGCGGCAAAAGCTCGAAGTCAGCCAGCGCCTCCGGCGCGGCAAGCGTCCGCGTTCCAAGCAGGGAAGGCGACAGCATCGGCGTCACTTCTACGGGACCGAGCCGATATTCTTCCAGCCCGGCCCATCCACCGCGACCCGTCCTTATGGCGACGTCGAATGCGCCCGTGTCACGTGTTTCCGTCGAGACGTCGACCTCGATGACGGAAGCTCCGGGCGTAGGATAGCGCGCCAGACGCGGTGCAAGCCAGCGTGACGCAAAGGTCGGCGGCGCCGTGAGCCTGAGTGGCGGCGTCGCCGCCTGAAATTCTGCGAGCGCCTCACCGATCCCGGTTAATGCCTCCCGGACCCGGTTTGCCAGAACGGAGGCGGCGGCCGTCGGGACCACTCGCCGACCGGCGCGGATAAATAGCGGCTGACCGAGTTCAGCCTCCAGGGTGCGAATACGAAGGCTGACCGCCGCCGGTGTCAGAAACAAGCGTTCGGCTGCGCGCGCGAAGCTGCCGGCCGAGACACAGGCTTCCAATACGCGCAGAGACTCCAATGACGGTCGCATGATCAGCTTCCCTTCACGATCAATTTTATCTTGCGGTGACGACAAGCAAAGCGCGTTTTGAAGGCGGAACGCTCTGGTGCAATTTGGGAGCCAAGAATAGGAGATCTACTGTGTCCCTGCAATCTCAGCACCTGTTTACACTCTTTATCGCGCTTCATCCGACGCTGGAGCTTGGGCAGACGCCAGCCGGCGGCCGGCGCATTTTTCCTGTCTCGGGCGGACATTTCCAAGGGGAGCGCCTGAAAGGAGAAGTATCGCCGCTGATCGGCTCGGATCTCCTGCTCGCTCGTACCGACGGCACATTTCAGCAAGATGTCAGGCTCCTCCTCGTCGCCGACGACGGGGGTCTCGTCCTCATGACCTATCGCGGCATAAGGCGTGCGTCACAGGCCGTCGACGAGCGTTTGGCGCGCGGTGAAACGGTCGACGCTTCGGAATATTATCTGCGCACGACACCGTATTTCGAGACCGCCGCGCCTGCGCATGCGTGGCTCAACAGCATTGTCGCGGTTGCAAAGGGCGGCAGGTGTCCGGGCGGTGTCGAATACGAAGTCTTTGAAGTTCTATGACCGCGATATTGGTCCTCGCCGCTCTCTCACATTGCGGGCGGGGTTTTCCCAGATCGTCCACGCGAGACCACGCAGTCCGCTTGCGTTGCTTGAACTATCTGACGAAGAGCTTGAAGATTTTGATGGTGCCCCATGCCGGAGTCGAACCAGCACTTCTTTCGAAACTCGATTTTGAGTCGAGCGCGTCTACCAATTCCGCCAATGGGGCAACGGATACGAACGGGCGGCTGTCTAACATGCGAGCGCCCGGACGCGCAAGACGGGCAAGCGAAGTTATCGGACTGATCCGGTAGAGAGATCCAGCCTCGCTTCGAGGCCGGATCCTGTCTGATATCAATGGGCGGCGGCCGGTGCCGGGTTGCTCAGGCCGGACTTCTTCAGCGTGATCGCCAGGATCGAGGCCAGCAGGCAAAAGGCGCCCGCGACGAAGAAAGCCGGCAGGTAGCTCGAAAGCTCGGTGCGCGACAGGCCGGCGCCATAGGCGGCGGTGGCGGCTCCGAGCTGATGTCCGGCAAAGACCCAGCCGAAGACGAGGCCGGTCTTTTCGCGGCCGAAGCGGTCGGCGGCGATCTTGACGGTCGGCGGCACGGTGGCAATCCAGTCGAGGCCGTAGAAGACGGCGAAGATGGAGAGGCCGTAAAAGCTGAAATCGCTGAAGGGCAGGTAAAGCAGCGACAGGCCGCGCAGGCCGTAATACCAGAAGAGCAGCCAACGGTTGTCGAAGCGGTCGGAAAGCCAGCCGGAACCGATGGTGCCGAAGAAATCGAAGATGCCCATGACGGCCAGCACACTGGCGGCAGCCACCGGCACGATGCCGAAATCGCCGCAGAGGGTGACGAAATGGGTCTGGATCAGGCCGTTGGTGCTGAGACCGCAGATGAAGAAGGTGGCAAAGAGGATCCAGAAGGTCGAAGTCTTCGAGATTTCCTTGAGAACGGTGATCGGCGTCATCAGCGCAGCGCCGAGGGAGGTGCTTGCCGGTGGCGGCGTCACCTGCGTCTCGCCGAAGGAGGGCAGGTTGAGGTCGGCGGGGCGGTCGCGCATGAAGGCAAGGACGGCAAGGGCTGCGACCATGATCATGGCGCAGACGAAAAACACCGTCGATCGCCAGCCGTAACGTTCCGTCAGCTCCGCCATCAGCGGCAGAAAGACGAGCTGGCCGGTGGCTGAGCTTGCCGAGAGCATGCCGACGACGAGGCCGCGATGCTTGGTGAACCAACGGCTGGAGACCGTTGCAGCGAGCACCATGGCCGTCAGACCCGTGCCGAAGCCGACGACGATACCCCAGAGCAGCAGCAACTGCCACAGCGTCGTCATGAACAGCGAACCGACGAAGCCGGCGCCGATCAGTGCCAGTGCGAAGACGATGACCTTGCGCACGCCGAAATAATTCATGAAGGCGGCGGCGAACGGACCCATGAAGCCGAAAAGGATCAGGCGGATCGCAAGGGCCGAGGAAATCTGCGAGGTCTCCCAGCCGAACTCATCCTGCAGCGGCTTGATGAGAACGCCAGGTGCGCCCATGGCGCCGGCGGTGACCAACATGGTGAGGAAGGTCGCGGCAACGACGACCCAGCCGTAATGGATGTTGCGCCGGGCAAGGGTGGAGGCGAGGGCTGTGGAAACCATGGGCAAGATTCCGTTTGAATTCAGGTTCGAGAAGATACCGGATCGATTTACATGATGGTCATCATATTTCTTGCGTATTGATGATGGACGTCATATATTTTGTCAAGCGACTATTTCTGGAGATGACGATGCGGGTCAGCCGCGAAAAATTTGCCGAAAACCGCGAAAAGATCCTAAGCGTTGCCGGCGTGCTTTTCCGCGAAAACGGTTTCGACGGGGTCGGCGTTGCCGACATCATGAAAGCGGCGGGGCTGACGCATGGCGGCTTCTATGGTCATTTCGATTCGAAGGACGACCTGGCGCTGGAGGTCAGCCGCAAGCTGATCGACAGGGTCGAAACGCGCTGGAAGGAACATATCGCCGAATCGCCGGACCGACCGCTGGCCGCGCTTCTCGACCATTATATCCACTGGCGCACGGTTGACGATCCGGGCGGCAGCTGCGTCTTCGCAACGCTGATCCAGGAGGTGAGCCGCAGCCGCGGCGCGGTCCGTGAGGTCTTCAGCGATGGTCTGTCCGTGCTGGTCGATACGCTCGCCGATATCGTTCCCGGCGAAACGGAAGAGGAGCGTCGCGCCAATGCGACGACGACGCTCTCGTCGATGATGGGTGCTGTCATTCTTGCCCGCGCGGTCGAGGACAGGGCGCTTGCCGAGCAGTTTTTGGTGACGATGCGCCGGCAGCTCGATTCCGGCAATCGGACATAATCTCAGTCGCGGAAAGCCTTGGTTTCGATCTCCCTCTCCAGGCGGAGAGGGAGAGAGGATCTGCCTTGCATATGCCTGAGGACCGAGAAGCCAGCGACTACTTGAAGCCGGCGATGGCGTGCGGGATGTAGGGTGCTTCCAGTGCCGCGATTTCCTCGGCGGTGAGCTTGACCGAGAGTGAGGCAACGGCGTCTCTGAGGTGGTTGGGTTTGGACGCACCGATGATCGGGGCGGTTACCGCACTCTTCTGCAGGATCCAGGCGGTTGCGACCTGGGCGCGGGAGATGTTGCGGGCCTTGGCGATTTCGGCCACGGCCCCGACGATCGTGCGGTCGGCATCGATGGACTGCGTGTAGAGCGTCTTGCCGAATTCGTCCGTCTCGCTGCGCGCCGTCGTCTCGTCCCAGTCGCGGGTCAGGCGGCCGCGGGCAAGCGGGCTCCAGGGGATGACGGCGATTTTCTGATCCTCGCAGAGCGGCAGCATTTCGCGCTCTTCCTCACGGTAGAGCAGGTTCAGGTGGTCCTGCATGCTGACGAATTCGGTCCAGCCGTTCAGCCTCGAGACGTAAAGCGCCTTGGCGAATTGCCAAGCATACATGGAGGAGGCGCCGATATAACGCGCCTTGCCAGATTTGACGACGTCATGCAGCGCTTCCAGCGTTTCCTCGATCGGCGTCGTGTAGTCGAAGCGGTGGATCTGATAGAGATCGACATAGTCGGTGCCGAGACGACGCAGACTATTGTCGATCTCGTCGAAGATCGCCTTGCGCGACAGGCCAGCGCCGTTCGGCCCCGGCCGCATGCGGTTGAACACCTTGGTCGCCAGCACGATGTCCTCGCGTTTGGCGAAATCTTTGATGGCGCGGCCGACGATCTCCTCTGATGAACCGTTGGAATAGGTGTTGGCGGTGTCGAGGAAATTAATGCCGAGGTCGATCGCCTGCTTGATCATCGTCCGGCTTTCTTCTTCCCGCAGGCTCCAGGCATGATTGCCGCGGCCGGGATCGCCGAAGGTCATGCAGCCCAAGCAGATTTTCGACACTTCGAGGCCAGTCTTCCCAAATTTTGCATATTCCATGAAACGACTCCGTGATGAATTCGATGATCCCAGGCTGCCTTCGATGATTTAGCGCGAGATGGCGAAAGTCGCAGGGGCGGCAAATGAAGAATCTTTGCTGCATGCGCACAATGATCCGTGATCGGCTTTTGAAGCCGCGCTCGTCACTGCCGCTTCTGGCTTCAGCTTGCACATCCGAGCTGCAAGGTGTTAGCTGATGCAGCATTTTACCGGAATCCGACCATGCAACTGCCGTCCCACGATCGCTACGACGATCTTTATCGCGATTTCTCCTGGCGGATTCCGGAGGATTTCAATATCGGCCGCGCCGTCAGCGACGACTGGGCGGCCCGGGCGCCCGAGCGCGTCTGTCTCGAACATTTCAGCCCGGACGGCGATCACCGTGTGATGACCTATCAGGCACTCGCCGACCGTTCCTCGGCCTTTGCAAATGCGCTCGTTTCGCTTGATATCAAACGCGGCGATCGCGTCGCGCTGCTATTGCCGCAGTCCTTCGAAACGGTGATCGCACATGTGGCGATCTACAAGACAGGCGCGATTGCGCTGCCTCTGGCGCTGCTCTTTGGTGTCGAGGCGCTGGAATACCGGCTGCAGGCGGCAGGTGCTGTGGCCGTCGTCACCAATGGCTTCGGTCTCGAACGCATCCGGCAGATCCGCGGGCGCCTGCCGGCGCTGAAACATGTCATCAGCATCGACGGGGCGAGTGCCGATGCGGCCGCTTTCGCCGAACTGGTGGATGGCTATCCCTCTGTATTCGACGTCGCCAAAACCGGTCCGGACGATCCGGCGCTGATGATCTTCACTTCGGGAACGACGGGGCCGCCCAAGGGCGCCTTGCATGGCCACCGTGTCCTGCCCGGCCATATTCCCGGCATGCAGTTCGCCCATGAGGGTTTTCCGCGAGCCGGTGACAAGGTCTGGACGCCGTCCGACTGGGCCTGGGCGGGTGGGTTGCTCAATGCGCTGCTGCCGAGCCTTCTGCTCGGCATTCCTGTCGTCTCGTCGCCAGCGCAGAAATTCGATGCCGACATGGCCTATCGCATCATGGCGGAGATGAAAGTGCGCAATGCCTTCATTCCGCCGACGGCGCTAAGGTTGATGAGATCCGTTTCCGATCCGCGCTCGAAATATGATCTGGTGCTGCGCACCATCGGCTCAGCCGGGGAGGCGCTCGGCCGCGAGACCTATGAGTGGGCGCGTGGTACGCTCGGCATCACCGTCAACGAATTCTACGGCCAGACGGAGTGCAATTTCGTACTCGCTTCTAGCGCTGCCTATGGCGTCACCAAGGCGGGCGCCATCGGACGGGCAGTGCCGGGGCATCGCGTCGCGATCGTCAGCGAAACGGGCGACGAGTTGCCCGTCGGCGAACCGGGCCAGATCGCCATCGCCAGTCCCGATCCTGTCATGTTCCTCGGCTACTGGGACGATGCGGTGGCGACGAAACGAAAATTCGCCAAGGGCTGGCTGCTTACCGGCGATATCGGCCGGCAGGACGCCGAGGGCTATGTGACCTTCGAAGGCCGCGACGACGACGTCATCACCTCGTCGGGATACCGCATCGGCCCGGCCGAGATCGAGGACTGTCTGATCGGCCATTCCGCCGTGCAGCTTGCCGCCGCCGTCGGCAAGCCCGATACGGTGCGCACCGAGATCGTCAAGGCCTATATCGTGCTTTCACCAGGCCATCACCCAAGCGAGGCGCTGGCCGCCGACATAAGGGAGTGGGTGAAGACGCGGCTTTCGATGCATGAATATCCCCGCGAGGTGGAATTCATCGATGCATTGCCGCTGACGACCACCGGCAAGGTGATCCGCCGGCTGCTGCGGGAGAGGGCGGCCAGCGAGCGATAGAGCATTTCCGGACGCAAAACCGCTAGGCACTTCTGCTGGAATTGCTTTAGCCCCGCCCGGCGAGCGACATGATCTTTTCGCGCAGCATCTTCGCCATGTTGCGGGTGCTGCGGTACATGTGAAGCTGAGCGGTGACCTGGCGCATGTCGCGATCGCTGTTCTGCGTCAGGCCGATTACCAGCGTTCCCATTTCCTCGCGCTCCTGCCAGAAGCGGCTCATGATCGGATGATCCGCGACGGCGCAGGAATCGGAGCGGACGATGTTGGCATCGTCGAGATGCCATTCGGTGAGTTCGCTCATCAGCAGCTTGCCAGGCGAAAAGCGGGCATAGTTCTCGTCATAGGCGGTCTTCCAGGTATAGGCCTCGCCGCCCATCATCAGCACGACGATGGCGGCAATCGCCTTGCCGTTGAGATCGATCGTGTGAATACGCACGGCATCGACGGCGGCAAGGTTCGACACCGCCTCGCGGGCGAAGGCCGTATGATAACGATCGGTGACGAGAGCGCTTCGCCGCTTGCCCTTCCAGCCGCCGGCTTCCATTGCCAGGAATTCCTCGAAGCGGATATGGATTTCGCGCGGCTGGCGGGCGACGGTATAGACCGCTGTTCCCAACTCCTCCAGCAGGCGCCATTGGCGGCGCATCTCGCGCATATGCGAGGAGGAGATGGTTTTGCCGAGATAGGCCGGCGCCTCTTCCTCGCTCTGCAGCATCGGGCGCTGGTAAGGATTGGTGACGGTGACGGGAAGATTGCGGCTAAGCGCCACGGCCTTGATCATGCGCACGAAGATACCGTTCAGCCGCAGATCCGGCAGAACCAGTATGCCAGGCAGATTGAGATCGTGAGCGGTCAGTCCCTCGAAAAGATTGTCGAGGGTCTCGGCGGCATCCTCGCCATCGACGAGCGGCGTGCCGAGCGGACCGAAACTGTTCGACCAGCCGCGGATGATCGACGGACCGACCGCGAAGCCCGGCTTGTCGACCGAAAACGGCAAGAGGAAGCGCATGCGGCTGCGGCCGGCATTGTGATCGCGGATGAGGGCGAAGTTCACCTGCCGATCTTCGAGCCGCGGCATGGCGGGGGCGAGGAAGCGGCCGGAGAAAAAGACGTTCGGTTCCATCGCCCGGTTGGAGAGGAAATCGAGCTCATCCTGAAGTTCATAGCCGAGCTTGCCGGGATAGAGGCAGAGCTCGCGCCCCGGTCGGCCGATCTCGGTGCGAGCCTCGGCCTGCGGCGCTTCGAAATTCAGCGAGGCGAGATCATGCACCATGCGGTTCGCGGTGCTGTCGGTGCTTTCGGTAACGGGGGGAACACGCACCATCTATCGAACTCTCATTTCTGGCGTTGCGGCGGAGGGGCTGGCGAAGGCGAAAAGGACGATGCCGAGCGTGCGGCGCACGGCGACATGCAGCAGGATCGCCTCGACGGCCATGGCCGAGGCCGTGGCGATCGCCGTGCCCTCGATGCCGTAATGCGGGATTAAAGCGAGGTTGAGGCTGACATTGGCCGTCAGTGCGCCGGCATAGAGCGCGACGCAGAGGTTCTGCTTGCCTGCCATCATCAGCAGCGTTTCGGCTGGGCCGACCAGCGATTTGGCGAGGATGCCGGCGAGCAGGATTGCCATCACCAGATAACCTGACGTAAAGGCGCCGCCGAAGAGCGACAGCAGCAAATGACCAGCCGCAAGCACGACAAGACCGACCCCGAGCGCCGGCCAGAAGGTCCAGCGGGCGGCGTCGATGGCAGCGGTTGCGAGCTGGGCGTGGTCGCCTACGGCGATGATCGAGGAAAAGCGCGGGCCGGAGGCTGCCTTGACCGAGAAATTGATGAAATGCACCAGTGCCATCGTCTTGGCGGCGGCGAAGTAGATGGCGACGTCGTGCGGCTCGAGGAAGATGCCGACGACGACGACGTCGGAATTGGTCAGCAGGAAGCTCACGCCCTCGATCAGGAAAATCGGAAAGGCGACGCTGAACCAGGCGATGAAATCGACCTTGCGCGGGCCTTCGTCATAATGCCGGCGCAGGCGGTAGAGCGTTGCGGCATACTGGCCGAGGGCGGTGACGAAGGTGGCGACGAGTGCTGCCTGCATCGCGGTGACGGCCGTATGCTCGGCGCCGATGGCAATCGCGATCAGCATGAAAAGGATGATGAGGATCGGCCGGACGATATAGACCGGGCTCAGCGCCATCACCGGCCAGTGGTTGGCCCGCGACGTGCCTTCCAGAATGTCGCCGAGCGCGATCATCGGCATGGCGAGCAGGCCGATGAAGATCGGGACGAGATAATAGACCTGGATCTTATCGCCGAAGAAATGCAGGCCGAGCATGCCAGCGGCGAGCACCGCCGTGCCGGAAAGCAGCGCAAAGATGCGCGCCGTGCCGGTCAGGCCGCGGATTTCCTCGAAAGCGCCCGCTGCCCTGTATTGCGGCAGGAAGCGGATGATCGCGGTGTGGAAACCGAGGCATGAGAGATCGCCGAAGACGACGACCAGCACCCAGACGAAAACGAAGATGCCATATTCATATTCGCCCATCAGCCGGGCGAGCACGATCTGGGAGACGAAGGCGAGTGCGGCGCTGAGGATACGGATCGAAAAGGCCGTCAGCGCCATGCGCTGGGCGGCCGCCTTCTCACCGCGTTCGGTGAGCACGGCCGCAAGCATGCGCAGCGTGCGGCCGCCGATCGGGCGCAGGCCCGCGGGCAGCATCTTCTCCGCTGTTTCTATGACCGCCATGATGAACACGCAAAACTCTGAGGTCAGGCAAATCGCCCCTGAAGTCTTGACAGAACAGGGTTAAGAAACGGTTCTGGTTTGGGGTTGCCGTCGGACGCCGAAATTCCGGTTTTCCGGCGTTGCCGCAGAAAAGAAAATGCCGCCCGGAGGCGGCATTTTCGCGGATCTTTGCGGCTTGCCTCAGACCTGCTCGAAGGCGCCGTGGCAATGCTTGTATTTCTTGCCGGAGCCGCAGGGGCAGGTCTCGTTGCGGCCGATCTTGCCCCAGGTGGATGGATCATCCGGGTTGCGGTTTTCAGGAGAAACGATGACTTCCGATGCCTGGTAGATCGCCGGGGCGAAATCGTCCTCGCCGGTCGTCGGATCCAGGTGATGGGCCTGCATCAGCGGCGGTTCAGGCTCGGCAGGCGCCTGCTGCACCAATTCGACGCGCATCAGCTGGGCGGTGACGGCCTCGCGCAGATTGTTGAGCAGCGCCGTGAAGAGCTCGAAGGCTTCCGACTTGTATTCCTGCAGCGGATCGCGCTGGGCATAGCCACGGAAGCCGATGACGGAGCGCAGATGGTCGAGGTTGACGATGTGTTCGCGCCAGAGATGATCGAGCGTCTGCATGACGATCGAGCGTTCGACATAATGCATGATGTCGTCGCCGAAACGCTCGGCCTTTTCCGTGAAGGCCGCATTGGTGGCTTCCGTCAGGCGCTCACGGATATCGTCTTCGCCGATACCTTCTTCCTTCACCCAGTCCTCGACCGGCAGGTCGAGATTGAGGATGTTCAAAGCACCGGTCTTCAGGCCGGCGGCATCCCATTGTTCGGCATAGGCGCGTTCGGGGATATGCTTTTCGACCATATCCTCGATCACCTCACGGCGCATGTCGGAAACAGTCTCGGAAATATTGGTCGATTCCATCAGTTCGAGGCGCTGCTCGAAGATCACCTTGCGCTGATCGTTGAGAACGTCGTCATACTTCAAGAGATTCTTGCGGATATCGAAGTTGCGAGCTTCGACCTTCTTCTGGGCGCGCTCCAGGGCCTTGTTGATCCAGGGATGGACGATCGCCTCGCCCTCCTTGAGGCCGAGCTTGGTCAGCATGCTGTCCATGCGGTCGGAGCCGAAGATGCGCATCAGGTCGTCCTGAAGCGAGAGGTAGAACTTCGAGCGGCCGGGGTCGCCCTGACGGCCGGAGCGGCCGCGCAACTGGTTGTCGATGCGGCGGCTTTCATGGCGTTCGGTAGCGATGACGTAGAGGCCGCCGGCTTCGAGTGCCTTCTGCTTGAGTGCCTTGATCTCCTCGATGATCGCCTGGATCCGGGCGTCACGCTCCGGACCGGCTTCGACTTCGCCGAGTTCACGCTCAATGCGCATGTCGAGGTTGCCGCCGAGCTGGATGTCGGTGCCGCGGCCGGCCATGTTGGTGGCGATGGTGATGGCGCCCGGCACGCCGGCCTGGGCGACGATATAGGCTTCCTGCTCGTGGTAGCGGGCGTTCAGCACCTTGAAGTCGTCGAAGCCTTGCTTGCGCAGGCGCTCGGCAAGCAGTTCCGATTTCTCGATCGAGGTGGTGCCGACCAGCACCGGCTGGCCGCGCTTGTGGGCGTCGAGGATCTCCTCGATGATCGCCTTGAACTTCTCGTCGAAGGTCCGGTAGACCTCGTCATCCTCGTCGAGGCGCTTGATCGGCAGGTTGGTCGGGACTTCGATGACATCGAGATTGTAGATGTTGGCGAATTCTTCCGCTTCCGTCTGCGCCGTGCCGGTCATGCCGGCGAGCTTGTCGTACATGCGGAAGTAGTTCTGGAAGGTGATCGAGGCCAGCGTCTGGTTTTCCGGTTGGATCTGCACCTTTTCCTTGGCTTCGAGCGCCTGGTGCTGGCCTTCCGAATAGCGGCGGCCCGGCATCATGCGGCCGGTGAACTCGTCGATGATGACGACTTCGTCGTTGCGGACGATATAGTCCTTGTCGCGCTGGAAGAGCTTGTGGGCCTTCAGCGCGTTGTTGACGTGATGGACGATCGCGACGTTCTCGATGTCGTAGAGCGCGTTGCCCTTCAAGAGGCCGGCCTGGCGGAGCAGGTTTTCCAGCTTCTCGGTGCCCTCTTCGGAGAAGTTGGCCGAGCGCTGCTTCTCGTCGATCTCGTAATCGCTGGGCACCAGCAGCGGAATGTAGGCGTCGATCGTATTATAGAGTTCGGAGCGGTCGTCGAGCGGACCGGAGATGATCAGCGGCGTGCGCGCCTCGTCGACGAGGATCGAGTCCACTTCGTCGACGATTGCGAAGTTGTGGCCGCGCTGAACCATCTGGTTCTTCTCGTACTTCATGTTATCGCGCAGATAATCGAAGCCGAGTTCGTTGTTGGTGGCGTAGGTGATGTCGCAGGCATAGGCCTTGTGGCGTTCCTCGTCGGAAAGGCCGTGGACGATGACGCCGGTGGTCATGCCGAGGAAGCCGTAAACGCGGCCCATGGTCGCGGCATCGCGCTGGGCGAGGTAATCGTTGACGGTGACGACGTGCACGCCCTTGCCGGAAAGCGCGTTCAGATAGACCGGGAGGGTGGCGACGAGGGTCTTGCCTTCGCCGGTCTTCATCTCGGCGATCGCATTCGAATGCAGGATCATGCCACCGACCAGCTGTACGTCAAAAGGTCGCAGGCCAAGAACGCGGCGCGAGGCTTCGCGCACGACGGCAAAGGCCGGGATCAGAATGTCGTCGAGCGTCTTGCCCTCGGCGAGCAGGGCGCGAAACTCCACGGTCTTTGCCGCGAGCTGCTCGTCCGTCAGGGCCTTCGTCTTCTCTTCGATAGAGTTGATGGCAGTGACGTTCGGCTGATAGGACCGCACGCGGCGGTCGTTGGAAGACCCAAATAACTTGCGGGCTATACCGCCAAAGCTGACCATATGACTGGCCCTTTCTCAATATTCATCCCCGGCGTTTCTTGTCCGCGGCCCAGCCGAAAATCAGGCGCGCGCCTTAAAACGCCCGGAAACTGTTCTGGACGCGAGGTTGCGTGACAGATAAGAGGGGGGTCGAATGATGTCAACGGATTTGGCGGATACAGAAAGGCCACAATCCGGTGTTGATGGCTATTTTGAGCTGGATTCAGGGGATGCTGAAACCGGCGATGTAACTGTGAAGGGTATTTCATGTTGAGCACCAACAAACTTGCCGTTCTGGCGTTTGCAACTTTTGTTGCGCTCCAGGCCCCGGCCTATGCCGATGACGCCGTCATCGCCAAGGTCGGCACCCTGGAGATCCACCAGTCGGAACTCGACCTCGCGGTCGCCAATCTCGACCCGCAGCTGGCGCAGCTTCCCGATGACCAGAAGAAGGTCGCAGCCCTTTCCGCCGCCATCGACGTGAAGCTGCTCGCCGCCGACGCTGCGGCCGAGAAGCTCGATCAGACCGACGAATTCAAGAAGCGCATGCAGTATCTCACCGACCGCGAGCTGCACAATGCCTATTTCAAGAAGCATGTCGTCGACATCGTGACGCCTGACGAAGTCAAGGCCCGCTACGACAAGGAAGTCGCCGCCCTGCCGAAGCAGGAGGAAGTCCACGCCCGTCATATCCTCGTCAAGACCGAGGACGAAGCCAAGGACATCATCAAGCAGCTCGACGCCGGCAAGGATTTCGCCGAACTCGCCAAGGAAAAGTCCACCGATCCGAACAAGTCGGAAGGCGGCGATCTCGGCTATTTCTCGCGCGGCCGCATGGTCAAGGAATTCGAAGACGCAGCCTTCGCGCTTGAGAAGGGCACCTATTCCAAGACGCCGGTGAAGACCGATTTCGGCTTCCACGTCATCAAGGTCGAGGATAAGCGCGACGCTCCGCCGCCGCCCTTCGAGCAGGTGCAGGATCAGGTTCGTCAGCTTGTCATGCGCGACAAGTATCTTGAGCTCCTGAACAAGGCGAAGGCCTCCGCCAAGATCGAGATCACGGACGAGACGCTGCGCAAGGGTTACGACCAGGCCAACAAGCAGCCGGAGCCGGGCAGTGAGCCCGTCGCCCCGGCGCCGCAGCAGTAATAATCGCATCAGGGCCCGGTTCTTCCGGGCCCTTCATTAGATCCGGATGATTTTGGGCCTGATCGGCCTAAAATCATCCGGATCTAAATCAAAGAAGGTGAGCATGGTGTCGTCCGAAAACCGTTGACACTTTTCGGCATCGTGCTCTGGCATCGTTTGTTGTCGCATTTCCGGACGGCGAACCGGTTTCCATTTCGCCTGGAAATGCTCATTGGCAGGTCTCATCATGTCCGGTTCCGTCTCTCCGCTCGCCCCGAAATCCTTCGTCTCGATGCCACCGTTGCGCGGCGTGCGCATGGCGACGGCTTCCGCCGGCATCAAGTACAAGAACCGCACAGACGTGCTGATGATGGTCTTCGACCGGCCGGCGACTGTTGCGGGCGTTTTTACCCGCTCGAAGTGCCCGTCGGCGCCGGTGGATTTCTGCCGGGCCAATCTCCCCCGTGGCAGCGCCCGCGCCGTCGTCGTCAATTCCGGCAATGCCAATGCTTTCACCGGCCTGAAGGGCCGCCAGGCGACCGCGCTGACGGCGAAGTCGGCTGCCGCTGCCGTCGGCTGCGCCGAAAACGAGGTCTACCTGGCCTCGACCGGCGTCATCGGCGAGCCGCTCGATGCCACCAAATTCTCAGGCGTTCTGGACCGGATGCAGGTCGAAGCGACCGGCGATTTCTGGTTCGAGGCCGCCAAGGCGATCATGACGACCGACACCTATCCGAAGGTCTCCACCCGCAGCGCCGAGATCGGCGGCGTGGCCGTGACGATCAACGGTATCGCCAAGGGCGCTGGCATGATCGCGCCTGATATGGCGACGATGCTATCCTTCGTCGTCACCGATGCCGACATTGCGCCTACCGCGCTGCAGACGCTTCTGTCTGACGGCGTAGGCCCGACCTTCAATTCCATGACCGTCGACAGCGACACGTCCACCTCCGACACGCTGATGCTGTTTGCGACGGGTGCCGCGGCCGAGGACGGCCAGGCCCGCATCGAACGTGCCGACGATCCGCGTCTTGCCGCCTTCCGGGCCGCACTCAACGAAGTGCTGAAGGACCTGTCGCTGCAGGTGGTGCGTGACGGTGAGGGGGCCACCAAGATGCTTGAAATCACCGTGATGGGTGCCGAGAGTGATGCTGCCGCCAAGCGTATCGCGCTGTCGATCGCCAATTCGCCGCTGGTCAAGACGGCGGCCGCCGGTGAAGACGCCAATTGGGGCCGTATCGTCATGGCCGTCGGCAAGTCCGGCGAGATGGCCGACCGTGACCGGCTCGCCATCTGGTTCGGCGACATCAGGGTCGCCGTCAATGGCGAGCGTGATCCCGATTATTCCGAGGAGGCCGCCTCGGACGTCATGAAGGCGCAGGATATCCCCGTCAAAGTCGATATCGGGCTCGGCGCCGGCACAGCAACGGTCTGGACCTGCGACCTCACCAAGGAATATGTTGCGATCAATGGCGACTATCGGAGCTGATCGTTCATTGGCGCAGGTATCCATTTTCTCACACAATCTGCCGCTGGTGCGCAGGCTGGAGGCCGTCGGCTTTCGCGCCTGGCCGGCGGCATCCGTGCAATATGACGGCAGCTGGCAGGTGCGGCTGACGGCCGGTCACCCGTCCAACCGGCTGAATTCGATCGTGCCGCTCGATCCCTCGGATCATCGTGACGTCGAAATCCGCCTGGAAAAGGCGCGCCGAAAGTTCGAGGCCTATGGCCGCGCCGCCGTGGTCCGCCAGACGCCGCTTGCCTCGCCGGTGCTGATCGAACTTCTGCGCGCGCAGAACTGGACGCGCTTCGACGATACGGTGGTGATGACCTGCGACCTTGCCGAGGCGGAGCTGCCGGATACGCTCGATCACCTGCCGACCCATGATGTCGGCCGTTTCGTCGACGCCAACCTCGCCGTCGACCGGGCGCCGCCGGCGCTGAAGCCGGCGCTTGCCGAAATCATTTCGGCGATCAAGCCGCCATCCGGCCTGTTCATGATCGAGAACGCGGCCGACGGCCCGCTCGCGACCGTGCTCTGCGTCCAGGACAATGACCTTGCCGGCATCATGTCGCTTTCGGTCTCCGAGGCGCGGCGGCGCGAGGGGCTCGGCATCGAAATCCTGACCTCGGCACTGCGCTGGGCGCGCATGCGCAGCGCCCGTTCGGCCTGGCTGCAAGTGAAGCTGTCCAACCGCCCGGCCATCGCACTCTATGAGCGCCTCGGTTTTCGCGACGCCTATCATTATTGCTATTGGCAGCAGGAGCCGCGATGAGCGAGGCAGGCCGGAAGATATTGCTGGTCGCCGCCTGTGCGCTGATCGATGTCGATGGGCGTATCCTGTTGGCACAGCGTCCCGAGGGAAAGTCGCTTGCCGGGCTCTGGGAGTTTCCCGGCGGGAAGGTCGAGCCCGGTGAGACGCCGGAGGAAACGCTGGTACGCGAGCTCGAGGAAGAGCTCGGCATCAACACCAAGATTGCCTGCCTTGCGCCGCTTACCTTTGCCAGCCACTCCTACGAGACCTTCCACCTTTTGATGCCGCTTTATATCTGCCGGCGCTATGAGGGCATTCCCCAGGGCCGGGAGGGGCAGGCGCTGAAATGGGTGCGTCCGCAGGCGCTGCGCGATTACCCGATGCCGCCGGCCGACGAGCCGCTCATCCCGATGTTGCAAGATTTACTTTAGCGTTATCTGATTATTATTGTGCCACACCCTTTTCGGCTGTGGATATTAATGGATCGTTTAACACCTTCTGCCAAAGATCGGCCTCAATCAAGCATCTGGCGTGCGTGTATTAAAAGGCTTGACGTCATGGACGATGATTTCTGGAAAGCTGTCCGGGAAAAGGAACGGGCCTCGTCTGCCTCGCGCAGGACGGGTGCGCTGAATATCGCCCTTCTGTTCGGCACGGCGGTGGTCGCGCTGACGCTCATTCTGACGCCAATGCTTGCGGATTCCTCGAAGAAAAGCGTCTTTGCCAGCGCGCCGGCGGATTTCGATACGATCACGACAGGATCGATCCCCAAGACTGACAGCGGCAAGCGTTATACGATCCGCCGCAGCGTCCTCCAGGATACGCCCGGTTCGGTCTGCGTCGTCCAGGGCTATGGCGTCGGCGCCGGTTGCTGAAAAATGCCGGCCGTCGCCCGATGGTCGTGGAATTGGTCGTTTGCCGTCGGTTTCGCTCAGAGGGTCGCGAAATAATGCGTATTTTGAAAGCATTTCTTGCAGATAACAGCGGTGCGACGGCAATTGAGTATGGCTTGATCGCCGCCCTCATTTGTGGCGCTCTCGTCTCCGGTCTCGGGGTCTTCACCGGCGCCTTGCAGGACGTCTTCAACGTGATCAACAACAATATGACGGTGAATTGAAGAAGCAGCCGGCCCTTACTGCTTGAGCTTGTGTTCGTCCACCTTCAGTGCATCGGCAAGGCGCGCCTTGGCCGAACCCGGCCTGAGCGGCTTTTGCTGGCTCTCATGGGCAGCCCATCCCGAGACATAGATGATCGAGAAGGTGGCGCGGATACGTCCATCGGGATCGGAATAACGTTCGGCGTAGATCTCCGCTGCGCGCAGGAAGAAGGCGCGTGTCAGCGGCATCCGGGCGCGGGCCGCAAGCGGATTGCTCATGCCCATCGCTCTTAGATCCCGGATCAGCGGAAAGAGCGAATCATATCGCACCGTATAGTTTTCCGCGTCGATCACCGGCAACGTGAAGCCGGCGCGCTGCATGAGGCTGCCGACATCGCGCACATCGGCGAAGGGGATGACACGCGGGCTTGCGCCACCGGTCATCTCGACCTCGGTGGCCAGCAGCACATCGCGCAGCTCCTGCAACGTGCCGGCGCCGGGGATCGCGGCCATGAACAGGCCGTCCGGCTTCAGGGCGCGGCGGATCTGGATGAAGACACCCGGAGTATCGTTGGTCAGATGCAGGCTGAGCGGCGCAAGGATAAGATTGGCCGATTGCGATTCAAGCGGCACGTCCTCGAGCGGCGCCTCGATCAAGGTTTCGCCCGGCCCGGCATAGGCATTCTCGCTTTCGATACGGATCATCGTGCCGATTTTGCCCGTCGCCAGCGCGGAACGGGCGGCAGCACCGGTTGCGCCATGCAGTTCGACGGCGGTCTCGAAAGTCCGCTCGACCACAGTAAGCCGCTCGGCCATTTCCTCAGCGGCAATGTCGAGCAGGAAGGCGGCTTTCCGGTCGTTGTTTACAAGCGCGCGATGGCGATGTGCGGCGATCAGGGCTCTGTCGAAGATCGTTTCCATGGCGATGTCCTTAGTCCCGTGCCGCCTGTGCGGCAAGACGATTTTCCTTTCGCGAAGAACAGGCTAGTCTCCACGGCATGGGACTGATCAACGTTGAAAAACCGTCAGGGTTCTTGCGGACGCATCTCTTGTGGCCGTTTTCCGCGCTTGCCGATTTCTTTTATCCGCCCGCCTGCTCCGTCTGCGGTATTTCCACAGGCGGGCATCGCGGGCTCTGCGCAAAATGCTGGTCCGGCATCCGCTTCATCGAACGGCCCTATTGCGAGGTGCTCGGAATTCCCTTCTCGCACGATCTCGGCGGCGGCATCCTCAGCGCCGAGGCGATCGCCAACCCGCCGCCCTTCGACCGGCTTCGGTCGGCGGCAACGCACGACCATGCCGTCCGCGATCTTGTTCATGGGCTCAAATATCGCGATCGCACCGATCTGGCGCCGATGATGGCTGCCTGGATGCTACGCGCTTCCGACGGGACGGTCGAGAGCTGCGATGCGCTGATCCCGGTGCCGTTGCACCGCACCCGCATGCTGGCGCGCAAGTTCAACCAGGCAGCCGAGCTTGCCCGCCATATGGCAAGGCTCTCGGGCAAGCCGCTGCTTGCCGCCACGCTTATTCGCGTCAAGCGCACCAGCCAGCAGGTCGGCCTCGGCGCCAAGGCGCGCGAGGACAATGTCAGGGGCGCTTTTGCGATTGCCAAGGGTTGCGAAAACGACATTTTCGGCAAGCGCATCGTCCTTGTCGACGACGTCTACACAACGGGGGCGACGGTCGCCGCGGCAAGCCGGACACTGCGCAAGGCGGGGGCGGCCGACATAACGGTTTTGACCTTTGCAAGGGCTCTCTCCGAGCCTATATGACAGGAATACCCGGCATCAGTCTGGAGAGATTATGGTACCCGTCACCATCTATACACGGCAGTTTTGCGGCTATTGCACCCGCGCCAAGTCCCTTCTCGAAGAAAAGGGCGTCGAATATGTCGAGCACGACGCGACCTTTTCCCCGGATCTTCGCCAGGAGATGATCGGCAAATCGAACGGCCGTACCACTTTTCCGCAGATATTCATCGGCGCCGATCATGTCGGCGGTTGCGACGATCTCTTTGCGCTCGATCGGGCCGGCAAGCTCGATCCGATGCTGGCGGCTTGAGGAAGAACCGATGAGCTTCAAGGCCGCAGCTGTCCAGATGTGCTCCGGGGTCGATCCGGTGAAGAATGCGGCCGCCATGGCGCGGCTGGTGCACGAGGCCGCTGCCCAGGGCGCGACCTATGTGCAGACACCCGAGATGACCGGCATGCTGCAGCGAGACCGTGCGGCGGCACGCGCCGTGCTTGCCGATGAGGCGCATGACATCATCGTCAAGACAGGCTCAGATCTCGCTAGAGAATTCGGCATCCACATGCATGTCGGTTCGACGGCGATTGCCCTTGCCGACGGCAAGATCGCCAATCGCGGCTTCCTGTTCGGTCCCGACGGCAGGATTCTCAATCGCTACGACAAGATCCATATGTTCGACGTCGATCTCGACAATGGCGAGAGCTGGCGTGAAAGTGCCGCCTATACAGCCGGCTCGGAGGCCCGCGTCCTGTCGCTGCCCTTTGCCGAAATGGGCTTTGCGATCTGTTACGACGTACGTTTTCCCGCGCTCTTCCGCGCCCAGGCCATGGCCGGCGCCGAGGTGATGACAGTTCCCGCCGCCTTCACCAAGCAGACCGGCGAGGCGCATTGGGAGATCCTGCTCAGGGCACGGGCGATCGAGAACGGTGTCTTCGTCATCGCCGCCGCGCAGGCCGGCCGGCACGAGGACGGGCGCGAGACCTTCGGCCATTCGATAATCATCGATCCCTGGGGCACGGTGCTGGCGTCGGCCGGCGCCACCGGTGAGGCGGTTATCGTCGCCGAGATCGATCCCGCCGCGGTCAAGGCCGCGCATGACAAGATCCCGAACCTGAGGAATGGCCGGGAATTCTCGGTCGAGAAGATTGCGGGAGCAGTCGCCGGAGGCGTCGCCGCTTGATCCGCTATTCCCTCACCTGTGACAATGCCCATGAATTCGAAGGCTGGTTTTCGGAAAGCGCCGATTTCGATCGTCAGGTCGAAACCGGTTTCCTGACCTGCCCAGTCTGTCATTCCGCCGCCATTTCCAAGCTGTTGATGGCGCCTTCGGTGTCGACGGCGCGGAAAAAGGACGAGAGGCAGACGCTGGCGATGGATGCCATGCGTCAGGAGGCCCTGCAAAAGCTCAAAGAAGCCGTCGCTGCGGTCAAGGCCAATTCCGAGGACGTCGGCACGCAATTTCCCGAGGAAGCCCGCAAGATCCATTACGGCGAGGCGGATGCCCGCGGCATCATCGGCCAGGCGACGTTCGACGAGGCGCAGGCGCTCCTCGAAGAGGGCATCGAGATCGCAGCCATTCCCGTTTTGCCGGAAGACGTGAACTGACATGCAGTCCGCGCGTCTGGCCGTCTGCAATTTCAGCCTGCATGTCGAGCTGCTGAAAGTGTAGCCGGCTTACAGGCGGCGGGAACTATGCCGGCCGCTTCGCCAGCAGCATATAATTCACGTCCATATCCTTGGACAGGTTCCATTGGTTCGACAGCGGATTGAAGAAGACGCCGGTGCGGTCGGTGATCTCGAGGCCGCTTGCGGCCAGCGGCTTTTCCAGCTCGTCCGGGCGTACCAGCTTTTCATACTGATGCGTACCGCGCGGCAGCCAGCGCAGAATGTTCTCGGCGGCGAAGATGGCAAGCGCTGCCGCCTTCATCGTGCGGTTGATGGTGGCAACGAATATCAGGCCGCCGGGGCGGACCATTTTCGCGCAGGTCGTCATGAAGAATTCGACATCGGCGACGTGCTCCACCACCTCCATGTTCAAGACGATATCGAAGGTCTCGCCAGCCTCAGCGAGCTCCTCGGCGGTGACGGCGCGATAGTCGACCGAAACGCCGGAGGCCTTCGCGTGGGTGGAGGCGATGCCGATATTCTTCTCGGACGGATCGGCGCCGACGACGGAAGCGCCCATGCGGGCGACAGGTTCGGATAACAGACCGCCGCCGCAGCCGATATCGAGCACGCGCAGGCCCTCGAGCGGGCGCGCGCTTTTCGGATCACGGCCGAAATTCTCGCAGGCTTTGTCGCGGATATAGCCGAGCCGAATGGGATTGAACTTGTGCAGCGGCTTGAATTTGCCGGTCGGGCTCCACCATTCCGCCGCCATCGCCGAGAAGCGGTCCACTTCGCCCTGGTCGATCGTGCTTCTGGCGCCTTCCGTCATCGTCCACTCCTTCATTCGCTAAAAGTGAAGTCGGACGATCGGGGGCATAAGTCAAGGGTGCAGACCAAAGGACTGACGAGGGCGGAACCGCTCGCCAATAGCTTTTATCCCCGCGCTTGCCTCCCCCGGCCAAACTCGCTAAGAGACGCCGCAACTTGGGGCCTTTGGGGACCTGGGCTTAGAGCGGTTCCGGAAATTGGGAATCCGGCTCTTTGGCCAAGCGGTCTGCCCCAGAGCTTTCGTGATGCCGGGTCCGGTTTTCCGCTTTCCCGGCGCCAGTCGTGGTAGAGGCATATGGCACGCATCGTAATGAAATTCGGCGGCACGTCCGTCGCTGACCTGGACCGCATCAAGAATGTTGCCCGCCATGTAAAACGCGAAGTCGACGCCGGGCACGAGGTCGCGGTGGTGGTGTCGGCCATGTCCGGCAAGACCAATGAACTGGTTGGCTGGGTCCAGGGCACGCCGAAGGTGATCGGCGCCAATTCTCCGTTTTACGACGCGCGGGAATATGATGCGGTGGTCGCCTCCGGCGAGCAGGTGACCTCGGGGCTGCTGGCAATCGCATTGCAGGCGATGGATATCAATGCCCGTTCCTGGCAGGGATGGCAGATCCCGATCCGCACCGACAACGCGCATGGCGCGGCACGGATCATGGAGATTGACGGCTCTGATATCGTCAAACGCATGGGCGAGGGGCAGGTCGCCGTCATCTCCGGCTTCCAGGGGTTGGGACCCGACAACCGCATCGCGACGCTCGGGCGCGGCGGATCGGACACTTCGGCCGTCGCAATCGCGGCAGCTGTCAAGGCAGACCGCTGCGATATCTATACCGATGTCGACGGCGTCTACACGACCGACCCGCGCATCGTGCCGAAGGCGCGCAGGCTGAAGAAGATCGCCTTCGAGGAAATGCTGGAAATGGCCTCGCTCGGCGCCAAGGTACTGCAGGTGCGCTCGGTCGAGCTTGCCATGGTGCACAAGGTGCGCACCTTCGTGCGCTCGTCATTCGAAGACCCCGATGCTCCGGGCATGGGTGATCTGCTGAACCCACCCGGAACGCTGATTTGTGACGAGGATGAAATCGTGGAACAGGAAGTAGTCACCGGCATCGCCTATGCCAAGGATGAGGCTCAGATCTCGCTTCGCCGTCTTGCCGACCGGCCGGGCGTTTCCGCGGCGATCTTCGGGCCGCTCGCCGAATCCCATATCAATGTCGACATGATCGTTCAGAATATCTCCGAGGACGGGTCGAAGACCGACATGACCTTCACCGTGCCGTCAGGCGACGTCGAGAAGGCGATCAAGGTGCTCGGCGACCATAAGGAGAAGATCGGCTACGATGTCGTGCAGAACGAATCGGGGCTGGTGAAAGTATCGGTCATCGGCATCGGCATGCGCAGCCACGCGGGCGTGGCCGCGACCGCATTTCGTGCACTTGCCGAAAAAGGCATCAACATCAAGGCGATCACCACCTCCGAGATCAAGATTTCCATCCTGATCGACGGTCCCTATGCAGAACTCGCTGTCAGGACTTTGCATTCCTGCTACGGTCTGGATAAGAATTGATTCCCAGTGGGCGGCCTGCCCCTTCAGGTTGAGGAGACGAGGGCCGGCCTGCCGGGACTGAGTGCGTTGTTTCGGGAGCTTGAGACGCCATGAGAGACCTTTCCGGCGGTCCGCGCGTGCTGCTCAGGCGGCTGCGCGAGTTGATGGCGGAGCCGCTGGAGCCGCAGGAGCGTCTTGACCGGATCGTCCGCCAGATCGCCGGCAATATGGTGGCGGAGGTTTGCTCCGTCTATGTGCTGCGCGCCGACGGCGTACTCGAACTCTACGCGACCGAAGGCCTCAACCGCGAGGCCGTGCATCTGGCGCAACTGAAGATGGGGCAGGGCCTGGTCGGCACCATCGCGGCTTCGGCCCAGCCGTTGAACCTTTCCGACGCGCAGTCGCACCCTGCTTTCCGCTACCTGCCGGAAACGGGCGAAGAAATCTACCATTCCTTCCTCGGCGTGCCGATCCTCAGGACCGGACGCTCGCTCGGCGTTCTCGTCGTGCAGAACAAGGCGAGCCGCAACTATCGCGAGGAAGAGCTGGAAGCGCTCGAGACGACGGCGATGGTGCTTGCCGAGATGATCGCCACCGGCGAGCTCAAGAAGATCACCAAGCCGGGCCTCGAACTCGACCTGACACGCTCGGTGACCGTCGACGGCGACACTTACAATGACGGGATCGGCCTCGGTTACGTCGTGCTGCACGAGCCGCGCATCGTCGTCACCAATCTGTTGAACGAAGATGCCGAGAAGGAAATCCGGCGTCTGGCCGAGGCCATGGGCTCACTTCGGATTTCGATCGACGACATGCTGTCGCGTCGCGACGTCTCGATGGAGGGCGAGCATCGTGAGGTGCTCGAAACCTATCGCATGTTCGCCCATGACCAGGGCTGGGTGCGCAAGCTCGAGGAGGCGATCCGCAACGGCCTGACGGCGGAAGCGGCGGTCGAGAAGGTGCAGAGCGACACCAAGGCGCGGATGATGCGGTTGACCGACCCTTATCTGCGCGAACGCATGCATGATTTCGAGGATCTGGCGAACCGTCTGCTCAGACAGTTGACGGGTTATACCGGCCGGACGACCGCCGAAGGTTTCCCCAGCGACGCGATCATCCTGGCGCGCGCCATGGGGGCAGCCGAGCTGCTCGATTATCCGCGTGCCAATGTGCGTGGGTTGGTGTTGGAAGAAGGGGCGGTGACGAGCCACGTGGTGATCGTCGCGCGCGCCATGGGCATTCCCGTCATCGGCCAGGCGGCGGGTGTGGTGGCGCTCGCCGAGAATGGCGATGCTGTCATCATCGACGCCGACGAGGGGCATGTGCATCTGCGGCCGATGGCCGATCACCGGCGTTCCTATGAGGAAAAGGTCCGCTTCCGCGCCAGGCGGCAGGAACAATTCCGCGCGCTGCGCGCCGTCGAGCCGGTGACCAGGGATGGGCAGCGGATCTCGCTGATGATGAATGCCGGGCTGTTGGTCGACCTGCCGCAGCTTTCGGAATCGGGTGCCGAGGGCATCGGCCTGTTCCGCACCGAGCTGCAGTTCATGATCGCCTCCACCATGCCAAAGGCGGACGAGCAGGAGCAGTTCTATCGCAATGTGATAAAACAGGCGGCGGGCCGCACCGTCACCTTCCGTACGCTCGATATCGGCGGCGACAAGGTGGTGCCCTATTTCCGCGGCCATGAGGAAGAAAATCCGGCACTCGGCTGGCGCGCCATCCGGCTGTCGCTCGACCGGCCGGGACTGTTGCGCACCCAGTTGCGCGCCCTGCTGAAGGCATCGGCCGACACCGAGCTGAAGCTGATGGTGCCGATGGTGACCGAGGTTTCCGAGTTGAAGATGGTGCGCGAGCTCTTGCAGAAGGAAGTGCAGCATCTCTCGCGCTTCGGCCACGGGTTGCCGCGCAAGCTGCAATTCGGGGCGATGCTGGAGGTGCCGGCGCTGCTTTGGCAACTCGACGAACTGATGGAGGCGGTCGATTTCGTCTCGGTCGGTTCGAACGACCTCTTCCAGTTCTCGATGGCGGTCGATCGCGGCAACGCACGGGTTTCGGACCGCTTCGATCCGCTCGGCAAGCCGTTTTTGCGCATCCTGCGCGATATCGTGCGCGGGGCGGAGCGGAACAAGACGCCGGTGACGCTCTGCGGCGAGCTCGCCAGCAAACCCATCTCGGCGATGGCGCTGCTCGGCATTGGCTTCCGCTCGATCTCGATGTCGCCGGCCTCGATCGGACCGGTGAAGGCGATGCTGCTCGGGCTCGATGTCGGGGCGCTGACGAAGGCGATGGACGAGGTGCTGGACGATCATCACGCCTTGATGCCGATGCGCGAGGTGCTTGCCCGCTTTGCCGAGAGCCACAATATTCCCCTTTAGACAGAGATTAAGAAGAATCGGAGTGAAGGGTGGCGAAGCTTCCCGTTGAAAAGATGCGCGAGCTGGAACGTCGTTTCAGCGAGATCGAGGCGCGCATGTCGGCTGGCCCGGCTGCCGATGTCTATGTGAAGCTCGCATCCGAATATTCTGAGCTGCAGCCTGTCGTGACAAAGATCCGCGTCTATGAGAAGGCGGTCGCCGAGCTTGCCGATCTCGAAACGCTGCTCGAGGACAGGTCGGTCGACCGCGAGATGCGCGACCTCGCCGAGCTGGAGCTGCCCGAGGTGAAAGAGCAGATCGAGGCGCTGGAACAGGAGATGCAGATCCTGCTTCTGCCGAAGGATGCAGCGGACGAAAAGAGCGCGATCCTCGAAATCCGCGCCGGCACGGGCGGCTCGGAAGCCGCCCTTTTCGCCGGTGATCTCTTTCGCATGTACGAGCGCTTTGCGGCGGAAAAGGGCTGGAAGGTGGAGGTGCTCTCGGCGAGCGAGGGCGAAGCCGGCGGCTACAAGGAAATCATCGCGACGATCACCGGCAGGGGCGTCTTTGCCAAGCTGAAATTCGAATCCGGCGTGCATCGCGTCCAGCGCGTGCCGGAAACCGAGGCGGGCGGGCGCATCCATACGTCGGCTGCGACGGTGGCGGTGCTGCCTGAGGCCGAGGAGATCGACATCGAGATCCGGGCTGAAGATATCCGCATCGACACGATGCGCTCTTCGGGTGCTGGCGGCCAGCACGTCAACACGACGGACTCGGCGGTGCGCATCACCCACCTGCCGAGCGGCATCGTCGTCACCAGCTCGGAAAAATCGCAACACCAAAATCGCGCCAAGGCGATGCAGGTGCTGCGCTCCAGGCTTTACGATGCCGAGCGGCAGAGGGCCGATAGCGAGCGCTCTGCCGATCGCAAAAGCCAGGTCGGCTCCGGCGATCGCTCCGAACGCATCCGAACCTATAATTTCCCGCAGGGGCGGGTGACGGACCATCGCATCAATCTGACGCTCTATAAGCTTGACCGAATGATGGAAGGCGAGATCGAGGAGGTCGTCGACGCGCTGATGGCCGACTACCAGGCCAGCCAGCTGGCGCAGCTCGGCGAGCAACAATGAGCTCGACGGTCGCCGATATGCTTGTCGAAGCGCGCTGTCGCTTCACCGAAGCCGGTATCGTCGACCCGGCGACCGATGCGCGGCTGCTTGTCGCCGGCCTTCTGAAATTGTCGCCGACCGAGCTGTTGACGCGATCGGCCGAGAGGCTTTCTCCTGAGCAGGCCGAAGTGATTTTCAAGGCGCTGGAGCGGCGGCTCGGTCATGAGCCGGTCCATCGCATTCTCGGCGAGCGGGAATTCTACGGCCTGCCGCTGCGGCTCTCGGCTGAAACGCTGGAACCGCGGCCGGATACGGAAATCCTGGTCGATACGGTTCTCGTCTATCTCGAAGACCTTGCAAAGGCGCAAAACCGTCTCCATATCCTTGACATGGGAACCGGGACCGGGGCGATATGCCTTGCGCTTTTGAGCGAATGTCCTGATGCGTCAGGTGTCGGCAGCGACATATCGGCGGATGCACTTTTGACGGCAAGATCGAATGCAGAAAGAAACGGGTTGCAGGATCGTTTTGAGGCCGTACAGTCGAATTGGTTTGAGGACATCCAGGGATCGTTTCACGCGATTGTCTCAAATCCGCCCTATATTGCTTCCAATGTCATTCACGATCTCGCTCCCGAAGTGACGAAATTTGATCCGGCTGCGGCTCTGGATGGCGGCCCGGATGGGCTTGACGCTTACAAAGCCATCGCCAAGGATGCGGCACGGTTCATCAGGCCCGATGGGGTCGTTGGACTGGAGATCGGCTACGATCAGCGTAACGACGTGACGGCGATCTTTGAAGCGAAAGGCTTCAGGTGCCTCAAATCCGTGAAAGATTATGGTCAGAACGACAGGGTGCTCGTGTTCGCGCTCGCGTGAGAGACGATAATGCGGCATTGAACAGGACATTATTGTTATTGCGAAGAAAAGGCTTGGATTTCCCGGTGAAGCAATATAGGTTGCGGTAACGTGTTGGGCAGATAGGAATGAACGAGATTCGTTCGGTACTTGGTTTGCCTCGGGGGTCCGCTCTTTTAAACGAGAGTTTCAGCGGTTGAACACGACCCAATGCGTGAATCAGTCAAACTGACTTGAGAACCAAGCGGCAGGTCGGCGCAAAGGCGCAGTATGCTCGCGGCACAAAGGTCCTGACCCGGTTTCCGGTCATGGCGGTTGGTGCCATGTATCCATCACAAACAGAGAATTCAGGTGAACGATCTATGAGGCCAGGACAGCAGAACAAGCGCGGTCGAGGGCGTGGTAACAATAACGGCGGCGGCGGTGGCGGCGGCGGTGGAAATAACAATAACAACAATTTCAACCGCAAGGGCGGCAATCCGCTCACCCGGAGCTATGACAGCTCCGGCCCCGATGTGAAGATTCGCGGTACGGCGCAGCATATCGCCGAAAAATACGCGCAGCTGGCCCGCGACGCCCATAGCTCCGGTGATCGTGTGATGGCGGAGAACTATCTCCAGCACGCCGAACATTACAATCGTATCATCGCCAGCGCCCAGGCGCAGATGCAGGAACGCTTCCAGCGCGACGACCGCGGCGAGTACAATGATCGCGACGGTGCGGACCGCGACGGCGATGATATGGATAACAATGAGAACGAGAATGACAATGACGGCGAGGATGTCGTTATCGTCCAGCCGCCGCAGAGCAGGCCGCACCAGCCGCAGCAGAGCAGACAACACCAGCCGCAGGCACAGCCGAAGCCGGTAGCCGCTCAGGCGCCTGCACCGGCACCCCAGTCCGAGGTCATTGACGGAACCGGCCCGCAGCCGGAGATCGAAGGCATTCCGGCTGAAGTCGCGATGGACGAGGAAGGTGCCGGCGGCCAGCCGCGCGAACGCCAGCCCCGCCGCCGCAGCACCGGCAGCCGTCCCCGTCGCCCGCGTCGCGGTGCTGAGGGCGAAGAAGCCGCCGCTGAAGGCGAGGGCGCCTCTGCCGAGGCGCCGGTGCTGGCTGACGTCGCATCGGAATGAGGATTTCGCTTCCCCTGCAGGGGAGAGCGTGACGTAGATGCCATCTACTCGAATTAGCTTGAAAATCCCCGGCCTTGTGCCGGGGATTTTCATTTTATGGGCTCTTTAAACTCACAGGACAGGCTACCATATTCTCTTCGAACTGCTTCGCCCGAATCCCTTACGGGCAAAGCGCGACCTGCCTTTTCAGGGGGTCGATCTCAATCATCGGTCTGCGCCTCGTCAGGGCAGGGCGATTTATGGAGGTAAAATATGAATATCGAGAAATATTCGGAGCGGGTGCGCGGTTTCATCCAGTCCGCCCAGACCTATGCGTTGGCGCAGGGTCACCAGCAATTTACGCCGGAACATGTGCTGAAAGTCCTGCTCGACGACGATCAGGGCATGGCGGCGTCGCTGATCGAGCGCGCCGGCGGCGATGCCAAGGCCGCCCGCCTTGCCAATGATGCGGCTCTCGCCAAATTGCCAAAAATCTCCGGCGGCAACGGCAATATCTATCTGGCACAACCACTCGCCAAGGTCCTTTCGACCGCCGAAGAAGCGGCGAAGAAGGCTGGCGACAGCTTCGTCACGGTGGAACGCCTGCTGCAGGCGCTGGCGATCGAATCCTCGGCCTCAACCTTTTCGACGCTGAAGAACGCAGGCGTGACGGCCCAGGGCCTCAACCAGGTCATCAACGACATCCGCAAGGGTCGGACGGCGGATTCCTCCAATGCCGAGCAGGGTTTCGACTCGCTGAAAAAGTTCGCACGCGATCTCACTGCCGAAGCCCGCGAGGGCAAGCTCGACCCGGTGATCGGCCGCGACGACGAAATCCGCCGCACCATCCAGGTGCTTTCGCGCCGCACCAAGAACAATCCTGTGCTGATCGGCGAACCCGGCGTCGGCAAGACGGCGATCGTCGAGGGCCTGGCGCTGCGCATCGTCAACGGTGACGTGCCGGAATCGCTCAAGGACAAGAAGCTGATGGCGCTCGACATGGGCGCGCTGATTGCCGGCGCGAAATACCGCGGCGAATTCGAGGAGCGGCTGAAGGCCGTGCTCAATGAGGTCCAGGCGGAAAACGGCGAGATCATCCTGTTCATCGATGAGATGCACACGCTGGTGGGCGCCGGCAAGGCGGATGGGGCGATGGATGCCTCCAACCTCCTGAAGCCCGCCCTTGCCCGCGGCGAGCTGCATTGCGTCGGCGCGACCACGCTCGATGAATATCGCAAACATGTCGAGAAAGATCCGGCCCTTGCCCGCCGCTTCCAGCCCGTAGTCGTCGACGAACCGACGGTCGAAGACACGATCTCGATCCTGCGCGGCCTGAAGGAAAAATATGAGCAGCATCACAAGGTGCGCATCGCCGATGCGGCGCTGGTGGCTGCGGCAACACTTTCCAATCGCTATATCACCGACCGTTTCCTGCCCGACAAGGCGATCGACCTGATGGACGAGGCGGCGGCGCGGCTGCGCATGCAGGTGGATTCCAAGCCGGAAGAGCTCGACGAACTCGACCGCCGCATCATGCAGCTGAAGATTGAGCGCGAGGCGCTGAAAAAGGAAACGGACGTCGCGTCCGCCGACCGTCTGAAGCGGCTGGAAACCGAAGTGACCGATCTCGAGGAACAGGCCGATGCGCTGACGGCCCGCTGGCAGGCGGAAAAGCAGAAACTCGGCCTTGCCGCCGATCTGAAGAAGCAGCTCGACGATGCCCGCAACGAACTGGCGATCGCCCAGCGCAAAGGCGAATTCCAGCGTGCCGGCGAGCTGACCTACGGCGTCATTCCCGACCTTGAAAAGCAGCTCGTCGATGCCGAGAAGCAGGATGGCGACCGCGGCGCGATGGTGCAGGAGGTCGTCATCCCCGACAATATCGCGCATGTCGTGTCCCGCTGGACCGGCATTCCGGTCGACAGGATGCTGGAGGGCGAACGCGACAAGCTGCTTCGGATGGAAGACGAACTGGCGAAATCGGTGATCGGTCAGGGCGATGCGGTTCAGGCCGTGTCGCGCGCCGTCCGCCGCGCGCGCGCCGGCCTGCAGGATCCGAACCGGCCGATCGGCTCGTTCATCTTCCTCGGCCCGACCGGCGTCGGCAAGACGGAGCTCACCAAGGCGCTGGCCCGCTTCCTCTTCGACGACGAAACGGCGATGGTGCGCATGGATATGTCGGAATATATGGAGAAGCACTCCGTTGCCCGGCTGATCGGAGCACCTCCCGGCTATGTCGGTTATGACGAAGGCGGAGCGCTGACGGAAGCCGTGCGCCGCAGGCCCTATCAGGTCGTGCTGTTCGACGAGATCGAAAAGGCGCATCCCGACGTCTTCAACATATTGCTGCAGGTGCTGGACGACGGACGTCTGACGGACGGCCAGGGCCGGACGGTCGATTTCCGCAACACGATGATCATCATGACCTCGAACCTCGGTGCTGAATATCTGACGCAGCTGAGGGACGGCGACGACAGCGACACAGTTCGCGAGCAGGTGATGGAGGTCGTGCGCGGGCATTTCCGGCCGGAATTCCTGAACCGCATCGACGAGATCATCCTCTTCCATCGCCTGAAGCGCGAGGAGATGGGCGCAATCGTCGATATCCAGCTGAAGCGGCTGGTGGCCCTGCTGTCCGAGCGCAAGATCGTCATCGATCTCGACGAGGAAGCCCGCCACTGGCTGGCGAACAAGGGTTACGATCCGGTCTACGGCGCAAGGCCGCTGAAGCGGGTGATCCAGAAGTTCGTGCAGGATCCGCTGGCCGAGCAGATCCTGTCGGGCCAGGTGCCTGACGGATCGACGGTAAAGGTGACGAGCGGTTCGGACCGGCTGCAGTTCAGGACGAGGCAGACGGTGAGCGAAGCGGCGTAAACCGGTTTGCCGGATGAATGAGAAATGGCGGCTTCGGCCGCCATTTTTCGTTCAGTCGCCGAGGCGTCTGTTGGAGGGGAAGCAGCGTAGATGGACGCTACTTGCTCGCCACCTGGTCTGGCGTCTGGTTGTTCAGCAGCGTATCGATGCGCTTGCGCTCGTCTTCGAATTTCGCCAGCGCCTCGCCCTGCAGTGATTTGCCGCCCGGCAGGCGGATGCGCAGCGGATCGACCTTGGTGCCGTTGACGATCAGCTCGTAATGCAGGTGCGGGCCGGTGGATTCGCCCGTCGTGCCGACCCAGCCAATCACCTGGCCCTGGCGGATCTTGGCGCCGGGGACGACGCCCTTGGCGATGGCGCTCTGGTGATTGTAGGAGGATTCATAGCCATTGGCATGGCGGACGATCGTCTGATTGCCGTAACCGCCGGAATCCCAGCCGGCTTTTTCGACCGTGCCATTGCCGGCGGCGATGATCGCCGTGCCGCGCGGCGCTGCCCAATCGACGCCGGTGTGCATGCGGGCAAAACCGAGGATGGGGTGGCGGCGCATGCCGAAGCCCGATTTGAAGATGCCGTTCGGCACCGGGTTGCGCAGCAGGAATTGGCGGATACTCTTGCCGTTCTCGTCGAAATAATCGACCGTGCCGTCGTCGGGGTCCTGGAAGCGGTAGAAGCGCGTCTGCGTGTCGCCGAAACGGGCGTTGACATAGAGCAGTTCGGAATCCTCGGTCGCCTGACCGGCGCTGTCGGCGACGGAGAAGAAAGCCTCGAGACTGTCGGTCGGCCTCAGCTGCGCCTGGAAATCGACATTGCTGGCGAGCAGCTTGATGATCAGCGCCGTCATATCCTTGGTCATGCCGTAGGAAAGGGCAGCACGATAGATCCCGTCATAGACGCGCGGCAGGTTCTGGCCGGGGGGCGGTGCGAAGGAATTGTCATCGAAGGCGGTGGCGATGGCATCCAGCATCGGCGGCTCGCTGCCGGGCACATATCTGCCCTTATCGTCGACGGCCACGGTGACGAGATGGCGCGTGCCACGATAGACGCTGGCTCGGATGATTTTTGCCTGTTCGCCCTTCTGAATGATGCCGATGCGCAGCACGTCGCCCTTGTCGAGATCACTGGAACCCAGTTGCTGCGCGATATAGCCGGCAATGCCATCGGCATATTGCTGCGGATAGCCTGAATCCGTCAGCGCCTTGGCGATCGGCGTGTCGACGCGCACGGGAAGGATGTCGTCGGCGAATTCTTCGGTCTGCGGCGTGATCGATTCCGATGCGGAGACCGTCATGTTCTGTTCGAGCACGCGGGCGGACAGACCGGCGGTCAGATCGACATCGGCATCCTCGTTGGAGAAACGACGCGGATCGACGTAATAAAGCGCTGCGAGCTGAGTATTGCCGTCGGTCAGCACCGAGCCGTTGGAGCGCACATTCTCTTCGACCTCTTCGAGCGACAGGCCGGATGCCATCTGCATGCTGGTCTTGCCGGTCGGGAACGGAATGGTCTTCAGGCTGACTTCGGATTCGACATCGGAGCCGTAAAGCGCGCCGGTGCGGCTTTGCGGCGCGGGCTGCGGTTCGTCGGCGGAAAAGATCGCCAGGGGATCGAAGTCGGGATAGTCCTCCGTCGCCACATGATTGGCGGCCAGCGTCATCTTCACATGCGCGAAGGGCTGGCGGCGCACCACTTCCTTTTCGCCGTCGTGGACGACGGTTGAAACTTCCATGATGGCACGGTCGGACGGTTTTGCGGCAATGGCGGGCGCGACCAGTCGGCCGCCACGGACCACCGTCGTATCCTCATGCGCGTCCGCCGCAACGCTGGCATAGGCTTCGGCGGGGATCGCCAGTTGCTGGCGGCCATCAAGGGCGGCAAAAAGGGCGACACCCATCAGGACGGATGATGTAATGCCGGTGAGGAACGTGCCCGAGAGCCAGCGCAAGGAAACCTCGCGGCGGTCGGGCGCGCGCCTGCCGTCGGCCAGAAGCGGAGGCTCGTTGCCCAACGAGCGGATCATCATTTTCTCCGTCATCATGGCAGTCGGGTCCGCGTCCTTACATCAGGCGTCTGTGGGAGCATGTATCGGCCATCCTGGCTGGGGCAAAAGATGTGCATATTTTGGGCATGGAAGTCAAATCACTCAGGAAAAGGCAGTTTGCCTGCATTTGCCTGTGTGAATCATGTGTCTCTTAAGACCAGCAGATTGTGATGATGTCGGGGCGCAGGAGACAAAAGAGCGTTGTTTCCACGAAAAGCCGAAAGACGTTCAACTTTCCTGGCCGTGTAAGGCCGGTCGGAATCCGGGAAATGACCGCATTTGAGCGTCGCCCGAAATTTTGTCTGGAAAAACAATGACCTGAAAGAAAAATCAATTTTTTCAAAAAGCCCTGTTGACTGTTCTAATGGGTTAGTTCTATAAGCCCACTCACTGAACGAGGGCGGCGGCGCTGCTGGCGACGAAGTCTTTCGTTCTGAAGAAACTCAAGCGGATTAGCGGATTGCTGGTTTGTGTTCTGGGCGCGAGTTTGGAACGGGTTTTGTCGACGGCTGAAGAGGCTGTCTGTTATTTGACAATTGAATATTGTGAAGAAAGAGAAACGTGG
>NZ_SILG01000001.1:3418306-3866544 GCF_004306515.1 Rhizobium beringeri | reverse complement strand
ATCAGCAACTACCTTCTTATCGCTGGCGGAAAAGCTTCGCTTTCCCTGGCGATGGTAGCTCCTCGTCCTGCGGACCATAACCTGAAGGCCGCAGGTTCAAATCCTGCCCCCGCAACCAAACCTTCCTTCCAAAAATCAAAACACTCCTCGTGGAGCAGCCCGCTCCGCGGGCAATCGAACAGTCCACTGGACTGTTTTAAGACCCGAACGGGCCAAAGCCTGCCCCCGCAACCAAATTCCAAATAGACGACCATAGACACAAAAGCCCCCCACTCCGGCGGGCTTTTTGCGTTTCTAGACCTGGCTCGAGGAGTTAGTACCTTGGCAGGGGGCCGCAACAAGGCCAGGCAATGATGAATAGCCAATCTGCCGACATGCCCGTTCGAGTGTCTGAACCACGTCCGCGCCCCGGCAGGTGATGCGAGCATAATCCCTCGGATCAACCCATTTATCGGTTCTTAAGCAAAGAATGACAGCTTAGTTCCAATCGGTGGTGAGGGTGCATTCGTGGTAAATGGCTTGATGTCGCGGGTTCGCATTCAGACGAAGGTGCTCGTACTTTTGGCACCATTCGTCATCAGCCTATGCGCAGTGGGACTGACGGGTTACTACGCGTCCAGCCTTCTCGAAGGACGGATGGAGATCTCCAACCACGTTTTGCAGTCCCTGAACGGGTTCAAACATGTTTCTTCCAGCATGACCGGCTTTCTGATGAAGCCGTCGCAGGAAGCTCGTGATACCGCGCTTGCGGACGCCCGAGAGCAACTGGCAAACCTGAAGCAGACGATCGAGAGGCTAAGGCCGACGACCCATGTGGCGCTTCTTGACCAGGCGCTTGATCAGTCGCAAATCATCCCGCAAAAGATCGAAGCGATCTGGCAAATCGAAACGGGACAGCAGAAAATTCTCAGTGATGTGGACGCTGCTTCCGCGGCACTTCTTGACCTGCAAGGGCAGGTTGGCAAGCGCTCGTTCATGCTGATGGCCAGTGCGAAAAAGATGGAAAATGCCAACAAGAGCGGCCTGGGCAATTCCGTCTCCATCAGCGCCGCCGCCAGTGTCGCGACAAAACTTCGCAATGACTATACGAACGCGACGACGCCGGCTGACAAAGTTGGCCTGCTAGCCAAATATGTGTCCGATTTGCAAAAGGCAAAGGGGCAGCTTTCGCCTGCTGTAGGGACCGACAAACAAGCCCTCGCCGTGCAGTATGCCGCTGCTGTGGATGCCGTCGCCAACGCTTCGAAGGTGTCGCCTGACACTTTGGATGTCCCAGCAACGGATACCGCCGTCGCCAATCTTGCTGCAACTGGCGACAGTCTCAAGACGATTGGCGACGATCTGATGCGGACTTCCGTGCTTGCGCTTGCCGCGTCGGACAAGGATATCTCTCAGGCGACGAATGTCGGCAACGAACTGCGCGCCATCGTTAACAGCAATAACGAGATCCGCGTCGGCTTCGCCGAACTCGCCGGCAATCCAGACGACGCGCGAGTGAAGAAAGTCCAGCAGTCGATCTACATGTATCAGACCGAGCTCAGCCGTCTCGCCGGCGTGGTGAACGACGATCCGGTCTTTGCCGAAATTCCGAAGAAGGCTCAACCCGTCCTCGATCTGCTTGCGGCGAACGCGGCAGCGCTCTCCGAAGGTGCAGTGCGCAAGCTGGCTGAGTTCGACAGCGCTGCGGGGCAGATCGACAACACCTGGAACCTGCTTGCTCAATTCGCCGAGACGCAGCGGCAAAATGCTGGGCAGGATCGTCAACAGGCCAATAGGATATCCGGCGGCGCGATTGTCATCGGCATCCTGATCGCTATGACTGCGGGTGCCGCGCTGGTCGTCACCCTGAAGGGACCGATCACCCAGATTACCGCAGCGATGCGCAAGATCGCAGAGGGAAGGCTCGACACCACAATCACCGGCGAGGCACGGGGCGACGAAATCGGGGAAATGGCCCGTGCGCTTTCCGTCTTCAAACAAAATGCCCTGTCGAATGTCGAAATGGAACAACAGGCCGAGATCGCGCGTAGTGATGCGGAATCTGAGCGCGCCCGCAACGAACTCGAGCGACGTAGCGCCAAGGCCCAGGTTGACGCCGCAATCGAGGCGCTTGCAGAGGGACTCACGCGGCTGTCGCGCGGGGAGTTGAATTTTTCGATCGATACGCCCTTTGCCGCCGAACTCGACCGGATCCGCACCGATTTCAACATGTCGGTGGCGGGTCTCAGGGAGACGCTCTGCGATATCCGCGAGACGTCTTCCCTCATCAGCGACAATGGCCGGCAGATGGCGGAAGCCGTTGATGACCTGGCCAGCCGAACGGAAAAGCAGGCGGCCGCACTTGAGGAAACCGCAGCGGCAGTGGAGGAGATTTCTTCCGCCGTCAACACTTCTTCAGGACGGGCAGCGGCAGCGCTTGCGCTTGTCCAACGAGCCAAACTGGGCGCCGACGCCTCGGCTTCAGTGGTCCAAAACGCGGTTTCGGCCATGGGACGGATTGAGGACGCGTCCGGCAAGATCGTTCAGATTGTCAGCGCCATCGACTCTATCGCCTTTCAGACCAATCTCTTGGCCCTAAACGCGGGAGTCGAAGCGGCAAGAGCGGGTGAGGCCGGCAAGGGCTTTGCTGTCGTGGCGCAGGAGGTGCGGGAGCTGGCGCAGCGATCGGCTCGCGCAGCCAGGGAAATCGGCGAGCTCATCAACAATTCCGTCCGCGAGGTTGCGTCCGGCTCCGAATTCGTCGGCCGCACCGGCAATGCGCTGATGGAGATTTCCAGCGAGATCGTCCACATCGTCGGTCATATTGAGCTCATCGCCTCGTCAAGCCGCGACCAAGCGACGACACTCCATTCGATCAACGCATCGGTGAACGATATTGATCGTATGACGCAGCAAAATGCGGCGATGGTGGAAGAGACGAATGCTGCCACCCAACAGCTATCGTCCGAGGCGCTTGCACTTACCGACATGATTGCACGCTTTCGGCTTGAAGGCCGCGAGAGCCCGGCTTCAAGAGGGTACGAGGCTGCGGCATGACGGCAGCATGTATTCGTAGAGCCTGTTAACTTGCTTTGAGATGCATGGATTCCGATCAGAAAGCTGATGAGTGATACGTTTCCCTTGATCAGTTTTCAGGCGCACGATAGTTGCTAAAATAGCAATATTCTAATATACGTGGAGCCGGCGTTTTAATATTTTCGCAGCGGCAAGCAACGTCCCTCCAATTGGTGGGCGTTTATTATCCTATTCAGCAGGGCGTTCGATTTCATGAAGTAAATTAGAGATTTATAGGGGGAGGAATAATGCAAAAATGGGCATCTTCTCTACTGACGGCTCGGCATGGAAGGCGTCGTCTTCTGTTTGCTATCTCGGGATTGCCACCGCTCTGCGCAGTGGTGTTCTTAGCTGGCGTCGCGTCCGCGCAGGCGCCGACCGAAGAGCAGCGCAATGCGATCAGGGCAGAATGCCGATCCGATTTCATAGCGCAATGTTCAGGGGTGACGCCGGGCGGCATCGAGGCGCTCACTTGTCTGCAACAGCATAATGCCACACTGTCGGCCGGCTGCCGGAAGGCTGTGTCGGCGGTGAGCAAACCTAAATCGACATCCGCGGAGCCGGCTCCGGCTGCGCCCGCAACCACTGGGTCGACCACCCCAGCGCCGGCGACGGGCGCACCGGCGCATCAGCCGACGCAGGCGCAGCGCAACGTCGTCAAATCGGCCTGCCAACGCGATTTCATGGCGCAATGCTCCGGCGTCACACCGGGCGGCAGCGAGGCTCTCGGCTGCTTGCAACAGCACAATGCCGCTCTATCGGCGCCGTGTCAGCAAGCCGTTGCGGCCTTGGGAGGATCAACCGGGGAAGGATCAGCTGGATCAACCCCAGCCGCCGGCGGTGCCGCGGCGACGGTTGCGACCACGCCTGCTCCTCGGGCCATGATGCCGGCCTTCTCGCCGCGCGAGGAACTGATGATCCTGCGCGAAACCTGCGGATCGGATTTTCAGGCCCTGTGCCGCATGGTGCCTTTGGGCGGAGGGCGGGCTATCGCTTGCCTGCGGGACAATCTGCAACGTGTGTCGCCTGCCTGCCACAGGGTCCTGACCTCGGGATTATAGCGTCTGTTCGAAACTCGCGCTGTGACGTGCCGCCAACAACCTGCTCCCGCGCGAAACCGCAGGTGATCGCGCAACTTGTTGCAAGAGCCTTACTGTACCTTCGGCATCTCCGCCTCTGCGACGCCTGCGGTCCTTGTGCGGCCTTTCCAATATTCCTCGAGGCGCTGCAGCACGACGTAAAAAGACGGTACGAAGAGCACAGCGAGGCAGGTCGAGGCGATCATGCCGCTGAAGACCGATATGCCGATCGACTTGCGGGCCGATGCGCCGGCGCCGGTCGCCAGCACCAGCGGCAGGACGCCGAGGATAAAGGCGAAGGAGGTCATCAGAATTGGCCGGAAGCGCAGGCGGGCCGCCTCGACGGCCGCGTCCAGGATTTCCATGCCTTCCGTCCGCTTTTCCCGCGCATATTCGACGATCAGGATGGCATTCTTCGATGCAAGCGCGATCAGCAGGATAAGGCCGATCTGCGTATAGAGATTGTTGGCAACACCGGCTGCCGTGAGTGCTGCCACCGTGCCGAGGAGAGCGAGCGGCACGGCGAGAATGACCGCCAAAGGCAAGATCCAGCTTTCATACTGGCCAGCGAGTACGAAATAGACGAGGAGCATGGCGAGCGCGAAGATGAAATAGATCTGCCCGCCCACGGCCTTCTCCTGATAGGACAGCGCCGTCCACTCGAAACCTGTGCCCGGCGGTAGTGTGCGATCGGCAATCTGCTCCATGACATCGAGCGACTGGCCGGAACTGAAGCCGGCGGCAGGCCCGCCAACGATGGTTGCTGTGGGGTAGAGATTGTAGAGGCTGATCAGAGAGGGGCCTTGCGTCGTCGTGACATCGACGACCGTGCCGAGTGGCACCATCGTCCCATCGCCGGCCTTGACCTTCAGATCGCGGATGTCTTCGGCGCTGACCCGGAAATCGGAAGCAGCTTGCGCATAGACCTGGAAGGTGCGGCCAAATTTGTTGAACTGGGTCACATAGCTCGATCCGACATAGCCGGAGAGAGCGGAGAAGACCTGCCCCACCGTAATTCCCAGCGTCTCCGCCTTGATGCGATCGACGGAAATGGCTAGTTGCGGCACGTTCGAGCGAAATGGCGTGCTCAGCCTTTGCAGCGACGATTGGGCACTGCCGTTCTTGACGATCGTATCGGCAAGCGATTGCAGCAGCGGGTAGTCGGAAATGCCGTTCCTGATTTCGACCTGCATGGTAAAGCCGCTGGCATTGCCAACGCCCTGGATCGGAGGCGGCACGACCACCAGCGTCTTGGCGGCCAGCACGCTTTGCAGCGCGCCGTTCAGATGCTGGTAGATCGACAGCAGATCCTGCCCCTTCTCCTTGCCGCGCTCGTCCCAATCCTTCAACACGACATAGGCGACGCCGGCATTCTGCAGGCTGGCATTGTTGTCGAGAACGGAAATGCCGCTGATGGTCAGCACCTGATCGACGCCGGGTGTGGCTTCGGCGATCTTGCCGACCTCCTCCATCACCGCGTCGGTGCGTTCCTTCGAGGCGCCGTCGGGCAGCTGCGCACTGATCAGCACATAGCCTTGATCTTCGATGGGCAGAAACGCAGTCGGTAGGCGGGCGAGCCCCCAGACGGCAACCCCGATCAGCGCAAAGGCTGCTACGACCATGATACCGCTGTGGCGGGTCATTGATCCGATCAGCCCGGCATAGCTGCGTTCACCCCTGTCATAGACCTTGTTGAAGCCGCGATAGAGGATGTTGCGTTTCTCCGGCGGGACTGGCGGACGCAGCCAAAGGGCGCATTGCGTCGGTTTCAGCGTGACGGCATTGATCGCGCTGATCAGCGCCGTCGCGGCAATGACGAGGGCGAACTGCCGATAGAGCTGCCCGGTCAGGCCGGGCAGGAAGGCGGCCGGAATGAAAACGGCCATCAGCACCAGTGTGATGCCGATGACCGGGCCGAGGAGTTCCTCCATCGCCTTCTCGGCGGCCTGTCGGCCGGACATGCCGGCCTCGATGTGCCGGGCAACCCCTTCGACGATGACGATGGCATCATCGACGACGATGCCAATGGCGAGAACGATGGCAAACAGCGTCGACAGGTTGACGGTGAAACCCAATGCCGCCATGGCCGCGAAGGCACCGATGATGGTGACTGGAACGGTGGTCGCCGGCACCAGCATCGCCCGCCAATCCTGCAGGAAGACGAGAATGACGATGAGAACGAGAACACCGGCCTCGATCAAGGTGACGTAAACCTCATCGATGGAGGCCTCGACGAATTTCGTCGTGTCGAACGGCACGTGATATTCGAGGCCCTGCGGGAAGCTCTTCGAGAGCTCTTCCATTTTTGCGCTTACCGCCTGCGCCACCGCAATGGCATTCGCCTCCGGCAGCTGAAAAATGCCGATACCGGCCGCCGGTCGACCGTTCTGCATGAAGGACTGGCTGTAAGTCTGGGCGCCGAGTTCGACGCGGCCGATATCGCGGATGCGCGTGACGCGGCCACCCTGGCCGCTCTCGACCTTGACGACGATGTTTTCGTAGTCTGCCGCCTCGTTCAGCCGGCCATTGACGTTCAGCGTGTATTGGAAGACCTGCCCCTTCGGCACCGGCGGAATGCCGATCTGGCCGGCGGCAACCTCCTGGCTCTGCTGCTGCACGACGCTGACGACATCCTGTGGCGTCAGGCCGCGCGCCTGCAGCAGGTTCGGATCCATCCAGATGCGCATGGCATACTGGCCGGCGCCGAACACGGTAACGTTGCCGACACCCGGCAGGCGGGCAAGTTCATTCTGCAGATTGATGACGGCATAGTTCGACAGGAACAGGCTGTCATAGCGGCTGTCGGGCGAGGTCAGGCTGACGAAGCCGAGGATCGCCGTCGATTTCTTTTGCGTCGTCACGCCCTGAAGCTGCACCGCTTCGGGAAGCGATGACATCGCTATGGCAACGCGGTTTTGTACAAGAACCTGGGCCTGGTCCGGATCCGTTCCGATGGCAAAGGTCACGGTCAGCGAATAAGTGCCGTCGCTGGCGCTCGTCGACTGCATGTAGAGCATGTCCTGCACGCCGTTGACCTGCTGCTCGATCGGCAGAGCGACGGTGTCAACGAGGGTCTGGGCGCTGGCGCCCGGAAAGCGTGTCGTCACCTGTACCGTCGGCGGGACGACATTCGGATATTGCGCCACAGGCAGTTGGAACAGGGCCACCGCGCCGATGAGCACGAAAACCAACGCCAGAACATTGGCGAGTATCGGTCGCTCGATGAAGAAGCGCGAGATCATGCTGCTGTCCTTAGACGTTCAGATGAACCATGGTGGCGAATTCATTGCGTGGTGGTTTTGGCCTTGGCATCGCCGGCGGCAGCCGCCGGCGGGTTCATTTCTATTTTCTCGGGCGTGACCTTGCTGCCGGGGATGGCCTGCTGGATACCTTGGGTCACGACCCAGTCGGCCGGATCGAGGCCGGAGTCGATGACACGGAGCGCACCCTCCCGCTGGCCTGTTTTGACCTGCTTCTGCTCGACGACGTCGTCCTTGCCGAGAACGAGCAGGTAGCTGCCCAGCTGGTTCGTTCCGATGGCATCGTCGCGCACCAGCAGAGCCTTGTCGTTATGGCCGACTGGCACACGAACCCGCACGAAGAGACCGGGCAGCATGGCGCGGTCCTTGTTGTCGAACAGAGCGCGTACCTGAAGCGTGCCTGTGGAGGCATCGAGCTGTGGCGATACGTAATCGAGATGTCCCTTATGGGGATAACCTTCTTCCGTCTGCAGGCCGAGCTCCGCAGGAATGCTTGGAAGGTCCGTCTGCTTGAAGGTGTGTCCCTGCCTTGCCAGGGTCTCCTTGATCATCAGAACCTGGGTTTCGCTGACGTTGAAATAGGCATAAAGCGGATCTGTCTGAACGATGCTGGCGAGTTTGGTGGGACCGGATACGCCGACAAGCGCACCGATATCGACGAGGTGATCGGTGACGGTACCGTCGAAGGGGGCAAGCACCTCCGTATATCCGAGGTTGATCGTCGCGAGATCGAGATTGGCCTGAGCGTTGAGGATGGATGCATTCGCCTCGTCGAGCGTTGCCTTGGCGCTGTCGACTGCGGTCTGCGTGGTGACCTGTTGCTTCGACAAATTGAGCTGTCGGTCATATTCCTGCTGCGCGCCGACCTGAGACGCCTGTTGCGAGGCGAGCGATGCCTTCGCTTGATCCAGTTGGGCCTGGTAGGTGTCGCGCTCGATTCCGAAGAGCTTGGTACCCTTCGTGACTGTCATGCCGTCCTGATAGTCGATGGATTTGATGTAGCCTTGGACGCGCGCCTCGATATCGACGGAATTAAGCGGCGCCGTATTGCCGGTGAGTTCAAAATAGAGCGTTATGGGTTGCTGGACCGGCTGGGCGACGCGAACCGGAGGTGGAGGAGGGGCAACGTAAGTGTTGCCGCTTTCTTCGCAGCCAGCGAGAATTGCCATGCCAGCAAGCACCACAGACAGGTGCAGACCCTGATACAATCTCACACGCATTGCCGCCGCCCCGATGTTTACGAGCCCCAGTCTTCATGCGTGCCTCGGCCGAGACGACCCCTCTCCGAAAAGTTCCGGGCATGCGATATTATGTCGCGGCATTGCTAAAAATTGCAATAGCTGCTGGTGCACAATTAAACTGTGTCGAAGCTCACCCTCGACGGACGCCATGACGTGGCTAGAGCCTTTCCGGCCGGCTGATCGACCGGCCGGCTTGGCCGTAGAGCCTGGTTACGACGCGCGCCGGTCGGTCGACCATCCGACTCCGTTTGAGCCAACAGAATGCTTCAATCTAACCCTGAAAGGCTCTAGGGTTTCCCGAGGCGTTCGATGGCGGACTGCAAAGGTGCATCCGAAACATGGACCAGCCCGACATAGGGATTTGCCATATCCGAAATCAGGAAGATCGCGCCCGCGACGGACAGGGCGCAAACAAGCAGAATTGACAGCACCGTCGGATTGGTCGGCGCCTGCAGCCCGAAGGTGGCAAAAAGCAGCGAGAGCCAACAGACGAGAACGGTAAGGAAGGCCCAGGGCAAACCCTCTTTACCGGATTCGACCAGCAGCCAGTGGGTTTCGGCTACCATGCCGCTCACCTCCAGAGCACGCGTCTGGAGAGAGCGCTGCCCCGCATCCTTCGGCGTCAGGGATCGAAGGTCGGCCTGAACCGCCTCTATGTCCTGATATTCTCCCAACGCCTTGGCGGATGGCTCGTCGGTGGTCTCGGCAGACCAGCCGCGGCTTAGCCGTTTCGCGATGAGTTCACGCAGCAATTGCCGCGCCTTGTCGGTTTCCGGCCCGTATTGCGCCATGACGCGGTCAAGCAGCAGTACCCGTGCAGCGGCCGTTCTCATCTCCACTTCGGCGTTGTCGTAGGTCGACTTGGCGGATGCGATCAGGAGGCCGAGCGCCAGGGCTGACAGCGTTCCCACCACTGCGGTCGCCAGCCTGATGACGTCCTTGGATTCCGCATTGAGATGGTGATCGGGCAATCGGGCACGCATGATCAATCCCGTCGACGTCGCCATCGACAGAAAAACAAATACCAGCCCGCCAACCAACAGTGAGCCCAAGTCCGGTCTCCGTATCGCCACGTAGGTCCTGCAGCCACCACCGCGATTGCTTGCAAGCTGTGCAATAGCTCCGGTCATCATAGCGGAAGACAGACCAAGCGCGGAACGCTTTACTTTCCGGATCTCGCGCGGCCGCCATCGGGCGGGTTTCATTGCTGGAAAATCAGCAACACGTAAGCCAGGAAAAGCACCAGATGGACAGCGCCTTGCATGAGATGCGTGCGGCCGCTGGCAAAGGTGATGATGCTGACGGCGAGAGTGAGCAGGAGCATCACCAGATCTCCATGCTCCAGGCCGAGTGTCACGGGATGTCCGTAGAGCTGACTGACAACAAGCATCGCCGGCACCGTCAGCCCGATCGTCGACAGCACCGAACCAAGGAAAATGTTGACGGAACGCTGAAGATTATTGGCGATGGACGCACGCACGGCGCTGATTGCCTCAGGCGTCGCGACAAGGATGGCCATGACAACACCGCCAAATGCGGTTGGAGCATGCAGGGTTTCGATAATGTAATCGATCGGCCGGGCAAGCTGTTCGACGAGAAAGACGACAGGAGCCATATAGGCGAAAAGCAGAATGGCATGATGCCAGACCGGTCCGTGGCGAGGGAGACGTTCGCTGATGGGCTCGTGAGGGTTGCTGTCGTCGGTGAAATAGTCCCGATGACGGCCGGCCTGAAGAAACAGAAACGTAGCGTAAAGGCCGACCGATATTATACCCAGTATCAGTTGTCTCGGTGCGGATGGATGCTGTCCGTCCGGGCCTGCAAGAAATGTCGGCATCACCAGGCTCAGGGTGGCCAGCGGGACGATGACCCCGAGATAGGCGTTGGCGCCCTGCAGGTTATGTTGCTGTTCCGGTCGCCGCCATGCGCCCAGCAGCAAGGACAGGCCGACCATGCCGTTCAGGATGATCATGACGACTGCGAACAGGGTGTCGCGCGCAAGCGTGGGATTGTTCTCGCCGTGAAGCATGACGGCTGATATTGCCATCACCTCGATCGAGGTGATGGCAAGCGTCAGAATGAGCGTGCCGTAGGGCTCCTTCAGCCGCTCAGCCAAATGATCCGCGTGCCGGACAACCGACAGAGCGGAGCCGAGGACGGCAGCGAACAGCCACGCGAAAACGACAGTGAACCAAAGCGGATCGGAAAGCTGCCCGAAGAGCTGCTCCTGGAAAACAAGAAACGCCAAGCTCGTCGCGACGCTGACGCCCAAGAACCATTCCTCGCGTATCAGGCTGGCTGCGCCGACAGCGCGCAATGCCGGACCGTCCGTCATCGAAACCACCCGCCTTTTGGCAAATGCCGCCGCAATGCGATCCTCAAGACCATTGTGTCCGCCCGCTGTCTTGTGCCCGTCACATGAGTGGGCGGAGACGCAGGCTGCCCCAAGGCGAACCGAAGCTCAAGCCAGATCGTGTGTCACTGACTAAAACTTGCAGGTCTCCCTATTCTTATCACCCATTGCTCCCGACAAGGGACTGCCGCCGAAACAGAGGGTAAGGTGAGGCCCGGTCAAAGCTCGGCGCGGGCGGTTGCAGCGCGTTGCGGCTGCCGCTTACGCCGCGTCTTCCATTATTCGCGGCCGGTCGCCGGGATTGCTGCGCCAGTGACGACGGCTGCGGCCGGCGAAATCAGGAAGGCGATGAGGCGGGCGATCGATTGCGGCGATACCCAGCCGTCCGTCTTCGCATCGGGCATGGCCGCGCGATTCTCAGGCGTGTCGATCGTCCCGGGCAGGATGCAGTTGGCGGTGATGCGGTCGTCGCGGCATTCGGCAGCGATCGCCTCGGTCAGACGGATGACAGCGGCTTTCGAGGCGGCGTAAGCGGCCTGCTTGGCGCCGGCCTTTAGCCCGGGCGCGGCGGCGATATGAACGATGCGGCCGTAGCCGGTGGCTTTCATGGTCGGGAGAACCGCGGCGCTGATCGTCAGCGCAGTGCGGGCGTTTGCGGTCATCATCGTCTCCCACTGCGCGGGGGCCTCCGGCCCGACCGGCCCCATCTGGAAACCGCCGACGGTGTTGACCAATGCGCTAACACCGCCGAAGCGCTTGACGGCCCGGGCGACAGCGGCGGCGCAGGAACCATAATCGGTGAGATCCGTTCCCGCGATCGACAGAAACTCGGTGGAGGCAGGAAGATCGCCGGCCAAGACTTCCAGCTCATTGCTTGAACGGTTCATGCAGACGAGTTTCGCGCCGGCGTTGGCAAGCTCGCGGACAACGGCGCTGCCGAGGTTGCCGCCGGCTCCGGTGACGATCACCGCTTTCTGGCTATTCATGGCAATCGATCTCCTGATGGTGCCGGTGCTGGACGATGCCGCGCATTGTTGATCCAGCCTGCGCCGCAGTGCAAGGCCACCGCAGGGGTAATGTCGAGACGTCTTGCGGAACTGTCGGCGAAGCTATCCGCGGGCAGTTCCGTTCTCATTGCCCGATAGTCCTGTCGGGCCTGGCTTTCAATGATACTTCGCCCGTTCGCGGCCGAGGATGACAGGTGCGTCGAGGCCGGAGATCGGACGGGTGACATCGGCCGGGATGTCGCCGGTGAGCTGCAGGTCGAGATAGCGGGCACAGCAGACCCGCAGGAAGGACGTGAAGTTGCCGAGATCATGGCCGGCATCGATCGATTCATGATGCAGCCGGGTGATCAGCTGGACGACATTCATGCCGTCGCGCCGGGCGATCTCCTCGAGCTTCGACCAGAAGAAGTTCTCCAGTCTGACGCTGGTGACCATGCCGTCGATGCGCAGCGATCGGGTGGCGCTTTCCCAAAGCCGCGCATCCGCCTTGATGAAGAGTTCACACATGTTGTCCTCCCCGTGCCTCCCTTCTCAGGCGGCGTTGGTTTCCAGCAGGGCTGCGGCATCGAGCACGGCCATGAACTGGCGCAGCCACGACGGATGCGCCGGCCAGGCGGGCGCCGTGACCAGATTGCCGTCGGAGACTGCATCGCTGATTGATATGTCGGCATAAATGCCGCCGGCAAGTTCGACTTCCGGCCGGCAGGCGGGATAGGCCGAGCAGGTGCGGCCCTTCAAAACCCCGGCAGCGGCAAGCAGCTGCGCGCCGTGGCAGATAGCGGCGACGGGTTTTCCGGCGTCGAAGAAGTGCCGCACGGATTTGATGACGTCGGCATTGAGGCGCAGATATTCGGGCGCGCGGCCGCCGGGGATGACGAGCGCATCGTAATCTTCGGCGCGCACGCTGTCGAAGGTGGCGTTCAGCGCGAAATTATGGCCGCGTTTTTCGGAATAGGTCTGGTCGCCCTCGAAATCGTGGATGGCTGTGGCGACGGTCTCGCCCGCCCTCTTGCCGGGGCAGACCGCGTCGACCGTATAGCCGCAGGCGAGCAGCGTCTGGAACGGCACCATCGTTTCGTAATCTTCGGTGAAATCACCGGTGATCATCAGGATCTTTGAAGCTGGCATCGTTTCCTCCCTTTGAAACCAACTGGCGGAGAGTAGCAAAGAGCTGTGGAGAGCAGGTACTATGGGAATACTACAGGCAAAATTCGTACCCGATAAGGCGACGGCATTAAACCGCCCTGACCTTCGCATCAGGCAATGCGCAAGCCTCGCCGCCGCCGAAGAGGCGGGAGCGGGTCAGGAAGCGTTTCTCGCGGCCATTGTCGAGCGAGAACATGCCGCCGCGGCCCGGCACGACGTCGATGATCAGCTGCGTATGCTTCCACGCCTCGAACTGGCTGGCGCTGATATAGACCGGTACGCCGCCGATCTCGCCGAGCTTGACGTCGCTGTCGCCGATCATGAATTCGTTAGCCGGATAACACATCGGCGAGGAGCCGTCGCAGCAGCCGCCGGACTGGTGGAAGAGGATCTCGGGATGATCCCGCTTGATTTCTGCGATCAGATCGAGGGCTGTTTTGGTTGCCAGAACACGCGCTTCGCCGTTGACGGTGGTTTCCATTGTTCTTCCTCCAAAGTTTTGGGGGAGAACTCCCCTCCCCAACCCCTCTCCACAAGGGGGAGGGGCTAAGCTGTGGCACCGGCTCGCAAAACAACAAGCCGGCTGCATATGCTGCGCCTCAAGAGTGAATACAGCGAGGGCCGCATGTTAAGCCCCTCCCCCTTGTGGGGAGGGGTTTGAGACCCTCCCGCCATGCTGAGTATCTCAGAAGAAGCCAAGCGCTTTCGGGCTGTAGCTCACCAGCATGTTCTTGGTCTGCTGGTAGTGGTCGAGCATCATCTTGTGGGTTTCACGACCGATGCCCGACTGCTTGTAGCCGCCGAAGGCGGCATGGGCCGGGTAGGCGTGGTAGCAGTTGGTCCAGACGCGGCCGGCCTGTATCTCGCGGCCGAAACGGTAGCAGCGATTGGCGTCGCGGCTCCAGACACCGGCGCCGAGGCCGTAGAGCGTGTCGTTGGCGATTTCGAGCGCCTCCTTCTCGTTCTTGAAGGTCGTGACCGAAACCACCGGTCCGAAGATCTCCTCCTGGAACACACGCATCTTGTTGTGGCCCTTGAAAATCGTCGGCTTGACGTAGTAGCCGTTCGCCAGCTCGCCGCCGAGATCGTTGCGCGAGCCGCCGGTCAGCACTTCCGCGCCTTCCTGCTTGCCGATGTCGAGATAGGCGAGGATCTTTTCCAGCTGCTCCGTCGAAGCCTGGGCGCCGATCATCGTCGCGGTGTCGAGCGGGTTGCCCTGCTTGATCGCCTCAACGCGTTTGACGGCCTTTTCCATGAAGCGGTCGTAGATCGATTCCTGGACGAGGGCGCGGCTCGGGCAGGTGCAGACTTCGCCCTGGTTGAGGGCAAACATTGCAAAGCCTTCGAGCGCCTTGTCGAGGAAATCGTCGTCCTCGGCCATCACATCGGCGAAGAAGATGTTCGGCGACTTGCCCCCGAGTTCCAGTGTCACCGGAATGAGGTTCTGGCTGGCATATTGCATGATCAGCCGACCGGTCGTCGTCTCGCCGGTGAAGGCGATCTTGGCGACGCGCGGGCTGGTCGCCAGCGGCTTGCCGGCTTCGAGGCCGAAGCCGTTGACGATGTTAAGCACGCCGGGCGGCAGGAGATCGCCGACGATCTCGGCCCAGAGCAGGATCGAGGCCGGGGTCTGCTCGGCGGGCTTCAGCACGACGCAGTTGCCGGCGGCAAGTGCAGGCGCCAGCTTCCAGGTGGCCATCAGGATCGGGAAGTTCCACGGAATGATCTGGCCGACGACGCCGAGCGGCTCATGAAAGTGATAGGCGACGGTATCGTGGTCGATCTCGCCGATCGAACCTTCCTGGGCGCGGATGCAGGAGGCGAAGTAGCGGAAGTGGTCGATTGCCAACGGAATGTCGGCCGCCATGGTTTCACGGATGGGCTTGCCATTGTCCCAGGTCTCGGCCTGGGCGAGCAATTCCAGCTTGTCTTCCATGCGCTGGGCGATCTTCATGAGGATATTGGAGCGTTCTGCAACCGAGGTGCGACCCCATTTTTCCTTCGCCGCATGAGCGGCGTCGAGTGCGAGGTTGACGTCCTTTTCATTGGAGCGGGGAATGTCGCAGAGCTTGCCGCCGGTGACGGGTGTGAGGTTTTCGAAGTATTTTCCCTCGACCGGCTCGCGCCATTCGCCGCCGATATAGTTGCCGTATTTCAGCTTGAACGGCGACTCGACGATTTTCTGATGAAGCATGTCATCCTCCCATGATGATCCAGGTTCCCAAGCGAACCAGTGGGAGGAAAATGTGCATGTTTTGGCGGAGTGAACAGGCCGGGTCTTCCATACCGCAGTGCACAGTGTCGCAGACCTGCGACAGCATCGGGCCACGATTGCTCCAGGAGCGGGATCTTTACTCCGATCAGTGGAGATCGAGCTTTTTCATCTTCCTGTGCAACGTGGCGCGGCTGATACCGAGCGCGATCGCCGCCTGCGAGACATTGCCGCCGGCGCGCGACAGCGCCCGCAAGAGTGCCGCCTTCTCCGCCTCGACGATCTCGTCCTGCTGGGAGACGCCAGCCTCGTGCAGGGCATCGGCCGCCGGAATGCCGGCGGCGATGCGCTTGTCGTCCAGCTGCAACGCGATGCGGGCGGCGCGCGTCGCGCCGAGCACCAGATCGTGCCTGTCGACGGCCAGCAGGGCGGCGGCGGAATTGGCGCCGGCCGGGACCATCAGGAAACGGGCGCCGGCAAAGGCCGAGCGGAAAAGGTTGAGCTCGATGCGCATCGCCGCATCGCGCACGGTCTGCGTCACGATCGCCAGCGTCATCTCGTTGACGTCTTCGCGGCATGTGGAGATGTCGAGGGCTGCTGCCACCCGGCCACGATGATCGCGGATCGGCGCGGTCGTGCAGCTCAGGCTGGTATTCGAGCAGAAGAAATGCTGATCGCGGAAGATGGCGACGGCCCGCTCGTCGGCAAGTGCGGTGCCGATGCCGTTGGTGCCGATGCTGGCCTCTGTCCAGACCGAGCCGGTCCAGAGGCCGAGTTCGCGGAATTCCTTGTCGTCTCCGGCAGCGCCCCGGCGCTCCAGCGCGATGCCGTTCTTGTCGGTCAGAAGCAGGCAGCAGCCGGCCCTGCCAACGGTGGTAAAGAGACGATCGAGCTCTTCCGTCGCGCTGGCGATCAGCTGTTCGGACTGCTCGCGCGCGCGGCGGAATTCCTGGTCGGTGAGGCGCAGTGGAGCCCGCTGGTCCTCGGGGGCGAGCTGATGCATGGTCATGCACCGCCGCCATGAGGCGACAACAGGGGAACTGGCCGCCGCAGAATCGCGCTGGGCAGATGTGTAGACGTGCTCGGCGTGCGCTGAGTGTTCGTGCATCGGCTCCTCCCACCGAATTTCAGCACATTCTGATGGAAAAGTGGCTGGTTTGCAATCGGCCGGCGCTGCGGTCGTCAGCATGCGGCGCTTCCTGACGAAAGTGGCGGAAATCACATTTCGGTGTTTTGGCGGCCATGGCGTAACAAAAGACCCTCTCTTTCGTAGTTCTTTGCAGAAGCAAGGTTTGCCAGACAAGGAGATCCGACCATGCTGAACAGACGATTGTTGCTGATGGGCGCTGCTTTTGGCGCGCTTGCGGTTCGCTCAGGCCTGGCCGGTAAGGCGATCGCCGGCGAGACGTTTGCTGTGACCCACACCGAGGCGGAATGGCGCAAGCTGCTGACGCCGGATCAATATGTCATCCTGCGCCAGGCAGGGACGGAACATCCCTTCACCAGTGCCTTGCTGCATGAGGAGCGAAAGGGCAATTTCGCCTGCGCCGGCTGCGACCAGGACCTCTTTTCCTCGACCACCAAATTCGACAGCGGCACTGGCTGGCCGAGCTTCTGGGCGCCGCTTGAAAATGCCGTCGGCACAACCGGCGACACGACCTTCAGCATGGCGCGTACCGCCGTGCACTGCAGCCGTTGCGGCGGTCACCTCGGCCATGTCTTTGATGACGGCCCGAAGCCAACCCGGCTTCGCTACTGCATGAATGGTCTCGCTATGACCTTCCATCCGGCCTCGGCCTGATCGAGGGATGATCTTGTTGTTTTGCCTCAGGGCTGACGGCCGCCAGCGCGGATTGAAAGAGTTAGAGCGTCCTTTGTGCGTCCGAAAGGACGCACGGCGTTCTAGCGCTGCAGCCAGGCTTCGATACCACGCGCTGCCGCCCGGCCGGTCGCCAGGCAGGCGGTGAGGAGATAGCCACCAGTCGGCGCCTCCCAGTCGAGCATCTCACCGGCGACGAAGGTGCCCGGCAGCGCCTTCAACATGTAGTTTTCGTCGATGCCGGTCCAGCGGATGCCACCGGCCGAGGAGATCGCCTCGGCGATCGGCCGGGTTTCGATCACCGGCACCGGCAGGGCCTTGATCATGCCAGCGAGACGCTCCGGATTGGTGCGGTCGCGCTCGGGAGCGAGTTCGCGCAGCAGCGCCGCCTTGACGCCGTCGAGGCCGGCGCCCTTGCGCAGGCGGTTTGAAAAGCTCGATTTGGCGTCCTGTCGCGCAAGGTCGCGGCGCAGCCTCTCGATGGAGCGGCCGGGTGCGAGGTCGAGCGTCAGGGCAGCGCTGCCGTGGTTCAGCAGCCGGTCGCGGAGGCTGGCGGCATGGATATAGACGAGGCTGCCCTCGATGCCGCTGCCGGTGATGACGAATTCGCCGGGAAAAGTGCCGGCCTCGGACGTGGCGGTGACTGATTTTACCGGCTCGCCCGCGAAGCGCTCGCTGAAGTTCCCGCTCCATCCGACGACGAAGCCGCAATTGGCGGGTTGAAAAGTGTCAATTTCCACACCCCTGCCGGCCAGCCAAGGCACCCAGGCAGCATCGGAGCCGAGGCGCGGCCAGCTTGCGCCGCCGAGCGCCAGCAGGGCTACGTCGCAATGGACGATGCTGCGCCCTTGGGGCGTTTCGAAAACATAGCCGTCTTCGGCAAAACCGGTCCAGCGGTGGCGGGTGCGCAGCGTGGCGCCCTGTGCCTCCAACCGTCTGAGCCAGGCGCGCAGCAAAGGCGAGGCCTTCATCACCTTCGGGAAAACCCGGCCGGACGAACCGATGAAGGTTTCCGTCCCGAGCTTGCTTGCCCAATTCCTGATATCATCAGGGGTAAACTCATCAAGAGCGGGGCGCAGACGGGCGGAGGCCGCGGCGAAGCGCCTGCTGAAACGGGCATAATCCTCGGAATGGGTGATGTTGAGACCGGACTTGCCGGCCAGCAGGAACTTGCGGGCAAAGGTCGGCATGGCGTCATAGACGGTCACCGTATGACCGGAACGGGAAAGCAGTTCGGCAGCCGCGAGACCCGCCGGGCCGCCGCCGATGATTGCAATCCGCTTCTGGTTCATTGATGTCTTCGCCCGATTCTCTCTGCATGCAGTTTTGGCGCGGGCGTGGATCGCCCGCAAGGGCGGAGATCAGTGGTGCGGGTGCGTGCACTGGCCGTGGTCGGCGAGAACCTCGATGACGCGGCATTGATCGACGCGGCCGTGGCCGCAGCCTTCCACCATGGTTTCCAGCTCGGCCTTCAGCGCCATCAGGCTGCGGATGCGCTGCTCGACCTCGATGAGGCGGGCCTTGGCGATGGCGTCGGCCGAAGCGCAGGACTGGTGCGGATCGTCCTGCAGGGTGAGCAGCGTGCGGATCGCCTCGATCTCGAAGCCGAGTTCGCGGGCGTGGCGGATGAAGGCGAGGCGGCTGATATCGGCAGGTGCGAAGGAGCGCTGGTTGCCCTCGCTGCGGCTCGGGGCCGCGAGCAGGCCGATGCTTTCATAATAACGCACCGTCGGCACCTTGACGCCGCTCTGGCGGGCGGCTTCACCGATCGTGATCTTTTTCATGATTTTCCTCTTGCACCTCTAGTCGCTAGAGGATGTAGGAGAGATGCTTCTATTTGACAAGGAAGCGGATCATGGCTGAGAGCGAGACACGATACCGGGTTGGCGGCATGGATTGCGCCTCCTGCGCAACCAAGATCGATACGGCGGTCAGACGCGTGTCGGGTGTCGCCGATGTTTCCGTCTCGGTGATGGCCGGCACGATGACCATCCGGCACGATGGCAGCAGCGATCTCAAGGCGATCGAGAAGAAGGTGACCGGGCTCGGCTATTCCGTCGCGCCGCTTGCCGGAAGCGCTGCGCCTGCGCATGCCCACAGCTCGCAGCATCGTCACGACCACGGGGACGATCACGGCGATCACGCGGGCCATGACCACGATCGTGCGGGCCACAATCATGAAGGCCATGATCATGGCGAGAAGGAAATCGAGGGGTTGCACGACCATGCGCCGATGGCCGGTCCCTGGTGGCAGAGTAGGAAGGGCCGGCTGACCATCCTTTCGGGTGCGGCACTCGTTGCCGCCTATTCCGTCGGCCATCTCGTGCCGGCGATTGCATCTTATGCCTTCATCGTCGCCATGCTGATCGGGCTGGTGCCGATCGCTCGGCGCGCTATCATGGCCGCCTTCTCAGGCACACCGTTTTCGATCGAGATGCTGATGACGATCGCCGCCGTCGGCGCCGTCATCATCAATGCCGGCGAAGAGGCGGCAACGGTTGTGTTTCTGTTCCTCGTCGGCGAGCTGCTGGAAGGGGTGGCAGCGGGCAAGGCGCGCGAAAGCATCCAGTCGCTGACGGCGCTGGTGCCGAAGACCGCGCTGCTCGAAGACAATGGGCAGACACGGGAGGTGGCGGCGGAGAGCCTTTCGGTTGGCGCCATCATCATGGTTCGTCCGGGCGATCGGATCTCGGCGGACGGCATCGTCCTCTCAGGCGAGAGCGCGATCGACGAGGCGCCGGTGACGGGCGAGAGCACGCCGGTGCGCAAGGGCGTCGATGCCGTCGTTTTTGCCGGCACGGTCAATGGCGATGCGGTGCTCAGGGTTCGCGTCACGGCGGCTGCCGCCGACAATACCATCGCCCGCGTCGTCAAGCTGGTGGAGGAAGCGCAGGAATCGAAGGCGCCGACCGAGCGTTTCATCGATCGGTTCTCGCGCTATTACACGCCCGGCGTGGTCGTGGTCGCAGCGCTTGTCGCGGTCGTTCCGCCGCTGCTGTTCGCTGGGCCGTGGGGCGAATGGGTCTATAAGGGCCTTGCCATCCTCTTGATCGGCTGCCCCTGTGCGCTGGTCATTTCGACGCCGGCGGCGATCGCCGCCTCGCTTTCCTCAGGTGCGCGACGCGGGCTGCTGATGAAGGGCGGCGCGGTGCTGGAAACGCTCGGCAAGGTGACGATGGTCGCCTTCGACAAGACAGGCACGCTGACGGAAGGCAAGCCTCAGGTGACTGACATCATTTCCTTTGGCCTGAGCGAGGCGCAGGTGCTGTCGCGCGCGGCGGTGCTGGAGCAGGGTTCCAGCCATCCGCTGGCGCTGGCGATCCTCAACCGCGCCAAGGCGGACGGCGTTCCCGTGCCGCCGGCCTTCGAGCTGGAAGCGATGCCGGGCAAGGGTGTCAGCGGCAAAGTCGGCGGTGAGACGCTGGATCTGCTGTCGCCGCCTGCCGCTCGCGAGCGCGGGGCGCTCAGCGCCGAACAGGATGCACGCATCACGGCGCTGAACGACGAGGGCAAGAGCGTGTCGGTGCTGCTCGTCAACGGTGTTGCGGCCGGCCTGATCGCCATGCGCGACGAGCCGCGTGAGGATGCCGAGGCCGGGCTCGCTAGCCTCAAATCGGCAGGCGTCAAGGCTATCATGCTGACGGGCGACAATAAGCGGACGGCAGCAGCCGTTGCCGGCATGCTCGGCATCGACTGGCGCGGCGAGATGATGCCGGAGGACAAGCAGCGGGTCGTCGGCGAATTGAAGCGCCAGGGTTTTATCGTCGCCAAGGTCGGCGACGGCATCAACGATGCGCCGGCGCTGGCTGCTGCCGATATCGGCATCGCCATGGGTGGTGGCACCGATGTGGCGCTGGAGACGGCGGATGCCGCCGTGTTGCACGGACGCGTCGGCGACGTGGCGCGCATGATCGAACTTTCCAAACGCACGATGCGCAACATCCTGCAGAATATCACCATCGCACTCGGGCTGAAGGCGGTGTTTCTGGTGACGACGATCGCTGGCATCACCGGGCTCTGGCCAGCGATCCTCGCCGATACCGGCGCCACCGTGCTGGTAACGATCAACGCGCTCAGGCTGCTTCGAATAAAAATATGAATATCGTTTGGGGAGCCGGCTTCTACCGGCTCTTTTATGATGGGTTTTCCACAGCGCATTTCCATTAACGCTTCATTATCCACATCATACACAGGCGCGGCGATTCTTTGCCGCCATTGCTGCGACGCCACAACAACTTGTTGACGTCATCGGCGATTCGAGTACCATATCTAGTGTTCGAGGTTCCGTCGATTCGTGAGGATCGGCGGCTAAGACGGGAATTCGGTGCGTCTCGCCATCATGGTGCGGCAATGCCGGAGCTGCCCCCGCAACTGTAAGCGGCGAGCAACTGTCCGATTTCAGGTCACTGGAGCATGATGCTCCGGGAAGGCTGGGGCAGGCGCTTTGACCCGTGAGCCAGGAGACCTGCCTCGAACGAAACGTCCACGGGCGGGGTGTCCGGAAGGTCGCGTTGCATGGCTGCGGGGAATCTCCGCATCGCGTTTCGCCGGCTCGAGCCTCCGCATGAGCCACTTCGGGGTGAAGTCATGTCAGTATCTCAGTTCAGGCCGCCACCCGCTCGAGGTAGAGGGCGGAGTGCGCCCAGGGGCTAAACAGCCGCATAGCTCAAATCATCAGAGAATTTTTCGATGGATATCGGCAGATTTCCGATCGATGTCCTGCGCCCAATCGCGTCGTCACGAGGAATATCATGACCATTACCGTCTATAGCAAGCCTGCCTGCGTCCAGTGCACTGCCACCTACCGCGCCCTCGACCGGTTGGGTGTCGATTATGACATCGTCGATATCTCGCAGGATGCCGAAGCGCTGGATCGCGTCCGCAGCCTCGGCTACATGCAGGCGCCTGTGGTCATCGCCGGCGAGCAGCATTGGGCGGGCTTCCGTCCCGACATGATTAGCGCGCTCTCCTGACCTGAGGACAAGCGATGGGCCTGATCGTCTATTATTCCAGCCGATCCGAGAATACCCATCGGTTCGTCGTCAAGCTCGGATTGCGCGCGGCGCGCATTCCGCCAGGTGGCGCAGACGCGTTCCATATCCGCGAACCCTTCGTGCTGATCGTGCCGACCTATAGCGGCGACGGCGGCAAGGGCGCCGTTCCCAAGCAGGTGATCCGTTTCCTCAACGATGCGGAAAACCGCGGACACATCCGCGGCGTAATCGCCGCGGGCAACAGCAATTTCGGCGAGACATACGGGCTCGCCGGCGACGTAGTCTCGCAGAAATGCCAGGTGCCGTACCTTTACCGGTTCGAGCTCATGGGCACCGAAGACGACGTTGCCAAGGTCAAACACGGAATGGAACGATTTTGGACACGGCAACAAACATGACGCGGGATGCGGACGCAAAACCGCATCACACTTTCGCTCAGCCCGCCGGGGAAAGGCCGCCGAAGGCCGCCGAAACCCTCGACTATCACGCGCTGAACGCGATGCTGAACCTCTATGACGATGAGGGGCGGATCCAGCTCGACAAGGATCGTTTGGCGGCCAAGCAATATTTCCTCCAGCACGTGAACCAGAACACTGTGTTCTTCCACAATCTGGGGGAAAAGCTCGATTACCTCGTGACCGAGGGCTATTACGAGCAGGAGGTTCTAGACCAGTATTCCTTCAATTTCGTGCGGGATCTGTTCGACCAGGCCTATGCCAAGAAATTCCGTTTCCCGACCTTCCTCGGCGCCTTCAAATATTACACCAGCTATACGCTGAAGACCTTCGACGGAAAGCGCTATCTCGAGCGCTATGAGGACCGCATCTGCATGGTGGCTCTGGCCTTGGCGCGTGGCGACGAGGCCCTTGCCCGCGACATGGTCGAGGAGATCATTTCCGGCCGCTTCCAGCCGGCAACGCCGACCTTCCTCAATGCCGGCAAGAAGCAGCGCGGCGAACTGGTTTCCTGCTTCCTGCTGCGCGTCGAGGACAATATGGAATCGATCGGCCGGTCGATCAATTCGGCGCTGCAATTGTCGAAGCGCGGCGGCGGCGTGGCGCTGTCGCTGACGAATATCCGCGAGGCGGGCGCGCCGATCAAGCATATCGAGAACCAGTCCTCGGGCATCATCCCTGTCATGAAGCTGCTTGAAGATAGTTTCTCCTATGCCAACCAGCTCGGCGCGCGGCAGGGGGCGGGTGCCGTCTATCTTAACGCCCACCACCCCGACATCATGCGCTTCCTCGACACCAAGCGCGAAAATGCCGACGAGAAGATCCGCATCAAGACGCTGTCGCTCGGCGTCGTCGTGCCCGATATCACCTTTGAGCTCGCCAAGAACAACGAGGATATGTACCTGTTCTCGCCCTATGACGTGGAGCGCGTCTATGGCGTGCCCTTCACTGAGATTTCGGTGACGGAAAAGTACCGCGAGATGGCGGACGACGTCCGCATCTCCAAGAAGAAGATCAAGGCGCGCGAATTCTTCCAGGTGCTTGCTGAAATCCAATTCGAGAGCGGCTACCCCTACATCATGTTCGAGGACACGGTGAACCGGGCGAACCCGATCGCCGGGCGTATTTCGATGAGCAATCTATGCTCGGAAATCCTGCAGGTGAGCGAGGCGAGCGAATATAATGACGACCTTTCCTACAAACATCTCGGCAAGGATATTTCCTGCAATCTCGGCTCGCTGAATATCGCGGCGGCAATGGATTCGGCCGATTTCGGCAAGACGATCGAGACCTCGATCCGGGCCCTGACGGCCGTTTCCGACATGAGTCACATTTCCTCGGTTCCCTCGATCGAGAAGGGCAATGACGAGAGCCATGCAATCGGACTCGGCCAGATGAACCTGCACGGCTATCTCGCCCGCGAACGCATCTTCTACGGCTCCGAGGAAGGCGTCGATTTCACCAACATCTATTTCTATACGGTGACCTACCACGCGATCCGCGCCTCAAACCTTTTGGCGGTCGAACGCGGCACAAGCTTCAAGGGCTTCGAGAACTCGAAATATGCCTCCGGCGAATATTTCGACAAATATACGGAGCAGCGCTGGGAGCCGGCGACGGAGACGGTGAGGGCGCTGTTCGAGACGTCAGGCATTCACATTCCGACGCAGGAAGATTGGGTGGCGTTGAAGAAGGCGGTGATGGCCTCCGGCCTCTATAACCAGAACCTGCAGGCGGTGCCGCCGACAGGCTCGATCTCTTATATCAACCACTCGACCTCCTCGATCCATCCGATCGTCTCGAAGATCGAGATCCGCAAGGAAGGCAAGATCGGCCGTGTCTATTATCCGGCGCCGTTCATGACCAACGACAATCTCGACTATTATCAGGATGCCTACGAGATCGGGCCGGAGAAGATCATCGACACCTATGCGGCGGCGACCCAGCATGTCGACCAAGGCCTGTCTCTGACCTTGTTCTTCCGTGATACGGCAACGACGCGTGACATCAACAAGGCGCAGATCCACGCCTGGAAGAAGGGCATCAAGACGATCTACTACATCCGCCTTCGCCAGATGGCGCTGTCCGGCACCGAGGTGCAGGGCTGCGTATCCTGTACCTTGTGATTTGATTGCCGCTGGCGCTGCAAGAAGCGGGAGGGTTCCGCAGTTCCCTTCGCCATGCAGATGCCGACGCCCGAAAAGGACCATCCGATGAACATGCAAGTCAAACCCGCTTCCCGCGTGCGCGCCATCAACTGGAACCGCATCGAGGACGATAAGGATCTCGAAGTCTGGAACCGGCTCACCGGCAATTTCTGGCTGCCAGAGAAAGTGCCGCTTTCGAACGACATTCCTTCCTGGGCGACGCTGACGCCGGTCGAGCAGCAGCTGACCATCCGCGTCTTTACCGGATTGACGCTGCTCGACACGATCCAGAATGGCGTCGGTTCCATCCGGCTGATGGAGGATGCGGTGACGCAGCATGAGGAGGCGGTGCTTTCCAACATCTCCTTCATGGAGGCGGTGCATGCGCGCTCCTATTCCTCGATCTTCTCGACGCTGTGCTCGACGCCCGATGTCGATGATGCCTATCGCTGGTCGGAGGAGAACGAATTCCTGCAGCGGAAATCAGCGCTGATCATGGAACAATATCGCTCCGGCGATCCGTTGAAGAAGAAGGTTGCGAGCGTCTTCCTCGAAAGCTTCCTGTTCTATTCCGGCTTCTACCTGCCGATGTACTGGTCGAGCCGGGCCAAGCTGACCAACACGGCCGACATGATCCGGTTGATCATCCGCGATGAGGCTGTGCACGGCTATTATATCGGCTACAAGTTCCAACGCGGGCTGGAACGCCTCGGCGAGGAGAGAAGGCAGGAGATCAAGGATTTCGCCTTCGAGCTGCTGCTCGAGCTCTATGACAACGAGGCGAAATATACCGAGGCGCTCTATGACGGCGTCGGGCTGACCGAGGACGTCAAGAAATTCCTGCATTACAATGCCAACAAGGCGCTGATGAACCTTGGCTATGAGGCGCTGTTCCCGGGTGAGGCGTGCAAGGTCAATCCGGCAATCCTGTCAGCGCTTTCGCCGAATGCCGACGAGAACCACGACTTCTTCTCCGGCTCCGGTTCCTCCTATGTGATCGGCAAGGCTGTCGCGACCGAGGACGAGGACTGGGATTTCTGAGGCTTGATCGCAGTCTCCCTCTTATCATTTGCTCTCTCATCGCCCACATTCAGCGGAAACTAAATTCGGTCCTCGCCGGTGATGCGGCGTAGCGGGAGTTTTTGATGTCGTCTTTTTTGAACAAGGCCGGGACTGCCGTCGAGGCGGGCGAAGGCGTCTGGCCGATCCGCAGAAGACGGATTCTCGACTGGCTGGTGAACGAGACACGCGGCGAGCGGTTCATCGACAATATCCTGGTGGAAATGTGCGAAAAGCTGTTGGCGGCAGGGGTGCCGGTGGCGCGGGCGACATTGCATTTCAGGACGAACCATCCGCAATGGATCGGTGCCCGCATCCTCTGGAAGGAAGGCCTAGCCGAGGCGAAGATTAACACATTTGCCTATGGTGTCGAAAACACGCCTGAGTTCCTGAAGAGTCCCGTCAACGCGATCCATCAGGGTGCGGAGGAGGTGCGTAAACAGCTGGAAGATACAGCCGACGGCGACGAGGATTCATTCTATCAGGAACTGCGCGATGACGGCCTCACCGAGTATATCGCCTGGCCACTCGAGCATACTTTCGGCAAACGGCACGTCGCGACATTTTCTTCCAGCCGGCCGGGCGGTTTTACGAGCGAGCATGTCGATTTCCTGCGCGACCTGCTGCCGGCACTGACCCTCGTCAGCGAAATCCGGCTGAAGAACATCATGGCGCGCACGCTGCTGCAGACCTATGTCGGACCGCATGCGAGCGAACAGATCCTGTCGGGCGTCACGACGCGCGGCAGCGGCGCGACCGTCGGTGCGGCAATCATGATCTGCGACCTGCGCGACTTTACGGCGATCTCCGATCTCTGGCCGCGTGACGATGTCATTCATCTGCTCAACGATTACTTCGACGCCATGTCGGATCCGATCGAACGGTATGGCGGAGAGATCCTGAAGTTCATGGGCGACGGATTGCTGGCAATCTTCCCGCTGAGCAAGGACACGGCCTGTCACGATCTGCTGCAGGCGATCCGCGAAGGGCAGGCGTTGATGGCGCAATTGAACCAGCAGTATGCGGGCAACGGACGCGAACCGCTGCGCTACGGCGTCGGGGTGCATGTCGGCGACGTCATGTACGGCAATATCGGCTCGCGCCGGCGGCTGGATTTCACCGTCATCGGCCCGGCGGTCAATGTCGCCTCGCGGCTGGAAACCCTGACCAAGGAGGTCAAGCGCCCGGTGCTCCTGTCGCGGGCCTTTGTCGAAATGGCGGGCTGCGCGAAGGACATGGACAGTCTCGGCACCTTCCCGCTGCGTGGGCTTGGAGAGCCCGTCGATGTTTTCGCTTTTCCGGAGCGTGCCGCTGCTGCATAATTTTCAGCGCAGGCAGGTTCATACGCCTCGCTTGTTTCCCCAGAGCAGCACGTGCAATTGCGGCAGTACGCGTACTGCAAACCATTGGTCGGCCGTCACCCTTTCGACAAGCCAGTGCATCCGATCCATCACGCCGTCGATATCAATGCGTGCGTCATCGTCATCTGGCGGCGGCGGCGTATGATTGCCGGGCTGAAGGAACAAGGGAATTTGGGGATAGCGCTGACCCGCGCGCTGGGCGAATTCGTAGTCGGTGTCGTCGAAGACAACAATCTTCAATGCGACTTCCGGTCCGCCGGCGGCCAGTTGAAGACAGTGATCCACCTGGCCCCAATCCGTCAGCATTCCGCTTGATGGCGGCTTGGGGCTGATGACCAGGATGTCGAGATCGCGAAACCAGGCCTGGGCCACGCTTCCCTGTGTTTCCAGTGCAAAGCGGTATCCTTGGGAATGGCCGAGCTTGATCAGTGGCCCTAAGGGCTGTATCGCCGGATTGCCTCCGGAAAGGGAAACCGTCAGTGGCTTGCCCCCGGAGAGTTCCGTGACCTTATGCCAGATCGCCTCAGTGGACATGGGAATCCATTGATCCCGGAACGCGCTGTCGACCGCGTGAAGACTGTCGCACCAGGAACACCGATAGTCACAGCCGCCTGTTCTCACGAACACCGTCGGCAGCCCGATCAAGACGCCTTCACCTTGTATGGTCGGGCCAAAGATCTCGCTGACGCGAATGGTCCCCACGCTCACGGCCTGTACTCCGCCCAGGTTTTCGGCGTTTCGCTGACGCGAACGGACGATGTCTCCGGGAAACGCTGCTTGCACCAGTCGTAAAAGTGCCTTGCCAGAAATTCGGAGGTGACTTTCGAATGGCCGAAGACGTCGTTCAGGTGACGATGATCGAAAGTTTCGTCGATATAGCGCTTGAGTGGCGAGAGGTCGTGATAGTCACGAACGAAGCCATCATCATTCAGGCTTTCGGCAGCCAGCTCGACGACGACGATGTAGTTGTGACCGTGAAGTCGAGCGCATTGATGGTCGGCAGGCAGGTGATCCAATTGATGGGAGGCGGAGAGATGAAACTCCTTGGTGATGCGGTACATCAACGCACCTCCGTGGCCGAGTATCGCGACACGGCCGCTCTCCAGAAATCCCGGTCTTCGTACTCCGTGGGATCGGGAACACCGGCAAGATGGAAAGCTTCACGGCGTTCCACGCAGGTTCCACAGCGCCCACAGTGCAGACTGCCGCCTTTGTAGCAGGACCAGGTCTCCGAAAACGGCGTGCCGTGTTTCGCGCCGTCAACCACGATCGCTGCTTTGGAAACATCGACATAGGGTGCAAGCAGTTTCACGCTGGCATAACCTTCCAGCGCTTCGTTCTGCATGCGCTGGAAAGCATCGATGTAGCCCGGCCGGCAGTCCGGGTAGATGAAGTGGTCGCCGCCATGCACGGCGACGGCAACGGCATCTGCTTTTTGCGCGGCAGCCAGACCGAACGCAATTGCCAGCATGATGGCATTACGGTTGGGCACGACGGTGGCTTTCATGGTCTCCTCGGCGTAGTGGCCGTCTGGAACCTCGACATTGTCGGTCAGGGCCGATCCGCTGAGATGACCGCCGATGCTGGCGATGTCGATAATATGATGTGGAACGGAGAGCCGTGCGGCACATCTGGCGGCGAAGTCGAGTTCCTTGCGATGCCGTTGGCCGTAGTCGAAGGAGACCAGGCCGATAAGTTGCTTTTCCGTTGCTACCTTGTGGGCAAGCGAAACGGAGTCCAGTCCGCCTGAGCAGACGACGATGGTTTTCATATTTTGGATCCCTTGTTTTGACCGGGTGGGCTGCGACCGGATTAGGCGGTGCTTCTAGGACAAATCACGCGCCATGGAAACAGTTTTGAAGCGTGAGCGTGATTGAGGGATGAGATGACGTTGATTTCACGGCGATTTTCATGGCTGCGGGGTCTGATGCCAACACTCCCACAGCGGGGTAGCTTAACCGATCGGAAAGTTGATCTGCGGCGGCAGCAGGAGATGCAGGTCCTCGGCATCCGGATTGCTGATGCGCTGCAGCAGCATGCGTCCCAGATCCTCGCCCGCCGCCGTCAGGTCCTCGTGGATCGTGTCGACCTTCGGCTGCAACTGGCTGAGAAGGCGGGACGTCTCCTTGGCGACGATATCGTAATCGACGGCCAGTATGCGGCCGGCATCGCTCATGCCGCTGATGACGGCAAGCGCCGAAACTTCGCCGGGGCAGATGAAACCATCAGGAGCATCCGGGGCGGCGGCGCGGCTGCTAATGAAGTCGCGCAGCACGTCTGCCGGCGTATCGAGATCGACCGCCTCGGGGATCTCATAGGCGATGCCTGCCTCCCGCACCGCCGTCATGAAGCCATGCAGGATATGCTGGCAGAAGGTCAGCCGTTTCGGCGGCAGGATCACCACCACCTTTTTGCGGCCCTTGGCGATCAGCCGGCGCGTCGCCTCATAGGCAAAGGTGAAATTGTCGTAGTCGACATAGGGGTGCGGCGTCGAAAATTCGGTGCGGCCATGACAGATGAAGGGAAAGCCGGTCTCGAGCAGCAGGCGGACGCGGGCATCGAGCGGTTCGGTGCGCGTGAAGATCAGCCCGTCGGCGAGGTGATTGCGAATGATGTATTCAGCGGCCTCGACATCGGTCGTCGACAGGAAGTTCGGCGCGACGACAAGATGGTAGGAGGTCTCTTTCAACGCCTTGGCGATGCCGTACATGATCGAGGTGCTGAAACCGACCACTTCCTCGTGCGAATCGAGCAGGATAGCGATGACATTGGTGCGGCCGGTCTTCAGACGCTGCGCGGCCCGGTCCGGGAGATAGCCGATCTCGCGGGCGATGCGGTGCACGCGTTGACGGGTCTCGAGCGAAATCTGCGGCGCATCGGAGAGCGCCCGTGACACCGTCGTCACCGCAAGACCAGCGATCGTGGCGATCGTTCGCAAGGTCGGCTTGCCGCGCTTATGCGTTATATCGAGATTTTCGCCGCGCTGCGGCCGGGACGGTTCGGTCACCCTTGGCTTTCCATGCTGGAATTGCCGATACCATAACACGATGAATCCGGTGCGCAATCAACGAATGAAAACGTTTTAAATTTTAACGTTCTGTTAGCCATGAATTAAATATGAATTATATTCAGTAACTTAGGGAAATAACCATATTTTTCTCGAGAGTCGAGAAAGGGCTTGACGACGGGAGCCTTATAACGTTTTAAATTGTCAACCGCGCGGAGGAGTGCGGCCGTATGCTGACCGCTGCAATGGCGGGAAGCATCGGGCGGCAGGGAGGGTCCCGCCGCCGATTTGCAAATGGGAGGAAATTCATGAGCAAGTTTTTGAGCTCGGCAGCTATTGCTGTCGTGATGATGGCTGGCCTCGGTGTGGCCCAAGCAGCCGACGTGAAGGAAGTACAGATGCTGCACTGGTGGACGTCAGGCGGCGAGGCAGCGGCGCTGAACGTATTGAAGCAGGATCTTTCGAAGGAAGGTTTTGCCTGGAAGGACGTTCCGGTTGCCGGCGGTGGCGGCGATGCGGCGATGACGGCGCTGAAGGCGATGGTTGCGGCCGGCACCTATCCGACAGCCTCGCAGATGCTCGGTTATACCGTGCTCGATTATGCCCAGGCCGGTGTCATGGGCGATCTGACGGAGACGGCGAAGAAGGAAGGCTGGGACAAGTCGGTTCCGGCAGCGCTGCAGAAGTTCTCGGTCTATGACGGCAAGTGGGTTGCTGCCCCTGTTAACGTCCACTCGGTCAACTGGCTGTGGATCAACAAGGCTGTGATGGACAAGATCGGCGGCACCCAGCCGAAGACCTTCGACGAGCTGATCGCACTGCTCGACAAGGCCAAGGCCGCTGGCGTCATCCCGCTCGCCCTTGGCGGCCAGAACTGGCAGGAAGCGACGATGTTCGATTCCATCGTGCTGTCGACCGGTGGTCCGGAGTTCTACAAGAAGGCCTTCAACGACCTCGACGAGGAATCGCTGAAGTCCGACACGATGAAGAAGTCCTTCGACAATCTGGCGACGATCATCAAATATGTCGACCCGAACTTCTCGGGCCGTGACTGGAACCTGGCAACCGCCATGGTCATCAAGGGTGACGCGTTGGTGCAGGTGATGGGTGACTGGGCCAAGGGCGAATTCGTCGCCGCCAAGAAGACGCCGGACACCGACTTCCTGTGCTACCGCTTCCCCGGCACCGACGGCAGCGTGGTCTACAACTCCGACATGTTCGGCATGTTCAACGTTCCCGACGACCGCAAGGCTGCCCAGGTGGCGCTGGCGACGGCAACGCTGTCGAAGAGCTTCCAGTCGGCCTTCAACGTCGTCAAGGGTTCGGTGCCGGCCCGTACCGACGTTCCCGATACCGACTTCGACGCTTGCGGCAAGAAGGGCATCGCCGACCTGAAGGCAGCCAATGAAGGCGGCACGCTGTTCGGCTCGCTGGCGCAAGGCTATGGCGCACCGCCGGCGATCGCCAATGCCTATAAGGATGTCGTCTCGAAGTTCGTCCACGGCCAGATCAAGACCTCCGACGAAGCCGTCAAGCAGCTCGTCCAGGCGATCGACGACGCCCGCTGAGATCACTGTCGACTAAAAATGCTTCCCCGCCTGCTGGCGGGGAAGCTTCAGGCTCCGCGATCATACGGGATGATCATGCAGGGCCGATTGCCCGGACGATCATGCAGGCAGGAGATGACATTCCATGAGCACCGTTGCGACCACCGATCCGGTTTTGACGCCGAGGCAATCGACGGGGATCTCGTTGAGGGGCCGGCTGCAGGATGCGCTGCCGAAGATCGTCTTGGCGCCGAGCTTCGTCATCACCATCATCTTCGTCTACGGCTTCATCGTCTGGACGGCCTATCTGTCGTTCACCAATTCCAAGACCTTTCCCTCCTATGCGCTGACCGGCGCGCGCGCCTATCAGCGGCTGTGGCGCTGGACCTTCGAGAGCGATCCGCCGTCCTCCTGGTACACCTCGATCACCAACATGGCGATCTTCGGCTTCCTCTATATCGGCATCTGCCTGGTGCTCGGTCTCTTCCTCGCCATCCTGCTCGACCAGAAGATCCGCGGCGAGGGGCTGCTGAGGCCGATCTTCCTCTATCCGATGGCGCTCTCCTTCATTGTCACGGGGGTTGCCTGGAAATGGTTCCTCGATCCTGGCCTTGGGCTGGAACAGACGCTGCACCATTTTGGCTGGACGAGCTTCCACTTCGACTGGATCAAGAACAAGGACTTCGTCATCTACACCGTCGTCATCGCCGGCGTCTGGCAGGCGTCGGGCTTCGTCATGGCGATGTTCCTGGCGGGCCTGCGCGGCATCGACGGCGAGATCATGAAGGCCGCCCAGATCGACGGCGCCTCGCCATTCCAGCTCTATCGGCGCATCGTCATCCCGCTGCTGCGGCCGATCTTTCTGTCCGCCTTCATCGTGCTCGCCCATATGGCGATCAAGTCCTATGACCTGGTGGTGGCGCTGACCTCGGGCGGTCCCGGCGGCTCGGCCTGGCTGCCGTCCAACTTCATGTACGAATACACTTTCAAGCGCAACGAGATGGCCGTCGGCTCGGCCAGCGCCATCATCATGCTGATGACCATCTCGGCGATCATCGTGCCCTATCTCTATTCCGAACTGAAGGAGAAGGCGCGATGAGCAGCGTGACGTCTCCGACAGCAACCTCGCAGAACAGCAACAACACCCGCTGGATCGGCCGCACCGTCATCTACGGCCTGCTGCTGGTCTTTGCCGTCCTCTACCTGATGCCGCTCTTCGTCATGCTGACGACCTCGTTCAAGACCATGGACGAGATCCAGAACGGCAACATGCTGGCGCTGCCGCAATCGCCGACCTTCGATCCCTGGATCAAGGCCTGGGGTGAGACCTGCGTGGGGCTCACCTGCGCCGGCATCAAGGGCTACTTCTGGAACTCGATCAAGATGGTCGTGCCGGCTGTCGCGATCTCCACCATCATGGGGGCGCTGAACGGCTATGTCCTCACCAAATGGCGCTTTCCCGGCCACACGCTGGTGTTCGGGCTGATGCTGTTTGCCTGCTTCATCCCGTTCCAGTCGGTGCTGCTGCCGATGGCAACGATCCTCGGCAGCCTCGGCCGCTTCGGCGCCACACTGCAGAATGCCACGGGCTGGAACTTCGGCTTCGGCAATCCGACCGTCAATCTGGTCTTCGTCCATGTCGTCTATGGCTTGGGCTTCACGACGCTGTTCTTCCGCAATTTCTACGAGGCCTTTCCGACCGAGCTGGTGCGGGCCGCCCAGGTCGATGGCGCCAGCTTCTTCCAGATCTTCCGCCGCATCATGCTGCCGAACTCGCTGCCGATCATCGTCGTCACGGTGATCTACCAGTTCACCAATATCTGGAACGACTTCCTGTTTGCCTCTGCCTATGCCGGCACCGGTGAATCCATGCCGATGACGGTGGCGCTGAACAACGTCGTCAACACCTCGACCGGGGTGGTCGAATACAATGTCAACATGGCGGCTGCGATGATCGCAGCCGTGCCGACGCTCATCGTCTATATCCTCGCCGGCCGCTACTTCGTGCGCGGTCTGATGGCGGGCGCTGTCAAAGGGTAATCCATGGCCTTCCTCGAAATCTCCGGTCTCAGAAAGCGCTTCGGCGCCGTCGACATTCTCAAGGGGATCGACCTCGAACTCGAAAAGGGCGGCTTTCTCGTGCTGGTCGGCCCGTCCGGCTGCGGCAAGTCGACGCTGCTCAACACCATTGCCGGGCTGGAGACGATCACCTCTGGCGATATCAAGATCGACGGGCGCGACATCAGCGGGCTGCATCCCTCCAAGCGCGACATCGCCATGGTGTTCCAGTCCTATGCGCTCTATCCGAACATGACGGTGGCCGGCAACATCGCCTTCGGCATGGAGATCCGCGGTGTGCCGAAGGAGGAGCGTGTCAAGGCGATCGGCCAAGTCTCCGACATGCTGCAGATCGGTCATCTGCTTGACCGCAAGCCGAGCCAGCTCTCCGGTGGCCAGCGCCAGCGTGTCGCCATGGGCCGGGCGCTGGTGCGCAATCCGCAGGTCTTCCTGTTCGACGAGCCGCTCTCCAATCTCGATGCCAAGCTGCGCGTCGACATGCGCACCGAGATCAAGCGGCTGCACCAGCGCATGGGCACCACCTTCGTCTATGTCACCCATGACCAGATCGAGGCGATGACGCTGGCGACCAAGATCGCCGTGCTGAAGGATGGCGTGCTGCAGCAGTTCGGCACGCCGGCCGAGATCTATAACAGCCCCTCCAATATCTTCGTCGCCGACTTCATGGGCTCGCCGGCGATGAACCTGCTCAACGCCACCGTCGAAAACGGCGCCGGCGGGCTCGAAGTCTCGCTGGAGCGGCCGAATGCCGCCCCGCTGAGGCTCCCCGTCATCTCAGGCAATGACGGCCTGACCGCCTATACCGGCAGACAGGTGATCTTCGGCATCCGGCCGGAGGCCTTGACCGATCCCGATGGCGCCGACCGCAAGGCGCGCTCGCTGACCGAGGGCGATTGCCTGATCGAGGTGGTCGAACCGGCCGGCTCCGACACCTTCGCCGTCACCAAGCTCGGCGGCAAATCCGTCGTCGCTCGCCTGCGCGCCGATACCGGCATCGCTCCAGGACAAAACACCCGCCTCGCATTCAATCTCGATAAGGCCGTCTTCTTCGATCCCGAGAGCCAGCTCAGGATTGGGTGACGACCGTTAGAGCGCCGCGCGTCTCGAAAGACGCGCTAAGGACGCTCTAACACTTTGGGTTTTCGCATAATTCCTTTCCGAAAATCGATTTCGATTTTCGGGGTTATGCGCTAGGCGGCCGTCACGCCGACCTTCACCGGGGGAAAACGCGACGAGACTGCTTCGACGGTGATCTCGCCGGTGAACCCCGTCGCCTCCAGCCAGAAACCGGCGGTGCCGCCCTGCAGAGGCACGTTGGTCGGGCCGACGATCCTTGCCGGGCCGTGCACCTTCAGCGAAATGCTGTCGTTCATGAAAGGCAGGCGCTGGCCGCGCTGGTCGAGGGCGCGGATGATGACGCGCGTGCTGTCGCGTTCACGGGCTTTCAACGTCGAGCTATCGGCAACCACTTCCAGGGTCGTCGGCAATGGATCGGCCGCCAGCGTCAGGCTGGCCACCGGCTCGCCGCCGATATAGCCGGTGAAGGTGCCGTCGATCCATTCGAGACCCCAGGTGCCGAGCTCATCGGCGGTAAAGTGCCGATGGTCGAGTACGACGGGCGGATGCGGCAGATGCGGATAATTCTCGCGATCCGGACCGATGCGCTTGCTGAGCGCGCCATATCGCAGCTCCACCTCGTCGCAGTTGGTCAGGATGATCAGCGGCAGCACGCCGCCGATATTGCGTTCGCCGCGCGCCCAGAAGGTCGCCGGCTTCATGACGATCTCCTCGGAAGGGTCGCACTGGCTAATATAGGCATAAGCCGCGAATTTCGGCTCGCGGAACATGTCCATGACGCCGTGATAACAGATGCGGTCGCCGGAGCCGAAGTCCTTGTGGGTGTTGTAATCGAACATGCACCAGCCGATGGCGCCGGAGATATCAGGATCGCCATAGGCGGCATTCAGCACTTCCAGGTGACGGCGCACATGCTCGGCCTGACGCTGCTCCTGGTCATAAATCTTCGTCGGGTGCATGTGGCCGTTGAACTCGGTGATGAGGTACGGCACCTTGTGCGACAGTCCGGTATTTTCCTGCTGCGCGCGTAGCGCTGTGCGCGGGCGGTTGGCGCCCGGCAGCTCTTCATTGCCGAGGATGAAGTCGTTCATCGTGTAGACGTCTTCGAGCAGTTCGCTCTCGGTGAGATAACGCACGCCGCCGGTCTGGCGGGTGCTGTCGAGTTCACGGGCCAACCGATTGGTCTCGGCGTAGAAATCGTGACTATCCTGCGATTCGTTGATGCGCACGCCCCAGATGATGATCGAGGGGTGGTTCCAGTCGCGCTCGATCATGCGGCGGACGTTCTCGATCGATTCCTGCTGCCAGTCGGCGTCGCCGATATGCTGCCAGCCGGGGATCTCCTCGAAGACCAGCAGGCCGATCGTGTCGCATCGGTCGAGGAACCATTTCGACTGCGGATAATGCGAGGTGCGGACGATATTGCACTTCAGCACCGTCTTCATGATGTCGGCGTCGCGCTCCTGGGCGGAGCGGCCGGCGGCATAACCGACATAGGGGAAGGCCTGGTGGCGGTTGAGGCCGCGCAGCTTCAATGGCTTGCCGTTGAGGAGAAACCCCTCCGGCGTGAATTCGGCGGTGCGGAAGCCGAACCTGGTCGAGACACGGTCGGAGCCGTGTTCGGTCCTGAGCTCGACGGTGACGTCATAGAGCGTGGGATCGGTGATGTCCCAGAGGGCAATGCCGATGAGGCCGCCAAAGGAGAGCGTGGTGCGGCTGCCGATCGTTTCGGTTGCGGCGGTGGCGACCACCGTGCCGTCGGCCTGCTTCAGCGTTGCGGTGACGGTCGCCGAGAAGCTGCGGCCCTCGGGATTGGCAATGTCGACGCGGATGGTCGCCGATTTCTCCGGGCGAAGAACGTCAGTGGTTTCGATCTTGAGATTGCGGATCGAGACCGGGTCGGTGACCTTCAGCCAGACATCGCGGTAGATGCCGGCATAGGTCAGATAATCGATGCGGCCGCCGAAAGGCGGAATGTCAGGGTTCTCGCTGCCGTCGATTTTGACGGTGACGAGGTTCTCGCCCTTGACGAGCTTGCCGGTGAGGCGGGCCTCGAAGGGCGTGTAGCCGTCCTTATGGGCAATGATTTCCTCGCCGTTCAGATAGACGACGCTGTCGGCCATCGCGGCGTCGAAGACGAGCGAAACCTCGCGGCCCTCGAATTCCGGCAGCCAGCGCAGCACCTTCTGATAGGTGAAGGCGCGCTGATAGCTGGTCTCGTCGAAATAGCTGAAGGGCAGTTCGACGGCGGTATGCGGCAGGCTGACCGACTTGGCGGCATCGAAAGTTTCGAGCAAGCGCTGGCCGAAGCCCTCGTGGAAACTCCAGCCTTCATTGAAGGAAACGACGGAACGCATTTCAGGCTCTCCAAATTACGGCATCAGGGACATTGCGGCGCCTCTCGGCGCGTGAAAATCTGGTCATCGGTATTCCTCCTCGATGCAATGGATGAGCGAGCCGCTAAAGCACGTCACAGCGAACTTGATTCATGCGACGCGCTTTAGCTTTTTTCATGCATGTCGTCATCCCGGAACCGCTGTACATTTCCAGGCGACATGCATCAGGCGGTCGAGCCCCAGCGGGCGGTGCAGGTGAGCGTGATGCTGTGCGGGCCTTCGATCTCGGCGTCATGGCGTTCGATCAATTCGACGACGGCATCGATGAAGGCGACGTGGTCGAGGCTCAGCGTGGTGAGGTCGTTGCAATCCCAGGCGGCCATGGCAATGCCGTCCTGGCCGACGATGGCGATATCATCAGGGGTGTTCTTGCCGAGCACCCGGCGGGCCGCATCGCGTGCGCCGATCGCCATGACATCATTGCCACAGATGATGGCGTCGACCTTGTCACGGTGCAGCAGGAGCACGGCTTCCTTGAAGCCGGAATCATAAGAATAATCGCCGAAGGCCTGCGCCTCGAAGGCGAGGCCGCGCTTGGTCAGCGCATCGGCGAACCATTTGCGCCGGAGCTTGTCGATCCAGCTTGAATTGGTGCCGGAGAGGTAGGCGAAACGCTTTTTGCCGTCGCGGACGATCTTGTCGATGATCCCGTCGGCGGCCTCAGCGCCGTCGATGCGGATGCTGGAGACGTTTTCGTTTTCGAGCGGCTCGAAGGAGACGATGATCGGCTTCGTCGTGTGGAAGATATCGACGGCATCTTGCATCGACACCATGTCGGAGAAGACGACGACGTGATCGACCTGATAGGTGGAGGCAAGGCGCATCAACTGCAGCCGGTCGGAATGATCGGCGCAGCAGAGGATAATCGGCAGCAATTGTCTCGCCTGCAGACGGTGGACGAGAAGCTGCTGCTCCTCGGCCTCGCAAGGGTTGCCGATCGCATTGACGACGAGCGCGACAAGCCGCGAGCGCTGATTGTTCAGCGAGCGGGCGATCGCGTTCGGCTGGTAGCCATGTTCACGGGCGACGGCGAGGATGCGGTCGCGCGTCGCGCTGCCGATGCGTGAATCCGGCGAGAAGGCGCGGGAAATGGTGGCGGATGAGACGCCGGCGAGTTTCGCCAGTTCCTTCGAGGTGATCCGCCGTCTGCTCATACCGCTCATCTTCAGCGCCTATTGGGCGACGATCCTGACGGAAGCGCCGTCGGCCGCTGCCGATTCCTTAATTGCATCCCATAGCCTAGCGAATCTGAGGCCCATTTCAACGGAGCCAGAGTTTTCCATCTTTCCCTCGCGAATGGCGAGGAAATTCTTCATCGGGTTACCGAGAATCTCAGCTTCGTCGCGCGGCTCGGCTGTGCGGCCGACACTGATCTCGCGCCAGCTGCCCCAGGCGTCGATGCGCACGATCGCCTTCGAATAGAAGAAGGTGATGTAGGAGGCGCAGCCAGGAGGTCCTTCGCCGGCGGCCGTCAATGTCGCCAGCGCGCCGTTTTTCAGGCGGGCGGAGACGGCCGTGGTGATATCGACCTGTCTGCCGTGGTTGTTCATATAGGCCGACACGCTGTCGAAATCGGAATTGGCGAGCAGGCAGACGGTGTTCATCATATGGGCGCCGGTATCGAACATGAAGCCGCCGCCGGAGATATCAGGCTGCTGCTTCCAATGGCCGTCGTAGTTGGAAGACCAGCTTTCCCAGATCATGCCCGATATGGCGATCAGCTCGCCGAATTCGCCGGCGAGAGCCCGCCGGCGCGTGTCGAGCACCAGCGGCGACAGGCCGCCCTGGAAGGCGGTGACGATGGTTACGCCACTCTTTTTCTGCGCGGCGATCAGCCTCTCGGCCTCGGCGGCCGTCGTCACCATCGGCTTCTCCAGGAAGAGATCGAGGCCGGCTTCGGCGACGGCGGTTGCCTGCTCGGCGTGGAAGGCATGCGGGGTGGAGACGTAGACGATGTCGAGTTCGCCCCGGCATTCGGCAAGCATCTGACCATAGTCCTCGAAGCTCTTTGGTTCGGGCGCGCCGGCGGCGAGGCAGACATCGATCAGGCGCTGGCGCGAAGCCGCCGTGGTGTCGGCGAGTGCAGCAAATTCGATCTCCGGCATCTTGACCCAGCTCTCGGCATATTCCGCCGCCTTCAAGCCAGCGCCAATGACGCCGAGGCGCAATTTCCTAGTCATGAAAATTCCTCCCTGAATGCATTGTGCACACGATTACACAAACCATATTGCGATGGCAATATCTAAATAGATAAGTAATATCAGCATATTAAAACTCGCACTCGAATCTTTTGAAAAACCGTCTTGTCAGTGTTTGGAATGCGTGTACATTTTCATGACCGGTGCTGGAGGGCGCCGTGTCTCTACAAAAGGGAGGACTTCCGTTGAAGAAGATGGTTCTTGGCGGCCTATGCGCCATTCTGCTGAGCGCGGTTTCGACGCTGGCGCAGGCTGAAACAATCCGAATTGCAAATCATGGTCAGGCCGGCATCGACGCGATGAAGTCGACGGTCGAGCGGATCGAAAAGAAATATGGCGTCACCGTCGAGGTCATCGAATATCCGGCGCCCGACAAGGACTACCTGACCAAACTCCTGACGGAGCTCGGCGCCGGCAACGCGCCCGACCTGTTCTCCATCCCGACCACGGCTGCGGTCGCCGACATGGTGGAAGCCGGCTACCTCGCGCCTGTTACCAAGGAGTTCAAGGCTTGGGATGGCTACGCCAACCTCTATGACGTCGCCAAGGAGCTTGCCGTCAGCCCGGATGGTGAAACCTATGTGATGCCGTTCATGCTCGGCATCCAGGAAATCTATTACCGCAAGGATATTCTCGAAAAAGCAGGCATCTCCACCCAACAGCCGAAGAGCTGGCGGGAACTTCTCGATCGTGCGTCCGAGATCAAGCAGAAGACCGGCGCCTACGGCCTGCTCTTCCCGGCCGGCGTCTCCTGGGGAAGCGGCGCCTTCGACGAAGGCTTCCAACATCTGCTCGTCGGTTCCAAGACGCCGCAGCTGGTCGATGCCGACGGCAAGCTCGATCTGAGTGGCGAAGGCATCAAGGATGTCTTCAACGTCTACAAGGAACTGATCGACAAGGATCTGATGCCGACGCAGCCGCTGCTCGGACCCGAGCCCTGGGTCGTGCCGAAGTACCAGATGTTTCCGGCCGGCAAGCTTGTCGCGACCACCTGCGGCTCCTGGTGCTATATTTTCGACTGGGGTCGCGAAAGCAAGAACCCCATCCCTGACGTGACGGAGGTGGTCGGCACCTGGACCGTTCCCGGCCAGAGCAGCGGCCAGTACGTGCTTGCCAACCTCGCTGCGCCGTGGGCCGTCAATTCCAAGTCGGCCAATACGGAACTGGCGATCAAGGCGCTGATGGAGATCGGCTCGATCGAGACGCAGGTTTCCTACGCCGCCCGTATCGGCAATATCCCGGCCAGCAAGGGTGCGGCTGATAATGCCGAGTTCCAGAAGCTGACGGAACTGGTTCCGATCCATGCGGCGGCCGAGAACGGCGTGTTCCTGAAGCAGGCCTCCGGTTTCGGTGCGGTCTCGGAAGGTGTCGCGCGGGCCACCGAAGCGCTGCTCCGCAAAGAAACCGATGCCGCCGGCGCCCAGAAGATCCTTGTCGACTACGTCAAGGAAACGCTCGGCGACGACATGGTCAAGTAAGCTCCGGCACCCTCTCTTTCGCCAAGACGGGGACGCGGCATCATCGCTGCGTCTTCCCGCTTTCATTCTACAAGCCGGTTTCATTCGATAAGGTTGTGAGCTTCCATGGCCCGAAACTCTCATGAAAAGCGCGCCGAACGGCAATGGCTGCTGATCCTGCTGCCCTCGCTGGTGCTGCTTCTGGCCTTCGTGATCTACCCGGCCCTCTATTCCATCTATCTGAGCTTCACCAATGAGGCGCTGACCGGGGCTGCGGCCCTTCGGCCCCGCTTTGTCGGTTTCCGCAACTATGTCAGGCTCTTCAACGACGCGAAGTTCTGGAACACGCTGGTCGTCACCTTCATCTTCGTCATCGGTTCTGCAGTGATCGGCCAGTTCGTGCTCGGCCTGATCTCGGCGATCGCGCTGCGCCGGCCGATCCGCTTCCGGCGGGTGTTCTCGTCGATTATCCTGTTGCCGAATGCCGCTCCCGAAGTCGTCGCCGGTTTCATGTGGATCTCGATGCTGGCAGGCGGCGACAACGCCACACTCAGCCGCATCGTCAATTTCTTCGGCATCACGCCGGCCGACTGGCTGCAGGTCTTCCCGCTGTCGATGATCATCATCGTCAATACCTGGCGCGGCATCGCCACGGCGATGATCCTGCTGACGGCGGGCCTCAGCACCATCCCGGCGGAGATCTACGAGGCCGCCCGCATGGACGGCGCCACCCCATCGCAGATGTTCCGCCGCATCACTCTGCCGCTGATGATGCCGACGATCCTGCTCTACATGCTGATCTCGGCGGTTTCCACGATTGCCGTCTTCGGCCTCGTCTATGCGCTGACGCGCGGCGGACCGGGCGGGGCGACCGAACTCGTCAGCATTTATATCTACAACCAGTCCTTCACGGCGTACCAGCTGGGCTATGGCGCTGCGGTCGCCGTCGTCGCGCTCGTCATCTCGCTGATATTAGGCGTCGCCTATGTCCGGGCCATGAAGGTGGAGGTCTGACATGGCCGTCGTTTCTCCAAGCGAAACTGCAAACAAGGGTCGATCCGATCTCATCGCCTATGCGATCCTGTCGCTGATCTCGATCTTCTGCGCGATACCCTTTTTCTGGGTGCTGATCGCCTCGTTCGACGGCAATGCGCAGCTCTTCCTGCGCTGGCCGGAACAATGGACCTTCGCCAACTATATCAGAGTCTTCGCGAAGGAGGACGGAGCGAAGTGGCTGTTCAATTCGCTCTTCGTGGTCGGCGGCGCCACGCTGCTCGTCATGGTGCTTGCGGGGCTCGGCGGTTATGCGCTGTCGCGCACCAGGGCCTGGTGGAAGTTACCCTTCCTCTACGCGATCCTGCTCATCCGTGTGCTGCCTCCGACCGCACTCATCGTGCCGCTCTACAAGTTCCTGCTGACGTTGAACAATGCGGAGGCGGCGGTGCTGCGGCCGATCTTCGGCAGCTATACCCGCGACATCATGCGCTGGACCGGCTTCATCGACGGGTATCTCGGGCTGATCCTGGTGCTTGCGACAATGCAATTGCCGCTGGCGCTCTGGATCATGAAGACCTTCTTCGACGGGCTGCCGAAGGACTACGAGGAGGCGGCGCTGATGGATGGGGCAACACTGATACAGTGCATCCGCCGGGTGCTGATCCCGCTGGCGCTGCCGGGGCTGGCTGCGGCCGGGCTTTTCGCCTTCATGTCGGCCTGGGGCGATTTCCTGCTGCCGCTGATCCTCCTGTCGTCGCCGGAGCTGCAGACGCTGCCGCTTGGTCTCTTCCGCGCCTTTCTGCGCATCAACGAGATCGATTACGGCCTGCTGACGGCGCTGGCATTCATCTACCTGCTGCCTGCCGTCGTTGCCTTCGGTTTTGCGCGGCGCTTCCTCGTCCAGACATTTTCGGGCGGCGTGAAGGGCTGAGATCAAGAAAGAGAAACAGATGATCAATCTCAGAAACGTTCGCAAGTTCTACGGTGCGCTCGAGGTCATCAAGGGCGTCGACATCACCGTGGAAGACGGCGAATTCGCGGTCTTCGTCGGCCCGTCCGGCTGCGGCAAGTCCACGCTGCTGCGCATGATCGCCGGCCTCGAAGGCATCGACGAGGGCGACCTCATCCTTAACGGCAAGCGCATCAACGACGTGCCGCCCGACAAACGTGGCATCGCCATGGTGTTCCAGTCCTATGCGCTCTATCCGCATATGAGCGTTGCCGAAAACATCGGCTTCTCGCTCAGTTTGAAGAAGGTGCCGGAGGCGGAGATCCGCCGGCAAGTGGAGGGTGTTGCCGAGATCCTGCAGCTCACCGACTATCTCGACCGCCGCCCGGCCGCTCTTTCCGGCGGCCAGCGCCAGCGCGTCGCGATTGGCCGCGCCATCATCAAGAAGCCGGCGCTGATCCTGTTCGACGAGCCGCTGTCGAACCTCGATTCGGCGCTGCGCGTGCAGATGCGCGCTGAGCTGCAACGCCTGCACCGCGAGCTGAAGGCGACGGTCGTCTACGTCACTCACGACCAGGTGGAAGCGATGACGATGGCTGACCGCATCGTCGTGCTGAACAAGGGCGTGGTGGCGCAGGAGGGTGCGCCGATGTCGCTGTATCATGAGCCGGACAACGAATTCGTCGCGACCTTCATCGGCTCGCCGAAGATGAACGTCATTCCCGTCACTATAACGCGGCCGGTGGCCGGCAAGGTGCATCTCAACAGTCCGATCGGGCTTTCGCTTGATCTCGCCGATGCCAACGGCGCGATGCCGCAGGGCGATGCCAAGCTCGGCATCCGGCCGGAACATCTGAAGATCGCCGCCGAGGGCCAGGACCACTTTACGGCCGAAGTCGTCATCGTCGAGCGCCTCGGCGTCGAGACCTATATGACCGTCGGCTCGCAGGAGCAGCCTATCGTCGTGCGCGCCGAGGGCGATATCGCCGTGCGGCCGGGTGACCGCGTGTCGCTGACGGCCGATCCCGCCGCCTGCCATCTGTTCGATTCCGCCGGCCGGGTGATCCGTCCGGCAACCGCCTGACAATCGCGCCTGAAACATCAAGGCCTGAAACATCGAGGAATGTCATGACAATCAAGGTCACCATCTGGAACGAGGGACGCCACGAGCAGCTCCACAAGGAGGTTCAGGAGATCTATCCTGATCGTATCGACGGAGCGATCGAAGCCGGCATCGCCCATCCAGATTTCGAAATCCGCCGCGGCACGCTGGATGATCCTGACGAAGGCCTGCCGGACAGCGTGCTCGATGATACCGACGTGCTGCTCTGGTGGGGGCATATGGCGCATGACGACGTCAGCGACGGGCTGATCGACCGCGTGCAGCAGCGCGTGCTGAAGGGCATGGGCCTGCTGGTGCTGCATTCCGGCCACCATTCCAAGCTCTTCCGCCGGCTGATGGGCACCAATGCCAACCTCTCCTGGCGTGAGACGCCGGATGGCGACCTGGAGCGCGTCTGGGTGGTCAATCCTTCGCATCCGATCGCCGAGGGGCTGCCGCCCTATTTCGAAGTCAATGCCTCGGAAATGTACGGCGAGCCCTTCGATATTCCGCAGCCGGACGAGCTTGTCTTCATCTCCTGGTATTCCGGCGGCGAGGTGTTCCGCAGCGGCTGCACCTTCCAGCGCGGGCGCGGCCGCATCTTCTTCTTCAGCCCCGGCCACGAGACCTACCCGATCTATCACGACAAGATCGTGCATAAGGTGATCTCGAATGGCATCCGCTGGGCGCGGCAGAAACATACCGATGGCCGCATTCTGGAAAACTGGCACCGCGCCGAGCCGCTGCACTGCCGCCCCGACAAGGCGAAGGCCTGATCTATGGATATTGCGCGCCGGTCGTCTTGATATAGATCGAATAGACCGAACGCGTTGCGGTGATGAAAAGCCGGTTTTTCTTGGGGCCGCCGAAGGTGAGGTTGGACACCGTCTGCGGCACCCTGATCTTGCCGAGCAGGGTTCCGTCAGGCGAAAAGCAGTGCACGCCGTCGGAGGCACTCGTCCAGAGATTGCCGGCGACATCGCAACGGAAACCGTCGGGATGGCCGACATCGAGGCTGCAGAAATAGCGGCTGTTGGCAAGCGCCCTGCCGTCGATGACGTCGAAAACGCGGATATGGCGCGGCACGTCATGTTTTGCGGAGCCGGAATCGGCAATATAAAGCTTCGTCTCATCGGGCGAGAAGGCAAGGCCGTTCGGCTGGATGAAATCCTCGACGACGGCATCGATCGCTCCGCTTGCCGGATCGATCCGGTAGACGTTGCGCGTGGGCTGCTCGGGCTCGGCCTTGTGGCCCTCGTAATCCGACAGGATGCCGTAAGTCGGATCGGTGAACCAGACCCCGCCGTCGGAGTGCACGACGACGTCGTTCGGCGAGTTCAGTCGCTTGCCCTGGTAGCTGTCGGCGAGAACGGTGATGGTGCCGTCCGTCTCGGTACGGGTGACACGGCGGCCGCCATGTTCGCAGGAGACCAGCCGGCCCTGCCGGTCGCGGGTGTTGCCGTTGACGTAGTTGGAGGGCGAGCGGAAGACGGAGACCGTACCATCCGGTGTCCAGCGCATCATGCGTTCATTCGGGATATCGCTCCAGAGAAGGCAGTTCAGGTCGGAAAACCAGACCGGGCCTTCCGTCCAGCGGCAGCCGGAATAAAGCTCCTCGAGGCCGGCGCTGCCGATGACCATGGCACCGAAGCGTTCGTCGCGGATCTCATAAATCGGATTGTCGCCCATGCCAGTTTCCTCCCTGAATGCTGCCGTTCTTTTCCTAGCGGCAAAAACCTGGAGGTACCAGAGCCCGGCGATGGAAATGCCGGGCTCCGGTTTTCCTAGAGCCTTTCCTGGTCAGATTGAAGCATTCTGTTGGCTCAAACGGAGTCGGATGGTCGACCGGCCGGCGCGCGTCGTAGCCAAGCTCTACGGCCAAGCCGGCCGGTCGATCAGCCGGCCCGTTTCAGCCAACCCGAAGGGTCGGGCATCTTTCCGCCAGGATCAAAGGCGATCGGCTCGGACGTACCAAGGGGTATGCCCTTCGCCAATCGCCTCTGCCCTGACGAAAACCTGCTCCGGCAGAATGATTCAATCTGACCAGGAAAGGCTCTAGAGGGCGGCGACCGGATGCGGCGAGCCGTCGTAAGCGCCCCAGATCGACTGGTCGAAGCAGATGACCGAGCCGGTCATCAGGCCGGATTCGGAAGACGACAGGTAAGCGCAGGCGCGCGCCACCTCGTGCGGATCGACGAGACGGCCGAAGGGCTGGCTTGCCGCCGCCTTCTCCAACCAGTCGGCCGGTGCATCGTGATATTCGCGCTGGATCCGGTCCTCGCCTTCGGAGGCCATCCAACCAATGTTCAGACCATTGACGCGGATGCGGTTGCGCAGGAGCGCATAAGCGGTGTTCTTCGTCAGCGTTTCCAGCGCGCCCTTGGAGGCGCAATAGGCGGCGATGAAGGGTTGGCCGGCTTTGGCCGACATCGAGCCGATGTTGACGATCGTACCCTCGATCTTTTCGCGGCGCATGACCTTCACCGCCTCCTGCATCAGGAAAAACGGCGCACGCACATTGACGGCGAACATGGTGTCGAAGAGCTCCGGGCTGGTGTCGAGGATGGTGCCGCGATCGGTGATGGCGGCGGCATTGACCAAGGCGTCGACACGGCCGAAGGTCTCGTCACAGGCGCGCACGACATGCTGTGCATCCCCGACCTTGCCGAGGTCGGCTTTGACGTAGACGATCCTGGTGCCGGTCGCGGCCGAAATCTCCGCCGCCTTTGCCTTGCCCTTGGCTTCGTTGCGGCCGCAGATGACGATGCCTTCGGCGCCGCGTTCGGCGAAGAGGCGGGCGATGGTCGCGCCCAATCCTTGCGTGCCGCCGGTGACGATGGCGATCTTGCCGTCGAGGCGGCCGTGGTCTGTGCTCATGTGGTTCCTCCATTGTGATGATGTGCGAATAGCCTCCCGCAGGTGCGGGAGGCTTTTATCTCAGTGCGGATGCAAGAGGCTCGAGCTCCAAATCAGCTCAACTTCTTCTGCGCCTGCTCGGCAAGTGCTGCCGTAAAGACTTCATCGCTCCAGCCTTCCTTCAGCGCCTCATGCATCAGCTGCGCCTGTGTCTTCGGCGCCAGTCCACCGAGCGGCGGGTCGCAGTCGAGGTTGGTCGGGAAGGAGTAGCCCTCGGCGCAGGCAGCGACGGCGTTGGCGATCTCATCAGGCGAGAGCCTGCCCTGCAAGGTCTTCAACGCGGGAAACAGCCTGGCGCTCATCTTCTCGCGATTGACGGTTTCCATTGCCCGGCCGAAGGCGGAAGAGACCTGCAGGAGGTTGGCGACGCGCTTGATGTCGGCCGAACGGTTGGTGCCGGCGGCATGGAAGAGGGCGGGATTGAAGAAGACGACGTCGCCTTTTTCGAGCGGCAGCTGGACATGGTTGGTCTCGAAATAATCCCGGAACTCTTGCCGCTTCAGCGCGAGATAACCCGGCACATAGGTCTGGCTATACGGCAGGAAGAGTGTCGGGCCGCTTTCGAGCGGCATGTCGCAATGGGCGACCGCACCCTGCAGCGTCAGCACCGGCGAGAGCCGGTGCACATGCGCCGGGAACTGTTCGATCACCTTTGAGGACTGAAAGCCGAGATGGTAATCGCGGTGCGCCGACTGCGCCGCGCCGCCCGGATTGACGCGGTTGACCTGCGCCGTCATCTGGTAGCTCGGACCGAGCCAGGCTTCGCTGGCCAGCGCGATAATGGCGTTGCCGTAATATTCGGCGAAATTTGCCGGATCGGCGAGACAATGTTTTTCCAGCGAATTCCAGATACGGTCGTTGGCGCCAGGCTTGGCAAAGTGATCGCCGCCGCCGGTCGAGGTGCGGTGTTGTTCCTCGATGATCGCGTCGAAGATCACGCTGGCCCGATCGATGATGCCGGTGTCTTCGTAAGCGCGCTTGAACACGACCACACCAGGACCCTCGCCGAAAGCCTCGCAGATCTCCGCCAACACGGCGCGTCGGCCTTCTGGCGTTGCGGCCGCTGCCATCACCTTGCGGCTGTCATAGATCAGCACGTTTTTTTCGACCGCAGACGCCGAGGGGTAATCGGTAAGCACAGTCGTCCTTTCCGCAAGGCTGCGGAAATCGTCGAGATCGCAGGCGTCTTCGCTCACCCAGACGCGGTCGGCGCGCAGTTTCTGCTGGTTGTTGGTTTTCATAGCGGCTCCTCCCTCTTTCCAATGGAGGCACTATACGCCGCGATGCCGGGTGATATAGATCAGGAATCCATCAAAAAACCATCAGGCCAATCGCATGGCACATCTCTTTCTCGTCAAGGACATTGCCTTCCAGGCCGGGCTCAGCACTGCGACCGTCGACCGGGTGCTGAACGGCAGGCCGGGCGTGCGCCGGCAGACCGAGATGCGGGTGAAGGCGGCGATCGCGGAGCTGGAGAAGCAGCAGGCCGGAGCGATGGGCAGCGGGCGGGTGCTGGCGATCGATATCGTCATGGAGACGCCGCAGCGTTTCAGCGACGCGGTGCGCGCCGCCTTCGAGGCGGAGATGGCGACCTTTCTGCCCGGCGTCTTCCGTTGCCGGTTCCATTTCGCCGAGGTGATGAAGCCGACCGAACTGGTGCAGCTTCTCGATCGCATCCGGCTGCGCGGCACGCACGGTATCGTGCTCAAGGCGCCTGACGTTGCCGAGGTGGCGGCCGCCGTTGCCCGGGCGGATGCGGCCGGCATTCCCGTCGTGACGCTGGTGACCGATCTGCCGAATTCGGCCCGCATCGCCTATGCCGGGGCCGACAACCGGGCGGCGGGAGAGACCGCCGCCTATCTGATCGGCGAATTCCTCGGGAGTGATGGTAGCAAGGTGCTGGTAACGCTGTCGAGCGGACGGTTCCGCGGCGAGGAGGAGCGCGAAATCGGCTTTCGCCGCGTCATCCGCGCCCGCTATCCCGACATCGGCATTACCGAAATCAGCGAGGGGCACGGCACCGATGCCGCGACGGGAACGCTTACCGCGGCAGCCCTTGCGGCCGACCCCGCCATCAACGCCGTCTATTCGATCGGCGGCGGCAACCGGGCGGTGCTTGCGGCCTTCGACGCGGCCAAACGTCCCGTCCGCGTTTTCGTCGCCCATGATCTCGATGCGGATAATCGCGCCCTGCTTGGGGCGCGTCGGATCGGCTTCGTGCTGCATCATGATCTCAGAACCGATGCGCGTTCGGCCTTCCGGGCGATCATGAGCCGGGCGACTGCCTTGCCGCGAGCGGTTTCGCCCTCGCTTTCAACAGTCGAAATCGTCACGCCCTACAATATGCCCGAGGGCGATTGAGCCAATTGGCTTTCCTTCCACGCCGAATTCGAGCTACAACTTTAGTACGAGTGAAGGTGAGAACATGGATTACAGCGACGTCAGCACGATTGCAGCCTGGATCACGGAGCAGGGACTGAAGGGCGCTTCGGAAGCCGAGCTGATGACCGGTTTCTGCTCGGCTTGCCGGGATGCCGGCCTGCCACTCGACCGTGGTCTGGCGCTGATGGATACGCTGCATCCGGTGCATGAGGGCCGCGCCTTCCGCTGGGACAGCGTCGAGGAGATTCAGGCCGAGTTCGAATATGGTCCGACGAGCTCGGGGGAAGCGGCGTCGAACTGGCAGCGTTCGGCCTTCTATCATCTATGGTCTAACAACGAGCGGGAGATACGCCGGCGTCTTGGCTTCGGCGATCCGATCGATTTCTCTATGCTCGATACGATCGCTGAAGCCGGCCACACGGATTTCGTGGCGATGATGCATCGTTTTTCCGAGGCCGGCACGATCGGCGAGATGGATTGCTTCTTCTCGCATTTCGCGACGAAGCATCCTGAGGGCTTTTCCGATCACGACCTCGCCATCCTGCGCAAGCTGGTGCCAGTTTTGGGGCTGGCGATCAAATGCATCGCGCTCGGGCGTATCGCTCGCACCATCGCCGAGGTCTATCTCGGCGAAGACGCCGCGCGCCAGGTGATGGAAGGCAAGATCAGCCGCGGCAAGTCGGAGCGGATTTCCGCGGCACTTTGGTTTTCCGATCTGCTGAATTACACCAAGATCTCCGACAGCGTGCCGCCGGAGGAGATCATCCCGCTGCTCAACGACTATAGCGAGGCGGTGATCACAGCGGTCCACGAGTCCGGCGGCAACGTGCTGAAGCTGATCGGCGACGGTGTGCTCGCCATCTTTAAGAGCGAGGTGCCGGCGGAGACATGTCGTGCGGCGCTGAGCGCCGAATCGTTGCTGCGGGAAAAGCTCACCAAGCTGAATGCCGCGCGTGCGGCCGACGGCCGGGCGACGACCGACGTCTATATCGGCCTGCATATCGGCGATGTCTTCTACGGCAATATCGGCAGCCAGGACCGGTTGGACTTCACCGTCATCGGACCTGCCGTCAACGAGGTCAGCCGGATCGCCTCGATGTGTCGTTCCGTCGATCTCAACCTGTTGATCTCCTCCGATTTCGCCGCGGCGATACCGGAGCAGCAGCGTGCCGCACTCGCCTGCGTCGGACGCTACGCGTTGCGCGGCGTGCAGCGCGCGCAGGAACTGTATACTCTCGACAGCGCCCGGCTGAACGGCTGAGTTCCTGACTGCAAGGGCTATCGCAACAGGCCCTGACCGCCGTCGATCCAGATCGGCGTACCGGTGATGTGTCGGGCGCGCTCGGAGGCGAGAAAAAGGATGGTTTCGGCGACATCCTCGCTCTTGCCTGCCTTGCCGCCGGCGATCGGGATATCCCCCTGCGGCCAGATGACCGGAACCTCCGTCTCCTCGCGATGGCGGCTGTCGGTATTGGCGCCGATATTGGTCTCGATCTCGCCCGGGCAGACGGCATTGACGCGGATGCCGTGCCGGCCGAGTTCGAGGGCGAGCTGCTGGACCATGGCGACCTGGCCCGCCTTGGTTGCGGTGTAGGCGGTGGCGCCCGGCGTGGTGAAGGTGCGGGTGCCGTTGATCGAAGAGACGACGATGATCGAGCCGCCGTGGCGCTTCAGATGCGGAACCGTCAGATGCAGGGTCAGGTAGGTGCCACGCAGATTGACGGCGATCGTCTTGTCCCATTCTTCCGGCTTGAGATCGTCGATCGGTGCCCAGACACCGTTGATCCCAGCATTGGCGACAACGACGTCGAGGCCGTCGAAGGTGTCGGTCAGTTGCGCTACGGCGCTCCGCATTTGAGTTTCGTCGCTGGTATCTGCCGTCAACGTGATCGACTCGCCGCCGGCGGCCCTGATCTCGGCACAGGTCTTTTCGACCTCGTCGGTGGCGCGGCTCAGTGCGGCCACCCTTGCACCCTCGGCAGCGAGCCGCAACGCGGCCGCTTTGCCGATGCCGGAACCGGCGCCTGTCACCAATGCGATCTTTCCCTTCAGCTCCATGGGTGGGCTCTCCTTGCCGTTTTTGCGTTGCCGTTTTGCAGGTAAGCCAATGTTCCGCACGGCTCTTGGTTCCGGAAGGAGAGCAGGTCGCTAGAGCGCCGTGCGTCCTTTCGGACGCACAAAGGACGCTTTAACTCTTTCAATCCTCGCATCGTGCTTTCCGAAAATCGATTCCGATTTTCGGGCCGATGCTAGAGCTTCCTGAGGAGGCTGTGGCTCAACGCCCATTTCTCCGGCCCGTGGACCGCGGCAAAGAGCAGACCGGCGAGGAAGGTAAAGTGATCGATGAAGAAGCCGAACTCGGCCTGGTTCTGCTGCCAATGGGATGGGCCGTGGAAGGCGAAAGCGAGGAAGATCACATAGATGCCTGCGAGCAGGCTGGCCTCGGTGAAGAAGGCTCCTGATATAAAGGCGAGCGCCAGTGCGATCTCGAAGAAGGCGGCGACCCAGGCAAGGAATGTCGCCATCGGAAAGCCTGCGGCGGTGATATAGCCCACTGTTGCGCCGATATCGACGAACTTGAAGCCGGCCGCCATGAAAAAGATGAAGCTGAAGATGATGCGGGCGACGATGATTGCGATTGCTCTGGCCATTCTGAAATCTCCTCTTTGAGCTTCCACTATGACGGACGAGACACGCGATATCCTACACGGGGAATGAAAAAGGGCCGCTTGCGCGACCCTATCACTTTGAGTTGCGCATAATCCTTTCCGAAAATCGGTTCCGATTTTCGGGGTTATGCGCTCTCACCATTCGGCGAAGCTGCCGTCGGCGTGCCGCCAGATCGGGTTGCGCCAGCGGTGACCTTCCTTCGCGCGCTCGATGACATAGGCTTCGTCGACCTCGATGCCGAGACCCGGACCCTGCGGGATCGAGACGAAACCATCGGCATAGTGGAACACCTCCTTGTTGGAGATGTAGTCGAGGATGTCGTTGCCCTTGTTATAGTGGATGCCGAGGCTCTGTTCCTGGATGAAGGCATTGTAGCTGACGGCATCGACCTGCAGGCAGGCGGCGAGCGCGATCGGGCCTAGCGGGCAATGCGGCGCCAGCGCCACGTCGTAGGCTTCGGCCATCGCCGCGATCTTGCGGCATTCGGTGATGCCACCGGCATGGGAGAGGTCCGGCTGGATGATGTCGACGTAGCCGTCTGACAGAACCTGCTTGAAGTCCCAGCGCGAAAAGAGCCGTTCGCCGAGCGCGATCGGCGTCGAGGTGTGGTTGACGATATCGCGCAGCGCTTCCTTGTTTTCGGAAAGCACCGGCTCTTCGATGAACATCAGCTTGTAGGGGTCGAGCTCCTTGGCGAGAACCTTCGCCATCGGCTTGTGCACACGCCCGTGAAAATCGACGCCGATGCCGATATGCGGGCCGATCGCCTCGCGGATGGCGGCGATGGTCTCGACTGCTTTCTCCACCTTCTCGTTGGTGTCGACGATCTGCATTTCCTCGCAGCCATTGAGCTTGATCGCCTTGAAGCCCTGGGCAACCACTTCCTTGGCATTGTTGGCGACATCCGAGGGACGGTCGCCGCCGATCCAGGAATAGACTTTGATACGATCACGGAGCTGGCCGCCGAGCAGAGAGTGGATCGGCTGGCCGAGCGCCTTGCCTTTGATGTCCCACAGCGCCTGGTCGATGCCCGAGATCGCGCTCATGTGGACGGCGCCGCCGCGATAGAAGCCGCCGCGATACATCACGGTCCAGTGGTCTTCGATGAGGAAAGGATCCTTGCCGATCAGGTAGTCTTCCAGCTCATGGACGGCGGCCTGAACGGTGAGCGCACGGCCTTCGACGACCGGTTCGCCCCAGCCGACGATGCCTTCATCGGTCTCGACCTTCAAAAACAGCCAGCGCGGGGGAACGATATAGGTGGTGAGTTTGGTGATCTTCATCGCTGTTCTTTCAGTCTCTTCGCGGGTTTGCGATCGGCGGCACGTCCGCAGATTTGTCGTGATCGGTCATTTCGTTCTGCCGATCGCTTTTTCGGCGGCGGCAAGATCGCGCACCGCAAGATCGAGCATGCGGTTGGCGCATTCGCGGGCGCCCGCCTTGTCGCGCATGCGCAGGGCCTCGACCAGCTGACCGTGAACGAGCACTGCATCCTCGCGATTCTCGACACCGATATTGGAGGCATGCAGTGCATATTTCAGCGCCGCGTGAATGGCGCTCGACAGGCGGCGGAAGACCTGATTGTGGCTGGCGGTGAGCAGCACCGTGTGGAACATGACGTCGGCATCGGTGAAGCTTTCCGGGTCGCGGGCGCTGTCGCGCATCTGCCGCCAGGCATTGTCGAGATCGGCGATCTCCTGGGCGCTGGCGCGCTCGGCGGCATATTCGGCGGCTGCCGGTTCGATGGTGCGGCGGGCTTCGAGAATGCAGCCGAGCAGGTCGAAATCCTTGATATAGGGCCCCATCCATTCAAGCACGTCAGCGTCGAGGATATTCCAGTCATCCTTATCGCAGACGGTGGTTCCGATGCGCGGCTTGCCACGGACAAGGCCTTTGGATTCCAGCACTTTCAGCGATTCGCGAATGACCGTGCGGCTGACGCCGTAGAGTTCGCAGAGGTCGTTCTCGCGGGGCAGCGGCGAGCCCGCGGGATAGCGGTCCGCGCAGATATCCTGAGCGATCGCCGCCGTGACGTTGCGGCGTACGCGCGGGCGGCGCTCGATGCGGCGGCTTTCGGCCCCGCTCTGTCGCTCGATTGTTTCCAACTCACCTCTCCGCTCTGTCTCGCGTGCTAGGCAATCGAACCTGATTATCCGAATTCGATCCGCTTTGCGACGCTTCCTCCCGGCATCTCGTCAATAATCCTATTATTCCAATCATCATACATTGGCAATTGACTGGTATGATGATTTATCATAATTCATTGGACGTTGCCTGGGAGGCAGCTGCTCGGTTTTTGAGAGTTTAGGGAGAGAGACATGCGCTTGTTCAAAGCAGCCATTCTGGCTGGCACTTTCGCCATTCTGGCAGCCGGCTCGGCATTTTCCGCGGACGTCAAGATAGGGTTTATCGTCAAGCAGCCTGAGGAGCCGTGGTTCCAGGACGAATGGAAATTCGCCGACCAGGCCGCCAAGGAAAAAGGCTTCACCGTCGTCAAGATCGGCGCCGAAGACGGCGAGAAGGTCCAGTCGGCAATCGATAATCTCGGCGCCCAAGGTGCGCAGGGCTTGATCATCTGCACGCCCGACGTCAAGCTCGGCCCTGGCATCGTCGCCAAGGCCGAAGCCAACCAGTTGAAGTTGATGACGGTCGACGACCGCCTCGTCAGCGCCGACGGCAAGCCGCTGGAAGAGGTGCCGCATATGGGCATTTCAGCCACCAAGATCGGCGAGACCGTCGGCCAGGCGATCGTCGACGAAATCAAGAAGCGCGGCTGGGACATGAAGAATGTCGGCGCCGTGCGGGTTTCCTATGACCAGCTGCCGACCGCTGTCGACCGCGTCGAAGGTGCGATCTCGGTGCTGAAGTCCGCCGGTTTCCCGGCCGAAAACATCTATGATGCGCCACAGGCGAAGACGGATACGGAAGCGGCGCTCAACGCGGCAACCACCGTTCTCAACAAGCATGCCGACGTGAAATACTGGGTCGCCTTCGGCCTCAACGACGAAGCCGTCCTCGGCGCCGTCCGTGCTTCCGAATCGGTCGGCATTCCGGCGGCCAACGTCATCGGCGTCGGCATTGGCGGCGCGGAATCGGCGATCAACGAGTTCAAGAAGCCGGCGGCGACGGGCTTCTTCGGCACCGTCATCATCTCGCCGAAGCGCCACGGCTACGAGACGGCGCTCAACATGTACGACTGGATCGCGAACGACAAGGAGCCGGCAAAGCTGACGCTGACCTCCGGTTCCCTGGCACTGCGCGACGATTACGAAAAGGTCCGCAAGGATCTTGGCATCGAGTGATCGTCCTTCCAAGATGATATCGTCCGGCGGCCGCTCAGCGTGCCGTCGGATCTTTCTCGACGGAGCGATGATGGCTTTCCTCGAATTCAGCAATATCTCCAAGGGTTATCCCGGCGTGCAGGCGCTGGCGAATGTTTCCTTCACGGTCGAGAAGGGCGCCGTCCACGGCCTGATGGGCGAAAATGGTGCCGGTAAATCGACGCTGATCCGCGTACTGTCAGGCGATCAGGCCGCCGATGGCGGCAACATCCTCATCGACGGCGAGGAGCAGAGATACGGGTCCGTCCGCGACGCCTTCCATGCCGGCGTCATCGTCATCCATCAGGAACTGCAACTCGTTCCGGAGTTGACGGTCGCCGAAAATCTCTGGCTCGGACGCTTTCCGGCCAAGGGCGGCATCATCCATTCCAAGAGGCTGATCGAGACAGTGCGGTCGAAGCTCGAGGAGATCGGCATCGATGTCGATCCGTCGGCCAAGGTCGCCTCGCTTTCGATCGGCGCACGGCAGATGGTCGAGATCGCCAAGGCCGTCATGCTCGATGCGCGGGTGATTGCGCTCGACGAGCCGACCTCCTCGCTCTCCTCGCGTGAAAGCGAAATCCTGTTTTCGCTCATCGACAGGCTGAAGGCGAAGGGAACGGTGATTCTCTACGTCTCGCATCGCCTCGACGAGATCTTCCGGCTTTGCGACAGCCTGACGGTACTGCGCGACGGCAAACTTGCCGCCCACCATCCTCAGATCGCCGAAACGACGCGTGAGCAGATCATCTCGGAAATGGTCGGACGCGAGATCAGCAATGTCTGGGGCTGGCGTGAACGCGCCCTCAGCGACGTACGGCTGGAGGTCAAGGGCCTGTCGGGGTCAAGGCTGCCCAACCCGATCAGCTTCTCCGTCCGCCAGGGTGAGATTCTCGGTTTCTTCGGCCTGATCGGCGCCGGCCGCAGCGAGATGGCGCGGCTGCTTTACGGCGCCGACACCAGGCATCAGGGTCAGGTCACGATCGACGGCATTGCCGTTTCGCCGAACAATCCGAAAGCGGCGATCAATGCCGGCATGGTGCTTTGCCCCGAGGACCGCAAGTTCGACGGCATCGTCCAAGGGCGATCGATCGAGGAGAATATCGCGATCTCGTCGCGCCGGCATTTTTCGCCTTTCGGCATTCTGAGCCCGAGACAAGAGGCGGCGCTGGCGGATCGGTTCATCGCCAAGCTTCGAGTGCGGACGCCGTCGCGCAAGCAGGACATCATCAACCTCTCGGGCGGCAACCAGCAGAAGGTCATTCTCGGCCGCTGGCTGTCCGAGCAGGGGATCAAGGTCCTGGTCATCGACGAGCCGACGCGCGGCATCGATGTCGGGGCGAAATCGGAAATCTACGAAATCCTCTACGAACTTGCCGCCGGCGGCATGGCGATCGTGGTGATATCAAGCGAGTTGCCCGAAGTCATGGGCATTTCCGATCGCATCATGGTGATGTGCCAGGGCAGGGTGGCGGCCAATGTCGCTCGTCCGGATTTCGACGAGCGCAGCATCCTGACGGCAGCGCTTCCCGACAAGAACGCCGCAGGCACCCTTTAGAACCAGGAATACGGACGATAAATTCGTTGAAAAAAATCCTTCTCGGCGAACAGGGGCTGGTGGTGATCTTCACTGCTGCCTTCGTGATCGTCTCGCTCTTCGTACCGAACTTCCTGACCGAGCGAAACATGCTGGGGCTGCTGCAATCGGTCGTCACGATCGGCATCGTTGCCTGCACGATGATGTTCTGCCTGGCATCGCGCGATTTCGATCTTTCGGTCGGATCGATCGTCGCCTTCTCCGGCATGATTGCCGTGATGGTCTCGAATGCGACGGGCTCCATTCCCGTCGGGCTGCTCGCCGCCCTGCTTTGCGGCGCCGTCGTCGGTTTCGTCAATGGTATCGTCATTGCGCGTTTTCGCATCAATGCGCTGATCACCACGCTTGCGACCATGCAGATCGTGCGCGGGCTGGCGCTGATCGCGTCCGATGGCCGCGCCGTCGGCATCAACGATCCCGATTTCTACCAGCTTGCCTTGTCGCGCTTCCTGACCGTGCCGACGCCGATCTGGATCATGCTGATCCTTTTCATCCTCTTCGGTTTCGTGCTCAACCGCACCGTCTTCGGCAAGAACACCCTGGCGATCGGCGGCAATCCCGAGGCCTCGCGGCTTGCCGGCGTCAACGTCGTCAATATGCGCATCTGGATCTTTGCGCTGCAGGGGCTCGTCTGCGGCATTGCCGGCATCCTGCTTGCCTCGCGCATCACCTCCGGCCAGCCGAATGCGGCGACAGGGCTTGAGCTTTCGGTGATTTCGGCCTGCGTTCTCGGCGGCGTTTCGCTGGCCGGCGGCCGGGCAGCGATGAGCGGTGTCATCGTCGGCGTGCTGATCATGGGCATTGCCGAAAACGTCATGAACCTCTTGAATATCCAGGCGTTCTATCAGTATGTCGTACGCGGGCTGATCCTGCTGATCGCAGTGCTGCTCGACAATTTGAGGTCTTCGGCTGCGGGGCGACGCGGATGAACCAAGAACGAGCCGGGGACGACATCGAACTGAGGCACGGCGATCTCGCCGTGCGGGTCAGCCGTCGGGGCGCCGCTGTCACCGCCGCGACGTATCGAGACATGCCCTTTCTCGTGGCGGCCGGCGGGCCGGAGGGAGCGATGGCGAATTTCGCGATGGTGCCATTCGGCAATCGCGTGGAAGGCAACACCATGTCCTTTGCCGGACGCGACTATGCCTTCCAGCCGAATACTTCCGATCCGCTCTATCGGCACGGCGACGGCTGGCTCAGCCTCTGGCAGCTTGAAGACTCCAGCCCGGAGGATGCGCAATTCTCCTTTTCCCGTAGCGCCGACAGGGTTTCACCTTATGCCTATCTCACCCGGCAGGAAATCCGTCTCGCCGGCGAGGCGCTGGTGCTGACACTTTCCGTGGAAAACCGCGGCGAAACCGCTCTTCCCTTCGGGCTCGGTCAACATCCCTTCTTTGCGCGGACGCCAAAGACGAGGCTGACGATCGCGGCCGATCGTTACTGGAACGAGCGGCCCGACCATCTTCCCGATATGCCCGGCCCTGTGCCCGATGATTTCGATTTCAGATCCGGCAAGCTGTTGCCTCAGAAATGGATGAACAACGCCTTCGAGGGTTGGAATGGGCGGGCGGCAATCGCCTGGCCGGAACTTGGAATTCAGGCGGCGTTGGAAGCCGACGGTGCGCTCGATCGCTTCATGCTGTATATGCCGGTCAACCGGAGCGATTTCTTCTGCCTCGAGCCGATGAGCCATCTGCCGAACGGGCATCACCTTCCTGATTTCGGTGGGCTCACGCCGCTTGCGCCAGGTGAGGCGCTTGCCGGCACGGTGACGATCCTGATGTCGACGCTGCCGGTTCAACCGAAGGGGTGACAAGATGGGCAGCCGTCTGCAGGGCAAGAACATCCTGATAACAGGTGCTGCGCAGGGTATCGGCCTTGCGATCGCAAAGGCTTTCATGCGGGAAGATGCCGCCGTCTTTCTCGTTGATCGCGATGCGGCGCTGCTGGCGAAGGCGGCGAAAGAGCTCCAGAGCAGCGGCGGCCGGCTTGGTTATCTGCCGGCCGACATTACCGATGCCGGAACGATCACGACGTTGGTCGCTCAGGCGAGTGAAGAGATCGGACAGCTGAACGCGCTCGTCAACAATGCCGGGGTCAATGTCTTCGCCGAACCGCTTGAGACGACGGACGAGGAGTGGAACCGCTGCTTCGACATCAATCTCAAGGGCGCATGGAACTGCTGCAAGGCGGTGCTGCCGGGCCTCATCAAACAGGGCGGCGGCGTCATCCTCAACATCGCCTCGACGCACGCCTTCACCATCATCCCGCACACATTTCCCTATCCGCTGGCCAAACACGCCCTGCTCGGGATGACCAAATCCTTGGGTCTCGAATATGCGGCCCGCAATATCCGCGTGAACGCGCTGGCGCCGGGCTATGTCTCGACCCAGAAGGTGATCGATTACTGGAACGGTTTCCCTGATCCGGAGGCGGCAAAGGCCGAGACGATGAAACTGCATCCCGGCGGGCGCATCGCGACGCCGGAGGAGATTGCCATGGCGGCCGTGTTCATGATTTCCGACGAGTGTCCGTTCATCAATGCCACCTGCCTGACGATCGACGGCGGCCTCAGCGTGTTGCAGCATCCCGCCTGAAAGGGCTTCGATTCCGCAGATTTTTACAAGCCTGTCGTCTTCTCGGGATAGAGCATTATATTGCCCATCGGGGAGGCTCTCTGATCTCCCGCGGGCATGGAGCGGCGCCCTGCCGCTTTCTGAAAGCTCAATCGAAAACAGGAGGACGGCATGCAGATCAATCGCACGGCTTCGGCTCATTGGACCGGTGGCCTCAAGGACGGAAAAGGCCTGATCTCGACGCAGAGCGGCGCCTTGAAGGATTATCCCTACGGCTTTGCGAGCCGCTTCGAAGGCGTTGCCGGCACCAACCCGGAAGAACTGATCGGCGCAGCCCATGCCGGCTGCTTCACCATGGCGCTGTCGTTGATCCTCGGTGAAGCCGGCTTTACCGCCGAGCATATGGAAACCTCTGCCAAGGTAACGCTCGAAAGCGTCGAGGGCGGCTTTGCCATCACCGCCATCCATCTCTCGCTCTCCGGCCGTATTCCCGGTGCCGATGAGGCGACCTTCACCGAACTCGCCAACAAGGCAAAGGCCGGCTGCCCGGTTTCCAAGGCGCTCGCCTCTGTTCCGATCACACTCGACGTCAAGATTGTCTGACACGTCACTCCATTGACGAAGTGCCGCGCGCTTCTCGCCGCGGCACTTTCCATTTGCGGCCCGCATTCTCGGTCCGCCTATTCCGAAGTCATTGGCTGTCGGCATGACGCGTGCGGTACAGGCCTTCTCCCCTTGCATCGATCTTCTCGAGTCGTCGCTTGTGCCGGATGGTGCTCAATCCGCGACGCCTCGTGCTGCGCCGCGGCATATTGACAAGTAACGCCTGATATTTTACGACTGACGAAATTCGAAAATCGTCAGTCGTAATTCAGGCCCCGAAACTTATGAATGACATCGCGGAAAATACACTCGACATCACGCGGCAGGAGAATGTCACGCGCATTCTCGATGCGGCCGAGCGGCTGTTCCGGCACTATGGCTACAGCAAGACGACGGTGGCCGACATTGCCCGCGATCTCGGCATGTCGCCGGCCAATATTTATCGTTTCTTCGCCTCCAAGGTGGAAATCCACCAGGCGCTCTGCGGGCGCATGCTCGCCACCGCTTATCAGATCGCCTACGACATCCGCCATCAGCCGATCAGCGCCAGCGAGCGGCTGCGCCGCTATGTCGAGACCCAGCATCAGTTGACGCTGGACCTGATGCTCGACGAGATGAAGGTGCATGAGATGATCATCGTCGCGATCGAGCGCGACTGGCACGTCATCGAAAAACATATCGACCGCGTCCATGATCTCATTGCCGAAATCATCGCCGAAGGCATTGCAGCCGGCGAGTTCGCCGAGCAGGACCCGGTCGTTGCCTCGCGCTGCTTCGGTGCCGCGACGAACACGCTCTGCCATCCGCAGATGGTGGCGCAATGTCTTGCCAAAACCAACCGCGCAAGCGTCGACGAACTGATCGACTACGTGATCAGGGCGCTGAAGAAATAATGGACGGCAGCCGCCGTCGGGACCCCCGAAACGATCCAGGAGTGCGGAAGATGTTTTCGCTCAAGACCCTCAGCCATCGCATGCCATCCGTCGCCAGTCTCGCGCTCATCGGCGCCATCGGCATCGGTGTTTCTGCCTGCTCGGAAGAGAAGGCTGAGGTCAAGGAGGTCATCCGACCGGTGAAGGTCGTCGAGATCGCCAAGGCCGGCGACACACGCAAGCTCGACTATTCCGGCTCGGTCAAGTCGCGCACGGAGATGAACCTCGGGTTTCGCGTCGCCGGCAAGATCACCGAACGCCTCGTCGATATCGGCGACCGGGTGACGCCGGGCGACGTTCTCGCCCGCGTCGACGCTACGGATTACCAGCTGGCGGTCAAGACGGCGGAAGCCAATCTCGCCGCAGCGGAGAGGAGCGTCGAAACCACCGATCTCGTCAACAAACGCGCCGAGCAGCTTTTCGACAAGAGCGTCGCCCCGAAGTCACAGGTCGAACAGGCCTCGCTCAGCCACGACCAGGCGATCTCGCAGCGCGATGCCGCACTTTCCGCACTTGACCAGGCGAAGAACCAGGTGAGCTACACCGAGCTCAAGGCCGGTCAGAACGGCATCGTCACCGCTATCAATGCCGATACCGGCCAGGTCGTCGGCTCTGGCACTGCGGTCGTCACGGTCGCCGTCGACGGCGAGAAGGAAGTGCAGATCGCGGTTCCGGAAAACGACATTGCCGAATTCAAGCCGGGCAAAACAGTCAAGGCAAGCTTCTGGGCCGACGACAGGCTGGTGCTCGACGGCCAGGTGCGGGAGGTTTCCGGAAGCGCCGACCAGCAGTCGCGCACCTTTGCGGTCCGGGTGAGCCTGCCGAACGATCCGCGCGTATTGCTCGGCATGACGGCGACGATCGAGGCCGACGTCAGCAATGGCAACAGCTATGTCTCGATCCCGCTCAGCGCACTGGCCGAGAAAGACGGCAAGCAGATGGTCTGGACCGTCGACCGCGATACGGCGACCGTGCATGGCCGCGACATCAAGGTCGCCGATTTCACCGGCGACGGTGTGCACGTGACCGAGGGCCTCGATACCGGCGATCTCGTCGTTTCGGCCGGAACGCAGTTCATGAGCGAGAACCTGAAGGTGAAGGTGCCGAACCAGCAGTCGGCCCTGGCCGCCACGGACCAGACCGTCCGCTGATCGCGCCATAGGATAGGGAACAAGACCATGGACGCCACCACCACCGAAAAGCGACCCTTCAATCTATCGCGCTGGGCGATCGGACATCCAAGCATCGCCCGCTTCCTCTTCGGGCTGATCATCATCACCGGCGTGCTCGGCCTGATGCGCATGGGTCAGCGCGAGGATCCCGAATTCACCTTCCGCGTCATGGTCGTTCAGGCGCTCTGGCCAGGTGCTTCCATTCAGGAAATGGAAGATCAGGTCGTCAACAAGATCGAACGCAAGCTGCAGGAAACGCCGCATATCGACTGGGTCAAGTCCTATACCCGAGCGGGCAGTGCGATCATCACCCTGCAGGTCAAGGGCGACACGAATTCGCAAGAGGTGGCGGATGCCTTCTATCAGGTGCGCAAGAAGGTCGGCGACATCTCTAATGAGCTGCCGCAGGGCCTGCTCGGCCCCTATTTCAACGACGAGTTCGGCGATACCTTCATCACGCTGCATTCGATCAGCGGCGACGGCTATTCCTATCCGGAACTGAAGAAATTTGCGATCCAGGCGCGCGACATGCTGCTGACGACGCCGGGCGTCGAGAAAGCCGTCATCATCGGCGACCAGCCTGAGAAGATCTATATCGACGTCTCGTCCAAGGCGCTCGCCGAGCGCGGCCTGACGATCCTCGATCTGCAGAACGCCATCAAAGGCCAGAACAATGTCGATCCGGCCGGCTCGGTCGATACCGGCCTGCGCTCGGTGCGCATATCGGTCGAAGGCGACGTGAAGAAGGCCGCCGACATCCGCGAGCTGCGCCTTCGCGCCGGCGGTCAGGTGACGCGCCTCGGCGATATCGCCACCGTCAGTTCCGGGCTCGAAGATCCCTACCAGCGCAAGTACCGTTTCAACGGCCACGATAGCGTTCAGGTCGGTGTCGTGATGGCCAAGGGCTTCAACGTGACCGATGTCGGCAAGGGCGTGGAGGCGACCTATCAGCGTTTCGAAGAGGCGCTGCCCTACGGCGTCGCCGTCGATCAGATCGCCAACCAGCCGGACGTCGTGACGGATGCGGTCAGCGAATTCATGCATGCGCTCGGCGAAGCCCTCATCATCGTGCTGGTCGTCTCGTTCGTGTCGATCGGCTGGCGATCGGGGCTCGTCATCGCCATCGCCATTCCGCTGGTGCTCGCCGCCACCTTTGCGCTGATGTATGAACTCGGCATCGACCTGCAGCGCATCTCGCTCGGCGCGCTGATCATCGCGCTCGGCCTGCTTGTCGACGATGCGATGATCGTCGTCGAGATGATGGAGCGAAAGCTGGAGGAGGGGCTCGTCAAGATCGACGCGGCAAGCTTCGCCTATTCCTCGACTGCCTTCCCGATGCTGACGGGCACGCTGATCACCACGGCCGGCTTCATTCCGGTCGGCTTCGCCGCCTCGACGGCCGGCGAATATGTGCGGTCGCTGTTCTACGTCGTCGGCATCGCGCTTGTCACCTCGTGGTTCGTCGCGGTCTACTTCACGCCGTGGCTCGGCTATATGATCCTCAAGCAGCGCCATCACGCCGGCGAGCATCACGACGCCTTCGACACCGGCTTCTATCGCAGGCTGCGCGGCACGGTCGGCTGGGCGGTGCGCCACCGGGTCATCGTGCTGCTGCTGACGCTCGGCACCTTCGTCACCAGCCTCTGGGCCTTCCAGTTCATTCCGCAGAATTTCTTCCCGCAATCCTCGCGGCCGGAAATCCTCGTCGATCTCTGGCTGCCCGAGGGTACCAGCATCAAGGAAGTCGAAGTGCAGGCAAAGGCGCTCGAAGCCAAGATGATGGATGATCCCGACAAGCGGTTCATCGCCACCTATATCGGCGAAGGCGCGCCGCGCTTCTTCCTGCCGCTCGACCAGCAGCTGCGCAATCCAAACTTCGCCCAGCTGCTCGTCATGGCCAATGACGAACCGGCGCGCGAGCGGCTGATCGTCAAGCTGCGGACGATCCTTGCCGAAGACTTCCCTGATATTCGCGGCAAGGTCGACCGCCTCTTCCTCGGTCCCCCGACCGGCTGGCCGGTGCAGATGCGCGTCATGGGGCCCGACCGCCAGGAAGTCAGGGAGATCGCCAACCAGGTAAAGGCGCGCTTCCAGGCCAATCCAATGCTCGGCGCCATCCATGACGACTGGCTGGAAGAGGTGCCGGCGATGAAGCTGGTGATCGACCAGGACCGCGCCCGGGCACTTGGCGTCACCTCGCAGCGTGTCCGACAGATGTTGCAGACCGCCATGTCAGGGGCTGCGCTCGACGATTTCCGCGACGGCGAGGAGACGGTCTCGATCGTCGCCCGCGAGCCGAATGCCAGCCGTTCGCTGCTGTCGGCGGTCAACTCGGTCTATGTCCCGACGGATTTCGGCGGTTTCGTGCCGGTCTCGCAGGTCGCCAAGGTCGTGCCCGTCATGGAGCAGGGCATCGAATGGCGGCGCGACAGGCTGCCGACGATCACCGTGCGCGCCACGTTGCCTGACGATGTGCAGCCGAACGACGTGGTGATGAAGATGTATGCCGACATGAAGGACCTGCGCGACCGCCTGCCAGCCGGCTACAAGGTCGAGATCCAGGGCGGCGCCGAGGATGCGGCGGAAAGCCAGATGTCGATCGCCGCCAAGGCGCCGATCATGCTCGCCGTCATCGTCGTGCTGCTGATGGTGCAGCTGCAGCACTTCGGCAAGGCGATGCTGGTGCTCGCCACCGGCCCGCTCGGGATCATTGGTGCTGCGGCTGCATTGCTGATCAGCGGCGCGCCCTTCGGCTTCGTGGCGATCCTCGGCGTCATCGCACTGCTCGGCATCATCATGCGCAATTCGATCATCCTGGTCGACCAGATTGACCAGGATATCAAGGCCGGCATGCACCGGCAGGAGGCGATCGTCGGCGCGGCCGTGCGACGTTTCCGGCCGATCATGCTGACGGCGCTGACCGCCGTGCTGGCGCTCATCCCGATCTCGCGTGGTGTCTTCTGGGGTCCGCTTGCCTACGCGATGATGGGCGGCATCCTGGTTGCGACCGTGCTTACCATTCTGGTTCTGCCCGCCGGTTACGCCCTTTTCTTCGGCCGGGAGCCGAAGGCAAAGGACGAGCCGGGCCAGCATGCCGACGCCATCCAGGAAGAGGCGGATGACAGACATCCGCCGGCGTTGGCAGCAGAGTGAGGACGGCGCGGCGAAAGCCGCGCCGTTTTCCTTGCAGGTCACAGCTTACTCATCAAAGCGCGTCGCTGCCTACAGCGCCGCGCGTCTTTACCGCCTGCTCCGTCTTGGAACTGCGCGCCGATTCCATTGCCGCCTCGAAAAAGCTAAGCTGCGAAAGCATGCCGGGAGACCGACCGCGATCCCGGCCACCCATTGACGAGGCAAGGCATGACCATGACCGATTACCATCTGGAAGCAAGCTGGAGCCCGATCGAGGGCAGTTTTGGGCGCCTCACCTTCACGCTTTTCAATCTTTCGACCGAGCGGCTGTCCGGCTTCTCGCTCGCCTATACCTCGGAGACGCGGGTTGCCGACAAACATGTCTGCGACGGCGGCAGCCTCAAGCGGCAGGTCGCGCATTTCCATGAATTCCTGCCGCCCGAAGACCTGAGCGTGCCGCCCGGCGGGCGCTGGCGGTTCACCGTCGAGGGGCTGACCAGGGAGCCGAAACATAGGACATCAGGCGTCAAATCGGCCTATCTGACACTTGGCGACGGACGCCACGTTCCTGTTGGTTTCGGCGATCTCATGCTCGAAGGCCGGAATGGCGGCGTGGCGTCGCCGCTTCTGCCGCCAGGCCGGGCCGAGGAACCTTATTCGCTGCTGCCCTGGCCGCTGGCGCTCGGGCTGAAGGCGGGAGAGCTGCCAGTCGTCCTTTATCCGGCCGAGCGGACGCGGCCCGATGCGGTTAAGGCTCTCTCTCTGGTTCTTGCGCTTTACCAGCGGCTCTATCCGGGCGACAATATGCCGTTTTCCCTCAGTGTCGTCGAAGGCGGGCGGGCCATTCGTTTCGTCACCGAATCGTCGATCGCCGTCTTCGCCTACGAGTTGCGTTTTACGGCGCATGAGATCGTGCTTTCGAGTGCGGATGCCGCCGGGCGGCATTACGGGCTGATCAGCCTGGCGCAACTGCTGCACGGCGCCCGCGCCGATCCCGAGCGCTTCAAATTCCCCAGTTTCGGCACGATCGCCGACCAGCCGCGTTATGACTGGCGCGGCTGCCATCTCGATGTGTCCAGGCAGTTCTATCCGGTGGCAGACGTCGTCCGGCTGATTGATATTCTCGCCTGGAACAAGCTCAACATCTTCCACTGGCATCTGACGGATGACGAAGCGTGGCGGCTAGAGATCAAGGCCTATCCCGCGCTGACGGAGATCGGCGCGCGGCGCGGGCCGGATGAAGTGCTCGTGCCGCAGCTCGGCGACGGGGCGCAAACGCGCTCCGGTCATTACACGCAGGAGGATGCCAGGCGGATCGTTGCGCATGCAGCCTCGCTGCATATCGAGGTGCTGCCGGAAATCGATATTCCGGGCCACAGCATGGCAACGCTGTTCTCGCTGCCCGAGCTCGTCGACGGACAGGAGGCGCCGGACAGTTACCGCTCGGTGCAGGGTTATCCGAACAACGCCCTCAATCCGGCGGTGGAATTCACCTATGAATTTCTCGGCAAGGTGTTCGACGAGATGGTGGCGCTGTTCCCCAGTGAATATCTCCATATCGGCGGCGACGAGGTGGCGCAGGGTTCCTGGCTTTCCTCGCCGCTCTGCAAGGCACTGATGGAGCGGGAGAAACTTGCCGGCACCGCCGAGCTGCAATCCTATTTCCTGAAACGTATCAATGCCATGCTGTCGGAACGCGGCAGGAAACTTGCCGGCTGGAACGAGGTCTCGCATGGCGGCGGCGTCGACCGCGACGGCACGCTGCTGATGGCCTGGGAGAAGCCCGCCGTCGGCATCGAGCTGGCAGAGGAAGGCTACGACGTGGTGATGACGCCAGGGCAGGCCTATTATCTCGACATGGCGCAGGCTGAGGCCTGGACCGAGCCGGGCGCCAGCTGGGCGGGCTACGCGCCGCCGGAACACACCTACGCTTACGAGGCCGAGGGCGAGCTGCCGGAGGCGTTGCAGGAGAAGATGCGCGGCATCCAGGCCTGCATCTGGACCGAGAACTTCGTCTCACGCGCCTATTTCAACCGGCTGGTTTTTCCGCGTCTCCCGGCGGTCGCCGAGGCTGCCTGGACGCCTTCCGCGCGCAAGGACTGGGATCGCTTCGCAGCGATCGTGCGGATGTGGCCGGTGCTTTAAGGAATCGCAATTCCGGACGGAAAATCGCTTCGCACTTTTCGTCGAATTGCTTCAGGCCGCCTCGGCCTTCAGCCCCAGCAGTGCCGCGCCGATCAGGCCGGGTTCGATGCGGCATTCGCTGCGCACCACCAGCGGGCGATCGAACTTGCGCAGGATGCGGGCGCGCACGGCGTGGTCGAGCTCGGCAAGCAGCGGCTCGACATTGGAAAGCCCGCCACCGACCGGCACGATGGTCGCGCCGGTGATGTTGATCGTCAGCGCCAACGGCGAGGCGACGAGATCGACATAGACGTCGATCGTCCGTGTCGCCTTCTCCTCTCCTTGGCGCCACTGAGCGATGATCTCCTCGCTGGCAAAGTCGAGATCGTGCAGCGTCTTGTGCAGGCGCTCCAGGCCGCGGGCGCCGCCGACAGTGTCGACGCAGCCCTTCTGGCCGCAGCCGCAGGCATAGGCGGGAATGGCGACGGGCGGATTGCCGGCTGCGGATGCGATGATCGGCCCGTGACCCCATTCGCCGGCAAAGCCGCCGGCCTCGTTGACGAGGCGCCCGTCGGCAACCAGGCCGCCACCGACGCCGGTGCCGAGGATGGCGCCGAAAACGATGCGGTGGCCGCGGCCGGCGCCGAGACCGGCTTCGGCAATAGCGAAACAGTCGGCATCGTTGGCGATCAGCACCGGCAGGCCGAGTTCGGCTTCGAGATCGGCTGCGAGCGTGCGGTCGTGGATGCAGGGAATGTTGGCGCAGATCAGGCGCTGCGTATCGGGATCGACGACGCCGGCGATGGAAAGGGCGATGCCGTTCGGCTGCTCGCCGGTTTCGGCGATGATGCCGCGCAGGGTCTCGACGAAAGCGGCAAAATCATCCCTGGGTGTCGGGCGGCGGCCGAGGGGAACGATGTCTGTCTCGGAACGAGCGATGCCACCCTTGATGGCGGTGCCACCGATGTCGAATGAAATGATCATTGCCACTCTGCCGTTTTCTGGTCTCCCAGCGTCTGCTTGCATTGTTGGCGGGGAATTTCAAGCGCTCATTCGGCGGTGGTGTCGCCGGCTTAAGGGGCGTGCCGTCTGCCACCCCCTCTGTTTTGCCGGACACCTCTCCCACAGGTGGGGAGATCGGATAGGCGGGACGGGTTTCCGTCTTCCATTCCGTCATGGCAAGACGTTGGAGAAATCGGGTGAGCCCAAGCCCATCGGCTCCGATTACAGCTGCAATTTCTAACCCCGCAAGTCATTCAATTGGCATATTGCATCGCCAGAATCCGGCCCTACACTTTCATCAACTGCCGGACCCACGACGATCGATACGAGAGAAAACAGTACCATCCGAAGACCACGTCCCAAAGGCCGCCGCCTCTCATCCATTTTGCGGCAGATGGCCGCCGATCAGAGCCGCGAACGGATCTCGATCGGCGATCTATTCGACACGATGGGTGACAGGGCGATCAGCGCGTTGATGCTGATCTTCGCGCTTCCGAACGCCTTTCCCACTCCGCCCGGAACCTCGGCCGTGCTCGGGGCGCCATTGGTCTTCCTGGCAGCGCAACTGACCTTCGGGCTGAAACCCTGGCTACCGAAGGTGATTGCCAACCGTTCGATGCGCCGGGAGGATTTCGAGTCCATCGTCGGCCGCATCCACCGCTGGCTCGCCTGGGCCGAACGCATGCTGAAACCGCGGCTGGCGATCTTCGCCGAACCGCCGGCGGAATATCTTGCCGGGGCGGCATGCCTGTTGCTGTCGATTGTGCTGTTGCTGCCGGTCCCGCTCGGCAACATTCTGCCGGCGATCACGATCTCGGTCTTCGCTTTCGGCATATTGGGCCGTGACGGTCTCTTCGCGCTCATCGGCTTCGTGATGACAGCCGTGTCGCTCGTCATCGCCGGCGGGGTGATTTACGGTCTCGTGAAGGCGGCGATCTATCTTGTCGTGCAATGGTTTGCCTGAGCGGATTTGCCCGAGTGACGGCGGTTATTTGGCGGGGCTCTTTGCAACAGGCTCGACATTTGCCGGAATTTTGTTTTGATCTGGCGCGATACAGACTCAAATCATGTTCGGCGACGGCACGCCGGCTCACTTTGCGCGGTAGGCACTAGATGGTAAAAAGATCCGAGACCCCTGCACGGCTCGACGATGCGGCGCGTGCCGGCTGGCTCTACTACGTCGCCGGGCGCACGCAGGACGAAATCGCCGCTGCGATGGGTATCTCGCGGCAATCGGCGCAGCGGCTGGTGTCGCTGGCGGTCGCCGAGCGCCTGATCAAGGTGCGGCTCGATCATCCGATCGCCGCCTGCCTGGAGCTCGGCAGTCAGCTGCGCCGGAAATTCGGGCTGAAACATGTGGAGGTGGTGCCGAGCGATCCCGCGTCGTCGTCGACGACGGTCGGTATCGCCGAGGCGGCGGCGGCCGAGATCGAGCGGTGGCTGAAACGGCCCGAGCCCATCGTACTCGCCATCGGTACCGGCCGCACCCTGAAGGCGGCCGTCGACCAGCTTCCGGCGATCGAATGTCCCAATCACCGCATCGTTTCGCTGACCGGCAATATCGCCCCGGACGGATCGGCGGCCTATTACAACGTCATCTTCAGCATGGCCGATGCGGTGAAGGCGCGACACTATCCGATGCCGCTGCCGGTGCTCGTCACCTCGGCGGAAGAGCGCGAGTTGCTGCATGGCCAACAGCTGGTGCGCTCGACGCTTAATATGAGCGCGCAAGCGGATGTCACCTTCGTCGGCATAGGCGAGCTCGGCATCGATGGGCCGCTCTGCGTCGACGGTTTTCTCGAGAAGGACGAGATGATGGAGCTGATGCGCGGGGGTGCTGTCGGCGAGATCTGCGGCTGGATCTTCGATGTCGACGGCAGGCTGATCGACAACCCTATCAACGAGCGCGTCGCGTCGGCGCCGATCCCGTCCCGCGACGCATCGATGGTCATTGGGCTGGCCAAGGGCAAGCGCAAATTCAAGGCGATCAGGGCTGCCGTTGTCGGCCATCAAATCAACGCTCTGATCACCGACGAAGAGACCGCTGAGTTTTTGCTCAAGAACTGAGCAAAAAATATTCTAGTTAAATCAATGGGATCACTACCGCCTTCGGCGTTGCAGCAACGATTGCCGATTGACATTCTTTATCGTTTGTTGAGTAATTGCCCATGAGCGAAGCGAATGCTCACACCCCATCTTCTGGGAGGAAGATTATGACATTGAGAACTTTTCTGCTGGGCGCCTGCTCAGCACTGGCGTTTGCCGGTATGGCTTCGGCCGAAACGCTTACGATTGCGACCGTGAACAACGGCGACATGATCCGGATGCAGAAGCTGACGGATGATTTCAAGGCGAAGAATCCCGGCATCGACCTTGAATGGGTAACCCTCGAAGAAAACGTACTGCGCCAGAAGGTCACGACCGACATCGCGACCAAGGGCGGCCAGTACGACGTTTTGACGATCGGCACTTATGAAGTGCCGATCTGGGCAAAGCAGGGCTGGCTGGTGCCGCTCGACAATCTCGGCGCCAATTACGACGTCGACGACCTGCTGCCGGCGATCCGCAGCGGCCTGACCATGGACGGCAAGCTCTATGCGGCGCCGTTCTACGGCGAAAGCTCGATGGTGATGTACCGCAAGGACCTGTTCGACGCCGCCGGCCTGAAGATGCCCGACGCCCCGACCTGGGACTTCATTGCCGACGCTGCCCGCAAGATCACCAACAAGGACAAGGAAGTCTACGGCATCTGCCTGCGCGGCAAGGCCGGCTGGGGCGAGAACATGGCCTTCCTGACGGCCATGTCCAACTCCTTCGGCGCCCGCTGGTTCGATGAAAGCTGGAAGCCGCAGTTCGATCAGCCCGAATGGAAGGACACGCTCGACTTCTACGTCAAGCTGATGAAGGATGCCGGTCCTCCGGGCGCTTCCTCCAACGGCTTCAACGAGAACCTGGCGCTCTTCCAGACTGGCAAGTGCGGCATGTGGATCGATGCGACCGTTGCTGCATCCTTCGTCAGCAACCCGAAGGAATCGACCGTCGCCGACAAGGTCGGCTTTGCGCTGGCTCCCGACAAGGGCCTCGGCAAGCGCGGCAACTGGCTGTGGGCCTGGAGCCTTGCCATCCCGGCAGGTTCGCAGAAGGCCGAAGCCGCCGAGAAGTTCGTCGCCTGGGCCACGAGCAAGGATTACACCAACCTCGTTGCCGAGAAGGAAGGCTGGCTGAATGCACCTCCAGGCACCCGCAGCTCGCTCTATGCGAATGCGGAGTACCAGAAAGCGGCTCCCTTCGCCAAGACGACGATCGACTCGATCAACTCGGCCGATCCGAGCAAGCCGACCGTCAAGCCGGTCCCCTATGTCGGCGTCCAGTTCGTGGCGATCCCGGAATTCCAGGGCATCGGCACGGCAGTGGGCCAGCAGTTCTCCGCAGCTCTTGCCGGCCAGCTTTCGGTCGACCAGGCCCTGCAGGCCGCACAGCAGCTGGCAACCCGCGAAATGACCAAGGCCGGCTACATCAAATAAAGCCTCCTGAGCAAGAGGCGGATCCTTGACAATCCGCCCCTCTGGGCCGCCGATTGCCCGAACTGCATCGGCGGCCTCTTTTTTCAGACAAAGCTGCCTTGCGGCCGCTCCCCGCTTCAGTCCAGATCGGTGATTGCCATGGCAACCTTACATACCCGCTCCGCCGCGCGCCTGATGATCGCGCCCTCCGTGCTGCTGCTCTTTGCATGGATGATCGTCCCGCTTGTGATGACGATCTATTTCTCGCTGCTGAACTACAATCTGCTCAGCCCCGGCATGGAGAGCTTCGTCGGCTTTCTGAACTACGAATATTTCCTGACGGATCCGGCCTTCTTCGCCGCGCTGATCAACACGCTGCTGCTCGTCGCCGGCGTGTTGCTGATCACCGTCATCGGCGGCATCGCCTTTGCGCTGCTGCTCGACCAGCCGATGTACGGTCAGGGCATCGTGCGTATCCTGGTGATTGCGCCGTTCTTCGTCATGCCGACGGTGGCCGCACTGGTCTGGAAGAACATGTTCATGAACCCGGTCAACGGGCTCTTTGCGCATCTTGCCAAGGCGCTCGGCCTGCAGCCGATCGACTGGCTGGCGAATGCGCCGCTGTTTTCCGTCATTCTGATCGTCGCCTGGCAGTGGCTGCCCTTTGCCACCCTCATCATGCTGACCGCGCTGCAGTCGCTCGACGAGGAGCAGAAGGAAGCCTCCGAAATGGACGGCGCCGGTCCGATCTCGAAGTTCATCTACATCATCCTGCCACACATGGCGCGTGCCATCACCGTGGTGATCCTGATCCAGACGATCTTCCTGCTTTCGGTCTTTGCCGAAATCCTCGTCACCACCAATGGCGGGCCGGGCACCGACAGCACCAACCTTACCTATCTCGTCTATGCCCAGGCGCTGCTGCAGTTCGATATCGGCGGGGCATCGGCCGGCGGTATTGTGGCTGTTATCCTCGCCAATATCGTCGCGATCTTCCTCGTGCGCCTCGTCGGCAAGAATCTGGAGGCTTGAGATGGCCAGAAAAGTCACAACGCAGCGCAAGCTCATCGTCACCGCGATCGCCTGGACGCTCGGCATCCTGATCTTCTTCCCGATTCTCTGGACGTTCCTGACCAGCTTCAAGTCGGAAGCCGACGCCATCGCCTCGCCGCCGCAATTCCTGTTCTTCCACTGGACGACGGAAAACTATGCGGAGGTGCAGAGCCGGTCGAACTATCTCAGCCACTTCATGAACTCGGTGATCATCTCCTTCGGCTCGACGCTGATCGGCCTGATCATCGCCATTCCGGCCGCCTGGGCGATGGCGTTTTCGCCGACCAAGCGGACCAAGGACGTGCTGATGTGGATGCTGTCGACCAAGATGATGCCACCGGTCGGTGCATTGATCCCGATCTACCTGCTGTTTCGTAATTCTGGCCTGCTCGACACGCGCACCGGCTTGGTGATCGTGCTGACGCTGATCAACCTGCCGATCATCGTCTGGATGCTCTATACCTACTTCAAGGAAATCCCCGGCGAGATCCTCGAAGCGGCGCGCATGGATGGGGCGTCGCTGATGAAGGAGATCGTCTACGTGCTGACGCCGATGGCGGTGCCCGGCATTGCCTCAACGCTGCTTTTGAACATCATCCTTGCCTGGAACGAGGCGTTCTGGACGCTCAACCTCACCGCCTCGAAGGCGGCGCCGCTGACGGCCTTCATCGCTTCCTATTCCAGCCCCGAGGGCCTGTTTTACGCCAAGCTCTCGGCGGCATCGACGATGGCGATCGCGCCGATCCTGATCCTTGGCTGGTTCAGCCAGAAACAACTCGTCCGCGGCCTGACCTTCGGCGCTGTGAAATAACATAAAAGGGAGAGAAACATGGGCAGCATTACCCTTCAGAAGGTTTCCAAGGTCTTCGGCGAAGCCAAGGTCATCCCTTCGATCGATCTCGACATCAAGGACGGCGAGTTCGTCGTCTTCGTCGGCCCGTCGGGCTGCGGTAAGTCCACGCTGCTGCGGCTGATCGCCGGGCTCGAGGATGTCTCCGGCGGCAAGATCGTCATCGACGGCAGGGACGCCACCGAAAAGGCGCCCTCGGAGCGCGGCCTTGCCATGGTGTTCCAGTCCTATGCGCTCTATCCGCATATGAGCGTGCGCAACAATATCGCCTTCCCGCTGAAGATGGCGGGCGTCGACAAGGCGGAGATCGACCGCAAAGTGACTGATGCGGCCCGGGTGCTGAACCTCACCGACTATCTCGAACGCAAGCCGCGCCAGCTGTCCGGCGGCCAGCGCCAGCGCGTGGCGATCGGCCGCGCCATCGTGCGTCAGCCTTCGGCCTTCCTGTTCGACGAACCGCTGTCGAACCTCGATGCGGCACTCCGCGTCAACATGCGCCTCGAAATCAGCGAGCTGCATCAGCAGCTGAAGACGACGATGGTCTACGTCACCCACGACCAGGTCGAGGCGATGACCATGGCCGACAAGATCGTCGTCCTGAACAGGGGCAATATCGAGCAGGTCGGCTCGCCGCTCGAACTCTACAGCCGCCCCCGCAACCTCTTCGTCGCCGGCTTCATCGGATCGCCCAAGATGAACTTCATCACAGGCCAGCACGCCGCCGCGCTGAACGCACATACCATCGGCGTCCGGCCCGAACATGTGCTGTTGTCGATGGAGAGCGGCGACTGGAAGGGCAGGGTCGTGGTCGCCGAACATCTCGGCTCCGACACCTTCCTGCATATCGACGCCGAGGGCATCGGCATGTTGACGGCGCGCGGCAGCGGCGACTTCCCGGCGAAAGCGGGCGACACGGTCTTCCTGACGCCGGACCGTTCGCGTATTCACAAATTCAACGAGGGCGGCCTTGCCATCTGAAGCGGGCCGCCGGGCTGGGGGCAGGCATGCGAGCCGGACGATGGCGCCCGGCCGTCTCGGCAAGACCTTCAAGAGGACTGAAACATGACGTGCAAATTATCGCTGGCAACACTTTCGGATGTGGCACGCACTGCCGCCATCCCTGGATATGACAGGGCATCGCTGAAAGCCGGCATCGTGCACTTCGGCGTCGGCAATTTCCACCGTGCCCACCAGGCGATCTATCTCGACGATCTCTTCAACGCCGGCACGGATCACGACTGGGCAATCGTCGGCGCCGGTGTGCTGCCGTCGGATGCCGCCATGCGCGAAAAGCTTGCGGCGCAGGATTTCCTGACGACGGTGGTCGAACAGGACAGCAACAAGACGGCGGCGCGCGTCACGGCACCGATGATCGACATCCTGCCGGTCGGCGATGCCACTGCGATCATCGCCAAGCTTGCCGATCCCGAGATCCGCATCGTCTCGATGACGATCACCGAAGGCGGCTATTTCATCGACGCATCAGGCACATTCAATCCGACCCATCCGGCGATCGCCGCCGACGGACAAAATCCCAATGCGCCGAAGACAGTGTTCGGCCTGATCGTCGCCGGCCTAAAAGCGCGCAAGGACAAGGGCATCGGTCCCTTCACCGTCATGTCCTGCGACAACATTCCCCATAATGGCGTCGTCACCGCCAATGCCGTCGTCGGCACGGCCGCACTTTCGGACCCTACCTTTGCCGACTGGATCCGGGCGAATGTCGCCTTCCCGAACGGCATGGTCGACCGCATCACGCCGGCGACCAGCCAGCGCGAGGTCGATTTCCTCCGGGACAATTTCCAGATCGAGGACAGTTGGCCGGTCTATTGCGAGGAATTCAAGCAATGGGTGCTCGAGGATAAGTTCACGGCCGGCCGGCCGGCGCTGGAAAAGGTCGGCGTCACCTTCGTCCCCGATGTCACGCCCTACGAGCACATGAAGATCCGCATCCTCAACGGCGGGCATGCCGCGATCGCCTATCCGGCGGCGTTGATGGACATTCATTTCGTTCATGATTCCATGGAAGACCCGCTGATCCGCGCCTTCCTTGCCAAGCTAGAGAAAGACGAGATCATCCCGATCGTGCCGCCGGTGCCGAACACGTCGCTGACGGATTATTTCGCCCTGATCGAACATCGCCTGCTCAATCCGAAGATTGCCGACACTATTCCGCGGCTGGCGCAGGATGGCTCCAACCGCCAGCCGAAATTCATCCTGCCGTCGACGCTTGACAATCTGCGTCAGGGCAGGGACGTCGTCGGCCTGGCGTTGGTTTCAGCACTCTGGTGCCGCTATTTCGCCGGCAAGACCGACAGCGGCAAGGATATCGTCTTCAACGACGCGAGCGCAGAGCGCCTGCATGCGGCGGCGCTGAAAGCCAAGGACGACCCGTCGGCCTTTCTCGTCTTCGACGATATTTTCGGCGAAGTGGCGAAATCGGAACTTTTTCGCAAGCGTTTCGCCCATGCTCTCAAAACCCTGTGGGAAAAGGGCACGCGGGAGACGCTGCAGCTCTATCTCGACGGCAAGCTCGCAGTGTAAGGAATCCGGATGGCGGTATCTGCTGCCGCCATTCGTCCGGCCTTGCGAGCGACGCGGGACGGTAACACGTCCGAATTGAACTCAGGTTGGGTGTTCCATGGCTGATGCTGAAACACGGCTGGTGATCTTCGATTGCGATGGCGTACTCGTTGACAGCGAACCGATCTCGATCAGCGTGCTCGTCGGGGCGATGAACGATCTCGGCGTCTCGATCACCGAAGACCAGGCTTATGAGCGGTTTCTCGGCCGCAGCCTGTCTACTCTCATCGATACGCTGGAAACCGAATTCAACGTTCATGCCGGCGAGGAATTCCTCGAGCGTATCCGCACCGATCTCTACGCCCGCCTTCGCACAGAACTGAAGCCGATCGAGGGTATCGCCGCGGCGATTGACGGGCTTGGCGTTCCCTGTTGCGTTGCTTCGTCCAGCCAGATGGAGCGAATCCGGCTGTCGCTGTCGGTGACCGGACTTCTCGACAAGCTGCCCGACATCTTCAGTGCGACGATGGTCAAGCGCGGCAAACCGGCGCCCGATCTCTTCCTGCATGCGGCGCGTGAAATGCAGGTCGAGCCGGCTCATTGCCTTGTCGTTGAAGACAGCCCGGCCGGCGTTGCCGCGGCCAAGGCGGCAGGCATGACGGTCTTCGCCTTCACCGGCGGATCACACGCCAACTTCGCCGGATACCGTGCCGAACTCGACCGCCTTTCGCCGGAAGTGGTGTTTGACGCCATGCCGGATTTGATACACCTTGTCCGCAACCATAAGCTGGACGGGACCAAGACTTGATGCGTGATCATGTGGTTGCGGTGGATATCGGCACGGGCAGTGCGCGCGCCGGCGTCTTCGACGCACACGGTCGCCTGCTCGCCAAGGCCGAGCATCCGATCGTGATGAACCGGCCGCGCGAAAACCATGCCGAGCACGATTCCGAAGATATCTGGTCGGCCGCCTGCATGGCAGTGCGCAGGGCGATGGAGCAATCCGGTATCGCCGCCGCCTCGGTCGGAGCGATCGGCTTCGATGCCACCTGTTCGCTCGTCGTCCGTGACGTCGAGGGCCGGCAGCTCAGCGTTTCCACAGGCGGGGAGAGGCGTTTCGACACGATCGTCTGGCTCGATCATCGGGCGCTGAAGGAAGCCGATTTTTGCACGGCGACGCAGCACAGGGTGCTCGAACATTCCGGCCACGTGATGTCGCCGGAAATGGAGATGCCGAAGCTGATGTGGCTGAAGAAGAAGCTGCCCGCCACATGGGAAAAGGCTGGCTATTTCTTCGATCTCGCCGATTTCATGACGTGGAAATCGACCGGATCGCCCGCCCGTTCGCGCTGTACGCTGACGGCGAAATGGAACTATCTCGCCCATCTCGAAAAGGGCTGGCAGCAGGATTTCCTGGAACGGATCGGCCTCGAGGACCTTCAGGCGCGCGGCCATCTGCCGGATGAGACCACGCCTGTCGGAGACAGCGTCGGCCGGCTGACGCAGGAAGCGGCGGAAGCGCTGGGGCTGACGACGGACTGCCATGTCGCCGCCGGGATGATCGACGCCTATGCCGGCGCACTCGGCGCGCTCGGCGGCTACGCCGCCGATCCTGTCAAACGCGAGCACCAGCTGGCGCTGATTGCCGGCACGTCGAGCTGCATCGTTACCTTCTCGCGGGAACGCAAGCCGAGCCATGGCATGTGGGGTCCCTATTACGAGGCTGTCTTCCCGCAGTCCTGGCTGGTGGAGGCCGGGCAATCGGCGACCGGCGCGTTGCTCGACCACATCGTGCGCATGCATGCGGCCGGTGGCGAGCCGACGGCAGCGCTGCATCAGAAGATCGTCGCGCGCATCGCCGAATTGCGGGCCGAGGAGGGCGATGACTTCGGTGCGCGGATCTTCGTGCTGCCGGATTTCCATGGCAACCGTTCGCCGCTCGCCGATCCGCACGCCGTCGGCGTCGTCAGCGGGCTGACACTCGATACGTCCTTCGACGGGCTCTGCGCGCTCTATTGGCGCTCTGCGGTGGGGATTGCGCTTGGCATCCGCCATATCCTGGAAATGATGAAGGAATACGGTTACATGCCCGATACGCTGCATATTGCCGGCGGGCATGTGAAGAACCCGGTGCTGATGGCGCTTTATAGCGATGCGACCGGCTGCAAGGTCGTGGTGCCGAAGATGAACGAGGCGGTGCTGCTCGGCACGGCAATCGCAGCATCCGTCGCGTGCGGCTTGTACAAGGATCTGGCGGCGGCCGGCGAGGTGATGTATCCGGGCGGCGACGAACGGCTTCCCGACAAGGCCAAGCAGGCGCTTTACGACCGCGACTACCGCCGTCTTCTCGCTATGCACCGGCACCGCGCCGAATTGGAAACGATGCAATAGAGCGCCGCTCTATGACTTTGAATCTGCGAATAACCCTTTCCGACAATCGATTCCGATTTTCGGGGTTATGCGCTGGCCTTTTAAATTAATGGTTTGCCGTCTCGCCGAGGACGGTTGCGAATTCCATCATGCGGCGGCGGCGAAGCGCCGCCTCCTCTCCGACTTGGAGGATGACGGATTCAGACAGGCAATCGAGCAGCGCGATCAGCGGCGGAAGATTGTCGAGATCGGGGGCGCGAGCGGGCGGCAAGGGCAGCATGACGTTCGACTGGTCCGCCATCCAGTCCGCTTGCTGCGGCGAAATGAGCACGACCTTATAGCCGTAGCGCCGCGCCGTTCTGGCAAGCAGCCGCGCCTTGGCGAAGCGGCGGCAATCGATGATGACAAGCAGCGCGTCGTCGACCGCCAGCCGGGCGAAGAGTTCCGCAAAACGGTTGTCGGCAGCGTCGAGCGTGCGAACGCCGTCGCGGGCTTGCGTCAGCCGCTGACAGAAATGATTGGCCAGGCTTGAGAGCCGCGCATGCGTGGCGATCGACACTTCGCGGGCAGTGCTGATCAAGCCGACGGCTTCCGACCAGTGCGGCTGCGCCGTCAGATGATAGATATGATGGAGGGCCTGGATCTGTTCGGCAACCAGCACGGCGAGCGGTTTGCCCTCCGCAGCGTCGGCATGCAGCTCGCTCATAGCGCTCTGCAATTGCGCCGGCGATGTCGTCACGGTCTCGCGAATCTCCACCTTGACGCTGTCCAATCCCTGATAACCGAGCGAGCGCAGGAAGCGCCCGACGGTCATCGGCGAGAGATCCAGCCTGTCGGCAACGGACGCAGCCGTCTCGAACGGCAGGTCGTTCAGGTGTTCGGTGAAATATTTCGCGATACGGCGTTCGGCCGGTGTGCCGGTTTTTGCGTATTGCCTGAGTTTTTGCACAAAGTCTTCCACGTCAGCCTCCCCGTCTTCCCTCAGAGGCGTTCCGTGGATGCGCTGTTGCGACCCCTTGTCTTTGCAACTATTTCGGAAGCTGCTTCTCAGGCCCGTGTGTATTTTATATGCGTCACAATATTATATTAGTATTTAGTTTTCGACAAGTTTTCTATTACTGCATGCAATTTTATTCTCTCTTGTCGGTGGCCTCCATCTTTCCTACATCTTCGGCGCAACCGGAGACGCCTGAGACATGATTCTTGACGCCGCTCGCCTTTCGCTCGCCAATTTGTTCGCATCGGAAACACGTTCTGTCTTCTGGAAAGTGCTCGGCCTGACGATTCTCGTGCTCGTCGGCCTCTGGTTCGCGCTGCGCGGGGCCTTCATGGCCTTCCTCTTTCCCTGGCTCACGGGTTTCTTTCCCGATATGCCGGATTGGGCAGGGTGGCTCGCTTTCCTCTTCGCGATCCTGGCCGGTATCGGCCTTGCGTTGATGCTGGCGCTGCTGCTGTCGCCGGTCACGGCGCTGATCGCCGGCCTGTTTCTCGACGATGTCGCCGATGTCATCGAAAAGCGCGACTATCCCAAGGACGCGCCGGGCACCGCCATGCCGCTCGGTCCGGCGATGGCAAGCTCGATCAAGTTCCTCGGCGTGGTGATCCTCGGCAATATCGTGGCATTGTTGCTGCTGTTCATCCCCGGCGTCAATCTGGTCGCGTTCTTTCTGGTGAACGGCTATCTGCTCGGACGGGAATTCTTCGAATTCGCGGCTATGCGCTCCCGTTCGCCTGATGAGGCACGGCTCTTCCGCGCCAAGCATGCCTCCACGGTCTTTCTCGGCGGGCTGGTGATCGCCCTCTTTCTGGCGATCCCGATCGTCAATCTTCTGACGCCGCTTTTTGCCGCCGGTATGATGGTGCATCTGCACAAGCTGGTTTCCGCACGCGATACCGGTTTGCGCGCCTGAGGCTCAGCCAGGCAGAGCGGAGACGTCGTACATCGCCAAGAATTCAGCGCTCGGCGGGATCGGCTTGATGATGTCGATCAGCACGCCGTTCGGATCGGCGGTGATAAAGTGCCGCTGGCCGAAATCCTCGCCGCGGATTTCTCTCAGAATTGGCAGGCCGGCGCTCCGGCAGGCTGCGTAGATCGCATCGACATCGGCGACCTCGAAATTGAGGAGCAGGCCGGACACCCTGCTACGGGCTATGGCCGGGATGGTTTCGTGGCTGCCGTCAAGGATGGCAAGCGCGATATGCTCCTCCTCTGCCGATTGCAGGTGAACATACCAGTCACTCTCGAACAGCGCCCTGAAGCCGAAATGCATGCAATAGAAGCTGGCGGTGCCGGCGACGTCGTCGGTCATGATGACAGGATAATAGCTCGTCAACTTCATCTGTTCCTCTCTTCGATTTACATACAGCCTGTATGTTTTTGACTATTAACATACATTCTGTTTGTATGTAAAGAGAGCGTATGAGCCGCAGCAATCGCGAGAGAACAGAACAGACGAGACAGGCGCTGATCGACGCCGGTCGGCGTCTCTTCGTCGAGAAAGGTTATGCCGAAACCGCGACGCCGGAGATCGTGGCGGCGGCGGGAGTGACGCGGGGCGCGCTCTACCATCATTTTGAAGACAAGAGGGCGCTTTTTCGCGCGGTTATCGAATGCGAGGCGAAAGCGGTGGCCGAGGCGATCGAGGCGCATTCGGCGTCGTGCGATGCGCCGCGTGCCACGCTGATTGCCGGTGCCTCGGCCTACTTCGATGCGATGAGGGCAGAAGGGCGGACGCGGCTGCTGCTGATCGAGGCACCTGCCGTTCTCGGCTTGTCTGCGACCGCGGCGATTGATGCAGAGAATGCGGAAGCGACGCTGCGGGCAGGGCTTGCAGCCATGCTTCCGGAGGCCGGCACTATGCTCGAACCGCTGACGTCGCTGCTATCGGCGGCCTTCGACCGGGCGGCGATCGCGATCGAGGCAGGCGCTGAAAGGCGGCCTTACGAACAGGCGATCGCTGTTCTACTCGACGGCCTCGCCGATTACCTGCGGCGGTAGCTCAATCAGCGGCGCCGGCACATCCCAACTCTTATCCGCCGATTTGCAGAGATCGGCGATGATACAGCGCTCGCATTCGGGCCGGCGCGCCTTGCAGGTGTAGCGGCCATGCAGGATCAGCCAGTGATGGGCATGATAGAGGTAGTGTTTCGGGATCACCTTCATCAGACGCGCCTCGACCTCGTCAGGCGTTTTGCCGGGGGCAAGCCTGATGCGGTTGGCGATGCGGAAGATGTGGGTGTCGACGGCCATCGTCGCCTGGCCAAAGGCCATGGAAAGCACGACATTGGCGGTCTTGCGCCCGACGCCCGGCAATTTCACCAGTTCGTCGCGTGTCTCCGGCACCTTGCCGCCGAATTGGTCGATCAGCATCTGCGAGAGCGCGATGACGTTCCTCGCCTTGTTGCGGTAGAGGCCGATCGTCTTGATGTAGTCGCGCAGCCGCTCCTCGCCGAGATCGAGCATCTTTTCCGGCGTATCGGCAACCTTGAAGAGCGCGCGCGTCGCCTTGTTGACGCCGACATCGGTCGCTTGCGCCGAAAGTGCCACGGCGACGACGAGCGTGAAGGGGTTGGTGTGCTCGAGCTCGCCCCTCGGTTCAGGCCGCTGCACCGAGAAGCGACGGAAGATCTCCTCGCGCTCGGCCAATGAATAGGCCGTGCGCACCGCCGCCGCCGATTTGCGGCTGACGATCACTTTCGCGTCCTGAGGCGTCTTGCTAACGGATTTGCGTTTCGGATTTGCCATGGAAACTCTATACTCAGCAGCCATGATGGAAAGCAACGCCGAGAGCTTCAACGAGCAGCCTGTTTTCGCTGCCGAACTCTTTCCCCACCGGTCACTTGGCCGCCGGGGCTTCAAGGTGCTGCTTGCCCTGTCCGGTGCCGTCTGCTTCCTCTACGGCATGTTCTTCATCGTCACAGGCGCCTGGCCGATCGGTTTCTTCTTCGGACTGGATTTCGTGCTTCTCTACGGCGCCTTCTGGCTAAGCTACCGCTCCGGGAAGGTACGCGAGGAGGTGACGGTTTCGCGCACGGACGTTTCGGTGCGCAAGTTTGGGCCATCAGGGCGGATGGTGGAGCATCATTTCAATCCGTTCTGGACGCGTTTCCTCGTTCGCCGGCACCAGGAGATCGGCATCCTTTCCATGCATATCTTCGGCGAGGGCCGGCGCACGGATATCGGCTCCTTCCTCAATCCCGACGATCGCGAAAGCTTCGCCAAGGCCTTCAAGGGAGCACTGGCGACGGTCAAGCAGCGGATCTGAACCTATCCGACGGATGCGCAAGAATCGGGTGGTTTGCTCACCCCCTATTGACTATCTCCTTGTGACAAGGAGAAAGACGATGAATATGATTGCCAACCTGCAGACAGACATCACGCCTGACGGTCCTGATTATGACATTGTCCGTCGGGTAATCGAACTCATCACCGAGGATTACCGCGACCAGCCTTCGCTGGAGGCGATCGCGGCACGGCTCAACCAGTCGCCGACCCAGCTGCAGAAGACCTTCACCCGCTGGGCCGGGCTGTCGCCCAAGGGCTTCCTGCAGGCGGTGACGCTCGATCACGCCAAGCGACTGCTGCGCAAGGAAGACATGCCGTTGCTCGAGACCTCGATTGAGGTCGGCCTCTCCGGGCCGAGCCGCCTGCACGACCTTTTCGTCACGCATGAGGCGATGTCGCCCGGCGAATGGAAGGCCAAGGGCGGTGGTCTCATCATCCGCTACGGCTTCCACATCTGCCCCTTCGGCGTGGCGTTGATCATGGTGACCGACCGCGGCCTTGCCGGCCTTGCCTTCAGCGATTCCGGCGACGAGAGGGCCTGCCTCGAGGATATGACCTGCCGCTGGCCGAATGCTGAATATGTCGAAGACCTGCAGGCGACAGTTCCCTATGCCGCCCGCATCTTCCAGCCCGGCAAATGGTCCTCCGACCAGCCGCTGCGTGTCGTGTTGATCGGCACGGACTTCCAGGTGCGCGTCTGGCAGAGCCTGTTGAAAATCCCGTTCGGCAAGGCCGTTACCTATTCCGATATCGCCAACGATATCGGCCGGCCGACGGCGCAGCGTGCCGTGGGTGCGGCGGTCGGGGCAAACCCGATCTCCTTCGTGGTGCCCTGCCATCGGGCGCTCGGCAAGAATGGCGCGCTGACGGGCTACCATTGGGGCCTCACCCGCAAACGGGCGATGCTCGGCTGGGAATCGGCGCACGCCTGAATGGGTTTCCTGGGCGGAGCGGCGGGTCGTTCGCCGCTTATCGCTCTGCCACTTCTCCCTGCTGCGGAGAAATGGCAGATGGTGATGTCTCGGCCAGTTCCAGCAACGCCCGGGCAGCACTTTCATCGGTGATCAGCGTGTTGCAGCCGATGCGCTTGATCGTCGCACGGATCGCCACGGCCCGATGGGCGCCGCCGGAGGAGAGCACGATGTGCTTGGCCTCCTTCAGCGTGTCGAGATCGACGGACATGACGCGCCGATTGATCGAGTGGTCAACCGAATTGCCGTCCCTGTCGAGGAAGTTGAACATGGTGTCGCAGACGCAGCCGGCATCGATCAGCTCCTGCAACTCTCCCTTCGATATCCAGCCTTCCGACAGCGAGGTCGAATGCGGGCCGATATCGCCGCAGCTGACGATCGCCAGATCGAGGTTCTCGGCGAGACGATAAATCGTGTCCAGCCCGCATTTCTCGATCAGATTGCGCTTGGTCTCGATGGAATCGACGAGAAGCGGCGCCAGGAACATGTAGCATTCGGCGCCGAGCTGGTTTGCCAGCCGCCAAGTGTAATCGATCGGGTTGGTCTGGTGCACGGCGACGATGCCGCCCAGCAGCGAGACGACCTTGCAATTGGCGCGGCGTGGCGGCCGGAAGCTCGACAGCGAGGCGGTCATGGTGCGGCCCCAGCCGACGCCGATGGTATAGTCGTCGGGGATGGCTTCGGAGAGGAACTGGCCAAGCGCCAGGCCGACATTTTTAGCCAGCGAATTGACGTCACCATTGACCGGCGCAGGGACGACGATCGCCTCGTCGAGGCCATAGGCACGCTCCAGCTTCACCGAAAGTTCGACGCAGTCGCCGATCGAATCGTTGATCCAGATCTGGACTTCGCTGCGCTTCATGGCCTCGTCGAGCAGACGGATGACGGTGGTGCGGCTGATGCCGAGCTGTTCGGCGACGTCCTTCTGGGTCAGGCCCTCGTTGTAATAAAGCCATGCCGCCCTTAGCCGCAGCGAGGATGCCTCCGAATAGGCCGTGTGCGTGCCGCGTTTGAGCTTGACCACATCTCCTCCGCACGATTTCCTGCCCTAGATCCCTCATGGGATGAAAGGCCTTAGCGACGCTTTTGTTGCCGGGGATAATGACGGGTGTGACACTTATGTCAATTGAAATGCACAAATGTCCTTGACTTTTCGTAAGGCGAATGGCGATAGTCCGGGTGACACACGTCGTTCTTGTCCGTCCGAGGAGGACATAGTGCGGGCATGCCGAAAGTCACGACCGGCCTTCCAGCCGCAAGCGGCATCGCTTGCGTTTGAGCAGCCGTTCGTTCGCGGCCGGAACACGGCCACTGTCCTTCACGTTTATGAATCATCCGTGACGGATACGCGCATTTTCGCCTGCAGCATGCAAACAACCTGTCGGTAGATCACCTTTGCCCGGCGGAACTCGCGCCGGTCGCAGCCCAAGTTCAACAAGGATTATTGACCATGACATCCAAGCTTGACCAACTCCGCGAGATTACCACCGTGGTCGCCGATACCGGCGACATCGAAGCCGTCGCACGCCTGAAGCCTGTGGATTGCACGACGAATCCGAGCATCGTGCTCAAGGCTCTCGGCACGCCGATGTTCGCCGACGCCATCAAGGAAGCCGTCGCCTGGGGCAAGAAACAGGGCGGCAATCCCGAAGCCGTTTCATCAGCCGTCGCCGATCGCCTCGCCATCTCCGTCGGCGCAGCCCTGGTGAAGCTCGTCCCGGGCCGCGTCTCGACCGAAGTCGACGCTGATCTTTCCTTCGATACCGAGGCTTCGCTTGCCAAGGCGCGCGCAATCATCGCCGCCTACAAGGATCGCGGCATCGGCCAGGACCGCATCCTCATCAAGCTCGCTTCCACCTGGGAAGGCATCCGTGCTGCGGAAGTGCTGCAGAAGGAAGGCATCGACTGCAACCTGACACTTCTTTTCAGCAAGGCCCAGGCGATCGCTTGCGCCGACGCCAAAGTGTTCTTGATCTCGCCCTTCGTCGGCCGCATCCTCGACTGGTACAAGAAGTCGACCGGCAAGGACTACACTGCTGAGGAAGATCCGGGCGTCATCTCCGTCCGTGAAATCTACAACTACTACAAGACGAACGACATCAAGACGATCGTCATGGGCGCCTCCTTCCGCAGCGCCGGCGAAATCGAAGCCCTTGCCGGCTGCGACCGCCTGACCATCAGCCCGAACCTGCTCGACGAACTGGCCAAGGATGAAGGCAAGCTGGAGCGCAAGCTCTCGCCGGAGAGCCGCAAGCCGGATCCGAAGGTCTCGGTCGACGAGAAGACCTTCCGCTGGATGATGAACGAAGATGCGATGGCGACGGAAAAACTCGCCGAAGGCATCCGCGCCTTCGCCAAGGATCTGGGAACGTTGCGCACCATGGTGCAGAAGGAACTGCAGCTCGCCGCCGCCTGATAAGGCGTGGCATGAAATCGAAGGCGCGGCTGCCGGTTGGCAGTCGCGCCTTTTTCGTGTTGTTATCAAGGGCATATGCTATCGGAGACCGATATGGCGGATGAGGAACGAGCAAATTCGCTGGCGGCATTTGCCTACAAGCATGCGAGCTTCATCATTGCCGCCCTTGCCGGACTGGTGGTCTTCCTGCTTCTGACGTCGCGCGAAGTCAGCGCCGGCAACATCCTGTTCGGCTGGAATGTCAGCGCCGGCGTTTTTGTGGCTCTCAGCTGGCGCAAGATGCTGCGGGCGACGGTCGAAAGCATCCGGAAACGTTCCGCGGATCTCGACTTCTCCGACACCGTCCTGCTGGCTCTTTCGATCGGTGCGGCACTTGCCAGCATTGCCGGGATCGGCCTGGAGCTTCATTCGATCAAGGAGGCGGCACCTGATGTTGCGCTGGCACGGGCAGGTGCCGCGGTTCTGACGATCCTGATCTCCTGGATCTTCCTGCATACGCTCTTCACCATCCACTATGCCCATTATTTCTACGGCGGGGCGGCCGAGGAGGGCGGGCTCAAGTTTCCTGACGGGATCGAAGAGCCCGGCTACTGGGATTTCCTCTATTTCTCCTTCACCATCGGCGTTGCCGCGCAGACGGCGGATGTCGCGGTCAGTTCGACCAGCATGCGCAAGCTGACGCTGCTGCATGCGGTGCTGTCGTTCCTGTTCAACACGACGATCCTGGCGCTTGCGATCAATGTCGGGGCGAGCCTGCTATAATGCATCTTGCCAGAGCGGCTGCGAGGCTCTGAGGAGCTGAACGCATGAGCGGGCCGAACCACCCGCTCTTCAAAACCGGAGGGTATGATGGAAAACGCGTCAAGCCGGCCCCGACTGGCCGATCTCATTCTTCTCCTCGGCAGGCTTCTGCTGTCGCTGATCTTCCTGCACGAAGGTTGGTCACTCGCGGCAGATGTCACCGCGACCATCGACACTTTCGCGAAACTGGGGCTGTCGGCACCGGTCGCGCTTGCCACCATTGCCCTTCAGATCGGCGCCGGCCTTTCCGTTGCGACCGGGCTCCTCAGCCGGCTTGGCGCACTGGCGCTGGCGCTCTTCTGTCTGGCGACCGCCTTGCTCTTTCACACGAATTTTGAGAGCCAGAACGAGCTGCTGCATTTCGAGAAGGACCTGGCGATTGCCGGCGGTATGTTCGTCCTGGCGGTTTCGGGTGCGGGATCGATATCGATCGACAAGCTGCTGAGAAAGCAAACAAACAGAATGCATCCTTGGCTCAGGGCGGTGTTGTCGTGAATGCGCTCCGAAATCCGAAGGCCCGATGAATTTCACGAGCCCTCGGTGGCGCAATAAAACCGAATAAAACCGAACAAACAGAAGCGTCGATGCGGGCTACACTTTTGGCGACAGGTCAGGAGTGTGCCAGTGATGTCTTCCGCGCAAAACAATCAGCAAAAGCCAATTCTCGTCTTTCTCCCAAAAGACGCTGCCTGCGACATCGTCTCGAAATTGAATGAGAACGGATATGTCGCGGCGGCTGTGTCCTCGGTGCCGGAACTCTTCGACGCCTTGCGTTCGGACCGATATTTTCTGGCCGTAACGATGCGATCGGATATAGACATGGTCCGAAACATCAAGCCGATACCGGTCATCAATCTGGAGGTGTTCTTCCATACTGTCCAGTCGGCCACGAAGTCCATCCGCTCCTCGAAGGAGTTCGACAGCGACGCATTTCTAAGAAGGATCGCGGCTCTTACGGAGTCAAGGACAGGCAGGGTTAGTGCAGTCCGAAGAGATCCGGCCGCAAACGAGACAGTGATTGCAAGCACGGCGAAGGCATCACGGTGGCGGGCCGCCACATCTCTTCTGTTAAGTCGCCGCGCCGCGCCCAGCGCAGAACGGACCGATTAGACGTGGGCGCATTCTCATCCCCGACGGACCGGTCTTCATCCGGTTCAGATCCCGATGACCGTGCCCCGTCTCTCCGGCTGTCCACGCTGCGCCACGTTCCCGACGGATCCTATGGGCATCTTTCTACCGGGTTTCGTCGGCTTGAAAGCGTCATTCCGAAACCAGAACTTCTTACTTGGTGCGGGTGTCTTCTCATGTTTCAGTTGCTCGGGGCAGCGTCAGCGAGCGGATATATCATCACGGCATTGTTCGTGCTGGTGGCGATCGGTCGTCTCGCCAGAAACGTTCTCCACAAGCTCACCGCACGGCTCCCGAAGCGCTCAGCGTTGAAGCATTACACGACGGCGATCGTCTCTCTGGTGTTCTTTTGCCTGCTGGTCGTTCGGATGTGTTTCATCGCCACCGTCATCATCGATAGCGCAATCCGAGGTGACCATGTGGAAGTCAGCGGTGACCCCGAAAGGCAGTTTTGACGGCGGACTCCGTGTCGGAAATCCCGCAACATATCTCAACATTATCGAATATAGCATTGCACGATACTTGATATCCTAAAGGCGGAGCCGTGTCGGCGCGGCGACAGATCGTGTGGTGTCTGATGACCGGGAGATTAACCACTGCGGTTGACAGTGGCCGAGGCCGCCTGACCTAGACACGGTGAAACGTGGTAATTTCGCGCCGAGAGACATCTCCCGGCAAGAGAACGAATGACGATGGCATAAGAAATGGCAGTTCCCAATCAGGCTCATATCCTCATCGTCGAAGACGATCCCGCAATCGCAGATATGCTGGTGGACCTTGTTCGAACCAGCGGCTTCGAGGCCTCGTCGGTGGAGAGCGGCGCAGCTATGGATCGAATGATGGCGCGACAGCAATTCGATCTCGTCGTCCTCGATGCGATGTTGCCGGGCGAGGACGGCTTCAGCATCTGCAGGCGGCTTCGTGCGTCGTGCTCGGTGCCAATCCTGATCCTGACGGCGCTCCAGGAGGATATCGACCGCATTCTCGGCCTGGAGCTCGGAGCCGATGACTATGTCACGAAACCATTCAACTCCCGCGAGCTGATGGCCCGGATCAAGAGTATTCTCCGCAGAGCGTCATATGCTCATCATCAGGAGGAAGCACTCGGACCGATGATGTTCTCGGGATGGCGCATCGATCCAAAAAGCCGTCAACTCCACGACGCCGACGGAGCGCAGGTTTCCATGACAACCGCGGAGTTTGATATCCTCCTGGCCTTCTGCTGCAATCCCAACAAGGTTTTGACGCGCGAACAGCTTTTGTCGATGACACATGCCGGATCAGCGGGGCCGGTCGAGCGCAGCATCGACGCCCACATCAGCCGGGTCAGGCAAAAGATCGAACCAAATCTGAAAGATCCGACGTTCATAAAGACGGTGCGGCTGGGCGGTTATCTCTTCGCATCCAAGGTAGAGCGTCTCTCTTGAGAAATTTCCGGCGAGCTTCGATCCAAAGCCAGATCCTCATATTGGCGACCTTCCTTGTCGTGCTCGTTTCCGTCGTCGCGACCGCCATGGAGCCCTATATCTATGGCCGTCATGATCGCGGGTTTCAAAACGGCCTGTTTGCTGCCAGAGCGGCGATGGTCGCGGAGCAATTTGCCCAGTCAAGTTCAGCGCAAGACGAAGTTGCCGTTCTCAAGAGAGCAGCAGCGCTCGGCGTTGAGGTCGAAAAATTGTCGCTAGACCGGCCGCTTGCCGGCAAACAGCAGATGGTATCTCCAGGCGAGCTGGTGGCGCGTATCAACACAATGCTCGCCGACAATATTTTCGCGGCATTTCATCGCTTCGTCATCGGTCAATCACACCCTGATGTGCTGACTGTCGGAATTGATGACATGCGCGCCCTTGTCTTTCAACTGCCGGTTTTTCCCAGCTATGTGTGGTTTGTTCCAGCCGCGGCGAGCGGATTTTTGAAAATCGTCATCCCATTGGTGCTGCTCGCATATTTCAGCAGCTGGCTGATCACCGAACCTCTGAGGCACTTTGCCGCCGCTGCAAAGCGAGCGAGCATGGAGGGCAGCTGGGAAAAGCCTTTCGAGCCGGACGGCGCATCCGAGATTAGAAGTCTGGCGGAATCGCTGAACGTCATGAGCGATCGAATCCAGAGCATGGCAGAGGATCGAACAAGAATGCTGAGTGGCGTGGGTCATGATCTCAGGACACCTCTGACGAGATTGCGGATGCGTGCCGAGCGTTCCGGCGAGCCCGAGCTTCGCAGCCTGATGCTGGCCGATATCGCCACCTTGAGTTTCATGATCGACGAGTGCCTGGCCTATTTCAAGGACGCATCAACTGCGGAGGCTGATCGAAAGGTCGATATCTCAAGCCTGCTGCAGACGATTGCGACAGACTTCTCCGACATGGGCATCGATGTGAGCTTCACCGGCCCGCGGCGGCTGGCGTTTATCTGCAAACCTCAGGCCCTTACTCGGGCAATTACCAATCTGGTCGACAATGCATCTCGTTATGCAAAGCAAGTCGAAATCGATCTGCAAGAGAGCGACGATGGCGGGATCAAAATATCGGTGGGCGACAACGGCCCTGGTTTGACCGATGAGGCCAAGGCGAAAGTTCTGGAGCCGTTCTTCAAAGTGGACAAATCCCGCCAGATCGGTGCCAAAGGCGGCTCCGGGCTTGGACTCGGCCTTCCGATCGCCAAAGGAATTGTCACCAAAGCGCACAATGGACAATTGACGTTGTTGGACAGGAAGCCAACCGGCTTGGTCGTCGTGATCGATCTTCCCGCCCCTCAGGGGATCCAGCCCGGAGGCTCGCCGTCGATCCCTTCATAACATTGACTTACTGCCCGTCGTGGTCGTGGCGTCGTCACACATCGCGCTGCCTTCGCAGCAAAAGACGGCTCGCGAACATTTCCGCATATGATAGCAAACACAGCAACATTCGAATTCCATAAAACCGGTGCCAGCAGATCCCATGCCATTCGGCATTTCCAAAGCTGGAGCCAAGTCATTGATAAAAAATCTGAAAATCGGCGTTGCAGTGATGCTCGCCTGTTCGAGCGTTGCCGCATGCACGACCCCTGACCCCACGGTTTATTCCGGACTTGCTTCGGCATCACAGCTCCAGCCGAACACTGAGGATAAAACCGGCCGCGTGCCGTATCGCTATCAGACGAAAGTCAACTGGAGCCAGTACAACCGGATCATCGTCGATCCCGTTACCGTCTATAACGGTCCTGACAGTCAGTTTGGCAAGCTTCCGGAAAAGGACAGGATCTTCCTGGCCAATTACATGCAGACTCAATTCACCGAAAAATTGAAGACGCGCTTTGCGGTCGTCAGTGCAGTCGCTCCGGCAACTCTCAGATTGCATCTGACGTTGACGGGCGCCAAGGCGACGACTGCGGTACTCGGAACGGTCACGCGCATCGACGTCGCAGGCGGATTGTACAACACCGTCCAGGCCGCTCGCGGCAGAGAAGGTTCGATGACCGGTTCGGTGAATTATGCCGTGGAGATCTATGATGCAGCGAGCAATCGTCTCCTGTCTTCCTATGTCACCAAGCAATATCCCAATGCGATGAATATCGGCGCAAGCTTCACGGCGATGGACGCCTCCATGGTGGGCGTCCGCAAAGGTGCCGATGCCCTGCTTGCCGAGTTGAAATAGGCGATAGGAGCAAAAGACCTAGCCATGTTCCATGTACGGCCGAACTGGCCGAGACGTTCGACAACAGAGAGGAAGGGCCGCATGCAGAAGTGATGCGGCCTCGATGTCTTCAAGCGGCTCCGCGACCGCTCATAGGATTGCCTGGCCGGCCATCAGCGCAAGGACAAGGAAGATCAGGAAGATCACCAGCGCGATGCCGAAAAGAACGCGGGCGATCGTCGCGGTAGCTGCGGAGACGCCCGAGAAACCGAAGAAGCCGGCGATGATCGAAATCACGAAAAATATCAGAGCCCATTTCAGCATGACATCATCCTTTGCGTTTGCCTGGGAAAGACGCAGCAACCGGGAAAATGTTCCAGATCGTTGGAATGGAATGGCGATCTCTCCGGAGAAATGCGGGTCTTTTCAAAGCCTGTAGGATCTGTTTCAAGGGACTATCGATTTGCCCCGTCGATGAAAGCTCTGTCATCATGCCAGCTTTTCCGGACCAGCATACGATTTCCGCTTATTTCGAAGTCATCATGATCAATCTCCTGCTGTCGGGAGACAATGTCATCGTCATCGGCATGGCCGCTGCCGGTCTCGTCAGCGAGCTGCGCGGCAAGGCGATCGCTGTCGGTATCGCCGCGGCCGCCGTCATCCGCATCGTCTTCGCCGTCATCGCCGCCAGGCTTCTTGCCATCACCGGCATCACGCTTGTCGGCGGCCTGATGCTGCTGTGGATCTGCTGGACGATGGGCCGCGAGTTGCTCTCGGCGGACGAGGAGCAGGCGCATGCCGGCGACGTCTCCCACATCAAGCCGAAGCTCTTCCGGCATGCAATCGGCCAGATCATCTTCGCCGACGTTTCGATGTCGCTGGACAATGTGCTCGCCGTCGCCGGCGCCGCGAAAGAGAACATCAACGCGCTGATCTTCGGCCTCATCCTTTCGGCGCTGCTGATGGGCGTCGCGTCGAATTTCGTCGGCAAGCTGCTCAATCGCTTCAGGTGGATCGGCTGGATCGGCCTTGCGATCATCGTCTATGTCGCGCTCGACATGATCTGGAGCGGCGGCGGACAATTGCTGGCGCTTTACGGCCACACGGCCTGAGATATTCCGGCAGGCGCCACCGCCGAGAACCGCCTAGAGCCTTTCCGGGTTAGATTGCAGCATTCTGTTGGCTGAAACGGAGTCGGATGGTCGACCGGCCGGCGCGCGTCGTAGCCATGCTCTACGGCCAAGCCGGCCGGTCGATCAGCCGGCCCGTTTCAGCCAACCCGAAGGGCCGGGCATCTTTGCGCCAGGATCAAAGGCGATCGGCTCGGACGTACCTTGGGGTATGCCCGTCGCCAATCGCCTTTGCCCTGACGAAAACCTGCTCCGGCAGAATGCTTCAATCTAACCCGGAAAGGCTCTAGATGCAGCGGCAACAGGCCGGTCTCCTCCTGGCTGCCGAAAGCGAGTTCGCGGTCGATGATGCGGATGTCGCCGTCGAGCAGTCGGTCGGCCCGAGGCGCGCTTCATATCCATGGGATATCTTTCGCCGGTCAGCCGTGATTGATCATCACGTGGCGTACGGCGGTGTAGTCCTCCAGTGCGTAGACCGACATGTCCTTGCCGTAGCCCGACTGTTTGAGGCCGCCATGCGGCATCTCGTTGACCAGCATGAAATGTGTGTTGATCCAGGTGCAGCCATATTGCAGGCGGGCAGCGGTCTTCATGCCGCGGCCGATATCCTTGGTCCAGACGGAGGAGGCAAGGCCGTAATCGCTATCGTTTGCCCAGGAAACGGCATCATCGGCATCGGAGAAGCGGGTGACCGAGACGACCGGGCCGAAGACCTCGCGGCGGACGATCTCGTCGTCCTGCAGGGCGCCTGCAATGACCGTCGGCGTGAAGAAGAAGCCCTTGTCGCCGGAGACCTTGCCGCCGGCGGTGATCTCCATGTGCTTGTGCTCGGAAGCACGGGCGACGAAGCTCTCGACGCGGTCGCGCTGGCGCCTGGAGATCAGCGGGCCGATCTCGTTTTCGGTATCGTCGGCCTGGTTGAAGCGGATGCTCGATACGGCTGAGGAGAGGTCGGCGACGAAATTGTCGTAGACCTTGGCATCGGCATAGATGCGACAGGCGGCCGTGCAATCCTGGCCAGCATTGTAATAGCCGAAGGTGCGGATGCCTGCGACGACGGCATCGATATCGGCATCGTCGAAGACGATGACCGGGGCCTTGCCGCCGAGTTCCAGATGGGTCCGCTTGACCGTCTTGGCAGCGGCCTGCAGCACCTTCTTGCCGGTTGCGACATCGCCGGTGATCGAGACCATGCCGATCTTGGCATGATTGATCAGGGCGTTGCCGACACTTTCGCCACGGCCGAGGATGACGTTGACGACGCCTTCGGGAAGGATTTCGGAGAGCAGCTTGGCCATTTTCAGCGCCGTCAGCGGCGTCTGCTCCGAAGGCTTGAAGACGACGGTATTGCCGCCGGCAATGGCCGGTGCCAGCTTCCAGGCCATCATCATCAGCGGATAGTTCCACGGCGCGATCGAGCCGACGATGCCGATCGGATCGCGGCGGATCATCGAGGTGTGGCCGGGCAGATATTCACCGGCCGCCGGTGCGTGCAGGTTGCGCACGGCGCCGGCGAAGAAGCGATAACAATCGACGATCGCCGGGATTTCGTCGTTCAGCACGGCATTGATCGGCTTGCCGCAGTTCAGCGCCTCCAGCGTGGCGAAGCCGACGGCATCCTTCTCGATCGCGTCGGCGATCTTCAGCAGGTAGCCGGAACGCTCGCCAGGCGTCGTCTGCGACCAGCTTGTGAAGGCTTTTTCGGCGGCATCGACGGCAGCATCGACCTGGGAGAGCGAGGCTTCCGGAAGGTCGATCACTGTCTCGCCCGTCTTCGGGTTCAGGATGTGCTCTTCCGTCTCCGTGCCTCTTTCGAAGCGGGAACCGATCAGCATTTGGATATCCATGATGTTCTCCCTTTTATTTGCCAGCGCCGGCGATCTGGTCGCCATCGCGGGTGAGGTAATAGGCTGCCAGGATCGGCAGGAAGGTGACGAGCACGACGACCATGGCGACCACATTGGTGACAGGGCGCTGGCGCGGGCGGATGAGTTCTTCGAGCATCCAGATCGGCAAGGTCGATTGCTGGCCGCCGGTGAAGGTGGTGACGATGACCTCGTCGAAAGACAGGGCGAAGGCAAGCATGCCGCCGGCAAGAAGGGCGGTGCCGATATTCGGCAGGATGACATGACGGAAGGTCTGGAAGCCGTCGGCGCCGAGATCCATCGAGGCCTCGATCAGCGAGCCGGAGGTGCGGCGGAAGCGGGCGACCGCATTGTTGTAGACGACAACCACGCAGAAGGTGGCGTGGCCGAGCACGATGGTCCAGACCGAAAACGGGATGTCGAACAGACTGAAGGCGGAGCGTAGGGCAATGCCGGTGATGATGCCGGGAAGGGCGATCGGCAGGATGACCAGCAGCGAGATCGCCTCGCGGCCGAAGAATTTCGTCTGGCTGACGGCTGCGGCGCAGAGCGTGCCGAGCACCAGCGCAATCGCCGTGGCGATGACGGCGACCTGCACGGAAAGGCCAAGCGCCGACCAGACATCAGGCCGGTTCCAGGCGACGGCAAACCACTGCAGCGTCAGCCCGGGCGGCGGCCATTGATAGCTCTTCTCCTCCGTCGTGAAGGCATAGACGAAGATCAACAGGATCGGCAGATGCAGGAAGAGCAGCCCGCCGGCGGCGGCGATCTTCAGGGCAAGCGGCGATGTCTTCTGGTCAGAGCGCATCGAAGGCCCCCTGTTTCTTGGCGAGCCAGAGATAGAGCGCCATGATGACGATCGGCACGACGGAGAAGGCGGCCGCCAGCGGCACATTGCCGGCCGTTCCCTGCTGGGTATAGACCGCCTGGCCGATGAAGAGCCTCGACGAGCCGATGATTTGCGGGATGATGTAATCGCCCAATGTCAGCGAGAAGGTGAAGATCGAGCCGGCGACGATGCCGGGCAAGGCCAGCGGCAGGAGCACGGTGCGGAAGGTCTGGCGCGGCGTGGCGCCGAGATCCGACGAGGCCTCGATCAGGTTGCCGGGCACCCGCTCGAGGGCCGCCTGTGTCGGCAGGATCATATAGGGCAGCCAGATATAGACGAAGACGATGAAGGTGCCGAGGTAGCTGACCGACAGCGAATTGCCGCCGATGACGGGCAGGTTCAGAATGCCGTCGAGCAGCCAGGACAGATAGAGCTTCTCGAAGATCCAGGTGAGAATGCCTTCCTTGGCGAGGATCAGCTTCCAGGCGTAGATCTTGACGAGATAACTCGACCAGAGCGGCAGCATGATGCCGAGATAGAAAAGCGCCTTCCATTTGCCTTGCGCATAACGCGCTGTGTAGTAGGCGATCGGGAAGGCGATCAAGGCGGAAGCGATGGTCACCAGCGCTGCCATGACGAAAGTGCGGATGATGATGTCGAAATTCGTCGGGTTCAGAAGCTGCGCATAGGTCGAAAGGGTGAATTCGTAATTCACCAGTCCGGAGAAATCGTCGATCGAGAAAAAGCTCTGCAGAAGCAGGGCGATCAGCGAGCCGATATAGATGATGCCGAGCCAGAGCAGCGGCGGCGTCAGCATCAGGAAGAGCAGCAGCTTCGGGTGCCGCCAGAAAGCATCCGACAGCCGGCCGAAGAACCCGCCGCGTCTGGGCAGGATCGATGTCGCGCCGCTTGATATGGTGAGCACCGTCATGCCGCGTCATCCATGTAGTGGATATCGGCGGGCTGCCAGGCGAGGTGGATGCCAGCGCCGATAATCGGTACATCAACTCCCGCCGGCAGCATCACATGCAGCCGCGCACCCTTGAGGCCAACGGTGAGGCGCGTGGCTGCTCCGAGGAAGCTTGCATTGTCGACCTGGGCCTCGACGCCGTCGCTCGCAAGCCGGATCGCCTCTGGGCGGAGGCTTGCCCAGCGCTTTTCGCCGCCGAGCGAGGCCATCAGATCAGGTGCGATGACGTTCGACGAGCCGACGAAATCGGCGACGAAGCGGTTCTTCGGGCGGCGGTAGATATCCTGCGGCGTCCCCTCCTGGACGATGTTGCCGTCGTTGAAGACGGCGACGCGGTCGGCCATGGACAGGGCCTCGCCCTGATCGTGGGTGACGAAGACGAAGGTGATGCCGAGCGCGCGCTGCAGGCTCTTCAATTCTTCCTGCATCTGCTCGCGCAGCTTCAGGTCGAGCGCGCCGAGCGGCTCGTCGAGCAGCAGCACCTTCGGCTTGTTGACGAGCGCGCGGGCGAGCGCCACGCGCTGCCGCTGGCCACCGGACAGCTGACCGGGGCGGCGGGCGCCGTAGCCCGGCAGCTTGACGAGTTCGAGGGCATCGCCTGCCGCCTTCATCCGCTCCGCCTTGCCGATGCCTTTGACCATCAGCCCATAGGCAACATTGTCGAGGATATTGAGATGCGGAAAGAGTGCGTAGTCCTGAAACACGGTGTTGACGTTACGGCGATAGGGCGGAATGCCGTCGGCCGTTTCGCCGAAGATCTGGATATGGCCCGCGGTTGGTTGCTCGAAGCCGGCGATCAATCTCAGGCACGTCGTCTTGCCGGAGCCGGATGGCCCGAGCATGGCAAAGAATTCGCCGGGCGCGATCTCGAGATCGACGCCGTCGACGGCGCGAACCTGGCCAAAATGGCGCGATACCTGCTGGAAACGGACGGCTGACGTCATGGGGGCTCCGGTTCTTGGGATGCACTGAACGGGTGAGATTCTTGCAGACGCAAAAACTCCTCCCCAACCCCTCCCCAGAAAGGGGGAGGGACTTAACCTGCGGCACCCTCCGGATACAACCTTACTGCTGCATACAGCAGGGACGAGGCGGCGCCGCTGAAGCCCCTCCCCCTTGTGGGGAGGGGTTGGGAAGGGGTCCTACGCTACAACAGTCCCCTCAGTGAGAACGCAAGTTATCGTCCGCCGATCACGCCGATATAATCCGACACCCAGCGATGATAGGGCACGCACTCGCCCTGCGTCGTGCATTTGGCGACCGGGGTTTTCCAGAACTTGATCTTGTCGAAGTGATCGAAGCCGTTGGTGGCGCAGCCGCTGTCACCCATCAGTTCATTGCCCTTACAGGCCGCGGGAACGGAGGGCACGGCGCCGAACCAGGCGGCGGCGTCGCCCTGGACCTTGGCCTTCAGCGAATGTTCCATCCACATATAGGCGCAGTTCGGATGTTCGCTGTCGGCATGCAGCATGGTGGTGTCTGCCCAGCCGGTGACGCCTTCATCCGGGAAGGTGGAGGCGATCTTCTGCTTGTCGGCTTGCAGCAGGTTCACCTGGAAGGGCCAGGAGCCAGAGGCGACGACACCTTCGTTCTTGAAATCGTCGATCTGGATCATCGCATCGTGCCAGTAGCGGGAGACGAGCTTGCGCTGGCCGCGCAAGAGGTCGAGGGCGGCCTTGTACTGGTCCTCGTTCAGCTCGTAGGGATCCTTGATGCCGAGATCCGGCTTGTGGGCCATCAGGTACATGGCGGCATCGGCGATGTAGATCGCGCCGTCATAGGCCTGGACGCGGCCCTTGTTGGACTTGCCGTCGGGCAGTGTCTGCTCCTCGAAGACGACGTTCCAGCTGGTCGGCGCCTTGTCCTTGAAGGCATCGGTATTGTACATCAGCACATTCGGCCCCCAGAGATAGGGGACGCCGTAATGCACGCCGCCGACCGTATACCACGGACCGTTCTGCAGACGCTCGTCGACGGTCTTGAAGCTCGGGATCAGATCGGTGTTGATCGGCTGGACACGCTTGCCGGCGATGAGACGGAGCGAGGCGTCGCCCGATGCCGTGACGAGATCGAAGCCCCCTTCGTTCATCAGCGATACCATTTCATCCGAAGTGGCGGCGGTCTTGACGGAAACCTTGCAGCCGGTCTCCTTTTCGAAATCCGTGACCCAGTCGTAGTTCTTGTCGGTTTCGCCGCGTTCGATATAGCCGGCCCAGGCGACAATGCTGACCGCACCTTCGCCCTTGCCGAGCGCCTTCAGCGGTTCGGCGGCGATCACCTGCGTCGCGAAGCTCAGGCAGGCGAGCGCTGCCGTGCAGGATTTCAACAGATTCGTCATCATCCGTCTCCCGGTTTGCCACTTCTGTGGCGGTTTGTTCCCGGATGAAAAGGTGACGCGAAAAAGCCGCTTTCGCAAATTCATTTATCAGAAAGACGGTATCGGAAATTCCGATATCAGCGGATGCGGCCGGATCTTAAGGTTTCGGCGATACCGACGAAGTCGCGCGCCGCCTGCGGCAGGCTGGAGCCCTTGCGCCAGACCATGCCGACCTGCACGACCGGCAGCGAACCGGAGACGTCGCGGCTCTCGATGCGGTCGCCTTCCAGCGACCATGGTCGGTAGACGAGATCGGGAAGCAGGGCCACGCCGGCTCCTGTTGCAACCAGGCTGCGCACCGCCTCCACCGAGCGGGTGCGGAAGGCGACATGCGGGCGGGCGCCGAGGGCTGAGAGCAGCTTGCCGGTGTTCTCCTCGATTTCGTCGACCGTCAGCATGATCAGCGGTTCGCGGGCGATGTCGGCGACCGAGATGATGTCGGCCGAAACCAGCGGATGGCCCATCGGCAGCCATAGTCGATAGGGCGAGGTTTCCAGGATCTCCGCCTGCAGCGCCATCCGGTCGCGCAGGTTGGAAATCACCATGACGGCGACATCAAGCTCGCCGCCGACCAGGAGATGTTCGAGGTAACCACCATTGTCCTCGATGGCACTGACCTCGATGCCCGGACAGGCGCGCCGATATCGCGCCAGCAGGTCGGAGAGGACGTAGCCGGCGACAAGCGAGGTGACGCCGATGTTCAGCGTGCCGGAGAGGGCGCTTTGCTGGCCGGAAAAGCTGGTCCGTGCATCGGAGACGGAGGCCAGGATCTTCGTCGCGTGACGCAGGAACTGGTGGCCGTTATGGGTGATCGTCAGGCCGCGCGGATGGCGCTCGAAGAGTTCGACGCCGAGGTCGGTTTCGAGCTCCTTTAGTGCTTCCGTCACCGAGGATTGCGAGATCGAAAGGTTCTGTGCCGCTCGCGTCACCGAACCCTGTTCGGCGACGGCGACGAAATATTGAACCTGGCGAAGCGTGAAGGCCATGGGCGTTTAGAGCATGGCGGAATAGGCCGTGGCAAGCGGCCCAAAAAAGTGGACCTTTTTTGGTGTTTTCTCAAAATGGCGCAGGCTTCACACGCCCACTTAAACTTTCGGAAACGTCATTTCTTTAGCGTTCTCAACACTTGTCCTGCGTTGGAGTTTCAGATGGCGGAGCAGTTGGCGTGAAGGCCTTACTGCGCATCTTCCGGCCTTCCCGGAAATTGGCAATCATCATCGGTGGAGTCGCTCTTCTGGCGGGCGTTTCCGGCGGCGCGGCGGTCTATGTCGGCAAGGACAGGCTGATCGGTGCAGCTGGTGGTGGCTACGGGCTCGAATGCAGCGATGTCAACCTGGTGACGATCAAGAAGCAGGATCACGTCTGGGTGCGCAAATACATCAAGACCGAACCGACCGACGGGATGACGCGCGTCAAGACCGCGCTTCGTGTCGCTCAGGCTGTTTATGCCGCGCAGAAGCCGGATCTGGTCCAGGTGGTGGTGCTCGATGAGAACGGACCGACGTTGCGCGCCGACATTCGCGGCCGGGCGATCGGCGCCGATGTCGTCTATATCCCGCATCCCGACAAGACCGTTCCCGGCCTCGACGACAAGTCCTACACAGCGCGCTACTACGACGGCAAGGCCAGCGAAAACGGGCTGTTCTTCGGCGAGCGAATAGAGATGCCGTTCGACGAGATCGCCATGATCAGCGCCGCTTTCAAGGATCCCGAGGATTGCGTCGACCCGGTCGCGGTTGCTTCCACAAAGGGTGAGGGCAAGGCAGCCGGCGGGCACGGCGTAGCGCCGGAGGCTAAGGAGCGGTCTGCTGTGGAGCAAGCCGCCAAGGATGCGGCCACTCCAGCAAAAGCCGCTCCCGAAGAGGAGCCGCCAGCCAAGAGCGGGCACTAAACCCAAAAAGCATCAGGCGGCAGGCCTGATATTTTCCCTTATCAGCGAGGCGTCGCGCGCCGGCGGCCGGCCGAAGAAACGCGCATATTCCCTGGTGAATTGCGAAGCGCTTTCGTAGCCCACGGAATAGGCGACCGAGGAGGCGTTTCCGGATTGGGAAATCAGAAGCTGGCGGGCCTGCAACAGGCGGATACTCTTCTGGAACTGGATCGGGCTCATCGCCGTCACAGCCTTGAAATGGCGATGAAAGGCCGAGACGCTCATGGCGGTGAGGGCGGCGAGTTTTTCGACCTCAACTGCTTCGGCATAGTGCTCGCGAACCCAGCGGATGGCGAGCCGTATCCGCGACAGGGCACTGTCAGGTGCTGCGATATCCCGCAGCATCCAGCCCTGCGGCCCCTGCAGCACGCGATAGAGGATTTCGCGTTCGTAGGCCGGGGCAAGGGCAGGAATATCCTGCGAGCGCTCCATGAGTTGGAGCATCCTCAGCCAGGCATCCAGAAGTTGTGGCGTCATTCGACAGACGGAATAGCCGCCGCTTTGTCCCTCCTGATAGGATTGCGGCGGAAGATCCAGGAGAAGCGCTGCGATCCTTGCTGGATCGAGCGATAGGCTGACGCCGATATAGGGCCGGTCGGGACCTGCCTGCTGCACTGTGCCCGTCGCCGGCACATCGATCGATATCACGAAGTAGCTCGCCGGATCGTAATAATAGTCCTGTCCGGCGATCGTCAGCGTCTTGCTGCCATCAAGAATCAGGTTGACCATTGGCTCATAAACGGCGCCGAGCTTGTGTTCGGGGATCTCCCCCTTGACCATCAGTATGCCGGGTATGCCGGTTTCCGTCGGGCGGTTTTCAGCGTGGGCCGTCAAGCGGCGCATCTCTTCGAGCATTGTTTGCATGGCGAAATTCTGAACCAGCAAATGATAGGACGCAAGGTAGAAGCAGGAATAGGCAAGAACGAGGCAGTTTCCGGCGGAGTGCAGGCGGGCTGTTTCCCATAGCTTTCGGCCATCGAAGCAAAGGAGACAGAGATGAAAATCGCAATCATTACCGGCGGCAGCCGTGGCATTGGTCAATCGGCAGCGCAGGAATGCGCAAGGCGCGGCATGGGTGTCATCCTCACCTACAACAGCCACAAGCCAGGTGCGGATGAAGCCATCGCCGAGATCAAGGCGGAAGGTGGTCAAGCCGTTGCGCTTGCCCTCGATGTCGGTGATGCCGACAGCTTTCCGGATTTCGCGGGGCAGGTGAAACGGCTGCTTTCCACTTATTGGGGCCGGAATACGTTTGACTGCCTCGTCAACAATGCCGGTTTCGGCATGTTCAATCTCATGGAGACGGTGACGACGGACCAGTTCGACGCTCTGATGAATGTCCACCTGAAAGGGCCGTTCTTCCTGACGCAGACCTTGCTGCCGCTGATGGTCGATGGCGGCGTGATCCTCAATGTAACGAGCGCTTCCGTTCGCGTCGCAACAGCAGGTGTTGCGCCCTATGCAGCCCTCAAGTCCGGACTTGAGACGTTGACCCGCTATCAGGCGAAGGAGTTCGGCGATCGCGGGATCCGCGCCAATGCTATCTCGCCCGGTCCTATCCGCACCAATCTTGCCGACGCCGCGCTGGACAAGAACCCGGAGTTCGCCGCGTTGCTCGCCTCACAGACGGCTCTCGGCCGTATCGGCGAAGCCGAGGATGTCGGCCGCGTCATCGCCATGCTCGCGTCCGACGACGGCGCATGGATCAATGCGCAGACAATCGAGGTCGCCGGCGGCTACATGATCTAAGCGTGACGACGAACTCGGTCATAACACAAGCCAACGAAATAACGTCATTCCGTGATCGACCAAACCACTGTGTCTTGGTCCATCGGCTCGGTTTTTCACCAGTCTGCCTAAAACAAAACGGAGCGTCCTTTCGGGTGCCCCGTTTTTTCATTTAAAGAATGTGGTTCTCAGTCGGCTTTGTTGCGGCGCGCCGGGAAGAGGATGACGTCGCGGATCGACGGCGCATTGGTCAGAAGCATGATGAGACGGTCGACGCCGATGCCGAGGCCACCTGCCGGCGGCATGCCTTGGTCGATCGCGTCAAGGAACTCCTCGTCCAGCTGCTTTTCCTTTTCGCCGCGGGCATGCGCCAGTTCGAGCTGCTCGACCATGCGGCGGCGCTGCTCTTCGGGATCGTTCAGCTCCGAGAAGGCGTTGCCGAGTTCCCAGGCGTTGCAATAGGTCTCGAAGCGCTCGACGAGGCGCGGTTCACCCGGCACTTCCTTGGCGAAGGGCGAAATGTCCTTCGGGAAATGCGTGACATGCGACGGCTGGATCAGGGTGGATTCGACCTTTTCCTCGAAGATGAAGGCAAGGCATTCGCCCCAGGTCCAATCCTTCTCGACCGCAAAGCCGGCAACCTTGGCGGCAGCGCGCGCCTCTTCATCGGTCTTGATGGCGAGGAAGTCGATGCCGGTCGCTTCCTTGACGGCATCGGGCATCGGAACGCGCTTGAACGGACCCTTGAAGGACATGGTCTTGTCGCCGAAGGGGAATTCCGTCGCGCCGTGAATGTTGAGCGCCAAGCTCTCGAACAGCCGCTCGACGAGGTCCATGATGTCCTCGTAATCGGCATAGGCCCAGTAACACTCCATCATGGTGAATTCGGGATTGTGCCGGGTGGAAACGCCTTCGTTGCGGAAGTTCCGGTTGATCTCGAAGACCTTGTCGGTCAGCCCCGAGACCAGCGTGCGCTTGAGGAACAGTTCCGGCGCGATGCGCAGGTACATGTCGAGTTTCAGCGTGTTGTGATGCGTCTTGAACGGCTCGGCGGTGGCGCCGCCATAGACCGAATGAAGCATTGGCGTCTCGACTTCCATGAAGCCGTCATTTTCCATGAAGCGGCGGATGCCGGAGAGGATCTTCGAGCGCTGCTGGAAGCGGAGCTTCGAATCCTCGTTGGTCATGATGTCGAGATGGCGCTTGCGATAACGCAGCTCGATGTCGGAGAGACCGTGCCACTTCTCCGGCATCGGCAGCAGCGACTTCGTCAGCATGGTGATCGTCTGCGCGTTGATCGTCAGCTCGCCACGCTTGGTGCGGCGGACGATACCGGTGACGCCGATGATGTCGCCGATGTCGATCATCGGCAGAAGCGCACGGGCTTCTTCCGGGGTCGTGTCCTTGTGACTGAAAATCTGGATCTTGCCGCCGGCATCGTGGATGTCCATGAACATGCCGGAGTTGCGCGACGAGTAGACACGACCGGCGACTGTGACGACATCCTGCGTCTCGACGTCAGGTTCCAGGTTCTCATATTTCGCGATGAGCTCGGCATTGGTCATCGTGCGGTGGAAATGCGCCGGATAGACCTCGCCGATCTGCTCGCGCAGCAGCTTCAGCTTCTGGGCGCGCACTTCCGTCGCGTCGGAGGAAAGGGTGTTTTCGGTCTTGTTGTCAGCCATTGTCGAAATCCTCTGACTGTTCTTACTTCGAGCCGACGAGGGCGGCGACCGCCTGCGAGGCGAGCTTCAGGCGCTGACGCACGACGGACCGGCCGAGGATCGCCATGGAATCGAAGAGCGGCAGCGAGCGCGACGAGCCGGACACGGCGACGAAGAGCGGCGAGACCACGACCTTCAGCTTCTTGCCCATGCGGTCGGCGATCGCGCGCAGCTCCGCCTCGATCGTCTCGACGTTCCATTCCAGGATCTTTTCGAGATCCGGCTGAACGGTGTTGAGGATCTCGAGGATCTCCTCCGGCGGTGACTTGATCTTGGCGAAGTCGGAAGGCTGCAGGCCGAGATCGGACTTCAGCAGGAACCCGGCGAGATCGGGCAGCTCGCCGAGCTTGGAAATGCGCGTCTGCGACAGGCGCAGGCCTTCCTGCAGGCGGTCGTTTTCCATCGCCCAGGTCAGCACACGCGCTTGGAACTCCTCTTCGGACAACTTCTCGCGGATCCAGCGGCCGTTCAGCCAATCGAGCTTCTGAATGTCAAAGATCGCACCTGCCTTGGAGAGATTGTCAGGATCAAACTTCTCGGAGAGCTCGTCCATCGTCAGGAGTTCTTCGCCCTCGGCGATCTGGACGAAGAACAGACCGAGGAAGTTCATCAACGCTTCGGGAATGTAGCCAAGCGCGGAATAATAGGAGATCGAGGTCGGATTCTTGCGCTTCGACAGCTTCGACTTGTCGGCATTGCGCATCAGCGACAGGTGCATGAAGACCGGCTGGTCCCAGTCGAAATAGCGATAGAGAAGGATGTGCTTCGGCACGGACGCCAGCCATTCTTCGCCGCGTGCGACGTGAGTGATCTTCATCAGATGGTCGTCGATGACGTTGGCCATATGATAGGTCGGCATGCCGTCGGCCTTGATGAGGACCTGCATGTCGACCGAATCCCACGGAATGGAGACATTGCCGTAGACGCCGTCCGTGAAGTCGCAGGAGCCTTCGGCCGGGATCTTCATGCGGATGACGGTCGTCTCGCCGGCGGCCATGCGCGAGGTGACTTCCTCGGCCGTGAGGTTGAGGCAGAGACCATCGTACTTCGGCGGCTTGCCGGCGGCGCGCTGGGTTTCGCGCATCTGCTCCAGCCGCGCGGGCGTGCAGAAACAGCGGAAGGCATGGCTCTTGTCCAGCAGTTCCTGCCCGTAAGGCTGGTACATTTCCTTGCGGTCGGACTGGCGATAGGGGCCGTAGGGGCCGCCGATATCAGGGCCTTCCTTCCATTCCAGCCCGCACCATTTCAGTGCGTCCAACACCTTCGTTTCGAATTCCGGGGTCGAGCGCGTCGCATCGGTATCCTCGATGCGCAGGATGAACTCGCCGCCATGCTTCTTGGCGAAAAGGTAATTGAAGAGAGCGATGTAAGCCGTGCCGACATGCGGCTCGCCGGTCGGCGAGGGAGCGATGCGGACGCGGACGCCGGCGGCTGTCCCGGAAACTGTCATTGTGTGTGCCCGTCAATGAATGCCGGACGGCTTTCATGGGAAAGCGACGTTCGGCCGAAGGATGCAGATATCTTCATCGGCAAACCGGCCGGAAAAGGGCATGCGCCCGCACTATCCGCCGATCGTCCGTTCGGCTGGCCTTAGGCCATATTCAACCGGGCGCGTCAAGAAAAACCACGCCTGCAAAGGCCTGATGGCAGCGCGTGAGGGCGCGGCGGTTCCGCCGCACCCTCCTGCCCAAGCCTCAATGGGCGGCGTCGCGTTTGCGTTTGCGGGCATTGCGCGCGAACATGTTCAGCACCTCGACCAGCGCCGAGAAGGCCATGGCGGCGTAGACGTAGCCCTTCGGCACATGGAAGCCCATGCCTTCGGCGATCAGCGTCGTGCCGATCATCAGCAGGAAAGCGAGCGCCAGCATGACGATCGTCGGGTTCCTCTCGATGAAGTTGGCAAGCGGGGTCGCGGCAACAAGCATGACGGTGACGGCGGCGACGACTGCGACCACCATGATCGGCAGATGCGGCGTCATGCCGACGGCGGTGATGATGCTGTCGACGGAGAAGACGAGGTCGAGCAGCAGGATCTGGCCGATGGCTGATGCAAAACCTGTCGTGGTCGACTTGGCGATAAAATCCTCCTGATGGTCTTCCGGGTCGACGGTGTGGTGGATTTCCTTGGTGGCCTTCCAGACGAGGAACAGACCACCGGCAATCAGGATCAGATCCTTCCAGGAGAAGCCGTGGCCGAAGGCTTCAAACAGCGGTTCGGTCAGTTGCACGATCCAGGCGATGGTGCCGAGCAGGACGAGACGCATGACGAGCGCAAGACCGATACCGATCTTGCGGGCCTTCTCCCGGTGCTCGGGCGGCAGTTTGTTGGTGAGAATGGAAATGAAGATCAGGTTGTCGATCCCGAGAACGACTTCCATCACCACCAGCGTGATGAGCGCCACCCAGGCGGCCGGATCCTGAATGAGCGTCATGATTTCCTGCATCAGCGTATATCCCTTTCGCGTCACATGCGTGAATGACGCTCGCAATGTAATGTTGCCGGCCTGCCAGGCAAGCGCTGCAAGGGGGTATACGAAACCGATGTGACTTTTATTCCCTAGAACAGGATTTAAGGCCGGGTCGGCCTTAAATTTGAATCCTGTTCTAAATTAAAGAGTTAGAGCATGATGTCGTCCGAAAACCGCTCGCACTTTTCGGCATCATGCTCTGATCGGCAACCAGATTTCGGTGACGCCCATGCCGGTATAGGGGTCGAAGCGCTCGTCGTAGCGTTCGAACATGTCGGGTGTCTCGCCGTGCTCCAGGCCCGAGGTTGGCCACCATGCGCCAAAAATCCGGTTCATCGTCGCCGGAATGCCGGAGACGTGGCCGCGATGGGCAAAGACGACGTAGCGCTGACCTGGAAGCTTGAGCGTTGCAAAATCTCCCGGCAGATCGCCGGCATCGGAGATCTCGACCGCGGCCATATAGCGGAATTTCTCCGCTTCGCCGTCGATATGCGTGCAAATGCCATAGGCGACATTGCCTCTCTGACCGGAGATATGACCAAAATGGGCATTGAATTTCTGCCAGAGAGAGGGAATGGCGGCGTTGCCGCCATAGGGGTAAATCTCCTGCAAGCCGGCAAACAGCATCGGCTGAAGGGTTTCGAAGCGGGGCGGTTCGAGGTCGTTGAGGTGGGCGGGGTCCATTCTGATTGGCTCCAGCAAGACAAGGTTACGGGCGTGCCCCTGTCTGCGCACCGCATCCGGCGTCATGCCGAACTGGTCGCGGAAGGCACGGGTGAAGGCCTCGTGCGAGCCGTAGCCCGCGCAAAGCGCAACCTCGAGAATGGTGGATGAGCTGCCGACCAGTGTGGGCACGGCACGGCTGAGGCGCCGCCCTCTTATATAGCTGCTGATCGAGTGGCCGGTGACGAGCCCGAAGACGCGCGACAGATGGTAGCGCGACAATCCGGCTGCTTCCGATATCTCTTCCAGCGATATATCGCTTTCGAAATGGCTCTCGATGAACCAGATCGCCCGTCCGACGGCGCTCATCCTCATTCTCCTGGTTGCAGCTTCTTCCTTAGAGGAAGGCCGGCAGCCGGATTTGATCGCTATTGCGGGATTTTGGCCGATGGAGCGCGACGGTCAAGGGTGCGGTCAGGCGGTCTCGTGCTGGCGCGCGCCGTAGGCGGCCATGAAGACCCGGATCGCGCCGCGGATGACGCGCTCGATTTCGTCGCGAGACGGCGGTTCTTCCATGCTTCCGAACAGGCGGAGCTTGAAGAAACTACCGCTGGCGAGATCGAGAAACTGGCCGGCGGCGAGATCGATGTCGTCGATCTCAAACCTGCCTTCGGCGATGTGACGTTCTAGGAAGTCGCGCATGATGGTGCGCAGGTTTTCCGGACCCTTGAAGAAGCGTTGACAGAGCACCGGCATGCGGTCGCGAACGCCAAGAACGGTGCGCATCGCATTGATGACCTTTTCATCGGTCATATGGGTGACGAAGCTTATCCCGAATTCGTACAGGCCGGCTTCGGGATCGTCATGTTCGGCAAGTGCTGTGCGCACGGCCGCCACGAAGGCGGCGCGCTCGGTCTCGATCATCGCCGAAAACAGTTCTTCCTTGTTGGTGAAATAGACGTAGAGCGTTCCCTTGGAGACTCCGGCCTCGCGTGTCACGTCGTTCATGCTGGCGGCGTCGAAACCCATCTTCATAAAGACGCGCTTGGCGCCGGCGAGGATCTGCTGGCGCTTGGCCGGATCTTCGCCTGCGGCAAATCGGCCTCCGGCAGCGGGAGGGCTGAATACGGCGGCGTGGTCGGGTTTTAGCGTCATGTCCTCTTAACCGTGTTGACGGTTTCGGATTTTCTTTAAAAGAAATCGAACCGATTGGTTCTATACATCTTGATATGACGATAAAACAGGTTTAAGTCAACTGAACCGAACCGTTCAGTTCGATTATTTACTCCAAGATCGGTAAAGTGGCTATGTCGAGCAACCAGAAGAGCAACGTCGCGCGTATCGTCAGCGAAAACGCCGAGACCGAAGAGGTAAAGGCCGAGGTTGCGGCCGTTGCAGAAGCTCCGACGGCGGAAGCCCGCGAAGTTCCCTCTGCTCCCGCGCAGTCGGCGCCGGCTTCGGTCGCCGCCGCACCTGCGGCTGCAAAGAAGCGCCGCAGCCCGGTGCTGCCGATCGTCGTGCTCGCCCTTCTCGCAGGCGGCGGCTGGTATGGTTACGAATGGTGGACGAACGGCCGCTTCATGGTGTCGACCGACGACGCCTATATCGAAGGCGATATCGCAACGATTTCGCCGAAGGTCACGGGCTACGTCGCGAAGGTGAACGTTGTCGCCAACCAGGAAGTCAAAGCGGGCGACGTGCTTGCCACGCTTGATAACGGCGACTATCAGAACGCCCTCGACTTGGCCCAGGCCCAGATCGTCACCGAACAGCTTTCGCTGCAGCGTATCGACGCGCAGATCGAAGGCGCGAATGCGAGCCTCGTGCAGGCGCAGGCGCAGAAGGTGGCACTCGAAGCGGCCGTTCGCGGTGCCGAGATCACTCAGAAGCGCCAGAGCGACCTCCAGGCGAAGTCGGTCGGCACCGCCGCCGATCTCGACAACGCCAATATCGCCCTCGACCAGGCCAAGGCCAATCTTGCCGGCGGCGACGCCAACATCACCGCTGCACAGGCCAACATCACCATCCTCCAGGCCCAGCGCAAGGAAGCAGAAGGCTCGGTCCGTTCGCTGGAAATCTCGCGCGACAAGGCCGTCCGCGACCTTTCCTTCACCGTGCTCAAGGCGCCTTATGACGGCATTGTCGGCAACCGCTCCGTCCAGGAAGGCGACCTCGTCTCTCCCGGCCAGCGCCTGATGGCACTCGTTCCGGTGCGCCAGCTCTATATCGACGCCAATTTCAAGGAAACGCAGATCCAGCATCTGGTGCCGGGCTCGAAGGTCAACGTCCAGGTCGATGCCTATAGCGATCATCCGGTCGTCGGCACCGTCGAATCGATCTCACCGGCTTCCGGCTCGGTCTTTTCGATGCTGCCGCCGGAAAACGCCACTGGCAATTTCACCAAGGTGATCCAGCGGGTGCCAGTGCGCATCGCGCTGCCGCAGGATGCGCTCGACAGCGGGCGTCTGCGCGCGGGCCTCAGCGTCGTCGTCGACGTCGACACCCGTACGGCGCCGAGCAAGTAAGCCTTCAGAGCAATTCCAGCAAAAGTGTGCAGCGGTTTTGCGTCCGGAATTGCGTGAAAACAAAGAGATAGAGCAATTCCGTGATTCGAAGAAAAACGGAATTGCTCTGGGAAAGGCGGAGGTGGTCTGATGGCCGGCAGCGCGACAGCAACAGCGGGGACGTTTCCGGCAGCGCCTGCCCATGCCGACGAGCGCATGGATCCGAAGAAGCTCATCGCCTTCTTCGCGATGGTGCTCGGCATGTTCATGTCGATCCTCGACATCCAGATCGTCTCGGCCTCGCTTGCCGAAATCCAGGCCGGCCTATCGGCCGGCAGCGACGAGATCGGCTGGGTGCAGACGTCCTATCTGATCGCCGAAGTGATCATGATCCCGCTTTCCGGCACGTTGGCGCGCATCATCTCGACGCGTTATCTCTTCGCGATCTCGGCCGCCGGCTTCACCATGGCGAGCGCGCTTGCCGCCACCGCGACGAATATCGACCAGATGATCGTCTACCGCGTCATCCAGGGCTTCATCGGCGGCGGCATGATCCCGTCGGTCTTTGCGGCCGCCTTCACCATCTTCCCGCCCTCGAAGCGCAGCATCGTCTCGCCGATCATCGGCCTGATCGCGACGCTGGCGCCGACCATCGGTCCGACGGTCGGCGGTTATCTCAGCCACGCCTTCTCCTGGCACTGGCTGTTCCTCGTCAATATCGTTCCCGGCATCATCGTCACGATCGTCACCTGGAACTTCATCGATTTCGACAAGCCGGAACTGTCGCTCTTCAAGAAGTTCGACTGGTGGGGGCTGATCTCGATGGGCGTGTTCCTCGGCGCACTGGAATATGTGCTCGAAGAGGGCAATTCGAACGACTGGTTCAACGACAGCTCCATCTCCATCGCAGCGGTTGCCTCCGGCGTTGCAGCCATCGTCTTCTTCTATCGCGCCTTCACGGTGGATTTCCCCGTCGTCGATCTCAAGGCCTTTTCGAACCGGAATTTCTCCTTCGGCTCGGTGTTTTCTTTCGTCATGGGCATCGGCCTCTATGGCCTCACCTATATCTATCCGGTCTATCTCGGGCGCATCCGTGGCTATGACTCGCTGATGATCGGCGAGACGATGTTTGTCTCCGGGCTTGCGATGTTCTTCACCGCGCCGATCGCCGGCCGGCTGTCGACCAAGATCGACCTGCGCCTGATGATGGTGATCGGCTTCGTCAGTTTCGCTGCCGGCACCTTCATCATGATGCATCTGACGGCGGATTGGGATTTCTACGAGCTGTTCATCCCGCAGATCCTGCGCGGTTTCGGGCTGATGATGTGCATGGTGCCGATCAACAACATCGCGCTCGGCACGATGCCGCCCTCGCGCATTCGCGGCGCGTCCGGCCTGTTTAATCTGACCAGAAATCTCGGCGGCGCCGTCGGCCTTGCCGTCATCAACACCGTGCTCACCAACCGGCAGGACGTGCACTACGAGCGGCTGCGGGAGAATATGGATTGGGGCAATCCGGCGGCGATCGACCAGATGAACAACATGGCCGCCAATTTCAACACCTATGGCATGGATGGCGCCTCGGTCGCGATCAAGCAGATGGTTGGGCTTGCCACCAAGCAGGCGATCATCCTTTCCTTCAGCGACGTGTTCCTGATCCTGACCGCGCTTTTCCTCGCGATGATCCTCGGTGTCGCCATGATCAAGAAACCCGCGCCGCAAGGCGGGGGAGGCGGTGGCGGCCACTGACCTCCGGCCTGCCGCCCCTTGAAAAGGCCCTCTTCGGAGGGCCTTTTTGTTTGCCGCTTTCCGGCCTCTAGAGCGCCGCGCGTCTTTTCAAACTCGTTAATCTGCGCATAACCCCGAAAATGGATTCCGATTTTCGGGATTATGCGCTACGCCATCCGTCGGATGATGGCCGGCCGGATCGGAAAAACGACGTGGAAACCGGCCTGTTGGATTTTTTGATTTACGTACATCAAAATTGGCGCTAATGGTCTCGTCAGGAGGAATGATGAGGCCAACCGTTCACGATATCGCCGCCGCGGCCGGTGTCAGTCTCGCGACTGTCGACCGGGTTCTCAACCAGCGGCCCGGTGTGCGCCATGTCACGCGGGAAAAGGTCGAGACCGCGATCCGCGAGCTCGGCTATGTCAGAGACGTCGCCGCCGCCAATCTTGCCAAGGGGCGCACCTATCCGCTGGTCTTCATCCTTCCGGCCAGCGACAACTCCTTCATGCACGGGCTCAATGCCGAGATCCGCCAGGCAGTCCTCCGATCGTCGGCCGAGCGCACCGATATCCGCACCATCGAGGTGCCGGCCTTCGATCCGGCCGCCCTCGTCTCCGTGCTCGAACAGCTTTCCCGCGAAAAGCCATGCGGCATCGCGCTGGTTGCGACCGATGCGCCTGACGTGCGCGCCGCCGTCGACAGGCTGGTGCGCGAGCGTTTTCCCATCGTCACCCTGGTTTCCGATCTCACGGGGTCGCTGCGCCATCACTATGCCGGCGTCGACAATATCGCAGCCGGCCGCACAGCCGCCCGCCTGCTCGGACGATTCCTTGGGCCGCGAAAGGGCGAAATCGCCGTGCTCGCCGGTTCGATGCTGGTGCGCGACCATCGCGAGCGGCTGGAGGGGTTCACCGCTGTCATGGCCGAGGAATTTCCCGATCTTGCGATCCTGCCGGTTCTCGAAGGCCGCGACGACCCGGAGGTCGCCCATAGGCTCGTTGCCGACGCGCTCGGGAATGCCGGCATTATCGGCGTCTACAGCCTCGGCGCCGGCAATCGCGGCCTGATCCGGGCTTTGAAGGAGAAGGCCGTCGATCGTGTACTGACCGTGATTGCCCACGAGCTGACCGCCCATACGCGCGCAGCACTCATGGACAATACGATCGACGCGATCCTCAACCAGGATGCCGGCCATGAGGTGCGCAGCGCGATCCGCGTGCTGAAAGCCAAGGCGGACGGGCTTGCCGTCATCGAAGCGCAGGAGCGCATCCGCCTCGACATATTCCTGAAAGACAATCTGCCGTAACGGCAAAGGGAGAAATACCACATGTATCTGGGTCTCGATCTCGGAACCTCCGGCGTCAAGGCGATGCTGATCGACGGTGATCAGAAGATCGTCGGCTCGGCCAATGGTTCGCTCGACGTCTCGCGTCCGCATTCTGGCTGGTCGGAGCAAGAGCCGGCCCACTGGGTGCGCGCCACGGAGGAGGCCGTCGCCGGCCTCAAGGCAAAACATCCGAAGGAGCTTGCCGCGGTCCTGGGCATCGGCCTTTCCGGCCAGATGCACGGCGCAACGCTTGTCGATGCCACCGACAAGGTCCTGCGCCCCTGCATCCTCTGGAACGACACGCGCAGCTACGTCGAGGCTGCGGCACTCGATGCCGATCCGCGCTTTCGCGCGCTCACCGGCAACATCGTTTTTCCCGGCTTCACGGCGCCGAAGCTCGCCTGGGTCGCAAAACATGAGCCCGATGTCTTCGCCAAGATCGCCAAGGTGCTCTTGCCGAAGGACTACCTGCGTCTTTGGCTGACCGGCGAATATATCTCGGAAATGTCGGATTCGGCCGGCACTTCCTGGCTCGACACCGGCAAACGCGCCTGGTCCTCCGAACTGCTCGCCGCCACCAAGCTTTCCGAGGAGCAGATGCCGGCGCTTGTCGAAGGCACCGAGCAGGCCGGCAAGCTGCGGTCCGAACTGGCGGCGCAATGGGGTATATCAGGCGATGTCGTCGTTGCCGGTGGTGCCGGCGACAATGCGGCGTCGGCCTGCGGCATGGGCACGGTCAGCGATGGTGCTGCCTTCGTCTCGCTCGGTACATCAGGCGTGCTTTTTGCTGCCAACGCTTCCTATTTGCCGAAGCCGGAAAGCGCCGTGCATGCCTTCTGCCACGCGTTGCCGAACACCTGGCATCAGATGGGTGTCATCCTGTCGGCCACCGATGCGCTGAACTGGCATTCCGGTGTGACCGGCAAATCGGCGGCCGATCTCACCGGCGAAGTCGGCGAGACGCTGAAGGCGCCCACCGGTGTCACTTTCCTGCCCTATCTCTCCGGCGAGCGCACGCCGCACAATAATGCCGTCATCCGCGGCGCCTTCATCGGCCTCGAACACGAAAGCAGCCGTGTCGTTCTCACCCAGGCGGTGCTCGAAGGTGTCGCCTTCGCAATTCGCGACAATCTCGAAGCGCTGCGCTCGGCCGGCACCGGCATATCCCGGGTCACGGCGATCGGCGGCGGTTCGCGCTCGCGTTACTGGCTGGCGTCGATCGCGACCGCGCTCGGCGTTCCGGTCGACCTGCCGGCCGACGGGGATTTCGGTGCGGCCTTCGGGGCAGCCCGCCTCGGCCTGATTGCAGCAACGGGGGCAGATCCCATTGCCGTCTGCACGCCGCCGGTGACGGCGGGCACGATCGAGCCGGTGTCGGCACTGAGCGGCGCTTACGAGGATGCCTACAAGCGCTACCGTGCGCTCTACCCGGCGATCAAGTCGCTGGCGCATTGAGAACTGGAGCCAGCGGCCCCCTCATCCGCCTGCCGGCACCTTCTCCCCGAGGGGAGAAGAGACTCGCAGCGATGCCTCATTCCCCTTCTCCCCCTCCGGGAGAAGGTGGCCCGAAGGGTCGGATGAGGGGGCTGGATGCAGCGAACGATAAGACTGAAATACAAACCCAAGGAGAATCAACATGAGCACCGGATTTTTCGGCGATATCCAGAAAGTAAAATACGAAGGCCCCGACAGCACCAATCCGCTGGCCTTCCGCTACTACCAACCGGACGAGATCGTCATGGGCAAGCGCATGGAAGACCATCTGCGCTTTGCGGTGGCCTATTGGCATACCTTCACCTGGCCGGGCGGCGACCCCTTCGGTGGCCAGACCTTCCTGCGTCCCTGGTTCGAGGACACGATGAAGGCCGCCAAACTCAAGGCCGACGTTGCCTTCGAATTCTTCTCGCTGCTCGGCTCGCCCTACTACTGCTTCCATGACGCCGACGTGCGTCCCGAAGGCAAGAGTTTCGCCGAGAACACCAAAAACCTCAACGAGATCATCGATTATTTCGCCGAGAAGCAGGCCGCAACCGGCACCAAGCTGCTCTGGGGCACGGCGAACCTCTTCTCCCACCGCCGCTATATGTCGGGTGCTGCGACCAATCCGGATCCCGATGTCTTCGCTTTCGCGGCCGCGACGGTAAAGACCTGCATCGATGCCACGCAGAAGCTCGGCGGAGAAAACTACGTGCTCTGGGGCGGCCGCGAAGGTTACGAGACGCTGCTCAATACCGATATCAAGCGCGAGCTCGACCAGCTCGGCCGTTTCCTCAACCTCGTCGTCGAATACAAGCACAAGATCGGCTACAAGGGCACGATCCTGATCGAGCCGAAGCCGCAGGAGCCGACCAAGCACCAGTATGATTACGACGTCGCGACCGTCTATGGCTTCCTCAAGAAGCACGGCCTTGAAAACGAGGTGAAGCTCAATATCGAGCAGGGCCACGCGATCCTTGCCGGCCACTCTTTCGAGCACGAGTTGGCGCTTGCCAATGCGCTCGGCATCTTCGGCTCGATCGACATGAACCGCAACGACTACCAGTCCGGCTGGGACACCGACCAGTTCCCGAACAATGTTCCCGAGATGGCGCTCGCCTACTACCATGTTCTGGCAGGCGGCGGCTTCAAGACCGGCGGCACCAACTTCGACTCGAAGCTGCGCCGTCAGTCTCTCGACCCGGCGGACCTGCTGATCGGCCATATCGGCGGCATGGATTGCTGCGCCCGCGGCCTGAAGGCCGCTGCCAAGATGATCGAGGACAAGGCTCTGTCGCAGCCGCTCGCCGATCGTTATGCCGGGTGGGAATCCGCCGAGGCGCAGAAGCTCTTCCGCGGCGAGTATTCGCTGGACGAGATCACCCACTATGTCGAGAGCCACGACGTGAACCCGCAGCCGAGATCCGGCAAGCAGGAACTGCTGGAGAACGTCGTCAACCGTTACGTTTGATGAAGCGCGCCGGCGGTCATCGACCGCCGGCGCAAGCCTCTTCGGCCGCTCGTTGGCGGAAAGCCCTCAGCCTATATTCGGCTCAACGTTTCGACCAGTTGCGCGATGGCGCTGAGACTGAGTTTCGAACCACCAGATCCGGCCGCAGCAGGATTTCCGTTTCGGTTGGCCGGCCATCGGACAGGAGTTCCAGCAGCAGCGCCATCGCCTGCTTGCCGATTGCCGTTCTCGGCTGGCGGATCGTGGTCAGCGGTGGCGATATGAAGACGGCCTGCGGCACGTCGTCGAAACCGGTCACCGAGAAATCCCGCGGAATATCGTAACCTCGCGCGCCGAGCCCGACCATGACGCCGATCGCCGTCTGGTCGTTGACGCACATGAAGGCGGTAGGAAGCGTGTCACGCATGAAAAGCTGTTCGACCGCATGCCGCCCGCTTTCGATCGTGCCGTCACCTTCGAGCACGATCCTGGTGTCGGGCGGGATGCCGGCGGCATCGAGACCGGCATCGTAACCCATGCGGCGCCTGGTATAGGCAAGCCGGGTGCGCGAATCGCCGATGAAAGCGATCTTGCGATGCCCTTCGGCCAGCAGCAGGTCCACCGCTTTCCGCGCGCCCTCGGTATCGTCGACGCCGACATAGGGAATGCCGCCGTTGAAGACGGGCTCGAAAACGCCGACGCTCGGCGGCAGCCGCGCGGTCATCGTCTGATGCCCAAAGGGCAGGATACCGGTGAAGAGGATCAATCCGGCCGCCTGGTTGGAATTGAAGAATTTCAGATATTCCAGGCCGCGCTGGGCATCGTTCTGCGTGTGGCCGATCAGGATGCCGTAGCCGTGCGCGCGCGCCTCGTTCTCCAGCCCGACGAGAATGTTGGAGAAATTGGGATCGCCGATATCGGGCGCCACGACGAGGATCATGTTGGAGCGGCCGAGCCTCAGGCTGCGCGCCATGGCATTGGTCGTATAGCCGGTGATGGCGATCGCCTGGTTGACCTTGAGACGCGTGGAGTTGGCGACCTTCTCCGGCATGTGGATTGCCCGGGAAACCGTCGCGATAGAGACCTCGGCGATCCGGGCGACGTCTTCGATGGTTGCGGGCGTGGAATTCGACACTGAGCTCTGCCTTGGGCTGTCTTCGCCGCGACACTACACAGACTTGTCGAGAGGTCAAAGGCACGCTTCAACTGATCTGTGTAAATCAACGATGTAAACCTTTACATGATGTATGTAAAGGTTTACATAAGGCTTCGGAGCGGCCGGAGAGCCGCTTTGGGGAGGATCAGATGACCGTGGAGATCGCCGACACCGCACCCGTGGTGCTGTCCGCCAGGCGCATATGCAAATCCTTCAGTGGAGTGCAGGTCCTTTTCAGCGTGAACTTCGATCTCCGTGCCGGCGAAATCCATGCGCTCATGGGTGAAAATGGCGCCGGCAAATCCACGCTTGTCAAGGTATTGTCCGGTTTTGAACAGCCGAGTTCCGGCGAAATCCTGCTCGACGGCAAGCCCGTCGTCCTGCCGCCCAATGGCGCCGCCGAGGCGCTCGGCATCGTCATCATTCACCAGGAATTCAACCTCGCCGAACATCTGACCGTGACGGAGAGCCTCTTTCTCGGGCGTGAAGTCACCCGCTTCGGCATGCTCGACCGCAAATATATGCGGTCGGAGACACGCAAGGTTCTCGACGTGCTCGGTTCGCATGTGGACGAGAATGCGCTGATCAGCACGCTTTCCATCGCCGACAAGCAGATGGTCGAGATCGCCAAGGCGATCAGCCGCGATGCGCGGGTGGTGTTCATGGACGAGCCGACCGCGGTGCTGTCGCGGGAAGAGACCAATATGCTGTTCAAGCAGGTTCGCAAGCTTCGCGACCAGGGTACTAGCTTCGTCTTCGTGTCCCACAAGCTCGACGAGGTGATGGAACTGACCGACCGCGTCACGGTGCTGCGCGACGGCCAGTGGATCAAGACTTCGGCGACGTCCATTCTGGACGGGGAATCGATTGCGCAGCTGATGGTCGGCCGCGAACTCTCCAGCCTTTATCCCGCCAAGGTCGAGCCTGATGTCGACGAGGAGATCGTCCTCAGCGTCGCCTCGGTGTCGACGGGCTATGTGACGGATGCGAGCTTCGAGGTGCGCAAGGGCGAGATCATCGGTTTTTCCGGCATGATCGGCTCCGGCCGCACCGAACTGATGGAAGCGATCGCCGGGTTGCGGACCCGCCTCGAGGGCGAGGTGGTCATCAAGGGCGAAACGGTTCCGTCCGGCGACGTGCATGCCGCCAATCGTTGCGGGCTCGCCTACATGACCAAGGATCGCAAGTCGAAAGGCCTGCTGCTGCGCTCCGGCATGGTGACCAATCTGACACTGCAATCGCTCGGAAGGCACGCGCGTCACGGCTATCTCAGCCCGGGCAGCGAGGCGGCGGCGATGGCAAAGGCCAAGCGCCGTTTCGATATCAGGGTTCGCGACGGCAATATCGTCGCCGGCCGGATGTCGGGGGGGAACCAGCAGAAGCTGCTGCTGGCCAAGGTCATGGAGACCGATCCTGACATTATCATCATCGACGAGCCGACGCGCGGCATCGATGTCGGCACCAAGCAGCAGATCTATCATTTCATCTCGGCGCTCGCCCGGGACGGCCGCTCGATCATCGTCGTGTCCTCGGAGATGCCGGAGGTCATCGGTCTCTGCACGAGAGTGGCGGTGATGCGCGAAGGGCGTATCGTCGGCGTGCTCGAAGGAGACGAGATTTCCGAGCAGGAGATCATGCGTTACGCCGCCGGGCTCAAGAAAAAGGTGGCCGCCTGAAGGCTGAAGCAGGGCTTTGCCAATCAGGACGACACATAAGATGCCCAGAAAATATGGGGCGGGAGGTTGATTTTGGAAATGAGTGTCAACGAGGAGACCAGGGAAATCCGGCGCCGATCCTGGCGGGATGTCGACCTGCGTGCGGTCGCGCCCTTCGTCGCTCTGGCGCTGTTGCTGATCGTCGGAGCTCTGGTCAATCCCAATTTCATCGGCATCACCAACCTTGCCAATGTCGCGACGCGCAGCGCTTTCATCGCCATCATCGCGGTCGGTGCGACCTTCGTGATATCAGCAGGGGATCTCGATCTGTCTGTCGGCTCCATGGTCGCCTTCGTCGCCAGCCTGATGATCCTGCTGATGAATTCGGGCGCCATCGAAAACCCGGCTTTGATGCTGACGGTCGCCGCCGTCTTCACGATCGTCGCCGGCGCGCTCTGCGGTCTGGCAAACGGCCTGATCACGACGGTGGGCAGGATCGAGCCCTTCATCGCGACGCTCGGCACGATGGGCATCTATCGCGGCCTGACGACATGGCTGTCGCAAGGCGGCGCGATCACGCTTCGCTCCGCCGATATCCAGACGCTCTATCGCCCTGCTTATTTCGGTAATGTCGCCGGCATTCCGGTGCCGATAGTGGTGATCCTGGCAGTGACAGCGGTTGCGGCCTTCATCCTCTATCGCACCCGCTACGGGCGCCATGTCGTCGCTGTCGGATCAAACAGCGATGTCGCCCGCTATTCAGGTATCGCGGTCAATCGCGTGCGGACGATCGCCTTCGTCATCCAGGGACTGTGCGTCGCCATCGCCGTGCTGCTCTATGTTCCCCGTCTCGGCTCGACGTCGGCGACGACGGGCATCCTGTGGGAGTTGCAGGCGATCACGGCCGTCGTCGTCGGCGGCACGGCGCTCAAGGGTGGCGCGGGCAGGGTCTGGGGCACGATCTGCGGCGCCTTCATTCTCGAACTGGTCGGCAATATCATGCTGCTTTCAAATTTCATCAGCGAATATCTGATCGGCGCCATCCAGGGTGCGATCATCATCATCGCCATGTTCGTCCAGCGCTCGCTGGTGCGCAAATCATGAATTGACCGGGCTTACAGGGCGTCCGGTCCCGATATGGAAAAGTCCCTGAAGTTATTGGGAGGAAATAGCATGCGTAAATTGATGTTGGGCCTGGCGGTTGCGGCGGTGACGTTCGCCGGCGCCGCTCACGCCCAGGACAAGAAATTCACGATCGGCGTGTCCATTCCGGCCGCCGACCACGGCTGGACGTCGGGCGTGGTGTTCCATGCCGAACGCGTCGCCAAGCTGCTGATGGCCGAACATCCCGGTCTCAACGTCATCGTCAAGACTTCGCCGGACGCCGCAAGCCAGGCCAACGCCGTGCAGGATCTCGATACGCAGGGCATCGACGCCCTCGTCATCCTGCCGTCGGACCCGGATCCGCTCGTCAACGCCATCAAGGAAGTCAAGGGCAAGGGCAAGTTCGTCGCCCTCGTCGACCGTGCGCCGAGCAACAATGACAATTCCGTGCGCGACCTCTATGTCGCCGGCAACAACCCGGCTCTCGGCGAAGTCGCCGGCAAGTACATCAAGGACACGACGCCGGACGCCGAAGTGGTCATCATCCGCGGTCTGCCGATCCCGATCGACCAGCAGCGCCAGGACGGCTTCGACAAGGGCATTGCCGGCTCGAACGTCAAGGTTCTCGACCGCCAGTACGGCAACTGGAACCGCGACGATGCCTTCAAGGTCATGCAGGACTACCTGACCAAGTACCAGAAGATCGACGTCGTATGGTGCCAGGATGACGACATGGCCGTCGGCGTTCTGCAGGCGATCGAGCAGGCCAAGCGAACCGACATCAAGTATGTCGTCGCCGGCGCCGGCTCCAAGGACATGGTCAAGAAGGTCATGGACGGCGACAAGCTGATCCCGGTCGACGTTCTCTATCCGCCGGCAATGGTTGGCACGGCGATGGAGCTGACGGCGGCGGCACTTTACGATCAGGTCCCGGTTCATGGCAGCTACATTCTCGATGCGACGCTCGTCACCAAGGAGAATGCCAAGGACTTCTATTTCCCGGATTCGCCGTTCTGATCCATCGACTTGAGACATGCGCCCATTCGAAAGGATGGGCGCATTTTTTATGCTTCCATACAGTGGCTGGCCGAAAATGCTGCACGTACCTCTTGCCCGCCAAAGCCCATCGTGTTTAGCTCCCAGCCATATCGCATCTGGCCTCGCGCCAAATCACGAGCCAAGGGCGAGGAGGTGCCTTGCTCCCGCCAAATAGCGTGCTACAACACTTCAGAAACGTTTACGGTCGATATTCAGGGAGGAATCTGACATGAAAACGATCAAGGGCCCCGGCCTTTTCCTTGGCCAGTTCGCGGGCGATACTGCTCCATTCAACTCGTGGGACGCGATCACCAAATGGGCGGCCGACATCGGTTACAAGGGCGTCCAGGTGCCGACTTGGGCCAGCCAGCTCATTGATCTCAAAAAGGCTGCCACGTCCAAGGCCTATTGCGACGAATTCGCCGGCAAGGCGCGCGAAAACGGCATCGAGATCACCGAACTCTCCACTCACCTGCAAGGCCAGCTCGTCGCGGTGCATCCGGCCTATGACGAAGCCTTCGACGGGTTCGCTGCACCGGAGGTGCGCGGCAATCCGAAAGCGCGTCAGGAATGGGCGGTCGAGCAGGTCAAGATGGCGCTGACGGCATCCAAGAACCTCGGGCTCAAGGCGCATGCGACCTTCTCCGGCGCGCTTGCCTGGCCCTTCATCTATCCCTGGCCGCAGCGTCCTGCCGGTCTGGTCGAGACTGCCTTCGACGAGCTTGCCCGCCGCTGGACGCCGATCCTCAACCATGCGGACGAGAACGGTATCGACGTCTGCTACGAGATCCACCCGGGCGAGGACCTGCATGACGGCATCACCTTTGAGATGTTCCTGGAGCGCGTGAAGAACCATCCGCGCGCCAACATGCTCTACGATCCCTCGCACTATGTCCTGCAGTGCCTCGATTATCTCGACAATATCGACATCTACAAGGACCGCATCAAGATGTTCCACGTCAAGGATGCGGAGTTCAATCCGACCGGGCGCCAGGGCGTCTACGGTGGGTATCAGGGCTGGGTCGAACGCGCCGGCCGGTTCCGTTCGCTCGGCGACGGTCAGGTCGATTTCGGCGCGGTGTTCTCGAAGATGACGGCGAATAATTTCGACGGCTGGGCCGTGGTCGAATGGGAATGCGCGCTGAAGCATCCGGAAGACGGCGCCCGCGAAGGCGCCGAATTCGTCGCCGCGCATATCATCCGCGTCACCGAGAAAGCCTTCGACGATTTCGCCGGCAGCGGCACGGACCAGGCGGCGAACCGGCGGATGCTGGGGCTTTAGGCTTTCATTTCCCTTCTCCCCAGCGGGGAGAAGATGCCCGTCAGGGCAGATGAGGGGATGAGGAGCGTTAGCGACGAAGGCCTTGAGCGACAAGCGAAAGGCAATATCTGTCGCCATTGGCCCCCTCATCCGGCCCTCCGGGCCACCTTCTCCCCGAGGGGAGAAGGGAAGAAAATTTCAGGAGGACAGAATGGCAATCGAAGCATCATCCGAACAGACACGCGAGCCGCGCATCCGGCTCGGCATGGTGGGCGGCGGGGCGGGCGCGTTTATCGGCGCGGTGCACCGTATCGCGGCACGTATCGACGATCAGTACGATCTCATCGCCGGCGCGCTGTCGGCTTCGCCCGAAAAGGCGATCGCATCCGGACGCGACCTCGGTCTCGATTCGTCGCGGACTTATTCCAGCTATCGCGAGATGGCGATCCGCGAGGCGAAGCTGAAGAACGGCATCGAGGCGGTGGCGATCGTCACGCCGAACCATGTTCACTACGATGCAGCCAAGGAATTCCTGAAGCGCGGCATTCATGTCATCTGCGACAAGCCGCTGACATCCAACCTTGCCGATGCGAAGAAGCTGAAGAAGATCGCCGACGAGAGCGGCGCACTCTTCGTGCTGACGCATAATTACACCGGCTATCCGATGGTCCGCCAGGCGCGGGAGATGATCGCGAATGGCGAACTCGGCGACATCCGCGTCGTCCAGGCCGAATATCCGCAGGACTGGCTGACGGAAGCGGTCGAGCAAACCGGCCAGAAACAGGCCGCCTGGCGCACCGATCCGGCGCAGTCCGGCGTCGGCGGCTCGACCGGCGATATCGGCACGCATGCCTATAATCTCGCCGCCTTCATATCAGGTCTTGAGCTCGACAGCCTCGCCGCCGACCTCGACAGCTTTGTTCCGGGCCGCCGGCTGGACGACAATGCGCATGTCATGCTGCGCTTCAAGGCAAAGGGCTCGGAGAAGCCGGCCAAGGGCATGCTCTGGTGCAGCCAGGTGGCCCCCGGCCATGAAAACGGCCTGATGGTGCGTGTCTACGGCACCAAGGGCGGGCTGGAATGGACCCAGAAGGACCCGAACTACTTGTGGTACACGCCTTTCGGCGAGCCGAAGCGGCTGATCACCCGGGGCGGCGCCGGTTCAGGCGCGGCTGCCGGCCGTGTCACGCGCGTGCCGTCAGGGCATCCGGAAGGTTATCTCGAAGCCTTTGCGACGATCTATACCGAAGCCGCGCATGCGATCAACGCCCGCAAGAAGCGCAAGGCCGTCGACAAGGCGGTGGTCTACCCCACAGTCGATGACGGCGTGAAGGGTGTGGCTTTCGTCGAAGCCTGCGTCGCGTCTTCGAAGAGGAACGGCGCCTGGGTCAAGGTCTGAATTTAATGATCCACGTGGCCAATGAAAAACACCGAGGCGATCTCAAGTCGCCTCGGTGTTTTGTTTTATTTTGATCAGGCAGCAGCAGTGCGGCCGCGCTTCAGTAGGTTGTCGACGCTCAGCGGTCCGGCACCTGCCGCCACCAGATAAAGAAACACGAAGCAGAACAGGATCGCCGCGACGCCGCCGTTCTGGGCGGGGTAGATGCCCTTCGATGCATGCCCGATGAAGTAGGCGACGGCCATCAGGCCGGAGAGCACGAAGGCTGCGATACGGGTCTGGAATCCCACCAGGACCAGGAAGCCGAGGGTGAGTTCGATAAGCCCGGCAACCCAGGAAAGCGAGCCAACGGGCGGCACGCTTGCCGCAATCGGAAAATGCAAAATCTTCTGCGTTCCATAGCTGAAAAGCACAAGCGACGAGACAATGCGCAGCAAGCTGAGCAGATGGGGCTGCAGCAGATGGATCGAAGACAGCATTGGATTCCTTTCATATTTGTGATGCTATTTCCCGTGTAAAGATCGTGGTCCCAACAGCAAGTCACGACTGCTGACATTGCCGTTATGAGTGCGAGAGGGCGGAGAAGGAGGCGCTTCCTGCAACGTTGCAGTTTTTCTCGCCGCCGACCTGTACTTTGCCTTCAGGCTTGGCTAAATCCCGGCAAACAGCCTCAACCTAGAGATAGGATTTACAGATGATCGATCCGAAACAACTGGCAGAGCGCTTTCCCGGCGACTTCACCTTCGGCGTTGCCACCGCCGCCTTTCAGATCGAAGGCGCCAGCAAGGCCGATGGCCGCAAGCCATCCATCTGGGATGCTTTCTGCAATATGCCCGGCCGCGTCCATAATCGCGATAACGGCGACGTTGCCTGCGATCACTACAATCGCCTGGAACAGGACCTCGATCTCATCAAGGAGATGGGTGTCGAAGCCTACCGGTTCTCGATTGCCTGGCCGCGCATTATCCCGGACGGCACGGGTCCAGTGAACGAGGCCGGTCTCGATTTCTACGACCGGCTGGTCGACGGCTGCAAGGCGCGCGGCATCAAGACCTTCGCGACGCTCTACCACTGGGATCTGCCTTTGTTGCTCGCCGGCGAGGGCGGCTGGACCGCGCGCTCGACCGCCTATGCGTTTCAGCGTTATGCCAAGACGGTGATGAACCGCCTTGGCGATCGCCTCGACCGGGTCGCGACCTTCAACGAACCCTGGTGCATCGTCTGGCTCAGCCACCTCTACGGCATCCATGCTCCGGGCGAGCGCAACATGCAGGCCGCCCTTCACGCCATGCATTACATGAACCTTGCCCATGGTCTCGGCGTTGAGGCGATCCGCTCGGAGGCCCCCAACGTGCCCGTCGGGCTTGTGCTCAATGCCGCTTCGGTCATTCCCGGCTCCGACAACCCGGCCGATCTTGCCGCCGGCGAGCGTGCGCATCAGTTCCACAACGGCGCCTTCTTCGACCCCGTCTTCAAGGGCGAATATCCAAAGGAATTCGTCGAGGCGCTCGGCGACCGTATGCCTGTCATCGAAGATGGCGACCTGAAGCTTATCAGCCAGAAACTCGACTGGTGGGGCCTGAACTATTACAAGCCCGAGCGGGTCACTGATGATGCCGAACGCAAAGGCGATTTCCCCTGGACGGTGGAAGCGCCGCCGGCAAGCGACGTCAAGACCGATATCGGCTGGGAAATCTATGCACCGGGCCTGAAGCTCTCGGTCGAGGACCTCTACCGTCGCTACGAACTGCCGGAATGCTACATCACCGAGAACGGCGCCTGCGACAACACCGATGTCATCGACGGCGAGGTCGATGACACGATGCGCCTCGACTATGTCGGCGATCACCTCGAAATCGTTGCCGGCCTCATCAAGGACGGCTATCCCCTACGCGGCTATTTCGCCTGGAGCCTGATGGACAATTTCGAATGGGCGGAAGGCTACCGCATGCGCTTCGGTCTGGTCCATGTCGATTATGAAACCCAGCTACGCACGGTAAAAAAGAGCGGCAAATGGTATCGCGAACTTGCGACAAAATTCCCGAAGGGCAATCATAAGCCGGGTTAGGGGGCGCGTCCTCAGGCGGCGGCACAAAAATAGCTCGTCAGAAACCTGCAACAGCCGGTTGCTTAAACGTTTTTGAACCCTTGGCTGGCAAAGTCCGACGGTCAGGGAGTCGTAATGCAGACAGCCGGAAAGTCGCAGAGCAAAGGATCGGGAATAAGCCGTCACATCACCGTCACCGGCGTGCTTTTCTCCTTCGCGGTCATCGTCGCCGTCGTCACCATCATGGTGCTGACGGCGCTCGAACGCGTGGCCGAAAATGCCAATCTCCTCGATGACGAGCGCTCGCGCGAAACGACTGTCGGCGCGCTGAAGACCTTCGAGGATCAGCTCGGCGCGACGCTCGACGATTACGCTGCCTGGGACGACGCCGCCGTCAACGTCTACGCGCCTGACGGCATGGCCTGGACGGTGAGCAATTACGGCGAGATGTCGGTCAACAGCTCGCTGTTCGACATGGCGATCGTCATCGATGGTGAGAAGAAGGCGATCATGGCCTATCGCGACGGCAAGCCGATGGAGGAGCCGCTCCCGGATTTCTTCGCGCCGTCGCTCTGGACCCTGCTCGATACGGTGAAGGCGGCCGGTCCTGCCGATCGTCCTCAGGCGATCGGTTTCGTCACCACCAAACGGGGCATGGCCGCCGTCGGCGTAGCATTGGTTCGGAAAAAGTCCGGTGCGCTTGACGTGCCCGCCGGCCAGCATCGCTATCTCGTTTTCGCCCGCCATCTCGATGACGACAGGGTGGCCGCTCTCGGCCAGACCTATGTCATCGGTGGGCTGCGGCTGGCGCCGCCGAGCTTTGCGGCCGACTATCTCGTACCGATCGTCGATCCGACGGGGGCAACGCTCGGCAAGCTCGTCTGGGCCTCGCGTTCACCCGGCGATATCGCCTATGCACAGGTGCGGCCGATGGTCATTCAGGCGCTCGGTCTCGTCGGATTGTTTTTCGCAGTGCTGCTGGTTATCGGCTGGCTTGCCGGCCGCCGCCTGAAGGCAGAGGAAGGCAGCGCCCGCGAAGAGGCGCTGCGCGACAGGCTGAGCGGCCTTTCCAATCGCGACGGTCTCGGGCTCGCCGTCGATCGTTTTGTCGTCGAGGCACGCCAGACCAAGCGCAACGTGCTGCTCCTCTATCTCGACCTCGATGGCTTCAAGGAAGTCAATGACAGCTATGGCCATGGCACCGGCGACCAGTTGATCCGCGCGGTCGCGGCCGGGCTCGATGTACTCATTCCGCAAGGTGCGGTTCTCGCCCGTATTGGCGGCGATGAATTTGCGATCGCCTTTCTCTCCGACAGCGAGAATGCCGCCGCCCTGCAGCTTGCCGAACAGATTCTCGATTTTCTAGTCGAGCCATTGGAGATCGGTCGCCGTGTCGTCGTCGTCGGGGCAAGCATTGGTATCGCCATGTCGCCTTTCGGTGCGATCGGGCGTGAGGAGCTGGTGCGCCGTTCCGACCTTGCCATGTACAAGGCGAAGGAGGCCGGCCGCGCGCGCATGACGCTCTACGATCCGTCGATGGACGCCGATCGAGAGCAGCGCAATGCGCTGGAACTCGATCTGCGGATCGCCATCGAAAGCGGTGACCTGACGCTTGCCTACCAGCCGCTGATCGATGCTGCGACGCATGCGATGACCGGCGTCGAGGCGCTGGTGCGCTGGAACCGTCCGGGCCATGGCCCTGTGTCGCCCGAGCTGTTCATCCCGATCGCCGAGACCAGCGGCCTCATCGAATCGCTCGGCCTGTTCGTGCTGCGCAAAGCCTGTGAGACAGCCAAGCAATGGCCCGAGCTCAACGTCTCGGTCAACGTCTCGCCCGGCCAGTTTCGCAATCCCGCCTTTACCGACTATGTGCGCTACGTGCTGAAGCAGACGGAGATCGAGGCCGGTCGCATCACGCTCGAGATCACCGAAGGCTACATGATCCAGAATCCGCAGCGCACCCGCCAGTCGATCGAACGGCTGAAGGGGCTGGGGGTAAAGGTGGCGCTCGACGATTTTGGTTCCGGCTTCTCCTCGATCGGTTATCTCAGGCAGTTCGGCTTCGACCGCATCAAGATCGACCGCTCGCTGGTCATGGGTGTCAACGAAGACAAACGCCAGCGCGAGATGCTGCAGGCGACGGTAGCGCTCGCCCGCTCGCTCGACATTCCGGTGACGGCCGAAGGCATCGAAACCGAGGAGCAGGCGATAGCCATGCGCCTTTTCGGCTGCGACTGCCTGCAGGGCTATTGGTTCGGAAAGCCTGTGACATCAGACCTTATCACCGAGATGCTGAACGAGCGGCGTGCAGCCGGGCCGGAAACTCGGCGCCGTATCGGCGCTGTCTGACCGGTAGCCTGATCTTCAGACAGCAAGGCTGATCCAATCAGAAGTCCGGCTCAGCTGCCGATATGCCGTTGGCCACGCTTTTTGGCGAGGGCGATCTGGTGCTGCCGCTGACGGTAACGCAGCCGGTCTTCCTCCGTGCGCGAGTGATAGCAGTGGCTGCAGGAAACGCCTTCCTCGTAGAACGGCGAGGTGATTTCCTCGGCGGTGATCGGGTTGCGGCAGGCGTGGCACAGCCTGTGTTCGCCTTGCTTCAGCCCGTGCTCGACGGAGACGCGCTCGTCGAAGACGAAGCAGGCGCCATCCCAGAGGCTTTCCTCCTGCGGCACTTCCTCCAGATATTTCAGGATGCCGCCCTTCAGGTGATAGACCTCGTCGAAGCCCTCAGCTTTCATGAAGGCGGTGGCCTTCTCGCAGCGTATGCCGCCGGTGCAGTACATGGCGACCTTCGGCTTGTTGTGCAGGCCGGGATTGTTGCGCACCCAATCGGGAAATTCACGGAAGGTCTTGGTCTTCGGGTCGAGCGCGCCGCGAAAGGTGCCGATTGCCGTCTCGTAATCGTTGCGGGTGTCGATGACGATGGTATCGGGATCGGAGATCAGCGCGTTCCAGTCCTTGGCCGCCACATAGGTGCCGACCACCTTGTTGGGGTCGATATCCTCGACGCCCATGGTGACGATTTCCTTCTTCAGCTTCACCTTCATGCGCAGGAAGGGCATTTTCGAGGCGCGGCTTTCCTTGTGCTCCAGGCCCGAAAATTCCGGCTGGGCGCGCAGGAAGGCGAGCGCGGCGTGAATACCGGCATCCGGGCCCGCGATCGTGCCATTGATGCCCTCATGCGCCAGAAGCAGCGTTCCCTTGACGCCGTTCTCCTCGCAAAGCGTCTGCAGCGACGCTTGCAGGCTGGCAAAGCGCGGCACGGAAACGAAATGGTAAAGTGCGGCCACGAGGAACGGGCTAGTGTGTGTCAGGCTGTCGGTCATGGACCGGAAATACAGAAAATCGGCGGGCCGCGCAATTGCCTTCGCCAGTGGCGGCCTTGACCGGTGACCGATTACGCCCGCGCCTGCCACGCGGAAAACGGCCGCACGCCGAAGCTCCGGTCGGGGATGTCGTCGAGAACGCTGATGAACTCGATCGAGTGCCCGTCCGGATCCTTGAAATAGATCGACAGCGCCGGCATCCAGCCAAGAACCACCGGCTCCGTCACCGGTTCGCCGGTAAAGCCGAGAGGTTCCACACCCTTTGCCTTGAGAATGGCGGGTGCCTGCAGCACGCCATCGGCGGTCATGCGGAAGGCGATATGCAGCCGCATCTTCAGCGGCCCGGTTCCGGTTTCCCAGAGGCCGAGCATGCCGGTCTTCCTATCGTCCACCCAGAGGAAAGCGACTTTACGTTCCTCGAATGACGCTACCGGTTCGAGGCCGACGACATCGCGGTAGAAATCCGTGGAGGTCTTGAGATCGGCAACGGTCAGATGGGTCTCGTAAAGCCCCAGCACCCTCGGCATCACGGCATTTTCGGCGGTCATTTTTTCCTCGCGGATCAAGTCTCTGCTTGTTCGACCACCGCAAGCTAGGACCTCAACATTGGTTGAGGTCAACAGGGTTCTTTGTGATATTGCAGATGCGATGGGAAATGCGGGGGGCAGCGCGCAAGCACTTCCGGTTTCGCCGTCTCTCAACTCCCGGCCATCAGCCAGAGAAGCTCGATGCGCTGGGCTTCCTCGTCGGCATCATCGGCGAAGACGGCTTCGGCTTTGATCAGCGCTTGCCGCCGGTCTTCCTGCTGGCGGAAGATGATGATGTCGAGCAGACGCGCCAGGTCGTCATTGCGAGTGAAGAGCTGCGGTTCGGCCTCGACCAGTTCGGAGAGTACGGTGAGATCGTGGATGTGGCCGAGATCCTCGACGAGTTCCTTGGCCGCTTCACGCTTGGCCTTCATCGCGCCTGGCCAGACGTCGCGCAAAAGGGCATGGTAGAGCCGATAGTCGTAGGTGCGTTTGCGCAGATCGTGAAAATCGTCGGCCGATGCCTCGCCGTGGCAAGCCGCAAGCGCGGTCTGGGCCTTCCGCGCGGTGCGGCGCCAGCTTTTTGCCAGCATGCGTGCATTCTTGCGGTGGCCGCGATCAAAGGAGACTGCGTCCAAGGCGGCGATCGCCTCCTTCAGAACGTCGGAGGTTTCCGCGAGCCGCTGTTCCAGGCCGCTTTCGGCTTCCGCCATCCAGTCACGGCGCCCTTCGAGAATGGTGACGATGCGGCCGAGCGCCTCGCTCTCCTCGTTCCCACGGGCTGCATGCTGCAGATATTGCGCGGTGCCGATGAGGGCTGTAGCGTCGCGGATCGCCGAAAGCGAGCGTGCGGCATCGCGCAGCCTCGCATTTTCCTGGGCTTGAAAATCCGGCACCTCGCGAGCCACGAGGCGGTAGAGCGAGCGTAGTCGCTTCAGGTTCTTGCGAAAAGAATGGATCGCCTCATGCGCGCCGTCCGGGCGTTCCCCGAGGACAGTGATGGCGTGTTCCAGCTGCCTGGTCGCGGCATTACGGAACGCTTCGGTGAAATCGGCGTCAGGCCGAATGCGATAGGCCATGCCTGTCGTGCCCGTATTCTGTGGCAAGGGCCTGGTTGGAATAACGGAAATCTCCGGTTACTTCGCGGCCGAGCCAAGCGGGCAGGGCCGGATCGTCGGTTTCTGCCGTCATCTCCACCTCGGCAATCACCAGTCCGCGATGCTCCCCGGTAAAGACGTCGACTTCCCAGACGAAACCCTCATGCGGAACGCGGTAGCGCGTCTTCTCTATGACGACGCCGATCGCGTTCTGCAACAGCTCCTCGGCATCAGCGATCGGGATGTCGTATTCGAATTCGTCACGGGTGATGGTGCTGCGGCCGATCTTGATCGTCAGTCTCGCTTTCCTGTCATCGAGGATGCGTACCCGCACGGAACGGTCGTCCATCGAGGCGATGTAGCCCTGCCTGAGGACAGACTTCGTCTCGACAGCGGAACGCCATCCATCGCTGCGTACAAGAAACTTCCGCTCGATCTCTTTCGCCATACCGGTGAACCTTTTGTGACGATTGCGTCACGGTAGACCAATTTCCACGCATTTCATACCCATCTTGTCCTGCGGTCTGGTTTTATCTCGACAAGGTTCCGCGGGGGCGTTATTCGGGATCCGAATTCAATCGTTTCAAGGAAGTCGCACGACCATGGGCGAGAAAACAGAGAAGCTCCTTTCCATCCTGAAACTCCAGCCGGTCGTTCCGGTTTTGATCGTCGACGATGCCAAGTCGGCGGTGCCGCTGGCCCGGGCGCTCGTCGCGGGCGGCCTGAAGGCGATCGAGATCACCATGCGCACGCCGGCAGCACTCGAGGCCGTCCGCGCCGTCGCAGCCGAGGTCGAGGGCGCCGAAGTCGGCGCCGGCACGATCCTCAATGTCGCCCATTGGGAAGCCGCCGTCGCGGCCGGTTCGAAGTTCATCGTCAGCCCGGGCACGACGCAGGAGCTGCTCGATGCCGCCGCCGATTCCGACGTGCCACTGCTTCCGGGGGCTGCGACCGCCAGCGAAGTCATGGCGCTGCGCGAAGAAGGCTACCAGGTGCTGAAATTCTTCCCAGCGGAGCAGGCCGGTGGCGCCGCCTATCTCAAGGCGCTGTCTTCGCCGCTTGCTGGCACGCTGTTCTGCCCGACCGGCGGCATTTCGCTGAAGAATGCCAATGATTATCTCTCGCTGCCGAACGTCATCTGCGTCGGCGGCTCGTGGGTGGCGCCGAAGGAATTGGTCACGGCCGGCGACTGGGCCGGCATTACCAAGCTCGCGGCAGAGGCGGCGGCGCTGAAGGCCTGAGTTTCGGCAGGGGCGGGTGAGCCTCACGGCCCAATCCCGCTCCTCCTGTTTGTATTTCAGCCGTCGCAAACCTATGTTCTCCTCCAGTTTCAAACAGGGAGACGACGAGGAATGTTCGACGCAAAGAAGCTTCTCGACCAGTTCTTGGGTTCACAGATGCCAGGTCTCGGGGGTTCGGTCCGCGACAGGGCCGGCGACGCCGTGCAGACGGCAAAGAACAATCCGCTGGCGACTGGCGCCATTGCCGCCGTGCTTCTCGGCACCAAGACCGGCCGCGGTATTGCCGGCAATGCACTGGCGATCGGCGGCCTTGCCGCGATTGCCGGCCTCGGCTACCAGGCCTACAAGAATTACCAGGCGGGGCAGGCGCCCGCAGCCCCCTCGGATGCGCCGTCGGCAAACAATCCGGTTCTTCTGCCGCCGCCTGCCGAGTCCGGTTTCGGGCCGACGTCGCCTGCCGGCAGCAATGAATTCGTGCTGGTGCTGATCCGCGCGATGATCGCCGCCGCCAAGGCCGACGGTCATATCGACGATGCCGAACGCGCCCTCATCATGGACAAGGTCAAGGCCGCCGACGTCAGCGGCGAGGCTGCGGCCTTCATCGAACATGAACTCGCTTCGCCGACGGATATCGATGCGCTCGTTGCCGCCGCGACGACGGAAGAACAGCGCGTCGAGCTTTACACCGCCTCGCGGCTCACCATCGACCCGGATTCGCGCGCCGAGCGCGGTTATCTCGATCTGCTTGCCGGCCGCCTCGGCCTTGCCGACCAGCTGGTTGATCATATCGAGGCAACGGTGTCCTCCGCCAAGGTGACCTTGTCACAGTGACATCCAAAGCATGTCGCGCAAAAGTGTGCAGCGGTTTTGCGATAACGACAGGCGTCGGAAATAAAGACCTAAAGCGCGAGGAGCGAATCTGAAAGATTGCGACGCGCTTTAGGCCGGTTGCCTTTGTCGGGCGGCTGGCCTATCCACTCTTCCGAAAAGGGGAGTGGACATGCGCGATCTTGCAAATTTCAAGGGCTGCCCGGCGCCGAAGCCGGTCACGCTGAAGGGCCGTTTCGTCACTGTCGAGCCTTATCGGCGCGCCGAACATCTTGAGGCGCTTTGGGATGGGCTTGGCGGCATGGGCATCAATCCGCTGCTTCTCTATTTTGCACAGGACGACTTCTCCGGTATCGACGATTTCGCCAACTGGCTGGAAAACGTCTACACCAAGTCCGGTTGGCTCACCCATATCTTCCGCGACAACGCCACCGGCAAGATCGTCGGCATGGCCAATTATATGCGCGCCGACCCGGCAAACGGCGTCGTTGAGATCGGCGGTGTGGCACATGGCGCCGAGATGAAGCGTTCGCCGCTGTCGACCGAGGCGCATTACCTGATGGCCAAACACGTCTTCGAGGATCTCGGCTACCGTCGCTACGAATGGAAATGCGACAATAACAACGAGGCGAGCAAGACGACGGCCGCCCGTTACGGCTTCAGCTTCGAAGGCGTCTTCCGCCAGCACATGATCTCCAAGCGTCGCAACCGCGACACCGCCTGGTTCTCGATGATCGATGCCGAATGGCCGATGATCAACGATGCCTTCGAGGCCTGGCTTTCGCCTGGGAATTTCGATGCCGAGGGCAACCAGATCCGTCGCCTGCAGGACATCCGCGCCGATCTTGAAAAGGAAAGGCTGGTATGAGCCCGGAAAGCCGTTCGCAGGCGACCGCCGCCGGCATCATCCTGCTCAGCGCCGCTCTCGTCATCTATTTCCTGCCGACCATCGTGCTGTGGATCGGCAATTTCTCACCGACGCTGGCGATCGTCGTCGGCGTCTGCCTGATCATGGCGTTTTTCGCAGTCTTCTGGCTGCGGGCGCGCTACCAGCGCGGCCGGGGGAAATAGGTCTACAGCATTGCGCAATTCCGGAGGCAAAACCGCTGCGCACTTTTGCTGGTGCTCTAGCCCTGCAGCGAGGCCCCGAGCAGCAGGGCGCCCATCAGCATGACAAGCACGGCGCCGAGGATTTCGATGGCGTTGCCGATCCAGATCGAGGCGGTCGAGCCGCGTCCGGAGAGGCGGACGGCAGCACTCTTGGCGGTAACGGCAAGTGTGGCAAGCAGGGAAACGGTGATCGCCGTGCCAAGCGACATGGCGGCGACCGAAAGCACGCCGCCGAGATAGAGCCCGTTGAGCAGCGAGAAGGTCATGACCAGCAATGCGCCGGAGCAGGGGCGCAGACCGACGGCCACGATCGCCGACCAGGCCTCGCGGGCGCTGAACCTGTCGCCGGCGAGCAGGGCCGGATCAGGCACATGGGCATTGCCGCAGGTCTCGCAGACCATGCCGGGAACGAAGGTATGGCCGGCTTCCACAGCCTGCGCCTTGCCGTTGAAGGCATAGGCCTGGCGTTCGGCGGCATTGTCCTTCCAGTCGAGCATCATGCTGACCGGACCGGCCGGCGTCGCCATCAGCCGGCGGCGCGGCATGTTGCCCGCCAGCGAGCGCAGTTTGCGGAACAGCAGCCAGCCGCCAAAGAGGATGACCATGACGAAGCTTGAGATCTCCATCGCGTGGGTCGCCGCCGTCAGCGTGATGCCGGTGCCGCGCAGTACCAGCCAGGCGCCGCCGACCAGCGCCACCGCCATCACGCCCTGGACGAAGGCCGAAATGAAGGAAATCACCACGCCGCGCTTCAGCTCGACCTCGTTGGCGATCATGTAGGAGGAGATGACCGCCTTGCCGTGGCCTGGGCCGGCGGCATGGAAGACGCCATAGGCGAAGGAGAGGCCGATCAGCGATGCCAGCTGCCAGGGGTCTTGGCGCATCGCCTTCAAGGCACCGGTCAGCGCCCGGTAGAAGGCTTGCTGCTCATAATTGACGTAGAGAAATAGCGGTGCAAACGGCCCGCCTGTCGGCTGGAAGCTCGGCTCCGCCGTGCCGATGCCAAGCGGCGATTGCGCATGAGCGAGGCTTGCAGCCGTCACCAGCGCAAGGGTCGCAGCGGAAAGGATGAGGGGCAGGCGTTTCGTCAGCATGTGACCTCCAGCCGGGTGGCGAAGAGTTTGGACATGTTGGTGCCGGTGGGATCGTTGAAGAAGGCGTCTGTCAGCGACTGTTTGTTTTGCGAGATCACCTCGTCGGCATCCGGCCGCACCACCTGATGTTTGCAGGCCTTGAAGCCGTCTCCGACGATCGCAAGCTCGTTGTCTGTGGGAAAATCGATCGAGGTGTAGAGCGTCGGATCGTAGACGCCGAAAGTGAGCCTGCCCTTGAGCGGCATCTTCTCCACCGGCTTCACCGCGAAGAACATCAGCAGTTGGCCATCCTTGTAGTCGACATGGATGATGTCGGGCTTCTGGACGGTGATGTTCTTCCCGTTGATCGTCAGGTTCATGTAGTAGTCGTAATCGGCAAGCGACTTCTTGACCGTGTTGCCGACGTCGGTCAGCTCGTTCGGTTCCAGCTTCAGGTCGGTGTTCTTGTCGAAATCCATGACCACAGAGGACGAAAAGACCTCGTCGAAGCGCCAGACATTGCGCAGTTCCTCGACGCTGCCGTCCTTGCCGGCCACGACTTCGAGACGCGCCTCCACGAAGATGTGCGGATGGGCAAAGGCGGCCGCCGGCGCCAGCGAAAGAAGCGCGGCGATCAGTATCGTTGAATGTCTCATCTATCCCGCTGCCCTGTTCGCTGCCCCTGACTTCTTGCCAGAAATTGGGACGGAATTGGGACCGGGTTCAGCATCGCTTTGGCGCGGGCGGACGTTGATGCGGGGCGGAATGTCGCATCGCTTCGCAAGGGCGCTGCCCTACGGATGCTTCTTGAACCAGTTGTGCAGGTAGTCGACGAAGATCCTTACCTTGGCCGGGAGGTAGCGCCGGTGCGGATAGACGGCATAAATGCCGCGGTCGGTCGGGATGTAATCGTTGAACAGCGTGACGAGTTCGCCGCTCTCGATCGGCTTGCGGGCGATGAAATCCGGGATGAAGGCTACGCCGATGCCGGCGAGTGCTGCGCGTAATGTCGCATGCGGACTGTTGACCTCTATCGGTCCTGAAACGGCGACAGCGAACGAGGTGTTGTCGGGATTGTGGAAACGGATGCTCGCCTGGGTGCGCGCATTGGTATCGACGATGAAAGGGACGTTGGAAAGGTCCGTCGGATGCTCGAGGTTGGGATGACGCTCGAGAAACTCGGGGGTGGCGCAGATATGGATGCGGAAATCCGAGATCTTGCGGGCGATCATGCCGGAATCCTCGAGCTTGGTGATGCGGATCGCCACGTCGAAGCTTTCCTCGATCAGATCGACGAACCGGTCATCGGCGGCGATCTCCAGTGAAAGATCCGGGTTCTCCTTGGCGAAATCGATCAGCGACTGGCCGACATCGGCATCAACGAAGGTGCGCGGCACGGAAATGCGCAGCCGTCCTTTGAGCTGGGTATTGTTCTCACGCACGAGATCGGCGAGGTTGTCGATCTCCTTTAAGATATCGGAGGCGGTGCGGTAATAGGTATGGCCGGCTTCGGTCATGGAGAATTGCCGGGTGGTGCGGTTGAGCAGCAGGGCGCCGAGCTCATCCTCCAGTTCGCGCACATATTTGGAGAGCAGCGCCTTTGAGCGGCCGGTGCGTCGTGCCGCAGCGGAGAAGCCTTCGGCCTCGACGACATCGATGAAGGCACGTATGCGGGTCAAGGTATCCATGGCACCCCTCGGATTGTTTCGGAATGTTGAACAAATTGGCTCGTCTTGTTCAATTATTTTTTTAGCCCAAGATCAAAAAATCGCTTGATTATGAAGGCGAATATTCTTATTTCCCACTCAGCCCAAAGTCGCACGTGCCCATGGGTGTCCGCCGAACCCTCGAATTGGTGAGGAAATCGGTAAGGTACCTGGAATTAACCCCTCCAGTCGCTATTCCGGCCAACCGGAAAATGCGAGGACGCCTGAAGCAACGACGGTGCGGGCCTTTTTGTTCTCTCCCTGCTTTCCATCAGCGGGGGTTACTGAAGAGGCACACCATCATTGCCGGAAGTGCGGTTGGGATTCTCCCTCCAATCCATGGCAGACAAAGCCGAACTTACACCGCATCGCGGCGTTGGTTCACTATCCGCGCATCGAGCGCTTGCTATGGTTCCGGGGTCTCCACCGGCTGGTTCCAATGCGAGCTATCGTATGCCCTTTGTCCTCCGGTTCATACCGGAGCTCTGGAATTGGAAGAGGGAATCGATATGACCACCCAGCGCATCCGCGACTTTCTCGCAACCCGACGTCCCGATGGTCCCTGCCTCGTGGTTGACCTCGACGTCGTTCGCGACAATTTTCACGCGTTCCGTCACGCCATGCCGGACAGCGCCATCTACTACGCCGTCAAGGCCAATCCTGCTCCGGAAGTGCTGAAGCTGCTTGCAGGCCTCGGCTCCAATTTCGATTGCGCATCCGTTGCCGAAATCGAAATGGCGCTCGAAGCCGGTGCGACCGCCGCCCGCATCTCCTACGGCAATACGATCAAGAAGGAACGTGACGTTGCCCGTGCGCATGCGCTCGGCGTCAGCCTCTTTGCCGTCGACAGCCACGAGGAAGTCGAGAAGATCTCGCGCGCCGCCCCCGGCGCCCGTGTCTTCTGCCGCGTGCTCACGGATGGCGAAGGCGCTGAATGGCCGCTGTCGCGCAAGTTCGGCTGCGTTCCGCAGATGGCTGTCGACGTTCTCGTCTACGCCCATCAGCTTGGCCTGCAGTCCTATGGCGTCTCGTTCCATGTCGGTTCGCAGATGACCAAGGTCGATGCCTGGGATTCGGCACTCGCTGATGCCAAGCGCGTCTTCGTATCGCTTGCCAAGCAGGGCATCCACCTGCAGATGGTCAACATGGGCGGTGGCTTCCCGACCAAGTACCTGCGTGACGTTCCGTCCGCAGAAGCTTACGGCAAGTCGATCTACCAGGCGCTGCGCACGCATTTCGGCAACCAGATCCCGCAGACGATCATCGAGCCGGGCCGCGGCATGGTCGGCAATGCCGGTGTCATCAAGGCGGAAGTCGTGCTGATTTCGAAGAAGTCGGACAATGACGATGCCCGCTGGGTATTCCTCGACATCGGCAAGTTCGGCGGTCTGGCCGAGACGATGGACGAAGCCATCCGCTATCCGATCCGCACGGATCACGACGGCGACGAGATGGAGCCCTGCGTCATCGCCGGCCCGACCTGCGATTCGGCCGACGTGCTCTACGAGAAGAACCTCTATCCGCTGCCGATTTCCCTTTCGATCGGTGACGAGGTTCTGATCGAAGGCACCGGCGCCTACACGACGACCTATTCGGCGGTCGCTTTCAACGGTTTCGACCCGCTGAAGGCCTACATCATCTAAGGTCGTTTCCGCCGGCCCCGTAACCAGTCGGGGCGGCAACTTCACAATTTTCGTTCATCGCCGCTGATAACGGTATTGGGTACGGGAGGCCAAGATGGCCGCTGTTCTTGATTCTGTCCGCGCATTCTTTGCGCCTACCACTTTCGCCATCGACGCCGAAAATCCCTCGGATGTCGTTGCTCGTGAAAACCTGCTCGACCGCGTCATGGGCCCCGATCGCCGCAAGAAGTCGTCGGAGAAGATCCGTCGCAACCGCGTTCCCGCCGAGGGCCTTGCGCTCGTCGCACGCGATCGCGATGGCCATGTCATCGGCTCGGTGCGGCTCTGGAACATCGAGGCCGGCGTCAATGACGAAGGCACGCCGATCAATGCGCTGTTGCTTGGACCGCTCGCCGTTGCGCCCCATCACGGCGGCAAGGGCATCGGTTCGGCGCTGATGCGCGCGGCAATCCTCGAAACGAAGAAGCGCGGGCATGGCGCCGTCCTGCTCGTCGGCGATGCTGCCTATTACGAGCGTTTCGGCTTCTTTGCCGAGAAGGCTCGCCATCTTGTCATGCCGGGTCCGTTCGAACGTTCGCGCTTTCTTGCGCTCGAGCTCACGGAAGGGTGGCTTGACGGCGCGGCCGGCATGATCGTCCCTTCGGGACGCATGCTGGCCAGCGCGCCGGTTCGCCGCGCAGCCTAGAACAGGATGATTTTAGACGCGCGGCTCTGTAAGGCTGCGCCGACCGGCCGGCCAGGTTGGGAATCTTTCCCCCGGCTGGTAATGTCCGCGCCGTTTGACCACCCAGGCAGGCAGGCGGGCCTGGTGTGGTTGCGGCGCGGATTATCTTTTTGGCGGCTGAAGCGGCGCGGTCGCCAACTCCCCGGCGCACGCGGAAACACAATCGCGTGAAAAGTGGCGCCGGCACGCGAACATATCGCGACGATATCTTATGTTGCGCCGCATGATCCGCCTTCTCTCCCTTCTGCTTCTCTTCTGCCTGCCGCTTGCCGCAACAGGGCCGGCGGCTGCCCAGAGCACGGCTTCCGGCGTCGGCGGGCTTGGTCAGCGTCTCGATCGCGCGGCGAGCGACCCCGCGATGAGGCCTCTCAAGACGGTGATTGTCGCTCGCGACGGACGCGTGCTCAGCGAACGTGGGTTCCGTGGTCATTCGCCATCGGAATCGACCAATATCAAATCCGCTTCGAAATCGATCATTTCGGCGCTGGTCGGTATCGCCATCGACAAAGGCCTGCTGAAGGGGCCGGATCAGAAGATCGCACCGATCCTCAAGGCCGATCTGCCTGGAACGCCGGACCCGCGCATCAACGACATCACCATCGGCAATCTTCTTTCCATGCAGGCTGGGCTCGATCGCATGTCGGGGCCGAACTACGGCCGCTGGGTCTCTTCGCGCAACTGGGTGCGCTTTGCGCTCTCGCAGCCTTTCATCGATCAGCCCGGTGGCGAGATGCTCTATTCCACCGCATCCACCCATCTGCTTTCGGCCATTCTCACCAAGGTCGGCCGGCGGTCGACGCTGGCGCTGGCGCGCGAATGGCTGGGTCCTGTCGAAGGCTTCCGCATTGGTGCATGGGAACGCGATCCGCAAGGCATCTATCTCGGTGGCAATCAGATGGCGATGAGCGCCCGGTCGCTGCTTGCCTTCGGCGAACTCTACCGCAACGGCGGCAAGACCGCCGACGGCCGCCAGATCGTACCTGCCGACTGGATCTCGCAATCGTGGCAGCAGCGCACAAGCTCGCGCTTCTCGAGCGATGAATATGGCTATGGCTGGTTCACGCGGCAGATCGGCGGCGAGCAGGTGCATTTCGCCTGGGGTTATGGCGGGCAGATGCTCTATATCGTGCCGTCGCTCGATCTCACCGTCGTCATGACCTCGGAAGAGAGCGGTCCATCTGCCCGAAACGGTTACAGGGACTTGCTGCACGGTCTGTTGGCGGACATTATCGGCGCGGTGCGGGCCGCCTGACGACAGCGCCGCGCGTCTTTGCAGACCCGCAAAGGACGCTGTAACGCTTGAATTGCTGCATTATGCCGCAGGAAAAACCCGTAATCGTTAAATTCTTAGCGAAGCGCCCAATCAAACCGCAAAACGCTTCCTGTAAATTCCGCAAGAATTTCGGGAAAGCGCCATGCTGCTGGATCTCAGGACAATCTATTTCATTGTTGCCGTGAGTTGTTTCGTGCTGGGCATTCTCCAGCTTGCAGCCTATGCGACCGGCCGCTTCGAGAGGTGGCCGCTCTGGTGGGGTTTGAGCAACCTTCTTGTCGGCGTCGGGTCCTTCCTCGTCGCGTTGCGCAATTTCGTTCCCTACTCCGTCTCGATCGATGGCGGCAATATCGTCACCATCGCCGGCTACATGCTGATGTTCTTTGCCGTGCGGGTGTTTTCGGGACGAGCGCTCAACCAGCGCACTTTCTGGCTTGCCATCTTGCTCGTCAGCGTTCCTGTCGTCCTTATCGTCCGCGATCCCTCGGCAGTCTCGGGGAGGCTCCTCTACGTCTCCGTCATCTGCTGCCTCTGCGATCTTGCCGTCGCAAGGGAGGCAATCATCATTGCCCGGCGCGAGAGGCTCTATTCGGCAGCCCTGCTGGTCGGCCTCTATATTTGCACTGCGGCAATCTTTGCGGTTCGCAGCATTCTCGCGGCGACCGGTGAGATCGGTGGGCCGGATCCTTTCGGCGGCAGTGCAATTCACAGCTGGATGGCGGTATCGGCAGTCGCGTTCATCATGCTTCGCAGCATGGCCATGGTGCTGATGGCTGCCGAGCGCAGCCGAAATCAGCTGACGGAACTCGCTCACCACGATCCGCTGACCGGCGCCCTCAATCGCGGTGGCCTTGCCCAGCATCTGCCGGCTCTCGGTTCCCAGCCGGTCTCGCTGCTGATCATCGATATCGACCATTTCAAGCAACTGAACGACAGGCATGGCCATGCCGCCGGCGACGATATCCTGCGGCTTTTCGCCAGTGTTTCGAGAAGCATCATGCGCTCCGACGACCTGCTTGCCCGTCAAGGTGGGGATGAGTTCCTGGCGGTGCTGAAAAATGTTTCCCGGGAGGATGCAGTGGCGATTGCCGAGCGCATCCGTCTCGCCTTCGCCGCCGCCGTCATGCAGCGGCCGGATCTGGCAGTCTTTCCGACCCTGAGCATCGGCGTTGCCGCGCGCGCGGAAAGCGGCGGAGATTTTGAACGGCTGGTGCAGAAGGCCGATGAGGCGCTCTATCGTTCGAAGCGCGAGGGCCGCAACCGGGTCGAAGCCTTCGGGGAGAATCAGCAGGCAGCGTAGGAACGGGGCGAATGTTCCTATCTCGGAGCAGCTCTATCTTTTTTGCTTTTGCGCAATTCCGGACGCAAAACCGCTGCGCACTTTTGCTGGAATTGCTCTAGATATTTTGGTCCATCGTCTCGGCCGGGATTTCGTCGGCGCGGTGGATGCGCACGACGGTTGCCGGCACGCCGGCAACGGTGCAATGGGTGGGAACCGATTTGAGCACGACGCTGCCGGCTGCAACTTTGCTGAAGGCGCCGATTTCGATATTGCCGAGGATCTTGGCGCCAGCGCCGATCATCACGCCGTGGCGGATCTTCGGGTGGCGGTCGCCGGTCTCCTTGCCGGTGCCGCCGAGCGTAACGTTCTGCAGGATCGACACTTCATCCTCGATGACCGCCGTTTCGCCGATGACGACGCCCGAACCGTGGTCGAGCATGATGGACGCGCCGATCCGCGCCGCCGGATGGATATCCGGGCCGAAGACCAGCGAAACGAGATTGGCGAGCCAGCTGGCGATCTCCGGTCGGCCGGCGATCCACAGCGCATGGGCGATGCGATGCGTCTGCAGCGCATGAAAGCCCTTCAGATTGAGAAGTGCGTGCAGAGATGTCGTGCAGGCCGGATCGCGCTCGCGCACGGCGATGAGATCGGCCTCGACCTTCCGCATGATATCATCATCAAGTGTGGACAGGATGAGATCGAACAGATCACCGGTTTCCACCTGCGCCACGGAGAGCCGCGCGGCCAGCACGCGGGCGATGATCTCATTGTTGTTGGCGGTGTCCGTTACCTGAGCGGCAAGCAGCCGCTGCAATATCGGCTCGCGTGCCGCAAGCTCAGCTGCCTCGGAGCGGATCACGGTCCAGACGGATGCGTCGCCCAAAGGCTGCGGCTGTTGTTCAGTCAAACCGAGGCCGGTCGATTTCGACATTCCCGTTTCCTCTGTCAGCCAGGGTGGCGCGCAAGCGCTTCCGGTGTGGTTCATGTTTCGCCCGGGCAAGGCATTTGGCAAGCCCTGATTATAGTCTAGCCGTCCGACGGTTGCAGGTCCGGTGTCCGCTCCGGAAGCCGGCGCCAATGATAGAGCACATCCGGCTCCCGTTCTTCATTGTCGGCGCCATCAGTCTCCTCTTCGGCGGTAAAATCGTGCCGTTGGTAGAAAGCACGAGCGCCCGCATTACGCTGGAACGTCCAGAGCCTGATTTCGTCCATCTCTTCCTTGGCGCAGCCGAGAAGCAAGGAGCCGATGCCCTTGCCTTGAAAGTCGGGGAGAACGTAAAGCTGCTCTATCCAGTTGTTGCCATAGGCGATGATGCCGACGAGCCGGTTTCCCAGGGCGGCGCCAAGGACCGAGCAATTCGGCAGCAGATGTATGCGCCAGTACTGCTCTTCCTCCTCGGGCGTGTGCAGATCCGACAGCCATGGCAGCCGCTGCCACAGTGAGGCACGTCTGATTTCGGCTGCGGCTTGCATGTGGTCGACTGTCAGCGCCACGATTTCGGGTTCCGTCAGGGCGTCGTCCATTGCCGGCAGCGGGTCTCAAGCCGCAATATCGATGACGCCGCAGTCGCCGGCTTCGGAGCCGAAGGCGAGCAGCTTGCCGTTTTTGCTCCAGCTCATCGCCGTGATCGCGCCCTTGCCGGGTCGGCGCAGCAGCGCTTCCTTGCTGTCGGCGATGCGCACGGCCAGGATCATGCCGTCGATGAAGCCGATGGCGAGGATATCCTCGAGCGGATGGAACTTCACCGCGGTCGCCATGATATTGGCGCGAGTGCCGAGCTCCAGCGGCGCCTTGCCCATCGGCCCGTCCTTGCCCTGGAAGGGCCAGACGATTGCCGCAGGCGCGCCTGAAGAGGCGAGCCACTTGCCCTTGACCGACCAGGAGAGCGATTTCACCTTGGAGGGGTAGCCGGTCATGCGCATGTGGCGGGCTTCGGTGCCAGGCTTGATGTCGAGCTTCCAGCCGTGCAGTGCGTTTTCCTGCATCGAGGTGACGAGGAAATTACCATCAGGCGAGAAGGTGACGCCGGTATGCGCACCCTTCCATTCAAGATCGACCGGCTTGGCGTTCATGCCGATCCAGTGCAGCGACACGCCGTTGTAGCGTGCCGCCGCGATGCGTAGGCCCTTCGGCGCAAAGGCAAGGCCTTCGACCGTGCGCTCCTCGGGGAATTCCTTGGTCGTGCCGTCGGCAAGGCGCACGAGCGAACTCTTGCCGTGGGAATAGGCAACGGCACCCTGCGGGCCGGCTGCGACCTGCGAAATCCACTTGCGCGGCGCGGTCGCGATTTCGCTGACGCTGCCGTCGGCGGCAATGCGCAGCACCTTGCCGTCCTCGCCGCCCGAGATCAGGCTCTCGCTGTAGGGATCACGAATGGCGGTGAGCATGCCCTGGTGGGCTTCGGAAACCCTGTCGCCGCCTTCCAGCCGGTGGAAAGTACCGTTTGCGCTTGCGAAGAAGGGAACATCACCTAAAAATTCGACGGCCAGAACGTGGCCGTCGAGATCAAGCGGTGCAACTGTCGGCATCAGGCGGCTGCCCCGCAGGCCTTGAAGGAGGCTTCGAGCTTCTCGCGGTCGAGTTCGCGGCCGATGAAGACGAGACGGCTTTCATGCTTCTCACCTTCCTTCCACGGCCTCTGGTGATCGCCCTCGATGATCATGTGCACGCCCTGAACGACGTAACGCTCGGGATCGTCCTTGAAGGCGATGATGCCCTTGAGACGCAGAATATTCGGCCCCTGCGTCTGGGTGATCTTCTGGATCCAGGGGAAGAAGCGCTCCGGGTTCATCTCGCCGCCGCGCAGCGATACCGACTGCACCGTCACATCGTGAATGGCCGACATCGCGCCATGTTGATGGGCGCCATGGTGATGATGGTCGTGACCGTGGTCATCATGCTGATGACCGTGATGATCATGGTCATGATGGTGGTGGTCGTGATCGCAATCGGGGCCGCAGACATGGTCGTCATGACCCTGCTCGAGGAAATGCGGATCGTTTTCGAGCGCGCGTTCCAGGTTGAAGGCGCCCTGATCGAGCACGCGGGCGAGATCGACACCGGAGCGGCTGGTCTTGTAGACGCGGGCAGCGGGGTTGATGGCGCGGACGATATCCTCGATCACATCAAGTTCTTCCGCGGTCACGAGGTCGCTCTTGTTGATGATGACGACGTCGGCGAAGGCGATCTGGTCCTCGGCCTCGCGGCTGTCCTTCAGGCGCAGCGGCAGGTGCTTGGCATCGACGAGGGCGACGACGGCGTCGAGCTCGGTCTTGGCGCGCACATCGTCATCCATGAAGAAGGTCTGGGCGACCGGCACCGGATCGGCAAGGCCCGTCGTTTCGACGATGATGCCGTCGAAGCGGCCGGGACGGCGCATCAGGCCTTCGACGACGCGGATGAGGTCGCCGCGCACCGTGCAACAGACGCAGCCATTGTTCATCTCGTAGATTTCCTCGTCCGACTCGACGATCAGGTCGTTGTCGATGCCGATTTCGCCGAATTCATTGACGATGACCGCATATTTCTTGCCGTGATTTTCGGAGAGAATGCGGTTCAGCAACGTCGTCTTGCCGGCGCCGAGATAACCGGTGAGCACGGTAACGGGAATAGGCTTCAGGGTGGAGATCGCGTCGGTCATGAGAACCTCTAGGATTAGGCGTGCGGCCGAGCGGCTTGGGATCGGCTGCTTGAACGGTTGGTCTCATATAATGGCTTGAGCGCGGCAGTTCAAAGGGTTTTATAATGTTATAAGATCACATCGTTTGCGCGGCGCAGACGACCCATATTTACCGCAGCTGAGTGATGTCGAATGCATCGACATCCTCCAGCAGTTCCACCAGTCCCTTGACCGCATGCGCAATCAGCGCCTCGCCCTTTTGCGCCGTCGCAGCAGCGGCGTTGCCCGCCACGCCTTCCGTGTTGAGATCCGACATCTTCCAGCCGAAGGCGTGCGGCCCGTAGGCGCGCAGATGCTTGAAGCGCCTGGCGAATTCCGTCTGTCGCGAGGAAAAGTCCGCCGCCTTCGCCATATCTACCTTGTCTGGATGAAGCGCCAGCATCACCGAGGTCTCGATATCGCCGCCATGAATGCCGATCGCCTTTTCCTCCGGCGTGACCACGCCATCCGGCACGCCGAAACGGGTCCAGCTCGTTGCCACCGCCAGCATGGCAAAGCGGACCCGCGCCTCGGTCGCGACGACTGATATGACCGGCGAATTGCCGCCATGGGCATTCAGCATCACGAATTTGCGGATGCCCTGCTTCGCCAGGCCTTCGGCGATGCCGAGCCAGCGGTTTACCGCCTCGTCGAAGGCAAGCGTCTTCGTTCCTTCAACATCCATATGCTCTATGGAATAGCCGATGGATTCGGCGGGCAGGAAGGTGACCGGCAGGCCGGCGGGCAAGGCTATCTTCAATCGCCCGGCGATGCCTTCGGCAATCAGAGTGTCGGTTTCGAAGGGCAGGTGAGGGCCATGCTGTTCATAGGCGCCGAGCGGAAGCACGGCGATCAAGCGGCGCCCGTCAGGTGCAAAGGCCGGGTTGCCGTCCTCGAAGCGCGGCGAAGGTGTCATCATCCGGTCGTTGCCTCTTGTTTATGACGAGATCCTGAGCAATGTCATATCGCAGCGGCGTCGGGGCTTAAAGATCAAAGGGATGGCTATGGGAAAGAAGCACAAGGACGGCAAAAAGAACAAGTCCAAGAAGAAGGACCAGACCGAGTATACGCTCGTCGATCTCTCCCCGGCTCTGACCCAGGCGGCGCGTTCCATGCGGACGGTGCTCTCGCGCAACCTGCTTGAAAGCGGCCTCTATGCCGGCCAGGATGGCGTCATCCTCTCGCTTGCCGAAAGTGACGGCATGACGGCAGGCGGCCTTGCCCAGAAGCTCGGCGTCAAGGCGCCGACGATGACGCGCACGATCGGCCGCATGGAGGCGCAGGGCTTTCTCGAGCGCAAACCCGATGCCGAGGATGCACGCCTCACCAAGGTCTATCTCACCGAACTCGGCCGTGGCAGCGTGCAGGGGATCGAGTTGGCGGCTTCGGCCTGCGACATGCTGGCGACGCAGGAGTTCTCCGAGAAGGAAATTCGCAATCTCGTCCGATTGCTGAAGGCGATCGATGCCAATCTGCAAGCCGAAGCCATTCATATCGAAGAACCGGACGAAGACTGAAATTTCCCCGAAAGACGAATTGCTTCCATCGATTAAATCTTTTAATTAAACATTTTAAGGGCCGCGCCGGTTTGACGGCGGGGTCTTGCTGCTTGCGTGCTGCCTGGAGGAGGACACGTGGTCCAGAAGATCAAGCTTTCGACAATCGCCGAAACGCTCGGCATTTCAACGGCGACCGTATCGCTTGCCTTACGCGACAGTCCGCTCGTCGCCGGCAATACGCGGGAGAAGATCAAGGAACAGGCGCGCGCGCTCGGCTATATCTACAATCGCCGTGCCGCCAGCCTTCGCACGTCGCGCTCCGGCATCATCGGCGTCGTTGTGCACGACATCATGAACCCCTTCTATGGGGAGATCCTGAAGGCGATCGAAAGCGAGCTCGACCGCAGCCGCCACACCTTCATCCTTTCCAACCATTACGACAATGTCGAAAAGCAGCGCACCTTCATCGAGACGCTTCTGCAGCTCGGCGGCGACGGCGTCATCATGTCGCCGGCGATCGGTACGCCGCCTGAGGACGTGCAGCTGGCAGAAGACAACGGCATGCCGGCGATCCTGGTCGCCCGCTCGATGGAAGGGCAGGACCTGCCGACCTATCGCGGCGACGACAGCTACGGCATCTCGCTTGCCACCAACCACCTGATCGGCCTCGGTCATCGCTCGATCGCCATGATCGGCGGTACGGACCAGACATCCACCGGCCGCGACCGTTACCAGGGTTATGTCAACTCGCTGCGCAAGGCCGGCATCGAGGTCGATCCGAACCTGCGCATTCCCGGACCGCGCTCGAAGCAGGGCGGTTTCGAGGCCGCAGTGCATTTCCTTTCGCTACCACAGAAGCCGACCGCAGCCGTCTGCTGGAACGATCTCGTGGCGATCGGGCTGATGAACGGCATTGCACGCGCCGGGCTAGTGCCGGGACGCGATATTTCCGTCACCGGTTATGACGATCTCGAGGAGGCCTCGATCGCCACCCCGGCGCTGACGACCGTCTGGAATGGTCAGGCCGAGGTCGGGCGCCTGGCCGCCCGGGCGCTGCTCGATCGCCTTGCCGGCAGCCATGAGCCTGATGGCATGCATCTGATCAAGCCGGAAATGCGCATTCGCCAGTCAACCAGTCCCCATCGGCCCCGCGCCTGAACCACGACCGCCATCCAAGAGGAAAAGCCATGTCCCGCATCGCCATTCTCGTTCCTGGGAAGATACACGAGCGTGTTCTCGAAAGGCTGAAGGATCGTTTTGAGATTATTGCCGTCGCACGCGAGGAGAAGCTTGTGCTGGACAGCGAGACTGCCGGACGCATCCGCGGCGTCGCCGTTTCCGGTTCCTTCCCGGGTGCCTGGATGGAGCAGCTGCCGCATACTGAAGTGATCGCCAATTTCGGGGTCGGTTATGACGGCGTCGACGTGAAACATGCCGCCGAAAAAGGCATCGTCGTTACCAATACGCCTGATGTGCTGAACGACGAGGTCGCCGATACGGCGATCGGCCTGTTGCTGAACACGGTTCGCGAACTGCCACGGGCCGAAGCGTGGCTGCGTGCGGGCAACTGGAAACCGGGCACGGCCTATCCGCTGTCGCGCTTCTCGCTCAAGGGTCGCCATGTCGGGCTCTACGGCCTTGGTCGCATCGGGCTCGAAATCGCCAAGCGGCTGGAGCCGTTCAAGGTGAAGATCAGTTATCACACACGTTCGCGCCATGCCGACGTGTCCTACGATTATCACCCGACGTTGAAGGGGCTGGCGGAAGCGGTGGATACGCTGATCGCCATCGTTCCGAAGACGCCGCAGACGCACAAGACGATCGATGCGGATATTCTGGCAGCACTCGGCCCTGACGGCATTCTCGTCAATGTCGGCCGTGGCTGGACGGTGGACGAGGCGGCGCTGAGTGCCGCTCTTGCCTCCGGCGCACTCGGTGCTGCCGGCCTCGACGTCTTCTATGAAGAGCCGACCGTGCCTGCCGACCTGCTGGAACCGACCAATGCCGTGCTGCTGCCGCACGTCGCCTCCGCATCTGTGCCGACGCGCAATGCGATGGCCGATCTCGTCGCCGACAATCTCATTGCCTGGTTCGAGAAGGGTGCGGCTTTGACGCCGGTGCCGGAGACGCCGCAGAAGGCTTAGGCGCGGGTTGGCTCGGCGGACGATGCTTGCTGCCAAGCAACAGACATAGCGCTTCGCGGGCGCCTGGAATCAGGCGATCGCCTGTGCCGGGAGAACCGGCAGCTTGGCGGCGGCATAGCTGCGGACGGCGTCGCCGAAAGCGGCGAACAGCTGGTTCGAGGACTTGTCGGTTTCAGCCCAATATTCCGGATGCCATTGCACGCCGACGGCGAAGGCCTTGGCGTCGATGACGGAAACGGCCTCCACCGTGCCGTCCTCGGCGATCGCTTCGACCTGCAGGCGTGGGGCGGTTCTGGCGATTGCCTGGCGATGTAGGGAATTCACGCGGATCTCGCCCGGACCGAGAATACCAGCGATGCAGGAGCCTTCCTTGACGTGAACAGTCTGGCGAATGGCGTACATGCCGTGCCGGTCGACGCCTTCCGGTCGGCGATGGTCCCAGATGCCGGGCTGCTCCTGGATCTCGCTTGCCAGCGAGCCGCCGAGGGCGACATTCAGCTCCTGGATGCCGCGGCAGATGGCGAGCAGCGGGATGGCGCGGTCGATCGCGCGGCGGATGAGCGGCAGGCTGGTGGCGTCGCGGGCGGGATCGAAGGGGCCGTCCTTGTCATTCGCCTCGGCACCGTAGAGCGAGGGATGAACATTGCTGGCCGAACCGGAGACCAGCAGGCCGTCGACGCGGTCGAGGATCGCGTCGATATCGTAGCCTTCCTCGAAAGCGGGGATGATGAAGGCCATGACACCGGATGCGTTCAGTGCGGCGCGCAGATATTGATGCTGGACGGCATGCCAGGTCGCGCCGTCGAAGCTGCGGATATCGGCAGGAATGGCAACGATCGGTTTCGTCATATCAGCCCCAGGCAAAATCTTTGTGCTCGTCGTTTCTTCCGCCTGAACGGCCGTCAAGTCAACGCTTGGCTGTATCAGGTGGCCAAATTGCGAGGGAAGCGGCACCCTGCCTTCCCGGTTTACGGCTAAGCCGCTGATTCTGATGGATACGTGCGCGTTGCCTTATTGCTGTCTTGATGCCAAAGGCTAATAGACTAAAGCTTGAATCGCGGCTTGCGCCATGCTTAGCTTTGCCCTTGCTGCGGGTAGGGGTGAGATTGGCCGCGCAGTGTCATCTATATGGGAGGTTTTTGATGGATCGTCGTTCGTTTTTCAAGAAGGCGGGAACCGCCAGCGCCGGTGCGGTCGCCGCAACGGCATTGGCAGCGCCTGCGATCGCGCAGGAGAATCCGAAGATCGCGTGGCGCATGACGTCGTCGTTTCCGAAGAGCTTGGATACGATCTATGGCGGAGCCGAGGATATCGCCAAGCATGTTGCAGCGGCGACAGATGGCAATTTCACGATCCAGCCCTTTGCGGCCGGTGAAATCGTGCCGGGTTTGCAGGCCGTCGATGCCGTTGCCGCCGGTACGGTCGAGGCAGCCCACACCACTTCCTATTATTTCGTCGGCAAGGACCCGACCTATGCCATCGGAACGGCCATTCCGTTCGGGCTGAACAGCCGCCTGACCAATGCCTGGTACTATGAAGGCAACGGCAATAAGCTGATGAATGAATTTTATGCCACACAGGGCATGTATGCGCTGCCGGCAGGCAATACCGGTGCGCAGATGGGCGGCTGGTTCCGCAAGGAAATCAACACGCTCGACGACCTCAAGGGCGTCAAGATGCGCATTGCCGGTCTCGCCGGCCGCGTCATGGAGAAGGTCGGCGTCATCCCGCAGCAGATCGCCGGCGGCGACATCTATCCGGCGCTGGAAAAAGGCACGATCGATGCGGCGGAATTCGTCGGCCCCTATGACGACCTGAAGCTCGGCTTCCACAAGGTGGCGAAGTACTACTATTATCCGGGCTGGTGGGAAGGTGGCCCGACGGTGCATGGGTTCTTCAATCTCGAAAAATGGAGCAGCCTGCCCAAGCATTATCAGGCAGCGCTGACCGACGCCTGCGCTTTCGCCAACACCAACATGCTGGCGAAGTACGACACGAAGAACCCGACCGCGCTGAAGCAGCTGGTCGCGGAAGGCGCGACGCTGCGGCCGTTCAGTCAGGAGATCATGGAAGCTTGCTTCCAGGCGGCGACAGGCATCTACAGCGAAATTTCGGGCACGAACCAGTATTTCAAGAAGATCTACGACGACCAGACCGCCTTCAAGCGGGATGCCTATCTCTGGATGCAGCTGTCGGAGTACACCTTCGATACGTTCATGATGATCCAGCAGCGGGCCGGGAAGCTTTAAGGCTTTCCGCCGGCAGGCTCGACGCTTTAGACGAAGGCGATACCAAAACCCCGGATTTCCGTCCGGGGTTTTGTTTTTGCTGGACTATTTTGCCGGTGGCGGCGGTGCTCCCGGCAGGCCGTTCAGTGGTGGCAGGGTCAGGCCGGGGATCTGCGGTGAGCCATTGCCGCCGCCGCCCATCGGCGGCAGGCCGAGCTGGCCGCCGAAACCCGGGACTTCGATCTTGATCGAGTTCGGGTCGACCTTCGGGCCGTGATCCAGCCAATAGGTTACCGATTGCGGCCAGAAGATCACGATCGCCACCAGGATCAGCTGCATGCCGACCCAGGGGAGCGCGCCCATGTAAATATCCGAGGTCTTGACGTCCTTGCTGGCGATCGAGCGCAGATAGAAGAGCGCGAAGCCGAAGGGCGGGTGCATGAAGCTCGTCTGCATGTTGACGCAGATCAACACGCCGAACCAGATCAGGTCGATGCCGAGACTGGAGGCGACGGGTGCCAGCATGGGGATGACGATGAAGGCGATCTCGAAGAAATCGAGGAAGAAGGCGAGCACGAAGATGAAGATGTTGACGAAGATCAGGAAACCAACCGGTCCGCCGGGAATGCCCGACAGCATGTGCTCGATCCAGCGTGAGCCGTCCATGCCCTGGAAGACCAGGCTGAAACAGGTGGAGCCGATCAGGATCATCACCACCATGGATGTGATGTGCGTGGTCGATGCCATGGCCTCACGGATCAGCGGCCAGGTGAGGCGGCGATTCATGGCGGCGAGCAGCATGGCGCCGACGACGCCGAGCGCGCCTGCCTCCGTCGGTGTCGCAAGGCCCATGAAGATCGTGCCGAGCACGAGGAAGATCAGCACGATCGAGGGCACCATGCCCATCAGCACCTTCACGAGCAGCGCCCAGTTGAAGTCGCCGCGCACCTCCTTCGGCAGCGGCGGCATCGATTTCGGCCGGATGATCGACAACACCAGGATGAAGAGCACGAAGATCGTCACCTGCAGGATCGAGGGACCGATCGCGCCGAGATACATGTCGCCGACCGACCTGCCGAGCTGATCGGCAAGAACGACGAGCACGAGCGAGGGCGGGATCACCTGAGTGATCGTGCCCGAGGCGGCGATGACGCCGGTGGCAAGGCGCGGATTGTAGCCATAGCGCAGCATGATCGGCAGCGAGATCACCCCCATGGTGATGACGGAGGCCGCCACCGTGCCGGTGATCGCGCCGAGCACGGCGCCGACGAGGATGACGGCATAGGCGAGGCCCCCGGGTATGCCCCCGAAGAGTTTGCCTGTGCCTTCGAGCAGGTCCTCGGCAAGCCCGCAACGCTCCAGCACCGCCCCCATGAAAGTGAAGAAGGGGATGGCGAGCAGGAGGTCGTTGGAAAGGATGCCAAAGAAGCGCAGCGGCAGTGCCTGCAGGAAGACTTCGCCGAAATGGCCGGTGACGATGCCGACTATGCCGAAAAACAGGCCGACGGCGGCGAGCGAAAAGGCGACCGGAAAGCCGTAGAGCATGAAGATGACCATGCCCAGGAACATGGCCGGCGGGATAATGCCGAAATCAAACAAATCCGTTTCTCCCAGCCCGCGCTACTGCAGCGGTTTTTCGTATTTTGTATCGATGCTGATATGGCCGGTAACGGCTGCGATCCGCTTGATCAGTTCGGAAACGCCCTGAAGGGAAAGCAACCCGAAGCCGGCGACGAGGACCAGCTTGACGGGCCAGCGGATCAGCCCACCGGCGTTGCCCGATATTTCTCCCTGCTGGTAGGACAGTGCGAAGAACGGCCAGCAGATCCAGGTGAGGAAGACGCATGCGGGAAGCAGGAAGAGGATGAGGCCGACGATGTCGATCCAGATCTTCGCCCTGTCGGAAACCGAACCATAAATCAGATCGACGCGGACATGCTCATTGTTGCGCAGCGCATGCGAAGCGCCGAGCATGACGACGAAGGCGAAGAGATACCACTGGATCTCAAGCCAGCCGTTCGAACTGTAGTTGAAGGCATAGCGGACGATGGCGTTTCCGGCGCTGATCAGACAGCAGAACAGCACCATATATTCGGAAATTTTGCCCATGAACTGACTGATCGAGTCGATCAGCCGGCTTGCTGCCAGAAGTACCGACATTCGCCTCCCCTTGTTCTTGTCCTGCCGGTTTTCCGGCAGCTTTTCCCTCTTGCAATCGATGTAGACCACGGCCTTTGAAATTGGAAGGATAAATGCCTGGCGTTGGAGTATAGTCTTAGACGCATCGGCCCGGCCGCAGAGCCGTCAAATATTTCAACAACCCAGGCGTGGATAAATTATTTCAATAATCTCGCCAACAGGCTGCACTAGCGCGCGTAGGCTGTGCTGTTCATCCTATGGTTTTAGAAAATTTGACCAAATGTTTGATTCCATTGAAATCAATTTTTAAAAGGTTGGGCTTAGAATTCCCGCGCACAGGGAAAGTGTGGATGAAGCCAGATAACCCGAACAGGGTCCCTTTAGATGTGTATTTGTCGTTTGTGAGTTCCCTTTCCGGGAACCGCATGACGCTGCTTGCTGGCGTGATCGTGCATGTCGCGACCTGCCTTGCCGTTGCTGCCAAGACGCAGTCCTTCGTCTACATCCTGCTGTCGGTCGCCTTCCTCCTGGTCTTCTGCGTTCGCATGGTCGTCTTCCGGCAATTCGACCGCGTCGACAAGGAGAGCCTGTCGCACGCCGGAATCGAGCGTTGGGAGCGGATCCTGGTGGCTGGTGCGGCCTGCACCACCGCCCTGCTTGGCATCGCCAGCGGATACGCCATCTTCGTGGTCCACGATTCCTTTGCGGAGCTCGCCTGCATTGCCGTCACCATGGCGACCATGGTTTCCGTTGTCGGCCGCAACTATGGTTCGCGCCTGGCGGTCGACCTCCAGACCTTCTCCTGCTGTCTGCCGATGATCGTCTGCAGCCTGTTGGCGCTGGATTTTTATCGTGGCCTGCTGTCGATCTTCCTCATTCCCTTTTGGCTGACGACGCGGGCCATGGCGAACGGCGTGCGCGAGTTCCTCTATGAGAATGTCATCGCGCGCCGGGAAATCACCATCATCGCCGACCGCTTCGATACGGCGCTCAACAACATGCCGCATGGCCTGGTCATGGTCGATGCCGAAAACCGCATCCAAGTCGTCAATCGCAAGGCCTGCGAGCTTTTGAAAATCGGTGCGCCGGATCGGTTGAAGGACCGCGATCTCGGCGCCGTGCTACGCTACGGCGCGCGCTACAGCTTCATGGACGCCTCGCAGCCGGAGCTCATCCTGCGCCAGCTCACCCAGGTCGCCGAAGGCAACCTCTCGCGCACGCTCATTCATTTCCCCGAGAGCCTGTCGCTCGAATTTTCCGCCAGCCGAAGGGCCGACGGCGGCGCCGTGCTGATCTTCGAGGACGTGTCGAGCCGAGTGAAGGCCGAGCAGAAGATCATGCACATGGTCCGCTTCGATGCGCTGACCGGCCTGCCGAACCGCGAATATTTCGGGCAGCTGGTGCAGGAGTATCTCGCCAAACATCAAAGGAAGTCCGGGCCGCTCGGCTTCATGGTCCTCGATATCGACGAATTCAAACATGTCAACGACATGCGCGGCCACGTTACGGGCGACCACTTGCTCTGCGCCATCGCCGCCCGCATCAAGCAGGCCTCCGGCAACGCCATCCTCGGCCGGTTGATGGGAGACCAGTTCATCCTGTTCTTCCCGCATGCCAAGGAGCCGGCTTCGCTCGACGTCGAGATCCGCCGCGTGCATGCCGCAATCCAGGGCAATTACGCGGTCGACGAGCTGACCTTCCTCGTTTCGCTCAGCGCCGGCTACGCGATTCTCGAAAGTGCCGCGTTTGCGATGGATGAATGGAGCGTCAAGGCGGATCTGGCGCTGTTCGAAAGCAAGTCGCGCTTCAAGGGCGGTATTTCCGGCTTCGAGCGGGAGATGGATGGCCGCTATATCGAGCAGCAGAAGCTGAAGGCGGATCTGCGCGAGGCGGTCTCGGCGCAGGCGCTGCATCTCGCCTTCCAGCCGATGTTCCGGGCCGACGGCTCGCGGATCGAATGCGCCGAGGCGTTGGCGCGCTGGGTTCATCCGGAGAAGGGCTCGATCCCGCCCGACGTCTTCATCCGGCTCGCCGAGGATATGGGCATCATCTCCGACATCACCCGCTTCGTCCTGTTCAAGGCGTGCAGCGAATGCATGAACTGGCCGGAACATATCGCTGTCTCGGTCAACCTGTCGGCGCGGGATCTGCGCGATGCCGATATTCTTTCGGTGGTCGCCGAAGCACTTGCCCATTCCGGCCTCGACGCAGCGCGGCTGCATCTCGAAGTCACCGAAAGCTGCCTGATCGACGAGCCGGCGGCCGTGCGCGCCATCCTGGCCGAGCTCAGGGCCTGCGGCATCACCATCGCTATCGACGATTTCGGTACCGGCTTCTCCAGCCTCAGCTATCTCGACACGCTGCCGCTCGATATCGTCAAGATCGATCGTTCCTTCGTGCGCAACATCGTCGAGGATAACCGCCGCCTGAAGCTGCTGCGCGGCACGGTCCATCTCGCCCGCGAACTGGGCCTGAAGATCGTCATCGAAGGCGTCGAAACCGAGGAGCAGCTCGCACTGCTCAACAAGCACCGCAGCGCCGATCTTGTTCAGGGCTACGTTTTCTCGCCGCCGGTACCTTCCCAGAATATCACGCTATTGCAGCAGGGCATCGGCCGCCGCGTCGTGCAACGCCGCCGCAACAAGGTCGCCTGAGCGGTCTGAGCGGACGGTTTCCCCCTGAACAGCGCGCCCCGCGTTAACCTTAACGATTTAAAAACAATGGAAATTATCGGATTTCCTTGCCTAAATGTCGCCGGCATATGATTAATGATCCGTTAACAAGCGGATCGAGAAATGTCAGAGACACTGTTCAAGCGTAGTGATTTCAGCACAAAAATTTTGGAAGTTTTGGATCATGTCGAGTATCGCCGCGTCGAAAGCAGCGAAGACATGGAGCAGGTAGAACGGTTGCGCTACAAGGCTTATAAGGCGCATGACGTGCTGGCGCTCGCCCCGAAAGGGCTGCTGGACGACAGCGATTTCGACAGCCACGCCTATATCTTCGGTCTGTATTATTATGGGGAACTGGTCAGTACGATCCGGGTTCATTATGTGACACCGGAACATCGCCTCAGTCAGTCCGGTGGCGCCTTTCCCGAGGCGATGGATGAACTTCTGGATGCGGGGCTGACCTTGATCGATCCGGCGCGTTTTGCGGCCGATCCCGAACTCACCGCCGATCTGCCGTGGGTTCCCTATCTGACACTGAGGCCGACCATCGTGGCGGCGGCGTATTTCCGTGCCGACCGCGTTCTTCAGTTCGTTCGGCCGCCGCATGCGGCCTTCTACAAGCGGGTCTTCTATGCCGATACGGTCGTGCCCGGCCGGCTGGCGAAGAATTACGGGATCGACATGACGCTGATGGCGACGAATGTGATCGAGGTCGGACGAAAGCTGCTGACGCGCTATCCCTTCTTCATCTCCAGCGCCAGCGAGCAGCGCATGATGTTTTCGCGCAATCCCAACGACACCTTGCCGCCGCTCACCATCATTCCGACGGCGCGTTTCGTGCCGCAAGGCGAACTCGGCACCGACCTGCCGCTGTAATTTGCCTTGTCCCTGACGGCGAGAGATCTTCGCCGGGGCAAATGAGGAGGACGACGGACACAGGCGATATCAACCGTCCTCAGATCATATTCCGGGCCTTTGACATGGCGGTTGCCACACGCGCCTGCGGCATTCTCATGCATTGCGCTTTCGCCTGTCATTGTGTAATCCCTGCACATAGGGACTTCCCTCGCCCAGGTGAGGGAATTAGGCAGCGCAGAGGCATTTCAGGGAGACGATATTTATGGCCGAACATCATACCGGACCGGTCGAGACCGGCGCGCCGATGGATTACAAAGAACATGAAAAGACCTACGACATGTTCATCGCCGGCGCGAAATACGGCTCGATGCTTCTCATCGTCCTCCTGCTTGCGATGACCGCCGGTTTCTTCGGCGGCGCCGGCCTTCTTGGCGGCCTCTTCGTCTTCATCATTCTTCTCGCCGCCGGCATCTTCCTGTTCCGCTGACCGCGTGGATTCAGAGGGTCAGAGCGTCCTTTGTGCGTCCGAAAGGACGCACGGCGCTCTGAGGGGAGGAGAGCTTCTCCGAAGCTTTGTGAATTAGGTGCTTGGCCCGCGCAGGGAAATCTGCGGCGGTCTGGCTGACCCGGAGGAGGGGGCAGTTGGGCAATATCGTTTTCGTTGCAAGGGAAATCACGGGCGAGGAGACACGTGTCGCCGCCTCCGCCGAGACCGTGAAGAAGATGAAGAGTTTCGGCTTCGACGTCGTCGTCGAAGCCGGTGCCGGTGCAGCTTCGCGCATTCCGGACGGGGAGTTCGAGGCCGCGGGTGCCAGGATCGGCAGTTTTGCAGATGCAGCCTCCGCCGACGTGGTCTTAAAGGTGCGCCGGCCCAGCGGATCGGAAATCTCCGGCTATAAAAGTGGCGCGGTGATCATCGCCATCATGGATCCCTACGGCAATGACGAAGCGATCGCGGCTTTGGCAAGCGCAGGGCTTTCGACTTTCGCGATGGAACTGATGCCGCGCATTACCCGCGCCCAGTCTATGGATGTGCTTTCGTCCCAGGCCAATCTCGCCGGTTACCAGGCCGTCATCGAGGTCGCCGCGGTTTATGACCGCGCCATGCCGGTGATGATGACGGCGGCCGGCACCGTGCCGGCCGCCAAAGTCTTCGTCATGGGCGCCGGTGTCGCGGGTCTTCAGGCGATCGCGACCGCACGCCGCCTCGGCGCGGCGGTCTCGGCCACCGACGTTCGCCCTGCCGCCAAGGAGCAGGTCGCCTCGCTTGGCGCCAAGTTCATCGCCGTCGAGGACGACGAGTTCAAGGCGGCGGAAACGGCTGGCGGATATGCCAAGGAAATGTCCGCCGACTATCAGGCGAAACAGGCGGCTCTGGTTGCCGAGCACATCGCCAAGCAGGATATCGTCATCACCACCGCGCTGATCCCTGGTCGTGCGGCGCCGCGGCTCGTTTCGCGCGCCATGCTCGCCTCGATGAAATCAGGTGCGGTCGCCGTCGATCTTGCGGTCGAGCGCGGGGGCAATATCGAGGGCGTCGTCCCCGGCGAGATCGCCGATGTCGAAGGCGTCAGGGTGATCGGTTTCGCCAACATGCCGGGCCGGGTTGCGGCCAGCGCATCGGCACTCTATGCCAAGAACCTCGTGACCTTCCTCGAGACCATGGTCAACAAGGAAACCCGGAGCGTCGTCGTTAATCTCGACGATGAGCTGGTCAAGGCGACGATGCTGACCTATGCCGGCGACGTGGTTCATCCCGCCTTCGGCGGCGCGAAGAAGGGAGACATCTGATGGCCAGTGAAGCAATGGACAGAGCGCTGGAGCAGCTCGACCAGGCGGTGACCGCCGTCATCACGGCGGCGGCCCAGGCACCGGAAGCGGCAAGTGCTGCGACCGGCGGGGCGATCGATCCCTTCGTCTTCCAGCTCGCCATCTTCGTATTGTCGATCTTCGTCGGCTATTACGTCGTGTGGTCGGTGACGCCGGCGCTGCATACGCCGCTGATGGCCGTCACCAATGCGATCTCCTCCGTCATCGTCGTCGGCGCGCTTCTGGCGGTCGGCATCTCGACCAGCGGGCTTGCGACCGGTTTCGGGTTCGTCGCTCTCGTGCTCGTCTCGGTGAACATCTTCGGCGGCTTCCTCGTCACCCAGCGGATGCTTTCGATGTACCGCAAGAAGGACCGGTGAGGACTGATGACTAATATCGCAGCCTTCCTCTACCTCGTCTCCGGCGTGCTCTTCATCCTGGCGCTGCGCGGCCTGTCGCATCCGGCCACCAGCCGCAAGGGCAATCTCTACGGCATGATCGGCATGGGGATCGCGATCCTGACGACGCTGGTGCTGGCGACCCCGAATTTCGGCGGCTTCGTGCTGATCATCCTTGGCCTTGCCATCGGCGGCAGCGTCGGTGCCTATGTCGCCCGCACCATCCCCATGACCTCGATGCCGCAGCTCGTCGCCGGTTTCCATTCGCTGGTCGGCCTTGCTGCCGTGCTGGTCGCGGCCTCCGCGCTCTACACGCCTGCTTCCTTCGGCATCGGCGAGATCGGCCACATCCACACCGAGGCGCGCATCGAGATGGCGCTCGGCGTGGCGATCGGAGCGCTGACTTTCACCGGCTCGATCATCGCTTTCCTGAAGCTCGATGGACGCATGTCCGGCAAGCCGATCCTGCTGCCCTACCGGCATGTGATCAATGCGAGCCTGCTGGTGCTGATCGTGCTCTTCATCATCGGGCTTGCCGCCACCGAAAGCCATTTCGACTTCTGGGCCGTCGTGGCGCTGTCGCTGGCGCTCGGCGTTCTGCTGATCGTGCCGATCGGTGGGGCCGATATGCCGGTCGTCGTCTCGATGTTGAATTCTTATTCAGGCTGGGCCGCGGCCGGCATCGGCTTCACGCTCGGCAATCTGGCGCTGATCATCACGGGCGCGCTCGTCGGTTCCTCCGGCGCGATCCTCTCCTACATCATGTGCAAGGGTATGAACCGTTCCTTCGTCTCCGTCATCCTAGGTGGTTTCGGTGGTGAGACGGCGTCCGGCGGACCTGACACATCAGATAGGACGGTCAAGCTCGGCTCGGCCGAGGATGCGGCTTATCTGATGGCAAACGCATCGAAGGTTATCATCGTGCCGGGATATGGCATGGCGGTCGCCCAGGCCCAGCATGCGCTGCGCGAGCTCGCCGACAATCTCAAGAAGAACGGCGTCGAGGTGAAATATGCGATCCACCCGGTGGCAGGCCGTATGCCCGGCCACATGAACGTATTGCTCGCCGAAGCGAATGTTCCCTATGACGAGGTTTTCGAGCTCGAGGACATCAACTCGGAATTCGCCCAGGCCGACGTCGCCTATGTCATCGGCGCCAATGACGTCACTAATCCGGCGGCGCGAGACGACAAGACCTCGCCGATCTACGGCATGCCGATCCTCGACGTCGACCGGGCAAAGACCTGCCTCTTCGTCAAGCGTTCGCTCGGCTCGGGTTATGCCGGCATCGACAATACGCTGTTCTACAAGGACGGCACGATGATGCTGCTCGGTGACGCGAAGAAGATGACCGAGGATATCAACAAGGCGATCGCGCACTGATCGACGCAGATACGGCCGCCCTTCGGGCGGCCGCTTGATTTATGTGGGAGGCCACTCTGTCTGCCTTGGCTGGCCGGCCGCTTTCGTCAGGTCTCTCCCGGCACGAGTGTCATCTTTTCGACGCCGATCGCCAGGTTCAGGCCTTCCTGAGCCTGGACGTTCAACGGCTGCAGCATGAAGGCCTTGTTGGTGCCGCCGGCGATAACCTTGGCGCCGGCGCCTGCACCGATGCTCGCATCGGCGCCGATCCCGTAATATTCGCCGGCAAGGGCGAATTGCGGAATATCCGTGCCGGTCTTTGCCAGCACCTGCCAGATCATGACGCTCTTGCCGGTCTGGCCGATATCGAGGCCGAATTTCTCGATTTTGCCGGCATAGACCGCCTTGGCGCCGCCGGCCGCCGGCGTATAGGTGCAGATGAGGTTCTTCTGCGAGGTGACGATCAGACCCTGGCCGCCATCCGATCCGCAGACAAGACGGCCAAGCGTGACATAGTTTTCCGCGCCCGCCGGGCTACCCCAGGCAGCGGCCGTCAATGCCGCGGCTGCGATCATCGTTTGCTTGAACATGGTCTTTCTCCTTTGGAACGACCTGTCCGAAACGGGTGGAGGTAGCGATTGTTCCGGGCGCAGATTGAAGGTGATAGAGCGTCCTTAGCGCGTCTGAAGAGACGCGGCGCTCTATTCCCGCTCCAGCGTGGCGCGTTGCGCCGTCAGCACCCATAACAGGCCTTCGCGCCGGAAATCGATCTCAACCGTGCCGCGAAAGGCGGAAGCGGCATGGGCTTTGATAACGGTCGTGCCGAAGCCCGAGCGCGATGGCTGCTCGGTGACCGGCGGGCCGCCTTGCTCCTCCCAGGTGAAGCGGAGCAGGGCATCCGGCTTGCCTTCCTCCTTGAGGTCGCGCCATTCGAAGCGGACACGGCCTTGCGGTACGGAAAGCGCACCGTATTTCACCGAATTGGTGGCGAGTTCATGCAAGGCGAGGCCGAGATTCTGCACGGCATCCGGCTTCAGCACGAAGTCTTTGCCGCTGATGTCGATCTGCTCGCGCGATTGCGGGAAGGCCTGCAGATGGATGTCGACGACCCGCCGCAGCGACACGCCTCCCCATTGTTCGCTGGTCAGGAGCTCGATCGAACGCACCAGGCCCTCGAGGCGGTCAGCGACGGCGGCGCGGAAGGACTCGACGCTGTCGGACTGCTTGGCGAGCTGGCGCATCATTGCCTGGGCAAGCGTCAGAAGATTCTTGGTGCGGTGGACGAGCTCGTGCATGACGAAACGCAGCCGGTCCTCGGTCTGGCTACGATCGAAAGAGGCATTCGAAAGGGCAATCGCCACCTGGTTCGCTTCGATGACGCTGGTCTCGACTGGCGAGACGATATGGCCTTCGCCCATGCGGTTTGCCATGTCGGCAATATCGCGGATGGTGGTGCGCACCTGTCTTGCGACGGCATAAGCGCCCAACACGGCGACGAGCACCAGTGCCACGCCGCCGATGATGAGGAAACGCCAGGTGCTGAGGATCGACGCCTGGGCGATCGGTCCCCAGATCACCGTCTTCCACGACCACCCGGGAATCTGGGCATAACCGAGGAGCATGTGCGGCAGGATTGTCTCGTCTTGGAAGACGCCACGGGACACGGTGAGCGCCGGTAGAATGCGTGGGTCGAAGGGCGTGCCGGGTTCGAGATTGGCAGGGCCGGTCGCTGCAACGACGTGGCCGCTCTCATCGATGACGGCGGCCGACCAGCCGGGCGCAAGGCCTTCGGTGGTCACGAGCTTGCCCAGATCCTTGGCGTCCTGCGTGATGATGAGGGCTGCGACCGGATCATTCTTCCGTGGCAGGGTGACGTTATAGACCCATTCGCCGCTGGTCCGGCCGCGAAAGACCTCTGATGCCTCGATGCGACCGGAAGCCATGACCGCTTCGAGGGCAGTCATGTTCGCCGTCTTGCCGAGCGGCGTGCCGAACGCCCGGCGCGTGTTCAGCAGTTGCTGGCCGGTGCGGTCGACAGCAATGACGAAAAGCGTATTGTCTCTGAGGGCCGTTTCCGTGCGCTCGTGGAAGGAGGCGAGATTGCCGTTTTCAAGCTCGGGCGAACTCGAAAGCAGCCGCAGCGTCGTCGCCATGTCCTGAAGCTGGCGGTCGATGATGCGTGAAAGGGCAAGCGCATCCTGGGCCGTCTCGCGCTTCAGCGTCGAACGCTGGTTGTCCTCCAGCTGCAGCAGAAGCAGCGCCACGAAGGCGAAGATCGGCAATGCGATCGCCACCGCCATGGCGACGAGGTAGGTTCCGATCGAGGCTTTCGGAAAGAACAGCGCGACGATCTTCATCTGTCGCAATTCAAAGTGTTACAGCGTCCTTTGCGCGTCTGAAAAGACGCGCGGCGCTGTAATGCGCGTTGCCCGCAACGGTTTTCGCTTGCGGCCAGGACAGCAAAGATCCACATCTCTCGCAAACCGCCCCCAACACGTGATCGACCGCTCGATAGCGGGCTATCGAAGCAGGTCCATGTTAGGGGGAGCAAGAGCAGCTTGCAACATACTATGACAGGCCATGGACGATGACGGACGCTTTTTCGGCGTCTCGTCCTAATGGCGGTGCGGCGGCCTTTGCGCCACGTCGCTTCCACCGCCTGGCGTGGCACGATATCACCTCGATGATATCCAGAGCCGGAAGATTCGTTTGAATCATCAGTGCCTTTGCCGGCGTCCGATGGTGGTGCGACCGGCAAGTGGCTGTTGCGGGCGGCCCGATGCTCCGGGCCGCCCAATTTTGTCCTTAGCCGGCTTGGGCGACGCCGACGCGGGCAAGGCCGTCGCGAGCCGGCTGGTATTTGGGGTCGAGGCCGATCGCGTGGCGATAGGAGCGGGCGGCCTTTGCCTTGTCGCCGCGGCGTTCGTAGACGAGAGCCTGGTTGGCCCAGGATTCGGCGATGTTGCCGTTCAGCTCGATCGCATGGTTGAAATCGGCAAAGGCGTTGTCATCGTCGTTCAACGCAATATAGGAAATGCCGCGGCCATTATAGGGCTCGGGCGAATTCGGCGCGAGCGAGATCGCTTTCGAGAAATCGTCGATAGCCTTATCCTGCTGATTGCGCTTCTGATAGATCAGGCCACGATTGTGATAGGCGCGGCCGTCGGTGGTGCCGAGCTGGATCGCCTTGTCGAAATCGTTGAAAGCCTGATCGTCCTGGCCGGCCATGCGGTAGACATTGCCGCGACCGATATAGGCGACGTCGTAGCTCGGATTGATCTGCAGGGCGGCATTGTAGTCGCCAATCGCCTGGGCCTGCTGGCCCATATTGCGATAGACGAGAGCGCGGTTGGCGTAAGCCTGGAAAAACCGCGGATTGATCTGCAGCGCCGTGTTGAAATCGTTCAGCGCCGGGCGGAACTGGCCGGCGCGGCCATAGGCGGAACCACGGACGTTGTAACCTTCCGGATCCCTCGGATTGGCGTTGATAACAGCCGTCAAGGAAGCGATATTCTCTTCCGAACCCTGCGCCTTATCGATGCGGATCACGGCATCCGAGGTATTGGTCGTCTCGCAGCCGGCGAGGCCGAACATTGCCGCCAGCGCCAAAGCGGGCAGGAATGCCGTTTTCTGCAAGCGCAAAGCGCGGGACGGATTGAAGGTGTTGACAGCCATTCGGGCTCGCTTTCCCCATGCGGCATATCCGGTGCGCGGATATGCGATCTTCAGCGGCAAACTAAAAAAGCGGCGGCGAACCCATCGCCCCCGCCACAATGCATCTGAAAACGTCGAAAAAACGACGGAAACGCTCAGCGTGCGACCAGACCTTCGCGCTGGGCGCGCTTACGGGCCAGCTTGCGAACGCGACGAACAGCCTCGGCCTTCTCGCGAGCACGCTTCTGCGACGGCTTCTCGTAATAGTCGCGCATCTTCATTTCGCGGAAAATGCCTTCGCGCTGCATCTTCTTCTTGAGAGCGCGGAGAGCCTGATCAACATTGTTATCGCGGACAAGTACCTGCACGAGAATCACGTTCCTTTGGTTGGTTGATGCCGGAGGCGGCGCAGCGGCCAGAGGCAAAACAATAACGTTCGCGCGGCCGGGGCCTTGCGATTGGTGATGCGAAATAGCAGATCGGGTACGGGAAGTCTAGACGGGATATGGGAGGCGAGCGGAAAAATCACGCTTCGCCTGATATCTGGTCATGATCCGGCCGGTTCGGGCGCGGTTTCATCCAGCGCGGCAATTGCCTCCTTGAGAGCGGTCCTGACCCGTAGGCGGTCGGCAGGTTCCAGCCGGCTCATATCCAGATGCAGGTCAAGGCCCGAGAGGTGCTCGCTGAGAACGCGGCTTTTATGGTCCGCACCGAGCGTCAACCCATCCACCGCATAGGGCACGATCTCGCGCTGTATGCCCTTCATCGTGATCGGCGGCAGGGGATGGGCGTCGACGATTTCGTTCACCAGCGCATAGGTTTCGTAGCTGATGACGATCTCTCCTCCCTGGGCGATCGATTGCAGCCGGGCTGCGAGATTGGCCTCCGCCCCGATGATCGTATAGTCCATGCGGTCGCTGCTGCCGAAATTGCCGACATTGCAATAACCGCTATTGATTCCCATGCGGACGACGAAAGGCTCTTCGGTGCCGTTTCTGCGCCATCTGTCCTTGAGTTCGCCGAGACGGCGCTGCATGTCGACGGCCATGCGCAGACACGCTTTCGCGTCCTCCTCCGGCCCCTTGGTTTCGGGATCGCCGAAGAAGACCAGCATCGCGTCGCCGATGAACTTGTCCACCGTGCCGCCATGCTCCAGGGCAATGTTCGACATCTCGGTCAGATATTCGTTGAGCATCTCCGTCAGGGCTTCCGGCTGCAGGCGCTCGGTCGTCGCTGTGAAGTCCTTGATGTCGGAGAAGAAGATCGTCAGGCGCTTGCGCTCGGTATGGACGACGACGTCCTTCTGCCCGGAGAAGATGCTCTTGTAGATCTGCGGCGAGAGATAGCGCGAGATCTTCAGGGAAACGCTGGCGAGGAATTCGTTCGCCGCCTCCAGATCCTGGTTGGCGCTGTGGATTGTGCGCGTCTGCTGCCGCTGGAGCACAATGAAGCTGATGCCGATGAAGGCGACGAAAAGAAAATAGCAGAGCAGGTATTTGAAGGCGAAGACGTTGCTCGCATAGGGCTGCCGGATGATGACTTCCTGAATGCCGCGCACATCGCCCACCTTCCAATCGGTCTTCGGGCTTTCGGGATGGGTATTGTGGCAGGCAACGCAGGCCTGGCCCATGACGACGGGGGTGATGAACCGCAAGGTATCGGTCAATCCGACACGGGTGAGGTCGTTCAGCGTCTGCTGCGGATTGGCGCGCAAGGCAGCGAGCGCATTCTTTTCGAAGTCGTCGAGCTCGTGGGATGCGCGGCTTTTGAACGGCAGGTCGGAGACGAAACGGTAGGTGATATTGGCCTGCTGCTCCTTGATGACGTCGCCGAGTTCCAGGGAAAGCGTGGCCGGCAGCGGGATGGCGCCTGGAATATTCGCATAATTGTGAGAGACGACCGTGCCCTCAGTCGTGCCGCTGGCGTGAGCGGCCAGAACGCGCCCCACGACATTCGTGGAATAATAGGAGCGGATGCTCGATATCAGCGAGCTCATGTCGCGGGCCTGGCGGCGCAGGGTATTTCCCGAGAGATCGCTGATATCAAGCCAGACAGCGAGCGGCAGCCCTGCGAGCATTGCCAGCACGACGACAATCAGCCAATAGCCGCTGCGACGCGCGGCGGTTTCGGAAATCACGGCGACCTTCATTCTTCTCTCGAAAAAGCATCCGATTTTCGATCGTTACAAGAACATTTCGCTGCCCACCGGGCAAGGTCGAAGCCTTGTCGTCCATGCAAAAGCCGGATGAAAATTGGAGGCGTGGCCGTATTCATGGCACTTCTCCGCCGCCCGGCGGAGGTGGCCGAAAAGAGAGTGCCCCGGAATGCAGGTGCGAATGGCATTTGGATGGAAAGCGGCGTAGCCTGTCTGCCGGCAGGTGCGGGTCGCCCTGCCGGCCGTGGGAGGGGACACCCGGTGAGATCATGACGCGCGCGCAGCAAATCGGTGTCGTTCTCGGCCTGGCGATCGTGACTGCGCTTACAATTCTTCGAGCAAGTGATCCCGGGATCTTCAAGTTGATCCGCGGCGTGACCTTCGATGAGTATCAGCGGCTGGTTCCCAGGACCTTCGAGGCGATGCCGGTCCGCGTGATCGACATCGACGAGGCCTCGTTGCACGAATTCGGCCAATGGCCATGGCCGCGCGACCGGATGGCTCTGCTGGTGAACCGGCTTTCGGAGATGGGCGCCTCGGCCATAGCCTTCGATATTCTTTTCGCCGAGCCGGACCGGCTGTCACCGCGCAATGTTGTCCGCGACGTTGCTGGCGTAGACCCTTCGCTTGCCGAGAAACTGCCCGACAATGACGAGATATTCGCTCAATCGATTGGCGAAAAACCCGTCGTGCTCGGCTTCGGCCTTTCCAACGAGGGCAATTACCGGCCGCCTGTCAAGGCGGGCTTTGCCTTTACAGGCGAAAGCCCTGTCACGGCTCCGCCCTATCTCGGTGCTTCGACGCCGCTGCGGCCGCAATTGGAAGCCAATGCGGCGGGGCTCGGCCACATCAGCCTCAATCCCGGCAATCCCTCGCCGGTGGTACGGGCGGTCCCACTGTTCCTGACCGACGGCGAGCAGCTCTATCCCAATCTCGCGATCGAGGCGCTGCGTGTCGCGCAGGGGGCATCGACCTATGTGCTATCAGGCGCGCCCGATCGCGCCGGCATCATGACATCGGTAAAGATCGGGGATTTCGTCGTGCCGCTGACGGCGGCCGGCGAACTCTGGCTCTATGTCACCCCCGACCGGGCGGAGCGTTATATATCCGCCCGGCAGGTGCTTGCGGCCGACGGGGCCTCTCCAGATGTCGCCGCCGCCATCGACGGCAGCATCGTCTTCGTCGGGACATCGGCGGCCGGCTTGCAGGACATCCGCGTCACCGCGCTTGGGGAGAACGTTCCCGGCGTTTCGCTGCATGCGCAGGCCGTCGAACAGATCCTCTCCGGCCGCTTTCTCTCGCGGCCCGACTGGGCGGACGGGTTGGAAATCCTGATGATCGCCGTGCTCGGATGCCTGCTCGTCGGGGTGACGACCTTCGTCAGTCCCGCCGTCGCGCTGGCCTGCGGCCTGCTGATCACGGCCATGGCGGTAGTGGCGTCCTGGCTCTCGTTTCTTTTTGCGGGGCTTCTCCTCGATCCCCTGGCTCCGATCATCAGCGGATCGATCACCCATTTCGCCTCGACCTCGTTCCGGATCCTGGTGATCGACCGGGAGCGGCGCGAGGTGCGGCGCGCCTTCGGGCATTATCTTTCCCCGTCGCTGCTCCATCGCATCGAGCATTCCCGCGACGCGTTGCGCCTCGGCGGAGACGATCGCGAGCTGACGGTCATGTTCGTCGATGTCAGAAGCTTCACGGAGATCAGCGAGCGGCTGGCGCCGACTGCCGTGGTCGCGTTCCTGAATACGTTGCTCGATGCGCTGAGCCGCCATGTGGTGGCCAATGAAGGCACGCTCGACAAGTTCATCGGCGATTCGATCATGGCGTTCTGGAATGCCCCCGTCGATGTGGCGGATCATGAAATCAAGGCCGTTCGCGCAGCGCTTGCCATGCGTGAAACGCTGGCCGAACTGAACGCCGGCGACGCCTTCGGCTTCGGGCCTGGACAGCAGGTCGGCATCGGCATCGGCATCCATACTGGTCTCGCCTGTGTCGGCAACATGGGCGCCAAGACCCGCTTCAACTATTCGGCGGTCGGCGATGCCGTCAACGTCGCGGCGCGCCTGGAGTCGTGCTGCAAGGAGGTCGGCTTCGATATCCTCATATCAGACAGCACGGCGAGATCGGTGCAGGGAATGGCGCTGATCGAGGCCGGCGCCATTCCGCTCAAGGGGAAGAGTAGCCGAACGCAGATTCTCGCCGTTGTCGGCGACGAGCGCGTCGCAGCCTCCACGGAGTTCGCCGCGCTTGCGGTCGTTCACGAGCAACTGACGCAGGCGCTGCATGCGCATTCGAAAAACACGCGCAAGCTTATCGGCACGGCAAAGCTCAGGGCGGGGCAGGTGATCGGCGGGCTGGCGGAATTCTACCAGCGGATATCCGGCAGAAGCGATCACTTCCGCGAGGTGCCTGATGGATTCGAGAAGAGCGTCGCCGATTGACGGCATCAGCGGTTGCGATTGAAATTCCGGCCCCTGTCGTGGTTCCGGTCCCCATCACGATCGCGGCCTTTATCGTGATCACCATCGCGATCTTTCTCGTGATCGCGGTCACGATGATGCCCTTGATCGTGATAGTCGTGATCATCGTGCTGATCGTGATGTTCATGCCGGCCACGGCCATCATGCTTGTCGGGTTTATCCGGTTTGTCGTGATGCGGCTTGTCAGGCTTGCCAGGCATGTCAGGCTTGGCCGGCCGCTCCTTCTGCGGCTCGGCCTGCCGCTGCGGCGGATCTTGTCTCGGCGGACTGGGTGTCGGGGCCGGATCGTGAGGAGGCGGGGGCCGTTTTCTGTCTTTTCTTTCCGGCGCGACGGAGGCCATATTGCAGCCGCCGAGCATCCCGATGCCGCCCGCAAGCCGCTGATTGCCGGAGAGGAAGGGAAGGGCGCGCTGATTTCCGAGCGTTTCGAGGATGCTGGGATCGACCCGGCGTGCTGCCGACATATCACCGTTCGGCTTGGCTACCACGCAGTCGCAGCGCTGTTGCAACTGCCGGCAGCCGCCCGGACCGCAGAAACGGGCTGCGCCGCTCAGCAGGACGACGGCGGTCGTGCCATCCGGGCCGACGTAGAAATCGAAAGCGGTGCCGCGTACGCCGATCGTGCCGGCCGGCGTCAGGATCTGGTAGGCCGAAGAATTGGAACTGCCGCTGACCCAGCGGAATGTACCCTTTGCCGCCCTGATGGTCAGTTTCTTGACCGATTGGGAATCATCGAAGACATATTTGTCGATCACGACCGACGAACCCCAGCCGACCGCAAGTTTCGTGCCGTCACGAAACAGGAACTGGCCAAGCCCGGATGGCGATGTCTTGATGCGCTCGTTGCGATGGACGCTGGTGTCGACCTCGATCGGGCCGCTCTGTCCCGTCACTTCCGTCTTTATGACGACAGCCTGGCCGACCGGCTCGGCGGCGGGTGCCGGCGATGCGCTGCTTAACGCGATGCAAAGCGTCGCGACTGATACTGAGCGCCAACCCCACATGATTACACATACCCCACAACATGTGATTGTTAACATTTTAGCAATTGCTTGTCTTCTCACCCTCTTGGGTTAGGTCGCCGGCCGACGGTTAGCGGAAATGCCGCGGCTTGCGTCTGCCGCCTGAAGCGGCATTCTCTTCGGCGTGTCGAAACCAAAGCTCTCGCGCGTCGCAAAAGAACCGTTGTGCCGCATTTGGATTTGCGATTTGTATGAGCGCGGAAAACAGCCCCTTGCCCGAAGGAGAAATAGGCGGATGCGGAAATATTCGGTTTTTGCCGTGGCACGGGAGGCCCTTCGTGGCCACAAGGGTTGGGAGAAGCAGTGGACTTCGCCTGAGCCACGCGCCGAATACGACGTCGTCATCATCGGTGCCGGCGGCCACGGGCTGGGTGCTGCCTACTATCTCGCCAAGGAGCACGGCATCACCAATGTCGCGGTGATCGAGAAGGGCTGGCTCGGCGGCGGCAATACCGGGCGCAACACCACCATCATCCGCTCGAATTATCTCTACGAAGAGAGCATGCACATCTACGAGCATTCGATGAAGCTCTGGGAGGGGCTTTCCCAGGAGCTCAACTACAATGTGATGTATTCGCCGCGCGGCGTGATGATGCTCTCGCACAATATTCACGACCAGCAGTCCTTCAAGCGGCATATCCATGCCAACCGGCTCTACGGCATCGACAATGAATGGCTGACACCGGAGCAGGCGAAGGCCTATTGTCCGCCGCTCGATATCTCGGCCAGCGCGCGCTACCCGATCAATGGGGCGGCACTGCAGCGGCGCGGCGGCACGGCGCGGCACGACGCGGTTGCCTGGGGTTATGCGCGGGCGGCTTCAGACCGCGGCGTGCACATCATTCAGAATTGCGAAGTGACCGGTATCCGGCGCGGTCCGGACGGACGGGTGACCGGGGTCGAGACCTCGCGTGGCTTCATCGGCGCCAGGAAGGTGGCGGTGTCGGCGGCCGGCCATACGACCACTGTCATGCAGATGGCTGGCGTGCGCGTGCCGCTGCAATCGAGCCCGCTGCAGGCACTGGTCTCCGAACCGCTGAAGCCGATCTTTCCCTGCGTCGTCATGTCGAACACGGTGCATGCCTATATCTCCCAGTCCGACAAGGGAGAGCTCGTCATCGGCGCCGGCACCGACCAGTACAATTCCTATTCCCAGACCGGCGGGCTGCAGATCATCACGCACACGCTCGACGCCATCTGCGAGCTCTTCCCGATGTTCCGGCGCGTCAAGATGATGCGGCAATGGGGCGGCATCGTCGACAACACGCCGGATCGTTCGGCGATCCAGTCGAAGACGCCGGTTCCCGGGCTTTACGTCAATTGCGGCTGGGGCACCGGCGGCTTCAAGGCGACGCCGGGCTCGGCCAATCTCTTCGCGCATCTGATTGCCCGCGATGAGCCGCACAAATTCAATGCCGGGCTGACGCTGGATCGTTTCCGCAGCGGCCGGCTGATCGACGAAGCGGCGGCGGCGGCGGTGGCGCACTGATGTGGACGGCGGCTCTCCTCGCAATCGGGATCGACGGCGCGGCCATGCCGGCCAGTGACGTCTTTCCCGGCGTCGGGGATTTCCGCCTGCAGAAGATCCACAGGGCTGCCGGCGAAAGCGAGTGGCCCTTCGTCGCCGAGAGCGGCACGCTGCTTTGCGCGCTCATCCTGCGCAAACCAGCCGTTTATTTCGTGCCTGAGGTCGGCGGAGCGCCGGGACGTGCCTTCGTGATCGACAACGATATCACCAAGATGGCTTTTGCGAATATCGGCATGACCGATGTGCTGGAGCCCTACGACAATTTCGAACAGCTTCTCAAGCGCCTCATTCCCTATGTGACGATGGGAAAGCGTCTCTGCAATCAACCTCCGGGAACCAATGTTTCCGGGTCGGAACTCTAAGACGGGTAACACATGCTGCTGATCTATTGCCCATACTGTCAGGAAGAGCGCTCCGAGCTCGAATTCCGTGGCGCGGGTGACGCGCATATCGCGCGGCCCGCCGAGATCGCCTCGATCTCGGACGAGGAATTCGAGGCCTATTTCTTTCTGCGCGACAATCCGAAGGGGCTGATCTTCGAACGCTGGCGGCACATTCACGGCTGTGGGCGCTTCTTCAATGCGGCGCGCGATACGGTGACCGACAAGTTCATCGTGACCTACAAGGCGGGTGAGCCGAAGCCTGAGATCGGCGCGGCGGCTCGGCAGCATGGGCCTGTCGAAACATATGAAGCCGTGGAAGGAGAGGCGCAATGAGCGGCGTGAACCGTATCGCCGGCAAGGGGCGCCTGACACCGGCCAGAACCGCGCGCTTCAGCTTCGACGGCAAGAGCTATACGGCGCTCGAAGGCGATACCGTCGCCTCGGCGCTGATCGCCAACGGCATACATCTCGTCGGCCGTTCGTTCAAATATCACCGGGCCCGCGGTATTCTGTCGGCTGGGGCCGAGGAGCCGAACGCGCTGATCGACGTTTCCCGCGATACGGCGCGCAAGCAGCCGAACGTGCGCGCCACCGTGCAGGAAGTCTTCGACGGGATGATTGTCAGCTCGCAGAACCGCTGGCCGTCGCTTGCCTTTGATGTCGGCGCGGTCAACAATCTGATGTCGCCGTTCTTCGCCGCCGGTTTCTACTACAAGACCTTCATGTGGCCGCGCGCCGCCTGGAAACACGTCTACGAACCGTTCATCCGTCGCGCCGCCGGCCTCGGCGTCGCGCCGACGGAGGAGGATCCGGACCATTATGCCAGCCGCTATGCCCATTGCGACGTGCTGGTGGTCGGCGCCGGTGTGGCCGGGCTTTCGGCGGCGCTGGCCGTGGCCGAAACCGGCGCCCGGGTTATCCTTTGCGACGAGCAGGCGGAAGCGGGCGGCGCGTTGCGTTATGATACCGGCGTGACCGTCGACGGACAGGACGGCAATAGCTGGGCACAGAAGGCCGTGGCGCGGCTGGAGGCGATGGACAATGTCGAAGTGCTCACCCGCACGACCGCCTTCGGCTACTACAACCACAATTTCGTCGGTCTTGCCGAGCGCGTCACCGATCATGTCGCCAAGCCTTCCCGCGATCTGCCGCGCGAGCGGCTTTGGCAGGTCCGGGCGAAGCGCGTGATCCTCGCCACCGGCGCGATCGAGCGGCACATGGTGTTTCCGAACAATGACCGGCCGGGCATCATGCTCGCCTCGGCGGGGCGGATGTATCTCAATCACTACGGCGTCGCCGTCGGGACCAAGGTCGGCATCTACACGGCGCACGACTCGGCCTATGAGGCGGCCTTCGATCTGAAGCGCGCTGGTGTTTCGATCGCCGCCATCGTCGATAGCAGGCAGGCGCCGGGAGCGGCGGTGCTGGCCGAGGCGCGGGCGCTCGGCATCGATGTTCTGGCCGGCCAGTCGGTCGTCAATACGTCGGGGCGGTTGCGCATCTCCTCGATGACGGTGGCGCGCAACGGCGGCGGTTCGCCGCGCAAGATCGCGGTCGATGCGCTGCTGGTTTCGGCTGGCTGGACGCCGTCCGTCCATCTGTTCTCGCAGTCGCGCGGCAAAGTGGCCTTCGATGCCGAAAGCCAGCGTTTCCTGCCCGGCTCCTATGCGCAGGACTGCCTTTCGGTCGGCGCCTGTAACGGCACTGACGACCTGCAGCGGACGATCGAGGAGTCGCTTGCCGCCGGCGAGTTGATGGCGCAGGCCACCGGCAGAAGCAGCGGTGAGAAGATCGCGATTTCGGCCGAGCAGGCCTATGACTGGACGGGTGGCATGATCGGCGCTGCCGAAGGTGCCGGGCCGAAGACCAACGCCAAGGCCTTCATCGATTTCCAGCATGACGTCTGCGCCAAGGATATCCGCCTTGCTGTGCGAGAGGGCATGCATTCGATCGAGCATATCAAGCGCTTCACGACCAACGGCATGGCCTCGGACCAGGGCAAGCTCTCCAACATGCATGGCCTGGCGATCGCCGCCGAAATGCTCGGCAAGGAAATCCCGCAGGTCGGGCTCACCACTTTCCGTGCGCCCTATACGCCGGTCACCTATGGTACGCTGATCGGCCATTCGCGCGGAGAACTGTTCGACCCGACACGCAAGACGCCGCTGCATGCCTGGGAGGAAGCCCATGGTGCGGTCTTCGAGGATGTCGGCAACTGGAAGCGTGCCTGGTTCTATCCGCAGGCCGGCGAAACACTGCATCAGGCGGTTGCTCGCGAATGCCGGACGGCGCGCGAGGCGGCCGGTATCTTCGACGCCTCGACGCTGGGCAAGATCGAGGTGGTCGGTCCGGATGCGGCGAAGTTCCTCAACCTCATCTACACCAATGCCTGGGACACGCTAAAGCCCGGCAAGGCCCGCTACGGCATCATGACCCGCGAGGACGGCTTCGTTTATGACGACGGTGTCGTCGGACGCCTGGCGGACGACCGTTTCCACGTGACGACGACGACAGGCGGTGCGCCGCGCGTTCTGCACCACATGGAAGATTACCTGCAGACGGAATTCCCGGATCTGAAGGTATGGCTGACCTCGGTGACCGAACAATGGGCTGTCATCGCCGTGCAGGGACCGAAGGCGCGCGAGATCGTCGCGCCGCTGGTCGAAGGGCTCGATCTTTCGAACGAGGCCTTCCCGCATATGAGCGTGGCCGAGTGCACGGTCTGCGGCGTGCCGGCGCGGCTCTTCCGCGTCTCCTTCACGGGCGAAACCGGCTTCGAAATCAATGTGCCGGCCGATTACGGCCAGTCGGTACTCGAAGCGGTCTGGGCCAATGCCGAACCGCTCGGCGCCTGCGTCTACGGCACGGAGACGATGCACGTTCTTCGCGCCGAGAAAGGCTACATCATCGTCGGGCAGGATACGGACGGGACCGTGACCCCCGATGACGCCGGACTTTCCTGGGCGGTTTCGAAGAAAAAGACGGATTTCGTCGGCATTCGCGGGCTGAAGCGGCCGGATCTCGTCAAGGACGGGCGCAAGCAGCTCGTCGGCCTCGTCACCAAAGATCCGAAGCTGGTGCTCGAAGAAGGCGCGCAGATCGTCGCAAGCCCGAACGAGCCGAAGCCGATGACCATGCTCGGGCACGTCACATCTGCCTACTGGTCGGAAAATTGCGGCCGGTCAATCGCCTTCGCGCTCGTCGTCGGCGGCCGGGTGCGGATGGGCGAGACGCTCTATGTGCCGATGCCGGACCGGACGATTGCCGTCGAAGTGACGGATCTGGTATTCTTTGACAAGGAAGGGGGCCGCATCCATGGCTGATGTCGCAATTCGCAAACCGGCGCTTGCCGGACGTCTCGGCGGCTCCGCAACGGTGCGGCTGACGACCGCTCCCACTGCCAGCCGGGTGGCGCTGCGCGCGCCGGCGGAATCGCTCTCGGCACTTTCCTCTGCTCTCGGCCTGACGTTGCCGGATGCTCCGAAGACATCCGGCCGGGCCGGCGCCCGATCGGCGCTCTGGATTGGGCCGGACGAGTGGCTGGTGATCGACGAGGCCGGCGCCGATCTGATGGCAACACTTTCGGGCGCCGGCACGCTGCATTCGGCGACCGACGTTTCCCACCGCAATCTCGCGATCATCGTCTCGGGACCGGGTGCGGAGGCGACGCTTTCGGCCGGCTGCCCGCAGGATCTGTCGCTTTCTTCCTTTCCGGTCGGGGCCGCATCGCGCACCGTCTTCGGCAAGGCGGAGATCGTGCTTTTCCGTACGGAAGAAGACACGTTCCGGGTGGAATGCTGGCGGTCGTTTTCGGATTATGTCTTCGGGCTGCTGAACGAGGCGGCTGAAGACGCGGGACACTGAGTCTCAGCGAATCGCGGGTATGCGCTCATTCATGAGGTAAGCGAAATGCTGCACCATGCCTCACTCGGCGTTTCCGATATCGAGCGGTCGGCGGCATTTTACGATGCTGCCCTTGCCGCGCTCGGTTATATCAGGGTCTGGGACGATCTCAGGCCGGGGCAAACAGGGCAGGCAATCGGCTACGGCCTTCCCGGCGGCGGGGACAAACTGGCGATCAAGCATCGTCCGGACGGCCAGCGTGCGCCTGGCCCGGGTTTTCATCTGGCGTTCGCCGCGCCGAGCCGCCAGGCAGTCGATCAGTTTTATGCGGCGGCAATCGCGCAAGGCGGCAGTGACAATGGCCGTCCCGGCTTGCGATCTCATTACGGTGAGCACTATTATGCGGCGTTCGTCATGGATCCCGACGGACACGCTCTCGAAGCTGTGTTCAATTCGGCTGAGTAACAAAAGCAGTTTTGCTCAAACGTCCTCGGGACGGTCCTTTGGGTCGAATTGGATGATGGTGATCCACTTTGCCGTCAGCGCCGGCTTCCTCTCGTTTTCGATCTCGATCGTGACGTCATAGGTGGTCATCAGCATGCCGGCGCCGCGGAAGCGGGCTTCGGAGAGCAGGAAGCGGCCGCGGACGCGGGCGCCGCTTTTCACCGGCGTCATGAAGCGGACGCGATCGAAGCCGTAATTGATGCCCAGGGTCTGCTCGCGCACTTTTGGCAGGCAATTGTAGTTCATCGTCGACAGCAGAGACAGTGTCAGGAAGCCATGGGCGATGGTTCCTCCAAAGGGGCTCTCGGCGGCCGCTCGCTCAGGGTCGACGTGGATGAACTGATGGTCGTCGGTCGCCGACGCGAAAGCGTCGATCATCGTCTGGTCGACGGTGACCCAATCCGAAAGGCCCGTTTCCATACCGATCAATCCCCGCACGTCGGAGAGTGAAATTTCCGTGACCATGAATTCCTCGTAAAATAAGCCGCCGCGGCAAAGCCTTATCGTGCATTTGTGACGATTGCGACAAGGATTTGGGTGAGGGAGGGGAGGCGGTCAATTTTCTACAAAAAAGGCGACGGAGCGCGGCTCGACGGTTGCGCGGCCACCGGCTTTCTTTGCACCATCCGGCGTCAACTGGCGCCAGGCCGGTTCGCTCTTAGACGGAATCGTGAAAAATTGGCGGCTCCCCGAGCGGTTGAAAAGCACGCCAAGCCGGGTCTGCCTGCCGCGCGCGGAGCGGTCACCGGTCGATAGCAACATGCCGAGGGTGGAAAGCGACGGCGTCTCCCAATCGGCAACGGTCATCGGCTCCCCGGAAAGCGAAATCCATTCGACATCGCCATTTCCCGCCAGGAAGCCCATTTCGGAAAAGACGGTGAAGCGGCGACGCAACCCTGCAAGGAAGGCGGTATGGGCGATGAGACTCTCGTCCAACGCCTTCCAGTCCAGCCAGGTGATCTCGTTGTCCTGGCAATAGGCGTTATTGTTGCCGTGCTGGCTGCGGCCACCCTCATCGCCCGCCGTCAGCATGATGCTGCCGCGGGTGGCAAAGAGCGTTGATATCAGCGCCATCACATCGTCCCGGCGACGCTTGCGGATCGTCGGATAGACGGTTTCCCCCTCGACGCCGTTGTTCCAGGAGTGGTTCTCGTTATGGCCGTCACGATTGTGTTCGCCGTTGGCGTCGTTGTGCTTTCCGGCGTAGGAGACGAGATCGATCAGCGTGAAACCGTCATGGGCGGCGAGGAAATTGACGCTGCGTGTTTCCTTGCCGTCGTTGCGGGAGAAGATGTCGGAGGAGCCGGCAAGTGCGGCTGCCAGCGAGCCGGTCTTCCAATCGTCGCCGCGCCAGTAGCAGCGCAGGTCGTCGCGAACCCGGTCGTTCCATTCAAGGAAGGGCAGCGGGAAATTGCCGAGCTGGTACCCGCCCGGGCCGATATCCCAGGGTTCGGCGATCATGATCCGGTCGGCCAGCGCATCGTCGGCCAGGATCGCGGCAAGTGTTCCGCCGTCACGCTCGAAGCCTGTCGCGGTGCGGCCGAGCACCGGGGCGAGATCGAAACGAAAACCGTCGACGCCGGCGTTCAGCACGAAATGGCGCAGACTGTCGATGACGAGACGACGGACCTCAGGATGATCGCAGGCGAGCGTGTTGCCGGTGCCTGTGTCGTTGACGAGTTCGCCCGGCCAATTCTGGGCGTGGCGATAATAATGCAGGTTGTCGAGGCCGCGCAGGGACAGCGTCGCGCCGTAACGGTCGCTCTCGCCGGTATGGTTGAAGACGAGGTCGAGGATGACGGCGATGCCTTCGGCATGGAGGGCCGCGACCGTCTCGCGCAATTCCGTCATGCCGCCGGGGACAAGCCGCGGATCGAGCGCCATGAAGGCAACGGGATTGTAGCCCCAACCGTTGGTAAGGCCGAGCGGCGGCAGGTGGCGTTCATCGATCCAGGCAGTGATCGGCATCAGTTCGACGGCATCGACACCAATCCGCTTCAGATGCGCGACGACGGAGGGATGGGCAAGCGCTGCGACCGTGCCGCGCTGGGCCTCCGGCACGTCGGGATGGAGAATGGTGAAGGGCCGTACCGCCACCTCATAGATAAAGCCGCCCGGTTTGAAGAGCGGCTTGCTGATCGCGGCTGGGGTATCGGTGGTGACGATCGCCTTCGGCATCAGATCCTGGCTGTCCTCGCCATAGATGCCGAGGCGGGGATCGTAACGGAACGGCCTATCGATCTCCTTGGCGTAGGGATCGATCAGCAGTTTGGAGGGATCGTACCAGAGGCCGTTGTCAGGCGCGTAGATACCGTCGGCGCGATAGCCGTAGCGCGCGCCCGCCTTCAATCCGTCGACAAAGAGACGATGGATGTGGTTGCTGTCGCGCGCCATCGGCAGGCGCGCGAATTCCCTGTTGCCGTCATCCTCGAAGAGGCAGAGTTCGATCTGTGCGGCATGATGCGACCACACGGCAAATTCGACGCCGGTCTCGAAGACGATCGCTCCGGCTTGCGCCGAACTGCTTCCCCGCATGTTCCCCCCGGATCAGGTGATCACGGTTGGCGCATCGCGTCCCGTGCGTTCACGAATGCTGGCAATGCTTTCGGCGGCCGCGATCAGATCGGCGAGCGCTTCCTGCGTTTCGATGTTGTGGCGAGTCGAATCCGGCTCGTAACGTTCGATATAGACACGCAAGGTTGCGCCAGACGTGCCGGTGCCGGACAGGCGGAAGACGACGCGGGAGCCGCCCTCGAAGAGCACGCGGATACCCTGATGCTCGCTCACCGATTTGTCGATCGGGTCGTGATAGGCGAAGTCGTCGGCCTTCTCGACCTTCAGGTTGCCGAAGCTCTCGCCGGGCAGGGTGGAAAGCTGGCTGCGCAGATTGTCCACTAGCCCGTTTGCGGCATCGGTGTCGAGGCCTTCATAATCATGGCGTGAGTAATAGTTGCGGCCGTAGGTCTGCCAGTGCTGAGTGACGATATCGGCGACGCTCTCGCCGCGCACGGCAAGAATGTTCAGCCACAGCAGCACCGCCCAGAGGCCATCCTTTTCGCGGACGTGACTGGAGCCCGTGCCGGAACTTTCTTCACCGCAGATCGTCGCCATGCCGGCGTCGAGCAGGTTGCCGAAGAACTTCCAGCCGGTCGGCGTTTCATACATGCCGATGCCGCGCTTTTCGGCGACGCGGTCGGCCGCGCCTGATGTCGGCATCGAGCGAGCGATGCCGGCAAGGCCGCCGGAATAGCCGGGGGCGAGATTGGCGTTGGCGGCAAGGATCGCCAAGCTGTCGGAAGGGGTGACGAAGATGCCGCGGCCGATGATCAGGTTGCGGTCGCCGTCGCCGTCGGAGGCGGCGCCAAAATCGGGCGCGTCATCGCCCATCATCTCATCGAAGAGTTCTTTGCAGTGAACCGGGTTGGGGTCCGGATGATGGCCGCCGAAATCCGGCAGCGGCATGAAATTGCGCACCGAGCCCGAGGGCGCGCCGAGACGATTTTCGAAGATTTCCTTGGCATAGGGGCCGGTGACAGCGCTCATTCCATCGAAGGCAATGCGGAAGCCGAGGCTGATCAGATTGCGGATGGCGCCGAAATCGAACAGCTCTTCCATCAGGGCAGCATAGTCCTCGACCGGGTCGATGACCGAGAGGATCGTGCCGCCGGGAAGCTCGTCCTTGCCGATGCGGTCGAGATTGACGTCGGCGAAATCAGCGATCTTGTAGCTGTCGATCGTCTTGGAGCGCGCATAGATCGCGTCGGTGATCTTTTCCGGCGCCGGGCCGCCATTGTTGATGTTGTATTTGATGCCGAAGTCTTCGGTCGGGCCGCCGGGATTGTGGCTGGCGGAGAGGATGATGCCGCCGAAAGCCTTGTATTTGCGGATGATGTGGGAAGCGGCCGGCGTCGACAGGATGCCGCCCTTGCCGACCATGACCTTGCCGAAGCCATTGGCCGCGGCCATCTTGACCGCCTTCTGGATGACCTCGCGATTGTAGTAGCGTCCGTCGCCGCCGATGACGAGGCACTTGCCCTGATAACCTTCCAGCGAATCGAAGATCGACTGGATGAAGTTCTCCGCATAGTTCGGCTGTTGGAAGACCGGAACCTTCTTGCGCAGGCCCGACGTGCCGGGTTTCTGATCCAGATAGGGCGTGGTGGGGACGGACTTGATCATTTTAGTTCACATGCCTTTCGAGACGAGGCTTGAATAGAGGGCAGCGTAGCGTTCGGCGCTCTTCTCCCAGGAGACATCCGATTTCATGCCCTGCTTTTGCAATTGGGTCCAGAGTTTTCGGTCCTGATAAAAATGCATCGCACGGCGGATTGCCTGTAGCATGCCTGTTTCGGTTACGGGCGCAAATTGTATGCCGGTTGCGACTTTCGCCGCAAGTGCGGCGTGATTGGCGTCGATCACCGTGTCATTCAAGCCGCCGGTGCGGGCGACGATCGGCAGGCAGCCGTAACGCAGGCCGTAAAGCTGGGTCAGGCCACAGGGTTCGAAGCGCGAGGGGATGATGATCGCATCGCAGCCGGCCTGCATCAGGTGCGACATTGGCTCGTTATAGCCGATCGAGACGCCGATGCGGCCGGGATGGCGGGCAGCTGCGGCGAGCAGCGCGCCTTCAAGTGCGGCTTCGCCGGAGCCGAGCACGACGAGCTTACCGCCCATGGCGACGATCTCGTCGGCGACGTTAGCGACGATATCCATGCCCTTCTGCCAGGTGAGGCGGCTGATGACGCAGAAGATCGGGGAGTCGTCATTGTCGAGGTGGAAGAATTCGGCGATCGAGCGACGGTTCTCCTCGCGGTTCTTCAGCGTCGTCGGGCCGTAGTGGGTGTGGACGACGGGATCGGTCGCCGGGTTCCAGATATCGGCGTCGATGCCGTTGACGATGCCGTGCAGATCGTCGATGCGGCTGGCGATGACGCCCTCCAGCCCCATGCCGAATTCCGACGTCAGAATCTCATCGGCATAGGTCGGGCTGACTGTCGTGATCGCATGCGCGGTCTTAAGGCCACCCTTGAGGAAGCCGACAGTGCCGTAATATTCGACGCTGTCGGTGGCGAAGGCATGGGCAGGCAGGCGCAGGCCGGGAAAGATCTCGGAACCGAACTGGCCCTGGAAGGCGATGTTGTGGATAGTCAGCACGCTCGGCAGTTCCGGCGTCGGATAATAGCGCATATAGACCGACGTCAGCGCCGCCTGCCAGTCGTGGGTGTGGACGAGATCCGGCCGCCAGCCGGGCAGCAGGCCGGCGGCGATCTCGGAGGCGGCGAGCGACAGAGCGGCGAACCGACGCCAGTTGTCGGGATAGTCCTTGCCGAGCGGATCGAGATAGGGCCCGCCCGGCCTGTCGTAATAGGCCGGCGCATCGAGGATGAGCAGATCGAGGCCCTCGTGCTGGACCTCGAGGACGGTCGCTCGCTCACCGAGCAGGTCAGGGAATTCGAGCCTGACGACCGGGTCGCGAATGACCTTCATGACGGCGGGATAGCCGGGCAGAAGGGTCTTGGTCTCGACCCCGAAGGCTTTCAGAGCAATCGGCAGGGCGCCGGACACATCGGCCAGACCCCCTGTCTTGATCAAAGGGAAGACTTCGGACGAAACCGAAAGAACTTTCATAAGTCAGATATCCAGCTTGTCGATCATCGGTTGCGTGATCAGGCAAATGCCGCTTTCCGTCCGCCGGAAGCGCTTGGCATCGAGCTCGGGATCCTCGCCGACGACCAGGCCTTCCGGAATGACGACGCCATGGTCGATCACAACATTCTTGAGCTGCGCGCGCCGCCCGATCTTCACGTTCGGCAGGATGACGGCCCCTTCCATCTTGGAGAAGGAGTTGGCCCTGACACCCGTGAAGAGCAGGCTGTTGTTGAGCATGGCGCCCGAGATGATGCAGTCGCCTGACACGACGGAGGAGGTGGCCGAGCCGCGGCGATCCTCGTCGTCATGGACGAATTTCGCCGGCGGGGTGATCTCGGCATAAGTCCAGATCGGCCAGGACTTGTCGTAGATGTCGAGCTCCGGAACGATCGCCGTCAGGTCGATATTGGCCTGCCAATAGGCATCGATCGTGCCGACGTCGCGCCAGTAGGGCTCGTGCTCGAAATCCGAACGGACGCATGACTTGGCGAAGCGGTGGGCGACCGCCTTACCGTTCTTGACGATATAGGGGATAATGTCCTTGCCGAAGTCGCGGCTCGAGGTCGGGTCGGCGGCGTCGCGGCGTAGCGCATCGAGCAGGAACTTGGTGTGGAAGACGTAGATGCCCATCGAGGCGAGGGCGAAATCCGGCTTGTCGGGAATGGGCGGCGGATCGGCCGGTTTCTCGACGAAGGCGATGATCTCGTCCTTGTCGTTGACATGCATGACGCCGAAGCCGACCGCTTCCATGCGCGGCACTTCCAGGCAGCCGATGGTGACGTCGGCGCCGGAATCGACGTGCTGCTGCAGCATCCATTCATAGTCCATCTTGTAGACGTGGTCACCGGCGAGAATGACCATGTATTCGACGCCGTAATCCTGGATGATGTCGATGTTCTGATAGACGGCATCGGCCGTGCCTTCATACCATTGCGTCTCGGAGACGCGCTGGCTGGCCGGCAGGATATCGAAGCTCTCGTTACGCTCGGGGCGGAAGAAGTTCCAGCCGCGCTGCATGTGACGGATCAGCGAATGCGCCTTGTATTGCGTCGCGACGCCGATGCGGCGGATGCCGGAATTCAGGGCGTTCGACAGGGCGAAATCGATGATGCGGGCCTTGCCGCCAAAATAGACGGCCGGCTTGGCACGCCGGTCGGTGAGTTCCTTGAGACGGCTTCCCCTACCGCCTGCCAGGACATAAGCCATTGCATCGCGGGCAAGTGGCTGAACGCGCTTTTCTACCATTTTCTCCTCCCACCAGTCACTAATTTTCAGGTTCAAGCATGATTGTCGCCAAGGGCGGCAAGGTAATCGAGCAGGTGATGTTGCCGCCGGCATCGACGGCCTGCACGCGCCCGCCATTGCCCTTGCCGCTGCCGCCGTAAATGTCGGCATCGGTGTTCAGGATTTCCCGCCAGCGGCCTGCGGACGGCAGGCGGATCGAGTAGTTCTCGCGATAGACAGGGGTGAAATTGGTGATGACGGCGACCGGCTTCTGGCCCGGCGCCTTGCGCAGCCAGGCAAAGACGGAATTCTGGTGGTCGTCTGCGACCAGCCATTCGAAACCTTCGCCCTCGCAGTCACGCTCATGCAGTGCCGGCTTGCTGCGATAGGTGAAATTGAGGTCGCGCACCAGGCGCCGCATGCCCTCGTGCATGCGATACTGAAGCAGGTTCCAGTCGAGTGCCTTCTCCTCGCTCCACTCGCTCCACTGGGCGAATTCCTGGCCCATGAACAGCAGCTTCTTGCCGGGATAGCCCCACATATAGGCGTAGTAGGCGCGCAGATTGGCGAATTTCTGCCAGTCATCGCCTGGCATTTTGGCGATCAGCGAGCCTTTTCCGTGGACAACCTCGTCATGGGAGAGCGGCAGGACGAAATTTTCCGAATAGGCGTAGAGTAGGCCGAAGGTGAGCTCGTTGTGGTGGTGCCCGCGGTAGATGGGATCGCGGCTCATGTAGCTCAGCGTGTCGTGCATGAAGCCCATGTTCCACTTGAAGCCGAAGCCGAGGCCGCCTTCATGGACGGGCTGCGAGACCTTCGGCCAGGAGGTCGATTCCTCGGCGATGGTCATGACGTTGGAATTTTTGCCGTAGATGCGGATGTTGAGATCCTGCAGAAAACGCACCGCTTCGAGGTTCTCGTTGCCGCCATATTCGTTCGGGATCCATTCGCCGTGCTTGCGTGAATAATCAAGGTAGAGCATCGAGGCGACGGCATCGACGCGCAGACCGTCAAGATGGAATTTTTCGGCCCAGTAGAGCGCGTTGTTGACGAGATAGGAAACGACCTCGGTGCGGCCGAAATTGTAGATCGCCGTGCTCCAGTCCGGGTGGAAGCCCTTGCGCGGGTCTTCGTGCTCGTAGAGGGCTGTGCCGTCGAACCAGCCGAGGCCGTGCTCGTCGGTCGGGAAATGCGCCGGCACCCAGTCGAGGATGACGCCGATGCCGACCTTGTGGCAGCCGTTGACGAAACGGGCGAAACCTTCCGGCTCGCCGAAACGAGCGGTCGGCGCGTAGAGGCCGGTCGTCTGATAACCCCAGGAGGGATCATAGGGGTGCTCGGTGATCGGCAGGAATTCGATATGGGTGAAGCCCATGTCGGCGCAATAGGGGATGAGGCTGGAGGCGAGCTCGTCCCACGACAGCATTGTGCCGTCCTGTCGGCGTTGCCAGGAGGCGGCATGCACCTCGTAGATCGAGATCGGCTGGCGGCGTTTGTCGGTCTCGCGCCAGTGCTTCAGATGGGCTTCGTCTTCCCACTCCTGCACCAGTTCGGCGGCGGTGATGGAAGCGGTCTTCGGTCGGAGTTCGCTGCGGCGGGCAAAGGGGTCGGCCTTCAACGGCAGCAATACGCCGTCCTGGCCGCGGATCTCGAACTTGTAGGCGACGCCGATCGGTACGTCAGGGGCAAAGATCTCCCAGATGCCGCTATCGGAGCGGAAGCGCATCACGTGGCGACGGCCGTCCCAATTGTTGAAATCACCGACGACGGAGACGCGCTGCGCATTCGGCGCCCAGACGGCGAAATGGATGCCCTGGGCGCCGTCATGCTTGATGAGGTGGGCGCCCATCTTGTCGAACAGGCGCAGGTGCGAACCCTCGCGGGCGAAATAATCGTCCATCGGTCCGAGCACCGGACCGAAACTGTAGGGATCAGTGACTGCCCATTCGGCATCCCCGCGCCGGGCGCGGTAACGCACCGGCTGGAGCTTGGTGAGGGAAACCGGGCCGGCAAAGATGCCGTCGGCATGGAGCTGTTTCAGTTCGCCGATGACGCTGCCGTCAAGCGTCATGGCGGTTACCTCCTCCGCGCCCGGGATGAAACACCGGGCGACGAAAGCGTCGCCGGCCTGGTGCACACCCAGGACGGCAAAGGGATTGGAATGCGAGCCGGCAAGGATTGCCGTGATTTCATCTGCCGAAATTTCCCAGGAAAGCTTTACTTCAGGGACGGTCTTCGGCGTTTTCATCCGGCTCTCCAGATTTCGTCTGCATATTGCCTGATGGTACGATCGGAAGAGAACCAGCCCATCCGCGCCGTATTGTTGATCGTCTTGGTGTACCAAGCGGACTGGTTGGTCCAGATCTGGTCGACTTCCCGCTGGGCCTGGGCATAGGCGTCGAAGTCGGCAGCGACCATGAACCAGTCATGCGAATAGATGCCGTCGATCAGCGCCGTGTAGCGATTGCGGTCATCAGGCGAGAAGACGCCAGAACCGATAGCGGCAAGCGCCTGGGCGAGTTCGCGCGATCCCTCGATGATGGCGCGAGGATTGTGGCCGTCACTACGGACCTTCGACACCTCGTCGGCCTTGAGGCCGAAGATGACGATGTTGTCCTCGCCGACATTGTCGCGCATCTCGACATTGGCGCCATCGAGCGTGCCGATCGTCAGCGCGCCGTTCAGGCCGAACTTCATATTGCCCGTGCCGGAGGCTTCCATGCCGGCGGTCGAGATCTGCTCCGAGAGGTCGGCGGCCGGAACCATGACTTCGGCGAGCGAGACATTGTAATTCGGCACGAAGACGATTTTCAGCAGGCCGCGTACCGACGGATCGTTGTTGATCGTGCGGGAGACGTCGTTGATCAGCTTGATGATGAGCTTGGCATTGTAATAACTCGGCGCCGCCTTGCCGGCGAAGAGTTTCACGCGCGGCACCCAGTCGAGCTCGGGATGCGAGCGGATCTGGTCGTAGAGCGCGACGGCCTCGATGATGTTCAGCAGCTGGCGCTTGTATTCGTGGATGCGCTTGATCTGGATATCGAACATCGCCGACGGATCGAGCTTCACACCCATGCGGCTGGCGACGAGGTTGGAGAGTGCCACCTTGTTGGCGCGCTTTACCGCTGCGAACTTCTGCTGGAAAGCCGGATCGGAGGAATGCACGTCGAGCGCACGCAGCTTCTCGGCGTCATCCAGGAATTCGTCGCCGATCGCCTCGCGGATCAGGCCGGTGAGACCGGGATTGCACTGCTGCAGCCAGCGGCGCGGCGTGATGCCGTTGGTCTTGTTGTTGATGCGGTCGGGATAGAGCTTGTGCAGGTCGGCGAAGACGGTGACCTTCATCAGGTCGGTGTGCAGCGCCGAGACGCCATTGATCGAATGCGAGCCGACGAAAGCCAGGTTGCCCATGCGCACGCGGCGGTCGCCGCTTTCATCGATCAGCGAGATCGATCGGATTTCGCCATCGGAGAAGTTCTTGCCCTTGCGGGCGTCGATCAGGATCTTGGCATTGATCGCATAGATGATCTGCATATGGCGCGGCAGCAGACGCTCAAACAGCGGCACCGCCCAGCTTTCCAGCGCTTCGGGCAGAAGCGTGTGGTTGGTGTAGGAGAAGGTATGGCGGGTGATTTCCCAGGCCTGGTCGAAATCCATGCCATGCACGTCACAGAGCAGGCGCACGAGCTCGGCGACCGAGACGGCTGGGTGGGTGTCGTTCAGCTGGATCGCCACCTTGTCCGGCAGCGAGGTGAAATCGTCATATTGCTGCAGATGGCGGCGCAGGATGTCCTGCAGCGAGGCCGACGAGAAGAAGAATTCCTGCCGCAGGCGCAGTTCCTGGCCGGCCGGGGTGGCGTCGGCAGGATAGAGAACCCGGGTCAGGCTTTCGGCCTTGTTGCTTTCGCGGAGCGCGCCAATGTGGTCGCCGGCGTTGAAGGCATCGAGCAGGATCGGATCGATCGGCTGCGCCGACCAGAGGCGCAGCGTGTTGACGCGCTTGCCGCGCCAGCCGACGGCCGGCGTGTCGAAGGCCGCGGCAATGACGCGCTCGGCCGGTTTCCAGACATAGCGCGGCTGGTCGTCATGGGTGGTGATGAATTCGACGGCGCCGCCGAAGCCGATTTCATAGGAGCTTTCGCGGCGCTCGAATTCCCAGGGATTGCCATGGGCGAGCCAGTTTTCCGGCAGTTCCACCTGCCAGCCGTCGGCCAGCTGCTGGCGGAAGAGGCCGTGAACATAGCGGATGCCGTAGCCATAGGCCGGAACGTCGACCGTCGCCATGCTCTCCATGAAACAGGCAGCCAGGCGGCCGAGGCCGCCGTTGCCGAGTGCGGCATCCGGCTCCAGGCCGGCGATGACGTTGACGTCGACGCCGAGCGAGGCGAGTGCGTCGCGCACTTCCTCCATCAGGCCGAGGTTCGAAACGGCGTCGCGCATCAGGCGGCCGATCAGGAATTCAAGAGAAAGATAATAGACGCGCTTGGCGCCGGTTGCATAAACCTCGCGTGTGGACGCCATCCACCTGTCGATAATGCGGTCGCGCACCACCAGGATCGTCGCCGTCAGCCAGTCATGTGGCTTTGCCACCTTGGCATCCTTGCCGATGCGGTAGGTCAGACGTTCGATGATTTCTTCAGCGAGAATTTCCGGCCTTGAACTGCGAGGGGCGGGGGAGGGGATGATCGGCTTGGAAACAGTGTTCATCGTCAGGTCTCGCCAATTTTAATTTTGTTTCAGGATGTTATGCCTGATTCAATCAATTTGTCGCTTGCGCAGCCGACAGTTTATGCATCGTTACTAAGCACTTGCAACAAAGGATTTGGGCAAACGAAAAATTTGCGAAACCTTCATATTCACACGGGTTGAGGGGGTTGATTTCAATCGCTTTTCTCGATCTGATGGGCCGAACGAGGATAACGAAAAGCCGCTCCGGTTTGTTCCGGAGCGGCTATTTTGTTCGGCTTTTGGCCGGGACCGATCGTCAGTTCGTCAGGCGCGTCAGCTGTGCGGAGGCTTTCGCTCCGATCGCCTTGAAGGCGGCAAGCAGGTCTTCCATCTTTTCCGCCTGGAAATAATGGGCGTCATCGGAAGCGCAATAGTGCAGCAGCGCCTGCCCACCCTCGGGTGCCATGAAGGCGATCGTATAGATTTCAATGCCCTTGGACTTGGCGGCGTCGCATGTCTTCTTGGTCGCAGTGTCGTAGGAACGGCCGTTGTTGCTATCGTTGTTATTGTCGCCGTCTGTCATAAAGACGATGTACTTCTTGGGCACTTGCCCGGTCTTCTGCTTGTGGGCGGCGTCTTCGGCGTCATTGCCCGCGGCGTTCTTGGCGGTGAGAGACGTGTAAGCCGTATTCACTGCGCCGCTTGAATTCGTGCCACCTCCCGACTGAAGCGCGTTGACATAGCTCGTGACAGCGGTAGTTCCCCAAGCCAGACTGCTGGCAGGGTATTCAATGATATCGTAGGATACCGCGCCTGTGCGTACATATTCGGCATTGGGATCCGCGCTATTGAGCTGGCCGAAGAGATTGCCGGCGGCGAGCTTCAGTGCTTCTATTTTTGTGTAATAACGCGTACGCGTGCCGGTGCAGGTGTCGTAGATTGTCTTACCGTTTTTGTTGAGGTGAGGGTTGCATTTATAGGTGAATGATTCCGTCATGACGGTGGCGGTATCATCTCCCATTGACCCCGATTTATCGAGTGCGAGGAACATGGAGATCGAGCCTTGGGTCTGTGAATGCCCGCCGACCGTCGTGCCAGAGGTCGAGAGATGCTGTGTCTTGAAGCCAACCGCCTGCATCAGCGGATTGACCGTGAGGTCGTAACTCGGCGAAACCGTTACTTGGTAGGATGTCGATTTGCCCGATGTCGTTGTTTGGACATTCACGCCCGTTGAGCTCTTGATATCGGTGCCGCTCTGCAGGTAATTCGCCATCTGCCCCGCGACGAAATTCCGTGCAAACGTTTCGGCCTCAGCGGTTGAGATCGTGCCGTTCGCCAGCGCGGTGGCGGTTGCTAGCGCCGCCGAATCGGCTGCTTCCTGCAACTGCTGCTTCGACAGCAGCATATCGCCCACCTGGATCGCCATGCCGGCCGCCCCAAAAAGGACGGGCAGCAGGATCGCCGTCATCATTCCGAAATTGCCGCCACGGTCGCCAAGCATGCGACGCAGGCAGGGATTTTGTAAAAAGGAGGTGCTCATCATGTTCACCCGTATATGGAGGCCCTATGGGTGATATTAGGCACGCTCCTCCTTTCCGCTGTCCTTACGGCGTCAATAGAATTTTAACGAATCGTCGGATTTTTCCAGTTTTGGGATTATTTCAGCGGGATCACGTCGACCGCCTGGACGGCGCGTTGACCGCCATAGCTTTTCAACACGCCGATGACGGGAACGACGTCGGAATAGTCGCGGCCAAAGGCGACGACGATGTGGTCCGTGCCGGCGGGGATGTTGTTGGTCGGATCGAGCTCGATCCAGCCGATCGTCTCACCACACCAGATCCGCACCCAGGCATGCATGGCGTCCGCTCCTTCCAGCCGTTCCTTGCCGGGGGGTGGGATGGTGCGCAGGAAACCGGAGACGTAGCCGGCCGGAATGCCGAGGCTTCGGAGCGCCAGGATCATGATGTGGGTGAAATCCTGGCAGACGCCGCGCTTCAACTTGAACGCCTCGAGCGGCGTCGTGTCCACCGTCGTCGCGTCGGGGTCGTAGGTGAAATCCTTGTTGATGCGGGCACAGAGCGCATGGGCGATCTGCATCGCCGTCAGCTCAGGCATGGCACAGCTTCGCGCATAATCGGCGATCTCGCGCGCTTGGGTCAGGCGCGGGCTGTCGCCAAGGAAATGGTGCGGCGAATCCGGCGCCAACGACCAGATGCCTGATATCTCCTCCGGCAAGTCGGCAAGCAACGGCGAGAAATCGGCGGCGATCGGCTGGCTTTCCACCTGCACGCGGGCTTGCATGCGAATGTCGAGCGTCTCGTGCGGCGCGCGCAGCATGAAGGAGGTGGTGGGATGATGGAAGAAATCGACGAAATGTGACTGCTCGTCCGGCGTCGGCGAGATGGTGATCGAGCCGGCGACCAGGCGCTGCCGGTTGGGCAGCGACAGCGGCATCAGGCGCATGACGTGGCGGGCGCCGGAGGCCGGCACGTCGTAGCTGTAACCCATGTGGAGGGAGAGATCGTAGAGCATCGCCGTCACCCGAGATAGGTCTGGGCGAGCAGATCGGAAAGCTGCTCCAATTCGCGTTCGAGCCGTTGATAGACCTCGACCCCCATGCCCTCCGGCGTCATCACCGCCAGGCCGGAATGGAGCCGCATCGCCTCGCGGTAGAAGGGCGACATCTGGCCGTTGATCAGGGCATTCGGCAGTTGCTCGACCTCGTGGTGGATCTCGTTCACCTGGAAGAGGACCGAGCGGGGGTTCAGGGGGTCGAGCGCCAGCAAGTCGGTGACGGTCAGCCGTGCCGTGTTGACGTTGTAGCGGCGGCGGTGGGTCATGACGCTGTCGCCGATCTCGAGCAGCATGTCGAGGGCGCCGTCGGGCGCTTCCGGGCCGGACATGTGGCCGAGCAGGCGCGTCATGTGCAGGCCACGCTCGATATAGCGGCCGAGCGAGAGGAAGCGCCAGCCGGTGAAGCGGTACATGTTCTCGTGCACGAGGCCGGCGAAGCCCGCGAGTTTACGCAGAAGGATCGTCATCGCATGGCTGGCATCGTCGCCGGCAGCGACGGTGACGTGAAAGCGGCGGGCGGTCTTGGCGAGATCGTTGAGTGCCAGCCAGCCGTCCGGCGAGAAACGGTCGCGGATGTTGCTCGCCGAATAGACGGCGCTGTCGATGTTGCGCAAAAGCGTTTCCGGCACGGCCTCGGCGGTATCGATATCGACGGCCGTGAGATACTCGGAGACATCGGCAAGCAGCGGCTGGTTCGGATCGGCAGCTTCGGCGTAACGCGCATGCCAGGCGCGCAGGATGCGCAGTGCGCCTTCGGCGCGTTCGATGTAACGGCCGAGCCAGAACAGATTGTCGGCTGCCCGGCTTGGCAGGCTGCCCGGCATGTTGCGGGTGAAGCTGCCCTCGGCCGGCAGCAGCGTGTGGCGCTCGACCGGCTTGTCGCTGACGATCCAGACGTCGGCGGCGGCTCCGCCCGACTGCATGGCGATCGCTGCGACATCGGCGCCGGAGCCGATGCGGGCAAAACCGCCGGGCATGATCTGCCAGCCATTTGCGGTGCGGGCGGCGAAGACGCGCAGCGACATCGGCCGCGGCACGAGTTTGCCGTCCACCCAGGCGGGCGTCGTCGACAGCGTGACGACCTCCTGGCCGACCAGTTTGGGGCCGTCCGAACTCAGCCAGTCGGTGATGGAATCCCGGGCGGTGGCACGCAGCGAGGAGCCGAGCACGGATTCGCCGTTGTCGTCGAAGAAGGGTGCCCGGGAATAGGCCGGGCCGATGACCATCTTCTCAATGTTCTTTGCGACGTGCTCGCGCTCTTCCTTCTGGCCGCACCACCAGGTGGCGATCGAGGGCAGTTGCAGATCCTCCCCCAGCAGACGGTGGCAGATGGTCGGCATGAAAGCCAGAAGCGCCCGGGTTTCGAGAACGCCGGTGCCAAGCGCATTGACGATGGTGACGCTTTCGGCGCGTAGCGCTTCCACCAGGCCGGGCGTGCCGATATGCGAATTCTGGTTCAGCTCCAGCGGATCGGCAAAGGCCGAATCGAGACGGCGCCAGAGTACGCCGATCGGCTTCAGACCGGCGACGGTGCGCACCATGACACGGCCCTTGACGACGGTCAGGTCTTCGCCCTCGAGCAGCATGAAGCCGAGATAGCGGGCGATGTAGGCGTGCTCGTAGTAGGTCTCGTTGGCGGGGCCGGGCGTCAGTACGGCGATGCGGTCGTCGCCCGAATGTTTCATGCCCTGAAGCGCGTCGCGGAAGGCACCGAAGAAGGAGGCGAGACGGTGGACCGGGGTTTCGGCGTAGATATCCGAGAAGGCCCGGGTTGTCGCGACGCGGCTTTCCAGCGCGAAACCGGCGCCTGAGGGCGCCTGCGTCCTGTCGGCCAGCACCCACCAGTTGCCGTCAGGTCCGCGGCCGATCTCGAAGGCGCAAAAATGCAGATAATGTCCGGAGCCCGGCCGGATGCCGGCGAGCGGGCGCTGGAATTCGGGATTGGCGGCCATCAGCGCCGGCGGCAGGACCCCTTCCTCCACCAGTCGGTTGTCGCCGTAGATATCGGCAACGATCGCCTCCAGCAGGTCGGCGCGCTGGACGAGGCCCGCCGACAGCGTCTTCCATTCGCGCTCGTCGATCAGCACCGGGATATGCGAGATCGGCCATTCGCGTTCGCCGGTGCCTTTGCTGCCATAGGCGCGGTAGAAGACCCCGGCATCCCTGAGGTAGCGGTCGGCGCGGGCGAAGCGCTCGGCAAGATCCTTTTCCGGCATTGCGCTCAGATGCGAGAGGAAACGCTGCCAGACCGGGCGGACAGCGCCTTTGTTGTCGACCATCTCGTCAGCGGAACCAGGAAGCGGCGCATAGTCGAAGGCCGCACCCTTGCCGATGCGGTCCTCTACCTCTCCCCTGCGCTCCGCTGCCGGCCTCTTACCCATCAAAACTCAAGCCCTAACCCCCGGCCTCAACCCTCGGCCTTAAATTCCGGCGGGTCGCCTCAAATCCAGCGTCAGCGGGAATTCAAGCGAACCTGTCTCGGCGCGCGGGATATAACCGCCCGCCGTATGTCCCCACGGCTCGAAGCGGGCGAGCCGCCTTGCTTCCGCCTCGTTGCCGTTAACCGGGAAGGTGTCATAGGTCCGGCCGCCCGGATGGGCAACATGATAGATGCAGCCGCCGATCGAACGCTTCGACCATGTATCATAAATGTCAAACGTCAAAGGTGTGTTGATCGGCAGGACGGGATGCAGGCCGGAGGACGGTTGCCATGCCTTGTAGCGGACGCCTGCGACCGACACGCCAGCGGTGCCGGTCGGCGTCAGCGGCAGGGTGCGGCCATTGCAGGTGACGGTATAACGCGCGGTATTGCTGGTTTCGAGCCGCACCTGAAGGCGCTCGACGGAGCTGTCGACGTAGCGGACAGTACCGCCCGGCGCGCCTTCCTCGCCCATGACATGCCAAGGTTCCAGCGCCTGGCGCAGTTCCAGCTTCGAGCCCTCATATTCGACTTCACCGCAGAAGGGGAAGCGGAATTCGAGCTGGGCCTTGAACCATTCCGGGCTGACATCGAAGCCGTTTTCACGAAGGTCGGCAAGCACGTCGAGGAAATCGGCCCAGACGAAATGCGGCAGCATGAAACGATCATGCAGGGTCGTGCCCCAGCGGACGAACTTGCCGTCGACCGGGTTGACCCAGAAGCGGGCGATCAGCGCGCGCACCAGCAATTGCTGGGCAAGCGACATGCGTGCGTTCGGCGGCATCTCGAAGCCGCGGAACTCGATGAGGCCGAGCCGTCCGGTCGGGCCGTCGGGCGAGAACAGCTTGTCGATGCAGATCTCGGCACGGTGGGTGTTGCCGGTGACGTCGGTCAACAGATTGCGGAACAGGCGGTCGACGAGCCAGGGCAGCGGCTGCTGGCCGCGGCCGGGAGCGGCGATCTGCGCCATGGCGATTTCCAGCTCGTAGAGGCTGTCGTGACGAGCCTCGTCGATGCGCGGCGCCTGGCTGGTCGGGCCGATAAACATGCCGGAGAAGAGGTAGGAGAGCGAGGGATGGCGCTGCCAGTGGAGGACGACGCTCTTCAAGAGATCGGGACGGCGCAGGAAGGGGCTGTTGTTCGGATTGGCGCTGCCGACGACGACATGGTTGCCGCCGCCGGTGCCGGTATGACGGCCGTCGATCATGAACTTGTCGGCGCCGAGCCGGGTGGCGCGGGCCTCTTCGTAGATCGCCGTGGTGATGTCGACGCAGTCCTTCCAGTTCGAGGCCGGATGAATATTGACCTCGATGACGCCGGGATCCGGAGCGACACGAATGACGTTGATGCGCTCGTCCTGCGGCGGTGGATAACCTTCGATATGGACCGGAAGCTTGAGTTCGGCTGCGGCGTTTTCGGCAGCCGCGATCAGCTCGAGATAATCCTCGATGCGCTCGACCGGCGGCATGAAGACGCAGAGCCTGCCGTCGCGCGGCTCGACCGACATGGCGGTGCGCACGGCACCGCGGAGCTCGCCGAGCGTTTGTTCGATCCGACCGCGATTGCTTTCGTCGGCATGGAAGGAGGCTTCCGGCATGGTGCGGCCGGCCGGTACGAAGACATCAGGCAGCGGTTCGCGCGGGATCGTCGGATCGGCGGGGTGGATATAGGGATAACGCGCCGGGGGGACATAGGGCAGCGTGCCGAGCGGCAGGCGGTAACCGATCGGACTGTCGCCCGGGACGAGAAAAATCTTGCCGCGGCGGGTGCGCCATTTCTCGCTGACCCAGACTCGGCTTTCGGCCGCCTTGGCGTTCCATGCCTGGACCGGAAGGACGTAACCTGTCGCGACGGTGAGGCCGCGGGCGAAGACGCGGGCGATGCGGTTGCGTTCCTCGGGATCCTTCAGCTTCGAATTCGCCGGATCGACATTTTCGGGAAGGTTGCCTTCCTTGATGATCCAGTCGGCTGGATCCTCATAGGCCGGCTGCACCATGTCAGGTTTGATCGCCAGTTCCTTTGCGATCGCCGTCAGCAGCTTCTCGGCATCCTCGGCGGTGACGCCGGTATCCTTGCCTTCGGCGGCGACCAGATCGAGGTTCTGCCAGACCGGCTTGCCGTCGCGGCGCCAGTAGAGCGAGAAGGTCCAGCGCGGCAGGCTTTCGCCCGGATACCATTTGCCCTGGCCGTAATGCAGGAAGCCGCCGGGGGCGAAGCGTTCCTGCAGCTTGCGGATCAGGATGTCGGCCTTTTCGCGCTTGGTCGGGCCGACGGCGGCGGTGTTCCACTCCTCGGACTGGAAATCGTCGATCGAAACGAAAGTCGGCTCGCCGCCCATCGTCAGATGCACGTCCTCGGCTTCGAGGACGCGGTCGACCTTCTCGCCGAGTTCGTTGAGTTCGTCCCAGCTTTCATCGGAGAAGGGCTTGGTGATGCGCGGGTGTTCGGCGACGCGCGAGACCTTCATGTCGAAGGCGAACTCGGTTTCGGCCTCGCCGAAATAACCGCCGGAAATCGGGGCGGCGTTGCGGTAATGCGGCGTTGCTGCAAGCGGGATATGGCTTTCGCCGGTCAGCAGGCCGGACGTCGGATCGAGGCCAACCCAGCCGGCGCCGGGCAGATAGACCTCCGCCCAGGCATGCAGGTCAGTGAAATCGACTTCGGTGCCGGAGGGGCCGTCGAGCGCCTTCAGGTCCGGCGTCAGCTGAATGAGATAACCGGAGACGAAGCGGGCGGCGAGGCCGAGATGGCGAAGGATTTGGACGAGCAGCCAGCTGGTGTCGCGGCAGGAGCCCTTGGCGCTTTCCAACGTTTCCTCCGGCGTCTGCACGCCGGTTTCCATGCGGATGACATAGCCGATCTGCCGCTGCAGGCGGGCATTCAGGCCGACGATCATATCGACCGTCGGCTGGTCGGGCGACCAGTCGAGCGTCGGCAGCAGCGCCTTCAGGCGCGGACCGGCCGGCTCCGGCGTCATGTAGATCGACAGATCCTCCTGGATCGTTTCAGGGTATCCGAAGGGCCACTTGGTCGCCTCTTCCTCGACGAAGAAGTCGAAGGGATTGTAGACCGTCATGTCGGCGACGAGATCGACCTCGATCTTGAATTCCGTCACCGGATCCGGAAAGACGTAGCGGGCAAGGTAATTGCCGTATGGGTCTTGCTGCAGGTTGACGAAATGGTTGGAGGGCGTGACCTTCAGCGAATGGCTGAGCACCCGTGTCTTCGAATGCGAGGCAGGTTTCAGCCGGATGATCTGTGGGCCGAGGCGGACCGGCTTGTCATAGGTGTAATGGGTCAGATGATAGATGCTGGCTTTGATCGACATATTTCTCTTTTTATCCGGCGCGCATCGTCGTGCGGCTTGCTGTTCCCGAAAATCAGTGTGTGCAATGCAGCGAAAGAAAGCAAGGCGGAAAGGTCGACGGCTTTTATGCTGCCTTGGCAAAGGTGACGGCCGCCTTCAGGCCTTTGCCGTCAGCGCCCGGCTCCAGCGTCAGGTCGGCGTTGAAAAGATTGGCGATTTCTTCGACGATCGGCAGGCCGAGGCCGGCGCCGGGCGCACCGGACTCATTGCCGCGCGAAAAACGCTTGCGCACGGCCTCCAGCTTTTCGCGGGGAATACCGGGGCCATTGTCCTCGACTTCGAGGCGGATCGTCTCTGACGCGGCGATAATGCGGACGGTGACCTCAGCTCCCTTGCCGGCATAGGCGATGGCATTGCCGGCAAGGTTGCGCAGCATTTCGCCGATCAGCAGCGGCTCGGCGCGGACCATCGCCGGGCTCTCGCCCTCGAAGCCGAGATCGATGCCGGCGACGGCGGCCGTCGGGATCTGCTCGCCGGTGATTTCCTGGGCGATGGCGGCGAGATCGATGGCGGAGGCGGTCAGTGCCTCCTTGGCGGTGGCGGCGTCGATCTTGGCCATCAGGAGAAGTTGAGCGAGGATGCGTTCGGCATGCGCCACCGCCTGGTCGCCCTTCAGCGCCGCCGACTGCGCCTCATCAAGCGAGCCGGCGCGGGCAGAAAGGGCAAGCTGGGTACGGATGATCGTCAGCGGCGTGCGCAGCTGATGGCTGGCATTGCCGGTGAAATGGCGAAGTGCATCGAGCGCCGATTGCAGGCGGACCATGAAGGAATTCACCGTATCGACCAGCGGCTCGACCTCGCTCGGCACGGTCTGCTTGATCGGATGAAGGTCATCGGGGCTGCGTTCGCCGATGGCGTCGCCGAGCTTGTAGAGCGGGCGGAGCGCCACCGTGACCGAGATCCAGACGATGACGGCGGCGCCCGCGATCATGAAGGCGAGGCGAAGTGCGGAGCGGACGAGGATCGCCTGCGCCAGCTGCCGGCGGGCGATGGTGGTTTCGGCGACCGTCACCACGAAGGGCACGGAGCGGATGCCTGTCGAGGCGGAGCGTTCGAGTGTGGCGACGCGGATCGGCTCGCCGCGGAAGGTGTCGTCGGCAAAGGCTGCGCCATCGCCGGGTGTCTTCTTCAGAACCGGCAGGGACTGGTAGCCGGTGATGAATTTGCCCGGCGGGCCGTCGACGCGGTAGAAGACGCGATCCTGTGCGGCCGAGGTCAGCATTTCAAGGGCAACATAGGGGATATCGACCTGCAGCGTGCCGTCTTCGGCGACGACGACGCGCTCGGCGATCGCCAGCGCGGAGCCGGCGAGCACGCGGTCAGAGACGATGTTCGAGGTCTGGACCGCCTCGCGATAGGTATCGGCGAGCGCCAGTGTGCCGATGACGGCTGTCGAGACGAGCAGCCAGAAGAGCAGCCGGCGCCTGAGGGAATAGGCTGCTTTCATGAGGCCTCGGGCAGCTTGTCGAGATAATAGCCGATGCCGCGGGCGGTCTTCACGGTCAGGCCGTGCGGCGAAAGGCGCTTTCGCAGGCGGCTGACATATTGCTCGATGGCGTTTGCCGAAATGTCGTCGTCGAAGGCGGTCAGCGATTGAATGATCGCCTCCTTGGCGACGACCTTGCCGGCTCGCATGAAGAGGATTTCGAGCAGGCCGAGCTCGCGGGCGGGAATATCGAGGGGCGTGGCGCCCGATGAAAAGGTGCGGGAATTGAGATCGAAGCAGATGCCGCCGAAGCTGACCGTCGCCGAGCGAAGCCCGGCCTGGCGGCGCAGGAGCACGCGCACACGGGCCTCGAATTCGGCGATGTCGAAGGGCTTGATGAGATAGTCGTCGGCGCCGAGATCGAGACCCTTCACCCGTTCTTCCGGCGTGCCGCGCGCGGTCAGGATGAGAACGGCTGCCTGGTTCTGCCGGGCGCGCATGGCGCGCAGCACGTCGAGCCCGTCCATCTCGGGCAGGTTGAGGTCGAGAATGACAAGATCGAAATTTTCCGCGGCGATGACCGCATTGGCAGACGCCCCATCATGCACGACATCGACAGCATGACCCGTGCCGCGCAAGATCGCCGACAGGCCGTCGGCCAGCGCGATATTGTCTTCGGTGAGCAGGATGCGCACGGATGTTCCCCTGTTTTTCAAAGGAGATTACAGAGGTGGCGGAGCGATGTCACAGCGATTTTGAAGATTCAGTGAACGCCGGGAAAGGCTCGACCTCAGCTCCCAGTCCTTTCGATCAGCTCGCGCTGCGTCATCGCGGCGGCGAGGAGTTTCCGGAAGCGGGGATCGTCGCGGATGTTGTCAAGGTCGGAATCATTGTTGAACCATTTGATATGATAGACGGAGCTGTTCGGTAGCAGCTTCTCAAGAAGGTCGATCGCCTGGTCGGCGTCGCCGAGGACGGAATAGACGCAGGCGAGATTATACTGCGCGACGATGTCATCAGGATCGATGGCAATCGCGCGGGCAGCCCAGTCGCGTGCCCTTGCCGCATCGCCGAGATGAGCTAGCGCCAGCGCGCCGCGATGGGCGGGGCCTGAATTTTCCGGATTGAGGTTCAGCGCACGTTCGGCGCGCAGCAGGCCGAGGCTCGCCCAGTTTTCCGTGTCCAACACACGGCCGAGCGAGCGGTAGGCGGACATCAGATGGATCGGTGAGACGTAGTCATCCGGGCGGATTTCGGCGGCGCGGGTGAAATATTGAACGGATTCGGCAAAGTTACCGCGCATGAAGAAGAACCGGGCATAGTGGAAATTCGCCTCGAACAGGTTCGGGTCGAGCGCCAGGGCGCGTTCGAAGGCCGCCGCCGCCCTATCATCATAGCCGCTCTGATGCAGAGCCAGGCCGTGCGAGGCATGGGCCTCGGGAAGGTCAGGATCGAGCGCCAGGGCGCGGGCGCTCATCTCGAGGATGCGCCTCAGCGGCACGTCATCAGGAGCCCAATCGCGGATCGCCGCGTCGCAATCGGCGATGCCGGCATAGGCGCGAGCATAATCCGGGTCGAGCTCGACCGCCTTGCAGAACATGCGCCTTGCGAGCTGGAGATAGGATTTGGTCCAGGTGTGGGAGAGCTGGCGGCCCCTGAGATAATAGGTGTAGGCCTCGACATTGGCGGTCGGCTCCGTTGCGATCGCCTTCTTCTCTTCCGGCAACAGACGCACCTTCAACTGGCCGACGATCGCATGGGTGATCTCGTCCTGGATGGCGAAGATGTCGGTCATGTCGCGGTCGTAACGCTCGGCCCAGAGATGGTCGCCATTGGCGGTATCGATCAGCTGGCCGGAAATGCGCACGCGATTGCCGGAGATGCGGACGCTTCCTTCGAGCACGTAGCGCACGCCAAGCTCCTGGGCGAGCCGCTTCACCTTCACCGATATGCCCTTGTAGGTGAAGATCGTATTGCGCGGCACGACGTGCAGGCTGGAGATCTTGGAGAGATCGGTGATGATGTCTTCGGTAATGCCGTCGGAGAAATAATCCTGATCGGCATCGCCGCTCATATTGGTGAAGGGCAGCACCGCGATGAAGCAGGTATTGCGGTTCTGCGCCACCAATCTGGCGGAGGAGGGCGGCGCCAAGCTGACGGTATAGACCTGAACCGGCTGCCTGATGTTCTTCAGCATATGTTCGCCGATGAATTCGAAGCCGAGATTGAGGCGTGAGCCGACCTGATCGCGCACCGAGGCCGACACGGCGATGCCACCCGGCGCTGCGATACGCTCAAGCCTGGCGGCGAGATTGACGCCATCTCCGAATATGTCGCCGTTCTCGACCACGACGTCGCCGAGATTGATGCCGATGCGGAATTCGACGCGCTCGTCCTTGGGCACGTTCTCGTTGCGGGCCGCCATGCTGCGCTGGATTTCGGCGGCGCAGGCGACCGCGTTCACCACACTCTGGAATTCGGCAAGAATGCCGTCGCCGGTGAGTTTGACGATCCGGCCCTTGTAGTCTGAAATACGAATATCGACCAGCTCGCAGCGATGGCGGTTCAGCGCCTGCAACGTGCCGGATTCATCGATGCCCATCAGCCGGCTGTAGCCGACGACATCAGCAGCGAGAATAGCGCTCAGTCGTCGTTCCATGACCCCTCCCATGGATCTTCCCAGTTTAATCTAGCTTTTTATAGAGTTTTTGTCGCGTAGAGTCGTCCCCCGAATAAGAAATTCGGGCGGTTTCGACGTTTTTGACGCGGCAGCGCGACCATATAACGTCGTCGATCTTCATCAATACTCTAAACGGGTGAAGGATGGAGCCAATCCCTAATCCTTTGTGATGAAAAGGCGATTCGTTTCGGAGAAAGGCGGAGTATTCTGCTTTGGCCGATACTTTCTGTATCGGCATCATAAATCCGATCGCCGATCGATTTGGGGCTTGGGCCGGACCCAGGGCATGTCTTGGAAGACGAATCGCAACGCTATCCAACGCGGTATGCAATGTGATTCGCGGTTGTTTCGGCGATTGCCGTGAGGCCGGTGAAGGGTATTGTGGCGACGTTTCATACCTGACGGAGATTTTTGGATGACAGGTTCGGCCCGGAATTTTCTGGAGTTTCATGATATTCCGGAGGCCGGGCTTCGATCGATTGTCGCTCGCGCCGGCGATCTCGCCGAAGCCTGGGATGAGCGTGCGATGCCGCAGAGCCTTGCGGGAAAACGCGTCGCGCTGATTGTCGACGACGGCGGCTGGCGCAATACGACCGCCTTTGATCTCGGCATCCAGGAGATGGGTGGTATCTGCGTGCATGTGCCGATCGGCTTCAATATCAGGGAGGAAACCGGCGATCTCTCGGGTTATCTCGGCAACTGGTTCGACATGCTGGTGATCCGCACGAAGGAGCTTGCGACATTGAAGGCGGTGGCGGTAGCCGCGCCGGTGCCTATCATCAATGCGCGCACACGCTCCAACCATCCCTGCGAGACGCTCGGTGACCTTGCCTATATCAAGAGCCGGCGCGGCTCGATCGACGGGTTAAAGGTCGTTGGCGTGGCGGCGGACGCAAATATCCTCCGCTCCTGGGCCGAAGCGTCGATCGTATTGCCGATTGAGGTGGTGCAGGTCTATCCCGAACGCTGGCACATCCGTGACGCCGCACTGTTCAACGGGCGCTTCCGCGTGAGTACCGATATGGGCGAGCTATCGGATGCCGATGTCGTCATCACCGATTCATGGCCGGGCGATGGCCCCCCGGACGCACTCGCCAGCTATCGGATCGGGACCGACGTGCTCGATCGTTTGCGGGAGGATGTGATCTTCCTGCCGTGCCCGCCGGTCACGCGCGGTCAGGAGGTGACGGCCGCTGCAATGGAGCATCCGCGCTGCCTGAGCCGCGCCGCCAAGACCTTTCTGCTGCATGCGCAGAATGCGCTGATGGAGTGGGTCGCCCCCTAGCTCCAGACTCGATCTCCACTGCGCAACAGGTTCGTGATAGAAGGGCGGGGATCGGGAGGTTGGGCAGATGGGAGAGTTGACGATCGAACTCGCGGAAAGCCCGACGGAGGTTGCCGCCGTGCGGGATCTCTGCCGATCGTTCCGGCAATGGCTCTATGACAACTACCCCCAGCATCGGTCGGTGGTCGATCTCTATTACAATCCGCAGAAATTCGAGGCGCTGCTCGCCGGCCTGCCGCAGATTCACGAAAGACCGAAGGGCGCAATCTTCCTGGCGCGGCTTGATGGAGAGCCTGTCGGCTGCGTCATGCATCAAGAGCAGGCGCCGGGCATTGCCGAGATGAAAAGGCTTTTCGTCTCGGCGGCGGCACGCGGTCGCGGTGTCGCCGCGGCCCTCTGCGAGGCATCGATGGCAAAGGCAAAAGCCGACGGTTACCTCTCGATGCGGCTCGATACCGGCATTCTGCAGACGGCAGCGCAGGGGCTCTATCGCCGCCTCGGCTTCCGCGAACGGGATGCCTATTATCCGGTCCCGCCGGGACTCGAGCAGATCCTGATCTTCTTCGAGCGCGATCTCTGATCCCGTAAAACAGGCAGCGGGGCCACCGTCTGGCCGGCGCCCTTGCTCCTCCCGGCGCGCTCGGGCATTGTTGCTGCATGAGGAGAGTTTTCATCTTGCTGCTGGCGCTCTGGCCGGGCTTTGCCCTGGCCGATCAGGTGTTCTATCCGGCAAAATCGGGCAATGCCGATGCGCCGGTACTGACGGTTTATTCCTCGCTCGACGAGCCGTTGGCGCAGCCGATGATCCGGGGTTTCCTGGAGGCCAATCCCGATGTCGCGGTCAAATACGAGGACATGCTAACCGGCGACATCTACGACCGGATCGTCAAGGAGACGGATGCCGGCAAGAAGACGGCGGATTTTGCCTTTTCCTCGGCGATGGACCTGCAGGTGAAGCTTTCCAACGATGGATATGCGCAGGTCAGCAACCTGCCGATGAGTGCTGCATGGCCGAAATGGGCGAACTGGCGCAACACCGCCTATGCGCTCACCTTCGAGCCGGCGGTGTTCGTCTATCACAAGCCGAGCTTTGCGCATGAGCCGGTGCCGAGCTCGCGGGCTGAATTCGTCGATTATCTGAAACGCAAGGGCAACGACGTCTATGGGCGGATCGGCACCTACGATATCGAGCGCTCCGGCGTCGGGTTTCTTTTCATGGCGCGCGACCAGGAACAGTTCGGCGACATCTGGTCGGTGATCGGGGCGATGGGGGCTGCCGGCGTCAAGCTTTATTCGACGAGTTCGGCGATCCTCGAACGCGTTGCCGACGGGCGCTTCGTGCTCGGCTACAATATTCTCGGTTCCTATGCGGCCGACTGGGCCTCGCGGTATCCCGATGTCGGCATCGTGCTGCCGAAGGATTATACCGTGGTGATGTCGCGGATCGGGTTGGTGCCGCAGGCGGCCGCCGAGCCGGAGCTCGGGCGGCGCTATCTCACCTTCTTCATGTCGAGGGAAGGGCAGACGATCCTGGCGCGCGAGCTGCAGATTCCGGCCGTCAGCCCCGAGGTCGCGGGGGAGAATACCGCCAATACGCTGCAGGAACTGCTCGGCGCCCAACTTCGGCCGGTGCCGGTCAGTCCCGGGCTGATGGTCTATCTCGATCAGGTGAAGCGGGCGCGGCTGATCGCGCACTGGAACGAGGTTCTGCGGACGCAGTGAAGGTGGGATTTGGACCGGCACCTGCCAATTACGGCAAAAAAGTGTCCTGTCCTTCTGGATATCTCGGCGATGTCAGCTAAATGACAGGTTGTTGTGGTCGCTTTGGCTACTTCTTCTCCGTGGAGGCGGAGAGCTGAAGCCTTGGGAGGTATTCCGCTCGTCATTCAGGACCCTTGCGTCCGCTGGCCGGCCATTCCTCCCGATTCCCAGAGAACAACAGGCGGTCTGCTCAGCCGCTACGGAGGACACATCGTGAAGCATACGTTCATCGCAACCCTTTTTGCAGCGACCATCGCGCTGCCGGCCTATGCGGCCGATTACACCATCATCGCGCCGGCCGCTCCCGGCGGCGGCTGGGACCAGACGGCTCGTTCGCTGCAGACCGCGCTGCAGCAGGAGAAGATCTCCGGCAACGTGCAAGTCCAGAACGTCCCGGGCGCCGGCGGCACCATCGGCCTTGCGCAGTTCAGCAGCCAGGCTGCCGGCAATCCGAATTCGCTGATCGTCGGTGGCTATGTCATGGTCGGCGCGATCCTCACCAACAAGTCGCCGGTGACGCTCAAGGATGTCACGCCGATCGCCCGTCTGACCGGCGAATATGAGGCCGTCGTCGTTCCTGCCGCGTCCGAGATCAAGACGATGGCCGATCTGGTCGCGGCGCTGAAGAAGGATCCGGGTGCGGTTTCCTGGGGCGGCGGCTCTGCCGGCGGCACCGACCACATCGCCGTCGGCCTGATCGCCAAGGCTTCCGGCGTCGATCCGACCAAGATCAACTATGTCGCCTTCTCCGGCGGTGGTGAAGCGCTCGCCGCCATTCTCGGCGGCCAGGTCACGGCCGGCGTCTCGAGCTATAGCGAGTTTGAATCGCAGGTGAAGTCGGGCACGCTCCGTCTTCTTGCCGTATCCAGCGATAAGCGTATCGACGGCGTCGATGCCCCGACGCTGAAGGAAGCCGGCACCGACGTCACCATCCAGAACTGGCGCATGGTCGCCGCAGCCCCCGGCCTGTCGGCAGAGCAGGTGGCAAGCGTCACTGCCGATTTCGAGAAGCTGCACAGCTCCGCCACCTGGCAGGAAACCCTGAAGACCAAGGGCTGGGCCGACACCTATCTCTCCGGCGATGCCTTCAAGGCGCAGCTCGAGAAGGATGTCTCCGCCACTGAAGGCATTCTCAAAGATATCGGACTTGTTCAATGAGCGAGGATAACACCTCCTCGGCAACCGAGCGCCGCCCTGATTGGGCGGCGTTCATCATTGCCGTTTTTCTCTTCGTCGTTGCCGGCGTAATGGCCTGGGATGCCTTGCATCTGAAAACCATCGCGCAGTACGACCGCATCGGTCCGGCGACAGTGCCTCAAGTGGTGGCGTTCGGCCTCTTCTGTCTCGGGATCTGGACCGCCTTCGAAGCCTGGCGCGGCGATTTTCCCGAACGTGACCGGCAGGAAGTCGCACCCGTCATCTGGATCGTCGCCGGTCTTGCCGGCCAGATGCTGCTCCTGCGCGTCGCCGGCTTCTCAATCGCGACCGGCATCCTCTTCGCGCTGACGGCACGCGGCTTCGGCAAACGCAAGCTCTGGATCTCGCTACCGCTTGGCATCGTCCTCAGCTTCGTCGTCTGGGCGATCTTCTCGCAGCTGCTGCAACTGACGCTGCCGGCCGGCCCGCTCGAACATCTGTTCTTCTGACCGCGCGGACGCGCTGTCAGCTCTTTTGATTTTGCGCGGCGCCTGACCCCGAAATCGGATGGTCGGGAACGCCGCTTGGGACACCAAGATGAGCACATTCGAATTCCTATGGCAGGGTATCCTGGTTGCGATGCAGCCGATGAACCTGGTTTATGCGCTGGTCGGCGTGACGCTCGGCACCGCCGTCGGCGTGCTTCCCGGCATCGGCCCGGCACTCACCGTGGCGCTGCTGTTGCCCGTCACCTACAAGCTCGATCCCGGCGGTTCGCTGATCATGTTCGCCGGCATCTATTACGGCGGCATGTATGGCGGTTCGACGACCTCGATCCTGCTCAACACGCCGGGCGAAAGCGCCTCGATCGTCACCGCGCTCGAGGGCAACAAGATGGCGCGCGCCGGGCGCGGCGGACCGGCGCTGGCGACGGCGGCGATCGGCTCCTTCGTCGCCGGCCTGATCGCGACGCTCGGGCTTGCCTTCATCGCTCCCTATGTCGTCAAGCTGGCGCTGGTCTTCGGGCCGCGCGAATATTTCGCGTTGATGGTGCTTGCCTTCGTCACCGTCTCCTCGGCCTTCGGCGACTCCGCCTTGCGGGGCCTGACCTCGCTGTTCATCGGCTTTGCGCTTGCCATGGTCGGCATCGACCAGCAGACCGGGCAGGCCAGGCTTTCCTTCGGCATCCCCGACCTGCTCGACGGTGTCGAGGTGACGACGCTGGCGGTGGCGATGTTTGCGATCGGCGAGACGCTTTATATCGCCGCGCAGGGCAACCGGATCGCGGAGAAGGTCGAGGCGGTCAAGGGTTCGCTCTGGATGACCGCAGAGGACTGGTCGCGCTCGTGGAAACCCTGGCTGCGCGGCACGTTGATCGGTTTCCCGATCGGCGCGATGCCGGCTGGCGGCGCCGAAATCGGCACGTTCCTATCCTATGCGACCGAAAAGCGGCTGGCGAAGAACCCGGAAGAGTTCGGCCATGGCGCGATCGAAGGCGTGGCCGGTCCCGAGGCAGCAAACAACGCATCGGCCGCCGGCACGCTGGTGCCGCTTCTGACGCTCGGCCTGCCGACGACGGCGACGGCGGCGATCATGCTCGCCGGCTTCCAGCAATACGGCTTGCAGCCGGGGCCGCTGCTGTTTGCCACCAATCCGCAGCTCGTCTGGGGACTGATCGCCAGCCTGCTCATCGCCAATGCGATGCTTTTGGTGCTGAACCTGCCGATGATCGGGCTCTGGGTGCGGTTGCTGACCATTCCAAAGCCATGGCTCTATGCCGGCATCCTGCTGTTTGCAACGCTTGGGACAATCGGTGCCAATCCATCCGTGTTCGAGCTCGGCATGCTGCTCGCCTTCGGCCTGCTTGGTTATGTGATGCGGCTCTTCGGCTATCCGATTGCGCCTACCGTCGTCGGCCTGATCCTCGGGCCGCTTGCCGAACAGCAGCTGCGCCGGGCGCTGGCGATCAGCCAGGGCGATGTGACGACGCTGGTGATGTCGCCGATCGCGGCGGGTCTGCTCATCGTTGCGGCCGCTGCCTTCCTCATCCCGCTGATCCTGCGGCTGCGTGGCAGGGGCCAGGTGCTCTCGCAACTGGCGGCAAACGAAGACTAGCGCATCGGCCCGAAATCGGAATCGATTATCGGAAAGCACGATGCGCAGATTTCAAAGTGTTAGAACGTCCTTTGCCCGTCCAAAAGGACGCACGGCGGTCTAAGAAGAAAAAGACGACCCACCCCCTCCCTCGAGGCCGGCCATGGAGACATGTGCCGGCCTGCTGTTTTTTGCATGGCTGAGGTGATTTTCTGAGCATTGTGGTGGTCTGTGCGCGATGCCATGTATGAGTGGTCAATCATAGAGCAAAAGGAAAAGGACAATGTCCGCACTCCGCAATTCAATCCGTACGGGTTTCTTTGGCCGCGCATTCGCCGTCCTTGGTGCTGCAAATGCTGTCAGTGCCGCCGTTGAAGCAGGTCGCCGCCCGCGCGCCAACGATCTGACGAAACTCGGCATCGACCCAGCCTCCTTCGGTCAGGTCTCCCGCTAACACCTTCAAGCCATGCATGAATGAATTAGCCCGCAACCGGATGGTCGCGGGCTTTATTTTTATCCGCAAGGTGCCGCGCACTGCGGCTTCTTGCATCGTCAGGCGTGAAGCTCCTCCTGCCGGGCGACGTGATCCTCGACCTTTTCGCGCCTGTTGTGGCGGATGGATGACCAGAGGGACAGGCCGATCAGCGCCGCGCCGCCGAGGCCGGTGATGACTTCGGGGATGTGCACCATGGTCTGCGCATACATGATCACCGAGAGGATCAGGATGGCGTAAAAGGCGCCATGTTCGAGATAGCGGTATTCGGCAAGCGTTCCCTTCTCCACCAGCATGATCGTCATCGAGCGCACGTACATGGCGCCGATGCCGAGGCCGATCGCGATGACGAAGAGGTTCTGCGTCAGCGCAAAGGCGCCGATGACGCCGTCGAAGGAGAAGCTGGCGTCCAGCACCTCCAGATAGATGAAGGCGCCGAGGCCGCCCTTGGCGGCAGCGCTCATCGTCTGCTGCGAAGCATCGAGCAGCCCGCCGACCACCTCGACCGCGAGGAAGGTGAGCAGGCCGTAGATGGCGCAATGGACGAAGACGGTGGCTTCCTCGCCGCCGATCAGCCAGGAGAAAACCAGCATCAGCGCCAGCACGAAGGCGATCTCGATACCCTTGATGGTGGCGGAACGCGCCATCATCTTTTCAAGGCCGCCAATCCAGTGCACCTGCTTCTCGTGATTGAAGAAGTAGTTGAGCCCGACCATCATCAGGAAGGTGCCGCCGAAAGCTGCGATCGGCAGATGCGCGTCGTTCATGATGCGGGCATATTCGGCCGGCTCGCGGGCGGCAAGCACCAGAGCATCCCAGGGGCCGATCTGTGCCGCGATCGCGACGATCGCCAGCGGGAAGACGATGCGCATGCCGAAGACGGCGATGATGATGCCCCAGGTGAGGAAGCGCTTCTGCCAGACCGGCGTCATCTCCTTCAGCTTGTTGGCGTTGACGATGGCATTGTCGAAGGAAAGCGAGATCTCCAGCACGGCAAGCACCGTGCAGATGAAGAAGACGGTCGCCATGCCGCCGATCGTGCCGGTCGTCTGCCAGCCGAGCACTGCGCCGAGAACGAGGCCGAGGGCAGTAACGATGAAAGCCCAGCGGAAATAGCTGAGCGAAGATTTATGGGTCGCGGACTGGTTCATGGCCGCACCTCGCGGCCGCAAATCGCATTGAAGAGGGGTGATATATTGGAAAAACGCGACATGCCACAACGGGCATGCGGGTCAGGCATGGGGAGCTTGTTCATCGATGAAAAATCCGCCGGCTAAGCTGCAGGCGGTACCGACATCACGAGAGCGCCGTAAAAACTCTCGCCAGAGGGGCCCGGCACCAAAGTTCCCCCGTCAGCCGATGTCTGGAAGGCTGCAGGATAGGCTCTAGGTAATGAGCTTCCCGGGCCAGTCAAGGCCGACAGGCATATCGAGATTGGGTAATTTTTTTGGAACCATCCTGATGCCAGCCCGTTAGGCACTGTTGAGCTTAAAAAAGGAGGCCGATGATGCACACTTCGACCCATGTTCCCGACAAACGCACGGAGGCGTCCGACCGCATGAAGCGGGCGAAGCCAAACCGCATGCAGAAGGCGCAGGTGCTGCCGCCGCATCATGTCGATCTGACGCTGACGCCCGGTGTCTATCACGACATTCACGTGCCGGCCCATGTTTCCGGCGCGGACCTTTCCAAGGGTGGTCCCGACATCAAAGGCAATGCAGAGACCAAGAAATAACGGGCATTCCGGAAGCCTCTTTGGCGCGCTGACGGTAGATTTGAAACAGGGTGAGAAACATATGACGATCAACTTTGTGCCCCGCGAGATCTTCATCCGGCACGAAAGTGAATGGCAGGCCGTACGCGAGGCGGCGGACGAGCGCATCAATATCGGCGAACGCCAGAAGCCGCTTTCGTCCATCGGCGGTCCGGCATCGGTTGGGAAAAACGATCCTTCGGCCGCACGCTCCGAATGACCAACAGAGTCACGCTGGCACGAACGCCCGGCATGATGCCGGGCGTTTTGTTTTCTATTGATGTTCATCCCGATCGACACGCTGTCCGGAATTATAGCCGAACCGTTGTTCGAGCTTACCGAAAGCGAAGAGCACACAGATGGCGGCAAGCGTCGTAAAGAAGGCGATCGGCCAATAGCCGAAGCCCATGGCGAGGCCGATCGCGCCGGAAAGCCACATGCCGGCACCCGTCGTCAGCCCGTGCACCCGACCTCTTGCAAAGACGATCATGCCGGCGGCAAGGAAAGCGACGCCGGCAGTTACGGCTTCGATGACACGCAGCGGATCGATACGCACCTGCTCGTCATCGGCGAAACCCGGCATGTGCACTGCCTCGATCGAGATGATGGCGAAGAGGGCAGCGGCAAGACTGATCAGAATATGGGTGCGGAAGCCTGCCGGGCGGTCGCGCGCCTCGCGCTCGAAGCCGATCAGCCCGCCGAAGATGATGGCGCCGAGCAGGCGAGCGAAGATGACCGGATAATGGATGCGCGACGCCGGTATCATGTCGGCGATGATGAGATCCATGGATTTCTCCCCCAGAATAGATGGAATTTTTCGCTGGCTAACGTGTAAGCGCGGAATTTGTTCAGCTTTTTCCTCGTCGTGTGTTTCAGGAGCCGCACAAGCCCCACCGGTGCACCCGGCGCTTTGATGTCATTGGAGGAAAAGATCGCCGAAGCAGGCATCATCCTGTCGCTGCGCCAACCTTTCGGAAAGGATTGGGCAGCGATAATCCCGGCCTCACGGGAATCAGACAAATGGCCAAGACAGCGACACGCGGCCGCCGCAAGGCGCCGGCCAGAGGAAAGAGCAAAGCGCGCAGCAGCGGTGGCGGATTGCTGCCCTGGGCGGTGATCGGCATTGCAGCGATCGGCGGCATCGTCGCCCATGACCATTGGAAGAGCATCCAGCCGATGCTTGCAAGGCAATCAACGCCGATCGCGCGGGAAACGGCGGAGCAGAAACCCCTAGTCAGGAAGGACGTGCCGCCGAAGCAGGTGGCGCTTGCCGCACCCACGCCGAAAGCCGTATCGCCGGTGCCACAGTCGCAGCCGCTGCCACCGGCCGCGATCCCGACGCCGGTGATCCAGCCGATAAAGGCAGTGCCGTCCCCGGCTTCTCCTGCCGCTTCGGAGACCGGGACAGTTGCCTTCGGCTATTGCGGGCAGGGCGCCCATATCAATTGCGTCGGCGACGGCGGCGTCTTCTGGTACAAGGGTGAAAAGATCGTGATTGCCGACATGGCAAGCCCTGTCGTCGACCAGGCGCGCTGTGACGGCGAGCGCCGGGTGGCCTTTGCCGCCAAGTCGCGGCTGCTGGCGCTTCTGAACGCCGGACCCTTCACCATGAATGCGGCGGGCAAGGGCGAGCCCTCTGGCGCGCCGCGCGTCGTCTCGCGCGACGGGCGCTCTTTCGGCGCGCAACTGATCAATGAGGGACTGGCACGCAAGCCAGGGGCCGCCGGCAGCGCCTGGTGCGCTTGAGAGCGGCTACTTACCCTTCTTCACCAGCTTGCCGCCGGTACGGAAGCTGCCGGTAAACGAGGAATCCTTGCTTTCGGCGGTGCATTCGATCGCGATCGGCTTGCCGGCATAGGGATTGCCGAAGGTGCAGAAGCCGGCAACCTTGACCTCCCCGGTCATCTTGTTGCCGACACCCGTGGTGACGAGGCTGAGCGGCAGGCGGGCATTGCCGTTGGAGGCGGGCTTGATGCCGCCGCCGTCGCCCTGGAAGCCGAGCGCCTTGCCGTCCGAAGTGAAGATGAAGGTCACCAGGCCATTGACCAGCGTGACGCTGGCAAGCTCGTTCTTGCAGCCCTTGGTGGCGTCGAACTTGGCGACAACAAGCTTGGCGCATTTGCCGGAAAGCGTAATGACGCCGGGCGCGCCGGGAAAGGTCTCGACGGGTACGGCCGGCGCGGCAGAGGCCGGCAAGGCGAAGGCAGCGGAAAAAATTGCGGCGGCTGCAAGCGCGGATAACTTCATTTCGATCTCAAAACCCCATGTTCTGTCGAGGCGAATCACTACCTCATCCTCGGTTCGCCATGGCATGGCTCTGTGTCCGAATTTGGCTCCATTATTCCTGAGGCACAAAAATTTCGTCGGCCACCGGGCTGGTTCGGCGATCGGCGGCAGATGAGTCAAAAGTTGGTTGAGCTTGCTGGTTACGGGGTCCAGCAATGGCATAGGCTGCCGGACATCGGCAACGAACCGATGTGAGACGACAGGGGCAAGGCGCTTATCGAGCGTGCCGTGTTGGACGCATGTCTGGTCAAGGGGAATGGGCCGAGGCAGGGAAGTCCAGGCCCATTCTTTCCCGATCGGAGGTCAGTCAGATCAGGAATTTGTAGATGCCGGATAATTTAGAACAGGATTCAGATTTTAGGCCGACCCGGCCTAAAATCATCCTGTTCTAGCCGGCAGCCTTTTATCAGAACGCGCGCTGCAGGCGGAAGAAGCCCGAGGTGACGTCGTCAGCATCTTCCGGATCGAGGTACTGAACCGAAATCTTCGTGGAGAGGTTCTCGACGATCTGGTAGTCGATCGTCACGCCGGCCTTCCAGGCATCGCCGTCGTTGAACTCGCCAGCAGTGACGCCGTAGTCGCTGTAGTACTGGACAGCCGGGGTAATCTTCAGCTTGTCCGTCGCCTTGATGGCGTATTCAGCAGCGATCGCCCATTCAGCCTTGTTGTAGTAGGCGTTGGGGTTGGTCGCGTAGACAACCGCCAGGCCGAGCGTGCCCGGACCGACAGCGACCGTACCCATAGCGCGGACGGCGCCTTCTTCGTTGTCGGTGTCGTAACCGGCAGTGATCTGGTAGCTGAATGCACCAGCCTTGCCACCGAGACCGACTGCGACGCCGAAGTTGTTAGCGGTTTCGCCATCATAGAACGGGCTGTCTTCCAGCTCGTCAACGCTGATGCCAGCGTAGAAGGCGTCGGTTTCGTACTGATAACGGATAGAGTTATGCAGCGTTACCGGAGAACCGATATCGTCCGTTTCGCCGGAGAGACCATCGTCCCACCAGGAGTAAAAGAGACCAGCGCGGAAACCTGCGATGTCGATGTAAGCAGAGTCCAGCTGGGCCTTCTGGGCAGAAGCGTTGTCAGCATTGAACTGCATGACGATGACGCCGGTCAGCGGACCATATTCAGTGTCGCTCTTGGCCGTAAACTGAACCTGACCGCGCGTACGGGCATCCCAGTCCGAGTCGTTGGCGACAGAACCGCCGCCGGCGGCGCCGATCGAGCTAGCGTGCGGAGCAACGTCAACCTGGAAACGAATATAACCGTTGATCTTGAGGCAGGTTTCGGTGCCCGGGATGTAGAAGTAGCCGGTGCCGTAGGCGTCGCAGACGCGAACGTATTCAACCGGTTCCGGCTCGGCAGCAACGATAGCGTCAGCAGCCTGAGCGCCGGATACTGCTGCAAGTGCAGCAGCGGAGCCGAGAAGAAGGCTCTTGATGTTCATGGAATAACCTCCAGTTCAGATGCAAGAGGATGAAGACCGTCTGCGCTCGGCAGTCCCTACGTGTCTTCACCCCGTGTGACCGAAGCGGCCCCTTTTTGGCTCGGTGCCTGCCTCGCCGCTGAAGTTACATAGGGTATGTTGCACTGCAACGACATTGTCGATCGTGACAGCGGGAGGGCATTGCTATGTTGCTGAAATCACACGCATTTTGTCATAAACTCGTCATCTATCCGTCACAAAGCTCGCGCTTCTGAATGCTTGAACAACGAGGGGCTGAACCTCGGCAACGGTATGCAATTGATGATCGCGTGAGCACGTCCTCATATGCGAAAACGCCATCGCCGCAATCTGCACGAATCGGGCAAAGCCGGACAATACCCCAGGACATACCGATGTCGGGCCACAGCTTCTCACTGGCAGTGATCGGTGACTGGCGAATGTCGCCTCGACGGGAGGCGACGAAGATCCGGCAAGCGCTTTGAGGGAGAGCGGTCGTCTCGCTAGGGATTTTTGAAATCGTCCCAGAGGATCGCTACCCCAGCCGCGAGGATCGTGATCGGAATTAGCCAAAGCTTGATGCTAATAGGTTCGACGACATGAAACTGCATATAACCGAAGCCGAGGAGGCCCAGCCCCAGCTAGGGTGAGGCCGAGGATTATGGATATCGCTTTCCGTGTCCGCGTCCTTTGCGTCATACGTCCCCCCAATTCCCACGTGTGGGGGCTATCCCACAGCCATTGAAATCCGGCCCGGATCATGGTCGCGGACCAATCACGTGCAAGCCCTCGCTCCGCAAAGTGCTGGATCTGGAGCGCGTGCCAGGCCCAGGCAACAGAAAATCCCCAAGGCGGGGATTTGTCAACGATGTCAGGGAGATCGGATGGTGGGCGTGACAGGGATTGAACCTGTGACCCCTACGATGTCAACGTAGTGCTCTCCCGCTGAGCTACACGCCCATCCGATGGCGGCGCATAGATCACAAAACCTTCGGAGCCGTCAATAGGCTTTTTTCAGTTTTGTGACGCGCCGCCCGGCAAGCCTTACGCGGCAAGCATCTTGTTGACCTCATCGACGAGATCGCGCAGGTGAAAAGGCTTGGAAAGGACCTTGGCATCCTTCGGCGCCTTCGAATCAGGGTTCAGCGCCACGGCGGCAAAACCGGTGATGAACATCACCTTCAGGTCGGGGTCGAGCTCGGTGGCGCGTCGCGCCAGCTCGATGCCGTCCATCTCGGGCATGACGATATCGGTCAGCAGCAGGGAAAACGGCTCCTCGCGCAGCCGGTCATAGGCGCTGGCGCCATTGTCATAGGAAAGGACCTTGTAGCCGGCCTTTTCGAGCGCTTTCACCAGGAAGCGGCGCATGTCGTTGTCGTCTTCGGCGAGAAGTATCTTCTGAGTCATCAAATTAGACCGCGATCCATAGGTTTTTGGTGGGCTGCCAGCCGTTTACACTAGTCTTTACCCGGTAAACAACCGGTGAATTGCCTGTGCGTGACCGCCGTCCCTTCTACATAGTATGGACTTGCGGCCGGGCAACTGGCAACATGGGCCAAGCAGTCAGTTCATGACATGGTAAAGAGGGCCGAAAGTGCCGGAAATACGCGAATACGAGCTTTTTGAGGTCCATGAGCCCGTGTCGCAGACCATTCCCTTCGTCTACAACTCCCCCCACAGCGGCCGCATTTATCCACCGGAATTTATCGCTCAGTCCAGGCTCGAGGGCATCGCCATCCGCCGTTCCGAGGATCACTATGTCGACGAGCTCTTCGGCTCGGCCGTCGCACTCGGTGCGCCGCTTCTGGCAGCCAACTTCCCGCGCGCCTATCTCGACGTCAATCGCGAGCCTTACGAGCTCGATCCGCGGATGTTCGACGGGTTGCTGCCGCCCTATGCCAATGTCAATTCGCTGCGGGTCGCCGGCGGGCTCGGCACCATTCCGCGCATCGTCGCCGAGAACATGGAGATCTATGCGCGGCGCCTGCCGGTGCAGGAGGGGCTCGACCGCGTTGAGGCGGTCTACAAGCCCTATCATGCGGCGCTTCGCCGGCTGATCGCGCGAACGCATGTGCAGTTCGGCTTCGGCGTGCTGATCGACTGCCACTCGATGCCCGGCAATGTGCGCGTTGCCGGCAGCACGGCGCGACCCGATTTCATCATTGGTGATCGCTACGGCACCAGCGCTTCGGCCGAACTCTCGCGCGCGGCCATCGCCATCCTCGAGGAAATGGGCTTTGCGGCGATCCGCAACAAGCCCTATGCCGGCGGCTTCATCACCGAACATTACGGCCGCCCCTCGCGCGGCCTGCACGCGCTGCAGATCGAGGTGAACCGGGCGATCTATGTCGACGAGCTGACGCTGGAGAAGCGCGAGGATTTCGCTGCAGTGGCTGATGCCGTCACGGACTTCATGCGGCAGATGGCGGAATATGTCGAGAAATTTGCCGGCGAGCGGGCGCTGGCCGCCGAATAGATCTCTTTTTCGATGTCGCTGACGTCTGGCCTTCGTCTTCCCGGCCAAAAAAAACCGCGCTTGTGAGCGCGGCTAAGTCTAGGGAGGAAACACCCAAGGAGGGTATTTACAGTCAGAAGACTGTATGAAGACGCTACTATTGCATTGCACAAATGTCAAGCAATATATTGCGGTGCGATATCTTTGGGCAGTTAGAGCCAAATTGCCTGCTGCGTTTGCATTCCCGTTGCTTTTCGCTATGAAAAGCGCCACTCCCGCCAGCCAAACGGATCCATCATGTTTCCTGACCGTTCGTTCTTCAACCGCCTGGCGGAAGCCGCCCGAGCCGAGACGCTTCCGCGCTTCCGCTCCGGCCTCGATGTCACGAACAAGCTTTCCTCCGGTTTTGATCCGGTAACGGAGGGCGACCGGGCGGCCGAACTCGCCATCCGGGCGCTGATCGAGGAGAGTTTCCCCGGCCACGGCATTCTCGGCGAGGAGCATGGCAATGTCGGGCTCGACCGCGAATATGTCTGGGTGATCGATCCGATCGACGGCACGCGTGCCTTCATCTCCGGTGTGCCGGTATGGGGAACGCTGATCGGCCTGCAGAAGGATGGCAGGGCGATCATGGGCATGATCGAGCAACCCTTTACCGGCGAGCGCTATTTCGCCGACCAGAACGGCTCGATCTATACCGGGCCGGAGGGCGAGCGGCGCCTGGCGACGCGCCAGTGTGATGCGCTTTCGAACGCCATCCTGTTCACCACCTCGCCGCATCTCTTTGCCGGCGAGGAGATGGAGAAATACCGCGAGATCGAGAGCCAGGTACGGCTCTTCCGCTACGGCTGCGACTGCTATGCCTATGCGTTGCTTGCCGCCGGCCATATCGATCTCGTCATCGAAAACAGTCTGAAACCCTATGACGTCGGCGGCATCATTCCCGTCATCGAGGGGGCGGGCGGCATCATCACCACCTGGGACGGCGGACGGCCGGAAAACGGCGGCTCGATCATCGCCGCCGGCAGCCGGGCGGTCTACGAACAGGCGATCGCCGTCCTGCAGCGCTGATCCCGATCGGCCGTGCTGATTCCGCGGTCAGCAGCGCTGGCCGGTCACGTGCCAAGGGCGGCGACGTCCTGGTTTTCTTCGGCATCGCTGCCGGGAATGAAGGCGTGGAAGGCCGCAAGGGCGGCGGCGCGGTAGATATCCCGTTCCTGGAAGATCTCGTGACGGGCGCCGTTGATCGGCACCAGCTGACCGGCGCGGAAATAACGCGAAAGCCGCTCCTGCGCCGTGTAGGGCACGACACCATCACGCGTCGGGGCGATGACGATGGTCGGGATGGTGATCGAGAAGAGATGATAGGGCGAGGTGACCCGGTCCATCGTGCGAAAGGCCTCGATCAGCCAGCGGGCCGTCGGCGGCCCGAGCGTCAGTTCCGGATGAGCCTTCATCATTGCGACATTGCGCTCGAAACGGTGTTCGTCCGAGGTCAGCGGATTGTCGCTGAAGTTCGGCTCTTTCAGTTTCGAGGTCAGCGGCAGAAAGCCGAGGCCGAGGGCGGTCAGCGTGCCGGCAAGAGCGCGGATGACGCGGGGCGAGGCCGACTGGCCGGTCAGGCCGATGAAAGGCGCCGACAGCACCATGCGATCGATACGGGTGGTGAGATAGGGCGCGGCCGACAGCGCAATCAGGCCGCCTGTGGAATGCGCGAGTAGATAGAAGGGCAGGCGCGTATCCGGCAGCACCACCTTTTCGAGGAAGGTGTCGAGATCACGCTCGTAATCGACGAAGCGGCGGATGTGGCCGTGGTTGCGGCTCTTCAGGAGCCGCGGCGAACCGCCCTGGCCGCGCATATCGAAGGTTGCGACCCAGAGGCCTTTGGCCGTCAGGTCGCGGATCGTCTCGAAATATTTTTCGATATATTCGTTGCGGCCATGCAGGATGACGACCGTGCCCCTGGCGACCTGAGCGCTCGAGCGGAAGACGGCGTAACGCAGCTGGTGGCTGTCATGGGTTTCGAAGAACCCCTCGGTGCGGTTTTCCGGGGCGGGATTGTCGGGCGTCGAATAGAGAACCTGATCCATGACTTTGCCAATGCGCCGCTGCTGACTGCTTCGGCTTCAGGGATAGCGCACGGCATGCGGATTGGAAAGCGGGGACGCCCGCAAGGCACACTGCGCAATTCCTTAAATCGGGATCGATTTAAGGATAAATTATGCAGCATTTCAAAGTGTTGCAGTGCCGCGCGTCTTTTCAGACGCGCGGCGCTGTAGTGCAGGAAAAGGGCCGGCAGGAGCATGAGGGTGCTCGCGGCCGGCCGAAGTTGAGGCTGAAGAAGAAGGGACGATGCACTTCAGCCATCGGGACCAGATTCACCCGACACCGAAATTCCTAGGCGAATGCGCCTGAATGCGTTCCGAACCGGTCGTTCATGCGGGGTTCACGGGTCGATCAAGGCGATTCCGGAAAGGTCTTGAACTCCTCGAATCCCATCACCATCTCCTTTCTGCGGGTGCCGAACAGGGCCTGCGCAACCGTCCCAAGGCCGCCAAAGATGGGGTCTCAGGGGCATCGCAACACGTCGCTTCCACAGGAGGACATCATGCGTCACGTAGACTTCTCTCCCCTTTATCGTTCGACCGTCGGTTTCGACCGGCTCTTCACCATGCTCGACAGCCTTGCCCAGCCGGAGCAGGCGCAGACCTATCCGCCCTATAATATCGAGCGCACCGGTGAAAACACCTATCGCATCACCATGGCGGTTGCCGGTTTCGACGAGACCGAACTTTCGATCGAAGCCCATGCCCATGTCCTGTCGGTGAAGGGTGAAAAGAACGAGGAACCTGCCGAAAGCGGCGAATTCCTCTACCGCGGCATTGCCAAGCGCGCCTTCGAGCGCCGCTTCCAGCTTGCCGACCATGTTGAGGTGACCGCCGCTTCGCTGAAGAACGGCCTTCTGCACATCGACCTTCTGCGCAATATTCCCGAGGCCATGAAGCCCCGCAAGATTACGATTGCTGCAGAACCGGTCGAGGCTCCGAAGGCCATCGAAGCGCAGATCATCAACGGCTAATCAGATCCTTGTCGGATAAAATGAACGGCGCTCCTATGGGGCGCCGTTTTCTATTTCGGCTTAAAGCGCGTCGCGGTCTTTCAGATTCGCTCCTCGCGCTTTCGCTCTTTATTTTTACGCATGTCGTTGTCGCAAAACCGCTGCACAGTTTTGCGCGACATGCTTTATGCCGGGCTGGCGGCTTCGTCGATTTCCTTGTCCATTGCGCGGCGGGCCGCGGCGGCGGCGTATTTCTGGGCGATGACGGCGCAGACCATCAGCTGGATCTGGTGGAACAGCATCAGCGGTAGCACGATCGCGCCGATCGACTGGCCGGCGAAGATGACGTTCGCCATCGGTACGCCGCTTGCGAGGCTCTTCTTCGAGCCGCAGAAGGTGATGGTGATCTCGTCGGCCTTGTTGAAGCCCAGCCAGCGGCTACCGAACATCGTCAGCACCAGGACAATTGCCAGCAGAACCATGTCGGCGACGATGACGACGACGATATCGGCGATCGAGAAAGTGTGCCACAGGCCCTCGACGACTGCCGTGCTGAAGGCGAGATAGACGACCATCAGGATCGAACCGCGGTCGATAGGCATCAGGATCTTCTTCTTGGCGCGGATCCAGTCGCCGATCCAGGGCTGCAGAATCTGGCCGACGATGAAGGGGGCAAGCAGCTGCAGCAGGATCTGCTCCAATGCGTCGAAGGAGAAGCCGCCATGGCCGCCGACGGAAAACAGCAGGCCGACGAGCAGCGGTGTCAGGAACATGCCGAAGATGTTGGATGCCGAGGCCGAGCAGATGGCGGCCGGTACGTTGCCGCCCGCCATCGAGGTGAAGGCGATCGACGACTGCACCGTCGACGGCAGCACGCAGAGGAAGAGGATGCCGAGATAAAGCGGCTGCGGCAGGATCGTGTCGGGGATCAGCCCGAGCGCCATGCCGAGCAGCGGGAAGATGCCGAAGGTGGTCAGCAGGATGATGATATGCAGGCGCCAGTGCAGCAGGCCTGCAATGACGACGTCGCGCGAGAGGCGGGCGCCATGCAGGAAGAACAGCAGTGCGATGGCAAGGTCGGTGGCGATGCCGAAATAATCCGCGAATGTGCCGCTTGCCGGCAGCAGCGAAGCGAGGATGACGGTGCAGACGAGCAGGATGGTGAATGTATCGGGCAGAAAGCGGCGCATGGCGATCTCGCGGCGTGATAAAACAGTCATTGTTCTGTCGTCCATTATGATCCAGGATGCAAGGAATAACAGTTATCGAGAAGCTGGATCATGCTGGACCTTTCGCAATTGCGCAGTTTCGTCGCCGTAGAGCAGATGGGCAGTTTCACGCTAGCCGCAGAAAGGCTCGGCCTCGGGCAGTCGACGGTCAGTCAGCACATCCAGCGGCTGGAGACGGCGCTCGGGCGCAGGCTGCTGGCGCGCGACACCCATAAGGTGATGTTGACCGGCGATGGCGAGGCGCTGCTGTCGCATGCGCGCGCCATGCTTTCGATCGAGGGGCAGGTGCAGTCGCTGTTTAAGAGCAACAGCCTGCGCGGCAGTCTGCGGCTCGGCGTATCGGAGGATTTCGTCACCAGCCAGTTGCCGGCGGTGCTGGAGGATTTCGTGCGTTCGCATCCATCGGTCGACCTGGAGCTGACGGTTGCGCTTTCCGGTGTGCTTTACGAGATGCAGGACAATGGCGAGATCGATCTGGTGCTCGCCAAACGTCGGCTCGGCGATGCGCGCGGAAAACTCGTCTATCGCGAGCCGCTCGTCTGGCTGGCGCGCGATCCCGAGCGTGTGCTCGCCTCAGGCCCTCTGCCGCTGATCGCCTTTCCGCCGCCGAGCGTCACACGGGTGATCGCGCTCGAAGCGCTCGGGCGAAACGGGGTGCCGTGGCGGATCGTCTGCACCTGCGGCAGCCTGAGCGGGTTGACGGCAGCGGCGCGGGCCGGGATGGGCGTGCTGGTGCAGCCGCGCAGCATGGCGCCGTCCGGCCTGAAGGAGATCGCTGCGGGAAAACTTCCGATGCTGGAGGACGTGGAATTCGTGCTGGTGCCGCGTAAGGGCGCGGACCAGGCACTGGTTTCAGCACTGTCGGAGGATATTCTGCAAAAGGTGAGGGGACTGAGGTCGGCGTGAATCCCTGCCCGTCACCGAAAGGCCTGCCGGACCGGCAAGCCTTTCGGGCAGGCGATCAGGCAGCCAGGCACTTCAAGAAGCCATCGACATCCGCTTCGGTGGTCGCGAAGCTGGTGACGAGACGGATCAGGGTTTCGCTTTCGGAAACGAGTTCGGGCGTTGCCGCCGGGACTGGCCATTCGTAAAATTTCGCGCCCTTTTCCTCCGCAATTTTTGCGGCACTTTTGCTGACGACGGCAAAGACTTCGTTGGATGCGGTCGGCCAGGCCAGGCGAGCCGAGTTGCTCGTGCCGATGCCGGCGCGCAGCCTGTCGGCCATGCCGTTCGAATGACGGGCGAGATCGAGCCAGAGGCCGTCTTCGAAATAGGCATCGAACTGGGCGGCGATGAAACGCGACTTGGAGAAGAGCTGGGCGGCGCGCTTGCGGATGAACGGCATTTCCCGGGCTTGATCCGGATTGAAGAAGACGATCGCTTCGGCACACCAGCAGCCGTTCTTGGTGCCGCCGAAGGACAGCATGTCGACGCCGCGCTTCCAGGTCATCTCGGCCGGGGTGGCGCCGAGTGCGACCAGGGCGTTGGCGAAGCGGGCGCCATCCATGTGGAGCGGCAGATTGCGCTTCCTTGATATGGCGGCGATCTCGCCGATCTCCGGCAGGGAATAGACGGTGCCGATTTCGGTCGCCTGGGTGATGGTCACCGCGCTGGCGCGGCCGTGATGGACCGCGTCCTCGGGAAAGCTTGCGATCTTCGCCGAAAGCTTCGCCGGGTCGATCTTGCCGGCTTCGCCGTCAACGGCAACGAGACGGGCGGCGCCGGAGAAAAATTCCGGCGCACCGCATTCATCCTCGATCACATGGGCCTCCGAATGGCAGAAGGTGATGCCGCCGGGCCGCTGGACGCTTGCCAGCGACAGCGAGTTGGCGGCCGTGCCGGTGGCGACGAAGAAGATCGAAACCTCACGCTCGAAGATCTCGGAAAAACGGGCTTCGACCTTTCTGTCGAGATCGCCGGTGCCATAGGCGGCGGCAAAGCCGGTCGATTCCGTCAGCAGACGTTCGGCAATGGATTTGTGGGCGCCGGCCCAGTTATCGGAAGCAAAGAACATGTGGGGAAACCGTGAGAAAGGAAGGGGTTGGCAAGTCCGCAGCGGACATTACGCCAAAGCTTCACAGGATCAAGGTTGTCGCCCGCGACACATCACGGAAATTGAACTACGCAATCAATAAAAAAAATAATACGGCACAACGTAATTTTCTTTCGTCATCGCCGCTACGCAGGCAATCTTCCGTCGCAAATTGACGTTTTTTGCCGGAGCGCTCTTGCAGAGCCGGATGCTTTCTGGCATAGAACTGATGAATTAGGACAGTGTTGCTGTCCTATTTTGGCCTTTATGACCGAAGAGGCGCCGAAAGCCCTGGAACAGACCGGCTTTCACGCTATAGTTCTTCCGAGCGCCAAGCCTCAAGGGCGGCGCGCGGAGGCGAATGGCAGGCGCGGAACGCGACGGTTTGCTTTCCTTTAAAGCAGATGTCTGCGGCCGATCTTCACAATGCAACAGCGCTGTCATGCGCCGAACCTATCTTCGGGTTGCGGCGCGGGACGAAAAGCCGCCCGCGGCCCCGCGGGCTTCGACAGGAGGAAAGATGATGACGAAGACGCCATCCATGGAAGTTGACCGGTTTGCTGCTGCTGAGCTGCGCGCGACGGCCAATATGTCCAAATCCGCCTCCGGCCTGCCGAAGAAACAGGGCCTCTATGATCCGCGCAACGAACATGATGCCTGCGGCGTCGGCTTCGTCGCGCATATGAAGGGCCAGAAATCACACCAGATCGTCAAGGATGGCCTTTTCATCCTTGAAAACCTGACGCATCGCGGCGCCGTCGGCGCCGATCCGCTGATGGGTGACGGCGCCGGCATCCTGGTGCAGATCCCCGACAGTTTCTTTCGCGAGGAGATGGCCGAGCAGGGCATCACCCTGCCGCCGGTCGGCGAATATGGCGTCGGCCATATCTTCATGCCGCGCGATGAAAAGCAGATCGAGCACTTCAAGAAGGTGATCAAGGACGTCATCACCGAGGAAGGTCAGGTCTTCATCGGCTTCCGCGACGTGCCCGTCGACAATTCCTCGCTCTCCAAGGCGCCGGCCATTGCTGCAACCGAGCCGCACCATGTGCAGGTCTTCATCGGCGCCGGCGAGGATGCCGAAAACAACGACGAGTTCGAGCGTCGGCTGTTCACGCTGCGCAAGGTAATCTCCAACCGCATCTATGACGAGTTCGACGGCGAGGAGAGCAATTTCTATCCGGTGTCGCTGTCGTCGGCGACGGTGGTCTACAAGGGCATGTTCCTGGCCTATCAGGTCGGCGTCTATTACAAGGACCTGTCGGATCCGCGTTTCGAAAGCGCGGTCGCCCTGGTGCACCAGCGCTTCTCGACCAACACCTTCCCGTCGTGGAAGCTTGCGCACCCTTACCGCATGGTCGCCCATAACGGCGAGATCAACACGCTGCGCGGCAACGTCAACTGGATGGCGGCGCGCCAAGCCTCGGTCTCCTCGCCGCTGTTCGGCGAGGACATCTCCAAGCTCTGGCCGATCTCCTACGAGGGGCAGTCGGACACGGCCTGCTTCGACAACGCACTCGAATTCCTCGTGCGCGGCGGTTATTCGATGGCGCATGCCGTGATGATGCTGATCCCGGAAGCCTGGGCCGGCAACCAGTCGATGGCGGCCGAACGCAAGGCGTTCTACGAATATCATGCGGCGCTGATGGAGCCCTGGGACGGGCCGGCTGCCGTCGCCTTCACCGACGGCAAGCAGATCGGCGCGACGCTCGACCGCAACGGCCTGCGGCCGGCACGCTACCTCGTCACCGATGACGACCGCGTCATCATGGCGTCCGAAGCCGGCGTGTTGCCGGTTCCGGAGGAGAAGATCATCCAGAAGTGGCGCCTGCAGCCGGGCAAGATGCTGCTGATCGATATGGAAGAAGGCCGCATCATCTCCGACGACGAGGTGAAGTCGCAGCTTGCGACGGCGCATCCCTATCGCAGCTGGCTCAACCGCACCCAGCTCATCCTCGAAGACCTCAAGCCGGTGGAGCCGCGGGCGCTGCGCCGCGACGTGTCGCTGCTCGACCGCCAGCAGGCCTTCGGCTACACGCTCGAGGATACCCGCATCCTGATGTCGCCGATGGCGACGACGGGCCAGGAGGCGATCGGCTCGATGGGCACGGATACGCCGATCTCGGCGATGTCGGAAAAGCCGAAGCTGCTCTACACGTATTTCAAGCAGAACTTCGCGCAGGTGACCAACCCGCCGATCGACCCGATCCGCGAGGAACTGGTCATGAGCCTGGTTTCCTTCATCGGGCCGCGGCCGAACATTCTCGACCACGAGGGCGCGGCGAACGCAAAGCGGCTCGAGGTTCGCCAGCCGATCCTGACCAATGGCGATCTCGAGAAGATCCGCTCGATCGGCCATACCGAAGACCGTTTCGACACCAAGACGCTCGATTTCACCTATGATATCGAACGTGGCGCCGAAGGCATGCCCGAGATGCTCGACCGGCTCTGCGAGCGCGCGGAAGCGGCCGTCAAGGGCGGCTACAACATCATCGTGCTCTCCGACCGCCAGATCGGGCCGGACCGGATCGCCATTCCGGCACTGCTGGCGACGGCTGCCGTGCACCATCACCTGATCCGTAAGGGGCTTCGCACCTCGGTCGGTCTCGTCGTTGAGACCGGCGAACCGCGCGAAGTCCACCATTTCTGCCTGCTCGCCGGCTACGGCGCCGAGGCGATCAACCCTTATCTCGCCTTCGACACGCTGCTCGACATGCATGCCAAGGGCGAATTCCCGAAGGAAGTGGATGCTTCCGAAGTTGTCTACCGCTACATCAAGGCCGTCGGCAAAGGCATCCTCAAGGTCATGTCGAAGATGGGTATCTCGACCTACCAGTCCTATTGCGGCGCGCAGATCTTCGATGCGATCGGCCTGCAGTCGGAACTGATCGACAAGTATTTCTTCGGAACCGCGACGATGATCGAAGGCGTCGGCCTCGAGGCGATCGCGGCGGAAACCGTCGCCCGCCATAACGCGGCCTTCGGCACCGATCCGCTTCTTGCCACGACGCTCGATATCGGCGGCGAATATGCCTACCGCATGCGCGGCGAAAGCCATGCCTGGACGCCGGATGCGGTCGCCGCCCTTCAGCATGCCGTGCGCGGCAATGCCGAAGATCGCTACCGCGAATTCGCCGATATGGTGAACAATTCGGCGCTGCGCATGAACACGATCCGCGGGCTCTTCAAGATGAAGAGCGCCGAGGCGCTCGGCCGCAAGCCGATATCGATCGACGAGGTCGAGCCGGCGGCCGATATCGTCAAGCGTTTCTCGACGGGGGCGATGTCCTTCGGCTCGATTTCCAGGGAGGCGCATACGACGCTGGCGATCGCCATGAACCGGATCGGCGGCAAGTCGAACACCGGCGAGGGCGGCGAAGAATCCGACCGCTATATACCGCTGGCCAATGGTTCGATGAACCCGGAACGTTCGGCGATCAAGCAGATCGCCTCGGGCCGCTTCGGGGTGACCACCGAATATCTCGTCAATGCCGACGTGCTGCAGATCAAGGTGGCGCAAGGCGCCAAGCCTGGCGAAGGCGGTCAGCTGCCGGGTCACAAGGTTGACGCGACCGTTGCCAAGACCCGCCATTCGACGCCGGGTGTCGGCCTGATTTCGCCGCCGCCGCACCACGACATCTATTCCATCGAAGATCTGGCGCAGCTGATCTACGATCTGAAGAACGTCAACCCGACCGCCGATGTTTCGGTCAAGCTCGTCTCTGAAGTCGGCGTCGGCACGGTTGCCGCCGGTGTCGCCAAGGCACGCGCCGACCACATCACGGTCGCCGGCTTCGACGGCGGCACGGGTGCGTCGCCGCTGACGTCGCTCAAACATGCCGGCAGCCCTTGGGAAATCGGCCTTGCCGAGACCCAGCAGACGCTGGTGCTGAACGGGCTGCGCTCGCGCGTCGCCCTGCAGGTGGACGGCGGGCTGAAGACCGGCCGCGACGTCATTATCGGGGCACTGCTTGGAGCCGACGAGTTCGGCTTTGCCACCGCGCCGCTGATTGCCGCCGGCTGCATCATGATGCGCAAGTGCCATCTCAACACCTGTCCGGTGGGCGTGGCGACCCAGGATCCGGTGCTGCGCAAGCGCTTCAAGGGCTCGCCGGAGCACGTCATCAACTATTTCTTCTTCGTCGCCAACGAAGTGCGCGAAATCCTCGCCTCACTCGGGTTCACCCGGCTCGACGAGATCATCGGCGCCTCGGAGCTTCTGGAGAAGGACGAGATGCTGAACCACTGGAAGGCAAAGGGCCTCGATTTCAGCCGTATCTTCCACAAGGTCGACGCTCCCAAGGAAGAGACCTTCTGGACGAGCCGACAGAAGCACCCGATCGACGATATTCTCGACCGCGTGCTGATCGAGCAGGCGCAGCCGGCACTGACGGCCAAGACGCCCGTCGCCTTCGAGGTCGGCATCAAGAACGTCGACCGTTCGGTGGGCGCGATGCTTTCCGGCGAAGTCGCCAAGCGTTTCCGCCACCGCGGGCTGAAGGAAGACACGATCAATGTGACGCTTCGCGGCACGGCGGGGCAGAGCTTCGGCGCCTTCCTGGCGCGCGGCGTCACTTTCAACCTGATCGGCGACGGCAACGACTATGTCGGCAAGGGCCTTTCAGGCGGCAAGATCATCATCCGGCCGCCTGAGAATTCGAGGATCGTGGCCGAGGACTCGATCATCGTCGGCAACACCGTGCTTTATGGTGCGACCGAGGGCGAATGCTATTTCCGCGGTGTGGCGGGCGAACGTTTCGCCGTGCGCAATTCGGGCGCGATCGCCATCGTCGAGGGTGTCGGCGACCATGGCTGCGAATACATGACTGGTGGCGTCGTCGTCGTGCTCGGCGCCACGGGCCGCAACTTCGCGGCCGGCATGTCCGGCGGTGTCGCCTACGTACTCGATGAGACCGGCGATTTCGCCAGCCGCTGCAACATGGCGATGGTCGAGCTCGAGCCGGTGCCCGAGGAGGACGATATGCTGGAGAAGCTGCATCATCACGGTGGTGACCTCATGCACAAGGGACGTGTCGACGTCTCTGGCGACATGACGCGCCATGACGAGGAGCGCCTCTACCAGCTGATCTCCAACCATCTGCATTATACGGGCTCGGCCCGCGCCACTGAGATTCTCGACAACTGGGCCGACTACCGTCCGAAGTTCCGCAAGGTCATGCCGGTCGAATACCGTCGTGCGCTCGAGGAAATGGAGCGCAGCCGGATGGGCATCGCCGCGGAATGAATTGCACCGGGACATCCGTCACCTGCTGACCGCAGGTGACGGATGTCGAAAATATCTCAATGACCCGTGACGACCACGCCGACGGCGAAGGCTGTCCAGATCGCACGGATGTCTTGCAGGGGATATGGTCCAATGACGGTCAAGACAAGCAACTTGCCCCGGGTACCGGGACTGACGATAGACAGATTGGCTGCGGTGAGGCGGTCATGAGGGTAAGGGACGAAAACATGGGTAAGGTAACAGGGTTTCTGGAAATCGACCGGCAGGTGGCGAAGTACCAGCCGGCGTCGGATCGTATCCGCCATTTCCGCGAGTTCACGATCCCGATGTCGGACCCGGAAGTGCAGAAACAGGCCGCGCGCTGCATGGACTGTGGCATCCCCTATTGCCACGGCCCGACCGGTTGCCCTGTTCACAACCAGATTCCCGATTGGAACGACCTCGTCTACAACAACAACTGGGAAGCGGCGATCCAGAACCTGCATTCCACCAACAACTTCCCCGAGTTTACCGGTCGCGTCTGCCCGGCACCCTGCGAGGAAGCCTGCACATTGAATCTCGAGGATGCGCCGGTCGCCATCAAGACGGTCGAACAGGCGATCGCCGACAAGGCCTATGAGCTCGGCTTCATCCGGCCGCAGCCGGCCACGGTCCATACCGGCAAGAAGGTGGCAGTCATCGGCTCCGGCCCCGCCGGCATGGCGGCCGCCCAGCAGCTCGGCCGCGCCGGCCACGAGGTTCATCTCTATGAGCGCGAGACCAAGCCGGGCGGCCTGCTGCGTTACGGCATTCCCGATTTCAAGATGGAGAAGAACTTCATCGACCGCCGCGTCGAGCAGATGAAGGGTGAGGGCGTCACCTTCCATTGCGGCGTCAATGTCGGCGTCGACGTCAAGGTCGAGCAGCTGCTCGCCGATCACGACGCCGTCCTCTACTGCGGCGGCTCCGAGACGCCGCGCGAGGCCGGCATTCCCGGCACCGACCTTGCGGGCGTGCATGATGCGATGCCCTATCTGGTGCAGCAGAACCGCCGCGTCGGGCGGGAGAACATCGACAGCGTCGGCTGGCCGTCGGACCCGATCCTTGCCGGCGCCAAACATATCGTCGTCGTCGGCGGCGGCGATACGGCTTCGGACTGCGTCGGCACGGCGTTCCGCCAGGGGGCCGTCAAGGTCACCCAGCTCGACATCCGGCCGCAGCCGCCGGAGAAGGAAGACAAGCTTGCCGTCTGGCCCTTCTGGGCGACGAAGATGCGCACCTCCTCCTCACAGGCCGAGGGCGCCGTGCGTGAATTCCAGGTGGCGACACTTGAATTCGTCGGCGAAGACGGCGTGCTGACCGGCGTGAAGTGCTGCGAGGTCGACGAACGCCGGCGGCCGGTTCCAGGTACGGAATTCGTCATCCGGGCCGATCTCGCCTTCATCGCCATCGGTTTCCGCGGGCCGTCCACCGGCAGCGTGCTGAAGGAGCTCGAGGGCAAGCTGACGCTCAACACCGACAAGCGCGGCTCGACCAACGTCGTCGCCAACGACCGTGACTACAAGACTTCGGTCGACAAGTTCTGGACGGCGGGTGACGTGCGCCGTGGCCAATCGCTGGTGGTCTGGGCGATCCGTGAAGGCCGCCAGGCAGCGCGCGCCATCGACGAGGAATTGATGGGCTCGACTGTCCTGCCGAACTGACCGTCGGCCGCACAGCTTCCCGAAGACCACGAACTCCGCCCCTCCGGCGGAGTTTTTTATGGTGCCCTGCGCTGTAGTGCGACCGCTTGACGCGGAGGCCGTGCGCCGCAAGCCTCAGGCAATGCCGGAAGGCGAGATTTTTCGTCGGACGCGGGCTCAGGAGGAGCCGGCGGCGACCGAAGCGGAGGTGCCCCGCCGTTTTGGCCGTAACGCATTTCACCATCGGCCGCGGCGTGAGGCCGCGAATGATCGACAAGGATACTTCAAATGGTTTCCGCACTTGACAGCACGCGGCTGGTTTCGGCCCAATATGCCCTGAAAAATCTTCGCAGTTCCGACGACAGCTCGCAGGACACGCAGAGTTCGTCGGCCGCCAGCATTCTGAGCAGCTATGGGCTCGATTCGAGCTCCGCCTCACTTCTTTCCAACCAGGCCCTTTCCGGCCTGCTCGACACGCTTTCGGCCCAGAGTGACACGTCTGATGAGTCCGACACGACGAGTGACAGCGCCGACGTGACCAGCGCCTCCTTCATGTCGATGCTGAAGCAGCAGCTGCAGGACGCGGCTGCGGCCGAAGGCGAGAGCGGCAAGGCTCACGACATGCTGGCTGCCCTGGAAGCAGGCACACTCACCATCACTGATCCGACGCAGGGTGTGTCGATCAACGCCTGGGATGTCGATGATCCCGATGAGGCGGACATTGAGAGCAAGGCCGGCAAGGAGATTGATGTCAGCGGCTGGAGCGACTTCCTCGATGCGCATCTCGAGCGCGGCGCCGACGGCACCTTTGTCAAGGAAAACGGCAGCTATGTCGATCAGACGAACGACAGCAACGCCTTCTTCGGCCTGATCGGCTCGAACTACTATTATCTGAGCTGGCCGCAGGCGACGGCGAAGTAGACGGGACGAAGCGGATGTCCACATAGAACAGGATGATTTTAGGCCGGGTCGGCCTAAAATCATCCTGTTCTACATTAGAAAGTTAGAGCATGATGTCGTCCGAAAACCGCTCACACTTTTCGGCATCATGCTCGCGCGGCCTTTTCACTTGACCGAGACTTCGGCCGGCGCCTTTGCCACAGGCAGGCGGTAATCATCGACGCGGCCTGGAGGCGCGGGCGTCATTTCGCCCTGCTCGACCAGGAGGTCGCGCGGCGACCGCGTCAAAGCCATAGGCGGCGGCCTGGCGCCGAGAAGCTCGGCGCCGCCATCGAGATTGGGATCGGAGAGGCTGATCGGGACGGTATGTTCGACCGGATTGTCGGGAAGGCCGAGACCGGGCAGATTGCTAGAGTCGAGGCGGACCAGATCGGGGCTTGCCTGCGTGCCGAGAAGACGCCGAGCCGGCTTCTCCACATAGAAGGCCAGCTTGCGCCGGCCGGCCTGGGTAAGGTTGATGCCATCAGAGGTGCGCAGGCGTACCTGCTGGCCGTTCACATCCGAACCGGTGACGATGAAGTTGCCGTTTTCGTCGACGAAACCATCCCAGATATCGACGAATTCGCCGCCGATGCTTTCGACTTGGTTGCGGTAGAGCTGGTTCATCTGGACGGCATCGGCCGTCATTGAATCGGATTCGAAGGCGGGAAGGCCGACCCAGAGCAGCGGGATCTTGCGGCCGGTGACCTCCTTGCCGAAAGAAAGAACACGGCGGCGGTATTCGGTGAACCAGCCATCGGTGCGGAATTTCTCCTTGGCGGTGTCGGTCACCATCTGCTGGCGGTCGTTGGCGCCGATCATGACGACGACCATTGCCGGCTTCAGCTCGTCGATCATCTTCGGCAGCTGTTCCGGCCAGTCGTAATAATCGTCGCGGACAAGGCCGGAGGAGACGTTGCCGCGGGCTTCGACGACGACGCCTGGCGAGGTCTCGAAGGCGGCGGTGAGGCCGTCGCCGAGGCCGCTGGCCAGGAAATCGCCGACGATGAGGATCGTTCGGGCGTCACCGAGCTTCTGCACCGCCGGCTCCTCTTCGACGGTCCGTACGGGCGGCGTGGTGCGGGTATTGACTATGGCCTTTGGTGCCGGCGGGCGTTTGCGCTGCTGGCGTCTCGGCTGCTGGACGTCAGGGGCTTGCGGCCCGTCGTCGAGATAGCGTCGGCCGAGGAAAAAATCGAGGATCGACCGGCGCTGGTAGCGCTGCTCCTGGGCTTCGGCGACATGCACCGGTGCAAGAGCGCCAAGGCATAGCGAAGCCGCTGCCAAGGCAAGCACCAGCCAACGGATTTTACGGGTCCGATCAGTTTTCTTCGTCATGGGCAGTTCCGCATCTGCCGGCATCTTGCACGCAGGGTAGGCCAGCGTCCACTCCCGCTATTATCTAGGTCACGGTTCTGCCTGTTGTAGAGCATGATGCCGAAAAGTGTGTGGGGTTTTCGGGCGGTATCATGCCCTACTTCCTTGATTCAAATGCGGATTGAGATTTCCGGCCGGTCCGGCCGGGATCATCCCGATCTAGCGGCGCAGTGCGTTCAGAAGCGGCAACGAGGGTTCACCGTCCGGCTGCATGCCAATGCGCGACTGCACGGCCGATATCGCCGCTTTCGAACCCGACCCGAAATTGCCGTCGACCTCGCCATTGTAATAGCCGAGCGTCTTCAGACGGGTCTGCAGCTCGAATTTCTCGGTGATGTCGAGTGCGCCGTCCGGGCGCGGCCAACGCTGTTGCATACCGCCGTAGCCGGCGATCTGGTCGGCCAGCAGGCCGACGGCAAGCGCGTAGCTATCCGAGGCATTGTAGTTCTTGATGGTGTAGAAGTTGGCGGTCATCAGGAAGCCTGGGCCGCCGGCTCCGGCCGGCATCTTCAGCACGGCTTTGGTGGCGCTCTCGCGGAAGGCCTTGCCGTTCGGACGTGTCAGGCCGAGTGCCGCCCATTGGGCCAGCGTGTGGCTCTTGCCGGCCTGCTTGGCGGCTGCGGCGGGAACGACGACCTCGTAGCCCCAGGTCTTGCCGGTGTCCCAGCCGTTCTTCATCAGGAGATTGGCCGAGGTCGCCAGCGCGTCAGGCACGGAGTTCCAGATATCGCGATGGCCGTTGCCGTCCGCATCGACGGCATAAAGCAGGTAGCTTGTCGGGATGAACTGGGTGTGGCCCATGGCGCCGGCCCAGGAGCCGGTCATCTCGCGTGCCGGCACATCGCCGTTCTGCAGGATCTTCAGCGCGGCGACCAATTGCTTCTTGGCGAATTTGGCGCGGCTCGGATCGGCATAGGCAAGCGTTGCCAGGGCGCGCGGCACGTAGTGCAGCCGGTCGTCCTTGTCGAGGACCGCGCCGTAATTCGATTCCATCGACCAGATGGCCAGCAGAATGGTCTTGTCTACGCCGAAACGCTGCTCGATCGCAGCGAGCGTCCTTGCGTGCTTGGCGGCCATCTCGCGGCCGATTTTGACGGTATAGGGGTTGACGCGGGAATCGACATAGTCCCAGATCTTCGAGGTGAATTCCGGCTGGTAGGCAGCCTTTTCGAGCACGGTCGGATCGGGCTCGCTCACCCCGGAAAAGGCCTTTTGATAGGTTGCCTTACTGATGCCACTCTGAGCGGCAGTCTGGTAGAAATCCGCGATCCATTTCTGGAAGCGGGAATCAGCTTTCGCGTTGTCGGGGACCAGTGCCACCTGGGCAGCGACAATGAGGGCGAGAGCAAGACCACGAAGGGAGTTTTTGTGATTCTGGGTCATCGACAGTCGTATCCGTCATCTTCAGTTTCTGGTGCAGCGGGGCATCATTTCCGCCCAGACCCGAGACTACAGGAACGGAGTCAACAAATTCTTTACCATGGCGATCCGCTGCGGTCACCATTTGCAAAACAGTAGCAATTCTATACTAGTTAAAGCTAAAAAGCTCTATTTCCAAAGCGATATGATCGAAGCAGGAGGCCGGGTGTGGCTCAACACAACAAAGTTCGTAAAGCAGTATTTCCGGTTGCCGGGTTGGGAACGCGATTCCTGCCGGCGACAAAGGCTGTTCCGAAGGAAATGTTGACCGTCGTCGACAAGCCAATCATTCAATATGTCGTCGATGAGGCGATCGAGGCCGGGATCGAACATCTGGTGTTCGTCACCGGACGCAACAAGCACGTCATCGAAGATTATTTCGACATTCATTTCGAGCTGGAGCAGACGCTTCGCGAGCGTGCCAAGAAGGCGGAAATTACCCTTCTCGCCCAGCAATTGCCGAAGGCAGGCACGGTGAGCTTCACCCGCCAGCAGGAGCCGCTCGGTCTCGGTCACGCCGTGTGGTGCGCCCGTGAGATCGTCGGCGACGAGCCCTTTGCACTGCTGCTGCCCGACATGATCATGAAGGGCGACAAGGGCTGCATGAAGGGCATGATCGACCTTTATGGCCAGAGCGGCGGCAATATCATCGCCGTCGAGGAATGCGCGCCAGACCAGGCGCATAAGTACGGCATCGTCGGCGTCGGCGAGGCGATCGGCGACGGCTTCCGCATCACCGGCATGGTGGAAAAGCCCGCCAAGGGGACGGCGCCTTCCAACTTCTTCATCAACGGCCGCTACATCCTCCAGCCTGAGATCTTCAAGATCCTCGAAACCCAGGAGCGCGGCGCCGGCAACGAGATCCAGCTCACCGACGGCATGCTGAAGCTGCTGAAGGAACAGGATTTCGCCGGTTACCACTTCCGCGGTGCGACCTACGACTGCGGCGCCAAGGACGGCTTCATCCTGGCAAACGTCGCCTTCGCCCTCGAACGCGCCGATATCCGCCCCTCCGTCGAAGGCGGTTTCAGGGAACTGCTGGCCGGCCTGAAGTAAGGGTTCCACTCAGCATATAAATGAGCGCCGCGCGTCCAATCGGGTGCGCGGCGCTCTAGCATTTCCGTTTTTCTGCGGATCACAGAATGCTCTATCTTTTTGTCTTCACGCAATCCCGGACGCAAAACCGCTGCGCAGTTTTGCTGGAATGCTCTAGAGCCTTTCCTGGTCAGATTGCAGCATTCTGTTGGCTGAAACGGAGTCGGATGGTCGACCGGCCGGCGCGCGTCGTAGCCAAGCTCTACGGCCAAGCCGGCCGGTCGATCAGCCGGCCCGTTTCAGCCAACCCGAAGGGCCGGGCATCTTTGCGCCAGGATCAGAGGCGATCGGCTCGGACGTACCAAGGGGTATGCCCTTCGCCAATCCCCTCTGCCCTGACGAAAACCTGCTCCGGCAGAATGCTTCAATCTGACCAGGAAAGGCTCTAGCGTTTCAGCTTGAGACCGACCCCGGCTCGCCATTGCTGCGAATCGGTGCCTTCCTTGCGGGTCGTCAGCTCGTAGCCGAGCGTGCTGGTCAGATCGAGATAACGGTTGATGTTCCAGGTGAGGCCGGTTGCGGCGGTATAGACGAGCTCGTCGTTGATGGTGCTATCCGTGGGATAATCGCGCCATATCACCCCGCCGATCATCGTCCCGACCAGATTGTCGCGCAGTTGGTGAGTGACTGTCGTCGTCAGCGCGTGCGAGACGTAGCCGCTCTCGCCTGCCGTGGTCGAGGGCTGGATGCTCGTCTGTAGGTCGAGATTGACATCGGTGCCGCGGATCGGCGACCAGAGCAGGCTTGCATCGAGCGTGGCGGTATCGATCGAGGACAGTCGGCTGTCTTCGAAATCCGCCATCTCGTAGCCGACACCGACTTCACCCTTCAGCTTTTCGCCGAGATCGACCTCGACGCCCGCCTTGGCGCCATAGCTATGGCCGGAACGCTCATAACCGGCAGAATCGCGCGTCTCGTCGTAGACCGAACGGCCGATCGTCGCCTCGATGAAGGGAATGAGCGCGGGAGACAGCTCGTAACCGACGCGGCCGCGCAGCGTGCCCGTCGTCTGGTTACGATCGCTGAGGGCGACGGTCGTGCCGTTCGCAAGCTTGGCATCCGAATAGATCGAGCGGGTCAGCGCCAGTGCCGTCGTGCCGCGCAGGATGCCGAAATCGCGTTGGACGGAGGCGCCGGCCGAAAATTCCTGGACGTCCGACTGCTGCGCGGCGTCGGCGATGGCGTCGGGATCGTCCGTATCCTCGCGGTAGAAATTATAACCGGCGGTGAGGTGCGCGGTCGTATCGTCGGGAAGATCGAGCCTGAGGTCGCCGTTGACTTTAAAGGAGGGCTGTTCCTCGCCCTCGCCGCTGATGTTCTTCTGCCAGGCGCCTTCCGAGGTTACGGTCAGCTGATGCCGGCCCCAGTCGGAGGTCAGGGTCGCTGCCGCATCCGTTTCGAGAAAGGCGCGCCGTTGCCTGGTATTGCCGTCCTTGGTGGTTTCGGTGTTGATGCTCTGGGTGACGCTCGGGCGGAGGACAAACGTGCCGATCGGGATTCCCGGCGTTTCCGCTGTCGAGGCGCTTTCGGCAGCCCTGCGACGTGGCAGCGTCTCGTCGAGCGGCGCTTCACGGGTGTTCAGCCGGCGTATGTCCTCGTCGAGGATGGAACCGGTAATGTCGTCGCCGGCTTGTGCGTCCGGTATGGCGGGCCGCTGCTGGGTATCGTCCGCATTCGCGGTCGTGCCGTTTGCCGCAGGAGTGGCGGTATCGTCGGTCTCGTCATCGAAACCGGCGGCGGATGCGGCATTGTTGGTGGCGCGGTTATCCTGGGAGGTGGCGAAGCTGCTGTTTGCCGGTTGCGGCGAAGCGGACTGCGCGAAGGCTCCGGTCTGGCTGAAAAGCAGGGTACTCAGCACGGCAAAAGAGACGGCACGGCTCATGGCGCGGAGCGGCATCACACTGCTCGTCTGTTTTGGCTGGCCCATGCAATTCGCGCCTGACATGCTTTCGGTTCTTACCCAAAGGTAAAGCCTTGTGGTTAACCATTCGTTGCCGTCGGCGGGCGCTGTTCACAATTCGGAAAGACTGCGGGGTGGACTTGGAAAGTGAAAAGGTCTAACGCAATTTCATGAACAGAAGAGCGATCAACCTCGTCGAAAACAGTGTGCTTGAGTCGGCAAAACGCACGATAGAGACTGAAAGACGCGGTCTCGAAGCGCTCGAACAGGCTTTTGACGATGGATTGGCCGGTCCTTTCACCCGCGCCGTCGAAGTCATCGGCGACATCTCCGGACGCGTCATCGTCACTGGCGTCGGCAAGAGCGGGCATATCGGCGCCAAGCTCGCGGCGACATTCGCGTCAACCGGAACGCCCGCCTTTTTCGTGCATGCGGCGGAGGCCAATCACGGCGATCTCGGCATGATCGCGCGCGACGACGTCGTGCTGGCGATTTCCAAAGGCGGCGAGAGCGCCGAGCTCAAGAGCATCATTTCCTTCACGCGGCGCTTCTCCATTCCGCTGATCGCCATCACCTGCAGCGACCGTTCTTCGCTGGCGACCGCCGCCGATATCGTCCTCCTGATACCGAACGAGCAGGAGGCCTGCCCGAATGGGCTGGCGCCGACGACCTCGACGCTGATGCAGCTTGCAATCGGCGACGCGCTGGCGGTGGCGCTTCTGGAGGCGCGCGGCTTTACCGCCACGGATTTCCACGTCTTCCACCCCGGCGGCAAACTCGGTGCGAGCCTGATGCATGTCGCCGATGTCATGCATACCGGCGAGCGGCTGCCACTCGTTGCCAAGGGCACACCGATGCCGGAGGCGATCACCGTGCTGTCGCGCAAGCATTTCGGCTGCGTCGGGGTGCTTGATGAAGATGGGCGGCTCTGCGGCATCGTCACCGAAGGCGACATGGCGCGCAACCTGACACGCAATCTTTCAGAGCTTGCCGTCGACGACATCATGACGAAAACACCGAAGACGGTGAAGCCGACGGTGCTGGCGACCGCAGCCCTGGCGCTGCTCAACCAGCATCACATCGGCGCGCTGATCGTCATCGACGATGACTGCCGGCCGGTCGGGCTGGTGCATTTCCACGACCTGCTGCGCATCGGCGTCGCCTGATCAGGCTCGTTCGATCAGGGGCATCTGATTAGACGGGCTCGACCGTCAGGTCGCGGCCGTTGCTCGAAACCACCTTTACCTGTGTTCCGACGGGCAGATCAGGCCCCATCACCTGCCACAGCGTATCGTCGAGACGGATGCGGCCGCGGCCCTCACGGATCGGTTCGTGCAGGGTGGCGGTGCGGCCGACGAGGCTTGCACCACGCTGATTGAGGAAGGGCTCGTCGGTCGTCGCATTGCGCAGCGTCAGCCGGCGGCCGGCGAAGGTCGTGGCAACGGCGAGAAGCGCAAAAAGGATCGCCTGCAACTCCCAGACCCAGAAAGCGCTGTCCCAGAAGAGCAGCGACAGCGCGCCGACGATCAAGGCGGCAAGGCCGATCCAGACCAGGAAGAAGCCGGGAACGATCATCTCGGCTGCGAGCAGCACGAGGCCTGCGACCCACCAGCTCCACGGACCGAGTTCGGCGACGATCTTCGCCAGCATGGCTTATCGCTCCTGCTCGGGATTGAAAGGATTGGGGGTCGACGGATTGATCGGCGGCGTCGAGCGCGCCGGTGCGGGGCGCGGACGCGGCGGCACGGGCAGCGGTGTCGACGGGCTGTTGCCGGCATCGCCGAAGACTTCGCGGGCAATGGCACCGATGCCACCAAGCGAGCTGAGGATAGAAGAGGCTTCCATCGGCATCATCACGATCTTGGAATTGGGCGCCGAACCGATCGAGGTGAGCGCTTCGGTGTATTTCTGCGCGACGAAATAATTGATCGCCTGGATGTCGCCGGCGGCGATCGCCTCGGAGACCATCTTCGTCGCCTTGGCTTCGGCCTCGGCCAGGCGTTCACGGGCTTCGGCGTTGCGGAAGGCGGCCTCGCGCTGGCCTTCGGCTTGGAGAATGGCGGATTGCTTGGCGCCTTCGGCCCTCAGAATCTGCGCGTTGCGCGAGCCTTCAGCCTCCAGCACCTGCGCCCGCTTCTCGCGCTCGGCCTTCATCTGGCGGGCCATCGCGTCGACGAGGTCGCGTGGCGGCTGGATGTCCTTGATCTCAACGCGGGTGACCTTGATGCCCCAGGGATGCACGGCCTCGTCGACGACGCGCAGCAGCCGGTCGTTGATCGCATCGCGGTTGGAGAGCAGTTCGTCGAGATCCATCGAACCCATGACCGAGCGGATGTTGGTCATGGTGAGATTGAGGATGGCGTTTTCGAGGTTAGAGACCTGATAGGCAGCCTGGGCGGCGTTCAGCACCTGATAGAAGGAGACGGCATCGGCCGAAACCGAGGCATTATCCTTGGTGATCACCTCCTGGGTCGGCACGTTCAGCACCTGCTCCATCACGTTCAACTTAGCGCCGACGCGCTCGATGAAGGGGGTGATGAGGTTGAGGCCAGGCTCCAGCGTGCGGGTATAACGCCCGAAGCGCTCGATCGTATAGCGGTAGCCCTGCGGCACGGTCTTGATCCCGGCAAAGAGCACCAGGATGACGAAGATGACCAGCACGATCACGACGATGTCGAAGCCGCCGAACAGCATGAAAAATTCCTCCTATCGGCGCATGCGCGCCTGCCCAACTCATGTGGTGAGTTAGCACGTTATTTGCGAGGAAGAAATGAGGGCGCAACCGCCTGGGCTCCAAGTGAAAAGGAGGTTTCGTTTCGGCGAAGTCATTGGGCTGTTGCTAAAACGCGTCGCGATCTTTCTGATTCGTTCCCGCGCTTTAAGTCGTTGTTTCTACGCATGTCGTTATCGCAAAACCGCTTCACACTTTTGCGCGACATGCTTTAGCTACTCGTCCGACGCCGCTTTCTGAAGGAGTCTCTCAGACCCAGCCCTGCAATTCGCGACGGACGACCTTTTCCAGCACCTTCATGCCGTCCTCGCCGTCGTTGAGGCAGGGAATATGCGCGAACTTATCGCCGCCATTTTCGTGAAAGGAATGGGCGGCCTGTTCGGCGATTTCCTCCAGCGTTTCCAGACAGTCGGAGACGAAGCCGGGATTGATGACGGCGATGCGCTTGACGCCGTCCTTGGCGAGCTTTTCCACGGTCTTGTCGGTATAGGGCTGCAGCCATTCCTCCGGTCCGAAGCGGGATTGGAAGGTGACCGTGAAGTTTTCCTTGGTCAGCCCGAGCCGCTCGCGCAGCAGCCGGCCGGTCTTCTGGCATTGACAGTAGTAGGGGTCGCCCTGTTTGAAATAGGACATCGGTATGCCATGGAAGGAGGCGAGCAGCATCTCGGGCTTCCAGTCGAGGGTCGAAAGATGCCTTTCGACCGACGCGGCGAGCGCTTCGATATAGGTCTCGTCGTCATGGTAGGCGGGAACGGTGCGTAGCGCCGGCTGCCAGCGCATCGAGAGCAGCTTCTGGAAGGCCTTGTCGTTGACGGTGGCGGTCGTTGCCGCCGCATATTGCGGATAAAGCGGGAAGAGCACGATGCGGTCGCAACCCTCCTCTTTCAGCGCGTCGATGCGCGAGGCAATCGACGGCGTGCCGTAGCGCATCGCCCAGTCGACCTTGACGTTATCAAGATCCTTCAGGCGCTCGGCCATCAGCTCCGACTGGTTGCGGGTGTAGGTGCGCAGATAACTTTCGTTCTTCTCCTTGTTCCAGATCAGCTCATAGGCCTTGCCGACCTTCTGCGGGCGGGTGTTGAGGACGATGCCGAACAGGATCGGATACCACTTCCAGGGCGACCATTCGATAACCCGGCGATCGGTCAGGAATTCCCTGAGATAGCGGCGCATCGAGGTATAGTCGGTGCCATCAGGCGTGCCGAGATTGACCAGCAGGACACCGACCTTGCCTGACTTGACGGCCGCATGGTCCGCCGGGCGGAGTGAAATATCTGCTGTCATTCTGGCCCCAAAAGCTCTTTCTGTCTCGTCGGCTTATACGTAGGCTCGAGATCGTGGTTCACCCTATAGAAACAAAAGCCGGCCCGGGAAACCCCGGACCGGCCAGTGGCATCGGGACAAATCGTCTTACTTGGCGGGGACCTCGATCTCCTTGCCGACCGTCAGGTGACGCGGGTTTGGCTTGCCATTGGCATCCGAAAGCTTCCGCCACAACGTGCCGTCGCCATAGAAGGTCACGGCGAGATCCCAGAAGGTGTCGCCCGCTGCGATGACATGGGTGGAAGGCGTCGTTGCGGCAGGTGCGGAGGCTGCCGGTGCGGGTTCCGCGGTGGGCGCGGGTGCTGGAGCTGGAGCCGGTGCTGCTGGTGCCGGGGCAGCAGGTGTGGGGGCAGCCGGTGCGGCAGGCGCCGGCTCGGAAGTGGAAGGAGCGGGCGCTACCTGCGCCAGTTCCGTGACGCGGCCATCCGTGTATGGCTTGTAAGGCGAATGCGCGGCGACGTATTCGGCAGTCACATCGGCAAGATCCGGGCCGAAATCATAAGCGTTCTGGCCTTCCTTAAAGATCACATAGCCGTCGCCGCCGGCCCGCATGAAGTTGTTGGTCGCGACCTTGTAGGTCTTGGCCGGATCGATCGGAGCGAAATTGTCGCCGTCCTTCACCTGCACATCGCTGACACGGCTGCCGACGGGCTTCGACTGGTCGAAGGAGAATTTCAGGCCGGCGACCTGGGGGAAACGGCCGGCGCCCTGGTCGATCTGGCTGACGCCGTTTTCGAGCGCCTTGACGACGTTTGCGCCGGTCAGTTCAAACGTGGCGAGCGTGTTCTGGAAAGGCAGGACGGTGATGACTTCGCCCTGGGTGACCTCGCCGCCATCGATCGAAGCACGCAGACCGCCGCCGTTCTGAACGGCGATGGTGACGCCCTGATTCTTGGTACGATCGAGCATGGCGTCGGCCACCAGATTGCCCATCGAGCACTCCTTGACGCGGCAGACCTTGCGGTCGCCCTCGATCGGGCTTTCGGAGGCGCCGATCACCTTCTTGCGCAATTCCTCGATCGGCTTTGCCAATTCAGCAATGCGGGTGATGACGGCCGGATCGGGCGTAAAGGTGGAATCGATCAGGATCGGATCGCCCTTGGCATCCTTGACGACGCCACTATCGTCGAAATTGACGACGAGGTCGCCGAGATACTTGCTGTAGGAGGCGGCCTGGACGACCGGCACTTTATAGCCGCCGGGATTGTCGACCATCGTCGGGTAGGGGCCTTCGGCCTTGGGGTCGGTGTTGGAGAGCAGGCTATGGGAATGGCCGCCGACGACGACATCGACATCCGGGATTTTGGCGATCAGGGCAAGATCGCGGGGATAACCGACATGGGTCAGCGCGATGATCTTGTTGACGCCCTGGCCCTTCAGATCCTGAACGGCTGAAGTAATGGCCTGGACGTCATCGGCGATCGTCACGTTCGGGCCGGGGGAGGAAAGCTCTGCCGTATCATTGGTGACGGCGCCGACGATGCCGATCTTCTGGCCGCCGACATCGAGCACCAGCGAGGGCTTGATGCGGTCGCCGAGCTTGGAGGCGGCTGTCGCCTTGACATTCGCCGTCACGACAGGGAACTGCACCTTGTCGAGGAAGGTCGCAAGCCCGTCCTCGCTATCGTCGAATTCATGATTGCCGACAGTCATGGCGTCGAACTTCATCAGGTTCAGGAATTCGGCTTCGGCCGCTCCCTTGTAGGTCGTGTAGAAGAGCGAGCCCTGGAAATTGTCGCCGGCATTGAGGAGGAGGACGTTCTTGCCCGATAGCGCCTGACGACGCTGGTCGATCGCGGTCTTCAGGCGGGCGGCGCCGCCGAAGCATTCCTTCTTGCCTTCCTCCTCTGCCGAGCAGGTAGAGTCGAACTTATTGATCGATTCGATGCGTGAATGGAAATCGTTGATATGAAGAATATTGAGTTCGTAATCCGCAAAGGCGGCGCCCGCGCTCAGCGCCAGCATGGACGCGGTCAAAAGACCGAAGCTGAAAGACTTCGTCATCCCTGTTCTCCTGATTGAGGCGAAAGATCCCCCTGATCCTCGCCGATCTTTTTCATCGTGCGCCGGGGCGGTTTCCCGGCCTGCGGATGTTCCATCAGACGATGCACGACCGCAAGAGAAAGCTGGGCCAGGCGGGACGCTTTCCAAGGGGGCAGGGTAAAAAAGCCGGGTTGCTTATCCCCGGCATTCGCCATCGGCGGCGTTTCGATAGAGTTCGTGCACGGCCTCTGCAATATTCGGAACTGCAGCGAGTGCTATGACCAAGCAGAGAACGGAAACAAGGCGATGAAAGCGCCGGCCGGCCCGATGGGCAAGGAGCGCGCCTGCGCCATAGATCAGCACAGCAGGCACGGCGAAGATCAGCACCTGCGCCGGCCCGTCGCAATCGGGAGCGGCGATGCCCTGGGCACGATAGACATTGGCCGGCAAAACGACCGCAATTGCCGCAAGCGGCATTGCGAGCATCAGAATGAGATAACCGGCGAAGGCTCGCATTATATGCTTAGCCTATCGTCTCATCTTTCAGCCGCGGCGGGAAAGCGTGAACTGTGCACCGGAATCGGAGGTGCAATTGAGCTGGCTCGGGTTGACGAGGGCGCAATTGACCTTGGACTGGGTCTTGCGCACCAGCGAGGTCATGTTGATCTCCACCAGGGTCGGTGAAGTATTGATATAGGTGCCCGAGGCAAGAAGCTGGTTGCTGTCGGTCGTGCGGGTGGTGAAAGTACCGCCCTGGAAGGTCGAAACGATGCCGTTCGGATCGCTCCAGTTGCCTTCGACGCCGGTGGCGGCCGGCGCGGTTGCAACCGGCAGGCGGCGCGGCTCTGATGAAACGCAGGCGGCAAGAGCGGCCGCTGCACCGACAAGAACGAGACCAGTTCTGATTTTCATAAGGCTTCTCCCGGCGAATCGGCGCGGCGGACACCCGCCAAGTTCGGGCAAAACATGGCGCGCGCCCGGCATGAAGGCAAGCCTTGGAAGGGCAGCGGGCGGCATTTAGACAGCCGGCGTTACAAAAATGCCCGCCTTGCGGCGGGCATTGTCGAAGCCGTACAGGCGATCTCAGCGAACGAGGATGTTCCTGAACTGCCAGGGATCCTTGGTATCGATATCCTCGGGGAAGAGGCCCGGGCGGCCGTCGAGCGGGGTCCAGTCGGTGTAGTGGCCCTCGACCGGGCCGAGATAGGGCATCTGCACTTCGAGGCAGCGCTTGTAATCGATCTCGTCGGCTTCGACGATGCCGGCATTCGGGTTTTCCAGCGCCCAGACCATGCCGGCGAGGACGGCTGATGTGACCTGCAGGCCGGTGGCGTTCTGGTAAGGCGCGATGCGGCGGGTTTCTTCCAGCGACAGGCGTGAGCCATACCAGTAGGCATTCTTCTCATGGCCGTAGAGCAGGACGCCGAGTTCGTCGATGCCGTCCTCCAGCTCGTCCTCATCGAGAACGTGGTGGACCGGCTGCGGCGTGCCGCCATTGCCGAACATCTCATGCAGCGAGAGCACGGCGTCGTTGGCCGGATGGTAGGCATAGTGGCAGGTCGGGCGGAAGGTCACTTCGCCGTCCTTGTCGCGGACCGTGAAAAAGTCGGCGATCGAGATCGACTCATTGTGGGTGACGAGGAAGCCATATTGCGGGCCGGGCGTCGGGCACCACGTCCGCACACGGGTGTTGGCGCCCGGCTGTTCCAGGTAGATCGCCGCCTTGTTGCCCTTCTTGTGCTTCTTGGCGTTCTTGGGCATCCATTCTTCATGTGTGCCCCAGCCGAGTTCGGCCGGCTGCAGGCCCTCAGAAATGAAGCCTTCGACGGACCAGGTGTTCCAGAAGACGTTGAGCGGCTTCGGATGCTTGGTGCGCTGGGTGTCACGCTCGGCGATGTGGACGCCCTTGACGCCGAGCTTCTTCATCAGCTTTGCCCAGCCTTCGCGATCGTGCTGGTCCGGTTCCTCGAATTTGAGGCCGATGTCGTTGGCGAGGTTGACGAGCGCCTGCTTGACGAACCAGGAGACCATGCCCGGATTGGCGCCGCAGGTGGAGACGGCGGTGGCGCCGCCCGGGTTCTTCGCCTTTTCCTTGCGCATAGTTTCGCGCAGCGCATAGTTGGTGCGGTCGGCATTGCTCATGCCCTTGTCGAAATAGAAGCCGAGCCAGGGTTCGACGACGGTGTCGACATAGGGAACGTCGAGTTTGCGGCAGAGCTTGATGATGTCGAGCGAGGAGGTGTCGACCGAGAGGTTGACGCAGAAGCCCTGGCCTTCGCCTTCCGTCAGCAGCGGCTTCAGCAGTTCCTTATAGTTGTCCTTGGTGACATATTCCTTGATGTGGCGAACGCCGTGCTTCTTCAGGATCTCCATGTCGGAAGGCTCTTCGCGCGGGTCGATGACGACCATCCGGCTCTTGTCGAATTTGAAATGGCGCTCAATCAGGGGCAGTGTGCCGCGGCCGATGGAGCCAAAGCCGATCATCACGATCGGACCGGTAATTTCGGCATATACCGGATAATTCTGTTCCGTCATTCTTTTCTCCTGTGGAAGGGGACGAAGGCGTTCAGCCCGAGAATTGTTTTGAAATTGCCGCAGAGAGTGCGAGGTGACCGGCTCTAACCATAAAACGACGTCACAATAAAGAGCATTGAGGGGGAAAGGCCAAATATCGAGCGGCGATAGAGGCCGGCGAAGCCGTCCTGGGATCGGGAGCCGGCACGGCTTGGCTTAACTGATGACGGTGCCCTGGTGGAAGAGCATGCGCCAGTGCCCATCTTCTTCCAGCCGCCAGATGGAGCTGCGCAGCGTTCGTCTTTCGCTTCCGTCGGCCTCTGTGTAAATGGCGCGATAGGTGACGAGCGCGATGTGCTCGGCAAGTCTTTGGGTTTCGAAATGCTCGCCGCGTGACGTTCCCATCCGATGCTCGACCAAAAGAGCAGGCACGATCATGTCGAAGGTATAGAGCCGTCCGGAACTGCCGATTTCCCGGAAATCGTGAGAGAGGAGCGCAGTCAGCATCTCCCGCGAGGCGCGAACCGACGGGTCGACGAGTTTTTCCTCGAGCTCTTTCAGATGGGCGGCGAGATCATCCATGATCGGCTCCTGTCAAATCAGCGCTTCAGGGTTTCCAGCGGCGGCGACATAGGTCTCGATCGCAGCGCGATCGCCGATTGCGAGGATCACGCCGCCGGTGCGCGGCACCTTGCGGCCGGAAGCGAGGAACCAGCCCTTTGCATAACCCTCCTTCACCCAGGCCATGTGCGGTTCCATGTGCCTGTCGGCTTCATCGTTGGGTTTTACATAGGTGAGGGAAAGAATGAACATGGTCAGTTCCTCAGAAGGTTTGCGCGGATCAGGCCGCGCAGCGAGTTGCCGATATAAAGCGTGCCGTCATCGAGATCGGCAAGCGTGAGGCGGCCGACGCGAGCCTGGCGCCGGCAGATGAGCTCGGTGCGCAGCACACCGGCGAGCAGGCCGCAGGAGATGGGCGGGGTACGCAGGATGCCGGTTCCGTCGTCCAGGAAGATCGAGGTGATGGTGCCCTCGCAGACTTCGCCGCGTTCGTTCAAAAGGATGACTTCATCGGCCTCATCAGGTCTATATTCGGCGCGCGCGGCCTCGTAGACGGCGCGGCGCGTGGTCTTGACGCGCAGCAGCTTGTCGGCGGAATTCAGACGGGTTTCGGCGAGGCGGGCGATCCAGGTAGTATCGGGCGCCAGCGGGACGAAGGCGGCGCGCGTCACCTCGATGCGGCCTTGCGCATCGAAGGTCAGGCGGATGCGCAGCGGACCGGCAGCACCTGCAACGGCTTCGTCGAGCTTGGCCGCCGCCTCGATCGGCTGCGGGAAGCCAAGGCGACGGGCGGAGCGGGAAAGCCGGGCGAGATGCAGCCGCAGGCGGATGAAGCCCTCGCCGGGCTGCCAGCGCAGCGTCTCGATCAGCGAAAAATCGATCATCGCGCAATCCACTGGTCGCCGACGGCGAAGCGGGCCTTGAGCAGGCATTCCTCATATTCGGCCTCGGCGGTCGAATCGAAGACGATGCCGCCGCCGACATTGAAGACGGCCCTGCCGCCCTCAAAAAGCGTGATGGTGCGGATGGCGACGGAAAAACGCATGGCGCCGGTGGGCGAGATCATGCCGATCGCGCCGCAATAGGCGTCGCGCGGGACATCCTCGAGCGCATGGAGAATTTCCATTGCCCGCATCTTCGGCGCGCCGGTAATCGAACCGCAGGGGAAGAGCGCGGAAAAGATGTCGCGGATCGAAAGATCCGGGCGGAGCCTTGCCTGCACATGGCTCACCATCTGGTGGACGGTCGGATAAGTCTCGATGTCGAAGAGCTTCGGGACGTCAAGCGTGCCGACCTCGGTGATGCGGGAGATATCGTTGCGCAGGAGATCGACGATCATGCGGTTTTCCGCTTGCGTCTTGATATCGCGGCGCATGGCCTCGATGATTTCGGCATCCTCGGCGGCAGTCGTGCCGCGTTTTGCCGTGCCCTTCATCGGATGGGTCTCGATCCAGCCCTCTTCATCGGTGCGGAAGAAAAGTTCGGGCGACCGTGAAAGGATGACCGGACCGCCGAGATCGACCAGCGCGCCGTATTTGACTGGCTGGCGTTCGATCAGCGACCAAAAGGCGGCACGGGGATCACCGTTCCAGCGGGCCTCGACCGGCATGGTGAGGTTCGCCTGATAGGCGTCGCCAAGCCGCAGGTGCTCATGGAGGCGGTCGAAGCGCTCCTTATATATAGGGAAATCCCAGGCGGCTTTCGGAGCGGTGAGAAACTCCTCGTTTTCGGGGCGTTGTTTTGGTTGGGCAAGCGGATGCGCAGCCGGCTGCGGAGCGTCGAACACACCGAAACAGAGTAGCGGGGTTTCGCGATGCTCCCCGGCGAAGGGAGCGAGCTTTTCTTCGAAGAGGTATCCGGCCTCATAGGCCATGTAGCCGGCAAGCCATTTGCCTGCGGTCTTGGCCTGCTCCATCCGGGCAAGGCCTGCAAAGAACTCGGCGCGCGTCCTGGCAAGGATGATCTCTGCCGGCTCGGCGAAAAGCATCACCTGTCCGGTCGCGTCGTCGCGGAACAGAATATAGGGTTGGGTTTCGGCCATCGGCGGCGTCTTTCTTGGAGCGCGACCCTCGTCTGCCAGCCGGTGCCTCTCCCCGCTTGCGGGAAGAGGCTTGGCGTGGGGACAGGGCTGATCAGGCCGCTCGGTCCAACGCTTCCAACTCGTCGATCAGCCCTTCGATCATCGACAGGCCCTGGCTCCAGAACGACGGATCGGTGGCGTCGAGGCCGAAAGGCTTCAGCAGTTCTGAGTGATGCTTGGTGCCGCCGGCCCTCAGCAGTTCGAAATACTTCTCCTGGAAGCCCTTCTCGGCCTTCTGGTAGACGGCATAGAGCGAATTCACCAGGCAATCGCCGAAGGCATAGGCGTAGACATAGAAGGGCGAGTGGATGAAGTGGGGGATATAGGCCCAATAGGTCTCATATCCCTCGGAAATGCTGATCGCCGGCCCAAGGCTTTCCGATTGAACGGAGAGCCAGAGTTCGCCGATGTCGTCAGCCGTGAGCTCACCTGATTTGCGGGCGGTGTGGAGCTTGCGCTCGAATTCGTAGAAGGCGATCTGGCGCACGACCGTGTTGATCATGTCCTCGACCTTCTGGGCGAGCATCGCCTTGCGCTCGCGCGTGTCGGTGGTCCTTTGCAGAAGCGCGCGGAAGGTCAGCATCTCGCCGAAGACGGACGCGGTTTCGGCGAGCGTCAGCGGCGTCTGGCACATCAGTGCCCCCTGCGCACCGGCGAGAACCTGATGCACGCCGTGCCCGAGTTCGTGGGCGAGCGTCATCACGTCGCGCGGCTTGCCCATATAATTGACGAGCACATAGGGATGGGCCGAGGGAACCGTCGGATGGGCGAAGGCACCGGGCGCCTTGCCGGGACGGACCGGGGCATCGATCCACTGTTCGTCGAAGAAGCGCCTGGCGATATCAGCCATCTCGGGAGCGAAATTGCCGTAGGCCGAAAGCACCGTGTCCTTCGCCTCCGGCCAGGAGATGATGGCGCTGGAGGTTTCCGGAAGGGGCGCGTTGCGGTCCCAGAAATTCATCTGCTCCATGCCGAGCCATTTCGCCTTCATCTTGTAATAACGATGCGAAAGGCGGGGATAGGCTTCGCGGACGGCTGCGGCCAGCGCATCGACGACCTCGCGCTCGACGCGGTTTGCCAGGTGGCGGCTGTCGGCGATGTCCTCGAAGCCGCGCCAGCGGTCGGCGATCTCCTTGTCCTTGGCAAGCGTGTTGGTGATCAGCGTGAAGGTGCGGATATTCGCCTTGAAGGTTTCGGCGAGCGCCATGGCTGCCTTGCGGCGCGCCTCAGGATCCTTTTCCTGCAGCCTGTTCAGCGCCACTTCGAGCGGCACTTTCTCGCCATCGATGTCGTAGCGAAGTTCCGCCATGGTTTCGTCGAAGAGGCGGTTGAAGGCGGCGGCCGATGTCATCGATTTCTCGAGGAAGAGCTGTTCCAGCCTGTCGTCGAGCTGGTAGGGCTTGTCCTTCCTGAGGTCGAGCAGCCAAGGACGATAGTGCCCGGCGGCGGGATCATTCGCCATGCAGGCGTCGATCACCGCGTCGTCAATTCGGTTCAGTTCCAGCGCGAAAAACAGGAGATGGCCGGAAAATTCGGTGATCTTGGCCTGTACGTCGCCATAGAGCTTGCCGTTTATCGGGTTGGTGGTGTCGGAGAAATAGGTGAGGCCGGCAAAGGAGCCGAGGCGGCCGATGATGTCGTCCAGCGCCTCATATTCCTTCAGGGCCGCGCCGATGCCCTCAGCGCCGGTCTTCGCCGCCGCCTCAGTGAGTTTGCCCTTCCATTTTTCTTCAAAGGCGATTGCGGCCTTGCCGGCCTTTTCCATGTCGGCGACGAAGGCGGTGGAGGTAGCGGAGGGATAAAGATCCTGCAGCTTCCAGACCGGCAGATCGCCGAGCGCCGGGTCGGCGGCCCCAGCCGGTGCTGCTGCCGACAAATGAAGGCCGGCATGCGGGAGCGTGATTTTCATGGGTGCAATTCCTCTCCACTTTTATAACAGGTCTGATTGTCTAGCGCATCGGCCCGGAAATCGGAATCGATTTTCGGAAAGCATGATGCGTTGATTGAAAGTGTTACAGCGACCTTTGTGCGTCTGAAAGACGCGCGGCGCTGTCAGCGTGCCAAGGCCCGGCATCAAGGGGCTTTCGGCGCATGAAAAGGCTCGCTTCGGCACGAAAACGACCTGTTGCAATTGTTAAAATGCAATTGTTTCTCAAAACTGGATGTTCAAGCCTTCCTGTCAGAGTGCGCTTTATGGTTTCGCATGAAGTGAGGCGACAATGACCGGTTACAATGAGCTCAAGGGAGCAGGGCAAATCCTCGTGGTCGAAGACGACCCCGTGCAGCGCCGCCTGCTCAAGAACGCAATCGAGCGTCACGGCCATGTCGTGCACCAGGCGGAAAACGGCCGCATCGGCCTGGAAATGGTCAAACGCGACAGCGGCCTTTTCAATGTCATCGTGCTCGACCTGATGATGCCGGAGATGACCGGCCTCGAATTCCTCGACGCGCTTCACGAATTCGGCACGCAGATCCCCGTCATCGTGCAGACGGGGCAGGGCGGCATCGAGACTGTGGTGCAGGCGATGCGCGCCGGCGCCTTCGATTTCGTCGTCAAGCCGGTCTCGCCCGAACGCATCGCCACTTCGATATCGAACGCGATGAAGCTCGACCAGCGCGAGGTGAAGGCGCGGGCCGGACGCCGGTCTCGTTCCGGTTCGGTTGGCTTCGACGATATCGTCTCGGCGAGCCCGGCGATGCTCCGCGTCATTGATCTCGCCCAGCGGGCGGCTCAGTCCAACATCCCCGTCGTGCTGGAAGGCGAATCCGGCGTCGGCAAGGAGCTGGTGGCGCGCGCCATCCAGTCCGGCGGAGACCGCTCGAACAAGCCCTTCGTCACCGTCAATTGCGGGGCGATCCCGCATAATCTGGTCGAGAGCATTCTCTTCGGTCACGAGAAGGGCGCGTTTACCGGCGCGACCGAGCGCCACATCGGCAAATTCATGGAAGCCGATGGCGGCACCATCTTCCTCGACGAGATTGGCGACCTGCCGCTCGAGGTGCAGGTGAAGCTCTTGCGCGCCGTGCAGCAGGGCGAGATCGAGACCGTCGGTGCACGCACCGCACACAAGGTCAACGTCCGACTGATCTCGGCGACCAACAAGGATCTGATCGAGGAAGTCAAGAACGGCCATTTCCGCGAGGATCTCTATTATCGCCTCAACGTCTTCCCGATCACCATTCCGGCGCTGCGCAAACGCAAGGAAGACATTCCGCATCTGGTGCGCGTCTTTGCCGACCGCTTTTCCAGCGAGCAGAAAAGTGGCCGCCGCATGACGGTGAATGCCGGCACGCTGGCTTTGCTGACGGCTTATGACTGGCCGGGCAATATCCGCCAGCTCGAAAACGCGATCTTCCGCGCGGTCGTTCTGGCCGAAGGGCCGGAGCTGACCGAGGCTGATTTCCCGCAGATCGCCGCCCAGCTTCCGGAATATGACGTGGTGGATCATCTGGCGCTCGTTGCCGACAATACCGGCCTCGATCCCGACAATGGCTATGGCGAGGACTTCAGGGCGTCGATGTCGGGAGAGGTGCACCACCGCCTGTCCGAGGTCTCGGAAAACGCAATCGCCAGCGTCAATCCTGCCGGAGACGTGCGTAGGCTTGCCGATGTCGAGGAGGAACTTATCCGATTCGCACTCAAATTCTATCGCGGACAGATGAGTCAAGTAGCGCGCAAGCTTGGCATCGGCCGATCCACACTTTATCGCAAGCTCAAGGATTACGGCATAGACCCTGACAATCCCCAGAAAGATGCGGCTTAAGCGCTTTTCATTAAGATTAAGGCAACCACGTTTTGTTACTAGTCATAAACCACTTGTTAGTGGTGCGTTCACTATGTAAAGAAAAGGTTGATCATGTGTGGCATTTTTGCCATCGTGTGACCGCATTTGACAGTCATCTGAGACAGTACGGGACATTGTCTGTCTGACGGGGATCGAGTTGCCGAATCTGAATGGGAATTCCAAGCCTTCGCGCTTGAGCTGGCGTTTGTTGTGCGCCGACATTTGCGGAAAGGCAATAAGGACGGTAGCGGCCGCCCTTCTTGCGCTCGCGGTTTCCTCACCGGTATTCGTTGGTACGCCTTCGCAGGCAGCGGGCGACACCCGCAGCCTCAAGCTCTATTTCATTCATACCGGCGAAAAAGCCGTCATCACTTACAAGCGGAATGGCAAGTTCGACCCCAAGGGTCTGGAGCAGCTGAACCGCTTCCTGCGCGACTGGCGCAAGAACCAGCCAACGAAGATGGATCCGCGCCTGTTCGACCTGATCTGGGAAGTCTATCGCCAGAGTGGTTCGAGGGACTACATCAACGTCGTCTGCGGTTTCCGTTCGCCGGGAACCAACGAGATGCTGCGCGGCCGCTCGCGCAATTCCGGTGTCGCCGAAAAGAGCCAGCATATGCTTGGCAAGGCGATGGACTTCTTCATTCCCGACGTCAAGCTGGCGACGTTGCGTGGCATCGGCATGAAGATGCAGGTCGGCGGCGTCGGCTTTTATCCGAAGTCGGGCTCGCCCTTCGTGCATATGGATGTCGGCGGGGTTCGCGCCTGGCCGCGCATGAGCCGCGACGAGCTCGTCCGGCTCTTCCCGAACGGCAACACCATCCATATTCCGGCCGATGGCAAGCCGCTGCCGGGCTACCAGCAGGCGATGGCCGACTATAAGCGCCGCGCCAGCGGCACGCAGATCCAGATCGCCAGCGCTTCCGAATCGGAGGCGCCGAAGCACAAGACGCTGTTTGCCGCGCTCTTTGGCGGCGGAGCGGATGAGCAGGAAGACGAGTCGGACGATTCTACGCCTGTTGCAATCGCCAAGGCGACGCCGCCGAAGGCCGAGCCTGCTCCTGCCGAGCCTGCTCTTGCTGAGCCGAAGCCGACCGAAGTCGCCGATCTGAATGCGCCGGTGCCGCAGGTTCGCCCGGCATTTAGCAACCAGCAGGCGGGCAGCGAAGTGGCGAGTGCGCTCGTAGCGCCGCCTTCGGGTAATGCTGCACAGCAGGCTCTCGCGGCGGCCCTTCCAGCCGATCAGGCTCAGCCGCAGCAGTTCGCCGATCTTAGCGCCTACAGCATTCCGGTTCCCTCGCTTCTCGGCCAGCGCCGCGCGCCTGGCGACGCCGAGGTCGCGTCGACCGATCCCGTGCTGACGGGCGCGAATAGACTGCCGGTTCCGACGCCGATCGAGCGCCCTTCCGTTGCCGAGAACCTTCTTGCTGCGGCCGATGCCGATCCGGAGGCAGAGGCCGACGAAGCCGATCAGGACGCACTGTCTCCTGCCGTGGCCGACGCGCTCGACCAGCAGCGGAACGAAGGGGAAAGCCAGATCGCGTCGAAGGCGCCGCCGGTCACGGTGGAGCAGGCGATCAACGCTGCGATGACGCAAAAGACGCCTGCCGCAAAGCCGCCGCTCGAGCTCGCCGCATTGGCGCCGATGACCAAATCGGCAAGCTTTGGCGACAGCTTTGACGAACCGGCGGCCGAAAGCGCGGTGGCACAGGGGCTTCCCGCCAAGGGTGGTCGCCCGACGCAGAAGGAAGCCGCGGCAGCGGATGCCAGCCGCACGACGGTACGCACCGAGCCGAAGCTGACGGAAAAGATGATTTCGCAGTGGGCCCTTACCAATGCCCGCCTGGAAATGGCCTCCAAGCAGGTCAAGGCGCCGCGCTTCGTCAGCCAGACGATGCGCGCCCAGCCGACCGCCGTCTATGCCGAGGGCTTCAACATCAAGACCGCTTCGGTCGACCCGGCCCGCTTCAGCGGCACGGCTGTGAACTTCATGGAAGTGCGCAAGTTCAACACGAACTGAGCCTGCCGATTACGGAATATCGAAACCGCCAGAGCGATCCGGCGGTTTTTCTTTTTGCTGTTTCGATCCGGCGAGGTGGTTGTTTACAGCGCCGCGCCTCTTTTAGACGCGCAAAGGACGCTGCATAATTCCTTAAATCGATTCCGATTTAAGGAATTATGCAGCAGCCCGGCGCATCCTGCGCAAAAGAAAAGCCGCCGAAAGGCTCGGCGGCTTGTCGATATCGGCGATGTCGGTGGATCAGCCTTCCGGCGGCGCCTCGATCATGCCGAGCGCGTGCAGGTAGGTGTCGAGGATTGCTTCCTCTTCCATGCGCTCCTGCTCGTCCTTCTTGCGCAGCGCCACGACCTTCTTCAGGATCTTGGTATCGAAGCCCATTCCCTTGGCTTCGCCATAGACGTCCTTGATGTCGTCGGCGATGGTCTTCTTTTCTTCTTCCAGCCGTTCAATGCGCTCGATGAAAGCGCGAAGCTGATCGCGGGCGACGCCATGAGCATCAGACATCGTGTTCTCCTGATTTTTCGGTGATCAATTTTGGATGCCAGTGACTGCCGCGAAGCGGCGTCATGGTCAAGCCTGTTCGCGGCCAGCCAAGCTATTTGTGTGGATTGTTCAGTTCAAAAGCAGCCTTTTGCACAGGCGAGGCCTCGTTCTGGTGAAGATTCTTCCAATCCTCATAGGGCATGCCATAGACCATCTCGCGCGATTCGTCCCTGGTCACCGGGACACCTTCGGCCTCGGCGGCTTCGCGATACCAGTTCGACAGGCAGTTGCGGCAGAAGCCGGCCAGATTCATCAGATCGATGTTCTGTACGTCGCTGCGTTCGCGAAGATGTGCGACGAGGCGGCGGAAGGCGGCAGCTTCGAATTCGGTCTGTTGTTCCTTGCTGAGCTCGGTCATCTCGCTTCCTCTCTTTCAATAGGGGCCGGCTTTCAATAGGGACCGGTGCGCGACAGGTGAACATCGTATCCGTGCAAGGCGGGATCGGCATTCATCGCCGCAAAGATCGGCCCCAGGCGTTCGGCCCACGCCGATATGCCGGTTTCGTCTCCGATCAGATCCTGGCGCACCTCGAGCAGCGCATGCGGAATGCCTGTGATCATGCAGTGGCGGTACATGGTATCGCCCTTCAGCGCGCCGTCATAGGGTTCGTTGTCGCCGACGGCGAGATCGGGATCGGCGCGCAGCATGTCGAGCAGCGGGCCGACGGCGCGATGGTCGCTATCCCAGAGCACGGCGGCGTGCCAGGGACGGGGAATACCTTTCCAGGCCGGGGTGAAGGAGTGCAGCGACAGCACAAGCGGCGCCCTGCCGGTGGTATTCGCCACCCTGTCGATCGTTGCGGCCACGGCGTCGTGATAGGGGCGATGGAAGGTTTCGATGCGGTAGTCCCATTCCTGCGGCGTGATCGGATGATTGCCTGATATGACGGCGCCGTCTGATATTTTCATGATCAGCGTCGGATCGTCTTCGCCGCGGTTCGGGTCGATCAGCAGGCGCGAAAAGCCGCCGAGCACGGCGGGAACGCCGAGTTTTGCCGAGAGCTGCCGCGTCAGGCCCTCGATGCCGATGTCATAGGCAATGTGGCGGGCGAAGGCCGCGTCGGGCAGTCCGAGCCGGCCATATCGTGCGGGAAGGCGGTTCATCGCGTGATCTGCGAGGATCACCATGCCTTTGTCATGTTTGCCGGATAGGATTTCGAAGGATTGGAAGTCGTCCATCAGGGAATTGCCGTTTGTCATTGCGCCGTCGGGCGCAGTGATCGCATGCGCCTGCGGCAGGTTCAAGCGCGGCAGGCGGGGAGAGGTTGAGCCGGACCCTCGACGGGGGTTATGAAAGGAAATATAATCGATTAGCATTGCGTTGACTTTCGCTTGACGGCGGCGCAAGAAGACACGGATACGAATAACCGTGGAGCTATTTGGGAGCCGTGTTGATCCAAGCCGCGCCAAGTTTCCTCACGCGGTCCGGACCGCTGGTCCGTCTCGCTCTGTTCGCTTTTGCAGCCGCCATGCCGTTTTTCATTGCAGATGCCGCACGCGCCGATTTTCGCGTCTGCAACGGAACGCAGAATCTCGTCGGCGTCGCGATTGGATATCGGGCCAAGGATGGCTGGGTGACCGAGGGCTGGTGGCAGGTGCCGGCAACGACCTGCGCCACGCTGATCGAGGGAGAATTGCAGTCGCGCTATTACTACCTCTACGCAGAGGACGCCGCCCGGGGAGGACGATGGACGGGTGACGTGCAGATGTGCGTGGCGGAAAACGAATTCAAGATCACGGGTGTGCAGGATTGTTATGCCCGCGGTTACCAGAAGATGGGATTCAAGGAATATGATACGGGCCGCCAGGGTAGCTGGATGGTTCAGCTCTCCGACACCCCAGGGACGCAAGAAAGCCAGAATTGATGAAGCGTAATCGCAAAGTTAAAATCCTCGCCACCCTCGGGCCAGCCTCCTCCGAGGAATCGATGATCGAGAAGCTGCACCAGGCCGGTGCCGATGTCTTCCGCATCAATATGAGCCATGCGAGCCACGACCTGATGCGTACGCTTATCCAGCGCATTCGCTCGGTCGAGGCGCGCTCCGGCCGGCCGATTGGCATTCTCGCCGACCTGCAGGGACCGAAACTGCGTGTCGGCAAGTTCGTCGACAGCAAGGTGGACCTGAAGCCCGGCCAGACCTTCACGCTCGACAACAACGAAGCGCTCGGCGACCAGAACCGCGTCTATCTGCCGCACCCCGAAATCCTGGAGTCGGTGCAGCCCGGCCACCGTCTGTTGATCGATGACGGCAAGCTCGCCCTGCGCGCAGAAAAATGCGACGGCAAGAGCATCGTCACCACTGTTATTTCGGGCACGCGCATCTCCGACCGCAAGGGTGTCAGCCTTCCCGATACGCTGCTCGGCGTCGGCGCATTGACGGATAAGGACCGCGCCGACCTCGACGCCGTGCTCGCCACCGACGATGTCGACTGGGTGGCGCTTTCCTTCGTCCAGCGTCCCGACGACCTTGCCGAAGTGCGCAAGATCGCCCGTGGCCGTGTCGGCCTGATGTCGAAGATCGAAAAGCCGCAGGCTCTCGAGCGCATCGAGGAAATCATCGAGCTTTCCGACGCATTGATGGTCGCCCGCGGCGATCTCGGCGTCGAAATGCCGCTCGAATCGGTTCCCGGCATCCAGAAGCAGCTGATCCGTGCCTGCCGCCGTTCGGGCAAGCCGGTGGTCGTCGCCACACAGATGCTGGAATCGATGATCTCAGCGCCGGTGCCGACACGCGCCGAAGTTTCCGACGTCGCGACCGCCGTCTTCGAAGGTGCGGATGCCGTCATGCTCTCGGCCGAGTCGGCCTCGGGCGACTATCCCGTCGAAGCTGTCGCGACGATGGCGTCGATTGCCACTGCCATCGAGCGCGAGCCGCATTATCCCGGCATCATCTATGCCCAGCGTGCCCAGCCGGAAGCGACCGGTGCCGATGCAATCTCGCTTGCTGCCCGTCAGATCGCCGAGACGCTGAAGCTGTCGGCGATCGTCTGTTACACCTCGTCGGGTACGACAGGCCTTCGTGCCTCGCGTGAGCGTCCGCAGGTGCCGATCCTGGCGCTGTCGCCGATCATCAAGACGGCACGCCGCCTTGCTGTCGTCTGGGGCCTGCATTGCGTTGTCACCCATGACGCGACCGATCTCGACGACATGGTCAACCGTGCCTGCCGCATCGTCGCGGACGAAGGCTTCGGCAAGCCGGGCGATCGCATCATCATCTCGGCCGGCGTGCCGCTCGGCACGCCCGGTGCCACTAATATGATCCGCATTGCCTATATCGGCTCTGACGGCCAGAGCGGCGTCTGATCCAATCGCATCCCTTCGAAAACCCGCTGCCTGAAGAGGCGGCGGGTTTTTTCGTTGACGAACCGGCATTGCCAAGCTTGGCGACGCGTGCAAGTTTCGGTCCCTGGAGCAGGACATGCTCTGGGTTCGGAGGAGCATCATGGATATCGTCACGCTTCTGGCTTTTGCAGTCGTTTCCTTTGTCGGCATCGCGACGCCGGGGCCAACAGTGCTGCTTGCGCTGACCAATGGTTCTCGGCATGGCCTGCGCCGCGCAGTTGCCGGCATGATCGGCGCGGTGCTGTCCGATTTCGTGCTGATCGGCGCCGTCGCGATCGGGCTCGGTGCGCTGCTCGCTGCATCGGAATTCTGGTTCTCGATGCTGAAATGGGCGGGTGCCGCCTATCTCGCCTTTCTCGGCATCATGCTGCTGCGTTCGAAGGGCACGATCGATGCGGCGTTGAAGTCCGGAGCGCCTGCGGGCGCGACTTCGCCCTTCTCGATCGGACTGAAGAGTTTCATGGTCGCGGCGACCAATCCGAAGGGCTACCTGTTCTTCTCGGCCTTCCTGCCGCAGTTCATCGATCCGACCCTGCCGCAGGCAACGCAATATGCGCTGCTTGCGCTCGTCTTTGCCGTGCTCGATTTCCTCATCATGTTCGGCTACGCCTTCTTCGGTTCGCAGGCGGTACGTTTCCTCAAGACCTCAGGCGCCATGTGGCTGGAGCGGGCCTGCGGTGGCGCGCTGCTGGCGCTTGCCGGCTCGCTGGCCTTGTATCGCCGGGCAACCGTCTGAGTTCAGGGTTGAGGCAGGGATAGGTGGCCGACGCGATAGGCCTGCGTGTGCTCGCCGATCTCGGGAATTTCTCGCCACAGTCTGAAGCGCACCCGCGTCCAGGTCGTCGGTTCGAAGCCGGAGACGGAGGCGAGTGCGTTGCCTGTCTCTACGTCGGCTCCAGCCTGCGCGCTTTCGGCGCGGCGGATGTCGGCGAGCGGCGCATAAGGCTTTGTCTGCAGGACATCGCGTGTGGCGAACTTGGCTGAGGCGATATCAGGCGAGATTTCTGCCTGCCAGACGATCCAGGTCCTCACCTGTGGCCAGCCGAAGGCTCTGGTGAGAGCCTCGAAACCTGGGCCGCAGAGGAAGTCGCTTGCTCCTTCCGGCCTCTGCCAGAGATAGAAGGGCGCATAGAGATTGTCATGGCTGCCGAACTCTCCCTTGCGGGTGCTGAGATAGGCTTTGAAACCGAGATTGAGAAAGCCGTCGAGCAACGGACCCTTGTCGCGAATGCGGCGGTCGATGATCGACATGTCGTAATCGGCGGGCAGGGTGAAGCTGTACTGCATGGTGATCATGACTGTCCCTCCACCGGTTGCAGCCATTCGACGACGATGCCGTTTTCCGTCGGCTGGACGCTGATATAGCTGAAGGGGCTGTCATCGGCCGCGCCATGCCAGTGACGCTCGCCGGGCGCAAACCAGACGGCATCGCCGGCACGCAATGCTTCGATCGGGCCACCCTCGTTCTGCGCCAACCCATGGCCCGAAAGCACATAAAGCAGCTGACCCATGGGGTGGGTGTGCCAGCGGGTGATGGTGCCGGGATCGAGCGCGGCGCGCATTGCGGTGTTCTCGCCATCGGCGCTGCCTTCGAGCAGCATCTCGACCCAGAAGGGCGCAGTCGCGACGCCCTCCGGCGAGCGGATTGCGTTGCCGGGCCGCCTGATGGTCATGGTCTTCGGGTTCGAAGCGCTCATTGCCGGCCTCCAGCCACACGAAGCCGCCAGTCTGGGTCGGTCATCTGGGCAATGCCGTCGCCGAAGGACCAGTCTTCCGGTGCGCTGGTGCTGATGACGATCATCACATCCTCAGGCCGGAGGCCCGGCGATTGCGCCAGGAGATCGGCGAGCCGCCGATAGAGCGCCGCTTTCATCTCGCCGGTGCGAGGCCTGCCGATCGTGATCGAAATATAGACGAAGTCGTCCGAGCGCGGGCCGGCGAGATAGCTGCGGTCGAAGATCAGCTCGGGCTCGTCATGCTGGTGAATGGTCTGGAAGCGGTCGTTTTCAGGCACGTCGAAGGTCTCGACCAGAGCGCGCTGGATGTTGTCGGCCAGCGCCATGAGGTAGTCCGGCGACTTGCCTCTGCGAAGGGAAATGCGAACGAAGGGCATCGGGATCTCCATGGTTCAGGCCGTCCGTCGACCTTGACAGCAGAACCATCGCACGGCACGATGATGCCGAAAATCAGAATTTTATGGATTAATGATCCTGAAAAATGGGATTATGCAATGCGACGGACGATCTTCGATCTCGATGTGCTTCGAACCTTTTCGACCGGCATGGAGCTCGGTAATTTCGCCAAGGCGGCCGAGCGGCTCGGGCGTTCGACCTCGGCAGTGAGTGCGCAGCTGAAGAGGCTGGAGGAACAAGCGGGCACGCCGATCTTCCGCAAGGCGGGTCGCGGGCTGGCGCTGACCGATGCCGGCGAGACGATGCTCGGTTATGCCAGGCGGCTGCTGGAGCTCAACGACGAGGCGGCTGCGGCCGTGCACAGCGTCGAGCTGGAAGGCTGGGTGCGGCTCGGCCTGCAGGAGGACTTCGGCGAGACCCTGCTGCCTGATGTGCTCGGCCGCTTCGCGCGAGCCCATCCGAAGGTCCGGATCGAGGCGCGGGTGGTGCGCAATGCCGAACTTCTCGAGCGCGTCACCTCAGGCAAGCTCGATCTGGCGCTTGCCTGGAGCGATGGCACGCTGACGGCGCATTGCGAGCGGATCGGCGAAGTGCCGATGCGCTGGATCGGACCTGCCGAGGGGCAGCCGGGCTGGCAAGCCGCAAGCGGCGAGCCGATGCCGCTCGCTTCGCTGGAGGCGCCGTGCCTGCTGCGGAGTGCAGCGACCAAGGCACTTGATGAGGCGGGCATCTCCTGGCGGCTCGCCTTCGTCAGTCCCAGTCTCGGCGGTCTCTGGGCCGCGACCGCGGCAGGCCTCGGTCTCACCATCCGCACGCCGATCGGCCTGCCGGCGAAGGTCCGGCCGCTCGCGCCGGAGACAATCGGCCTGCCGGATTTGCCGAAGCTCGGTCTGGTCCTGCATCGGGCGGAAGCCGAACCGCAACCGGCTGCGGCCCGGCTTGCCGAGCTCGTGCTTCAGTCGGTGCATGGCGCGGTGCGCGAGGTGTTGGCTTGACATCTCCGCATTGACCCCTCGGGCGCAAGCCTGTAGCCTCGAACCGCTATGAAGATGTTCACCCTCAATATCGCTTCGGTCTTCTTCTTGAGCCTCTAAGGCTCTGCCTTCGGGCATCAGAAGATGCGGCCGCTGACCAGCCCTTCGTGGCTGGTGCGTTGCCGTGGATGTAACCACCCTGCATCTGGCCAAGGAAAGAGCCGGCAGGTTTGGCGATAGAGAGATATTTCATGACATCAGATGTTAACCCGCCGGCACTGAGTGCTGCGCAGATCGAGCGATTCATCGAGGACGGTTTCGTCAGGATCGACGACGCTTTTCCCCGCGCATTGGCCGAGGAAGCCCGTGTCATCATGTGGCGTGACATTCCCTTCGCTGCGGATGATCCAAGCACGTGGACGCAGCCCGTCGTGCGGCTTGCCGGTTATGGCGGCGGACCTTTCGAGAAAGCCGTCAACACGCCGGTATTGCATTCGGCCTTCGATCAGCTCGTCGGCACCGGTCGCTGGGAGCCGCGCGGTGGGCTTGGCAGTTTTCCCGTGCGCTTCCCCCATCCCGATGATCCCGGTGATGCCGGCTGGCATGTCGACCTCAGCTTTTCCGACGAGGGTTCCGATCCGAACGAGCAACGGGACTTTTCCGCCTGGCGGGTGAACATCACCTCGCGCGGGCGGGCGTTGCTGATGCTCTTCCTGTTCTCGGATGTCGGGGAAGAGGATGCGCCGACCCGCATCCGCGTCGGTTCGCACAACGATATCGCCCGTCTTCTGGCCCCGGCGGGGGCAGCGGGGATGGCGCATCTCTGGCTGGAGCATGTCGGAGAAAACCGGCCGCTGGCGTTAGCGACAGGTCCGGCGGGCACGGTCTATCTGTGCCATCCGTTCGTCATCCATGCAGCGCAGATGCATCGCGGCAGGCAGCCGCGCTTCATGGCGCAGCCCGGCCTTGCGCCTTCTGAACCTCTCCGGCTCGAACGGGAGGACGGCGCCTATTCGCCGGTCGAGATCGCGATCCGCCGGGCGCTTCAACAACAGTAGCGAGGACAGAAAGCACCCTGCCGTCGCAGGCTGGGTGCTCACCTTTGCAGTTCTTGCTGGGCGTTGCGGCGTATTGCCTGCGGCGGCTGGCCAAAGGCGCGCAGGAAAGCGCGGCGCATACGCTCGCGGTCGGCAAAGCCGGTCTCGTCGGCGACGACGTCAATCGGATGGCGACTCTGCTCCATCATCAGCCGGGCGGCTTCGAGCCTGAGATTTTCCACGGCCTTGGCCGGTGACTGCCCGGTTTCGGCGCGGAAAGCTCGGCTGAACTGGCGGGGGCTGAGATGGGCTGCTTCCGCCAGTTCTTCGACCGAAAGCTGCGATTTCAGATTGCCGCGGGCAAAGTCGAGCGCCTTCTGGATGCGGTCGGATTTCGGTTCCAGCTCCAGCAGCGCGGAAAATTGCGACTGGCCGCCGGAACGGCGGTGATAGACGACAAGCATTCGGGCCACGGCGCGGGCGACTTCAATGCCGTGGTCCTTCTCGACCATGGCAAGTGCCAGATCGATCCCGGCCGTCATGCCAGCCGATGTCCAGACCGAACCGTCGATGATGAAGATCCGGTCCTCTTCTATCTTTATCTTGGGATAGCGGCTTTGCAGCTCGCGGGAGACATACCAGTGCGTCGTTGCGCGGCGGCCGTCGAGGATGCCGGCTTCGGCAAGGAAGAAGGCGCCGGTGCAGATCGACGCCAGGCGACGTGTGGCGGGCAGGGCGGCGCGAACGAAGTCGGTTTCCGCCGCATTCGGCAGTCTGATACCGGGCGCTCCCGCCACGATCAGCGTGTCGAGGGCCGCCGGGTCCCCAAAGGGCTCCGTCTCCATCACCATGCCAAGCGAATTGGCAATCGGCCCGCCGTGTTCGGAGAGATAGCGGACCTCGTAAACCTTTTCCTCGAGTTCGACATTGGTGAACTCGAAGGCCGAGACGGCAGCGAGGCTCATGATCTGGAAGCCGGGATAGAGAAGAAAGCCGATTTGCTGCATGACCATCGTCCTGAAAAGAGGATGTCCTGAAAGGTGGTATATATGACATTTAGGACATTCGCAATCGGGCGTAAGACTCTCCTCAAGCGCAAGGCATCGGGCCGGCGCATGCAAGGAGACGGATCATGACACAGGAACATAAGGGCACGGCGCTGGTAACCGGCGCATCCTCGGGCATCGGCGCAATCTATGCCCACAGGCTGGCAAAGCAGGGCTACGACCTCATTATTGTCGCCCGCAACGGTAAGCGGCTGAAGGCACTGGCAAGCCGGCTGACTGATGAGACCGGCCGAACGGTCGAGACTGTGGCGGCCGACCTCGGCGACAAGGCCGATCTTGCCCGCATCGAAGGCGTGCTGAAGGAAGACCGGAGCATCACGCTTCTCGTCAACAATGCCGGCGTCGGCGGAACGGCACCGCTGCTTGCGGCCGATGTCGACAAGATGCAGGAGATGATCGAGCTCAACGTCACAGCACTGATGCGGCTGACCTATGCCGCAGTTCCCGGCTTCGTCACGCGTGGCGGCGGCACGATAATCAATATTGCGTCCATTGTCGCGATCGCGCCGGAGCTCCTGAACGGCGTCTATGGCGGTACGAAAGCCTTCGTGCTCGCCTTCAGCCAGTCGCTGAAGCATGAGCTGGCGGAGAAGAACATCCGCATCCAGGCCGTGCTGCCTGGCGCCACTGCGACGGAATTCTGGGACATCGCCGGCACGCCGGTCGAGCATCTGCCGAATGAGATCGTGATGTCGGCGGAAAACATGGTCGATGCGTCGCTTGCAGGCCTCGAGCAGGGCGAGTTCGCGACGATCCCGTCGCTCGAAGATGCCGGCCAGCTTGCCGCTTACGAGCACGCGCGCCAGGCACTGATGCCGAACCTATCTCGCACCGCGCCGGCGAAACGCTACGAGATCGCATAACGATCACAGATAGAAACCATCCGCGGCTCTGCTGCGGATGGTCGATGGCGTTCACTTGCACGATATTCAGCCGAACCGTTCCAGAGCCATGGCGAAGATATCGGAATCGACATTGCCGCCCGAGGTGACGGCGATGACCGTGTCGCTTTCCAGAGCATCGCCATGGAAGAGGGCGGCGGCAAGTGCCACCGCGCCTCCGGGCTCGACGACGATCTTCAACCGCGTGAAGGCCAGCGCCATGGCGCGTAGCGCCTCCTCGTCGGTGACGACGATGCCGGCGCCGGCGAGGCGCTTGAGGATCGGGAAGGTGATGTTGCCGGGCTGCGGCGTGACGATCGCATCGCAGATCGAGCCCGATACCGCCGCGTTGCGTTCGATCTTGCCGGAGGCAAGCGAGCGGGTGGTGTCGTCGAAATCCTTGGGCTCGCAGGGGCGGACACGAAAGCCGGGAGCGCTGGCTTCAAGGGCGAGCGCGATGCCGGAGGTCAACCCGCCTCCGCCGCAGGGAACGAGGACTTCGGCTGATGTCACGCCTTCCTCCCCAGCCTGCTCGGAGATTTCGAGACCGGTCGTGCCCTGACCGGCGATGACAAGCGGTTCGTCGAAGGGCTTGATCAGCGTCAGGCCGCGCTCGGCCGAAAGCCTCGCGCCGATCTCGTCGCGATCCTCGTTGACGCGGTCGTAGAGCACCACTTCAGCGCCGAAGGCGCGGGTGTTGGCGATCTTCAGCTTCGGCGCATCGCTCGGCATGATGATGACGGAAGGGATATTGTGCAGCTTGGCCGCAAGCGCAACGCCTTGGGCGTGGTTGCCGGAGGAGAAGGCGATGACGCCTTTCGAGCGTACCGCAGCATCGAGGCCGGAGACGGCCGACCAGCCGCCGCGAAACTTGAACGAGCCGGAATGCTGCAGGCATTCCGCTTTCACGAACAGACGCCGGCCGGCGATCTCATCGAGGAAAGGGGAGGAGAGAAGCGGCGTGCGCCTTGCATGACCGCGCAGACGGGCGCGAGCTGCGACAATCATTTCAATGCTGGCCATTGGGGAATCTTTCTGCTTGCGGGTTCGCCCATGCATAGGGCGCGGCAAGCCAATTGTGAACGGCGACTTTGTCACCGTGACATGAATGGTGCCACCGCTGCTTCTCGAGCCGCGTTGCGCTTCCGCCGACTGTTTGATCAGGCGATCCCCGAAGCGTCAGTAGCCGCTTGCCGACCCTTCCGCTGCGCGGCTATCCATGGCGCCGTTGTAGCGGGCGCCGCCGCCTTTTGCGATGGCAGCAAGGCTTTTGCCGCCGACGAGGATGCCGGCGGCCTGGCCCCATTGCGGCGCGTCATTGCCGCCATCGAAACTGTAGCCCATGGCGGCAAGCGTCTTTTCGGTATCGGGCGAAAGCGCATAGGGTTCGAGAAAGACCTTGTCGGGCTGCCATTGGTGGTGGAGACGCGGGGCGTTGACCGCCTGACTGATATCCATGCCGAAATCGACGACGTTAAGGATCGCTTCCAACGTGATGGTGATGATGCGCGAGCCGCCGGGGCTGCCGATCACCATGAAGGGCTTGCCGTCCCGGGTGACGATGGTCGGGCTCATCGAGGAGAGCGGCGTCTTCTTCGGCGCGATGGCATTGGCTTCGCCCTGCACCAGTCCGTAGAGGTTCGGCACGCCGGGCTTGGAGGTGAAATCGTCCATCTCGTTGTTGAGCAGGACGCCCGTGCTGGGTGCCACGACGCCGGCGCCGAAGGAGCCGTTCAGCGTATAGGTGACGGCAACCGCATTGCCCTCGTCGTCGATGATCGAATAATGCGTCGTCTCGGTGCTTTCCTTGCCGCCGAGCGGTTTCAGGTTCGTCGAGGTGCCGGCCTTGTAGGGGTCGATCTTGGCGGCAGTCTCCAAGGCATATTTCTTGTCGAGAAGCTTGGCGACCGGGTTCTCGACAAAATCGGGATCGCCGAGTGCTGCGTTGCGGTCGACATAGGCGTAGCGCATCGCCTCGACCATAATGTGCACGGTTTCGGCCGAGTTATAGCCGAGATAGGAGAGCGGATAGCCTTCGAGAACGTTGAGGATCTCGCAGATGATCACGCCGCCGGAGGAAGGCGGCGGCGAGGAGATGATGTCGTAGCCGCGGTAATTGCACTCGATCGGCTTCAATTCGCGCACGGCATATTGCTCGAAGTCCTCTTTGGCAAGGATACCGCCTTTGGCCTGGCTCGCCTTGACGATCGCCTCAGCGGGCGCGGCCTTGTAGAAGGCGTCGGGGCCTTTTTCGGAGATGTCTGCCAGGACCGAAGCAAGGTCTGGCTGCTGGAGTTTTTCGCCGGATGCATAGGGTTTGCCGTCCGGTTTAAGGAATATCTTTGCCGCCGCCTCATCCTTGGCGAGGCGCTTGGCATTGCTGGCAAAACTTGCGGCGTCGCCCTGTTCCAGCGTGAAACCCTCTTTAGCGAAGCGAAGTGCCGGCGCGATCAGATCCTGGCGCGATTTGGTGCCGTATTTCTCGCGCGCGGTCTCGAAGCCCATGACGGAGCCCGGCACGCCGACGGCGAGATACCCGTCGAGGCTGGCGCGTGGCACGATATCGCCCTTGGCATCGAGATACATGGTCTTCGCTGCGGCAAGCGGTGCGCGTTCGCGAAAATCGAGGAAGGTCTTGGTACCGTCCTTCAAGCGGATGGTCATGAAGCCGCCGCCGCCGAGATTGCCGGCCGAGGGATAGACGACTGCCAATGCATAACCGACGGCGACCGCTGCATCGACGGCATTGCCGCCGCTTTTCAGTACCTCGACGCCGACATCGGTCGCCAGATGCTGGGCGGTGACGACCATGCCGTGCTCGGCTTCGACGGGCGCAGGCGAGGCGGCGAAAGCCGAGGTAAAACTCAGCGACAATGCTGATATGACGGAGATCGTCCCGATATACAGGCGGCCCATGATTTCCCCTCCTATGGACAATGATGAAAAAACATATGGGACTGCGACAGCCTGAGGCAATGCAGGGGGGTGGCTTTAAAACATGTCGCGCAAAAGTGTGCAGCGGTTTTGCGACGACGATATGCGTAAAAACAGAACCTAAAGCGTGAGGAGTTCGGCGAGTTTCCGGTTGGTGTCGTCGTCATCGAGCGGCGTATAGACGATGAGCTTCATCTCCGGCCGACTGGTCAGTGTCAGGCCGGTATGTTCGAAGGACATGCGGCCCTTGACGGGATGGTCGATGCGCTTGATGCCGGACAGCGGATTGACGACCTCGTGGCGCTGCCACCAGTCACGAAATTCAGCGCTTGCCTGTTTCAGCAGCGCGATCAGCCGCTCGAAATCCGGATCGCCGGCATAACGCGCGCTGTCGGCGCGAAACATCGCCAGCGAGACGCGGGCAACCGCCTCCCAGTCGACGAGCAGCTTGCGATGCGCGGGGTCGGCAAAGAGGCGATGCATGGTATTGCGCTCGTCGCGGTCGAGCGTGTCGTAACCGCCGAACAGCACCTCGGCGGCACGGTTCCAGGCGAGCACGTCCCACCGGCGGCCAAGCACATAGGCCGGTTGGTGGGTCAGGTTGGCGAGCATGCGTTGCAGCGGCTCGTCGACGCATTCGGGTGCGGACGAGACTGCCTGCGGCGCATGGCGATTGTTGAGGGTGAAGAGATGCCGGCGTTCGGCCTCGTCGAGGCGCAGCGCATCGGCAAGGGCGTTGAGCACCTGTATGGAGGGCCTGATGTCACGGCCCTGTTCCAGCCAGGTGTACCAGGTGGTGCCGACGCCGGCGAGCATGGCGAGCTCCTCGCGGCGAAGACCCGGCGTGCGCCGGCGAAACCCCTCCGGCAGGCCAACCTCGGAGGGCGTCAGCCGCTCGCGACGGGAGCGCAGGAAGGCTGCCAATTCACGGCGGCGGGCTTCGAATGTGTCGGATCTCTGGTCCATGGCGGGGATCATATCAGTATTGATACCAGGATAAAACCGGAACTGTTTGCCGTTTCCGGGCCGCGCATGATGCCGGCGTCGCAGGTTGTTGAAGCGCCTGCGGCTCGATCAATTCTAGGAGCAGCATCATGTCTTTGCAGCATGTGGTCGTCATCGGCGGTTCTTCCGGCATCGGCCTTGCCACGGCGAAATTACTTTTGGAACAGGGATATACGGTCACCATTGCGGGCCGCGACAGCGAAAAGCTTGCCGCGGCGACGGCATCGCTCGACGGCGAGCTCCGCAGCCTCGTGCTCGATGCGGCGGAGCTTTCCGGCCTCGGGGAGGCTTTTGCCGGGATCGGCGCATTCGGTCATCTCGTGCTGGCGATGGGCAGCGGTCACGGCGCCGGACCCTTCGCGACGCTCGACATGGCGGATCTGCTTGCCGGGTTTCAGACCAAGCTCATCCCGCATGCCGCGGCAGCCCAGGCGGCACTGCCGCTGCTGCAGCCGGGCGGCAGCATCACCTTCGTTTCGGCGGTCAGCGCGCAGGCGGCGATGCCTGGCACGGCTGGACTTGCGGCCGTCAATGCCGGCATCGAGGCGATGGTGCCGGTGCTTGCCGCCGAGTTGAAGCCGCTGCGTGTCAACGGCGTTTCACCTGGGGTCGTCGATACGCCGTGGTGGAGTTTCCTGCCGCCCGAGCAGCGCAGCAGCGTCTTTGCGGATTTCGCCGGCCGCACGCCGGTCGGCCGTGTCGGCAGGCCGGAGGATATTGCGGAGGCGATTGCCTTCCTGATCGGAAACGGCTTCATGAGCGGCCATGTCATCACCTGCGACGGCGGTGTGCGTCTCAGCGCCTAGCGCATGATGCCGAAAAGTGCGAGCCGTCTTCGGACAACATCACGCTCTAACTATTTAATTTGGAACAGGGTTCAAACGGTCCCGCCGATGGTTTCGTCGGCGGGAAATTCCATGCCGGAGAGATCACGGTCCTTAAGTGCCGCCCATTTCAGCAGCGCATCGAGCGCCGGGCAGAGCGCCTGGCCCCAATCGGTCAGACAATATTCGACTTTGGGCGGCACCTGATGATGAACGATACGGCGGATGATGCCGTCCGCCTCCATCTGCCGGAGCTGCTGGATCAGCATCTTCTGCGAAATCGCCGGAATGGCCCGTTCTAGATCGGAGAAGCGCAGGGTCTTGCCGCCGAAGAGGTGGAAGAGAATGATCAGCTTCCAGCGTCCCTCCAGAATTTTCAGCACGTTTTCGACGCCGGTCGCGGCGGAATAGGGTGTCATCCGACTACCTTACTTTTTGGTAAGTACCGCACTTTTTTGTAGGTTCTTGTTATTTCGTAAGCCTATCGCCATCCTCTTTCCAAGGCAAGAAGAGAGGATCTTTCATGACTATAGAACTCCCGAAACCGCTGGCGACCTATTTCGCTGCGAAGAACCGCAAGGACATAAATGGCATGCTTTCGACCTTTGGCGAGGACGCAGATGTGCGCGACGAGGGCGAGGACATGCACGGCCATGCGGCGATCCGCGGCTGGATGGAAAAGACGACGCGCAAATACGGCGTGACTGTCGAGGTTACCGGTCTGGCCGGGACGGAGACTCAGCCGATCGTCTCCGCTCTCGTGGCTGGCAATTTTCCAGGCAGCCCGGCAACGCTTCATTATCACTTCACGCTCGACGACCAGTCCATCATTCATCTGGAGATCGGCGCATGACGATCGCTCCAGGATTCCCCTTCGAGCCGAACGAATTTTCCGGCAAGCGCATTCTCGTCACCGGCGGCACCAAGGGCATGGGCGAGGCGATCGTTGCTCGCCTTTCGGCGGCCGGCGGCCAGGTCGCGACGACGGCGCGTTCGTCGCTGCCGGAGGGTCAGGCGCCTGATCTGTTCGTGCAAGCCGACATCAGCACCACTGCCGGCGTTAAGACCCTCGTCCAACGGGTGTTCGAGGCATTCGGCGGGCTTGATATCCTTATCAATAATGTCGGCGGATCGTCGGCGCCGAGCGGTGGCTTTGCAGCCCTTGCCGACGAACATTGGCAGGCGGATATCGCCGCCAACCTGCTGACGCCGGTGCGACTCGACCGGGCCTTTCTGCCCGGCATGATCGAGCGCGGCCATGGCGTCATCATCCATGTATCGTCGATCCAGAGGCGGCTGCCGCTCTACGAGGCGACACTTGCCTATGCGGCGGCGAAAGCGGCGCTTTCGAATTACAGCAAGGGGCTATCGAAGGAGGTTGGACCGAAGGGCGTCAGAGTAAATACTATCGCACCGGGCTTTATCGAAACGAAGGCAGCCACGGCGTTGATCCAGCGCATCGCCGACGAGGCGGGCACAGATGAGGAGGGCGGCCGGCAAATGTTGATGGATTCGCTCGGCGGCATTCCGCTCGGCAAGCCGGGGCGCCCCGACGGCGTGGCCGAACTTGTTGCTTTTCTGGCGTCGCCGCGTGCGGCCTTCATTCACGGCGCCGAATATACGATCGACGGCGGTACGGTTCCGACCGTCTGATCGCGTGAAGAGGCGGCAAGCCTCTCTTCGGCCCTGCGGGCGATCGCTTGCAGGTCGCGCGGCTTGCCGGCAATCTTCTCCATGGCGGCGATGGCGACGTCGGTCGCGAGATAATCCGGCTTGTGGCCGACGCCGCTGACGGTGATGAGTTCTGAGCCTGATATATCGCGGGCAAGGCCGCGCGAGTGCAAGTGTTCCCAGACGATCTCGTCGCTGTCGCCTGTTATGATGACGGTCGGAGCGGTGATCTGCGAATAGAGCAGCGACTGCTCCCTCACATAGGCGAGCAGACGTTTGAAATCGGCGGCGTTGTTTTGGAAGGCGCTGGGGCGCAATACGAGCGACGGACCGGTTTTTTCAATGTAATCGGCCGGGCGCGGATTGGGACGGAAGACGTTCAGCGTGCCGCGCTCCAGCCGGCTCAGCCCGAGCGGCACGACGATCGCATGGTTGAAGAGCCAGCCGAGGACCGGCACGGTCGCGACATGATAATACCAGTCGATGCCGCCCGGCCAGGGATGGGTGGCCGGCGCGAGGAAGAGCAGACCGGCGGTCTTGTCAGGATGGCGCAGGCCGAAGGCGGCGGTGATCGCGCCGCCGAAGGAATGGCCGACGATGATCGCCTTTTCGATACCGCGCTTTTCCATCAGCCTGGCGATCGCATCGGCCTGGCCGGAGGGGACGGCGTTCTCGGGGCCGCCGCGCTCGGAATAACCATGGCCGGGACGATCGACGAACAGCATTTCTGCCCGGCCTTCGAGTGCGGCGCGGAAGGCGACGACCTGATCGAGCAGGTTGCCGCTGGCGCCGTGAATGAAGACCAATGCCGGAAGATCCGCATTTTCGGGACGCTCGATGTGGACGGCATTCATGCGGTAGCCGCCGACATCCGTCAGTTCGCCGATATTCGGATAAGCCTGTTCGAATTGCCGCGCCTTATAGGATGAGTAACCGATGGCGGCGGCGAGCGGGGCGAGAAGAGCGGAAACTTCTGCAAGCATGATCTCAACGAACGACAATTGCGGGATGACCTGCGGGCGGACAAACCGCTACATCGTTCCCTCTGGATTCCATGCTTTAAATTGCGCGGCACGATCCGACGTCAAGATATTAGCCCGGGAATCAGGTGCGATTGCCGGCGAGTTTTTCTGCAAGCATGTTGACCTGTTCCTGCGCGGTGCGTTCGGCGGGATAGACATCGAGGAAACGCTCCCAAGCCTTCAAGGTCAGCTGGTCGTTGCCGGAATTGCTGAGGATCGCTGCCATGCCGGAGAGCGCGCCGAAATGGCGCGGCTCGAGATCGAGCACACGTTCAATGTCGGACATCGACTTGCGGTAATTGCCCATGACGAAATTCAGCGTGGCGCGGCGGTTCCAGCTTTCGGCATAATCGGGTTTCAGCGCGATCGCCTCATCGAGGAAATCGAGGGCAGCGGGATTGCGCTTTTCCTCGATCGCCTTGTCGGCCCACTGCATCAGCAGATTGACGGTGGCACTGCCAGAATCGTTCCATTCCATGCGGATTTCATTGGCGATGCCACTGGCCTTGTCGGGGTCGCGTTCACGCTTCAACTGGCTGAAGAGCTGGTCGAGGTGCTGCTTGGGCGAACCGTTGACATCCGTCTGCTCGACGATGACATCCTTTTTCGTGGCGGCAGCCGGGTTTTCCGCGGCGGCGGCCGAAAAGGGGGAGGTGAGCAGGATGAGGGCGAGCGGCAGTGCCGCTGACGTCAAAGCAAAAAAGCGCATGGCGGACATATTAGCCCGCCAACGCCGAAGATCAAACAAATTTGACGTGATCGCCGCAGCGACCCACCGGATATATCTGCCGGCGCAAGCTCACGCGGCAAGGCGATCCGGCCGCGCGAAATCAGCCCTGACGAGCCTTGAAGCGCGGGTTCAGCTTGTTGATGATGTAGATGCGGCCCTTGCGGCGAACCAGACGGTTGTCACGGTGACGAGCCTTGAGCGACTTGAGCGAATTCTTGATCTTCATTTTTCTGATCCGCGATCTCTATGGGGGAATTCACATTCGCCCGTATCTTTAACAATCAAAAGCGCGCCATCGGGCGCGCTGTTTAGGTGGGGAGCAGATAACTCGTCACCTTTTCCGTGTCAACCACATGAAGGTGTTTTTCCAAAGGCACAAGGGTGTTTTCTCAGGCCAAAACCAGCGATTTCGGCGTCAAGGTGGTGACATGACCCATCTTGCGGCCGGGGCGCCACTCGGTCTTGCCATAGAGATGAACCAGCGTGTCGGGGCGCCGCAACCAGTCGGGAACGGCAAGGATATCGTCGCCGATCAGGTTCTGCAGGATGCAGTCGGAATGGCGCTCGGCACTGCCGAGCGGCAGGCCGGCGACGGCCCGGATATGCTGCTCGAACTGGCTGACGACGCAGGCGGCTTCCGTCCAGTGACCGGAGTTGTGCACACGCGGCGCCATCTCGTTGGCGATCAGGCCGCCATCGGCAAGCACGAAGAATTCGATGCCGATGACGCCGACATAGTTCAACGCGGCAAGGATCTTTTCGGCCGATTGGCGCGCGGCGTCCGCCGTCGCTACAGAGATCGCGGCGGGAACCGTCGAGGTGTGGAGGATACCGTTGCGGTGCACATTCTCGGCGGGATCGAAGCAGACGACCGTCCCGTCGGTGGCGCGCGCGGCGATGATCGAGACCTCGCGCTCGAAAGCGACGAAACTTTCGAGGATGAGCGGCACGCCGCCGAGCGCGGCATAGGCGCCATCCGGGCTGTCGCTGGCCGAGCGGAAAACCTTCTGGCCCTTGCCGTCATAACCGAGACGGCGGGTCTTCAGCACGCCCTGGCCGCCGAAATCCTTCAGTGCCGTCTCGAGATCGGCCTGGCTGTCGATCGCGTGGAAGCGGGCGGTTGATATGCCGCAGTCATTGAGAAAATGCTTTTCGACAAGGCGGTCCTGGGCGGCTTCCAGCGCCTTCGGTGGCGGATAGACCGATACGCTCGCCGAGAGCCTTTCGGCGGCTGTGACGGGCACGTTTTCGAATTCGTAGGTAACGACATCGCAGATATCGGCGAGTTCAGCCAGTGCCGCCGGATCGTCGTAGGCGGCGGTAATCTGCCGGTTGGCGAGCTGGGCGGCCGGGCAGTCCGCCTGCGGCTCGAGGATGACCGTGCGAAAATTCAACCGGGCGGCGGCAATCGCCAGCATGCGGCCGAGCTGGCCGCCGCCGATAATGCCGATCGTTCTTGCCGTCATAGGTCGTCCATCGGGTATTCGGCGACGGCAGCACTCTGGCGCTCGCGCCATTCGTCGAGCCGGTCGGCAATTTCTTCGTCGGAAAGGGCGAGCACGGCGGCGGCGAGAAGGGCGGCGTTGACCGCGCCGGCCTTGCCGATGGCGAGCGTGCCCACAGGTATACCGGCCGGCATCTGCACGATGGAAAGGAGGCTGTCCTGGCCGGACAGGGCTTTCGACTGGACCGGCACGCCGAAAACCGGCAGCGGTGTCATCGCGGCGGTCATGCCCGGCAGGTGGGCAGCGCCGCCGGCGCCGGCGATGATGACCTTGAAGCCCTCCGCGCGTGCGCCCTTGGCGAAATTGACCAACCGGTCCACTGTGCGGTGCGCCGAAATGATGCGCGCATCATAAGGGATTTCTAGCGCCTCCAACGTGTCGGCGGCGTTTTTCATGGTCTCCCAGTCGGACTGGCTGCCCATGATGATGGCGACGGGTGGTCTGTCTGTCATCGTTGCTGCTATTCCCTCTCAGGCGATGATGTCAGGGATGATCTGATCTTCCAGCTTGGAGAGCCTGTCCTTGATGACGAGCTTTTTCTTTTTCATACGCTGGATCCGCAGAGCATCGCATCCGGTCTGGATCATGGCGTTGATCGCGGCGTCGAAATCCTCGTGCTCCTGACGCAGACGCGCCACAGTGAGCCTGATTTCCGCCTGTTCCTGATCGGCCATATGCATTCCCCGTTACCGTCCCTGGACCTTGTCCGATCTGCCGATGATTTCCGCAAGCTCCTATCACCAAATACAGGTAACGGCTAGTTAGTCTTGATCATGAAATTGCCATCCAGTCTCCATCTTTTGGCCTTCGACAAGCCTTCAAAAATATGTCACAGTCCGGCCGTTGACACCTTGATCCCCGACGATGATGGCCGGGGAGGGTAAAGAGGAAGGAAGGGTCATATGACTGTTCAAGCTCATCTTGAGTCACTCCAGAAAAAGCATGTTGCTCTCGAGGAGGAGTTGCACGCGCTCAGAACATCTCCCTCTATTTCCGATACGGAACTTGCCGAATGCAAGCGCCGCAAGCTGCGCATCAAGGACGAGATTCAGCGTCTTAAGTCATCCGTCCACTAATCTTCCCAAGGGTCGCCGGGCGATCATCTTGCGCAACAAGGTAAATCCATCCATTCCGCCAAAAATTAGCAAGAACCGGTGATTTGACACCAGATTTGCGCCAGTCCGATGCATCCGGCATCGTGGCTGGCGCTTTTGGGTCCGCCACGTCTCACATCGCGTTCTTATGATTCGCATCATGTCCCCAGATCTCATGGGAACATGCATCAGGCCCAGAACTGATCCAGCCACAAATTGAGCTTGTCGAAGCCGCGGTTGTTGACCGTATAGATACGTTTGGTGCCTTCCGAGGTCACGGAGACGAGATTGCTGTCGAGTAGCGCCTTCAGATGCTGCGAAACAGCAGGGCGGCTGATCGGCAGGCCTTCGGCGAGCTCATTGACCGTCCGTGGCGCGCGACGCAATTCCTCCAGCAGAAACCGCCGGTTCGGATCGGCAATCGCAGAGAAAGGGTCCGTGTTCGACATGGCGGGAACGCTACGTCAAACCGGCCGCGCCAGCAAGGAAATTGTGCATTGCAGCGTGCCGTGGTTTCTACCAGCCAAGGCCCTCGCGCACGATCAGAAAGGCGGCGATCAGCGCCATCGCATACATGAAAGGATAGAAGATCTGTGGCCTCATGCGGCGCACGCACCAGGCGCCGGCGATGGTGGCGAGCGGGGCAAAGGGCAGAAGCGTCGCGGAGGTCGCAAGGTTCTGGGTGTCGAGCTGGCCGAGCGCGAAATAGGGGATCAGCTTGATGGCGTTGAGGATCGCGAAGAAGCGCACGCTGGTGCCGGTATATTCGCGTGGCTGCAATTTGAGCGGTAGGGCATAGATCTGAAAGGGCGCACCGCCGGCATGGGCGACGAAGCTGCCGTAACCGGAAAATGTCCCCCAGAGGCTGGCGGCCACCGGCCGCTGGCCGCGCGGTGGGATCACCTTGCCGGCGCCCGGGCCGAAATTGTTCCAGAAATAGCGCAGGCAAAAGAGGATGGTCACCGCGCCGATGACGATGCGCAGCATGTTGCCCGGAACCAGGGCCGAGGTCGCCCAGCCCAGCGCGATGCCGAAGATGGCGCCAGGCAGCATGATCTTCAACGTCGCCCAGTCGCCATGTTTGCGCCAGATGACGAGCGAGATCATGTCCATGAAGACCAGGATCGGCAGCAGGATGGCCGCCGCCTCGACCGGTGAGACGACGAGGGCGAGGAAGGGCAGGCCGATCAGCGACAAAGCGTCGCCCATGCCACCCTTTGCGAGGCCCACCAGCAGAACGGCGGGCACGGCGGCGTAGTAGAATGACAAATCCTGCGGCATGCTTTCGACGTCCTCCTCTTGCAAGCCTCGTCTAACGGAACTACTCACACAAAACGAGTGCGGATCTCTCATTTCGAAGGGGAATTCGCCGGAAACGGAAAGACCTCATGACCGAACCGGAAAATCGCTGCCGCCTTGTGCTCATCGTGCCTGATATCGCCGATGCCGACGAACAGGCAAAGATCGTCGCCGATGCGCTGAAGGGCGGCGATGTCGCCTCGGTGATCGTGCCGCAATACGGGCTCGACGACGGCACCTTCCAGAAACATGCCGAAAAGCTGGTGCCGCTGATCCAGAATGCTGGAGCAGCCGCGTTGATTGCAGGTGACAGCCGTGTCGCAGGCCGGGCAAAGGCCGATGGTCTGCACCTTTCCAGCAATGCCGGGGCGCTTTCGGAAGCGATCGACAAACATGCGCCGAAGCTGATCGTCGGCGGTGGCAACGCGGCCGACCGGCACCATGCGCTGGAGATCGGCGAAGTCAGGCCGGACTATATCTTCTTCGGCAAGCTCGACGGCGATATCAAGCCGGAGGCGCATCCGAAGAACCTTGCGCTCGGCGAATGGTGGGCCTCGATGATCGAGATCCCCTGCATCGTCATGGGCGGCACTGATCCGGCCTCGGCGCTCGCCGTCGCCGAAACTGGAGCGGAGTTCGTGGCGCTGCGGCTGGCGGTCTTCGGCGAGCCCGCCCGGGCGCCGTCAGTCGTCGCCGAAATCAATGCGTTGCTTGACGAAAAAGCGCCACGGTTTGAGGATTGAAATCGCGCTCATGCCGATCCCGCCCGCCCGCCTTTTGAAATATATCCTTGCCAGCACGGCCGCCCTCGTTGCGGCCGGGCCGAATGTCGCCTTGGCGCAGGCGCCGGACAGCGTCATCAGCCAGCCGGGCACGGCGCCGGCTTCGACTTTCCGCACCGACCGGCCCTCCGGCCCGGACGTGGGGCCCTCCGATGGCGTCGGTGTGTTCGACCGCATGGGCGCGAAGCTGCCGGATCTGCCGCCGGAGAAGGATTATAAGGGGCCGATCGACGAAGCCTACGGCGCCTTCCAGCGCGGTTATTATCTGACGGCAATGGACAAGGCGCTGCCGCGCGCCCAGCTCGGCGATCCGGCGGCGCAGACGCTGATCGGCGAAATCCTCTCGCAGGGTCTCGGCGTCAAGAAGGACGTGAAGAATGCTGCCTTCTGGTACGGCAAGGCGGCCGAAGGCGGCGATGCGGCGGCGATGTTCAAATATGCGTTGATCCTGATGGAAGGTGAGGGCGTGCCGCGTGACAAGGTCAAGGCCGACGACTACATGCGCAAGGCGGCCGAGGGCGGCAATCCTTCGGCGGAATTCAACTGGGCGCAGCTTCTCATCGCCGACAATCCCGGCGAGAAGGGACTGAAGCTTGCGCTGCCGTTCTACGAGAAATCGGCCGAGCAGGGAATTGCCGATTCGCAATATGCCGTGGCGCAGATCTATGCGACGCTGAAGGACCTGCCTGAGGAAAAGAAGCAGCTCGCGCGCGAATGGATGGCACGTGCGGCGCGCGCCGGCTTCGACACCGCCCAGCTCGATCTCGGCATCTGGCTGGTCAACGGCGTCGGTGGGCCGAAGGATTACGTCAAGGGTTTCGAATGGCTGAAACTTGCCGCCAATGGCGGTAATGTCGCCGCGCAGAACAAGCTCGCTCATCTCTACATCAACGCCATCGGCACGCCGCCCAATCCGATCGAAGCGGCGAAGTGGTACGTGCTGTCTCGGCGTGCCGGGCTTGCCGATCCGTCGCTCGAGGATTTCTATCTCGGCATTGAGGACGACCAGCAGAAGGCGGCGATCGAAGCCGCCAACAAGTTCCGGCGGCGATAGCGACCCTATCCTAACTTAGAAAAGCGCGTCGGCGAAAAGATCCTCGTCGTTTTCGGCTTTGGCGGTCTCGGCGGGAGCGGGCGCGCTGTCCTCGCTCGCCGGAATGATGCCGCGATGAATGTTGCGTTCCTGGACCATCGTGTAGTGCTTGAAGATCTTGCGGTCGAGCGGCGCGATCGTCTCGGTGAGATCGGAGATATCGGCGATATCGGTGCCGGCGACGCCTTCGAGCAGATCGGCGCAGCCGGCAAGGACTTCGCCGAGATCATGCTGGAAATCGAGTTTGCCGATCAGGAGGCTGATCTTGGTGGCGACCTCGCGACCGTTCTCGGCGAGCACCTTCAACTCGTTTTCCATCACGTTGGCTGCAGTGCGGATGTTGACCACGGCCGACGTCAGGCTTTCCCCCAGGCCGCCGGCTCCGGCATCCGTGGCGGGGGCGACGCGCCCGGCCGCGGCTTCGAGCGCCGGCAGACCGGTGACGATGGCGTCAGCGGAATCGTCGAGCTTGCCGGCGAAGATGCGCAGCTCGGCGGTGACGACGTTGATCGACTTGCCTTCCTCGCCGAGGCGGCTGCAGCGCAGGTTGGTATTCAAAGCCATATAGTGAATGTCGGTCTTGACGGCGCGGATGTTGCCGATCGCTTCGGAGAGCTTGGCGGCCGTGCCGATCGTCGACTGGCTCACCTGATCGGCCTGGCGGCTTGCGGTGTCGACCTGTTTGACGATTTCGTGGGCGGCTGAAACGCTGGATTCCAGCGCGCGCATGAAGTTGCCGCCGGCCTCGTCGCTTTGACCGCTCATCTGATCGCGCAGCTTGAGGATCTCTCGCATGTCGTGGTCGAAACTCGCGATCGTCTTGACGACGTTCTCAGAATCCCGCTGGAAATTTGCGCACATGTCGCTCATCTGCGCTGCGGTCAGATGGTGAATGACGTTCTGGAGGCGCTGACGGGCGCCGGCGTCGAGTCTGGCGCCATCCTCGCCGGCAAAGAAATCCTCAAGCAGCGAAAAGGTGGCCTGTACATGCTCGATACGCTGGCGGGTGATATCGCCGATCTGCAGGGCAGATAGCGTCGAGGCGACCTTGCTTTGGACGGCGCGCGCAATCGCGCCGACCTCGCGGGCGATGACGCCGAGATCCTTGCGATGTTGGGCGATCTTGGCGGCATCATCGCGCAGGGCTCCGGCGACGGCCGGAACGGTATCGGCATAACCCTTGGAAACGCTGGCGCCAAAGGAGGTGGCGAGCTTGACCTCCTTATCGAGACTGTCGAGATGCGTGGCGAAACGGTTGACCTCATCGGTGCCGGAATAGATGCGCTCCAGGATCTCCTGGGCGAAGCCGGCGAATTCGGCAAGGCCGGCACCGGTGATCTTCACGGTCACGGCGAAGGTTCTGAGATAACGCATCGTTTCCTGCATGTCGGAGACGTGCTTGCGCAGCTCCCTGCCGGTATGCGCCAGCGAGACGAGCGCCTGCTGGCGGTTTTCCTCGGTGACCGGCAGCGCCGTCAGGCTCTCGACCGTGGCGCGGAGATCGGCGCTGGTGTCGCTCGCCTCCTTGTTGTCGAGCGTCGTGGTGACACTCTCGAGCGAGTTCAGCAAGCGGTTGAGGACATCCATCACCGACAGCAGCACGGTGCCGCCTTCGAGGAAACGTTCCTCGACCTGGCCGCGGGCGGATTCCAGGGTCTGGCTGATGTCCCGTCCTGATGTGTAGGCTGCAGCGTTCGGCGATACCAGAGCGTGTGCCACTTTTATACCTTTTCTTAAAATCCAGGCAATTCGACTCTATTTTTACGGGCAGGATGGAAACGTCCGGTAAACGCGCCGGACTCGCCAGCGTTGTGATTAACGAAAGATGTTGATGGCGTGTCGGTGAAAGCCCAACGCTCGCCTTGATGATTCAACATATTGTTTTTATTTTATTTATTTCTAAATTTTGAGAAAAAAATACAACTTATCCCGGATGAGAATTGGGAGTCGCGGAATGCGCTATACGGCAGTTTCCTACAACCGCTGTTTACCCCGCATTAACGCTGCCGTGAGAGTCCTTTTAGGGTCGTCAAGTATTTACTGGCCCAGGAGGCTGCATTGGATACTCAGAAACAATATTACGAATCTATAAATTTGCCAGACGTGCTCAGCATCCGTAACGTGACCGAACTATATTCCAAGTTTAATTATGAATTTCATAGCCGTGATACAATCATTGTCAGCATTCCAGAAGGTGCGGAAGCGGATCTGAGTTTCATTCAACTTATCGAATCCTCGCGTCGTCAAGCAAAGACCAGGGGAAAGACATTCAAGCTTTCTTCTCCGGCCAATGGCTCGGTCTTGAAGGTACTTGAACGCGCAGGTTTCATCGAATCCTTCGATCAAGAAGACGCAAATTTCTGGTTGCATAAAGAGGTGACGTTATGAGTGCAAATATCCTGACCGTCGACGATTCCGCCAGCATTCGTCTGACCACCAAGGTCACGCTGACCAATGCCGGCTATAGCGTCACCGAGGCGGTCAATGGGGCAGAGGGCCTCGCGACCGCCAAGGGCAGCAACTTCGATCTGATCGTGACCGATCTGAACATGCCTGTGATGGACGGGCTGACGATGATCGAGGAACTGCGCAAGCTGCCGGCGCAGGCCGGCGTTCCGATCATCTTCCTGACGACGGAATCGGACGCCGACCTCAAGGCGCGCGCCAAGGCCGCCGGCGCGACGGGCTGGCTGACCAAGCCGTTCGACCCGGAAAGTCTGGTGAAGATCGTGAAGAAGGTTCTCGGACGATGAGTACGCTCGATCCGGTCGCCGTATTCCGCACGGAAGCTGCCGAATGCCTCGAAGCGATCGAGGCCGGTCTTCTCGACCTGACCCACCAGCTCGACAACAAGGATCTCGTCGACGCCGTGTTCCGCGGGCTCCACACGCTCAAGGGTTCCGGCGCGATGTTCGGTTTCGAGGCGCTCGCCGCCTTCACCCATCATTGCGAAACAGCCTTCGACCGCGTCCGCAAGGGCGAGGTCGCGGCGACCAGTGAACTCGTCGCCGCCGTTCTCGCCGCCCAGGACCATATGCGTGCCCTCGTCGACCAGCCGGACGCCGACTACGGCGATACCGGGCATAAGCTTCTGGCGCAGTTGCAGGCTGCCGTCGGCGGCAAGCAAGCGGCGGCTGCAGCAGCGCCCGCCGCTGTTCCTACGACTGCGGCCGGGCGCGAGGCGCCGGCGAAGAAGAAGAACAGCTGGCGCATCCGCTTCAGCCTGCCCGCCAATTCGATGGCCAACGGCACCAACCCGCTCGGCCTGCTGGACGAGCTGCGCGATCTCGGCGAATGCAGCGTGCACGCCAATACCTCGGCCATTCCGCCCCTCGACGAACTGGCTCCGACGGAGCTCCATATTTCCTGGGACGTGACGCTGACCAGCGAGCAGGACCGTTCGGCGATCGACGACGTCTTCATCTTCGTGCTCGACGATATGGAACTCAGCGTCGAGGAGATCAGCGGCACGGCAGCGGCAACCGCCGCTCCGGTCGAGGAAAAGGCTGCAGCTGCCCCTGTCGCTGCAACATCGGCCGCCGCCGTCCCGGAATTCCGTCCTGTCGAGGCGGTTCCGGCCAAGCGCGAGGTGCCCGCCGCCGTCAGCCAGGCGAAGGCGGCCGAGAATGTCCGCGTTCCGGCAGAACGTCTCGATGAGTTGATGGACCGCGTCGGCGAGCTCGTCATCGCGCAATCGCGCCTCAGCCAGCTCGCCAGCGCCAGTGCCGATATCGCGCTGCGCTCCGTCTCGGAAGAAATCGAACGCCTTTCCGGCGAATTGCGCGACACGATGATGGTGTTGCGCATGGTGCCGGTCGCCACCCTCTTCTCCCGCTTCCGCCGCCTCGTCCACGATCTCGCCCGCGAGACCGGCAAGGTGATCGAGCTGGTGACGGAGGGCGAGAGCACCGAAGTCGACAAGACGGTCATCGAGCGTCTGGCCGATCCGCTGGTGCATCTGGTGCGCAACTCGATCGATCATGGCCTCGAAACGCCCGCCGATCGCCTTGCCTCCGGCAAGACCGAAGCCGGGACGGTGACGCTTTCGGCCCGCCAGGCCGGCGGCGAGGTGATCATCTCGATCAAGGACGACGGCCGCGGCATCAATCGTGAACGGGTTCGCGCCAAGGCCGAATCCTCCGGCCTTATCCAGCCCGGCCAGCCGCTTTCCGACTCCGAGCTGCTGCAGCTGATCTTCGCCCCCGGCTTCTCGACGGCAGCAGCGATCACCAATCTGTCCGGCCGCGGCGTCGGCATGGACGTGGTCAAGAAGACGGTCGAAGCGCTCCGCGGCGCGATCGACATCGTCAGCGTGCCGGGACAGGGTTCGGAAGTGTCGCTGCGCATCCCGCTGACGCTTGCCATCATCGACGGCCTGCTGGTGCGCGTCGGTTCCGGCCGTTACGTCATCCCGCTCTCGGCGGTCGAGGAATGCCTCGAACTGTCGCTCGAGGAAGATCTCCGCTCGCGCGGCCGCAGCTTCATCTCGCTGCGCGACAGCCTGGTGCCGTTCCTGCGCCTGCGCGACCTCTTCCGCACCGGCACCAAGCCCGACGTGCATCAGAAGGTCGTCGTCATCTCGACCGGCACGGAGCGCGTCGGCCTCGTCGTCGACCAGATCATCGGCGACCACCAGACGGTCATCAAGTCGATGTCGAAATTGCACAATAACGTTGCGACCTTCTCGGGCGCCACCATTCTCGGCGACGGCAGCGTCGCTCTCATTCTCGACGTCGGGCACCTGGTTGCCGCGGGTCAGCAACAGGAGGCGCAATTGCGTGTAGCAGGATGAGTGCAACAGCAGCAACAGCCGAACGATTCGACAATCACTGGAGCTATGCCGAGGAAGTCGAGGTCCTGACCTTTGATCTCAATGGCGAAACCTTCGCGCTGGAAGCGGTCATCGTCCAGGAAATCCTGGACCTGCTTCCGGAGACCGCGGTGCCGGGCAGCCAGCCCTTCGTCGCCAGCGTCATCAACTTCCGCGGCAAGGTCATTCCGCTCGCCGACCTGCGTCTCGCCTTCGGGATGGAAGCAGCAGAGGCAACAATCGACAGCCGCATCATCGTCATCGAGATCGACCTGCAGGGCGAGCAGACGCTCGTCGGCCTCAGAACCGACAAGGTGAACGAGGTGACGACACTTGCAAAGTCCGCGAGCGAGGCGCCGCCGAGCATCGGCATGCGCTGGCGCGCCGACTACATCAACTGCCTGGTGAAGAGGGGCGGAGAATTCATCATTCTTCCTAATCTGCAGGCGATTTTTTCATCGAGGCACGACGCGGCGGGAGCCGCTAATTGACGCTGGATGAATTCAACGAGGGGTTTGGGGACCATGCGACTGACAATCAAGACGAAACTGGTGACCGCGTTCACCTTCATCATTGTAATGCTCGTGGGCACCGCCGCTTACGGTGTCTTCAGCCTTGGATCGCTGAACGACACGATCGATAAGCTTCTCGCCGGCCCGGCAGCCCGCCTGGATTTCGCGCAGCAGATCAACATCGCTCAGCTCGAGGCGATCCGCCAGCAGAAGAACCTGCTCACCGCCCGCAGCGCAGACGAGACGGCCGGGGCAATCGCCAAGGGCAATCAGGCCCGCAAGGAATTCGCCGACGCCTTCAGCCAGGTGCTGGCGCTGGCAACGGAAGAAGGCAAGGCGCGCTGGGCGCGCATCGCCGAACTGTCCAAAACCTTCAATGGAGCCGACGATCAGATCCGCGAATATGTGAAGGCCGGCAATTCCGAAGGCGCAAATACCATCTCCGTCACGACGGCGCGGGCCGCTGCCAACGACATCGACTCGACGCTCAGTGAGATCCTGGCACTTGAAAAGCAGCGCATGAAGGCTGCTGACGACGGCGCCGAAGCGCAGTACACGACGACACGGACAATGATGGTTGCGGTCGCCGCGGTAGCCCTGCTGATTGCTGCCTTTACCGCCTTCTGGATCGCCAGCACGATCAGCAAGGGCCTCAGCCGTGCCAACACCGTGGTTCGGGAAGTGTCGGAAGGCGATCTGACAAAGATGGCCGATATCACCAGCCATGACGAAATCGGCGAACTTCTGGGCAACGTCAACACGATGATCGAACGCCTGCGCGGCGTCGTCGCCGACGCACTGTCGGCCGCCGAAAACGTCTCTTCCGGCAGCCAGGAACTTTCGGCAAGCTCGGAGCAGGTGTCGCAGGGCGCCACGGAACAGGCGGCTTCGGCCGAAGAGGCTTCCGCCTCGATGGAGGAGATGGCCGCCAACATCAAGCAGAACGCCGACAACGCGGCCCAGACCGAGAAGATCGCCCGCCAGTCGGCCAAGGATGCTGAAGCCAGCGGTGAAGCGGTGACGCGCGCCGTCGACGCCATGCGCACGATCGCCCAGAAGATCGGTATCGTCCAGGAAATCGCCCGCCAGACCGACCTTCTCGCCCTCAACGCCGCCGTCGAAGCGGCGCGCGCCGGCGAACACGGCAAGGGTTTTGCGGTCGTCGCCTCGGAAGTGCGCAAGCTTGCCGAACGCAGCCAGTCGGCTGCTGCCGAGATCAGCGCGATGTCGAGCGATACCGTGACGGCCGCCCAGGATGCGGGCGACATGCTCGGCCGGCTGGTGCCCGACATTCGCAAGACGGCGGAACTGGTCTCCGAGATCAGTGCCGCCTGCCGCGAACAGGATATCGGCGCCTCGCAGATCAATGAAGCGATCCAGCAACTCGACAAGGTGACGCAGCAGAATGCCGGTGCTTCCGAGCAGATGTCGGCAACCTCCGAGGAACTCGCTTCCCAGGCGGAGGAACTGCAGACCTCGATCGCCTTCTTCAAGGTCGATACGGCAGGCAGTGCACGGCCCGGCGCCCACAAAGCGCAGCCAAAAGCTTCGGCCAAGGTGAAGGCCCCGGCCGCTGTCCGCAAGGCTGCCCCGCAGGCCCATAGCCAAGGCCGCGGCCAGACGATTTCGGCTCAGCAGCAGCGTCTCAAGGGCTTTGCTCTCGATATGTCGATGGGTGGTCCGGACGCCAGCGACGACGATTTCAGGGAGAGCGCATAAGCGCTCCTGGGAGAGGCTAGCTGTCCCGGGGAAAGCGCTTATGCGCCTTCGCCTCAAACTGATCCCTCGGGCTGCTCCGGCGGCCCGAGACGGGAATATCCCCCAACGCATGTAGGCGTTGGCGCTGCGATCGATAGATGTCCGGCTGCCGGGAAGTGAATGTAGTCGCTTTCCCCCTTTTCAGACACATCACTTTCAAGCTCGACGTCCCGCCGATGGGACGCGTTTCTATCCATTCGTTTTGACCGCATAGAGGGGATACCACATGCGTTTCACTATTAAACTCAAGCTGGGGCTTGCCTTCGGCATCATGACGTTGCTGCTGATCGGCATCGCCATCTACGGAAGCATGAGCCTCGGCACCTTGAACGACGCCAGCGGCAAGATGATCGACGGCCCGATGCGCCGCCTGGAACTGGCACTGACCGCCAATGTCGCCGAAGTCAACGCCATCCGCGCTCAGAAGAACGCACTGCTTTCCACGGATCCCGACACCGCTGCCGGTTTCTACAAGGAGGCCGACCAGAACTTGCAGGCCATGTTTGACGCCGTCGATGCCGGCCACGCCATCGCATCGCCGGAAGGCAAACCCTATTGGGAAAAGCTGCAGACGATCGGCGCGAAATTCCGCGACAGATCCGCCGAGTTGCAGCAGCTTGACGCCAGGGGCGATCAAGCCGGCGCATTGGCGCTGTCGCTCGGCGACCTGCGCACGATGACCAACGACATGGGTGACGCGATTGCCGCACTCATCGAGATCCAGCGCAAGGGCATGAAGGCGACCGATCAGTCGAACACCGATCTTTATAACTCGACCAAGCTGATCCTCAGTACTGCTTCCGGCATCGCCGTGCTTGTGGCGCTCGGTGCTGCACTGTGGATCACGCTCGGTATTAACAACGGCCTGAGGAAGATCACAACCGTCGCAAATGCCGTCGCAATCGGTGACCTTAACCAGACGGTCGACGTGAAGACCAATGACGAGATCAAGGATCTCATCAACACGGTCAATACGATGACTGCCAATCTGCGCGCCACGGCAGCCCTTGCCGATCAGATTGCCATGGGCGACCTCAGCACCGATGCCAAGCCGCTCTCGGATAAGGATGTGCTCGGCATCGCGATGCAGAGCATGATCTCCAACCTGCGGACCACCGCCGGGATCGCCGATCAGATCGCAAACGGCGACCTGACGGTGTCTCCGAAGCCACTCTCCGACAAGGATGCGCTGGGCCTCGCGCTCGAACAGATGGTCGAGCGCCTGCGCGGCGTCGTCGCTGACGCGATCTCGGCCGCGGAGAACGTCTCCTCCGGCAGCCAGGAACTTTCGGCAAGCTCGGAGCAGGTGTCGCAGGGCGCCACGGAACAGGCGGCTTCCGCCGAAGAGGCTTCCGCCTCGATGGAGGAGATGGCCTCCAACATCAAGCAGAACGCCGACAACGCGGCCCAGACCGAAAAGATCGCCCGCCAGTCGGCCAAGGATGCGGAAGCCAGCGGCGAGGCGGTTTCCCGCGCTGTCGAAGCCATGCGCACGATCGCCCAGAAGATCGGTATCGTCCAGGAAATCGCCCGCCAGACCGACCTTCTCGCCCTCAACGCCGCCGTCGAAGCGGCGCGCGCCGGCGAACACGGCAAGGGTTTTGCGGTCGTCGCCTCGGAAGTGCGCAAGCTTGCCGAACGCAGCCAGTCGGCTGCTGCCGAGATCAGCGCGATGTCGAGCGATACCGTGACGGCCGCCCAGGATGCGGGCGACATGCTCGGCCGGCTGGTGCCCGACATTCGCAAGACGGCGGAACTGGTCTCCGAGATCAGCGCCGCCTGCCGCGAACAGGATATCGGTGCTGCCCAGATCAACGAGGCGATCCAGCAGCTCGACAAGGTGACGCAGCAGAATGCCGGCGCCTCCGAGCAGATGTCGGCAACTTCCGAGGAACTTGCCTCCCAGGCCGAAGAACTGCAGACGTCGATCGCCTTCTTCAAGGTCGATATGGCGGGCGGGCGCCGCGATCGCGCGCCGGCCGCAAAACTCGCCGTCCGCAGCCGGGCTCCGGCGGCCCCGCGCAAACCGGTCAGCAAGGCGCCCGCCAATACGATCGCCGGTCAGCAGGCTCGCGTGAGAGGGTTTGCCCTCGACCTGTCGATGGGCGGTCCCGACACGGCCGATGACGAGTTTAGGGAGAGCGCATAGCGCTCCCCTGGGGAGAGCGCATAACCGCTCCCGTTCGCAATATCGTGGGCCAGCCAGCATGGCCCGCGACGCACGCTTCGCCTACCGGAATTTCTTTGCTGCATGATGCCGCGCCCCCTAGTCCACATTTATTGCTTCGCTCTCGGAGAGGTGTATTGAGATGCGTATTACGATTAAACTTAAGCTCGCAGCCGCATTCGGCTTTGTCATATTGTTGCTGGTGGGCAGCGCGGTCTATGGAATCATCAGCCTCAGTTCCCTGAACGATGCTGTCGGCAACCTTATTTCGGGTCCGGCAAAGAGGCTGGAACTGGCTCTGGAGGCAAAGACTGCGGAGCTTAATGCCGTTCGCTGGCAGAAGAATGCCCTTCTGGAAATGGATCCCGAAGTGGCCAGGAAGGACTACCAGAACTCGGCGAAGAGCCTGGATGAAATGGTGGTCTTCGCCACAGGCGGCCAACAGCTCGCAACTGCCGAGGGCAAGCCCACCTGGGACAGGCTGGTCGAGTTGGCCAAACGTTTCAGTGAGGGCTCCAACAAAGTCGCTTCCATCCAGGAAAGCGGCGACAGGGCAGCGGCAGCGGCGCTTTCCTCGGGAGAGGTTCGCGCTCTCGTCATGGAACTCGAAGATGTTTTCGAGACGCTCGTCACGCTTCAGCAGAAGTCGATGACGCAAGCCGATAACGACACAGACGTTCTTTATAGTTCGACGAAGAACATGCTGATCGGTATCGCTATCGGGGCTTCCGTCATCGCGTTCGCCGCTGCACTGTGGATCGCGCTCGGCGTCAACAGCGGCCTGCGCAAGATCATGAACGTTGCCAGCGCCGTCGCCATCGGTGACCTGAACCAGAAGGTCGAGATCAACAGCAACGACGAGATCAAGGATCTGGTCAACACGATCAACGTCATGACGGATAACCTTCGCAGCACCGCTGGTATCGCCAACCAGATCGCGAACGGCGACCTGACGGTGTCTCCGAAGCCGCTCTCCGACAAGGATACGCTGGGCCTCGCGCTCGAACAGATGGTCGAGCGCCTGCGTGGCGTCGTCTCCGATGCTGCTGCTGCCGCAGAAAATGTCTCGGCCGGCAGCCAGGAGCTGTCCTCGAGTTCCGAGCAGGTGTCGCAGGGCGCCACCGAACAGGCGGCTTCGGCCGAAGAGGCTTCCGCCTCGATGGAGGAGATGGCCGCCAACATCAAGCAGAATGCCGATAACGCCGCCCAGACCGAGAAGATCGCCCGTCAGTCGGCCAAGGATGCGGAGATGAGCGGTGATGCGGTGACGCGCGCCGTACAGGCGATGCGGACCATTGCCGAGAAGATCGGTATCGTCCAGGAAATCGCCCGCCAGACCGACCTTCTCGCCCTCAACGCCGCCGTCGAAGCGGCGCGCGCCGGCGAACACGGCAAGGGGTTTGCGGTCGTCGCCTCGGAAGTGCGCAAGCTTGCCGAACGCAGCCAGTCGGCCGCTGCCGAAATCAGCTCTATGTCCGGCGATACGGTCAAGGCCGCTCAGGAAGCCGGCGACATGCTCGGCCGGCTGGTGCCCGATATCCGCAAGACGGCGGAATTGGTCTCCGAGATCAGCGCCGCATGCCGCGAACAGGATGTCGGTGCTTCGCAGATCAACGAAGCGATCCAGCAGCTCGACAAGGTGACGCAGCAGAATGCCGGTGCCTCCGAGCAGATGTCGGCGACCTCGGAAGAGCTCGCGACCCAAGCGGAAGAGCTGCAGGCTTCGATTGCCTTCTTCAAGCTCGATACAGCAAGCAATCGCCAGTCCCGCACGCCGGCCGCCAAGGTCACGGTCCGCAGCCCGGCGCCGGCCGCCGGTCGCAAGCCCAGCACCAGGAAGCCGGCTGCCAACAGTGTTGCCGGCCAGCAGGCGCGGGTAAAAGGCTTCGCTCTCGATCTCTCCATGGGCGGTCCCGACGATGGGGACGCCGAATTCAAGGAAAGCGCATGATCATGGCCACGACATCTCTGGAAGCGCAATTCGTGACCTTCAGCCTCGGCGAGGAGATTTTCGCCGTGCCGGTTGAAGTGGTACGGGAAATTCTCGACTATGCGGAAGCTTTCAAGATTCCGAATGGTCCCGACTATCTGCTCGGCCTGCGCGACGTGCGCGGGCAGGGCGTGCCGACGATCGATCTTCGATTGAAGCTCGGCATGACGAAGACGGTGCCGACGCCGCATACACGCGTGCTCGTCCTCGACGTGCCGATGGAAAGCCGGCTGCTGACGCTTGGCCTCGTCGCCGACCGCGTCTTCGAGGTCACGCCGTTCCGGCGCGAGCAGATCGAGGCGGCGCCTGACATCGGCGTGCGCTGGCGCTCGGACTATATCGCCGGCGTCGTTCGCCGTGAAAACGGCTTCGTCGTCATCATCGATCTTGCACGATTGCTGTCGCGCGAGGACGCCTCGGCACTGCAATCGGCAGCCTGACCGCGAATCAACTCGGAGTACTGCGTTCTATGAGTATGGCAGCAGCGGTGGAAACCCAATTGCCGGGCGACCGGATCAGCAAGCGCAATTTCGACAAGCTTGCCCGGTTCATCTACGATTACAGTGGCATCAAGATGCCGCCGACCAAGCTGACGATGCTCGAAGGGCGGCTGAGGCGCCGCCTGCGCGCAACCAACCATGCGACCTTCGACGATTATTGCGACTTCCTGTTCAATCACGACGGGCTCGACCAAGAAACCGTCTACCTGATCGACGTGGTGACGACGAATAAGACCGACTTCTTCCGCGAAGCCAAGCATTTCGACTATCTGCAGACGGTAGCGCTGCCGGCGATCGCCAGCAGCGGCGTGCGGACGATCCGCACCTGGAGTTCGGCCTGCTCGACGGGGGCGGAACCCTACACGATGGCGATGGTGCTGGCTGAATTCACCGAAGGCCGCAACGACGTCTCCTACAGCGTTCTGGCCACCGACCTTTCCACCGACGTGCTGCAGACGGCGCGCCGGGGCATCTACCCGGAAGACCTCATCGCGCCCGTGCCGCGCGATCTACAGCGCAAATACGTGCTGACGGCCAAGCAGCCGGATCGGCGGGAGGTGCGCATCACGCCGAAACTGCGCAGCAAGATTGGTTTTGCCCGTATGAATCTGATGGACGAAAAATACCAGATCGGCGAGGCGATGCACGTCATCTTCTGCCGCAACGTGCTAATCTACTTCGACAAGCAGACTCAGGCCGGCGTGCTCAACCGCCTCTGCGACTGCCTGGCGAAGGGCGGCTACATGTTCATCGGCCATTCTGAATCGATCACCGGCTTCGATCTGCCGTTGAAGCAGGTCTCGAATACGGTGTTTCAGCGTATCTAAGCGCATCGCGTCATCCCAAAACCGCTGCGCGCTTCTGGACGGCATGCATTAGAGGCATTCATGGCTAAGAAAATCCGCGTTCTCATCATCGACGATTCCGCCAGCGTCCGCCAGACGCTGACCCATGTGCTGGAGCAGGATCCCGATATCGAGATCATGGCGGTCGCATCCGACCCCTTCATGGCGGCGCGGAAGCTGCAGGAGGAGATCCCCGATGTCATCACGCTCGACGTGGAGATGCCGCGCATGGATGGCATTACCTTCCTGCGCAAGCTGATGGCGCAGCGGCCGATCCCTGTCGTGATGTGCTCGTCGCTGACGGAAGCGGGTTCGGAGACCCTGATCCAGGCGCTGGAGGCCGGTGCCGTCGACGTCATTCTGAAATCGAAGATCGGGGCCGCCGACAGCCTTGCCGACGATGCGATGCGTATTCGCGAAGTCGTCAAAAGCGCCTCGCATGCACGGCTTTCCAATGTCCGCCGCGCCGCCGGAACCATCCGTTCCGCTTCAGCGGAGGGGCCGGCCAAGAAACTGACGGCGGATGTGATGCTGCCGCCACCGACGGGGCGAGCCATGGCGAAGACGACGGAGATGGTCGTGTGCGTCGGCGCCTCCACCGGCGGCACCGAAGCACTGCGCGAGTTCCTGGAGGAGCTGCCGGCCAATGCGCCTGGCATGGTGATCGTCCAGCATATGCCTGAGAAATTCACCGCCGCCTTCGCCAAGCGGCTGAACGGGCTCTGCGAGGTCGAGGTCAAGGAAGCCGTCGATGGCGATCCGGTGCTGCGCGGCCATGTGCTGATCGCGCCAGGCGACAAGCACATGCTGCTCGAGCGCCAGGGTGCGCGCTACTATGTGAGCGTGAAGACCGGGCCGATGGTGTCGCGACACCGGCCTTCCGTCGACGTGCTCTTCCGCTCGGCGGCGCGCTCGGCCGGCTCGAACGCCATGGGCATCATCATGACCGGCATGGGCGACGACGGTGCGCGCGGCATGCTGGAAATGCACGAGGCCGGCGCCTACACGGTGGCGCAGGACGAGGCGAGTTCCGTTGTTTTCGGCATGCCGAAGGAGGCGATCGCCAAAGGCGGCGTCGACCGGATCCTGCCGCTCGATCAGATCGCTCGTGAAGTGCTGATGACGCAACAGAAGTTCTAGGACCTCTTTAAACAGCCAGACCGAAGCCGGCGGTATCGCAGGATGCCGCCGGTTTTTGGTTGTAGCCCTGCAGGCTCTCTATTCAGGCGAGGTAACCGCCGTCGATCGTCAGGCTGGCGCCGGTGACGAAAGCGGCCTCGGCACTGGCGAGATAGGCGGCGAGGCCGGCAATCTCGCGGTCCTCACCCAAGCGGCCAAGCGCCATCAGCGGCTTGAGGCGCTCATGATCGTCTTCATTGGGGTTCATGTCGGTCGCCGTCGGGCCGGGCTGGATGTTGTTGACGGTGATGCCGCGTGGGCCGAGATCGCGGGCGAGGCCGCGGGTCATCGAGGCGATCGCGCCATTCGTCATACTATAGACCGCGGAGGTCGGAAAGCCGCTGCGATCGGCGGTGACGCTGCCGATGGTGATGACGCGGCCGCCTTCCTTCATATGTCTTGCCGCTGCCTGGATGCCGACGAAGACAGCGCGGACATTAATGGCGAACATCCGATCGAAATCTTCGAGCGAATAGTCGTCGAGCGGGTTGAGGATGAGAATGCCGGCATTGCTGACGAGAATGTCGAGACCGCCAAAATGCCCGGCTGTCAACGCGACGGCATCCTGTACGGCCCTCGCATCGGCGCTGTCGGCCCGGATTGCCAGCGCCCTACCGCCGGCAGCCTCCAGCTCAGCGACGATCGCCTTCGCCTTGTGCTCCGAGCTGGAATAGGTGAAGGCGACGGCGGCGCCGTCAGCGGCGAGCCTTCGGACGATGGCGGCACCGATGCCGCGCGAGCCGCCGGTGACGAGGGCGATCTTGGTGGAAAGGGTTTGAGACATTTATGCTTCCTTTGTTTTTGGATTGATCAGTCTATAATTGTCCATGGAAAGGCCGGTTCGGAATTATCCCTTCGTCAGCGGAGGCTTCTGATTGCCATGCGTGCGATACCGCGGAGCGTCTCGGGTGGGGCGCCGTTTCGGGCGCTAACTTTCATGCCCGACAAAGCAGCGCCGAGAAACGGGATGGCGTCGGTGATATCGATATCTGTTGCGAGTTCTCCGGTCCTGCGAGCCTCAGCGAGAAGGCTCTCAATCGCCGCGTGAAGCGCGTGGCCGGCGCTGTCGGCAAGGGCTGCGATCTCGGCATCGGTGCGGCCGAATTCACAGATGGCGCTGACACCGAGGCAGCAGCGCCGGGCCTCGGCAGCGGGACGCGAGGCGAAGGCGACGAGAGCGCCTTCCAGAGCCTCGATCGGCCGGTCTTCGCGGCGAAGATCAGCGATGATCTTGTCGATGCTCTCCACATTGTAGCGCTTCAGCGCTTCCAGATAGAGGCCGCGCTTGTCGCCGAAGGTATCGTACATGCTTTGCCGGCTGATCTTCATCGCCGTCAGCAATTCCTCGGTCGAAGTGCCCTCATAGCCGTGCTCGGAAAATACGCCGATGGCGGCATGAAGGGCGATGTCGCGATCGAATTCCTTGTGTCGTGCCATGACTAGGCTTCTACTCTTATTGGACTGATCTGTCCAGAATAAAATTAATGGTTTCCGGCACCGCAGGGCAGCCATGCGTGCCTCCCCTTGAAATTTCCCTGATTTTGTGGTCTTGAGGCCGCCAATCTTCGCAGCGCTGCCTGTCATGCATGTTCAGGGACACTTCCCGGCCCTGGCAGCGCGCGCGCCTCGTATCAGTCCCAAGGAAAAATGCGCCGATGGCCCGTTCAGCTCTTCTCAATGTCATGGTTCAGGCTGCCCTCAAGGCAGGAAAATCGCTGGGGCGTGATTTCGGCGAAGTGCAGAACCTGCAGGTTTCCGTAAAAGGACCGGGCGACTTCGTTTCCACCGCCGATCGCAAGGCCGAAAAGATCGTCAAGGAAGAGCTGCTCAAGGCGCGTCCGACCTATGGCTTCCTCGGTGAGGAAAGCGAGGAAATCAAGGGTACGGACGGCGCGCATCGCTGGATCGTCGACCCGCTCGACGGCACGACGAACTTCCTGCACGGCATCCCGGCCTTTGCTGTCTCGATCGCGCTCGAACGCAACGGCGAGATCGTTGCCGCCGTCGTCTTCAATCCGGCAACCGACGAGCTCTATACCGCCGAGCGCGGTGGCGGCGCCTTCCTCAATGACCGACGCCTGCGCGTCGCTGCGCGCCGCGCACTGTCGGATTGCGTCATCGGCTGCGGCGTGCCGGCGCTCGGCAAGCGCAATCACGGCAAGTTCCTGGTCGAGCTTCGCCACGTGATGGGCGAAGTGGCGGGCATCCGCCGTCTGGGTTCGCCGACGCTCGATCTTGCCTATGTCGCTGCCGGGCGGTTCGACGGTTTCTGGGAAGCGGAGCTTGCGCCGTGGGACATGGCTGCCGGCATCCTGCTCATCCGCGAAGCCGGCGGTTTCGCCACCGACTGGGACGGTGGCGCAACGATGCTGGAGAGCGGCGCGATCGTCGCCGGCAACGAGATCATCCACAAGGCGCTGATCGAAGTCGTCAAGCGGCCGGTTCCCGCCAAGTGACCGAACGAAAATCTGGCTGTTGTAAAGTCACGGTTTTCGCCCCGGCATACTTCAATTCGGCACAATGTTGCTCTAGTCTCCGCCAGCAATGACTCCGGAGGCAGCGACCCTATGGAAAATGTGAATGTGGCGGAGATCGGCTCCACCGAAAAGACGGCTGGCACTTATGCCAACAGGCTTTCGAGTCCCATGCCCTTCCTCTGGACGATGCTGCTTTTCCTCGTCATCGTCGGCTTTATCGCCGCCATCCTCTTCCGGCAGACGCAAACCGCCTTCATGCACAATCCGGGCCTCAACGGCCTAATCGTCGGCGTTCTCGGGGTCGGAATCATCCTTGTTTTCAACCATGTACTGGCGCTTCGCCCCGAGGTGCGCTGGTTTAATTCGTTCCGCGCCGCTGGCAGCGTCGACAAGGTCAACCGCAATCCGCGGCTGCTTGCGCCAATGCGGGCGCTGCTCGGCAGCCGCAAGTCCTCAGTGGCGCTGTCGACGACGGCGCTGCGTTCGATCCTCGATTCGATCGCCACCCGCCTCGACGAATCGCGCGATGTTTCACGCTACCTGATCGGCCTCTTGGTCTTCCTAGGCCTGCTCGGCACCTTCTGGGGCCTCATCGGCACGATCAGTTCGATCAGCATTGTCATTCAGTCCCTTGATGCCGGCTCGAACGGCACCGGAGACGTGCTCTCGGCGCTGAAGGAAGGGCTTTCCACGCCGCTTTCGGGCATGGGCCAGGCCTTCTCCTCCTCGCTGCTCGGCCTTTCCGGTTCGCTCATTCTCGGCTTCCTCGACCTGCAGGCCGGTCGCGCGCAAAACCGCTTCTACATGGAGCTGGAAAACTGGCTTTCCTCGGTCACGGATGTCGGCTCCGATCTTGCCCCGGCTCTCGAGGCCGTTTCCGGCGCTTCCTCGGACGACATGCGCGCGCTCTCCGATTATCTGCGCAAGGTCTCCGAAGAGGGCGGCGCCGGCAGCCAGCGCTCCGTCGCCGCCATGGCGAGCCTTGCCGAAGGTATTCAGGGCCTCGTCAAGAACATGCGCAACGAGCAGCAGATGCTGCGCGACTGGATTGAGGCACAGCAGGACGAGGCGAAGGCAATGCGCCGCACGCTCGACCGGCTTGCCGAACGTATCGGCGTGCAGGAGCGCGCAGGCGAGAGGGGCGAGCGCATGCGCGACCGCGCCAGCCAGGTAGAAAAGAGCGAGGGCAAGTAAGCCATGGCTCTTGCCCGCAACCGGCGCCGCGAACGCACGGTGGATTACTGGCCGGGCTTCGTCGATGCGCTGTCGACGCTGCTCATCTCCATCATGTTCCTGCTGACGGTCTTCGTCGTCGGGCAGTTCATCCTCAGCCGCGAGATCACCGGACGCGATGAGGTGCTCAATCGCCTGAACAGCCAGATCAACGAGCTGACGCAACTTCTCGCGCTCGAAAAGGGCAGCAACCAGGATCTCCAGGATTCTGTCGCCAATCTGCAGGCCTCGCTTGCCAGTGCCGAGGGCGACCGTTCGCGGCTGCAGGCGCTGCTGAATGCCGGTTCAGGTGGCCAAGATGCGGCGCAGAAGCGGATCGGCTCGATGACGCAGGAGCTCGACGAGCAGAAGCAGGTGAGCGAACGGGCGCTCAGCCAGGTCGAACTGCTGAACCAGCAGATATCAGCGCTTCGCAGCCAGATCGCCGCCGTCGAAGCAGCCCTTCAGGCGTCGGAGGAGAAAGACCGGGTCTCGCAGACCAAGATCGCCGATCTCGGCAGCCGCCTCAACGTGGCGCTCGCCGCACGCGTGCAGGAGTTGAACCGCTACCGTTCCGACTTCTTCGGCCGGTTGCGTGAGATCCTCTCGGACCGCGAGAATATCCGCATCGTCGGAGACCGGTTCGTCTTCCAGTCGGAGGTGCTGTTTCCTTCGGGCGGTGCCGATCTCAACCCGGAGGGGCAGACCGAGATGGCAAAGCTTGCCGCCGCCCTTCTTGATCTTGCCAAGGAAATTCCGCCGGAGATCAACTGGGTGCTGCGGGTCGATGGCCATACCGACAATGTGCCGCTTGCCGGAACGGGTCGCTATCGCGACAATTGGGAGCTCTCCTCGGCGCGCGCGATTTCGGTCGTCAAGTTCCTGATCGCACAGGGCGTGCCGGCCGACCGGCTGGTTGCCGCCGGCTTCGGCGAGTTCCAGCCGATCGCGCCAGGCGATACGCCGGATGCGCGCTCTACCAATCGCCGCATCGAGCTGAAGCTGACCGAGAAATGATTACAGCGCCGCGCGTCTTTTGAGACGCGCAAAGGACGCTGTAACACTTTGAATTGCTGCATAATTCCTTAAATCGATTCCGATTTAGGGAACTATGCAGTGGCCTGACATTCCCTGCTGCGCGCCCTTCAGGCGGCCGGCGAGGAAATCGCGCACGGCGGGGCTGTCGCTGAGGCCCATCGCGGTCATATAGGCGTCGGCTGCGGCGGCATTGTCGCCGGCCTGCGCCTGAAGATAGGCACGCACCGCCCAGTAAGGCTGATAGGCTGCCGCGTCGCGCGGATCGAGCTTGTCGAGCTGCTCCAGCCCGGCAGCGGCGCTCGAGGCCCTGCCGATCACCGCAGCCTGGCTGACGCGCGCACCCAGCGTCGGCTTCATCATCACCAGCGCCGCGTAGAGTGTCGTCAGCGCCTGCCAGTCGGTCGTTCCCGACAGCCGGCGCGCTGCATGCACGGACTGGATCGCCGCCTGACACTGGAAGGGGCCGAAACGGTCGAAGCCGCCGGCTTTGCGCAGCAGTGCATCCGCCTCGGCAATCATGATCGCGTTCCACGCGGCCGTATCCTGCTCGTCCAGCGGCACATATCGGCCGCTACTGTCGCGCCGGGCGCTGCGGCGGGCTTCGCAGTGAAGCATCAAGGAGAGCAGCCCGACCGCTTCCGGTTCGTCCGGCAGCACCGCCAGAAGCGCGCGGCCGAGCCAGATCGCCTCGCCGGCAAGTGAAGGGCGTTCGTTCTCTCCGTCGAGACCGTCCCAGCCGAGACCGTAGGCGGCGTAGATAGCCGAGAGCACCGCCGCAAGCCGCTCTGGCAGGGTGGGGCGAGGCGGGACGGCGAAGGGAATGCCGGCATCGCGGATCTTCATCTTGGCCCGCACCAGCCGCTGGCTCATCGCCTCCGGTGAGACGACGAACGATCGGGCGATGGTTCTCGCCTCGATGCCGAGAACGGTCTGCAGCATCAGCGCCGTATGCACGGAGTTGTCGATGGCGGGATGGGTGCAGGCGAAGAGCAGCTTCAGCCGCTCATCGGGAAAGACGGCGTTGCCGGCCTCGTTCATGCGTTCCTCCGCCTCCTCGAAGGCGACCGCTATCGTCGTTTGCGCATTGGCCTCGACGGTGCGGTGGCGAGCCGCCTGCATGAGGTTGCGGCGCGCGGCCACCAGCAGCCAGGCTTCCGGATTGCCGGGAATGCCGCGCTCCGGCCAGACGCGAAGCGCCGACGCCAGCGCTTCCGACAATGCATCCTCTGCTGCCGGCACGTCGCGCGAGCGGGCGGCGAGGAAGGCGATCAGCTTGCCGTAGGACTGACGCGCCACCTTTTCGGCAGCGCGTCCGGCATCGGGCGGCATTGCCGCCTCACATCTGCAGGCGCGGGCGCACCTCGACCGAACCCTTGTCAGAGATCGGGACGCGGGTCGCCCATTCGAGCGCAGTGTCGATGTCGGGGACGTCGATCAGATAGAAGCCGCCGAGCTGTTCCTTGCCTTCCGGATAGGGGCCGTCCTGAACATCGTGTTCCTCGCCTTTGCGGCGCACGATCGTGCCGGTTTCCGGGCCGGTCAGCCCGGCGCCGCCGGTCATGATCCCTGCCTGAGCAAGCGCCTTGCTGTAGGCGACCCAGCCGTCGCGATAGGCGGGATCGTCGCGGCGGGCGAAATCTTCGGCGGCTTCGCGAATGATGAGAGCATATTGCATGGAAAACTCCTGATCTCGTTGTTGCGTTGATCCGGGCATGCCGATAGCGGGGATCGAGATCCCGAAAACCGTAAAGCCCGGCGGAGCGGCGCGGCCGTTCCGAAACAATGAGGCGCGGCCACCGGTCGTTTCGACATGGCTTTCAAAAAAAATATACGAAAAAGAAAAATGGCACCCAAAATCGCAAGCGGGCCGGGCTCAAGGGCGCCGGCGCTGCTCAAGGGTGCGAAAGGGCAGGGCGGCAATCACGCCGCCGCTGCCGGTCTGCTCAGGACTCGGCCTTCGTCTGGTCGACGACCTCGGCGCTTGGCGTGTTCTTCTTGATGGATTCGATGGCACTCATGGCGGACGCCTTCGCCTTGTAGCCCTCAGACGAGAACATAGCTTCCCCGTTCGATGCCTTGAAGCGGAAGCGGAACTCGCCGGCCTTATCCTTATAGACTTCGAATTTATACATAGATGTCTCCCGAAATCCCAAAACGCTGAATTGCAACCATCAGCTTAGCGGAGGCTAGATCAAAATGGCGAGCTTTTCCACTGCCTTAATCAGGATTGGGTTGCTTAGCGTCCAATTGTCACCGTTTCCATTGGGTGCAAGCGAATGAGGGCGTCAGCGCCTATGCCTCGAGAACAGGATGATTTCAGGCCGGGTCGGCCTAAAATCTGAATCCTGTTCTCAATTAAAGCGTAGAGCATGATGTCATCCGAAAACCGCTCACACTTTTCGGCATCATGCTCCGGCATCACTCCATCTGGATGTTCGCGCCCTTGACGACCGGCCCCCACTTGGCGAGCTCGGCCTTCACATGGGTGGCGAGTTCCTCCGGCGTCGAGCCGACAATGGTGGCGCTGAATTCCTTCATGCGTTCAGCGACGGCTGGATCGGCAAGCGCCTTTTTAGCCGAGGCGTTGAGGCGCATCACCGCCTCGTTCGGCGTCTTGGCAGGGGCGAAAAGCGCGTTCCAGGTATAGGTCTCGTAACCTGGAATGCCTGACTCGGCGACGGTCGGCACGTCGGGGAAGGAGGGCGCGCGCTCGGCCGTGGTCACTGCCAGCGCCCGCAGGGTGCCGGCCTTGATGTGGCTCGACGACGAGGGCAGGTTGTCGAACATGATCGGCACCTGGTTGCCGATGACGTCGTTCAATGCCGGGCCGGCGCCCTTATAGGGAATGTGCTGCATGCTGACGCCGGCCATGGACTTGAAGAGCTCTCCGGAAAGATGTAGCGGCGTGCCGTTGCCCGACGAGGCGTAGCTGTATTTGTCGGGCTCGGCTTTCAGCAGGGCGATCAGCTCCTGCACGGTCTTTGCCGGCAATTCCGGATTGACGACCAGCACGTTCGGCACGACGACGAGCAGCGAGATCGGCGCGAAATCCTTTTCGGGATCGTAGGGGGTCGATTTCAGAATCAGCGGATTGAGGGCGTGGGTCGCCACCGTGCCCATCAGGATGGTGTAACCGTCCGGTTCGGCGCGGGCGACGTTACCGGCGCCGAGATTGCCGCCGGCGCCGGCGACGTTCTGGACGATCACCTGCTGGCCGAGATCCTCCGACATCTTCTGCGCGACTATGCGGGCGACGACATCGGTCGAGCCGCCGGCCGCAAAGGGCACGACCATGGTGATCGCGCGATCGGGAAAATCCGCAGCAGCGGCAGACGCACCGACGGCAAAGGCCGCAAGCACACCGAAACCGAGCGCAAGGCCCGTACGTCGCGTTATATCGGAAAGCGCCATTCCTATCTCCTCCCAAGGATTTCAGCAGCAATATCCCCACCCCGGGGAATGAAGAGGTTAGGGCGGGACGCGCGAAAGACAACCGCGGAGAGGCGCAGCGGGTTCAGACTTTAGTCGCTATTGGCGGGAGAAGTGCGCGCCGGCTATTTCGCCGCAGCGAGTACATCCTCGTTGGCGGCGTCGAATTGCAGCCGCGCCAGCCGCGCATAGATGCCGCCATGGCGGATCAGGCTCTGATGCGTGCCCTCCTCGACGACGCGGCCCTGGTCCATGACGAGGATGCGGTCGGCTTTCAGCACGGTGGCCAGGCGATGGGCGATGACGAGCGTCGTGCGGCCGTCCACCAGACCGTCGAGCGCCTTCTGCACCAGAGTCTCGCTTTCGGCGTCAAGCGCCGAGGTCGCCTCGTCGAGCAGCAGCACGGGGGCGTTCTTCAGGATGGCGCGGGCAATGGCGATGCGCTGGCGCTGGCCGCCGGAGAGCGTGATGCCGCGTTCGCCAACCTCGGTCTCGTAACCCTGGTCCAGCCGGGCGATGAATTCGTCGGCCTGCGCGGCAAGGGCTGCGGCGCGGACCTCGTCACGCGAGGCGCCGGGGCGGCCGAAGGCGATGTTGTCATGGATCGAGGCGGCAAAAATGGTGACATCCTGCGGCACGATGGCAATGCGCTGGCGCAGCTCGTCGGGCGTCGTCAGCTGCGCGTCGACACCGTCGATCTTCACGCTGCCCTGCTGCGGGTCGTAGAAGCGCAGCAATAGCGAAAAGACGGTGCTCTTGCCGGCACCGGAAGGGCCGACGATGGCGACCGTCTCGCCTGGCGTGACGGCGAAGCTTAAGCCATGCAGTGCCGATTTGCCGGGGCGCGAGGGATAGGCGAAATGCACACCGGAAAATTCGACGCGACCGTGGCTGGGCGAAGGAAGAGCCTGCGGGCTGGCGGGAGCTGTGATCGGCGAGACTTCATCGAGAAGTTCGGTCAGCCGGTCGGCAGCACCGGCTGCCTGCGAAAGTTCGCCCCAGACCTCCGACAGCGCGCCGAGCGACCCGGCGGAGATGACGGCATAGAGCAGGAACTGGCCGAGCGTGCCGGCCGAGAGCGTGCCGGCAAGCACGCTATGGGCGCCGACCCAGAGCACGGCGACGACGCTGCCGAAGATCAGCGTGATGGCGATCCCCGTCAGCAGCGCGCGCGAGCGGATCGCGGCGCGGGCGGCCTCGTAGGCGGATTCGACGGCGGTGCCGTAACGCGTCGCCGCGGCATCCTCGCCATTGAAGGCCTGGACGGTGCGGGTCGCGGCGATCGTCTCGTTGGCGAAGGCGGAGGCATCGGCGAGCGTATCCTGGGCGGCACGCGAACGTTTGCGCACCGAGCGGCCGAAGGCGACGAGCGGGAAGACAATCAGCGGGATCGCTCCGATGACGAGGCTCGAAAGCTTCGGCGAGGTGACGATCATCATGCCCATGGCGCCGATACAGAGGATGAGGTTCCTGAGCGCCACCGAGGCGGTGGCACCGACGGCCGACTTGATCTGCGTCGTATCGGCGGTCAGGCGCGAGACGATCTCGCCAGACTGGTTGACGTCGAAGAAGGAGGGCGACAGCCTTGTCACATGGGAAAAGACATCGCGGCGAAGATCGGCGACGATGCGTTCGCCGATGGTGATGACGAAATAATAGCGCAGCGCGCTTGCGATCGCGAGCACGACGGCCATGACCATCAGCATGGCGAAGTAACTGTTGATGAAGCGGCCGTCGGACTGGGTGAAGCCATGATCGATCATGCGACGCACGGCGAGCGGCAGCGCCAGCGAAGTGATGGCGGCAAGCGCCAGCGACATCAGCGCACCCGCCACCATGCCGCGATAACGCATGACGTAGGGCGTCAGCCTGCCGAGCGGCTGTAGCGACCGCCTTTTGTTTTCCTCAGCCCGTGCCTGCTCTGCCAAATCGTCTCCGATCGCCCGCAGGACCCGCGCAATGCGGCCTGTAGGCTCTTGTTATCTAGGCGTCCTTCATGTATAGGCACCGCATCCTAATGGGAAGCCGTAGCCATCACGACTGCGGCTTCATTTATTCAATCGGTTCGTTGGCCGCAACTGCATGCGGCAAATTGAACTCCGGTATCGCAGGAAGATTGTTATGAAGGCAGGCATCCATCCCGAATATCACATGATCAAGGTAGTCATGACCGATGGCACCGAATACGAAACCCGCTCGACCTGGGGTTCGGAGGGCGCTGTCATGAACCTCGAGATCGATTCCAAGTCGCATCCGGCCTGGACCGGCGGCAACCAGCAGCTCATGGACCGCGGTGGCCGCGTCTCCAAGTTCAACAAGCGTTTCGGCGGTCTCGGCCTCTAAGCGCTTTTGCTCGATGGAATTCGAAGAGAGCCCGGTTTCGCCGGGCTTTTTGCGTTTGCAATGGCTTACAGCGCCGCGCGTCATTTCAGACACGCAAAGGACGCTGTAGGAATGGTGGTGTTCAGCGGCAACAAAAAACCGGCCGCGTAAGACGCAGCCGGTTTTTATCGAATTCTTGCGGATCCGGTCAGTTGTTGCCGAAGGCGGTCTGCAGCAGGGAAAGCTGGGCCTGGACGCTGTTCTGATTATCATGAATGATCACCGCTTCGGACGGGCGGTAGATCTCGCGGTCGAGCAGGGCGATGCGGTTCTGCAGACGCAGTGAGCGTTCGACGAGGTCGCGGAAGGATTCCGGCAGGTCACCCCAGCCGGGTGCGGCGCGGTCGACGTTGAAGCCGTCGAGGCGAACCTTGTTCTTCTCGGCGAGCACCTGGTCACGGGACATTTCGCCATTGTTGACGGCGCGCTGCAACAGCAGCCAAGAGGCCATCTGCATGAGGCGGGTGGTCAGACGCATCGATTCCGCGGCGTAGAGAACCGAGGCCATCCGCGGCAGAACCTTGGAGGCGGCGCGGCCCTGGCCGTCGAGGTAGGCGGCAGTCTCTTCGACCAGCGACATGCCTTCCGCGTAAAGTCCCTTGAACTGCGAGGATGCAGCGGCGCGGCCTGCAAAACTGATCGTGTTCAACCCAACTTCCGACATCGCAATAGTCCCTGTTTGCACGCAGCTACATATATTCAGGTAACGCCGGCACCGACGGAAAAGTTTCCAGGCCGGGTCTTTATGACTTTAAGATGGTATCATTAGCCCAAATGCGCAAGCCGTTTCTTAAGAAAGGGTTAATCTCCACAGTTTCGTGGAAGTGCGCCGGCCATAGGAAAAAGAAGAGCCGCAAACGCGGCTCTCAAGGTAAAACAGGGAGAAAAATCAGACCAATTCACCGCTTGGAAAACTGTCTGAGATCCAGAGAAAATCCGGATGAATATAGTAATATCTTATAAAGCTTAATATTTTGTTAACATTGTGCCGAATTAAGACTTGAGGCGGGCTATTTTATCCGCCTATAGCCTTGTTTTTCGGGGTTTTTAGCAGATTACGAGCGGAAGAAGCTTTCCGCCGCCTGTCGCCCGGAGGCCTTGCGACCGGCCTCGGCCTCGAGACGGGCGATCTCCGTCTTCAGCAATTCCACCCGCGCCTTCAACTCGTCGACCGAAAGCATGGAGAGATCGGCGCCGATCTCGTGGGCGACCTTCTTCTGCGGCCGGTCATCATCGATGAAGCTCATGGTTCTTCCTCCGTTCGCTGCCTATAGCTTTTCTCACGCAATTCGGGAACGCAAAACCGATGCGCACTTTTGCTGGAATTGCTCCAGAGCATGATGCCGGAGAGTGTGAGCGGTTTTCGGGCGACATCATGCTCTCACTATATAATGTAGAACAGGATTCAGATTTTGGGCCGACCCGGCTTAAAATGATCCTGTTCTAGCCGAACTTTACAGCAGGATCGCCGCTTTCGGGAGACTTTCCGGTTTCGGGAGGTTTGCCGGTGCCGCGATCGGCAAGCGACATGCTTTGCGGTGTCAGCATCGGCGAGGTGCCGGTCGGGATCGTCGTGTAGGCGTCGCGGTCGCTGGCAGGCACGGCGGCGCGGATGCGGCTCCTGATGATGGCATAAACGGTGATCAGCACATGGGCGATGGCGGTGACGAGGAAAAGCGCATGCGGGGTGATCGCCGACATGACGGGACCGCTGATCGTCGGGCCGATCACCGTGCCGATGCCGTATAGCAGCAGCAGGCCGCCGGAGACCTTGACGAAATCCTCCGACGCCGCGAAGTCGTTCGCGTGGGCGACGGCGATCGGATAGAGCGTATTTGCCACGGCGCCGTAAAGGACAACGAGCCCGATCAGCAAGGCGGGCGACGTCGGGTGAAGCAGAAAGATCAACAGGCCGGCAAGGGCGGCGATGCCCGACATGGCGGCGAGCACGTAGCGTCGGTCGATGCGATCGGAAAGCCGGCCGGCCGGCAGCTGCATCACCGCCCCGGCGAAGATGGTGGCGCTCATCATGACGGCGATGCTGGTGTCGGAGAGGCCGGCGCCGGCACCGAAGACGGCGCCGAGCGTGCCGTAGGCCCCATTGGCGATGCCAACGAGCAGGATGCCAAGGCAGGAGACCGGCGAGTTGCGATAGAGCGCCGGCAGGTCGAGGCGCACCGCCTTCAGCGGTTGCGGCGAAGCGGCGGTCGACAGCGTCGTCGGCAGCATGGCGATGCAATAGAAGATGCCGCAGATCATGAACAGCACCGGCGTGCGCACATCCTCGAGCGGGATCATCATCTGGCCGCCGACGACGCCGATGAGTGTGATGCCGATATAGAGCGAGAAGATCATGCCGCGGCTCTCGTTGCTGGCGCGCTCGTTCAGCCAGCTTTCAATGATCATCGACGTGCCGGCGGTGGAGAAGCCGGTGACGGCGCGCAGGACCACCCACCAGATCGGATCGATGATGATACCGCTGACCAGCGCAATGATGGCGATGATCGAGATGAAGCCCGAAAAAGCACGCACATGGCCGACGCGGCGGACGATCTTCGGCGCAACCAGGCAGCCGATGACGAAGCCCCCCGCCCATGATGTGCCGAGCAGGCCGAGCGTCGTCGTCGCGTAGCCTTCGAGATTGCCGCGCACGGGAAGCAGGATGCCCTGCAGGCCGTTGCCCATGAAAAGGAAGAGTGTGCCAAAGAGCAGCGCGGCGACGGACAGCAGATTTCTCTTCATTTCCCCAGACTCGGTCTTAGCGATTTGCAATGGACATAAGGCAGGACCTGCGTCAGCCCAGCCTCAAGATGATTGATTGTGCCCCGGAATATCTTTACGGCGTGTCGAGATCCTGTGTTCGCGCGGAAAAATGTCCGTCCTGTGACATTCCGAAAAACGGAAAAAATAAAGCATGACAAAGCTGATAGCCTTGCTGCTCATCCTTGCCATGGCGATACAGGTGATCAAGCCGCTCGGGCTTCCCGGCCTCAGACGGCGGATGGATTTCTGGAAGATCGCGCTGATCGCTTTCGCCGTCTGGGCATTGGCTCTGCTTTCGCGCGACTTCATGATGTAGCCCCTGGATTACGTATAACCCAGGGGCGACGATCCGATCCGGGATCGTCAATCCTGCAAGCTTATTTCTCCGCGCATGACGGAAACGCAGCCTCCCGAGATGACGACATCGGTGACGATGCCGCCGGACTTCACGACATCAAGGGTGATGACGCTACGGCGGCCCATTTCGACGCCCTGTTCAATGGTGATGCGGGCGTTCATATCGGCCTCCGGCGCAAGCGAGACGAGATAGGCGCCAAGCGCCGCTGACGCGCTGCCCGTTGCCGGATCTTCGGGTACGTTATCGAGCGGCGCGAACATGCGGGCGCGAATATTCCATGGATTTTCGGCTGTCTTGACATAGAGGAAGAGCGAGAAGTCGTGGCCGCTCGTCGTCTGGCGGCCGGCAGCTGCCTGAAACCCGGCAAGGTTCGGGCGGGCGGCGGCCAGCGCTTCGAGCCCGTTCAGCTCGGCAACGGCGAAGTTCAGGCCGACCGAGGCAAAGACCGGGGCATGGGTGGTGCTGACGATGACGCCAGGGTCGAGCGAGACGCAGCCGGCGACGGTTTCCTCGGCAATGGGATCGCCGATCGCCAGTGGCTGCGGTGCGCGGATGGCGGCGCCGCTGCGTTTCAGGCTGACTTCGACGATGCCAGCCTTTTCCTCGAAGCGCAGCGTATCGCCGACCGACTTGCCGAAGATCTCCGCCTGCTGGCCGAGCACATAGGCGGTGCCGACGTTCGGGTGGCCGGCGAAGGGTATTTCCATCGTCGGGGTGAAGATGCGCACGCGGGCGGAATTCTGAGGGTCTTCCGGCGGAAGGACGAATGTGACTTCGGAATAGTTGAACTCGGTGGCGATCTTTTGCATCGCCGCATCGCTCAGACCGCGGGCATCGGAAATGACGGCAAGCGGATTGCCCTCGAAGCGGGTGGAGGTGAAGACATCGACGGTGACGTAGGAGAGGGTGTTCATAGCGGTTCCTGTTGTGACAGGCCGCTATGAGTAATCACGGTTTTTCGCGGAACGAAGCGGTTTCTTGTCGCCGTGACAATGGGAGGAAGGAGAGAGGGAATGGGCAGGGGCGGCTACGCTGCTTTTGCCGCCCCTGCCCAGTCCTAAGCGTTGTTAATCAGGCGGCCTTTTCCAGGTCCTTCTTCCAGTTGCCCTTGGCGGCGAGGCTGTTCATCTCGGCGCGGTGGGTGAATTCGCGCTGGCCGGCGGCGACGTTTTCCTGTTTGCCGTTCCAGGCCTTGAGCGCGCTGTCCTGCAGGGCGCGGCCGTAGGAGAAGGTGACGAACCAGGGCAGGTCTCCGGTGGCATTGATCGCCGAAAGGTGGGCTGTTGCTTCTTCGGTCGTCTGGCCGCCGGAGAGGAAGGCGATGCCGGGAACGGCTGATGGAACGGTCGCCTTCAACACCTTGACGGTGCGTTCGGCAACTTCAGCGACCGAGGCCTTGCGGGCGTTCTTGCCGTCGATCACCATGTTCGGCTTCAGGATCATACCTTCGAGGTTGATGCGGGCATCGGCGAGTTCCTCGAAGACGATGCGCAGCGTGAACTCGGTTACTTCGGCGCAGCGGTCGATATTGTGGTCGCCCGGTTTGCCGTCCATCAGGCATTCCGGCTCGACGATCGGAACGATCCCGGCCTCCTGGCAAAGTGCGGCATAACGAGCAAGCGCCTGAGCGTTGGCGCGGACGGAACCGCGAGTCGGCAAGGTCGACGAGATGGCGATGACGCCACGCCACTTGGCGAAGCGGGCGCCGGCTTCATAATATCTGGCAAGTCGCTCGCCGAGGCCATCGAGGCCTTCGGTGATGGTTTCAGCGGGATATTTGGCCATCGGCTTGGCGCCGGTATCGACCTTGATGCCGGGAATGGCGCCGGCAGCGCGGATGATATCAACGAAAGGCGTGCCGTCCGCGGCCTTCTGGAACAGGGTCTCTTCGAAGAGGATGACGCCGGAGATATATTTCTTCATCGCTTCGTCGGAGCGGAAGAGCATTTCGCGATAGTCGCGCCGGCTGGTTTCGGTCGATTCGAGATTGATCGCGTCGAAACGCTTCTTGATGGTGGAGGTCGATTCATCGGCGGCGAGCAGCCCCCGGCCGCCCGTAACCATCTGCACTGCAATGTCTTCCAGTCGTTCGCTCATTTCGTTCTCTCCACAACAATAAACATCGGCACTTCAGGAATATAGAACGCGGATAACAGAAGTTTATAGGGAGGAAAATGGAAGGCTAAGTCATTGAAACGATTGAATTCAATTCAATCGTTTGAAAGTTGGGATTTTTTTCGTCCTCTGAGCAAAAGACCGCAGAAGCTTCTCTTCTTCCGCGGTCTATCCACATGTAAAATCTGCGAAATCAGTCTTGCGGACTACCTACAGCGCCGCGCGTCTTTCAGACGCGCAAAGGACGCTGAAGCACTTTGAATGGCTGCATAATTATGTCCTTAAATCGGTTCCGATTTAAGGAATTATGCAGCAGCAGCGTTGAGGACCGCGACGCCGGGAAGCTCTTTGCCTTCCATCCATTCGAGGAAGGCGCCGCCGGCGGTCGAAACATAGGTGAAATCGTCGGCAACGCCGGCATGGTTGAGCGCCGAGACCGTATCGCCGCCGCCGGCAACGGAGGTGAGCTTGCCGGCCGCAGTACGCCCAGCGGCGTATTTCGCGGCAGCGACGGTTGCGGCATCGAAGGGTTCGATCTCGAAGGCGCCGAGCGGGCCGTTCCAGACCAGGGTTGCAGCGCGCTCGATCCAGGCGTTGATGGCCTCGACGGATTTCGGGCCGACATCGAGCACCATGGCATCGGCGGGAATGGCGTTGATATCAACCGTCTCGTTGGCGGCGCCCGCCTTGAATTCCCGGGCGATCACACCATCCTCCGGCAGGATGATGGCGCAGCCGGCGGTGGCGGCCTCGATCATGATCTGCTTGGCGGTTTCTGCGAGATCATGTTCGCAGAGCGACTTGCCGACATTGGTGCCGCGGGCGGCAATGAAGGTATTGGCCATGCCGCCGCCGATGACGAGCGCATCGACCTTCTTCACAAGGTTCATCAAGAGGTCGATCTTGGTCGAGACCTTGGCGCCGCCGACGATCGCGACGACAGGGCGAGCCGGATCGCCGAGACCCTTTTCCAGGGCCTCCAGCTCGGCCTGCATGGTGCGGCCGGCATAGGCCGGCAGGTGGTGGGCAAGACCCTCGGTCGAGGCATGGGCGCGGTGGGCGGCCGAGAAGGCGTCGTTGACATAAATATCGCCGTTGGCGGCAAGCGCCTTGGTGAAGTCGGGGTCGTTCTTTTCCTCGCCTTTGTGGAAGCGGGTGTTTTCCAGAAGCAGGATATCGCCGTCATTCATCACGGCAATGGCGGAGGCGGCGGCCTCGTCAATGCAATCGGAGGCCGTCAGCACGGCATGATCAAGCACTTCCTCGACGGAAGGGGCGATCAGTGACAGAGACAGCTCCGGCGAAGGGCCCTCCTTCGGCCGGCCAAAATGGGCCAGCAGGATCACCTTGGCACCCTTTTCGGACAATTCCAGGATCGTCGGCGCCACACGCTCGATGCGCGTCGTATCGGTGACCTTGCCGTCTTTCACCGGGACGTTGAGGTCGACGCGGACGAGAACGCGCTTGCCGCGGATGTCGGAAAGATCGTCGAGGGTCTTGAAAGAAGGCATGGGGAGGATCCTGTCGTGGTTGGCGAAAGTTGCGCCGAACATAGCAAGGATCATTCGAGACGCAAGGCGTTCAACGGCCGTTTTCGTGTGTGCCTTCGTCGCGTCCGGCCGGCGCTTTCGGCGTGCTTTCGGAGGTCTTGGTTTCCCGGATCCGGCGTCCCTTCAGTCGGTCGCGGATGCGCTGGGTGATGTCCTTGAGATTGATGAAGATCGGCAGGGTGATCGCCGGTTCGACTGCTTCGAGCGACATGCCGACGGAGGTGATGTGGTCGTGCTCGTCGAGATCGCGGACGATGAGGATGATCGAGCCGAGGCGGACGCGGTCGGCATAATCGGCCTTGCCGCCGAGGCGCTGCCGCATCAATTCGGCGATTGTCAGGCCCTTTTCGGATTCGTTGAGCAGGCCGGGGCCATAGGCGGCGTCGAGATCGGCGGCGGGGCGGGCGGGGGAGAGCGCGAAGGCTCCGAAAAATTCGGCATCGTCGTCATCCACCGGCGCCCGGCTGGCGAAGAGCCGGTCGAGCAGGCGGGAATAGCTGGGCACGATGAAGAGGTAGACGAGATCGTGCTCGCGCAGCCGCCCTGCATATTGGTAGCGCATCGACTTGCCGTCGCGGATGACGAGCGAGGGTGTCGCCCAGCGCGGAATACGCTCGCCGCGCAGCACCGGGCTATCCTTGATGACGCGGTAGGAGAGCAGCTCGTGGTTGGCCGCCCCAGGCAGGTCGACCTCGACCTTGTCGACGGCGCCGATGCGCGGCGGAATGATCAGGCCGAGCTTCTTGGCGACGGGCTTGATCGTCCAGCCCTGGAGGAGCAGCGAGACCAGCACGATGATGAAGGCGGTGTTGAAATAGATCTGTCCGTTCTCGAGCCCGCCGAGGATCGGCATGATGGCAAGCAGGATGGAGACGGCGCCGCGCAGGCCGACCCAAGCAACGAAGCCGATTTCCTGCTGCGTGTAATCGAAGGGAAGCAGCGACAGCCAGACTGCCAACGGCCGGGCGACGAAGATCAGAAAGAGGGCGAGCAGGATGGCCGGCACGATGATGACAGGGAATTGCGACGGCGTGGCGAGCAGGCCGAGCACCAGGAACATGATGATCTGCGCCAGCCAGGTCATGCCGTCCTGGAAGCGTTTGATGGTGCCGATCGCCTGCATCTTGCGGTTTCCGGCGTAGATGCCGGCGACATAGACGGCGAGGAAGCCACTGCCGCCGACCGCGCCGGTGAAGGAGAAGACGAGAAGAGCGAGCGCCAGCACGAAGATCGGCGTCAGGCCACGATCGGTATCGAGCCTGCTGACGATCAGCACGATCATCATGCCGCCGAGCAGGCCGAGAATGACGCCGAGGCCCATCTGCTGCACGAACATGGCGAGCATGCCGATATTGATGCCGGCGTAACGCTCGCCGCTCGCCAGCACCTCGACAAGGGCGATGGTGAGGAAAATCGCCATCGGGTCATTGGTGCCGGATTCCACTTCCAGCGTCGAGCGCACCTTGTCGCGGATGTTGATGCCGCCGATGCGCAGCAGGAAGAAGACAGCGGCGGCATCCGTCGATGCGACGATCGAGCCGAGCAGCAGACCTTCCAGCCAGGTGAAGTTCAACAGCCACATGGCGGCGAAGGCAAAGAGCGAGGCAGTGATCAGCACACCGACCGAGGCCAGCGCCAGAGAGGGTACGGCCGCCAGCCGAAAGGCCTGCATCGGCGTGCCGAAGCCGGAATCGAAGAGGATCACGGCCAGCGCAATGGAACCGAGAATATAGGCAAGGTAATTGTTGCTGAACTCGATGCCGAGGCCGTCGACGCCGGCGGCAAGGCCGATCATCAGGAAGAGCAGCAGCAGGGGGGCGCCGAAACGGAAGGCGAGCAGGCTCGAAAAAGCGGCAAGAAGCACGAGCGCCGTCGAGACCAGCACCACGATATAGAACGCTTCCATGCCCACCCCTTTCCATCGACTGCTTCGCGAACACAGCCGCCCCGGCCGATCCGCCTTATTTCAAACCCTCCCTCACGCGCGCGATCCATCAGTAAACGGCAAAACGTCAGAGAAGGGTAGGCCTTGCGGCTTAACCTCGTCGTGATGCTGCTTCATGCTGCTGAACGGCTGCCGGACGGCCAACCGACACGGAATGCTACGGGAGAAACTCTCTATAAAGAATGTATAGGAAAATCAGGCGAGAGCAGGGCAAAAGAGACAAGCACGGATTTTTCCTGCCGGTATCTGCGAATGGCAACAGGATAAAACACGCTCCTCCGTTCACGCGGTCCGTTTGCCTTGTCCAATGACGGGAAGAATGGATTGCAGGCGCGGATGCGGAGAGCACGGAAAATGAACGCGGAGATTTTTCGATATCGGGTAGGAAATGCCGGCCGCCCAGCGAGAGCAGCCGGCTGTCGTTTTGTGGCGAAAGCGGCCGGCCCTTGCTCTGCTATCCCAACACTGCCTGAAGTAGGACGATGGCGAGAAACGAGAGGCCAATGAACGCGGCAACCCAGATGACCAGACGATTTGCCTTTGCCAGCACGGAAGGTCTGACGTCCCGCTTAGGGTGAAACCGCTGCCGCCGTTTGAGGGTGGTGTGGGACAAGCGTTTTTGTGCCTCTACCATTTATCACCTCCACTTGGCTCATTTTAGCCATTGGGCAGCGCTGTGCATTTCCTCAATCTAGCACGCTTGGCCAGCGGATTGCCAACCCGTGATCCATCCTTGCGGCCAGGGAATTCGTCGACGATGGTTTCGCGCAGGGGCGGCTATCGAATTCGAACCCGAGGCAGCATCAACTGCACCGCCATCCTGTCCTGCGAACGGCGGTGTCATATCGAACCCGCCGCTTCGATATGACTTCGAAACCGGAAAAAGATCCGGATCGCCGGTCAGTCTTCTGTGTCCTCGCCCTCGTCGGTCAGATCCGCGACCGGAACCAGGAACACGACGAACTCGTCCTCGATGGTCCGTTCGGGATCATCATCGAATTCATAGGCGTGCTCGACTTCGCTTGCTTCCTCGGTGGTCGCCTTGCGTAAGCTCAGGGCCGCTTTGCGGTCCCATAGGGGCTTGCCTTCGGATTCCAGGACGGTCAGATCGTCGCGAAAGTCTTCCGCCTCGAAGAAATGCGTCGCTTCCTCGTGATTTTCCGAGCGAAAACTAGCAACGGCGCGGCCGGCGATTTCAACGGTAAAGTAATCCATCCATCTCTCTCATTTTCATGCGGGCGACAGTGCTGCCGCACGGTATTGGCGTGGCCACGCCTGGCCGATGGCCAATGCGCGAGGAAACTGGGCATTTCGAATGTCCAGGGTGACGTATTCTAGCAGATCTCATCCGGGCAATGGACGAAAAGATGCCAATGCCGGAGGGCGGCTTCGTTTGGAGGCACGGCAACAAAAAGCGGCCCGGTTTCCCGGGCCGCTCGCATGTCGATGCCTGAAGAGCGCTCAGATGAGCTTGGCGAAAGCGACTGCTGTGTCGGACATGCGGCTGGAGAAGCCCCACTCGTTGTCGTACCAGGACAGGACGCGCACGAAGCTGCCTTCCATGACCTTGGTCTGATCGGTTGCGAAGATCGAGGAGTGGCTGTCGTGGTTGAAGTCACGGGAGACGAGCGGCTCGTCGGTGTAGCCGAGGATGCCCTTCAGCTTGCCGTTTGCAGCAGCCTGGATGGCTTCGTTGATTTCGCCAACGCTGGTCGCCTTCTTGGCGACGAACTTGAAGTCGACGACGGAAACGTTCGGGGTCGGAACGCGGATCGAAGTGCCGTCGAGCTTGCCCTTCAGATGCGGCAGAACGAGGCCGACTGCCTTGGCAGCGCCCGTCGAGGTCGGGATCATGGAAAGGGCGGCCGCACGGGCGCGATACAGGTCCTTGTGCATCGTGTCGAGCGTCGGCTGGTCGCCGGTGTAGGAGTGGATGGTCGTCATGAAGCCGTGGTCGATGCCGACGGCGTCGTCGAGAACCTTCACGACCGGCACCAGGCAGTTGGTGGTGCAGGACGCGTTGGAGATGACCAAGTGCTCCTTGGTGAGCTGGTCATGGTTGACGCCGAAGACGACCGTCAGGTCAGCGCCATCGGCGGGCGCCGAGACGATGACGCGCTTGGCGCCGGCCGTCAGGTGAGCCGCAGCCTTGTCGCGGGCGGTGAAGATGCCGGTGCATTCCATCGCGATGTCAACGCCGAGTTCGCGGTGTGGAAGCGTTGCCGGATCCTTGATCGCCGTGACCTTGATCGGCTTACCGTTGCCGACGATGATCGAGTCGCCCTCGACCTTCACCGTTGCCGGGAAGCGGCCGTGGATCGAGTCGTAGCGCAGCAGGTGGGCGTTGGTTTCAACCGGGCCGAGATCGTTGATGGCGACGACTTCGATGTCGGTGCGGCCGGATTCGACGATGGCGCGAAGGACGTTGCGGCCGATGCGGCCGAAACCGTTGATGGCAACCTTGACTGTCATGTTCATTCACTCCCGATAGAGTAGGGCCCGATACGTGAGGGCCTGGAATTGAGGAGATGGAGAGCGCCTCAAGGCGCCCTCATTAAAGCTTTGCTTCCGCGGCCGCAACGACGGCGTCGGCGGTGATGCCGAAATGCTTGTAGACTTCCTTGACCGGGCCGGAAGCGCCGAAGCTCTTCATGCCGATGAAGGTGCCTTCCGGTCCGATGAACGCATCCCAGCCTTCGCGAACGGCGGCTTCGACGGCGATCTTGACCGGCGAGTTGCCGAGGATTTCCTTGCGATAGGCTTCCGGCTGCTCGAAGAACAGTTCCGTGCAGGGAACCGATACGACGCGGACGGTGACGCCCTTGGCTTCGAGCGCCGTACGAGCCGCAACGGCGATTTCGACTTCGGAGCCGGAGGCGAAGATCGTCACCTTGGCGTCGGCATTGCCGGCGAGCACATAGGCGCCCTGTTCGCAAAGGTTCTTTTCGCTGTATTCGGTGCGGGCTGCGAGCAGGTTCTGACGCGTCAGAGCAAGGCCCGAAGGACGGTTGTGCGTCTTGATGGCGATCTGCCAGCATTCCGCCGTTTCCGTGGCATCGGCCGGACGGAAGACCATCAGATTCGGGACGGCGCGCAGACCGGCGAGCTGTTCGACCGGCTGGTGCGTCGGGCCGTCTTCGCCGACGCCGATCGAGTCATGCGTCAGGACGTGAATGACGCGGATGCCCATCAGCGAAGCAAGGCGGATCGGCGGGCGGCAATAATCCGAGAAGATCAGGAAGCCGCCGCTGTAGGGGATGAGGCCGCCATGCAGCGCAATGCCGTTCATGGCAGACGCCATGCCGTGCTCGCGGATGCCCCAATGCATGTAACGACCGGCGAAATCCGTCGGGGTGATCGAATGCATCTGGCTGGTCTTGGTATTGTTCGACGGCGTCAGGTCGGCGGAGCCGCCGAGCGTTTCCGGCAGGAAGCCGTTGATGACCTCGAGCGCGTCTTCCGAAGCCTTGCGGGTCGCAACCGTAGGCTTGGTCTCGGCGAGCTTCTTCTTGTATGCGCTGATTGCGGCGTCGAAGCCTTCCGGCAGCTCGCCTGCCATGCGGCGGGTGAACTCGGCCCTGGCCGGAGCCTTGGCGAGGCCGTCTTCCCAGGACTTGACGAGCTCGACGGAGCGGGCGCCGGCTGCACGCCAGCTGTCAAGGACGTCCGACGGGATGACGAAGGCTTCGGCTTCCCAGTTCAGCGCCTTGCGGGTGGCAGCGATTTCCTCGGCGCCGAGCGGGTTACCGTGAACCTTGTGGGTGCCTTGCTTGTTCGGGGCGCCAAAGCCGATGATCGTCTTGCAGGCGATGAAGGTCGGGCGGTCGGACTTGTGGGCAGCTTCGATCGCGGCTGCGATGGCGGCCTGATCGTGACCGTCAATCTCGATCGTGTTCCAGTGAACGGCCTTGAAGCGGGCGATCTGATCGGTGGAATCCGACAGCGACACGGCGCCGTCGATGGTGATCGAGTTGTTGTCCCAGAACAAAACGAGCTTATTGAGCTTCAGGTGGCCGGCGAGCGCGATGGCTTCATGGCTGATACCCTCCATCAGGCAGCCGTCGCCGCAGATCGCATAGGTATAGTGATCCTGGAGATCGGAACCGAACTCCTCGCGCAGCTTGCGTTCGGCAATCGCCATGCCAACAGAATTGGCAATACCCTGGCCGAGCGGACCGGTCGTCGTTTCGATGCCGGTCGCGTGACCATATTCCGGATGGCCGGCGGTCTTCGAACCGAGTTGACGGAACTGCTTCAGATCTTCGATCGTCATGTCAGGATAGCCGGTCAGATACAGCACCGAATAGAGCAGCATCGAGCCATGGCCGGCCGACAGCACGAAGCGATCGCGGTTCGGCCAGTGCGGCTTCTTCGGATCGAACTTCAGATATTTGGTGAACAGGACCGTTGCCACGTCAGCCATGCCCATCGGCATGCCCGGGTGGCCGGAGTTCGCCTTTTCAACGGCGTCCATGGCGAGAAAACGGATCGCATTCGCCATCCGGTCGTGTTGTTCGGGAGAGGTCATGGCTTTTCCGCAAGTTCCGGGTGTCGGGGGATGGCCTCGAGCCTCCAAGACCATCGAGTGAAAGCGGCAGAGACATAGCAGTTGGGACGGGCAAGTCAATAAATGGCAGGCCAAATCCGGGCTGGCAGTGGCGATTTTTGACATTTGATCGCGGGATTGTACAAATGACGAATCTGATACGACGAGCATGTGGAAAACGCTCATCCACAGGATAGGCTGGCGGACAAGTGACAGGATTTATTGACGGGCCGTCGGCGAGCTGCATATCCTTTTGAAATCGCAGGATCGGCGCGGCGTGCCGATTCGCGGATCCTGCGCGGGAATCGGAAAGACATGATGCCCACAGGCAAAACCATGGAAGCAGCGCTCAACGAATTGAGACAGGCGATTTCGAGCCTCGAAAACGCCGTCGACATGCGTGTCGAGCGGCAGCGCGAGCAGGGCGAGATCGAGGGCGAGGTGCGGCGCGTGCACGCCGACCGCTCCCGGCTGGCGCAGGAGCTCGATCAGGCAGAATTCCGTGCCAACCGGCTGGAAGAGGTCAATCGTGAGGTATCGCGGCGGCTGGTGACGGCGATGGAAACGATCCGTGCAGTTCTGGATCGCTGATAGAAAGAGTTGGCATGGCGCAGGTGACGGTAACGATCGACGGCAAGGCCTATCGCATGGCCTGCGAGGAAGGGCAGGAGGATCACCTGACCGATCTCGCCACCCGTTTTGACCGCTATGTCGGCCATCTCAAGGACCAGTTCGGGGAAATCGGTGATCTCAGGATCACCGTCATGGCCGGTATCATGATCGTGGACGAGATTGCCGAACTGACGCGCCGCCTCGCCGGATTGGAATCCGAGCTCGAGTCGCTGCGCGGCAATCGCGATACGGTGCTTGCCGCGACCGCCCGGACCGAAGAAAATCTTGCGGCAGCGCTGAGCGAGGTGTCGAGCCGCATCCGCGGCATCACTGACAAGCTGAATGGCCGGTCCGCTCCCGAATTGAATTGATCTCAACTAAATAGGGGCGGCCTTCCGTCGCCACTGGCGCGTCAGCGCAAACAACCTTATATATCGCCATGCGGTCTGCGCCTCTCGACAGGAACCACAATCCCTGGGGCCATACTCGATCCAAAGGGAGCTGTCCCTGGCCAGGCCCGTGGGCCTGGACACACGGCGCCCACCTACGTTTGTAGGCACCCAGGATCGTAAACATCCATCGGTGGTCGTGGATCGCACCCTTCCCTTTTATTGTCGGCAGGGATCCCGGATATGGCGGGCGAACGCGCGGCTACAGCGCCGCGCGTCTTTTCAGACGCGCAAAGGACGCTGTAGCACTCTAAATTGCTGCATAATTTTATCCTTAAATCGATTCCGATTTAAGGAATTATGCAGAACGCGTCCGCCCTTTTCAGTGCGCGACTACTTCTTCAGGCCTGGAAGGGTGACCTGAAAGACCTGGAACATGGTATCGACGTCGGCACCGCCGTCAGCCTTGTAGGCTGCACCCACCTGGAAACCATCCTGCGTCAAGAAGTCGTTGTCATTGGCGACGAACAGGAAGTAGTCGTCCGGCAGGTTCGGGTCGAGAACGCTCGCAAGCCCCATGGCTTCCCATTTTTCCGACAGATTGTTCTTGTCGTTCGGCGCGCCGTTGTGCAGGCCGAAGCGGGCGAGGTCGGCCTTGTCGTTGAGGTCGATGAAAGGCGTCAGCGTCGCCGGCGTCAGCGAGGGATCGACGACGCCCTTCGGCGCGATCGGCTTGCCGTCATCGAAATCGCTGCCGGCGACGTCGGTGGCGGTGGAAACATCGACGATACCGACCTTGCGGTAGAGCGACGTGTCGCCCTTCAGGCCCTGGCCGTTGCCGCTGTCGCGGGCGAGCATCAGGAAGGTCTTGTCGGACAGGGCGACGATTTCGCTCTCAGCGGCGATCGTCGTCTTGTCCTTGGCGTCCTTGAAGACCGGCAGCGTTACGACATATTCGTGCACCAGTTTCAGATGATCGGGATCGGTGGCGTCATAGATCATGGCGCGGGTACTCTGCCGGGTCGGGCCGGAATCGCCGCCGTCCTGACGCGCCGCCGACTGCAGCACCGCGATGATGAACTTGCCGTCCGGCGTCATCGCCATGCCTTCGAGACCCTGGTTGTTCTGGCGGCCGGTCTCCGGGTCCTTCGGGTCCGGCGCGGATGCACCAGGGCCGGGATTGTTGGAGGCGAAGCTCAGCGCGCCCTTGCGCGTCGGCAGAAGCGCCTTCGGCGGCTGGGTGGCAGACAGCAGGTGGCCGTCGGCCGAGAAGTGATAGATATAAGGGCCGTATTCGTCGCTGACGAACATGGTGCCGTCGGCCATGCGGATGATGGCTTCATTGTCGAGCGCGATCTTGCCGTTCGTCGCCTGCGGCAGCGGCGGAAAATCACCGGCAGCGGGGCGGACGCCAGATTCCGGGTCGAGACCCGTCATGTCGCCACCCTTGTCATCGACGAAGAGTGTGGAATCGACGAGCTTTGCGTCGACGCCAGACTGTTCCTTGCCGGCTTTGGGTGCCGCACCCAGAGCGGTCGGCGTCAGGCCTATCGAGATGGTGTTCAGGCGCGGCCGATAGTCGACGGTGCCGACGGCGTTGTAACCGCGGTCGGGCAGCAGGTAGAGTGTGCCCTTGTAGCTGGCGCCGTCGCGGCTCCAGGCGGTGGGATCGAGTGCCATGCCCGAGCCGGAACCGAAGGTCTCGCCGAATTTGTCACGCTGGTTGGCCGGGATACGCCCGATGCCGACTAGGCCCTTGTTGACGAAGGTGAGGCCACCGACGGTGGCGGAATTCTCGGCCATTGCGACGGCCGGAATGGCGGCGGATGCGGCGAGAACCGCGGCGAACAGCCGCGATGCGTATGGTCTGACATTCTTCATGGAAATACCCTCTCGGTCAAAAGCGCTCTCGAAACGGCTTCCGCCCGCAGGCTGGACACCGCTTCAAATGACACCCCGGCCTGGATTCGATTTCCCGATGGCACAACACGCCTTGGATTTCGTCGCCCCATATCCCCGGCAGACGGTCTATGACGGGATCATGATATCTGGATGACGCTTTTCAACGAAAAGGCCATGCCGGAGAGGATGTCGGGCTTTCGCATGTCCGCATTCCAGCTCGGGCTCTATCCGACCGGATAAGGCCCTTCGGCAAAGACCTCGTCGTGGTAGCCCTTGGAGCCGACATTTAGTGCCAAGGGACTTCGCCACTCCCTGTTGTCGCGAATGCAATCGAGCATGAAACGGAAATCATATCGCGGCTGCCAGCTGAGTTCCCGTCTTGCGCGTTCATTGACATAGACGCGGTCGAGCGCCGGAAACATTTTCCAGCCGCGTGACGCGTAAAGGGCGCCTGCCCCCGGGAACAGTCGTTCGACGACATGAGGCGCGTCGTGCCTGATCGCCGCAAGATCACTTGCCGAAAACGGCGTCGTGGCGGAGACGATGTAGCGGCCAAAGCCGATTGCCGGCGCCTTTTCGAGCGCCAGCAGATGGGCGTCGACCACATCGCTAATATCGACGCGGCGGTGAAGAAGCTCGTTGGCCTGGGCATTCTCTGCCGAATAGCCGTTGCGAATGTCAGGATCGTCGTCATTTTCGGGAAAGAAACGCGACGTCCTGAGAATGACCACCGGCAGGCCGGACTTGCGGGCGAAGAGTTCGCACAGGCCTTCGGCGGCGAGTTTCGTTACGCCGTAGATGTTTCTCGCGACGGGAAGCACGTCCTCGGTCACCCATGCCGCCGGTTCGCCGGCGGCCGGCGTCAGTGCGGCGCCGAAGGTGCTGGTGGTACTGGTGAAGACGAAGCTTGCGACGCCTGCGGCGGTCGCCTCTTCGAGCAGATGCAGAGTGCCGGCGATATTGGTGTCGAGGAAATCGTAATTGCCGTGGGTCGCTACATGCGGCTTGTGCAGCGTCGCGGCATGGATGACGTGGCTGATGCCCGACATCGCCTGACGGACGAAGGCGCGATCACTGATCGAGCCGACCATGTCGGTGAAAGCCGAGGGCTTGATATCGATGCCGCGCACCCAGCGGCTTTCCGCCCTCAGGGTTCGCATCAGCGCCTCGCCGAGATGGCCGGCACTTCCCGTCACCAGTATCGTCATCACATCGTCTCCTGACCGTTCGGCGGCGGACGCTATAAAGACTAAGGTTTCCAGACAACGCATAAATTATGCATGGGAATGCAGGAAAGCTGCAGGCTCAGCCGATGGTCGTGACGAGGCGGCCGGCGCTGCCATCTGAAAGCATGATCCTTTCCCAGGTCACGCGGCCGCGGCGATCGGCAGCAGCGCATTGCCGTTGGCGCCGGTATCGAGGGTCAGCGACGAGAGCCTGCCCTCATGCCAGCCGCGCTTCTCCAGCGAGTGCTCGGCGACGGCGATCTCGGCGGAAGCGTAGGAGAACAGAGAGCGGCCGAGAAAGGCGCCGAGCGGCGCCCGCCATTCCGCCTGCCGCGGGCGGGAGGCGGAGAGCAGCCGGTGGGTGCGGTCGCAGATCAGATGCACCGGCCGGACAGAATCCTCGACCAGCCGCTTCAGCGCCGCATCGACTGCTGCATGTCGCGGTGAGGCGAAAATCCGTTCCAGCTTGACAGCCTGTTCGGGTGATAGGGCGAGCTGATTGCGCTCCCAGCGCGAGACGGTCGCCTGGTTGACGCCGAGGAGCTCGGCGAGATGTTCCTGCTTCATGCTGCGCAGCAGCCGCATGCGGCGTATGCCGGCTCCCGATATTGTCATCTGCCTGGTCCCGTGCCGTTTTTGCCAGCATCAGGCTTCAGCGGACCGGGCGGCAAGGCGGTTTGACGACGGGTCACTATTCGGGCTGACCTTCCAGGTCGCCTTTCAACCGGTCGAGGATAGAGAGCGCATGGCCGGCATAGGCGCTGATCCAGCGGTCATAGATGTGCTTGATCGGCAGGCTGTTCAGGTGGTTCCAGCGCTCGCGGCCCTCCTTCCTGGCGACGACCAGATCGGCCTCCTCCAGCACCTTCAGATGCTGCATCACCGTGCAGCGATCCATCTGCGGAAACATCTCGCAAAGGGTCCCTGTGGTTCGGGCACCATCCTTGAGCAGGTCGAGGATTTCGCGGCGGCGATGATGCGCCAGCGCCTTGAAGACAGGATCATCGGTTGATTCGCTTGACATGTTATGTTTTTATAACATAATGAAGCCAAGCACAACGGAAACAGGCACAATGGAGAAGAGGAGAAGTGTCATGTCTCTCGGAATCCGCGTTTCCGGCCGCATCGGCCGTCCCGTCGCAGAGGTGTTCGATGCTGTCGTCAATCCGAAGAAGCTCAGCAGCTACTTCACCACGATCGGCGGGGCGAGCGCGCCGCTTGTGAAGGGCACGACGGTGACCTGGTGGAAGGATGCGCCGGTCGAGGTGGTCGAACTGGTGCCGGAAAGCCGCATCGTGCTGCGCTGGGATGGCGGCACCGGCGAAGATGAGGCAAGATACAAGACGCTGGTCGAGATGAACTTCAAGCCGTTGGAAGACGGCGGCACCTTGGTGACCATCGCCGAGACCGGCTGGCGCGAAGACGATGCCGGCCGGCGCGGCACCTATCTCAACTGCGAAGGCTGGACGCAGATGCTCTGCTGCATGAAGGCTTTCGTCGAATATGGCATCAATCTGCGCGAGGGCATGTTCCTCAGCGAAATGAAGGGTGAGCCGGCCAGCGCGCCGGACATTTGACAGGACGTCGGTCTCAAGGATCGGTGGCACAATCGTCGCATTCGTCAATATCACCGAGACTTCGCTTGCCTGTCACACTGCGGGTGCTAATTTCCGGATTCGATACTTCATTTCGGTTTCCAGGAGATTCATTATGCAGCTTGGCATGGTTGGTTTGGGCCGCATGGGCAATTATATGGTCCAGCGCTTGATGCGAGGCGGTCATGAATGCGTCGTCTACGACGCCAGGCCGGAAAGCGTTGCCGAGCTTGCGGGCCTCGGTGCGACCGGCAGTACTTCGCTCCAGGAATTCGTCTCGAAGCTCACCCATCCACGCGCTATCTGGCTGATGCTGCCGGCGGCGATCGTCGACAAGGTGCTGGCGAGCCTGATGCCGCTGCTTGAGAATGGCGATATCGTCATTGACGGCGGAAACTCTTATTACCATGACGACATTCGTCGCGGCGCCGACCTCATCACCAAGGGCATCCACTATGTCGATGTCGGCACAAGCGGCGGCGTCTTCGGCCTCGAGCGCGGTTATTGCCTGATGATCGGCGGCGAGAAGGGTATCGTCGAGCACCTTTCCCCGATCTTTGCGACGCTGGCGCCCGGCGTCGGCAAGACGGAAGCCTCGCCGAACCGGAGTGCCGAAGCGGCTGCGGCCAGCACTGCGGAGCAGGGTTACCTGCATTGCGGTCCACATGGCGCCGGTCATTTCGTCAAGATGGTGCATAACGGCATCGAATATGGCCTGATGGCCGCCTATGCCGAAGGTATCAATATCCTGAAACACGCCAATATCGGCGCCGCCTCGCACGTGGCCGATGCGGAAACCGCGCCGCTCGCCCATCCGGAACATTTCCAATATGATTTCAATCTGCAGGATGTCGCCGAAGTCTGGCGCCGCGGCAGCGTCATCACATCCTGGCTGCTCGATCTCACGGCCGATGCGCTGCATGCCGATCCCGCACTTTCGAAATATGCCGGACGCGTCTCGGACAGCGGCGAAGGCCGCTGGACGATCATGGCGGCAATCGACGAAAGCGTGCCGACGCCGGTGCTGAGCGCTGCACTCTACGGCCGCTTCGCCTCGCGCGACAATGACGAATTCGCCAACAAGGTGCTGTCGGCGATGCGCGCGGGCTTCGGTGGCCACGTGGAAAAACCGGTCACGAAACCCTGAAGGCGAGCGACTTCACTCACCGTTCCGACAAAGTCGTCATCCTGAAATAGCGAGCGCGGCGTTTCGTTTCGAGGAGGCGGCGACGTTAACCTTTCCTAGCCATCAGTATGGTTTTCCTACTGCTTGCTGGCGGCAACGGTCGCGAGTATCCATTGCAAAATGTCGGCGCTGCTTTGCACAAGCGACCGACATTTCATTGGAGGCGGTCATGGAGCGTGGCATGGCAGGGGGCTTGAAGGCCGTCATATTCGGCATACTGGCATTGCTTGCGCTTTTTTCGGCGGTTTCGCCTGGCTTTTCCCAGACGCCGCCAGCGCAAGTGCCGGCCGCGGCCACCCCGCCGGCCGAGGTGCGTGAGATGATGGAGCTCATGCAGACTCCTCAGGTCAAACAATGGATGTCGACGCAAATGGCTGCAGCGCCCGTGAGCGATTCTGCGGCCAGCGATCAGATGTCGGTGCTGTCAGGTCTGCTCCAGCACGCCCGCCGGCACGTCTCGATGGTCTCCGATGCGGCGATGACGCTGCCCTCGCAGGTCGGCCATGCTTCCTCGCTGTTCTTCGGTGAAATCGCCGCCACCGGCTGGTCGCGCATGGTGGCGCAGTTTCTGGCGATTTTCCTGCTCGGCACCATCGTCGAGCGCATTGCCCGCTATGCCTTCCGCCGCCGCCGCCAAGCGGCGCAGATGGCGGGCATGCATCTCGCCCCGCGCGTCATCCCGGCGCTGATCTTCGCTGTGGCGACGGCGCTTGCTCTTCTCAGCGTCAGCTGGCCGCCGGTCAGCCAGAGCATCGCGATCGTTTGCGTTGTCGCGCTTGTGGTCCAGCGCTTCACGATTTGCCTCGGCGGCGTACTGGTCGATCTCATCGGGCTGGCGCGGGTGGAGGAGGAACGGCAGGGTATCACTGATCCGATCATGCCGGCGCGCGCGGTCGCATTCTTCTGGTATCGGCGCTGCGCGACTTTCGTCATCTATTTTATTTTCGGCTGGGCGGTGATCCAGTCGATGGAGCCGCTCGGTTATTCCCCGAGCGTGCGGCTCCTCGTCGGCTACATCCTGGGCATCGGCCTGCTGTTGATCGCCATCGAGGCGGTCTGGTCGCGGCCGCACAAGGACGAGAAGCGCGGTCACGGGACCTCTTGGGCGCTTACCGTCTATTTCCTGTTGCTCTGGAGTATCTGGGTCGCGGGCTTCAACTGGCTGCTCTGGCTCGGCATTTATGTGCTGCTGCTGCCGCGCGTGCTTGCGGTCTCGACGATTGCGGTAAAATCGCTGCAGCAGACCGAAGCGAGCTTCCTTGCCACGCGCCGCATTGCAGCCGTGCTGCTCGACCGCGGCGTGCGGGCGCTGATCATTGCCGTAGCCGCCATCTGGCTTGGGCATATGCTCGGCGTCGGTGCCGATACCATGGCCGCGGGTGAAACGATGATCGACAAGATCGCGCGCGGCGTGATCGGCGGCATCGTCATCCTGCTTGCCGCCGATCTGCTCTGGCATGTCATCAAGGCCTATATCAACGGCAAGCTGCTCGATTCATCCGTGGATGGCGGAGCAACGGACGAGGAAAGGGCCAAACGCGCACGGATACATACGCTGCTGCCAATCTTCCGCAATATTCTCGCCGTCGTCATTGCCGTCATTGCCGTTCTGATGGTGCTCTCCGGCCTCGGTATCGAGATCGGGCCGCTGATCGCCGGCGCCGGTGTCGTCGGCGTCGCGGTCGGTTTCGGCGCGCAGACAATCGTCAAGGACGTCATCAGCGGCATGTTCTATCTCTGGGACGATGCCTTCCGCATCGGCGAATATATCGAAAGCGGCAGCCACAAGGGCGTGGTCGAGGCCTTCAGCCTACGCTCGGTGAAGCTCAGGCATCATCGCGGGCCGCTGACGACGGTGCCGTTCGGCGAACTCGGCGCGGTGAAGAACCTCAATCGCGATTGGACGATCGACAAGATCAGCCTCAACGTCAAATACGACACCGATCTCGTCAAGGCGAAGAAGGTGATTAAGCAGATCGGCCAGACGCTGCTCGAAAATCCGGAATTCGGTCCTCATATCATCGAGACGCTGAAGATGAAGGGTGTCGAGCAGTTCGGCGAATTCGCGATCGAAATCCGGCTGTCGATGATGACGAAGCCCGGCGAGCAATTCGTCATCCGCCGCAATGCGCTGGCGATGATCCGCAATGCGTTCCAGGAAAACGGTATCGAATTCGCCGTGCCGACGGTGCAGGTGGCGGGCGACCGCGACGCGGAGGTGGATGCTGCCGTCGCGCGCTACGCCGCGCATGCGCGGGCGGGCGGCGAGCCGGCGGCATGAACCGCCTCACATCGCGCCGGCGGCTGCAATCAGCAGGCCGCCGATGATCGCCATGTTGGTTTTCCAGGTATTGATCGCGCTGTCGCGCGCCGTTCCCTGCATGTCCCAGAAATTCAGCAACATGACGGTGGCGGCCAGCGTGAAGATGATGAGACCGAATGCCGCTGCCGCGACAAAAAGGCCGAGCATCAGCAGGATGCCGGCGACGATCTGGAACATGCTGCCCAAGACCAGTACCCATTTCGCAAAAGGGACGCCGCGGGTTTCGATCGCCTCGGTCAGCGGCACGATGACAAAAAAATGATGAATGCCGCCAGCGACATAGAGGCCGCCCAGCAGCAGACGTCCGAGGGCAAGCATCACGAAGGCCGGACCATCCTGCATATCGAACCGTTCTCCCGCGTCTCAACTCTCCGTCGAGCGCAAGGCTCTTCCGAAGCTTACGAAAATGCAATGTGCTGCGACGCCCGTCTGCGCAAATTCGCCCCAATTGGGGATGATTGAGGCGCAGGCGGCGGGGCTGGGGTAGCAGCGGCATGGCTTCATAGAGCTTATATGCCTCTCATGTTACGTCTTTCGAAATGATTCCCGCCAAGCTGGCAGTTGCAGCAGGGTACGAGAATGTCGGGGCACGGCAATTTGGAAGAGATGGAAGAAACGGACGGGTTTTCTTTTCGCGGGCTTTTCAGGCGTTACAGAACGCCTTTGATGGCAGCCGCGTCACTGGTGGTCTTCTGCCTCGTCGGTTACGCGATTATGCAGCTCACCAACGAGGTGCGCTATGACGACGTCGTCGGTGCGCTGGCGGCGACCAGGCCGAGCGCGATCCTGCTTGCGCTGTTCTTCACGGCGCTCAGTTTTCTCTCGCTGATCTTCTACGATCTCAACGCCATCGAGTACATCGGCAAGAAGCTGCCCTTTCCGCATGTGGCGCTGACGGCGTTCAGCGCCTATGCCGTCGGCAATACCGCCGGTTTCGGCGCGCTTTCGGGCGGCGCGATCCGCTACCGCGCCTATACGCGCCTCGGGCTTTCGCCGGAGGATATCGGCCGAATCATCGCCTTCGTCACGCTATCCTTCGGATTGGGTCTTGCTGGCGTCGCGGCGATCGCCCTCATCGTCATCGCAGACGAGATCGGCCCGCTCGTCGGCGTGAGCCCCTTCCTTCTGCGGCTGATCGCCGGTTCGATCGTCGCCATTCTGGGCGCGGTGATGATTATCGGCCGTGACGGGCGTGTGCTCGATCTTGGCCCTGTGGCAATCCGCCTGCCGGATTCGCGCACCTGGTCGCGCCAGTTCCTGGTCACAGCCTTCGATATCGCCGCCTCGGCGTCCGTGCTCTATGTGCTGCTGCCGCAGACGGCCATCGGCTGGCCGGTCTTCCTCGCCGTCTATGCGATCGCCGTCGGTCTCGGCGTGCTCAGCCATGTTCCGGCCGGGCTCGGCGTGTTCGAGACCGTGATCATCGCCTCGCTCGGCAGCGCGGTGAACATCGACGCCGTGCTCGGATCGCTGGTGCTCTACCGGCTGGTCTACCATGTGCTGCCGCTGCTGATCGCCGTGCTCGCGGTCTCGGCGGCGGAGTTGCGTCGTTTCGTCGACCATCCGGCCGCCTCCAGCATGCGGCGCATCGGCGGACGGCTGATGCCGCAGTTGCTGTCGGCTCTCGCGCTGCTGCTCGGCGTCATGCTGGTGTTTTCGAGCGTCACGCCGACGCCGGACCAGAACCTCGAATTCCTCTCCAACTATCTGCCGCTGCCGATGGTCGAGGGCGCGCATTTCCTCTCCAGCCTGCTGGGGCTGGCACTCGTCGTCGCCGCGCGCGGCCTCGGCCAGCGGCTCGACGGCGCCTGGTGGGTTGCCGTGTTCTCGGCGCTTGCCGCGCTGACTTTGTCGCTGCTGAAAGCGATCGCGCTCGTCGAAGCCGCTTTTCTCGCCTTCCTCATTTTCGGGCTCTTCGTCAGCCGCCGGCTCTTTACCCGCCAGGCTTCGCTGCTCAACCAGGCGCTGACGGCGTCCTGGCTGATGGCGATCGCCGTGATCGTCGTCGGCGCCGTCGTCATCCTGCTCTTCGTCTATCGCGACGTCGAATACAGCAACCAGCTCTGGTGGCAGTTCGAATTCACGGCCGAGGCGCCGCGCGGGCTACGCGCCGTACTCGGCATCACCATCATCTCGTCGGCGATCGCCGTCTTCAGCCTACTCCGGCCGGCGAGCTTCCGGCCGGAGCAGGCGACGGACGAGGCGCTGGCGCGCGCCGTCGAGATCGTCATGAAGCAGGGCAATGCCGACGCCAATCTGGTGCGCATGGGCGACAAGAGCATCATGTTCTCGGAAAATGGCGACGCCTTCATCATGTATGGCCGGCAGGGCCGCTCCTGGATCGCGCTGTTCGATCCGGTCGGCGACCATCGCGCCGTGCAGGAACTCGTCTGGCGTTTCGTCGAAGCGGCGCGTGCCGCCGGCTGCCGGGCCGTGTTTTACCAGATATCGCCGGCGCTGCTGTCCCATTGCGCCGATGCCGGCCTTCGCGCCTTCAAGCTCGGCGAACTGGCGGTGGCCGATCTCAGGACCTTCGAGATGAAGGGCGGTAAATGGGCGAACCTTCGCCAGACAGCAAGCCGCGCTCAGCGCGACGGGTTGGAATTCGCCGTCGTCGAACCGCAGGACGTGTCTTCCGTCATCGATGATCTAGCCGCCGTTTCGACGGCCTGGCTCGAGCATCATAATGCCAAGGAAAAGGGCTTCTCGCTCGGCGCCTTCGATTCCGATTATGTCTCCTCGCAGCCGGTCGGCATCCTGAAAAAGGACGGCAGGATCGTCGCCTTCGCCAATATCCTCGTGACCGAATCCAGACAGGAGGGCACGATCGATCTCATGCGCTTCTCGCTGGACGCGCCGAAGGGGTCGATGGACTTTCTCTTCGTGCAGATCATGGAGTATCTGCGAGGGCAGGGTTTCACCCACTTCAATCTCGGCATGGCGCCTCTCTCCGGCATGTCAAAACGCGAAGCGGCGCCCGTCTGGGACCGCATCGGCAGCACCGTCTTCGAACACGGCGAGCGCTTCTATAACTTCAAAGGCCTTCGGGCATTCAAATCCAAGTTTCATCCGCACTGGCAACCGCGCTATCTTGCGGTCTCTGGAGGGGGCAATCCGATGATCGCGTTGATGGACGCGACATTTCTGATTGGGGGCGGATTGAAAGGGGTAGTGAGAAAATGATCAGGACAATCCTTCTTGCCACGGCATGCGCCTGCATGCTCGCGGCCGCACCGGCTGATGCCGCCGAGGAAACCACGCAGAGCTTCGAAACCGGGCTCATCCCGTCGCCGCACATCTTCCTGCCGGAAGGGGAGGTGAAGGGCACGGTGATGCTGATCTCGGATGCCGCTGGCTGGGGCGACTATGAGAAGGCCGAAGCCGACAGGTTGGTCGCCGAAGGCGCCGTCGTCATTGGCGTCGACTTTCCATCCTATATCCAGGCGCTCAGCCGGTACGACGTCAGTCTCAACGACGGCTGCGTCTACATGGTGTCGGACATTGAATCGCTCAGCCAGCAGGTGCAGCGCGCGACCGGCAACAACGCCTATCACCTGCCGATCGTCGCCGGTATCGGCGAGGGCGGGGCCTTAGCGTTGGCGATCGCCGCGCAAACGCCGGATGCGACGATCGGCCAGACACTTGCCGTTAATCCGGCCGCCGGCATTCCGCTTGCCAAGGAGCTTTGCACGCCGGCGTCGAAGCAGGTGGTCGGCGAACGCACCGTATATGGCCTCAGCGACGGCGTCCTGCCGGACCCGATCATTACCGTCTTCACGCCTGATGCCAACAAGGATGGTCGGGCGCATGCCGAGGCGCTGAAGAAAGCCCATGACGAGATCGAGATCCGCGATTCCACCGACGATGCGCAGACGGCGTTTGCCGATACGCTCGACGATCTCGTCACCGCCTCCGGTGCCTTCGGCAACCCGCTCGGCCTGCCGCTGGCTGTGCTCGAGGCAACGCCGGCCTTCGATACGATGGCGGTGATCTATTCCGGCGACGGCGGCTGGCGCGACATCGACAAGGAGGTCGGCGGCACGCTGCAGAAGGAAGGTATTCCGGTCGTCGGCGTCGATTCGCTTCACTATTTCTGGAAGGAGCGCAAGCCGGAGGAGACAGCCGCCGATCTTTCGAAGATCATCGATTTCTACCGCAAGCAGTGGAAGGTGAAGCATGTGCTGCTCGTCGGTTATTCCTTCGGTGCCGATGTCGTGCCCGCCACCTACCAGCTCCTCAAGCCAGCCGAAAAATCGGCGGTGGCGCAATTGTCGCTGCTGTCGCTTTCGCACGAAGTCGACTACGTCATCTCCGTTCTCGGCTGGCTCGGCCAGAAGACGGAAGGGGCGGGAGGCGATCCCGTCGGCGATCTGAAGAACATCGATCCGAAGCTCGTGCAATGCATCTACGGCAAGGACGACGATGACGATGTCGCCTGTCCGGCGCTGAAAGATAGCGGCGCCGAGGTCATCGAACTGCCCGGCGATCATCACTTCGACGAGAATTACGACCTTCTCACGAAGACGATCATCGACGGCCTGAAGAGACGGCTGCAGGACTAAAGCGTAGCGTGTCCGATAGGACGCGCTAAGCACGCTTCAACACTTTGAAATCAGCGCATTAGCGTTTTTTCGTTCCAGCCGAGCGCAGTGAGTTCTGCGCCGCGAAACCGCGCATCGTCGGCAACGATGAATTCGTCGAGTTGCGGCGGAGCGACGCTGGTGCCGGAGAGCATCGCATGCGCCTGGCCGCGATGATGGGTCTGATGCTGGAAGAGGTGGCCGAGCACGTCTTCCATCCGCTCTTCTTGGATGCGGGCGCCGCGATGGAGGCTGATGGTCGAGGTGAGCCTCTGCGGCGTCAGGGCCTCGCAAAGTGCCACCAGGCGCTGATCGACCTTCGCCTGCGCTTCAGCCAGCGAGGAAACGTCATCGAATGGTTCGTCGACCTCGAAGGCCTTGAGCCCGAGCGTGCCGCCTTCCAGGCCATCGACATAGAACCAGTCGACTGTGATGATGTGGTTCAAGGTTTCCTTGATCGAGGGGAAGAAGCTGGTGCGCGGCGCTTCGAATTCGCCGGGCTTCAATGTCGCGCAGGCCTGAAGCAGGCGGCGGTTGGCAAGGGCGTTGTTATAGGCAAGTTTGCGGAATGGCCTGACAGGATCGAAGGTCGGCATCGGCGCATCTCCTCTTTAAGCGTTTTTGGCTACAGCGCCGCGCGCCTTTTGAGGCGCGCGGCGCTGTAGCACTTTGAATTGCTTGCGTCAGTCTTTGCCGTCGAGATCGCCGTCCCGCCAGACGAGATGACGTGGCGCAACGGGCAGGCTCTCTATTTCATCGGCGATGAAATAGGGCGGGATGTCGAGTGCGGTCAGGGCATTACGCGTTGCCGGCACCCATTTGAATTCGAGATAGTTGTCGCCGTCCTCGATCCGATGGATGATTTCGCCCGGCCGGAAGGGGAATTCCGGCGGGATCTCCATCAGATAATAGAGGCCGAGTTCATGCCAGTCGCGTTGTTTGTAGCGGAAGAAATTCTCGACGATCCAGAGTAGGCGGGAGACCATGACTTCGACGCCCAGTTCCTCCACCATCTCCCGCTTCAGCGTTTCCTCCGACGTCTCGCCGATTTCCGCCCTGCCGCCTGGAAAGGTCCAGAAGGGCTCATGCACGGCGCGATGGACGAGCACGTGGCCATCGCGAAAGCCGAGGCCGGCGATGCGATAGTTGAAACGCTCAGCGCCCGCATTCAGGCGGATGAGAGTGCGCTTGGTCATGGCATTCTATCCAAGATCGATCACGACAATTTCCGGCGGTACGCCGAAGCGGACCGGTGCAATGGAGCAGCCGAGGCCACCGGAAACAATGATATTACGCCCCTGCTCGATCATATGGCCATAGGCGTAGCGATTGCCGTATCGCGAGGGCACGATCGGTGAACTGCCGAGGAGACGGATCTGTCCGCCATGGGTGTGGCCCGATAGCGTCAGCGACACGCGCTCCGGCACGCGCGGAAAGATATCGGGTTCATGGGCAAGCAGGATGACGGGCGCATCGTCCGTCACCTGAGCCATCGTTCCATCGAGATCGTCGAGGCCGAGCGTCTGCGTGCGGCCCCACTTCCGGCCCGGCAGCAGCGCCAGCTGATCTTCGAGGCCTGCCAGCCAAAAGCCGCGGCCATCCTTTTCGAGCCGAACGGCGCGGTTGCCATAGACCGGGATGCCCACGTCGGCGAGGGCTCGGTGTCCGAATGTTTCCATCCCGCCGTTCTTCTGAGCGGCCCTGTCCTCCCACCAATCGTGGTTGCCCATGATCGCATGGACGCCGAGAGGGGCCTGCAAGGTAGCGAGCGCCTTCGACCATTGGCTCGAATGCACGTACTGCGTCACCATGTTCATGCCGGCGGCGTAATCGCCGAGCAGGACGGTGACATCGCCTTCGAGTTCATTCGCCCTGTGGCAGATCGCGGCAATGCGGCTTGCCGACATCCAGGGTTCACAGGCATGGAGATCGGCGAGCGCGACGACGCGCAGCTTGAGCCCTGGCGTCCATCCCGGCGGCGTCAGCTGGTAGCGGGTGATGGCGAGCCGCGCGAGCGGTTCATAGGCGAAAGCATAACCACCGAGCGACATGACGCCTGCGACACTGCCGCCGAGAACCTTGAAAAATCCGCGGCGGGTGATCACTCAATTGTCCTCCTGGAACAGTCGGAACTGAGCAGCCTCCATATCCTTAGGTGGTTGCATTCCCAGATGTTTCCACGCGATTGCGGTCAGAACACGGCCGCGTGGCGTGCGCTGAATGAAACCCTGCTGGATCATGTAAGGCTCGATGATGTCTTCGATCGCGTCGCGCGGCTCGGAAAGGCCGGCGGCAATGGTTTCGATGCCGACCGGGCCGCCGCCGAAATTGACGGCGATCATGTTGAGGTAACGTTTGTCGAGCTGGTCGAAGCCGACATTGTCGACCAGCAGGCGGGTCAGCGCCTCGTCGGCGATCTCGCGGGTGACGGCTTCTGCCCTTGCCACCTCGGCAAAGTCGCGCACGCGCCGCAACAGCCGGCCGGCGATGCGCGGGGTGCCACGGGCGCGTCTTGCGATCTCGCGGGCGCCCTCTTCGGTGATCGGCAGGTTCATGAGCCGCGCGCCACGGCGCACGATCAGTTCCAGCTCCTCGACGGTGTAGAAGCTCAGGCGCACCGGAATGCCAAAGCGGTCGCGCAGCGGCGTCGTCAACAGGCCAAGGCGGGTGGTGGCCGCCACCAGCGTGAATTTCGACAGGTCGATCTTCACCGAGCGAGCGGCAGGGCCTTCCCCGATGATGAGGTCGAGCTGGAAATCTTCCATGGCCGGATAGAGGATTTCCTCGACGGCAGGATTGAGGCGATGGATCTCGTCGATGAAGAGCACGTCGCGCTCCTCGAGATTGGTGAGCAGGGCGGCGAGATCGCCGGCCTTGGCGATCACCGGGCCTGACGTCGAGCGAAAGTTGACGCCGAGCTCTTTGGCCATGATCTGCGCCAGTGTCGTCTTGCCGAGGCCGGGCGGACCGACGAAGAGCACATGGTCTAGCGCTTCGCCGCGGTTTTTCGCCGCCTCGATGAAGACCTTAAGATTGGCGCGCGCTTCCGCCTGGCCGGTGAACTCGTCCAGCGATTGCGGGCGCAACGTGATATCAAGGTCTTCGCCCCGCTTTTCCGGCGATATCAGGCGGGCGGGTTCGCTCATGCTCTCATTCCGTTTTGAAACCTGTCACACCAATACACCAAAAAACGGCTGCCTCGACATCCCATCGTCGGTTTTCCGGCTTTTCACCGCGCCAATTCCTTCAATCCCAGCCTGATCAGCTTGGCGCTGTCGGCGCCATCGCCTGCCGTTTTCATTGCCGCGGCAATCGCATTCGCGGCCTGGTCGCGGGAATAGCCAAGGTTGGTCAGTGCGGACACCGCATCGGCGACCGGCGCAGCCGCGACACCTTCACCGAGTTCCTGCTTGAGAGCGATATTAATCGCTTCGCCGGCAAAGGCCGGCGCCCGGTTCTTGAGCTCGGTGACAAGACGCATCGCCACTTTCGGACCGACGCCCGGCGCACGCGAGACGGCGGCGCGGTCCTGTAGGGCGATCGCATTGGCGAGCTCGCCTGGCGTCAACGTCGAGAGCACGGCGAGCGCCACCTTGGCGCCGACGCCCTGGACGCTCTGGAGCAGGTTGAACCATTCCCGCTCCAGCGCGGTCGTGAAGCCGAAGAGCCTCAGCTGGTCCTCGCGCACATAGGTTTCGATAAACAGCACGCAGGCTTCGCCGGCCGAGCCGAGCTTGGACAAGGTGCGGGCCGAGCAATTGGCGACGTAGCAGACGCCGTGCACATCGACGAGCACATAGTCTTCGCCGATCTCGTCTATGGTGCCTTTCAGCTTGCCGATCATGGGTCGGGGTCTCTCAGCAGATGGGAACAAGTCAAGTATAGATTATCCGGCCAGTGCCTGTCGCATCCGGTTGCTGCCGCGATTGTGCGCATGGCAGATGGCGATCGCCAAGGCGTCGGCGGCGTCGTCGCCCTTGAATTCGACTTTGGGCATCAGGATCTTCAGCATCATGTGGATCTGATGCTTTTCGCCATGGCCGACACCGATGACGGCCTTCTTGACGGCGTTCGGGGCATATTCGGAGACCGGCAGTCCGGCACGTGCCGGCACCAGCATGGCGATGCCACGGGCCTGGCCAAGCTTCAGGGTTGCCACCGCATCCTTGTTGACGAAGGTCTGTTCGACGGCGGCTTCATCCGGCTTATAGCTGTGGACGATCTCCGCCAGGCCGTCGTGCAGCTGGCAGAGACGGGATGCAAGGTCCATGTCTCCATCAGAGGTCACGGTTCCAGATGCCACAAACCGCAGGGAATTGCCTGATGCCTCGATGATTCCCCAGCCGGTGCGGCGAAGCCCGGGATCGATGCCGACGATGCGAATCGTATTTTGCATGGTTCAACCTATAACGACTGCGAAATAACTGCCATCGATATGTGAACAAAACAAAAACACTCCCGGATTTCGGCTGCGTCATTTACCGCGAATTAAAACAGATGCCTGAATTCTAGTCATCAAACACAAGAGGGGCTTCTTTTGGCAAAGAGTTAAGCCTCCGATGTTCTGTTTACAGGTCAGTTGATCAGGCATGCGCAGCGTGCCCGCGCTGGCAGGCGCGTTCAGAAGGGGTTCGTTGTACATGGCTCGGAGATTTCAGTCCCTGTCCTTCAAGGTCATCGTCACGTTCATTTTGATGACCTTGCTGTCGATCGCGGTCATCGATGTGCTTGCCTATTTCGCCAGCAGTCGCATTTCCGACGAGCAGGCGCTGAAGGCCAAGGAAAGTGTGCTGATTTTTCGCGGCGACATGCTGCAGGACCAGCTGACGCAGCTTGAAAACCAAGCCAATTCCATCGCGCGCATCGAGGCGCTGCAGATGTCGATCACCAATCTGAAGAGCGGCTGGAAGACCATCGAGAAGACCGCGGGCGATGCCCGCGCCGAACTGAAGAAGGTTTTCATAGCAGGCAACCCCAACCCCGCCGACCAGCGCGAGAAGCTCATCAAGCCGGAAGGGCCGAGCGGCTTTTATTATTCGAGCCACGAGAAGACGCAGGGCGAAGTCGCCCGCGACCTCGAGGATACCGCCTTCAGCGATCTGCTGATTGTCGATCTCGAGGGTACCGTTCTCTATTCCTATAAGAAGGAAGACGACTTCGCCGAGAACCTGAAGTCGGATGCCTGGAAGGGGACCGGCGCCGGCATCGCTTTCGCCAAGGCGATCGAGAATACCGCCAAGGCGACCGATGATGCTGCGCCGACAGGCTTTTCCGGCCTTCGTGTCGATGCCGGCAGCGGCAAGTCGGCGATCTTCTATGCCGTGCCGATCGTCAAGCTTGGCGCGGCCAAGGGCATCATTCTCTTCAAGGTGCGCGACGAGATCGTCACCGGCATCCTCGCCAAGGGCATCGTCCAGGGCAGCACGGCGCGGGCGGCGATCGTCTCCGGCGATGGCTCCGCCGTCGGTCTCGACGCGAGCGGCAAGCTTGCGACCCTCGATGCGACACCCTTCACCTTCATCAAGAGCGCGCTTGCCAGTTCGGCGATGACGGTTGCCGATTTCAGCCGGGCGGATGGCGCGGCCCGCGCCTATGTCCGCGGCATCGACTATCGCGGCGACCGCTTCCTCGTGGTCGAGAGCGTGCTTCTGAGCGAGCTCAATGCCGGCTCGATCGAGATCGCCACCCTGCTCACGATGATCGGCATCGGCGTGCTCGTCGTCATGGTGATCGCGACCGGGCTCGTCACCAATTTCCTGTTTTCGCCGCTTGCGCGGCTTGCCGGCGTCACCCGCGAGGTCGCCGACGGCAAGCTCGACAGCGAGATTGACAGCCTGAACCGCAAGGATGAGATCGGCACGATGGCCAACGCGCTCGACCGCTTCCGCCACTCGCTGATCGAAAGCCGCGAGCTCGAAGCCGCCAGCGAAGAGACGCGCCTGCAGGCCGAGCACGACCGCCAGCAGAATCTGGCCGAGCGCGAGGCCGAGGCCAAGACGCTGCAGCAGGTGGTCGAGGCGCTAGACGAGGGCCTGCATCATCTGGCGAACGGCGATCTCGCCTACCAGATCGATACCCGTTTCCCGAACGAGCTCGAAAGCCTGCGCGTCAACTTCAACGAGGCGCTGGCGACGCTCAGCGAAACCATGACGGCAATCGGCGGCAACTCGATGGCGGTGCGCGCCGGCTCAGAGGAGATGCGCACCGGCGCCGACGAACTTGCCGGGCGCACCGAGCGCCAGGCCGGCTCGATCACCGAGACGGCGAATGCGATCAGCGCCATTACCCAGTCGGTCCGCCGGCAGATCGAGCGAGCCGAACAGGCCGAGCGCATCGCCCGCGACGCCAAGAAGGAGACGACCGGCTCAGGCCAGATCATGCGCGAGACGATCGCCGCGATGGAGGCAATCCAGGCCTCCTCGCGCCAGATCAACACGATCATCTCAGTCATCGACGACATCGCCTTCCAGACCAACCTCCTGGCCCTCAATGCCGGTGTTGAGGCAGCGCGCGCCGGTGAATCCGGCAAGGGCTTCGCCGTCGTCGCCATGGAAGTGCGCGAGCTTGCCCAGCGCTCATCGAGTGCGGCCAAGGAGATTTCCAGCCTGCTGCAGAAATCGACGCATGAGGTCGAAAGCGGCGTTACGCTTGTGGAAAAAGCGGGCGTTGCGCTGACGGGCATCGGCGCCCATGTCGAGGCGATCAACGGGCAGATCAACGAGATCATGGGTGCGACCCGCGAGGAGGCCAACACGCTGCGTGAGATCAATAGCGCCGTCGCCGAACTCGACACGATGACGCAGCAGAACGCCTCGATGGTCGAGGAGACGACGGCGGCGATCCACCGGCTGGCGACGGAAGCCCTGGAAATGGACCGCCAGCTCGGCAATTTCACGCTACCGCATGGCCATCACCAGCCGAGAGCCGAGGTGCATGTGCTGCGCCGTCAGCGGTAAGCTACACCTTTCCACATTGCACAAGGGTCGCGCTCGCGCGGCCTTTTTTGTTTGCGCGCATGGTTTGGAATGGTGCGGGCGCGAACCTACATAGACGGCATCGTTCAACCGCCCGGCAGGTTTCCCATGGTTCCCTTCTCCATACTCGACCTTTCCCCCGTTGCCGAAGGCAGCACCGTGCGCCAGTCCCTCGAGGGCTCGGCGCGGATGGCTGTGAAGGCCGAGGAGTTCGGTTACAAGCGCTTCTGGCTCGCCGAACATCATGGCATGCCGGGGATCGCCAGCGCTGCCACCGCCGTCGTCATCGGCCATGTCGGGGCTGCGACAAAACGCATCCGCATCGGCTCCGGCGGCATCATGTTGCCCAATCATTCGCCGCTCGTCATCGCCGAGCAGTTCGGCACGCTGGAGGCGCTCTTCCCCGGCCGCGTAGATCTCGGCCTCGGGCGAGCGCCGGGAACGGACATGCGCACGGCACAGGCACTGCGGCGCAACCTCGAGGCCGGTGCAAACAGCTTCCCGAACGACGTTGTCGAACTGCAGCAACTCCTCGATACACCGGTCGAGAACCAGGCGATCCTTGCAGTTCCCGGCAATGGCTCACATATCCCGATCTGGCTGCTCGGCTCCAGTCTCTACAGCGCCCAGCTCGCCGCCATGCTCGGGCTTCCCTATGCCTTCGCCTCGCATTTCGCGCCCGACATGCTGCTCGATGCGATCGCGATCTACCGTGACCGCTTCCAGCCCTCGGCGACGCTCGACAAGCCGCATGTGATGGTCGGCGTCATGGGCGCGGTGGCGGCAACGGACGAGGAGGCGCACTACCATTTCACCTCCGCCCAGCAGCAATTCGTCAATCTGCGCCGCAATGTCCGCGGCCCGTTCCCGCGTCCGGTGGCCGATATGGGGGACTTCTGGTCGCCGATGGAGAAGATGAATGTCGAACACACGCTCCGTTATGCCGTGGTGGGATCACCAAAGACGGCCGAGACGAAACTGACGGAGTTCCTGCGGGAAACGCAGGCTGACGAGGTGATCATCTCGATGCCGATCCACGACATCGAGGCGCGGCTGACATCGGTGGAACTATTCGCAGGGCTGGGAAATTTCATGCGGGCGGCCGCTTAGGATCGACGCACGGCGCACTCTGACGGCGCCACCGGCAAGAAAAAACCCGGCGTTGCAGCCGGGTTTTATTTGACACCTGCCTGAGGAGATCAGGCCGAGAGCTTCGCCAGCACTTCTTCCGAGACTTCGAAGTTGGAATAGACGTTCTGCACGTCGTCATCGTCTTCCAGGCTGTCGATGAGCTTCAGCAGCGACTGGGCTTTTTCCTCGTCCACCGGCACGTTGTTCTGGGCGCGCCAGACGGCCTTGACGGTTTCGGCTTCGCCGAGGCTCGATTCCAGTGCTTTCGCCACTTCGCCGAGGGCTTCGAAGCCGCAGGTGATGTAGTGGCCGTCTTCGTCGGTCTCGACGTCATCGGCGCCGGCTTCGATCGCGGCTTCCATCACCTTGTCGGCATCGCCGACGGAAAGCTTGTAGGTGATTTCGCCGACATGGTCGAAGGAGAAGGAAACGGAACCGGTTTCGCCGAGAGCGCCGCCGGCCTTGGTGAAGCTCGAGCGGACGTTGGAGGCGGTGCGGTTGCGGTTGTCGGTCAGGGCCTCGACGATGATCGCCGTGCCGCCGGGGCCGTAGCCCTCATAGCGGACTTCGTCGTAGTTTTCGCCGTCGGCGCCGGCTGCCTTCTTGATGGCGCGGTCGATATTGTCCTTCGGCATGGACTGGGCCTTGGCGTTCTGGATCGCCAGGCGAAGGCGGGCGTTCATCGTCGGGTCGGGCAGGCCGGCCTTGGCGGCAACGGTGATTTCGCGCGCAAGCTTGGAGAACATTTTCGACCGCACGGCATCCTGACGGCCTTTGCGGTGCATGATGTTTTTAAACTGTGAATGGCCAGCCATGGCACCCCTGTTCACGTCTCATTGTTCGGAATGGGCCGCCTTATAAGAGCGAAATGGCACCCGTTCAAGGAAAAAGCAGTTCGGAACAAAGGCGAGGGGATGACGTTTCAACCGAACTCCATCCAACGGAAAGGAACGATCATGGCAAGTCTCAGCGAGGCGCAGGAACATCCAGCACGTCAGCTCTGGGATCAGGTCAACGATGTTCATGCCGGCATGCTCGGAATTTCCGGACTGGATATGCACATGCAGCCGATGGCGCCACATGCCGATCCCACCACCAACACCATCTGGTTCTACACCAAGACCGATGCCGACATCGTGCGTGCCATTAAGCCCGGCAGCCGCGCGCATTTCTGTGTCGTCGGCAAGGATCACGACTATCACGCCTGCCTTGCAGGTGTGATCGAGGTGCATCCTGACCCTTCCAAGATCGAGGAATATTGGAGCTCGATCGTCGCGGCCTGGTATGACGGCGGCAAGAAGGACCCCAAGCTCACCATGCTGTCCCTCCATGTCGACGATGCCGAGATCTGGGTTTCCACGGGCAACAAGCTGAAATTCGGCTGGGAGATCGCCAAGGCCAATCTCGACGATGACAAGATGCCGGATGTCGGCATCAAGCGTCACCTGCAGTTCGCCTGACGCGCGGGCCCCCTGCATAATTCCTTAAATCGGAATCGATTTAAGGATGAAATTATGCAGCCATTCAAAGTGCTACAGCGTCCTTTGCGCGTCTGAAAAGACGCGCGGCGCTGTAGAAGGAAAACCGCCGGGCCTTTTTACTGTACGCCCTTCAGTACATAGATCAGCGGCTTTTTTGGCAGGGTGCGCATGGAGACGGTGATACTGGCATCGGGCGCATTGGCGACGTCGAAATCCTTGCCGAACATCGAGACGAAGGCTTCGACCGGCGGGCCGCGTCGGTGCATCGGCAGGATCAACGACGAGCGTAGCCGCTTGATGACGCGGCTCATGCTGTCGGCGCCCATCGTCAGGCCACCGTCGACGGGGACCATGACGACGTCGAGGCGGCCGATCTCGGTATAGTGGGCGTCCGTCAGCTCGTAATGCAGGTGGCCGAGATGGCCGATGCACAGGCCGGCGATCTCGAAGATGAAGATGGAGTTGCCGTTCTCATGCGCGCCGCCGAGGCCGTAGCTGAAGCGGATATCCGTCGTAACGTTGCGGATATAGGCATCGCCGACGACGAGATTGATGTTGGCCTTTTCGCCCGGAATGTCGCTCCACCCATGCAGCACATGCTTGATGCCGGGATCGGGGGTCAGGGTATAGTGGGTCGTGTGCGCTTTGTTCATGGTCACGACATCGGGCATCGTGGCCGGCCTGTACCATCCATTATAGTCGGTCGCGATGACGATGCCGCCCGGGCTCTCGATCTCGAAGGTGGAATGGCCGAGGAAGGTCAGTTTGACGTCCTCGCCCTCGGAGATAGCAGGCATCAGCGGTGGGGCGCCGGAAAAGCTTGCGAAGGTCACCTTGGGAATGGTTTGCGCGATCGCCTGGCACTGGCTGACCGGTGGCCGCTGCTCTTGTGCCCCGGCAAGATTAGGCGCGGCGAAGGCCGCAAGGCATGCGATAGCGAGGATAAGATATCGCGGCTTCATGCCACCCCTCCGGCGCTCTATCACCTTCAACCGGCGCATAACCCCGAAAATCAATTCCGATTTCCGGATTATGCGCGAGTGGCGGGGAGGATGCGGCATGAGGCCGCAGGGGTCCAGACGGCGGGTTCTCACAATTGCGTGTTGAACGGCGCCCGTCGCCTGTTACCGCCAGAACTCCGGCACCGTTTCGGCCAGCCGCGGTCCGAGCCGGAGCGGCGCGATCTTTTCTGCAAGTCCTGTCGTATCCGAGATCTCCACGCCGACGCCGCAGATCGTCGCCGGTCCGTTCGCGGCTTCCATGCGGCCCTTCGGCATCTTGGAGATGAAGCGGTTGAGCGGCTCCTCCTTGTCCATGCCGAGAGAGGAGTCGTAGTCGCCGCACATGCCGGCGTCCGACATATAGGCCGTGCCGCCGTTCAGGATCTGTGCGTCGGCCGTCGGCACATGCGTGTGGGTGCCGACGACGAAGCTGGCGCGGCCGTCGACGAAATGGCCGAAACACTGCTTTTCGCTGGTCGCCTCCGCATGGAAATCGAAGATGATCGCATCGGCCTGCTCCTTCAGCGGGCAGGCGTCGAGGATGACCTCCGCCGATTTGAAGGGGTCGTCGAGTTCGGGATGCATGAAGACCCGGCCCATGACGTTGGCGACGAGCACGCGCGCGCCGTTCCTGGCATAGAAAAGGCCGGAGCCCCGGCCGGGCGTGCCTTGGGGATAGTTGGCGGGACGCAGGAACTGATCGTGCCGGCCGGCAAAAGCGACGGCTTCTTTCTGGTCCCAGACGTGGTTGCCTGTCGTCACCACATCGGCGCCGGCATTGATCGTTTCCAGAAAGATGTCCTCGGTGATGCCGAAGCCCCCGGCGGCATTCTCGCCGTTGACGATGACGAAATCGAGCTTGAGGTCGGAAACCAGGCCGGGAAGACGGTCCCAGACCGCCGTGCGTCCCGTCTTGCCGACCATGTCACCCAGAAAAAGCAGCCGCATTCCCTATCCAATCCAAGAGGCAAAAAAGCGAAGGCCGCTTTCTGTCAGGATGGCATCCAGGCTTATGTCGTGCGGCTCAGCGGGCACATGTGCCACTTCCTGGCAGTCGAATGCAATGCCGATTAGCTTCGGATGCAGGCCTTTTTGCCTTAGCCGGCTGATGGCGCGGTCGTAGTGACCGGCGCCGTAGCCGATGCGATGGCCGCGGGCATCGAAGGCCGAAAGCGGCACCAGCATGATCTCGGGATCAAGAATGGCGGCATCTGTGCCGGGGCCGACCGTGCCGAAACCGGTATCGACGAGGGGTGCACCTTCCGCCAGCTCGCGAAAGACGATGGTCTGCCGATCGAGGATCGCCGGCACGCAGAGTCGCGCTCCACGCACGGCAAAGCGCGCCATCAGCGGCCTGAGATCGGCTTCCGAACGGATCGGCAGGAAGCCGGAGACGATCGTACCCAGCGCAAAACCGACGGCCTCGCCAGCATGTTCGGCCATTGCGAGGCTTTTGGAGGCGCGTTTCTCGGCGGGGATGGCATCGCGTGCGGACAGCCGTTCGTTGCGCAGCTGCGCTTTCAATTCTTTCGCGGTCATTCGATCTGCCGGTTCTGAGAGATTTACCCGAGCATAGACGGCTGGATGTCCGATGCAAATGCCGGATGCGACGGTATCACGCGCGTTTCACACCTCGCCGGCGGCGGCTGCGGATCGTCAGATGACGATGCTTGTCGGTATTGTCGTGGCGGCGATGGAGAAGCCTGCCATATCAGGAACAGCATTGGCTCCGGCCTGCCGGTCCTGCTGCCGTAACTCGCGCATCGCCTTGTCGAGCACTTGCTTGAGTTCGCGCACCACCGCCTTGAACTCTTCCATCGTTTCGCGATCATCGGCCGAAATGCCCGAGAATTTCGGGGCATCCTCGGCGACGCTCGCATAGGCGTTGCGGGCCTTGGTGGCAGCGTCCGGTTCCTGCGAGCCGGTCTCGCCGGCCGCAGTTTCTCCTGCGTTATCCGTCAGCGCAGCATCTGCCCCGCTGGTTGCGACGGCCGCTGCACCCGTGGTTGCATCCATCGAAACCGCTGTTGCCGGGCTGCGGGTCGCGACAGCCGATGCGAATTCGGAGGCGGCGGTGCCGACCTTGCGCGCTAGTTCCGCAGCCAACCGGGCGACCACCTCAGGAGCCATGTTGGAGCTGCGCAGCATCTCCAACTGCTGCTTTGCCTCTTCGAGCTTGCGTTGCGCCTTCGCCTTGGCCTCGTCTCCCGAGTTCGCCAAGGTCTGGCGCATCTGCTGCAGCGCCTGGGTGGCGCGCTGCAGCTTCAGCACGCCTTGATCGGTCTCGTTTCCGCCGATTGAAACGGCTGCCGTCGAAGACGTGCCGCGCAAGATGATGGAGGCAGACGTAGTTGCGACCTGCATGGACAATCCCCCGATTTTTAATCAGGCCCCCGATTGCAATTCGGGCGCATTCTGCAACGTCAGACTTGCGTGGACCTGTGTCTTGGGGATTGGGGAAGCGCGGCGGCCAGTTGCCGCATCGTCTCCTCGAAGAGAGGCGCTCCGCCGGGTGCCCAGCCGAGCGCACGGATTTTCGCCGTGCTCATGGGATTGAGCACGGCGCTATCGGCAGGGGTCGGCAGCGCGTGCCGACAACCCGTCTCGCGACGGATGGGTGAAAGGATATCGCGCGTGTCGACCGACATGTCTGAGACGTTGAAGACCTCGCCGGAGATGCGGGTGCTTTCCGTTTCCAGCATGAGCCGTACCGCCCGACCGAGGTCGCGGCCGTGAACTTCCGTTCCCCGACGGGCAACAACCAGCCGGCCGGCGAGGTAATCGGCGATGAGGCCGTCCCATTTGTTCGGCGAGAGAGCGCCATAGACGCCGGTTGCCCTCAGGCTTACGCCGGCAAAACCCGGCGTGGAGAGGTGGTCAAGCGCGCGTTCGGCATCGAGCTTGACCTGGCCGTAAAGTGTTTCAGGCTTGGCCAGCATCGTCTCCGTCAGTTCGGTTCCCTCGGGATGTTCGCCATAGGCGGCGCGGCTGGACAGGAAGACGCAGCGGCGCGTGCCGGCGCGTTTGGCGGCTTCGAAAAGCCGGACGGTGCCGTTGAGGTTCAACCTGTGGAAGGTCTTCGGATCGTCGCCCTCGCCGCCACGATATTTGCCCGGAACATGGCTGAAGGCGGCGTGGACGAAGAAATAGGCGTCGTCGAAGACGTCGATCTGATCCTTGTCGGGGTCGAGCGAAAGCGCTGCGAACTCGACCGGGCGGGAGAAGAGGCGGGGCAGCGGCGCGCGGCGCCCGCCGACGATCACCTGATATCCGGCGGCCAGCAGTTCCTCGACGACATACCGGCCGACGAGACCTGTTCCACCCGATACCAGTACCTTCATGCTGTCCCTTCCGGATTGTCCAGCGCCGTGATCTCAGGCACATCGCCGCCATCGTAGAAACGGTGCCACAGATCGATCAAAGGTTGTAGTCGCGCTGCCTTGGGATGATCCTTTTCCCACGGTTTTTCATACTGGTAATGCAGGATCGAAATGCTCTTCCAGTCCCAAAGGTCCGGCATGGTGAACCATACATATTGCAGCATGTTGAAATAAACCGGCAGGCCGTGCCAATCCGGGAAGAACGTCTCGAGAAAGGTCTGATCGGTGCGCCGCCAGAAGGCGTCCGGCCTGTCGAGCCTTTCGAGCATGTGCCGGAATGTGTCATGCGAGGGCGTGGCGACGAAGACGCCGGAATTCATGCGGCGGAAGTCGGCGAGGCTTTCGTAGACATTGGGGGCGGCTGACAATTCCGGATAGAGGAAGAGCCTGTCGACGTTTTTCAACACGAGGGCGTCGGCATCGATGAAGACGCAGCGCTGGTATTCGACGAGCTGCCAGAGCCTGAGCTTGCAGAAATTGTCGAGCGGCGAATGGAAATCCGGCTTGCGGCCCTTGGTGAAAGGGGCTGCCGAATGGAGCTGGCCACGCGCATGGCGTTCGTTGAAGGCCGCAGACAGCGGCAGGTGCTCGACCTCGATCAGGCGGCAGTCGAGGGCCTCCAGGGGCACGAGTGCGGCTGCATCGACGCCGCCGGTGTGGAGAATGACGATGTCGGCCCTAGTGCCGGTTCGGCGCAGGGAGCGGGCAAGCGCGGTCGCGCCCATGGCGTAGTCGACGTTGGTAACGAGGGTGATGTAGGCGAAGACGGACGAGCGGTTCATCGGGTTCCGCTGCCTCGGTATATCTTGCTCCGGCGAAGGAGAGACGGCAAGGCGTTGCTGCATGTCTCTTCTCCCCAGCGGGGAGAAGGTGCCGGCAGGCGGATGAGGGGGCGAGCGAGAACAGGAGCGAGTGCGCTGAGCGCGAGCGAAGGGCAATGAAGGGCGTGCCGTGTGGCCCCCTCATCCGACCCTACGGGCCACCTTCTCCCCGCTGGGGAGAAGAGGGAGCAAGCCGCGGCCTTCCTAGCCTTCGTCATCTCTCAGCACTCACGAGACGGATTTCAGCCGCTTGCCTTCCGGATCGTGATTGATCGTCGCGGCGATGTCCTTGGTCCAGGCGGAGACGGCCGGAACGCGCGCGCGGTCGACGCGATAGGCGAATTTCTTCGCGACGTCGACGATTTCGCCGAGCAGGCCTGCTTCCAGCGTGATCGGGTCGAGGCCAAGATCGCGGAATTTTTCGTTCCGGACGATCAGCTCGTTCTCTGCGGCTTCCTTGCGCGGGTTGGGCAGCCAGGCAATCTTGGCGCCGCTCATCCTGGCGATCATCTCGGCAAGGTCGCGCACCCGGTGGGTTTCCGTCATCTGGTTGAAGATCTCGACGCGGGCGCCGCGCGCCGGCGGATTTTTCAGCGCCAGCTCGATGCAGCGCACCGAATCCTGGATATGGATGAAAGCACGGGTCTGACCGCCGGTGCCGTGCACCGTCAGCGGATAGCCGATCGCCGCCTGGATGAGGAAGCGGTTCAGCACGGTGCCATAATCGCCGTCGTAGTCGAAACGGTTGATCAACTGCGCATGGCGGCGCGTCTGCTCGGTATGCGTGCCCCAGACGATGCCCTGATGCAGATCGGTGACCCTCAGACCGTCATTCCTAGCATAGAACTGGAAGAGAAGCTGATCCAGGCACTTGGTCATGTGATAGATCGAGCCCGGATTGGAGGGATAGAGGATCTCCTGGTTGACCGTCTCGCCGCCGGCGGTTTCGATGCCGACCGGCAGGTAACCTTCGGGGATCGCCGCGCCGACCGTCGAATAGCCGTAGACGCCCATGGTGCCGAGATGGATGAGATGGGCATCGAGATTGAGTTCCGTCAGCGCGTTCAGCAGGTTGTGCGTGGCGCTGACATTGTTGTTGACGGTGTAGTTCTTGTGTCGGTCGCTCTTCATCGAATAGGGCGCGGCCCGCTGTTCGGCGAAATGGATGACGGCATCCGGGCGGTGTTCGGAAAGCCAGTTTTTCAGGAGTTCGTAATCCTTGGCGAGATCGATCAGATTGAAGTGGATGCGGCGTCCGGTTTCGGCATGCCAGATGCGGGTGCGCTCCTGGATCGAATCCATCGGTGTCAGCGACTGAACACCAAGTTCGGTGTCGATCCAGCGGCGTGAGAGATTGTCGAGGATATGGACGTCGTGACCGGCATCGGAGAGATGCAGCGAGGTTGGCCAACCAATGAAACCGTCTCCGCCCATAACCGCAATCTTCATCGCATCGTCTCCTGATTGGTCGCTCATTATCGGGAATAGTTAGGAATTGTGACAATCATTCAATGCTTGCCTGTCCGGAAGCGTTGCGCCAAACAGGGCACCTCAGTTTGGAGAAAATTATGACGGAACGCCCTTTTTCCATTTCGGGAGAGCTGACGGAAGCCGGACACCGCCTCGTCCAGCGGGTCTATTATGAAGATACGGACTTTTCCGGCCTGGTCTATCATGCCCGCTACCTGCATTTCCTGGAGCGCGGCCGCACCGATTATCTGCGCTGTCTCGGCGTTGAGCAGCGCGAACTCGTCAGCGCCGACGAGGAAGGGCTCGTTTTCGTCGTCCACCGCATGGAGATCGACTTCAAGAGCCCGGCGCGCATGGACGATGTGCTGACGATCCTGACGCACACGGAAAAAGCCGGCGGCGCCAAGATGGTGCTCAATCAGCAGATCCGCTCGGGCGAGACGCTGCTGATCGCCGCCAAGGTGATCATCGCCGTCATCAACGCCCGGGGGCGGCCGAGGCGGCTGCCGGAAACACTGGCGGCGAAATTCCTGGAAGGCAGCACGCCGCTATAGTCCGCCATCGCTTGAAATTCGGACCTTGTCAAAACTTGAACTTTATGTGAAGGAATTCCCGCGCCGCAGGATGAGCGCTCTTTCGGCAGCCGGACCTTGCTCCGGTCAAGTAATCCATGGAACGAAATCTTCCAAACACAGGCTTACTGTCACAGTCCGGCACTAACGATCTATTAACCATAATAGTGTCTTACTGGGAAAGTCGGAGTTTGTGCGGTGCACGCCTTCCTTTGACCAAATTTGACGGCAAGAAGGCGGAAGATGAGCTTGGAAGTTTGACCAGGGCTTTGGGCGGCGGCCGCCGGACACTTCTTGCGAGATCAGTTTGTGCCGCCCGGTCCAGCACCGGGCGTTTGGATTCGGGGATTTTGGACCAATGGAACAAGTAGGATTGGCAGCAGCAACGACGGACGTCAGCCTCTGGTCGCTTTTCATGCAGGCCGGCATCGTCGTCAAGCTCGTCATGCTCGGGCTTATCGCGGCCTCGGTGTGGACGTGGGCGATCGTCATCGACAAATACCTGGCCTATGGCCGCGCACGGCGCCAGTTCGACAAGTTCGAACAGGTGTTCTGGTCGGGCCAGTCGCTGGAAGAACTCTACCGCTCGCTGTCGGAGCGCAGCAATACAGGGCTCGCGGCAATCTTCGTGGCCGCCATGCGCGAATGGAAGAAATCCTTCGAACGCGGCGCCCGCTCGCCGATCGGCCTGCAGATGCGTATCGACCGCGCGATGGACGTGACGCTCGCCCGTGAAACCGAATTTCTCGGCGCCCGCCTTGGATCGCTCGCGACCATCGGCTCCGCCGGTCCGTTCATCGGTCTGTTCGGCACGGTCGTCGGCATCATGACCTCGTTCCAGGCGATTGCCGGTTCGAAGTCGACCAACCTTGCGGTTGTCGCGCCCGGTATCGCCGAAGCGCTGCTTGCCACCGCGATCGGCCTCGTCGCCGCTATCCCTGCCGTTATCGCCTATAACAAGTTCTCTGCCGATGCCGGCAAGCTCTCGGGCCGCATGGAAGGTTTCGCGGATGAATTCTCCGCCATACTTTCGCGCCAGATCGACGAGAAACTGCAGCCGCGCGCTGCCGCTCAATAACCAACGGAGTATTCTCACATGGGTATGGCTGTTGGAGGCAATGGCGGCGGGGGCGGCGGACGCCGCCGTCGTGGCGGTCGGAACAGGGCCGTGATCTCCGAAATCAACGTGACGCCGCTCGTCGACGTCATGCTGGTGCTTTTGATCATCTTCATGGTCGCGGCACCGATGATGACCGTCGGCGTGCCGATCGACCTGCCGGAAACGCAGGCCAAGGCGCTGAATTCCGAGACGCAGCCGATTACCATCTCCGTCAAGAATGACGGCGAGGTGTTCCTGCAGGAAACGCCGATCCCGGCGGCGGAGATCGCCGCCAAGCTCGAGGCGATCGCTACCACCGGCTATAATGAACGCATCTTCGTGCGCGGCGACGCGACAGCGCCATATGGCGTCATTGCCGACGTCATGGCCCGTATCCAGGGCGCAGGCTTCAAGAATATCGGCCTTGTGACGCAGCAGAAGAAGGACCAATAGCGCTCAAAATGAAGGCCAGTGTCATCACATCTGCTGTTTTGCACGGCCTGGTGCTAACCTGGGCGATGGTGTCGCTCGGCGCTCCGGAATCCTTCAAGGTGGAGGATTTCGAGGCGATGCCGGTCGATCTGGTGCCGGTGGAATCCATTACCCAGATGCAGCAAGGCGACAAGAAGGCTCCGAAGAAGGAGACTTCCGCGCCTGTGCCAACGACGCGGCCGCCGATCGCGCAACCGGCCGAGAATGCCGGCGACAACAATGTCGACCTGAAAACGCCTCCGGTGCCGAACGCCAAGCCCAGCAATACGGAGGCTGCCGCGGCGAATTCGAGCGACAAGCCGATGCCGAAGATCGATCCTAAGCCGAATGAGGTGAAGGAGATCGTCAAGGAGGAAACGGAAGTCGAGCAGCCGAAGGAGGTCGCCTCCATTCCCCCGCCGAAGCCTGTCGAAGTGACGCCGCCGAAGCCCGAGGAAAAACCGCCGGAAGAACAGGCCAAGCCGGAGGAGCCGCCGAAGCCCGATGCCGAGGCGCTGCCGGACAATGTACCGACGCCTGTCGCCAAGCCGCAGGTGAAGCCGCCGGAACCACAGAAGCCCGTCGAAAAGCCGCCGGAAAAGACTGCGGATCAGCCGAAGACCGCCGAGAAGCCGACCGAAAAGAAGAAGGCTGATCAGAAGCAGGAGACGGCGAAATCCGCTTCGGCGATGAAGAGCGATTTCAATGCCGATGAGGTCGCGGCGTTGCTGAACAAGACCGATCCTTCAGCAGGCGGGGCTAAGCGCTCGACGCAGGAGGCATCGCTCGGTGCGAAGAAGAGCAATGGCGGCTCCAAGCTTTCGATGAGCGAGATGGATGCGCTGAAGAGCGCCATCGCCGGCAATTGGTCTGTCATTCCCGGCATGGAAGGCGTGAGCGATGTTCGCATCAAGGTGCATATGAATCTCGATCAGGACGGCAACATCGTCGGCGAACCGGAAGTCGAGGCGGTCGGTGGCGATAACGAATCCACGCGTCGGGCACTCGCCGGCGGCGCTTATCGCGCCATCATGAAATCGGCTCCTTTCTCGTCGCTTCCAAAAGACAAATACGATGCCTGGAGCGAAGTCGTCGTCAACTTCGATCCAAGCGATCTAGGAATTTAGATGCTGAAGAGCCTGTCTAATTTCGCGAAGTCTTTCGGGATACGTGCGGTGCTGATGGGGATCGTGATTGGCTTGGCGTTGCCGCTCGAAGCAAATGCGGAGACGGTTGATCGGGTAAATGGCGGCAAGGAAGCATCCGCTATCAGCTCGGCTACCGCTGTCGCGATGCGAGATGCAATCCAGAGGCAGTTCAATATCGATGCCAGGCTGGAAGGCATCGGCAGCGTGCGTATGACGATTCATCTAAAGCTTGATAGAGATGGCCAGATCGTAGGCGTTCCTGACGTGGAGGCCAGTGGTGGTAGTGAGAGCACGCGAAAAAGCATTACCAATGCCGGCGTTCGCGCAGTTCGTCGCGCAGCTCCTTTTACGATGCTTCCAAAAGATAAATATGATGCCTGGAAGGAAGTTATTTTGAACTTCGACACCAGCGCTCTTACGCAATAAGATGCTGAAAGGCTTGTTTGATATGGTCAAGTGTTCCCTTATCCGCGCGCTCGTAGTCGCCGTCGGCATGGCTGCCGCCGCTCTTGTTGCATCGCCAGCGAACGCGCTCGTCGAAATCAACATCAACAAGGGTAATGTCCAGCCGCTGCCGATTGCGGTGACTGACTTCCTGCAGGGCGACATGGGCGCCCAGGTCTCGCAAGTGATTGCCGCGGACTTGCAGCGTTCCGGCCTGTTTGCTCCGATCAGCAAGACCGCCTTCATCGAGAAGATTGCGAATCCCGACGCTGCGCCACGTTTCGAGGACTGGAAGGTTATTAACGCGCAAGCGCTGGTCACCGGACGGGTTACCCAGGAAGCGGACGGCCGCCTTCGCGCCGAATTCCGCCTCTGGGATACCTTTGCCGGACAGCAGATGTCTGGTCAGCAGTTCTATACGCAGCCGGAGAACTGGCGTCGCGTCGCCCACATCATTGCCGATGCGATCTACAAGCAGATTACCGGGGAAGAGGGCTATTTCGACACGCGCGTCGTCTTCGTCTCCGAATCCGGCACCAAGCAGCAGCGCAAGCGCCAGCTGGCGATCATGGATCAGGATGGCTTCAACGTGCGGATGCTGACGGATGGCAGTGATCTCGTACTGACGCCGCGCTTCTCGCCGAGCCGGCAGGAAGTCACCTACATGTCCTTTGCCAACCAGCAGCCGCGCGTCTATCTGCTGCAGCTCGAAACCGGGCAGCGCGAAGTCGTCGGCAATTTCCCCGGCATGACATTTTCGCCGCGCTTTTCGCCTGATGGTCAGAAGGTGATCATGAGCCTGCAGCAGGATGCCAATTCCAATATCTATACGATGGACCTGCGTTCGCGCACGACGACGCGGTTGACCTCGACGGCGGCGATCGACACCTCGCCCTCCTATTCGCCTGATGGTGCGCGGGTCAGCTTCGAGAGCGACCGCGGCGGAAAGCCGCAGATTTATGTGATGAATGCCGATGGCTCGGGCCAGACCCGCATTTCCTTCGGCGACGGCTCCTATTCAACGCCGGTCTGGTCGCCGCGCGGCGATCTCATCGCCTTCACCAAGCAGGCCGGCGGCAAGTTCTCGATCGGCGTGATGAAGCCGGATGGTTCGGGCGAACGCATCCTGACAACCGGCTTCCACAATGAGGGGCCGACCTGGGCGCCAAACGGCCGCGTTCTGATGTTCTTCCGCCAGGCGGCGGGATCGGGAGGTCCGCAGCTCTATTCGATCGATCTGACCGGTTACAACGAGCAACTCGTGAAGACGCCGACCTACGGTTCCGACCCGGCCTGGTCGCCGCTTCTGGAGTAGGCGATGCGCTGCCGCCTTCTTGTCGCCCCAAAGTCATGGAACCGAGCGACCAAGGGACAAAGCAGCAAATCGTTAACCATAATCTTTGAGGGGCGGTTAACCGAGTGCGGTTACTGTCCGGAAACCCTGATGAAATCGCAAGGAGACCGGCCATGAGCCGAATTCATACCCCGGCAATGAGCCGCATGCAGAATTTCGCCCGCAACCCCGTCATGATCGCGCTTATCGCCGGCCTCGCGCTCGCAAGCTGCGCCAAGAAGCCGCCGAACAGCGCCGGCGACCTCGGCCTCGGCACCGGTGCTGGCGGCGCTGCAACGCCGGGCTCGGCCCAGGACTTCACGGTCAATGTCGGCGACCGCATCTTCTTCGATACCGACTCCTCGTCGATCCGCGCCGATGCTTCGCAGACGCTCGACCGTCAGGCCCAGTGGCTCGGTCGCTACCCGAACTACCAGATCACCGTCGAAGGCCATGCCGACGAACGCGGCACGCGCGAATATAACCTCGCGCTTGGCGCTCGCCGTGCGGCTGCCGCCAAGGACTATCTCGCTTCGCGCGGCGTCCCGGCGCAGCGCCTGAAGACGATTTCCTACGGCAAGGAACGTCCGGTCGCCGTCTGCGACGATATTTCCTGCTGGTCGCAGAACCGCCGCGCGGTTACCGTGCTCGGCGGCGCCGGCATGTAACTTCCGGCAACAGTTCGCTTTTTCGACGGGCGGTCCCATCAGGGGCCGCCTTTTCTTTTTGACCACACTTTGGCCAGACTCCGTTGCTTTTTGAAAGCAATTGGAAAAATCTCCTGTTCGTGCCATCGAGGTGCGAAGAATCACTGGGACAGGACGATACATATGAAGAAACTTGTCGTGGCAGGCATGCTGTGCCTCGCGGCTGTGACCGGAAGCGAACGAGTGGCCTATTCCGCCTCGTTCTTCGGGCTACATCTCGGCGGCCGATCCGCGGAAAACCAGGCGGCGCCGCCCGTTGTCAAAGTGCAGAGCGGCGACGCGGAGGTCCGCGTGCAGCAGCTCGAAGAGCAGCTGCGGCAGTTGAACGGCCGGATCGAAGAGATGAGCTTTCAGCTTCTGCAGATGCAGGAGACGATCCGCAAGCAGCAGGAAGACAATGAATTCCGCTTCCAGCAGCTCGAAAAGACGGGTGCTGGCGGTGCCGCCAAGGCTCCTGTCAAGAAGAGCGAGACCGATGCCGCTCCGGCCGCCTCCGGCGGCGACGACATCGCCAAGGTGATCCAAGCACCGCAGGGAGCCGAAACGGCTCCCTCCACCAGCGTGCCTGAGAATAGCGGCCTCGGCCAGCCGCCGAAGGAGCTCGGCTCGATCGATTTCGATCAGAGCGGCAATCCGATCGGCGGAAGCGTCGATGAAAATGCCACAATCGGTTCCGGGCCGATTCCCGATGCCAACACCAAAACGCCGCAGCAGACCGCCTCGCTCGGCAGCGAGGCCGATCAGTACAAGGCCGCCTATGGCCACGTACTATCCGGCGATTACAGCACGGCCGAACAGGAATTCACGCAGTACATCACCCGCTACCCGAGCAGCGCGCGGTCGGCGGACGCCAATTTCTGGCTCGGCGAAGCGCTTTATTCGCAGGGTAAGTACAATGAGGCGGCCAAGACCTTCCTCAATGCGCACCAGAAATACGGGACATCGGAAAAGGCGCCGGAAATGCTGCTGAAGCTCGGCATGTCGCTTGCCGCCCTCGACAATACCGAGACGGCCTGTGCGACGCTGCGCGAAGTCTCGAAGCGTTATCCGAAGGCTTCGCGTGCCGTCATAAGCAAGGTTGCGAGCGAACAGAAGCGCCTCGCCTGCTAAGGTCTTCCGGAATGTCTCCGGAACCAACATCGCCTCAACTGGCGATCCACCAGTTTCTCACGTCGCTTCAAAGGCCTGCGCGCATTCTCGTCGCGATATCAGGCGGCAGCGATTCCACCGGCCTGCTTCTTCTTCTCGATCAAGCCGTAAGGGCCGTGCCCCACCTCAAGATTTCCCTTTGCGCTGCAACCGTCGATCATGCGTTGCGCGCCGGCTCTGCTGACGAGGCGCGTGAAGTCGCAGCCCTCTGCGCATCGCTCGGCATTCCCCACACCATCGTGATCTGGCAGGGCGACAAGCCGAAAACCGGCATCATGGCTGCGGCCCGAGAGGCACGATATGGCTTGCTTGCGACCGCCGCCACAGACATCAAAGCCGATCTCATCGTCACGGGGCATACACTCGACGACCAGCGCGAAACGCTGCAGATGCGCGAGATGCGAACAGAGCAGGTTTCGAGCGGTATTGCAGATGCGGTGCTCTTTGACCGGCGTTTCTGGATTTTACGGCCGCTTCTTTTTTCTACCCGGGCAGATATCCGCGCTTTCCTGAAAGAGCGGGGTGTGCCGTGGATCGACGATCCCAGCAACGAGGATACGAAGTACGAGCGCGTGCGGATGCGCCGGCAGCTTTCGGCCGATGCAGGTATGGAGAAGGATATTAGCGCGGCTTGGGAGGAGCGGCTGGCACTGTCGTCCAGAGGAGCCGAATGGCTGGATCGTCACTTCCGGCTTCACGGCGGCCTGCTCGGGCAGGTGATGCCTGATGGATTGCCGCAGGATCGCGCAGTCCTCGATTATGCACTCGCCCGTCTGGCAGCCGTTTTCGGTGGGCAGCCGTTTGCGCCGGGGAGGGGGCATATGGAGCGTATCCTTGCATTTGCCACCGGCAGCAAGCCGGGACGGATGACCGCTGGCAGGGTAGTCTTCGACCTGCGGCATGACGGGCTCTATTTGGCGCGCGAGAGCCGGGGGATATCGCCTTTGGTATTGCGGCGGGGAGAGGCCGGGGTTTGGGATGGCAGGTTTTATGCGCGCAATGGGTCGGCCGCATCAATTGAAATCCAGGCCGCCGCTGCACACACGCAAGACACTTCACGCTTTATTGAGTTAATCACCGCGGAGACGCGCGGTGATTGGATTCCGGTGACGAACACAGGAATGAGGGAGTGTGTGCAGCGCCTTCCCAAGAGCGCATGGAAGCGTGCTATCGCTTCGGCGCCGGCGTTATCCGCCGAAGAGAGCCTTTTATCTGAGGAATCCGCCCGCATGGTCGAACTAACACCCTATTTCGCACCCTTCGACCGCTTTTTGACACGATTTGACTTCATCTTTGCCAATAGGCTTTCGGCGGTTTTCGCGACGGCGCCCTATGCGAGGCTGCCTTTAAGAAGTATTGACGGAAAAACCATCTGACCTGGGGTGTCGCCTTGGCAATCGCGCGGCGCAACCCTATGTTAGAAACGAATAAGACGGTCGCCATGAGGCGGCTGTTCCATGCTGGGGAGTTCAATGAACCCTAACTTACGTAATTTCGCCTTGTGGGCGATCATAGCGCTTCTGCTGATCGCCCTTTTCAGTATGTTTCAGACGGCGCCGGCGCAGACGGGCTCCCGCGAAATCCCTTATTCGCAGTTTCTGCGTGAGGTCGATGCGGGCCGCGTGAAGGACGTCGTGGTCACGGGTAACCGTCTCTCCGGAAGCTATGTTGAAAATGGCACCACCTTCCAGACCTATTCGCCTGTGATCGACGACAGTCTGCTCGATCGCCTGCAGTCGAAGAATGTCCTGGTTTCCGCCCGTCCTGAAACGGACGGCTCTTCGGGTTTCCTCAGCTATCTCGGCACGCTTTTGCCGATGCTTCTGATTCTCGGCGTCTGGCTGTTCTTCATGCGGCAGATGCAAGGCGGCTCACGCGGCGCGATGGGCTTCGGCAAGTCCAAGGCCAAGCTTTTGACCGAAGCGCATGGCCGCGTGACTTTCGAAGACGTCGCCGGTGTCGACGAGGCAAAGCAGGATCTCGAAGAAATCGTCGAATTCCTGCGTGATCCGCAGAAGTTCCAGCGTCTCGGCGGCAAGATCCCGCGCGGCGTGCTGCTCGTCGGCCCTCCGGGCACCGGCAAGACGCTGCTCGCTCGCTCGGTTGCCGGCGAAGCCAATGTGCCCTTCTTCACCATTTCGGGCTCCGACTTCGTCGAAATGTTCGTCGGCGTCGGTGCAAGCCGCGTGCGTGATATGTTCGAGCAGGCTAAGAAGAATGCGCCCTGCATCATCTTCATCGACGAAATCGATGCCGTCGGCCGCCATCGCGGCGCCGGTCTCGGCGGCGGCAACGACGAACGCGAGCAGACGCTGAACCAGCTGCTGGTCGAAATGGACGGCTTCGAGGCGAATGAAGGCGTGATCCTGATCGCCGCCACCAACCGCCCCGACGTGCTCGATCCGGCGCTGCTGCGTCCCGGCCGTTTCGACCGTCAGGTCGTCGTGCCGAACCCCGACATCGTTGGCCGCGAGCGTATCCTCAAGGTGCATGCGCGCAACGTTCCGCTGGCGCCGAACGTCGATCTCAAGATTCTCGCCCGCGGCACGCCCGGTTTCTCCGGCGCCGACCTGATGAACCTTGTCAACGAAGCCGCCCTGATGGCCGCCCGCCGCAACAAGCGTGTCGTCACCATGCAGGAATTCGAGGACGCCAAGGACAAGATCATGATGGGCGCCGAGCGCCGTTCCTCGGCGATGACCGAGGCGGAAAAGAAGCTCACCGCTTACCATGAGGCCGGACACGCCATCACCGCGCTCAATGTCGCCGTCGCCGATCCGCTGCACAAGGCGACGATCATTCCGCGCGGCCGTGCGCTTGGCATGGTCATGCAGCTTCCCGAGGGCGATCGCTATTCGATGAGCTACAAGTGGATGGTCTCGCGTCTTTGCATCATGATGGGCGGCCGCGTTGCCGAGGAGCTCACCTTCGGCAAGGAGAACATCACGTCGGGTGCCTCTTCCGACATCGAGCAGGCCACCAAGCTTGCCCGCGCCATGGTCACGCAGTGGGGCTTCTCCGATCAGCTTGGTCAGGTCGCCTATGGCGAGAACCAGCAGGAAGTCTTCCTCGGCCACTCGGTTTCGCAGTCGAAGAATGTTTCGGAAGCAACCGCGCAGAAGATCGACAATGAAGTGCGCCGCCTGATTGACGAAGCCTATACCCAGGCCCGCACGATCCTGACGGAAAAGCACGACGAATTCGTCGCTCTTGCCGAGGGTCTGCTCGAATACGAGACGCTGACCGGCGAGGAGATCAAGGCGCTGATCCGCGGTGAAAAGCCTTCTCGCGATCTCGGCGATGATTCGCCGCCGAGCCGTGGCTCGGCTGTTCCGAAGGCCGGCGCACGGCCTGCCACCAAGGGTGATGAGCCCGAAGGCGGCCTCGAACCGCAGCCGCATTGAACAGCGGCACTAACCCGAACAAGGCCGGATTTCCGAAGTGGGAGATCCGGCCTTTTCTATTGGTAACGGGATATAATCATTTTTCTTGCTAATTTACGTGCTGATCGCCGCATTTTGTGGCATTCCGCTGAATTGAGGCAAGCATGAATCACGCTCGTGGATTGACGACAATTCACTGAAGCCGGATTCGCTTGGAACGGTGCGCTGCCTTGAATGGCGCGCGGAAAGCGCAGGAGTGCAGATGAAAAGACGCTATTTCGGTACGGACGGCATTCGCGGCCAATCCAATGTCTTCCCGATGACGCCGGATCTCGCCATGCGGGTCGGCATTGCCGCCGGCACGATCTTCCGCCGTGGCAACCATCGCCATCGCGTCGTTATCGGCAAGGATACGCGCCTTTCCGGCTATATGCTTGAGAACGCCATGGTCGCGGGCTTCACGGCTGCTGGTCTCGATGCCTTCATCCTCGGCCCGATCCCGACACCTGCTGTTGCCATGCTGACGCGCTCGCTGCGCGCCGATCTCGGCGTGATGATCTCGGCGTCGCACAATCCTTACGAGGATAACGGCATCAAGCTTTTCGGTCCTGACGGTTACAAGCTGTCCGACGACATCGAGGCCGAGATCGAGGATCTGCTCGAAAAGGATCTGAATGCCCAGCTTGCCAAATCCGACGACATCGGCCGCGCCAAGCGCGTCGACGGGGTGCATGACCGCTATATCGAACATGCCAAGCGCACGCTGCCGCGCGACGTGACGTTGCAGGGTCTGAGGATCGCGATCGATTGTGCCAATGGTGCTGCCTACAAGGTGGCACCCGCCGTGCTCTGGGAACTCGGCGCCGAGGTCGTCACCATCGGCAACGAGCCGAATGGCACCAACATCAATCTCAATTGCGGGTCCACCAGCCCCGTTGCGCTGCAGAAGAAGGTCGACGAGGTTCGCGCCGATATCGGTATCGCGCTCGACGGTGACGCGGACCGCGTTATCATCGTCGACGAGAACGGTTCGATCGTCGACGGCGACCAGCTGATGGCCGTCATCGCCGAAAGCTGGGCCGAGAGCCAGCAGCTGCGCGGCAACGGCATCGTCGCCACCGTGATGTCCAATCTCGGCCTCGAGCGCTTCCTCGATGAGCGCGGCATGGCGCTTGCCCGCACACGGGTCGGCGACCGCTACGTCGTCGAGCATATGCGCCAGCACAATTACAATGTCGGCGGCGAGCAGTCCGGCCATATCGTGCTTTCGGATTACGGCACGACCGGCGACGGTCTCGTCGCGGCGCTGCAGATCCTGGCCGCGGTCAAGCGCACCGGCCGGACCGTCAGCGAGGTCTGCCGCCGCTTCGAGCCGGTGCCGCAGCTCCTGCGCAATGTCCGTATCAGTGGCGGCAAGCCGCTGGAGGATATCCAGGTGCAGAAGGCGATCGCCGATGCCGAAGCCGAACTCGCCAGGAATGGCCGCCTCGTCATCCGCCCCTCGGGCACCGAGCCGCTGATCCGCGTCATGGCCGAGGGCGACGATCGCGCTCAGATCGAGCGCATCGTCAACGAGCTGATCGGCACGATCTCGAACGTCCGGACCGCCGCCTGATTTTTTAGGGACGGAATTTCAAGAGCCGGTGCGCAAGCGCCGGCTTTTTCGTTATGCATGCTGACTATTTTGAGCTGATCGTCGCGGCCAAGCCATCCCCATGATCCAAACCGATCTATGTTTCGGGCCGCCTTGATGCCTGGCATCAAGGTAAATATTCGTGGTTAAGCAGCTTTTAACGTTTCCCATTCATTATCCATACGAAGCGTACCAGATTGGCAGCGACTGAGCCTGCCGACGCAACGGATTTTGGAGTGGGATCCATGAAAAGAAGCTTGTCCGGCATCTTCGCCGCATTGTTGATCGCGACAAACGCCTATTCCGCGGACCTCGCCCCTGCCGAGCCTATCCCGGAGCAGCCGCCCGAGGTGACGGTCACCGAAGCGACCGGCTGGTATCTACGCGGCGATGTCGGTTATGCCTTCACCGATCTGCGCGGCGCCCGCTATTTCCAGGGCAGCAACGCCACGGAAGTCGATTTCGACCGTGCCGACCTGGACGACGCATGGACGGTCGGCGGCGGTGTCGGTTATCAGATCAACAGCTACCTGCGCACCGATCTGACCTTCGACTATCTCACCCAGGCGGATTTCAAGGGCTCGACAGTCGGGCAGTGCGGCTTTCCGCTGGTGGACTGCACCTCGAGCGACCGCTCTTCGCTGACAGCCTATACGCTGCTCGCCAACGCCTATGTCGATCTTGGCACCTACGGCTACGTCACGCCCTATGTCGGCGCCGGTATCGGTGGTTCCTACGTGAAATGGAAGAACCTGCGCAACGTCGCCTGCGCCGATGACGGCAGCTTCTGCGACGACCAGGTCACCCACGGCGGCAAGGGCAACTGGCGCTTCACCTACGCCCTCATGGCCGGCGCTTCGATCGACGTGACCTGCAACATCAAGGCCGATGTCGGCTACCGTTACCTGCATATCGATGGCGGCAACATGTTCGGCTATGCCGAAAATGGCGGCCCGGGCCGCGACAAGGGTCTGAGCGCCCACGAGGCCCGCGTCGGCGCCCGCTATCTCTTCGGCGGCTGCGCCCAGGCGAGCTACGAACCGCCGCCGGAAATCCCGCTGCAGCAGCCTGTCTACAAGTAAGTCCAATCCCCAGACATCTGAAAGCCGCCCCCAACCGGGCGGCTTTTTCGTTTTGCGGCCCTACCGCCCTGCGGCAAAATATGTTCCGCCCGCGACACTTCGATCTTGACTATGACGCGCCAGATCCATACACACGGCGGCGGGACACCCTTCCCCAACGAAGGGCTTTCTATCTGAGAGGATAGCATCATGGCGAAGACCGCAAAGCCGGACATCCGTCCGCACAATACCCATTTTTCTTCTGGCCCTTGCTCGAAGCGCCCCGGTTGGTCGCTCGAAGCCCTTTCCGACGCGGCCCTTGGCCGTTCGCACCGCGCGAAGGTCGGCAAGACCAAGCTCAAGCAGGCCATCGACCTTACCCGTGAAATTCTTGAAGTGCCGGCGGACTACCGCATCGGCATCGTTCCGGCATCCGACACCGGCGCCGTCGAAATGGCGCTCTGGTCGCTGCTCGGCGAACGCGGCGTCGACATGCTCGCCTGGGAAAGCTTCGGCGCCGGCTGGGTCACCGATGTCGTGAAGCAGCTGAAGCTCAAGGATGTGCGCAAGCTCGAAGCCGGTTACGGCGAGCTTCCCGATCTTTCCGCCGTCGATTTCGACCGCGACGTCGTCTTCACCTGGAACGGCACCACCTCGGGCGTGCGCGTTCCGAATGCCGATTTCATCCCGGCCGACCGCAAGGGCCTGACGATCTGCGACGCCACCTCGGCCGCTTTCGCACAGGAACTCGATTTCGCCAAGCTCGACGTCGTCACCTTCTCCTGGCAGAAGGTTCTGGGCGGCGAGGGTGCCCACGGTGTCATCATTCTCTCGCCGCGCGCCGTCGAGCGTGTGGTCACCTACACGCCGGCATGGCCGCTGCCGAAGATCTTCCGCATGACCTCGGGCGGCAAGCTGACGGAAGGTATCTTCCAGGGCGAGACGATCAACACGCCTTCGATGCTCTGCGTCGAGGACTATATCGATGCGCTTGTCTGGGCCAAGCAGCTCGGCGGCCTCAAGGGGCTGATCGCCCGTGCCGATGCCAATGCCAAGGTCATCCACGATTTCGTTGCGGCAAACGACTGGATCGCCAATCTCGCCGTCAAGGCGGAGACGGCCTCCAACACCTCCGTCTGCCTGAAGATCGTCGACAAGGACATCGCAGCTCTCGACGACGACGGCCAGGCGAATTTCGCCAAGGCTCTGGTCGGCCTCCTGGAAAAGGAAGGTGTCGCCTATGACGTCGGCCACTACCGCGACGCGCCGTCCGGCCTGCGTATCTGGGCCGGCGCCACGATCGAGGCATCCGACATGCAGAAGCTGATGCCCTGGCTTTCCTGGGCCTTCGAAACGCAGAAGGCGCAGCTTAATCAGGCTGCCGCCTGAGGTGATCGCATCGGCTCCGCCACAGGGCGGAGCCCAGCATTCCTGATTCATCCATCGCTGAACACTTTTGAAGGAGGCCCTCATGGCACCTCGCGTTCTCGTATCCGACGAATTGTCGGAAACCGCCGTCCAGATCTTCCGCGACCGCGGCGTCGAAGTCGATTTCGAACCGCAGCTCGGCAAGGACAAAGACCGTCTGCTCGAAGTCATCGGCAAGTATGATGGCCTGGCCATCCGCTCCGCCACCAAGGTGACGGAAAAGATCATCGAGGGGGCGACGAACCTCAAGGTCGTCGGCCGTGCCGGCATCGGCGTCGACAATGTCGATATCCCGGCCGCTTCGCGCCGCGGCATCATCGTCATGAACACGCCCTTCGGCAACTCGATCACGACAGCCGAACACGCCATCGCGCTGATGTTCGCCGTCGCCCGCCAGCTTCCGGCGGCCGATACCTCGACGCAGGCCGGCAAGTGGGAGAAGTCGAAATTCATGGGCGTCGAGATCACCGGCAAGACGCTCGGCGTCATCGGTGCCGGCAATATCGGCTCGATCGTCTGTGCCCGCGCCATCGGCCTCAAGATGCACGTCGTCGCTTACGATCCGTTCCTGTCCAAGGAGCGCGCCGAGGAGATGGGCGTCACCAAGGTCGAACTCGAAGAGCTTTTCGCACGGGCCGATTTCATCACGCTGCATGTGCCGATGACCGACAAGACGCGCGGCATCCTCAACAAGGAAGCACTGGCAAAGACCAAGCCGGGCGTTCGCATCATCAACTGCGCCCGCGGTGGCCTGGTCGATGAGGCAGCGCTTGCCGAAGCGATCAAGTCGGGCCATGTCGCGGGTGCCGCCTTCGACGTGTTCGAGGTCGAGCCAGCCAAGGAAAGCCCGCTCTTCGGCCTGCCGAACGTCGTCTGCACGCCGCATCTCGGCGCCTCGACGACTGAGGCGCAGGAGAACGTCGCTTTGCAGGTGGCCGAACAGATGGCGGACTACCTCGTCAATGGTGCGGTCTCCAACGCTATCAACATGCCGTCGATCACGGCTGAGGAAGCGCCGATCCTGAAGCCCTTCATCCGCCTTGCCGATGTTCTCGGCGCTTTCGTCGGCCAGGTCACCGAAGAGCCGATCAAGGAAATCGAAATCCTCTATGACGGCATCACCGCCAACATGAACACGCGGGCGCTGACGAGTGCTGTGCTCGCCGGCCTCATCCGTCCGCAGGTCGCCGACGTCAACATGGTTTCGGCGCCGATCATGATCAAGGAAAAGGGCATCGTTCTTTCCGAGGTCAAGCGCGACAAGACAGGCGTCTTCGACGGCTATATCAAGCTGACGGTGACCACCGAAAGCATGACGCGCTCGGTCGCCGGCACGGTGTTTTCGGACGGCAAGCCGCGCTTCATCCAGATCAAGGGTATCAACCTCGATGCCGATGTCGGCTCGCACATGATCTACATCACCAATACAGACGTTCCCGGTATGATCGGCTTCATCGGCACGACGCTTGGTGCTGCTGGCGTCAACATCGCCAACTTCCAGCTCGGCCGCGACAAGCAAGGCGGTGACGCCATCGCGCTGCTCTATGTCGACGGCAAGGTTGATGACGCCGTGCTGGCTGAGTTGACGGCCAACCAGGCGATCCGCCAGGCAAAGCCGCTGACCTTCAATATCGACTGAGTTTTTCCTCACGAGGAAATGAAAAACCCGGCGCTGGAAACGGCGCCGGGTTTTTTCCGTGTCAGGAACCGATGAATCTTAAAGCGCGTCGCGCTTTAAGTCTTTATTTGATGCATGTCGTGATCCCAAAACCGCTGCACACTTTTGGGCGACATGCATTAGTGGTGCCGGCGTTTCCGGCGGAGGATTTTGCCGAAACGGGCGGCATCGTCTTCAGCCTTCGTGCGGTGAAGGAAGGCGAGCCTGCTGCCGTCGAGGCCCTGAAAGAATTCGTCCCAGGAAATCTCTTCCGGTTCCGAGGAAAAATCGACGCGGACGGTTTCGCTGTCCGGTGCGTTCTTGATACGGGCGGGATGGCCGCCGCGCGCCTCGATCCAATGTCTGATTCTGCTGTAATCCGTCGTCGTGCCGAACCTGCCCATGAAACCCTCCTCAGCAATTCGAATGCGACATCGATCAGCCCGCAACGCACGATCGACGGAATTGTTCCATGACGCCCAAATTATTTTATCGAGGGCGAGATCGTGATGGCAGACCGCCGCTTTGCACATTCTGAAGGCGGAAGCCTAAAGTTTAACCCTGAGTATGATTCTGATTTTATTTAACTTTTCTCAGTATACCCCTGACATCGGCATCAACCGCACGCGAAATTCCATGGCCCCCTTGCAGAAGACCGAGCAGACCGAAGTACCGAACGACGACTTCCGGTCATTGTTTGCAACGCATCCGTCGCCGATGTGGGTCTATGATCCGACATCGCTGCGCTTTCTCATCGTCAACGAGGCGGCGGTAGCACTTTACGGCTACGGCGCGGACGAATACCGGCGCATGACGGTTCTAGATATCCGCCCTGAGCATGAGCGGGAACGGATGATCGACGCCGTCAGCGGCCGTACCGACATGGAAAAGGCGGAGCGTTGGGTTCACCTCAAGGCGAGTGGCGAGACCTTCGAAGTGCTGACCTATGGCCGAGAAGTGCGTTTCGAGGGCCGGGCCGCAATCCTGGCGATCGTGCAGGACCGCACCGAGGTCAATGCCGCCAGACGCCAGATCAGCGATACGCGCTCGCTTCTCGACAGCATCGTCGACAACCTGCCGGTCGGCGTCTTCGTCAAGGACATGGAAGCGGACGGGCTTTACGTTCTCTTCAACGAGGCCTGCGGCGACATCGTCGGCATGAGGGCGGAGCACGTGGTCGGCCGAACCGACCGAGCGCTGTTTCCCCCCGGTCAGACAGACGCCTTCCGCGAGCAGGATCGCCGGGCCTTCGAAGCCAATACGGCGATCAGCTTCGAGGAGAGCATGCTGCGCGCCGACGGTGCGCCGCGCCTCCTGCGCACCGTCAAGCGTGCCCTGCCGACGCCCGAGGGCCATGCGCCGCGTTATCTGCTCGGCATCTCGCAGGACGTGACGGAGGAGCGCGCCGTCGAGGCAAAGCTTGCCCATCTCGCCATGCATGATCCGCTCACCGGCCTGCCGAACCGGGCGGCATTTTCCAAACATATCAACCGGCGGGCGGTCGAGGCGACCGCCGACAGCCCGATCGCGCTGCTTTATATCGACGTCGATCACTTCAAGCATATCAATGACAGCAAGGGACATGCCGCTGGCGACGCGCTGCTTTGCCAGGTGTCGGAGCGGCTGCTTCAGCTGGCGGAGGAGGGCGATCTCGTCGCCCGTCTCGGCGGCGACGAATTCGCCGTCGTGCTGGAGCTCGGCGAGCCGGAGCGGGCCGGGCGTTTTGCGCAACGGCTGCTCAAGGCGCTGAGCCGTGCCTTCGATCTCGACGGCGCCCGGGAGCATGTTACCTGCAGCGTCGGCATCGCCTTGGCGCCCGACCATGCCGGTGGCGCGGATGTGCTGATGCGGCATGCGGATCTGGCGCTCTATGCCGCCAAGGAGAGTGGGCGCTCGACCTATCGTTTCTACGAGACGGAGATGCGGCTTGCCGCCGAGCGCCGGCACGTGATGACCGCCGAACTGTGGGAGGCGCTGGAGAAGCGCCAGTTCGAGCTGCACTACCAGCCGATCGTGCAGCTCGACAATGACGGCATCGGCGGCTTCGAGGCGCTGATCCGCTGGCACCATCCCAAGCGCGGGCTGGTGGCGCCGATGGAATTCATTCCGCTCGCCGAGGAAACCGGCCTCATCGTGCCGATCGGCGACTGGGTGATCCGGGAAGCCTGCCGTGCGGCCGCCGGCTGGCCCGCCCATCTGAGGATCGCCATTAATCTCTCCGTCAGCCAGTTTCGGCATGCGAGCCTGCTTTCGACCGTGGTCGCGGCGCTCGACGAGACGGGCCTCAATGCCGACCGGCTTGAAATCGAAATCACCGAGTCCGTATTCCTGACTGATGCCGACCAAAGCCTGCCGCGGCTGCGCGCATTGAAGGAGCTCGGCGTCCGCATCGCCATCGACGATTTCGGCACCGGTTATTCGTCGCTGAGCTATCTCAGATCCTTCCCCTTCGACAAGATCAAGCTCGACCGCAGCTTCGTTTCGGGCATCGAGACGGATGCCGGCAATCTCGCCATCGTGCGCGCCGTCGTCGGCATCGGTTCCGGCTTCAACGCGACGACGCTGGCCGAAGGGATCGAGACCGAAGAGCAGTTGCAGAAGCTGCGCGCCGAAGGTTTCAGTGAGGTGCAGGGCTATCTGCTCGGCCGGCCGATGCCGCAGCACGAGGCCGAGGCGCTGATCCACGGCCGCGCTCTGAAGACGGCTTCGTCACGCAGATAGAAGCGCTTAAGCGACAGCTGGGAAGTGGCTCCGGGGAAATGCATGCCGCCGGATGCCATCAAGCATTCGTCATTTTGAGAAAGGCGGGCGAAGCCGCATAATTGTCGTGGGCTGGAAAGGAGGATGTTTATGAAACGCTTTTCATTCTCGATGATCGGACTGGCGCTCGTAACCGCCATCATCGCCAATCCGGGCATTGCATTCGCCTGCAACAAGCTGATCGGCACCTGAGCCGCACCCCCGCTTCCAAGGCGCGGCTTTGGCTGCGCCTTCTCTTCACGCGGGAATGCGAAATAGCGGTGCCCGAAGGCTGCCCCTTGCGCCCAAGGACAATCCTTTCTATATCGGTGCCTCATCGAGAGACGGCGGCCGATCCCGCCGGAGATCAGCAATCCGCCGCAATTGCAGCGCAAGGGCGGATCGTGACCGCGCAGAATTGGCACCATCGTTGAACACACTGGATTTTGACAAGAAGCCGGAAGAGACCCGTGTCGTCGTCGCCATGTCGGGCGGCGTCGATTCATCCGTTGTCGCTGGCCTTCTCAAACAGCAGGGTTACGACGTGCTCGGCATTACGCTGCAGCTTTACGATCATGGCGCCGCTGTTCACCGCGCCGGCTCCTGCTGCGCCGGCCAGGATATTGACGATGCGCGCCGCGTTTGCGAAACGCTCGGCATCCCGCATTACGTGCTCGATTACGAAAAACGCTTTCGCGAGACCGTGATCAACCCCTTCGCGGAAAGCTATGTGGCGGGCGAAACGCCTATCCCCTGCGTTTCCTGCAACCAGACCGTCAAATTCGCCGATCTGCTGGCGACCGCCAAGGAGCTTGGCGCCGATGCGCTGGCGACCGGCCACTATATTCGCTCGGGACCGAACCCTTCGCCCGAAAATCCCGGCCGCCGCGCGCTTTTCCGCCCGGCCGACGCCGACCGCGACCAGAGCTACTTCCTCTTCGCCACGACGCAGGAACAGATCGATTATCTCCGCTTTCCCCTGGGCGGCCTGCCGAAGGCCGAGACCCGCAGGCTCGCCGAAGAGATGGGCCTCGTCGTTGCCAAGAAGGCCGACAGCCAGGACATCTGCTTCGTGCCGCAGGGCAAATATTCCGACGTCATCACCAAGTTGAGGCCGAATGCGGCGCTCGCCGGCGAAATCGTCCATCTCGACGGCCGCGTGCTCGGCACCCATGAAGGCATCCTGCACTTCACGATCGGCCAGCGCCGCGGCATCGGCATCGCCACCGGCGAGCCGCTCTACGTCGTCTTTCTCGACGCCCGCTCGCGCCGCGTCATCGTCGGACCGAAGGAGGCGCTGGAAACGCACCGCGTCTACCTGCGCGACGTCAACTGGCTGGGTGATGAGACGCTTGCGGAAGCCGCGTCCGGCAAGGGCTTTGCCTGCTACGCCAAGGTCCGCTCGACACGAGCGCCGGCACCTGCGGTCCTGCATATCGATGCAACAGGCACCTATGTCGATCTGACAGTCGGCGAGGCGGGCATCGCGCCCGGCCAGGCCTGCGCGCTTTATTCCGCTCCCGGCGACAACGCCCGCGTCTTCGGCGGCGGCTTCATCGAACGTTCCGAGCGCGAACCTTCGGCGGAAGCCTGCCTGAAGGCCCTTTTGGCCAGCCCCGTGGCCGCCTGAAACCCATAGGTAACGACGGCCGGCAAAGCCCACTGTTTTTCTCGATCATGCGCTTGACACAAAGCCGAAGCGCACCTTATAAGCCGCTCATCCCACGAACCGGCATCGCTTCGCGAGCGGGTATCGTTGACCAGTGGCGGAGTAGCTCAGTAGGTCAGAGCAGAGGAATCATAATCCTTGTGTCGGGGGTTCAAATCCCTCCTCCGCTACCAATCAAATAGCTGATTTGATTAGCTAAATCAGAAACGTCCTACCAAATTGGCGTGTTGCATGTTGCAACAGAAAACATCGCATTTTCAGCGTTTTCAACGTGTTGCAGTTTATTACTTGCAACACGGATGCAACACGGAAAACCCACCGTTGGCGCGCGGGTTCGCTGGCGGACCTTCGTCTCATATGCTTCATTAGACCCAAATCGTTGGAGGATGCAGACTGTGAACCTTGAGCAAAGGGTAGAAGAACTCGAAACAGATTTGGCTATAGCTGACGCCCGGTCGCGCGCTGCACTTGATTTGGCGTTCAAGCTCTTTGAAGCCATCAAAGAAACGGGCGTCCTTCGAGACAAGAAAATCGAAGACTTTGCACCATCACTATTTGCTAATGTTACCGAGCAAGACGATCCATCATATGAGTTCGCACTGTTGGACGAATGGACCCACGCTCCGATCACTCAAAGGCCCGGCGACGCGTACTTGCAGGATATGCAAGCACGAATTCGTCTTCGCAAACGGGTGAGGGCACAGGTGAAAGCAATGCGCGAGTCCATGGACAGGGCGGCTGGCGAAAAATAGCAAAAACCGCCGGCTGGTGAGGCCGACGGCGCACTTGTGGGGCGCCAACGTCGCCGCCCTGGGACTGCCGGCTAAAAATCGAAATACACAGTCACACCTGACCGCCGGCGATAGGGGTAATGGTCGCGATAACCGTAATAGTCGCGACTGCTGTAATACCGCGGACGATAGCACGAGCCGTAATACCGACAGTCGCGGTAGGCGTACCGGTGTTTCTTCCAGTGGCCATACGCATGTCCATTACCGTGGCGACGGTGTTTGACCTGCTCGACGTCGGACGTGTGCATATGTACTGCGTTCGGCACCACGATCGGCGCGGCGTTTAGCGGCAGGGCGAAAGATGCAGCCAAGACCACGGCTGCAATTGGGGCAAAAAGCATATTCATCGGCGCATCCTTTCAGGCTGCGATTCTGGGTTAATTAGCATTAACCTCCGATGAACGGCTCCGCGCTTCCAGAAAGACACCAGCCGGCGCGCCGGCCACCTAGGACATGCAGCCTCATTCCGCTGCCCTCGGTCCCTGATCCACGGATCGCACGTATTCATGGATCTCGCCGCCTTTCAGCGATCGGTACGTGAGCCAATCTAGCTCTTGGCGCCCTTCGTTGCACTCTTTGCAGGCCAGCGCGAGATTGTCGGGATGATCGCTGCCGCCATCGGCTCGCCGTTGCAGGTGCTCGATCGTGGCCGCGTCTGGCCTTTGCTGATCGCGCCACCGATAGGAAAGGATGACATGCCTGTCGCAATAGCAACGGCGACCTTCCTGCTTAGCGAACAGGACGAGGATGTATCGTCGTTTCACTGACGTCTTCATGCGAGCAACATAGCACACACCCCACGACGGAAAACCCACCGCTGGTGAGGCGGTGGGGCGCTGTGGTGGTCTTGGTAATTGGAGCGGTCAGCCGATCATGCGATCGCTTCATCAATATTTAGAGACATCACGGCGAAGAAGGGCATCCCCGACCCCGATGACTTTGTATTCGGGACGATGGTGCAGGCGGAGACTAGCTATCTCGCTATGACTAGTAAGCCTTTTCCTGAAATCTGGCCTGACATTGAGAGCGTTCAAGAGATAGGCGATTACTGTCAAGTGCTGACGGCGCGGCTGACAGAACTTGAACCTCGATTCCTCGCAAGAAACGGTCTAAGGCGCCTTCATACTTTATTGCCTCCAGACTAATTAAATTCAGCTCCACTCGTATCTTTGAGGTAAGGGTAGCCTCTCGACCGCCCTTACCATTCTCGCCGCCTAAACCCGCCTGATCGACAGGTTCGTGTACGCAGCCACCGTCGTGATTGGCACAGCCGAAGCGTGCGACTGGGCAACAACAATCTGAACAGAGTCGCTCGTTCCACCGATGACCGGCGTTAGGTACAGCACCGCAGATATGTTGAGCGTGCACGCTCCGTCAGAGCGCCCCAATCCATCGATATTCTTGGCCAGCCGCTTGGCTTAGCTGCTTGCAACACAACCGCATCGGTTGTCGCAAGACCACTAAGACGCACCTGAGCCTCGATTTGATAGTAGCCCGGAAACAGCGGCGTGAACTGGAAGGCCGCGTTGTCCCACTCACCGAGATCATCGCGGCCGGCGACGTCGCTGAACTGCACTACTATGCTTGCGTTTGATGCGGCGGCAATCCTTGTGTCGGGGGTTCAAATCCCTCCTCCGCTACCAACAATACAGCCGACAATTCCGGTCCGGCGATTCCAGCCAGAAGCCCCTTGATTTCATAGCTATACGGCTCCCCTGGGATACGGGGGTGAACTATCACGCCCGAAACAACTTCTCGGAAGGCCGTTCCCATTGCCAGCGTCGGCTCGGCTGCCCGATCCTCCAGGATCTTCGCGAGGCTTTCCAAATCCTCCTTGAATTTCGTGACCGCTCTTGGCTTGATCTCGATAACGTTGGCAGGCGGGTGCTCGGCATCGAGCTCAGTTCTCAACGCGGCTCGCTTGGCTTTTAAGCCGGGGAGGATCGCCAGCACATCCTCCTCCTCGATCGTCCCCTTTGATACCTGCTCGATCACGCGCTCGATCTGCCTCTGCACATTCTCCAGCGCGCTTTCCTTGGCGCCGCGATTGCTCCGCCGGTCGGTCGCGATCCGTTTGCTCTCGGCTCTGTATTCCTCGACGTAGGCGTCGATGTAGGAGGTATCAGCGAATATTCTTTGCAACCGGTCGACGACGTCGCGCTCGATCTTCTCGACGTAATATTTCCCGTAGTTCGAGCAACTGTGGGATTCGCGATAAGTGCTGCACATGACGCGCGGGCCGCTGCGATCGGAACCGACGGTCGCAAGACCTCCGCCACATGCACCGCATTTCAAAAGTCCGGAAAGCAGCCGCTTATTCCTTGGCGCGTGATGGGCGTGAGAGCCACCCCGCGCAGCAAGACGATCCCTGGCAGCCTGGAATAACTCTTCGTCGACGATGCGAAGATGAGGGGCGTCGATCGTCTCGACCTTGTCTTCGTCGTTGGCGCGGGAAACCCGTTTGCCGGTGGACGGATCTTTGACCATCTGAACACGATTCCAGACGAGCTTTCCCACGTAGAGGGGATTTCGCAGGATGCCATTGCCACGTCGATCGTTCCCGTGAATTGTTGAGGCATTCCATTGCTTGCCGCGGGGAGCCGGTACAGCGTCGTGGTTCAACGTAGAGGCGATGGAGCGCGGCGATATGCCGGCGACGTACATGTCGAAAACCCGGCGAACGACATTGGCTTCGTGCTCGACAATTTCCAGCTCGCCCTTTCTCCCGGTCACCGGCCGGTATCCGTAGGCCTTTCCGCCGGCGTTGCGGCCGGAGCGAACAACGCCCGTCATGCCACGCTTCACCTTGCGGGCACCTTCTTCGCGCTGCATCTGCCCGACGATGCCGTACATGCCGATCTGAACGGTATCCATGAGGCCGCCGTTGACGCATTGCATTTCGATGTTGCGAAACTTCAGCACCTTGTGGACATGCGCCAGGTCGGCGATATCGCGTGATACGCGGTCGGTGGATTCGGTGATGAGAATTTCGAAGTCGCCACGCTCGGCGGCAGTCATCATATCGGCAAGGCCGGGCCGTCCGAACATCGACGCGCCCGACTTCGCCCGGTCGGAGAACTGTTTTACCACGTCGGCGCCCAGCCGCGCCGCGAAGTCACGACACAGGCTGAATTGATCCTCGACCGACTTGTCGTTTTGCAAGTCGGTCGAGTAGCGAGCGTAGATCACCGCGCGTTTCATTGTTTTGTGGCCTGCTTTTCCTCTGAGAGGTTCTCATTAGCGGGCTTTGGTGGGACTGCGTCAAGCCGCGCCCGCCTCCTGGCGAGCGCCTTGACCAGTTCGATGAGGGGGCTTTCTGCCGCCATCGGCTAGTTCCCCCCGCTATCCACAGGCCCTGGCTCTTCGCCGAGCAGCGACCGGAGGAAGACCCGCAACGCGTGTTCGCTGCCGATCGTGCAGTTGGCGATGCTGTCGAAGACGTTTTCGTCGCGCAGTGCGATTTCTGTTTTCGCTCGGATGTCGTCGAGGGAACGGCACGGCTCTTTCAGCATTGCCGTCTCAGCGTCTTCCTTTGCTTGCCATAGTTCGTCGTGGTCGCGGCGGGCATCCAGTGTCACTTCGTTGCTGAATTTCCTGTCGGCTTCGCGCCAGGCTTGGATGGCCTCAGTGATCGAAAGACTCGGCTGGCCGCTTGAAGTCGTGCTGCCCGCGACTATGCGAGCAACGGTCATCGCATACTCATTGACCGCGGACATAAATCCGAGAACCAGACCCTTCGGTACCTGCTTCTGAATCATGTCAACCGTGATGCAGCCAAGCAGGGTGGCGTTCCCGTTGGTGGGATGCTTGCCGATGTATTTCAGGAGTTCTTGAGCAATCCGGCGGCCGGTATCGTAGTCCTGCGTGTAATTGCTTGGCTCGGAATATGGACCGGCTGTCACCACGTTCCAATGATCTACACCGCCGCGTTCCGCTTTGGTCTTTAACCGCATGAAAGAAAGGTCGATCGCATGGTGCGGAGACTTAAGCATTGGCCTGCTCCTTGCCGATGTCCGGAACGTAGGCGCCGGGAACATCGAAATGACGGGTTGCATCCGCGATCCGCGCAACGTGGCAGCGGGTGATACGGTGCAAGGCCGCAACGCGATCAAGCTCGACGTTCCGGCTCCCATCGCACTTCACGTACTCCATGTTGTGGAGGACGTCGTAGATGGCATCAAGGATGTGTTCGAGGTCGATCAGTTCATAGACGAGTTCGTCCGGTGCTAGGGTTGCAGTCGGCTTCATCGGATCGTCTCCCCTTCACCGGCGGCGTAAAACGCATCTCGGATTCGCTGCGTCCGGAAGGAGACGTCATTCCAGGCAAAGCTCAGAGTTTCGAGCTGGTGTTTGGTCAGCATGATCATCAGCGCTTCGTTGCCCCTGGTCTCCATGGGTACCAGTTGATCGTCGAGAAGGTCGGCAAGGATGTCGGCCATATAGTTGAGGCAGCAAATCTCGTGCTCGAGATTTCTGAAGGCGCCGATGATCTCGGCGTCAGTAGGCGGTACTTTCGGCATAGCTTCGCCAGCGGCCGTTTTCATGTTCGGCATGATCGTATCTCCAGTGATGTTTGGGAGATCGGCGCGAATTTGCGCCGGTCGCTGGCTAGTTGCAGTTCCGGAAGTTGCGGACGGCAGTCTTGAGACGGCGGCGCGCGTTGGCCTCGTTCTTCTTGGCGTAGACGAGGTTTTGATAGGCGGCGTTGGTGTCGCTCATCATCGCCTTCCACTGGTCGCTGTCTCGCTCGACGCGACCGACGCTGTGCGTTTCTTTCCAGTCGGCGTAGGCCTCGCGCAGCACCTGCTTCTTCGTGCCGACATTCGCTTCGTAGGCGTCGAGTTCGATCGCGCTGTCTGCCACGGCCACCATCAGGTGGATTTTGCGGGCGGTAAGGGCGATTGAAGACGTCGCACTTTTTGTGCTATGACTTCCCATGTCCAAATCTCCAAAGGTGTGGACGTTGATTTCCGCTTCCAGGCGGCAGTCTTTCGAATTCGGCGATCATCGAGGTTCCAGCCTCGTTAGGTCGCCGTTTTCAGTTTGGGGAGGTCCCGGTAGCCGCCTGCGGCCGGACCTTTTCCATCCGCTCCCTGATACAGCGAATGATCTCGCTGTTTTGAGAGCTGCCGTTTCGCTCCGACTGATCGGCGACAAACGCCTTCATTTCTACGGGGAGACGAACCATCAACCCGGCGGTGTTTTTTCTTTCTCTCACTGTACCCTCCGTTAACGTTAATATCGTTCCGATATCAAAAAATGTCAACTCACATATATCGTTTCGATATCATTTTCTTTATATCGAAACGACAGTATGGAGATGATCATGGGTAGATCGCCAAAAACGCCGAATGACGAGTTGGATAAGTTTCTTTTGCGCATGCCGGACGGCTTGCGTGATCGCATCAAAGCAGTGGCCGATGAAAACAATCGGTCTATGAACGCTGAGATAGTCGCTACTCTCGAAACCATTTATCCTCCGAAGTCGATGGACGTTAAGCTGCTCGCGGAATTCCTCGACTCCCTTGTTGGATTTAGTGACGACGAGGGATATGCAGCCTACATCGCGACAGTGAACGATGCCTTCGCAAAGACTAAGCACCATTGGACCGTCGACCCGGCTTGGGATGGTGTTGTGAAATTCTATCCCTATGCGACGAAGGAAAAGTCCGACAAAAAAGACTGACAGCACAGCGAGCTACCAAAACTGCGCTCTCGAACATCGTTGCTGTCATGGCTTGCCTCATCGACTGGTGAGGCAATGCTAATGGTCTATAGCCCACAATGTCAATGGGCTATAGACACATTTTCAGTGTAAGAGTTTCACCGACGGGAGGACCTGGGGATTGTGGCAAAGATCTCCCCGATCCATTCCAGGTGGACGCCTTCTATGGGGGCAGCGTTCCATGAGAAAAGGTTCACGGTATCGTTGACGCCCCTCATGATGGTTTTCAGAAAGCGCCGGCCGTCAGATGTTCGAACTGCCGCATCCTCGCCGTAGAAGCTCGCCAGGGGTTTGCGTTGATGGCGGTAAACTATGATGGCGGTGCCGTCTCGATAGACCGGGAGCATCGAGCTGCCGCGGACCTCAAGAGCGATCATCTCGTCTGGAAGCGCAAAGGGAACCTCAATCTGGTCAAGTCCTTCCGGGGGCACCTGCTCAAAGTCCGGCATCACTTCAGCGCCGGCGCCGATCAGCCCCATGACCGGGATGATTGACTTCAGTTCGTCCGTCTCGCCTATCAGATAAGAGACCGGCTTGCCGACGACCTTTGCAAGGTTGATGAAATTCTCGATGGTCGGTTCCTTGTCGCGCTTTAGCAAATCGCGAACATAGGTGTCGCTTTTCCCCGCCATTCTCGACGCGGTCAGCATGTTGAGGCCCTTCTCTTCGAGGGCTTTAGCCAGTCGCTCTTTCCAAATTTGTGTCATTTGCGGTTTATAGCCCAAACAGCGCCTTGCCGTCATCTGGTTTATAGCCTAATGGTAAATGGGCTATAGACCAGAATGGAGCGGCATATGGGCAGAGATGAATTGCTCAACCTGATCAGCGATTACCAGGCACGCGTCCCGATCGCGGATACTACCATCGGCTTGCGAGCCCTGAACGATCCTCACTTCGTGCTTCGTCTGCGCGACGGCAGGAGATGCTGGCCTGAGACGGCCGCAAAGGTTCTGGCCTTCCTGGAGGAATACGAAGCCGAGGCGAACAGGCTAAATGTCCTCTGCACCGAAGACGGTACGTGGATTGCACACGATCGGCGCAGCGGGCTCGCCCATAGCGGTCGAACTGCGAAGCTGGCGGAGGTGAGTCTTCGAAAGCTGCTGGACCAATCTCCAGAACGGGCGCCAGCTTGATGGCGACGACCGAAGAGCAAATCGCTACCTGGGAAACTTACCGGCTGGCGAAGATTAGAGCCGATAGCTCCCATAGCTTCCAGGACGGGCGCGCCGCGGCTTTGGCTTGGCGCGCGTTCGTTGACGTTTTCACAAACGATCCAGCGCCCCCGCCAGTCGATCTTGATCGGAAAGTCGTGATCTTTCCAGCTCACAAGGCCCGTAGCTCAGGAGGATCACGCCACGATGAACGAAGATCTTGACGTGCAACGGCTGCCATACATGCCGCTGCAGATCGAGCGCCTTCGCAAGTCGAAGGCATGGCTGCGCTGCAAGCGAAATCCGGAAATCGCGTTTTACATGGTGAACCTCTGGATGCGCGCTTGGCATGAAATCCCCGCCGGCAGCATCGAGGACGACGACGACGTTTTGGCCGATGCCGCCATGTGCCCGCCGGAAAAGTGGGAGGAGCTAAAAGATGACATCCTCAAGGGCTGGGATCGACGCGACGGGCGTGTCTGGCACAGCACTGTCATAGAGATTGCCACAGAGGCTGTCGGCAAGCTTCGCATGAACAAATCGCGCACTGCGGCAGCTCGGGAGGCGCGAGAACTTCAACGTCAGTCTTCTGTGACAGACACTATGACAGAGAATGTCACTGACTCTGTAACAGAGCACGAAGGGAAGGGAAGGGAAGAGAAGGGAATAGAAGATAAAACAACATCTGACGATGTTGTTGCCGTCGCCCCTTCGATTTCTCAGGATTTTGCCTTCGAAGCGCAGTCGATCAGGTTGACTGCAGCTAATCTGGAGCAGTGGCGGAAAGCCTTCCCGCATGTCGCGCTTGAGGCGGAGCTTTGGGCGCTGGACGAATGGGCGGGCACCAAGGGCAAGAAGTGGTTCACTGCCGTCAGCGGGGCTTTGGCGAAAAAAGAAAGAGCGGCGGTCGATCGCGTCAGCACTGCCGCAGCGGTTCGCGATCGAGGAGGCGGTCAACGGCGGGCTGATCCACGAATATGAAAACCATAGATCAGATCCTTCGCGAAAACGGCATCCAGCTTAGGCGCGTCGCCGCCGGTAACCAGAAAACAACCTGCCCGAAATGCTCGTCGAACCGGCGCAACAAGCGTGAGCCTTGTCTCTCCGTCCGGATCGATGCTGAAGGCGTCCAGTTCAACTGTCACCATTGCGGCTTCCATGGAGGCGATTTCTTTGACCAACATTCTCGGCCCGGCGGGCGCACTGGCATTCCAAAACCGGCAGATCGACCCTCAGGTCGCCGTTCTTTCCGGAGCCTATACGGGTAAAGCCGTCACCGGCGCTGATGGTAGCACTACCGTCGAACCGGATGCTGCGGGCAACATCGTCGTCTTTCCGTTCATCGACGGCGGCCGGCCCGTCGGTGAGAAATACCGGGCGCCAGGCAAGAAGTTCTGGCAGCGCAAGGGCGGCCGGAAAACATTCTGGAACGCGGACTGCATGGATGATCCGGCGCTTGAGGAAGGGCACAAGGCGCTGATCATCACCGAGGGTGAGATCGACGGACTGACGGCGATCGACTGCGGATTCCACACGACGGTCAGCGTCCCGGACGGCGCGCCTCCTGTCAGGGATGGGGAAGATCCGGATCAGCTCGACGACGCCGTTCCCGACGACGACAGCCGAGGGAAATTCGAGTTCGTCTACAACAACCGTCATCGGATCAAGCGCATCAAGCGGTTCATTCTGGCGGTCGACAACGATCCTCCTGGACGCAGGCTGGCCGCGGAGCTGGTCAGGCGCCTCGGCGCCGCTCGATGCTCGTTCTTGACCTATCCGGCGGGCTGCAAAGACCTGAACGACGTGAAGATGCGGCATGGACCGGATGCGGTCGTTCGCGTCATCGCGGAAGCAAAGCCGTACCCCGTCAAGGGCATTTATCTGCTCTCGGATTACCCGGAGCTCGACGAGCCGGTGACCTATTCGACAGGATGGCCTGACCTCGACGATTATCTCCGGGTCTGGCTCGGCGAGCTGATGGTTGTCACCGGCATTCCAGGCCACGGGAAATCCACCTGGACCATGAACCTATGCGTCAACCTCGCCCGCAAACACGGCTGGCGCGTCGGCGTTGCGTCGTTCGAAATCCCGACAGTGCCGGCGCTGCGCTTCAAGCTCCGTCTGGCTGCATCGGGGCTCGGCACCAAGCAATGGACGCGCGACGACGTGGCGGAAGCGGACGTCTTCATTCAGCAGCACTTCGTCTTCATCGATGCCGATCCAACTGGAGAGGCTGACGACGACATGACGCTGGAATGGCTTCTCGATCGCGCAGCGGACGCCGTCATGCGGCATTCGATCCGCGTTCTGGTCATCGATCCATGGAACGAGGTTGAGCATTACCGGCCGAAGGGTGAAAGCGAGACGCAGTACATAAATCGGGCGCTCCGCCAGATCCGTAAGTTTGCGCTGAGATACGGGGTGCTGGCGATCGTCGTCGCACATCCGACCAAGGAACTCGGCAAGGGCGGCGAATCCAGGACTCCGACCCTGTACGATATCGAGGGGTCGGCAGCCTGGTACAACAAACCCGACCACGGCGTCGTCATCGATGTCCCCGATCCAGATCTCCACGAAACGGTGGTCTGGGTGAAGAAGGCCCGCTTCTCATGGTCCGGCCGCAAGGGTGACGTGACGCTGGAATACCTGCCGGAGACTGAGGGCTATCGATCTCTGAATGGCTTTGCTCCGCTCTGGAAAGCAGCGCAGGCCGACCACCAGCAATACCGCCAGAGATCTACCGGCGGCGAATCTTGAAATTGATACGAGGGACAAAGATGTCTGAAAAGCGCAAGAAGCAGACGAGCGGACTGGAATGGAAGCCCAAGATCAAGGTCGAAAAGGTCACCATCGACAACCCGTTCTATTCCAAGGCTCACCGGGGCGTCGGAGCCAACCCGGTGAAGATCCAGGCGCAGATGAATATCCGCGAGAGCGCTATAGTCACGCTTGCTGCCAGGAAGCAGATCAACGAGGCGCAGCTTGCCGCGGCGACACGCTTCAGGTCGCTCTATGAGGCCATGGGCGGGGCAGGGGCGGGATCGTTCGACTACAGCCGCGAGCCGGTCGACGGCGGCGGCTCGCGCGAGCCGCTGACGGAACAGCAGATCCGCGCCGGCCAGGAGCTGAAGCGCTGCCGGGAAATCCTCGGCATCAAAGCCTATGACATCATGAGCAAGGTCGCCGGCCAAGGCTATGCGATCGGCGAGCTTGCAAAGTCGCATCGGGAGCGCACAACGCTTGCAGATTATCTAAAGGATGGGCTCGATGAAATGGCCCGCAACTGGGGCTATGAAAATCGGGGAGACAGGCGGAAGAGCGCCTGACGCTACTTGCGCCGTTACAACGAAGCGGGTATAGATTATCTACAGTCGTGATTTGCGCAAGTCGGACACGCAGCTGCTCACCAAAATCCGAGCCACAGGCCCCAACCGTGGACCACTCCCACTGGGAAGAAGATGGCCCCGGCTATTAGGAATCCCCACATCTGTTCGGTAAAGCAGACGTAAAGATGATTCAGCCAGCCGGCCATAATGCCGATCAGGAGCAGAAACCCCAGGAAATTTCCCATTGCGTTCCCCACGCCGGATTAAAGGTGATTTCAGTGGCAGTGATAGTCGCCTGTCTTGTGGTTGGTATGGCAGCCATTTTTATCGAGGCCACCGCCATGTGCAAAAGCGCTCGCTGCTGACAATGCGATTACGGTCGCTGCAAGAGCGATTCTAATGGTTTTCATTGGTTGAGTTCCCCATCCCTTTACACGCGCAGTAGAGCATGGGCGTGTATCGCAGTCGAGCTGTTTTCAACTACAAGTGTTCATTTGTGTGGACAAGGTAAACGGCCCGGTCGACGCGGATAAGCAGCAATCCGCTCTGAGCAGAAGTGCGTTCTTCCTATTGGCAAATCTTAGATTGTGCGCTTTCCTTAAGCGAAATGAGGGCGCGCCGATGGAACTAGATGATCCCATGCTTAGAATCGAATTCAACAATACCAAGCCGATTGAACTCGTTGATCTGACGACGAGCTTCACAGCTCTGGCTGAATCCTTCAAGGATTACGCTAATGTCAGAACGGGAGATCCGCGTCCCGATAACCTTCGTCTTTATGTGAAGGAAATCAGATCGGGCAGCGTGATCGCGGATCTCATCGCGGTTGCCCAGCAAGCGCAGTGGATAATGGAGCATGCCGAAGTCTTCGCCGGCTTCGTCGCAAGCACAAACGATCTTGTGAATTTCTTCTTAGGACGGGAAACGCTCGCGCCGGCCTCCGCGCCAACGACGCGTCAAGCCACGTACATTGCACAATTTGTTGAGCCGGTAGCCAAAGACTTCGGCTCGCAGATGAACATGAATGTAATGGAAGGTGGGATTGTTCACGTTCATAACCACTTCCAAATTGGCGGGATGGAAGCGAACGCCCTTCAGAACGGTGTATCTCGCTTCCTCGGCCCTCAGTTGCCATCTTCTCAATTCCTGACAGATCAGCTGATGGTCCTGGAGCAGGTAAAGAATGCAGCAGCGGCCAAATCTGGCGATCGGGGGATTATCGAGAGTGTTCATCCGAAGCCCGTTAAGCTTCAGTTCTCTACTGAAGAAGCCAAAAGGCGCGTCTTGGACATCCATGAGAATCCGTTCGATTGCGTATTCCAGGTTAACGTCGAAGTCCGATCTGCAGGCGGGAAGCCGGCAATGTATCGGGTCCTGGAGGTGACGGAAGTAATCCGCCCGGATACTGATTGACGATGGACGCAGCTATTATGGTCAACTCACTAGCCGCCCTGAGGTGGATTTATCGGCTTTTGATAAACCATGGTGTCAGGAATGGTCGATGCGGGAACAATAGCTAGTCCTGCGTCTTCCAAAGCCTGCTTCGCTTTGCCGACGAATTCGGTCGTGACCGGCTGTTGCTGATCATTGTCGAGTTTGGTGAAGAACGCGTCTAGGGTCTTAGCCTGGCCATCCTTGCTTGCTGCTGCAACGACCCCGGCAAGAGACGCATCCCGTTCGCTAAGGGCCAGTTGAGCGGTATTGGCTCTTTTTTCTGCGTCTGCGATTTTGAGTTCGAGGCCGCTAATCTTGATTGCAACCTCCGTCCATTTGAACGTCGTCATTAAAACGACGCCCATGACGACCAGGATTCCTCCGAACCCCCCGACGGCTATCTGACGCCAATATCTCGCGGCGGGCATAAAACAGAACGCTGATCCCGCAGCAAGGCAAATGCTACTTGCGAAAAAAACAAACTGATTGTTCATCGAATGATCCCCTCCTAGTTCCCCTGCACATAATTACAGACACTGTTTCAACTAAAAGTCGAGTCCTTACCAATACTGACGGAGTGCCAAAATGGACCCCTCAATCGCTCCCGCTTCTCGAGCGACCGCAGTAACCCCGAACGATACCGCCATTGTCGGTGCACGCGCGCTTTATATCGGCACGGCGGGCGATGTTGCCATTGCGCCGCGTCGGGACATGGATCCTGTCATCTTCAAGAGCGTGCCGGCCGGAACAATCCTCCCGGTTCATGCGGCCATTGTGGCGCTGACCGGAACCACGGCTTCCAACATCATCGCGTTGTTCTGATGGACAGCGGCAAGAACGTCCCGCTGAACGAGATCGGGATACAGGGTAGCGCCGCCAAGGTATCGCAGCCCATCTTTAACACCACGCATCCAGCCGATCAGAAGGCAGGGGACCATGACAGGCAGACCGACGAAGTACACCACGGCACTTGCTGACATCATCTGTGAGCGCATCGCTGATGGCGAAAGCCTTCGATCGATCTGCAGGGATGAGGCCATGCCGGCAAAGTCGACAGTGCTTGCTTGGCTGGCTGATGACGACAAGAACGCTTTTCGGACCAAGTATGCGCAGGCGCGCGAAATCCAGGCCGACGGCTTCGTCGACGAGATGGTCGAGATTGCCGACGACGGCACGAACGACTGGATGGAAAAGAAGAACGCCGACGGTGAAACGACCGGCTGGCAGGAGAACGGGGAAGCCATCAGGCGCTCGCAACTCCGCATCGGAACCCGGCAATGGATTGCCGAGAAGCTGAAGCCGAAAAAGTATGGCGCCAAGGTCGAGCTGGAACACGGCGTGACCGGCGAGGTGTCGCAGCTGCTGGAAGCTATCAATGGCAAGACCCGCGGACTTCCAAGCGGCAGTTGATCAGTTTTCGGACTGGCGCTGGCGTCTGAATAATCTCTACTGGATCACGGACAAGGAAGGCAAACGGGTCCGGTTCGAAATGAACTGGGCTCAGATGACGTTCTTTGAGCAGATGCACTATCTGAATGTGCTGCTGAAGGCGCGCCAGCTCGGGCTGACCACGTTTATCCAGATCTTCATGCTCGACGCGTGCGTTTTCAATCGAGACATTCGCGCGGGCACGATTGCTCACACCTTGGGCGATGCGCAGACCATCTTTCGAGACAAGGTGAAATACCCTTACGACAACCTGCCCGAGGGTATCCGCGATGCGATCCCGATCGTGAGGGATAACCAGACGGAACTGTTGTTGGGGAATAACTCTAGCATCCGCGTAGGCACCTCGCTGCGGTCGGGCACGCTGCAGTACCTTCATATCTCAGAGTACGGGAAGCTCTGCGCCAAGTACCCGGACAAGGCGAGGGAAGTCAGGACGGGTGCGCTGAACACAGTGCAGGCCGGCCAGCTCGTTTTCGTCGAGAGCACTGCAGAAGGGCAGGAAGGTCATTTCTACACTCTCTGCGAAGACGCCCAGGTCAAGCAGCGTCAATCGTCGAAGCTGACGGAGCTCGACTTCAAATTCCATTTCTTCCCATGGTGGAAGGAACCGCAGTATTCGATCGCGCCCGAGGGCGTCATCATCACCGAAGCGTTCGCGAAGTACTTTCGCACTCTGGCCGATCAAGGCATCGAACTGACGGACCGCCAAAAGGCTTGGTACGTCAAGAAAGCGGAAACGCAGCTTGGCGACATGAAGCGTGAATATCCGTCATCGCCGGCGGAAGCGTTCGAAGCCAGCGTTGAGGGCGCATACTATTCGGATCAGATGGCGGTGGCCGATGCCGAGGACCGCATAGGCATCTATCCGCATGTGGCCGGCTACCCTGTCCACACGATATCCGACATTGGCATGGATGACACGAATAGCGTCTGGCTGTTCCAGGTGCTGCCGAGCCGGGTCCGAATGATCGGTTATTTCGAGCACACCGGCACCGGCATGGACGGCATGCTCGACGAGCTGGAGCGGCGCGGCGCCGAGCATGGCTATGTCTATGGCGTCCACAACATGCCGCACGACATCCGCGTCAGGGAGTGGACCCGCGGCGGCCTAACACGCATCGAGGTGATGCTTGCGGAGGTCAAGGCGAGAAACCTGGGAACGGTCCGCAAGATCGAGCGCGCCTATGTTCACGACCGCATCAACGGCACCAGGCGAATTCTGGCAAAGATCGAGTTCGACCAGGCTGGATGCACTCAAGGCATCAAGTGCCTGAGGAACTACCGAAAAGAATGGGATGAGGATCTGAGCGTTTTCCGCGACGTACCCCTGCACAATTGGGCTTCGCACGGCGCCGACGCTTTCGGTGGCCTTGCGATCATCTTCACGGGCCTGGCCGCGGAGCCGCTGAAGCCACAACCGAAACCTCTACCGACGTTCCAGACCATGACGTTCAACGATTTCGTCAACTCCACACCGACCTATAGCGAGCAAGTTTGATGGATGACGAAGCCGCAACATTGCCGGCCGGTGAACAGTACGACTTGGCAAAGGTCGGCGCGCACTGGCAGCAGGAGCTTGAGCGCGGGCAGCGGTATTTCAAGTCATGGGTGGATCGCTGCACGAAGATTGAGAAGATCTACCTGCAGCAGGCGGACCAACAGAGCGCGAAACGTCGGTTCCCGATGCTTTGGGCGAACGTCTCAGTTCTGCAGCCGGCGGTTTATGCACGGTTGCCGCAGCCGGTCGTCGAGCGTAGGTTCAAGGATTCACAGCCGGTAGCGCGCATGGCGTCGGAACTGGTCGAGCGCAATCTTGCGTTCGCCGCGGATGACGCGGATCTCGATTCCCTCATGCGGGCGGTGCGCGACGACTTCCTGCTCTGCGCTCGCGGCACGGTGTGGCTGCGGTATGAAGCGGATTTCGAGCCGCTCGATATAGGCGTAGAACCTTCGAATGCTCCAGGTGCGGATATCGGCGGCTCGCCAGCCGAACAGATCACCGATGAACGGGTCTGCATGGATTACGTCCACTGGTCGGACTTCCTGCATTCGCCTGCTCGCCGCTGGAAGGATGTAACGTGGGTGGCGCGCCGCGTGCCCATGACAGACGAGGAATTCGACAAGCGCTTTCCAGAGGGACGAGCAAGCCTCGCCGCAAACGGCGCCGGCTCCAATCACGGGACCAACCAGACCGAACGCGCTCAGAACGAGGGTAAGACGTACGTCTGGGAAATCTGGTGCAAGAGCGAGAATTATACCGTCTGGATCGCCGAGGGTTCGCCCGTGGCTCTGGAGGTATCGGAGCCGCCGCTGAAGTTGGCGCGCTTCTTTCCGTGCCCGCGGCCGGCATTCGGAACACTGTCGACCAGCTCGCTTATCCCGGTGCCTGACTACGTCTATTACCAGGGCCAATGCGACGAAATCGACGTTCTGACGAAGCGCATCAACAAGCTGACCGATCAGCTCCGCCTGAAGGTGTTCTATCCGTCCGGTGATGGCTCGGTATCCCCGGCCATCGAAAAGGCCATGCGGCCTGACAATGACACGGTGATGGTGCCGATCCCTGAGTGGGCCGCGTTCACCGATAAGGGCGGATCGAACGCTATCGTGACGCTCCCAATCGATCAGGTTCAGAAGGTCATCGTGGCTTGCATCGAGGTGCGCAAGCAGTTGGTCGAGGATGTCTACCAGATCACCGGTATCTCGGACATCGTGCGGGGCGATACCCAGGCGTCGGAGACGGCTACGGCGCAGCGGATCAAAAGCCAGTGGGGTTCTATCCGCATTCGCGACCGCCAGGCCGAACTCGCACGGTTTGCGCGCGATATCGTCAACCTCGCCGGCGAGATCATCTGCGATCAGTTCCAGCCGGAGACGTTGATGCTCGTCAGCGGTATCCAGCTCCCGACCGCAGCGCAGAAGCAGCAGGTCGAGATGCAGATGCAACAGCAGCAGATGGCGCAGCAGCAGGCAGCAATGCGCGCTCAGCAGATGGGTCAGCCGGCGCCACCGCCGCAGCCTCCCCAGTTGCCGCCTGAAATGCAGAAGATGATGGAGCAGCCGACAATCGACGAAGTCGTGCAACTGCTCCGCAATGACAGTGTGCGCGGCTTCCGGATCGACATCGAGACGGATTCGACGATCGAGCCGGACGAGGATGCGGAGAAGCAACGCCGCATGGAATTCGTGCAGATGGTCGGCAGCTTCATGCAGCAGGCCGGCGTAATAGCGCAGCAGACGCCGGTGCTGGTGCCTGTGATGGTCGAGACGCTGCTGTTTGCCGCGCGCGGCTTCAGGGCAGGGCGCCAGCTCGAAAACACACTGGAGCAGGTAGGTGCGCAGCTATCGCAATCCGCGACCGCTCCCAAGCCTCCGCCGGAGCCCACGCCCGAGCAGATGATCAATCTGAAGGCGGCACAGGTGAAGGCCGGCGCCGAGGAAAAGAAGGCCCAGCTCAGCGTGGCCCAAGCGCAAATCGAGCACCAGACCACGGTGGAGCAGGCGCGCAGCGACATGGCGGCGCAGGCACTCCAGCAGTTCCAGCAGCAGCCGCCAGCCTACCAGTGAACGAGGGAAGCATGAGAGAACGATACTGCCGCGTCTGCGGCGGCTGGCACCAGCTCGACAAATGGCCGCACAACTGCATGCCGGTTCAGAACCTTGCGCAGTCGGATCTGCCGGCGCCGCATTTCGTCAGCGACAGCATCGATATCCAGTCGATGCATGACGGCCAGCATTACACTTCGAAGGCCAAGCTGCGTTCCGCCTACCGGGCGGCCGGCGTGGTCGAGATCGGCAATGAAAAGCCTCAGCCGATCGAGACGCCGAAGACGGATCGAAAGGCGATCCGGAACGAACTGCGGCGAGTTCACGCCGAATACAACGCCTGAACGGGCATCAATCCCCGAAATAGGAAACATCCGACATGGAAGACCTGATTAACGAGGCCGGCAACGGCAGCGAAGACCTCGGCACGTCCGCCGAAAAGCCGATCAGCATCCGCGACAGCCTCAGAGCTGCGATCGACAGCGCTGACGGTAACGTCTCGGCGTCCAGCAGCCCGGATCGACAGCGCGACGAACACGGTCGCTTTGCCCCGAAGGAGGCAGACAAGAATACAGCCTCCCCACAGGCAGCGGCAGACAAGACGGCCGCAGCCGGCGGCGCTGCTCCAGCAGCCCAGCAAGCTACCCAGGCACCAGCCCAGGCGGCAGAGCAGCAGACCCCGACCACGCACCGCGTCCCGCCTGGCTGGGCGCCAGAGGCAAAGGCCCAGTTCGGAGCGCTTCCACCCGAGGTGCAGGCAGCCATTTCGAAGAGAGAGCAGGAGGTCGATAACGGCTTCCGTGTTCTCCAGGACTACAAGGGGCTCGAGGAGTTCACGCCTATCGTAAGGCAGGCCGGCACGACACATGCCGATGTCATGCGAAAGGCGATCGACTGGGAACAGTCGCTTATCCGCGATCCCGTCAACACAGTTATTCACGTCGCCAAGATGGCCGGAGTAAACCTCTCAGCCCTCGTCAATGGTCAGACGGAACAAATCCTGCAGCGCCAGCCGCGGCAGGCACAGCAACAGCCGCGCCCTCAGCCCGTCAACGTCGAGGCCACTGTTGAACAGGTACTTCGGAAGCGAGACACTGAAACTCAGGTCAATGCCTTCATTTCCGACCCAGCAAACGTGCACGCCGAAGCCGTTCTCGACGACATGATCGCCCTCATCAGCGCAGGGCGAGCAGTGAACCTCAAGGACGCCTACGACGCCGCATGCTGGATGCGTCCGGACATTCGTCAGCAGTTGATCAGCCAGACTGCGCAGCCCGCGATCGATCCGAATGCACAGAGAGCCGCCGCGGCCGATCAAGCCCGCAAGGCATCTCGCTCCATCTCCGGCTCATCGGCACCGGGTCCGACCCGTGGCGTGGCGGCCGACCAACCAACCTCCATCCGCGACTCGCTTCGCAGCGCTATGCACGCTGCGCGCGGTCAGGTGTGATCAAAGGAAGTGATCCATGGCAATCTCGCCAAATCTCTCTGAAATCGTGACCACGACGCTGCGCAACCGCAGCGGCACGGTCGCCGATGACGTGACGAAGAACAATGGTCTTCTCTCTCGTCTCAACAGCCGCGGCCGCAAGAAGCCCATCTCCGGCGGCCGCACCATCGTTCAGGAACTGCAGTACCAGGAAAACAGCACCTTCAAGCGCTATTCCGGCTACGATATCCTCAACGTCCAGCCCTCCGACGTCATCACGGCTGCCGAATACGACCTCAAGCAGGCCGCGGTCGCCGTCTCGATGTCCGGCCTCGAACAGCTGCAGAACTCAGGCGAGGATGCGATCCTCGATCTGCTTGAGCAGCGCATCGAGAACGCCGAAACCACGCTGAAGAACAACATCGCGCTCGACTGCTATTCCGATGGCACGGCCGATGGCGGGCGTCAGATCGGCGGCCTGCAGCTCTTGGTCTCGACCTCTCCGACGTCTGGCACCGTCGGCGGCATTTCGCGCGCCACCTGGGGTTTCTGGCGCAACCAGAAATTCTCGGCCTCGGCCGACGGTGGTGCCGCCGCCTCGAACGCCAACATCCAGAGCTACATGAACCGGCTCTACATGTCCTGCGTTCGCGGCTCCGACGCGCCTGATCTTGTTGTCGCCGACAACAACTTCTTCCGCCTCTACTGGGAATCGCTGCAGGCAATCCAGCGCATCACCTCGGCGGACAAGGGCATGGCCGGCTTCCAGTCGCTCCAGTACATGGGCGCCGACGTGATCTTCGATGGCGGCTTCGGCGGCGGTGCGCCTCTCAACCAGATGTTCTTCCTGAACACCAAGTATCTGTTCTACCGCCCGCACCGCGACCGCGACATGGCTCCGATCGGCGACGAGCGCATGAACACCAACCAGGACGCCTTCGTGCAGCTCATGGGCTTCGCCGGCAACCTCACCATGAACAACGCCTTCCTGCAGGGCGTGTTGTTCGCCTGATCGTCAACGAAAGGAAAAGCAAATGTCGGTCGCAACAATCCAGTCCGATCGTCTTGGCGCGAACCCGTTCGTCGTCGAAGGCCCGATCGTTTCCGGCTCCGGTATTCCGGGCCCGAACTTCTCCCTCGGCGCCGTCGCCGGCGGGGACCGCGAATCCGAATGGGTCTATTGCCAGCTCGTGCTGGCCTCGCAGACCACCCTTCAGCCTGGCCAGTGGTTCCAGTGGACCAAGGATTATGTCGCCTCGCTGCTGACCACGGCGGCTGCCGTCGTCGGCCAGCGTTGCGGCGTCTTCTCGGGTGCTGCCCAGCCCCCGACCATCACGGGTGGCCCGATCGGTGCCATCACGCTCGCCGCTGGCACTTACTACATCTGGCTGCAGCGCAATGGCCAGGCTCCGGCTCTGATCTCCACGGCGACCGCAGCCCTTGTGGTTGCCGAAACCACAACGACAGCAGGCCTCGCAAATGCTCCGGCCTCTGCCACGGCAACTACCAAGGCTATCGCGAACGTCAATTTCGCGGCGGCCAATCAGACGTTTACGGCAACCACTGTAAACGGTTCGGCTGTTCTGACGAGCTTGGGCGGTCTCAGCGCGAATGCAGGCCCGTTCATCGGTGCGGCTGTCTCTGGCACCGGTATCCCCGGCGGCACGACTATCAGCGGCATCACCTACACGCCGAACAACGTCATCCAGAGCATCACGCTCTCGGCCAACGCCACGGCGAACGGTACAGGGATCACCATCACCGCAACGGGCGTGCTCGAAGCAACGCTGATGCGTCCCTTCCTGTCGAAGGTGAACTAAGGAGGCTGTCATGTCCCTGAAGGATGATCTTCACAAGAAAATCGCCGCCGACCGCGAGGCCGGCCGCGACATCTCCCCGGTGATTGAGGAACTCATTCTGATGATCGCCGAGAAGGTCGAGCCGCCGGCCGCCAAGAAGGCAGCTCCCGCAAAGTCGACCGACACCAGCAAGTGATAAACGGCGGGCGCTCCGGCGCCCGTTTCCTTTCCCCGCCATCAACAGCGAGACAGCACCATGGCCGACAGCAACACCGGAATTTATGCCTCCTTCAGCCTCGAACCGGTCGAGCAGAGCTTTCTGACGGAGAAGGAAGGGCGCCCGATCTTCGCCGATAGGGAATTTGTGCGCATCTTCATCGCCGGCGACAAGCACACCGAAGTCTACCGCGAGGTAACGGAGAACGACAAACTCCGCTTTTCTGACGCCTATAAGCGGTTCAAGGAGGGCGCAGAGGCTCGCGAGCAGCTTGTCGGCACTCCACTGGCGCAATGGGCCTTCCTGAAGCCCAGCCAGATCAAGGAACTGGAAGCGATCAACATCTATACCGTTGAGCAGCTTGCCGCGCTCTCGGACACCGCCAAGCAGAAGATCGGTATGGGCGCGAACGAACTGGTCGCCGCGGCGCAGGGCTATCTTGCATCCGCGCAGGACTCGCGAGCCGCTTCGGCCTTTGCCGCTGAGAACGAGCGTCTCAAGGACGAAGTCGGCCGCCTGCAGGATCAGATGAAGGACATGGCCTCGCGCTTCGAGGCGATGGAAAAAGAACGCCAGGGTGGCCGCGGCCGCGCAGCTGCCTAAGCCGGAGAACCGCGCATGTCGCTCCTGACCATCATCCAGAACGTATGCGCGGAAATCGACCTCGATCCGCCGACGGCCGTCATGTCGTCTGCGGATCCACAGATAAGGCAATTGCAGATCCTGTCGTATCGCGCGGGAAAGGACCTGCTGAAAGATCATGATTGGTCTGTGCTGACGACCACAAGGAATTTCGCGGCGACCGGAGCAATCCCTGAGCCTGCCGAGCCGCCCGTCGACTTTCAGCGCTTCGCCGCCAATTCGGTGGTCTGGAACACATCCCGCCTCTGGCAGCTCAATGGCCCTGTCGAGCCGCAGACCTGGGAGCGGAACACCATCCTCAATTCCAACCCGGTCCCGCAGATCTACCGCATGCTTGGCGGCAAGCTGGCGTTCTTCCCGAATGATGTCGGTGAAACACTGCGCTACGAGTACGTCTCGAAATACTGGATCGCGGTCAACGGCGGCACGACATATGCCGAAAACTGGTCGAACGATACCGATACGGCTCGTTTCTCCGAAGACCTTCTCGAGCTTTCGCTGATCTGGCGCTGGAAGCGGGCGAAGGGGCTGGACTACGGCGAAGAGCTCGAAAACTATGAGCGTGCGAAAGAGGCTGCCGTTGGTGCCGATCGCGCCGCGCAGCCAATAAGCCTGTCGATGCCGAACCGCGGCGAAGTCCCTGACAATTACTGGCCCGGCATCATCACGGTATGACCAGAAAACCCATCCCTCCGAACGGGCGCACCGGCCGCGTTTCGCCAAGCAAAGACTGGATCGCGCCCACTGGGGGCTGGCGAACCGACGTCGAGATGGCGGACATGCCGAAAGACGCTGCTTTCCAGCTCGACAACTTTTTTCCCGAGGCCAACCGGGTCCGCGCCCGCTATGGCAATTTCGCCTTCGCAACGGGTCTCGCTGCCAACGTGCAGACGATCATCCCATATGTCGGGGTGAGCAATCGTCTGTTTGCCGCCGCCGGGGCCAAGATTTTCGACGTGACGGCCGGCGGTGTCGTGGGGGCAGCAGTCGTGTCTGGCCTAACCAGTGCACGATGGTCAGTCCAGCAATACACCAACCCGGCCGGCCAGGAATATCTTCGCCTCGTCAACGGCGTCGATCTGCCGCTGCTCTACAACGGCACGACGTGGACGAACAACATTCTAGTCGGCACGGCAACTCTCGCCACACAGAACGTATCGGTGAAGGCGGTCCAGTATACTCTGAGCTTCTTCGGGACCGGCTCTGTAACGCTTTCTGGCGCCTTCGCAGGCGTGTTGAACGGGACGGGCGTTGGCAACCGCGTTACGCTGACGTTCACGCCGACAGCCGGCACGTTGACGCTCACCGTGGCCGGTTCGGTGACCAATGCTCAGTTGGAAACTGGCGCGGTGGCCACGCCCTATGTCTCGTCGACGATGATCACCGGCATTCCGGATTCGTCGCTGCTGATCGCCGTGACGGCATATCGCTCGCGACTCTGGTTCATCGAGAAGAACTCGACAAACGTCTGGTATCTCGCCACCGATGCCGTCAGCGGCACGGCGACGGTTCTGCCGGTCGGCGGCAACATGAAATACGGCGGCACGCTGGTCGGGATCGGTGTCTGGACCATCCCTGTCTCCACCGGCCTGCAGCAGTGCCTGGTGCTGATGTCCTCCGAGGGCGAGATCATCGTCTATCAGGGTTCCGATCCGTCCAGTTCAACGAACTGGGGATTGCTCGGCACGTTCAAGCTCGGGCGTCCGCTCGGAACCGATCGCTGCTTTTTGTCTGTCGGCGCCGATCTGGCGATCATGACGACCGATGGCATTGTGCCGATCACCAAGGCCGTGCAGCTCGATCGGGGTGCAACAAGCTTGGGAGCCATCACAGCGAAGATTGGACCAACCTGGCGCGAGACAGTGGCGACGGCCGGCACCACGTCGGACGAATGGCAGCTTTCGAGCTTCCCGGCTCGCCAGATGGCAATCGTCAACCTGCCGTCGTCTCTTGGGCCATATCAGTACGTCATGAACACGGAAACCGGGGCATGGTGCCGCTTCGTCGGGCTTCCCGCCTCCTGCTGGGGAAACTGGCAGGACCGGCTGTTTTTCGGAGCGGCCGACGGGAGAGTTTACGAAGCAGAAGTAGGGGCAAATGACAACGGCGCGGCGATCGACGCCCTCCTGGTCGGGGCATGGAACCGCTACGGCGAAGACTTGGCGACCAAATTTTCGAAGCTGATCGGGGTGACGGCGCAGATCGGTGTTTCGACGCTGATGTATGCCGGCATGTCGTTCGACTACCAGACGAAGATACCGACAGCGCTTCTGTCGGCCATCGAAAACAATGCGGCGGCAAAATGGGGCTCTGCGATTTGGGGTGTCTCGAAATTCCCCGGTACAGCGGTCGTTCGGAAATTTGCGTCAGCAGGTGGCGCCGGCTCGGCGCTCGCGCCGACGATCCGGGCGCTGATCTCGGGTTCTTCTGGGTCAGTATCTGAAGCGGCCGTCGTCGGTGGTTCGGTTCTCTATGAGAAAGGCGCTCCGATTTGATCGTCACCGAGCCCTGCCAGGATATCGCGGCATGGGTAGGTGGCAAGATCGGAGTGACGTTCCATCCGCCGTTTACGGCCATGGCCCAGATCGAGCGCGGCCGGATCATCGCCGGTTACGTTTTCAACGTCTGGACCGAACACGATGTCGAGGTCTCGCTCGCTGCCGATCGCCTGTCGGCAACTTTAATGCGGGCAGCCTTCCGATATGTCGTCGACCAACTTGGCTGCCGGCGAGCAACGTTCAGGACGCGCGCTGACAACATCGCTGCCCAGCAGGCGCTCGAAAGGCTCGGCGCACGCCTGGAAGGGCGGCAGACGGCTTACTTCGGCGACTGCGACGCGCTGCTCTATGGAATTTTGAAAGAGGACTTTCCCTATGGTCTCCACGCCGAAGGCACCTAAAGCACCCGACCCGACGCAGACCGCGGCGGCGCAGACAGCGACGAACGTGGACACCGCCATCGCCAATGCGGGCTTGAGCCACACCAACCAGTACACGCCGGACGGTTCGCTGGAATACAAGGTCAGCGGCTACCAGACGATGACCGACCAGAACGGCAAGAGCTACCAACTGCCGACCTATTCGGCATATCAGAGCTATTCGCCGCAGAACCAGGCGATCTATGATCAGACGCAACAGACGCAGCTCGGGCTTTCCAAACTCGCCAACCAGCAGACCGGCAAGATTTCCGGCATCCTCGGCACCAATGTCGATCTGAGCGCCGGCAATGTCGACAAATACGTCAACGATCACTGGCAGTCCGGCTTCGACAACCAGTGGGACCGCGATCAGGCAAGCCTTGATCAGAGCCTCGCCGACAAGGGCATCTCGATGGGCTCGGCCGCCTATAACAATGCGCTGCGTGACTTCAGCACGCGCAAGCAGGCCGCCTCCGACCAATATCTAGGCGACATGTATTCCAACGCTCAGAACTCGATCTTGACCGAGCGAAACCAGCCGCTGAACGAGATTTCGGCGTTGATGTCTGGGTCTCAGGTCAATCAGCCTAGCTACGTCAATTCGCCGACAACGCAGTTGCCCACGGTCGACCAAGCTGGCCTCATCAACGAAAACTACAATCAGCAGATGGGTGCTTACAATTCGCAGGTGTCGAAGTCGAATGCTGCGATGGGCGGACTATTCGGATTGGGCTCTGCTCTGCTTGGCGGTTGGGCAATGTCCGATCGCCGGCTGAAGCGCGACGTTCATCAAATCGGCGTCACGGAAGCGGGCATCCCAATCCACGAATACGAATATGTCTTCGGCGGCGGCCGGCAGGTTGGCGTCATGGCCGATGAGGTCGAGCGTATCTTCCCTGAGGCCGTCGCAGAAGGTCCTGGCGGCTTCAAGATGGTCAATTACGCGGAGGTTCTGTGATGGGTTTCATCTTCGGTGGGGACACCGGCCAATCGCAGGAAAGTGTCACCGACGCGCGCAAGCGTCTCGCTGCAGCGATGCTTCAGCAGGGCACTGACACCAGCCCCATTCAATCGCCTTGGGAAGGTGCCGCGCGCATGGCGCAGGCGCTGATGGGTGGCCTCGCGGTCCGCAAGCAGGGCGAGCTGCAGAGCGCCGCCGACGCGCAGCTCATCTCCGCAATCACTGGCCAACCCTACACCCTGCCTGAGAAGCCGGCCGGGTTCCTGTCGTCGATCTTCGGCGGTAACAAGGCGGCAAATCCCGGCGCTACCGGCTCTTCGATGCCATCCGCTGATGCAGGCGGCAACATTCCCCCGACAAAGCTCACCGACAATGACGTTTCGAGCGGCTTCATCGATACCGTCAAAAGTGGGTATGATGTTAATGGGCAAAAGCTCGCCGTCACGAACCCCTATGGCCTTGCAGCTATTGCCGCGACAGGACAGGCAGAGAGTGGATTTTCTCCGGCTAATGTAGGCAGGACTTGGAACGATGGCGCCAATGACGCAGGTGGCATCATGTCGTGGAATGGTCCTCGCCTCGCCAACCTGCAAAAGTTTGCCGGTGGAACTAACGGCACGCCTCAACAGCAAGCCCAGTTCTTCCTTCAGGAAAATCCTGGTCTCATAGCAAAGTTGAATAATGCCAAGAGCGTTGCCGAAGCGCAGCAGATTATGAACAACGCATGGGCATTCAAGGGCTATGACCAGCCGGGGAATCCGAACGCTGCCCATCGCCTTTCTCTAGCAAATTCGTACCTGCCGCGTTTTCAGGGTGCGACTGGCGGCGCAGAAGAAGCAAGCCTCGATCTGCCCGCATCGCCGATCCAGCCGCCGCCGGTCAATCCTTCCGCGCCTGCTCCGCAGCCTGGCTATACCGATCCAATGTTAGCGCCGCGCCCTGACGCACCTCCCATGCCGCAAGCTGGCACTCACGGCGACGTCGCAAGCCTCGATCCGTCGATCGGCATCCCCATGCCTGGCGTGGCGGGCCAGATGCGCGCATCCGCTCCGGCGCAGCCCATGCCGACACAGGGAGTCCCGCAGGCTGCGTTGTCGTCTTTGCCCACGTCCACGGTCGGCCCGACGCCGAACGTCGCCAGTGTGCCTCCTGTTGATCAGCAGCAGCCAGCCCCGGCGCGTCTTGCCCAAGCATTGAACGGTGCTTCTCCTCAGCAAGCAGCAAATCCTATGGCGGACCCGCGCGCGCAAGCCCTCGTCAAGGCGATGATGAACCCGAACGCGTCGCCGCAGGTGAAGGCAATGGCGGCGCAGTCGCTACAAACCCTGATGAAACCGCCGGAATACGGGTTTCAGGTCCTTCCGGACGGAACCGTCCTGCGGACCGACCCGAGAACGGGCACCCTCTCGCCTGTCTACCGGTCGGAAATGTCGCCGGCCGATCAGGCAAAGCTTGACTTCGAAAGAGAAAAATTCCGGCAGGAGCAGGCAAACCGGAACACACTCACCGCGAAAGATGAGGCAGACGTCGATCTCAACCGGGATAAATTCGACTTTGAAAAGAACAAGCCGATGGTCGTGCAGTCTGGCGAAACACTCTTCAGCCCAGGGCAGGAGCGCGTCGTCTACCAGGGCACCGGCTACAAGCCGGAAGATGTGTCGAACCTCCGGAAGGAAATCCAGAACCTCCCAACCTACAAGAGCTATCAACAGGCGCTTCCCTCTTATTCGTCGATGGTCGACACGGCGAAGACGGACTCGAAAGCATCCGACCTGAACCTCGTCTACGGCCTCGGCAAGATCATGGATCCGAACTCGGTGGTCCGTGAGGGCGAGATGGTGATGGTCAACAATACCTCGAGCCTGCCCGACTGGCTGCAGGGCGCGATCAACAGCGTCAACGGTGGATCTCGGCTCGAGCCCGCAACGAGAATGGCAATCCTCAATGAGGCGCGGAGCCGCATGTCTGCCTACCGCGGCGCGTTGGACAACGACATGTCCCAGTATCGGGGCATCATCGGCCGGCGCGGCATGAACGAGGCAGACGTGCTGCCGACACTTGGCGATATTGCGGAAGTGCCAAATCTGAGCCCGCCGCCGGCGGCGAATGTGGGCGCGCCTCCGGAAGGTATCCCAGCTGATGTATGGGGCGCGATGACACCCGCGGAGCGTAAGCTATGGCAGAAATGACACCCGAACAGCAGCAGGCTCTGGCAATCGCAGCCGCGCGGCTGAGGCTTCAGAGGCAGCCGCAGCAGCCTCAAGGCCTACCGGCAGACGACGCCATTTCAGTCGCCAGAACAGGTGCCGGGGGACTCCTCGAAGGTATTCCTATCGCTGGGCCGATCATCCGCGACTGGACGGAGCGAGCTGCAGGAGCAACACTCGCGGCATTCTCGGACGAGACCTATGATCAGGTCATGGATCGCATCCATGATGCGAACAGAGCGGAAAAAGAGGCGAACCCGATCGTCGATAAGGGCGCGCAGATAACAGGAGCCGTTGCCGGGACTATACCGGCGGTCATGGCTGCCCCCGCTGCATTTGGAGCAGGCGGCGGAAGTCTGCTCCTGCGTTCGGGTATCTCGGGGTTAACGGGCGCGACAATTGGCGGCGCGGACGCTGGTGTTCGCTCAGGAGGTGATGCTGAGAAGATCAAGGAAGGCATCACCCTGGGCGGCCTGTTTGGTTTGGGTGGTCCCGTGGCCGGAAAGGTCATTGGGGCTGGAGCCAGATCGCTCGTCGATGTACTCCGCACTCGTGCCGCAGCGCGAGTGGCTGGCATGGACCCGCAGGCGTTCGGCTATTTCCGGCGGGCAGTGACAGACGACGGCTTAGACGCGGTGACGTTGCCCCAGAGGCTGCAGGAGATGGGATCAAAGGCTATTCCGGCAGACCTTGGCCCGAACCTTCAGAAGCAGGCCGGTGCGCTTGCTGCGACGCCCGGAGCTGCGCAGACAACGATTCGGACGACGCTCGCCGATCGAGCCGCGGGCGCCAACGCCCGAATTGGTCAAACGATCGACGAAACGACTGGTCGAAACGTCGTCCCGTCGGAGGTCCAGGCAGATATCGCCGCAAACCAGAATGCACATTCGCCGCTCTATCGCGAGGCATTCCGCGAAGCCAGGCCTTACAGTACCGAGCCAATTGCATCCGCGCTGGAGGCTGACATCAGCCGTCTTCGCGGCCCTGCGCAAGCTCGGCTGCGCCAAGTGCGCGGCATGCTGAACGTCGCTGACTCCAATGTTCTGTCTACCGATCCCGGCGTCATGTTTCAGACCCGCCAGGCGATCGATGGACTTTTGAAAACGGAAATTGACCCGAAGGTGATCTCCGCGTTGACCGAAGCTCGTCAGATGCTCGACGACGGCCTCACGCGCGCTGTCCCGCGCATCAAGGAGATTGATGCTGGATACGCCGAACTTGCTCGTCAGGACGAGGCGGTGACGCGTGGTCAGCAGGTGTTGGATAGTGGACGGACCGCGCCTAGGCCCTCTGAGCTCGCGGGAGAGGTCGAACGCGGCGCTCAGCCGCAGGGGATGCAGATCGGGCCTTCAGCGGTGCCGTTGCGGCTGTCTCAGGGTGCCAGGGCCGAGATTGACCGCATAGTCGGCACAAATTCCAACGATATCGTCGCCATGAATAGGCTGATCAAGGGAGAGGGCGATTGGAACCGCGCGAGGCTCGCAACCTTGTTCGGCCCAGAGAAAGCGGAGCGACTGTTCAAAGTACTCGATAACGAGAGCGTCTGGGCCGATACCGCCAACACAGTGACCCGTAACAGCGAAACTGCGGCGCGTCTCGCAGCTCAGAACGAGCTGGGCGGCGGCGCCAGTGGAAATTTTGGTGTGAAGGAAGCATTCAAGGCTGGCGGCTTTCTCGGTGCAGCGCGATCGGCCGCTGTCGATAAGGTCGACGACATCGTCAGGGCGCTTATGTCGAGCGAGACCGGCAATGCAACCCGCGAAAGCCTGGCCCGGGCTCTTATTGGGGAACAGCGTGAAAAGCTGGTCCAAGGGCTTATGAGAGCTAAGGGGATGGGAACGACGCCAGCTTCAGTCGACCCTGTTGTCAAAGCCTTGCTTTTGAACGCCGGAACCTCGCGGACGCGATGACGGATCGATCCAGCAAATGACTAGGTAGAGAGCGATCACGAATAGAACGCCGACTATAACGCCTCCGTTAAAATCGTCACCAACGACATATCTAAGCGCATCCACGCCAGACACGACCGCATAGAGCAATGCGGTCGTCGCGATGATGCAGGCGATTTGCAAGACACGGATCATACCGCAACCAATACTACACCATTGAGGGCCTCGCAATTCGCGGGGCCTTCTCTTGTTGGAGAAGGTGAATGCCCAGAAACTCCTCAGGCGTATATTCAAAGCCAGCCGGAACAACTCCTTCCGTAGGCCAGGTCATCGACCCGGTGCCTTGGAACGCGCTGACCACCGACCTCGGCAACGAAATCACCAACTCGCTGCCGCGTGACGGGTCGGCTCCGATGACGGCACCGCTCAAGAATGCCGATGGCACACAGGCGCTGCCATCCGTCACGTTCTCTTCCGACGTCACGACCGGCATGTATCGCAAGGCCTCCGGTGTTGGGGCTTTGGTAGCCAGCGGGACTGAAGTCGCCACATGGTCGGCTAACGGCATCGATTCAATCGGCAAGATCAACGATGATGTTGACCTTGCCGGCCATAATCTCCTCAATGTTAACGAGGGTGTTGCGGACTATCTGACAGGCCTCACCACCACCCGGACCAGCGGGACGGTGATCTCTGTCAGCACTGGCTCCATGAAGGGCAATGGCCGGTATGTGAAGAACACTGCCGCCATGACCAAAAACATCAGCTCCAACTGGGCGGCCGGCGGCGGCGCGGGTGGCCTAGACACTGGCAGCGTAGCGGCCTCGACCGGATATTACATTCACGCCATTCGCAAGATTTCTGATGGAGCGTTCGAGTGGCTCTATTCGCTGTCGTTGACGGCGCCGACTATCCCCGCCGGATATGAATGGGTGGGGCGAATTTGGTATGTCTGGACGGACTCTTCAAGCAACATCGGCACTTATACGCAGATTAACAACAAAAATACGTACCTATCTGCTGTCAGTTGGTTTGCTTCAAGTTCCTCCGTGCCGAACGCGCTGTACACCGTGCCGAATTCTATCCCGTGCCCGTCCGGGGTTAGAGTTGATCTAATGTGCGAAGTTACCATTCGATCCGTGTCAGGTGCGAGCACAAGCGGTCGCGTTTACGACGGCGAAGGCAATGATCAGCACTCGTTTTTCATTAGCAACGGCACTTCGTTCATCGGTACCGCCAGGGCCAGGACAAACAAATCCAGACAAATCGGGATGTTTTACTCCGGGGCCAGTGGCGGCAATGGAGACCTGGTTGTGTTTGGGTATGAGGATTTTACTCTGCCAAGAATAGGGGATAGCTAATGCCGTATGTGCGCCGTGATGAAGAAGGCCATATCAACGCTGTAGTAGTCGAGCCAATGTTCGGTGCCAACGAGTACATTGCGCCCGACGACCCGGAGCTGCTGGCATATTATGCGGCGCTTGTGCCGCCTCCGTCGGCCTATCCTATGGCAATCTCTCCTGAGGAGATGCCCGAGCAATGACGATATCGGTTTTGAGATATATCGTTTCACTTCCAGTCAATCTCACATTCGTCTTACTGGCCTATCTCCTCTCGCCATTGCTGGCGGCCTGGTCGATGAAGCACGGCCCGGTTCTGCCGGGCAAATGGCGGTGGTTCTCGACGCTGAATGCTGATCTGGACGGCTATATCCCACAGCGTGTCGCAGGGTTCGATCCTGCCGCCAAGGGCTTCAAACTCTGGTGGCAGCGGACCCGCTGGACGTGGCGGAATCCATGCAATGGCTGGCAGTCGGAACTGCTCGGCGTCGATGACATCGACTCGGCATTCACCGTCAAGCGCGATCTGCCGCTGGCGTTCGGCTTCTATCTCAAGCTCTGGCTGGGCTGGAACCCGATCAAGCGAGGCGGAAATTATTACCCCTTCATGTTCCAAGTGAAGCCTCAACGGGCCTGAACCAACCCACATCTGGAGCCTCCCATGCGTCTTGTGAAGAACAAGCGCCGCGTACTCACGTGGTCGCTTGCCCTCTGGCCTGTCTACCTGGCGGGTCTGCTCGGCATCCTGCCGTACATCGTGCCGTTCCTGGATGGTTGGCTGCCGCGGTGGCTGATCATCTCCATTCTGGCGCTGTCTCCGTTCGGTCGGGTCATCGAGCAACGCAACCTCAAGGAAAATGACGATGGCAGCGAAAGCTAAAGCAGGCGTGGCCGCTGGTGCTGCTGCGGCGATATCTCTCGCTGTCGGCATCGCTGAGCCTCAGGAGGGCTATGCCGGCTACGTCTATCGTGATGCTGTCGGCGTGCTGACCTATTGCTATGGCGAGACCGAGAACGCCAAGTCCATGCAGGGCCGCACCTTCTCCAAGCAGGAATGCCATGATCTGCTGGTGAAGCGCATGGCGCACTACGACCAGGGCAACGAGAAGTGCGTCTCCAACTGGAACGGCCTGCCGGTCGAGACGCGCGGGGCGTTCAACAGCTTCAGCTACAACGTCGGCATTGGCGGTTTCTGCGGATCGAGCGCGGCGCGTTATCTCAGCACCGGCAATATTAAAGCCGCATGTGATGCGATGCTGGCCTGGAACAAAGGAACCGTCGGCGGCAAGAAAGTCATTCTGGCTGGGCTCGCCAAGCGCCGCGTCGTTGAGCGCAATATCTGTCTCAGAGGCGCCTGATGTTCGGCCTTTCGAAACCCATCGTCGCGGGCCTCGCGGCGCTGCTCACTATCTTGACCTTAGCGACGGTGGCGCTTCTCATCGTCCGAGAGATCCATTCGATGATCGGCGAGGCGGCCGCACGCTCCAAAGCGCTCTCTGACGCGGAGTGGAGCGCGAAGATCGAGAAGGCCAATGCCGAGGCGAACAGACGAATTGCCGACCAGGCGAAGGCGGTAATCGACATCCAGGCTGACGCGGCCGATCGCGTCAACGCCGCTTCCCAGCAGCTCGAAGAATTGAGGAAACGCAATGCGGCTCTGCCTCATGGCGGCGATGTCGGCCTTACCGCTGATCGTGTCCGCCTGCTCCCTGACTAATCCAAAACCGGAACCGATCGTCATCACGAAGATGGTCACTGTGCTGCTGCCGCCCGAGTGCCGGAAGGTGACGCCCGCTCTCTCTCCCAAGCCGGATCATGACATGACCCAGGAAGAAATATTCAACGGCTGGTCGGCTGACCGGACGGCGCGGAACATTGGCGAGTCTCGCCGAGCCGCGTGCGTCGCAGCCGTGGATGCAGGAGTGACCTACCGATGAACATGATCCTTGGCATTTCTCTTGCGGTGACAAATGCGAACAGCGGCGGCGCGGCGCCGACCGTTATCTACTACGTAGACCCAGCCGGTTCAGACGCCGCTAACGGCTTATCTCCAGCAACCGCGTGGCAAACGCTGTCTAAGGTCAACGGGGCGACAATCCCGGCGGGGGCCTCGGTTCTCTTCAAGGGTGGCTCCACGTTCACCGGATCGCTAAACCTCGTTGAGGCTCGGCATTATGGCTCCTCAGGCCTCATCACCAGGTATGGCTCCTATGGGACCGGTAGGGCCACAATCAACACGACGACATCTACGAACTACGGCATTTATGCCATTGATCCGAAATACGTCACAATCGAAAACCTCATTGTCACCGGAGTCGGCAGAACGACAAGCACCGCCTCTGGCGTCTTCCTCGAAGTCCTCAAGCTCGCCAGCACGCGCCTCCCGGCTGTCACGCTTTCCAATGTCGATGTGTCCGGCTTCGGCGACTGCGGCATCCTGGCATGGTCTCACCCATCTGATAGCAGCCCCTCCGGCTTCGATGATCTAACGTTGCTCAACTGCTTGGTGCATGACTGCTGCACAACAGGAAACGGCATCTTCATGGTGTCGAATGCCTACGGTCTGAAGAATCTAGCTCCGACTTTCAAGCGCACGATCATCAGGAGCTGCAAGGTCTACGACAATCCCGGCGGCTATGCTTCCCCGACCAGCCATTCCGGTTCCGGCATCCTTCTGGCACAGACAGACGGCGCTCTGGTGGAATCCTGCGAGGCATACAATAACGGCGCCGGCAACACGTATGCTCAGGGGCCTGTTGGCATCTGGTTCTACGACACCACCAACTCGATCATCCAGTTTTGCGAAAGCCATCACAACAAGACCGGCCTCGGCACATCTGATGGTGACGGCTTCGACCTTGATGGCGGATGCCAGAATTGCACCGTCCAATATTGCTACAGCCATGATAATTATGGTCAGGGCTACCAGCTCTATCAGTACAATGACCCGACCAACATCTTGTCGCTCACTGGCAACACAATCCGGTATTGCATTTCGGAGAACGACTGCCAGCAGAACACTGCTACCAAGGGGGCTTTTCTCCTCGGCAGCGCGGACAACACCCGCGCGTGCTCGGGGAACGCGATCTATGGCTGCACCGTGTTCAACAGTACCGCGAGCGCGAACGCGGTCTACATTTTCTCGAACCCGAACCAGTTCGCCACCAGCTATGTCGGGAACAACATCTTCTATCTGACCGGCGCTAGTTCGAAGTTTATTCTCTCGTCCACCAGCACAGCGCCCGCGCTGCTGTTTATCGGCAACTGCTATTCATCGCCGGCCACCTCGATCAAATGGGGCGCAACAACTTACACGACGTTCTCCAACTGGCGGGCCGCCTTCCCGACTCAGGAGACTGTAGCCGGAGGCGCCACCTTCAAAGCTGCCAATCCAAGCCTGGTGGGGACGGTGCCCGTCGGGACTATCGGGGGCTTCGATCCATTGCTTCTCGGAGCCTATAAGACGCAGGCCGCATCCGTATGCAAAAACGGTGGGCAGGATCTCAATGCCCTCTACGGCATTAGCATGGGATCGCGAGACCTTTTCGGCAACACCATTCCCCAAGGGCTGTATGACATCGGCTGCTACGAGACAGCTTGACATTGCCCCAAAAAATAACGCGAACAACGGCCCGTACCGAATGACATCCAATGACGACATTCTTCGCGCGCTCGGCCGTGTCGAAGGCAGATTGACCGGCATCGAGGACAGCGTTTCGCATCTTCGCGACGAGCTGAGCGACGAGAAGGATAATGCACACGAAAGCCGGGCCGTGATCCATAGGCGGCTCGACGAGCAGGCAAGGCAGATCCATCTGCTCGACATGACTGTAACCGTCAGCAGCAACGTCGATGGTCAGATCCGCGAAGAAATCAAGACCCTCAAGGACACCGTCGAAAAGAACCACGAGGCGGTCGCCCCCACTCTTGAGGAGTGGAAAAAAATGAAGACTCTCGGCTACGGGATTTCAGGGCTAATTGCTTTTGCCGGCCTCACGATCGGCGGGGTTGTCGCCTATATGAGCGATGGCGCGGTAGCGGCGTTACGGCATTGGTTGAAGATCAATTGAGGCATGCCAATGCCAAAAAAGACCCCGCTTCGGAGCGGGGCTAAGGTTGAGGTGGGCCGCATAGCGAAGTGCAACGAATCTCCGCACGGCCCGAAGGTTTTACGATCAACGGAGCATATTGTTCCCGTGCCGACAGATTTTCTTTAATCAGTCGCACCATTCGTTCCGCCTCTTCGGGCTCCAGGTCCGCGCGAAGCCCTCCTTGAGCAGCTTCATGCCGATCTCTTCCCCATTCGTTCGATAGATGTTGACGAGCGGCCGGTGTGAAGGCGTTCGGTCCACCGCGCCACTCGCGACGATCCGCAATCCCTTTTCAGCCAAAAGCTCTTTCAGCCTTCCCTTGGCGATCAACGCCAGCTTCCGTTCTTTGATGCACTTTGCGTGCGATCCAATCTCCGGCGTGTCAATGCCCGAGACGAACGGAACACCTTCGCCCAGCAGTCGCATGTTCTGCCCGTCGCATTTCACAGTGTCACCGTCGACGACGCTCAGCGATGCGCAGATGATCAGTCCAGCAATCATCGTCATATCTATTCGTTTGTCGTCATGATTGGCTCGCCCCTCGGAATGCCTCGCATCATCTCGAGCAGCTCTTCCATATATTCCCTTGCCTGCTCACAGCCTCCTATGAGCGCGCTTCGTTGGTCTCGATCGTCGATCGCGTGGGCCGCCATCTCTATTAAGCGAAGCTGGTCCCGCAGAAGATTGGCCTTGTCGATGAGGTCGGTACGGCGGTTCATAAGTGCCGGCTTGTCGGTCTCGCTCATCTTTCCTCCTGGAGTTGCCAGCCCGCTTTCGGGATCGGCCAGCCCTTTTGTGCCGCGCGGAAATCAGCCTCAACTTCGGCTTTCTTCTTTGCTTCCATGATGCCCGTCGCCCAGACGGTGCTGGCTGAGCGGCTGGCGGCGAACTTAATCCTGCGGATGGGCGGGGTTGCCGGCTACGAGTGCGGAAGATTGCTGCCGCGTTAGACGAGATCAATAGGACTGCCCCCCTAGAAAGCCTTGCCGACACAGAATTTCTCTTTGAGGTACTTCAGAGCGTTTTTAGCCCTGAATGGGTCCCCGAAATTGATGAAACCGATCTTGTCATCGCAACTCGGTGTGTCCGGGTGATCGGGATGAGGGCGGCACTCATATTCCAAGCCTTTCATTGTGAAAATGAACCCACTTCTGTCTGAAGGCTCCAAGGTAATCTCGTACTCTCGGGCGTTCGTGAAATCGAGGTCGTATTCACTGGCCTTCATGACCTCCTTCTTAGGGTCGAGGCCATAGTGGGCGATGAGATATTTGTAGCGGCAATCCGATATCCGCTCGACCTCAATCTCCTCTACGTTCAAGCTGTCACGAACAAAGTATTGGGCGGCGTCGTCCATGTGGAAGTTCATCTTCCACTTAGAGCCTTGGAAGGCCGTCGTGGAAGCGCCATCGTCAGCGCCGATCATAATGTAGGCCACGGTCTCTTCAGCTGATTGTGCGGCCGCAGACGTAGCCACGAGGAAGGCTATTGCAGCAATTCGAAGTCTCATAGATTCGCCCCCAAACTGCCCAAACTATACATCGGGCTTTACGAACGTCCAGATTGACGTCGACAGCATCCTTCGGGGGCATCGGTCGGCTTCTGCTAGTCGCGCGCAAGGGCAAGAAGCTGGTCTACGTCGGCGGGGTAGGGACGGGCTTCAACGAGCGCAACGCTTATGAGCTTCGTGAGAAGCTCGATGGCCTCATCACATCCACGCCGGCCGCCGCTGTCGATCGTAGGGTGGCGACATTCGTGAAGCCGAAGCTTGTTGCCGAGGTCGAATACCGGGCATGGACGCATGACGGCAAGGTGCGGCATGCTTCTAGGGACTGCGCGAGCGGCAGGACAATGCCGACGTTTATCAGATGGATTGAAGTGTCCGATGGAAAAGCCCCGCATCGCGGGGCTATCGTTATGGCCTCCGATTCGCCGATCAGGCTAACCGAGGCGGCTCCAACACTTCGAGTGCCAGTTCCGCGAAAGATGGGGGAAGATCTCCCTTCTTCACCTTACCCTGCAGGTAATTGCGAAACTTGCCGCCCTCTAGGTACTCTTCTTGAAGCCACATTCGAAAATCGCCCAGCGCGGCGATCGGATAGCACCAAGATTCGTGAGGGTTCGCCTTCGCCTGAGGATGGCTATCAGGATACCGGTGAGGATATTTGCGTCGGACATCGTATTCTTCTGCCAGTCCGCTATCTTCCCAGTATTTCGACCAATATGTGCCGATGGATATGTCTACGACAAATTTCTCGCCGATTTCCGCACCAGCGATTATGAGTTCGTAGATGATCGTATTTGCTTCATTGAAGACGTGGAAAAAACCCTTTGGCGCAGACTGATAGTTAAGCTCCAGGCGCTCGTGCCATTTGTGAAAACGGTCGGCGCCGGAGGGGTCATAGCCGACCTGCTGATAGATCATGTCCTGGAGTTTTGAACCGGCAAGCTTTCGGTAGTTGTCCCGCGCCGTCGCCGAGACATTTGCGCCGGCATCGAACGCGTAATACTCTAGAATGGCTAAGCAAACGTCGGCCGGGTAGCAGAAGTGTGTGACACTCTTGTGCGTTAGTTCGATATGGGGAGCGTGCTTAGTAGGACCGATTTTGCCGAGGATGTTCTTAACGGCCTGAAGTCTGGGCTTCTGGTCAACATCGTGCCATTGGGAACTAATCGTTCCAATGTGGGCATTTTGAACGCCGCAAAGTGCGGCTAGGCCGCGTTGATTTAGGTAAGGCGTTCCATCGGAGAGGACACCCATTCCGATACCTTGAACCTCACGATCCTTTTGGATTGTTAAAGGTAAAATGCCCTGCCCAGGGGTGATTTCCTTTTGGCTGCCATTGCGGGCTAACCGGTTGATTTTGATAGTCATACTAGCGATTTCCTTCGCGTAACCGCGGACGACGAGGTAAGAAACCGCTTGACAACCCGTCGGAAGATACCCAACTACTGCCTCGTGATCACAAACAAGCCGCCGCAAGGTGGTTGTCAGGCCCGGGGATGTTAGCGCATCTACCGGGCCGCCGTTTTTCTCTCTGCAGATGCAGAGCGAGTCCCACATGGGAACTGCGACATCGAGTCGCAAGAGCAATATAAGGTTTTAGTAACCTTTTCTCCAATCGTGCTGATGCAATAGGGTTAACAAAAGGTTACCCTACTCGCTTCCGTCGACTTCGCTGTCTTCATCGACGTTGTGCGCCGGCAGATAGGTGTTCTTCTCCATCCACTCCCGAACGATCATCCGGGAAAGACTTGCGCCGGAATTCCGTCACCGTTGCCCTTCGGAACATATCCGATCGGCGTCCACTCCTCGCCGGATTCGAGATCCCCTTCATCAATCTCTACCGCCGTGCTTCGAATGATCTCACTACAGATCATGCGAGCGCCTTTGTCGGTCATCAGCCGTCGTGAATCGACATAGTTGTCTGTGGTGATGTCGTAGCGCCTTACCCGATAAACTGTGATCTTTGCCATCCAAGTTCTCTCCTCACTCGTGTCCGCGCCCGCGATAGGTCGCAGGGATACCTGCCGCCTCGTGGCACTGCGCAAGCGTCTCCAGCCATGCTGCTAACCCCGCCGGCACTTCAGCATTCCCGACTTCCATTGCTTCCACCCACGAGAGGTCGCACTGCAGCGCACTGGCAAGGTTTATTGGCGTCCAGCGGATGTGGAGAAGGCATTCCGTGAAACGAGCAGGGGTCATGGTAGGCTCCAATTCGCGTTAGGCGACACAGTGGCATTGCTCGGGTGCATGTCAACCAGACTTCGCGAGGCAAGTTATCCACACGATGCGCCAAAACAGGGCGGTCGCCTGTGGACGTTAGCAACGCCGAAACGATACGGCGTCGTGCTTAGTTTCCTTCTCAGCGTTCATCTCTCACGTTCCCCGGCGACAAAAACGAGGAACAGAAATGCAGGAAAACATTCGCCCAATCGCTCCAGTAGGCATATCAGGTCTGGAGCCTCAGGAGCCGCCGACCGGCATGCCAATTTTCGAGCTTGTCAATCCGACCGACCTCTTCGTAGATCCAGCCTATCAGCGAAACATCAGCGAAAAGGGTACTCGCCAGATTAGGCGCATTATCGAAGGCTTTGATTGGGTCAAGTTCAAGGCGCCCATTTGCGCATATGCTGAATGCGACGGACAGACGATCCTCAAGGTTCTGGATGGTCAGCACACAGCGATTGCCGCAGCGTCGAACCCGCACATTGACAAGATCCCGGTCATGATCGTCGAGGCAGAGAGCACCATCGCTCAGGCAAAGGCATTTATAGGCCAGAACACAGACCGGCTTGGTGTGACGACACTGCAGCTTCATCAGGCAGCATTGGCGGCGGCAGACGAGGACGCCCAAACGCTGGAACTCGTTTGCACTAGAGCTGGCGTGAAGGTTTTGAAGACTACCAATGCCTACACTGGAACTGGCACCCGTCAGACGATCGCGATCAAGCAGATCGAGGCTTTGATCAGCCGGCGCGGCCCGAAGTTGGCGCGTGAAATATTGGAGGTATTGGCAAGTGCGGAACGAGGTCCGTTGACAGCCCCGCAAATCAAGGCTGTCGAACTGCTCCTCACCGACGAGGAATACTGCGACAAGATCACGCCGGAAGATCTGACCGACGCCATCGTCGACTTGCTATTCACGGCGGAGGATGAGGCGAAGCTCTTTGCTGCCACGCACAAAGTGCCATTTTGGAGGGCACTCGGGATCACCTGGTTCAGGAAATGCAAAAAGCGAAGGGCGATCGTCAAGCAGGCTGCCTAACGACCGCTTCGTTCACCCTTACTTGCCGCGGCATCGTCGTTGTCTGCCGCGGCAGCTTTCCTAGTTTCTTCAAGATATTGCTTGATGGCCCGTTTCAATTCGATCTGCCACGTTCCCAGGCTGATCTCTGTCCGTTCATGCTGTCGGCTGTTGTGACCAGAACGGACCTCCGCTACCATCTCCTCATTGCAGAATTAGCGATTTTTGCAGCTCGATTTTGAGCTGGTTCCGACGGCCGTGGTAGCACATTGATCGCAGCGCCAAACGTCGCGGCGAGGGGACAAAACCAGTTGCGCCCCTGATCTGCAGATTTCCGCCAACGCCGAGGACAGGCCTATCTGTAGAGAGCCAAAAGCAACAGAGGCATCTTCGTCGCCCAAAAATGGGATGCGACAGCGATAATAATAGCCCATACGGCAAGCGAGAACATGACCGCCGCTAACCTCATCCCGACTGGCTGCATCATTTCCTCCATCCCAGCATAACCGTGCCTCCTCGCACGATCCTATGCTAGCAAGACGCAACCCGGTCAGCTATCGCAAGATATTGGTATCAGATAGCCACAGCAGAGAGCGCTTGGCGAAGATGCAAAGATTTCGGCGACACGATGCCCTTTTCCCCCTCCGTCAAACGATGAAATGAAAGTTGTCGTATCGCGCGCCGTAATAATCCGGGCCGCTCGTCTCTGTGATGACGGGCTCCGTGTCGAGCACGAGATTGTCGATTTCGCCGTAGGCGCTGAGATCGATCACTTGCGGGTCATGAATGCTGTCGGCGGTGACGTTGACCGTGACCAAGAATACGGTATCGCCGTTCAGCTTACCTTCGATCGTCAGAACGTTGTCATAGTCCGATGTGCCGTTTGCGACACTGAATTGCTCGATCTGAAAGTGACCGCCATCGGCGGCTTGGATCGGTGTCCAGAACACGCCGCCTGACAGATAATGGTTGCCGTCGGCTTCCCTCTGTACCGTTGCGTCGTCACCATCGTACCAAGCACCCCAATCAAAGCCCTTGTAGCCTGTCGGGAAGTCACTTTGGCCGACATCCTCGAAGTTGACGAACACATCGCCGCGTTCCGGCAGGTCTATTGCGATACTGAACGCGCCAACGTCGGTGGCGCCTTTGCCGTCTGATATCTTGAAGGTGAACTTTTCGACGAGCGCATCTCCCGGTCCGAGCGCTGCCACCACCGGGTTGGAGTGATCGAGCGCATAGGTGTAGCTGCCGTCGGAGTAAACGGTGAGCGTACCATACTCTCCGTCGATCGCCGTGCTTGTGGCCGGGGATCCATTGGCCGGTTGCGGAATGCGTTGTCCATTGACAAAATTGAGGCGTACCGCATCTCCGTCGACATCGGTGGAACTGGTATTTTCGAGGATGTCGCCGCTGATCGGGTCGTTGATATCGAAAACAGGCAAGTATACGTCACCTGCGACCGGCTTGTGGTTTGCCATTTCTACCTCCCATGTGATGTTCAATTCGACTATGCAACCCTATCGGGTATCTGGCAACCGAAATTGATTGAGTGGCAGAGCAATTCCGCTGGTCAATCCAACAGATTTTGATCGGTTACAGCTCAAGCATTCAAGTAAAGAAGCAGCTCTGATGTCGATCCTGTTTATGAACCAGGACTTTATGTCTTGTCTTACGCTGCTGCCGCTTCGTCGATCGCGGTCTTTCTCACCTTTTCAGGCGATGCATCAGCTTGGCCGGCAGAAAACTTTCAAGAAGGATAATAATGACAGGCCAATGATGACGTCGTCATGACGATATACTGTATAAATTGCTTGGCGTGCCAAGAGCAAGCTTGAGGGAGAAATGGAGTCAATCGGCAGAGCCCAAGCTTCTGCCGACCATCAATCAATGCAGGCCGCCAACCCCGAGCAGGCTTTCGACAGCCTCGTGATCCCTGGTGAGGCTCTCCGGCGTTCCCGTCCAGGCCAGTCTGCCGCGTTCGAGAATGACGACTTGATCGGCGAAATCGAGCGCGCTCTGGATGCGCTGCTCGACCAGCACGATGGTCATGTCTCCTGTCTTGGCGAGGTCGGCGAAGGCAGCCATCAATTCCTCGCAAATAACAGGTGCGAGGCCTTCCAGCGGTTCGTCGAGCAACAGGACGGACGGGCGGCCGAGAATGGTGCGGGCCGTGGAGAGCATCTGCTGCTCGCCGCCGGAGAGCTGGCTGCCGAGATTGCGGCGGCGCTCCTTCAGGCGCGGGAACATCGCATAGGCTTCCTCCAGTGCCGTCTTCGGTCGCGCCTTCAAGCCGACGAAAAGGTTTTCCTCGACTGTCAGCGTCGGGAAGACGCAGCGTGCCTGCGGCACATATCCGAGGCCTTTATGCGCGCGTGTGGCGCTCGGTGCTGCGCTGACATCCGAACCGCCGAGGCGGATACTGCCCTCGTATCGCCTGGTCTGGCCGGCGAGCGTTGCGAGCAGCGTGGTCTTGCCCATGCCGTTGCGGCCGAGCACGGCAAGCCGGGCGCCTGCCGGCACGGAGAAGGAAATTCCTTCGAGTACTTTCGTCGGCCCATATCCGGCCGACAGATTTTCGACCTCAAGCGATATGGCTGGCATTGGCATAGCTCCCGAGATAGGCCTCGCGCACACGCGCATCCTTGGTGACGTCTTGAGGCAGGCCGTCGAAGATGATCGTGCCGGCGGCCAGCACGATGACGCGTCTGGCAAAACGGAAGACGAGGTCCATGTCGTGTTCGATCATCAGCACGGCGAGATCGGCGGGCAGATCGGCCAGCGCCTGCTCGATGCGGCCGGTATCGCTTTGCGGCACGCCGGCTGCCGGCTCGTCGAGCAGCAGCACCTTCGGCTTCAGCGCCAGCGCTACGGCAATCTCGAGAAGCCGCTGCTGGCCATAGGCGATCTCGCTGACCTTGCGATGCATCAGGAAAGCCAGTCCGAGCTTTCCAAGGAGATCGTCAACCTCTGCCATGACATCGGGCATACGCAGGAAATTGCCGAACATGCGCCCGGTCTTTCCGTCGCGTTGAAGGACGGCAAGTCCCACATGTTCGGCCGGCGTCATGTCCTGGAAGAGCCGCGTCACCTGAAAGGAGCGGACAAGGCCGCGTCTGACCCTGCCGATCGCGTCGACCTTCGTCACCACCTCGCCGCCGAGGCGAACCTCGCCGGAATCGGGAGAGAGATTGCCGGTCACGAGGTTGACGAAGGTGGTCTTGCCGGCGCCGTTCGGGCCGATCAGCGCGATGCGATCGCCTGGTGACATCGTGAGCGAGACATCATTGGTGACGGCAAGGCCGCCGAAGGCTTTCTTGAGATTGGCGACTTCGAAGACCGGGCTCATGAGCGCTGCTCCCTGCGGCGGCTAACGAAGGCTGCTGACGTGCCATAGAGACCTTTCGGCGCAAAGAGCACGACGGCGATCAGCAGCGCGCCGACCATGGTCAGCCAATGGAAGGGATTGGCGGCCGAGACATAGTCCTCGAAGAGCATGAAGATGACAGTACCGGAGAGCGCCCCGAAGAGGGAACCGGTGCCGCCGAGCACCAGCATAACAAGCGCCTCGGCCGACTGCGTGAAAGACAGGCTGTCGAGGCCGACGACCTGTGTCGAAATCGCATTCAAAGCGCCGCCGACACCGGCAACGGCGCCGGAGATCGCGTACATCCTGATCAGAGCTGCCTTCGGCGAAGCGCCCATGGCGCGGATGCGCAGCGGATCCTGCTTGATGGCGCGGCAGAGCATGCCGAAGGGTGAGCGGACCAGGAACCGCAGCAGCACAAAGACGATCAGCAGCAGCGCCATTCCGAAGAAGAAGGCAGTATGGCCATAGAGGTCGAATTCGAAGAGGCCGAAGACCGGGTCCGGCGCGATGCCGGAAAGCCCATCGCTGCCGCCTGTCCATGACGAGGCCTTGTTGGCGAATTCATGGAAGAGGTTGATCAGCGCAATCGACAGCACCAGCTGCGGCAATCCATGCGCACGCAGGATGATGGCGCCGCAGAGCAGCCCGGCAAGCGCGCCGCCTGTGATGCCGGCCAGCATCATCAGCAGCGGGTCATTGATGCCGTAATGCGCCGACAGGATCCCGGCGGCATAGGCGCCGGAGCCGAAAAGTGCGGCATGGCCGAGCGTTGCGACGCCGCAATAACCGGTCACCAGATCGAGCGACAGGACGAGCAGCGCGATCGTGATCATCCGGGTCAGAAGCGCGAGATTGTCGGGGAAGGCGAAATAGCCGATCGCGGCAATGGCTAAGATAACCGCTATTCCGGCGAGATCGCGGCTGATGAATCCGCGCCGATGCTGGAGAGGTTGGTTTTCGTCGTTCATGACAAGCGCCATCTTATTTCGCTCTTCCGGCAAGGCCGCGCGGGAAGACGCAGATGATTGCGATCACGGCGAGATAGAAGAAGAATTCGCCGAATTCCGGCATCAGATACCGCCCTGTCGTATCGATCGCGCCTAGCAGCAGGCAGGCAATCAGCGCGCCCGGAATGGAACCCGCGCCGCCGACGGAGACGACGACCAGGAAGGTGACCATGTAGCGCAGCGCATAATAGGGTTCGACGGGCAGGAGTTCGGCGCCGACCACGCCGCCGAAGGCGGCAAGCCCGACGGCAACGGCAAAGCTCACCGCATAGATGATCTCGGTGCGCACGCCGAGTGCCGCAGCCATTGCCGCATCATCGACGGAGGCGCGCAGCTTGACGCCGAAGCTGGTCCTGTCGATCGCAAACCAGAGGGCGAGCGCCACGACGAGGCCGCAGAGGATGACGAAAAGCCGATGAACGGGAATGGTGCGGAAGCCGAGATCGGCCGATCCTTGCAGCGCACCAGCAAGCGGGATGGTCTTCAGCGTCGGGCCCATGACATAATTGGCGATGCCGATGACGCAGAAGGTGATGCCGATGGTCATCAGCACCTGGGTCAGTTCCGGCGCGCCGTAGATCCGGCGGTAGAGAAAACGCTCGATCGGAATGGCGACGATGATGGTGATGACAACGGCGGCGATGACCGCCGTGGCATAACCAAGGCCGAGGTCGCGGGCGACATAGGAGGCGATATAGCCACCGATCATCGCGAAAGCGCCGTGGGCAAGGTTGACGACACGCATCAGCCCCATGGTCACCGAAAGGCCGATCGATATGACGAAGAGCACCATGCCATAGGCAAAGGCATCGACGGCTATGCTGAAGACTGTCTGCATGGAGATACCTTGCTTCGATGCGACGGGCTCGACACGTTCGGGCAGCTCCGGAGAGATCGCAAGTCTGCCCGAAGCATTGCCCAAGCCCGTCGCATGCCGTGATGCTCGATGTTACTTGACGGCCGCTAGGCCCGGATCGCCCTGCTTCTCGAAGGTCTGAACCTCCTTGTTGATGTAGGTCCCGTCATCGGTTTTGGTGACTTCGCGCAGATAGATGTTCTGCGTGATGTGGCGGCTTTCCGGATCGATCGAAACCGGGCCGCGCGGGCTCGTCCAGGCAAGGCCCTTGACCGCATCAACGGCCTTCTCAGCATCCTGCTTGCCGCCCGTCGCCTCGATCATCTTGTAGATGACATACATGCCGTCATAGGCGCTGACCGCGGGGAAGGAGAGTTCGGCCTTGTTGCCGATCGCTTTGGTCGCCGCCTCGACGAAAGCCTTGTTCTCCGGAGAATCGTGCGACACGGCATAGTGGAAGGTCGTCTGGATGCCGAGTGCGGCATCGCCCAGCGCCGGCAGATCGGATTCCTGGGTCAGATCGCCCGGCGCGAAGAACTTGATGCCGGCCGTCTTCAGGCCATTGTCATTGTAAGCCTTGACGAAGCCGAGCGTCGTCGGACCGGAGGGCAGGAAGGCGAAGACGCCCTCAGCACCGGAATCCTTGATCCGCTGCATGATCGGGCTGAAATCGTTGGTCGCAAGCGGCATGCGGATCGCCTCGACCACCTGACCGCCGGCCTTTTCGAAGCCGGCCTTGAAGGCGTTCTCTGCGTCGATGCCGGGGCCGTAATCGCTGACGACCGAAATCACCTTCTTGACGCCGGCGTCGAAGGCGACCTTGGCGATCGGCGTCGAGGTCTGCCAGGTGGTAAACGAGGTGCGAACGACGAGCGGGCTCTTGGTCACGATCGCCGAGGTGGCGGCGTTCATGATGACCATCGGCACGTTTCCCTGCTTCAGGATCGGCGTCACCGCCATGGCATCGGGGGTGAAATAGAAGCCGGCCAGATACTGGACCTTCTCCTTGACGATCAGTTCCTGCACCAGCGCCTTGGATTGGGCGGGATCGGCCTGCGGCACGTCGCGATAGACGATCTCGACCGTGTCGCTGCCGACCGTGTTGCCGTTGACCGTCATATAGGCGTCGATGCCGGCCTTGAAGTTCTTGCCCTGCAGCGCGAACGGACCGGAGAACGGGCCGATGACGCCGACCTTGATGGTCTCTGCATAGGCCGCGCCGCTGAGCACGGCGGCCGCAAAGGCGGCCAGAAATAGCTTCTTCATTCTCTCTCTCCCTTTTTGGCGCACTCCCGCGCCGTATTCGCTAGCCGCTCAAAATTGAGCGTTAGCTTGTCATGCGAAATGGTGATGTAAAATGAAATAAATGCCGTAATCCATGACCAAGCGATTATGATTGTGCATCGAGGATGCGGAACTATCCTCGTCTCAGAATGGCAATCCCACATAATTTTCCGCGAGCGCTGTCGAGGCGGCGCGGGAATGGGTGAGATAGTCGAGTTCCGCCTCCTGGATCTTCTGGTCGAAATCACCGGTATCGGGAAAACGATGCATCATCGTCGTCATCCACCAGGAAAACCGCACGGCTTTCCACACACGGGCGAGCGCCTTCTGCGAGTAAGCGTCGATGCCACTATTCGAGCCTTCGCGGTAATGATCGATCAGCCCGGAGAAAAGGTAATGGACGTCGCTGGCGGCAAGGTTCAATCCCTTGGCCCCGGTCGGCGGGACGATATGGGCGGCATCGCCGACCAGGAAAAGCCGGCCGAAACGCATCGGTTCGGCGACGAAGGAGCGCAGCGGCGCGATCGATTTCTCGAAGGATGCCGCGGTCGCCAATGCTTCGGCATGATGCGTCGGCAGCCGCCGTCTTAACTCGTCCCAGAAGCGGTCGTCGCTCCAGTCCTCGATCTTCTCGTCGAGCGCACATTGGATGTAGTAGCGGCTGCGGGTGGCCGAGCGCATCGAACAGAGCGCAAAGCCCCTTGGATGGTTGGCGTAGATCAGCTCATGGCTGACAGGCGCCACGTCGGCAAGGATCCCCAGCCAACCGAAGGGATAGACCTTCTCGAAACTCCTGATCGCCCGTTCCGGGACGGCCTTTCGGCTGGCGCCGTGAAACCCGTCGCAGCCGGCGATGAAGTCACAATCGATGCGCCTGGCAACACCGTCTTTCACATAGGTGACGAAGGATGAATGGCCGTCGAAGTTATGCGGCGCGACATCGACGGCATCGTAGATCGACAGGGAGCCGCTTTCTTCGCGCCGCTCCATGAGATCGCGCGTTACCTCGGTCTGCCCGTAGACGGTGACGCGCCTGCCGCCGGTCAATTCATGAAGGTCGATGCGATGGTCGCGTCCGTCGAAGGCCAGCGAGAAACCGTCATGCGGCAGGCCCTCGGCATGCAGCCTCGCGCCTGATTTGGCCTGATCCAGCAGCCCGACGGTGCCTTCCTCCAGAACGCCGGCACGAACCCGGCCGAGGATGTAATCCTTGTTCACACGGTCGAGAATGACATTATCGATACCGGCTTCGGTCAGAAGCTGGCCGAGCAGTAGGCCGGATGGTCCCGAACCGATAATGGCGACCTGAGTTCGCAAATGCTGCCTCCCTGCATTTTTGCGCTTTGCCAGATTCTGCCGTGCCGCGCTTGCCGCAGCAATGGACATCCCGACCTAAAAATTGCACTAATCGAACATTGGTGTCGGAGAAGCCCCGCGGAGCCCCATGAGCAGACAGGTCCCTACCTATGAACTCTACGGCGAAAAGACCGGGCGAGAACCGGATTTTTGGGTGCATTGCGAAACAATTCGCTCTCGCAGCAGTTTGCATCACTGGGAGATTCGCCCGCACCGCCACGAGAGTTTCTTTCAGATATTGTACATCGAAAGCGGTTCGGGCGATGCGATTTTTGGCGAAAAGAGCCATGCCATCCGTCCGCCGGCCATCATCACCGTGCCGCCCGGGCTCAATCACGGCTTTCGTTTTTCACGCGATATCGACGGCCTGGTGATCACCCTGTTGAGATCCCATCTCAGCCATCCGCTCGGTGATCGAAGCCAGCTCGGTGAATGGCTGGCGGCGCCGCATCTGACTCCGCTCGATCTCGATAATGCCGAGGCCGTCTATGTCATGCAGACGTTGAAGCGGCTGGGCGACGAATTCGAAAATCGCCGCGGCGGCCGCAACGAGGCGTTGGCCGCCTATGTCGCCCTGGCGCTGCGGCTGACGGCGAGGATTTCCCATGAGGGGAATACGCATGAACTTCCGCCCAACGAGAACGAGCGGCGGATGGAAATGCTGAGCGAGCTCATTCAGCAACATTTTCGATCACACAAGCCCGCGTCTTTCTACGCCAGAGAGCTTGGGGTTTCGCCGACGCATCTCACCCGCATCGTCCGGTCGATGACCGGCAATACTCCCCATGAACTGATCGCCGGCAAACTCGTCGAAGAGGCGAAACGCCAGCTGGTTTTTACGCTCGGCAGCGTTCAGGAGATCGGGTTTCGGCTCGGCTTTGCCGATCCCGCCTATTTCTCGCGCTTCTTTTTTAAATATACGGGAGAAACGCCGCGGGTCTGGCGCATGAAGGAAAAAGTCCGGCTCGAACATGCATAGGGGTTCCGGCATTCCGGGTGCGACGCGTTCGCGGACAGGCATCCGCGAGGACGCCCGGTGGGGATCGCCTTACCAGGCTTCGGCGCCGTCTTCCGTGTTGCGGGCGCGTTCGCCGGCACGGGCCTCGTATGCCTCGCGTTCCCCAGCTGGCTTGACGGCATCGGCTGAGCCATCCGGCTGGGCTTCGGGCGTCATGTAGAAGGCGAGCGCCTTTTCCAGCCGGGCGGCGGTGAGCGTGGCAGCGAAACCCTTCATGTCGTTTCCTCGGTCAGTGGCTTAGAGCTTTCCCAAGACACATAGCCTACGATATGGCCGTTCTGGAACAGCGCCCCGATCGTTTTCACCAACTTTAGACGTTGCTTGACGGTTGCTCCCGCCGGATGGTCTCCGCCGACCAGGTCCGCGCGATTCTGTTTGGTTTTTGCTTCACGCCGTCGGCCATGTCCAGTTCCGCACCTCCGGCATGTCCTCACCATATTCGCGGACATAGTCGTGATGTTCCGCAAGCTTGCCACGGAAGGCGGCGAGCGCTTCTCCTGCTCTTTCCTTCAGGCCCGGCACACGCTCGATCGCTTCGATGGCGAGGTGGAAGCGGTCGAGTTCGTTGAGGACGGTCATGTCGAAGGGTGTGGTCGTCGTGCCTTCCTCGATGAAGCCGCGGACGTGGATGTTGCGGTGGTTGGTGCGTTTATAGGTCAGGCGGTGGATGAGATAGGGATAGCCGTGATAGGCGAAAATGACCGGCTTGTCGGCGGTGAAGATCGCATCGAAGGCCTCGTCGGTCAGGCCGTGCGGATGCTGATCCCTGGATTGCAGTGCGAGGAGATCGACGACGTTGACGGTGCGGATCTTCAGTTCCGGAATGGCCTGGCGCAGCAGATCGACGGCGGCGAGCGTCTCCATGGTCGGCACGTCGCCTGCGCAGGCCATGACGAGATCGGGCAGGATGGTGTCGTCCTCATTGCTCGCCCAGTGCCAGGTGCCGATGCCGGCCTCGCAATGTTTCACCGCCTCGTCCATCGATAGCCATTGCGGCTCCGGCTGCTTGCCGGCGACGATGACATTGATGCGGTCATAGGTGCGCAGGCAATGGTCGCCGACCCAGAGCAGGGTGTTGGCATCCGGCGGCAGGTAGATGCGGACGATATCGGCCTTCTTATTGGCGACGAGGTCGACGAAACCGGGATCCTGGTGGCTGAAGCCATTGTGGTCCTGACGCCAGACGTGAGAGGTCAGCAGGTAATTCAACGACGAGACCGGCTTTCTCCACTCGAGTTCCCGCGTCACCTTCAGCCACTTGGCGTGCTGGTTGAACATGGAATCGATGATGTGGATGAAGGCCTCGTAGCAGGAGAACAGGCCGTGCCGGCCAGTCAGCAGGTAGCCTTCCAGCCAGCCCTGGCAGAGATGTTCGCTCAGCACCTCCATGACACGGCCATCCCGGGACAAGTGGACGTCGTAGGGTTCGATACCCTCCATCCAGACACGGTCGGTGACTTCGAAGACGCTGCCGAGGCGGTTCGATTCCGTCTCGTCGGGGCCGAAGATACGGAAGTTGGCGGCATCGGCGTTGCGCTTCATCGTGTCGCGCAGGTAATGGCCGAGGATTTCCGTCGATTGCACCATGGCGCTGCCGCGCTTGCCGATATCGACCGCATAGTCGCGGATATCGGGAACATCGAGCTCCTTGCGCAGCAAGCCGCCATTGGCATGCGGATTGGCGCCCATGCGGCGCTCGCCGACAGGGGCTAGCGCCCGCAGCTCGGGTTTCAGCCGGCCGTCGCTGCCGAACAGGTCCTCCGGATCATAGCCGTGCATCCAGTCCTCGAGGATCTTGCGATGCCCTTCGTTCTCGCGGCAATTGGAGACCGGCACCTGGTGGGCTCGCCAGAAGCCTTCGACCTTCTTGCCGTCAACTTCCTTCGGTCCTGTCCAGCCCTTCGGGCTGCGCAGCACGATCATCGGCCAGCGCGGGCAGATATCGGGCGCCTTGCCATTGCGGGCTTCCTCCTGGATTTCGCGAATGCGGTCGAAGACCCTGTCGAAGGTTGCGGCCATCTGCTGGTGCATGTCGCGCGGCTCGTGACCCTCGACGAAGAAGGGCTCGTAGCCGTAGCCTTCAAAGAGGCTCTGCAAATCCTCGTGACTGGCGCGGCCAAGAATGGTCGGATTGGCGATCTTGTAGCCGTTCAGATGCAGGATCGGCAGCACGGCGCCATCGCGGGCAGGGTTCAGAAACTTGTTGGAATGCCAGCTCGCAGCCAGTGGCCCGGTTTCGGCTTCGCCGTCACCGACGACGCAGGCAACGATCAGATTGGGATTGTCGAAGGCGGCGCCATAGGCATGGACGAGGGCGTAACCGAGCTCGCCGCCCTCGTGGATCGAGCCCGGTGTTTCGGGTGCTGCGTGGCTCGGAATGCCGCCGGGGAAGGAGAATTGCCGGAAGAGCTTGCGCATGCCCTCTGCATCCTCGGAAATATCGGGATAGATCTCGCTGTAGATGCCTTCGAGATAGGTGTTGGCGACCATGCCCGGCCCGCCGTGGCCGGGGCCGCACATGTAGATAATGTCGAGGTCGCGGGCGCGGATGAGCCGGTTCAGATGCGCATAGATGAAGTTGAGGCCGGGCGTCGTGCCCCAGTGGCCGAGCAGACGGGGCTTGATGTGCTCCGGTTGCAGCGGCTCGCGCAACAGTGGATTGGCCAGCAGATAGATCTGGCCGATGGAGAGATAATTGGCGGCGCGCCAATAGCGGTCGATGAGGGTGAGTTCGGTGTCGGTCAGTGCGGCGGTCGAGACATGCTTTTCCATGGGTTTCTCCCGTTCGAAAACGTCTTCAACGTCAATTCTACCGGCGGATGCCGGCAAGCTGTTGATCTGGATCAGCCGTCGCGAAGAATGGACAGCGCCTCCTCGGCGATGATCTGCTCCTCATCGGTGGCGACGACATGGGCGCCGATGCGGCTTTCCCTGGTGCTGATCGTAAAATCATTGGCGGCATTGGCCTTTTCGTCGATTGCAAGGCCAAGCCAGGACAGCCGCCTGGCGACGCCAGCGCGGATCTCCGGTTGATGTTCGCCGATGCCGGCGGTGAAGATGATGGCGTCAAGCCCGTTCAGCGTTGCCGCCATGCGGCCGATTTCGCCGGCAATGCGCAGTGTGAAGAGGTCGATCGCCTGCCGCGACTGCGGCCGACCGTCCTTCAACAGCTCTCGCGTATCGGCACTGATGCCGGAGACGCCGAGCAAGCCGGAGCGGTGATAGAGCAGGTCTTCGATCTCCTCGAAGGACTGTTTCCTCTGACCGGCCAGATGCAGGATGACGCCGGGATCGAGCCAGCCCGGGCGCGTCGCCATCGGGATGCCATCGAGCGTCGAAAAGCCCATGCTGCAATCGCGGCTGACGCCGTCATCCAATGCGCAGAGGCTGGCGCCGCTACCGAGATGGGCGACGACCACCTTTGCTGCGCGGGGCGCCTTGCGGCGAAGCTCTCCGGCGATAAATTTATAGGAAAGGCCGTGGAAGCCGTAACGCTTGATGCCCTCGTCATGCAGCGTACGGGGAATGGCGAAGCGGCGAACGAGATCGTCCTGCGTGGCGTGGAAGGCGGTATCGAAGGAGGCGGTCTGGGCAAGATGCGGTTTCAGATGCTTGAGCGCGCGGATGAAACGCAGCGCCTGCGGTTGGTGCAGGGGGGCCAGCGGGGTTAGCGCGTCGATGGCATCGATTGCGGCGGCGTCGAGGGCGATCGCCCTGATGAAGCGGTCGCCGCCATGGACGATGCGGTGGCCGGCAGCGCGCGCGGCGGTCATGTCGAAATGATCGGCGAGAAGCGCGAAGGTCTCATCGATGACGCCGTGCAGATCTTCCGTCACTTCGGCATTCAGCGGCATCTCGAAGGTCTGCGGCCCTTTCGTCAGGCCGAGTGACAGCGGTTCGGCGCGGAAATCGATCACGCCCCTGCCGATGCGCCGTGCCTCGGCGCCGTCTATCGCGAAGATGCCGATCTTGACGGTCGAGGAGCCGGTGTTGAAGGTCAGCAGCAGGTCGGTCGATGACATGTCTTCTAAGACTCCGCGCGGGTGTGAGATGACCGAACTTAGCGTCGGAGTTCCAGGCGGGAAGGATTTATTCGCTCGGGACGCGCTTTTGTCATTGCGTAGACAACCATCGTCCGCCGCTTGGGATCGCAACGCGGCATCTTTTATAGAGGCGACGGTACCAGGCGCATCACCGTCAATATCGCCCGACATCAGTGGCTTACGGGCGGTTCAGTCGGGGCGTCATGAGAGCTTCACGCGGCGGAATTATTAACAAAAGGCAAATTTGCAAACGGAATAAGGAACTATGTCATGGCCGATATTGCCCCCAGCCAGGTTCATAGCGACACGTCCCATCCGCTCCACAGTTCGAATTCGGCCGGCAAGTGGTTCTTGCCGGTCTTCGCACTCGTTCTGATCTGCGGCCTTGGATATGTCGCCTATGCACTCGCCCGCGACCTGACGACCGCAGTCGCCGTTCCCTGGATTCTCCTAGGCCTTGCGCTGCTCATCGCGCTCGGCTTCGAGTTCGTCAACGGCTTCCATGATACGGCCAATGCCGTCGCCACCGTGATCTACACCCGTTCCATGCCGGCGGAATTCGCCGTCATCTGGTCCGGCTTCTTCAACTTCCTCGGCGTGCTGACCTCAAGCGGCGCCGTCGCCTTCGGCATTCTGGCACTGCTGCCGGTGGAATTGATCCTGCAGGTCGGCTCCGGCTCCGGCCTTGCCATGGTTTTCGCGCTGCTGATTGCCGCGATCGTCTGGAACCTGGGAACCTGGTATCTCGGTCTGCCGTCGTCGAGTTCGCATACGCTGGTCGGCTCGATTATCGGCGTCGGCCTTGCCAACCAGTTCCTGGCGCCGGCAGGCACGGCGACCAGCGGCGTCGACTGGTCGCAGGCGACCAATATCGGTCTGTCGCTTTTGATCTCGCCGCTGATCGGCTTTGGTCTTTCCGCTGTTCTCCTGCTGGTCATGAAGCTTCTGGTGCGCAACGAGGCGCTCTATGCCGAACCGAAGGGCAACCAGCCGCCGCCGCTCTGGATCCGTGCGATCCTGATCTTCACCTGCACCGGCGTCAGCTTCGCTCACGGCTCCAACGACGGCCAGAAGGGCATGGGCCTCATCATGCTCATCCTGATCGGCCTGGTGCCGACGGCTTTCGCGCTGAACCGTACGCCCGATGTCAACTATCTCGAAGCCTACAAGTCGGCATCTGCTCAGGTGGAAACCGCACTCGGCAAGTATGTGAAGCCGGGCGTTACGGTCGCGGACTACAAGGCCGAGGTTAGCAACGCCGTCAAGAACAAGACATGGACGGATGCGACGACGCCGGCCCTGCAGCAATATATCCACCAGACAAGTGCCGAAGTCGCCGGCTTCCCGACGCTCGAAGCGGTGCCGACCAATCTCGTCGGCAACGTCCGCAACGACATCTATCTGATCGGCGAGGCGCTGAAGCTGATCGACAAGCAGAAGCTGCTGCCGATGGATGCCGGCGACTTGACGGCAGTGACGAACTACCACAAGGCGGTCGACAACGCGACGAAGTTCATCCCGCTCTGGGTGAAAGTGGCGGTCGCGATCGCGCTCGGCCTCGGCACGATGGTGGGCTGGAAGCGCATCGTCGTCACCGTCGGCGAGAAGATCGGCAAGACGCATCTCACCTATGGGCAGGGTGCGGCAGCCGAAGTCGTGGCGATGGTCACCATCGCCTCGGCCGATCATCTCGGCCTGCCGGTCTCGACCACCCACGTGCTGTCGTCCGGCGTTGCCGGCACCATGGCGGCGAACGGTTCCGGCCTGCAATGGTCGACCGTGCGCAACATGCTGATGGCCTGGGTGCTGACGCTGCCTGCCTCGATCGCGATCGCCTTCGTGCTCTTCGTGATCATGCGTCAGGTTTTTTAAGGCGTACCGTCAGGCCGTGGAGGCCAGGCTGGCATTGCGATCGCTGATGAAGATGCCCGCCTCGGCGGCGGGCATCGCCTTGCCGAAGAGATAGCCCTGGCCGATGTCGCAGCCGAGCTGTAGCAGGAAGGCGAGCTGGCCGTGCTCCTCGATGCCTTCCGCAGTCGTCTTGATGTTGAGGCTCCTGCCGAGGCCGAGCATGGCGCGGACGATCTTTTCCTGGCGCTCCTCGTCGCGATAGGTGGCGATGAAGCTTTTGTCGATCTTGATCTTGTCGAAACGATAGCGGGAGAGCTGGGCGAGGCTCGAATAGCCCGTGCCGAAATCGTCGAGTGCGATCTGGATGCCGGCGGCGTGCAGTTCGTCGAGAATGAGGGCGGCGACGGCGGGATCCTGGATCAGCGCGTTTTCGGTGATCTCCACTTCCAGGCGCTGCGGTGGCAGCCGGCTTGCCGATAGCACCTTGAGAATGCGCGACGTCAGCAATCTGTCTTCCATCTGCACCGGCGATACGTTGAAGGACAACGTCACATGCTCCGGCCAAGTGAGGGCGTCGCTGCAGGCCTGGGCGAGAAGATCCTCGAACAATGCGGTGATCATGCCGGTTTCCTCGGCGATATCGATGAAGACCGGCGGCGGGATGTTGACGCCATCGTCGCCGATCCAGCGCGCGAGCGCCTCGAAGCCGCAGAGCTGGCCGGTCTTCAGGTCGATCAGCGGCTGATAGAAGGGCTTGATCGCCTTGTTGGAGATTGCGGCGCGCAGCCTGGTTTCCAACGCGGCGCGTTCCGTTACCTTGTCCTGCATCGAAGGTTCGAAGACGAAATAATGGTTAGGCCCGCGTGATTTCGCCTCGTACATGGCGAGGTCGGCACGGTGGGCGGCATCTTCCAGCGGTTCGGCTTCCTCGGCCCAGCGGTCATAGCCGACGCTGGCCCCGACTTCGACGGCAAAACCATCGATATGGATCGGCCGGGTGACGGCCTGGATCAGCAGCTTGGCAAAACGCTCCTCGCGCTGCGCCGTCAGGGCGAAGGCGACAATGATAAATTCGTCGCCGCCGAAGCGATAGACGCAATCGGCATTGCCGAGCGCACAGATGCGTCTGGCAACCTCGATCAACAGGATGTCGCCGCCCTTGTGGCCGACGAGGTCATTGACCTTCTTGAAGCCGTCGAGGTCGACGGAGAAGATGGTGACGTTGCGGTCCCATTCCTCGATCTCAGCCTCGTCGTCCTTGATCGGCCGTGAGAGGATCTTGCGCTCGAAGGCGTAGCGGTTCGGCAGCTTGGTCAGATGGTCGTGGGTTGCGGTCCAATCGGCCTTTGCCTGAGCGGTGGCGCGCAGTTCCATTTCCTTGCGCAGGTCGGCGATGCGCAGCACCGAATAGATGAAGCTCATGGCGCCGGCGATGCCGAGCGCCAGAACGAGCTTGTCGGCGCCGTACTCGCCGAAGCCGGTCATGAAGGAGACCAGGCTATCGTCGAGCTGCAACAGCGTGCCGAGGAGCCAGAGGGTTACCCCAAATCCGACGATCGACACGCATTGCCTTCCGGCCCTGCTTTGGAAAAACACCGGCATTATGCCTTCTCCATCTCCCACCCTTCGCCGAGATATCACGAAAGTCTGAAATGTTTGTTGAAACCAGAAGGCGAATTATCGGAGGCGGCAGCCTGTTGCTGTGCCGCTGAGAGATCCGACGGAGCTTGTGGGGGAACCAGGGCGTCGTTGTCAGCGCGATCCCGGTTCGGGAGACCAACTGATGCGGGAAGAACGAAGGCGAGCGTGCTAATGCATCGCTCGCCCTTTCTCGTACCTCAGGCGGTGACGATCAGCAGCGGAACGCTGACGATGAGACCGACCAGAACCGTGACTGTGGCGACACGCATGAAACGCAGACGTCGCGTGCGCTCACCACTCCAATCATATGTCATTCTTCCATCTCCTTGGGACAAGGAAGTAGTCCCCGCGAAACCGGGTTCAACAGAGATGACGCGATTTGCTTGTGCAAGGCTGGATAAGAATCAGCAGTTTCTAATGCTGGAAGCGCAGCGACCAGCGCCGCCCGTTGCTGGTCATGCGGACGATGGCGAGCGGCTCGATGTCGCTCAGCCAGAAAGAAGAGAGCGGCGCCTCAAGCACATGGGCGACCGCCGCCCGGATGACGGCCGCGTGGCTGACGGCGATCACATGGCCGCCGAGAGCGGATTCGCTGTCCATCCAGCCGGCGACGCGGGTGCGCAGGTCAACAAGGCTCTCGCCGCCATGCGGCGCCGCTTCCGGATCGCTCATCCAGGCCATGAGGTTCTCCGGCTCTTCGGCCTCTATCGCCGCGATCGACTTGCCGGCCCAGCGGCCATGGTCGCAGTCGCGAAGTGCGAGGTCTATCCGGGCTTCGAGGCTGAGCGCTTCCGCGGTCTGGCGGGCACGCAAAGCGGGGCTCATGACAATGCGGTCGGCACGCGGCGGGGCGGCCATTTTGCCGGCTTCTTCCGCCGCCTCGCCTTCCAGCGGTTCGTCGAGCGGGAAGAGCGCCTTACGGCTCGCCGTCGTCGCGCCGTGGCAGATCCAGGTGAGGCGCGTATTCACGGTCGTTCTGATCTCCCGGAATGCGGCTACAGCGTCCTTCGCCGGCTTGTGAAGTTTCGTTGACAGTCTCTTCAGCGTGCAGATATAACCGTGCTGTTGCGGGTTTGGAAGCCGGTGTAAGTCCGGCGCGGTCGCGCCACTGTGACCAGCGTGTTGAAAGTTCTTCGCGCTGGAAGTCAGACCCTACTGCACAAGCACTCTTTCGACTGAACGCGTCATTCCCGGAGGAATACATGTCTGACACCACTTTCGCGCCCGTTGCGGTACCGGCGCCGATCCCTGTAGGCGAGATCTTGCCCTGGGCGATCTTTGGCGGCCTGCTGATGCTCATCGTCCTCTATTTCGTCGGCACCGAGGAAGGCGCGATGGCGCTGTTCAACGGCATGTATGTGCACGAATTCGTGCATGACGGCCGCCATCTCCTCGGCTTTCCCTGCCACTAAGGGAGTTCCTGACATGGTTGGAAATCTTCTGCTTCGCGGCATGCTCGCGGGCCTGATTGCTGGCATCCTCGTTTTCGCTTTCGCCCATACTTTCGGTGAGCCGCTAGTCGATGCGGCGATCGCCTTCGAGGAAGCAAGCGCCCAGGCGGACGGCGAAGCTGCCGAACCTGAAATTGTCAGCCGCGCCACGCAGGCCGGTCTCGGCCTTTTCACCGGCGTCATGGCCTACAGCGTTGCCGTCGGCGGGCTCTTTGCACTTGCCTTCGCTTTCGTACACGGCCGTTTCAGCAGCCTTTCGGCGCGTGGCACCTCAGCCGTCATCGCCATTGCCGCCTTCGTGGCGATCGTCGTCGTTCCCAGTATCAAGTATCCGGCCAACCCGCCGGCGGTCGGCAATCCCGACACGATCGGCGCCAGGACCGAGCTGTTCTTCCTGATGATCGTCGTCTCGCTCGCAGCCCTGATTGCCGCCGTGGCGCTGTCTCGCCGCCTTTCCGAGCGCTTCGGTCTCTGGAACGGCGCGATCATCGCCGGCATTGTCTATCTCGTCTTCATCGGCGTCGTGCTCTATCTGCTGCCGCCGATTAACGAGGTGCCGGAGAACTTCTCGGCGATGGTGCTCTGGCGGTTCCGCACGACCTCGCTTGGCATGCATGTGATCCTCTGGGCAGCCTTGGGGCTGGCCTTCGGAGCGCTTGCCGAAAGGCGGCTTGCAGTTAAGGGCGGGCAACGAGGTCGGCCGGCAACGGCATTCCACTAAGGCATCGAAGGGCGCCGCTTTGCCGGCGCCCTGAACTTTTGGAGCAAGCCCGACTTTTTCGAGCGAGTATGAAAAGCAGCAGAACCACACCACTCTTGTCGGCGGCGTTTATCACGGCCACCTTTTTGTGTGTGGTTGCCGGAAGCGCTTTTGCTCATAGCCGCAGCGATGGCGGCAGCCATGCGGGCCTCAATATCCCGGAGATTTCCCATGGCGAGATGGCTGTCATGTCTGACTATCGCAGTGGGATTATCGACCTTGCATCCCGCGCAGTCGATACGAACGAGCCGTTCCGGCGCATTCTGAACTATGCCGAAATCCAGTATTCCTACTGCCTATGGGGCCGGATGCCGGGCAGTGTGACCGATGAGCAAAGCCCGTTCAACGAATGCGCCCATGCCTATCTCGCGGCGGCCAAGGCGGTATTGCTTTCGATGCGTGAGATGCCGCGGGAGAGGGCTGCGGCGGATGAAATCATTTCCGCGGTCGATGCCGATATGGTGCGGCGCGGTCTTGCGCTCATCACCTGTCGGTTCAGCGGCGAGGCCTTCAACACCGCTGACATCGTCAAGCCACGCTGGAGCGGGATACCATTCCATGCCGCCAGCATGGCGTCGCTGACGGGGCTTGCCTCTTTGTTCGGCTTTGGCGTGTTTGCGCTTCGCCGTTTCTCGCGGCCGACAGCTCAATCGTCGGAATAGCGCTGCTCGCGCCAGGGATCGCCGTAGATGTGATAACCGTTCTTTTCCCAGAAGCCGGCCTGGTCGGCGGGCATCAGCTCGATGCGGCGCAGCCATTTGGCGCTTTTCCAGAAATAGAGATGCGGCACGACGAGGCGCATCGGGCCACCGTGCTCCGATGTCAGCGGCAGGCCTTCCCAGGCGGTGGCAAGGATCGCATCCTCGGCGGCGAAATCGGCCAGCGGCAGGTTGGTGGTATAGCCGTCATAACTTGTCAGCATGACGTAAGCTGCTTCCGGCTTCGGCATTGCGAGGTCAAGCAGATCGCGCGTCGAGACGCCCTTCCATTTGTTGTCGTAGCGCGACCATGTGGTGACGCAGTGGATGTCGCTGACCTTGGTGCTCTGCTCGATCGCCTGAAAGGCGGCCCAGGTGAGGGTGAGCGGCGTTTCGATGAGGCCGCGCACGTCGAGCCGCCAGGTCTCGGTCGAGATGACAGGCTGCTGGCCGAGGTCGAGTACAGGCCAGTTCTTGACAAGGTGCTGGCCGGGCGGCAGGCGCTCGGCTTCGGGACGGCTGATACGGCCGGTCAGGAACTTGCCTTCTGCCGCCCAGCGACGCTTGGATGTGGTGAGTTTGCTGTCGGCGGGCGTCTGGTCGTCGCTCATGGGCGGGGCCTCCTTGCGGTGCAGCAATAGGACATCCGCCCTTGGCGGGTGTCAAGTTTCGGCAGGCCCTTGGAAATCCCCGCCTACCCCAATAGAGCGCGGCGCTCTATCACTTTATTGGCGCATAATCCTTTCCGAAAATCGATTCCGATTTTCGGGGTTATGCGTTAACTTGAGCTGTCGGGCATGCCTCGCTGGGGAGTGGAGGCAGAAAGGGGAGGACCGCATCTGTCTTCGAGATATCGTGCGATAGCGGCGTTGCTCGTGGTGCCGCTCATCATCTTCGCCTTCTTCACCTATGGGAGCGCGATTGCGACGCGCGCCTATATGGAGGAGGCTTCGGCACAGGCAGGAACGGCGCTGCGGCTTGCCGTTTCGGCACTCAGCGGCCATCTCAACCGCTACGAGGCGCTGCCGGCACTGATCGCCGATCATGACGATATCAAGGACTTGGTGAGCGCGCCTGAAGATGCGGCGCTGCGCGATGCGGCCAATCTCTATCTCAAGGAGATCAACGGGCTGCTGAAATCCTCCGACATCTATGTGGTCAAGCCCGATGGAGAGACGATCGCGGCCAGCAATTACGATGGGCCTGCAAGCTTCGTCGGACAGAATTTCAGCTACAGGCCCTATTTCCAGGATGCGATTGAAGGCCGGCAGGCGCGGTTCTACGCGCTCGGCACCACCTCGTTGAAGCGCGGCTATTATTTCGCCGCACCGATCCGAACCGGCGCGGATATTCGCGGCGTCATCGTCTTCAAGGTCGATATCGATATGATCGAATCCTCCTGGGGCGGCGGCGAATACAAGATTTTCGTCTCCGATCCCGAGGGCATCATCTTCATGTCCGGCAGCCCGGAATGGCTTTACGGCGCGATCCTGCCGCTGACGGCCGACCGCATCGCACGCACGGAGGCCTCGCGGCGCTATGCCAATGCCAGGCTGGCGGCGCTGCCAGTGACGCGACATCACTTCGAGCAGCATGAGCTGATGACGCTGGCCGGCGAGCGCGGCTCGAGCGAATATCTGGTGCTCTCGCATTACATGCCGGCCGAGGACTGGACGGTGAACGTGCTGATGGAGACGAGTTCCATCCGTGCCCAGGCACGCACGGCGCTTGCGGCAGTCTTTCTCTTCCTCTGCATCGCCGGGCTCGCGGTCGCGGTCCTGCGCCAGAGGCGGGCGCGGCTTGCCGAGCGCATGCAGATGCAAGCCGAAGCCCGCAACGAACTGGAGCGGCGTGTCGAGGAGCGCACGGCCGATCTTGCCCGCGTCAACAGCCGCATCGAAGAAGAAATCGCCGAACGGCGGCTGACCGAGCACCAGCTCCGACAGACGCAGGCCGATCTGATCCAGGCGGGCAAGCTTGCCGGGCTGGGACAGATGTCGGCTGCGCTTTCGCACGAGTTCAACCAGCCGCTCGCCGCCGCCAAGACCTATACAGACAGCGCCTCCGTTCTCATCGACCGTGGCCGGACGGAGGAGGCGCGGGACAATATCCGGCGTATCGGCGGGCTGATCGACCGTATGGCTGCGATCAGCCGGCACCTGCGCAACTTCGCCCGCAAGCCGAACGAGAAGCTTGGTCCCGTTTCCCTCGACGAGGCGATGCGCGATACGCTCGAGATCATCGCCTGGCGGCTGAAGGCGGCGGATGCCGAACTGCTGCTCGCTCTCGGGCCGCGTCCGCCGGTGGTGCGCGCCGGTTCTGTGCGTCTGCAGCAGGTGCTGGTGAACGTGATCTCGAATGCGGCCGATGCGGTGGAAGGGCTGGATGATCGGCGCATCGAGGTTTCCGCCTTCGAGGAGGCCGGCAAGGTGGTGCTGACGGTGCGGGACCACGGGCCGGGTGTGCCGGCGGCGATCGCCGAGCGTATCTTCGATCCCTTCTTCACGACGAAGGGCGTCGGCAAGGGGCTCGGCCTAGGGCTTTCGATCTCCTACAACATCATCAAGGATTTCGGCGGCAGCCTTGCTGCTGCCAATCATCCCGAAGGGGGCGCGGTGTTCCGCATCGAGCTGCGATCGGCGGCAGGGCTGATGCCGGAGGCGGCGGAATGAACGATGCGAAGATCCTGCTGGTTGACGACGAGGAGGAACTGCGCCGCTCGACGGCGCAGGCGCTGGAGCTCTCCGGCTTCAGCGTCGAGACCTATTCGAACGGCGACCATGTGCTGGAACTGATCGGCTACAGCTTTCCCGGCGTCGTCGTCAGTGACATCCGCATGCCCGGCATGGACGGCATGACGCTGATGCAGAAGATCCGCGAGCTCGACCCTGAGGTGCCGGTCATTCTGGTCACCGGCCACGGCGACGTTCAGCTTGCGGTGAAGGCGATGCGCGAAGGCGCTTATGATTTCATCGAGAAGCCGTTCACGCCCGAAATGCTCGCCGGCGTCATCCGCAGGGCGATGGAGCGGCGCGGCCTCGTGCTCGAGAACCGACTGCTGAAAGCGGTTGCCGGCAAGCGCGACGATATCGAGGCGCGGCTGCCGGGGCGCACGCAGGTGATGGTGGATCTGCGCTACCGCATCCGGGCGATCGGGGCGAGCGATGCCGATACGCTGATCGTCGGCGAGACCGGGGCCGGCAAAGAGGTGGTGGCGCGGGCGCTCCACGACATCAGCGCCCGGGCGAGCCGGCCGTTCATCGCGATCAATTGTGCCGCATTGCCGGCAAACCTGATCGAGAGCGAGCTTTTCGGCCATGAGGTGGGGGCCTTTCCGGGCGCGGTGAGGCCGCGTTACGGAAAATTCGAACATGGGCGCGGCGGCACGATCCTGCTCGACGAGATCGGCTCCATGCCCTTCGACCTGCAGGCGAAGTTCCTGCGGGTGCTGCAGGAGCGGGTGATCTCCAGGCTCGGTTCGAACGAGGTGGTGGCGCTCGACGTGCGCTTCATCGCGACAAGTAAGGTCGATCTGGAGGCGGAGGTGGCGGCGGGGCGCTTCCGCGCCGACCTCTTCTATCGGCTGAACGTCGCGACGCTGCACGTGCCGTCTTTGTCGCAGCGGCGGGCGGATGTTCCGCTGCTTTTCCTGCAGCTGGTGCGGGAGGCAGCCGCCCGCTACGCCCGCGACGAGATGGCCGTGCCGCCAGACGTGATTTCCGACATTGCTCAGCGCGACTGGCCCGGCAATGTGCGTGAGCTGAGGAATGCCGCAGACCGTCTGGTGCTCGGTCTCGACAATGGCGGGCGGCAAGCCGAGGAGGCGACTGGGCTTGCGGAGCGCGTCGCTGAATTCGAACGAGGAGTCATTGCCAGCGCGCTGGTGGCACATGGCGGCAGCCTTAGGCCGGTCTATGAGTCGCTCGGCATTTCCCGGAAGACACTCTACGAGAAGATGCAGAAGTATGGGCTCGACAAGAAGCTGCTGGCGACGGAGATCTCCGGAGAGGGACAGCGCGACACTTGAGCCGACTGCGATGCGATGGGTGGATTTCCACCCATCGCCAGAGCCGTTTGTTTCCGAATCGACCCATGCTGCATCGCACTGTTGCAAAATCGTCTTTCGAAAGCGGCTGTAGTGATTGCGGGTCGATTTTTCCCGGCGGCAAATAGGTCATCCCCGGCGCGGAGGATGTGTCGGCGGGCTTGCTTATTTCATCAGGGAGGAAACGATGAAAATTCTGAAGGCCATGCTCGGCCTGACCGCGGCTGCCGCGGTCTCTCTTCTCGCCAGCGTCGCTTCGGCGCAGACCTATCCCGAGCGCACCATCACCATGGTCGTGCCCTTTGCGGCCGGCGGCCCGACCGATACCGTCGCGCGCCTGGTCGCCGAATCCATGTCGAAGGATCTCGGCCAGCAGATCGTCGTCGAAAATGTCGGCGGCGCCGGCGGCACACTCGGTGCCGGCCGCGTGGCGAATGCCGATCCCGACGGTTACACCATCCTGCTGCACCATATCGGCATGGCGACCAGCGCCACGCTCTACCGCAAGCTCGCCTACGACACGCTTGGCGCCTTCGACTATGTCGGCCTCGTCACCGAGGTGCCGATGACGATCGTCGCACGTAAGGACATGGAGCCGGCCGACCTCAAGGGGCTGATCGATTATATCAAGGCCAACAAGGACAAGGTGACGGTTGCCAATGCCGGCATCGGTGCGGCCTCGCATCTCTGCGGCATGATGTTCATGAGCGCCATCCAGACGCCGCTGACGACCGTGCCCTACAAGGGTACCGGCCCTGCCATGACCGATCTGCTCGGCGGCCAGGTCGACGTCATGTGCGACCAGACGACCAACACGACGAAGCAGATCCAGGGCGGCACGATCAAGGCCTATGCCGTAACCTCGCCCAAACGCCTCGATGTTATGAAGGACATTCCGACGGCGGTCGAAGCCGGCCTGCCGGGTTTTGAAGTCGGCATCTGGCACGGCATCTATACGCCGAAGGGCACGCCGGCTGAGATCAACGAACGTCTGTCGAAATCGCTGCAGGTGGCGCTGAAGGATCCGAATGTCGGCGCCCGCTTCGCCGAGCTCGGCACGACGCCATCCTCCGACGCCGATGCGACGCCGGCGGCGCTGAAAGCCAAGCTCGAAAGCGAGATCGCCCGCTGGAAAACCGTGATCGAGGCTGCCGGAGAATATGCCGACTGAAGATTATCCTCGTCCAGGACATGCCGGATGAGCCGCTGACCCTAACCCTCTCCCCGCGCGGGGAGAGGGGACTTGCCACGAACAGCGGCGGCAGAGGCGAGAGCTTCACGGCATATCTCCTTCTCCCCGCATACGGGGAGAAGTGCCGGCAGGTGGATGAGGGGCAATCGCAGCAGAAGCGCGTCACGAACCATCTCCAACCCCAGGAGACACCATGAAATCCATCAGTTTCGATACCACCAATGCGATTTGCGGCGCGCTTTTCGTCGCGACCGGTGCTTTCTTCGCCATCCAGTCGCTGGGGCTCGACCTCGGCACGGCAGTGCGCATGGGCCCTGGTTACTTTCCGCTCGTGCTTGCCTGTGTGCTCGTGCTTCTCGGCGCGATCATCTTCATTCAGGCACTCCGCGTCGAGGGCGAGCCGATCGACCCGTTTGCCTGGCGCGGCATGCTCTTCATCCTGCCGGCGCCGGTGTTCTTCGGGTTGACGGTGCGGGGGCTCGGATTTGCGCCGGCGCTGTTCTTCACCGCCTTCATCGCCTGCTTCGCATCGCAAAAGATGAACGTGTTCTTCGCGATCATCCTCTCGCTGCTGCTGACGATCTTTTCGGTGGCGGTCTTCAGCTACGGGCTCGGGCTGCCGTTCGAGCGCTTCGGCCCCTGGGTCCGGTTCTAGGAGACGATGATGGATCTTTTCAGCAATCTCGCGCTCGGCTTTGCAACGGCCGGCACTCCGGAAAACCTGTTCTTCTGCCTGATCGGTGTGTTGCTCGGCACGCTGATCGGCGTGCTGCCCGGTATCGGCGCCACGGCGACGATCGCCATGCTCTTGCCGATCACCTTCCAGCTCGAACCGGTTTCCTCGCTCATCATGCTCGCCGGCATCTATTACGGCGCGCAGTATGGCGGCTCGACGACGGCGATCCTCATCAACATGCCGGGCGAATCTTCCTCGGCCGTCACCGCGATCGACGGCTACCAGATGGCCCGCAAGGGCAGGGCGGGGGCAGCGCTTGCAATCGCGGCGCTCGGCTCGTTCTTCGCCGGCACCGTGTCGACCTTCCTCGTCGCGATCTTCGCGCCGCCGCTCACCGCAATCGCGCTGCAGTTCGGCTCGGCGGAATATTTCTCGCTGATGATCGTCGGCCTCGTTTCCTCGATCGCTCTCGCGCATGGTTCTGTCGTCAAGGCGCTGGCCATGGTGGCGCTCGGGCTGCTGCTCGGCCTCGTCGGCACCGACATCTATACCGGCACACCGCGCTTCACGCTCGGCATCCGCGAATATGCCGACGGGCTGAACTTCGTGGCGCTCGCCGTCGGCGTCTTCGGGGTGGCGGAAATCCTGCGCAACCTCGAGGGCGAGTCGACACGCACGGTGCTGATGGCCAAGGTGTCCGGCCTTTTGCCGTCCCGCCAGGAATTCAAGGAGATGATCGCACCTGTCATTCGCGGCACGGCGATCGGTTCGGCGCTCGGCATCCTGCCGGGCGGTGGCGCCATCCTTGCCTCCTTCGCCTCCTATACGGTGGAAAAGCGGATGTCGAAGACGCCGGAGGAATTCGGCAAGGGTGCGGTTGCCGGCGTCGCAGGGCCGGAATCGGCCAACAATGCCGGTGCGCAGACCTCGTTCATTCCGCTCCTGACGCTCGGCATTCCGGCCAATCCCGTCATGGCGCTGATGATCGGCGCGATGATCATCCAGGGCATCGTGCCGGGGCCGAATGTCGCCACCGAGCAGCCGGCGCTGTTCTGGGGCATCATCGCCTCGATGTGGATCGGCAACCTGATGCTGGTCATCCTCAACCTGCCGCTGATCGGGCTCTGGGTGAAGCTCTTGACCGTGCCTTACTACGTGCTCTTCCCCGTCATCATGGCCTTCTGCTCGATCGGGGTCTACAGCGTCAACGCCAACGTCTATGACCTCTATGCCGTCGCCTTCTTCGGGCTCATTGGCTATGTGTTGGCAAAGCTTCGCTGTGAGCCGGCGCCGCTCCTGCTCGGCTTCGTGCTCGGGCCGTTGCTCGAGGAAAACCTCCGGCGCGCGATGATCCTGTCACGCGGCGATCCGACCACCTTCGTCACGCGGCCGATCAGTGCCACTCTTCTCGCCATTGCTGTCGCCGTCCTCATTGTCGTCTTCCTGCCGAGCGTCAAGAAGAAGCGCGAGGAGGTGTTCGTCGAGGAGGCGTAGAGCATGATGCCGAAAAGTGTGAGCGGTTTTCGGACGACATCATGCTCTAACTCTTTATTTGAGAACAGGATTCAGATTTTTGGCCCGGCCTAAAATCATCCTGTTCTGGGGTTGAACTTGTGGGCCGTTTGATAAACAAAGAATGATCTGATGCGGGCGCCGGTTGGGCGCCCGTTTCGCATGACAGGATATCCAGGCCCCAGGAGCATTGCCCGATGAGCATTCCCGCCCGGATCAAGGACGATCTGCCGTTTCTGACCTCCCTGCGCCGCGACCTGCACGCCAATCCCGAACTCGGTTTCGAGGAGGAGCGTACCGCCGGCATTGTCGCGAGACTTCTCGAAGAGGCTGGCATCACGGTGCATCGTGGCCTCGGCGGCACCGGCGTGGTCGGCACGCTGCAGCTCGGCAACGGCACACGCAGGATTGGGCTGCGCGCCGACATGGATGCGCTCGCCATGCCCGAAATGGCGGAGCGGCCTTATAAATCGACGGTGCCTGGCAAGATGCATGCCTGCGGCCATGACGGCCATACGGCGATGCTCCTCGGTGCTGCGCGCCACCTTGCGGCAACGCGGGATTTTTCCGGCACGGTGCATTTCATCTTCCAGCCGGCCGAAGAAGGGCGAGGCGGAGCAAGGCGCATGGTCGAGGAGGGGCTGTTCACGCTTTTTCCCTGCGATGCCGTCTACGGGTTGCATAACATGCCTGGGCTTGCGGTCGATGAGATCGCCGTGGTCGAGGGCCCGCAGCTGGCCTCCTCCGATAGCTGGCGCATGACCTTCCGCGGGACCGGCACGCATGGCGCCAAGCCGCATCTCGGCCGCGATCCGATCACGGCCGCCGGCACCTTCCTGTCATCGCTGCAGACGATCGTCGGACGGGTGGTCGATCCGCTGCAACCGGCCGTCGTCAGCGCCTGTTTCCTGCAGGCGGGCGACCCGAAGGCGCTGAACGTCATTCCTGATATCGTCGAGATCGGCGGGACGGCGCGGGCCTATTCGCCTGATGTGCGTAATCAGTTGGAGACCGAGATCGGACGGTTGGCGCAGGGTACTGCAGCTATGTACGGCATCGCCGTGGACTATGCATTCGAACGGCGGATTCCGCCTGTCATCAATGACGCGGATGCAACCGCGCGGGCGCTCGTGGCGGCCGGCTCGGTGTTTGGCGGGAAGGTGCAGACAAGCTTTCCGCCGTCGACGGCGGGCGACGATTTCGCCTTCTTCGCCCAGAATACGCCGGGCTGTTACGTTTGGCTCGGCAACGGCCCGGCGGTGGATGGGGCGCTGCATCACAACACGGCCTATGATTTCAACGATGAAGCGCTTGGATATGGGGCGGCATACTGGGTTGCGTTGGTCGAGCGGGAATTGAAGGTCTAGCTGGAGTTTGAGGTGGCGGGACGCACGCCCCTTTGCATAGAGTCTGTGCGTCTCGGCTTACAGAACCTCCAGCACTGGACTCTCAAGCACTTTCCCCGTCACCACATCGGCAACTCCCCGATCCGTCTGGTGCGGGCCGGCATTGCAGGCGAGCGTTGCGCCGAAGCAGGCCTTGAAGACCCGATAGGGCGGTTTCCAGTCGACGATCTTTTCCATTGCCTTGCGGATGCTGGTGAAGGCCAAGGCAGTGTCCTTCAGCGATGCATCCGTCACCAGGCCGGAGAGCGGTAGCGGCAGGAGCGCCTCGATCCGGCCGTCTTTGGCGACCGCCATACCGCCGCCGGCTGATATGACGGCATTGGCGGCGAGCGCCATATCACCAGCATTGCCGCCGAAGACGGTGAGGTTGTGGCTGTCATGCGAAACGGTGGTACAGAAGGCGCCGCGCCATTCACCCCAGCCGGTGAGGAAGCCGATACGCGGGGTACCATCTGCTTTGCCGTGGCGATGGGCGACGGCGATCATGGCGCTGCCGGCCGGCGGCACGACGAAACCGTCCCTGACCTCGGTTTCGGCCTCGCCCCATTGCGTGAAGCGCGGGCGGTCGATGGTGGCGACGCGGACACGCTCGCCCTTCGCCGGAATGCGGAAATCATTCTCGGTCAGCGGGGGCAGCTTCACCGAATTGACAAGCGGCGCCGTATCAATCTGCTGGACGGCAGCCTGCATGCTGCCGTTGCGGGCAGCGATGCGGCCACCTGATATGACCAGCCGAGCCCGGAATTCCGTGAGGTCGTCGAAGAGCACGATGTCGGCGCGGCGGCCGGCGGCGACGAGGCCGAGATCGGAGCGCTTCAGACGTTGTGCGGCATTGAAAGTCGCGGCACGGATGGCCCATTCCGGCTTCATGCCGTAGCGCACCAGGCGCCTGATGACGTCGTCGAGGCCACCATCTTCCTGCAGTTCGTCGGGAAAGACGTCGTCAGTGCAGAGCGTGACGGTTGAAGGCAGGTGGCCGAGACCGTTCAGCACCTCGACGAACTCCTTCAGCAGATGGTCGTGCGAGCCGCGCAGCTCGATCGTCAGGCCGGCGGTAAGCTTGGCGAGGAGATCGGCACCGGAGGTAAGTTCGTGGTCGGAGGTGATGCCTGATGCCATGAAGGCGTTGAGGTCGGCGCCTTCGAGGCCGCGGGCATGGCCGCAGATGAGCTTGCTTGAGGCAAGGCCGGCATTGACGATGGCTGTCATCCGTGGATCGCCGTCAATGACGCCGCGCATGTTCATCACTTCGGCGACGCCGCCGACGGCGGAGGAGCGCAGCATCTCGGCGATGACGGAGGCATCAAAATCGGCGCCGGCAAGTTCCAGGTCCGGTGCGGAGGGCACGCAGGAGGGCGCGAGCAGGATCATGCGCAGCGGCAGGCAGCGCGCCGCCTCGATCGCCCAGCGCACGCCGTCGAGCCCATGGACGTTGCCGAATTCATGCGGATCCCAGACGATCGTGGTGACGCCGCGCGGCAAGACGGCGCTCGCATATTCGGCGGGTGTCACCATCGAACTTTCGATATGCATGTGCGTGTCGATCAGGCCGGGCGTCAGGATACTGCCCGAAGCATCGATCATCTCGACGGCATCCGTGCGGCTTGCGGGGGCATGGACGCTTGATATCAGCGCGCCGACGAGGCCGATATCGGCTTCCCGGATCAGGCCTGTCACCGCATTGAGCAACCGGCCACCGGTGATCAGCATGTCGAAAGGTGCGTCGCCGCGCGCAGCAGTGACGGCGCGGGCGCGCAAGGCGGGATCGTTGAGATCGGCGGGTTCTTGACGAGGGGTGGCGGTCATTTGCGGGCCTCGTTGACCAAAGCGGCAAGAATGATGACACGCGCCATGTCGGCATCGATGTCGGCGGCGAATTGGGCATTGAAGGTCGCATGCGTGGCGCGGGTCTCGACGACGGTGCGGCCACGGGTGAGGGCACCCTGCAGCTCGACGTCGATATGGGCGGGGCGGAAGCTGACGATATCTGGAGTGACGAAGGCGACGGCGGCGGAAGGGTCGTAGATTGCCATGGCCGGGCGGCCGCGGCTGGTGCCGATGCGGATATAACCCGAGAACATATCGGCGATGAGTTCGGCATTGGCGCCGCCGGCATTTCGCACCGGCTCGGCATCCTCGGGTCTTGCCAGCACCTTGCGGCAGAGGTCGAGATCGACCATGCGCAGCGGCAAGCCGTGGGCGATGACGATCGACAGGGCCTCGGGATCGGCGAGCGCATTGAATTCGGCGGAGGCCGTATGGTTGCCTGATGTGACGCCGCCGCCCATCCAGACGAGTTCGGTGATGCGGGCGGCAAGATCGGGCCGGGCAAGCGCCACGGCGGCGATGTTGGTGAGCGGGCCAAGCGCGAGGATGCGGTGCTGGCCTTTGCGCTCCAGCCAACGGCAGAGTGCTGCGAAGGCGTCGCTTTCGGCAAGGGCTGCTGCCTTCGGCAGGCTCTTGCCTGATGTCGGGATGCCGGTTTCGCCAAGGATCGCCTGAGCGGTTTCGAGCTTGCCGAGAACAGGCATGGCGCGACCGGTGTGAATGGGGAACCTCCAGCCGAAGGCACTGGCGGCGCCGGCGGCATTCATTCTCACCTGCGGCAGCGGCGTATTGCCGAAGACCAGTGATACGCCGTCGATCTCAAATTCAGACTGTGCCACCACCAGAATGGCGGCAATGTCGTCGAAGCCCATGTCTGTGTCGATCCAGACGCCCATGATTTCACCCGAACCGTTTGAGGGTTGCCGCGCGGGCAACCGGCAGATCGAAGGCGAGTGCGGTATCGATGAGGAGTGCTGGTGAGGCAATGAAAGCTTTCATCTTACATGTTCTCCATCTCTGAGGTCTTTTGTGCCGGGTTCGCGGGACCCGGATGATTGGCGGACGATTAGCTGCATGGCGACGCGTTCGATCTCTGCGGTAACGAGCACGCCCTCCCGGATGCTGCTTGTTTTTATGGTATCCACCAGCGCCGACACGGCAATTTCGGCAATCCTATCCATGTCCATCCGGACCGTAGTCAGCGACGGCGTAACAACAGGCGACCAGATGAGGTCATCGAAGCCGGTGACACTGACATCGGCGGGAATGTTGATGCCAGCCTGCTGCAACTCCGTCAGTGCCCGCAACGCCTGCAGGTCGGAGAGGGCGGCAAAGGCGGTGAAGCCCTGCCTGACTTTTTCGGCGAGGCCGAGCGGGCAGCCAATGCCGTTCTCCTGCTCCAGCCGGTCGATCCACAGGGTTTCCGAATGCATGCCCGAGCGCATGCCGGAGCGGATGCCGCCGGCGCGGTCATTCTGGACGTTGGATTCCTGATTGTTGCCGATGATGAGGACACGGCGATGGCCGAGACCCGCGAGATGGCCGGCGATTTCGAGCCCGCCCTGCCAGTGGTCGGCAGCAACGGTGTTTCCAGGCGTCGAGGGAGTGTCGATGATGGCGACGGGACAGGCAGCGGCCGAAATGCGGGTGGCGCGGCGAGGAATGATGACCATGCCGTCGACGCCGCGCTCGACCAGCCGGTTGATCGCCTCGGTCTGCGCGGCGACATCGCCGCGGGAATCGGCGATCAGCACGCCGTAACCGGCGGCGGAGGCAGCGAATTCGATCGCCTGCGCGATCTTCGGGAACAGCGGATTGGCGATATCGGGCAGCACCAGGCCGAGAACGCCGCTGCGGCCGGTCCGCAAGGCCCGGCCGGCCTGGCTCGGGACGTAACCCAGCTCGGCTGCACGCTCGCGAATTCTTTCGACCAATTGGCCGGAGACCCGGCCTTTGCCGGAAAGCGCATTGGAGACCGTGGCGACGGAGACGCCGAGCGACGTCGCTATCCTGCTGAGGTTCGGTCCCGGGCGCGATGCTGTCATGATTGACGAGATTACTCTGATTAATCGTTTAACCAGATTAGTAGCTTAGCTCTTTCCGCGTGTCGAATCTGAATTCATCTTATGCGCAATTATTCGGTTACGGCATGCGACAGGCAAGAAAAAGCCCCGCGAGACGATCGCGAGGCTTTGTATTCCTCAGGTCGATTGCAGCAGCTGTCAGCCCTTGACAGTCACAACCTTCGCCGCCGGTGCGGTCGTCTTGCCGCCGGGGGCGAAGCCACCGCCGACTGCGATGTTCAGCGAGACGTAGTCCTTGGCCATCTGTTGGACGGATGCGGCAAGGCTTGCCTGGGCCAGCGAAACCTGGCGCTGCGCGTCGAGAACGTCGAGCAACGAGGAGGCGCCGTCCTTGTAGGATGCTGTGGAAAGTTCGAGCGTTTCCTGCGTGGTCTTCACTTGGGCCTGAAGCGCCGCGACCGTTTGTGCGTCACGCCGGACGGCCGAAAGCGCATTCTCGACCTGCTCGACCGCGGTCAGCACCGTCGACTTCCAGTTGAGATAGGCGGTCGCGGCATCGGACTGTGCCGACTTGACGTTGGCGCGAAGGCGGCCACCATCGAAGATCGGCAGGTTGAGCGTCGGGCCGAAGGACCAGGGCGTCAGGCCGCCATGGATGCCACGCTGGTTGATGTAGGACGGCGAGATCGAGCCGCTAAGCGAGATGCTCGGATAGAGCTGCGCCTGGGCAACACCGATATTGGCCGTTGCGGCGGCGAGATCACGCTCGGCGACGCGGATGTCGGGACGGTTGCGGATCAGGTCGGCCGGGATGCCGGAGGTGATGCCGCCGCGGAATACCGGCTGACCGGAGCCCTTCAGCAATTCATCGACAAGAGCCGAAGCCGGCAGGCCGAGCAGCGTGGCGATGTGATGGGCTGATATTCGGATATTGGTTTCGAGGCCGGGAATTTCGGCGAGCGTCGACTGCACCAGGCCTTCGGCCTGAACGACGTCAAGACGCGAGGCGGCGCCAGCTTCAAGCTGGAACTTGGTCAGTTCGTAGGTTTCCTGGCGAGACTTCAGGTTGGCCTTCGAAAGCGCCAGGCGCTGCTGAAAGAAGCGAACGTCGATATAGCTCGAGACAAGGTCCTGTATGAGGGTCAGCCTGGCAACGTCAGCCGATGCGTAAGCGGAATCGAGCGAGGCAAGCGCGCTCTCCGTATTGCGCTTGTAGAGCCCGAAGAGATCGAGCAGCCAGCTCAGCTGGACGTCGCCGGCACTGGTGTTGCGCGTGTCGAGCTGCGTGCGCAGCTCGCCCTTCTGGCCGCTGACCGTCTGCGAGGCGCCGACCGTGAGGCTCGGCAGGCCGCCGGCGCCGGCGGTGGTGACGTTTGCGGAAGCTGCATTGATTCTTTCGATCGCCTGCTGAACTGTCAGGTTCTGATCGAGGCCGGCCTTGACGTAGCCGTTCAGTCTTGAATCCTTGAAGGCGGTCCACCATGCTGCAGTAGCAACATCGCCATCGCTCTTGGTTCCACCCTCTCCGAATTTGGCGGGCAGCGGCATCTCAGGAGGAACATGATCTGGGCCTACAACGCAGCCCGACAACAATAACAATAATGCCGGTGTGGCAAAACGAAGAGATACCATTCATTTCATCCTGTACTCGAGCAAGTCAATTCTTGTCCGAAGCTTCATGCTTCACTATCGGCCGCCGCGCTTCGTTCTACCAAAAACACCATTCCGAAGCAGTCGGGCGCAATGTAGCAACGCGAACTGCATTATCACAGTGCATTTATATCACAGTCCTGCCGCATTTTTGCCGCGTGTGGCAAAGATGCGTCGAATGACGACGAAAAACGACGGCACGAAGAAAATTCCGAGCATCGTCGCCGCCAGCATGCCGCCGAGAACGCCAATGCCGATGGCATTCTGTGCCGCCGAGCCCGCGCCTGTGGCGATTGCCAGCGGCACGACGCCCAGAATGAAGGCAAGCGAGGTCATGATGATCGGCCGCAGCCGCAATCTCGCTGCTTCCAATGTCGCCTCGTAGAGCCCCATGCCGCTTTCCATACGATCCTTGGCGAATTCGACAATCAGGATGGCGTTTTTCGCCGCCAGCCCGATGGTTGTGAGCAGACCGACCTTGAAATAGACGTCGTTCGCCTGGCCGAAAAGGGTTGCCGCCGTCAGCGCTCCGAGGATGCCGACGGGCACCGCCATGATCACCGAGAAGGGGATCGACCAGCTTTCGTAAAGCGCTGCCAGGCAGAGGAAGACGACGAGAACCGAGATCGCATAGAGCATCGGCGCCTGCGAACCGGAAAGCCGTTCCTGATAGGAGATGCCCTGCCAGGCGACCGTATAACCGCCGCCGAGCTCATTGGTCAGCGCTTCCATTTCGTTCATCGCATCGCCGGAGGACACTCCGGGAGCGGATGCGCCGTCGAGCGGAATGGCGCTGACGGCGTTGAAGCGGGCAAGCGAAGGCGCGCCCTTCACCCACTCCGTGCGGGTAAAGGCGGAGAAAGGCACCATTTCGCCGTCATTGTTGCGGGCGTACCAGTGGTTGAGATCGCTCGGCTGCATGCGGAAGGGCGCATCGCCCTCGACATAGACCGGCTTGATCTCGCCGTTCAGCGTGAAGTCGTTGACGTCGCGGCCGGTGAAGATGATCGACAGCATCGAATTGACCGAGGCGATGTCGACGCCCATGGCGCCGATCTTCTCCTGATCGAGCACGATGCGCATCTGCGGCTCGACTTCCTTGCTGCTGCTGCGCAGCGCCACGATCTTGCCTGACGTGTTGCCCATCTGGATCAGCCGCTTGGAGGCGGCCGTCAGGGCATCGTTGCCATGGCCGCCGGTGTCGACGAGATACATCGAGAAGCCGCTCGATACGCCAAGCCCCTGGATCGCCGGCGGCAGCAGTGCGAAGACCTGCGCCTCGCGGATCGCAAAGAAGCTGCGCAGCGCACGGTTGACGACCGATTGGGCGCTCAGCGTCGGATCGGTGCGCTGTGCGAAATCCTTGAGCTTGGTGAAGACGATGGCGCTGTTCTGGCCGGAACCGCTGAAACCGAAGCCGAGCGCGCCGAACACGGAATCGACGGCATCCTTCTCGTTTTCACGATAGTATTTCTCGACCTTCTCGACGACAGCCTGGGTCTGCTGCGTGGTCGAGCCCGGCGGCGTGGTGACGATAGTCAGCAGCACGCCCTGGTCTTCCTGCGGCAGGAAGGAGCTCGGCAGACGGGTGAAGAGATAGGCGCAGCCGGCGCCGACCAGAAGGAAGACCAGCATGACGCGGATCGGTCGCTTCAGCAGATAGCCGATGGCGCTGATATAGCCGTTGGTCGAGCGCGTGAAGTTGCGGTTGAACCAGTCGCCGACGCGGTGCTTCCTGTGTTCGCCGACCGGCTTCAGCATTGTGGCGCAAAGTGCAGGCGTCAGCACGAGGGCGACGAGCGCCGACAGCAGCATGGCTGAGACGATGGTGATTGAGAACTGCCGATAGATGATGCCGGTCGAACCGCCGAAGAAGGCCATCGGAATGAAGACGGCGGTGAGGACGAGCGCGATGCCGACAATGGCGCCGGTGATCTCGCCCATCGATTTTTCCGTTGCTTCGAGCGGCGAAAGCTTTTCTTCGGACATGATGCGTTCGACGTTTTCGACGACGACGATGGCGTCGTCGACGAGAAGGCCGATCGCCAGCACCATGGCGAACATCGTCAAGGTATTGATCGAGTAACCGGTGACCGCCAGCACCCCGAAGGTGCCGAGCAGCACCACGGGAACGGCAATCGTCGGGATCAGCGTCGCACGAAGATTCTGCAGGAAGACGAGCAGCACCACGAAGACGAGCACGATCGCTTCGATCAGCGTGTGGACAACTTTCTCGATCGACAGTTCCACGAAGGGTGTCGTGTCATAGGGATAGGTGATCTCCACGCCCGCCGGCAGGCCACGGCTGATAACCTCAAGCGCGGAGCGCACGCGGGCGGCGGTATCGATGGCGTTGGCGCCGATCGCAAGGTTGACGGCAAAACCGGTTGACGGCTGGCCGTTGTACCGAGAACTGCCGCCGTAGCTTTCCTGACCGATCTCGATGCGCGAGACGTCGCTCAAGCGCACCGTCGCGCCGTCCTTTTCGACCTTCAGGATGATATGCTCGAAATCGGCGACAGTGGTCAGCTGGCTTTGGGCGGTGATGGTGACGTTGATCTGTTGGCCGGGGATCGTCGGCTGAGCACCGAGCGAACCGACGGAGACCTGGGTGTTCTGGGCTTGGATGGCAGACGTCACGTCGCTCGGCGTCAACTGGTATTTCAGCAGCTTGAACGGATCGAGCCAGACGCGCATGGCGTATCCCGAACCGAAGACATTGATGCTGCCGACGCCTTCCAGGCGCTGGATCTGATCCTCGATCGAGGTCGACATGATATTGCCGAGGTCGACAGAGTTGCGCTTGCCGTCGGTCGAAACGAGCGAGCCGACCAGAAGGATGCTCGAGGTCGAGCGGGTGACGCTGATGCCGGCATCGATGACGTCGCTTGGAAGCTGCGACTGAACCAGCTGCAGCTTGTTCTGCACCTGCACCTGGGCGATATCGGGGTCGGCGCTCGTCCCGAAAGTGAGCTGGATGCTGGCCGAACCCGTCGATGAGGTCGAGGTCATGTAGGTGAGGTCGTCGAGGCCGGTCATGCCGTCTTCGATGATCGTCGTCACCGATTTCTCGACAGTCTCGGCGCTGGCGCCGCGATAGGTGGCGTTGATACGAACCGTCGTCGGGGCGATGTCGGGATATTGCGAGATCGACAGCGTGAAGATCGCCAGCAGGCCGGCGAGCATGATGGTGATCGCAATGACCCAGGCGAAAATCGGACGTCGGATGAAGAACTTGGCCATCGGTTGTTCCTGTGCGGCTGAGACGGTGACGATGCGGGCCTGCGGCGATTATTTCGCTGCGGGCTTCTGCGCGTCACCGGCCGCGGGCTGCTCGGCAGGCACGACCACGCCGGTGTCGTTAATCTTCATCGGGACCGGCTTCACCGGCATGCCTGAGGTGATCGATTGCAGGCCGCTGACGATCAGCTGATCGCCGTCCTTGATGCCTTCGGTCACGAGCCAGGAATTGTTGGAGGGCGAGCTGTTCTCGAAGGCGCGGGTTTCGACCTTGCCGTCGGCGGAAACGAACTGTGCCGTCAGCCGGCCGTTAGCGTCACGGCTCGTCGCCAGCTGCGGCAGCGCATAACCGGCCTCGGCGCCGAGCTCGACGGTTGCACGGACATACATGCCGGGCAGCACGATACGGTCGGGATTGGGAAAGAGCACACGGATGATGAAGGTGCCGGTCGTCTCACTGACCACCTGCTTTGACATGTCGAGCTTGCCCTGCTGGTTGTATTCCTTGCCGTTTTCCAGGATCAGATGGAAGACGACGTTGGCTTCGCCCTTGATGTCGCCGGCGGCCATCGCATCACGCAGCTTCAAGAGGTTGGTGCTCGATTCCGTCAGCGAGATGTAGATCGGATCGAGCTGGCGGATCGTCGTCAGCGCCGTCGTCTGGTTGGCCGAGACGACGTTGCCGACATTAACGGCCGTCTGGTCGATGATGCCATCGAAAGGGGCGACGATCCTGGTGTGGTCGAGGTCGATCTGTGCAGCGGAAAGCGAGGCCTTCGCCGACTCGACTTCGGCCTTGGCCTGGAGCAGCGTCGTCTTGGCCGTTTCGAATTCGATCTGGGTGGCGCCGCTGCCGACGAGGCGCTGGTAGCGGTCGAGATTGCTTTCAGCGCTCGGCACGCTCGCCTGCGCCTTGGAGATCGCCGCCTTGGCCTGCTCGACGGCGGCGATATAGGGTGCATCCTCGATCTGGTAGAGAAGGTCGCCCTTCTTGATCTCGCCGCCGTCCTTAAAGGCGACTTCGCGGATCAGGCCGCTGACCTGAGGCCGGATATCTGCGGTCTGAAATGTCTCGGCGCGGCCGGGCAGGATCGTGGTGATCGGGAAGCTGCCCTTCGTCAGCGTGATGACGCCGACGGGGGCAGCCTGCTGCGCCCCGGCTGCACCCGCATTGCCGGCGGGCTTGGAGCCACTGTCGCTGCAGGCGGCGAGAAGGGCTGCGAATGCCAGGGCCGAGGAGATGAGGAAGGCACGCCGTATCATGCTGAATTCCTGTGCGGTGGCAATCGCCGTCCAATCTACGAGCTCGGGCCTGCGGGCTCGGCTTGAGCGAGCGCAGGCTGATATAGGCGTCAGGATTGGGTTGGCTTCAAATGCCGTTATCCGAATTTAAGAAAAGCTTTACGAAGTGACGTAATTCAGCAATCATCACTTAGCAAGCGCTATTTTGCAGTGCGGCATCGACGAAACACACGATTTTTTCGGCGCGGTGCACGAGTGTCTCCTTGTCGTCGCGGGCGATCAGGACAGGGTGCAGCACGCAGGCCAGGACATCTGCGACCGTATGTGCCGCGCTCTTTGGATCGCGGCAATGATAACGTCCCTCCGCCATGCCTTCGCGGATGATCTCGCCGAGCGTCGCTTCGATGCGGGCGCGATAGCGATTGCCGGCCTCGAGTTTGGCTTCGATCGTCGAGAGCACCATTTCGAAGATATAAGGGTTCTTCTGGATGTCTTGCAGGTGGCTTTCCAGCAGGCGCAGGATGAAGCGGAGCAGTTGTTCCCTCGGCGGCAGGTTCCCATCAAAGGCGGCGAAGCGCTCGGCAGCATCGTCGAGATGGCGTCCGGCGATCGCATCGACGAGCGCGACCTTGGAACGGAAGTGCTTGAAGACATTGGCGGGCGACATGTGGAGCGCGCCGGCGATATCGGCGATCGACACAGCAACGAAGCCGCGCTCGCGAAACAGCATCTCCGCCATGGAGAGAATGTCCTCTCGCGTTTCCTCGGCCTTGCGTCTTGGCCTTCTTGCCATCTGTTCCCCGCCGGGCCGAGCCCGATACCCCTTTTTGCCAATGCTAGCGTATAAGCCCGAAAATCGGAATCGATTTTCGGAAAGGATTATGCGCCAATTCAAAGTGATAGCGCGTCCTTTCGGACGCGCGGCGCTCTAGCGCAATTGGACGAAATGCTGCAAGCCGGTGATCGGCCCGGCGGCTTTCGTGTGCCGCGATTTCAAGGGAAATAGCGGGCGAGGTTGGTTCGGACACGGGCAAGCGGTGTCTCGCCGCTGTTGTCGGGAGCAAAATGCTCACCGGTGATCGCCTCGTAGGCTTTGATGTAGACGGCCGAGGTCTGCTCGATCAGTTCGGCGGGGATTTCCGGGATCTCGTCCTTATAGGGATCGCAACGCTCCGCCACCCAGGCGCGGACGAAATCCTTGTCGAAACTTTCCGGGCGTTTTCCAGCGGCAAAGCTTGCCGGATAGCTTTCGGCAAGCCAGTAGCGACTGCTGTCCGGCGTATGGATCTCGTCGGCGAGGATAATGTTGCCGTCACCGTCGGTGCCGAACTCGTATTTGGTGTCGACCAGGATCAGCCCGTTTTTCGCCGCCATCTCCTGGCCGCGGGCAAAGAGGGCGAGCGCATATGTCGACAACGTCTGCCATTGCTCTTTCGTGAGAAGGCCACGCGTGACGATTTCGGCCGGCGTCAGCGGTTCATCGTGGCCGCCGTCGAATTCCTTGCTGGTCGGCGTGATGACGGGTTCCGGCAGGATCTGGTTGTCGCGCATGCCGTCGGGCAGACGCATGCCGTACATCTCGCGCTCGCCTTTTTTATAAAGCGTCAGGATCGAGGTGCCGGTGGTGCCGGCGAGATAACCGCGCACGACGATCTCGACCGGCAGGATGTCGAGCCGCTTGCCGATGACGACATTCGGATCGGGATAGTCGAGAACGTGGTTCGGGCAGATGTCCTTTGTCGCCTCGAACCAGTAGCGCGCCGTTTGTGTCAGCACCTGGCCTTTATAGGGGATGCAGGTGAGAATGCGGTCGAAAGCGCTCAGCCGGTCGGTGCTGATAATGATGCGGCGTCCGTCCGGAAGATCGTAATTCTCGCGCACCTTGCCGCGATAATAGTTCGGCAATTCCGGGAAATGGGCTTCGGAAAGAATTCGCACGGCGCTCGACTGTCCTTAATTATTGGGTGAAGACTTCTTGCTCTAGTTTCATTGCTGGGGAAGTCAAGCCGATCGGATATCGCATCACAGCCAGAACAGAGCGGTAAGAAGCAGGGCGAGGCCGTAACTTGTGACGGCAAGTGGCCAGCCGGTGCGCAGGAAATCGCCGAAGCGGTAGCCGCCGATGCCCATTGCCAGTGTGTTGTTGTGATGGCCGAAGGGTGTCAGGAAATCCAGGGAGGCGCCGGCTGCGACCGCGATCAGATAGGCTTCCGGCGCATGCCGGCCGGCTCTTGCGAATTCCAGTGCGATCGGGGTCAGGACGATTGCGACCGTCGCGTTGTTGACGAAAGGCGTCAATGCCATGGCCAGGAAGAGGATGAGGGCGATACCGAAGAGCGGATGAGTGATCGGCACGACGAGGCTCAGCCAGCCGGCAATGGTTTCAGCCGCTCCGGTGCTCGCCACCGCCTGGCCGATCGGGATCATCGCCGCCAGCATGATGATGATCGGCCAATTGAGATCGGCCATCGCCTGACGGATGTTCAGATGATTGAGCAGAGCGAGCACGAGTACGACGCCGGCAAAAGCGACGTCGGGACGCAGGCCGGCAGCGGAGGCGGCGACGCCACAGGCAAAGAGCGCGAAGGGCCGCCAGGAGAGGAGCGCCGGTTTGGCCGGTGCTGTCGGGGCGAGCGGCAGGCACTCGCTTTCCTCCAACGCTTCGCCGATCGCCGTGAGCGGCCCCTCCAGTGTCAATATATCGCCGATCGATAATTGCAGGTCGAGGAAGCGGCCCTCGATGCGTGGCGCGCGCATGGAAAGGGCGGTGACCGCGATGCCACGACGGTGGAAGATTTCGAGCGAGCGGACGCGCGAACCGACCAACGTGCTTTCCGGCATGACGACGGCTTCGACACGGGTGAAATCCGGCTGCAGGCCATGCGGATGGGCATCGGCCATCAGCGCCTGTGTGGCGGCAAGGTCGGTAAAGACCGCATCGGCGCCTTCGGCAAGCAGCACGTCGCCAGGTTCGATTACCGACTGGTCGAGCGGACCGAAGACGAAATTATCACCGCGGATCAGCGCGTGCGGCTTGATACCGAAACGCACCGGGCAATCGGAAAGTCGCACGCCGATCAGCGGCGAGATGTCAGGGATGCGACGCTCGACGACGATGCGGCGCGCGGCCGGGGGGATCGTTACCGGTGTTTCGTCGGGTTCCGGAAACAGGCGCTGCACGCGAAAGGCGATAAGCAAAATTCCGGCGATGGCGACCGGCAGGCCGACATAAGCGAAATCGAAGAAGCGAAAGCCGGTTCCGGTCGTTTTGGTAAGGGCATCGCTGACGAGCAGGTTGGCCGGGGTGCCGATCAGCGAAACGAGGCCGCCAAGCAGGGCCGCGAACGAGACCGGCATGACGAGCTGGCGGCGGGGGATCGTCAGGACCGTGCCGAGACGCAGCGCTACCGGCAAGGTGATCGCAAAAGCGCCGATATTGTTCATGAAGATGGACATGAAGCCGGCGAGCGCAGATGTGCCGGCGATCACAGTGAAGTCCGAGGGTCTTGCGGCCGCGAAACGGGCGGCGAGACTGTCGAAGAGCCTGGCGCGCGCCAGCACCTGGACGATCAGCAGGATCTCGACGACGGTGATGACGACGGGACTGGCGAAGCCCGTGAAGATCTGGTCGGCGGGATAAAGGCCGAGCGCGTAGCCGGCAAGCAGGCCGGCGATCGAGACCACCTCGATGCGGATGCGATCGAGCGAGAAGAGAATGAGCATCGCCAGCAGAAGGATCAGCAGGGATGCTTGCTCGAACGACATGGGCGGGTCCGTTGTTTCATCGACCAGGCGAACTGTAATCGTTCCTCCTGCGCTGTACAGAGCGCCTTCAGGTCAAGATTGAACAATCCTCATATCTCGCGTCAGGCTGGTGGTGCCTGCCACCGGCCGGCGGCGTTCCGCTGCAGAATGGGGGTTGCGAAGACGCTGACGGTGCGCGCGATCCATTGCGGCCCGGCGGCTGCGAGGCTTTCGCGCCAGCGCTCCGATTGCAGCATGGCCGCACCGATGACAACGGGTTCGATACCACAGGCCGTCAGCAGATGCAGACCGGCAACAATCGAGGCGCCGCTGGAAATGACGTCATCGATGAGTGCGACGCGCCGTCCCTGAAGCAGCGGCAGCATGCGCGGATCGATATAGAGGCGTTTCTGCTGTGTCGGCGTGGTGATCGAAGACAGGGCAACGGAGAGTTCGTCGCGATACCAGAATTTGCGCGAGGTGCCGAGCGGAACGTAGCGGTCATGGCCGAGCTTCTGCGCCACGGCGGCGGCCAGCGTCAGGCCGAGCGTCGGCAGGCCGGCGACGACATCGATGCGCATGGACCTGATCTTTTCGGCAAGGCATTCGGCGAGCGCATCGAGCACGGCAAAGCTTGCCTGGTTGACGATCAGCGAGGCGAGGGCGTGATCGCCATCCGCGAGCACACGGATCGGCAGGCGAAGCTGACGACCGTCTTCGAGCGCAGCGACATAGAAGGAGGTGAATTCCCCATCGCTGGCAAAGGTGCCGGGCGGGTGGATCTCTTGCCAGAAATCGTGCGGCGCCATCTCCGTCACAGCTGTCAATTGCGTCTCGTCCTTTCCATGCCGGTTCTCCGGCGCAGTGCCTGCAATTCCGGTTCGGTCAGCGCACGCACGGCGCCTTTCGGTAGTTCGCCGAGTTCAAGCCCGCCGATTGCGACGCGCACGAGGCGCAGGCATTCGGTTCCCAGCGCCTCCAGCATGCGGCGGATCTGGCGGTTGCGGCCCTCGTCGAGCTCGACCTCGATCCATGAATTCCTGTCGCCCTGGCGCAGGCGCCGCGCGGCGGTCGCCGTCAGCAACTCGCCGTCGTGGCGGATGCCCGATGTCATGGCGGCAATGTCCTCGTCGTCCATGATGCGGTCGATCTGGACATGATAGGTTTTCGTCACATGCGTGACCGGATCGAGCAGGATCTGGGCGAATTCGGTGTCGTTGGTGAAAAGCAGCAGGCCCTCGCTCGCTTTGTCGAGCCGGCCGACCGGAGAGAGATGCGGGATGTCGAAATCCCTGAGGCAATCATAGACCGTCGGCCTTCCTTCTGGATCGTGGCGGGTGGTGACGAGACCGCGGGGCTTGTTGAGCATCAGATAGATTCTCGCCTCGGCAGCGATGACGAGGCCATCGATACTGATCCTTGCCGTGGCAAGATCGACCCATGCGGAGGTATCGCTGACGGTGCGCCCGTCGACCGCAACGCGATTTTCGGCAATCAGACGTTCAGCCTGCGTGCGGGAGCAATAACCGAGCTTGGAAAGGGCGCGGGGAAGGGTAACCCGCTTAGCCGCGGCGTTATCGGCGGGCTTTGTCCGCTCACGCGTCTTGTGCGGTGGGCGCCGCTCCCTCATCTGCCATCCTTGTCCTGCTTTTGGTGCCGCTTTCTTGGCATGAACGGCGCAAGGATGCCAGCAAGGCAAATTAAAAACGAGGGGGAATAACAGGCGCCGCAAAAGAGGCCCAGCGCTTTGGGGAAAGCGCCGTCACGGCTTGATAGGGTGGCGCTGCCTCAGCGGCAGGCCATGAAGCCGGCCAGTTCCTTACGGCTGACGACGATACCAGCGGCGGCCTTGACCGGGTCCGGATGTGTGTAGGACAGACTAGGCATTTCCGGCAAATCGAGTGCCTGGCGCATATTCATGATACCGACCGCATAGCGGCCATTGGCGCTGTCGACGCTGACTTCGATAATGCAGTTGGCCCGCTTGTTTTCCATGGTAGTCCTCCCTTCATTTTTTTATGTTCCCATAGCTCACATTAAAAATTGGTTTTTGTAAGACATAAGCATTTACGCACCCTGCCGAAAAACGGATCGGCGGGTGCGTAAAAACTAGTTTATGGGTGGGTAAGCGCGTTCAGCGCCACCATTGGCGAGGCTGGGGCTGTGGGCTGCCGGAAAGCAGGTACCCGGCGAGGAATCCGATGGCGCCTGCAAGCACCAGCGCAGTGGTCGTTGCGGCCGGATGCTCGCGGGCGGCGTCGGCGGCGGCGACGCCTTCGGCCCTGATCTGGGCGACAGCATTTTTTGCCCGGGGCAGGGCTTCATCATAAGCCTTGCCGGCGCGGCCGCGCACCTCGTAATAGGCTTCGGCGCCCTGAGCGGAAATCATCTTCTGCAGGCGCGAGACTTCCTGCTGGAGTGCGGTAATGTCCTTGCTGACAGATGCTCTGATATCATCGGTATTGGCAGCCATGTTGGTCTCCTTCCTTCAATGGGAAAGACAACACCCAACTCGGTGATAGGTTCCGAAATCTCAGCCGCTGATTTGTGACGGAAATTTAAAGCTCGCCGATTGGGGGCACGTTAATCCTCTGTTAACCATAAATCCGCGCAAGATCCTGTTTTTCCGCTATCTTTCGGTAGCTGAGAGCGACTTTCCGGTGGATTTTTGACCAGTCGGTAAAGATTTTTTCGAAAATCCGTTCCGAAAACGCGCCCTGTGGATAATACCCATCAACAAAACACAAGCCGAATCAACCTGTTACAAAAATGTCAAAAAACTTTGGTTGGGTGTGTTGACTGTTCTAATGGGTTAGTTCTATAAGCCCACTCACTGAACGAGGGCGGCGGCGCTGCTGGCGACGAAGTCTTTCGTTCTGAAGAAACTCAAGCGGATTAGCGGATTGCTGGTTTGTGTTCTGGGCGCGAGTTTGGAACGGGTTTTGTCGACGGCTTAGGGCTGTCTGTTATTTGACAATTGAATATTGTGAAGAAAGAGAAACGTGG
>NZ_SILG01000001.1:3156275-3418206 GCF_004306515.1 Rhizobium beringeri | reverse complement strand
GCCTTTCGTGTTATAATACTGCAGCAAATCCCAGCGATTTGCACATGGCGCGGGGTGGAGCAGCCCGGTAGCTCGTCAGGCTCATAACCTGAAGGCCGCAGGTTCAAATCCTGCCCCCGCAACCAAACCTTCCTTCCAAAAATCAAAACACTCCTCGTGGAGCAGCCCGCTCGGCGGGCAATCGAACAGTCCACTGGACTGTTTTAAGACCCGAACGGGCCAAAGCCTGCCCTAGAAACCAAATTCCAAATAGACGACCATAGACACAAAAGCCCGCCACTCCGGCGGGCTTTTTGCGTTTCCAGACCTGGCTCGAGGAGTTAACGCCTCTTCAGGGCCAGCAAGAAGGCGAAGCCGACGCAGCGGGACAGAAAACTACAAAGCCTGAAACAGACAACCGGATACAAACTTGCGAATTTGCCCTTAAGCTCTTCGACCATCGCGGTCGAGGAGCTTTTTGCGTTTGGCCTCCGAGTCGATCTCACGGCCGCGAGCTTCTCTTCGAAGTCGTTCTGGACTGCGGCGATAAACCGCTCAAGGCTTGTTGCAGCTTCCATCGAAGCCATCGCGAAACTCCGCTTCCAGACAGCGGATCGCCTCCACATTGCGCTTTACAACTATATAACATAGTTGCTAGGTTGCTAGCAATATGAGGCGGACCTACTGTGGTTGTTTAGGCTGCCCTTGATGAAGGAAGCCGCGACGATGTCTGGCACTTATGCTACTTTTTCCGACGATAGTTTTGCGGGCCGAACCGTCCTTATCACCGGCGCAGCGAGCGGAATGGGTCTTGAAACGGCAAGGGCCTTTGCCAGCAAGGGCGCGGAAGTCGTCATGGCCGATCGTGATGAGGCGGGGCTGAAGCGCTACGGTGCGGAACTGCGCAGTGGCGGCGCGGCTGTTCATACCGTGACGGTGGATGTCAGCAATCAGGAGAGCATCGACAAGGCCTTCGATTATTGTGACGCCAATCTCGCGCGTCTCGATAACGTCGTGACGTGTGCGGCGATCATCACGGCCAAGCGTATATTCGAGCAGGATCGGGCGCATTGGCACCGCGTGCTCGATGTTAATCTGCTCGGCACCTTTTTCATTGTGCAGGGCGCAGTCAAGCGCATGCTCGACAACCCCGATGGCGGCAACATCGTCTGTATCGCCTCGGATGCCGGCGTGCATGGCGGCGGCGGGCTGATTGCCGATACCGCCTATGCGGCATCGAAAGCCGGGACCTTGTCGATGGTCAAGTCGGTGGCGCGGGAACTTGCGGGCAAGAAGATCCGCATCAACGCGCTGAACCCCGGGCCGACGGATTCCCCGATGCACTCCCATATCGACCAGTCGCTGAAGGACCGTATCGCCGGCAATCTGCCGATGCGGCGCATGGGGCGGCCGGAGGACATGGCGGCGGCAATCATGTTCCTGTGCTCGGATGCAGCCAGCTTTACCTACGGTGCGGCGCTCGATGTCGATGGCGGATCGATGTTCCGCTAGACCAGGGAGGGGATAAAAGTATGCAGCAGACAGCCCGCCGTTACGCCTATTCGGCCGATATTCCCGAACTCGATGATGTCGATGTGCTCGTCATCGGGGGCGGACCATCGGGATTATCGGCCGCGGTCGCGGCGGCACGTCTTGGCGTGCGGGTACGCCTTGTGGAGCGCTACGGCTTCCTCGGTGGCAACCTGACGGCGGGCCTCGTCGGCCCCTGCATGACCTCCTATTCGCTCGACGGCAGCCAGCAACTGATCCGTGGCATCTACGAAGAATTCGTTCAGCGGATGATGGCGCTCGGCGGCGCGCTGCATCCGAGTACGATCCCGGCAGGTTCGGCCTATTGCGGCTTCATCGTCTACGGCCACGACAAGGTGACACCTTTCCAGCCTGAGGCGGCGAAGGTCGCGGCGCAGCGCATGTGCGTCGAGGCGGGAGTGGAATTGTTGCTGCACACCATGGTCGTCGATGCCATCGTCGATGATCGTGATGCGGACAATCCCCGGGTGCTCGGTGTCGTTTGCGCCGGCAAGGGCGGGCTGAGGAGCGTTCGTGCCAAGGTTGTCGTCGATTGCTCGGCCGACGGCGATGTCGCCCATTATGCAGGAGTCCATACCCGTCAGGGGCGGGAAAGTGATGGCATTTCCCAGCCGCAGACACTGTTCTTCCGCGTGCAGAACGTCGATGACCAGGTGGTGGAGGATTACATCCGCGCGCATCCGCAGGATTTTCTTCCTTTCGCCTCGATCGTCGCTCAGGCGACGGCAGAGGGTCGCTTTCCCGCGCCTCGCCGCGGCATCGGTCTCTACAAGACCATGGAACCTGGCGTCTGGCGCATCAATACCGGCCGCGTGTTGCGCCGTAATGGCGCTGACGCTCTTGAGCTCTCGCTTGCCGAGGTCGAAGGTCGGGAGCAGACCGTGGCGCTGCTCGAGTTCTTCCGTGACAATCTGCCCGGCTTCGAACAGGTGGAACTGCGGGACACGGCAACCCAGATCGGCGTGCGGGAAACCCGACGGATCGATGGCGCCTATGAACTGACGCTACAAGACTTGCATTCCGGCCGCGCCTTCGAAGATGTCGTGGCGTTGTGCGGCTATCCGCTCGATATTCACGACCCAACAGGCTCTGGCGGTGGTACCGGTGGCGCGGGGCTCGATGCCGCCAATATCTACCAGATACCTTACCGGGTCATGCTGCCGCGCATTCATGAGGGCCTGCTGGTATCCGGCCGCGCGGTTTCGGCGACGCATGAGGCGCTGAGCGCCATTCGCGTCATGCCGCCCTGTTTTGCGCTCGGCCAGGCGGCCGGCGTTGCCGCGGCACTTTCGGTCGGCAACAGGGCCAGCCCCCGGCATGTCGACTACGCGGATTTGCGAAGGGAACTTCTGGCCCAGGGCGCCTATCTTGGCTGACGGAAGAAGAAAGCGGGAAGTTATACCCGCGTTTTCTCAAATCAAGCCTTCAGATGAAGGGTCACTAGCACGGTGCATTCAGCGCCATCGGCAAAGCGGGTGGCAACGCGCAGCCAATTGCCGAAGGCGTTGAGCCGGGCCACGGCAATGCCGTCCTGTTCGCCCGGCATGGCGAATTCCGTTCCTTCTCGAACCCAGTGCATGCCGTCAGGCGAGATCTCCACCCAGCCCTTGGGTGCAGTGCCGACGGGAGGCTTCAATGCCCGAATAAAGAACACGGCTTCATGCGCCCAGCCGGCCTCATAGGGTTCGCTCGCGGCGTCACCGCTCCAGCGCTCATTGCGGGTTATCACCGCCGTGATGTTTTCGGGAAGCATTTAAAAATCCCCTGAAATGCAGATGGAATCGACGTAGAGAAAGGCGCGCTTGGCAACATCCGTCTCGGCGAACAGGCAGAAGTTCAGCATGCACCAGAGGTTTTTCATCGCCGGAATCCGGATCGACTCGAAGCCGGATACATCGAAATTCCGGTCGTTGCACTGCAAGCCGGTCGCCTTCATGGAGGCGAGGTCGAAATCGAAGCGCATATAGCTCCAGTTCACCTTCGTCGGGATCTCGTTGTAGCAGAGCCGTTGTTCACCATCTGGCAGGTCCAGCCAGCCTTCGGGCGCCAGGTGATAGTGGCTTACGGTCTTGTCTTCCCGCCCGATGGCGGTGAAGGACGTCGTCTCACGTTTGTACTGCCATTTCTGCAGGTGCTTGCCGTCGAGTGCATTGAGAAAACGCAGATGTGGCATAACCCGCTCGCCGTCTCCGTCCCGATCGCCGCATTGCAGGTCGAACAGGAAGCCGATCGAGCGCACGTCGGTTTCCGATAGTTTCAGTTCCGTCGCCTCCGGCTTGAACGTAAAGAAAATCTCGAAGCGGATCGGCCCGCGCTTGCGGAAGGTATGGCGCTTGATTGCAACGTTCTGCGCACCGGGTTTTGCCTTTGTGGCGATCTTTAGCGCATAGGACGAATCCATGCCGCCGTGGGACCCTGCATCCCAATGTCCGAGAGTTGAGAGCATGGCGCTCGAGTGCTGGGCAAAGCCGGGCAGCATGACGTCGAGGCTGTCCTCGTAATTGCCGACCAACTGTGACCAGCCGCAATGCCCACGCGAAAAATCGTCATAGGACAGGATGCGCGGCAGAGGATCGAAACGGCTGAGCGCCGGATCTGCGCGAAGCACGGCGAGCCTCATGGCTTCCATTATGTCCGCTGTGGAAGAGGGGGCTGATGTCGTCATATGGCGTTGACCTTATTGTATGCGGAGCCGTTTGACGGCGCCCCAATCGATTTCGATGCCGAGACCCGGCCGTGTCGGCACGTCGAGCTGGCCATTCTTCTGGCGCAAGCAGCCGGGTGCCAGATCGGCCAGGTCGCGCTTGAAGGGGCTAAGATCGCATTCGCATTCCATCACCCGGAAATTCGGAAGGGCGGCCGCCAGATGCGCGCTGGCCGTCTCGCAGATAATGCCGGACATGCCGATATGCGGGGCGTAGCCCACATCGTGCAGGGCGGCATAGTCGGCCATGCGCCGTGTTTCGGATATGCCGCCGGCACGGGCGACATCTGGCTGCAGGATTGAAAGGGTGCGGTTGGCGACGAGACGCTGCGCCTGATCGGTGGTAAAGTTGCTCTCTCCGGCTGCGAGTGGCACGTCGCAGCGCTTGCGAAGTTCTTCGTAGCCTTGCTCGTTTTCCGGCGCGAGTGGCTCCTCGAACCAGAAGTAGCCGTTGGCTGACAGTGCCCTGCCGACTTCGATCGCCTGGTCCAGATCATAGGCCCAGTTGGCGTCGACACAGAGTTCGATATCGTCGCCGGCGCGCTTGCGCAGTCGTTCGATGCGCCGGCAGGCATCCTTGACCGAATTGGCTATCTTGACTTTGATGCGCGGGAATCCCTCGCCGATATAGCGTTCCAGTTCCCGATCCGCCTCGGCATCGTCGACCCAGTTTACGGCGGCGGCATAGACATTGATCGTTTCCTGGCCGATGCCGCCAAGCAGCTTGGCGATCGGCATGCCCGCGGCCTTGCCCATGATGTCCCACAGCGCAATGTCGACGCCGGCGATCGCTTCGATCAGCATGCCGCCGGCGCGGCCTGACAGCGAGCGCCGCATGGATTGCCAGAGCGCGCCGATGTTGCGTGCGTCCTGTCCGATCAGCCGTGGTTTTAACGAGGTTTCGATCAGTTCTGCATAGGCCTTGGGCGAAAACCGGGCCAGCACCTCACCGACGCCGACGATGCCGGCATCGGTGCGTACCTCGACGAGAACCATCGAGACCTTGTGATAGGTGCCCCAGGACGTGATGGTCGGTTTGGGCAGCGTCTGGCTGAGCGGATGGGCGATGACATCTGCAATGAGGATCGTCTGTCCGGCCAAATGTTGCACAGAATCCATCGGCTCTTTCGTTCCCAATGTTTTGCTCGCTGCTCTGGAGCGCGTCTGTTATTCCTAGCTAGATGTTGGCGACTTGGCAACTGATAAACCTAGTTGCTAAGTTGGAAACTGCATGTTAGCTTTGTGAATATGAGGACCGAGATGAGTGAAATTCCCGAAAGGAAACCCGTTTTCACCGCCAAGCCGCCTAACCCTTCGCGGTTGGCGGATGGGGTGTCCGATGCGATTGCCGCGGCGCTCTTTGATGGACGCATCTCGCCCGGCGAGCCGCTGCCGCCCGAAGGGGAGATCGCCAGGGAGTTCGGCGTGTCGAAGCCGATCGCCCGTGAGGCGCTTCGTCAGCTGACGGCAGCCGGGCTGATCTTCACCCAACAAGGCAAGGTTGCCCGCGCCAAGGCACTGAGCGGCGAATCGATGGACAAAATCTACGGCTACGCGGTTCGCTCCAGTCTCAAGCGGCTGCGCGAAGCCAATGAGATGCGTCGCGTCGTCGAGACGGGAATTGCCCGGCTCGCCGCCGAACGTCGCGATCCGGAAGGTCTGGATATCATGCGGCAGGGTTTGGCTGGCATGCTGGCTTCCGTGCAGGAGCCTTCCGGCTTTACCGCCGCCGACATCCTGTTTCACCTTGGTCTTGCCGTGACGACGGGTAATTACATGATCCGCGTGCACATGGAGAGCATGCGTTCCGTGCAGCGCGAGGTGTCGGAATTGTTTTCACGTCGCGCCAATCGCAGCGACGCTGACTGGCGGGCAACGATTGACCGGCATCAGGCGATCTACGACGCAATTGCAGTTGGTGATGCCGACCTCGCCGAGCAAAAAATCCGGGAGCATTTCGAAGCTGCCGACATTGCCTCGCTCGAGGTGGCCGACAAGTTGAAAGATGCCGAGAGATGAGCGCCGCGCGCTTCTCACTGCAAGGCCGGCGCGTGCTGGTAACCGGTGCCAGTTCCGGCATCGGCCGGGCTGTTGCGCTTGGCCTTGCGGAGCATGGAGCGGAACTGATCCTGCATCATTTCGGTAATGAGAAGGGCGCGAGCGAGGTCGCCCGGGCGACCGGCGGCACAGCGCCGGTACTGGAAGCAGACTTCACCGACGGACGTGCGACGCAGGCTTTTGCCGATGAAGTGCTCGGAACACACGGCCCGATCGATATCCTCATTGCCAATGCCGCCATCGAACATCGGCGGCCCTGGCAGGAATTCGATGAGGCGCATGTCAGCGCCCATGTGGCATCGAATTTCTCGGCGCTGCTGATGCTGATGGCAAAGCTGGTTCCACCGATGGCCGAGCGGGGCTGGGGCAGGGTCATCGCCACAGGCAGTATCATGGCGGTGCGGCCGCGGGCGGAAACGGTTGTTTATGCGTCGCTCAAGGCGGCGCAGTTGACCGCGATCAGGTCAATTGCGCGCGAGATCGGCCATCGCGGCGTCACGTTGAATGTGGTTTCGCCGGGTGCGATCGAGATCGAAGCCAATGCCGCGCGCTACGGCGACCCGGCGTTCCGCAAAGCGGTTGCCGCCAAGATCCCTATGGGCAGGCCGGGCCAGCCGCAGGATCTGGTTGGGGCGTTTGTTTTTCTGTGCAGCGATGCTGCCAGCTACATTACGGGTGCAAATATCCCGGTCGACGGAGGATGGTCGATCGGAGACGCGCCCGGGAGCCTTCCGCACGCTGCCGGGTGAGCGACCTGCGGCAAGGTTTTCGAGATCATGCGGCGGAACCACCCGCCGCAGCTTGCAGCCAAACGCCGGGCGAATGCCGTTTGCATTCATTCGGTGAAGGCTGATCGCCGACGACCAAAAAGGGAGGAAATCATGAAGGCCGCACTAGCAGGTATCGCAGCATCCGCGTTGACATTGTGCATATCGACGTCTGCCGTCTTCGCGACGGATCTCCGCATGACGGTCTGGACCGGGAGCGAGGCTCATCTGAAGATGCTGAATGGCATTGCGGAGAGCTTCAAAGCCACACATCCCGACGTGAACGTGAAGTTCGAGACCGTGCCGGTCAACGACTACACGCAGAAACTGACCTTCCAGATCGCCGGCGGCAATGCTCCCGACATAGCCTGGATGATGGAGGATGCCGCTCCGGCTTTCGAAAACGCCAATCTTCTGATGGATCTCGGCCCGACGCTCAAGGCGGCGGAAGGCTATGATTTCGACGATTTTTCGAAGCCGGCCATGGGCCTCTGGCAGAAGGATGAAACGGTCTACGGCATTCCGTTCTCCACCTCGCCTTTCATGATCTACTACAACAAGGACATGTTCGACAAAGCCGGGCTCGAAGATCCGCTGACGCTCGCCGCCAAGGGCGAATGGAACATGGACAAGTTCCGGGAAGTCTCCAAGAAGCTCGCGGAAACCAATCCCGGCAAATGGGGCTTCGAGTTCAAGGATGGCGAAGGCTATGCCTCTCGCATGACCCATGCCCTTCTGCCGCCAATCCGCGCCTATGGTGGCGATATCTGGTCGAACAAGGAATGCGGCTTCGACAAGCCCGAAGCGGTCAAGGCGGTCAAGCAGCTGCATGACATGGTCTTCAAGGACAAGTCCATCGTTCCGCCGGGCGAACAGGGCGATTACTTCTCCGGCAATTCGGCGATGACGGTCAACCAGATTTCCCGTGCTTCGAAGATGGCGGAAGCCGGCTTCAAGTGGGGCATCGCACCGTTGCCCACCGGCCCAGGTGGAGAGTCACCCGTTATCGGCCAGGCCGGCCTTGTTGTGTTCGCCCAAGGCAAGAATACGGAAATCGCCGCGGAATTCGTGGCGCATATGACCAACAAGGAAAACGTCGCCACCATGGCGCAGTTCTTCCCGCCCGCCCGCAAGAGCGTTCTGCAGGCCGATGCATTCATCAACGGCAACAAGCTCGTGCCGCCCGAGATGATGAAGAATGTGGCTGCCGCTATAGAAAAGGGCCGGGTGGTTTCGGCTAACGAAAAAGCGCCCCAGATCCTTGCCGCCATGGCGCCTCGCGTCGATGCCTTGTGGAAGCCGGATGCCGATGTCGATGCGGCCATCAAGGGCATCTGCGCGGCAATCCAGCCGCTGCTTTGATCAGAACGAAGATGGCCGATACCGTTCATAACTCCATTCGAACCGGCCAAAAGACCTGGCTGACGTTGAAGATGAGAGAGATGATGGAGGCGTGGCTGTTTGTCAGCCCCACCTTCATCGGCTTCCTCATCTTCTTCCTCGGTCCGCTCTGCGCAGTGGTCTATTATTCAATGACCGAATGGAACCTGCTCAGCCAGCAGGCCACCTTCGTAGGCCTTGCCAATTTTCAGAATGCGCTCCTCGAAAACCCTGACTTTTGGCTTGTGGTACGCAATTCGGTTATTTTCGCGATCGGTCTCGTGCCGCTCAACATGGCGCTCGCGCTCGCCTTGGCGCTCGCCCTTTCCCGGCAGTTCTTCGGGGTGGTGTTCTTTCGCACGGTGTTTTTCGCTCCCGTCATCACCTCGGCCATCGCCTGGGCGATCGTATGGAAATTTCTGCTGCAGGGAGAAGGCGGTTTCATCAACCAGGTGCTGGCGCTGGTCGGGATCACCGGTCCAAACTGGCTGCGTGAACCGAGCTGGGCCATGGCGGCGGTCATCGTCACCCGCGTCATCAAGATGGTCGGCCTCAACATGATCCTCTACATTGCGGCGCTGCAGGCGATCCCGCGGGACTATGAAGAGGCAGCGCGCCTGGAGGGCGCCTCACGCCGGCAGATCTTCAACATGATCACCTGGCCGTTGCTGGCGCCGACCACGCTGGTCATCATGGTCATCACGACGATCGGCTCCTTCAAGGTCTTTGATCACATATACCAGATGACCGGTGGCGGCCCGGAAAACGGCACACTGGTGCTTGCCTTCTACATCTACCAGCAGGGCTTCAAGTTCTTCAATGTCGGCTATGCCTCGGCGCTCGCGATGATCATGTTCGTGATGATCATGGCGCTGACCCTGGTGCAGGTGATGCTGCGGAGAAAGGGATCGGAGTGACCCAGCGCCAAATCCAGATCCTCTACCGCGCCTGCTGGACGATCGCACTGCTGATCGCCGCCATTCCTTTTGTTTTCCCATTCGTTTGGATGGTGTCTGCCGGTTTCAAGAGCGTAACCGAGATATTCGGTGCGCCGACGCTTATTCCGCGCGTCTGGCGCTGGCAGAATTTCGTCGAAGTGTTCACATACCAGCCGTTCGCGCGGCAGTATTTCAACTCGCTTTACATCGCGATCGTCGTGACGGCGCTCACCCTCATCATCTCGTCCTTGGCCGGCTATGCGCTGGCGCGCATGCGGTTTGCCGGTGCCGGGCTGCTGATGCTTTTTCTGATCTCGGCACTCATGGTGCCGGAGGAAGTGACGATCATTCCGAACTTCTTCCTGATGCGTTGGCTGGGCCTGGTGGATACTCACTGGCCGCTGATCCTGCTGCCCACCTTCGGCCCTCATGGGGTGATGGCAACGTTCCTGATGCGCCAGTATTTCCTGGCCCTGCCCAAGGAACTGGAAGAGGCTGGCAAGATGGACGGCCTTTCACGCTTCGGCGTTTGGTGGAAGATTGCGCTGCCGATGGCACGCCCGGCCCTGGCTGCAGTTTCCATCATCACCTTTCTGTTCTCGTGGAACCTGTTCCTGGAGCCGCTGATCTTTCTGAGCTCGCTCGACATGTTCACGCTTCCTTTGGCCTTGTCGAACTTCAACGACAGCTACGGCTTACCGCTGTGGAACCTGCAGCTTGCCGCTACCAGCCTTGCCGTGGTGCCGATCCTGATCGTCTATCTGATCGCCCAGCGGCAGATCATCGAAAGTTTTGCGCTATCAGGCGTGAAGGGATGAGGAATTTTCGTTCATGAGCAGTGTATCGCTTAAAGGCATCGAAAAACGCTTTGGCGCCGTCGAGGTCATCCGCGGCGTCGATCTCAGGATCGATCCCGGCGAGTTCGTCGTATTCGTCGGTCCGTCGGGCTGCGGCAAGTCCACGTTGCTGCGGCTGATTTCGGGGCTGGAATATCTCAGCGGCGGTGAACTTGCGATTGGCGGCCGGGTGGTCAACGAAGTGCCGGCTTCGAAACGCGGCGTGGCCATGGTCTTCCAATCCTATGCCCTCTATCCGCATCTGAGCGTCCGGGACAATATGGGTTTCGGGCTGAAGGTCCGCAAAGTTCCGGCACAGGAGCGCCAGAGGCGTGTCGATGAAGCCAGCGCCACGCTGAAGCTCGAAGCATTGCTCGATCGCTACCCCCGCGAGCTTTCCGGCGGTCAGCGGCAGCGCGTAGCGATCGGCCGGGCCATCGTCGGAAATCCTGATGTCTTCCTGTTCGACGAACCGCTGTCGAACCTCGATGCAGAGTTGCGCGTGCACATGCGCTCTGAAATCGCCGCACTACACAAGCGGCTCTCCACGACGATGATCTATGTAACGCACGACCAGATCGAAGCGATGACGCTCGCCGACAAGATCGTGGTTCTACGCGACGGCCGTGTCGAGCAGGTCGGCTCCCCCCGGGACCTATACGAGCGGCCGGCAAATACCTTCGTGGCGCAATTCATCGGAAGCCCAAAAATGAATCTGCTCCCTGCAGATATCGCGCCTTTGCTGACAGGCGCAACGGCAGTGGATGCCGCCGCCGAGACCATCGGGATAAGGCCGGAGCATCTGACGGTCGTGGAGCCTCGAGACGGGACGCTGCGCGGAACCGTCGGGCTTTGTGAATATACCGGGGCGGTAACGCTGCTCCACGTCAAGCTGCCGGACGGGCACGATTGCCTCGTCCTGCACGACGGTCATGACATGAAAGCAGGAATCCAAATAGGACTCACCGCCGATGTCTCGAAGGTGCACTTTTTCAAGGGCAATGGGCAGACAACAAAAGCAGACTGAACACGGTCGTTCTTGGCGCGGGCGCGAACCGCAGACGTCTCTCAAGGGCCGGATTCGCCTACTCGCCCTGTCGTAGGTTGCGAAGTCGGTCGAAAAGGACGGCGAGCACGATTGCTCCACCGATAAAGCATCCTTGCCAGAATGCGTTGATGCCGAGCAGGCCAAGACTGTTGCGGATGACCTCGATAAGTGCGGCGCCGACCAAGGCTCCAAAGGCGGTGCCGACGCCGCCGGCCAGATTGGCGCCGCCGATAACCGCGGCGGCAATGACCTGAAGTTCCATCCCGGCGCCGATGTTTGTGGTGACGGCGCCGAGCCAGCCGGTTTGAATGATGCCGGCAACCCCGGCCGACAGGGCAGAAATCATATAGACGATAACCTTGATCCTCGGCACGGGAACACCCGTCAGTGTCGCGGCGTGCTCATTGCCGCCGATGGCAAAGACATAGCGGCCGAACTTGGTCCAGCGCAGCACGAAACCGGTAATGAGTGCCAGCACGACCATGTAAAGCACTGGATTGGCGATGCCGAAAACCCAGGCGCCGCCACCCAGCGCCAGTAGTTTGTCGTGATCAGGTCCGAACTGGAAAACGACAGTGTTGTTGGACGCAACCATCGCAAGGCTGCGCGCTATCGACAACATGCCGAGCGTGACGACGAAAGGGGGGAAGCCGAGATAGGCAATCAAGACGCCGTTGAAAGCTCCGACCAACAGAGCAGTACCGATTGAGGCGGCGATGCCGACTTCAATGCTGTATCCCGCGTGCATGACGACCGCCAGCACCATGCTGCACAGGCAAAGTACGGAGCCAACGGACAAATCGATGCCGCCGGTGATGATGACCAGCGTCATGCCCAGCGCGATAATGGCGACGAAAGTGACGTTGCGGGTGATGTTGTAGATGTTCTTCGCCGTCGCAAAGGAGTCCGTCGCCATCGACAGAAAAATGCAGGCGAGAATGACTGCAATCAGAACCCAGAATGTCTGGCCGCCTATGATCGTCGCAAGCCAGCTCCGTTGTTTCTGTCCGATCGTTTGGTCAAGTGTAATCGCCATCGTCGACCTTCTTCCTTCCTGTTGCAACGGATAGCATCGATCACACCTGTTCGATGGCGCCGGTGATCAGTCCCGTCACTTCCTCCGGCGAACTTGCCGCAATCTGCTTGTCGGCTACTTTTCTGCCTCGCCGCATCACGATCACGCGGTCGGCGACCGAAAAGACGTCGGGCATGCGGTGGCTGATCAGGACAACGACAATGCCCCGGTCCCGCAATTGGCGGATCAGATTCAGAACCTCAGCCACCTGGCGCACGGAAATGGCTGCTGTCGGCTCGTCCATCAATACGATTTTCGCTTCAGACAGCATCGTGCGGCCGATCGCCACCGCTTGCCGCTGGCCACCTGACATTTGCTTGACGAGATCGCGCGCCCGTGTTTCGGATTTGAGCTCGCGAAATATCTCGGCGGCGCGCTTGTACATGCTCTTGTGGTCGAGGATGCGAAGAGGCCATACGCCGCGGCGCAATTCTCGGCCGAGGAACACGTTCGCTGCCGCCGTCAGATTGTTGCAAAGCGCCAAATCCTGGTGAACGATCTCAATGCCATGCAGGCGCGCTTCCTTCGGCTGATGAAGCACGAGATCGGCGCCGTCGAGCCGCATGGTTCCATGGCTCGGTCGAAAATTGCCGGCAATCATCTTCACCAGTGTGGACTTGCCAGCCCCGTTGTCGCCCATCAGGCCGACAACCTGTCCCGCTTCGAGCGAAAACGAAACATCGTTGACTGCCTGGATGGCACCGAAATGTTTGGAAATATTGCTGAGCTCAAGAACCGCCACCAGCCTCCGCGCCTCCCAAAACCTGCGGGCCATCCATCGCTCCGAACCCTGCTTGTCTTCGACGCAAGGCTCCGGCGATTTCGCCTTTCCAATATCCTCCAGGAAAAACGATTGGGAGCATTTACGCAAAACCCTGCGACAGCGTCAACTCATTGTCCCGGCCATTGACCTTATTGTCGCAAAAATCTGTTTTGTCAGACAAATATCATTTGACGAGAGTGGCGCCTGGATATTAGCTATCAATGGGGGAGAAAGAGCATGCTAATCCTTGTTACCGGTGCGACGGGCAAGGTCGGGCGGCGCTTCATTGCTGGGCTGCTTGACGATCCGAGATTTTCCAAAGCCCGTATTCGTGCGCTTTGTCATAATCGTTTGTACGAGGCGACCGACCGTGTCGACGTCTTCCAAGGCTCGATCGCCGATCGCGATGTCGTGGCAGCGGCGCTAGATGACGTTACCCATGTCGTGCATCTCGCCACATGCAAGGAAACGCCGAGCGAGGTCATGGATGTCACGGTCAAAGGTCTCTTTTGGCTGCTCGAGGAGTTCCGTACCAGCGTCACGGCACGCCAGTTCATCCTGATCGGTGGTGATGCGGGCGTGGGACATTTCCACTATCGCCACGACGGCCCGATCACCGAGAACGCCCGCCATTGCGCCTATCCGGGAAGCTATGCGCTCTCCAAAGTCCTGGAAGAGGTCATGCTGGAGCAGTTTGGCATTCAGTACGGCCTCAATGGCTGTTGTCTGCGCGCGCCCTGGATCATGGAAAAGGACGATTTCAAGTATTCGCTGTCTTTTGGAGACGATGTCTTTGGCGGTCCGGACTGGAAGACGCTCGTTCCCGAAGACGCGGCGCGGCGTTATGCAGCGATGGGTACGGTGCCGCTGCTGCTCGATGCCGACGGGCGTCCGCTGAAACGCAACTTCGTGCATGTCGACGACCTTGTATCGGCAATACTGGCAGCGATCGATAACCCCCGGGCGGAGCGGCAACTCTTCAATATCTGCATGGATCGACCAGTCGACTATGCTGAAGTCGCCGCCTATCTTCTGCGTACGCGCAATCTCGGCTCAATCGATATACCAAGCCGCTTCCATTCCAATTGGATGGACAACAGCAAAGCGAAATACCTGCTGGATTGGCGGCCAAACTACGATCTCGAAATGCTTATCGACTCAGCCTGGCAATACGAGCGTTCGAAGGAGGAGCCTCGCATCGTCTGGTATCCGGGTTGATTTCGTGTGGCGGGCACGCGGTGTCCGTCTGTTTCAAGGGAGGAAACTATGAGGAAGGCATTACTACTTACAGCCGCAGTCTTAGCACTCACCGCCGGGCAGGCCTTGGCCAAGAAGCAACTCGTCATCGTCGTCAAGGGCCTCGACAATCCGTTCTTCGAAGCAATCAATCAAGGTTGCCAGAAATGGAACAAGGAGAACCCCACGGCGGAATACGAGTGCTTCTACACCGGCCCGGCATCGACATCCGATGAAGCCGGCGAAGCGCAGATCGTTCAGGATATGTTGGGCAAGGCAGACACGGCTGCAATCGCAATTTCGCCGTCAAATGCAAAGCTCATCGCCCAGACCCTGAAGACGGCCAATCCAACGGTTCCGGTGATGACGCTCGATGCCGATCTCGCCGCCGAGGATGCAGCCTTGCGCAAGACCTATCTTGGCACGGACAATTATCTGATGGGCGCCCGCATCGGGGAGTACATCAAGAAGGCCAAGCCGAAGGGCGGTAAGATCTGCACGATCGAAGGCAATCCGGGAGCAGACAATATTCTCCGCCGCGCACAAGGGATGCGCGACACGCTCACTGGCCAGAAGGGCTTGACCGCGCTGAAAGGCGAGGGTGGTTGGACTGAGGTTGCCGGCTGCCCGGTGTTCACCAATGACAACGGTGCCGCGGGTGTTCAGGCAATGACCGATATTCTTGCGGCCAATCCCGACATGGACGCATTCGGCATTATGGGGGGCTGGCCATTGTTCGGTGCGCCGCAACCCTATCGCGACCTGTTCAAACCGATGGCCGAGAAGATCGCCAGCAATGATTTCGTCATTGGTGCGGCCGACACGATCGGCGACGAGGTTGCCATTGCAAGGGAAGGCCTCGTGACTGCGCTCGTCGGCCAGCGGCCATTCGAGATGGGCTACAAGGCACCTTCGGTGATGATGGATCTGATTGCCGGCAAGCCGGTTGAAGATCCGGTCTTCACCGGGCTCGATGAGTGCACAAAGGATACAGTCGACACCTGCATTCAAAAGTAGGTTCACGGTTTGGCGCACCCGGTTCAAGGGTGCGCCGACTGTCCTCACGAGACGGATCGAGAGATCCGCAGGGCTTGACGCGCCCTGAATTCCGCGCTTTGTGCCGGCGTCAATCGCAGGCGACTTCCTCGTTATTACGATTGTTTTGATCATACGTGCAGACAGTCGAAAGAATGCTGAGGCAGTAGAAATAAATGCCTGACAAAAAATCGGGAAAGCCAACGGCTGCGGTCGAGCTGGTGACGGTTGACCGCTCGGCCATCACAAGGCGCCCAAATTCTCCCCGCATGACTGGGGCGAGTGTTCATGTGTCTTTGGCCGGCGAGATCGGTCTGCGAATCGTGCGCGGTGACTATCCGCCGGGTACGATCCTGCCAAATGAGGCAAAATGGTCGGAAGTCTTTGACGTCAGCCGCTCGGCGGTGCGCGAAGCGATCAAGATGTTGATGGCCAAGGGCCTGCTTTCTTCCCGCCCGAAAATCGGCAGCTGGGTCGAACCCAAGGAACGTTGGAACCTGCTGGATCGAGATGTCTTGGGCTGGTATGCCGCATCTCCTGATCGCGAATCCTTTCTGAGGGCCGTGCAAGAACTCAGGCATATGATCGAGCCGGAAGCGACTGCGCTTGCTGCGGAGCGCCGAACTGACGAGCAAATGAACGCGATCAGTCAGGCCTTGCATGACATGGATCAGGCGACATCGCTCCAGCAGCGAACAGAATCCGATGCGCGATTTCACATCGCGATCTTACGCGCCTCCGGAAATGATCTTCTGGTGCCGCTCGGCGTGTTGATCGAATCGGCGCTGAACCACCTCTTCGCCCATGTCACGCGGGAGGAAGACAACTTACGATATGCGCTGAAACTTCATGAAAATATCGAGAAAAGCATTCGACTGCAGCGACCGAACATGGCGCGCAACGCAGTCCGCAAGGCGCTGGCAAATACCGACGAAATCATAGCCCGGTGGTCACGATAGACCTTTGCATCCTGTCCGGCTGGCGCGTTGCCGATACCTTGATGGAGGGGGATTCAAGCTCCTACGGTCCTCGATGCCTACCCAAAACCCGCGGCTTGTGCTATTTTCCTTGGCAACCTTCGGGGGCTGAACCATGCGTGGGCTGCTTGCATCGGTGGCGTTGATTTTCACAGCGACAACGGCCGCTGCGGGGAGCCCCTTGTTCGATGCCGTTGCCACCGGAAACACCGCCGCCGTCGAGCAGGTTCTGGCTACCGGTGCCGATGTCGATAGCCGCGCACGCGATGAGGCGACGCCTCTCATCAACGCCGCGCTCGCAGCCCAGCTTGCCATAGCCGAATTGCTCATCGGCAAAGGCGCCGATGTCATGGCTCGGAATTCAGGCGGCTTTACGCCGCTTCATGCCGCGGCCTTTTCCGGCAGCCTGCCGATCAGCAAGCTGCTTCTCAGCCATGGCGCGACGCTCGACGACGCGGCCAATAAGGCGGGTGTGACCCCGCTGATGGTAGCTGGTGAGGAAAACCACGTCGCTCTCGCCACGTTTCTTCTCGCTGAGGGGGCTGACGTCGGTCATGCCGAGGTTCACGGCTACACGCCAATCACGCGAGCGATCTGGAAGGGCAACACGGACATCGTGCGGCTGTTCAAGCGGCATGGCGCGCCTTGCCCTCCGGCCAGCCGCATCGGCGAGAAAGAATACGCGAAGTGCATGGAAATCCATGATTGAATAGGAGGCACAGATGTATGCAGGGACCAGAAGCGGTGCGCGAGGAATTGGTCGCTCAATGGCGGTGTTCCTTCTGGCTTTGGCAGCTGTCGGTGGATCGCGGGCTTTTGCCGACGACTCGGTAAACACGGGCTACTTCGGCGGCGTGGCGATCATGGGATACGACCCCGTAGCCTATTTCACCGAAGGCAAAGCGGTGAAAGGCTCCGAGGAATTCTCCCACGAATGGCTGGGGACGCCGTGGCTTTTCGCCAATGCCAAACACCGCGAAATGTTCATCAGCGAGCCGATCAAATATGCGCCTCAGTATGGCGGCTACTGCGCGGGCGAGGTGGCTCTCGGGTCGGTCACGATCAACGTCGATCCAGAAGCATTCAAGATCATCGACGGCAAGCTTTACCTGATCTACGACAAGGGATCGGCGGAGGGGTTTGCCGCGCATGTGGCGGAAGAAGTGCCGAAAGCCGATAGCAATTGGCCGAAGGTCGTAGCCGATCTCAAGCGGGATCAGTATCACTGACCACACGTGGAACGCGGCTATTTGACGGGCGAAAAATAGAAGACCTTGGTGGAGTTCACATAAGCATAGCTGGTTTCAGCGGGCAAGTTTGCAGGTCTGTAGACCGGGCCGCAATCGGCTCGTCCAAATGCATTTTCGCTCTGCTCGCAGAGCATGTCGCCATTGACGAAAACCGTTCCGGTGATCATCTGCGTCGCCGAGCGGAAGGCTGACTTGCCGTCGCGTTCGATTTGCATGAGTGCAGGGCTTCCTGAGGGCTCGGTCTTGCCCCGGAGGAGTTTGCCCATGACGGTGCTTGCGATTTCTTCACCGTGCAGGCGATCATGCTCGTCGCCCTTGAAACCGAACGGCCATTCCGGCAGGCCAGCCTCGCGCAGAGCATCGAGGATAAACGCCAAATCCTGCTCATTGCGGAAGTGGGCATTGCTGATACGCCAGCCCGCCAGAGAATCGCGCCCAGCCAGAAAGCGAAGTCCCTCGGCGACAGTCGCACGGGCGTCATCGAGGCGACCGGCACGGGCATAGGCCATAGCGAGTGGGGTAACGAAATCGCCATTTCCCGGAGAACCATCGCGCGCGCGTTCGAAACTGTCGATGGCCTTCGCGTAATCGCGCTGCAAATAAAAAACCAGGCCAGCAGTGTATCGGTTGATGGCGGAGAGGTTCGGATCGTGCCTGAGCGCCGTCTCGACGGCCGCGCCGGCCTCGGCATGATTACCGGAGAACAATTGAACGTATGCCAACGCCATATGAGCCTCGGCATCGGTGGACCCAAGCGACACTGCCTGCTGCGCCGAGGTGACCGCCTGTTCATAGCGGCGGTCCACGACTTGCATGACGGCAAGAACAGCGTATGGCGATGAAAGAACCGGGTCGAGCGCCAGCGCGCGACTTGCCTTCTCGTAGGCCCTCTTTCGCGCCAACGCGCTCTGGAGAACGTCGTCGTACGCGCTTCGCCAGACATAAGCGGTCGCGTGCGCGTCGGCTGCGAAGGCCTCTGCAAAACCGGGGTCGAGCGCCTCCGCTTTGTCAAAGAGCGCCAGTGCTTCGAGCAGTCGGGAACGGCGGCCGGTGCGCGTCGCCTGCTCGGCACGAAGGTAGTAGTCGTATGCCTCGAGATTCGCAGTCGGCGGACGGGTAATCCGCTCTGCCTCAGATTGAGTCAGTTTCAGGCCGAGTGCTTCGGCGATCTGCCGACTGAGTTCATCCTGCACAGCCATTACATCCGCCGCAGCGCGGTTGAATCGGTTGGCCCACAGGTGGTCACCGCTTGCGGCATCGCTCAGTTGCGCATTGACGCGGATTTGATCGCCTATCCGTTGGACGCTGCCCTCGACGACAAAGCGTACGCCAAGATCGCGTCCGATGTCGGCCAAAACGAGAGGCTTGCCTTTGTATGCAAACACCGAATTATGGCCGATGACGTCAAGGTCCGAAAGCATGGTCAGATCGGCAATCAGGCTGTCGGTAATGCCATCCGTGAAATAATCCTGGCCGGCGTCGCTACTCAAATTGGCGAAAGGAAGCACCGCGACAGATGGACGTTGCGGCACAAACGGCCATGGCCATGCGAAGACAATCGCAGTGGTCGCGATCAGCAGCGCTGCAAGCGTGGCCAGAATGACCGCCCGCCGGCGCGGCCGACGGGAGGCGACGACCTTGCCTGCCTCAGAGGGATCTAACAGGACATGATAGACGCGAACCGGATCGGCTATGTTCTTCAGTTGCTGCTCACCGAGAGAGGAGAAACCGACCTCAGTCTTGTGTACCGTGTGATCGAATGCGGTGCCGGATATGCAAATTCCGCCGGGCTGGGCGAGACTCTCCAGCCGCGCGGCTATGTTGACGCCGTCTCCGTGAATGTCCTCTCCCTCGACGATGACATCGCCGAGATTGACGCCGATGCGGAAAAACATCCGCTGTTCGGGCCGCAGGGCCGCATTGCGTTCCGCCTTTTGTTGCTGGATTTTGACGGCGCAGCGCAAGGCATCCACCACGCTATGGAACTCAACCAGAATCCCGTCGCCCATGGTCTTGATCAGGCGGCCGTGATGCGTAGCAATCTTCGGCTCGAAGAGTTCGTGGAGGTCGGTGTGGAAGCGGATACGCGTTCCCTCTTCGTCGATCTCGCTCAGGCGGCTGTAACCGACCACATCCGCAATCAGGACTGCTGCAAGGCGGCGCTCCATACCAGCTCTTTCCGGGTGTCCGATCCCTTACCGTTATCTTACAGCAGGTGCCGTGCCGTTGCTATCAGAGTTGCCCGAAGTGGCATCACGTTCGCCGGCCACATGCTCTCGTGGAGAGGGCGTAATCTGAGAGGCCTATCGCGCGTCCGTCCATAGAATGGGCTGTCCGCGATATCGGCCCGACAGCAGCTTCCTTCAGCATTGACCAAGATTCGGAATTGTAAGTCCTGCCTTACGGAGTCCTTCCACGCGGCGGTTAAAGTCCTCGGGGTTTCGGAATGGAAGGACGCGGCGGCGGCGTTCTACAGAGAAATTGGGATTGATCTGGAACGCCTTTTCCCAGGCCTGACGGCTCTCCTCCGAGCGGCCGAGGTGGCCGTAACATGAGGCAAGCAGGGCGTAGGCGGTCTCCGATTGGGAGTTTTGTTGGAGCCGCTGCTCGATGGCTGCAATTGCCTGCTCATATTCGCCGAGAGAAAAGTGCGCATCGGCGAGAAATTGGAAGAGAATTTCCGGGTGGTGCGGGTCAAGCCGTATCGATGCATCGAGTGTTTCCAGGGCGCCGGCGGGATCGCCGGAGAATATCTGGATATGGGCCATCAGTCTCAGGAGCTCGGCGGAGTTGGGCGACAGCGCGAGGCCCTGCTGCACTTCCGCCCGCGCCCGGTCCAGTTCCCGGTTCCACATGCAAGCCATGCCCAGTGCAAAGTGGCCGTTGGGCTGTTCCCCGGCCATCTCCACGGCCTGCTGCGCGAGATCCATCCCGATCCGCAGCGACCCTTCCGGATCGTTGCTCCAGGCGTTGACGTAATCGAGTACGTGGGTGAAGGAGATGAGTGCTTGGGCGGCCGCATATTCCGGATCGATGGCGAGGGCGTCGGCCGCCAGGCTGCGGGCCGCTATGTTTCCTGTTCGGGTATGGCCCGACGCCTGCTCGCGGCCACGCAATAACAACTCGTATGCGCTGACATTGAGTGCACGCCCCTTTGCCAACCGGTCCTGGTCGCCATGTGTGAGGTTCAGCCTGAGCGCGGCCACGATCTCTTGCGTGAGCTCATCCTGAACCGCAAAAATGTCGGTGAGGTCGCGATCGAAGCGGCTGGCCCAGATGTGTCCGCCGTTGCTGGCGTCGATCAATTGGGCCGTGACACGCACGCGGTTGCCGGCCTTGCGCACGCTGCCCTCGAGGACATAGCGGACGCCGAGCGCCTTGGCCATCTCAGGCACGGAGGCTGTTACATTCTTGTAGACGAAGGATGAGTTGCGGGCGATGACGTGCAACTCGGACAGCTTCGAGAGGTCGGTGATGATGTCCTCGCTGATACCGTCGGAGAAATATTCCTGTTCGGCGTCGCCGCTCATGTTGTTGAACGCCAGTACGGCGATGGAGGGTTTATCGGGAACGGCGGCAGCCGAAGGCATTTTCGTTGCGGCCGGCTGCGCTTGTCGTGCGGGGTTCGGCTGCGGCGTTCCGATCTGAAGCGAATAAACCCGCATTGGCTCAGCGATATTCTTGAGCTGGATTTGGCCGAGGTCGGTCACGGCAAAATCAAACCGCGCTTTCACTTGCCGGTAGGCGTCTTCGGAGAGACAGATGGCGCCGGGCTTGGCAATTCCCTCCAACCGCGCGGCGATATTGACGCCGTCGCCCATCAAGTCGCCGTCACTCTCCTCTACCACATCCCCCAGATGGATCCCCACCCGGAACTCGATGCGATGCTCGGGGGACACGCCGACATTGCGCTCGACCATGGCAGTCTGAACCTCGATCGCGCAGCGCACGGCGTCCACGACGCTGCGAAACTCGATGAGGCTTCCGTCTCCTGTTCGCTTGACCACGCGGCCATTGTGCACGGCGATGGTCGGATCGACCAGATCGCTGCGCAGCGTTCTCAGCCGCGCCAAGATGCGATCTTCGTCCGCACCGGCGAGACGGCTGTAGCCGACCACATCTGCGACCAGGATCGCCGCCAGTTTTCGCGTCACGCTCGTAGCCCCAGTTCTTCTTAGGATCAAAATAACACAGTGTGACCGGCAACGCCGCCAAATCTGATTCCGTTGCCTGAGAAGCGGTCCCTGAACTTGAAGATAGTCGGTGAAGCTTACGCGATACCCGCGGCTAATCTCTGTCTTTCAGCGAGAAGGCAAGGACGTAGTCTCCGATATCCTTCGAATAGGGTGCGCCGCCAACCGATATCAGGACATATTGCTTACCTGTTTTTGGCGAGACATAGGTCATGGGCGTCGCGCTCGAGCCGACCGGCAGGGGATATTTCCAGAGCTCGGTACCGTTCTCGGCGTCATAGGCGCGGATATAATAATCCTGGAAGCCAGCGAAAAAGACGACGCCGCCCGCGGTCGCGGACGTGCCGGCGTAGCTCGGCAGACCCATCGGCATAGGCAGCTTGGTTTTGATCTTAAACGGCCCGAGTTCTTCGGCGGTGCCGGCTGGAACCTGCCATGCGATCTTGCGGGTGCTCAGATCCACTGCGGTGACGGTACCGAAGGGCGGCTGCGTGCAGGGAACGCGGAGCCGCGAGGTCCACATTTCGGTGGCCATGGCGTAAGGTGTGCCTCGTTGCGGTGCCGAGGGGCCGTGCGCGGTCGTGGTGAGGGCAAAGTCGACATACTCCTCGCGCGGAATGAGTGCAAAGAGACTGGGCACGCGGATATCGTTCATGAAGACGCGGTTGTTGGGCAGATCGACCGATACGCTTCCCCAATTGAGGCCGCCCAGATTTCCCGGCTGCTGGATCGCATACTGCGTGCCGATCGGGGTGAAATCGCCGTCGTAGCGCATCTTGCGGAATGCGATGCGGCATGCCAGCTGATCGAACATCGTCAGGCCCCAGGCCGTCTGCTCCGTCACGCGCTCCGCGCCGATTGTCGGCATGCCGACCGAGTAGGGCTGCGTCGGGGAGAGTTTCTCTTCCGGTGCGCCGCCTTCCTGCGGGACCGGCTTCTCCTGAACTTCGGCAAGCGGTGTGCCGGTCCGGCGGTCGAGGAGAAAAAGCTGCCCGCGTTTGGTGGTCTGCAGCAGAGCAGGCAGGGTGGCGCCGTTGCCGTCAGGCAGGTCGATCAGGACCGGTTGGGCCGGCAGATCATAATCCCAGATATCGTGATGCACGGTCTGGAATTTCCATTTCTCGCGACCCGTCGTCACATCGAGCGCCACCAATGTCGCGTTGTACTGATCGGCGAAAGCAGGACGATTGACGCCGTAATAATCTGGCGTGGTATTGCCGAGCGGTGCATAGATGAGACCGAGCTTGTCGTCGAATGCGGCCGTCGTCCACATGTTGGGGGTGGCCCGCGTATAAGTCTGGCCCTCCGGCGGGAGTTTGGTGATCTCAGGGTTGCCAAGATCCCATGCCCATTCGAGCTCGCCGGTGACCACGTTGAACGCGCGGATGACGCCCGAGGGCTCGCCGACCTCCTGATTGTCCGTGACCCAGCCTCCGACGACGATCAGGTTGCGGGCAATCAGCGGCGCCGATGTCTGGAAGTAATAGCCTGTCTTGACTTCGCCCATGCCCTGGGAAAGCTGCACGGTGCCATTGTCTCCGAAGCCTTTGCAAAGTGCGCCGGTCTTACTGTCGATCTCCAGGAGACGGGCATCAATCGTCGTCTGCACCAAACGCTCGTTACAGAGACCATCGGCGGACTGGGTCTCCTTTGGCATCTTGTAGTAACCGAGACCGCGGCAGCGTTGCCAGTAAGGCGCCGTCGCTTTGGGATCGAAGGCCCAGCGGGGTTTGCCGGTATCTGCATCGAGCGCTGCGATCACATCTGTCGGCGTGCAGGTGTAGACCGTATCGCCGATCTGCAGAGGCGTGTTCTGATCGGCGCCATCGCTTTTTCCGGTGCGATATGTCCAGGCAAGATCGAGCTTGGACACGTTGCCGCGGTTGATCTGATCGAATGGGGAATAACGATCTCCTGCCGTGGTGCGGCCATAGGATGTCCAGTCGGAGGGAGCGTTGTCACCCTTGGCCGTCTTGTAGGCGGTAATGTCGGCTGAGGGGCGGATGACGCCGTGTGGTACGAGGCTAAGACCAAAACCCGCGACAAAGATGAGAGCTGTCACCAAGGCGGCGGCATAAAAGACCTTCCGGTTGGCGCTCGGGGAACGCGACGGCGCAAAGAGAAGCGCAAAGCCTGCCAGCGCGATGGGGGACATCAAGCGGGCAAAAAGCGCCCAAAAATTAAGACCCGACTCCCATAACGCCCAGGGAAGGGTGAAAACAGCGACAAGCAGGACGATGAGGCTGCCTGACATCTTCCGGCGCCACAGCAGAAACGCGCCAACCACATAAGAAAGCCCAACGATCGCGTAATAGGGCGAGCCGCCGAGGCGCAGCAGCCAGGCGCCGCCTCCGATCAACCCTAATCCGATAAAGGCGAGAACAAGACAAAATAGGGTAGCCAGAAATTTCATAGTCTCCTCATCCAATCCGCCGCCCGATTACCTGGATTCCAACTCCGACCGTCGCAAGGCCCCTCGGGAAGCACAGGGGCCATGGGTTGATGGTCAGAGATGCGTCTTCGGGAGAGGGTGCTCTCTCGTTCAATTTTTACCTGATGTACCTGTGGTCACTGACACGCGGCTCCGATCCGGCAATGATGCCACCGCTGCTCTGCGGCAACGGCTTGCCATTCCAAATCGAGTCAATACTTCTGAAAGGGGCACAGATGTTTCTCGGCGAAAAGCTTGATCAAGCGAACGGGCGACCGACAGGATTCGATTATATGCGATTACTGTTAGCCTTTTCAGTGCTTTGGATACATACAGCCCGCGTCACGTACGGCGATGACCTGTTTCTCTGGGAGTCACCCTTCCGCCCTGTTATCAAGTCAGTGCTGCCGATGTTCTTTGTCCTGAGCGGGTTCTTGGTGGCTGGCAGTCTTGAACGATCGAAGACATTGATCTCCTTTCTCGGTAACCGATTTATCCGCATCTACCCTGCTCTTGCGGTTGAGGTATTGCTGGCTGCCTTTATACTCGGAGCGATCTATACAGAGTATGACCTGCGTGACTATTTCACCGATCCTCAGTTTTTTACATATCTGATGAATGTCACAGGGCACATTCACTTCAATCTTCCCGGGGTATTCCTGGATAATCCTGATGCCGCGATGGTGAACGGGCAGCTCTGGACGGTGCCCTTCGAGCTTGAGTGCTATGCGGTGATCGCCGCCCTCTTCTTGCTCGGCGTCGTCAGGCGGCGGGTGATTGCCCTTATCGCAACGCCGGCCTTGATCATAAGCTTCGGTATCGCAAGATATTGGAAACATGAAAGTGATTGGGCGAATATGCCGACGACTGCGTCGGGCAATCTGCTCATTTGTGCTTTTCTTGTGGGGGTGACCTTCTATCTCTACAAGGACAAGGTTCTTTGGGATATCCGAATTTTCCTCGCCTCGGTGGCATTCATATTGTGGGCCTATTGGTTCACCTCCTTTGGGGACTTCGTTGCCATTCCGGCCATGGGATATGTCACCGTCTTCCTTGGTCTCACCTCGCCCCGCAAGCTTGGCGTCCTGCGTGGAGCCGACTACTCCTACGGCGTCTTCCTCTATGGCTATCCGATCCAACAGGCGTTCGTAGCGCTCGGGCCTTGGGCGCATAACTGGTGGCTGAACGGCATTGTCTGCAGCATCATTGCCACTTGCTTTGCCGCCTTCTCGTGGAGATTCATCGAAAAGCCAGCGCTGAAATTGAGGAAGCAAGTCACCTGGCTGGAAAACTTCAGGCTCCAACGCGGCGCAAAACGGCAATTGGCCGGTGCAATCTCGAAATAGGCTTGTCCGTCGATACCGGCCTCGAGGCTGGCAATTCCATCGCAGGTGCTTAACCGACAAAGAGGTCAGCAGGGCTCGCCATCGCGAGCCCTGTTTCGTTGTTGCCTGACCCATCACCACTGATGAACATCCGGGTCCGTCATAGGGGGCCGAGTTCTGCGTAGGCTGTTACCCAACCCTGATACCGTCGATGTCACATGCTTGCCGGGAAAGCGTAACCCCGACCGTGGCGAGCGCATATGCGCTCATCCAGGGCCCGTGACTAAACTTATTTTTTCGGAAAAAATGAATATTCAGTTCGGCGAGAGAATGCCGTAACCGCATCCCCGGCTTCTGTATAAGCCTTCGATGCCTAAATCTTTCCAGCCGCTATATCCATGAATTTCTTGGTTTTTGACGATGGAGTGGCCTTGTTGGATGAATAGCCGAATATTCTCCGGCGTGGCTCAGCCGAGTTATTGGGCGGGTGTTAGCATTATTTTAACCGTAATGGATAAAATACTTTGATCGGACTTCGTTCTGACTTTGGGTTTTGTCATGTCATTGAGGGCTGACGGTGGCTTGAAGGAGGTGTGAAGAGAGGAACAGAATAATGCTGAACAGCACGCTCATCGTGGTTGCCGTCTCCATCGCCGCCGGAGCAACCATTCGCGCTTGGGCCTTTGCAACCTTCGCATTTCTGGTGGTCGCGGCCTTGGGCGCCGTGACCCTGCTGAAAGGCTCCTCCTTGACGGAAGCGATCGTTTCTTGCCTCGAAGTGCTTGTGTTGATGGAGATATGCTATCTGGCGGGTCTATTCGCCTTCTCGTGGTGGGGGCATATTCAAAAGCGCCGGAAAAAGAACTCCATCGCCGATCGCTCCCATGTCACAGGCAAGCGTCCTCATGGATAATGACTGAGGCGGCAGGATGCTCTGTGTTTGCGCTATGTCAGGATGTCTAAAGCGCGGCGCAATCTTTCAGATTCACTCCTCACGCTTTAGATCTTTATTTCCAACGCATGTTGTTATCGCAGAACCGCTGCGCATTCTGCGCGACATGCCTTAGGAGTCCACCTTGGGCAGTAGGGCCTGCCGGGACAGCAGGGCGGAGAGTGTTTTTGCCATTATCGCGAAATCCAGCGCGAGCGTCCATTTGGACAAATACTCGACGTCGAGGGAAACTCTATTCTGATAGCTGACGTCGTTGCGCCCGCTGGACTGCCAATGGCCAGTCAGGCCGGGACGGACGGCCATGTAGGCGTAAGCATGTTCACCGTAACGCGGCAGCTCTTCTTTGGTAATGGCGCAGGGCCCGACGAGGCTCATTTGACCCAGCAACACGTTGATCATTTGCGGAAGCCTGGCGAGGCTCGATCGTCTCAAAATATCGCCGACGACAGTGACCTGCGCTTTGGCCGTTGCGTCGGCTCTTGTCGTACGAAACTCGAGGCAACCAAACTCTTTTCCCTTATGACCGAGCCGACGATGGGAATTGAATACAGGCCCCCAATCACTTAGCGTTATGATGACTGCCACCGACAGAAGGAGCGGCGACAGAAGGAATAAGACACTTGCCGCAATGATGATGTCCAATGCACGCTTCAGAATTCTGCTGATCCTATGGGATTGTGACGAATTGAATGGACGCCTTTCCTGTCGAACCCTGACGAAATCCCGCCAAGGTTTGGTTGGGTTGACGCCCTGATTTTTTCCCGCCATCCGCGTCTCCGTTAGACGAACCCCAGAAATAACAGCCAAAGCTTGTTTTAACGCAAGTTTGATGTCTGTGACCGAGGTCATAATCTTCAATAAATTCTTTATACTCTGAAGAAATTCTTTTGACTATTTAAATATTACATTTGTTATTGAAATATATAACGGAGGCGTCATTCATATTTATTTTATATTCTTATATTACTCTTACAATTGTTAACTTATTCTACGGATTGGCAACTGTCACAAATTGTATAAAAACCGTCGCGCAGCTTCAAGGATTTTCTTTGGATAGAATTCAATATGAATTTTATTATATATAAATGTGAGGAGTCGTCATAATTATGTATAGTTTAAACACGAGATTTTTATTTTATTACTGTTTGACTTTATAATTTAACGCATTACGAATGTCGCTCAAGACAGTAAATCAATTAGTCTGCGTGGAGTTGCGCGTATGGACGGGGCGATTAGCATCAGAGACAACAGGACTAGAGGAAGCGCGGCGCGAATAGGCGAAGCGGTTACTTGCGCGCCTTTAGGTATTGTTTACGGCGGCCGGGCCGATTTGGATCACGAGTTTCCGTTTTGCCGCTCAAGTATTCGAAAGTTTCGCCGCGGTGAGGTTATTGCCAGCGCCGGTGTCCTCATCGACATGTTCGCCCGCGTACAGCGCGGGATGGTGAGCGCAAGCACTCCGCTTGCCGATGGACGAGAGTTCATCGTCGAATTCATTCCTAAAGGTGGCTTGATCGGCGAATTGGAGGTGCTGCGCAAGCAGTCTCTCAGCCTGGAATATCGAGCCTCCTCGGACTGCGAACTGCATTACTTCGACGGTCGGTTGCTGCGGGACTTGTGTGCGAACGATCCGCAATTTCAGGTGAAGATCCTGTCGAAGGCACTGGCGCGTGTTTCCGAACTCGAGCTGCGGATCATTTCCAATGCCGGATCGAGTCTAAGGCAGAGACTGGCCCGGACGCTGCTGCGTCTTTCTGCCTTGTACAGGATGGATGCGCAGAATAGCGGTGACGAGCTGATCATCTCCCAACATGACTTGGCCGCGACGCTGCCGGCGTCACGTGAGAAGGTCAACCAATGCCTGCGGCGTTTGCGCGAGAGCAAAGTGGTCGACGGGACGCAGGGCAAAATCCGCATTCTCAATCGGAAGGCGCTGGAGGCCTACGCTGAGGGTGTGACGTCCCTCGCTTGAGACGTCACGGCGATAAAAACGAAAGAGCAGAAAGCCTTTGTGTTTGAATGGCTGTGGGAGTTGATAATCGGACGAAGCAGGGCTGAAAGACCAGATTGGCGTTTTACCCCCTTATCTTCGTGGACGTTGTGCCCAAACCGCTGCGCAATTTTGCGCGACATGCTCTAGATTTCGTTCTCGGAAGCATTCCTCCAGTATTTCCACCCTTCACCCTGTATGAGCCCGTGATCGGACAGGTCCTTCCAGCTTCGGTAGGTGCCCGTATCGTCATAGACGAAGTCATCCATGTCCTTGCCTGAGGAATATACGGTGTATTCTTCCGTATGTTGGGACAGGTGTGCCGCATCGGCAACCTTGTGCACGAAGGTCGACAGGAACTTGAAATGCAGAAGGGCGCCGGATACGCCGAGCGCTCCGCGCATGTCGCCCAAATTCAGGGAGAGTGGCCAGACCTGATGCGATGATTTGAGAAACAGACGTTCACCCTGGACATAGACGAGAGGTATCTTGTTAAGCGCGGGGCCGTCCCAGAGCCGGTCGTGGAAATAGACCCGCCCGCGAACGCCGCCCTTGATCCATATTGTCCAGTTGCGTTCGTCGAAATGCGCGACATAGCCGGATCGGTCGAAGAGATTGCAGACCTCGAGCGGGTTGCGACCGGGTTCGCAGATGTTTTCAAGAACGGGATGCGGGCTGTACATGTCGATCATGACCGAGCGGAGGGAGTGGCCGCCCATGGATTCGATATAGGCGGTCAATTGATCGATCGGCCGGGTGTCGCAATGGGGATAGACCAGAAATTCATCTGCATCAACGTACAGGACCCACTTCTCCCGGCAGTGCCGGTTGATGACTTCGTTGATCCAGTCGTTTCCGAATCTCGCCGCCTTGTAGGACCCATGAGCCGAAAGAAGAGAGACATCGTCGAAGCTGGATAGCAACTCGGCCGTGCCGTCGGTCGAGCCGTTGTCGATGCAGATGAAGTGCTCGAAGCCGAGATCACGATAATACTGCAGGAAGAAGGCCAGCCGGTGCCCTTCGTCGCGGATGACGCAGATGACGACGTGGCGCGCCTGCTTGAGCCCGCTGCGCAGCAGCTCATAGCGAACCTGCCGAGCCTTGAGCGACCGGCGCAGGCGGGCTTTCACGTAATGCGAGATACTGGCGGCGGAAGCCCTATAACTCATATTCTGTCCTGAACATTATCCATTCCTGGAATGAATGGATGAATACTTGCGCTTCCGTCTGCAAATCCACGGCTCGACCGGTGACGCTGAGTTCAGTCACGCGGACATTCAGGTCGGACCAACCATACATCATCATACTGCGTAATCGCCAACCAGCAGGCTCTGGACCCGAGGATTGGATCCGTCTTTCTCAATTGCGTGTTCGATGCGTGCCCGTATCGACCTGTATTTATACAGCATCTTACGGTCGAAGCTTATTCCGCGATACAGCGAGTTGTAAATCGGATGTGCTTTGCGCAGGTCGACGTAGACCTGGCTTTCTTTATCGGTCCATGGAAAGAAGGTTCCGTGCCACGGCTTCGGATGCGCCATATAATGGACGATCGACAAGGAGGACATGTTCACCAGATGAAGGAACTGTTTGGGAAAGTTCCACCGGTTCGATACGAGGATGAGCGATGAACCGCAGACATAATTCAATGCGCCCTGATCATGTTTGCCCTCGCAGGCCTCGGGATTTCTAGCAAAAAGCTCAAGCGCCTCCTGCCCGATCCAGCCGGTGCGATGGAATTTCAGGACCCCCGCGTTGAAATAGTGGCTGCTGTTTCCAGTGTCGAGGAAGTCATGGATCGCCGTATAATCGCGCGCTGCGAAAAACCGGCCCTCGGGCACAGTGGCACTTTCGAACGCACCGAGATCGCTGACGATCTGGGTATCTCCATCGAGGTAGATGATCTGGGTATAGTTGTCAGGCAGGATTTCGCAAAGGACCAGCTTGGCCATCGTGCTGACGCTGATGCGTCCCTGGAAATGCGAACTGTCGAGTTTGCCGAGCGAGTCCTGCAGCGCTTCGGTCGCATCGCTCAGTATGACACTGCTCCTCGCAAGCAAGGCTTTCAGCTCTTCGAAATTATCGAGATGTTCCGACATGAGGACGCAGACATCGGTCGCGGGGCTTGCGAATTTGCGAGCCTGAAGCGCCGAGAGAATAGTCGGAAATGAATACTCGACATCCGTGACGTAGACGACGCACTGATTGTTCATGTCATCACCCTTCCGATTGTCCGCAATACAAATGAATCGGCATTGTCTTTCCAGTCGAGGGAACAGTTGTGAATTGCGCTGACGGCTCTGTCATATGAAGGCCCTGTTCGGTATATATAGCCGGCGTCCAGACCGGTGGTGCTGAATCGGTGTCTGGCTGCCGGCGGCTTTTGTGTGTTTCATTGTTGAGATATTCGCCATGGAGAGTGCCTTGCCTGTGACAGGGCTGTGTTTCGACATCTTGTTTCGCGGTACGACGATTGGTGCCGGGACCCTTGTCGGAATGCAGAGGGAAGGGGGATTGTCATGCTGATCACCACACTCGTGGCAGCCGTGATTTCGATCGCTGCCGGGGCTTCCATCCGCGCCTGGGCTTTCGCAATTTTTGCATTCCTCGTGGCAATCGGCTTCGGCAGCGTGGCTTTTGCCGACGGGTCTTCGGTGATCGCGGCCACGCTCTCCGGTATCGCCATCCTCGCGCTCATGGAAATCGGCTATCTGGCAGGCGCGTTCCTGTCGGGGCTTTTGCGGCGCAGTGCCAGGCTGCGGGAAAACAATTCCGTCGCAGATAGCGTCGCGACCACCAGTGAGCGCCCGCAAGGCTAATGTTGACATAGAACCTGCAGCATATCCTTGCGCGGATGACCTTGCAGGACCGCGTTCGTCCGACAGGCCACTTTTACAGGCGATCCTTGAAAGACGCGGCGCGGCCAGCCGACGTCGACCCGGTGCCGACACGCCGATGGCTTGACGAGATCGCCATCCCGCGCGATGGCTGAGCTTCACAGCGGGCCTCATCGTGTTGAAAACATCGGCGCTCTCGGCAGAGATGTCGATGTCTCCAATGGGGATCGGTTGGCAAGCGATCGGTTTGCGCGCCGTGGCGAGATATTGGTTGCTGCCAGGCAGCCGGCCGCCAGACCTGCTGTGGTGCTGAACAGCAAGCCGAGATCGGTACCGCTTCCCGATATCGCCGCCGAGGCGACCTGCGCGATGGATGCCATAACCGCAGCGTTTCCGATCGCGCGCATCTCCCGATCGCCTGACATGCGCCGGCCGGAGGCTCTCACAAGGCTGTACAGGAAGGCGGCGAAGAGAAGAGTGCCGGTCAATCCGACATTGGAGAGCAATGCAGCGATGAAGCTCGAGGCTCTAACCGTGCCGAGTCCGGCGCCGAAGGTGGCTGTATCGACGAATGCGATCAATGCCAGCGTGTTCCAGGCAGTGCGCTCTTCGCCGGATTGCGATTGAAGTTTGTCCGACAAGGTGGTGTTCACCAGGCCGGCGATGGAATCCCACGCATCGGGGACAAGGCTTAGCGCGACGATCCCGCAGGGAATCAAGAACAGCGTGATCACGAGGAGTGTCACGTGCGGGGTCGTGGCCGGGCCGCCGATCAGTCGTTTCAAGCAATACAGCACGAACATGCAGACAACGAAGATGCCGGCGATATAGGCGGTTGTCGACGTGCAAAGGACGATCGTCGGGCCGATGAAAAGCGTTGCAAGTCCGGCCATACGGCTTTGGACGCGCTCCAGCCAAAGCATGAGCGTGAAGGAAAAATAGGCCAATGCGACCGCGCCATAAGTGCTTGCTTCAGGGAACGGACCGACGATGCGTTTGAAGCCACTGATCGTCTCGGCCGTATGCATCGTATAATTCGCATTTCTGATGACATCGAGCAGGTAGGACTGGTCGGTCAGGAACGTTCCGATATCAATCAACGCCAGGGCAAAACATGCAATCGAGGCCACGATCAACTGCAGTGCGATGAAACGGGCATATCCGAGCCTGGTAAGCCCCGAGATAACGGCAAAGCAGGCGAGATCGCCGAGCAGATAGACGGACTGGCTGAGATTGGACGAACCCGGCGACAGGGGAGCGGCCACCGTCGACATCATGCCCGTGGCGTCTCGTGCAGAGGAGTAGACGAGGGTCGCGCCTGCAAAGATGCGGGGCAAAAAGAAAGACGATGCCACGGAAAACAGGATGTAGGCGGCAAACCAGAAACCGGGACCCGGATAGGCCATGCTGGCCAGCATGGCCTGTGTTTGAGCCGGGCGCAGCAGGGCGGCGGCCACGAGAAAAAGCACGAGAAGATGGCTTGGCTGGATGCTGCTGCCGCCGAGCGCGGGCAATTGGAGAGCCGCAGCGGCCCCCAGCAACGTCGAGAGGCAAAGGGTCGCGATCGCAAAACGCGCGCCGTTGACCATGCCGAGCAGGCCAAGCAGCAGAACGATGAAACCGATCGGTTCTATCGACATGCTTCAGATCCCGATCCGGACGGCGAGCGGCGGAGGCATCGGTTTTGCCGAAGACCGGCATCCGCCTTTCGGCGCGATGCTTGAGGCGGAAGTCGCCAGCTGTCGTCGATGGTCACAACCGCCCCCTAATTCGATCCCGTCTGGGATATCCAGCCGGGAGCCGCCTGATTATCGCCTGCCACATTCGACAGCGGGACGGTCGAGCTTTGCTGCTGCGGCGCGGACTGCAACTGCAGCGGAGGCGACGGCGTCTGAAGGTCCGTATCGATGCCGATTTCGACGACATCATGCGGCCGCAAGGTGGTCGTCTCGTCCGCCTCGATGTTGCGATAAGTCCCGTCTTCGTTGCGACGCACGATCCTGTAGTTCTTTTGCGCTCTGCCAAGACCCGGCGTTTCCGTATTCATCTGGGCGAGCTGCGCGCTGTAGCCAGCCTGCTCGCCCAGAAGCTGGGCCACCTGGATGTCGATTGCCGCCCTGCCGATCGCGAGATTGACCTGGTTCAGCAGTTCCTGGTTTTCACTGTTCTGCCGGTTGACGATATTGATCTTTGAACGATCGGCTTCGCTGAGCCCCTGGCGAGCCGTGGTCAGGGCGACTTCGAGATCGATCAGGGTGCCTTGTGCATCCGCGACCCCGCGGTCGACCGAGACCTGACGGGAATTGCTGACCAGGCCCTTGCTCACCAGGCTGTTGACATTATCCAGTTCCTTTTGCGCGAGCTCGATCTGCCGCTTTTGCGAATTGATCTTGGCCTCGAGCGACTGGACCTGCTGGCCGTAGAGACGGGTGAGGTCGCTCGCCGCATCGATCTGGCTTTCGATATCGACACGTCGCAGCCGCATCAGGTTCAATTCCTGCGCCTTCAGCTTGTCTACATCGGGCGTTCCGGCAAGCTCGGCAGGGATCTCGAAACTCTGTTCGCCGGCGATCTCGGCTCGCAACCGCGCCTGACGCATCAGAAGATCGCGCCGGTTGAGAATGGCCGTTCGATAGGCGCCGGCAGCCTGGATCCGGTCGCGCTCGAAGACGGTATTCTCCTCGCGCTCGCGAAGGAAGCCGCCGGCGATGCTGACGGCCTTCATGACCGTCATATCGGCTTCAAAAGCATAACGCCCGGGGGTCTGCACGGTCCCGGTTACGAAGATCGGCGCATGCTGGGCAATTTCCAAGGCGATGAACGGCTTTCCCGGCAGTTCCGCCTTTTCGGCGAGCGCAGTGGCGATCGCATCGGAAACCTGTTCCGTCGTCTTCCCGATCGCCTGCACCTGGCCGGCGATCGGGATTGCCAGATTGCCGGCATCATCGACTGTATATGTCCCGCCAAGTGCTTCCCAGCTGGCATAGCGGGAATCCGAAGATCGCCATTCGACGACCCGCAGTCTCACCTGATCTTCCGGCACGAGGGTATAGTTTTCCGCATGGGCGACGCTCCAGCCGGTCACGCAGGAAAATACCAGCAAGGCAAGGGCGGCGGAGATGAGGCGATCGGACAAGGATGTGCGCTGCATTGTCTGCTATCTCCGTTTCGTTGCGATCGACGGCGAAGGCATCTCGCGCGGCAAGGGATTGCCGAATTCGAGAATGCGGGACGGAGAGGCGCGGCCGACAAGAAGATCGGACAGCGCCAACAAATTGCCGTTCAAACGTCCCCAGCGGTCGATCAAGCGATCATTGAACAATAGGCCCCGCGTATTCGCCAGGATGTTACGGCCGATCTGTGCAATGGCGCGGCCCTTCGACATCGTGCCCTTCCGGATCAGGTAGACAGGATTGGCAACCTGCGAATAGCCGAGTCTCCGACCGGGCTGGCGCCCGGATTTGACGCCGAGATGGACGCCGCGGGCGCCTTCGACCCGCACCGACCTGCCGTAGCGGGCGATGGACCGGCTGAAATCGACGTCCTCGAGCCAGCCGTAGAGCGGCAGTTGCTCATCAAAGGCCAGCGCGTGCTCGAGAATGGGTGAAAGGCGAACCGCCATGTTGCATCCATAGGCGTTATAGATTTCCGTCACCTGCTCGGCCCCTTCGGCCGCAGTTTCAAGAACCTGCAGGGCGTTTGACATGCTGAGGCCACCGTCGAGGATGCCATCGGCCAGAACTTCACCGGTGGCGATCGCCACGTCGGGGTTTGCCGCAAAGACAGCTGCCATCCGCGACAGGAAGGTCGCGGCGGGAATGAAGTCGTCATCCAGGAAGATCAGAACATCCGTATCGGCGGCGGCGGCCTGGATGATCCTGTTGCGCTGAGAGGTCAGGCCGCGGCTGCCGACGATGACTTCCACATCAAGGCGGTCGGCGAGCCCGGCGGCGTCGTCGATCGCGGGCACGCAGACGATCAGCCGCTCCGGCTGGTCCGGCAGGGTGGTGAGATAATCGACCGTCTCCCGCAGTATCGAGGGGCGGCCTGCCGAAGCAATCCCCACGGCCATTCGCAACGGGCGCTTCGCGCGCTCAGCCATGGCTTCAGCGCCGCAAGGAACAGGCGCCGGCCTGATCGGGCCGTCCTGTCTGGTTGCTTCTGCCGAAGGCGAGGTCATGAGTGCATTCTTTCCGGTGCATGGTTAATGACTGCGCCGAGGATCTCCGCGCCGACATTCCGCAGGGTGTCGATGACGCGCATGGTATCGTCAATCGAGGTGCGTCCGTGCGAGGTGACCACGAGGACACCGTCCAGTTCCGGCGCGATCGCATTGGCATCCGGCGAAGCAGAGAATGCGGAGATGTCGATGAATATGGCGTCGAACTCCTTTTTCAGGTCGGCGAAGCTCAACTGCGTACGGCGGGAACTGAGGCGAATGGCCGGCGTCACGACTTCGATCTTGCCGAGGGGAAGGAATTTCAGTGTCGGGGTGAGGGGCAATGCCGCCGTCTGGATCAGTTCGCCATTGTCGAGAACATCGACGAGGCCTGTGGAACTATGGGGCGCGATCGAATTGCTGAGTGACGACTTCTGCGCAGCCGCATCGATCAGCAGCGTGTGAGCCCCTGATATCGATGACAGCACTGCAAGTTCGCGTGCAATGGTCGAGGCTCCGCTGCCGGGATCAACGGCGACGATTCCAATGACGACCCGGCGTTTGCGTCGAAGGCCGACAACCGTCGCGCTCAGTTCCGCCATGCCCGGAATAACAGGATAGGCGGCTGTGCTGCTGCTGCCGGTACCGGCGGGGAGAAAACGCGCAGGGTGACCCATGTGGGTCCTCCTCGATGTCCCCAGCAAAGTGACAAAGGGCAGCCCACTGGCTTCCGCGATCTGATGGGGGCGGACGATCCGGCGATCGCCGACGTGCCTTATCATGGCGAGTGCCAAGCCGACGCCAAGACCAACCGCCGCCGCAAAGGCGATGATGAGCGTGCTGCGCGGTCTGGCCTTCGAAAGAGGCAGCGTGGCCCGCGAGACGATCGTGGCATCGGACACCGGGTAGGTGATGCGCTGCCGGGCTTCCGTCAGCTGGTTCAAGGTATTTTCATAGAGGCTGCGGCGGGCATCCGTTGCACTCTGCAGCTCCGCAAGCTTGAACTGATCGCGCGGGTTGCTGGTGAAGCTGGCCAGGGCGCTGGCGGCCTCGGCCAGTCCACGCTGCTGCTCGCTTACGAATCTTTCCAGCCATTCGCTATATTGCCGGGAAGCACTGGCCTTCATCGCGATATTCTTCTGGATATATTGCCTAGCGAGCATATCGGCGATGTCGACGGCCCTTTGAGGGGTCGACGCAGCAGCCGAGATCTCGATGATCGTCGAACTCCCGACCCGGCGTATTCCTATCATGTTCAGCAGCGTGGCGATCGCCCGATCCTGGATCCGCTCGTCCTCCGCGTGCGGTTGTGCTTCACGCGGCCCTGTGCCTGCTGCTTGCTGCGATTCCGTATCCGGTTCAGAAGAAATCCCCATCAACCAGTTCTTTGCCCTATCCTGCAGCGAAGGCGTCTGATCGACAAAGTCGGGATCGGTATCGAGACCAAGTGCCCTTACCGTTCCACCGACGACATCGCTGGATCTGGCAATCTCCAGCTGTCCCTCTATGAACGCGTCTTCCGCGAAAGCCCTCTGCGCTTCAGAGCCGCTCACCTGGGGGACGATCACAAGTTGCGTGCTGGCAACGAAAGTCGGCTCGGCGGTCAGCACGTAGGCCCCGGCCATTGCGAGGAAGGCAAAAGTTGTCGCCAGAACCCACGGCCAGCGCATTCTGAGAAAGAAGAGCATATCCCGCAAGGTCAGCGGGGAATTCCCGCCAGGGGCTGCGGCAGCCAGAGGTATCGGCGAAACGCCGCTGAAGATCGTGCTGGAGGTCATGTCGTCCTAATCCAAAATGGCGAGATCACGGAGTAACCAGGTAGTGGCAGCTTGGAGGGGACGGAGGGAGCAGCATGTCTTCCGATTTCAGGCATGATCGGCAGCTCTCCCCTTGAATGCTCAGTACGAGCCACGTTGCGAAAACAGAGCGGGAATGGTCTTGGCAATGATGACGAAGTCCCGGCCGAGCGACCAGTTGTCGAGATAGTGAACGTCGAGGGAAACCCGGTACTCGTAACTGACATCGTTGCGCCCGCTGGTCTGCCAGTGACCGGTCAGGCCCGGGCGCACGGCCATGTAGGCCCATATATGCTCGCCGTAGCGCGGCAATTCCTCGGCGGTGATCGGCCGGGGGCCGACAAGGCTCATTTCGCCACGCACGATATTGATCAGTTGGGGAAGCTCGTCGATGCTCGACCGCCGCAGAATCTCGCCGACCGCCGTGATCCTCGGATCGTCCTTCAGCTTGCGTGTCGCTTCCCATTCGCTTCGCGCAATCGGGTTGTTTTGCAGCAATTCGGCAAGCTGAGCACTCGCATCGGTCTTCATCGTGCGAAACTTGAGGCATCCGAACGGTGCTCCGCCGACGCCGATGCGCGTATGGGAATAGAAGACCGGGCCGCGGTCGCTTATCTTGACGATCAATGCGACGATTAACAGAAGCGGGGAAAGCAGGATCAGCGCAATGATCGCGATGAGAAGGTCTATCGCGCGCTTCGACGATCTGCCTGCCGCACGAGGCCGGGACGAATGGAGATCGCCGCCTTCTGCGGACCGTCCGACACGCGACCAAGCCTCGAAACTATGTGCTTCCCATGTCATCGGTGGTCTCCAAATATTCCGATTAAGAACCATTCAATGTTTGCTGCGCCGCACTCTTGTTGTCTGTTACCAAGGTCATAATCCTTAATAAATTCTTTATGCTACTAAGCGGCATTCGAGAATTCCGACTAGTCCTCGGTAGCCTCTTTTCATTGCAAATGCCAATCTAACCTACTTCGAGGTGATAATCCGCAGGTATTCATTTATATTTTTGATGTCACCATTTCTATTATTGCTTATTTTTAACTCAGGAAGACTTTTTAATAAGCACCTGTCTTCAATCATACGATCTATCTTCGATTCCGTCGAGATTTTGATTTCAATTGCTGATGTATTTTTGTTTCACAACTAAATGTAGACTTGATCTTTACGCTGTCTCTCGGGGATGTTATTTGACACCCATATTAAGACAATATAAATGATGCAGTGCAGCATTTCCTATGGTTATTCGAGTACTCGGAGTTATGCGCATGGATGGGGTGACACACGCATCAGATCGCAGGGCCGGCATCGGCAAGGCGGCGATATCGACTAACGGCAGCATTCATCTCAACAGCCGCATCGTCATCGACGACGAATTTCTTTCCTGCCGGTCGAGCGTCCGGCGTTTCCGGCGCGGCGAGGTCATCGCCGGCGCCGGCGTCCTCGTCGATACCTTCGCTCGCGTACATTCGGGGGTAGTCAGCGCCAGCACGATGCTGCCCGACGGCAGGGAATTCATCGTCGAGATCATTCCGAAATCCGGCCTCATCGGCGAGCTCGAGGTTCTGCGCAGGCAGACATTGAGCCTCGAATACCGAGCCGGTTCCAACTGCGAATTGCATTTCTTCGAAGGCCGGCTGCTGCGCGACATGTACGCCAGCGATCCCTGCTTTCGCGAAAAGGTCTTCTCCAGGGCGCTGGCGCGTATTTCAGAGCTCGAACTCCGGATCATTGCAAATGCGGCGTCGAGCCTGCAATCGAGGCTGGCCAGCACGCTGCTGCGGCTCTCCGCTGTCTACGGAAAAGATGCGGCAAACAGCGGGGACGAACTGATCATCTCGCAAAATGACCTGGCCGCAACGCTGCCGGCGTCTCGCGAGAAGGTCAATCAATGCCTGCGGCGCCTGCGGGAAAGCAAGATCGTTGACGGGGGGCAGGGCAAGATCCGCATTCTCAACCGCAAGGCGTTGGAGGCCTGTGCCAACGGCGCGGTTTCGGTGAAGTGATGCGCCCATCGCTTCCCGAGGTTCTCCGATCTGCCACAAGCGTTGGCCGCTTTCCCGGCCCCGGCACGACAAAGATCGATCGCGTGGTCATCATCGACGACTATTCGGTGGCCAGAGGCGGTGCGACGGCGCTGGCGGTGCTATCGGCCAAGCTTTTTCGGGGGCTCGACATCCCCGTGACCTATATTTGCGGGGATGACGCCGCCAATGCGGAGCTTGTCGCCCTCGGAGTCTCAATGATCGGGCTGAACAGCCGCGACCTGCTCAGCGCCGAGCGTGCGAAGGCCTTCGTGACCGGCATTCACAATGGCGCCGCCGTCCGTATGGTCGCGAACTGGATTGCCGCAAAGGACACCGCCAATACAGTCTACCATGTCCATGGCTGGCACCAGATCCTGTCTCCCGCGATTTTCAGGGCGTTGCTGCCGGTCGCCAGACGATGCGTGGTTCACGCGCATGATTTCTTCACGGCCTGCCCCAACGGCGCCTTCTTCGACTATCAGGCGCAGGAAATCTGCCTTCGACGCCCGCTCGGCGGAAGCTGCATTGCGACGGCCTGCGACAAGAGAAGTTATTCGCACAAATTGTGGCGGGTTGCCCGCGGCTCCAATATCCTCCGGCTGCTGAAGGATCAGGCCGACTTCGGCCGGATCATCCTGCTACACGAGAAGATGGCTGGCTTTCTCGTCGGCGCCGGATATCGGCCCGAACGACTGACGACGATCCGCAATCCCGTCGCTCCGCTATCCATCAAACGCATCGAGGCGGAGGCCAATGAGGAGTTCGTCTTCATCGGGCGGTTGGACGAAGAGAAGGGCATAGAGGACGCCGTGGCCGCCACGCGCAAAGCCGGCGTCAAGCTCTGCGTGATCGGGGACGGGCCGCTGATGCCGCTGGTCGCAGCTTCGGGAGATCACGTCAGGGCCGTCGGCTGGCAGTCGCATGCGGAGATCGGCCCGACCATCCGCAAAGCGCGCGCGTTGTTGATGCCGTCGCGCTATCCCGAGCCGTTCGGCCTCGTCGCTATCGAAGCGGCCAGGAGCGGTCTGCCCGTCATCATGTCGCGCAGCGCCTTTCTCGCCGAGGAAATGCAAAGAGCCGGCATGGCGCTTGCCTGCGATACGGCTGACGAAAGCGCCTTTGCCGATACTTTGACGAGATTTAGCCAAATGCCGGGGCATGAGGTCCGCGCCATGAGCGAGCGGGCTTTCCGGCTGTCGCCGGATCTCGCCTCGACACACGAGGAATGGCGCGACGCGCTTCTTGCCGAATACCAAAGCCTGATTTCGACGAATGCGGTTCCCGAGCTGACAGACGGTGTGGCGATACAAGGAGTATTGAGTTGACTCTTAAAGCAACAACCTCTCTTCCCGACGCGAGGGCATTTCTCGGCGATGCGCCGGTGATGGCGAAAAGACGTGTCGCCGAGGCCGGAGGCGCGAGCGACACCAAGCAGCTTCGTGTCGCCATCGTGCATTATTGGCTCGTTTCGATGCGCGGCGGCGAGAAAGTCGTCGAAGAGCTGTGCCGCATGTTTCCGCAGGCCGACATCTTCACCCTCGTCTGCAACCGGGATCGCATCAGCGATTTTCTGAAGACGCGGAACATCCGCACGTCCTTCCTACAGAAGATCCCCGGCGCGCAACGGCATTATACCAAGATGCTGCCGCTGATGCCCTTCGCGCTCGAGCAGTTCGATCTGCAGGACTACGATCTCGTGCTGTCGAGCGAATCCGGACCCGCCAAGGGCATCATCACGCGCGCCGACGCACTGCATGTCTGCTACTGCCACTCGCCGATGCGCTACATCTGGGATCAGTTCCATGTCTACCGGCATGGCCTGCCCTGGGTGGGTCGCGCATTGATGTCGATCACCGCGCCCATGCTGCGCGCCTGGGACGTGACGACGTCCTCGCGGGTCGATGTGTTCGTCGCCAATTCCGATTATGTCGCAAGCCGTATCCGCCGCTTCTACGACCGGGACTCCATCGTCATCCATCCGCCCGTTGCGACCGACGATTTTGCGGTGGGGAAGGGAAAAGGCGAATTCTATCTCTATGCGGGACAGCTGACCACCTACAAGCGGCCGGATATTGCCGTTCGCGCCTGCACCGAGGCCGGGCGGAAGCTGGTCGTGATTGGCGAGGGAGAACAATTGGCTTATCTGAAGTCGATCGCCGGACCGACCGTTGAGTTTCTCGGCCATCAGCCCTTCAACGTTCTGCGCGACCACCTGTCGCGATGCCGCGCCCTGTTGTTTCCGGGCACGGAGGATTTCGGCATTCTTCCGGTGGAAGCCATGGCATCGGGGCGGCCGGTCCTGGCTTTCGACGCCGGCGGCGCCAGAGAAACCGTTTCCTCGCCGCAGGTCGGGTTTCGCTTCGGGCAGCAGACCACGGAAGCTCTGTTGGAAACGATGGCGGCGTTCGAAGAGGTGGAGGACGATATCGATCCGCATGCAATCCGCGCGCACTCGCTGAAATTCTCTTCCGCCGTGTTCCGCGACCGTCTGTCCGGCCTCATCGAGCAACAACTGTCCACCCATGGCGACCGATCCGCCGACGTCTTCAGAAGGCGGCCGGGCTGACGAGAAGGACGGAGCTGCCTGTCTTGCCACTGCGACCGAAACCGTCTCAATCCGCCGACGAGGAATAGAAGATAGATCATGTCAAGCGTATCCCAGAGGACGGCGACGGCGAGTATCTGGACCATCAGCGGAAAATTCCTGGCGCGACTGCTCGATTTCGTCAGCCTCCTGATCCTCGCAAGGCTTTTGAGCCCAGCGGATTTCGGCCTCGTTGCCATCGCGACCTCGGTTCTGGTCATCGTCGAGACAATTTTGGACCTGCCGCTGACGCAGGCCTTGATGCGTCAGCCGTCGCCTTCGGACGATATGTTTGCCACGGCCCTTACCCTCAGCCTGCTTCGAGGCGTGGCCATCAGCACGCTGATGATGATCATCTCCTGGCCGATGGCTCTGATCTATGACGATTCCCGGCTTTTCTCTCTAGTCGCCGTGCTCTCCATCGCGCCTGCCATGCGCAGTGTGATCAGCCCACGCATGGTGCTGTTCATGCAGCGGTTCGATTTCAAGCGCGAGTTCGCACTCGATCTCATCACCAAGGGGTCGACGCTGCTATTCGGTGTCGGGGTGGCGGTCGCGACCGGCAGCTATTGGGGACTGGCGATCGGCGCGGTTGCAGGCCCGACCGCAGCGGCGATCACCTCCTATGTCTTTGCGCCGATGCGACCGAGGTTCAGCCTTTCCGAATGGAAGCACTTTCAGGACATGATCAGCTGGAACACCGTCTCGCAGGTGTTGAGTTCGATCAACTGGCAACTGGACCGGCTGCTTTTGCCGCGCTTTACCGGCTTGTCGACGTTCGGCGCCTTCAGCGTCGCCGACAATATCGCCGCTATTCCATACCAGACCTTCGTCGGGCCATTATTGCGCCCGCTGATGGCGGCATTCTCGATCGTCGATGACCGTCGTAATCTGATCGCTGCCTATCTGAAGGCGACGAACGCGATCACCTTCGTGGCAGCGCCCATCCTCATCGCGCTGGCTTTTCTTGCCGAGCCGGCCGTGCGGATTATCGTCGGCGAGAAATGGGCATCCGCGGCGCCGATTCTGCAATGGCTGTGCATCGTCAGTCTGCTCGGTCTTCCCACGAACATGATGCCGCCATTGGCTATGGTCCTGAACAAAACCCGCTATCTCGCTCTCCGGATGTTTGCCGAGTTCGCCGTCAGGGTTCCGGTCACCATCGTGGGCATTGTCTATTTTCAGGTAGCCGGAGCATTGGGCGCGCGGATCGTGGCGGTGCTTGTCGCCTATGCCGCATCGCTCATCATTACGCGGCAGCTGATCGGCGCGACGTTTGCCGCTCAGTTGTATGCCTTTTTACGGCCTCTGGCCGCGAGCTTGCCGATGATCGCTTTGCTGCTGTGGATCGAGCCGATGCTCTCCGCCATGCCTGTCGGGTTCAACCTTGTCGTCAGCCTGGCGCTTTGCGGCGGGGCGGCAGTAGCGATCTTCTGGGCCTTCGCGCTGCTGCTGTGGCAGGTTGTCGGAAGGCCCGACGGTATCGAGACCATCGTCGTCCAAAGGCTCATGCCGCGACGAAACGGAGTTCTCACCTTTTGATCGAGACAAGTGTAGTCCAACGATTGGTTTGGCGTTTTCGGAGGAGCAGAATGCGTTACGGGATATCTTCTAAGGCTCTGGGTTTGCTCATCGTTCTCGGTCTGGGGGCGTTGCCCGGCCAGCCCAGCGTGGCTCAGCAACCACTCAATATCAATGCGTATCAGCTAACGTTCGAGGAGAGTTTCGACAGTCTCGACGTCTCGGCCTGGGGAGAGAGAAGCTCCCGCTGGATCGCCCATACGCCCTGGAACGGCGATTTCGGTGATGCCCGTTTCACCGATCCGGCCCCCGGCTTTCCGTTTACCACCGATCAGGGAATTCTGAAGATCGAAGCGCGCAAGGAGGCCGATGGAACCTGGCGCTCGGGCCTGTTGTCGTCGGTGAACCCGAAAGGCGAAGGATTCTCGCAGCAATTCGGTTATTTCGAAGCACGGATGAAGCTGCCGCCGGGCAAGGGAGTCTGGCCAGCCTTCTGGCTCATCGGGCTCGACCGGTCGAAATACACCGCCGAGATCGACGTCCTGGAATATTATGGGCGCGCGCCCTACGAATTCAGCATGGGCTTTCATATCTGGCGTCAGAGCCAGGGTGGCCAGAATACCACCGGTGGCCATTGGCAAACCGTCCAGGACGGAATTCTGAACAGCGAATATCACACCTACGGCGTCGATATCCAAGCTGACAAGACGAGCTTCTACCTCGACCGTCAGTTCATCTGGAGCTTCGACACGCCGAAGGAGTTCCACATGCCATTCTATCCGCTGGTGAACTTGGCACTCGGCTCGGGTTGGCCGATCGATGAAACGCCCAATCCTTCCATCCTGCTTGTCGACTATATTCACGTCTACCAGCGCAAGCCCACCGACGCGGCAAATTGAACAGCCGGGGGATAGCCGTTCCGTCGCTAAAGCGCGTCGCGATCTTTGAGATTCGCTCCTCGCGCTTTAGGTCCTTGTTTTACGCATGTCGTTGTCGCAAAACCGCTGCACACTTTTGCGCGACATGCTCTAGCGGCCGCAGCTGAGGCCGGTTTGCGGGTCGAAGAGATGCATTGCTTCCTCGTCGAAAAAGAGGGTGAGCTTTTCATTGTCGCGGATTGGCGTGCGGGGCGGCAGGCAGGCCATCAGGCGCTGATTTCCGGCAAGGGCGGTGACGACGAGTTCCGGGCCGGTCAGCTCTGCGACTTCAAGGGTTGCCTCGATGGACGGGCCGGCGCCGTCTGTGCGAAGCGCCTCGGGACGAATGCCGAGGATAAGGTCGCGGCCATTGCCGGCCGTCTCGCGGAAACGGGCAGGCAGAGGCAGGGTCGCATCGGAGCCTGAAAGCGCCAGGCGGCCGTCCCGCGCCGTCGCCTTCAGCAGGTTCATCGGCGGCGCGCCGACGAAGGTCGCGACATAGAGCGTTGCCGGATGGTTGTAGATCTCCTCCGGCGTGCCCAGCTGCTCGATGCGGCCGTCGCGCATGACGGCGATGCGGCTTGCAAGCGTCATCGCCTCGATCTGGTCATGGGTGACATAGACGACCGTGGTCTTCAGCATCTGATGCAGCCGCTTGATCTCGGTGCGCATCTCCATGCGCAGTTTGGCGTCAAGGTTGGAGAGCGGCTCGTCGAAAAGGAATACCTCCGGCTTGCGCACCAGCGCACGGCCGATCGCGACGCGCTGGCGCTGGCCGCCGGAAAGTTGGCTCGGCTTGCGGTCGAGGAGGTTTTCGATCTGCAGGAGCTTTGCGGCGTCGCGCACGGCCCTGTCGCGCTCCGGCGCCGGCACCTTGCGCATTTCCAGGCCGAAGCCGATGTTCCGGTGCACCGTCAGATTGGGATAGAGCGCGTAGGATTGAAAGACCATGGCGATATCGCGGTCCTTCGGATGCACGCTGAGCACCGAGCGGCCGCCGATCCTGACATCGCCGCTCGTCGCCTCGGCAAGGCCGGCGATGATGTTCAGCAGGGTGGACTTGCCGCAGCCGGAGGAGCCGAGTAGCACCAGGAATTCGCCGCTTTCCAGTGAGATGTCGATGCCTTTCAGCGTCTCGACGTCGCCATAGGTCTTGCGGATGTTCTGAATTTCGAGCGCGCTCATCGCACAGGCTCCTCGGGAGATGACGGGCCGCCATAGTTGCGGGGAAGGGTGGATATGGCGCGCGAGGCGACCGCGGTTCCCGCCTCCAGGCAAGAAATCAGCGGCTCATCGCTTGCGAGCGCCGCAAGGAAGGCGGCGTTGAAGACATCGCCGGCGCCGATCGTATCGACGACCTCGACAACGGGTGCCGTCACCGAAACCAACAGGCCGTCCGGCCCGATCGCGAGAGCGCCGTCCGGGCCGCGCTTGACGACGATGATCGCACCCTCCGGCATATGCGACCTGATGTGACGGGCCGCCTCGACCGGATCGGCAATGCCGGCAAGTGTCGTCGATTCGACCTCGTTCAGCAGCGCGATACCGCTGCGGGAGAGCCATGCGCGTGTCGCTGCGCAATTCTCGTCTGTCCAGCCGTCGAGCGGCCAGCCGGTATCGAGCGCGACGGTGATGCCATGGCTGTCGGCCCAGTCGAAGAAGGCGTCATAATCCGCTGTCAGGTCATCGGTCAGGAACGAGCCGCAGAGAAGGGCGTAGCCGCCCTGCAGCCCAGCACCCTCGATGACGGCGAAGACATCTGCCAGGCTGAAGCGCGGCAGGTGGCCTTTTGTCGTGAAGAAGGTGCGCTCGCCGTCCGGATGGGTGATGCCGACGGAGAGCGTCGTTTTCTCAGGACGTACCGGCCACTTGTCGGAACGGTGGCCGAAGGCTTCGCTCAGCCAGCGGCCGAACTGGTCACTGCCGATATTGGCGGCGATCTCGAATTCGACGCCAAGCGCTTGCCAGGCGAGCGCGCTGTTGCCGGCGGCTCCGCCAACCCGTAACTCGTCATGATCGACGATGATTTCCGTCCCGGCCTTTGGCCAGGGGGCGGCCGGTCCAAGGATCAGGTCGATGTTGACGTTGCCGATGACTGCAAGCGGCCGCATTCATTCGCTCCGGGTGATCTTGGTGGAGCGGACCGGCGTTCCGGCATTCTCCACGCGGGCGTCAGCAAAGGCGATCATCAGCCGCTGGGCGACCGGCAGCATGGCGAAGATCGAGGCAAGACCGGTTGCCGGGGCAAAGCGGATCGTCACCGTGCCGGCGACCGGCGCTTCGTCCGAGGCGTCGAACAGGATGACGGGGGCGCCGGTCTCGACGGCGGATGTCGCCATTGCGGTCACCAGGCCGGCCGTCTCGTCGAAGCCGCGGAACAGCACGACGCCGATCTCCGGCCCCAGCATTTCCATCGGCCCGTGGCGGAGCTGGCCGCCTTCGAGCGAGAAGCAGGGACGGCGCGACAGTTCCGTCAATCCGAGCGCCAGCGCCTCGGCGATACCCTGCAGCCGGCGGCCTGACGTAACGATGGTCGCGGCATTTTCGAGCGCGGTGAGCGCGGCGGCGATGTCATGGTCTTCCGGCGCTTTGAGGGCGGCAATCGCGGCGTTTGGATCTTCGCCGAGGGCGGCGAGGGTTGCCAGATGCAGGGCGAAGGTTACCGTCAGGCTCCGGGTCGCGGCGAAGGCAAGCTCTGTGCCGCCGGTGCCGACCAGCGACGGGGCAGTTCTTGCGAGGAAGGAGCTGCCTTCGAGGGTCAGGCCGAAGGTCTCCTCGGTGCCGCCGGTTTCGTTGAACCAGCGCACGACCTCGGCGCTTTCGCCGGATTGCGAGGTGACGAAGATCGTCCTACCGGCGATCGGCAGCGGCTGGCCGAGCTGCTCGGACAGCGGCAAGGCGACGGTATCAATGCCGAGGGCACGATAGAGCGGCTCGACGGCGCGGTTGACGGCATGCGAACCGCCCATGCCGATGAGCAACAGCCGCCCGGTCCGCTTCAGCGAAGCGGCGGCCCTCGTGGCCATCGGCTGGGCCGCTTCATAGGAGGCGATCGCATCGGCATGCTGGCGGGTCATTTCGCGATCGATCGCGGCAAGTCCGGCCGGCCGGGGTCTTTCTGCTGTCATGTTCATCCCTTGACGCCGCCACTGGTGAGCCCCGAAATCAGGGCGCGTTGCATGACAAGACCGATCAGCACCGGGGGCAGGGCGGCGAGCACGCCTGCCGTCGCGATCAGTCCGTAATCGGAAACGCGGCCGCCGGCGAGATCGGCGATGGCGACGGTCAGCGTCTTGGCGCGCTGGTCCGAGGTGAAAAGCAGCGCATAGAAGAATTCATCCCAGGCAAGCAGGAAGGCAAAGAGGCTCGACGTTGCCATCACGGGGGCGGCGAGCGGCAGCGTGATGATCCGCAGTGTCTGAAACAGGCCGGCGCCGTCGATCATCGCCGCGGATTCGATCTCGCGCGGGATGGAATCGAAGCCCGATTTCATCAACCAGGTGGTGAAGGGCGCGAGAATTGTCAGATAGACGAGGGCGAGGCCGAAGACGTTGTTCAGCAATCCGAGATGGGAGAGGCCCATATAGAGCGGCACGGCGAGCGCCACCGGCGGCAACATGTAGGTGGCGATCACCATCGATAGCGACCAGCCGACCGAAGGTGTGCGCGACACAGCCCAGCCGGCCGGAATGGCGAGCGCGATGGCGGCGATCGTCGCCATGCCCGCCACCTCGATGCTGTTGCGCAGCGACGAGGTGAAGGCGGCGCCGGAGCTGTTTTCGATCGTCGAGAGCAATACGCCGTAGCGAGAGAAATCCGCCGTCTGCGGCCACCAGCGCAGCGGCTTTGCGGCAAGGTCGGCGGCTGGCGAGATGCTCATGATGAACAGCCACAGAATCGGCGCCAGGATGACGGCGGCAAGCAGCAGCGCGCAGAGATGAATGAAGACAGAAAAGAGCGGGCTCTGGCGTTCCATCAGGCCGCACTCCCGGCGGTCTTGCGCACCAGAGCGGCGTAGCCGGCAGCAAGCAGCGTCACCAGCAGCGTGACGATCAATGCCAACGATGCGCCCGAACCTGCCCGCTGGAAGGAGAAGGCTTCCTGATAGACCAGGATCGACAGCGTGCGCGTGCTGTTGGCCGGGCCGCCGCGGGTCATGACCCAGATGATGTCGAAGACCTTGAAGGCTTCGATCGTGCGCAGCACCAGGGCCACCATCAGCGGGCCGGCGAGATAGGGCAGGATGACGAAGCGGAAGCGGGCGAAAGCGCCGGCGCCGTCGACCAGCGAGGCGGCTGTGATGTCGCGCGGCACGGCCTGGAGTGCGGCCAGCGCAATCAGCGCCACCAGCGGGAAATTCTTCCAGCAGTCGGCGACGATGAGGGCCGCCAGCGCCGTGCCCGGTTCGCCGAGCCAGGAGCGGTAAGCCTCCAGCAGTCCGAGTTGAGTCAGCGCGGCGTTCAGCGCCCCGTATTCCGGATTGTAGATCAACCGCCAGAGCGTGGCGTTGACGACGGTCGGCAGTGCCCAGGGCAGGATCATCAGGGCGCGCAGCGCGGTGCGGCCGCGAAACTGCTGGTTCAGCAGCAGGGCTGCCAGAACACCGATCACCATTTCGGCGGCGACCGAGATGATCGCGAACCATGCGGTGGTGATCAGCGTGCGCTGGAAATTCGAGCCTGAGATCATCTTCGCGTAATTGTCGATGCCGACGAAGTTTCCTTCAGTGCCGACGAGCTTGGCATCGGTGAAGGAGAGGCCGACGGTATCGATCAGAGGCCAGCCGATGACTGATATCATGACCACGAGAAGCGGTAGCATCAAAAGCCACGCGCGGGTTGTCAGCCAAGTGCTCGACATCAAGGCGACCCTTCTTCATTCATAGGTTATCGAGATCGAAGCGGGCGACGGCGGGCGCCGCCCGGGGTTTCGTGCTTTGCTCAGAGGCCGCTATTGTCGGCCGCCGACTTCAGCGCGTCCTCGGGAGAGGACTGGCCGAGCAGTGATTCCTGGATCGCCTGTTGCAGCGCGGTCGAAAGCTCCTGATATTTCGGCGTCGTCGGACGCGGATACATGGCCGCAAGGCCGATCTTGGCGGCGGAGATCAGCTCTTCCTGGCCCTTGGTGACGGCCGGATCCTCATAGGAGGACGCCCAGATCGGCAGGCTGAGCTTGGCATAGGCATTCTGTGTCGCCTGCGAGGTCATGAAGGTGATGTATTTCCAGGCCTCATCAGGATGCTTGCTGGCCGAGGTGATGCCGAGGCCCATCGAGCCGTTGACGGCCGAAGCCTCGCTCTTGCCGGCAACACCCGGCGCCGGCACGACGCCGACCTTGCCTGCGACCTTGCTGTCTTTCGGATCGTTGGCCATGTTGTACATGTAGGTCCAGTTCAGCGCGAAGGCGGCATCGCCGTTTTCGAAGACCTTGCGGACGTCCTCTTCCAGGAATTCCTTGGAATTCGGATTGGTCAGGCCGGACGAATAGCTGGAGACCATGTATTTCAGTGCATCGAGGCCGCCGCCGGTCTGGAAGGCCGGCTTGCCGTCCTTCAGGAAATCGCCGCCATATGCGCTGACGAGCGTGGTGTAGTCGCAGATCGCGGCTTCGGCCTGCGACCAGCTCCAGGCGATCGGCGTGGCGAGCAGGCCCTTGTCCTTGATCGTCTTTGCCTGTTCGGTTAGCTCGTCCCAAGTCTTGGGCGGGGTCTTGATGCCGGCCTTTTCGAGGATTTCCTTATTGTAGAACAGGTATTTGGTGTCGAGGATCCACGGCATGCCGTAATATTTGCTATCATATTGCACAGTGGTCCAGGCGCCCGGCAGCACGCCTTTCTTCATCTCGTCGGTGACGCGAGAGGAGACGTCGACCAGCACCTTGTTGGTGGCATATTCGGCCGGCCAGATGACGTCGAAGAGGACGACGTCGTAGCCGCCGCCGGAACCTTGCGCCAGCACCGTCTTGTCGTGCAGGCCTTCATAGGGAACGAATTCGAGATTGACCTTGATATCGGGGTTCGCCTTGGCGAAGGCGTCGGTCATGGCGCGCACATCGGCCTCGCTATAGGCGGCCTGCGCCATGAAAAGCGCGTTCAGCGTCGTTTCGGCGAAAGCGTGCGGCGCAAGGGATGCGCCGATCAAGGCCGCACCCAGAAGCGTCTTGTTAAAGGATTTCAGCATTGCAGCCTCCAGTTTTTGACATTTACGCATTGCCGAGGGCGGTCCTCCGCCATCGGTGTTCGAGAAGGCACGCGCGAAAACGTGCCGGTTCGTCGTCTCGGAGCGTCGTCGGAGCGCCTTGTGGGCTCCTGCGTTCCCTGGAACTCTCCGGTTCCTTATTAAGTCAAGTGTCTTGACTTATTACTTCTTCAACATTCTATTGGAGTCAAGAGGGAATTGCACATGAATGACAGCCGCCCGATCCGGGCCAAGAGCGGCACCAATCACGAAGGCACCAGCGCGCATAATCGGCGCGTGATGATCGATGCCCTGAGGATCAACGGTGCGCTTTCACGCGCCGATCTGGCACGGGCGACGCGGCTGACCAAACAGACGGTGTCGAATATCATCGAGGAACTCGAGCGCGACGGTCTCGTCAGTTCGCAGGAGGCGGTGAGGAGGGGCAGGGGCCAGCCGTCGACACCCTACGGCCTAGTGCCAGAGGGCGCTTTTGCGATCGGCCTGCAGATCGACCGGCATGTGACGCGGGCGGTTGCCGTCGATCTCGTCGGCAGCGTTCTCGTGCGTGATGAGGCCGGCCTCCCACCAGGCGGTCCGTCGAACGGGACGAAGGTCATCCTCGATCTCGTCGCCGGCGTGCGGTCAAAACTTGCCGGGATCGTCCAGCAGTCGGAAAAGCGGCTGGTTGGTCTCGGCGCCGCCATGCCAGGGCCCTTCGGGGTTGCCGGCAGCGGCGACGATCCGTGGATGATGGAGACCTGGCAGAAATTTCCGTTGTTGGAAACGCTGACTGCCGGCACCGGGCTCGATGTCGGCCTGCAAAACGATGCGGCGGCGGCGGCGACCGCCGAGCGCATGGTGGGAGCCGCCCATGGCCTCGACCATGCCGTCTGCCTCTTCGTCGGTTATGGCATCGGCGCCGGCCTCATTCTGAACGGCGAGCTTTACCGCGGCACCAACGGCAACGCCGGCGAGATCGGCATGGCACTGCTGTTTGCCGACGGCAAATCGACGCCGCTCGAACATCGCGCCTCGCTCGCCTCGCTCTACCAGCATCTGTCGATCGATCCCGCCGATCCTGGCCTTTATGCACGGATCAACGATCTCGCCTTGAGAGGCGATCAAAGCATCCACGCCTGGGTCGAGGCGGCAGCAGTGGATCTGCGCTGGAGCATCCATCTCCTTGAGACGCTGTTCGATCCGCAGACGGTGATCCTCTGCGGCAGCGCGCCGGAAGCGCTGGTGAACAGGTTGATTGTGGCAATCGGCCCGTTGCTGCCCTCGATCGCCGAGCGTCGTGGCCGGACGCTGCCGCGCCTGCAGCCCGGCATGGCCGATCCCTGGTCGGTGGCGCTTGGTGCTGCCGCCGGACCGATCAGCCGTGCATTCGATCCACGTTTTGCTGCGATCCTGAAGGATTCCCTTCAATCCTGAGGCTTAAATCCTCAGGTTGCACACCAGTGCATCGGCAAAAATGTCAGTGGTTTTGCAAGTTTCGTTGCAGCGGAGCAGGTGAATAACGGCACTCCGTCATAATATAAATAAATATTAAATATCCCCTAAGAATCCATTGTTTCGAATATAGGTGTAATTTATTGACCGCGTGCTGAAGCAATCGGCGAAATTTCTATAAATATTTCCCCGAGATTGGCGAATAACAATTGTATGAAGGTTTTGTGACAACTAGGTTTCGATCATTTCATGTCATGTAATCTTCATTGGTAGACGCAATTTGAACCAGCTAATAGGGCGTGCGCTGAAAGTGCGCGTCCCTTTTACGTTCGAGGTTCTCATGCAAGCCAAGCTTCTCGGCGCCGTTGGCGCCCTTCTCGCTACAGCGTTTCTTGCTGGTCCCGCTGCCGCCGCCGATAAGACCAAGATCGACTTCTGGTTCGGCAATTCCGGTGACATTGCAAAGCGTGTCCAGGAGCAGTGCGATCGCTTCAACCAGTCGCAGGCCGACTACGAAGTCGTCTGCACCAGCCAGGGCAGCTATGATGCGTCCCTGCAGAACACCATCGCTGCCTTCCGCGCCGGCAAGCAGCCGACCATCGCCCAGGTCTCCGACGCCGGCACGCTCGACATCATGCTTTCCGGCGCCTACTACCCGGCCAACAAGCTGATGGCCGACATGGGCTACACCGTCGACTGGAACGATTATTTCTCCGGTATCTCCGGCTACTACGCGACCTCGAAGGGTGAGATGTACTCCTTCCCCTTCAACTCCTCGACCGCTCTGCTCTACTGGAACAAGGACGCCTTCGCCAAGATCGGCAAGGACCATGCTCCGGCGACCTGGAAGGAAGCAGGCGAGGACCTCAAGGCTCTGAAGGATGCAGGCTATGCTTGCCCGCTCGGCTTTGACATCTCCAACAACGAAGTTTGGCAGTATATCGAGCAGTTCGAAGCCGTAAACGGCGAGGCAATCGCCACGAAGAAGAACGGCTTTGAAGGTCTCGACGGCGAGCTGGTGTTCAACAAGAACCCGCTTCTCGTCAGCTACGTCAAGGACCTCAAGTCCTGGTACGACAACAAGCTTGCCGTCATCAAGAACAAGGCTGTCGGCCAGACCTTCGTCGAGGCCTTTGCCGCTGGCGATTGCCAGGTCATCCTGACCTCGGTCGGCGACCACGGCAATGTTAGCCGCACCGCCAAGCAGGGCATGAACTGGGGCGTTTCCATGCTCCCGACCTACGGCGACGCAACCCGCCACAGCTCTTACGTCGGCGGCGCTTCGCTCTGGGTTCTGAAGGGTCATTCCGACGCTGAATACAAGGCTGCCGCTGCCTTCTTCAACTTCATCGCAAAGCCGGAAGAAGCACTTACCTGGTCGACCGTTACCGGCTACATCCCGGTTCGTAACTCCGGCTTCGAATATCTGAAGAAGCAGGGCTTCTACGACAAGGCTCCTTATGCTGGCCGCGAACTCGCCATTCAGAGCCTGACCGCTTCCCCGGCTGGCGACGCGGCTCCGCACGGCATCCGTCTCGGTGGCCTGCTGCAGGTCCGCACCGAAATCGCCAATGGTCTGCAGGCAATCTTCGTCAACAATGCCGATGTCCAGGCTTCACTCGACGGCGCTGCCGAACGCGGCAATACGCTGCTGCGTCGCTTCCAGCAGACCTACAAGAACGTTCAGCTCCCCTGATCGCTTGATATGAGCCGCACCCGGCCCGCGTTTCGCGCGCCGGGTGCGTCTTTGTAAGTTTTTCAGTCGGCCGCGGATGCGAACTTGCCGCTAAAGCGCGCCGCTCGCGCTTTAGATCTATATCTCGACGCATGTCGTTACCGCAAAACCGCTGCACACTTTTGCGCGACATGCTTTAAGCCAAACCAGGACGAAAACGACCACTCATGGAAAAGCGCGTCACTTTCTCCTCAACGACGATCGGACTGCTCTTCGCATTTCCGATGCTGTTGCTGATCTTCGTCTTCTTCTATTGGCCGAGTGCGCAGGCGCTCTATTGGGCGTTCACGCTCGAGCAGCCATGGGGCGGCGGCAATGCCTGGGTCGGTTTCGACAATTTCAGACAGCTGCTCACCGATCCAATCTATTGGGATTCGATCACCCGCAGCATGATCTTTGGCTTCAGCTCGACGGCCATTGCCATGGGGCTGGCGCTCATCCTGGCGCTTTTGACAGATCGTGAACTGCGCGGCCACAAAGTCTACCGGTCCGTCTTCATCTGGCCTTACGCAATTGCCGCTCCCGCTCTTGGCCTCGCCTTCCGCTTCATCCTGGCGCCGGAAGCCGGCCTTCTGTCGGTTATCAACCACGTCTGGCCCGGCCTCTGGAATCCCGCACTCGACGGCAAGGATGCGATGATCGCCGTCATTGTCGCCTTCTCCTGGAAATATATCGGCTACAACTTCATCTTCTTCCTCTCGGCACTGCAAGGCATTCCGCGCTCGCTGATCGAGGCCGCCGCAATGGATGGTTCGGGGCCGATGCGCCGGATCTGGGATATCCAGCTGCCCCTGCTGACGCCGACGCTGTTCTTCCTACTCGTCATCAACATCACCGAGAGCTTCCAGGATTCCTTCGGTATCGTCGACGTCATGACGCAGGGCGGCCCGGCGCGCGCCACCGAGCTCATGGTCTACAAGATCTATTTCGACGGCTTCAGAGGTCTCGATTATTCGGGTGCCGCAGCGCAATCCATCATCCTGATGGTGCTCGTCGTCCTTCTCACCATCTTCCAGTTCCGCTTCATCGAGCGGCGCGTGCACTACAAGTGAGGTCGCGGACATGATCGAACGCACGCCGATATTCAACTTCATCTGCTATACGCTTCTCGCGCTCGGCATGGTGATCGCGCTTTTGCCTTTCGCCATCGTCATCATCGCGTCGACGCTGGATCTGGAGACGGTCAATCGCGTGCCGCTGCCGCTCACTCCGGGCTCGCATTTCTGGGAAAACGCTGAGACGGCCTGGGTTCGCGCCGATCTCGGCAACAAGCTGTTCCACAGCATCATCTTCGCCGCAACGGTCGGCGCCGGTAAAGTCATGCTGTCTTCCATGGCAGCTTTCTCGATCGTCTACTTCCGCTTCCGTGGCCGGTACGTGATTTTCTGGATCATCTTCATCACGCTGATGCTGCCGCTGGAAGTCCGCATCGTGCCGACCTATTCGATTGCGGCCAACGCGCTGCAACCTTTCCAGACGATCCTCGACTTTACCGGCATAAGCTGGCTCGTCGCGCAGATCACCGGCTTCCAGATCAAGCTCGAATGGGGCCTGCTGAATTCCTATCCCGGTCTCGTTCTGCCGTTGGTCGCAACCGCAACCGGCACCTTCCTATACCGGCAGTTCTACCTGACTGTTCCCGACGAGCTTGCTGAGGCCTCGAAGATGGACGGATCGGGCCCGGTCCGGTTCTTTTGGGATATTCTGCTGCCGCTTTCGCGGCCAAACATGATCGCGCTCTTCACCATCATGTTCGTCTGGGCCTGGAACCAGTATCTTTGGCCGCTGCTGATCACCACCGATCCGAATTTCGGCATCGCTGTGACGCAGCTCAAGACCCTCGTCCCGTCCGAATTCGGTCTGCCCGACTGGAACGTCGCCATGGCCGGAACCCTGATCATCATGTCGCCGCCATTGATCCTCGTCATTCTGATGCAGCGCTGGTTCGTACGCGGCCTTATCTCCACCGAGAAGTGAAGGAGTATTCCCTTGGCACCGATCTCTATTCGTGGCGTGAAGAAAAACTACGGCAAGAATCCCGTCGTTCACGGCGTCGATCTCGACATCCAGTCCGGCGAGTTCATCGTCATCCTCGGCCCGTCCGGCTGCGGCAAGTCCACGCTGCTGCGCATGATCGCCGGCCTCGAGGAAATCACTGGCGGTGAAATCGCCATTGACGGCCGCGTCGTCAACCAGCTGGAACCGCGCGAGCGCGGCTGTGCCATGGTGTTCCAGAACTATGCGCTTTATCCGCATATGAGCGTTGCCGAGAATATCGGCTACGCATTGAAGGTGGCCGGAGTCTCGAAGGCGGAGCGGAGCCGGCGCATCGGCGAGGTCGCCAAGGCGCTCAGCCTCGAACCCTTCCTCGAACGTCGGCCGGCCGCTCTTTCCGGCGGTCAGCGCCAGCGTGTCGCCATGGGCCGCGCGATGATCCGCGAACCGAAGGTGTTTCTCTTCGACGAACCGCTGTCGAACCTCGACGCCAAGCTGCGCATCGCCATGCGCGCCGAAATCCGCCGCTTGCACCGCCGCCTCGGCGCCACTTCGATCTTCGTCACGCATGACCAGACCGAAGCGATGACGCTGGCCGATCGGCTGGTGGTGATGAACGGCGGCAGGGTTGAGCAGGTCGGCACGCCGGAAGAGGTCTATCATCATCCGGTCTCGCGCTTCGTCGCGGGCTTCGTCGGCACGCCGGCGATGAACCTGCTCGAGGGCACGATCAATGACGAGGGCGTTTTCGTCTACGATCAGAGCCGCAAGGTCGCGCTGCCGCGCGAACGCGCTGCACCGCTGAAAGGCAAACGCGTCGTACTCGGCATGCGCGCCGAAGCCGCCCGGCTGGTGGCCCCTGATGCGCCCGGCGCCCTGGTCGCAACGGCCGATTTCATCGAAGAGCTCGGCGCAAGCCGCGTCGTGCACGCCGATTTCGATGGGCTGCCCTTTGCCGTGGCGCTGACTGAGGCAGTGAAGGTGAAGTCGGGCGATCCGATCGGCATCGCGATCGATTACGACCAGATCCACCTCTATGCTGCCGATACCGGCCGGATCATCGAAAACCCGGTCACGACAGGTGCAGACGCCGTTCACGCTTGAGGGCGCCTACGATAATTCTTGCAAAGCATTCGGCGGCGTAGGGTCTGCGCACTTTGCGGAAATTGCTCTAACGGTGGATCGGGTCGATCCACGCGACGTCTTCCGGCTTTTCGACCGGCTCGATGTCGAGATTGACGACGACCGGTTCCTGGCCTGAGCGGACGAGCACGCATTCCAGCGTCTCGTCACGGCTGGCGTTGATCTCCTGATGCGGCACATAGGGCGGAACGTAGATGAAGTCGCCGGGGCCGGCCTCGGCGGTATATTCCAGATGCTCGCCCCAGCGCATGCGGGCCTTGCCCTTGACCACGTAGATGATGCTTTCGAGATCGCCGTGATGATGGGCGCCAGTCTTGGCATTGGCATGGATCGTCACCGTTCCCGCCCAGATCTTCTCGGCGCCGGCGCGCGCGTTATTGATCGCGGTCGCGCGGTTCATGCCCGGCGTCTGCGCGGTGTTCGGATCGAGCGAATTGCCGGGAATGACCTTGACGCCGTGTTCCCGCCAGTCGACATGATGATGCTCGTGGTCGTCGCTCATGCCTTGCCTCCAGCTTCGATTTGATCAGTCTAGGCTCGAGCTGGGCGGTGGCCAAGCGGATTTGCGGCTGTGCTGCCGCACATATCTTCTGCACTCGATAGCTTCTGTGCACAAGGAAAGGACGGACCCGATGAGCCACCTCCCGCAGATCGATTACGATACCGCTTCGGAAGAGGTTCGTGCGGCGCATGACGAGGAAGTCAGGTTGCGCGGGCGCATGACCAACATGAAGCGGACGCTGCTGCATTCGCCGGCCGCCCATCGCATCTATGCCGAATGGTTCACACTGCGCGCCGAACTCGATCCTGCCGTCAGCGACCGGGCGATCTGGATCTTCTCGCATGCGATCTCCAAGGCAGCCAGATCGAAGATCGCCATCACCTTCTTTCGCCGGGCGCTGATCAACAAGGGCTTTAATCCCGATGCGCTGGAGCTTTCCGAAGAGGAAGTGCTGCTCGACGCCTTCGGCAAGGCGATCGTCGCCGATTCCAACGCCGTTCCCGCTGAACTCTGGGCAAAGCTGAAACAGCGCTACGAGACCAAGGTGCTCGTCGATCTCGTCGCCTTCGCCGGCATCATGCTGGCCACCGCCGTCTTCAACAATGTCGTCGACGTCGATTTCGATCCCGAGCTTGAAGCCTTCGCCGAAGGCGCCAGTTCATCCGGATTCTGATTTCAGAGCATGATGCCGAAAAGTGTAAGCGGTTTTCGGACGACATCATGCTCTAACTATTTAATTTAGAACAGGATTCAGATTTTAGGCCGATCGGGCCTAAAATCGTCCTGTTCTAGGCATCGAGCGGCAAGATCAGCACGTCGCGCGGCGGCACCTCGATGCCACTATTGCCGATATGGCCGATCGGCCAGACGGCCTGACTTTGTGCAAGCGTCCCTCGGGCGAGCGTTACCTCGGCCTTCTGCGCCGTTCTCGTCGGATTGACGAGCCAGAGGAAGCTGCCTTTTTCCCCCTCGTGGATCCGGGCAAAAAGGGTGGTGTTCGATAGCGTCACATGGCGCTTCTTTCCACTCCATGTCAGCAATTCGGCGAAGAATGGGCCGTTCGCCTTTCCCCGCGTGCGGTAATAGGCAACGGAGGGATTGGTGCCGATCAGCAGCGTGCGGCCCCTGCCATAGGCGTTTTCGACGACGGCAAGACGGCCGTCGGTGAAATGGCCGCGTCCGGTCCCGCCCGCCAGGCGATAGGACTGCAGGAAACCGCCGCCGTCGACCGGCGCGCCGTCGAGATCGAAATGGGTTCGGTCGCCGATGTCTGGCATGAATTCAACATCCTCCTCGCGCGCGCCGAAGACCTCGTCGAGGCCCATGTTCGGCTGCACGGTGCCGACATGGCCACGGTCGCCGAAGTAGCCGGGGCATGCTTCGGCGATCAACGTGCCGCCGTTTTCGACCCAGGCTTTCAATCGTTTTGCCTGTTCAGCGGTGAACATGATCGGGTAGGGGAAATAGAGGAAATCATAGGCCTCGATATCGTCGATATGCACCCAGTCCGGCTGCACGCCATTTTCGAGGAAGGCCCGATAGGCCCCCCACATGGCTTCGGGATAGGGTTTCTCCTTGCGGTCGTTGTTCAGGAGGTAATCGAATTCCTGGGTTTCGCGCACGACGAGGATGCCGACTTCGCCGCGCACTGGCTTTGCCTCCCAGAGAGCGGCCTGTGACTTGTCGTTGGCCCATTTCGCCATGGTGCTTGCCATGTCGGAGCGCGGCGTGCGCGAGCCGTCCATGCCGTAGGAGCCGAAAGCGCCGAAGAGTGGACCATCGAGCAGCGGGCGCCAGCGCAGATTGATCACGCCGCGGGCGCCGCCGGCCAGCGAGGTCATACTCCAGAGTCGGATATCCTCGGGCTCGGCGACGCGGCCGTCTTCCTTGTCGCGACCGATCACCTGCGGCTGCAGCCAGAGCGGGCCACCCTGGCGTTCGGCATGCCAGAACGGCTTGCCGCGGGCGGCGGCACGGTTGATGTCGACGCCATACCAGTTCTTCCAGGCTTCCGACCCCTTGCGGGCCTGGATCCAGGTGAAGCCATAGACCTCGACCTTGGAGGCGGCGAGCCAGTCGTCGCAGCCGTTGGCCGCCATGTTCGGAATCGCACCGGATATGCCGTGGGCAACGATGGTGTTCTTCTGGTCGACGGCGCGGATCGTGTCGATGCGCCACTGCATCTGGTCGTAGAAATTGTCGCGCTTGAACTGCAGCCAGTCGATGCATTCAGGATAGGGCGCCATGTGCACCGGCGGCTCGATATCGTCCCATTCGGCATAGCTGTAGCGGTACCAGGCTTTCGCCAGGACCTTCAGGCTGCCGTACTTCTTCTCCAGCCATTTGCGAAAGGCTGATTTGGCATAGGGGCTGTAATCGACATCGGCGGAATAGTTGCACTCGTTCCAGACGTCATAGCCATAGATCGCCGGATGATCCTTATAGCGGGTGGCGAGCGCGGTCAGGAACTTGCCCGCTGCTTCCTTCACTTCGGGGCAGTTCAGCGTCAGGGCGCCGGCGCCGCCGCCATTGTTGGAAAAGCCGCCGGTTGCAGACGAGACGCCCATATAGGAACCGAGTTTGGTGCCGTCGGCATTGACCTGCAGCGCATGAGCATATTTGCGCACTGCCCAGTCCGGCACGGCATGGATCAATTCGGCGATAACCGTCTTGATGCCGTTTGCGGCGGCAAGGTCCATCTGACGGTCATATTCCTCCCAATCGTAGACGCCGGGGGCGGTTTCGATCGCGCTCCACATGAACCAGTGGCGGAAGATGTTGAGGCCGTCTTGCCCAGCTGTGGCGTAGTCGCGTTCCCAATCCTCGCGGGGCGGATTCGACTTGCGGAAATAGACGGCGCCGTAGGGCAGTTGGATATCTTTGTTGAGCATTTTCCTGTCCTTCTCTATCGATGTCCGGACATGGCTTCGCCGTCCGGAAAGAAGGCTCCGGCAGTCGGCAATCGAAGATGTCGTCCGGCTATTCTAAAAAGCGTTGATCTAGCGCGGTCCTCCGGCGAGGAGTTCCAGGGTGCGGATGAGGGCGGAATGGTCACGTTCGCCGTCGCCATTGGCGATCGCGGCATTCATCAACTGCTGCGTGGCGGCTGTATTCGGCAGTGACAGATCGAGTGCGCGGGCGGCATCGACGGCAAGCGTCATGTCCTTGCGGTGCAGGCGGATGCGGAAGCCGGGCTCGAAGGTCTCCTTGACCATGCGCTCGCCATGCACTTCGAGGATGCGCGATGAAGCAAAGCCGCCCATGAGTGCTGCGCGCACCTTCGCCGGATCGGCGCCGGCACGCTTGGCAAACAGCAACGCTTCGGCAACTGCCTCGATCGTCAGCCCGACAATGATCTGGTTGGCGACCTTCGCCGTCTGGCCGTCGCCGCTGCCGCCGACATGGGTGATATTCTTGCCCATCTTCTCGAAGAGCGGCCTGGCGCGTTCGAAAACCTGCTCCTTGCCGCCGACCATGATCGTCAGCGAGGCTGCCTTGGCGCCGACCTCGCCGCCGGAGACCGGAGCATCGAGATAATCGCAGCCAAGCGCTTCGATGCGTTTGGCGAAGGTCTTTGTCGCCACCGGCGAGATCGAACTCATGTCGATGACCAGCTTGCCCTGGGAAAGGCCGGAGGCGACGCCGTCTTCGCCGAAGAGCACCGCCTCGACATCCGATGTATCCGGCAGCATCAGGATGACGATGTCGGAGGCTTGCGCCACCGCCCTGGCGCTGGCGGCGGCTTTGCCGCCCTTGTCAACAAGATGCTGCGAGGCTTCCTTCACCCGGCTCAGATGCAGCGTGTGGCCGGTATCGATCAGGTGTTCCGCCATCGGGCGGCCCATGACGCCCAGTCCGATAAATCCAATGTTCATGCTGTCCTCGCTGACTTCAGGTAGGGTTTCATCCAGCCGAGGCCTTCGCTGGTGCCTGATTTCGGCTTGTATTCGCAGCCCACCCAGCCATCGTAGCCGAGGCGGTCGAGCTCGGAGAGGATGAAGCCGTAATTGATCTCGCCGGTGCCGGGTTCGCCCCGGCCGGGATTGTCGGCGATTTGCACATGGGCGATCTTCTCCTTCAGTCTGACGAAGGTCGGGATCAGATCGCCCTGCATGATCTGCATGTGGTAGAAATCATACTGGAGATAGAGATTGTCGGAGCCGACCCGGTCGAGGATGCGTTCGGCATGAGTGGTCGTCGACAGGAAGAAGCCCGTGATATCGCGCAGATTGATTGGCTCAAGCAGCAGCCTGACGCCGGCGTCAGCACAGCGCTTTGCTGCATATTTCAGATTGTCGACCAGCACATTTTCCAGCGTTTGAAGGTCCGCAGCCTTCGGCACCAGGCCGGAAATGACGTTTACCTGCCGGCAATCGAGCGCCTTGGCATAATCGAGCGCCTGCGCCACACCATTACGGAATTCCTCTACTCGGTCCGGCAGGCAGGCGATGCCACGCTCGCCGCCGGCCCAGTCGCCAGAGGGCACGTTGAAGAGCGCCTGTTTCAGGCCGCTCGCCTTCAGCGCCTCGGCGACCTTCTCCTTCGGCTCGGCATAGGGGCCGAGATATTCGAGCGCGCCGAAGCCGTCCCTTGCAGCCGTCGCAAAGCGGTCGAGAAAGGGCAGGTCCTGATAGAGAAAGGAAAGATTGGCAGAGAATTTAGGCACGGGATCGTCCTTAGATATTGGCGGGCGCAACGAAACGATGCCGGTGCAGCATACGCTTGTAGCGGGGGTCGGGATTGGGAACGGCTGATATGAGGCTCTTGGTATAGGCCTCCTCGGGAGCGGTGCAGATCTGCTCGGCCTCGCCGAGTTCAACGATTTTGCCGCGATGCATGACGGCGACACGATCGCAGAAATAACGCACCACCGAAATGTCGTGCGAGATGAAGATGAAGCTCAAGTTCAGCCGCTGACGGATATCGAGCAGCAGATCAAGGATCTGGCTGCGGATCGAGACGTCGAGCGCCGACGTCGCCTCGTCGGCGATGATGATGCGCGGGTCGAGAGCGAGGGCGCGGGCAATGCCGATGCGCTGGCGCTGGCCGCCGGAGAAGGCATGCGGATAACGCTCCATGCCCATTGGGTCGAGGCCGACCAGGCGCATTAGCTCGGCGACGCGGTCCTCCAGCGCCTTGCCCTTGGCCAGCCCGTTGACAACAAGCGGATCGCCGATCACCTCCTTGACGGTCATGCGCGGATTGAGCGACGCGAAAGGATCCTGGAAGACGAGACGGACTTCGCGGTGGAAGGTGCGGAGCTCGCGTTTCGTCAGCTTGGTGACGTCGATCTCGCCACCGTCCCTGCCGCGATAGCTGATGCTGCCCGATGTCGGCTCGACGGTGCGCAGGATGAGCCGGCCGAGCGTCGTCTTGCCGGAACCGCTTTCGCCGACGATGCCGAGGTTTTCGCCGGGATAGAGATCGAAGCTGGCGTCATCGACGGCGCGCAGCGTGTTGGTCTTACCGTGCCAGCCATAGATCTTGCCGAGGTTGCGGACGGACAGGATCGGCTGCGGCGCCTCCGGCGATAGCGCCACGGCGGGCAGCCTGCCTTCGACATGATGGGTCAGCTTGACCGTCGAGGCGAGCAGTTGGCGGGTATAGGGATGCTCGGCGGCATGGTAGATCGCATCGACCGGGCCGCGCTCGACGATGCGGCCGAAGCGCATCACGGCGACATCATCGGCCACTTCGGCGACGATCCCCATGTCATGAGTGATGAGCAGCATGGCCATGCCGCGTTCGACCTGCAACCGCTTGATGAGGTCGAGGATTTCGGCCTGGGTGGTGACGTCGAGCGCCGTGGTCGGCTCGTCGGCGATGAGAATATCGGGATTGCCGGCAAGCGCCATGGCGATCATTACGCGCTGGCGCATGCCGCCGGAGAATTCGAAGGTGTAGCGGTCGACCATCTTGTCCGGGTTCGGAATTTCGACCTGGCGCAGTAGCTCGACAGTCCTTTTGCGGGCGGCGCGCTGGTCGAGATTGCTGTGCAGGCGCACGGCCTCGATGATCTGCGAGCCGATGGTGTGGACCGGCGACAGCGAACTCATCGGCTCCTGGAAGATCAGGCCGATGCGACGGCCGCGGATGGCGCGCATCGCCCGATCCGACGGTTTCAGCGCGGCGATATCGGTGATCCCGTCGCCGTTGTTGAGCAGGATGCGGCCGGAAACGATGCTGCCGGGGCTGTCGACGATCTGCAGCAGCGAACGGGCGGTGACGCTTTTACCGGAGCCGCTTTCGCCGACGAGGCAGAGCGTCTCACCGCGCTTCAGCTCGAAGCTGACATTTTCGACGGCGTGCAGGATGTGGGTGCGCAGCCTGAAATCGATCGAGAGGTTTTCGACGGAGAGAACGACGTCTTCTGAAAGATCGGTCATGGTTTCCTCCTCAATTGTCATAGGGGTCGGCGGCATCGCGCAGGCCGTCGCCGAAGAAATTAAAGGACAGGACGGCGACCACGACCGCGAGCGACGGCCAGATCAGGAGCCACGGCGCGGTGGCGACCGTGCGGATGTTCTGGGCGTCCTGCAGCAGCACGCCCCAGCTGACGACCGGCGGCTTGAGACCGATGCCGAGGAAGGAAAGCGAGGTCTCGGCGACGATCATGGTCGGTACGGCAAGTGTCACGACCGCAAGGATGTGGCTGGTCAGTGACGGCAGGATATGGCGGAAGATCAGCCGCGCCTCGCTCGATCCGTCAAGCCGGGCGGCAACGACGAAATCCTCACTGCGCAGCGCCAGGAACCGGCCGCGCACCTCGCGCGCCAGGCTGGTCCAGCCGAGCAGCGAGACGATGATCGTTATGACGAAATAGACATTGACCGGCGACCATGTCAGCGGGATCGCCGCCGCCAGGCCGAGCCACAGCGGGATGGTCGGCATGGCGCTGACGACCTCGATGACGCGCTGGATCAGCGTATCCACCCAGCCGCCATAGAAGCCGGAGATCGAGCCGAGAACGACGCCCAGGATCAGCGACATGGCGACGCCGACGAGGCCGATCGACATGGATACGCGGGTGCCATAGACGAGGCGCGAGAAGACGTCGCGGCCGAGCCGATCGGCGCCAAGCAGATACATTGGGTCGTTCTGGTTGAGGGGGCCGATCAGGTGCCGGTTCATCGGGATCAGGCCCCAGAGATCGTAGGCCGCGCCTTTGACGAAGAAGCCGATCGGGACAACCTTGGTGTCGTCGACGACGAAGGTGCGGCGCAGCGCCACCTTGTCGATCTCGACCTTGTAGCCCCTCACGTGGAAATTGAACTCCGAGCTGCCGTCCGGCTTTTCGACGAAGAAGCTGAAGCCCTGCGGCGGGGCATAGGTATATTGCGGCCGAGAGGTCATCGGCAAAGCGGGCGCCAGGAATTCAGCGAAGAGGCCGACCAGATAGAGGAAGAGGATGATGGCGCCGGCCGCCATCGCCACCTTCTGGCGGATCAGTTTGCCGGCGACCAGCCGCCAGGGGCCGATCGCGGCGGTCGAGACGGTCTTGCCCTGTTTCAGCGGGCTGATCGAGGGGCCATCGGCAACAGTGTGAAGCGGACCGGCGTGGTTTCCGAAGGTTTCGTGCGTGCTCATCGCATTCCCCTCAATTGAACCGGATGCGCGGATCGAGCAGCGCCAGCAGCAGATCCGACAGCAGCATGCCGACGAGGGTGAGCGCGCTCAAAAGCAGGATGAAGCTGCCGGCGAGATACATGTCCTGCGAGATCAGCGCGCGGAAAAGCAGCGGGCCGGCGGTCGGCAGGTTCAGCACGATGGCGGTGATGGTGACGCCGGAGACGAGATGCGGCAGCACCCAGCCGATCGCCGAGACGAAGGGATTGAGCGCGATTCTGACCGGATATTTGAGGATGACCTTGTATTCCGGCAGGCCCTTGGCGCGGGCGGTGACGACATAGGGCTTGTGCAGTTCGTCGGTCAGGTTGGCGCGCAGGATGCGGATCATCGCTGCCGTTCCGGATGCACCAATGATGATGATCGGGATCCAGAGATGAGTGAGGAAATCGCCGACCTTGGCGAGGCTCCAGGGTGCCTCGGCATATTCCGGCGAGATCAGCCCGCCGACGCTCTGGCCGAGATATTTATAGGCGATGTACATCAGCGTCAGCGCCAGGATGAAATTCGGCACCGCTAGGCCGATGAAGCCGAGGAAGGTGAAGACATGATCGCCGACGGAGTGGCGGCGCACGGCCGAGTAGATGCCGATCGGCAAAGCGACGATCCAGACGAAAAGCAGGCTCAAGAGCGAGATTACCAGCGTCGAGCCCATGCGGGCCCAGATCAGCCCGGAGACCGGCTGGCCCCATTCGAAGGAGTAGCCGAAGTCGCCGCGGCTGACGATGCCCCAGATCCATTTCAGATACTGGATGTAGAAGGGGTCGTCGAAACCGTAGATTTCCTTCAGCCGCTCGATCTGCGCAGGATCGACGGTCTGGCCGCTGTCGCTCATGGTGGCGATCATCGACGTCAGATAGTCACCTGGCGGTAGCTGGATGATCAGGAACGAGATCAGCGACATGCCGAACAGGGTCGGGATCATGTAAAGCACGCGCTTGAAGATATAACCAAGCATCGGAATATTTCTCCTCCCGTCGGGAACGCTGTGACGCGCTTCCCCCGGATCTTCATCCGCTTTCGGCCCTCCGAGCCGAAAGCGCTCCTCCGTCGCGTGTCACCTCATTTCCAAGTGAGATGCAGGACCTCCAGCCGATCGACGCCAGGCACCTCCACCTGCGCGCGGCCATTTCCGAAGCTGAAGCTTGCGGCGCGGTCGGCAACGACCAGCCACGCCTTCGCGATCGACTTGCCTTGGGGAATCTCCACCGAAATGGTCTGCGCTGCCAAAGGGTAATTGTCGCGGATCGGGCCTTTCATCATCATCGGGTTGGTGAGGTTGAAGAGGCTGAGCGCCAGGCCCTCACTGTTTTCGCGCAGCGCCAGATCGATGACGCCCTTGCCGTTGACTGTGACGCGCGGCGTCTTGCCGAGTGCCCAATGGACGGCGTTGGCGATGAGCCGCGCGTGATCGACGGCAAAGACCTCCCAGAAGATCTCGCCGATATTCCAGGGAATATAGACCGTGCGGCCACCCTTGCCGGTTTCGCGGGCGATGACGGCAGCACCTTCCGGGGCCTCGCGCGGATAAACCTCTTCCATCGGCAGATCGGGAAAATCGGGGATGTAGAGGAAGGGCGTCTTCGCATCGGCCGACGGTTCGGCATGAATCAGGCGGGTGCCGCCCATGATGCGTTCGGCGCCGTCGAAACCCCGATTGATCGGGTGATCGCCGGAAAGGGCGACATAGGTGTTCTTGACGATGCCGCGCGGGCCGGAGACGTATCTGGCGCCAAGCACGTCGGCCAGGCCGAAGTCGGGACGCTTCGTACCGAACTCGTCGCGCAGCGATGTCTCGTATGAGGCAATCACGCTGCCGCCGCGATCGACATAGGCGCGGATTGCTGCGTTCTGCGCATCCGAAAGGCAGGAGGCGTTGGCAAGGATGATGAGCTTGAACCGATCGAGGCTCTCTTCGGTCAGCACCTGGTCCGAAAGCAGCTCGAAGGGCAGGCGGGCTTCGACGAGGGCGTGGTAGAGACCGAGATCGTGCTTTTCGGCGGAGTGCCGCTCTTCCGGCGCCCAATGGCGCAAGGTCGTCGACGGATCGATGACGGCGATTTCAGCGGTCGGCTTCATGCTTTCCAGCACCGGCTCGACGGCCGCTTGCAGGCTGAATGCGTCGGCCACCGGCTCGACCCAGCGTTTGTCCGGCACGACGCCGTTGAATTTGGTGAACCAGGCATAGAGGCCGTGGGCGGTGCCATCATTGATCCAGAGCTGCATCTCCTCACCCGAAGTGACGGCATCCTTCCAGCGATATTCCTCCTCCGGACCGATCGAGGTGATCAGCACGACCGGGCGGTCGGGGAAGGTGGCGCGGATGCGCTTGCCGTTGCGCCCAGCCGACCAGCCGAGCTCCAGGCCCTTGCGACCCTGATGGTCGACGACGAGGAAGGGGCAGTGCCTGGCGATGACCGAGAGATCGAATTCCATCAGCGAAGCGCCGCCCATGTTCGGAATGAAGCTCGCATGCGGACGGATCGCTTTGACGGCATCGTCCCATTGCGCGATCATGTCGGTCAGCACGCGGCGGCGCCACTGTACCCAGGCCTGCCAGGCGGGATCTTCGGCATCGGGCTTCGCCGGCAGTGCGTGGCCGGACATGTCCTTGAAGCGACGAGCGCTGTCTTCGCTGTAATCGACGCCATGGCCCTGCCAGCGATTGGCGAAGACCGCGTCGATATCGTATTTGCGGACGATCTCCTTGACCACCTCCGGCATGAAGACGGTGTTGTAGTCGCCATAGGCATTGGTCACCCAGACATCGGGATAGGCCCAGTGACGGCGCGGCGTGCCGTCGGCATTGATCATCACCCATTCGGGATGGGCTTTGGCGGCATCGTCGTGAATGGCGTGCGGGTCGACTCGGGCCATGACATGCATGTCGAGCTTGCGGGCGGCATCGACGAGCGCGCCGAAGATATCCTTGTCGCCGAGATACTTGCTGACATAGTGGTAAGGCACCTCGCTCGGATAATAGGCAATGTAGCCGCCGGCGCTGAGGCAGACCGCGTTTGATTTGGTGCGTTTGAACACGTCGATCCAGAAGGCCGGATCGTATTTCTCCGGATCGTCCTCGACGAAGGTGAGCTGGGTCCAGCGCGTGGCGGTCTTGAACCATTCGGGCGTGCGCAGCGTATCGATATTCTGGTTCCTGGCGTCGAGCATGGCGGTCATCCGTTCATTGGGCAAAGGGGTAGCCTCGGCGCCGGCGATTGCGGCCGGCGCCTGACGTGCGTCATGTGTCCTGAGCCTTTCAGGCCTTGTAGAACTGCTCCGGCATGGTTGGAGCGGGCGTCGGCCAGCCGAAGGAGTTCGGCATGGTCTTCGTGATGTTCTTCATGTTGTTCTTGACGATGCCGTAGCCATCCGGTGGCTGCGAAATGCCGAAGACGTAGAAGTTGTCGGCAGCACCCTGCAGCAGTTCTTTCATGATCTCGCGCTGGCCTGCTGCGTCCGAGGTGGCCTTCAGCTTATCGTAAAGGGCGAGCTGCTTCTTGGTTTCTTCCGGCGGTTCCTCGGCGTTGGCATTCTTGGGATCGAGATACCAGAGCTGCCAGGCCGGGGCATACATCGCATTCGAGTCGGTCGGCACGTAGTAGCGCGGATCGAGCATCGCGGCGATGCCGCCATTGGCGCCGAACTGGTGCGCGGTCGCATCGAAATCGCGGCCCTGGCGGACGCGGGTTTCCCAGAGCGAGCGATCCATGCTGCGCATCTGCGCATCGATGCCGACAGCCTGGAACATCGGAATGACAAGCTGAAAGAGATCGAGGAAGATGGCGCGGGCCTGGTCGACCTCGAAAATAATCGTCAAGCGGCGACCCTTCTCGTCCAGACGGAAATTCTGGTCGTCGCGCTTCGGCAAGAGCTGGTCGAGCATGGCGTTGGCCTTGTCGACGTCGTAGGCCGTGAACTGGGTGGCAAGCTGCTCGTTATAGAGCGGATCTTCCTTCTTGATCGACGGCTGGGCCGGTGCGCCCTGGCCGACGAGAACGGCATCGATGAGCGCCTGGCGGTCGAGTGCCGTCGACAATGCAGCACGGAAGTCCTTGTTGCGGAAGAGCTTGCGCTTGGTCTCGTCATTGTGGTTCAGGTTGAAGATGAAATTCATCACATTGGCTTCGGTGGAAGTCAGCGTATAGAAATCATAACCGCCCTGCTCACGCGCATCGTAGAGCACCGACTTATTGTTCGGCGTTGCGATGTACTGATCCATCAGGTCGACTTCGCCCTGCATGGTCTTCAGCAGCAGAACCTGCGGATCGGCGACCATCTGGTAGACGATGCGATCCATATAGGGGAGCTGATTGCCCTCGGTATCGACCTTCCAATAATAGGGATTCCGCTCGGCAATCGCCCGCTCAGTGTTTTCGCCGGGTGCGACGGTAAACATCCAGGCATGGAGGCAGGGCTTCTTCGACGAGTTGAGGAAGAAAGCATTGTCATCCTGGAAGCCGGAGGCAGCCTGGAAGGCTACGATCCAGCTCTCGAAGCCGCGTTCCTTGGCTAGCTCGTCCGCCTTCGGATTGTAATCGATATGGAATTGCTCGAGATAATGCTTCGGGCATCGCGTCGTGTGGTCGCTATTGGCCCAGGCGACCTGCAATGGGAACATGCCGTTCGGCTTGTCAAAGGTGACCTTGAAGGTCTGTTCGTCGACGATATCGAGCTTAGCCGGCTTGCCGCCCGACTTCCAATGACCCTGGCCGGTGACGGCGACGCGCTTGTCGGTGAGGACGGTATCGTACCAGAACTTGACGTCGGCTGTCGTATAGGGTTGGCCGTCCGACCATTTCATGCCCTTGCGCAGGCGGATCGTATAGACCTTGGAATCGGCATCGCTGTCAAAGGCCTCGGCGACATTCAGCGTCACGCCGGACCAGTCGGGCGTATAGCGCAGCAGTGGCTCATAGGCCTGGTAGCGGAACAGCATCGACAGCGAGCCGCCGCCGACCAGCGCCATGTTCCAGTCGCCACCGTATTTGCCGACGCTTTCGACGGGTTTGACGATGAGCGGATTTTCGGGAAGCCGGTCCTTCAGGGCCGGCAGGGCGCCGCTCGACACCTTCGTTTTCAGGATATCCGCTTCCTTGAAGTCCGCGGTGAAAACCGGCAGCGCCGGCAAGATGAATGCGGCCGATGTCCCGGCCAGAAACGCACGTCGTTTCAGCTTGATCATAGGGGTTATCCTCCAAAAATCCGTGCCCTTATTCATTATTTTGCTATTGGGCTTGGGATGAAGGAAAGATTACATTTGGATATTGTTAGGTAAAGCGTTATGTTTTCGTTAGTGCGAAAATTTGCTTTTGGTATGCGGTTGATATAGCCAGCGTCCCATCAATCGAATGTAGGGGTGCCACGTGGGAAGCAGAGGCCGGGTTACATTGCAGACGATCGCGCGGGAGGTCGGCCTCTCGAAATATGCGGTGTCGCGCTCGCTTGCAGGTAAGAGCGGCGTCAGCGAGGAAACGCGCGCGCTGATCCGCGAGACGGCGCAGCGCCTCGGCTATACGAGGCCAGCCGGGCAGGGTGCTGCAGGCGAGGTCGCCGTGGTCTTTCACGACCTGGATGCCGTCAATAGCGAGCTTTATATGCAGGTTCAGAACGGCGTGCAGCGCGAGGCGCACCGGCTGGGCATGACGCTACGCCTCCGCTGGACCCATAATCAGGGGCAGCTGGAAGAACTGGCACGCGCCTGTGACGGACTGATCCTCGTCGGCCCCCATGACCGCGAGGCAGTGGCGGCGGCGAGTGCCACGGGCGTTCCGATCGTACGTTTTGGCTGGGTCGATCCGCTGGAGCAGGCCGACCAGGTGACGGGTACGGATCATGAGGCGGGGCAGGCGGTGATCGAATATCTGGTCGGTCTCGGCCATCGCTCGATCGTTTATGTCTATGGCACGCCGGGCTTTCGGGGGCGGCAGGAGCGCTATTACGGTGCCCGCGAAATCGCCGAACGTTATTCCGATGTTACCCTGCACGTTATGCAGTTCGACGAGCAGAACGGCTTCGCAACGGCCTACCAGGCGCTGAAGCAAAGAGGCATCCTGCCAACGGCCTTCTTCTGTGCCCATGATGGGCTGGCGTTGACCGTGGTGTCCGAACTGCTTGGTCAGGGATACCGCATTCCCGACGACGTCTCGGTCGTCGGTTTCGGCGATTTCTCGCCGGCGACGCAGATCTCGCCGGCGCTGACGACGGTGCGCATGGAGGGGCAGGAGTGTGGCGCCGTCGGTCTACGGCTGCTGCTTGAACGCATCGAGAATCCACGCCTGCCGGGCATGCCGGCGCGGCGCATCATGATCGCCTCGCGCATCATCGAACGTCGCTCGGCCGGCCCCTGCAAGGTGGTAGTGAGCCTCGACGTTGCCGAAGCCTAGCCAAACGAAGCGATCGCTGCCTTGACGGCGTCCGCACCCCGCTTTGTCGGCCGGTATTCCAGACCGACTGCACCGTTATAGCCATTAGCGAAGATCCAGCCGAGGCGGTGGGCAAGGTCGATGCTGCCTGAGCCCGGTTCGTTGCGGCCGGGATGATCGGCGACATGGACATGGATGACGCGGTCGAGGCGACCGCCAAGCACGTCTTCGGTGCGCTCGTCCATCACGGCGGAATGGTAGATGTCGTAGACGATGCCGATCTCGGGGCGGGCGACATCATCGATGATGTCGAGGCCTTCCCGGGTCGAATCGAGGAAGTAGCCGACATGGTCGATGCGGATATTGAGCGGCTCGACGCCGAGACGCACACCGCTGCCTTTGAGGATATCGGCGCCGGCTTTCAGCGTTTCGGTCATCGCTTGCCGCTGTTCCTCGCGGGTCAGGCCCGGGAGATCGTTGCCGGCCTGGGCGATCAACACCGGCGCGCCGAGACGTTTCGCGACGGTGATGGATTCGGCAAGACCTTTCAGCCAGGCCTGCCGGTTGGCAGCGTCGGTCAGCGCGATCATCGGTTCGGCGACGAGGCTGGTGACGGCAAGGCCGGTTTCCTTCAGCGCCGCCTCGATCGCGTCCAGATCCTTGTCGGTCCAGCGCCAGAATTCGATCGCTGTCAGGCCGGCCGCATGGGCGCAGCGGATGCGATCTGGAAAGCTGTCGCCTTCTTCGGCAAACAGCCACTCTATGCAGGCTGAATAACGTCGCATGAAAACTCCTCCCATGTGTTGATGCAGGCATGCGACAGATCGGAGCCTGCCGCAAGAGGCGTTCAGGCGCTTGACGCCGGGATTCATTGGCGGAACACTCAGCACATCAGGCCGGGATCTCCGGCCGCTTGCGGAGGAAGACATGGATCTCGGATTGAAGGGAAAGACTGCCGTCATAACAGGTGCGTCGATCGGCATCGGACTGGCGATCGCCGAAGGACTGGCGGCTGAGGGCGCCAACCTCGTGCTGGCGGCGCGCGGCGGCGAACGGCTCGAGGCGGAAGCCGCCCGTATCGCCGGGACGTACGGGGTCAGCGCCGCCGCTGTTGCCGCGGATGTGGCGACGGTTGCGGGAACCGAGGCGATCATAGCGGCGGCTGCCGAAAAAGGCGGCGCCGATATCCTCATCAACAATGCCGGCACCGGGTCGAACGAGACGGTGATGGAGGCACCCGATGAGAAGTGGCAGACCTATTGGGACTTGCATGTGATGGCCGCCGTGCGGCTGGCGCGCGGCATCGCCCCGCAGATGAAGGAGCGCGGCGGCGGTGTGATCCTGCACAATGCCTCGATCTGTGCCGTTCAGCCGCTATGGTACGAGCCGATCTACAATGTCAGCAAGTCGGCGCTGATGATGTTTTCGAAGACGCTCTCGACCGAACTCATCAAGGATAAGATCCGTGTCAACTGCGTCAATGCCGGTCTGATCCTGACGCCCGACTGGATCAAGACCGCCAAACAATTGACGGCCGAAACCGGCGGGAACTGGGAAGGCTACCTGCAGAGCGTCGCCAACGAGCACGCCGCCTCCAAACGCTTCGGCACACCGGAGGAGCTGGCAAACGTCTTCGTCTTCCTGAGTTCGGAGCGTGCGAGCTATTGCATCGGCTCGACCTATTTCGTCGATGGCGGCATGCTGAAGACGATCTGACCGAGACTGCCGGCAGGGCGGGCGGCAGCCGGTCTTTCTCGAGGCTGCCGGGCGTTTCTGTGGACGTTGCCGATACAAGCTATAAATAATAGCTATTTTGTTGTATGTTCACGCTTTTGACGCTATTTGCCTGCTATTGGCAGGATAAATACTGCGATTTCTACAAGGCGACGACGATGCTGACGAAAAAGGGAAAATACGGGCTGAAGGCGCTGGTCGACCTGGCGCGGTTGGCGCCGGGCGAGACTGCCTTCATCAATGACATCGCCGCCCGTAACAATATCCCGAAGAAGTTTCTCGATACCATCCTGCTCGAACTGCGCAATGTCGGCATCCTGCGCTCGAAGAAGGGACCGGGCGGCGGCTATTCCCTGTCGCGGCCGGCCTCCGAAATCCGCATCGGCCATGTCATCCGCACGCTCGACGGACCCTTAGCGCCGATCCGCTGTGCCAGCCGTACGGCTTACGAGGCCTGCGACGACTGTGCCGATCCCGAGACCTGTCAGGTGCGGCGCTCGATGACCGATGTTCGGGACGCGATCGCCGCTATTCTCGACAATATGACCCTCGAGCAGTTCGTCGCCGACGGCGGCCGTATCGACGGCGCCAAGGAACAATTCCCGATCTCCGCCGCCAGCTGATTAGGCGCCGCCGACCTTCGACATATATTCGCCTGCGGTATGCACCAGCTTATCCCGCGGCAGCGATAGCGCGTGAATGCGGGCATTGCGCCAATGGCGGTCGAGATTAAGCCCGATGCCCGCCGATATTTCTCCCGCAAGTTCAAACAGCGCGTTTGCTGTGTCGAGCGCTGTTTCCCCGGCAAGGATCGCGGCGGCCGAGGCGGAGAAATGCGCATCCGCCTTTGCGGCCTCCACAGGATTGACTTGGGCAATGTCGAGTTTGCGGCCAGCCCGTTCCAAGGCTGCCGCCGTCGCTTCGATGCGGATAGCGCGCTCGCCAATCCGGGGGAGGACGGTGGCGCTGGGATCGCCAATCGCGGTCATCAGGTCGCTCCATGCGGCGCGCGCGATGCCCAGGCTGACGCTGGCCTTGAGCAGCAGGCCGAGCGAGATGCCGGTCGAATATCCGGACGAGGGGGCAGGGGCAATCGCATCTGCATTGACGTGAAGCGTGCCGACGATCGCCGTCGCCGAGCCATTGGTGCGCTGGCCGAAGCCGTCCCAATCGTCGACCACCTGCACGCCTTCATCATCGCGTGCGAGGTAGAGCGTCACCGGGCGGCTGGGCGGGGCGGTGGCGGCAGCGGCGATCCAGTCGGCGAATAGAATACCGGGCGCCTGCCGCGTGCGCCCACTCAGGCGGTAGCCCGGGCCTTCGGCTGAAAGCTCAGCCCCGTCGGTGAAGGTGGCGCCCGAAAAGCGGTCGCCGAGCAGCGCACGGGCAAACAGCGATGCCTTCAAATCCTCGGCAGCCTGGGTGCGGAGCGTTTCCAGTACGCAAAAATGATTTTCCAGCGCCTCGCCGATCGAGGCATCGCCCTCGGCGATGATTGCAACGATTTCGGCGAGCAGGGCGTTCGACACGTCGAGCCCCTCATGGTCAGGCGGTACGGCGATTGCCGTCAGCCCCGATACCGACAGCGCATCAAGCTCGGCAAAGGGCAGGATGCGGTTGATATCGCGCTCGCTCGCCTGATGCCGGAATGCGGCGGCGAGGTCGCGGGCCGTGGATATCGCCTCCTCTTCGCTTTCGATGCGATGCGCGGGAGGCCTCAGGCTCTCATGAAACTGCGATACCGTTCCCATCGGTCACTCTTTTCTCGATGGATATAGGAGTGAGGGATTGCCCCTCGAATGATAAGGCCGGTTTTTCTACAAAAGCCGTGTGCTTTGAATTTTCTTACCAGCTTGATTGCCCTGTTCTCCACGCTACTTACGGTGAAGTGGGGCTTCCTTAATAGAGAAATATGATGAGCGACTCTCGTGCTCGCAACAGCGAGGTTTCGAAAATGGCGCGCCAGCCGAGACCGCGTCTGACGCTGGATATTGCCGCTATCCCAACCTATGCGATCGGCGATATTCACGGTCGATACGACCTGCTTGTGAAAGCCGAGGCGGCGATCCTGCGCGATGGTGGGCAGTTGCCCGGGCGTAAGCTGATCGTCACGCTCGGCGATTATATCGACCGCGGCCCGGAATCGTCACAGGTCATCGCCCATCTCATGGAGCCGCCGCCGGATGGATTCGACCGCATCTGCCTTGCCGGCAATCACGAAGTCGCCATGCTCGACTATATCGACGGCTGGATCTCCTATGACGATTGGATGCAGATGGGGTCAGCGGAGCTGCTCAAATCCTATGGCCTCGATCCGGAGCATCTGCCGCTGGTCTTTCCCACCGGCGCGAAGCTCGATGCCTTCATCCGGCAATCACTGCCGCGTACGCATATCGATTTCATGCGGGCGATGCCTGTCCTACTGGAGACCCCGAGCGTGATTTTCGTGCATGCCGGCATCAATCCGAAGCTGCGGCTCGGTGAGCAGACGGACGAGGATCTGGTCCTCATCCGCCAGCGGTTTCTCGAAAGCCGGGTGCCGTTGCCGAAACTCGTCGTTCACGGTCATACGCCGAACGACGAACCCGACATACGGCCGAGGCGGCTCAATCTCGATACGCGCGCCTTTCGCAGCGGCAAGCTCACCGTCGCCCGCTTTTGGCAGGGCAAGGTGCATCTGTTTTCGACCTGACCTCTGTGTGGGATCGTCTCAGGCGACCCCTTCCTCGACCGGCTCTGTCTTCGCTGGTTCTACCGTGGCCGGGCGCTTGCGGCGCCAGCCGCGCAGCACGACGTAGAAGACTGGCGTCAGGAACAGGCCGAAGATCGTCACACCGAGCATGCCCGAGAAGACGGCGGTGCCGAGCGACTGGCGCATTTCGGCGCCGGGGCCTGTGGCAATGGCAAGCGGCAGAACACCGAAGATGAAGGCGAATGCCGTCATCAGGATCGGGCGCAGGCGAAGATGGCTGGCCTCGATGGCCGCCTCCACCGGCGACTTGCCCTCGTCTTCCGCCTGCCTGGCGAACTCGACGATCAGAATGGCATTCTTGGCCGCAAGGCCGATCAAGACGATCAGGCCGATCTGCGTCAGGACATTGTTGTCCATTCCCCTCAGAGAGACCCCGATCAGCGCCGCGAGCACCGCAAGCGGGACGATGAGAATGATCGCCAGGGGCAGGACCCAGCTTTCATATTGTGCCGCCAGCGCCAGGAAGACGAAGACGACGGACAGGGCAAAGATGTAGATGGCGGTGTTGCCGGTGTGGGTCTCCTGATAGGCGAGTTCCGTCCATTCGAAGGTCGTCCCCTGCGGCAGGATCTTCGCTGCCAGCGCTTCCATCTTGGCGATGGCATCGCCCGTCGACGTGCCCGGCGTCGGATTGCCCTGAAGCGGCACCGAGACGTACATGTTGTAGCGCTGGACAAGCGCCGGGCCGCTGGCATCCTGGATGTCCATCAAGGTTCCAAGCGGAACCAGCGCCCCGGTCGCCGACCGGACCTTCAGGGCGAGGATGTCTTCCCGGTCCATGCGGTATTGCCGATCGGCCTGGGCGCGAACCTGGTAGACGCGGCCGAACGCATTGAAATCGTTGACATAGGCGACGCCGAGATTGATGGAAAGGGCGTTGAAGATATTGGGGATCGGCACATTCAGGAAACGCGCCTTGTCGCGGTCGATCGCCAGGAAATATTGCGGGCTTGCATCGGAGAATGTCGTAAAGACGCCGGTCAGTCCCTCGGTCGTTGCCGCCGCACCCATCATCTGCCGGGCGAGGCCGAGCACGCGCGTCATGTCGGCGTTCTCGAGATCGGAGATCTGCATCTTGAAGCCGCCGGAATTGCCGACGCCACGCACCGATGGCGGTGGGATGGCAATGATGAAGGCTTCCTGGATGCTTTGCAGCTTTCCGTAAAGCTCGCCGATGATCTTGTTGGCGTTCTCCCCGCCTTCTTCACGTTCGGCAAAGGATTTGAACGGGACGAAGACGACGCCGGCATTTGAGGCATTGGTGAACGTCGCCCCGCTGAAGCCGGCAAATTGCACGGCATTGCCGACGCCGGGCACGGTGCGGGCGATATCGCCCACCTGTTTGACGACGGCATCGGTACGTGCGAGCGATGCGCCGTCCGGTAGCTGTATGACGATGATGGCGTAACCCTGGTCCATGGTCGGGATAAAGCCCGCGGGAACTTTCGTGCCCATGTACCAGGTTGCTCCGAGCAGGCAGGCGAAGGTGACCATCGCGGCTGTCAACCCAATCCAGCTGCTGACCAGATGCCGAATGGTCCATGAATAGCCGGAACTCAGCCGATCGAATCCATGGTTGAAGCCGTTTGCAAGCCCTCTTCCCAGACGGGATGCGACATTCATGCGCTTGGTTTCATGGTCATGGGTTTTCAGCAATATGCCTGCGAGCGCGGGCGACAATGTGAGCGAATTCAATGCGGAAATTGCAGTGGTGACGGAGATCGTGACCGCGAACTGCCGGTAGAACTGGCCAGAGATGCCTGGAATGAAGGCTGTCGGCACGAACACGGCGATCAGCACCAGCGAGATGGCGACGACGGCGGTTCCTACTTCGTCCATCGTGACATGAGACGCCTGCTTCGGCGTCATGCCGCGTGCCAGATTACGCTCGACGTTTTCCACCACCACGATCGCGTCATCGACGACGATACCGATCGCCAGCACGAGACCGAACAGGGTGAGCATGTTGAGCGAGAAGCCGAAGGCGAGCAGGACGGCGAAGGTGCCGATCAACGATACCGGGATGGCAATGATCGGAATGATCGCGGTTCGCCAGGATTGCAGGAAGACAAGAACGACGATTGCCACCAGGATGGCCGCTTCGGCAATGGTCCTATAGACCTCGGTGATCGAATCCGAGATGAATTCGGTCGTGTCGTAGACGATGCGATATTCCAGACCCGGCGGGAAATTCTGGGATATGTCCTTCATGAGCGTCTGGACTTGATGGGCCGTGTCCAGGGCGTTGGTTCCCGGCCGGGCGAAGATGCCGAGAGCAACTGCGGGATCGTTGTTGAGATAACTGTTGGTGACGTAATCCTGTGCGCCGAGTTCGATCCGGGCGACATCCTGCAACTGCACGAGCCGGCCCGATGTCGTCGATTTCACAATGACATATCGGAACTCGCGCACGTCGGAGAACCGGCCATCCGTTCGCACCGTATATTCGAATGCATTCTTGCCGGTGACGGGTGGAGCCCCAATCTTGCCGCCTGATACCTGGACGTTCTGGTCTCTCAACGCGGAGACGACGTCATCGGAGGTCATCCCGTAGGCGGAGAGCTTTTCCGGATCCAGCCAGATTCGCATCGAATACTGGCGCTCGCCAAAGATCTGCACGTCGCCGACGCCGTCAAGGCGCACGAGAACGTCGCGGATGCGGTTGCGGGCGTAGTTCGAGACGTAAAGCTGGTCATAGCGGTGCGACGGCGACAGCAGGTGTACCACCATCATCAGATCCGGCGAGCTTTTGTCGGTGGTCACGCCAAGTCGCTGGACTTCTTCGGGAAGACGGGGAAGGGCGATGGAAACACGGTTCTGGACGAGCACCTGGACCTTGTCGAGATCTGTGCCGAGCTTGAAGGTGATCGTCAGCGACATGGCGCCGTCGGCGCTGGAGTAAGAAGACATGTAAAGCATGTCTTCGACGCCGTTGATCTGTTGTTCAAGCGGCGTCGAAACGGTATCGGCGATCGTCTGCGGGTCGGCACCCGGATAAGAGGTGCGTACGACGATGGTCGGCGGCGCTATCTCCGGATACTGCGATACCGGCAATTGCGTGTAGGCAATGCTGCCGACGACGAGAAAAAGGATCGAGATGACGGCCGCAAAGATCGGCCGGTCCACGAAAAAATGAGCAAATCTCATTGTCCGCTCTCCGCACCGGCGGTTTCCGGCGGAGCGTCCTGCCGCTCCTGCGGCAGTTCGGTCATCTGAGGCGTGATCTTTGCGCCCGGCCGGGCGCGCATCAGGCCGTTGACGATGATCGTCTCGGTGCCGTCAAGGCCCTCGCGTATGACGCGGTAGCCGTAGAGACGCGGTCCGGGCCTCACGGGCTTGGTCGACACCGTGCCGTCTTCGGCGACGACATAAACGACGCGCTCATTCTGGTCCGAACCGATGGCCTCGTCGGGGACGAGAATGGCCTGGTAGGTGTTGGAGGCTTCGACCTGTATGCGACCGAAGAGGCCGGGCTGAAGGACGAGATCGGGGTTCGGGAAGCGGGCACGCAGACGAATGGTGCCACTCTCATTGTCGACCCGGTTCTCGGCGAAATCGAGCTTTCCCTTGAATGGTTTGGCACTGGGATCCGAGATCGTCACGGATACATCCAGTCCGCCACCGCCCTGCTGGAGTTCCTTGCCCAATTTGCGCGCCGTGTCGGCGAAATTCAGCAGGCGGCGTTCATCGACGTCGAAATAGAAATCGATCGGATCGAGCGAAACGATCGTCGTCAGCACAGTTTGGTCGGTCTGCACGAGGTTGCCGGCTGAGATCAGCCGGCGGTCGATGCGGCCGCTGAGCGGCGCCTTGATCTCGGTATATTCCATGTCGAGAGAGGCGCGGTCGGCTGCGGCCTGTGCGCCGCGCACATTGGCCTCGGCCGAATCGAATTCGCGGCGGCGATCATCCAGCGTCTGTGCCGACTGGCTGCCGCTCGAAGCAAGCGATTGCGTGCGCTTATACTGCGCATCGGCAAAGACCAGGGCGGATTGCGCCGATTCGAGTGTCGCCTTTGCCTGATTGAGGGCTGTTACGAAAGGCCGCTGGTCGATGACGAAGAGCAGGTCGCCCTGTTTGACCAATGCGCCGTCCTGGAAATGGATTTCCTGTAGGTAACCACCGACGCGCGAGCGAACGGAGACTTCGTCGACCGGCTCGAAACGGCCGATGAACTCGTCGCTGTCGACGACATCGCGAACGACCGGCTTGGCGACGGTGACGGGCGGGGCCGGTGGGGCGCTCTGGGCCAGCGCGGGGAGAGGCATGAATGCGGCAATACAGCCAAGCACCACCATCTGTCGAAGCGCGTAAGTCATACCGGTCCTCCAATCTCGACGGCCGATTCACTGCCGCCAACCTCAAGATGAAGTGATGCTGTTCATGTCTCGCTGCTTTGAACGAGGGCCTCTGCCCCCATGATTCCCCGGCGTTCAATCCCTTGGAAAAGGAAGGCCGGCACGCAATGCACATCAGAAAAATCGTAACCCTATGGAATTGGACTATAAACGGCAGCGGCGAAAAATTGCAAATGCCAATTGGTAACGATTCCGGAATCCATCAAAACTTCACAGGGGGCATCAGCTCTCGACGATTTCGTCTCTGCCGGGCGGCAGGGCGGCGAGTTCGGCCCAGTCGAGCTCCTGTTCCAGCATGTGAAAGACATCATCTCGTCGGCGCGAGAGAAAGGGAGGAACCGCAGATATGCTTGACCCGGTCTGCGGCATTTTGGCCGCTGCCGTTGAATTTGCCATCCATGCCCTTGTGCAGCGCGCATGCTCAATATATCTACCGATATTATAAGGATGCTTATAAATAACGGTCACAGGTTTTCATGAACGCCACTCCGACCCTCGGTTTCCTTCTCCACGACGTCGCACGGCTGCTGCGCAAGCGGTTCGAGCAGCGCGCGAAGTGCCTTGGGCTGACCCGGTCGCAATGGCAGACGCTTGCCTATCTCTCGAACAATGAAGGCATCCATCAGGGCGGCCTTGCCGAAATCCTGGAAGTCGAGCCGATCACGCTGGTGCGCATTCTCGACAAGCTCGCCGAGCGCGGGCTGATCGAGCGCCGCCAGCACCCGACCGACCGGCGCATCTGGCTGCTCTATATGCGCGACGAGGCGCACCCGTTGCTCGCCGAAATGCGCGAGCTCGGCGACACCACCCGCGCGGAAGCGTTGCAAGGCGTTTCGCCAGAGCAGCGCGAGCTGCTTTTCCACATCCTATCCGTAATGAAGACGAACCTGGTTCAGGCATGCCGGAGCCCGGTTGACGAGAATGAGACGAGCGATGGCTGATCAATCCCCCCTCCGCGTCGTTGCCGACGCCAATGCCAAGACCAAGACCAAGACCAAGACTCCTGTCGAAGACAACGAAGCGAAACAGCAGGAAACGGTAGCCGAAGCGCCTTCATCCAATTCAGCGCCGGCTGCCGCCGTGGCTGCGCCTGGCGGCAACAAGGTCCGCCGCCGGCGCAGTCTCACGCGGCCGATCCTCTTTGCCCTGCTGCCGGTAGCGCTCGTCGTCGGCGGTTATTATTACGTCAATGGCGGTCAGGTGATGTCGACGGACAACGCCTATATCCAGGCCGACATGGTCGGGCTTACCACCGATGTCTCGGGTATCGTCGACCAGATCAACGTGCATGAGAACGAGGCGGTCAAGGCGGGACAGGTGCTCTTCAGCCTGCGGTCGGATTCTTTCAAGATCGCGCTTGATGGCGCCAAGGCGCAGTTGGGCGCGCAGCGCAATCAGATCATGAATCTCAAGGCCAGCTATCAGCAGTCGCTTGCCGAGATCACGCAGGCGCAAGCCGATCTGCCCTATTATCAGGATCAGTTTGACCGGCAGCAGAACCTCGTCAACAACGGCAGCGCGACGCAGTCGGCCTATGACGAAGCCAAGCACAATCTGGAAGCCGCGCAGCAGAAGGTTGCAGTCGCCAAGGCGGAAGCCGCAACGACACTCGCCCAGCTCGGCGGCAATGCCGACCAGCCGGCCGAGGAAAACCCGCTCTACCTGCAGGCCAAGTCGCAGGTCGACAATGCCCAGCGCGAACTCGACCACAGCGTCGTCAAGGCACCGTTCGACGGCATCGTCACCAATGTCAACGCGCTGCAGGTGGGCTCCTACCTGCAGGCTTCGCAACAGGCCTTCTCGCTTGTTGCCACTGACCATCTGTGGATCGCCGCCAGCCCGAAGGAAACCGAGCTTACCTATGTCAAGCCCGGCCAGACGGCCGATATCTATGTCGACACCTATCCCGGCGCGACTTGGAAGGGCAAGGTCGAGAGCATCAGCCCGGCCTCCGGCTCCAGCTTCTCGCTGTTGCCGGCGCAGAACACCACTGGCAACTGGGTGAAGGTCGTCCAGCGCATTCCGATGCGCGTCAGCATCGAGGACACCGAAGGCAAGCCGCCGCTGCGCGTTGGCATGAGCACGGTGGTCGATGTCGAGACCGGCCATGCCCGCGGCCTGCCTGATTTCGTCAACAAGCTTCTGGGTCGGCCTCAGGGCAAGGATCATGAGTAACGCTTCCGCTTCTCCGGCGACGCCGATTGCCAATCGCGGTGCGATCACGGCCTGCGTCATTCTCGCCGTCATCATGCAGGCGCTGGACACGACGATCGCCAACGTGGCGCTGCCCTATATCCAGGGCAGCGTGTCGGCCTCCGCCGACCAGATCAACTGGGTGTTGACCTCCTATATTGTCGCGGCGGCAATCATGACGCCGCCGTCGGGCTTCCTTGCCGCCAAGTTCGGTCGCAAACGCGTGCTGCTCGTCGCTATCGTCGGTTTCGTGGTTGCCTCCGTTCTCTGCGGCCTTGCGCAATCACTGAACCAGATCGTCGCTTTCCGCCTGATGCAGGGCCTGTTCGGCGCATCGCTGGTGCCACTTTCCCAGGGCATCCTCCTGGACATCTATACCGTCGAGGAGCGCGGCTCGGCCATGGCCCTTTTCGGCGTCTCGGTCATGGTCGGGCCGGTGCTTGGGCCTGTCATCGGCGGCTGGCTGACCGACAATATCAGCTGGCGCTGGGTGTTCTATATCAACGTGCCGATCGGGGCGCTCGCCTTCATGGGCATCGTCGTCTTCGTCACCGAGACCAAGAGGGACCTGCTCGCCAAGCTGGACTGGTTCGGCTTCGGGATGATGAGCCTCGGTATTGCCGCGCTGCAGCTCTTTCTCGACCGCGGCGAGCAGCTCGACTGGTTCTCTTCGGGCGAGATCGTCGTCGAGGCGCTGATCTGCGCTGCCGCCTTCTATCTGCTGGTCGTGCATACGCTGACAGCGGAGAAATCCTTCGTGAACCCGAAGCTGTTTCTCGACCAGAATTTCTCGATCAGCATGATCTTCATCTTCGTGATCGGCATCACCTATCTCGCCTCCCTGGCGCTGATGACGCCCTATCTGCAAACGCTCATGGGCTATCCCGTGATCACCGCCGGCATCGTGATGGGGCCGCGCGGGCTTGGCACCATGCTCTGCATGTTCATCGTCGGACGGCTGATCGGCAAAGTCGATACGCGCTTGCTGCTGGTGCTTGGTCTCGGTCTCACCGCCTGGGCGATGTACGACATGACCGGATGGACGCCCGATGTCTCGCAATGGACGATCATCTCCGTCGGCTTCATCCAGGGCGCCGGCCTCGGCTTCCTGTTCGTGCCGCTGACGACGATCGCCTTTGCCACGCTGCCCGCCCATATGCGCGGCGACGGCACCGGCCTCTATAACCTGTCGCGAAACATCGGCTCGTCGGTCGGCATTTCGATCGTCTCGGCGCTGATCATCGAAAACACACAGAGCAATCATGAATCGATTGCGGCCTATGTGACGCCGTTCAATCACGCTTTCAATGCGGTGGCGGCGCAGGGGCTCAGCCCGGTGACGGCTGCCGGCCGCGCTTCGCTCAACGAGATCATCACGCTGCAATCGACGATCATTGCCTATATGGATGATTTCAAGCTGTTGATGCTGATGTCGCTTGCGGTCATCCCGCTGGTGCTGTTGCTGCGCAAGCCGAAGGCAGCACCTGCCGTCGACCACAGCGCAGTGATGGAATGAACTCTAGGTGTTGCCGCAATTGCGGACGGAAAACCGCGTCGCACCTTTCCTGGAATTTTGTTATAAATCAAATAGTTGGAGCATGACGTCGCCCGAAAACCGCTCGCACTTTTCGGCATCATGCTCTAGCGGAACGGCTTGCTGAGATAACGCGATCCCTGAATGCCGAAGCGCCATGGTGCTTCGGCATTTTTCGTGATGCCGATGCGTTTTCCCGAGACGGTCGGCACCGGTGCGGACGGCGCGATCGCATAGGGCGGGTGATCGAGCAGCCTGTCATTGATCGCGATATCGATGCCGAGCGCCTGGCAGAGCTTGCCGGGGCCGCTGCAGAGCGACGTCAGCATATCGGTGCCGCGCCGCTCCATCATCTGAGGGATTCCCGTTTCCGGCTCCAGGGCGCGGATGAGTGCAGCCGAACCCGGATGACAGACGAAATTCAGGCACCAGTACATGCCGTAGATGCGGTAGATATAGACATTGCCCGGCTTGCCATACATGGCGCCGTTGCGCTTGGTCGGGCCGCGGAAGCTGTGCGAGGCCTCGTCATCGGGGAAATAGGCTTCGGTCTCGGTGATGCGTCCGCCGACGCCATCCACGGTCAGATGGCAACCGAGCAGGTCGCGAGAGACGGTGATCGCATCGCGCTCGAAAAATTTCCTGAGGCTTTCGCCCGTAAGGGTGCCGGCGCCGACCGCACCTGATATCGTTCCACCATCGGTCATATCAGACGCAGATAACATTCACCGCGCTTATCGTCATCCCAAAACCGTTTCATGCGTTTGCGCGACGGGATCAGCGGCCGGCGTTCGGATCGCGCATCGGGATCGAGGGTGATGTGACCGAGACCGGGTCGCTCGCCGGGAAGGAGTCTTCCAGACCCTCCTCCAGCTCTTCCTCGAGCAAAGCGGGGTCCTTGCTGCGCGCGCCGTCGCCATGGGCAGGTTCGATCGCTGCGGCAAGCAGGGACTTGGCACGCAAGACGGCATTTTCCGACGTCAGCTCAGGCGTGCTGCGCAACGTCACGGCAATGCTGTCTTCGCCTTCGCCGCCGAATTCGACGACGAAGCCGTCTTCCGTCTGGTAGACGGTGATATCGTTGAGTGCCATGGCCGTTCTCCGTGGGCGCTCATATTAGCAAGGCGCATTTTAGTGAAGCGCGTTTTCGGAATTTTGTCGAGCGAAGACCTTCACCAGCCAGTCGATGAAGACGCGCACGCGCGGCGAAAGCTGGCGGTTACGGGGGTAGAGCAGGGAAACCGGTGTCGGGGTCAGCGGAAAATCCTTGAGCACATGGACCAGCGTGCCCGCGGCAAGGTCTCTTTCGGCGTGATAGCGCGGGATCTGGATCATGCCGAGGCCCATCCTTGCCGCTGAAATATAGCTTTCGGCGGCGTTGACCGTGACGGTGGCCGGAATGGTGATGTCATGCACCGTGCCGTCGACGATGAATTCGAGCGGCAACAGACTGCCGGTGCTGCTGGAGCGGAAGCCAACCATGCGATGGCCGTCAAGCTGGTCGGGATGCTGCGGCAGGCCATAGGTGGCGATATAATCAGGGGAGGCGAGTGTCACCTCATCAAGCATGGCGACGCGCCGGGCGACCATGTCGCTGTCTTGCGGCGTGCCGACGCGCAGCACGCAATCGATGCCTTCGCGCACAAGATCGACCAGCCGGTCGCCCTCGCTCATGTAGAATTCGATCTCGGGATAGGTCTCTAGAAAAGACGGCAGGCTCGGCAGCACGAAATGCCGGGCAAGCGTGCCGTGCACATCGACGCGCAGCAGGCCCTTCGGCTTGGCGCCGGCGAAAGCGCCTTCGGCATCCTCGATATCGGCAAGGATCGACAGGCAGCGCTGGTAATAGGCTTCGCCATCGAGCGTCGGGCTGACATGGCGTGTCGTGCGCTGGAGCAGGCGCACGCCGAGGCGGGCTTCGAGCTGCTTTATCGCATCGGTGACGGTCGAGCGCGGCAGGCCAGTGTCTTCGGCGGCAAGCGTGAAGCTGCGGCGTTCCACGACCCGGCAAAACACCCGCATGGCATCAAATCTGTCCATCTGTTTGTTCGTAATTCCCGGATAGTGATGCCGGATGATGCCTGATTATCCGCAGAATGAACAGGTGCATCTTCTCCTCATCGAAAACGCGCTGCGGCGCAGGATGAAGGAGAAGGACAATGGCTTCCAAAGAAAACGGCAAGGTGGCACTGGTCACCGGCGCGTCCCGCGGCATTGGCGCGGCAGTCGCCCGACGCCTCGCCAAGGACGGTTTCACCGTCGTCATCAACTATTCCGGCAATGCCGCTCCGGCCGAGGAATTGGCCCAGGAGATCGAGCAGGCTGGCGGCAAGGCGCTGACGGCGAAAGCCGATGTCAGCGACGCCGAAGCCGTCCGCCGCATGTTCGATGCCGCGGAAACCTCTTTCGGCGGCGTCGATGTGCTTGTCAACAATGCCGGCATCATGATGCTCTCTTCGCTTGCGGAGGCCGACGACGCCAATTTCGATCGGCAGATCGGCGTCAATCTGAAGGGCACCTTCAATACGTTGCGCGAGGCAGCCAAGCGTCTGCGTGACGGTGGCCGGGTCATCAACTTCTCGACCTCAGTCGTCGGCCTGAAGCTCGAAACCTATGGCGTTTACGCTGCCACCAAGGCTGCCGTCGAAACGCTGACGGCGATCATGGCCAAGGAGATGCGGGGCCGCAACATCACCGTCAACGCCATCGCGCCTGGCCCTGTGGCCACCGACCTCTTCCTCAACGGCAAGTCGGACGAACTCATCGCCCGCATGGCGAAGATGAACCCGCTGGAACGCCTCGGCACACCGGAAGACATCGCATCTGCGGTTGCCTTTCTTGCCGGTCCGGACGGCGGCTGGATCAACGGCCAGACGCTACGCGCCAATGGCGGCGTGATCTGAGGAAAGACCGGCGGCGCTCCCGAGGCCGCCGCCAACCTCAAGCTTCCACTTCAACCAACCCCAATCGAACCCAGAAGGAATAGGACAATGAGCAAGCAAGTCATTATCATCACCGGCGCTTCCAGCGGCTTCGGCGCTCTTACCGCCCGCGCCCTCGCCAAGGCCGGCCATACCGTCTATGCCGGCATGCGCGCCACGGAAGGCCGCAACGCTCCCGCCGTCGCCGATGCGGCTGAATTCGCCAGAGAAAACAACGTCGATCTGCGCTCGGTCGAACTCGATGTCGCCTCCGACGCGTCGGTCGTATCAGGTATCGCCAGGATTATCGCCGATGCGGGCCGCCTCGATGTCATCATCCACAATGCCGGCCATATGTCCTTCGGCCCGGCCGAAGCCTTCACGCCGGAACAGTTCGCCGAGCTCTTCGACATCAACGTGCTCTCCACCCAGCGCGTCAATCGTGCGGCACTTCCGCATCTCCGCCGGCAGGGCAGGGGCCTCGTGGTCTGGGTATCGTCGTCGAGCAGCCGCGGCGGCACGCCTCCCTATCTCTCGCCCTATTTCGCCGCCAAGGCGGCAATGGATTCACTTGCCGTCTCCTATGCCGGCGAGCTTACCCGCTGGGGCATCGAGACCTCGATCATCGTGCCCGGCGCCTTCACCAAGGGCACCAACCATTTCGCCCATTCCGGCTCGCCTGATGATACCGCCCGCGCCGCCGAATATAATGAAGGACCCTACAAGGGCGTGCCGGAACAGGCGCTGCAGGGCCTGGCAGCACTCGAACCTGCCGACGCCGATGCCGGCGCGGTAGCCGTCGCCATCATCGATGTCGTCGGCAAGCCGTTCGGTACGAGACCGTTCCGCGTCCATATCGATCCATCCGAGGACGGCGCGGAGATCGTCAACGGCGTCGCCGACCGTGTCCGGGCGGAATTGTTCCGCCGCATCGGCCTCGAGGACCTGCTGAAGCCGGCTGCCAGGAATTGAAATTCGGCCCGCCGCTGGCGCGGGAACATGGGAGCCAACCCGTCATCGCAATTATGTGAACGTGATTGCGGAATTTTTCCTTACAATCCTGCGGGGAGTGCGTATATCTGTTTTATCGCGAGAGAGTGGAATTCCCTGCCGCTCTCTTCCGACCTCCAAAGCTTGCCGCGCCCTTTCCACGGTGCGACAGGCTTGATGTTCAAAGTTGTACATTGCGGCCCGTCGAAGGTTTCCCCTGCCTTCCGGGCCGTATTTGTCTTGGCGCTCAGACGTCGTTCAGTCTCGCCTCGACCAGAAGCTTCACCAGCCAGTCGACGAAGACACGGACCTTGTTGCTGAGATGGCGGTTCGGGGGGTAGACGACGTAAAGCGGCAGCGGATCGCGACGCCAATCCGGCAGCACACGGACGAGTTCGCCCCTTGCCATCGGCTCGCGCGCCATGAAGATCGGCACCTGCGCGATGCCGAGACCCGTCAGTGCAGCCGTCAGATAGGTACGGCTATCGTTGACCGATGCGATGTAACGCGGACTGGTCTCGATCACCTCGTTGTGCCGACGAAATTCGAAGGGCAGCGTCCGGTTGTTCTGAGCGCGGAAATAGTTGACGGAGTAATGATCCGCCTCCAGATCCTCCGGCCGCTCGGGCATGCCGAATTTCTGGATGTAGCTTGGCGAAGCACAGGTGATCATCTCGACTTCGGAAACGCGCCGCGCAATCAGCGACTGGTCGGCCGGCGTGCCGGCCCGCAGCGCGCAATCGACATTTTCCGCAAGATAATCAACCGTGCGGTCGCCGACACCGAGGTCGATACGGATATCGGGATAACGCTGATAGAAATCGCAAAGTGCCGGAACGACGATCCAATCGGCGAAAGCGCCGGCCATCTCGACACGCAGCCGCCCGCTTGGCAGGCTCTGCGAATTGGAAAGGCTGCCGTCGAGTTCCTCCAGTTCCGAAATGATCTGGGCGGCGCGTTCGTAATAAAGCGCGCCGTCCGTGGTGACCATCACCCGGCGCGTAGTACGGTTCAAGAGCTTGGTGCGCAGATGCGCCTCCAGACCCTGGATGAGATTGGTCACCGTCGCCTTGGGCATGGCGAGCATGTCGGCGGCGCGGGTGAAATTGCCCGTCTCCACGACGCGAATGAAGACGCGCATTGCCGAGAGCTGATCCATCGGTTTCAAATCCGCAGTTTGCGTTGCACCATTGTTCGAGATCTGGAACAGTGTTATCGCGATATAGCTTCTTATTCCTTGGTTGGAATAACAATATCTTTTTTGTACAAAATGCAAGCGGCAGGCGTTGTCTGCTTGTCGCCGACGCAAAAGAGACCGAAGCATGACGGTGGAATGGAAAGATATGATGCTGGATAAGGTGGCCATCGGCCCCGTTTCCGCACGCATCTACCAGGGCGCCGATTACGGCAAGGGTCCGCCGATCGTGCTTTACCTGCATGGCGGTGCGTTTCTGGACAGCGACAAGAACGTCGACCGGCCGGTAGCGATGAGTCTCGCCAAAGCCGGCGCCATCGTCGTCGCCGCCGATTACAGCAGCCTGTCCGGCAATGTATTTCCGAAGGCGCTGGAAGTCTCCTTCTCCGTTTTCACCTATCTCGCCAACAAACGCGCCGGTCTCGGCGACCGCAAGTCGCTGCTCTTCGTCGCCGGCGAAGAAGCAGGCGGCAATGTTGCCGCCGGCGTGGCGCTGAAGGCGCGCGACCAGATGCCGGACGCGCTCGACGGCCAGGTCCTGATTTCGCCGCTGCTCGATCCCTTCATGGGCACGTCCTCGATCCGCAAGGCCGATGCCATCGGCATGCGCCAGCGCTGGACGGAGGGCTGGAGCCACTATCTGAGCGGCGGCGGTTGCCACCCTTATGCGGCGCCTTGCCTCTGTTCGCGTATTTCAGGCGTCGCGCCGGCGCTGATATTCACCGCGGAGGACGATCCTCTGCACGACGAAACAATTGGTTACGGTGCCCGCCTGAAACAGGCCGGTGTCGGTGTGCGCCAGCATGTCCTTCCCGCCGGGACGGGCTGGCCCTCGATTTATGGTGGGAAATCCGACGGAGCGCCGGACTGGCAGGAAAACGTCAGCCGCCATTTCGGAAGCTTCATTCGGGACGTAAGCGTTCAACCGCAATTGCATTGAAGAAGACCTGATATTTCGGCGGCCTTGAGCCGCAAGGAGAGTACCGATGACGTCCAGAAAGAAGCGCTGGGCCCTTGTGGGCGCCGGCATAGGCCTAGTTGCGTCCGTTTCCGGCGCCGCATTGTTTTTCGAACTGCCGATGAGCACGACCGCTACGGCCGCTTCCGCCCCTGCACAGGCTCCCGCCGTGCCGGTGACGGTTGCCGTCGTTGCGGCGCGCGATGTGACGGCCTGGGAGAATTTCTCCGGCCGTCTGGAAGCCGTCGACCGTGTGCAGGTGCGTTCCCGTGTTGCCGGCGCCATCCTGTCGGTGGCTTTCCGCGAAGGGGCGCTGGTGAAGCAGGGCGACCTGCTCTTCACCATCGACCCGGCCCCCTACCAGGCGAGCGTGGCGCAGGCGCAAGGCCAGGTCGCTTCGGCCGAAGCCAAGGTCAGCCTGGCGCAGACCGAACTCGACCGCGGCCGCAGGCTTTCCGACAACCGCACCATCTCCCAGAGCGATCTCGATCAGCGCCAGAGTTCGCTGGCCGAGGCTCAGGCGGGGCTGCGTTCGGCGCAAGCTGCCCTGCAGTCGGCCCAGCTCGATCTCGATTATACTGAAGTGCGGGCTCCGGTTTCCGGCCGCATCGGCAAGATCGAGGTGACCGCCGGTAACCTCGTCGCGGCCGGTTCGACGTCGCCGGCGCTGACGACGCTCGTTTCCGTCGATCCGATCTATGCGAGCTTCAATGCCAGCGAAGAGATGGTGACGCGCGCGCTTGCCCAGCTTCCGCAGACGGATAGCGCCCTGCCTGCCGTCGAGCAGATTCCGGTCGAGGTCGGTACGCTGACCGACAGCGGCACGCCGATCAAGGGCAAGCTGCAGCTGATCGACAACGAGGTCGATGCCGCCAGCGGCACAATCGGCGTGCGCGCCGTCTTCGATAATCCAGGCGGACGTCTCATCCCCGGCCAGTTCGTGCGGGTGCGCATGGGTCAGCCGAAGGCCGAGAACAAGATCGTCATCAGCGACCGTGCCGTCGGCACGGACCAGGACAAGAAGTTCGTCTTCGTCGTCGATGGTGAGAACAAGGTCGCCTATCGGCAGGTCCAGCTCGGCACGCTGGCCGACGGCCAGCGTGTAGTCGAAAGCGGCCTGAACGTCGGCGAAAAGATCGTCGTCAACGGTCTGCAGCGCATCCGTCCAGGTGCAGTCGTCGCACCTCAGATGGAAGAGAAGGTCGCAACCGCGCAGTAAAGACTTTGCCTTCCCCTCCGGGGGAAGGCCAATACCCGAAATGATATGACCCGCCGGCGACTCCCAAACCGCCGGAGAGGGACGTTGCATCCATGTTCACCCCGGAGAGGGCTTTGATATGAACATCTCCAGATTCTTTGTCGACCGCCCGGTCTTTGCCGGCGTTCTTTCGGTCCTCATCCTGGTTGCCGGCCTGATCGGCCTGCGCGCGCTGCCGATTTCCGAATATCCGGAGGTCGTGCCGCCGTCGATCGTCGTGCGCGCCACCTATCCCGGCGCCAACCCGTCCGTCATCGCCGAAACGGTGGCAACGCCGCTCGAAGAGCAGATCAACGGCGTCGAAGGCATGCTCTACATGGCCAGCCAGGCGACATCGGACGGTGTGCTCAACGTCACCGTCACCTTCAAGCTCGGCACCGACCCTGACAAGGCACAGCAGCTCGTGCAGAACCGCGTTTCGCAGGCCGAACCGCGCCTGCCGGCGGAAGTCCGTGCACTCGGCATCACGACAGTCAAGAGTTCGCCCAACTTCATCATGGTGGTGAACCTCGTCTCCGACGGGGACAATCACGACATCACCTATCTTCGCAACTACGCGACCTTGAACGTCAAGGATCGTCTCGCCCGCATTGCAGGCGTCGGTCAGGTACAGGTCTTCGGCGCCGGCGACTATTCCATGCGTGTCTGGATCGATCCGCAGAAGGCCGCCGAGCACAATCTCGCCGCCAGCGACATCAGCAGCGCCATCAGCTCCCAGAACATCCAGGCCGCCGCCGGCATCATCGGCGCGTCGCCGAGCCAGCCAGGTGTGGATCTGCAGCTCAATGTGAATGCCCAGGGCCGCCTGCGCACGCCCGACGAATTTGGCAACATCATCGTCAAGACGGGCGCCAGTGGCGAGATCACCCGCCTTCGCGATGTCGCCCGCATTGAGCTCGGTGCTGCGGATTACACGCTGCGTTCGCTGCTCGACGGCAAGCCGGCCGTCGCCGTTGCTGTCCTGCAGGCGCCCGGTTCGAACGCGATCGAGATCGCGGACAATGTGAACGCAACCATGGATCAGCTGCAGCTCGCCATGCCGGATGGCGTCAAGTACGAGATCGTCTACGATACGACGAAATTCGTGCGGGCCTCGATCGAGAAGGTCATCGACACGCTGCTCGAAGCCATCGCGCTCGTCGTCCTCGTCGTCATCCTTTTCCTCCAGACGTGGCGCGCCTCGATCATCCCGCTGATCGCCGTTCCTGTTTCGATCATCGGCACTTTCGCGGTCATGTATGTCTTCGGCTTCTCGATCAACGCGCTCAGTCTGTTCGGCTTGGTGCTCGCGATCGGTATCGTCGTTGACGACGCGATCGTGGTGGTCGAAAACGTCGAGCGTAATATCGAACATGGCCTGTCGCCACGGGCTGCCACCTACAAGGCGATGAAGGAAGTCTCCGGTCCGATCGTCGCGATCGCGCTGGTCCTCGTCGCGGTCTTCGTGCCGCTCGCTTTCATCTCCGGCCTGTCGGGTCAGTTTTATCGCCAGTTCGCGCTGACGATCGCAATCTCGACCGTCATCTCGGCCTTCAACTCGCTCACCCTGTCTCCGGCGTTGGCAGCCCTTCTCCTGAAGGGCCATGATCAGCCGAAGGACTGGCTGACGCGGTTCATGGACGCCATCTTCGGTTGGTTCTTCCGCGGCTTCAACCGTGTCTTCGGCGCAGGCTCGAATGCCTACGGCAAGGGCGTGGGTGGTCTCTTGTCGCGCAAGAGCATTGTCATGGTGATCTATCTGGCACTGGTCGGTGCGACCTACAGCCTGTTCAGTTCGGTTCCCGGCGGCTTCGTGCCGTCGCAGGACAAGCAGTATCTGATCGGCTTCGCCCAGTTGCCGGATGCCGCAAGCCTCGACCGCACGGAAGACGTCATCAAGCGCATGACCGACATCGCGCTGGCGCAGCCGGGTGTTGCCAATGCGATCGCCTTTCCGGGCCTGTCGATCAACGGCTTCACCAACTCCTCGAATGCCGGCATCGTCTTTGTGACGCTGAAGGACTTCGAGGAGCGCAAGACGCCAGATCTCTCGGGCGGCGCAATCGCCATGGCGCTGAACCAGAAGTTCGGCGTCATCCAGGATGCCTTCATCGCCATGTTCCCGCCGCCGCCGGTCAATGGTCTCGGCACGACGGGCGGCTTCAAGCTGCAGATCGAGGATCGTGCGGGCCTCGGCAACCAGGCGCTCGACGAGGCAACCAAGGCAGTGCTTGCAAAGGCTTACCAGGCGCCTGAACTCGCCGGGCTGTTCTCCAGCTTCCAGATCAACGTGCCGCAGCTCTATGCCGATCTCGACCGCGCCAAGGCCGAGCAGCTTGGGGTTTCCGTCACCGACGTCTTCCAGACGCTGCAGATCTACCTCGGTTCGCTCTATGTGAACGACTTCAACGCTTTCGGCCGCACCTACAGCGTCCGCGTGCAGGCCGATGCGAAATTCCGCGCCCAGCCGGAAGATATCGGCCAGTTGAAGGTCCGCTCGGCATCGGGTGAGATGATCCCGCTTTCGGCCCTCCTGAAGGTGGAGCCGAGCACCGGTCCGGAGCGTGCGAACCGCTACAACGGCTTCCTCGCTGCCGACATCAACGGCGGTCCGGCACCGGGCTTCTCGTCCGGCCAGGCGCAGGCGGCAATCGAGAAGATCCTTCACGAGACCTTGCCTGCCGGCATCGACTTCGAATGGACGGATCTGACCTATCAGCAAATTCTCGCCGGCAATTCGAGCATCGTGGTCTTCCCCCTGGCGCTGCTGCTGGTCTTCCTGGTGCTGGCCGCCCAGTATGAAAGCCTGACGCTGCCGCTTGCGATCATCATGATCGTGCCGATGGGCGTGCTGGCCGCGCTGACCGGCGTCTGGCTCACCGGTGGAGACAACAACATCTTCACTCAGATCGGTCTCGTGGTGCTTGTCGGTCTATCAGCGAAGAACGCGATCCTTATCGTGGAATTCGCCCGCGAACTGGAGTTCGAGGGAAGAACACCGCGGGAGGCCGCGATCGAGGCCAGCCGCCTTCGCCTTCGCCCGATCCTCATGACCTCGCTCGCCTTCATCATGGGTGTCGTGCCGCTCGTTGTCTCTACAGGCGCCGGCGCGGAGATGCGCGCGGCCATGGGTGTCGCGGTCTTCTCCGGCATGATCGGCGTGACCTTCTTCGGCATCTTCATGACGCCTGTCTTCTACGTGCTGCTGCGGCGGCTGACGGGCAACCGTCCGCTCGTCCAGCACAAGCCGGACGAACACAAGGAAGAAGAGGCGGAGGTCATCCGGCTCGCGGCGGAATAAACGGAATTCAACCTTCCTTTGTCGAGTAAATCGGGCGGGAACTCCGGTTCTCGCCCGTATCGTTTTCAGAGCATGATGCCGAAAACTGTGCGCGGTTTTTGGGACGACATCATCCGCATCTAAGGACACACCACAAAAATGCGTTACGTCCGTCAAAACGGTTTGCAACGGTGGGCGAGGGGACTATCAAAGACGGACAACAGTTGGGAGGACTGAATGACAGGTTCGAGAAAAGGTGATGAGGGCAGGCGGATCGCCTTTCTCGGCACCGGCCTGATGGGAGCGCCGATGGCTCGCCGGCTGCTAGGCGCGGGTTTTGCCGTCACCGTCTGGAATCGCGATCCCGGCAAGGCCGAGGCGCTTGCTGGAGATGGCGCGGTCCGCGCGGAAACACCGGCGGATGCCGTTTCAGAGGCCGATGTCGTCATCACCATGCTGACCAACGCCGAGGCGGTGAAGGACGTGTTGTTCGACCGTGGAGCGGCCGATGCGATAACGCCTGGCGTTACCGTCATCGACATGAGTTCGATTGCCCCGCATTTCGCCCGTAACCATTCGGCGAGGCTTGCCGAACGCGGCGTCGATCACGTCGATGCGCCGGTATCAGGCGGCGTCGTCGGGGCGGAAGCCGGTACGCTCGCGATCATGGCGGGCGGCGACAAGGACGTGATCGACCGGCTTGCGGATGTCTTTGCCCCGATGGGGCGGGTGACCCGCGTCGGCCCAAGCGGGGCAGGCCAGCTTGCCAAGCTCGCCAACCAGCAGATCGTCGCGGTGACGATCGGCGCCGTCGCCGAAGCGATGATGCTGATCGAAGCGGGCGGCGGCTCGCCGGCGGCCTTTCGAGACGCCATTCGCGGCGGCTTTGCCGAGAGCCGTATCCTGGAACTGCACGGCAGGCGCATGGTCGAACGGCAGTTTACTCCAGGCGGTTCGTCCAGCAATCAGCTGAAGGATCTGAACGCCGCCATGGAGGCGGCCAAGACCCTGTCGTTGACGCTGCCGCTGACGGCGGCGGTGCACGCCGAATTCAGCGAATTCGTCGCCAACGGCAATGGTGAAAAGGATCACAGCGCCCTGCTCCTCCATCTCGAAGAAAAGAATGCCCGGCCGGGAGGAAAGAAGTGACGGACAGCCATTCGCCGAAGCAGCGCCTGCGTTCGCAGGACTGGTTCGACAATCCCGATCATATCGACATGGCAGCGCTCTATCTCGAGCGCTTCATGAATTACGGCATCACGCCGGAAGAGCTGCGCTCCGGCAAGCCGATCATCGGGATTGCGCAGAGCGGCAGCGATCTTACGCCCTGCAACAGGGTGCATGTCGAGCTTGCCAAGCGCGTGCGCGACGGCATTCGCGATGCCGGCGGCATTCCGATCGAGTTTCCGACGCATCCGATCTTCGAGAACTGCAAGCGCCCGACGGCGGCACTGGACCGCAATCTCGCCTATCTCGGCCTCGTCGAAATCCTCTACGGTTATCCGCTCGACGGTGTCGTGCTGACCACCGGCTGCGACAAGACCACGCCGTCGGCGATCATGGCTGCTTCGACGGTTGATATTCCGGCGATCGTGCTCTCCGGCGGGCCGATGCTTGACGGCTGGCACGAGGGAGAGCTGGCGGGCTCCGGCACGGTGATCTGGCGGATGCGGCGGAAATATGCGGCAGGCGAGATCGATCGGGAAGAGTTTCTTCAAGCGGCGCTCGATTCTGCGCCTTCCGTCGGCCACTGCAATACGATGGGCACTGCTTCGACGATGAATGCGCTGGCCGAGGCGCTCGGCCTTTCGCTGACCGGCTGCGGCGCCATTCCGGCTGCTTACCGCGAACGCGGCCAGATGGCCTACCGTACCGGGCGGCGCGCCGTCGAGATCGTATTCGAGGATCTGAAGCCGTCGGATATCCTGACGCGCGAGGCTTTCCTCAATGCGATCCGCACCAATTCGGCGATCGGCGGCTCGACCAACGCGCAGCCGCACCTGGCCGCGATGGCGAAGCACGCCGGCGTCGAACTCCATCCCGACGATTGGCAGGTGCATGGTTTCGATATCCCGCTGCTGGCCAATGTCCAGCCGGCCGGCGCCTATCTCGGCGAGCGCTTCCATCGCGCCGGCGGTACGCCGGCGATCATGTGGGAACTGCTGCAGGCCGGAAAGCTCGACGGCGACTGTCGTACGGTGACGGGCAGGACGATGGCCGAGAACCTACAGGGCAAGGAAGCGCGCGACCGCGAGGTCATCAGGCCGTTCGCTGAGCCGCTGAAGGAGCGGGCGGGCTTCCTCGTTCTCAAAGGCAATCTCTTCGATTTCGCGATCATGAAGATGAGTGTGGTCTCGGAGGATTTCCGCCGGCGCTATCTTGAGGAGCCCGGGCACGAGGGCGTCTTCAAGGGCAAAGCGGTGGTTTTCGACGGTTCCGAGGACTATCACAAGCGCATCAACGATGCTGAACTCGGCATCGACGAAAACACCATCCTTGTTATCCGGGGCGCCGGGCCGATCGGCTGGCCTGGTTCGGCTGAGGTCGTCAATATGCAACCGCCGGATCATCTCCTGAAGCGCGGCATCCGCAGCCTGCCGACGATCGGCGACGGCCGCCAATCGGGCACGGCCGACAGTCCCTCGATCCTCAACGCCTCGCCGGAAAGTGCCGCCGGCGGCGGCCTCGCCTGGCTTCGTACCGGGGATATCATCCGCATCGACTTCAACCACGGGCGCTGCGACATGCTGGTCGATGATGCCGAGATCGAACGGCGCAAGGGCGACGGCATCCCGCCGGTGCCGGCGGATGCGACGCCGTGGCAGCAGATCTACCGCCGCTCGGTGACGCAATTGTCGGACGGCGCGGTGCTGGAGGGGGCGACGGAATTTCGTCGGATTGCGAAAAACCCGCCGCGGCACAATCACTGATCTTGAGTTGTTAAAGACTGCAAGCCCCTTGATCCAAAAGGGGAAGTCGTAACGAACAGTTCACCTAGTCACTAGTTCGGTCACTAGGACAAGGCTTCATTAATGCCGGCTTGAGACCATATTGCTGTTAGACAAGCTTCTAAGGCTGGGACCGCGTTGCCAGAGAACAAAGCCACACGATCCGAACGAGAGTTTCAGGATCTTCTGCGTCGGCTGGAACTTGCTCTCGATGCATCCCGGATCGGTGTCTGGGAGCACAGCATCGAGCAGGACGGGATCCTGTGGGATGCGCAGATGCATCGTCTCTACGAGACCGGCGAGACCTGCCGGCTGGTGCCGGCTTCGCTCTGGTCGAATGCCATCCATCCCGATGATCGTGAGCGGGCCGAACGCGATTTCGAGCAGGCGATCGCGACGCGCGGCGCCTATAACTCACAATTCCGCATCGTGCTGCCGAGCGGCGAAATCCGCCATTTGCGCTCGCGCGCGCATTTCTACGTCGATGCGGAGGGTCTGCCCTCCTTCATCGGCGCCGAATGGGATGTGACTGCCGACGTAAAGCTCAACGCGGAGCTGGCGCGGCAAAAGGTGGTGGCCGAGGCGAGGGCGCTGGCGCTGGAGGAAAGCAATGCCCGCATCGAGCATGTCGCCGATCACGACTATCTCACCGGCTTGCCGAACCGGCGCCTTCTCGACAAGCGGCTTTCGGAGCTGCCGGCCGACAAGAGCATCACGACACTCGCGGTCCTGCATCTCGACCTCGACCAGTTCAAGCAGATCAACGACAGCCACGGTCATGCGGCAGGCGACGCCGTGCTCAGGGCCGCAGCCCTTCGCATCACCACTGCCATTCCTGCAAATGGCATGGTCGCCCGCGTCGGCGGTGATGAATTCGTCATCGTACTGGTCAATTTCACAGATCTCACTGAGCTGAAGCTGATCACTGAGGATGTCCAGCGCCGGCTGCGGAAGAAAATCCGCTTCGGCCAGGAGATGCTGCAATCCGGCGCCTCGATCGGCGTTTCCTGGAGCGGTGATCGGCGGGCGCGCAACATGCTGGCCGAATCCGACCTGGCGCTCTACCAGGCCAAGAAGCTCGGACGGAACCGCGTCGAATTCTTCACGCGGCAATTGCAAGAGGATCTGCGCTCCAAGCGTCGCCTCGCCGAAGAGCTGAAGCTCGGGCTGGAGCGCGGCGAGATCCTTCCCTATTATCAGGTGCAGCTCGACGCCCGGACGCGGGAAGTCATCGGCTTTGAGGCGCTGGCGCGCTGGAAACATCCCGAGAAGGGCGTGCTGGCCCCAGGGGTATTCCTGAAGATTGCCGACGAGCACGGACTTGCGGCGGAGATCGACGCGGCGATCCTCAAGAGCGTTCTCGAAGACCGGCTATTCTGGCTGTTGCGCGGCCTTGCGGTTCCGCGCATCGCTGTCAATATCTCGGCCTCGCGGCTTGCCGATCCGGCGCTGCTCGACAAGCTGAGGAAACTCGACATCCCGCCCGGCGTGATCGTCTTCGAGCTGGTTGAGACGATTTTCCTCGACGATAGCGACGAAAAATTGCTCGATCATATCGGCGATATCAAACAGATGGGCATCGACATCGAGATCGACGACTTCGGATCGGGCCATGCCTCGCTCATCGGTCTCGTCAAGCTGCGGCCGAAGCGGTTGAAGATCGACCGGCAGCTCGTCACCGAGGTCGTCAGCTCGGCCGAGCAGCGGCGCGTGGTGGGTTCGATCGTGGAAATCGCCAAGGCGCTCGATGTCGAGGTGATCGCCGAGGGCATCGAGACCGAGGCGCATGCCGTCGTGCTGGCGCAGCTCGGCTGCGACGGCCTGCAGGGTTATGCGTTCGGTTATCCCGCACCAGCGGCGGAGACAGACCGTCTTTTCTCATCGATGACGAGCGGGAGCGAAAAGCAGAAGACCGCCATGGGCGGCTGAACGGCCGGTGATCCGTCCGCGGGCGACCGTTGTCGCCGCCGGTTTCAACAGCGCGTTTGCCGCGTCGCGGAAGTGATTTCAGCCGAAATGCTTTCCTCGCCTTTCAAATTGGCAGGCGGTATCTTTCGGTGCGGCGTTTTATTCGCATCGGCAGGAAGATAATTGGCGCGCAAGTAATTTTCTTGAGCTTGCAACGGCATTGTTTCATGGTAATCCGGAAACGTAGCTTTCTGCATTGCATCGAAAAAATGATTATACGCGTCGTCAAGTCCATGAGCGCGGCTCTCCATCATTCGCAGGTGCAATCGGGGAACTGGGACCTGACAATTGCTTTGCCATTGCCGGGATGGACTTGCGGGACATCAATCTAGGAAAGTCGCATGAATTCGGAATTTGCCGTTCGTTCGATGCGGCCCGGCGAACTGGAACTCGTGCTCGAATGGGCGCGTCAGGAGGGCTGGAACCCGGGCCTCGACGATTCGCTTGCGTTCCTTGAGGCCGATCCGTCAGGATTTTTCGTCGGCTCGATCGGTGAAGTCCCCGTCGGTTCGATCTCGGTCGTCAAATATGGCGAGAGTTTCGCCTTCCTGGGCCTCTACATCGTCCATCCCGATTTCCGCGGCAAGGGTTACGGCAAGGCGATCTGGCAGGCGGGCATCGCCAGCGCGGGAGACCGCACGATCGGTCTCGACGGAGTCGCCGCACAGCAGGACAACTACCGCAAGGCCGGCTTCGAACCCGCCTATTCCACCATTCGCTACGGCGGCGTCGCCAGCTCCTTGCCTGTCTCGACGCTTGTCGCGCAGTCGGTGCTGGATTCACGTCTCGAAGGCCTGCAGCGCTATGATTCGGCGATCTTTCCGCAGCCGCGGGATGCCTTCCTCACCTCCTGGTGCACCGGCCGTAAGGGCCGCCGTTCGGCGGTGGTGCGCAAGAGCGGTAAGATCCGCGGTTACGGCACGATCCGCCGCTGCTACGAGGGCTACAAGATCGGCCCGCTCTTTGCCAATGATGCCGATAGCGCCGCAGCGTTGCTTGCCGAATTGATCCCGGAGGCGAAGGGGGCCGCGGTCTTCATCGACATTCCCACGGCGAACCACGAGGCAGTCGCGCTTGCCGAAGGCCTCGGCCTTCAACCGGTGTTCGAGACGACGCGCATGTATCGCGGGCCGGCGCCGGCCATCCCGCTGAAGCATGTCTTCGGCGTGACAACGTTGGAGCTCGGTTAGGCTCTAATCCATGGGTGAGGCGGGCACGGTCGTAGCTGAAGCTTTCGGCCGGCCCTTTTCAGCGATCGCGATGCCGCCCAAGGTCAGCACCAGCGCGATCACATGGAAGGACTGCAGCCTCTCCCCGATCAGGGCGACGGAGAGCAGCGTTCCGAACACCGGCACGAGATTGATGAAGAGGCCGGCCCGGTTGGCGCCGATTGCGACGACGCCCTTGATATAGAGGATCTGCGCCACCAGCGACGGGAAGATCGCCGTGTAGAGAGTGATGACCCAGCCGGCCTGGTCCGGCCACTGCGCAGCGCCGCGGCCGGCCTCCCAAAGGAGCAGCGGCAGCGAGGTCAGCATGGCCCCGAGCGCCGGGACCGCCATCAGCGTGCGCCAGTCGAGCGGCGGCTTCCAGCGCAGGAAGATGGTGTAGACCGAATAGGCGGCAATGGCGATCAGCATCAGCCCGTCGCCGCGGTTGAGGCCTAGTTGCAGCAGCGTTGAGAGGTCACCATGCGCGGCGGTCAAAGCGACGCCGATCAGCGTCATGCCGAAGCCGAGACATTGCGCCAGCGAGATGCCGGTACGGAAGAACATGAAATTCAGCAGGAAGATCAGCATCGGGATGCCGGCCTGCTCGATGGCGACGTTGATCGCCGTCGTATATTGCACGGCCGAGTAAAGCATGGCGTTGAAAAGGGTGTAGCCGATGACGCCGTAGAAAAGGAGCAGCGGCAGGTTCTTCCTGACCACCGGCCAGTCCTTCCGCAATTGCGGTACTGAAATCACAGCGATCACCGCCACGGCGAGGAACCAGCGCAGGAAGGTCAGCATCATCGGGCTGATATGCCCGAGTGCGAGTTTGCCGGCGACGGAGTTGCCGCCCCAGCAGAGGGTGGCGATAACGAGGCAGATATAGGCCGTAGCTTGCAAGAGCGTTCTTCCCGTCTTTCCGCGATCGCCGTGCGGCGTTTTGTGAGGGGAAATAGCCTGTCGGCTGCTGATTTGTCACGTAAAAAGCCCAATCTACTGTGACAACAGGGTCGCTTTCCAAAAAACAAAGCTTTATAGATGCGCGGGTTTGAGCAGGTGCGCGGTTCCGCGCCGGTAACAGGAAGAGTTGGATGACGAACGTAGTCGTGGTCGGTTCGCAATGGGGTGACGAAGGCAAGGGCAAGATTGTCGACTGGCTTTCGGAGCGCGCAGATATTGTCGTGCGCTTTCAGGGCGGACACAATGCCGGCCACACGCTCGTCATCGACGGCACCAGCTACAAGCTCTCGCTGCTGCCGTCCGGCGTCGTGCGCCCCGGCAAGATGGCGGTGATCGGCAACGGCGTCGTCGTCGATCCGCATGCGCTGATCGCCGAGATCGAAAAGCTCGCCGGTCAGGGTGTGACGATCACGCCCGAAAATCTGCGTATCGCCGACAATGCGACGCTCATCCTGTCGCTGCACCGCGAGCTCGACGCGATGCGCGAGGATGCAGCGTCGAACAGCGGCACCAAGATCGGCACGACGCGCCGCGGCATCGGCCCGGCCTATGAAGACAAGGTCGGCCGTCGCGCCATCCGCGTCATGGATCTTGCCGATCTCGATAGTCTTTCCGGCAAGGTCGACCGTATTCTGACGCATCACAACGCGCTTCGCCGCGGCTTGGGTGTCGCCGAAGTCAGCCACCAGGCGATCATGGACGAACTGACCTCGATCGCAGATCGGGTACTGCCTTTCCGTGATACGGTCTGGCTTTTCCTCGACAAGGAGCGTCGCAAGGGCTCCCGCATCCTTTTTGAAGGCGCGCAGGGCAGCCTGCTCGACATCGATCACGGCACCTATCCCTTCGTCACCTCCTCGAACACGGTGGCCGGCCAGGCGGCAGCTGGTTCCGGCATGGGACCCGGCTCGCTCGGTTATATCCTCGGCATCACCAAGGCCTATACGACGCGCGTCGGCGAAGGCCCGTTCCCGACCGAGCTGAAGGACGCGATCGGTGAGTTCCTTGGCGAAAAAGGTCATGAGTTCGGTGTGGTGACCGGACGCAAGCGGCGCTGCGGCTGGTTCGACGCGGCACTCGTGCGTCAATCGATTGCCACCAATGGCATCACGGGCATCGCGCTCACCAAGCTCGACGTGCTCGACGGTCTCGAGGAATTGAAGATCTGCGTTGGCTATATGCTCGACGGCGAACAGATTGATCATCTTCCGGCAAGCCAGGGAGCGCAAGCTAGGGTCGAACCGATCTACATCACGCTGGAAGGCTGGAAGGAATCGACCGTCGGCGCCCGCAGTTGGGCGGATCTGCCGGCACAGGCGATCAAATATGTTCGCCAGGTCGAAGAGCTGATCGGGGCGCCTGTCGCGCTCCTGTCCACCAGCCCGGAGCGGGATGATACGATACTTGTGACCGATCCGTTTGAGGATTAAGCTCACGGGTCACTGTGGAGGATGGTTCGGTAGGGTACCGGACTTCTTGAGAAAGTACTGATGGCGGATTTTATTGCAGTCATTCGGCGGGCCGTTGACGGCTTGGCTGAAAATACCCCCGAGATGCGGGTGAAAGTCTACGAACGTGCCCGCGGCGCAGTGCAGCGGCAGCTCGAGAATATGAAGCCGCGTCCGCCGGAAGCCATGCTGCAACGCCAGCTCGAAAAGCTCGAGGCCGCCATCCGCGAGGTGGAAGGCGAACACTCCGAGGCGCTGCCGCTCGACGAGCCGGTCGCCGCCGTCACCGCGCTGGAATCCGCGGAAGAGCAAACGCTTCACGACGAAAGCGAACCGGCGCCTGCGCCGGAGACGGCTGTCGAGGAGCCGGTTGACGAAGCCTATGCGGAACCGCAGGCGGCCGAGGCCGCCGACGAACCCGATCACGTGGAAGCCGCGGCGCCAGAGGAAGCTGAGGAAGAGGTCGCTGCCGAGGAGCCCCTTTCCGCGGAAGAACCTGTTCCCGCCGAAATCCCTGTTGCCGCCGAGACAGCGGTTTCGCCGGAAACATCCGTTCCCGCCGAGACATACTGGCATCCCTCGCATGAGGAGGAAGCGCCGGCCGAGGAATGGCATGCTAGCGAGGCGCGCGACGTCGCTGCCGAAGACGTGTCGACCGAACATGACGGCGGGGAGCCGCCTGCTGCGCATCGCAGCGAGCAAGCCGACGAAGACCGTGCCGACGAGCAGCATCCCCTGGAAGCCGACGAGATCGCGGCCGCGCCGGCGGCGGTGGACAGCGAGGAGCCGGAGGCCGAGGAGGCTTACGAGCCCGTCGAGCCGTTGCAGCCAATCACCCGCGGCATAGACCATGCATCCAACCGGCTGGTGGAGCCGGTCGCCGATTTCGATCGTCCGCAGGAGTTCGTCGAGCACAGCCGCGAGGAGCCGTTGCAGGCCGATGCTGCGGCGCATTTCGACCCGGTCTGGGCCGAGCCCGTTGCCGAAACGCCGGCTCCGCCGCCCAAGGATGCGGAGACCGAATGGGCGGAAGAGGAACTCAGGCAATATTCGCAGGCGGCGCCGGTCACCGCGGATGCCTCGGCGCGTACCTTCGAAGAGGTGATATCGAGCCTCGAAAATGCGGCCCCCGCGGCCGTCATGCCGGCCGCCAAGGAAAGTTTCTCCTGGGAGACGGCCGCCTTCGACGATCTGCCGCCGATCGAGGCCAGCAGCAATAAGAAGGCGCCGGTTGCCTCTCATTTCGACGATGTCGATATCTTCGCGGAAGTGCACAACGGCAAGCCGGCGCCTGCTAGCGCCGCGCCGAGCGAGGATTGGCGCGAGGCGAAGGCGCTGCGCGGCTACGACCGCCGCGGCTCGGTCGCCGCTGATGACGATGACGCCAATCCGTCGATGGATATCGATCAGATCGTTGCCTCCAAGCTGCAAGGCAAGAGTTTCCGTATGGAGCCGAAGCGTCGCCGCTTCGGCATCGGTACCGTGATCACGCTCATCTTCGCGCTCATCCTGATCGGTGGCGGCGCCTATGCCGGCTGGATGAACAGAGAGGCGCTGGTGGCGATGGTCGATGGGCTCGTCAGCTCGGCACCGTCGCAGGCGACCAGGAACGAGGCGGCAACACCGCCGGCTGGCTCGGCGACGCCTGCCCAGCCGGGCGCGGTGACGCCAGCCCAGCCGACCACACCAGGAGCGCAGAATACCCCAGCGACGCCGGCGCAGCCGAACCCGAACCCGAACCCGAACCCGAACCCGCAGGTAGCGTCAATGAACAATGACGGCGCTGCGGCCAATTCGAAATTCACCCAACGGCTGCTGACCGATGGGACCGAGGTCGACAGTGGACCGGCGACTGTGCCGGGAACACCGACCGCGGAAGGAAAATCGGTCGCCGAGCAGAATGTCGCGGCAGCAGATACGCCGCCTGCCAGCGCGCAGGGCGATGTGGCCCCCGCCGAAACGCGGACGCCAAACGGCCCGGTGGCATCGCCGCAGCAGACCCCACCCGTCGGTTCGTCGGAAAAGATGTTCCTCTATGAGGAGCGCATCGGCCAGAGTTCGCCGACCGCGATCGAGGGATCGGTCGTCTGGAGCGTGCAGCACGAGGCCGGCCAGGACGGCCGGCAGGAGGCGACGGTACAGGGCAACGTCACCGTTCCCGAACGCAATCTTTCGGCTCTCGTCACCTTCAAGCGCAATTCCGATCCGTCGCTGCCGGCAAGCCATCTCGTCGAGATCGTCTTCTCGGTGCCGCCGAATTTCGAAGGCGGCAGCATCGACAGCGTCCAGCGCATCTCGATGAAGCGTACGGAGCAGGACCGCGGCGACGCGCTGATTGCGGTTCCGGCCAAGATCACCGACGATTTCCATATGATCGCGCTGAACGATTACCCTGATGCGCGCAAGGCCAATCTCGACCTGATGTCGACCCGCAACTGGATCGATATTCCGATCACCTACCGCAACGGTCGCCGCGCACTGCTGACGATGGAAAAGGGCGGTACGGGGACAGACGCCTTCAATACCGCGATCAAGGAATGGACCGCGCTCGGGGATGTGTCGACGAGCCAGTAAGGGTTTCCGCAACGCCAGCATTCCCGGATCTTTGGGGTGGCGCTGAGACTGCGGAACAAAGGTGAATGAAAAAGAAAAGGCGGGCCGCAAGGCCCGCCTTCTTCAATTTTATCGCGCGGCAGGCTTATGCCGTGGCTTCGACGACGCGGACGGCCTTGGCGCGTTCCAGGGCTTCCTTGCGGACCGCGTCCTGCACCTTTTCAAAGGCGCGGACCTCGATCTGGCGCACGCGTTCGCGGCTGATGTCGAATTCGGTCGAAAGGTCTTCCAGGGTCACTGGATCCTCGGCGAGACGGCGAGCCTCGAAGATGCGGCGTTCGCGCTCGTTCAGCACGCTCATCGCTTTCGCCAGCATGCGCCGGCGGGTGTCGAGCTCATCCTGTTCGATCAGCACGTCTTCCTGGCTGTCATGGTCATCCACCAGCCAATCCTGCCATTGGCCGCTATCACCTTCGGCCGCCTTGATCGGCGCGTTCAGCGAGGCGTCGCCGGAGAGGCGGCGGTTCATCGAAATGACCTCCTCCTCCGAGACGTTCAGCTTGGTGGCAATTTCCGAGACGTGCTCCGGTTTCAGGTCGCCGTCATCGATCGCCTGGATGCGGCCCTTCAGCCGGCGCAGGTTGAAGAACAGGCGCTTCTGGTTGGCGGTCGTGCCCATCTTCACCAGCGACCACGAGCGCAGGATATATTCCTGAATCGAGGCCTTGATCCACCACATTGCATAGGTGGCGAGGCGGAAGCCGCGCTCGGCATCGAACTTCTTGACGGCCTGCATCAGGCCGACATTGCCTTCGGAGACGACTTCGCCGATCGGCAGGCCGTAGCCGCGATAACCCATTGCGATCTTCGCGACGAGGCGAAGATGGCTGGTGACGAGCTTGTGGGCGGCGTCCCGGTCACCATGCTCGGCATAACGCTTGGCGAGCATGTATTCCTGCTGAGGCTCCAGCATCGGGAACTTGCGGATTTCGTCGAGGTAACGATTGAGACCGGCTTCACCGGCGGTAATGGACGGCAAGGTATTTCGGGCCATAGTGCACCCTCCTAAAGTGAATTCCGGTTCCCGATGGAAACGCGTTCTCGCGTTAAAAAAGGCGAACCGGGACGTGCGGCTCTACTGCGAGCCCGCACTAAGTCTATGTACAGATAAGTGTGGCGAAACGGCGGTTCAAGGTGCCGCTCACGCAGGTGTGAGTTGGAAGACGGGCATTCAGAGCCGCCTTTATCGCCGCAGCGCCTCGACCAATTCGACCATATCATCCGGCAGCGGCACCTCGAAATGCATGATTTCGCCGGTGCGGGGATGCTCGAATTGCAGCATGAAGGCATGCAGTGCCTGGCGGCCGAAACCGTTGACGACCTTGCGGATCTCTTCGGGCAGAATATTGGCCTTGGTCTTGAAGCCGGCGCCGTAAACCGTATCGCCGAGCAGCGGATGGCCGATATGGGCCATGTGGACACGGATCTGGTGGGTGCGGCCGGTTTCGAGGCGGCACTCGACCAGCGAGGCGAACGCGGTCGCGTCCGGCTTCTCATGAAAGCGCTCGATCACCTGGTAGTGCGTGATCGCCTCGTCGGCGTCCTGACTGTCGGGGCGTTTGACGGCGCGGCGCGTGCGGTCGCCGGTGGCGCGGCCAAGTGGCGCGTCGACTGTGCCCGACAGCGTGCGAGGCCGGCCCCAGACGACTGCCTGGTAGGCCCGCTCCAGCGGCATGGTGCGGCCATGGTCGGCAAATTGAAGCGAGAGGTGGCGATGGGCAATGTCGTTCTTGGCGACGACCATAACGCCTGTCGTGTCCTTGTCGAGACGGTGGACGATGCCAGGGCGGCGCACGCCGCCGATGCCGGAGAGCGTATCGCTGCAATGGTGGATCAGCGCGTTGACCAGCGTGCCCGTCCAGTTGCCGGGACCGGGATGGACGACGAGGCCGGAAGGCTTGGAGATGACGATGACGTCGTCGTCCTCATGGAGGATATCAAGCGGGATGTCCTCGCCCTGCGGCGTCGGGTCTTCCGGCTCGGGCAGCGTGATCTCGAAACTATCGCCGGTGCGCACCTTGCGTTGCGGGTCGGTGACGGGTTGGCCGCGCAGAAAAACCTGGCCGTCCTTGATCAGCGTCTTGATGCGGCTGCGCGAAAATTCCTCGCCGACCTGCGCGGTCAGCCAGGCGTCAAGCCGGCCTTCGGCGCTTTCATCGGCGGTCAGGACTTTTCTATTGCCGGCGGCTTGTTTAAAGGGGTCGCTCAAGACGCTTCTTCTCCGACGTATTTTTTTAGAACGGGACGCACAGATGACAGCAATCGAGCCAGACGACCAGGAAGAGAAGCCCCTTGATCCGGCGATGGAAAGTGTCCGGCGCAAGATGGTCCGCCTGCAGATCGTTTCCGGCGCCATCATGTTCGTGAGCCTTATGGCGGTCTTCGGCGCAGTTGTCTACAAGGTGATGCACAGCGAGTCGAAGGAGACGGCGTCCACTGTTGCCGCCTCCGGCGTGCCTTCGGATGCGCCGCTTGCGGCAACTGTTTCCCTGCCGCTCGGCTTCAAGGTACAGTCCACATCGTTTTCGGCCGGGCAGATCCTGTTCTTCGGCGAAACGGTCGAGGGCAAGAATAAGGCGCTGGTTTACGATCTCAGGACCGGTCGCACCGTCGCCGACGTCACCGTCGCGGGCAATTGAGGCCGGCATGGTCGCCGCCCCGATCGACATCGACAGCGCCGACGATCCGCGCGTCGCCGAATTCCGCGATATTCGCGAGCGCGACCTGACGGGCCGAGAGAAGCGCTTCATTGCCGAAGGCACCGTCGTGCTGCGCATGCTCGCCGAGGCGCATGCGGCAGGCCGCGGCTTTTTCGCCGAGAAGATCTTGCTGCTGCGCAACCGCGTCGAGGGCGTCCTGCCCATCCTGGAGCGGTTTCCGGCCGATGTACCGGTCTATGTCGCCGAGGCTGATGTGCTCGATGGCGTCGTCGGTTTCCATCTGCATCGCGGCGTTCTCGCGCTCGGCCGGCGGGAGGATCGCGGGGAGGCGGCCCTTCTCGACGCGCTGCCGGAGCAGGCGCTGGTGCTCGTCGGTTGTGGCATTTCCAATCACGACAATGCCGGCTCGATGTTTCGCAATGCGGCTGCCTTCCGGGCGGATGCGGTGCTGCTCGACGAAACCTCCTGTGATCCACTCTACCGCAAGGCGCTGCGTGTCTCGGTCGGTTCGGTGCTGAGCGTTGCGCACCGTCGCGGCGGTAAGGCGCTGGATGTGCTCCTGGCGCTTGCCGAACGGGGCTTTGCCATCTGGACGCTTTCGCCTCACGGCAAGACCGATATCCGCGCCATTCCGGCCTCGACGCGCATGGCGCTCGTCGTCGGGACCGAGGGCGAGGGGCTGCCGGAGGCGCTGCTTGCGCGGTTCCAGAGCGCGCGCATTCCACAGTCGGAGGAACTCGACAGCCTCAACGCCGCGACCGCGACGGGGATCGCGCTGTTTTCCATGGCCTCGGCGATGGGCCGGATCTAACGCATGCCTTCTCAAATCGGAATCGATTTTCAGGGTTCTGCGCCAATTCAAAAATGATGGCGCGCCGCCCTAAGGCGTCAGCGCGGGGGATCGGCGATGATCGCGGCCGCCCTGTCGGCAAGGCTGACGCGATCGTTCGGGTTCTTTTCTCCAGCATCCAACAGCAGTGTGCGGATCGGCGAGGAGGGACCTTCGTTGAGTGCTGTCAGCGCCACCATATTGGCGGCGATCGAGGCGATCTCCTCGCGGATCGCGCCATCGCGCCCGGTTGAGGCCTTTGCCTTTTGCAGGCGCTCGGCAAGGGCGGCACTGCGCGTGCGGACATCTTCGCCGATCTCAGCCGTGACGACGGCAGTGTCGAGTTCGGCTGCGGTGGTGTCTTCGGCCGTCATTTCCGCCGGCAGCTCCGCCACCATCCCGGCAAGGCCGGCGTCGCGCAGGACCCGGTTGACCTTGCGGATTTCGGCGTTGGCGGCCTTCAACTGCTCCTTCAACTTGGCGATCTCCTGCTGGCGGCGCGCGACCAGGGTTTCCTTTTCGGTGGCGGAAGCGCTCTCGCGCGCGGCCTTATCCTCCAGACGGATCACCATATGCTGCTGCTGCGTCAGTTTCTGTTCGGCATCCTTGGCGCGCTTCTGCAGCAGGCTGACGTCCTGGCGCAGCGTGTCGCGTTCGTCGCGCAGCGCGTTGACGCGGAATTTCAGGCTCTCCGCCTCGGTCTCGCGCGCGGCCAGGTCGATCCTCAGCCCATCGGCCTGTTCACCAAGCTTGCTCAGGCGCGTCCGGATCGTCGCCAGTTCGCTTTCCTTGTTGGCAGCGGACTGCTCGGCAATATGCAGGTTGGTCTTCAGCTGGCTGATATAGTTCTCGTCCTTGCGTAGATGCGAGCGCTGGTCGGCCGCCTCGACATGCATCTCGCCGATCTGGGCCTGCAAATCGCCGATCTCGGCGGCAAGCCTGCCGGCGTCGACGGCGAGGGCGTCGTGGCGAAGCTGGAACGACAGGGATTTCTCGCGCTCACGCAGAAGGTCCTGGGTGGTGCGGGCGTTTTCGGCGGCATAGAGCGCGCGCACCATGTCTTTCTGGGCGCGAACCTCTTGTGGGCTCAGCGGCATCGTCGCTTTCAGCCGGTTCTCGGTATACCAGACAATGCGGCGGTGAACGGCGGGCGAGACCAGAAAGACGAGGAAGGCCGCGGTCAGGAAGCCCAATCCGAACAAGAGAGCATATTCGATCACGGCGCGGCCATCGGTAAGAAGGTTGATACGGGTCAGCCGCGATGATTAAGCAGGCATGACGCGCATGGCAAGGCCGCCGGTTGGGACGGCGGCAGATTCCGGTGGCTTTGCGGCCTCAGAAGGGGTTCCAGGTCGGCGCCTGAGTGATCTTGAGATAGCCGACGTTGACGCCGAGGCGGGCACCGACGCCGGTGCGGATCGGCACGACCAGCACGTCGTTGTTCTTGAGCAGCGTCATGCCGAAGCCGGCGATCACATAGGCCGAGCCGCTGACGCCGCCGAAGCGGGCGTAGATGCCGTTGATGGAGGGCAGGTCGTAGACCAGCATCATCACGCGCGAGCCCTGGCCGCCGTAATCGAGGCCGAGCGAGGGTCCCTGCCAGTAGAGATTATGTTCGCCGGCGTTCTTGGTGTTCAGCTGGCCTTCGCCATAGGTAAGGCCAGCGATGAAGGCGCCGCCGCCTTCTTGTCCGAGGATATAGCCGTTCGGCAGGCCGTATTTCTGGAAGGCACTCTCGACGACCTTGGCAAGTCCGCCGCTGGCGGAACCGAAGAAGGAGTGGCCGGCGTCGACGATTTCCTGCATCGTGTACTGGCCGTTGTCCTGGGCAACGGCCGGTGCGGCAACCATCAGCGAGGAGAAGACGAGGGCCGAAAGCAACCTGCAGAAGCCGATGAATCGGTGCGGAAATCGAGGGCGCATTGTGTCATCCGTTCGTCGTTTGGCTAGGAGCGGGCAACCGCTCGCGGCGATTGGTGCATTTTGCGCCGATGATCTTAACAATCGGTTTACCAAATATGGTGTCATTATGGCATCGAGTACGATCGCAAACTTCGCGCAATTTTGATGAAGTATATTCCGGGCGCAATGAAATTGCCGCCCCTCAGGAGACGATGATGTCCAAGAACCCCAATCTCACCCTGTCCGGCCCGGATCTGGCCGCGCTTCTTTGCAGCCGCGTTTGCCACGATGTCATCTCGCCCGTCGGCGCGATCAATAACGGGCTGGAACTCCTGGATGAGGGCGGCGCCGACGCCGATGCGATGGACCTGATCCGTACCAGCGCTCTCAACGCGTCCGTCCGCCTGAAATTCGCACGCCTCGCCTTTGGTGCGTCAGGCTCCGTCGGCGCCTCGATCGACACCGGCGAGGCCGAACGCGCTGCCAAGGATTTTGCCGTCGCCGAGAAGAAGACCGAGGTGATCTGGAACGGACCGCGCGCCATCGTCGCCAAGAACCGTGTCAAGCTGCTGCTCAACCTCTTCCTCGTTGCCTATTCTGCCATTCCGCGCGGCGGCGTACTTGAGGTAACGCTCGAAAATCCCGAATTCGATGCCAGGTTCAAGCTCACGACCAAAGGCAAACTGATGCGCTTGCCGCCGAAATTCGTCGAGATATCGACTGGCACTATCGAGGAGGCGATCGACGCCCACTCGATCCAGCCCTATTACACCGTGCTTCTGGCACAGGAGTGCGGAATGACGCTCGATCACAGCGCCAGCGCAGACGAACTGGTGTTCACGGCAGTGGCCGCCGCAGCCTGATTTCGGAGCGCGGACGCGCGTCGGCGCCCGTCCGGTAACGATTCGTTAGCCTGATGGACCTATTCTCCAGGGTTGTAAGAGGCCTCTTGCTGCGACGAATGCGGGGGCAAAGGAGCGGCCATGCAAAGGTTCATGATCACCGATAATTCGGACATCGTCCGCAAGGTTGGCAAGCGCATTCTCTCCGAACTCGATTTTCTCGTCAGCGAAGCCTCCAATGCCGGCGAGGCGCTGCAGCGCTGCCAGGCGGAGCTGCCGGAATATCTGATCGTCGATTCCGGCATGGAAGGCGCCCTCGACCTCATCGCCGCCATCCGCGCCATGGACGGCGGCAAAGAGGTCAAGATCTATTACTGCGTCGTCGAGGCGGATCTGAAGAAGCTGATGGCGGGCAAACGGGCCGGTGCGACCGACTTCCTGCTGAAGCCGTTCGATCGCAAGATCCTGACTGCGGTTTTCGGAAACCGCGCGATCGCCGCCTGACGCAGATCTTCCGCTCATATCGGTGTGTCCCTCGAGCATCATGCCGAAAGTGCACGTGCGTTCGGCCGTCGCCACGTTCTATTTTCTTGAACGAGACACAGAGGATCAGGCCGATGCAGCCTGAAATCTTCCGTCAGGGTGGCTTCTTATTTGTCCAGGGCAGAAACGAAAAATCCCGCCGGAAAGGCGGGATCTTCGTTTATCCGATAAGGGGGATCGGAAAAAAATCAGGCGGTTTCGGCGTATTCGGCCCCATCCGGTTCGCGAAGAACATAACCACGGCCCCAAACGGTCTCGATGTAGTTGGCGCCGCCGGCAGCGTTGGCGAGCTTCTTGCGGAGCTTGCAGATGAAGACGTCGATGATCTTCAGTTCCGGCTCGTCCATGCCGCCGTAAAGGTGGTTCAGGAACATTTCCTTGGTGAGGGTGGTGCCCTTGCGGAGCGAAAGCAGCTCCAGCATCTGATATTCCTTGCCCGTCAGGTGGACGCGCTGGCCGCCGACTTCGACAGTCTTGGCGTCGAGGTTGACGATCAACTCGCCGGTCATGATGACCGACTGGGCATGGCCCTTGGAGCGGCGGACGATGGCGTGGATGCGGGCGACGAGCTCGTCCTTGTGGAACGGTTTGGTCATGTAGTCGTCGGCGCCGAAGCCGAGGCCACGAACCTTGTCTTCGATGCCGGCCATGCCCGACAGGATGAGGATCGGTGTCTTGACCTTGGACAACCGGAGAGTGCGAAGCACTTCATATCCGGACATGTCGGGCAGGTTCAGATCGAGAAGGATGATGTCATAATCATACAGCTTGCCCAGATCGACGCCTTCTTCACCGAGATCGGTGGTATAAACATTAAAACTCTCTGATTTCAGCATCAACTCGATGCTCTGCGCCGTCGCGCTGTCATCCTCGATTAGAAGTACCCGCATAATTATCCCCTTTACCGCCGCCGAAAGGTGGTCTGGCCCCCTACACGATACCGAACACGCTACGTGATTTGGAAGCTGCCACGAAATGGTTAACAAATTCTAATTCACTCTGGCAAGGAGTATCGAATTTATTAAATAATTTTTCCATTTCTCTGTTTTCCAATAGGAATCTCAAAAAGGCGTTCCTCAACTTTAACATTAGGAAACAGCGCTAAGTGATTCATCCGACTCGCCAATGAAAAGGTTCGAACTTCATGCCGTGGCATTTACCGACCCTTAAATCATAGGGCCTATCATTAACGATGCCCGTAAACGAAAGGTTACCAGCGGTAGGTATTTGTTAATATCGCCGGAAATTTTTTAGCAAACCGTGTCAAAGCGGCGCGCAGGGCGGTTTCAAGTAGAGCCGGGGTCTCGCATCACGGGAGTAATGCGTATGAAGTCGCGAGAAAGTCTCGTTCGCCTGAAGGAATTTCAGGTGAACGAAAAACGACGTCAGTTGCAGCAATTGCAAATGATGATGTCTGAATTCGAACGGATGACGAAGGATCTGGAGAGCCAGATTGTCGTCGAGGAAAAGAAGTCCGGTATTTCCGACCCGAATCACTTTGCTTATCCGACCTTCGCCAAGGCCGCGCGTCAGCGGGCCGATAACCTGCAGGTTTCGATCAAGGAACTGAAGACGCAGGAAGAGACGCTGGAAATGGCGCTCGAGGAGATGCAGGCGGAATATGCAAGGGCGACCGCGTTGGAAGAGCGTGACAGCGGCGCCCGAGCAAGGGCGTAAGAGAAAAACGGTGGGCGCCGGTTTCGGCGCCTGGGATCGCCGCTGAGAAGCCATGTATGACGGGCGCGCTGTCCGTCATACATGGCTTTTGGTGTTTTCGCCTCTCGGCGTCAGCGCCTCGGCGCAGCTGTCGCCGAAATCGAGGCTGTCACGCGCCGAAGGCGATTGAAGAAGCTACCTCCAAAGCGGGTCACATCGAGTGTGATTCACGCGACGCGAGTCATGCCTTTTTTATGTGCCTGCCCCAAAGCCACAGCCTGTCTTTGAGCGACGCGCATTAAAGCGCCGTGCGTCCTTTCGGACGCGCAAAGGACGCTCTAACTCTTTCAATCCTCTCGTCGTGCTTTCCGAAAATCGATTCCGATTTTCGGGCCGATGCGCTAGTTCACGACATCCTTCCATTCCGGATGGCGTTGCGCCTGCGCCTTGAAGAAGGGGCAAAGCGGGATGATCTTCCAGCCGCCGGTGCGGGCTGCTTCCACGGCGTGGAGCGCCAATGCCTGGCCCACACCTTTGCCGCGCAACGCATCGGGAACGGCCGTGTGATCGATGATGATGAGCTTCGGCGATGTGCGCGAATAGGTCATCTCCGCCTCGTGCCCTTCGACCTCGGCCGCATACCGGCCGCCGGAGGCGCCTTCCTCGTTTCGAATGTCCATTGTCTTTCCTCGTAACGGATAGTGTCGTAGCGGACCGTGACATGGCGGCGCGGTCGTGCCAAGCCGTGGAGGCAAGACAGATACGAGACGGAGTGTTCATGCAAAATATCGGATCGATACGAGGTTCAGGGCAATGAAGGCGCTCTCGATGATTCGCCCCGTGCTTCTCGTGGCGGCGCCGTTCTTCCTGGCGCTCGGCCTCGTGTTACCGCTGGTCCATTTCGAGACGCTGTATTTCTTCGACGAGACGCCGTCCCTCATCGAAATCATCGTCTCGCTTTGGCAAGGCGGGGACGGGCTGCTGGCGACGATCGTCGCACTGGTTTCGATCCTGCTCCCGTCTCTGAAGATGATCGGGATCGCCGCAGAAGCGACGGCCACCGGCGGTGGGGCCGGCAACCTGTTCTATCGTCGTGTCGTACCGCATCTGTCCAAGTGGTCGATGATGGACGTGCTGCTGGTCGCGATCGTCATTGCAGCGGCGAAGACGACGGGGCTGGCAGATGCCTTCACGCAGCCAGGCCTCTGGTGCTACGCGGCCTCGTCAATGATTTCGGGCCTTCTTCATTCCCTGATGGGAGATGCGTCCGGCCCGAAATAGATGTCGTCGATGCCTGGCGGGTGATCAGTGACGATATTGCTGAATGCGCGTGGTGCGCAGGCCGGCGAGACCGTGGCTGTTGATCGACGACTGCCAGGAGAGGAATTCTTCAACCGTGAGCGTATAACGCTCGCAGGCCTCTTCCAAGCTCAACAAGCCACCGCGAACAGCCGCGACAACCTCTGCCTTCCGGCGAATCACCCAGCGCCGCGTATTGGGCGGCGGAAGATCCGCGATCGTCAGGGGGCTGCCATCGGGGCCGATGACATATTTTACTCGGGGACGTATCATTTCGGTCATTGGACTCTCTACACAACGCAAGACCACGAACCCCACTCTAGCCTGCCACATTTAAAAATTGCCTAAACCCATCGTAAGACTTTGATAACAAATTTAGATGCCCTCGAGCCGCGGATTTGGGGCAGCCGCTTGCCGCTACGTCAATTTGTAGCGCCTGCATGGGAGCCATGCGGAATAAAGATTAGCTGATTTTCCGGGATGATCTTATAAGCGCTGCAACAAGAGAATGAGCGCAAGACTTCGTCTCCGTTCTTCCCGCTGTATCAGTCCAGTTCGCGCTTTTGATGCTTCGTGTCCTCGGGATGCGGGGCAGAAGGCCGTCTCTGCTGATGCTCCGGCGCGAGCTTCTCGCCGCCGGCAGCGAGGCCGAGCCGAAGCTGGCCATACGAGGATACGAAGATGAAAAGACGTGAGCGCGCAGTCGACGACTGCGCTGAGGATGCTGCATTTTCGCCTTCCAAGGCCGGTGGCGCCGGGGTTTCGTTTAACGACGGCAAGGAACGGCTCGGGGAGATGGCGAAGCTTGCGGGCTTCGATTTTTATCTGCTCTCGGTTTTCCCGCGGGGCGACCGTACGGCTTTCATCGAAAACCGGCTGATCAGCAACTGGCCGCAAAGCCTTGTCGGCTTTTACGAGGCCGCCGATCTCTTCTATTGCAGCAGACTGGTGACCGCGATGAAGCGGACGATCGTGCCGATCTTCTGCAAAGAGGGGTCGTTTGCGGGCAGCGCCGCCAATCAGGAAAACCGCAGACTCAACACGCTCTTTCAGATGCACGGGCTGAAGAATACCTTCGCCTTCGCGCTGCATGACGCTGACCTGAAACAATACATCTTCGCTTTCTCAGGCGACTGTCCTATGCCCACGCGGGAGCAGGCGATGGTGCTGCTTTACGGCTGCATGGAGCTTCTGGACAAGGTTTCGCGCAATGGCAACCTGGAAGACGGTCCGTCGGAGACGCTCACCCGGCGCGAAATCGAATGCCTGCGCTGGTCGGCGGCCGGCAAGAGCAGCGACGAGATCGCGATCATTCTCGATCTCTCGTCGCATACGGTGGCAGGTTATCTGAAGAGCGCGATGCGCAAGCTCGATTCGGTCAACCGCATGCAGGCGGTCGCCAGAGCCTTCCGGTACCGGCTGCTCTAAAGCGCGTCGCATCGCGCTTTAGGTCTTTGTTTTAGCACGTCGGTTTCCCAAAACCGCTGCACACTTTTCGGCGACATACACAAGGCAGCCGGCCGTTTCTCACAAAGCTTAGAAGCCTTTTCCGCGGGTCAGTTCCGACACGACGGTTCCGAAAACGATGCGCATGTCCATCAAGATCGAAAAATTCCCGACGTAGTAGAGATCGCTGGCGATGCGTGCACGCGCCTTGGCCGGACGATCGGTCGGGCCGCGCAGGCCGCGCATCTGGGCAAGACCCGTCATGCCAGGACGCATCGCATGGCGCTGATGGTATTCCGGTACGAGTTCTTCGTAGAGCATGCCGCCGGCGCGCATGCCGATTGCATGGCAACGCGGGCCAACGACCGACATGTGGCCCAGCAGCACGTTCAGCAGCTGCGGCAACTCATCGACATTCGTGCGGCGCAGGATGGCGCCGATGCGGGTAACGCGCGGATCGTTCTTCACCGTCTGGGCAATGCCGGAGACGTCGCAGAGGTCGGTGCGCATGGAACGGAACTTGTAGACCTTGATGGCCTTGCAGTTCTTGCCCCAGCGGGTCTGCTTGAAGAGCACCGGTCCCGGGCTGTCGAGTTTGATCAGCAGGGCGACGAACAGAAGGAAAGGGGCGAGGACGAGGAGGGCGCTCAACGAGGACATAATGTCGAACGCCCGCTTCAGGACCAGATCCACCAACGGCGCCTGCGGCGCATCGCTATGGATAACAGGGGTCTGGATCTTCAGGCTCGGCTGCTGGCGGCGGCTCGGCCGGAAGGATTCTGTCGAAATGCTGTTGTTTAGTTCTGTGATGCTCAAGGATCGTACTCTGTTGTCTTCGAGGGGGCGCGGCGGCAATAGGCGATCAATGGTTAACCCTGTCACCAGGGCTGCACTCAGGTCTTGGTAACCCTACTAAAACGGAAAAATGCGACAATTGTGTAATGGTGTCCAGAGAAATATCGCATCGCAACAAATCTTTCGCACTTGCGTTAAGTTGAGGCAAGCTCATGATATTTCGTTAATAATTGGGATTTTGTCAAAGTTTCTAGGCCTTTGGCAGGGGTTCACCGGGGGTTGGCAACGTGCCGTTTCGACACGTGACCCGGGTCTCTTAAGCGTATTTCTTAACGGAATACGAGGCGAAATTTTTCTGACGAAGATATCGATCACTGTCGAAGCAGTGCCGAAATGTGACAAAATCAAGGCAGGATTGATGGCAGGCAGCGTCTTGAAAAGATGCAGGGTAACGAATTCGAGGCCCGAATCGCTCAATGAGGCCCGATAACGCGAATCACTTCACAGCTGGCAGTGGGATCGTGGACACGCTTTAAGGAGGGGCGGCTTGCTCAGTTGGGGCGCGCATGCCTGGGGCCGGTCGCGGATTGTCGGGACAGGTCTGAGCTCATGGTTACGATGCAGAGAAGCGCGCCGCTTGCCGGTATTCGACGATCCTAAGGATGGTCACGCCGGTTCCAGGACGCGTTTCCTGCCGCCCCAGGAGATGAAGTTCGGGTTGGCGAAGTCGAAATCGGCCGCCATTCCCGTCTTGCCGTAGGTCAGCGGCGTTCCGTCCAGCGTCACCGTCGAACCGCCGGCGGCGCGCAGCACCGCATCGCCGGCCGCGGTGTCCCATTCCATCGTGCGGGTGAAGCGCGGATAGACGTCGGCCTTGCCTTCGGCCAGCAGGCAGAATTTCAGCGAGGAGCCGATATTGGTGCATTTGAAGATCGCGTGGTCGGCGAGGAAGCTTCCGGTCTCCGGGCTGTTGTGGCGAAGGCTTGCAAGCGCCAGCCTGTCGTCGGGCTGTTCGCGCACGGTGATTGTGCTGCGTGCGCCAACCGTGAAATCGTCCGCGACGACGAGCCGTTCGGCGTGGTCGCGTTCTCCCGAGAAGGCAAGTCCGAGCGCTGGCGCGTAGACGATGCCCGCCACCGGGGCACCGTTCTCGATATAGGCGATGTTGACGGTGAATTCCTGCCGTCCGTCGACGAACTCGCGGGTACCGTCGAGAGGGTCGACAAGAAAGAAGCCACGGCCGGCAATGTCGGGCACCTTGCCGGCGGCGACCGATTCTTCCGCCACGACGGGTATTTCGGGATAATCTCTGGCGAGATGAGCGAGGATGATGCGTTCGGCCTCCTCGTCGGCGACCGTGACCGGACTTGCATCCGCCTTCATGGCGACGGGGAAGCCTTCGCGCAGGACCGTGATGATGGCCTTGCCGGCTTCGAGCGCCGCCCTTTCAAATGTCCTTAGCATTGTCCTTTAGCCGTTCGCCACGCGGCGAGCACCCCGCTGTCGCTCGTCCGCAAACCATCCCTATTAGAACCAGATACTTAAGTTATATGGTGTTCCCCGTCATGCTCTGCATCCCTCAATACACAGCTTGATGATGCTACCATAAGTTTTCGGCCTTGTCAGACGAAGATGGGGCATTCCTTTTGAAATGGCATTCGTCAAAGAGGCTGCCTTGGGGTCTGAATTTGCTCCATCTTCCAATTCTGTGGAATAGCTTACGCAGCAAGCGAGGCAGGAAATCGACGACGATATCTCCGGACGGTTAACCCAGTGGCAGTTTCTGGCTAAAAATAGGCCCTGCTCTGCCGTTTTTCTGTGGATTTTGGTTCAAAACGCGCCATTTAGGCCTGTTCTGACAAGAATCTGTCGGAGTAAATCCTTTTTGTCTTCACATTTCCAACGAAACCGCTATGCATTCGGCCTATGAGGTTCTCTGAAACGGAGAACTGAAGAACCAAAAAGAGATGCAGCATGTTTCGCTCGCATCCAGGGGAAAATGACATATGGAGTATTTCGTCCAGCAGCTCTTAAATGGGCTGACGCTTGGATCCATCTATGGCCTTGTGGCTATTGGCTATACGATGGTTTACGGCATTATCGGCATGATCAATTTCGCCCATGGCGACATCTTCATGCTCGGTGGTTTCGCCGCTCTTATCGTCTTCCTCGTCCTCACATCCATCTTCGCAGGTCTCCCGGTGGCAGTTTTGCTGCTGGCGATGCTTGTCGTCGCGATGTTGATGACGAGTTTGTGGAACTGGACGATTGAGCGCGTCGCATACCGTCCCCTGCGCGGTTCCTTCCGCCTGGCGCCGCTGATTACCGCGATCGGCATGTCGATCACGCTGTCCAACTTCATCCAGGTGACGCAGGGTCCACGCAACAAGCCGATTCCGCCGATGGTGAGCTCGGTCTACCAGTTCGGCAACATCTCGGTGTCGCTGAAACAGATCATCATCATCGTGATCACGGCAGTGCTGCTCACGATCTTCTGGTACATCGTCAATCGTACCGCACTCGGCCGTGCCCAGCGTGCCACTGAGCAGGATCGCAAGATGGCAGCGCTGCTCGGCGTCAACGTCGACCAGACGATCTCGATCACTTTCGTTATGGGTGCGGCACTCGCAGCCGTCGCCGGCACGATGTACCTGATGTATTATGGCGTCGCCTCGTTTAACGACGGCTTCACGCCTGGTGTGAAGGCCTTCACGGCAGCCGTTCTCGGCGGTATCGGTTCGTTACCCGGCGCCGTCTTCGGCGGCCTCCTTATCGGCCTTATCGAGTCGCTGTGGTCGGCATACTTCACCATCGCCTACAAAGACGTCGCGACCTTTGCGATCCTGGCTTTCGTGTTGATCTTCAAGCCGACCGGCATCCTCGGGCGGCCGGAAGTCGAGAAGGTATAACGTCATGGCAAACATTGAAAATTCTGCAGGCAAGCCCGATGCCGGACTTGTCCGCAAAGGCCTTACCGAAGCTCTTTTCGCCGCTGTCCTGTCGTTCGGCATGTTCGTTCTCTATGTCGGCCTCAAGACCGACCAGAACATCAGCAACGAGCTGATCATTGTCCAACGCTGGGGCCTGCTTGCGATCTTCGTCGCGGTCGCCGCCATCGGCCGCTTCGCCACGGTGGTTTTCCTGAGGCCGCATCTCGACAGCCGCAAGCTGGCGAAGGCGAGACAGGGCGAACTCGACATCTCAACCGAGAAGAGCTTCTTCCACCGGCATTTCCTGAAGATCGCGCTGATCGCGCTGCTGCTTTATCCCATGGTGGTGGTGGCGATCAAAGGCCCTCAGGGCTCGCTGACATATGTCGACAATTTCGGCATCCAGATCCTGATCTATGTGATGCTCGCCTGGGGGCTGAACATCGTCGTCGGCCTCGCTGGCCTGCTCGACCTCGGCTATGTCGCCTTCTATGCTGTTGGCGCTTATTCCTACGCGCTGCTTTCGAGCTATTTCGGCCTGTCCTTCTGGGTGCTGCTGCCGCTTTCGGGCATCTTCGCGGCACTCTGGGGCGTCATTCTCGGCTTTCCGGTGCTGCGCCTGCGTGGCGATTACCTGGCCATCGTGACGCTTGCCTTCGGTGAAATCATTCGTCTCGTCCTCATCAACTGGACTGAAGTGACGAAGGGTACCTTCGGTATCTCGAGCATCCCGAAGGCAACACTCTTCGGCATTCCCTTCGATGCGACGGCCGGCGGCTTTGCCAAGCTCTTTCACCTGCCGATCTCCTCGGCCTATTACAAGATCTTCCTCTTTTACCTGATCCTGGCGCTCTGCATGCTGACGGCCTATGTCACCATCCGGCTGCGCCGCATGCCGATCGGACGCGCCTGGGAAGCCTTGCGCGAAGACGAGATCGCCTGCCGTTCGCTCGGTATCAATACGGTGACGACCAAACTCACCGCCTTTGCGACGGGCGCGATGTTTGCCGGTTTCGCCGGCTCGTTCTTCGCCGCCCGCCAGGGCTTCGTTTCGCCGGAATCCTTCGTCTTCCTGGAATCGGCCGTCATTCTCGCTATCGTCGTTCTCGGCGGCATGGGCTCGTTGACCGGCATCGCGATCGCTGCCATCGTCATGGTCGGCGGCACTGAGTTGTTGCGCAGCATGGACTTCCTAAAACTCATCTTCGGACCCGATTTTACGCCGGAACTCTACCGCATGTTGATCTTCGGCCTCGCCATGGTCGTCGTCATGTTGTTCAAGCCGCGCGGCTTCGTCGGCTCGCGTGAGCCGACAGCCTTCCTCAGAGAGCGCAAGGCGATATCCGGAAGCTTCATCAAGGAGGGCCATGGTTGATGAGCCCCGTAACGAACACGATGTCTGACGACACTCTTCTCAAGGTCGAACACCTGTCGATGAAGTTCGGCGGCCTGATGGCCATCAACGACTTCTCCTTCGAAGCCAAGCGCGGCGATATCACCGCGCTGATCGGGCCGAACGGCGCCGGCAAGACCACCGTCTTCAACTGCATCACCGGCTTCTACAAGCCGACGATGGGCATGATCACGTTCAACCAGAAGAGCGGCAAGCAATATCTGCTGGAGCGCCTGCCGGACTTTCGCATCACCAGGGAAGCCAAGGTCGCGCGTACCTTCCAGAACATCCGGCTGTTCTCCGGCCTGACCGTTCTCGAAAACCTGTTGGTTGCCCAGCACAACAAGCTGATGAAGGCATCGGGTTATACGATCCTCGGCCTTATCGGTGTCGGCCCCTATAAGCGGGAAGCGGCCGGGGCGATCGAGCTTGCCCGTTTCTGGCTTGAGAAGGCCGATCTGATCGACCGCGCCGACGACCCCGCCGGCGATTTGCCCTACGGCGCCCAGCGGCGTCTCGAAATTGCCCGCGCCATGTGCACCGGTCCGGAGCTGCTCTGCCTGGATGAACCCGCTGCCGGCCTCAACCCACGGGAATCGGCAACGCTCAACGCACTGCTGAAGAGCATTCGTGCCGAAACAGGAACGTCGATCCTGCTGATCGAGCACGACATGTCGGTGGTCATGGAAATCTCCGACCACGTCGTCGTCCTCGAATATGGTCAGAAGATTTCCGATGGCACCCCGGATCACGTGAAGAACGATCCGAGGGTCATCGCGGCCTATCTCGGTGTCGAGGATGAAGAAGTGGAAGAGGTGATCGCAGCCGTCGAGCAGCTCGAAGGAGGCGCAAACTGATGGGCGATGAAGTAATGACCGGTCAACCGCTCCTTCAGGTCAACAGCGTCGAAACCTATTATGGCAATATCCGTGCGCTGGCCGGCGTCGATGTCCACGTCAACAAGGGCGAGATCGTCAGCCTGATCGGCGCCAATGGCGCCGGCAAGTCGACATTGATGATGACGATCTGCGGCAGCCCGCAGGCCCGCACCGGTTCGGTGGTCTTCGAGGGCCGCGACATCACCCGCATGCCGACGCATGAAATCGCCCGTCTACGCATTGCGCAGTCGCCAGAAGGCCGCCGCATCTTCCCGCGCATGACGGTTCTGGAAAATCTTCAGATGGGGGCAGGCCTCGACAATCTGAAACACTTCGCCGAAGACGTCGAGAAGATCTTCACGCTCTTCCCGCGTCTCAAGGAACGTCACGCCCAGCGGGGCGGAACACTTTCGGGCGGTGAGCAGCAGATGCTGTCGATCGGCCGCGCGCTGATGGCGCGCCCGAAGCTGCTGCTTCTCGACGAACCCTCGCTCGGTCTTGCGCCGCTGATCGTCAAGGGCATCTTCGAGGCGATCAAGAAGCTCAACGAGGCGGAGGGGCTGACCGTTTTCCTCGTCGAGCAGAACGCGTTCGCCGCCCTCAGGCTTTCTCACCGCGCCTACGTGATGGTGAACGGCAAGGTGACGATGAGCGGCTCCGGCAAGGAGCTTCTTGCCAATCCCGAGGTCCGCGCCGCCTATCTCGAAGGCGGAAGACACTAGGTCGAAAGGAGAGTTTGACATGCAGGGACTTTTCTTCGAAGCGGATGCCGGCCCCCTTGTGGCGATCCGTGTCATCGTCTTGCTCTTAGGCTTCTGGACGGCCTGGCGCGCCGGCAAAGCGGTTGCCGAAGGCTGGGCCGACTATCCGTTGGTCATCGTCTATACATTCCTGCTCGCCTGGGCGATGCAGTTCCTGCATCATGCCCTGTTCAATGGTCCGATGCTCAACGCCTTCTACTATATCCTCGACTTCGTGACACTGCTGGTGTTCTCGACGGCCGGCTTCCGCTACCGCCGCACCAATCAGATGGTTAACAACTATTACTGGCTGTACGAAAAGACTTCCGCGTTTTCGTGGAAGGACAAACATTGACAGTCCGTTGAAACTAGGCATGAATTGCCTTCCGAGTGGAACAGCTTTCCTGGCGCAGTCAATGGTGGGTAGTGCGCTGGGCCTTGGACCGGAACCCGCCCAAAAATTGGGAGTAATAATATGAAGAAGTCTCTTCTGTCGGCAGTGGCTCTGACGGCGATGGTCGCCTTCAGCGGCAACGCTTGGGCCGACGTCCTCATCGCTGTCGCTGGTCCGCTGACTGGCCCGAACGCCGCGTTCGGCGCTCAGCTCCAGAAGGGTGCTGAACAGGCAGCCGCCGACATCAACGCGGCTGGCGGCATCAACGGCGAGCAGATCAAGATCGAACTCGGCGACGACGTCTCCGACCCGAAGCAGGGCATTTCGGTCGCCAACAAGTTCGCTGCTGACGGCGTCAAGTTCGTCATCGGCCACTTCAACTCGGGCGTTTCGATCCCGGCTTCGGAAGTCTATGCCGAAAACGGCATCCTCGAAATCACCCCGGCTGCGACGAACCCGACCTTCACGGAACGGGGCCTCTGGAACACGTTCCGCACCTGCGGCCGCGACGACCAGCAGGGTGCCATCGCCGGCAAATATCTTGCCGATCACTTCAAGGACGCCAAGATCGCTGTCGTTCACGACAAGACCCCGTACGGTCAGGGCCTTGCCGACGAGACCAAGAAGGCTATGAACGCCGCCGGCGTGACGGAAGTCATATACGAAGGCATCAATGTCGGCGACAAGGACTTCTCGGCCCTCATCGCCAAGATGAAGGAAGCCGGCGTCTCGATCATCTATTGGGGTGGTCTGCACACCGAAGCCGGTCTCATCATCCGCCAGGCGGCTGACCAGGGCCTGAAGGCGACGCTGGTTTCGGGCGACGGTATCGTTTCGAACGAACTGGCCTCGATCGCTGGCGACGCTGTCGCCGGTACGCTGAACACCTTCGGCCCCGATCCGACGGCGAACCCTGCGAACAAGGAACTCGTCGAAAAGTTCAAGGCCGCTGGTTTCAATCCGGAAGCCTACACGCTCTATTCCTACGCTGCGATGCAGACGATCGCTGGAGCCGCCAAGGCTGCTGGTTCGCTGGATCCTGAGGCCGTTGCCAAGGCCATGAAGGAAAAGGGTCCGTTCCCGACCGTTCTCGGCGACATTTCGTTTGACGAAAAGGGCGACCCGAAGATTCCTGGCTACATCATGTACGAATGGAAGAAGGGTCCGGACGGCAAGTACAGCTACTTCCCGCAGGGCATGTAAGCCTCGCTCCCCTTTATGGGACATGATTATCGAAGCCCGGTTCCGACCGGGCTTCTTTCTTTTTGCGGACGTTTCAATTTTCGCCTGGCTGGTCTAACTCTTGGCATCGTTTTGAAGCGTTGAGCGGAACCGTCCATGTCCAAACCCCGCATTCTCGTCACCCGACGCTGGCCAGCCACGGTGGAAGCCGTCCTTGCCGAACGTTTCGACGTGACGTTCAATCCTGACGATATTCCGCTCGGTGAAAACGAGCTAAGGCTGGCGCTCTCGACTTATGATGCCGTATTGCCGACGGTTTCCGATCGGTTGCCCGCCGCTGTCTTCGACGGCCTGCCCGTTGTCACCAAGATCCTTGGCAATTTCGGCGTCGGCTACAATCACATCGATATTGCAGCTGCCAAGGAGAGAGGCATTGCGGTCACGAACACGCCGGGCGTGCTGACCGACTGCACGGCCGATATCGCCATGTTGCTGCTGCTCTCCGTTGCCCGGCGCGGCGGTGAGGGCGAGCGGCAGCTACGCGCTGGCGAATGGAAGGGCTGGTGCCCGACGCATATGGTCGGCACCAAGGTGACCGGGAAGACGGTCGGCATCATCGGTTTCGGCCGAATCGGCAAGGCCTTCGCGCAACGCTGCCATTACGGCTTCGGCATGGATGTGGTGTTCTTCAACCGTTCACCGATCGATCCGGCGGAGGCGGCGCGTTACGGCGCGCGGCAGTTGCCGACGATGGAGGCGGTGCTGGCGGTGGCCGATTTCGTCTCGCTGCATTGCCCCGGTGGAGCAGAGAACCGGCACCTGATGAATGCGGCGCGGCTTGCGGCGATGAAGCCGGGCGCCTTTCTCATCAATACGGCGCGTGGCGACGTGGTGGATGAGGCGGCGCTGATTGCAGCGCTGAAGGCGGGCACGATCCGCGGCGCCGGGCTTGACGTCTACGAGGCGGAACCTGATGTGCCGGAGACGCTGCGGCGGATGGAGAACGTCATGGTGCTGCCGCATCTCGGCAGCGCCACTGAAGAGACGCGGACCGCCATGGGCATGAAGGTGGTCGACAACGTGACGGCGTTTTTCGAGGGCAGGGATGTGCCGGATCGGGTGGTTTAGCGACCAGCCGCCAACGCCATCTCACATCTCGTGCAGCACATGCGTGGCCTTCACGGCGGCTGATGCGCGGTTCTCGACGCCGAGCTTCACATAAATCTGTTCGAGGTGCTTGTTCACCGTCCGCGCCGACAGTCCCAATATTTCGCCGATGTCGCGGTTGGCCTTGCCCTTGGCAATCCAGAGCAGCACTTCGGATTCGCGCTGGGTGAGCGAAAAGCGCTGGCGCAGCACCGCGTCGTCGCTGCGCTGATTGGCGGCAGTGAGGCGGAAGAGATATTCGTCAGGGCCGATTGCGCCGAGGAAGGCGAGCTGCAGCGCCGCTTGGCCGGCATGGGCAACGGAGATGATGCCGTCGCGTACCGCGGCGACGCGGTCGCGCATCCAGCCGGCGATATGGTGGACGACGATTTCCATGCCGTCGTCGCTGCCCATGGCGGCATTGACCAGCCGTGTGGCTTGTGGCGTTGACCAGTGGATGGCGCCGTCACCCTTGACTGCCAGCAGATGACGGCCGGCCGCGTCCAGCGCGATGCGAGCGCTTTGGGCCGAGCGAGCGTTGCGCAGATGGACACGGATGCGGGCGCGCAGTTCATCGATGTTGATCGGCTTGCTGAGATAATCGACGCCGCCGGACTCCAGCGCGTGCACGACATGCTCGGTCTCGGTCAGGCCGGTCATGAAGATGACGGGCACCTGCGCCACCGCGGCATTCGCCTTCAGCCGGCGGCAGGTCTCGAAGCCGTCCATGGCGGGCATTACCGCGTCGAGCAGGATGATATCGGGCGTGATGCGCTCGACGATACCAAGTGCGGCCGTGCCCGACGTGGCGATCAGCACGGAGAAGCCGGATTGTTCGAGTGCGTCGGTCAAGAAGCCGAGTGCTTCGGCCGAGTCGTCGACGAGCAGAACGATGTCGCGGGGGAGGGCCGGCTCAGCCAATGGATTCCACCTTTTCGTCGAAGTTGTGCAGGAAGGTCATGAAGCCGGCGAGATCGAAGGCGGCGACATAGGTGCGAAGTTCCTCTGTGAATGGCTGATTTGCCTCCACCTTGGCAAGGTCGGAAAGCTTGGCTTCGATACCTCTGATATAGCCGATCTCGCCGAGCCGCAGCAATTCCTGCACATGGGCAGCACCTGGGCTCAGCATCGGCGCTTCGATCTTAACAGGAACGGCTGGCGCGGCATCGGCAAAGATCCATGTCAGGCCGAGATGCAGGGCGAGCTTGTCGCGCAGCTGGCGGATGTCGACCGGCTTGCCGATCGCATCGTTGTGGCTGTCGTCGCTGTCGCTGAGAACCGCCGCATCACCGATATTGGCCGAAAGCATCAGCACTGGCGCCGTCTGACCGGCCTCGCGCAGACGCGAGACGAGCTGCCAGCCGTTCATGCCGGGCATCAGGATATCGACGAGGAAGAGGTCCGGTATGATGCCCTCGATCAGCGTCAGGCATTCGCCGCCGCCTGCCGCCGTCAGCACGATGAAATCGAGCGGCGCCAGGATTTCGCGCATCATCTCGCGGTGGTCCTCGTTATCGTCGACGACCACGACCGTGCGGCGCGGACCGTCGTAACCGACAATGCGCTTTTCCTGCGGCGCGGCGGCCACGGCGCGCATGACGGCGGACAGCATCAGCCGCACGCGGAAGGTCGAGCCTTCGTCCTTCACGCTCGAAACCGAAATCTCGCCACCGAGCGTATTGGTCAAAAGCCGGGTGATGGTGAGGCCGAGGCCAAGCCCCGGCATTGGCCGCACGCTTTCGGCCTCGCCGCGCTGGAAGGGTTCGTAGATGCGGGGCAGGTCTTTTTCCGTGATGCCGCGGCCGGTATCGGCGACGGTGAAGGTCGCCACCTGGCTGCGGTAGCCGACATCGAAGGTGACGCTGCCTTCGTCGGTGAACTTGATGGCATTGGAGAGCAGGTTGACCAGGATCTGGCGCAGGCGCTTTTCGTCGGTGCGGACGAATTGCGGCAAGGCCGGCGATCGCTCATGGACGAAGGCGAGCCCCTTTGCCTGCGCCTGCGGGCGGAACATATCGACGATCTGGTCGAGGAAATCCTGAATATTGATCTCGTTGGAATAGACCTGCAGGCGGCCGGCCTCGATCTTGGAAATATCGAGCAGGCCGTCGATTAGCCCGGAGAGGTGTTCGGCGCTGCGGCGGATGACCTTGATCGAGGATTGGCGCGGCGCCGGAATGGTCTCGTCGCGTTCGAGGATCTGGGCGTAGCCGAGCACGGCGTTCAGCGGCGTGCGTAATTCATGGCTGAGCCCGACGACATAGCGGCTCTTGGCACGGTTGGCGGCCTCGGCCGTCTCCTTGGCGTTCTGCAAGGCGGCGTCGGTCTTCTTGTGGGCGGCGATTTCCTTGAGCAGCAGCGTGTTCTGGCGCGAGGATTCCTCCTCGGCAACGACGCGGCTGTCATGGGCGAGCACATAGAACCAGCAGACAACGCCCGAGATCACCGAGAAGACGAAGAAGACGATGAGGATGGTGCGGTTGACGACCTCACCCGTCGCGGGTGAGGCGGAGGCGACCTGATGGGCGATCATCGCCAGGATCGCGCCGATGGCGGTCAATGCGAGCACGACGGCGATGCCGTAGCGGCCAAGGCGCGTCGTCAGCTTCCCCAGAATGGCTTCAGGCAGCAGCGCCTTGGCGACGGTGCCGACCTGCGCGTTGAAACGGGCAGCCGGCTTGCACATGTCGTGGCAGCGGCTGTCGAGCGAGCAGCAGAGCGAGCAGATCGGCGCGGCATAGGCCGGGCACCAGGCCATGTCCTCCGGCTCGAACGGGTGTTCGCAGACCGAGCAGGTAATGCTCGTCAGGTTCTTCCAGCTCTGGCGCGGCTTGCGGGCGAGATAGAATTTGCCTTTCGTCGCCCAGGCGATGACAGGCGAGGCGATCAGGGCGATGACGAGGGTGATGTAGGGGGCGAGCGAGGCGGCGATTTCGCCGAAGGCGCCGAAATGGGCAGTCAGCGACACCGTCGCCGACAGCGTCATGGCGCCGAGGCCGACCGGGTTGATGTCGTAGAGGTGGGCGCGCTTGAACTCGATGCCGGGAGGAGCCAACCCCAGCGGCTTGTTGATGAAGAGATCGGCGGAAATCGTGCAGAGCCAGGCCATGGCGATGATCGAGAAGATGCCGAGCGTTTCCTCCAGCAGCCGGTAGATGCCGAGTTCCATCAAAAGCAGGGCGATCGCGACGTTGAAGACCAGCCAGATGACACGGCCGGGATGGCTATGGGTCAGCCGCGAGAAGAAGTTCGACCAGGCGAGCGAGCCGGCATAGGCGTTCATCACGTTGATCTTCAGCTGCGAGACGACGACGAAAGCGGCCATCAATAGCAGCGCGGCATTGTGCCAGGGGACCATGTAGCCGAAGGCTGTCAGATACATCTGCGCCGGGTCGGCGGCGCGATCGAGGGGGACGCCTGAGGTGAAGGTCAGCACGACCAGGAATGAACCGGCAAGCAGCTTCGGCGCGCCGATGATGACCCAGCCGGGCCCGGCGAGAAAGATGGCCAGGCGATGGCGCCACTTGCGCTGCGGGTCCGGCGGCAGGAAGCGCAGGAAATCGGCCTGTTCGCCGATCTGCGACATCAGCGCCAGGATGACGGCAGAAGCAGCGCCGAACTCCACCAGATCGAATTCGGCGATGGTGCCGGGCGGGCCGGAGGCATGGCGAATGCCGGCAAAGGCGCGCCAGAGATCGAACTTTTCCCAGTCCAGCAAGGCGATGAAGATGAAGGGCAGGATATTCAGCACGATCCAGAAGGGCTGGGTCATCAGCTGGAACTTGCTGATCAGCCGCACGCCGTGCGTTACCAGCGGGATCACCATGACGGCGCTGATGATGTAGCCGATCCAGAGTGGGATGCCGAGGGTGAGCTCCAGCGCCCCGGACATGATCGAAGCCTCGATCGCAAACAGCATGAAGGTGAAGCTTGCATAGATCAGCGAGGTGATGGTTGAGCCGATGTAGCCGAAGCCCGCGCCGCGCGTCAGAAGATCGATGTCGACGCCGTGGCGGATGGCGTAGCGGCTGATCGGCAGGCCGATCGCCAGCATGGCGATCGAGGCGACGATGATGGCGTAAAAGGCGTTGGTGGTGCCGTAGGAGAGGGTGATCGCGCCGCCGATCGCCTCCAGCGCCAGGAAGGAGATCGCGCCGATCGCCGTCTGCGAGATGCGCTGCGAGGAGAAATGCCGGGCGCTCTTTGCGGTGAAGCGCAGCGCATAGTCTTCCAGCGTCTGGTTGGCGACCCAGCGATTGTATTCGCGTCTCACCGGAATGATGCGTTGGCGCGCTGTCATGCCCTCTTTCCGGCAATCTGGTTGGGCTCATCGTCTTCCAGCCAGTTTTGGCGGGATGGATGGGAAAGGCAAGAGGCGGACGCCAACTGGTTCACAGAATGGCAATATTTTTGCAATTGATCTGTCACATAAGAACTCTAACTCTCCCGGCGTTCGTTCAACCATTTCGGGTATCACCATGTCTGCTTTAAGCCTTTGCCGCCTGAGCACTGCCCTCGTTTGCCTGCTTTCTATCGTGCCATCGCTTGCCAGCGCCGAGCAGGCCACGGCGGCGAAAGCTCCCTATGCGCAGGCCGGAAACACCAACAAGCGCGGTGACGCCTGCTTCTCGACGGTCGACACCAACGCTGCGGTTCACCTTCTCTCCGGCTTCCTCGAAATCTGGACACCGCGCACGCCTTTCGTCGATGCGGGTGTCGAAGCCCCGGCCAAGGACAATTGCCCGGCTGTCGCCAAGACGGATTGGGACGGCATTCCCGCCAGCAAGACCGACGGCCACATCGTCAACCAGGCCGTCCATGACGCCAACATTGCCTATGTCGTCAATGCGACGCGGGCGCGGACGGCCGATCAGGCGGTGGCTGCCTATCTCGACGATCGGCGCGGCAAGAATGCCAGCATCGTCGACGGCCTTGGTCCGCTGACGGATGCCTGGAAGGCCGGTTCGAAGCAGACCACCACGATCACCGAGGTGGCGACCGACGCGACAACGGTCAAATATGACGACAAGGGCAACAATCGCGGCGCCGGCAGCAAGCCGGACGCGGAAAACAAGACCGATGCCAATCCCGACATGGGCCTTGCAATCGACTTCATCAACGCCGCAAGCGGTGACGGCTCGACGGAGCCGGCAAAACGTTATTTCAAATATGGCCGTCCCTACCGCTGGAGCCAGAATGTGTCGGTCGTCCCGACGCTGGAGCCCGCCAAGAGCGGCAAGCCGGTCGAGGACGGCGGTTTCCCGAGCGGGCATACGGCGGAAGCCTGGCGGGATGCGCTTTCCATGGCCTATCTCGTGCCGCAGCGCTTTCAGGAAATGATCACGCGCGCCAGCGAGCTGGGTGAAGACCGCATCCTCGCCGGCATGCATTCTCCTCTCGACGTGATGGGCGGCCGGATGCTCGGCACCGCCACGGTCGTCTACAATCTGAACAAGGCCGACAATGCGGCGCTGAAGAGGGATGCTTACAGCCAGGCGCAGTCATGGCTCGTCGCCAAGTCAGGCGTTGCGGATGCGGGCGCGCTCGAGGTCGCGGCCCATGCAGCACCGCTGGCTACAGATCGTTTCGCCGATCATGACGCCAATCGCGCTTACGTGCTGCAGCGCCTGAGCTACGGCCTGCCGACGATCCATGCGACCGATCAGCCGGCTCGCGTGCCGCAGGGTGCCGAAGCACTTCTCGAAACACGCCTGCCCTATCTGGACGGCGAGCAGCGCCGCGACGTGCTGAAGTCGACCGAGATCGCCTCCGGCTACCCGCTCCTCGACGATGCGGAAGGTTACGGCCGTCTCAACCTGTTTGCCGCCGCCGATGGTTACGCTGCGTTCGAACAGGACGTGACCGTGACGATGGACGCGGCAAAGGGCGGGTTCAATTCGATCGACTCCTGGCGGAACGACATCACCGGCAAGGGAGGGCTGGTGAAGCGCGGCAACGGCATCCTCGGGCTGTCGGGCGCCAACAGCTATGCCGGCGGCACCGTGCTTGAAGAGGGCGCGCTGGTGGCCGTGTCGCCGTCGGCCTTCGGTCGTGGCGGGTTGATGGTCAATGGCGGCTCGCTCGTTCTGGCGGCCGACAAGCCTTTGACCGTGAGCGGTGACTATCAGCAGGTCGCCAATGCCACGACGAAGCCGGCGCTCGGCGAAAACGGCGCTGGCACGCTGGTTGTCGAAGGCAAGGCAGTGCTGGCCGGCGACCTCGAAGTGACACTTGCCGATGGCTATGCCCCAACGCCCGGAACGAAGATCGAAATCCTGAAGGCGAGTGCAGTGACTGGCACCTTCGGCAAGTTCACGGTTTCCGGCCACAAGGCGAGCCTCTCCTACGGCCCGACATCAGTCACTTTGACGATCGACGGATAAATTCCGGTATCGAGACAGGGCATCTCCGGCCACGGGGATGCCCTTCCTTCCCTGGTCTGCCTGTTTGACCCCCGCGCCTACGTCATTTTGCGTATGTGTTTTTGCGTTGCAGCGCCCGATAGTCCCTTAAGCAACAGTTAATCTCCGTTTCCGGCCTGTTGCGGAACAAGAAGAGGGGCTCAACCAGATGAATCTCAGAACTACTATTACTGGCGCTGCACTCGGCGCCGTCATGGCGGCCTCGGCTGCCTTCAGCGGTGCTGTTGCCGCCGACGACACGATCAAGGTCGGCATTCTGCACTCGCTTTCCGGCACCATGGCCATCTCCGAGACCACGCTCAAGGACGCCATGCTGATGCTCATCGACGAGCAGAACAAGAAGGGCGGCCTTCTCGGCAAGAAGCTTGAGGCCGTCGTCGTCGACCCGGCTTCCGACTGGCCGCTGTTTGCCGAAAAGGCACGTGAGTTGATCCAGAAGGACAAGGTTGCCGCCGTCTTCGGTTGCTGGACGTCCTCGTCGCGCAAGTCCGTTCTGCCGGTTTTCGAAGAGACCAACTCGATCCTCTTCTACCCGGTCCAGTATGAAGGCGAAGAGTCCTCGCGCAACATCTTCTACACCGGTGCTGCTCCGAACCAGCAGGCCATTCCTGCTGTCGACTACCTGATGGAAAAAGAAGGCGTCAAGCGCTTCGTTCTCGAAGGTACGGACTACGTTTATCCGCGCACGACCAACAAGATTCTCGAGGCATATCTGATTTCGAAGGGTATTCCGAAAGAAGACATCCTGACCAACTACACGCCGTTCGGCTTCTCCGACTGGCAGACCGAAGTTTCCAAGATCAAGGAATTCGGTTCGGCCGGCAAGAAGACCGCCGTCGTCTCGACGATCAACGGCGATGCCAACGTTCCCTTCTACAAGGAACTCGGTAACAAGGGCATCAAGGCAACCGACATCCCCGTCGTCGCCTTCTCGGTCGGCGAAGAAGAGCTTGCCGGTCTCGACACCAAGCCGCTCGTCGGCCATCTCGCTGCCTGGAACTACTTCGAGTCGGTCGAAAGCCCTGCCAACAAGAAGTTCATCAAGGACTGGCACGCGTTCACCAAGAACGACAAGCGCGTGACGAACGACCCGATGGAAGCCGCCTATATCGGCTTCAACGCATGGGTTAAGGCCGTCCAGGCTGCCGGCACGACCGACACCGACAAGGTTCTCGATACTATCATCGGCGTCAGCGTTCCGAACCTCTCCGGCGGTTATGCCACCGTCATGCCGAACCACCACATCACCAAACCGGTGTTGATCGGTGAAATCCAGGCCGACGGCCAGTTCGAAATCGTCCAGCAGACACCTGCCGTCGTCGGCGACGAATGGTCAGACTTCCTGCCTGATTCCAAGGACCTGATCTCCGATTGGCGCAAGCCGATGTCCTGCGGCAACTTCAACGTTGCTACGGGCAAGTGCGGTGGCAAGGGCTCCTGAGTACGACCCCGATCCGATGATTGCCTGAAGGATTCCGTCCGGGTTTGATCCCGGGCGGAAGCTCCGTCCCAGCGATTGCGCCGCGAGGCCAACACTATCAAGGGCGAGAAAGCCGATGTATCGCGCCATAAAGATTTTCCTCATCACGGTTTGCCTGACATTTTCGGGCCTGACATTTTCGGGCGTGATAATCTCGAGCGAAGTCCAGGCCCAGGACGATATCCACGTGCTTATCGACGCGCTCGGCGTCGGTGACTTCCCGGAACGAGAAGCGGCCATCAAGGCGCTGGTCGCTTCCAAGGACCAGCATGTCAGCCAGATCCTACAACAGTTGAGCGACGGCCGTCTCTACGTCAATTCCGATGGCGGCCCGGTTCTCCTTCAGGGCGGTACCGATGACGAACCGACCTATTCCGATCCGATCACCGGCGAAGCCGCTGCCGATGTCGATCCGGATCTGATGACGAAGGTCAAGATCAACAATGCGCTTCGCGGCGTCATCAGCGCCGCCACCAGCCAGTTGACGCTGATGAGCCCGGACCGTTCCGCGCGGCTTGCCGCGGCGCAGGGCCTTCTGAAAGATGCCGATCCCGCCAATCTCGACCTGCTGAACTCGGCGCTTGCGGCCGAAAAGGACGCTGAGATCAAGACTACGATGGAAGCGGCGCGCGCAGTGCTGCTGCTCAAGACCGATGCGAGCGTCGAAGACAAGAAGGCTGCGATCGATACGATCGCAGCGCGCGGCAATCGCGATGCGCTGACCATCCTCACGACCACACTCGAAACCGCGCCTGAAGATCTGAAGCCGGCGATCCAGGCGGATATCAGTTCCATCAATCGCAGCCTGGCGCTGTGGGATATCGTCCAGAACATCTGGTACGGATTGTCTCTCGGCTCGGTACTGCTGCTTGCCGCGATCGGCCTTGCCATCACCTTTGGCGTCATGGGCGTCATCAACATGGCGCATGGCGAAATGGTGATGATCGGTGCCTATACGACCTATGTCGTGCAGGAATACATAACCTCCGCCTTTCCTGAACTTGCCGATTATTCGCTGGCCTTTGCTGTGCCTGCGGCCTTCGTCTTTACCGGCTTCGTCGGTCTGTTGATCGAGCGCGCCGTCATCCGCTATCTCTACGGTCGGCCGCTGGAAACGCTGCTCGCCACCTGGGGCGTGTCGCTGATCCTGCAGCAGGCGGTGCGCAGCATCTTCGGCCCGACCAACCGCGAGGTCCGCAATCCGACCTGGATGTCCGGCGTCTTCGATCTCGGCGGGCTCTCCATCACCTGGAACCGACTGTGGATCATCGTCTTTTCGATGGTGGTCTTTGTGGCGCTGCTCCTGCTGCTCAAGCGGTCCGCCTTCGGCCTGCAGATGCGCGCCGTTACGCAGAACCGCCGCATGGCGTCGTCGATGGGCATCCGCACCGGTTGGGTCGATGCCTTCACCTTCGCGCTCGGCTCGGGCATTGCCGGCATCGCCGGCGTGGCGCTCAGCCAGATTGACAACGTCTCGCCGAACCTCGGTCAATCCTACATCATCGACAGCTTCATGGTCGTCGTCTTCGGCGGTGTCGGCAATCTCTGGGGTACGCTGGTCGGTGCACTCTCGCTCGGCGTCGTCAACAAGTTCCTCGAGCCCTTTGCCGGCGCCGTGCTCGGCAAGATCCTGGTGCTCGTCCTTATCATTCTCTTCATCCAGAAGCGTCCCCGCGGGCTCTTCGCACTCAAAGGAAGGGCGGTGGAAGCATGATTACGGCCTTCCTTCTCCGATCACTCGATCGCAAGATCGTCATTGCCATCGCCCTCCTGCTTCTGGTCGCGATCCTCGTGCCGGTCCTGAACCTGATGACGGGGCCGACCAATCCGCTGCACGTGCCGACTTATATCATGTCGCTGTTCGGCAAGTATCTGACCTATGCGCTGCTGGCGCTGGCGCTCGACCTCGTCTGGGGCTTCTGCGGCATCCTCTCCCTCGGCCACGGTGCCTTCTTTGCGCTCGGCGGCTATGCGATGGGCATGTATCTGATGCGCCAGATCGGCACGCGCGGCAGCTACGGAGATCCTGTTCTGCCTGACTTCATGGTGTTCCTGAACTGGAAGGATCTGCCTTGGTTCTGGTACGGCTTCAACCATTTCTGGTTTGCTGCGCTGATGGTGCTCGTCGTACCCGGCCTGCTCGCCTTCGTCTTCGGCTGGTTTGCCTTCCGCTCACGCGTCAACGGCGTCTATCTCTCGATCATCACCCAGGCGATGACCTACGCGCTGCTGCTGGCCTTCTTCCGCAACGACATGGGCTTCGGCGGCAATAACGGCCTTACTGATTTCAAGGACATTATCGGTTTCAATGTACAGGCTGACGGCACGCGTGCAGCCCTCTTTGCCGCAACCGCGATTTTCCTCGCTCTATCGCTGATGATCGCCTCGGCGATCGTACGCTCGAAGTTCGGCAAGGTGCTGGTCGGCGTGCGCGATGCCGAAAGCCGCACGCGCTTCCTCGGCTACCGCGTCGAGCATTTCAAGCTTTTCACCTTCGTCGTCTCGGCGATGATGGCGGGCATTGCCGGCGCGCTCTACGTGCCGCAGGTGGGCATCATCAATCCAGGCGAATTCGCACCTGCCAATTCGATCGAAGTCGTCATATGGACCGCGGTCGGCGGGCGGGCGACGCTGATCGGGCCGATCATCGGCGCGATCCTCGTCAACGGCGGCAAGACGATCTTCACGGGCCTCTTCCCGGAGGTCTGGCTGTTTGCACTGGGCGGTCTCTTCGTCGCCGTCACGTTGTTCCTGCCGAAGGGCGTCGTCGGCACGATTTCGCAATATCTCGGCAAGCGGAAGCCTGTCTCCAAGGCGGCACCACCGGCGGCTGAGGAAGACGGTATCGAGCCGAAAATCCAGGCAGCGGAGTGAGCGCCATGATCCCCGACGTCAAACCCACCAGCGTGCTTTATCTCAACGGCGTGTCGGTTTCCTTCGACGGCTTCAAGGCGCTGAACTCGCTGTCGATCGTCATCGAGCCCGGTGAACTCCGCGCCATTATCGGCCCGAACGGGGCCGGCAAGACGACGATGATGGATATCATCACCGGCAAGACCCGGCCCGATGAGGGTGAGGTGTTCTTCAACGGTACTATCGATCTCACCAAGAAGGATGAAGCCGATATCGCTCAGCTCGGCATCGGCCGCAAGTTTCAGAAGCCGACAGTCTTCGAAAGCCATACGGTGTGGGACAATCTGGAGCTGGCGCTGAACCGACGTCGTGGTGTGTTCTCGACGCTGCTCTACCGGCTTTCGGGCGAGGACAAGGCGCGCATCGAGGAGATCCTCGAAACGGTGCGGCTGACGCATCGCCGCGACGAATTCGCCGCCAATCTCTCGCACGGGCAGAAGCAGTGGCTGGAGATCGGCATGCTGCTGGCGCAGGAGCCGAAGCTCCTGCTCGTCGACGAACCGGTGGCCGGCATGACCGATGCAGAGACGGCTGAAACCGCGATCCTGCTTAAGGATATCGCCAAAACCCGGTCGGTTGTCGTCGTCGAACATGACATGGGCTTCATCCGTGACCTCGGCGTCAAGGTGACCTGCCTCGCGGAAGGCTCGGTGCTGGCGGAAGGATCGATCGACTTCGTGAGTTCGGATCCGAAGGTGATCGAGAACTATCTGGGGCGGTGATGATGCGGTCGATGTTTCTGGATTGGTCTGAAAGGGGAGCGACATATTCCCTCTTCGCTCCAGCGGGGAGAAGGTGGCGTGAAGGGTCGGATGAGGGGCCTGCACGGCACGCCGCTGATAACCTCTCGCCTTCGCTCAACGCGTTCGTCGCTGTTGCTCCTCACCCCCTCATCGCCTCGCTGCGCTCGGCACTTCTCCCCGCGAAGGAGAAGAGGGTGGTCGCACCGCCGGCACGGCAAACAAGGATGTCGCATCATGCTGACAGTTGAAAACGCAAACCTGCATTATGGCGCCGCTCAGGCGCTGCGCGGCATCTCGATCAAGGCCGAGATGGGTAAGATCACCTGCGTGCTGGGGCGTAACGGCGTGGGGAAGAGTTCTCTTCTGCGCGCCGTTACCGGCCAGCATCCGCTGTCGGCGGGCACCGTCACCTTCAACGACACCAGGCTCAACGGCCTGCCGCCCTTTGCCCGCGCCAAGCAGGGCATCGGTTATGTGCCGCAGGGGCGCGAAATCTTCCCGCTGCTGACCGTCAAGGAAAATCTCGAAACCGGCTTTGCTCCGCTTGGCCGCCGCGACCGCAACATCCCCGATGACATCTTCAGTCTCTTCCCGGTGCTGAAGTCGATGTTGTCACGTCGCGGCGGCGATCTTTCCGGCGGGCAGCAGCAGCAATTGGCGATCGGGCGCGCCATGGTGACGCGGCCTAGGATTCTCGTGCTCGACGAGCCAACCGAGGGCATCCAGCCGTCAATCATCAAGGATATCGGCCGGGCGATCCGCTATCTGCGCGACTCCACAGGCATGGCGATCCTGCTCGTCGAGCAGTATCTCGATTTCTGCCGCGAGCTTGCTGACTATGTCTACATCATGGACCGCGGCGAAATCGTGCATGAAGGGCTTGCCGAGACGCTGGATACGCCAGAGGCCCGCCGCCATCTGACTGTCTGACCGGCAGATGCCGCTTTTAGCAGCAAGGAGCACGGCGTCTGGAAAACCGTCCGCTGCCGCCAAAGGTCTGCTCGGGACGGCATGGGAATTGCTTGCTTTCCGCTATCCGCGCGCTTGAATGAAAACCGATAGCGCGACCGAAAGGGACGATATGACGATTGCGGCGGCAGGCACGAGACTGCAAAGAGCGGAAGGGCGCGGGCATCTGGCGGCAAAGCTGTTCGATGGCCGCACGCGCATCCGTGAACTCTATCAGGAGGGGGCCGCGAAGATCCGCCTGCCCGATACCTTCGATGCCTCCATGGAAGCCGTCATCATCAATACATCAGGCGGTTTGACAGGCGGTGACCGCATGTCCTGGAGCGTCGTTGCCGGTGCCGGTACGCGCGTCGACGTCACCACCCAAGCCTGCGAGAAGATCTACAAGGCTTCGGCCGGCACGGCAGAGGTTTCGACCAGCATCGAGGTCGGCGCCCGCGCCCGCGTTGACTGGCTGCCTCAGGAGACGATCCTTTTCGACCGCGCCTCGCTGTCGCGCCGGTTGGATGTCGATCTCGACGAGAATGCCGAATTTCTCGCCGTCGAAGCCGTGCTGCTTGGCCGCAAGGCGATGGGCGAAATGATGGAGACGGGACTTTTCCGCGACCGCTGGCGCATCCGCCGCTCGGGGCGGTTGATCCATGCCGAAGAACTGCGGCTGTCCGACGGCGTAGCGGCCCTTGCCGCGCGCCAGGCCGTGCTCGGCGGGCAGGTGGCTTTTGCGACGCTGCTTTATGCCGGGCCTTTGGCCGAAGCCTATCTCGGCAAGGTGCGGCCGCTCGTCGAAGGGCCGATGGGCGGGGCAAGCGCCTGGAACGACAAGCTCGTCGTCCGCCTTGCAGCAGCCGACGGCTTCTCGCTCAGAAAAATCCTGATCCCGGTCATTTCGGCCTTGCGCAACGGCGCGCCTGTGCCGAAAGTCTGGAATCTATGAACCTAGAGCATGATGCCGAAAAGTGTGAGCGGTTTTCGGACGACATCATGCTCTAACTCTTTAATGTAGAACAGGATCATCCTGTTCTAGGCATGAAGCAGATGGACAAGCGATGAACCTCACTCCGAGAGAAAAAGACAAGCTGTTGATTTCCATGGCGGCGATGGTGGCGCGGCGGCGGCTGGAGCGCGGCGTCAAGCTGAACTATCCCGAAGCGATCGCGCTGATCAGCGACTTCGTCGTCGAAGGCGCCCGCGACGGCCGCCCGGTTGCCGAGCTGATGGAAGCCGGCGCCCATGTGATCGGCCGCGACCAGGTGATGGAGGGGATTGCAGAGATGATCCACGACGTGCAGGTGGAGGCAACGTTTCCGGATGGCACCAAGCTCGTTACCGTGCACGAGCCGATCCGTTGAGGAGATAGGAATGCTGGAGCTCAGGCCCAATTGCGAATGCTGCGACAAGGATCTGCCGCCTGATAGCACTGAGGCACGGATCTGCACCTATGAATGTACCTTCTGCGCCGATTGCGTGGACGGTGTGTTGAAGGGTGTCTGCCCGAACTGCGGCGGTAATCTCGTCGCGAGGCCTATTCGGCCGGCGGCGATGCTTGCCAAAAATCCTGCGTCGACGAAGCGTGTGCTGAAAGCCGAGGGCTGCGCGCCCAAGGCGGCTTAAGGAGGACGAAATGATTCCAGGCGAAATCATTGCCGCAAGCGGCGACATCGAACTGAATGCCGGCGCGCCGACGGTGACGCTGGAGGTTTCCAATACGGGCGATCGGCCGGTGCAGGTCGGCAGCCACTATCATTTCGCCGAGACCAATGCCGGGCTTTCCTTTGATCGCGCGGCGGCGCATGGCAAGCGGCTTGATATCCCGGCGGGGACGGCGGTGCGCTTCGAACCGGGGCAGACGCGCTCGGTGACGCTGATCCCGCTTTCCGGCAAGCGCGAGGTTTATGGCTTCCGCCAGCTGGTGATGGGCAAGCTTTAAGAACAATAGGCTGGAGGAATGCATGCGCTTGAATATCTGCCTCGTCGGGGCGGCGATGCTGCTGACGGCAGGTGCTGCCTCTGCTGAGGATATCGATTGCAACAACCCCAAGACGCAATCGGACATGACTGGCTGCGAGGCGGCGCGCCATGAGGCCGCCGACAAAGCTTTGAATGCGCAATACAAGAAGACCCGCGCCGTCCTAGCAGCGATCGACAAGGACCTGGATAGCGATATGAAGGGCGCGGAGCAGGCGCTGGTTAAGGCACAGCGCGCCTGGATCGATTATCGCGATGCCGAATGCGACGCCTTTGGCTTTCAGGCGCGTGGCGGCACGATGGAGCCGATGCTGGTCGCCGGTTGTCTCGCCAACATTACGGACAAACGCACGAAAGAGCTGAAAGAGCTCGAAGACACGATGAGCAACTAGGGTGATCAGGAAAATCATGATCGTCGGCAATGGCGACATTGAGGAAGGCGGGGCTGGCATCATCGATGCCGCCGATATCGTCATTCGCTTCAATGATTGCCGCTCCTACGGGGCCGGCGGCAGCCGCACCGATGCCGTCGCGGTCTGTAACACCGGCAGGCCGGCAAAGGCGATGCTCGGTTCGCGTGAGTGGCGCGCCCATCCGGGCGTCGTGTCGGCTGGCGAAATCTGGAGCGTGCGCGACCCGGAAAAATTCGCCGCGATGCGGGCGCCGCTTGCCGTCTCGCATCCTGATCTCGACGATTTCTGCGACGACTATACGGATGAATTCAGTGTCTTCTGCGCCGATACCGGCAAAAGGCACGTCGTCATCGGCAAGACGGTTCACGAAGCCGTCGATGCCTCGCTTTCGGCCTTTGCTCCTTCGTCCTATGTCGTGCCGAGCAGCGGTATGATCGTCATTGCCGAGGTTTTGAACACATATGCCGAGGCCGAGGTGACGCTTGCCGGCTTCGGCCACTCCGGCTGGGAATGGCACCCATTTGCGGCCGAACGACAGCTTGTCGATAGCTATATTGCCGCTGGCCGCCTCAAGCGGCTCGGCGGAGAAACACTCGTCTCTTCCTCCCAAGGAGCCTGATAGATGCCCTACAAGATCTCGCGCGCCGCCTATGCCGGCATGTTTGGACCGACCACCGGCGACAAGGTGCGCCTTGCCGATACGGAGCTCTTCATCGAGATCGAGAAGGATTTCACCACCTATGGCGAGGAGGTGAAGTTCGGCGGCGGCAAGGTGATCCGTGACGGCATGGGCCAGAGCCAGGTGACGCGGGCGGATGGCGCAGTGGATACGGTCATCACCAATGCGGTGATCGTTGATCATTCAGGCATCTACAAGGCCGATATCGGCCTCAAGGACGGACGTATCGTCGCGATCGGCAAGGCCGGTAATCCCGACATGCAGCCGGGTGTCAATATCATCGTCGGTCCCGGCACGGAGGCGATCGCCGCCGAAGGCAAGATCGTCACCGCTGGCGGCATGGACAGCCATATCCATTTCATCGCGCCGCAGCAGATCGAGGAAGCGCTGATGAGCGGCATGACCTGCATGCTCGGCGGCGGCACGGGACCGGCGCACGGCACGCTTGCCACCACCTGCACGCCCGGTCCCTGGCATCTCGCGCGCATGATCGAGGCGGCCGACGCCTTTCCGATGAACCTTGCCTTTGCCGGCAAGGGCAATGCCTCGCTGCCGGGGGCGCTGACCGAAATGGTGCTGGCCGGCGCCACCTCGCTGAAGCTGCACGAGGATTGGGGCACGACGCCAGGCGCTATCGACTGCTGCCTGTCGGTTGCCGACGAATACGACGTGCAGGTGATGATCCACACCGATACGCTGAACGAAAGCGGCTTCGTCGAGGATACGATCGGCGCCATCAAGGGCCGCACCATCCATGCCTTCCACACGGAAGGGGCCGGCGGCGGGCATGCGCCTGACATCATCAAGATCTGTGGCCAGCCGAACGTCATCCCCTCGTCGACCAATCCAACACGGCCCTATACGGTCAATACGATTGCCGAGCATCTCGACATGCTGATGGTCTGCCACCATCTGTCGCCGTCGATCCCCGAAGACATCGCCTTTGCCGAAAGCCGTATCCGCAAGGAAACGATCGCTGCCGAAGACATCCTGCACGATATCGGCGCCTTCTCGATCATCTCCTCCGACAGCCAAGCCATGGGCCGTGTCGGCGAAGTGGCGATCCGCACCTGGCAGACGGCCGATAAGATGAAACGTCAGCGCGGCCGGCTGAAGGAGGAAAAGGGCGACAACGACAATTTCCGCGTCCGCCGCTATATCGCCAAATACACGATCAACCCGGCGATCGCCCATGGCCTCAGCCGTGAGATCGGCTCGGTCGAAGTCGGCAAACGTGCCGACCTCGTGCTGTGGAACCCGGCCTTCTTCGGGGTGAAGCCCGATATGGTGCTGCTCGGGGGCTCGATCGCGGCCGCGCCGATGGGCGATCCGAACGCTTCGATCCCGACGCCGCAGCCGGTTCACTACCGGCCGATGTTTGCCTCCTACGGCAAGAGCCTCACCAATTCCTCCGTCACCTTCGTCAGCCAGGCGTCGCTCGATGCCGGCCTGAAGGGCCGGCTCGGCGTCGCCAAGGAACTGGTCGCGGTGAAGAATACGCGCGGCGGCATCTCCAAGGCATCGATGATCCACAACGACCTGACACCCGAGATCGAGGTCGATCCGGAGACCTATGAGGTCAGGGCGAACGGTGAGCTGCTCACTTGCGAGCCGGCGACGGTGCTGCCGATGGCGCAGCGCTATTTCCTGTTCTAGGCCCACGTCCGATATGCAGCGGACGGCTGCGATGAGGACAGGCATCCGCTGGTTGTCGCGGATCGTATTTCTGCTTGTGCTTTTGGCGGCCTGCGGGACCTTCATTCCCCGGCCGCTGATTGCGCCGGTCAAGGCGTCATCTGCGGCGCTGGCGCATCGGATTCTGCTGCTGTCAGGACCGATCCATACCGATATTGCCATTCCGCTCGACGCGGAAACGCGGGCTGCCTTTTCCTTCCTCGACGATACCGGTTTTCCGCTCGGCCATCCGAATGCGGAGTGGCTCATTATCGGCTGGGGCGGTCGTGCCTTCTATCTGGAAACTCCCACATGGGCGGAGCTGAAGCCGCTGCCGGTGTTGCGCGCTCTAACGATCGACCGTGCGGTGCTGCATCTGGACCTTGCCGGTCCTATCACCGAGCCGCAGCCCACTGTGACGGCATTCGATGTCCGCGACGATCAATTGGCGCAGCTGCGCGATTTTATCTCGCAGAGCTTCGTCCGCGATGCGGGCGCGGTGGTGCCGATTCCGGATGCAGGATACGGCGAGATCGATCGGTTCTTCGAGGCCAGGGGATACTTCAACGCCCTCTTCGGCTGCAACACCTGGACTGCCGCTGCCCTGCGCTCGGCCGGGCTCCGAACCGGCTTATGGAACCCGCTTCCACAAGCATTGCGATTGTCTGTTGCTGTCTACAATTGAGGCGGCGTCGGCCCAACCCGCCCTTAAAGTGAATTGTGAGCAGCGCTCTCCATCTGGTTGTATAAATCGGTGGGAAAACCAGTATTTTCCCCGGCTAAGCCATTCTGGAACATATGTATCGTGAATCCTGATAAACTCCTTTTATATCAAATGTTTAACTGTCTCTCCGCACTGTTCGATTCAGGGATTGGAAAGCTGCATCCCCTGCTAGAAAAATTCTGTCCACCGAAACGTCCGAAACCGTTCGAATTTTAACGAGTCAATTAAGACACCCGCAGCAATTGGGCTCTTATCAATGCCTGGAAACGCCGAGCAGGAAGGTTGATTCTCATGAGAAACTGGATTTCGCTGCAGGCCGATTTTGGCGATCTTCAATACCGCAAGAACGTCTACGTCTTCGCCCTGAAGATGGCTTTTCTTGCCGTTATTCTCTCGGGAGTCATTATCGCATTGACGATGCCGTCGCTCGATCTTCTCGGGCTGCTGCCGGTGACGCTCGCCCATGCAATCGGCTTCAGCGCGATCTTTTCCTGGCTGATCGGCGGTACGGTTTCCGGCATGCTGTCGCTGTTTGCCGGCTTTGCCATGCGCGACCTCGCGCTCTCGCGCGCGGAATTCGAAAAGCTCAGCCGCACGGATACGCTTTCCGGGCTGCTCAACCGGCGTGCTTTTACCGAGGCGCTTGAGAGTGCCGATGGCAACGCGTCCTTAGTGATTTTCGACGTCGACCGTTTCAAGGCGATCAATGATCGCTTCGGCCACGGTTGCGGCGATGCCGTCATCATCGCCGTTTCAGCCATGCTCACATCCGCCTTCGATGATATGTCCGTCGTCGCACGGCTGGGTGGGGAGGAGTTCGGCATCATCGTATCCGGCGAGCCGCTGGAGGCACGGATGGAGCGTATTGAAGGTGTCCGAGCCCGGATCGCCGGCGGAGCCATCAAGGCCGAGGGGCACGATATCCGCATCACCGTTTCCGGCGGCGTTGCCGATCTCGTCGCCGAGCGCAACAAGCAGGCGGTCTATGCCTCCGCCGACCGGGCGCTCTATCTCGCCAAGGCGCTCGGGCGCAATCGCGTCGTACACGAACGGGAAGGTCTTCATCACGCCTGGCACGGGCTCGTCGAGAACGGCGTCGATGGCGAGAACAGAAGCCCTGAGAGCGACAACGTGATGCAGGCTTACGGAATATAAAAGCCGAAGCCGGACGAAAGGCCATTGGTGCTTGCATCGGGAAGAGCTATTTTGCATGGTCGTCCTCTCAGAAAAACGGACATGTCATGCAGCGCGTCACCTCCTATCTTCCCGCCGGAACCCCTTCCTCCCACCCGATCGCCCAGGTCAAGCTGCCGCATGATCTGCGTCATCTGCGCCGTAAGCTGCTGCATCTGGAAAATGGCGAAATGGTCATGCTCGATCTCAAGGATCCGGTGCTTTTCGCCAATGGCGACCTGCTGGTGCGCGACGACGGCGAACTGATCGAGATCCTCGCCGCCGACGAGAAACTCTTCGAAATCCGCGGTCGCGACCGCACCCATCTGGTCGAGCTCGCCTGGCATCTTGGCAACCGGCATCTTGCCGCGCAGATCGAGGAAGACCGCATCGTCATCCTCCGCGACCATGTCATCCGCGCCATGCTGCAGGGCCTCGGCGCCGTCGTTCTCGAGATCGACGAGCCGTTCCAGCCGGCGCGCGGGGCCTATCATTCCCAAGGCGGGCATTCGCATGGGCATGATCACGATCACAATCATGATCACAATCATGACCACGGGCATGATCACGGCCATGACCATGATCACTAACATGGCTACGAGCATGAGCATGAGCACCGCCACGATCGTGGTCATGATCATGACCACAAGCACGACTGAGTCTTGATGACCAGGGATCGCGAGCTGCAGGCATTGCTGCGCCTGACGGCATGGCTCTCGCCGGCCTTTCCGATCGGCAGCTTTGCCTATTCGGGCGGGCTGGAGCGGGCGGTGGCCGACGGGCTCGTTACGGATGCGACCTCGCTTGGGGCCTGGATCGGCGCGCTGGTCGGCAATGGTTCGGCCTGGAACGATGCGGTGCTTCTGGCCGAAAGCCACAGGCAACAGGCAGAAGCCGCATGCCTTGCCGAAGTCGCTGCACTCGCCGAGGCGCTGGCCGGATCACGCGAGCGGCATCAGGAAACGATGTTGCTCGGTGAGGCTTTCGTCGCAGCGGCGCGGGCCTGGCCGGACGAGGTGTTCGAGCGGCTACCTGATAGGGTCGCCTATCCCATTGCAGTCGGGGCGGTGACGGGCGCCCATGGGATAAGGCCCGAGAAGGTGCTCGCCGCCTTCCTGCATGCCTATGTCTCACAAGCGGTTTCATCAGGCATCCGCCTTGGTGTCGCCGGGCAAAGGGATGGCGTCGCCGTTCTTGCCGGTCTGGAAGACCGTATCGCGGAGGTTGCCCGGCGGGCGGCAGCCTCGACGCTCGACGATCTGGGTTCGGCGACGGTGCAGGCCGATATTGCCAGCCTGCGCCACGAGACGCAGGCGACGCGGCTGTTCCGTTCGTGATTGTCCGAAATTATCGCTGTGGCTGCGTCATTTGACGGTGGCGCGGGCGGGCGGCTTCGCTATCATCGGGGTTCGATTGGAGTAAGGCACATGAAATCAAGAAACGGACCTTTGCGTGTCGGCATCGGCGGGCCGGTCGGCTCGGGCAAGACGGCGCTGACCGAAAAGCTCTGCAAGGCGATGCGCGACGACTATTCCGTCGCCGTCGTCACCAACGATATCTACACGACAGAGGATGCCGAGGCGCTGGTGCGGATGCAGGCATTGCCTTCAGACCGCATCGTCGGCGTCGAAACCGGCGGCTGTCCGCATACCGCCATTCGCGAGGATGCGACGATCAATTTGCAGGCGATTGCCGGCCTCAACCAGCGGATCCCCGATCTCGACGTCGTCTTCATAGAGTCCGGCGGTGACAATCTGGCGGCGACCTTTTCGCCCGATCTTGCCGATATCACCATCTATGTCATCTCCGTTTGCCAGGGCGAGGAAATCCCGCGCAAGGGCGGGCCTGGCATCACCCGGTCGGACCTGCTCGTCATCAACAAGAAGGATCTGGCGCCTTATGTCGGCGCCGATCTCGAAGTGATGGACCGGGATGCGACGCGGATGCGCGCTTCGCGCCCCTTCGTCTTCTCCGACATGAAGCGCGGCGACGGCGTCAGCTCGATCGTCAGCTTCCTCAGGGAGCAGGGCGGTCTCTAAAGCGCGTCGCGATCTTTCAGATTCGCTTCGTGCGCTTTAGGTCTTTGTTTTTACGCATGTCGTTGTCGCAAAACCGCTGCACACTTTTGCGCGACATGCTTAGATCCGGATGATTTTAGGCCGGATCGGCCTAAAATCATCCGGATCAAAATCAAAGAATTAGGGCATGATGTCGTCCGAAAACCGCTCACGCTTTTCGGCCTTCATGCTGTGACGATCAGACCTGCCGCAGCAGGTTGACGTCGCTGATGGCGATCGCTCGGCCGCGCACCGTGACACCTTTCGTCTTCAGCGTCGAGAAGGCGCGCGAGAGCGCCTCCGGTGCGAGGCCAAGCTTGCGGGCAAGCAGATTTTTCGGAAAGGGCAGCCGCAGCGAAGCGGCCGCACCGTTCTCGGCGCAGTGGGTCAGCAGATAATGCGCCACGCGCTGCGGCGCGGTCTGCATGCGGTCGCTTGCCAGGCATTCCATTGTCGAGATCAGATGCAGTGACAGGCTGCGCATGATCGCCTTGCCGATCCGCGGCCGCTCCTCCAGCAACAGCCGGACCTCAGCGATGTGGAAGCGCGCCAGCACGGCATGATCCATCGCTTGCGCGCCGTAGCGATAGGTTTCGTCGGCGTGGATCAGGCATTCGGCGAAGCTGTCGCCGGGCTCGCAGATGCGGATATCGGCCTGCCTGCCGTCGCTGTTGTGGCGATAGAGCCTGACATAACCGCTGAGCACGCAATAGAAATAGGCCGCCTTGTCGCCCTCCTCGAAGAGAACGTCATGCGGGTCGCAGAGGCGAACGGTGGCGTGGGCGCGGAGGGCTTCGGCCTCGTTGTGGTCGAGCCCGGCCATGACGGTGGCCTTGGCGAGCACAGCGGCCTCATGGCCGATGAATGTCAGCGTCCTGTTCATCTCCCGGTCTCCTGATATGGCCAGCCTTTCCAATTCCATGTGCATGCCGGGCAAAATACGGGAAGGAGATGTCGGTGGATTTGATTTCGGTCAATCGCCAGAAGTGAACAGCAAAAATGAAACGGGCCGGGAGATCGCTCCCGGCCCGTTCATTTCCTGGGCTTTGCTTATTCCGCCGCGAAGGGCGGCAGGCGCAGCACGTTGGTGTCGCCTTTGGCGCTCTTGCGCTTGCCTTCCGGCTTTTCGATTGCGGTCAGGCGCTCCTCCAGCGAGTCGATTTCGCTGCGGTTCTCCCGGGTGACACGGGTGAGATCCTCGCGCGAGAGCGGCAGCTCCTCCTCGTCCTTCCGGCCGACCAGGCGGCCGAAAGCCCAGCCGAGCAGGCGGGATAGATCGTCCATGATCAGGAAGAAGGAGGGCACGACGACGAGCGAGAGTACGGTCGAGACGATGATGCCTCCGATCACCGCAATTGCCATCGGCGCGCGGAACGAGCCGCCTTCGCCGACACCAAGCGCGGAAGGCAGCATGCCCGCCGACATGGCGATCGAGGTCATGATGATCGGCCGGGCGCGCTTGCGGCCGGCTTCGACCATGGCCTCGACGCGAGGCATGCCCTGATGGCGCATCTCGATTGCGAAATCGACGAGCAGGATGGCGTTCTTGGTGACGACACCCATCAGCATCAGGATGCCGATCATGACAGGCATCGACAACGGATTGCTGGTGAGGATCAGGGCGGCTGCGACGCCGCCAATGGCGAGCGGCAGTGAGAACAGGATGGTGAAGGGCTGGATCACGTCCTTGAAGAGCAGGATCAGCACCGTCAGCACCAGTAGCAGGCCCATCAACATGGCGTTGACGAAACTCTGCTGCATCTCGGTCTGCACCTTGGTGTCGCCGCTTTCGGCAAGGTGCACCGTGGCCGGGATATTGGCGTCGTTGACGATCTGACGGAACCGGGCGGAGGCCGTGTCGAGTGCTACGCCCTGCGGCAGGTCGGAACCGATCGAGACGACGCGGTAGCGGTTGTTGCGCTTGATCGAGCTTACGCCTTCCGAATAGTCGATATTGGCGACGCTCGCGAGCGGAACGGTGCCGCCGCTGGCGGTCTGGATCTTCAATGTCCGGATGGCTGCGAGATCGCGACGCATGTCGAGTGCGGCCTGAACGCGGATTGGGATCTGGCGATCGTCGAGCGAGATCTTGGCAAGGGCGGCATCGACATCGCCGATGGTGGCGACGCGGATCGTCTCGGAGATCTGCTGCGGCGTAATGCCGAGGCGGGCGGCCTCATCCATGCGCGGGTGAACCTGCAGTTCCGGGCGGGGCAGGGAGCCGTCGGCGCTGACATTGGCAAGCAGCGGATCGGCGCGCAGCTTGGATTCCAGAATGCCGACGGCGTCGTTCAGGTCCTTGTCGTTCTTGGAAAGGAAGTTGAAGGAGAGGTCGCGTTCGCCGCGGTCATTGAGCTTCAGGATCCGGACGTCGGGAATATCGCGCAGCTTGGCGAAGACTTCCTTTTCGATATCCCACTGCGGGCGTTCACGGCCGTGGACCTCCACCTTCGGCAGTTTCGGGCCAATGACGGGGATATGGCCGAGCACGTCGTTGACCATCTTCTTGACCAGCGATTGGTCGAGCTTGTCGAGTGCCAGCGTGATGGTCGCCCGGCGCAGTTCGAGATCGCCCTTCGGCGACGCACCGCCGAGAACGAAGACGCTTTCGACGCCATTGATGTCCTTGACCCTGTCATAGATCGCATCCGTCGTCTTCTCGGTGTCGTCAAGGCGCGCATTGGGCGGCAGCTCGACGGAGAGAACGATGCGTGAGGCATCTTCCGGCGGCAGGAAGCTGCCGGGAACCTGCATCAGCAGCAAAACGGAGCCGACCAGGAAAGCGAACGCGACAATCAGCGTCGCATAACGCGTGTACCAGCGGCCGGTCGTGCCACGTATGAGACGGGTGTATCCCCGCATCAGCAGGCCGTCATTGTCGTGATGGTCTTCTATGCCGTCTTCGGCGCGCATCAGATAAGCGGCCATCATCGGGGTGATCAGTCGCGCGACCATCAGCGAGAAGAAGACGGAGAAGGCGACGGTCAGACCGAACTGGATGAAGTACTGGCCCGGAATGCCCGGCATGAAGGAAACAGGCACGAAAACGGCGATGATGGTGAAGGTGGTGGCGATAACGGCAAGGCCGATTTCGTCAGCCGCCTCGATCGCCGCTCGATAGGGCGTCTTGCCCATCTTGATGTGGCGGGCAATGTTTTCGATTTCGACGATCGCATCGTCGACAAGGATACCGGTGGCAAGCGTCAGAGCGAGGAAGCTGACGAGGTTCAGCGAGAAGCCCATCATGTCCATGACCCAGAAGGTCGGGATCGCAGACAGCGGAAGGGCGATTGCAGAGATCAGGGTCGCACGCCAGTTCCTGAGGAACAGGAGGACGACGATGACCGCGAGCAGCGCACCTTCGAGGAGCGTATGAATGGCGGCTTCGTAGTTGCCGTAGGTGAAATAGACCGAATCGTCGATCAGTTCGATCTTCACATTCGGGTTTTCGGCCCGCACCTTGTCGAGGTTCTGCGCCACGGTTTCGGCGACGCTGACCTCACTGGCGCCCTTGGAGCGGAAAACGCCGAAGGTAACGACCGGCGTATCGTTGAAGCGCGAGAAGGATTTCGGCTCCTCATAGGTGTCCTTGATGACGCCGAGATCGGACAGTTTGACGAAGCGGCCGTTCGGCAGGCCGATCGTCGTGTTCGCGAGGTCGGCGACGTTGCGGGCGTCGCCGAGAACGCGGATCGCCTGTTCGCTGCCCGCCACCTGACCGCGGCCTGAGCCGAGGTCGATGTTGGTGCCGCGCAGCTGCTGGTTCACGCTCGCGGCGGTGATGCCGTAGGCATTGAGCTTGTCAGGGGTGAGCTCGATGCGCACTTCGCGCTCTGCGCCGCCGTAACGGTCGACACGGCCGATGCCGGCCTGACCCTGCAGCGAACGCTTGATCGTATCGTCGACGAACCAGGAAAGTTCTTCCAGCGACATGGCAGGCGAGGAAACGGCGAAGGTCTGGATCGCCTGCCCCTCGACATCGACCTTGGAGACGATCGGTGCTTCGGCCGTGGCCGGCAGATCGCTGCGGATGCGGTCGATCGCATCCTTGGTGTCCTGTACGGCCTGTTCGGTCGGCACTTCCATCCGGAACATGACGTTGGTTTGCGAGCTGCCGTCGGTCACCGTCGACTGGATTTCGTCAATGCCGGTGATGGAGGCGACCGCGTCTTCGATCTCCTTCGTCACCTGCATTTCGAGCTCAGCCGGCGAAGCGCCGCTCTGCGTCACGCTGATCGAAACGAGCGGCACGTCGATATTTGGAAAACGCGTGATCGGCAGCGAATTAAAGGACTGCATGCCGATGAACACCAGCAGGCAGAAGGCCAGCAGCGGCGCAATGGGATTTCGAATGGACCAGGCTGAAAAATTCATCGGATGGTCTCTTTAGTTGGAAGCCGGGAGCTGTTCACGCACCGGCGTGATGTGGTCGCCATCGCGGACGTATGCGCCCGCCTTGGCCACGACCTCGTCGCCGGTCTTCAATCCATTGATGACCTCGACATAGGCGCCGTCCTGGATGCCGGTCTCGATCTTGGCGAATTTCACCACGCCGTCCTCGACTTTGCGGGCGGAGGAGCCTTCGTTGCCGGTGAGTACCGCGGTCAGGGGAAGCGCTACGCCTTCAGTCTCGCGCACGATGATTTCGGCGCTGCCATACATGCCGGAACGTGCCTTGCTGTCATCATCGATGGAGATATGGACGAGGCCAAGGCGGGTGACCGGATCGACAGTCGGCGAAACCAGGCGTACGGCGCCGGAAAGCTTGTCACGGCTGCCGGAAAGCGAAATCGTTGCCTTTTGGCCGGCCATGACTCTGACGACATCGCCTTCGGCGACCTCAGCGACAAGCTCGATATCGCCGTCGCGGATGAGGGTGAACAGCGGATCGCCGTTGCCGGCGGCAATGGCGCCGACCTTGGCGTTCTTCGCCGAGACCGTGCCGGCGACCGGCGTCTTCACATCGGTGCGCGCCAGCTTCAAATCCGCATCGGCAATCTGGCTGTCGAAGACCTTGAGATCCGCTTCGGAGACCTCGATCGCCTGTTCGGCGGAGACGACGCGGGCATTGGCTGCGGCGGCAGTCGCATCGGCCTGTTCGACTTGGGCGGTGGAAACCGTGCCCTTCTTACCCATTTCCTGGGCGCGGGCCTGCTGCTGCCTTGCCTGTTCGGCATTGGCCTGCGCCTCGATGAGCTGGGCGCGCAGCTGGGCGAGGCTTGCTTCGCCCTTGGCCTTCGTCGCCATCATCTGGCTCTTTTCCAAGACCAGCGCGTCATCGTTGAGCGTCGCCAGCGTGCTTTCCGCCTGAACCTTGTCGCCGACATCGGCTTTCAGCGTGCGAATCGAGAGGCCTTCGACCTGCGGCTGAATATAGACTTCCTCGACGGGCTTGACCGTTCCCGTGCCGATGACTCGATCGACGAGCGTCCGGTTCGTCGCCTTGGTGACGACGATCGCCGGCAGGTTCTGCTGCGGTTTTTCGACCGGTTTTTCCTGCGAAAATGCGGTGGATGCAGCAAGTGCCGCTGCAAAAAGAGTAGAGGCGCCTAGAATTCCAATCGGCTTGCGTGCCATGCGTCTTCGTCCAATCTTATGATAAGGTTGGCCGAACTCGAGCGTCTGCCACTCAGCGCGCGATCAGGCCACTGCCCTTCCTGCATTCTCAGAGGTATCCGCCGATCCTTTGCCGTCTTCATCCCTCGCCGGCAAATTCGGCTTGTAGGTGGTATCGATTTGCTCGATCTACAAGTCCGGCAGAAAACAATTCCCCATTAGGCGATAATAATTACCATTCTGACGTCAATCAATCACCGCAAGGTTATGTCAACATTACGAAGATTGATCGCGCCTCTATCTCTAAGACGTTTGACGCCCGATAAATGCGACAGTTGCAAGGCATTTTTTTCGGTTGCGAGATGCTGATGATTTAGGCCGACTGGCCTAAAATCTGAATCAGCATCCAAATCAAATAAATAGAGCATGGTGCCGTCCGAAAGCTGCGCACACTTTTCGGCATCATGCTCTAGAAAAAGACGAAACGCGCAGGAAAACTCCCGCGCGTTTCGCTTCGCAATGTTACCGAAATTACTTGGAAGCGGCGTCGGTGATGTCGTGCGTCCAGGCGCCTGACGGCTCCTTGCTGATGATCTTCTGGTCGAGCAGCGCCTTTGCCGTGCGGGCATAGAGGGCCTCGTCCAGCTTGCCGGAGCTGTCGCCGACCAGCTTGGCGACTTCACCCATCATGCGCTTTTGATGGTTGTCGTCCTGGCCGCCATTGTCCATGACGATCTCGGCGGCTTCGTCGGGATTCTCGGTGGCATATTTCCAGCCCTTCATCGAGGCGCGGACGAACTTGACCATCTTCTCCTTGAAGGCCGGGTCTTTCAGCTTGTCTTCCATCGCATAGAGGCCGTCTTCAAGAAGGTCGTTGCCCATTTCAGTGTAGTTGAAGACCGTCAGTTCTTCCGGCTTGAAGCCGGCATCGATCGCCTGCCAGTATTCGTTATAGGTCATGACGGAGATGCAGTCGGCCTGCTTCTGGACAAGCGGCTGCACATCGAAGCTCTGCTTCAGCACGGTGACGCCGTTCGGACCGCCTTCTGTGGACAGGCCGAGCTTGTTCATCCAGGCGAAGAAGGGATATTCGTTGCCGAAGAACCAGACGCCGAGCGTGTGGCCCTTGAAATCGGCTTCGGTCTTGATCGGGCCGTCCTTGCGGCAAACCATTTCCAGGCCCGCCTTCTGGTAGGGCTGGGCGATGTTGACGAGCGGAACGCCCTTTTCGCGGGCAACCAGGGCGCCGCCCATCCAGTCGACGATGACATCGGCGCCGCCGCCGGCGATCACCTGCTCGGGGGCGATATCGGGGCCGCCCGGCTTAATGTCGACGTCGAGGCCTTCTTCCTTATAGAAGCCCTTGTCCTTGGCGACGTAATAACCGCCGAACTGGCTCTGCGTGACCCATTTCAGCTGCAGCACCACCTTGTCGGCGGCCATGGCATGGGCCGATGCAAGCGACATCGCGCTCGCCATCATTGCAACCATCAACTTTCTCATTTTCTTATCCTTACCCTCTGAAGTTATGCCCGGACCCGTTTCTGGAGCCCGTGCGCGCCTAGCCACCACGGATAGACGGATGCCAGAACGTCACCGCCCGTTCGGTCAGGGCGATGATGCCATAGAAGATCGAGCCGGCCAGCGCCGCGACGGCGATTTCCGCCCAGACCATGTCGACATTCATGCGGCCGATCTCGGTGGAGATGCGGAAGCCCATGCCGACGATCGGTGTTCCGAAGAATTCCGCAACGATGGCACCAATCAGCGCCAGCGTCGAGTTGATCTTCAGTGCGTTGAAAATGAAGGGCATTGCCGCGGGAAGCCTGAGCTTCAGCAGCGTCTGCCAATAGCCGGAGGCATAGGTGCGCATCAGGTCGCGCTCCATGCTGCCGGAGGCGGCAAGGCCGGCGACGGTATTCACCAGCATCGGGAAGAAGGTCATGATGATGACGACGGCGGCCTTCGACGGCCAGTCGAAGCCGAACCACATGACCATGACAGGAGCGACGCCGATGATCGGCAGGGCCGAAACCATGTTGCCGATCGGCAGAAGGCCGCGGCGCAGGAAGGCGATGCGGTCGGCGAGCACCGCGACGACGAAGCCGCTGAGGCAGCCGACGATATAACCGATCAGCACCGCCTTGAAGATCGTCTGCCTGACGTCCGCGCCGAGGATCGGCAGCGATGCCATGAATCGCGCGCCGATGGCGCTCGGCGGCGGCAGCAGGATGAAGGGAACGCCGGCGCCACGTGTGACCGCCTCCCAGAGAATGAGGATCCAGGCGCCGAAGATCGCCGGGATCAGCAGCTGGAGCGCCGACTTGCTGAAAGTGGTGACGGGCTGCAGTTTCGACAGCTCGGTGACGCATCGCCAGGCAAGCAGCCAGCAGGCGAAGAGCAGCAGGAAGAAAGCCCGTGTCGCTGCGCCCTCGTTGCCGGAAAGAGCGGAAAGCAGCATCCAGGCGGCGCCATGCGCGCCGATAAACAGCACGGTGGCACGATAGGCCGGCGGCTGCGGCGCCAGGGACAGCAGGGCTGCCGCGATGACGATGATGAAAATGAGGCTTGCCGTGCCGTCGGTGAGGGGTCGCGCCGCGCCGTCGGCCAGAAGCGGCAGGGCCGTCAGCGCTCCGACGCAGAGGAGGAGGGCGACCACGCCTTGCCAGGAGAAGGTCAGATGTCTCATGCCGGCCTCCCGCCCATGGCGCGGTCGACGATCTTCGCCGCAACGCCGACAATCGCAACCAGGATGCCCGCCAGCAGCGATCCGGCGACGAGGGCGGCCCAGATATCGATGGTCTGGCTGTAATAGGAGCCGGCGAGCAGCTTCGAGCCGATGCCGGCGACAGCACCCGTGGGCAACTCGCCGACGATGGCGCCGACGAGGCTGGCGGCGATCGCGACCTTCATCGAGGTGAAGAGGAAAGGGATCGAGGCGGGAACGCGCAGCTTCCAGAAAGTCTGCATCGGGCTGGCATAATAGGTGCGCATCAGGTCGAGATGCATGATTTCAGGCGAACGCAGCCCCTTCACCATGCCGACGGCGACCGGAAAGAAGGAGAGGTAGGTGGAGATCAGCGCCTTCGAGACAAGACGGGAGGCGTCGGAATCGAGATTGAGGAGATGTGCAACGGCATTGTCGCCGGTCAGTACATTATAGGAGATGATGACGATCATGGGCGCAATGGCGAGGATCGGTATGGTCTGGCTCGCCACCAGCCAGGGCATCAGCGAGCGGTCCATGGCGCGGTTATGGACGATCAGCACGGCGAGAAGGATGCCGAGCAGCATGCCGAAGCCGAAGCCGAGCAGGGTGGAAGAGAGCGTTACCCAGCTGTGATAGACGAGGCTGCGGTTGCTCGAAAGGCTGCGCAGGAAGGTGTTCTCGTAGACGTTCTGCGCCACCTGATGCGGCGCCGGCAGGATCGGCTTCGGCTGGGCGAGCGTCTTGCCGATGAATTCGAGGGTCGAAGGTGTGGCGCCGGCGCGGCCGTCCATGTCGCGCTGGAAGGGCGCGTTCATGAGGATGGCGGCGACATACCAGATGACGACGAGCGCCAGCAGTATGGTGGTGACGGGGACGATCTTGTCCTTGAGGGTGTCGGGTTTCATGGGATTCGTTCCCATCTGGTGTTGAGGCTGCAGAGCCCGGAAATCAAACCTCTATTCCTCATGCGTGCCCCGTCCTAAGCCCTTCGCGGACGCGGTGGGCAATCTCCAGGAACTCGGGGGTTTCGCGGATGTCGAGCGGGCGCTCGGCCGGGAGGGTCGAGTCGATCACATCGGTCACGCGGCCCGGGCGCGGAGACATCACCACGATCTTGGTCGAGAGATAGACCGCCTCGGGGATGGAATGGGTGACGAAGCAGATCGTCTTGTTGGTGCGGGTCCAGAGTTTCAGCAGCTCTTCGTTCAGATGGTCGCGGACGATCTCGTCCAGGGCGCCGAAGGGCTCATCCATCAACAGCAAATCGGCGTCGAAGGCGAGCGCGCGGGCGATCGAGGCGCGCTGCTGCATGCCGCCGGAAAGCTGCCAGGGGAATTTCTTCTCGAAGCCCGAAAGACTGACGAGATCGAGCGCTTCGGCGATGCGCCTCGTCCGGTCAACGTTGGAATACCCCATTATTTCCAGTGGCAGGGCGATGTTGTTTTCGATGGTGCGCCAGGGATAGAGCGCCGGCGCCTGGAAGACATAGCCATAGGCGCGGGCCTTGCGCGCTTCCTCCGGCGTCATGCCGTTGATCGAGATCTCGCCCGAGGTGCTCTTTTCGAGATCGGCGATGACACGCAGGAAAGTGGTCTTGCCGCAGCCCGATGGACCGATGAAAGAGACGAAATCGCCCTTGCGGACGTCGAGATTGACATTGCTCAGTGCACGCACCGGGCCGTCATTCGCCTGGTAGGTGAGACAGAGATCCTTGGCGGATACGACGGAGGGTGCTTGCATCAATGCGACCAGTCTTGTTTTCGCCGCGGGAACGCGGTTTGCGTGGTATCATTATCGCCGGTTTTATCGACGACACACTCCATGGAGGATGAGGATGGACGTGACATCAAAGCCCACCTGCCACATCGTTCGCCCCAATCATGCCTATGACGGCAAGCAGGGGCTCAGCTATTTCCAAGGGGTCGCGGCCGAGACGGTCGGCGCTAAGGGCATCTGCATGCACCTCCTGACGATCCCGCCGGGCGTACGCGCCAAGGCGCATCTGCACGAGGCGCACGAGACGGCGATCTACGTGCTCTCCGGCGAAGCCCATACCTGGTACGGAGACCGGCTCGAGCATCACGTCATCGTCCATGCCGGCGAACTTTTCTATATCCCGGCCGGTGTGCCGCACCTGCCGGCGAACCTCAGCAGCACGCCGTGCACGGCGATCATCGCCCGCACCGATCCGAACGAGCAGGAAAGCGTCGTGCTTCTGCCGGAGTTGGACGCTTTGGTGCCGGCGTGAGGTCATTGGCATAGAGGCAGCGGTCCCCGGTTGATGGCCGTATCGTCATGCGCCATCGTCATACGCCGCTTGCCGGAATGCCGCTACGTGTCACCTTGCGCGGCGCGGTGATGTCCTTCCACTGGGAAAGCGCCTTGCTGACAGCCGTGACAGGTTCGCGCCTGACGAATTCGCCGTGGCCCTCGCGGGTCTTGATGGTGTTTTCCTCGATCGCGACGACGCCGCGTGTCAGTGTGTAGCGGGGCAGGCCGATCACTTCCTTGCCTTCGAAGACGTTGTAGTCGATCGCCGACTGCTGGGCTTTGGACGAAATGGTCTTGGAACGCTGCGGGTCCCAGACGACGATGTCGGCATCGGCGCCGACAAGGATCGCGCCCTTCTTCGGATAGATGTTGAGGATCTTGGCGATGTTGGTCGAGGTGACGGCGACGAATTCGTTCATCGTCAGCCGGCCGGTGTTGACGCCATGCGTCCAGAGCATCGGCATGCGGTCTTCGAGGCCGCCGGTGCCGTTCGGGATCTTGGTGAAGTCGCCGACGCCGAAGCGCTTCTGCGCCGTGGTGAAGGCGCAATGGTCGGTAGCGACGACCTGCAGCGAGCCGGAGGCAAGGCCTGCCCAAAGCGAGTCCTGATGCTGCTTGTTGCGGAAGGGCGGCGACATCACCCGGCGGGCCGCATGATCCCAGTCGGGATTGGAATATTCGCTCTCGTCGAGCGTCAGGTGCTGGATCAGCGGTTCGCCATAGACGCGCATGCCTTTGGCACGGGCGCGGCGGATCGCCTCGTGCGCCTGTTCGCAGGAGGTGTGGACGATATAGACCGGGCAGCCGGCCATGTCGGCGATCATGATGGCGCGGTTGGTGGCCTCGCCCTCGACTTCGGCCGGGCGGGAATAGGCATGCGCCTCGGGGCCGTTATTGCCTTCGGCGAGCAGCTTTGCCGACATCGAGGCGACGACGTCGCCGTTTTCGGCGTGCACCAGCGGCAGGGCGCCGAGTTCGGCGCAGCGCTGGAAGGAGGCGAACATCTCGTCATCGTCCACCATCAGCGCGCCCTTATAGGCCATGAAGTGCTTGAAGGTGTTGATTCCCTTGTCGCGGACGATGGTCTCCATCTCCTTGAAGACCTGCTCGCTCCACCAGGTGACCGCCATGTGGAAGGAATAATCGCAATTGGCGCGGGTCGATTTGTTGTCCCACATGGTCAGCGCCTCGAGCAGCGACTGGCCGGGGGCAGGCAGGGCGAAATCGACCACCATCGTCGTGCCGCCGGAAAGGGCGGCACGGGTGCCGCTCTCGAAATCGTCGGAGGAATAGGTGCCCATGAAGGGCATTTCGAGGTGGGTGTGCGGATCGATGCCGCCCGGCATGATATAACAGCCGGTGGCATCCAGCGTCTCGTCGCCCGAGAGGTTCTGCCCGATCTCGATGATCTTGCCGCCGTCGATTTTCACGTCAGCCTTATAGGTCAGATCGGCGGTGACGATGGTGCCGTTTTTGATGACTGTGGTCATTCTCCGAACTCCCTGTCGCTGCGCGGTGCCTGCGCAAGCTGTTTATCCAATGACTGGCGGTAGCGGATGCAACCGCGCATGAACTGAGGCCAATCGGGCACGATCTGACCACCAATCTGCGTATCAGGCAGGAGCGCCCACAGATCGGGATGATGCCAACAGAGTTCGTGTCCCGATGTATCTCGATGGATGCGGATTGCCTGGCGCATGGCGCGTGCCGCCGACAACAGGTCGGTGTGGCTCATGCTGTCCAGATCTGCGTCCGGATCGGTTGTCACGTAACGATCTCCGCCGTCTCGACCACCGCATGGAACAGCACATCGGCTCCCGCCATCGCCCATTCCTTGGAGATTTCCTCAGCCTCGTTGTGCGAGAGCCCGCCGACGCAGGGGCACATGACCATCGTTGCAGGTGCGACCTTGGCGGCCCAGCAGGCGTCGTGGCCGGCGCCGGAGATGATGTTCATGTGGCTGTACCCGAGCCGCTCGGCGGCTTCGCGCACCGACGTGACCAGTTTCGGATCGAAGGTGATCGGCTCGAAGTGGCCGATCGCTTCGATGGAACAGCCGACGCCGAGTGCATCGGTGATCTCCGGCGCCTTCGCCTCGATCTTTGCCCGCATGCGGTCGAGCTTCTCCTTGTCGGGCGAGCGGATGTCGACGGTGAAGACCACCTTGCCCGGCAGCACGTTGCGGGAGTTCGGCGAGAAAAACACCTGGCCGACGCCGCCGACGGCGCCCGGCTGTTCGCCCATCGCCACGCCCTGGACCATCTCCAGGATGCGGGCCATGGCCAGGCCGGCATTGACGCGCAGGTTCATCGGCGTCGAGCCGGTGTGGGCTTCCTTGCCGGTCAGCGTGAATTCCAGCCACCAGAGGCCCTGGCAATGGGTGACGACGCCGATCTGCTTTTCCTCGGCTTCGAGAATCGGCCCCTGCTCGATGTGATATTCGAAATAGGCGTGCATCTTGCGAGCGCCGACCTGTTCGTCGCCGACCCAGCCGATGCGCTTCAATTCGTCGCCGAACAGATTGCCCTCGGGGTCCCTGCGATTATAGGCAAACTCCAGGCTGTGCACCCCGGCGAAGACGCCTGATGCCAGCATGGCAGGGGCAAAACGCGCGCCTTCCTCATTCGTCCAATTGGTAACGACGATCGGATGTTTGGTCTTGATGCCGAGATCGTTCATGGTGCGCACGACTTCGAGGGCCGCAAGTACGCCGAGCACACCGTCATATTTGCCGCCGGTCGGCTGGGTGTCGAGATGCGAGCCGACATAGACGGGCAAGGCATCCGGATCGGTGCCGGGGCGGGTGGCGAACATCGTGCCCATCCGGTCGACACCCATGGTCAAACCGGCATCGTCACACCATTTTTTGAAAAGGCTGCGGCCCTGCGCATCGGCATCCGTCAGCGTCTGGCGATTGTTGCCGCCTGCTATGCCGGGGCCGATCTTCGCCATGTCCATGAGACTGTCCCAGAGACGGTCGCCATTGACGCGCATGTTCTCGCCTGGTGCTGCCACCATTCTTTACGCCCTCACCTGTTTGCGGCAGTCATGCAAAGAGGCATGCCCGCCTGTTCCCGTGGTCCTTTCCTGCGCCCCCTTATTGGTTTTGTCGAGCGCCGGAAAATCGCCAGTTGCCTTTGTTTTACATCTGACGGATAATTTGACCGATTGGTAAACATTACAACTTCCACCGCCGGGCTCAAGACGAAAATCACGAAAATCGCCGATAAAAATGCGGGCAGTTGCTCAAGGAAGCGGCGAGGGTCGTCCCCAACCCAAACTTGAGCGAAGAAGTTGAATTTCAAGGGGAAACGACAGCCTGTGACCATACCGAGAGCAGCGAAAACCCTGAGGCGGACGCGAATCCAGGAAGAGAAGGAAGAGCAGATCCTGGAAGCTGCGCTCGATGTGTTTTCGGCAAGCGGCTTTCGCGGCTCGACCATCGACCAGATTGCCGAAGTGGCCGGCATGTCGAAACCCAATCTGCTCTATTATTTCCGCACCAAGGAAGCCATGCACCGGGCGCTGATCGACCGGGTGCTCTACACCTGGCTGGAGCCGTTACGGGCTTTCGACGCCGAAGGCAATCCGGAGACGGAAATCCGCAGTTACATCCGCCGAAAGCTGGAGATGGCCCGTGATTTCCCCCGCGAGAGCCGGCTCTTCGCCAACGAGGTGCTGCAGGGTGCGCCGCATATAGAGGACGAGTTGAAGGGGCCGCTGAAGGAACTGGTCGACGAGAAGGCGGAGGTCATCCGCGCCTGGGCAAAAGCCGGCAAGATCGTCAAATGCGATCCCTACCATCTGATCTTCTCCATCTGGTCGACGACACAGCATTACGCCGATTTCGACGTCCAGGTGCGTGCCGTGCTGGGGCAGGAACATTCGGGCGAGGGGCGCTTCGAGGATGCGGCGCGGTTTCTGGAACAGCTCTTCATCGGCGGGCTACGACCGGATCCTCTTGGGGAGTGAGGGTTTTACCCTCTCCTCGAAAGCGGCACCCGGGCAAGAATATCCGTCACGCCTTCCATCGTATAAGGCTTCTGCAGCACGGGCGCGTCCGAGTGGCTGTTTGCCTGGGCGATGCCTTCCCCATAGCCCGTGGCAAAAACGAAGGGCACGCCATCAGCTGCCAGCCGGTCGGCAATCCCGAAACTCGTCTCCTCGCCAAGATTGACATCGAGAAGCGCCAGATCGAAGGACTGGCCGGCCAGAATTTCTATCGCCTCAGTGACACTTGGTGCCGTTGCGACGTCGGCGCCCAGGCGGCGCAGGATGTCCTCGCCATCCATGGCTATGATCAAATTGTTTTCCACCAACAGCACGTTGAGGCCGGAGAGCGGCTGATCGTCGGGAATCATCTTGCGTCCGGTCGCCCCCACCGCAGGCGGATTTGACCGTTCGCTCGTCGGGCTGACGACATGTCGCGCCGGAATGCAGAAATCGGCCTCGAGCCCATCCCTGAGGTAGCGGACCTCCGCCTTACCGCCGAGGTCATAGGGGATCGAGCGGCGGATGATGGTCGAACCGAAGCCATGGCGTTTGGGTTCGACGACGGGCGGACCATCCTTTTCGCGCCAGCCAATGTGCAGATTGCCCTCGTCGTCGGGGTGCCAGCCGAGTTGGACCGTGCCGCTGCCGGTGCCGGAAAGGCTGCCATATTTGGCGCTGTTGGTCATCAGCTCATGGAAGACAAGGGCGGCGGTGGAAAAAGCCTGCGGTTCCAGCAGCACGTCCTCGCCGCTCATCTGGATGCGTTGCGCATTTTTCCCAAGATAGGCGGCGGTCTCTGCCAGCAGCAATTGCCGGAGCGAAGCGGGCGCCCAGTGATCGCGGGTGATCTGGTCATGGGCGCGGGCGAGTGACTGGATGCGGCCCTCGAGCTGGCGGATGTAGTCGCCAAGACCGACCGACGTTGCCTGGGACTGCCGGATGATACCGGTGATGAGGCTCAATATGTTGCGGACGCGGTGGTTCAGCTCGGCGATCAGCAGCTCCTGGCGCTCGTTTGCCGTCTGGCGCGCCATGCTGACCTCGTCGGTGAGACGCAACACCACCTCGATCAATGTGACGCGGATGGTTTCGGCGACACGGCGCTCGGCCTCGGTGAAGGGGAGGGAGCGGCCACGCACCAGTTCCGACCAGGCTTCGAAACTCTTGCGCGGCGTCAGCCGCGGGCCATTCGGGCCGTATTCCACCGGCTTGTGCGGGTCGCCGCCCCAGCGAACAGTGCGCACCAATTCCTGACGGAAAAGCACGACATAATCGCGCGGCGAACGCGAGATCGGGATGGCGAGCATGCCTGCCACCGCATCGTCGACCTCAAGATCCGGATAGGTTTCTGCGAGCCTGTCCACGGCATAGATGCGACCGGCGGCGTTGCGGTTGAGATGGCGGACGAGAGCTGCGAAACTTCTCTCATCCGGTCCGATGCCGGCAAGTGCCGGCCGGCCGTTGATCCAGACACCGATGCCGTCGGCGGGAATGGCGTCGGCGAGCGCCTCGATCAGCCAGGCCGGATCGTCGAGCAGGCTGGCATTGTCTGCAACGGAGGTGAGAAGCCGGTCGGCGATGCGGCGCGCCTTGGTCTCGTAGTCGAGAGCCTGTCGCCGTTCGCGGCTTTCGAGGCGGGAAGCAAACATCTGGCCGAAGAGTTCGGCGGTGGAGCGGCTTTGGGCCGAAGGCAGACGCGGGCCGTAGTGATGGCAGGCAAACAGGCCCCAGAGCTTGCCGTCGACGACGATCGATATGGAAAGCGAGGCGCCAACGCCCATGTTTTTCAGATATTCGATATGGATCGGCGAGACTGAACGCAATACCGACATGGAGAGGTCAAGCGGCTGACCGTGCTCGTCGAGCGGCGGGAGGATCGGCACCGGGACGGCATCGACATCAGCAATGATACGGAACAGGTTGCGCAGATAGAGGGCGCGCGCCTGTACCGGAATATCGGAAGCCGGATAGTGCAGCCCGAGGAAGGAGCCGATGCCGGCCCGGGCGGCTTCCGCCACGACTTCGCCGGAACCGCTTTCATCGAAACGATAGACCATGACCCGATCGAAGCCGGTGAGGGCGCGCGCCTGTCTTGCCCCCTCGCGGAAGAAGGCCTCCATTGTTTCCGTGTGATCGAGGCGGGACATCATGCTGCGCATCGAGAGCGAAGCGGTGTCGCGCCTGTCTTCCTGGCAGCGCTCGCCTTCGATGATGACCTGACCTTCGTTCAGGTGCACGGCAAGGTCGAACCTGTTTTGATCGGACGTCAGAGCAATGCCGAAAATGCGCTCGACGACGTCCGAACCGCGCAACGTGGTGAGCTTGTTGCGGATTGTGTGGAGTGCTTCGGGGGTGATTAGAGAGAGAACGGGGCGGCCGATCGCGTTGGCCTCTGTCACTCCAAGAAACTCCGCCAGATTTGCGGAGGCGCGCATGACAATCCAGTCTGAGGATACCGCCAACAGAAAGCCGAAGGGCTGGACCGAGCCGAGCTGGTGGATCGGCTCACGGTCGCAATTGGTGAGATCGACGGGTTCGTGCGTGCCGCTCATGGGACGGCTTCCAGTTCGACTTGCCCCGCTTGGAGGAAGAGATCGAAGACATCGCGGGCTGCGGTGACAGCCGCACCGGGATCGTCCACCTTGCTCGCGTCAAGACGATCCATGAAAAGCCGTATGGCGCCCTTCGGGCCTTGCGGGCTCAGATAGCTGCTGGGCAAGTCGTCAGGCACGGTCTTGGCGAGCAGCGCGCCGCCGAGCTTGGAGCCTTCAAGGACATAGGCGGCGCCCCAGACCGCTGCTTCGCAGCGCAATGCCGGTTGCGGAAGCGGTACGGGCAATCGATCATCGAGTTCCCCTATGTCGGCAGCCAGCAGGTGCGCGCGCCTTCGTTCCGGCCAGTCTGGCAGCAGACGGCCGATTCCTCCATTCTCAAGTGCATATTCGATGGCCGGTACGACCCGCGCATGCGCGCGCAGGAAAGCCTTATAATCCTGGATGCGTGAGAGGTTGAAACTGCCGAAGAGGGTGTCGACCGCGGCGTGGCAATCTGCAGTTTGTGCGCGGAGGGCGCTGCGAAGTGACATGCTGAGGTTTTTCCGAGTGATATGGCGGCCGCCCAAAAGGGACGACGAACTAGCGGATATACTGCGGCATCGCGTTATTTCCAGAGAAACGCCTAGGAATAACATGGGTTTCTCGTCGCTCGCAGACGCGCGGCGAGCGCTTCAGCCCATCATTGCCGGCAGTCCCGCGGCGAGCGTATCGATCGCGAGCCGCACCTTCGGCAGCATGACCGGGGAGCGCAGCCAAACGGCATGGGCATCGAAGACATTGGCCGGTTCGTGCTTCAACACCTGGATGAGCCGGCCTGCCAGCACTTCCTCGCGGACCAGCCAGCAGGGCAGCCAGGCAAGACCGCGCCCGGCGACGGCCGCATCGGAAATCGAAGCGAGGTCGTCGAGCCGCAATCGCGCCTTTGGCGCCAGCCGCCGCCCGGGATCGGCTGCAGTCGGAAAGATCCAACCCTTGTCATCATCGCCCCGTCTGTAGACGATGCCTTCATGCTGGGGAATATCGAAGACTGTCTGCGGCGCGCCATGTTTTTCCAGATAGGCGGGCGACGCGCAGACGGTCATGCGCTGGCGGGCGATCGCCCGGGCCATCAGATCCGGATTGTCCTTCAGCGGCCCGTTGCGGATGACAAGATCGAACCCGTCCTCGAGCAGGTCGACGATACGGTCGTTGAAGGAAAGGTCGAGTTCGAGGTTCGGATGTTCATCGAGCAGGCGTGCGAGGATCGGCGCGATGCAGTGGCGGCCGAAAAGCACGGGCATCGAGATGCGCAATCGGCCGCGCACGTCACGCCGGCCGGATTCCAACATGGCTTCCCCGAGACGGATTTCCTCAACCGCCCGCAGGCAGCGCTCGTAGAAGAAGCGGCCTTCCTCGGTAAGGCTCTGCATGCGCGTCGTACGGTTGAAAAGCCGCACGCCGAGACGCTGTTCCAGCCGTGCGATGGTCTTGCCGACCGCCGAACGGGTGAGATGGAGCCGCTCGGCAGCAGCCGAAAAGCCACCTGCCTCGACGGCTTCGACAAAGATCGAGATACCCTTCAGCCGTTCCATTTGTTTCCTCTTTGGAACCATTCTGGAGAATTAATATCGCAACTGGTGCAAAATATTCAACGATATGGTTTCGGCTCCCTGCAATGGACAAGGAGCAAGACAATGCAGACAACACGGCAATGGCAGATCGACGCGGTTGGACCGGAGCGCCAGCTGACGATCGGCGAGCGGAGGCTCGAACCGGTTTCCGGAAACAGGATTCTGGTCCGGACGGAAGCCGTCTCGCTCAATTTCCGCGACCGGCTGGTGATGGAGAGCGGCATGGGGTTGCCGCTGCAATTTCCCTTCGTACCAGCTTCCGACATGGCAGGGGTCGTCGAGGCGGTCGGACCCGAGGTCAGCCGTTTCAAGCCGGGCGATCGGGTCATCTCGACCTTTTCACCCGACTGGATCGACGGACGTGGATTGGGCGATGCGCGCACCCCACCTTACAAGACACGCGGCGGCTTCTATCCCGGCGTCCTCTCGCAATATACCGTGCTGTCGGAGGAGTGGTATTCACGTGCGCCTGACACGCTCGACGCGGCGCAGGCGAGCACCTTGCCCTGCGCCGGACTGACTGCCTGGTTCGCACTGATCGAACGCGGCGGCCTGAAGGCCGGCGACAAGGTTCTGGTGCAAGGCACCGGCGGTGTGGCGCTCTTCGGTCTGCAGATCGCCAAGGCGCATGGCGCGGAGGTCTTCATCACATCAGGCAGTGCCGAGAAACTCGAGCGCGCCGTTGCGCTGGGCGCCGATCACGCGATCAACCGTCATGAGGGCGACTGGGTTGAGCAACTCTATCAGTTGACCGGCGGCTATGGCGCCGATCACGTGCTTGAGATCGTCGGTGGCCCGCATCTCGGCCAGGCGCTGAAGGCGGTGGCGATCAATGGCCGCATTTCCGTCATCGGCGTGTTCGAGGGGTTCGAGGTTTCGGGCCCGGCCGGCCCGTTGCTGCTCAAGGCGCCTGTTGTGCAGGGCATTTCCGTCGGCCATCGCCGTGCGCTTGAAGATTTCATGCGGGCAATCGACCAGACCGGGCTGAAGCCCGTGATCGACAAGCGTTACGCCTTCGACGAATTCCCTGAGGCGCTCGATCATCTCTATCGCGGGCCTTTCGGCAAGGTGGTCGTCGAGTTCTGACGGTCGCGATTTTCCCTACCCCGCCTACAGCGCCGCGCGTCTGAGAGGACGCGCGGCGCTGTAGGCGGAGAAGGGAGGCTGATCAGGCCGCAGTGGGAACGCCCTTTTCGAAGGCGAAGCCTTCATCGGCCCAGCCGGTCATGCCGCCGATCACCAGTTTCACCGACAGACCGAGATTGGCGAGGCGGAAGGCAGCCTTGTCGGCGCCGTTGCAATGCGGGCCGGCGCAATAGACGACGAACAATGTATCGCTTGCCCATGCCGACATTCGGTGCGCCGTCATCTTGCCGTGCGGCAGGTTGATGGCTCCGGGAATGTGGGATTCTGCGAAGAGCTGCGGCGAGCGCACGTCGAGGAGAACGAAATCGACTTGACCGGCCGCAAAGGCGGCATGCACGTCCGAGCAATCGGTTTCGACAGCGAGTTTGGCGGCAAAGTGGGTGACAGCGGCATCCGGAGCTGCAGTAGGTATTTGGGAAACGGGGCTTGGCATCGGGCTTCCTTTTTCTGAAGTTGCCGCCTGGTATCGCCGATGCTACAGCTTTGCGAAATTGGCCATCATGACTGACAGCGTAAAGATCATGCCAAACTCATCGCCGCAGCAGACGAAAGGACCGCTGGTCGCAGCGCTTGCCTATGACGGGCTCTGCACCTTCGAGTTCGGCATCGCCTACGAGGTCTTCGGCCTGCCACGCCCGGAGATGGGTGAGGATTGGTATCGCTTCTCGGTCTGCGGGATCGAACCAGGACCGCTTCGCGCTGCGGGAGGGCTGACGGTTGCGGTCGACAAGGGGCTGGAGGTGCTTGATGAGGCGGACCTGATCGTCGTGCCCGGCTGGCGGGCAATCGATGCGCCGGTGCCGGCACCGCTCGCCGTAGCACTCAAGGCAGCGCATCAGCGCGGCGCGCGCATCATGTCGCTCTGCTCCGGCGTTGCCGTTCTTGCCGGATCGGGGCTGCTTGCCAACCGCAGGGCGACGACACATTGGCGCTATGTCGCCTCGATCGCCGCACGTTATCCCGACATCACGCTCGATGCCGACGTTCTCTACATGGACGAAGGCAGCCTGCTGACGGCGGCGGGCAGTGCGGCCGGCATCGATCTTTGCCTGCATGTGGTGCGCGGCGATTTCGGTTCGGAAGCTGCAAACAGCGTGGCAAGACGCCTCGTCGTGCCGCCGCACCGCGAAGGCGGACAGGCGCAGTTCATTCACGCGCCGGTTCCCGAGGAACGCGAGGGCATCCGCTTGGGGCCGCTGATCGAATGGATGCGCGAAAGCCTTTCCGAGGACCAGCCGATCAGCCTGCTTGCGAAAAGAGCGGGCATGAGCATGCGCACCTTCCAGCGGCGCTTCGAAGCGACGACGGGCCTCAGCGTCGGCGAATGGCTGCTGAAAGAGAGGCTGCGGCATGCCCGCGATCTGCTGGAGAAGGAACTTGCTGTTTCGCTCGATGACATCGCCGCCGCCAGCGGGTTTGGAACACTGGCGACCATGCGGCATCATTTCCGCAGGCGACTGGGGACGAGCCCCAATGCCTACCGAAAGTCATTCGGCGGGTAGACTGGCCTGGTGCTTTGAACGTTGCCGGCAAGATTGCAACGCCGCGGATCGATCTTCTCCGCGGCGTTGCAGATCCTTACTCCGCCGCCTGGCGCGCCATCGGGTTGTTCGGGTGCGTCGTCCAGTTGGCGTAGTTGGGGTCGACGACGCGGCCGGTGCGCTTGTCGAGAGTGCCGGCGGGAAGCTGCTCCATGGTGATGCAGTTCTCGACCGGACAGACGCTGACGCAGAGATTGCAGCCGACGCATTCCTCGTCCATCACCTCGAAATGGCGAGCGCCGTCGACGAAGTTGGTGATTGCCTGGTGCGAAGTATCCTCGCAGGCGATGTAGCAGCGGCCGCATTTGATGCAGGCGTCCTGGTCGATCTTCGCCTTGGCGATGTAGTTGAGGTTCAGATATTGCCAGTCGGTGACGTTGGGCACGGCGCGGCCGGTAATGTCGTCGAGGCTGCGGTGGCCTTTTTCGTCCATCCAGTCGGAGAGGCCAGTGATCATCTCCTCGACAATCTTGAAGCCGTAGGTCATCGCCGCCGTGCAGACCTGGACGTTGCCGGCGCCGAGCACGAGGAATTCGGCCGCGTCCCGCCAGGTGGTGATGCCGCCGATGCCGGAGATCGGCAGACCGTAGGTTTCGGGATCACGGGCGATCTCGGCCACCATGTTGAGCGCGATCGGCTTCACTGCCGGGCCGCAATAACCGCCATGGCTGCCCTTGCCGCCCACCGTCGGGTTGGGGGCGAAGTTGTCGAGATCGACGGAGACGATCGAATTGATCGTGTTGATCAGCGAGACGGCATCGGTGCCGCCGGCCTTGGCGGCGCGGGCGGGGCGGCGGACATCGGTGATGTTGGGCGTCAGCTTGGTGATAACAGGCATGCGGGTGTACTGCTTGCACCAGCGCACGACCATTTCGATATATTCCGGCACCTGGCCGACCGCCGAACCCATGCCGCGCTCCGACATGCCATGCGGACAGCCGAAATTGAGCTCGATGCCGTCGGCGCCGGTCTCTTCGACCAGCGGCAGGATCGCCTTCCAGGCTTGCTCTTCGCAGGGTACCATGATCGAGGCGATCAGTGCCCGGTCCGGCCAATTCATCTTCACCTGCTTCATTTCGCGCAGGTTGGTGTAGAGGTCGCGGTCGGTGATGAGTTCGATGTTGTTCAGACCGAGCAGGCGGCGGTCGGCGCCCCAGATCGCGCCGTAGCGCGGGCCATTGACGTTGACGACGGGCGGGCCTTCCTCGCCCAGCGTCTTCCAGACCACGCCGCCCCAGCCGGCCTTGAAGGCGCGCTCGACGTTGTAGGCCTTGTCGGTCGGCGGCGCAGACGCCAGCCAGAACGGGTTCGGGGATTTGATGCCGACGAAATTATTGCGGAGATCAGCCATTGTTCATTCTCCCCTTCAAGCGACCGCAACAGCCGGAGCGGCTGCTGCGGACAGGGTGCGATGGATGGATTCAGCCGCATCGCGACCGTGGGCGACGGCGGAAACCGTGAGATCGTCACCGCCGAAGACGCAGTCGCCACCGGCCCAGACACCGTCGAGCGAGGTATGGCCTTCACCATCGACGGCGATACGGCCAGATTCCATGCGCAACGAACCGAGACCAGAGGCGTCAAAGGTCTGACCGATCGCCTTGAAGATCTGGTCGGCGGCAATGACACCGGTTTCGCCGGTGCCGACCAGGCGGCCTTCGAGAATCCTCGTATATTCTACCTCGATGGCGGCGACTTTGCCGTCCTGCGACAGGATCGATTTCGGCGCCAGCCAGTGGCGGATGATGACGCCCTTGGAGCTTGCCAGATCCTGCTCGAATTCGGAGGCATTCATGTGCTCCTTGCCACGGCGGTAACAGATCGTCACCTCCTCGGCGCCGAGCAGCTTTGCCTGCACGGCAGCGTCGATCGCCGTCATGCCACCGCCAAGGACGACGACGCGGCGGCCGACGGCGATTTCGCTCTTGTCTTCGGCCTGGCGGAGTGCCGCGATGAAATCGACGGCGTCGTCGACGCCTGCGAGGTTCTCGCCCTCGATGCGCAGCGCGTTGACGCCGGCAAGGCCGATACCGAGGAAGACGCCGTCATATTGGGCCTGCAGATCGGAAAGCGAGAAATCGCGGCCGAGAAGCTGTCCATGCCGGACCTCGATGCCGCCGATGGAGAGGACGTAGTCGACTTCCTTCTGGGCGAAATCGTCGACCGTCTTGTAGGTGGCGATGCCGTATTCGTTGAGGCCACCGGACTTTTCCCTGGCATCATAGATAGTCACGAAATGGCCTTTCACGGCCAGGCGATGGGCAGCGGCAAGGCCGGCTGGGCCTGCGCCGACAACGGCAATCGTCTTTCCGGTCGGTTCGGCCCGGGAATAGAACTGCTTGCCGGCCTGCATGGCGGCATCGGTCGCATAACGCTGCAAGCGACCGATCTCGACGGGCCGCTCTTCCGCCGTGTTGCGCACACAGGCCTGTTCACAGAGTTCTTCGGTGGGACAGACGCGGGCGCACATGCCGCCGAGGATGTTCTGGTCGAAGATCGTCTTTGCCGAGCCGATCGGATTGCCGGTCGAAATCTGGCGGATGAACAGCGGAATGTCGATCGAGGTGGGACAGGCCGTCATGCACGGCGCGTCATAACAGAAATAACAGCGGTCGGCAGCGACCAGCGCCTCGTGATTGTCGAGGCGCGGATGCAGATCGGAAAAATTAGCCTCATACTCGGCGGGCGAAAGCCGGCCGGCATGAATCCCAGTTTCCAGTCGTTCCATTGAAGTTCCCTCATTATTGGTAAACGGCCTGTGAGGGAAAGCGTAACTCAGGTTTAAAAATTTATCAAACGGTAAAATTTTGAAGATTTTCGCTTGCTGTCACACCAGTAATCCGCTGTTTTTGCTGGAAGAATTTATTCGGCCCGCATCGATGAAATAGCTGAGCACGGGACGAGGGAAGGGCATCCGAAAAAAGATTCAAAAAAGTCGAATTTTTTTCGGATGGCAGGGAACCAAAGTTTGATGTCGTCGTTATTGCGATATCCGGATGGTGATCGCATCGACCCAACATGCGCGCCCCCAACCCACTATCCGGACGTACTCACGGTCCCCTCCCGGTGAGTGAAGACAGCCGGTGCGCCGCCCTCGCACCGGCTGTTTTTCGTACTCGGCAGTCTCCAGGGCTTTCACACCCGCTTGAAGATCTCGAATTCTGTTTCCGGAATGGTCAGACGATATTCAATGCGGCCGGGAACGAGGTTCAACTCCGCCCTGCCGTTGACCGACGAAGGCACGACACGCTCCAGCACGGTGCGGCCGAAGCTGTTGTCGCTGAATTCGTGGACTTCCGACTGATCATGCAGAACTTCCGCCCAGGCGACCTCGATCGCCTTCCTGTCGTTGATCATGGCTTCGCGGCAATTCAGCGTGATGGAGGCGGCGCCGCCTGATATCGCGCCAAAGGAGGCGGAGTTGACGATGAGTTCGTGGAGGGCGAGCCCGAGGTGCACGGCGGCATTCGGTGTCAGGTGAGCGTTGATGCCATAGATCGGCATGGAGCCGGCCGTCTCCGGCCAATAGGGGGCGAACTGCTTTTCGGCGAGTTCGAAGAGGTAGGCGCCGCGCCAGCTCGAATCCGTGATCAGGTCCTGCGAATTGGAAAGCGATTGCAGCCGTCCGCGGAACTTGAGGAGGAAGCTGTCGAGAGAGAGCGTATTGCGCGCCGTCTGCGTGGCAATGCCCTGGATGATGGCGAGAAGGTTCTTCGAGCGGTGAGAGAGTTCGCGCAGCAGCGATTTCAGAACTTTTTCGCGATGCCGGCTTTCGGTGACTTCAGTCATGACGGACAGAAGTCCATGTGCGCCGCGTTCGCCGGTGCGCTGGATCTTCAGTTCATAAGTGCGCCTTTCGCCGTCAACGTCGATCTCGACCTCGGCATTGTTAGGGATGCCGGTTTCCAGCACCTTGTGTTTCAGCGCTGTCAGATATCGCCCATGGGCGTCGCCGAAAAGGGCGGCGTCGCTGCCGCCGGGCATAAAGAGCGCTGCGAAATGCGGTGGCAGATTTTCGGCGTAGAAGATCGACAGTCGGGCGTCCTGGCAGAGGATCGAAATCCCGGCGCTGCCGAGCGCGCGTTCCATCATTGCGGCTTTGCCTTCGAAGGTGAAAGGCATGCCGGACAATGGTTCAGTCGTATTCACGCGGCCGCCTTTCCTTGTGACATCTTGAACGTCGCTGAAGGGAGCGCCCTTACAGACACCGCCTGCCAACTTTAGAACAAAGCGCTGCAAAAACCGTTAAAGCTACCGGAGCGTCCCGGTAGCACCGGAACGCCTGCTTTGGCGATTTGGTTCCGAAGGCCGGAAAATTGCGTCTCAGGCGGCTACTCTGGTCGATTCATTGAAGAAAAGAGCCTGGCTGATCAGTGCCTTGACCATGTCGGGATTGAAGGGCTTGGTCACAAGGAAAGTCGGTTCCGGGCGCTCGCCGGTCAGAAGCCGTTCCGGGAAAGCGGTGATGAAGATCACCGGCACGCTCGACGTCTTGAGGATGTCGTTGACTGCGTCGATACCGGAGCTGCCGTCGGCAAGCTGGATGTCGGCCAGCACCATGCTCGGCTTGGTCTTATTGTAGAGCGCCACGGCCTCGGCATGCGTACGGGCAATGCCGGTGACGCGATGGCCGAGGCTCTCGACCATCTGCTCGATATCCATGGCGATCAGCGGTTCGTCCTCGATGATCATGATATCGGTTGCGACCTGACGGGAAATCTCCTGCGACGCCACGTCGAGCAGATGCATGACATCCTGTTCCTCGGTTTCCAGGATTTCGGCGATTTCAGCGACGCGGAAATTCTCTACGGAGGCGAGCAGGAAGGCCTGACGGGCGCGCGGCGAAACCTTGGAAAGGTTCAGCGTGGCGCGTTGCTCCCAGGCATAGGGCGAGGTCGGTTCTGGAATCTGGACTGCGGTGGAACCAAACAGTTGCGTGAACAGTTTGTAGAGTGCGGCCCGGTCATTCGCCGTATCCGGGAAAATCGACAGATCGGCGATGATGGCTTCGAGAACGGCGGCGACATAGGCGTCGCCCGAAGTCTGAGTGCCGGTAAGGGCGCGGGAATAGCGGCGCAGATAAGGAAGGTGCGGCGCAATCCGAGTAGAAAGTGTCATTCATGGCTCCTGCATACAGGCCGGCATTGGCTTCAATGAGCGGTTAACGCCGCCTTGATAAAAAAGTTCCGGATCGGCAGGAACTTTTTTCGTCGCGCCGCATTATTCCAGCCGACGAAGAAAGGGCGTAGCGTTTTGACCCATGCAGCGGCAAATACCAGCGACATCGACAATCGAACGTTCGATGTCGATGATTGAAATCGTGATTGATCCCATCCACGCCCCCTAGAACAGGATGATTTTAGGCCGGGCCGGCCTAAAATCTGAATCCTGTTCTAAATTAAAAAGTTAGAGCATGATGTCGTCCGAAAACCGCTCACACTTTTCGGCATCATGCTCTGGAACAGACAACCGGCGAGAAGACGAATTGATGACTACACGCAAGAAAGAAGCAGCCGATCAGCGAAAGCTGGAGCTGCGGGCAAGCGACATCCTGGACCCGAACAATCAGATCGGCGTCAGGCTGCGGTCGCTTTATGCGGCTGCACAGGATGAGGCGATCCCCGATCGTTTTCTCGACCTTCTCGAAAAGCTCGACCATGCTGAAATGATGGCTTCTGCCAAGATGGCCGAATAGGATCGCCGCATGGAAGACAAATCGCAACCCAGCTTCAAGCGGGAACTGCTGGCGGCACTCCCAAGTCTTCGCGCCTTCGCGATCTCGCTCATCGGGCGGCACGACCGTGCCGACGATCTCGTCCAGGACACCATCATGAAAGCCTGGGCCAAACAGGATCATTTCGAGATGGGCACCAATATGAAGGCCTGGCTCTTTACGATCCTGCGCAACGAACTCTACAGCCAGATGCGCAAGAGCGGCCGCGAAGTGCAGGACAGCGACGGGCTGTTCACCGAATCGATGGCGATGCACCCCTCGCAATATGGCGCGCTCGATCTGCAGGACTTCAAGAAGGCGCTCGACCAGCTGCCGCCGGATCAACGCGAGGCGATCATCCTCGTCGGCGCCTCGGGTTTCTCCTACGAGGAGGCGGCCGAAATCTGCGGCTGTGCCGTGGGCACCATCAAGAGCCGCGTCAACCGGGCCCGCCAGCGGCTGCAGGAGTTGCTGCAGATATCAGGCGAGGCTGATTTCGGCCCCGACGCCACCTCGGCGCCGCTGACGTCAAAGGCCTTCGCGTTCTGACAAGAGTTATATCTGGGAGGAAAGCCGGTCGCCCCTCGGGGCGCCGGTTTTTTTTGCGTTGTCGGTTATACCATTGATATGATTGTATGTATTCGCCCCTCATCCGGCTGCCGCCACCTTCTCCCCGCAAGCGGGGCGAAGGGACATGTCGCACCCTCACCGTTCCCACCTCGCTCTCGCAGGGCACGTCCCCTCTCCCCGTTTTTTTACGGGGAGAGGGTTAGGGTGAGGGGCAGCCGCTTGCCGCATGCCCCAATCATCAATCCTCGCGTTTCGATCCCACCAGATTGGCTGCGACGATTGCCGCCAGAACACCGGCGGTCAGGAGCGGCTGGGCGCGGATAAGGCCGAGCCCGACCGTTGCCAATGATTCCAGCGCCGCGCGTCGTTCACGGGCCCGGCGCGCTTCCCGGGCGTTGATGATCGACATCGCCACCAGTGCGATGATGGCGATCAGCAGCGCGCAGGCGGCCAGGAAGAGGGCAGCGCCGACCGGGCCGTAGATGCCGGCGAGCCAGATGGCGCCGGCGGTAACAGCCAGCGCGTAGGCGGTGAGGAGGAAGAGCACGGCAAGCGCAATGAAGATGCCACTGCGCTTGGCTCGTGCAACGGTCCGGTGCACGCTTGCGCCCGTCAGCAGGCTGAGGATCGGGAAGAGCATCGCGCTTCCTCAGCGCCGGGCGAAGAAGGCGATGGCAAGGCCGAAAGCGGCTGCGGCGCCGATGGTTGCCAGCGGATGCTTGCGCACCGTCTCGCGCATTTCCGTCGCGCCGCGTTCATAGCCGTGCTGCAATTCGCGCAGCAGATCCTCGCTGCGGCCAAGCAGTTCCTCATAACCGGCGCCGGCCTGGCTGCGGATTTTCTCACCCTGGTGGCGCGAGCTCTTGCCGACGAGGCGCGTCAGTTCCGCGAGTTCGTCGCGCAGCGCCTCGATCTGCTCCTCGATGCCGGATTCCAGATTGTGGAAGGTGCCGTTGCGGCGGCTGCGGCCGGACTGGAAGATAGAATAGCTCATGGCTGTCTCCATTGGCTGGGGCGCGCGCAAGCCCGCCTGTTTCGCACGAGGGTCACCACCGTCCGTTGCATGAATGATATCGCCCGGCATTGACCCAGATCATGCCGAAAACGTGCCGGGCGATCAAAAGTTCCGCCGGAGCAGTGCTCAGGGGCGGGAAACGGCGCTGTGGGCGAGCACGAAGGGCGTGCCGTCGGCCGGCACCTGGTTGATGCGCAGCGCGCAACCGAACACCGAGAGCATCGTTTCGTCCGTCAGCACTTCACCGATGCTGCCGGCGGCCGCGAGCCGGCCGGATTTCATCAGCACGACGCGGTCGGCAAAGAGCGCCGTCAGGTTGAGATCGTGCATGACGGCGATGACACCGCCGCCGCGTTCGCAGAAATTGCGGGCGAGCGTCATGATGGTCAGCTGGTGGCTGATGTCGAGGCTCGAGACCGGTTCGTCGAGCAGCAGCCAGCAGGGCTTGCCGTCGACGACGGGCTCGGCGATCTGGCAGAGCACGCGGGCAAGCTGCACACGCTGCTGCTCGCCGCCGGAGAGTTCCTGATAGAAACGGCCTTCGAAGCCGGTCAAGTCGACGGAGGCAAGTGCTGCGGCGGCCGTCTGCTCGGCCTTGTCAGGATGCAGGTTGAGGCCTGTCGTCAGGCCCATACGGACGATCTCGCGTACGGTAAAGGGAAAGGAGATGGTGCTTGCCTGCGGCAGCACACCACGAACGGCGGCAAGCTGCCAGGGTTTCAGCCCCTTCACCTCTTCACCGCCGATGCGCACCGAGCCGCCATAGGCAAGTTCGCCGGAGATGGCTTTCATCGTCGTCGTCTTGCCCGAGCCGTTCGGCCCGGCAATCGCCGTCAGCTCGCCGGCCTTTGCCGTGAAGGCGACGTCGCTGATGATGGTCTTGCCGGAAAGGCGCACGGAGACGCCGGAAACTTCGATCATCGCAATGTCACTCACGGGGGTCACTCACAGGGGTCACTCACAGGGCAAGGCGCGAACGCTGTCTCAGCAGGATCCACAGGAAGAACGGGCCGCCGACCGCTGCGGTGATGATGCCGATCGGCAGCTCGGCCGGGGCGACCAGGGTGCGCGCCAGGACATCCGCGAAGATCAGCAGAGAGCCGCCGAGCAGAGCTGCGGCCGGCAGCAGGAAACGATGGTCGGGACCGATCGCCATACGCAGGATATGCGGCACGACGATCCCGACGAAACCGATGCCGCCGCTGACGGCGACGGACGCGCCGGTCGCCGCGGCGACGCCGACGATCACGACATTCTTCAGCCGCTGCACCGGCACGCCCATATGAAAGGCGGCCGCTTCGCCGAGCGTGATGGCATTGAGGCCGCGGGCCATGAAGGGCAGGGCGGTGAAGGACAACAGGATGATCGGGCTGGCGGCGGCGATCTTCGTCCATGTGGCGCCGGCAAGCGAGCCCATGCTCCAGAAGGTCAGGTCGCGCAGCTGCTGGTCGTTGGCCATGTAGATCAGCAAGCCAGTTATGGCGAGGGCGAGCGCACCGAGCGCGATGCCGGCAAGCAGCATCGTCGCCACCGAGGTCTGGCCATGACGGGTGGCGATCCTGTAGAGCAGCAGCGTCGTGACGAGGCCGCCGCCGAAAGCGGCCGCCGGCAGAGCGTAGATGCCGAGAAGCGCCTGGAGCGGAGCTGCAAGGCCGCTGCCGAGCACGATCATCGCGACCGCGCCGAGGCTTGCACCGGAGGAAACGCCGACGAGGCCGGGATCGGCCAGCGGATTGCGGAACAGGCCCTGCATCACCGTGCCGGAGACGGCCAGCGAGGCGCCGATCAGGAAGCCGAGGATCGCCCTGGGCAGGCGGATATCGAAGATGATGATCCGGTCACGCGTGCTCAGCGCCGTCTCAGAGCCGGCCATGTTGCTGATGACGTCGAGGATCGAGGCATCCGAGGCGCCTGTCGTCACCGAAAACAGCATCGAGAAGACCGAGCCGACGACGAGCAGCGCGATCGCCAGCAAGGCGAGCCGCGTCCTGTCGCCCGCCTGCCTGGTTTCGCGAATGTCCGCCATCGGGAATGGTCGCCTTCGTTCCGTCATGGCTTGCGGCAGGGCCATGATCAGCCTCCGTAGATCGCCGTGTTGAGCTCACGCGCGGCGGCAGCGGTGCGCGGGCCGAAGCCGAGCAGGTAGACGCCGTCCATTCGGATGATCGCCTTTTTCTCGCCTGCCGGCGTCAGCGCGATCGCCGGCTGAGCCAGCAGGTCCTCGTTCTTGGTGCCGGCGCCGTCGCCGCGGTTCATCATCAGGATGATGTCGGGCTTGGCTTCGATGATCGCCTCGTCCGTCAGCGGTTTGTAGCCCGGGAATGCGCCGACGGCGTTGATGGCGCCGGCGAGCTTGACGATGCCATCGGCGGCCGTGCCGGTGCCCGATGCCATGATCCGGCCGTTCTGGGCGCTGAGGATGAAGAGAACGCGCTTGCGCTCGGCCTCCGGGTGCTTTTCGGCATCGGTGATTGCCGCGTCGAGATCGGCTGCGACCTTTTCTTCAAGCGCCTTCGCCTTGTCAGGCACGCCAAGCAGCGTGCCGACACGGTCGATCTTGGCGATGATGCCGTCGCGGGTAAAGGCGCTCGGCACGGTCTCGAAGGGTACGCTGGCATTCTTCAGCACGGTCAGCGCCTCCTGCGGGCCTGAACCTTCGACGGCGATGATCGCCGTCGGGTTCATGGCGAGGATGCCTTCCGGCGAGAGAGCCCGCATGTAACCGACGTTGGGCAGCTTCAGCGCCGCCTCCGGATAGATGCTCGTGGTGTCGCGGGCAATCAGCCGGCTTTCCTCGCCGAGCGCATAGATGATCTCGGTGATGTCGCCGCCGACCGAAACCAGGCGCGACGTATCGAGCTTCTTTTCGTCAGCGTGGGCGGCGCGGACGAAGGCAAAGCCTTCGATTGGGCGCGCCGTCGGGATCAACGGCAGCGCCATGACGGCCGCCGTCAGGGCCAGTTTGCAAGGGCGGATCCGGCGCAGATTGTTACGCATCGTCATCGTTGCGATCCTTATGCGGCCACGCTTGCCGCCCGCGGCAGGTTTTCCATGATCTCGCGCCATGCGGCGCGTTCGTCGGAACCTTCCTGCCGCTTGCCGAAGAACTGGATGATCATCTCGCCTTCGGCATTGTAAGCCTCCAGCGAGGTGACGTGGCCGTCCGTGGTCGGCTTGCGCACGGCCCAGGTCTCGGCGATGTGATCCTGGCGCAGATGCAGGTGGAAGGTCGGGTCCATGATATTGATCCACGGTCCCATCGACTGCACGTTGAAGATCGGGCCGGAATGGATCTGGACGATGCCGTCATTGGCGACAAAGCACATGATCGGCAGGCCAGATTTCACAGAGGCATGCATCATCTCTGCCGTCGCTGTGTTGTCGAGCTTCCAGGCATAGTCGTCGCCGACAGTGCGCACGGCCGCCTGGCGGCCGATCTTCAGGCGCTTCAGCATGCCGAAGAACTGGTGCGTATCGGTGAGCTTGCTCCAGTTGTCGCGCAGTTCGTCGCGGCTGACGTCGGCGGAATCATCGGCGGCGTTCGAGGTTTCAGCCTCGACAAATTCCTGCGACTGGTCTTCCAGCTTCAGCTCGGCGACGATCGCGTGATAGGCCTCGACATTCGAGCTCGGGCGCAGGTGCACCTTGTGCAAGGCGTTGCCGGCCTTGTCGAAATATTGCAGGCTGAGGCGCTCCTGATCGCCATCCCTCTTGGATACGGCGAAACCATGCTCCCAGCGGCTCGGGAAAATGCGCAGGTCGATATTCTCGCCGAGAACGATCGCGGCCTGGGCACCGCTCTTGATGTTTTCGAAGACGCCGATCTTCTCGTGCACGGCACTTTCGTTGCGCGACAGCGCCATCACTTCGCCGAGGCCGGCCACGCGTTCGAGAAGCTTCAGTGCGCTGCCATCGATGCGGGTCACGCTGATGCCGGTTTCGGCGGCGACGAGGGCTGCCTCGGAAATCTTCAGCTGGGCGGCCATATCGCGCTCGCGCATTTTCGGATTCTCGGCGCGAAACGCACGGATTTCGGCTGGTGCCGGTCTTGTCTGTTCGGTCATGTCCTACCCTACTTATTGAGAATGAGCTTGCCCTGACGAGTGATCTTCAGGCGATAGACCAAGCCGTCATGTCTAATCATGATCTCGTTCGTGCCGCGGAAGAGATCCGCGCTTTCGACGATCCGGTGCTGTGCCGCAGGCTCGCTCTGCAGCGGCACGTGCTTAAAGTTATCTGGCTTTTCAACCATCATTTCAGTTGGCAATTCCGTGAGACCGGTGATCAGGGTCCCCGGTTGTGATGACAATTATCTTGACTTTCTTACTCATAGTTTTTTAAAGACGCAATAGGAGACTAATAGAGTCAAGTTTTTGAGATTGCTGATATGAGGCCGCCTGGCGGCGGTTCGCGACAATGGCGGAGAAGATGATGACGGTTAGGTTTGCGGCTGTTGCAGCCGGCATGGTGATGGCGGTTTCAAGCGTATGCCAGGCGCAGGATGCGTCAACCGCCAAGCTGGATGTCGAACTCAACGCTTTGGCGCCGTCACAAAAGGGCTGCATGATGACCTTCGTCGCCGAGAACAATCTTCAGGCGCCGATCAACAAGATCTCCTTCGAGCTCGCTTTCTTCAACGACAAGAATGCCGTCGACCGCATCACCGTGCTCGATTTCCGCGATCTGCCGCAGGGCAAGAAGCGTGTGCGCCAGTTCGATATGCCGAATGTGAAGTGCGAGACGGTCACGCGCATCATCATCAACGACACGCCGGTCTGCGACGGCCCGGCGACGGGCGAATGCATGAAGCGTCTCGTCACTCGTTCACAGATTTCCGTTCCCTTCGAGGGCTAAGGATACGCCGGGAATGATTCCCGGCGGACATGTTTCAGGCAGTCCGAGGCATACAAATGGCAATTTCAGCGAAGTCCAGATCGAGACAGGTGCTCATCGGGGAGCCGGACGCTGACGGCAGTCTGAACGACAATAACATGCATCCCGGCCACGAGCTTTCCGACCTGCGCAATGTGCAGCGACAGCCGGCTGGCGAGGCCGTGGTCCACTATGCGCGTTTCGCGCAGATACCCTCCTTTCCCGATCATCGGGAAGCCGAGCCGATAGCCTCCGTTCCTGCACCGCCGATGGATGCGGCGGTGGAAAAGCAGGAGGACGAGAAGGCGCCGGTGCGCCGACGGGTGGCGCTTGCCTGCGTTAGTTCGCTGATCTTCCATGCGACGCTGGCGACCGTGCTGATCGTTGCCCTTCCAACGGCGCCGGAGGAGGCGATCGAAGAAGCCGGTCAGGCGATGAGCGTTGTCATGTACGGCAATTCGGACGTTGATCAGACCGCCGCCGGCGAGACCGAAACGACCGTCCAGGAAGAAATCATTCCGGAGCCTGTGCAGCCCGACACGATCCAGCCGACAGAAACGGCGGAAGTTCAGCCGGAAGCCGTGCAGCCGACCGAAGTCTCGCCCGTCGAGACGCAGGATCCTATTCAGCAGGCGCCGGCACCGGAAGTGACGCGCGTTTCGCCTGAGACCGCTGCGGCTGCCGAGCCGGAAATCCTGGTGTCCGAGGTGCCCGCGGAGGAGTCCGTCGTGCAGCCGATGTCGACGGTCGTTCCTGAACAACAGGTGACGGTTGATACGGTCTCCCCTGAGGTGCAGCCATCCGAGACGCACCCGACCGCGGTGGTTCAGCCATCGGAAGTACAGCCGATGGAGGTCCAGCCAACGGAGACCCTGCCAGAGGTCGCAGAGACGCCTGAGGAGGTGAAGCATGTCGAAACCACTGAAGTTCAGCCGGAGCCGGAGCAGCCTCAGAAGGTCGTTACGCCTGCGCCGAAGCCGAAGGTGACGCAGGAAAAGCCGAAACCGGTCGAGAAGAAGCGTCCGCCACGGAAGGCGGCAGGTTCGCAGGGCGAAGGGCAGCAGGATTCACAGCGGGGCGTTGCTGAAGGCGATCCGTCAGCCCAGTCAGACCGCAATTCGCAAGCCGCCAGTAATAATAACGGGGTAGGCACAGCCGCCCGCGCCAACTATGGCGGAAAGGTTCGTGCACGCATCCGGCGCGCCCTTCGCGAGCCGAAGAATGTTAGTGGGACGGCCGGAGTGACGCTGACCATCGCTGGAAGCGGTAATCTTGTCTCTGCTGTCATCTCCAGAAGTTCGGGCGTTCCGGAGATCGATCAGGCGGCTGCCGACGCTGTGCGGCGAGCATCGCCCTTCAGTCCGCCTCCAGGCGGAATCTCGATGAGCTTCACGCAGGTCTTCGAGATCGGGAGGAATTAAATATGATAAAAATAATCAACTTTATACTTTACTCTAAAAATCAAGTTTAATAAGGTCCACCCGCACACGCAGGAATCGTGTGACGATCAACGAGCGAACGGGTGGTATATGGCTCGCAAGGGCAAGAAGGGTTCGAACCGGGAGGTCCGCGACAGCGCGGGCGAGGGCGCCGGTCAGGCATCCTCCGGGCGATCCAAACTGGATGGCCGCAGTTTCCTCTATGTCGGCGGCCGCGACTGCCAGGTGGCGCATCTTCGCCAGATCTGCAGCAATTTCGGTGCCGAGCTCATTCATCACGACGGCGGCTTACGCGAAGCGGTTTCCCGCATCGATACCGTCCTTCCCTCGGTCGACTGCGTGTTCTGCCCGATCGACTGTATCAGCCACGATGCCTGCCTGCGCGTGAAGACCGGCTGCAAGAAGTTCGGCAAGGCCTTCATCCCGCTTCGCAACGGCAGCAAGTCCAGCCTGGAGCGTGCGCTGCAGACGATGAACGAACGAGACAATTCCCGATGAACGACCAGCGCCCCGACGGCTTCACCATGATCGGCCTGCACAAGCTTGCCGCCCAGACAGGCGAGGGCCTCGTGCCCGAACTCTACGAGCTTTTCCAGCAGCATGCCGAACGCCAGCAGATCTACCAGAATGTGATGTTCTTTCCGACCTGGGAAGCGCGCATGCCCGGAGAGGCGGCAACAAGACCGCTTGGCCCGGCGGCGGCAAACGGCGATAATGTTCTCGCCTTTCCCTCGCGTGTGGCAAGGGCGGGCAAAAGGAAGGCGTAAGGAGATTTCATGTATATCGCAATGAACCGCTTCAAGGTGGCAACCGGGGGCGAAGGTGATTTCGAGGCGGTCTGGCGCAACCGCGATTCAAGCCTGCCCGAGGTGCCCGGTTTCGTCGAATTCCGCCTGCTGCGCGGCAAGGTCAACGACGAGGAAGGCTATACGCTCTATTCCTCGCATACGGTCTGGAAAAGCGAAGCGGATTTCCAGAACTGGACGAAGTCCGAGAGTTTTCGCGCAGCGCACCGCAATGCCGGCGATCATAAGGCGATCTACAAGGGACCGCCGGTCTTCGAAGGCTTCAACGTCGTCGACAGCATATGAACGAAGGGCCGGATCGCATCGAGGTTCTGCCGGTCCTGCCGTCGCTCGATATCGATGAGACGCTTGCCTTCTACCGCGATGCGCTCGGCTTTGCCGAGATCGTCTATCAGGCGGCCGATTATCTCATCCTGCGGCGCGACGACATGGAGCTGCACTTCTGGCGGACGCAGGATGTCACGCTTTGCCAGAACAGCTCCGTCTATCTCCGTGGCGGCGGCATCGGCGCTCTTCATGCGGAATATCGCGAAAGAGGCGTCGAGCGCCTGAGCGATATCGAGGTGCGACCATGGAACATGGAGGAGTTCTACATCCATGATCCGCACGGCAATCTCCTGCGCTTCGGCCGTGTGCCGCAGCCGGGTAATTAGAGCAACTCCGGCAAAACTGCGCAGCGATTTTGCACCCGGAATTGCGCAAAACAAAACATTGAGCAATTCCGTGACTCGGAGAAAACGGAAATGCTCTATGCCCTGACGCGGAAGACAGCGCCTGCCGCAACGGCCAGCCAGCCAAGCATCATCGCCCAGCCGCCGGTCGGCGCGGCATAGGGGAAGAGGCCGGAGCCGGTAAAGCGCAGGGTGACGAGATCGCCCGCAAAAAGCAGCGTTCCGACAATCATCAGAAAACCGGCCAGCCAGGCGGTTCCGAGCCTGGCACTGCCGAGAGCCAATGCCAGCAGGGCAGGGGCATGGGCAAGGCACATGGCAGATGCGGATGCCGCAAGATTGGTCTCGCCGCCGCCATGGGCAGCAAGGGCGGCAAGCGCCACGCCGGCTACGCCCAACAGGCCGGCAAAGAGATAGAGCACCGGTTCCAGACGCGCGTTCAAGCTCATGGTTGTTCCTTGTTGTCAGGGGCCCTGTTCTGCATATGGTAGGCGAGCCGTTCGACCGGCGCCCAGATGAGATCGCACAGCGCTTGGCTTGCGATCGTCTCGTCCAGGGCGCGGCGGAAGCAGAGCAGCCATTCGTCGCGCTCGACAGGACCGATCTCGGCGACGAAATGGCGGCTGCGCAGGCGCGGATGACCGCGCTTATCGGTATAGAGCGGCGGGCCGCCGAGATAACCGCTCATATATTCGTAGAATTTCTCTTCACTGCCGGTAAGGCTCGGCGGATGCAAGGCGCGCACGTTTCTCGCCTCCGGCAGCCTGTCCATCAGCTCGTAGAAGCGGTGCGTCAGCGCCCGTACGACAGGATCGCCGCCGATCGCCTCATAGAGTGTGATGACCTTCTCCGTCACGAAACCATCCCATACCATCCTAATCCCCAGGCCCTTCATGCACCGGGCGGAAAATGATCGCAACTGTCATCAAGGTGCCGCGGCATTTCGCGCATAATGCTGGCAACGTAGGGGTTGCGGCCGATTCTCCTTGACAAAACCGTCCGGACGGTATCTTTTACTTTCATGTCGAACGCTCATCATCGCAAGAAGCAGCCCGTCCTCGTGCGCCAGCAGTTGCTGGAGGTCGCAGCGCGCCTTGCTGCCAGCGAAGGCATGGCCGCCGTCACGCTCGATGCGGTTTCCGCCGCGTCCAGCGTCAGCAAGGGTGGGCTGCTGCATCACTTCCCGACGAAGAATGCGCTGCTCGACGCCCTGTTCGAGAGCCTGCTCGAAAAGTTCGACGCCGATATCGAAGAACTGATGCGCGGCGATCCGCTACCGCAGGGCCGCTTCACCCGCGCCTATCTCAGGGCCGTATCCGGTCTCAAGGAACGTCCCGACGAATCCCGGAATTGGACGCAGGTGACGATCGCGCTTCTTGCCGAACCCCGGCTGCGTCTTCGCTGGCGCCAATGGGTGCAGGCGCGGGCTGAGGAATATATCGGCACCGACTCCTCCCTCGACGCACACGTCGTGCGTTTCGCCGCCGACGGACTTTGGTTCGCAGATACGTTGGAAAGCCATGATATCAACGGCGCTCTGAGGCGGGATCTCATCGATCGCCTTGTCGAACTGACCGGCAAGTAATTCGAAAAGGAATTCGCCATGAGCCAGGCCGCCGTCTACGGGCTGCTGTTTGCAGCCATCGTGCTCGAAGTCATCGGTACGACCGCGCTGCAGCTGTCGCAGCAATTCACCCGCATCGGGCCGACGGTACTCGTCGTCGCCTGTTATGCGGCTGCCTTCTATTGCCTGTCGCTGACCTTGAAAAGCATTCCGGTCGGTATCGCCTACGCGATTTGGAGCGCTTTGGGAATCGTGCTGATTTCCTCGGTCGGCCTGGTCCTCTTCAAGCAGCGCCTCGACCTGCCGGCAATCGTCGGGCTCGGGCTGATCATAACAGGCGTTGTGGTCGTCAATCTATTCTCGAAATCCGTTTCGCATTGATATTGCTGTAATATTGGCAGGCGGATTCTCCGTCTCCGGCCGGCAAATTTTCCCCTTTGTCAAAATACTGACAAAGGTCTATGTGTTCTTTGAACGTGGAGGAGACGAGGCGCAGCCAGCGCCGTTTTCCAAAGCGCTTTGAATCCTGCCTTCCCGCCTATCGATATTTCCAGGTTCTACAGGAGCACATCATGGCCATTCGCACCGTCGTCTGGGGAGAGAATATCCACGAGAATACCAATGACGTCGTCCGGGGCATCTATCCCGAAGGCATGCACACGACGATCGCCAACGCACTGAATGCCGATCCAAGTATCTCGGCGACGACAGCGACGCTGCAGGAGCCGGAACACGGCCTCAGCGAAGCCCGCCTTGCCGAAACCGATGTGCTGACCTGGTGGGGCCACAAGGATCACGGCGCGGTCTCCGACGTCGTTGTCGAGCGGGTTGCCAAGCGCGTCTGGGAAGGCATGGGCCTGCTGGTGCTGCATTCCGGCCATTTCTCCAAGATCTTCAAGCGGCTGATGGGCACACCCTGCGCGCTGAAATGGCGCGAGGCGGGCGAACGCGAGCGTCTGTGGACAATCAACCAGCGCCATCCGATCGCCGCCGGTATCGGCGAGCATTTCGAGCTCGAGAACGAGGAAATGTACGGCGAGCAGTTCTCGGTGCCGGAACCGCTCGAAACGGTGTTCATCTCCTGGTTCCAGGGCGGCGAAGTATTCCGATCGGGCCTGACCTGGCGGCGCGGCGCCGGTAACATCTTCTATTTCCGCCCCGGCCACGAGACCTATCCGACCTATCACGACGTCAATGTCCAGAAGGTGCTGATCAACGGCGTGAAGTGGGCCTATAACCCTGAGGGGTCGTTGACTGGCATTACCGATGCTCCAAATGTGCCGGTAGAAAAAGCACTGGAGCCAATCGTCGAACGCGGCCCGAGACTGCACCAGGCCGGCGAAGCCGGTTACCGCTGAGGAGCACCCATGCGACTACTCGTTCTTGGCACGGGCGTGATGGCGAAAAACCAGCTCGCCCGCTTCCCTCTCATCGACGGCGTGACTGTGGTCGGCGCCGTCGACACCGATCCCGAGCGGCTTTCGGCCTTCGCGGACAAGTTCAACATCGAAAAGCGGTTTCTTTCGCTGGAAGAGGCGATCGCCTGGGGTGAATTCGATGCGGCGACAAATGTCACGCCCGACCGCATCCATCACCCGACGACGATGGCGCTGATTGCTGCGGGCAAGCACGTCTTCTGCGAAAAGCCGCTGGCGGAGAACTATGCGAAAGCGCTGGAGATGACGGAGGCGGCCGAAAAGGCCGGCGTCATCAACATGGTGAACCTCACCTATCGCAACGTCGCGCCGCTGCAGCGCGCCCGTGAGATGGTGCTCGCCGGTGAGCTCGGCACGATCAGACATGTGGAAGCCTCCTATCTCCAGAGCTGGCTGGTGTCACGCGCCTGGGGCGACTGGCGCACGGAATCCACCTGGCTGTGGCGGCTTTCCACCGGCCATGGTTCGAACGGCGTGCTCGGCGACGTCGGCATCCATATTCTGGATTTCGCCGCCTATGGTGCGGCGACCGACATCGACCACGTCTTTGCGCGGCTGAAGACCTTCAACAAGGCGCCGGGCGGCCAGATCGGCGAATATCTGCTCGATGCCAATGACAGCTTCACCATGTCTGTCGACTTCGCCAATGGCGCGCTTGGTGTCATCCATGCCAGCCGCTGGGCGACAGGGCATCTGAACGAGTTGAAGCTGCGTATCTATGGCGAGCGGGGCAGCCTTGAGGTCATCCATCGTCCCACCGGTTCCGAGCTGCATGGCTGCCTCGGCGAGGATGTCGAAACTGCCACCTGGACGAAGATCGAGGTTGAACCGGTGGCGACCAACTACGAGCGTTTTGCCGAGGCCGTGGCAAGCGGCGTCCAGCCGGATCCGAACTTCCGTCACGCTGCCAACCTGCAGAAGGTGCTCGATCTTGCAATGGTGACCGAGCGCGAACGGCGCGAGCTGAAGGTCTGATCCTGCTTCACTGCCAAGCCGCCGTTCCGACGGCGGCTTTTGCAACGCATCAGCGCGTCGATCCGCTTTCAGTTTGCGAGAATTTCACGCTATGCTTCTGCATGGGCAGCTCGAGGCTCTCCTTCGGTCCGTTCGTTTACGATCCCGTGACAGGAAGCCTGTGGCGGGAAGGGAAGTCCGTTGCGACGGGACCACGGCCGGCAGCTCTGCTCGGCATGCTGCTGGAGGCTGAGGGCCGCGTCGTCACCAAGGCGGATCTGATGGACAGGGCCTGGACGGGGCTTGCCGTGGAGGAAGGCAACCTCACGGTTCAGATTGCCGCGCTCAGGAAGATTCTCGGCGCAAGGCCCGATGGCACGGAGTGGATCGTCACGGTTCCCAGGGTTGGTTATCGCCTGCCGCGCCAGGACGATGCCGGGATGGCGCCCGTGGCGCCGCAGCCGCCTTCCGTCGCGGTTCTTCCCTTCGTCAATCTCGGGGGCGAAGTCGACCAGGATTATTTTGCCGATGGCGTGGTGACGGAGATCATCACGGCCCTTGCGCGCTTCCGCTCCTTTTCGGTCGTCTCGCGCCATTCCGCCTTTATTTACAAAGGACGCAGCATCGATGTGCGACAGGTGGCGGCGGAGCTGGGAGTACGCTACGTGCTCGAAGGCAGCATCCGGCGGGAAGGCGCGCAGGTGCGTATCAATGTGCAGCTGGTCGATGGCGTGGCGGCGACCAATCTCTGGGCCGATCATTTTGAAGACGGCATAAGCCACATCTTCGCCTTCCAGGACCGTATCACGGAACGCGTCGCCTCGATCGTCGAGCCGGCGATCGAGATCGCCGAAATCCAGAGGTCACGACGCGACAGGCCGAACAGTCCGGCAGTTTACGATCTCGATCTGCGTGCCCTTGCCGCGATCATCGACGAGTCGATCGAAAACAACGCCGTCGCCTATGCCTTGCTGCAGGAGGCGCTCGCCATGGAGCCGGAAAATGCGATGCTGCTTTCGCATGCCGCATGGGCGCTCGAACATCGCATTACCATGGGTTGGCCGCGACTCGGGAAGGACGACAAGGCGGAATGCATCAGTCTTGCCCGTCGTGGACTTCAGCATTCGGCAGGCGATCCCCGCGTGATGGTCCATTGCGGCATGGCATTGCTGCAGACGGGCAAGGATTATGAAGGCGGCATGGCTGTGCTGGAGGCCGCCGCAGCCGCCAATCCCAACGATCTTATGGTCGCGGCATGCTCGGGAATTGCAGCCTTGCACTGTGGCGATATCGATCAGGCGCTCGAGCGCCTACATCGTGCCGTGAGATTGGGACCCCGCGATCCGGATGCGCGTTTTTCGCTGACGGGCATCGCCATGGCCGAAATCTTCCGCGGCAATTACGAGGCTGCAATTTCACACGCGTCACGTTCGCTGGCGCTGAACGCCCATTTCGACCCGACCTATTGGATGCTGATCGCCGCACACGCGCATCTCGGCAATATGGAGCAGGCGTGGCAATTCCTGCATGCGCTCGAGGCGATTGCACCTGATGTGACGCTGGAAGGCATTCTGGCGGGTCAGCCGGCCAAGAATCCCCAGCGTTTTGCGCCGGTTCTGGAAGGGCTGGCGCGCGCCGGGATGCGTCCGCGGCCATAGGCTTTTGCAAGTTTTTGCAGCTTTTAGTCGGACTTTAAGGACCCAGCCTCGTCACTTCGGCCACGTTGATCCCATCAATCAGGATGGAGGATCGGCTCGTGCTTTCCAGCATGCATATTCTATCGCTCAAACAGGGCAAGCTTTACGGCGACCGAATTCCCATAGAGGCGCTGCCACAGGGGTTTACGTTGCCACGGCAACTTGTTGTACTGTTCTCGCTGATCGGCAGGTGGCGCGAGCGCACGAAAAAAAGCCCCGCCGAAGCGGGGCCGGAAGTTGCCGAGCCGCAACAGGCGGCTTCGGTTGCCTGATTATTCTATGACCTGCACCACACGGTGGGTGCGGGGTTCGACAATCACGCGTTGATTGTTGATGACCGTATAGGCATATTTCGGATTGTCAGGCACCGGCGTCACGACGACGTCTGCCGGAAGCGGCTTACCGACGACGATCGGTTCCTGGACCACCACGGAGGCGGTCGGGGCCGGCTGCTGCTGGACATAGGTGACGACCTCGCGCGGCGGCGGATCGACAACGGCACCGGCGACACCGCCGGCCACACCGCCAATGGCAGCACCCACGGGTCCGCCGACGATTGCGCCGGTGATGGCACCACCGGCTGCACCGGTCACGGCTCCATCAGCGAGCGCATTGGTTGCAAGTGACGACAGCGCAAGGGCGCTGGAGACAAGTAGGACCTTGTACATTTTGCTTCTCCTTTGCTGGGGTTGCGTTTGGGTAACGACCACGCCAATCCGAGGTTCCAGCAGGGGAGAGTCACGCTTTGGAAGGCCGGTTCACATTATGTGAGGCGGCGGAAGCCGGGGTTGGGGCCGTTATTCCAGCCGCCGGCGGAAGAGCCAGGCGGCGGCGCTGAGCGTAACAGTGGCGATCAGCGCCAGCGGAATCGTCTGGTTCACCACCTCGCTCAGCGGAATATCCTTAAGGAAGACGCCTTTGACGATCACCAGGAAATAGCGCAGCGGATTGATCAGGGTCACCGGCTGCAACCACCCCGGCATGTTCTCGATCGGCGTCGCAAAGCCTGAGAGCAGCATGGCCGGAACCATGAAAAGGAAGGCGCCGAGGATCGCCTGCTGCTGCGTCATCGACAGCGCCGAGATGAAGAGGCCAAGGCCGGCGACCGAGCCGAGATAGAAGATTGCGCTGCCGTAAAGCAGGAAGAGCGAGCCGCGCAGCGGCACCTCAAAGAGGAAGACGGCGGCCAGGATATAGACGGTGATGTGGAAGAGGCCGATCATCATCGGCGGGATCAGTTTGCCGATCAGGATCTCGTGGATGCGGAGCGGCGAGACCATTAACTGGTCGAAGGTGCCGAGCTCGCGTTCGCGGGCGATCGACAGCGCCGTGACGATCAGGCCGATCAGCAGCGCAATGCTAGCGATCAGGTTTGGCACCATGAACCATTGATAGGTGAGGTTCGGGTTGAACCAGTTGCGCGGCACGGTCGAGACGATATCGGCGCCGGCGCGTTTGCCTGCCGGGGTCTCGGCAGCGAGCGCTGCACCGATCTGCGAGAGATAGCCCGCGACGATCTGCGAGGCGTTGGAGCGACGGCCATCAAGCACCATCTGCAGGTCGGCCGGCGCTCCCGCCTCGATATTGCGCGAAAAGTCAGGGCCGATCTCGACGGCGGCAATGGCCGTCTGGTTGTCGATCGCCACGCGGACCTCCGCTTGGCTGGAGGCGATCTCGATCTTCCGGAAAGTCGGCGAGCCATCGATGCGCTCGATCAGTTCCTGGCCCCAGTGGCCGCTGTCGCGGTTGAGGATCAGGACGTCGACATTGCGAACCTCGAGTGTCGCCGCATAGGAGAAAACGAGAAGCTGCATGATCGGCGGGCCGATCAGGATAGCGCGGCCCTTGGGGTCGCGCAGCACGGCGAGCAGTTCCTTGACGATCAGGGCGTAAAGCCTTGTCCACATCTCAGCCGATCCTCTTTCTGGTGCTGCGGGCCGCAAGCACGAACATGATAGCGCCGATCGTCAGCATCACGCCGATTGCCTTTGCGAACATCGGCCAAATGTCGCCGGCGAGGAACACCGTCTGCAGGCTGGGGATCAGGTAACGCGCCGGAACAATGAAGGTGATCCACTGGATCACTACCGGCATGGAATTGATCTCGAAGAGGAATCCAGAAAGCAGGAAGGCTGGGAGGAAGGCCGAGATCAGTGCCAGCTGCGAGGCGAGGAACTGGTTCTTCGTTGCCGTCGAGATCAACAGGCCCTGGCCGAGCGCCGGGACCAGGAAGGCGGCCGACAGTGCATAAAGGGCGGCGACGGAGCCGCGGAACGGCACGCCGAAGAGGAAGACCGCAAGCAGCACGCAGAGCGTCATCGAGGTGAGGCCGAGCAAGAAATAGGGCAGGATCTTGCCTGCGAGCAATTCGACCGCCGTCACCGGCGTCGCCATCATCGCCTCCATTGTGCCGCGCTCCCATTCGCGAGCGACGACGAGCGAGGTCAAAAGCGTGCCGACCAGCGTCATGACGATGGCGATCGAGCCCGGCACGAGGAAATTGCGGCTGGTCAGTTCGGGATTGAACCAGAAGCGTTGCTCGACCGAGATGGCAGGACTATGTAAGGCGACGTCCGCCTGCCTCTGCCGCTCCCAGTTGGCGACGGCGCCCTGGGCATAATTCTGCACGAAATTCGCGGTGTTCGGATCGGAGCCGTCGACGATCACCTGGATATCGGGGCGGTTGCCGGCGGTGTAGCGCGTGGTGAAGTCGGCCGGAATGACGACGATGCCGCGCACCTTGCCGAGCACGAGGTCTTCCTCGAACAGACGGCGGTCGCGTCCCATGGCGACATCAAAATAGCGCGAGGCTTGGAAACTGGCCGACAGATCCTGCGTCAGCGGCGTCATCTCCTCGGTCACGAGGCCGATGCGCGTGCGGGTGGTATCGAGCGAGACGCCGTAGCCGAAGAGAAAGAGCAGGATCAACGGCAGCACGAAGGCGATGAGGATGCTGCTCGGATCGCGGATCGCCTGGAAGCTTTCCTTGCGCACCAGGGCTGAAAGACGCCGAAGCCTGCCGGAAGAGGCGCTCATGCGGCATCCTCCGCTTCCGATTGCTGCACGAGGGCGATGAAAGCATCCTCCATCGTTGGGTCCGGCTGCTCCTTGGTCGCGACCCGGGCCTTCAATTCATCGGGCGAGCCGAGCGCAATCGAGCGGCCGCGGTAGATCAGCGAGATGCGGTCGCAATATTCCGCCTCGTCCATGAAATGGGTGGTGACGAGCACGGTGACGCCCTTTTCGACCAGCGCATTGATATGCGTCCAGAATTCGCGCCGGGTGATGGGATCGACGCCTGATGTCGGTTCGTCGAGGAAGAGGGCGCGCGGCTCGTGCATGACGGCGCAGGCGAGCGCCAACCGCTGCTTCAGGCCGAGTGGCAGGTCCTTGGCCGGCTGGCCGAGATGGCGGCCGAAATCGAAGATGCCGGCCATGAGATCGATGCGTTCGCGCCGATGTTTTCCGCGAAGCCCATAGACACCAGAGAAGAATTCGAGGTTCTGCATGACGGTCAGATCGCCGTAGAGCGAGAATTTCTGCGCCATGTAGCCGAGCTGGTTGCGGGCTCCGGCGGCATCTCGGCGAAGATCGAAACCAGCAACACGGCCTTCGCCGCCGGTCGGCTTCAGCAGGCCACAGAGCATCTTGAAGGTGGTGGACTTGCCGGCGCCGTTCGGGCCGAGCAGGCCGAAGATCTCGCCGCGGCGGATTTCGAAGCTGATACTATCGGCTGCGGTGAAATCGCCGAAGCGCTTGGTCAGTCCCTTGGCCTCGATCACCGGCCGGTCGTCATCGCCCTTCGTCGGCTCCTGCGCCTCTGCCAGCCTCGAGCGGCCACCAGGACCACCGCCCAGCATGTCGATGAAGGCATCCTCGAAACGCGGGGGGGCAGGGGTGAGCGTCGCGCCATCGCCGACCGAACCGATATCCGGTTTCTTGTCCTTGGCGGCGACGAGGCGGATCGCCTCGCCCTGGATCACGCCGTCGATGACGCCATCGGCTTGCAGAAGTCCGGCGAGCACCTGACGGCGGCGCCCTGTAATGCCCGTGACCCGGAAGACCCTGTCGTTGACGCGGCCGGTCATGTCAGCCGGTTTTCCCGAAAACAGCAGCTTTCCTTGGTTGAGCAGCAGCACATGGTCGCAGGCTTCCGCTTCGTCCAGGTAGGCGGTCGACCAAAGCACGCCGATGCCTTCCTTCGTCAGGTTCTCAACCATCTGCCAGAGGTCGCGGCGCGAGATCGGATCGACGCCGACGCCCGGCTCGTCGAGCAGCAACAGGCGCGGCTTTTTCAGAAGCGCGCAGGCAAGGCCGAGCTTCTGCTTCATGCCGCCGGAGAGCTTGCCCGCCAGTCTGCCGGTGAAACGCTTGAGATCGGTGAAGGTGAGCAGCTCGTCGAAAGCACTGGCACGTTCGCTCTTCGGCAAGCCGCGCAGATCAGCGTAAAGATTGAGGTTTTCCTGTACCGAAAGGTCCTCATAGAGACCGAAGCGCTGGGGCATGTAGCCGATCGCCGCCTGGATGCCGGCGGCATTCTTCCTGGTATCGAAGCCGAGAACCTCCACCGTTCCCGTATCGGGCAGCATCAGACCGGTCATCAGGCGGATCAGCGTTGTCTTGCCGGCGCCATCAGGGCCGACGAGGCCGGTGATTGCGCCGCTGCCGATAACGCCGGAGACGGCGTCAAGGGCGGCCGGCGCGGTGCCGAAGCGCTTGGTGACGCCGTCGATCCGGACGAGCGGCTTGTCGTCCCGGCCGGTCTCGGCGGCAGTCATTGTCCGCTCGCCGTCGGCGTGGAAAAGCGCACGGTGACCGGCATGCCCTGGCGCAGATCCGGGCCGGGCTTGTCGATGACGATCCTCAGGCGATAGACGAGGTCGGTCCGGAGCTCCGGCGTCTCCACCGATTTCGGGGTGAATTCGGCGACCGGCGAGATGAAGCCGATCGTGCCTTCATAGGGCTTGTCGGACGCCGTATCGGAGGCGACAGAAACCTTCATGCCGGGATGGATGCGGCCGAGATCAGGCTCGGCGACATAGCTGCGCACCCAGACAGGTTCGGTCAGAGACAACACGAAGACGGTGTCCGCCGGCGAGACGATCGCGCCATTTTCCCGCACGCGCGAGAGGATGACGCCGTCGTTCGGGGCGCGCAGCTCGGTATCATCGAGCGAAGTGCGGGCGGAGGCGAGTGTTGCCTGAGCCGCCTTCAGCTGGGCGTCGGCGGCGGCGATGTCCTCGACACGGGAGCCTTCCAGCAGCAGTTTCAGTGCCTCGTTGGCAGAATCGGAGCGTGCCGCGGCCATCGCCCTTGCGGCGGTCGCCTGGTCGAGGCTCGCCTCGGAGATCGTGCCCTGCGGGCGCAGCTGGCGGGCGCGGTCATAGGCGAGGTTGGCATTGCGGAGATCGGCGATGCTTTCGTCATAGGCGGCGCGCGCCTGGGCGATCTCGGTCGGCCGCGGACCGGCCTTCAGCTTGTCGAGCGTCGCCTGAAGGGCTGCGGCATTGGCCTCGCCCGAGCGGACCGCGAATTCATAAGGAGCTGCATCGAGCTTTGCCAGAACCGTACCGCTTTTGATGACGTCGCCCTCGTCGGCATGGAGTTCGGCGAGGCGGCCGCTGACGCGGAAGCCGAGCGAGACCTGGCGGATATCAACATTGCCGTAAAGGACGAATTCGCGGCTAGCCTCAGGCCACCAGCCGAGCTTTTCGGGCAGGGCGTACCACCAGGCGGCGGCACCGGCTGCAACGAGAAGAAGGATGGCGATCGGAAGGATGCGTTTCATGCGGCACTTCCTTTCAGCGGGCCGATGGCATCGACCAGCTCTGCGGCCAGGCCGCGCACCGTTTCCACCTGTTCCGGGCCGACGCCATCCCACTCCATCTGGGCGAGCACGGCTGCATGGGCGACGCGAAAGACGAGGATGCTGCCGAGAAGGGTGAAGGTGCGCAGGCGCACATGTTCCGAGGCGGGATCCTCACGAAGGATGGCGCCGATCAGCCGCCGGCCCATCTCGATCATCGGACGCATGAGGCCCTGATAGACCCGTGTGAAGGCTTCTGTCGGCTCCATCTGCTCGCGGATCAGAAAGCGCGCCCAGGATTCGGATTCCCTGCCGACAAACAGCGTCACCATGGTCTGCAAAATCTCGGTCAGGAAATGGCGGGCCTCAGCTTCGCTCAGCTGTTCACCCGCAGCATCGAGCGCCAGCAGATGCGCGCCGACGCGCGCCCTCATGTCACCGACATGCGTATTGATCCGCATCATCAGATATTCGGCCGTGGCTATGTAGAGGCCTTCCTTGCTGCCGAAGTAATAGGGGATGGCCTGCAGGTTGACGCCGGCCGCTTCCGTGAGCTGGCGCGTCGAGGCGCCGTCGAAGCCATAACGGCCGAAGACGTCGAGGGCGGCGGACAGCATCTTCTGGCGTGCGATCTCTGCACGGGCGGAGGCCGGTGGCTGGTTGTCGTGTTCTTGGGTCATGGCAATTTTATAACATTGACACCAAAATAAGTCAATCGATTGATATATTTTGAGAGTAGCTGTTATAATGCCTTCGCTGATGCGAAGGCATGAACCAATTCGATGGACGCAATGCTTGGGTGGCGATCAGAGGCCGAGGAAGTAATCCCGGCTCGACGGAGCCTTGGCGGGGGCAAACCATCGCCCTTGCCAGCTTGCCTTGGCGTTGAGGAAGCCACCCGATTCCGTCTTGGGCGCCCGGCCCGTGGCGATCAGCGACTGGCGCAATTCCTCCTGCAGCTTGGCGCGCAGGACGTAGTGGTCATAGACGTCGAGAATGTGGATCGCATAGGCGACGGCGAGCGACTGGTTGCCGCGGACGATCAGCAGGTTCTCGTCGTTCTGGTAGGAGGCCTTGTAACCCAAGTTGTGGCTGCCAGTGATGACGGTGCAATTGTCGGGATGGAGCGGGTCGATGACGACGATCTTGTCGTGGATGATCGCGTGGCCTGCGCTCAGCAATTCGGGACGAAGATCGCCGAACTGGGCGGAGATGGCCGCTGCGCGCACCATGACGACACGGCCGGTATCGCCGTCCGGCCACCAGATCGCCCGCTGCGGCAGGTCCCTGACCTCGCCATCCGGCTGATGGACATAGGTTGTGGGTTCACCGGGTCTTGCCGGCGGCAGTGCCGCCGGATTGCTGATCGCGCCCTGGACGAGCAGGTCCGGCCGCTTGACGGCAAGCTCCGCTGCCTGGCCGATGACGTTCTGTTCGCCGCGCACACCAGGATAGAAGGTGAGGAACAGGATGGCGCTGTCGGCATGCTCCATCAGCGAATAGACGCGGCTGAGATCGACGGGTGTCGGCGAAGTCTTGTTCTTGGTCTGCGCCTTGGTGTTGGGTGAAAACAGGATTTCGACGGTGGTCTTCCCGTCCTTCAGCTTCATCGGTCCGGTCGGCGCGGCATTCGCCTGGCGCAGGGCGGTGCCCTGCACGCCCTTGCTCGGGGCAAAGCCCTCGGCGGTCTCACCATGGTTGGAAGCCGTCAGCGGAACGCCCACAGGCTGCGGGTCGTCCCGCAAAAGTTTCCAATAGGCGAGGAAACGGGCGGCGACATTCTTGTCCTCGATCAGGATGACGTTGTTCGACTGGGTGCAGAGGCCGGTTTCGGTCCAGTTGGTACTGCCGGTCATCACGGCTCGCGCGACGCCACCCTCGACATAGACGGCGAACTTGTTGTGGCCGATATGGCTGTTGTTGTTGAAGAGGCGATCCTGCATGCGCTCTGCCGAGGGAGCAGCGGCATGGAGGCCGATGCGTGCATCATGGTTGCCGGTGTCCCGGACGACCGCTTTCCTCGGCAGCGGGTCGCCCTTCTTGTTGAGATCGGTCGAGCCCGAGGTGGAAAGGATCACATGCGCCTTGCCGGCCTTGACCAGTGCCGTCAGCCGCTGGATCAGTTCGGGATCGTGCAGCTCGTAGAGCGCGAGATAGAGCTCGCCGTTGCCCGTCTCGGCGCGGTCGATCAGCACTGTCAGGAAGCTCAGCACATCGGCGGTCAGGAACAGGCGGATCGGATCGCCCTTCTTCGGGATGTGCGCCTTCAGCGTCTTCAGCAGGCCTTCGGTAACACGCATCGCCGGGCCGGGGGCAATATTCTCCGGCTTGACGCCCTGAACCTTTTCCAGCTGGCGCAGCAGGTTCTGCGTCGAAAGGATGCCGTTGGTATAGGTCGCCTTGATGGCGCCGCCGCCCGGGAAATCATGGGTGACGTCGATGCTCTCGGTCTTGAAGGGCGCGTCCAGAAAAAAGAGCGGCCGTGGTGGCCCCACATAAGGCGGCTTGCCGTTTTCATCGCGATAGGGGGCGGTGTCGGAGGCGGGAACCGGTTTCCGGCCGGGGCCTGCGAGGCCGACCGGCGTAATTTCGTAGTGAATCCTGAAATCGATCGGCCGAACGGTCGCCTCGTCGCGGGAGCGGCGCAGCGTCAGGTCGCGCCATTGATATTGCTGGATCGGCCAGACCGAACTGTCCTGCTCCAGCCAGTCGGGATTCGACTGGTCGGTAAAAGCGATCCAGGTCGGCAGGATGCGCCGGGCTCCGGCCTCCGGCCCGGTCTCGTGTATGCGGCTGATCATGAAGCCGAGGCAATCGGCAATCGGGCCGTCAGCCATCCAGGCGAGGTAGGCGACTTCGCCGTTGCACCATGCGCCTGCCTTGGTAATCCTTCCCATGCCTGCCTCCCGCCCGTTGTTTGCTCAGACCATGATTGCATCCGCGATGACGATGAAGATCGCATGCACCGGCCATGCCGCCCGTTGCCGGGGCAATTGGCTCTGCACGCATGCGCAGCCCCAGATCTCGAGTGAACCAACTCTATCGTCGGTTGCGCCAAGTTCAACACATATAGGCTAACGATACTAAAGTAACGTGACATCGCTCATGGCGGGACGCGTGCCTGATTGGGATCGAGATGCGCCGTTCAGCGTCTATCGGATCGGGCGATCTCAGCTGTTCCGGAAAGAAGGCAAAGAGGCCCGTGGAGAACGGACCTCTCAGGGTTCTCGGAGTGTGAAGAGGAACCAAGCCTCGGGGTCGGCTGCTAACAGGTAGCGATACAATATCGCTAATTTTCACGACACTAATATGTCTGGCGCCCGCCGGCCGCGAAACAAAAGAAGTGCCACTTTTTGTGATACCTGTGGCTATGTTTTGACACAAAACTGCCTTGCTCTTTCCGTATCGCCGGTTCGATGCGTATTCAGATTTATATCATCGCGCTGCTGCTCAGCGCCATCATGTGGTCGATCTCGTTCGATGCGGCGCGAGAATCCTATCACGCTGCGCAAAGCGCAGGATTGATGCCGAACCTACACCTCAACAAGAAGCTGGATCGCATTCTGTAGACTGCGATGCAGCGTCCAGGTCATCGACACGTTTTCTGATGTTGCGTTGTTGGCCTGCAGTCCGGCAGACATATTTCCTTGTGCGTCCCGAGCCCTTCCGGACAGAAAGTCAAATTTCGTAAAATTTGACCGATCCGCTTAAAAGCCCTGAAAATACTGATGTGTAGAGTGGTCTCATGAAAGCGACCGAGGCGTGGACAGACGCATCGATCGTTTGGAGCCGGGCAAACCGAAAGCCCGCCGATCCGCAAACGGGGACTTCGACATGCACAGAACTCTTGCCGCCATCGCCTTGACTCTGACCATCACCGCCGCTGCCGAGCCGGCCTTCGCCATCGGCCCAGCCAGCCTTGCCCGCGACCTGATGTACACCTCCGCCATCGGCCATTCACCGGAAGTTCCGTTGACGACACGCGCCGGTTTCGTGCGCCCAGGCGTTCCTTTCGTCCTGCGCAGCCCCGCGACCGTCGAGGGCGAGGGCTACCGGCTCAAGACCTATTCGCAGAGCCTCACCATTGTCGTCGGTTACGTGTTTTCGACGGCGGTCGAGGCCATGCAGGCAGTTGCGTTTCTTCGCTGACACTTAGCCAGATCCTAGGCCGATCCGGCCAAAGATCGTCCGCACCTAGAGCAATTTCAGCAAAAGTGCGCAGCGGTTTTGCGTCCGGAATTGCGTGAAAACAGAGAGATAGAGCATTTCCGTGATTCGAAGAAAAACGGAAATACTCTAGGTGTCGAGTTCACCGCGCACGTCGAGATACCAGTCGACGAAGGCCTTGACGCCGACCTCCAAGGTCGTATCCGGTTTGTAGTCCGTCAGCGCGACGAGCAGATCGGGGGCCGCGAAGGTACGCGGCACATCACCCTTCTGCATCGCCAGCATCTTGCGAATGGCAGGACGGCCGAGCGCCTTTTCCACCGTTTCGACGAAATCCATCAGGCTGACCGGCTGGCCTCCGCCGATATTGACGACGCGAAAGGGCGCCTGGCGCGAAAGCGTTTCGACAGCCACGTCGTCGAGACGGTTTTCCTCGCTCGGGCCGATTGCCGACAGTCTGACGATCGCTTCAATAAGATCGTCGATATAGGTGAAGTCACGGCTCATGTTGCCTTCGCCGTAGATCTCGATCGGCTGGCCTTCAAGCATGTTCTTGGTGAATTTGAACAGCGCCATGTCGGGTCGGCCCCATGGGCCATACACGGTGAAGAAACGAAAAGCCGTGGTCGGAATCTTGTGAAGATGGGCATAGCTATGCGCCATCAGCTCCATCGATTTCTTCGTTGCCGCATAGATGGTCAGCGGCTCGTCGGCGCGATCGGTTTCGCGAAAGGGGACGGTCGCATTGGCGCCATAGATCGATGATGTCGAGGCCAGCATCAGATGGCGGATTTCGACGCGCCGCGCGATTTCCATGATGTTCCACGAGCCTTCGACATTCGAACGAAGATAGGCCTCTGGATTTTCCAGGCTGTATCGCACACCGGCCTGTGCGGCGAGGTGGATCAGAATGTCGGGCTTGGCTTCCAGAACGGCCGCTTCCAGCGCTGGGCGGTCCTCGAGCATCGCGATGACGGGTTTGAAGGCAGGAAACTGGGAGAGTGCCGCATGGCGCATCTCCTTGAGCTTGACGTTGTAATAGGGAGTCAGGCCGTCGAAGCCTGTGACGTCATGCCCTTCTTGCAGCAGGCGCCTGGCCAGATGAAAACCGATAAAACCGGCAGTCCCTGTAATGAAGTAGCGCATTCCCACCTTTTCTCGGCTCCCTGCCGACGGCAAAGAGCCGATTCCGTATCAAGTGACCCCACTTACAAGATAAGAAGAGGCCGAGTCGATAGGTCTTTGAAAGAGAAGGTCGCAGCTCTGTCTCTACTGTCGGCGGCCTGTCCGCCGCTGCCTTGCCGGATGAGGGCGAGATCATCGATATCGTCTGCCGATCAGCCTCGCCTCTCGGCCGTTATGCTGCGTTGCAACATCATTGCTTGCATGTTATGGCCGGCCGGTCGTCTGCAAGCAGGTCAGGATCGATGAGAGATATAATTTATTGGATTCTCTGCGCGTTTCTGACCGTTGCCATCGCGATCGTGTCGTTACGCTATGTCACGAACTTCTGGCTTCTGTCCTTCGTCTACAGCTTTCAGGTTCACCTCGGCGTCGTGTTCGTCGCCGCCAGTCTCGTCGTTTTGACTATCAAAAGGCAGATTTACGGCTTTATCCTTCTGCTTGTCTCGCTCTTTCTCGTCGTTCACGGGGTGATCATGCTGCGCGAGTTCTCGCAGGATGACAAAGCGACGAACAAGCCGCCGCTTTTTCGTCTGATGTCGTTCAACATCGCGATCGACAACTGGAGAAACTCGACTGAGATCACCGACATGGTGATCGCGTCGAATGCCGACGTCGTCAATCTGCTCGAAGCCAAGCCGCTGACGTTCCACCTGCAGCAATTGTTCAAGGCCTATCCCTATCATATCGGTTGCGATGCCGGGAAGGATACATGCGATACGCTGGTGCTCTCCAAACGCCCGTTCGTCAGCCGGCAGGTCGCAAGTATGGGCAGTCTGCGAAAAAACAGGCTTGTTATAGCAAGCGTCGACTTCGGCGGTGAGACCATCAATCTGGTGTCAGCGCATCTGACCAAACCATACTTCGACGATTTCCAGATGGCTGAATTGGAAGATCTCGCCAAAGCGGTGGGCTCGATCGACGGCCCTCTGGTACTGTCAGGCGATTTCAACTCCTCGGTGATCGCCCCGAGCATCCAAGGTTTCCTGCGCGAACAGAAGCTGAAGACGATCACGCCAGAACCGGCAACATGGCCGGTCAGCGCCGGCGCGCTCGGAATCGCCATCGATCACATATTTGCGCGCGCGCCGCTTCATCTGACATCGCTGAAACGTCTGGATTCCAGCCTTGGCTCGAACCATTCGGGCCTGATAGCCGATTTTGTTCTCGACAGGGGCGGCGAAACGTCACCGGCAAAATGAATTTGCCGGGGCAAGATATCTTGCCGGGCAGGATGACCTCGCCGGGGGCGCAAATCAGAATCTGGTTCGGCCGCCTTTCTTATCGATCATCTGAAAGGTCTTGCCGTCGGTCTTCACGTTGACGCAGTCGGTCTTCTTGCTGGGAAACAGGACACACACCTGGCCATTGTTTATTTTATAGCCGTTCGCGTTGCCCTTGCGATATTCGTAGCCGTTGCTGCTTTCTTTCAGTTCCGACGTGCCGGGCAAGTGCTGGCGAATTTCAGTCTCGCTTGCAGTTCGCATGTTCGCCGTTTCGGCAAACGCCATTCCCGGCACCATGATGGAAAGAAATCCGGCAAGGGCGGGCAGGGTACGCATCAGGGGGATATCTCCGGTCATGTTTGTCGGTACGTCCATTCTACGAGAACCCCAAGAGGAAATTCAACAGCGAGGATGGCGCGCCAGAAAAAGGCCCGCCTATCGGCTCTGGCTGCACTTTACGTTCTTCCGAACTCATCGACGATGCGAATGATGTCGTCCTCGCCGAGATAGGAGCCTGTCTGAACCTCGATGAGCTCGAGAAGAATCTTGCCGGGGTTGGCGAGGCGGTGGACTTCGCCGAGCGGAATATAGACGCTTTCGTTCTCGCGCAGCATCCGCACGGTTTCGCCGACCGTCACCTCAGCCGTTCCCTTGACGACGATCCAGTGTTCGGAGCGATGGTGGTGTTTTTGCAGCGATAGCTTCTTGCCCGGCGTGACGAAGATGCGCTTCACCTGGAAACGATCGCCGTTGAAGATGGAGGTATAGCCGCCCCAGGGGCGATAGGATGTCGGATGGGTTTCGGCGAATTTCGCCGTGGCGGACGTAGAGGCCAGCATCTTGACCAATTGTCCGACATTCTGGCTGTCTTTGAGCGGTCCGACATAGACGGCGTCTTCGCTGGCGATGACGGCGACATCATCCATGCCCTGGACGGCAAGATGCACACCATGGGTCATGACGAGCGAGTTGCGGGTATTGACGACGGTGGTGTTTGAGGCGGCGACATTGCCGTTTTCGTCGCGTGCGCCTGATTTCCAGACGGCATCCCAGCTGCCCATGTCCGACCATTTGAACGGCGAGGGGACGATTGCGGCCTTGGACGTTTTTTCCATGATCGCATAGTCGATGGAGATATCGGGGCTCTTGGCGAAATGGTCGGCGTCGAGGCGGGTGAAATCGAGGTCGCGGCTTGCTTTCGAAACGGCCTTGCTGGCCGCCTTCAGCACATCGGGCGCATATTCCTGCAGTTCGGCGATGAGTTCCGGCACCGGGAACATGAAGATGCCTGAATTCCAGTAGAAGCCGCCGTCGGCGAGCATCTGCTCGGCCTTCTCAAGTGCCGGCTTTTCGACAAACCGCTTGACCTTGTGTGCACCGTTTTCGAGGGCATCGCCGATCTCGATATAGCCGTAACCCGTCGCCGGCTCCGTCGGGGTGATGCCGAAGGTTACGAGCTTGCCGTCGGCAGCGGCATCGCGGGCGATGCGGATGCAATCGAAATAGCTCTTGTCGGCAAGGATCTCGTGATCCGAGGCGAGCATCTGGATGATGGTGTGCTTGCCGAACAGGTCGGCGGCAAGCGTTGCGGCCGCGGCTACCGCTGCGGCTGTGTTGCGGGCGACCGGTTCGAGCAGGATCGCTGCGAGCGGGATGGCGCGCTCGCGAGCCTGTTCGGCGACCAGGAAGCGGAATTCCTCATTGGTGACGACGATCGGGGCTTCATAGAGCTCGGGATCGGAAACGCGTTCGAGAGTTTCCTGAAACAACGTCTTGTCGCCGACGAACTGGATGAATTGTTTCGGTGCGGTGGCACGGGAAAGCGGCCAGAGCCGCGTGCCTTTGCCGCCGGCCATGATCACGGGAATGATTTTCTGCGTCATAGGCGGGTTCCTTGAAATAAACGGCTTGTTCGTCGCATGTTGCCGGGCGCCTGCCCAGTCTCTTATTCGATTGAGCCCTGTATTCAGCAGGTCCAGGGCTGCAGCTTCGCTGCCGGCCTCCGTGTAGCAGCGCATTTCCGGCGCATTGCCGGACGGGCGGAAATGAATGATCCCGCCATCCCTTAGCGTCACGCGAAGTCCGTCGATGTCGGATTTTGTCGCCACCTCGCCGATCGGCTGCAGGAAAGCCGAGAGATTTTCTTCCGAAGCGCGCAGATGCGCCATCAGCGCGGCACTCGTCTCCAGCGGAAAATTCTCCAGGCGATCGGCCGCGGCAAAGGGCAGGTGATAGGAGGCGGCAACGGCAGAAAGCGGCTGCCTGCGAATGGCAGCGAGCGACAGGATCGCGAGCATCGGGATAAAGCAATCGCGCGTCGGCAGGGCTCGCACGGCTCTGTCGTTGATATCGAAGGGGGTTGCAGTCAGCAGCCCGCCATTGGCTTCAAAGCCCATGACATGATCTTCGCCGGCCGCTACGGCCTCTTCCATGCCAGCGATGACGAAGGGCGAGCCGACGCGGGTGCGCCTGACGGCGAAAGAGCCCGCGGCCTCGATGCCCGAATTGGAGGTAACCGGTGTCACCACCGTGCCGGCGCCGAGGAAATTGGCTGCCACAAGGCCGAGAAGGTCACCGCGCAGCGGTGTGCCGGTTTCGTCTGCGACCAGCGGCCGGTCGCCGTCGCCATCAGTCGAGACGATCGCATCGAACTTGTGCTCGGACACCCAGCGCTTCATCAGCGTGATCGTCTCGTCGGAAACGGCTTCGGTGTCGACGGGAATGAAGCTCTCCGAACGTCCGAGAGCGGTGATCTCGGCGCCGTAATGGGCGAGAACGTCAACCAGGAGGTCGCGGGCGACGGTGCTGTGCTGGTAGACGCCAATCTTCAGGCCGGACAGCGCGCCTTGCGGAAGCAGGGCGGCATTGCGTTCGAAAAAGAGCTGCCGGCAGATCGCTTCATGCTCCTCCGTCCCGGCCGGCGCCTGAACCACCGCTTCGCCAGTCCGCTCGATCTCTGTCGCCAATGCGGTAATTGCCGCCTCGTCCGATTTGTCGATCTCGCCATCCGGGCGATAAAACTTGATGCCGTTGCGGTCGGCCGGAATATGCGAGCCCGTAATCATCAGGCATGCGGCGTTGCTCTCGAGACCATAGAGGGCAAGGGCGGGCGTGGGGACATTGCCGCAGTCAAATATCCGGAAGCCGAGCGCGGCAAGCGCGCCGGCACAATTTCCCGAGATTTCAGGGCTTGAATCACGAAAATCGCGGCCGATCAGAATGACGTCGCCGGCCCGCGCCTTGCCGGTCTGCAGCAGATATTTGCCGAACGCGGTGGCGTAGAGGGCAGAGGAGCGTCCCTTGAGATCGACTGAAAGTCCGCGAAGGCCGCTCGTGCCGAATTTCATAGGAAGACATGGCTCCGATTTCACAATCAAGGTTCTACTCAGGCCGCCCGCCGACGTAAATACCGAAGCCATCATATAGTTAAACACGGACGACGGTGCCTCGGACAGCCTCAAGCAATTATCTCTCACCGAATTCTGAAGGTGTAGACCCATTGCCGACCCGACAGGCATTGCAGCGTAGATCGATTTTGTTAGAACCGTGTGTCCGTTGTTTCGTCCTATGCGAAGGATTTTCCTAGATGAGCGATACATCCGTCAGTCTCGAGGAGAGCTGGAAGGCTGCGCTGGAGGGGGAGTTTTCAAGCCCCTACATGCAACAGCTCAAATCCTTCCTCGTCGCGCAGAAGCAAGTCGGCAAGCGGATTTTCCCCAAGGGCAGCGAATATTTCCGCGCTCTTGATCTGACGCCGATCTCCAACGTCAAGGCCGTCATCCTCGGCCAGGACCCCTATCATGGACTCGGGCAAGCCCATGGGCTGTGCTTCAGTGTCCGGCCGGGCGTGCGCATACCGCCCTCCCTCGTCAATATCTACAAGGAAATGGAGACGGATCTCGGCATAGCACCGGCACGTCACGGTTTTCTCGAACATTGGGCAAGACAGGGCGTGCTCCTGCTGAACAGCGTGCTGACCGTCGAGGAAGGGCAGGCGGCTGCCCATCAGGGCAAGGGGTGGGAACGCTTCACCGACGCCGTCATCCGCAAGGTCAACGATGAATGCGAATCCGTCGTCTTCATGCTCTGGGGCTCCTATGCTCAGCGCAAGGCCGCCTTCGTCGATACGACGCGCCATCTTGTGCTCAGGGCGCCGCATCCCTCGCCGCTTTCGGCCCATAACGGCTTTTTCGGCTGCGGGCATTTTTCGAAGGCGAATTCCTTCCTGCAATCGCGCGGGCGCGCGCCGATCGACTGGCAATTGCCGGCCAATCCCGATGATGCTTAAAGCGCGTCGAAATCGTTCAGATTCGCTCCACGCGCTTTAGCTCTTTGTTTTTATGCATGTCGTTATCGCAAAACCACTGCACAGTTTTGCGCGACATGCTTTAGATGTGAACGCAAGTTGGTGTTCGTTCACTAAAAGAAGACAATGCGTTTTGGTCTGCGGGTCTGTTCTGTGGGCGCTTCAGCGCGCATCTTAGCCTCATCGAAAGCCCGCAACGGCGGGCATGAAAGGGGTCTCACATGCTCGATCAGATCAAGGGTCTGCACCACGTCACGTCGATGGCGGAGGACGCCCGCACCAACAACCAGTTTTTCACCAATGCGCTCGGCCTGCGCCGCGTCAAGAAGACGGTGAACTTCGACGCGCCTGATGTCTATCACCTCTATTATGGTGACGAGACCGGTGCACCCGGCACGGTCATGACCTATTTCCCGTTCCCGAAGATGGCGCAGGGCCGTCCCGGTACCGGCGAAGTCGGCACGACGGTGTTTTCCGTTCCGCAAGGCTCGATCGGCTTCTGGAGCGATCGGTTTGCCACGCTTGGTGTCGGCGGCCTGAAGACCGAGGAAAGTTTCGGCGAAAAGCGGCTGAACTTCTCCGGGCCCGATGGCGACGGCTTTGCGCTCGTCGAGGTCAAGGATGATGCCCGCCAGGCCTGGACACATGGCGGCATCAGCGAAGACCATGCCATTCGCGGCTTCCACTCCGTCGCCATGCGGCTGAGGGACGAGGGCGCCACGGCCGAACTCCTGAAGTTCATGGGCTATGAGGTTGCCGAGGAGAGGGACGGCGTCAAGCGGCTGATCATGCCCTCCGGCAATGGCGCGCATCGCATCGATCTCGAGACCATGCCGAACATTGCCCGCGCGCTTCCCGGCGCCGGCTCGGTCCACCATGTCGCCTTTGCCGTCGAAAACCGCGAGAAGCAGCTCGAAGTGCGCAAGGCGCTGATGGACACCGGCTATCAGGTCACGCCGGTGATCGACCGCGATTATTTCTGGGCGATCTATTTCCGCACTCCGGGCGGCGTGCTGTTCGAGGTCGCGACCAATGAGCCCGGCTTCGACCGTGACGAGGATACGGCCCATCTCGGCGAAGCCCTGAAACTGCCGCAGCAGCACGCCCATCTTCGCGCGCTGCTCGAGCAGCACCTGCAGCCGCTCGAAGCGTAGGGAGAGGCGATATGACCGAAACTGGATATGTGCACCGGCTGCATGCCGGTGCACCTGATAAACCCATACTGGTGCTGCTGCACGGCACGGGTGGCGACGAGAACCAGTTTTTCGACTTCGGTCGGCGCCTGCTGCCCGAAGCGACGATTCTCTCGCCGCGCGGCGACGTTTCCGAACATGGCGCGGCGCGGTTCTTCCGCCGCACCGGGGAGGGGGTCTACGACATGGACGACCTTTCCCGGGCGACGGAGAAGATGGCCGCCTACGTCAAGGCATTCGCGGACGAGTACCAGGCTTCCGATATTCTCGGCCTGGGTTTTTCGAATGGCGCAAACATTCTTGCCAATGTGCTGATCGAGAAGGGTATCTTCGATGCCGCGGTTCTGATGCACCCGCTCATTCCGTTTCAACCCGAAGCCCAGTCGACGCTGGCGGGAAGAAAGGTGCTGATGACGGCCGGGCAGCGAGATCCGATCGCGCCTGTCTCCATGACCGAGGCGCTGTCCGAACATCTGAAAAACCGAGGGGCGGAGGTCAGAACGGTCTGGCATCCCGGCGGTCACGAGATTGCGCCGCTCGAGATCGATGCGGTTCGCGATTTGCTCGGTGGTTATTGACGGCGTGCACCGTCGGTCGGCGGGAAACGGTTTACGGGACCGGCGAAGGCCGGTCCCGCATCTTTGCTGGAACAAGGATCCTATCGTCGTGATCGATAGGACATTAGGGGCGAGGAGGATATTTGCCCCTGATTGCCTTCATGTAGAAATTTCCCGGTGATTCCGCCATCGTCAACCCGACGACGACGCCCTTGGGAACGCCTTCATATTCTCGCCTCTGACCGTTGGTCAGATAGACCCGTAGATGCCGGCTGTCTTCGTCGTAGGTGATCGCCTCGATAAGTTTCGAATCAACCGCAGTTTCCACTTTGCACCCCGCAGTTTTGGATCTGAGATTCTGATCAAGAAATGTCATTCACACTCGCAACGCGCCATCATTATGCTGCGCCGCAAGGGCGTCAAGCATCATCTTCTTTAACGTTCATTTTTTCCTGATGGCTCTCGTTATAGTTGATTTTTACAGCTTATTCAGACGCCTCGCCTGTGGAAATCCGATATCTGCGGCTCCTCCATTTGGGGAATATTGGCCGATAACGTCGCGAGAAACGCAATAATCGCCGGTTTAACGCGGGATTAACCATCATATAGCAAATTATAGCGTAATATTAACCGCAGCACCCTCCCAAGTATGAATGATTACAAATTGCCGTTTCTCGCGACAGTCGTTTTACTATCGTTGGCGAGTTGCGTGAGCTGGCCTGACCACCTGGTCGTTCGGGCCACCGTGCCGATTTTTGATGGCGGACGGCTGCGCGCGAATGTGGAGATTACGGGATCCGATGCGAAGGTGCAGTATCTCGCGTGGCAGCAGAGCGTTCTGACCGCCATCGAAGACGTCGAGAATGGATTGTCGTCCGTTCACCGCGACACGCAAACCGTTCAGGTGCTGCGCGCTCAGGTGAAGACCACGCAGGAGACTCTTGCGCTTTCAATCGGGAGCTACAAGGATGGACAATTATCCTTGCTTGATGTGCTGGATGCGCAGCGTTCGGTGGCGACCAGCCAGGCGAACCTGGCGCAAGCGGTGCAGCAAATGGCGAAGGACTATGTCGCGCTCAACGTGGTGGTTCCGGTTACAACTTCGGTGGGGCCGCGATCAGGCCAACTTCTTATGAATACTGAGCCTCATGCCGTTGCAGCGATGGATAAGAGATGGATTATTTCAGACAACCCGCCATTCGGTCGGGTCTCATAAATGGGTTACATGTTTAACTATCTAGGGCCGTGGCGACAACAGATACCGATACTGGCTGGCAACCGCAAAGGACGCGCTCGGTTGACGTTTGCCGAAGGCGAATTCGCTGCGGTCTACGCGATGAGCGATGTTCACGGATGTTATAATGAGCTCGTCAAGGCGCATCGCCGCATCGAGGAGGATGCCGCGCGCATTCCGGGGCCGAAACTCATCGTCATGCTCGGCGATTATGTCGATCGCGGGCCTGATTCGAGCGCGGTGCTGGAGTTCCTGAGCAAGACCCCGCCGCCGGGATTTCAACGTTTCGTCCTGTGCGGCAATCACGACGCGGAGCTGGTGAAGCTCTATCGCAAACCGGCGCGCATTCTCGAGTGGCTCGGCTTTGCCGGACCGGAGACGCTGCACTCATACGGTATCGATATCGAGCATCTGCTGCAGTCGGCGGCTGGAAACGAAACAATTGCCCGCGTCATTCGCAACATGATACCCGAACGGCATATCCAATTCCTGGAATCGCTGCCGATCATGCTGCGGATAGGAAGGGTCCTCTTTGTTCATGCTGGCATCAAGCCGGGCATCGACCTCAAAAAGCAGAAAGACAGCGACCTCATGTGGATCCGTCAGCCCTTCCTGGATGAAGGACCGCAGCTTCCTGTCCTCGTGATCCACGGGCATACCCCGGCGCGAACCCCGACATTCGGGCCGCAACGCATCGGTATCGACACTGCGGTTTCGGCTACGGGCCGGCTGACCGTGCTGACAATAAAGGGAACACGGGTCGGGATCCTCTAGCACGATGCGAGGATTGAAAGAGTTAGAGCGTCCTTTGCGCGTCTGAAAAGACAACGACGCTGTAAAATCAAACGCCGCGGATTGTGCTCCGCGGCGTCAGGACGATCAGATATTCAGCAGGCTATTTCAGGTGTTGGTCACGTCCTGATAGAGATTGGTGCCGATGCCGGTATAGGTAAAGCCGTATTTGCGGACCTCGTCGCTGCGGTAGATATTGCGCAGATCGACCAGGATCGGAGCGCGCATCGACTGCTTCAGGCGGTTGAAATCGAGCGCGCGGAACTGGTTCCATTCGGTGACGATGACAAGCGCATCCGCACCGGCGGCCGCTTCGTAGGGTCCGCTCGCATATTCGATGTTCTCGATCACCTTGCGGGCGTTTTCCATGCCCTCGGGATCGTAGCCGACCACTTGCGCGCCGTTGTCCTGCAGGGTCTGGATGACTGCGATTGCCGGGCTGTCGCGCATGTCATCGGTGTTCGGCTTGAAGGTCAGGCCGAGGATCGCGATCTTCTTGCCGCGAATGTCTCCGCCGACGGCCGAAATGACTTTACGTCCCATCGCCCGCTTGCGGTTGTCATTGATCGAGATGGTCGTCTCGATGAGACGCATCGGCGCATCGTAATCCTGCGCCGTCTTGGCAAGAGCAAGCGTATCTTTGGGGAAGCACGAGCCGCCGTAACCCGGCCCGGCATGCAGGAACTTGGAGCCGATACGGCCATCGAGACCGATCCCGCGCGAAACGTCCTGAACGTTTGCGTCGACCCGTTCGCAGAGATCGGCGATCTCGTTGATGAAGGTGATCTTCATCGCGAGAAAAGCATTGGCCGCATATTTGATCAGTTCCGAGGTGCGGCGGGTGGTGAAGACCAGGGGTGCCTGGTTGAGGTAAAGCGGGCGATAGACCTCGGTCATGGTTTCGCGTGCCCGGTCGTCGTTCAGCCCGACGACGATGCGGTCAGGACGCTTGAAATCCTCGATGGCGGCGCCTTCGCGCAGAAATTCGGGATTGGAAACGACGGCGACATCCGCCGCAGGATTGGTTTCGCGCATGATGCGCTCGACTTCGTCTCCCGTGCCGACCGGCACCGTCGACTTGGTGACGATGACGGTGAAGCCTTCCACATAGGTGGCAATCTCGCGCGCAGCGGCGTAGACATAGGAGAGATCCGCGTGGCCGTCGCCGCGCCTGGAGGGCGTGCCGACTGCGATGAACACGACGTCAGCGCTGCGGACACTTTCGCCGACATCCGTCGAAAATGACAGCCGGCCGGTGCTGGTGTTTTCGGCGACCAGTTGCTCCAGACCCGGCTCGTAGATCGGAATGCGGCCTTCGCGAAGGGCTTCGATCTTACTCAGATCCTTGTCGACGCAGATGACGTCGTGGCCGAAATCCGCAAAGCAAACGCCTGAAACGAGGCCGACATAGCCTGATCCAATCATCGTGATGCGCATATTTCCCTCAAATCATTAGAGTAGAACGTCATGCTGCGTCGCAGCATGACGCCCGTCATACTTAATCTGGGCGAAAAGACAATATCGAAGATCGCTTGATACCCACATCGGAAATCGAACTTCGGGCACCGCGGTTCGTTGTCAGCTGCCCGTCGACAGCAAAAACATAGGTTTGTGTGGGCAATATGACAAGTCGAGCCGCTCGTCAGAGCCGGCTCGACTTCAATCCAGAAACAGGACCAATCGGTCTATGTCGCTGCTTGGCTGTTACAGCCGGTACCAGACATAGGGGTCTGTGCCCGATTGAATCTTGTCCCAGCGCAGATCGGTATCCTGCCAATTCTTGATGCTGCTTTTCCTGTTGTCGAGCACGAGGTCGCCCTTGTCGGTTCTGACCACGAGGACCGCATGTCCTTCACCGGAGGGCGTATATGCCGTTGCGATTCGCAAAGCGCGCGACGACCAGCCCATCGCGATCAGCCGACTGCGCTTGGTCAACGCGAAATCTTCACAGTCGCCGCTGCGAACATTCACCTTCCAGACATCGCCGTTCAGTTCGTTGCTCGGGTCGTTTCGACCGATCATCGTGCGATTGACCGACGTATTCACATTCTTCAGCTGCAGCATTTGCTCGTCTGCCAGCGCTATGACTGCAGGGCCATTGTTGTCGCGGCATTCGGCCGGATTACGGGCGCAGAACAGCACTTGGGCGAAGGGGGGAATGATCGTGCCTTTTTCAGAGATATAACTGACCGCCGAACTGCCGGTCAGGCCTCGGGCAAAACCTGCGGGACCGGCGGCAAATGCCGAGCACGCATTACCTGCTGTAAGAGCCAGTGCCAGAAGTGTAACGAATGTTTTCTTCATCTCTTAAATCCCCGTCAGGACAACCGATTGAGATCAGGCTTGCCTTTTGTCTCAGTCAATGGCATGGCGATTTAGTGATCTGCCAAGTATTGGCTGCAGAACGTCTGTCCCGTTCCTGCTGCTTGAAGGAGCATAGCCGGGGCTTGTCTCGATTGGCTTAAGCCTTTCGTGACAATTTTAAACGATATGGATTTCTGTCAGACTTTAACATCCAAGCGCTTGATCTGCAATTTAAATTAGAATCAACAAATGGATGATCGCGGCCGCCTCATGGTTTTGATCGCCGCCTGTTTTGGTAAACGAAATCTGATGTTATCCAATCTGATCAACAGGCTGGCCTTGCGGGAGGTTTTTCTCTCCGTCTTTATTGGTCTTGTTATACTGATACTCATTCCATTCGGAAGCGTCACACCCTTTGCCTTCGCCTTCGCCGCCATTGGAATGTTTGCCCTCGCGATCATTTCGGCACTGCTGTTCGGAGAGCCAAGACAAAGCAGATGGGTTTTCGGTATCGTTTTGTTTCTACTCGTCGTGCTGACAGGCTGGACGTTCGTCCAGACCATCGAACTGCCTTCGAACTGGCTGGCAAATCCTGCCTGGGATGCTGCGCGGGACCTGGCAGATGTCCAATATGCGGCGATCTCGGTTGAACCGGCTGACACGTTCGCGTCGATCCTCTGGGTCGCTCTGCCTTTCGTCACGTTCCTGACCGGGCTCCTCTTATGCGATACCGATCAGCGCGCGAGGAAAGTGCTTGCCGGCCTCGGGCTTTCGGCGGGCATCATCGCTGTTTTCGGCCTGCTTCAGTTTTTGCTGTTTCCCAACATCCTGATCGTCGTCGAGAAACACGCTTACCTCGACAGCCTGACCGCGGTCTTCGTCAACCGCAATACCGCAGCGACCTTCCTTGGGCTTGGAACGCTGCTCATGCTGACCCTGGTCAGGGACGTTGCCCGAGCCTATTCGAACTATCCGCCCGGCGAGCCGGGCCGAAACGCGCTTCTCTTGAGATCGTGGATCTATATCCTGCTCTTGTGCGCATGCTTCACCGCGCTGATGCTGAGCCGCTCTCGCGCCGGGATATTTGCGACCTTTGTTGCCGCTCTCATCTATTTTCCATGGCTTGTCATCAATTGGAAAGGCTCGAGACGTCAGCTGAGACCGGCGCCAAGATGGCGTTCGATGCTGAAGCTCCTCTCGGCGATTGCTTTCATCGTAGTGTTACTGATGATGTTTGCAGGCCAGGCAATTTTGCGCGCGCAAGAGCGGCGGCTCGAGGATGATGATCGGTTCTGCATCCTGCCGGGCATATGGCGTGCCATTTCGGATCATTGGTGGACGGGGACGGGGCTCGGAACCTTTCGGACGGTGTTTTCTGCCTACCGCGATCCGGCCTGCGGAATTTTCGGGATCTTCGACCGCGCACACAATTTCTATCTGGAAGGATTTCTGGGCCTCGGAATATTGTTCCCGATTACGGCGGTCCTTACCTTCTCAGTGCTTGCCAGGGTGTTCTGGCGCGGGCTCGCCCAAAGACGGCGTCTGAGGCACTATGTTGTTCTTGGCCTGGCGGCGACTGTTTTGGTCGCCCTTCATGCGGCGGTCGATTTTTCGCTGCAGATACCGGGTTTTGCGGTGTTTTACTCGGCCTTCCTCAGTGCGGTTGTCGCGATAAGCCTCGGGCGCAGCAACGGAGAGGCGGACACGGCATATGAGCGGCTGTTAACCACTTAAAGTTTAAATGGATGGATTTTAATAAGATTTTCGGAAAAGATCGATTGTGCAGGTGCGAACGGTTGACTCTGAAACCCAAGAAATTTTATAGCGGGTGCAGCCTTCGGATTTGTTGCGACGCCAGAAAAGTCGGACCGAAGTCGTTTTTCGCTTGCTAAGGGCTCGGCGTTGCCAGCCTGCCACAGTTAGGGGAATGTTAATCGGCTTTCAGTGTTATTGATCGGGGATCGTCTTGTATTTTGTCAGATTGCGGAGCAGTAGCTTCAGGGGCGTCAACACAGGGTATTCTATGGGTTGTTCTCGTATCGGTAGTACACGCGTCGCCATTGTTGTAGCGCTAACGACTATATTGGCAAGCTGCACATCGTTGCCAAGATCCGGCCCCGATCACAAAGATGTTGATCGGGATGCTTCAGTGAAAGTGACAACGAAGGAGCGTCGCGTCGGTATCGACTACGCCCTGATTGATCTCAGCAAGAACGTCCTGTCGTATTTTTCCGCTCCCCAGCCGACCTCCTTCAAGGGGTTTGGCGGTGGTCGAGGCGGGGCGCCTGAAATTCCGCTCGGTTTCGGTGACGTCGTTCAGGTCGCCATCTTCGAAGCTCAGTCCGGCGGTCTGTTCATTCCGTCCGATGCTGGTAGCCGACCTGGCAACTACATCTCGCTGCCAGAGCAGACCATCGATAGAAACGGGACGATCACAATTCCCTATGCGGGTCGGGTTCCGGCTGCCGGTCGCCTGAAGGAGACCGTGGAGCAGGACGTCGAAGATCGCCTGGCGAGCCGCGCGATCGAGCCGCAGGTGGTTATTACGACCACGACGAGCCGCTCCAGTCAGGTTGCCGTGCTCGGTGATGTCAATAATCCCCAGCGCATCGAGATCAGCCCGGCCGGTGAGCGTGTTCTCGATGTCATTTCCGCCGCGGGCGGTTTGACGACCAACAATATCGAAACGAATGTGACGCTGCAGCGTCGCGGCAAGACGGCAACGGTCGCCTACACGACGCTGTTGAAGAACCCGGCCGAAAATATCTATGTCGCACCGGATGATACGATCTCGATCGATCATGAGCGCCGTACCTATCTTATGCTCGGCGCCGCAGGCACCAGTGGCCGCTTCGATTTCGAAGAATCCGACCTGACCCTTGGAGAGGCAATCGCCAAGGCGGGCGGCCTGCGCGATGATCGCGCCGATCCGGCTCAGGTCCTGCTCTACCGCCTTGTCCCCAAGAAAACGGTTGCAGCGATGCATGTGGACGCGACCAGATTTACGGGTGAAACGGTTCCGGTGATCATCCGCGCGAATCTTCGCGATCCGGCAACCTTGTTTGCTGTTCAGCAATTCAAGATGGAAGACAAGGATATTATCTATATTTCCAATTCGGACTCTGTTGAATTGGTCAAGTTCCTTGACATCGTAAACTCGGTATCGTCCACTGTTTCCGGCGTAACCGACGATGCGAATGATACCCGTAACGCGGTACAGGATCTTGGAAATTGATTGAAATAGGCCGCTGTCATTGATCGCGAATGATCGATGACAGCGGCCTATATAGCGGATTTGATGAAGGACTATGGTTATGGCAAGGTCTGGTGTTTATCGTAAGCTTGCGTATAGCGGAATTGTCGTCGCGATGTTTACCGGGATGAATTCAAGCGCTTTTGCGGCAACTTGCGTGAGGCTTTCAAATCTGACTTCAGTCGATATCAGTGGATTTACGGCCAACCCCGCCGTTCTGCTTGATATGTCCGATCCGCTCGTTTTGTCATCGAGCGTCCGCGCGCTGGTTGGAAGCAGCAATGACGCGCTGTCGCCGGTGATCGAGCAGGCCAAGAAAGCCGATGCCGCGCAGATGGCTGCTATCGGTTCCGGTCTTGGGCGGGCCGCAAACAGCTGCCAGGTAACGGATCCGCTATTCAAGCTGGCCATCGAAAAAGCCGTCGCCGAGGCAGCGAGCGCCGATCCGAATCTTGCGCCGCTCCTTGCCGCCTTTGCGAAGGTTCTCGCCGAAGGCGGAACCGCGGCGCTCGGCCCGGGTGGAAGTGCTTCAGCCGCCGCATCCGGCATCGGCAACAATGGATCGATTGGCCGGACGGGGCCGGGAGCGGACGACGGTACGCCGTTTGAGGGCAGCGAGACAACCGCCGGTACGCTGAAGGTTTCGAATGCTGGGGCAGGGCAGTCGTCTGACTCGGCGGAATCGACTAGTGTTAGTATCCCGGTCATATAATAGCTGGAATCGCCCTTAGATCTTAGCGCTTGACGCATTTGTTGGAGATCGAAATTGCTATCGCCAGATAAACTTACGCCGCGTATCGACCCCTCCCGCGATACAGGAAACGAAGCTGATTTCATCGATTTCGACAAGCTCATCGCAATCGCCCGCCGACAGTGGCGGATGGTTGCGGCGTGCGGCTTCGCCTTCGCCATTCTGGGCATTGTGTATGTCCTGACCTCGGTGCCTGTCTACACCGCCGACACGAGCGTGTTGATCGACCGAAGCGACAGTCAGGTGATCAACCAGCTGGCGGCTTTCGGCCAGATGGACGATGACGAAGGTACTGTCCTCAGTCAGGTCGAGCTTTTGAAGTCCGACACCATCGCCTATGCCGTTGTCGACAAGCTGAAACTCGTCGACAATCCGGAGTTCATGGGACCGAAAAGCTCGCTTTTTTCTGTCTCAACGTTGAAATCCTTCATGAATTTTCGGTCGTGGTTTGCCGATGACGCAGCCGTCGCACCTGATCCGGAAATGAGGCGGCGAGGCGCTGCGGAGACCGTCGCAGGTAACATCGACGTCGAACGCGTCGGCCGCTCTTACGTCCTCGATGTCAGTTATACCGCGCAGTCACCCGATCTGGCGCGTGATATCGCGGCTGCTATCGCAGACGTCTATCTGGTCGACAAACTCAATTCGAAATACGAGGCGACGCGCCGGGCCGGCCAATGGCTGCAGGAGCGTATCGAAGAGCTCAGGCAGCAGGCGCTGGACACCGACCTTGCGGTTCAGAAATTCCGCAGTGAGCATGGGCTTGTTGAAGCCGGATCCGGTACGCTGATTAGCGATCAGCAGCTTTCCGAGATCAATACCCAATTGATCAATGCGCAGGCCGAGACAGCGAAGGCCGAGGCTAGGTATGCGCGCGTCAAGTCGATTATCGACGCCAAGCAGACCGATGCGATCGTCACCGATGTGCTCGACAGCTCCATTTCGAATGACCTGCGCAAGAAATATCTGGAGGCTTCCAAGCTCGAAACTGAAATTGAGGCGCGGCTCGGTCCCGATCACGTCCAGGCGGTTCGGCTTCGTGCGGAAATGGAAGAATATAAGAGGCTCATGTTCGATGAGTTGAACCGTATCGCCGAGAGCTACCAAAGCGAGCTGCAGGTCGCGAAATCGCGGGAAAACTCTTTGCGCGACAGTGTTACACAGGCGACGGGCGTAGCCGCAACGGCTGGCGAAACGCAGGTGGAGCTTCGCGAACTCGAGCGCACGCGTGATACCTATAAGAATCTCTATCAGAGCTTCTTGACGCGTTATCAGGAAGCAATTCAACAGCAGAGCTTTCCGATTACCGCTGCGCGCATCATCACGACGGCGGAGACGCCGACGAAGCCGAGCGCTCCGAAGAGAGCTCTCGTCGTTGCTTTCGCGATGTTCGTGGGATGTGCATTTGGGAGTGGTATAGCGGCCTTCCGCGAATTCCGGGATCGGTTCTTCCGCACCGGCGATGATGTCCGGGACGTGCTTGATGTCGAGTCTCTCGGTGTCATGCCGCTGATTGAAAATAACGTCGACGATCCGACGCTCGTTGATCCCAGCAATCCGCGAAGCATCGCCAGGGGCGGGAAGACCACGACCTATGTCGAGGAGCATCCGCTCTCGGCATTTGCCGAGACGCTTCGAAGCGCCAAGATTGCCATCGACCTCAGTGCTGCCGATCAGCGCTGCAAGGTCATCGGCGTCGTGTCGAGCTTGCCCGGCGAGGGGAAGTCGACGACATCCATCAATTTTGCCAAACTCCTGGCAATGCAGGGTGCGCGTTGCCTGCTTATCGACGGCGACATGCGCAATCCTGGTGCCACCCGGGCGATCGGCCGCCATGCCGAGGCCGGCTTGCTCGAGGCGATCGTCGACAGCCGTCCGCTCAAGGATCTGATCCTTCTCGATCCCAAAACAAAGCTCGCATTTTTGCCGACGGTGGCACGGTATCGTGTTCCGCATTCGTCGGAGCTGCTTGCGTCACGCGGCATGGATCAGCTTCTTCAAACGGCACGTCAAAGCTTCGATTATATTATCGTCGACCTGCCGCCCTTGGCGCCGGTTGTGGATGCACGCGCCATCAATTCGAAGCTGGATGCGGTGGTTTTCGTTATCGAGTGGGGAAAGACATCGCGCAAGGTCGTGCAGTCGACCCTGCTGTCCGAGCCGGAACTCTATGCGAAATGCGTCGGTACTATATTGACCAAGGTCGACCCGTCGCAGATGAAACTTTACCGGACATTCGGTTCGAGCGAGTATTATTATAAGCGTTATTCGCGATACTATACCGAAAGCTGATGTTCCGCGGCCAGTTCGTTTCGGTTACCAGGATCGCTTTCGTTATCGTCACCGTCGTCTTTGTGGTGCTGGCCGGTCGAGAGCTGTACGCTTCGATAAGAACGGCCAGCATCTCGATCGTCGCCGAAAGGATCGAGCGTGGAGAGACCGTCGCGGACGATGTCGTGACCAAATACGCGTCGCGTAGTGTCGACGTCGTTGACGGTCATTATTGCCGATCCGACATTGTGGCTGCCGGCGTAACCCTCGTTCTGGCGCAACTCGATCGGCAGAATGTCAATATCAACTACGACGCCTGGGCCGCTGCGGCGTCGAGTGCGCGCCAGTATCTGCGGTATGCGCTTTCGTGCATGCCGACGAATAGCAATTTTTGGCTTCGCCTTGCGGCCGTGCAGTCGATAATTGCGGAGGAGCCGGCTGCGGTTGCGGGAATGATGAAGCGTTCGGTTGTGCTCGCGCCGTACGACCAGGTGATGATCCTGACGCGATTTTATTTCTGGAATGATTTCACCGATGCAACACTTGCGGCGGCAAGGAACGCGCTCGACAGTGATCTCATGACCATGCTGAAACTGGGCGATCGTTGCAGGGTCAACGCCACGATAAAAGAGATCAGCCCGCAGCTTCGTCCAATCTTCGATCGAACCTGGACGAGCGTCGGAGACGCTGCGACGGCGCGGTTCCGGCAGCGTTGCAGCAAGTAAATTACCGAGGCCGTTTTCAAAGACAGTTCCGAACTCCAAAACGGCACTGAACCAACGCCGGATGGAATATAATCGTGCTGTCTGGAGGCCGTTCCGAACACCGCTGAAGTTAGCGGTCCATCTGGTTGCCGGCAGCTGCGCACCACGGCTCATTCTCTTGAGCGGAGCTCAACTTGCATAAAACAAAGCCCGCTGCTTACGCGGCGGGCTTTGTTTTTGATTGGCTATTGACGATCAGACTTCTGCGTCCGCGCCAGTGATGTTGAGTGTCAGAACGCCGGCGTCGGTGTGGCCTTCGCCGTCGGAGATCTTGTAGAACTGGATGGTTTCCGTGACGTGATCGCCCGGAGCGACATCTACTGCCAGATCATAGGTGAACGTTCCATCCGCCTTGACATGGAACGTGCCATACGTGCCGGCGACATCGGTCGTTGCGCTCGGGTCGCCATTTACGTTCGTGGTGCCGAACTGACGGAGGAAGAGATGACCATTGTCGCCGGCAATGTCGTTGTCCAGAGCGTTGCCGCCGATGGCGTCGCCTTCGGTGAAGCTGTAGTGGTCGTCGACCGCGATCGGCTTTACCTGGGTTACGCCCTGGATGTTCAGGGTGAACAGGCCGACATCGGTATGACCGCTGCCGTCGGAAATCTTGTACGCGACTTTCTCCTGGAGCAACTCACCATTGGTGAAGTTGACCTTGGCAGCATCGCTTAGCACATAGGTGTAGCTGCCATCGGGCTTGACGAAGAAGGTGCCGTAGTCGCCCTGGATCTCTGTGATCTGGCTGTTGCCGCTCTTGGCGCCAACGCTTGCGCCGTCGAAGGCACGCAGGAACAGGTGTCCGTTATCAGATGAATCGTTGGAAAGCAGATTTCCTGAAATGGCGTCGGTTTCCAGGAATGTTGCACTATCGTCGGTTGCGTGAACAGCCATCAGTTCTCTCCTTGAATTGTTCTTTGCTAGGTCAATTCTGACCTTTAGCGAGCTGCCCGATTAAGGATATCTTAATACAGAGAGTCAAGGGTGTAATTAACGGCAAGTGAACATTTTCGGGTGTATTGTACAATAATGACACACATACAACTCGCATAAGACAATGAAACGCTTGGGGATTATTACGTTAATAATAAGTGAAAATGCCAAACGACAGATACGGATTCATATTTCTTCAGAAGGGAAGAATGTTTATTCAGGGGCAATTTATAAGAATACCAGGAGGTGCTTATGTGCAGATGAGATTTTCATATAACCACTACGGGCTATAGCGTGACGTCGCCGTTTTGTTTCGTTGCGTGCTCTAGTGCCTGCTTTTTGCCGAAGTAACTGATGTCGCGTTCTTGTCATATATGTTTATCAAGTAATATTTCTTTCGGGTCGCAATTTTCAAAAATTAATATGCCTAGTCTGGAAGATAGTCTTATTTCCACTACGGATATTAGGTAACGGATTCCATAATTGTGCAGCGCAACTTTTTTTGCAATGCAAAATATTCAAGATATGAAGGTATTTTTGGGGGAGCGTAAGAATTATCGCGAGATAGAACGCATTTTAGTGTTCCATTTTAGCAGGCAGAGAGAGGTCCGCGGTTAATAGATTTTCCAGTATCTTTGGGAGATCACGGCGTGACCGTCTACTATGTAAATTCGGCAACAGGGTCCAATCAGAATAGTGGAGTGAGCGAGCAGTCGCCTTTCGCGACGCTTTCCGCTGTCGAGGCGCTTAAGCTCAATCCCGGTGATAGCGTGCTCCTGGCTGCCGGAAGCGTTTTCAACGAACAGTTCGATTTGAAGTACTCTGGCAGCATCGCCGCTCCGATTACGATCGGCAGTTATGGCGTTGGCGATGCGCCCGTTATTCATAGCAGCGGTGACGGCATTCACACTTCAAATGCGTCGAATATCGTTATCGAAAACATCAAGATATCAGACACATCAGGCGCGGCGATATACGCAGCAAACGTCTGGAACTGGACAGTCCGCAACGTCGAAGTGGAAAATACGGGAAGCTCCACCAAGGCCGGTTCGGTCAATTTCAAGAGCAGCCAGAACATCACGATCGAGAACAGCACGATCACCGGCGTGAACGGTGATGGCATCTGGATGGAAAAGGTTAAAGGCGTCACCCTTCTCAACAACACCGTCGCCAACAGCCACGGTACCACGGCAGATGCCATCCAGTTGAATGACAGCAGCAATATCCTGATCAGCGGCAATTACCTCGACCAGACGGGCGCAGCTACGCCGAAGGGCGTCATCGCGCTCGTTCGGCCCGTGAATGCCGTCGTTGAGGACAACACGCTGGTTGGCGGCGGCTTCGGGGTCAGCGCGCAGGCGGGCACCAATATTGCCATCCACGACAACGATATCTCCGGTTACGGCGGCTATAGCTGGTCCTACGCCATCGGTCTCGGCGACCAGGGCGACACGAAGAACTACGACATCTCAGGCAATTACATCCATGATGGCGTATGGGGCGTGTCGATCAGCGCCGCCGGCACTCCAATTTACGTTCGTGAAAATATCGACGTCCACGACAACGTTTTCGAGGACCTCTCCTCGGCGGCGCTGAAGGTCGACAGGCCTGCATCGGGCTCGTTTCATGACAATATCATAGACAGCGATGTCACGCCGTACAGTATATCGCCTGCCATCATCGCCGCGAATACCTTTCCCGTCAGCGATAACCAGACGCTTGAACAAGCCCAGACCGCGTTGGAAAGCCAGGATAGTCTCGTTGCTGGCGATACAAACGTCAGTTCGGCGTCGACTGCCGAGCACGTGTCTACCGCTGCGGCTTCCGAAGTGCATGTGGAGGTTTCGCCACAGCAGCAGACCACCGCGGTAGTGACAGAAAAGCTTGTATCCACCGCGCCGCTGGCTGTGACGCCAAGAATCGTCGCGGTTCATGACAATCTGAAGATCTCGACCGACACCGGCAGCGCCTATCACGGCAATCTTCTCGAAAACGACAGTGCCTCCAACGGGACCGTGCTGCTCCGCCGCTTCGGTGACAGTGCGGTGGACAAGCATGGGCTGACGCTGACCGGGAAATACGGCGTCATCCATGTCGACGGCGATGGCGACTATACCTATACGGTCGATGCGGCCAAACTCGCCGGCATTAGCGGAAACGTCAGCGAATCCTTCCAGTACAAGATCTCTGACGGTGCTTCGCACATCGATACGGACTCGTTGAGCGTCTCCATCAACGTGGATGCATTTCATAGCTCACATTCGCTGGTCTGAGCCTGACGGGACGGGTCGGCGGGGCGCCTTGCAAGCCGTTTCTCTCGACGTCAAAGCTCGATGATGGGTGCTCGCCGGCGGTCGAGGGGATGGCCGCTGACAGAATATTTCAGCCGTTCATCGTCAGAGCGAACTATAGACTGAATATATAGTTAATACCCGAGTAAACATCGTGTTTATGCACGCGGCGCGGCCATCCCTTTGAACCGTTATTGGGCGGGTTGCGATTTTCACTTGCTTAGGCCGGTATATTTAGCGTAGCGTTAAGTTAAGAACCCCTGAAATCGCGTGCTATAAATTGGAATTATTTGGTCATTTTTTGGTGGGATTCATATAATAAGTAGTGAGCTTGCAAGCGGAGGATCGGCACCGGTGCTGACGATCCAGATGCGGTTGTGTCATTGATCGGGCTTGATGGACCCGTAGCCGCGGTGCGCTGGCATGTATGCCTGTGGGTTATGCGGTAAGAGAGGGATTACTTGGTGTTTCAGAGTTCAACAGCTGATGTGAGCGAGCCGTCCAAAGCATTGAGGAAATGCAAGGGGGGGCTTGTTTTCATTGGAATAGCAAGCGCGCTTATCAATATCCTCTATCTTACAAGTTCATTTTTTATGCTTGAGGTGTATGACCGGGTCATCCCCAGCAAAAGCATACCCTCGCTGGCTGCCCTGGCAATACTTGCGTTAATGCTTTATGCCTTTCAAGGAGCGTTCGAGGTTCTGCGAAGCAGGATGCTCGTGCGTGTTGCCGGTTCACTTGACGAGATGGTGAACGGACGTGTCTTCCGGGCGCTTATCAAGGCTCCGCTGAAGGTCAAAATCGGCGGCGACGGGCTTCAGCCGTTGCGCGACTTCGACCAGATCAGAACCTTCCTGTCCGGTATGGGCCCGACGGCGATGTTCGATCTGCCGTGGTTGCCGTTCTATATCGTGATCTGCTTCCTGTTCCATCCGGCGATCGGATATATCGCGATCGGTGGATCGCTGGTTCTCGCCATCCTGACGTTCATGACCAATCAGGGAACGCGTACGCTCTCGAAAAAGCAGTCTGACTCCGCCAATATGCGGAATGCCTTCGCGCAGACCTCGATCCGCAACTCCGAGGTCATTCACGCCATGGGCATGGCAGGCACGATGGCCGAAATCTGGGACCGCAAGAACAGCGAATACCGGACGATCACCCGGCAGGCATCGGATGTCGGCAATGGATATGCGACCTTGTCGAAGATTTTCCGTATTGCTTTGCAATCGGGAACGCTCGCGACCGGCGCAATCCTGGTCATTCAAGGGCAGGCCTCTTCGGGAATTATCATCGCCGGCTCGATATTGACCTCTCGCGCCCTGGCGCCTGTCGAAGCGGCGATCGGAAATTGGCGTGGTTTCGTTTCTGCTCAGCAGAGTTGGGCGCGGCTTTCTAGCCTGCTGAAGACCATTCCTGAAATTCCAGCCCCTCTCGCGCTCGCGGCGCCTACCAAGCAAGTCACTGTCGAGGGCCTGGCGAGCGGACCGCCGGCGGGCCAGCGCCTGGTCATCTCCGATGTCAGCTTCGGCTTAAGGGCAGGGAGTGCGCTTGGGGTCATTGGTTACAGTGCATCGGGTAAGTCGTCGCTGGCGCGGGCGATGATGGGCATCTGGCCGACGGTCAGAGGATCCATTCGCCTTGATGGCGCAGCACTCGACCAGTGGGACGGCGACGCACTTGGCCGGCATATCGGGTATCTTCCGCAGGATGTGGAGCTTTTCTCGGGCACCGTCGCTCAGAATATCTGCCGCTTCGCGAAGGAGATGTCGCCCGAGGCAGTGGTTGCCGCAGCGAGGGCGGCGCGTGTTCACGATCTTATCCTTCGTCTGCCGAACGGTTACGAAACCGAAATCGGAGAAGGCGGTGCCGCGCTTTCAGCCGGCCAGAGGCAGCGTATCGCGCTTGCAAGAGCGCTTTACGGCGAACCATTCCTCGTCGTGCTCGACGAGCCGAACTCCAATCTCGATGAAGAAGGCGAGCGGGCGCTGAGTGCCGCGATCATGAGCGTGCGGGCGCGCGGCGGCATTGTCGTTGTCATCGCACATCGGTCCGGCGTTCTGGCGGTCTGCGACTTCGTGTTGATGATGCAGGATGGCCGCATGATCGCGTTCGGTCCCAAAGAGGAAGTTCTGGCAAGGGTCAGCCGTCCGGAAGCGGCGCGCACGCCGATTGCCGAGCGCGTGGCTCAGCTTAAAGTCGTCGTCGACGGCATGAATGCGGCCGAATAGGCCAGAGGGAAGATTGTGAGTAAAGTTATCAGTGAATCGAAACGTTCCCTCAATCGGCATGTTGCCGTTGTCGGTGTGCTGTCGATAGCCCTCGTTTGCGGCATCGGCGGTTGGGCGGCGACGACAGAGCTTTCGAGCGCAGTCATCGGCGAGGGCGTGATCGTCGTCGACGGCGATGTCAAGAAGGTCCAGCACCTGACAGGCGGTATCGTGTCGGAACTGCTGGTCGCCGAAAACGACCATGTGACGGCAGGGCAGGTGCTGATACGACTCGACGGGACGACGACAAGAGCGAACCTCTCGATTGTCGAAAGCACGCTCGCTCAGCTTTATGCGCGCCGCGCCCGTCTGAAGGCGGAGCGAATCGGCGCCGAGTCGTTCGAGGTCGAGGAAAACATCAGTGATCTGACATCCAGCACCTCCGCGGAGAAGCTTCTCGACGGTGAGCAGAAGTTGTTCGACAGTCGCAGGACGGCGCTTATCGGAATGAAGAGCCAGTTGGCATCGCGCAAGGATCAGCTGGGCGAGCAGGTAAAGGGGTTGGTCGTTCAGATCAATGCCACCAACGATGCCTTGGGTTTGATCGAACAGGAGCTTGAGGGCATTGATACGCTCTACAAGAAGGGGCTCGTCACGCTTCAGCGTTTGAATACGCTCAAGCGCGCACGCGCCGATCTCCAGGGCAATAGCGGCCAGGAAATCGCAGCAAAGGCGGAGGCCGAGGGTAAGGCAATCGAGATCGATCGCCAGTCAATCCAGCTGGATGAGGATCGTCGTTCGGAGATCGCAAAGGACCTGACCGACGTCGAGGCACAGATCGCCGAATATGAAGAGCGCCGCGGAACCGCACTCGATCAGCTGCACCGTCTCGACATTACCGCGCCGCTGACTGGGCGAGTTCACGAACTTTCGGTTCACACCGTCAATGGTGTCATCGATCCCGGTCAGACGTTGATGCTCGTCGTTCCCGAAAATAACGAACTTACGGTCGAGGCGAAAGTCGCCACCCGCGATATTGACCAGGTTCATGTCGGCCAGTCCGTCGATGTGCGTTTCAGTGCTTTCGATCAACGCACGACGCCTGATGTGAGCGGTGAGATTACCTCAATCGCCCCTGATATCGTCAAGGATGAGCGCACGGGCATCAGCTACTATCCCCTGCGCGTCAAGCCGAAAGCTGAAAGCATTGCCAGGATGAAGACGATAAAGCTCTATCCCGGCATGCCGGCCGAGGTCTTTATCAAGATCGGCGATCGGACCGTCATATCCTATCTCACGAAGCCGCTGACCGATCAGATGCAGCACGTATTTCGCCAGGAGTGATTGGCGGCTGTTTCGCGTCGTTGAGAGCCCCGACGTCTCAAAGCAGCCATCCGCCAGGGTGAGGTTGGATAGTTTCGCCTTGCTCGAACGGGCATGATCGGCCATTTCACGAAATTGTCTCAAGCCTGCTGCAAGGTCTCCCCATGATGTGTTTGCTGCTTTGGCGAGCGGCGCCGACTGAGAGGCGACCGGCTTATGGACTGGTTCTGTTTCTGGCGTGTCTGGTGATGTTTTCAGCGGTCAAAAACGGCCATGCCGATGGCCCTCAGCCGCTGAAAATAGTGGCTTTCGGAACATCCTTGACGGCCCGCGGGGGGTGGCAGCCCGCTCTCGAGACAGGGCTTTCAGCCTGCCTGCGAAGGCCCGTGAAAGTCGAGAGCGTTGCAAAGAGCGGCGAGACGTCACTATGGGCGCTTACCCAAGTTGATCGCGTCGTTGCCGCGCAACCGGATATCATCCTGATTGAACTCTACGCTAACGATGCGACATTGCATCGGTTCGTGTCGCTTGCGCAAAGCCGAAAGAATATCGGCGACATCCTCGACCAGCTCCGCCAGCGCCTGCCGCAAGCGCGGATCATCGTCATGGCCATGAATCCGTTTTCAGGATTGCGTGGGCTAATCCGCCCTTTTGCCGATAGCTATGTCTCTGCCCATCAGGCGGAGGCGGAAAAACGTGGTCTGGAGTTTGTCGACCACCGGCCCAACTGGGAGCGTCTTAAAGCCCATGATCTGGCGGCGGCAATTCCTGATGGCGTGCATCCTTTGCCCGACGTGGCCTCCAAAATCATCGCGCCTGAACTCGTCAAACGTATCGCCGGCAACAATTGCGGAGAATGAAAAATTCTCTCATGCCGTCACAGTCCCTGACGGCTCTCAGGGTTCAGACTGCTGCAATATAGTTTTTCAGGTAGGTGACCAGTGAAGCCCGGCCGGCTTCCGACGAATCCTCGTGAGACGGGCTATCCAGGTCTTCGAGCAGATAGTTCCTGAGATCGTCGTCGGTATGTGCAACATAGATACCCGGTCGGCCTGCGAGCTGTCCTACCGTGGCAAGCTGATGATCGTTTCGATGCTCGCCGAGGGATGCCTGCCGGGGAACGAGAATGATCGGCTTTCCAAAACGTTTCGCCGTAAGCACAGTGCCAATTCCCGCGTGAGAGACGATGACACTCGCATCGAAAAAGACTCTATCGAAGTCCGCGGGCTCGATATTCTTGATCCATTTCATGTTCTGTGGCGTGTAGGTGCCCTTGCCGATTTGCGCCAGAACCGGTTTGGACAGTTCCTTTGCGAAGGTGTCGACAGATTTGACGAGGCGATCAAACGGCAGCTGCGTTCCGACGGTGACAAGGATCAAAGGACAGCTCCTGCGTAGTGGGGGCCATCCGGCCGTGAAAGATGCTGCCATTGTGTGAGCCAGAGCGTCGCAATATGGCCAGCCAGTTTTCCTGATAGGGAGAGCTTCTCGACATTGGCGACGCTATCGATCCAGATCGTCCGCTTGCCCGTCAATTTGCCGGCAAGCAGGCAAAAAAGCCCGGGCGCGGCACCGGTCGAGATGACGACGTCGGGCCTCTGTTTGATGACGATGGAAAAGGCGCTGAAAAAGCACCGGATCGACATGGTAATCGAGTCGCGGCTGCAATCGGGAAGCACTAGTCCGTCCCGAATGTCGTATTTTGCAAGCAGTCCCGGGATGGTCGTTGCAAAGACGATATCGCAGCCCTCGAATGCGCCGCGCATGGCCATCAGCTGCTCCCAGTGGCCGCCTCCTGACGAGGCAGCGAGAACCTTCAATTTTTTCTCAGTCATAGACAGGCATCTCCTATATTTGACCGATGATAGGGGCGAAAAAACGTTCTGTACGAACAGCGATTGTGTCACGATAGTTCAATAGAAGTGTACCATTTTTGGCCCGGTTGATTGAAGCCTTGAAGTTCATGGACAGCCAATCACTCATGATATTTTCAATTGGAACATAATAAGGGTCAAAACTCTTCCAAGGGCGCTCGCGCAAACAAATATCAGAGAGCGGCATTGGGCTTGTATTCCTGGTATGCATGGCCGAGAATCCCGTTAACCATGCCCGCGCCGCGCAGAACATGGGTGAGGGCTCGCATGCCCCAATAGGGTGAAATCAAGATCGCCGGCAGCATGACCAGTCCAAGGATGACTCTCGTAGCGCCATAGGTCGCGCGATAGATCCGGCGCTTGAGGTTGCCATGCAGAACCTCGCTGACTGCGAAGGTATTGCCGAGCCGGTATTGTCTTTGCAATACCCATTTCCAGGTCATCCGGCTGGCCGGAACGATATCATGGACAAGCGCCTTGTCAGCCCAGAAGACCTGCATGCCACGGCGGATGGCTTGGTTGAAGAAAAGGTAGTCCGTGCCCCCGGTGAAGCGCATCTTCTCTTCAAAACGCAGATTCCATGAGCGGATCAGGGGATAGTCGAACATGACGTTGTTCGAGGCCGCATAAGAAATGCGTTGACCGTCCTTGTTCTTCTTGCGCTCGAACACCCTTGCCTTGATGAAATATTCCGGCGGGTTTTCGGGATAGACCGGTTGGACCGGGCCGTAGACGCAATCGGCGCGGTTTTTCTCCCGTGTCTCCAGCATTGCGTCCAGCCAGCCGTCGACCGGCCATTCGTCATCGTCGAGAAAGCAGAAGAGGTCAGTGCCGGGAGGCGCTGAATCCAGCGCGCGATTGCGTGCAAAGGGTATGCCCTGGTTTTGTTCGATGACGTAGATCAGGTCGTAGGCACCTGTTTGACCAAAGCTCTCTACCGTGGCCCTTGCGCTGCCGGCCGCATCATTATCCACGATCACCATGGTGAGATGATAGGGGCGAGCTGGGTGCCTGACCTGGCGTGTCATGACGTCAAGCAGCTTGGCGATCCCGTCGAGGCGGCGATAGGTCAGCACGCCGACGGCGATCTTCAGCGGCGCGGCGCCTACTTCTGTGCCTACGGATGAATGCGGGAAAGTTTCTTGCTGATTCATGACTGTCCTCTCCGCAGCATATTTCCCAAACGCTTGCGCGCCGCCATCAAGGCCACTTCGGTCGCGGCAGCATCGCCGAACGGACCGCCGGCCACCGTATTGCGAGCTTCGCTCCGAAGCTTCAGCAGCGATGTCGTTTCGGCAATGCCGCCAGCCACCAGGCTCTTGCCGAGTGCCTGCAGCCCGTTATAGCGGCGTGCCAGTTCCAGCCCTGTCGCGATCATGATCCGCGGGCGCAGCGTCTTTGCCCTGCTTGTGCCCGTGTAGCGGTTCGACGCATGAATGCGCTGAAACGTCAGCGGTGTTTCGACGATCGCGCCGCGGCCGAGAAAGGCAGCCGCAAACTTGATATAATTGTCGCTGAGGACGACGTCTGTCGCGACGGACATCGGCAGTATCTGGGACAGCAGGTTGCGGCGGAAGCTCAGGCCGGATGTCGGAACCGGAAGCGAGGGAAAGCCGCCCCTGCGAAGCGTGTCCCGCTTATCGAACAGTGTCACTTGCAGCTCTGCTGGAGGCTGGTCGCTTTCCTCGGTCGTCACCCGGTCGAAGCACCAGTCGATCTCGCTGCGGTCGTAGATCTCGGCTATGCGAGCGAGCTTGCCGGGCAAAAATGCATCATCGGCATCGAGGAGAAACAGGATATCACCACTTGCGGCCGCAAAACCCGCGTTGAAGCTCGAGGCCTGGCCACCATTTTCCTTCAATACCGTCAGGATCTGTTCACTGTAGGAGGCAAGGATCTGACGGGAATCGTCCGTCGATCCGTCGTCGACCACCACCACTTCGAAGTCGGGGTAGGCCTGCGACAAAACACTGTCGATGCATGGACGCAAAAAGCGACCATAATTGAAATTGTTGATGAGCACCGAGAGTTTCAAATTACTGCCTCCTGGGCCAATCGATCACCGCGCGAGTGTCTGGGGCGCATATCGGCGAATTCCAGCACGATATCCACGCATGTAGTAATATTTCCAGATAGCCCAGAAACGCTTTTTCGATTGCGGCAAGAGATAAAGCATGGCTGCCCGAAATGCCCATTGCGCGCTTTCGATCCAGATCGGTAGTGGAACTCCGCTGAGCCTCACCCCTCCAGGTACCTCGTCAGGGAAGAGCGCCGGCATGCCATAACCAAGCCGTTCTCCTCGTTTCTGTACCCAATCCTCTGTGACACTTGATGCCGGTATCCAGTGATGAACCACGGCCTCTGCGCATCGATAGGACTTGGCGCCATTTGCCGCCAGTCTAATGATGATTTCCGCATCTTCACCCATGGCAAATATCTTCCCTGGAAGAGGGCCGATATCTTCCCGGTAGCGCACGCTCGTTCCGAGCAACTCTCGCCGAATGATCGTGTTGGGACCCCAGACTTTCGTCGGGTCACAAGGTCCGCTTTGCGTTTCATCGACGATCGCGAAAGTCGAGCCCATTGGAATCCAATCGATAAAGCGGCCCTTCGGCTCCTTTTCCCAATCGGGGACGATCCTGCCTCCGAACACGCCATAGCCCGGATGGGCGATGGCGCAATCGACAATCGCTTTCAGCCAGTTCGGTTCGGCACGTATGTCGTCGTCCGTAAAGACAATGAGATCTCCCTTTACTCGATCCAAAGCCAAATTCAGCGCGCCAGACTTTCCCGGCTTGCGCTGCTGCAGGATGGTGATGGGAAGCTTCTCGCTGTACGATTTCAAAAGCTCAAACGTATCGTCATTGCTATTGTTGTCGACAGCAACCAATTCCCATCGATCATGGGGAAGTCCTTGGTTCATCAAGGATTCCAACATATGGCGCAACCGGCGGCTGGCGCCATTGTAAGATGAAAAGAGCACGCTGACGAAGATATCCGACATCAGTTACCAACCCTCTTGGTGAAGTCGAAAGAGAAGAGCTTCATATTTTGACTGCCTGTGCGATGTTCGAGCAGTTCGGCGCCTACGCGGGGTTTGACCGTGTCTTGCCGAAAAACTCGCGCCTGTGACCCTCGCCGAGTACCCTCAGCTTGCGAAGATTGCGTAACCACCGCCGCGGTTTGGTGAGCATACCGCGGTTGAGGAAATACTGCCGCAGCAGGCTCGGTGCCTGACTATGCGATCCGCCATGGGCGACCCGATAGACCGCCCCGCGAAACGGCAGTTTCGTAAGCGGCGCGCCCCGTTGGGCCAGGATGCTTGCTATGCGGACATGGCTGCCCAGCATCGACTTGATCCAGTCGAGCGAAGCCTCCTCGAAGCGTTCCGGCAGTTGGTAGAGATCGGCACGAATGATCAACGAGGTACCGCAAAGATGGCTGAAGTCGTCGTGGCCAAACAAGAAACTACCGCCATCGTCCCAGATATAACCATGATCGATCGTCCATCCGTTGGCGTCCCGATTGTCGGATACGTGTTGAACGATCCGAGAGCTGACGAAATCGTCGTCATCGACAATCATGAAGAAGCGGCTGTCGGTGGCATTCAGCATGCCGCTCAGAACGCGACGGCCTTTGTCTGCCCGGAAGGCATCAAGGAAGTCTTCCTTGCTGCCCTTTCCGAGCTCATGCAGGTCGTTCGGCGGAAAGGTGACACGCACGGCGGAGAATTTTTCCGGCAGGTCAGGCAGATCAGCGCCTTCGTTTGCCACGATGATTCCGCGCCAGTCTCCATTGGTCTGGTTGGAAATGGAGGCCACGGTCTGGGTCAGGTTTGCCTTCAGCCTGCTCCAATCGCGGGCATTGTCCTGATGCCGGACCGGGATAATGAAGGTGACAAGCGTCATCGAATGCCCCCTTAAGCCCGCAAGCTCACAGCTTCTTTTTCATCGACACGCCCCTTTGCCGCCTGACGACGCGCCCACTCTATTCCGTCCTCGAGCGAGGTTGCCTTGTATGAAAGGTCGGTTCCGCCGGAGAAAGCATTCATGAAGCGGCGGATCTTTCCATAGCTGTTGTCCAGCACGGCATGCGGGCGGCCGAGCAGCAGCGAGCAGATATGGACGTGCAGGCGATCGGTCACGATTGCGCGGGCACGCGAAATCTGACTGATGCCGCGCTCGAAACGGTTGTGTGCCGCAGCGTCCAGTCTGCGCAATGCAACTTCGCTCGGCTTCAATGCGAGATAAGCCGAAGCTACCCCCAACTTCTTGGCGATATCGACCTTCCGTTTCGACTCGGTAATCCAGTCTTCCACAGGAATATCGGAAGGAATTTTGCGATCGGTACCGCCAACCCGTTCCGCATCCTCCCGCAACATGGCGAGGACGGGAATCTGTGTCGCCCTTTCCGGAAGCGGACCGATGGCAAAAGCCATGTCGGGGCATAGTCGTACGGTGCAGTCGAAGTGTTTTTCGGAAAACTCCTTCGATTCTTCGTCGCGCACGAGCAGCACGAAATTCTTGTGGCGCCCGATTGCCCGTTTGGATTGCTCGATGCGCTCAGGCGAACTGTAGTGGATCGACTGCGGGAACTGGATGATCTGCCGATCCGGGAAACGCTCCATGATCGATTCGCGGAAATCCTGGTGGGCAACCCAGATATCGCCAAAATTGCCGCCGCCGTGAATGAAGATCGGGCCGGTCGGTACCCGCCGTTTCAGTTCGTCGGCGGAGAAGTCGTACAGTCTGGAAACATAGTCCGGGCGCTTGCCGAAGCGATCCTTGAGATAGGCCATCTCACCCAGCCAGATTGCCGAGTCGCCGCAATTGCGGATGTCGGGAAAGTCGAGAATCGCAAGCGGCTCGTCGCGCGAGACATAGTCCTTCAGGCAATCATGGATCATGCCATTGAGTTTTGCGATCAGCTCCGATCTGGATTGGCTGGTCATTCTACCTCTCTTGTTTATGTTCGTTCAATTTCAGGCCGACTTGGGTACGGCAATACGTTTGGCTTTTGACAGGAACTTGACAACGATACGCTGAACTTCGGTTTCCGGGCCGTTTGGCTTTTTCATCGCGAGCCAAAGGACAAAGCTGGAACCGACATAGAGGATACCGCCGGTGACGACGAGGATGGCCAGGTGAAGGGCCAGCGCCAACTTGTCGGTGGGAGTGTTCAGGACATGCGACAATCCCCAGACGCCGGCAGCCATCACGGCGACACTGGCAAGCGCGCGGAAGTTTGCCGCGAGCTGCTGGAAGAATGGCAGATTGATCAAGCGCTTGACGAGAAGCATGTTGACTACGGTGGAAATCAGGCCCGTCAACACGCGTGCATAAACGACGCCCGGAAGCCCGGCCATCATGAGACCAGCGATAATGATGGGCACGCGGACCACCAGCATCTGCGTGTCGCGGATGAACAGCATCTTGGTATGGCCCTTTGCCATGCCCAGCGGTTGGACGAGCGAACCGAGGGTCTGCAGAGCGAAGACCGATGCGAGTGCCTGTACGATGAAGATGGCGGGAACCCACTTTTCTCCCAAGGCAAGCCGCATCATCGGATCAGCTACGACTGCCATGCCGATTCCGGCCGGAAGCGCCACCGCCGCCAGAAGCGCCTGTGCACGCTGATAGGCTGCGACAAGCCGGACCGGGTCGTTGCGGACCTTCGAAAAGCCCGGATAAATCGTCTGGTTCAACGGCGCCGTCGCCTCGCGCGTCGGCAGGGTCGCAAGAGTGTTGCCGACGGTATAATGGCCAAGCTGCGTGGCGCCCAGCATCTTGCCGATTAACAGATACTCGACCCGCCAGTTCAGCGTGTTGACGATCTGTCCAGCCGTCAGCCAGAGCGAGAACGAAAACAATTCCCGTGCATGCCGGAAGGTTATGCGCGGCCAGAACGGCAGTACGGTATAGGAAACGATGATATTCGTGACCTGATAGGCGAGGGTGCCGACAACGAGCGCCCAATAACTCTGGTAGATGGCAGCAATTGCCACCGTCACGACGAAGCCGACCAGCTTTTGCGAGACGTTGAGTACGAACTCCTGCCAGAAGATCAGATCACGCTGGAGCATGACGCGGCGTGGATTGGCAAGACCACTCAGGAGCAGGCTGAAACTCAAAGCAAGCATGACGCTCGTCAGCCGGGGCTCGTTGTAAAACTCGGCGATCGGATAGGCACTGGCGGCAAACAGCAGCGCCAAAACCGCGCTTCGCGTCACGCTCAACGTCCACACCGCACTGAAGTGAACTTCGCTCGGAGATTCGTGGCGGATAAGCGCCTGATTCAGCGAGAGTTCGGTGACGGAGCTCAAAATGACCTGGATCGTCGTTGCGATAGCAACGAGACCAAAGTCGGCTGGCACGAGATACCAGGCCAGGACAAAGGTGCTGAGTGCGGAAAGCCCGTTGACGATGGCGCGGGACAGACTCAGCCATATGCTGCCCTGGATCAGTCGGTCGGTAACACTGCTCATAGATGAACGGCTCCGCACGACCAGGACATCGACCATTTAAGTGGGCTGCACACCCGTCCAAAGTGCTTCTCCCCTTTGTCGGGGCAGAGCGGATTGATGGAGTTAGAAAGGATCATGCCTATTGCCTCGTCACGAACCCGGTTTGCGACATCACAGGACGCTTGCCGTTTTCTTGGAAAAATCTTGCTTCAATCGGTTTAGCTCAAGCAGCATTCTGTCGTGCGCCTTTATAATAGACTCATCTGTGCTGAGCTGGCCCGGCTTCTCTGCTACCCGTTGCAACGTCTTGACCGTCGATCCAAAGACATAGTTGCCGGTGAGCTGTCGGATGCGGCGGTGGCGGAACGTTATGTTCTTCAAAAGGTAGGTGTTTTTCCGTACCAGCGATGCTCCAGCTTCGACGATATTTGACGGGCCAATTGCGTCGAAGTCGATCTCGAGATCAAGCGCACTTGCCCAATCGTACCACTTGGCTCGATTCCCCGGCGCGATCGGCCGGATAGCCCGCCAGGGAACGCGCAGCGCGTCTGAGATAATGCAGCCATGCATCGCCTCGGAGACCACTTTATGCGATGCGCTGATTTCGGTCAGAACCTTTTCCACAGACCAGCGGGGATCGATATAGTGAATCCCTGCGAGCTCGCAGGCCTTATCCCAACTGCCATACATCGCGCTTTCGTAATGCGGCATGAAAGAGACCGGGTAGCGCTTCTCGATGCTTTTCGCATCCCAGCAGCTGCGCGTGAGGATACCCGAATCGCCGATGGCGTAGCTCGGATCGATGCCGAGGACTTCGGCAGTCTTCTTTCCGCGCACGAAATAGAATGTCCAGTTGCGATCGACTTTCGGCGGGTTGGTGTAGCCGCCATAGCCCGAGCCGAAGACAATCTTCTGCATATTCGGGTCGAAATTGTCGTAGAGGATCGAACCGATGCCGAGAAAGAGCTGGCTTTCGTCGTCGTCGAAGAAGCCGGGCAGCAAGCGCTCCCAAAGCCAATGATTCAGTTCGTCGCCAAAATTCTCGTGTTTCCCCCGGTAGGCAAACATCTTCATCGTGCTTCTCCAGTCGGCAAGTGCGTCACGATCTGCGAGACCATCTCGTCTTCGCGTGCCATGCGTCCGTAACGCGAAATGATCTTGATGTCGCTGCGGATTATCTTTGCCGGATTGCCAGCGACGAGCGAGCGCGGCGGCACGCTCTTGGTCACCACTGAGCCAGAGCCGATGACGCATTCGTCGCCGATCTCGACTCCGGGCAGAATGATGCTGCGGGCGCCAATGAAGCAGCGCTTGCCGATCCTTGTGTGAAGATAGAGCCCGCGCGTGAGATCGTGGGTCAGAATCGCCGCCTCAAAGGCGACGTAAGTTTCCGCGCCGATGTGCAATCCCCTGGGGTTGGTCTTGTCGAAACGCACGCTCAAGGAAAAGCTGGCCGTCGGATCAATGTCCATTCCCCAGAATTTCGTATAGTAGAGCCACTTGGCCTTCACAAATCCGTTCCGCAGTGGCCGAAATACGTTCAGTCCCCACTTCGGCTTTTTTCCTGTCTGCACCATCAAGTCCGACCCCGGCTGGAAAATTCGTCTAGCACGGAACTGTAATAGTCCTCGAGCGTCCCCGTCTGACGACGTAAGTCGAAGCGCTCGGCCACCAGAAGCGGTGCCCGCGCGCTAAAGGCTGTCCACAGAGCTTGGTCGTTGAGCAGTCTTCCGACCGCCTCCGCCATTCCTGCGACATCCCGCTCCTCCACGAGATAACCAGTTTTCCCCTCTTCGATCGCTTCGCCGACGCCTCCCGAGCGAAATGCGACGACCGGAGTACCGACGGCTTCCGCCTCGAGATTTGCGAGGCCGAAAGCTTCGGCGTGACCATTGTCGAGGGTCACGCTTCCATGGAGATAAAGCTCCGCACTGGCGAGCAGATCTCTTATCTCAGTCTGCGACAGATTTTCATGGATCGTGACGCTTGGCAAGGAACGACGCGCCCGTGCTTCGATTTCCTCCTTCAAGGGACCCTGGCCGACCATGACGAATTCGACCGGGGTGCCGGCAGCGGCCACACGTGAAAGCGCATCGATCATGAAACGATGGCCCTTATAGTCGACGAAGCGGGCAATTGAAACCACGCGCCCTTTTTTTCGGGGACGGGGTTCCATTTTGAAGAGATCGAGATCGATGCCGATATGATGGCGATAGACGCGTTCGGCTGGAAAGCCAAGTGCCAGCAGCCGGTCTCGGATGAAATCGGAAACGGCGATGTTCCAGCTATTCCATCCGGCCATCTCGCTCCGGCCCTTGGCGAAGAAACGCACCTGATTGAAGCCGCCCGGCTTTTTCGGATCGCCGCCATAGGTCGCGTCAAAGCCGTGAAACGTCGTGATCAGCGGCTTGCCGGCGGCCCGGGCCAACGGGCCGATGACATACCCGTTCTTTCCAAAATGGGCGTGAACAAGATCGGCTTTGCCGATCGCAGGAAAGAGGAAGGGAAGGCCGATCTGCGGGATTTTCAGTAGCAGTTCACCGGCCCGCGCAATGGGAGACCGACGGATGTCATGAACCGGAACAGTGGATTTTTTTGTATGCGCCGAAGAAATTCGCGAGCCGGCAAGAATTTCAGCTTCGAAAGAACGAAACGCTACCGCCTGGTTGAGAACAAATGCCTGGCTGGCAGGCAAAAATTTTTCCACGTAAATAACGGCTTTTTTCATGAATCTGTTCGCGTCTCCGTTGTCTTGTGCATCACATCGCCTCTATTGCCCGCCGGATACCGTCGATCGCACTTCTTGGCGCATTATTTTCGTCGTAAAGATTAACGCGCTTCGTGCAAGCCGCAGCGGGATCGGCCGCTTTCTCATCGCGCTCGCCGTATTTTTCCGACATGCCCCATACTGTCACGCCTTTCAAGTCGCCATGTTCGGCCGCCACGGTGATCACGTCACTGAAAATATCGGCGTAGGATGCCGGCGTGAAGGCTTTGTCGCGGTTCAGGAAGTGGCAGGACGCGTCCAGTTCGGTGATGAAAACGCCGACACCCATGTCCTTCAGCGCCGCGCTGAAGCGCCCCATTCCTTCTGGATCGATCCGGTCGAGTCCGGGGCGGAAATGCGCCTGCAGCCCCACCGCATTGATCGGCGTTTTTTTGGCGACGAGATCCTCGACAATTTTCAGGATGCGTGCGCGCTTCTGTTCGAACACGTCGGATTTTTTCTCCAGATGCGTTTCGTTGAGGACCAGCGTCGCGCCGGGATTGGCTTGGTGCGCCATGTCGAAACTCATACGGATATAGTCGTCGCCAAGAAGGCGTCGGAAAACACAATCCCGCAGATCCGCTGCATCATACTCCAACGGCTCGTTCACCACATCCCAAGCATCGATCGAGTTCTTATAGCGAGTGACAACCTGTTTTATATGACGGTTCATGGTCGCCTGAATGGTCTTGGCGTCCGTGATATCAGACACCCAGCCCGGGACGCGATACCAGATCAGCGTATGGCCATAAACCCTCATGTTGTTTTTACGTGCAAATGCAACCATGCGGTCGGCGCTGCCGAAGCTGAAAACACCCGGTCTCTTTTCCGTCGCATTCCACTTCAGCTCGTTTCGCGGCGTTATTGAATTGACGTTGTCGATGTAGATCTCGGAAGCGATTGGATCGTTGACGTTTTGCAGGTCGATTGCCGATCCGAATCGGAACGACTTCCTGTCGGCAAGGGCGCGCAGCCCTGCAGAGGCGGGCACCTGTGCCAGGGCCTGGCCCGCACGAACATACAACAGAGCGAGCGGAACCGAGGCGAGGAAACGTCTTCTATTCATTCTATCTCTCACTGTTAGCTTTTTTCATGTCCGCGGTGGAATTTGAAGGGCCATGCTCGTCGGCACCGATCCATCACGGGATTCGCGTTCAATTCAGCAGAGTAATGCAACCTCAAATATACTTTCGCCGCAGGGGATATTGTCAGTGTCTGCTAGACTTTTCAGCATATTCCAAGATATAAACCGCTCGGGGAGGGCGCTCGTGATGGAAGATTGGTCTAGCTATCTGATGAGCTATTTTTATATGGCATTTCAAAATGCCGTTTTTTTTATGGCGACTGTTCGAAACGATCTATCTCTTCTCGGTGACCGGCAGTTCGCAGCCCTTGTTCTCGGCATCATCGGCGTCATTTTCCTCCCATTCGCAGCGCTCGTCAGAATGTCGTGGCGGCTGCGTCAATCGGAGATCGTCATTCGCTCGCTGAACGAAGACCTTGCGCAAGTCACGCAGGACCTCAATGTCGAGCGTGTCTGGCGCCTGGCGGGCGGGGACAGCACCGAACGGCCGAGTGCGGACAGTTTGAAAGAGCTTTACAAGATTCTGGCCAGAGATCACGACGATGCAAGTTACATGGCGAGATAAGTCGGCGCGCGGCGGGAAGTCAGAAATCTAGAACATGTCCGACTTTTTAGTGCTCTATCCATTTGTTTTTACACAATTTATTTGAAGCATCTGCGTACCTTTACTGGAATTGCTCTAATGCCGATGTTCCTGACTTTCTGCCGGGGCCTCGGTGTCGGAGGGCTCGGAGACTGATCCCGGCTGCGCGCTGTTGATGTCGACCGCAGGGTCGGGCAAAGGCAGCCATATTCTGCCGGAAAAATAATTTCTCGTTCTTTTCTGTGGTCCTGAAGTCGCATCCAGCGAGAGTGTGAAATTGTAATTCCCGGGATTGAGCACCTCGCGGGTGAAGCTGATACTAGCTCCGAAGCCGTCTTCTTTGATATCCCTCAGGTTCTTGATGGCGTTCAGGGTCTCGTGAAAATCGAGCCATTGCGGTTGCCGCAGCATGATTTGGAAAATTCGCAGAATGCCGGGATCGAGCTGGCCATTTTGATCGGTCTCGGGATTGACGATCTTCACGCGCATATTGTCGATCGTGCCTGCGGCGTCGCCGCGAACGATGACGAAGACGGAGTTCGGGAGCTGATCCTTTTCCCGCTTGCCGCTCTGCTCGAAAAAGCATTCGAACGTATCGGCGTTGAAGCTCGCCGCCGCCCAGTCGCTGGTTTCGATGCCGGCATTGCGCAGCGCCGCACACATTGCGGCGCCGGATATCCGCCATGTCCGTAGAAAAGTCGACGCGGTCTGTGCCGCCGGCGGTTCAATGACATGCAAGGGAAGCGCGAAGGCGGCCGGAGGCGCCGGGCGGGGAAGAGCTTTGGGCGGCAGCGGCCTAACCTCAGGGGGAAAGAGATCGAAGCCAAAATAATGGCTGACCGTCTTTAAGTGTTTCATGTCGTTGGAAAGCAGCACCGTTCCCATGACCAGCGAGAGGGAAATCGTCAGCAGCAACCAGAAGACAACGGGAATCCGCGGTTTTCTCACCGGCTGTTTCGCATATGCGGACGACGAAGTATCGGGCAAGCTTGTCTTCTCCGGCGTGCGAGAAGGGTTTCGATCGGGCGGTCTAGAGCATTTCCGTTTTTCTCCAAGCCACGGAACCCTCTATCTTTTTGTTTTTTGCGCAACTCCGGACGCAAACCGCTGTGCACTTTTGCTGGAATTGCTCTAGATCCAGCATATACATTTAGCCGTTAAATATCTTTGGCTTCGTGTCGGCAATTGGGCACCTTTGTGCCTCGTCGTCAGCAAGGGCGCGCTGCAGATTTCGGCGTAGGCGCTTCAACCCTATGTCGGTTGGGAATCTCCAATACAGCTAGGGGCAATCGCGGTGGCAGATGGCGAATGATCTCACCATTCGGTCTATGAATCGATCACCGTTATCTCGGCTTCCGCGTGATTTCGACAGATTATTGTTATTACTATTATGATACCGACAGAATTTTCTATCTTCTTTCCGAAGATACATAAAGATATTATCTATATGTATTTATTTATATTGTGGCTGCAGCATATTTTCGCGCAGAAGTTTTGTTTTTTATTATAAAACTATAGATTATATTTTGGCCATCCTTGGAATTGAGCCGGTTTTAGCGATTTTCATCAAATTTTCGACGTATTCTTCGATAGGGTTTGCCGCGCAATCGCCGAGGGGAAGGGATATGTCCGTCGAGCTAGACGCAACCAGCTATGTTCACGCCAAACCGACAACAGCGCACTCCTATATCTTGCCCGCCGTGCTCGATATGCTGGAGGGCCATTTCGACGGTTCTCTTGGGAACGACGTCTTTGATTTGGGATGCGGTACCGGCGGGGCAGCTGCGGCTCTTGCGGGAAAGGGATATTATGTCGTCGGCGTTGATCCTTCCAGCGATGGTATCGCGAAGGCCAATGTCAATTATCCCGAACTGCCGCTGAATGTTGGCTCGGCCTATGACGACCTTTCCAGGGAATACGGCACATTCAACGCCGTCATCAGCCTGGAGGTCGTCGAGCATGTCTACGATCCGAAGGCTTTCACCTCGACGATGTACGATCTCGTCAAGCCGGGCGGTATCGCCGTGATTTCGACGCCCTATCATGGTTATCTGAAGAACCTTGCCCTGGCTGTGGTGGGGAAAATGGACGACCATTTCATGCCGTTGACGGATCATGGGCATATCAAGTTCTGGTCGAAAAACACGCTGAGTACGCTGCTGCTGGATGCCGGCTTCGACAATGTTCGTTTTGAATATGTCGGAAGGATTCCCGTCTTCGCCAAGTCGATGATCGCCGTTGCGCAAAAGCCTCTTAGACACGGCGTCGGAGCGGCACTGATTTCGGACGGCATTCGTCCGCTGCGACTTGCGCCATAGAGCAGGATGCGCACCCGCGCCAAATGGCGCCCGTTGCGATAATCCACAGGTTGCTTTTACTGTGTGCACTGCTGAAAAAAACCCTTAGGAAATATTTACTTTTAGTTGCATTCTTGCTTAATCTCTCCATTATACAGCTGGGCGTGCTGATAACGCGGGAGACTTATTCACATGAAGGCTAAATCGCCGAATTCGATCGATGTCTATGTTGGCAACCGCGTGAGAGTTCGGCGGAAGACGCTCGGGATGACCCAGAACGGCTTGGCCGAACTTCTGGGTATTACCTTCCAGCAGATCCAGAAATACGAAAAAGGAACGAATAGAATAGGCGCCAGCCGTCTTCAGCGCATATCCGAGATTCTTCGCGTGCCCGTCGGCTTTTTCTTTGAGAACGGCGGCGCCGGGCCGATCGACGGCCAGACGAGTGAATTGAACAGCTTTCTGTCCTCGAAAGAGGGGCTGGCGCTCAACAAGGCATTCATCGCCATCGAGGATCCGAATATCAGGCAAAAGCTGGTGGCGTTGGCCAAAAGCCTGGCAGCCGCGGGGTTGCCTGAAAGCGACAGTGAGTTGCACGATTCGGTTATGAACAGCTGAGGACGGATTGTGCTCCATCTGCAGACATTCGGCGATCTGCGGTTGATCGAGACGAATGGCGATCCGGTTCGCTATCCGATCAAGGGCCTGTTGATGATGGCCCATATCTATGCCGGCGCGAGCCATGAACTCAGCCGCTATGAATTGGCGCAGTTTCTGTGGAATGACGTCGAAGCTGATCTGGCGCGGCTCAATCTGCGCAAGTTGCTTTCCCGCATCCGCGAGACAGACGGCGGACGCGCCGAAGTGCCCTTCGATTTCACCGCCACCACGGTTCGTCTCAACACACAGGCAGTTTCCAGCGATCTGGATATTTTTCGCGCCGGCGGTTCGCCACTGGAGCGGCTGAACGCGATCGCCGAACTGACCCAGCGTGGGTTCATCGGAAATATCAAACCAGCGACAAAGTTGATAGATGCGTGGATCAGGGCGCAACGGGACGCGCAGGCGCTGCAATTGCGGCAGGCATTGCTGGATGCGCTGCCGGATGCGCAAAAGCCCGGCGCGGCGCGCACCATTTCCAGCGCCGCCCTGCAGATCCTCGAACGGGATCCGAATGACGAGCAGGTCAGAGCCTTACTGCACCGGCTATCTGGCGGTTCGTCCCTCAATGAGAGATTGCCGAACGGCGACGACCATGCCCGGGTACAGGTGAAGCGGTCAGAGGCGGGTGGTGAGACACCTGCCGACATCGAACGCATATCGCCGATGCCGCTGATCTTGCCTCGGCTGGTGCTGCTTCCCCCGACATCGAAACATGCCGATGCCGGACTTGCGCTTGCCAACGCCCTGATCGAAGACGTCACGATCGAACTCTGCGCGCTCAGAAACATTTCCATCGTCGCGCCGCATACGGCCGGCCAGATCCGCCGCGACTCCGAGAAGGCTGCCGTGGTCGCCCGTCATTCGATCGCCTATCTTCTGGATACAAGGCTTTCCGAGGAGGGATTATTCGCCCAGCTGGTTTATTTTCCCACCGACGAGATTATCTGGGCCAATCGCTTTGCGATGACGCCCGATATATTGCCGCGTCAGAGACGGCTGATCGCGCAGCAGCTGACCATGTCGGTGGCCCGCCAGCTGGCTGAAAACGAGGAAGAGCGCCTACGCTTCGAAGCCAATCCCGAGGCCTATCACGCCTATCTGGTCGGCTCGAGCCTGATGAGCAAGTTGACATTGCCGCACATCCGCCGGGCACGGAAGGCATTCAAGCAGTCATTGTCGCATAAGGCGGATTTTTCTCCGTCATTTACCGGGCTGGCGAGAACCTTCACCAGCGAGTGGCTCGTGACGGCGCAGGGAAACAATGAGCTGCTGCATCTGGCGGAACAGAATGCACTTCGGGCCATCGAACGGGATCCAGCATCGGCGGCGGGCCATCGCGAGCTTGGCGTCACCAAACTCTATCTCGGCGATGTCGATGCCAGTGTCGCCGCACTTCATCTGGCGGAAGAACTCAGCCCGCATTTTGCCGATGTCATCTATAGCCATGCCGATACGCTGGTGCATGCATCCCGCCCCGGCGATGCGCTCGCCAAGATCAAAAAGGCGATTTCGCTCAATCCGATAGCGCCTGACGCCTATCTCTGGTGTGCTGCGGGAGCGAGTTTTTTCCTGGAACAGTACGAGGAGGCCATCGCCTATGTCGAGGCGATGAAAGACAAAGCGCCGGCCCATCGCATCGCCGCGGCCAGTTGCGCAATGATCGGCGATCGAAAACGGGCGCTCTTCCATCGGCAACGGGCCGAAAGCATCAACCCGGTTTTCGACGTCGAGAAGTGGCTCGCCATCGTCCCCTTCAAGGAACATTGGCAAAAAGAGCTATATCGGGAGGGCCTATTGAAGGCCGGTTTTTAACAATAACTTAGGGGCATTACATGGCGAAAGCTGTCATTATAGGTATACCCGGTGAGGCGGGTCTTTGGCTTGCTGATCTCGGCGCGGGTACGGTCAAGCCTCTCAATCCGACGGGGGATTTGGGGACCGCGAACGACCTGCGCAAAGCCGGCGGCACATTTGTGAAGGGCGTCGACCTCGCCGTCGCCGTTTCGTCGGCGCAGGTTGCCCTCTCCGGTCACGTCGACGGCTGAGCCGGTATTCTGACGGACTGGTCCGTATATTCCGAGAGGGTTATGTCGCCGCGGGAAACTCTTTCCCGCGTCGAACCTCTTTTGGCCGGGTTCGGCATTACCAGGGTTGCGCGACATACCGGACTGGACGACATCGGAATCCCCGTCTGGTGCGCATACGCCCCGAATTCCCGCTCGATCGTGATTGCACAGGGAAAGGGCCTGACTGATATCGACGCCAAAGTATCCACTGTCATGGAAGCCCTCGAACGGGCGGTTGCCGGCGAACCCTCCGTCGATCTCGTCCACGACACCTCTTCCCGTCTGCAGGCGATGGGACGCAAGACCGACATGCTGAACTGCCTGACCGCTCTTCATAAACCCGATCTCGGACCGGACGAGGAGACGGAATGGGTTGCCGGCGTCAATATCCTTAACGGCGACGAGGTTTATGTCCCCTTTGAAGCGGTGGTGCTCGACCGCACACGGGACGCGCGATACTGGATGTCTTCGGACGGCCTGGCGTCGGGAAACAATGCCGAGGAGGCGATCTTTCATGGCGTCCTGGAGCGTATCGAGCGTGACGCCCATGTGCTGTGGCAGGTGGGCGCGGAAGCGGATCGTTATGCCGGCTGCGTCGATCCCCGCGGCTTCCAGGACGGCGCTTTGGGCGGGCTGGCCGACAAGATCGAAACCTCGGGATTGGCGCTCAGGCTTTTCGATATCACCAGCGACATCGGGATCCCCTGTTTCACCGCCATGCTAGGCCCTGAGGACCTCATTCCGGGCTGTCGGGCTCTTCACGGCGACAGGGACATTCGCCTCGTCGAGGTAACCGGCGGGACCGGCGCGCATCCGTCTCCCGTGCGCGCGGCCATTCGGGCGGTGACGGAGGCCGTGCAATCCCGGCTGACCTATATCAGCGGAGCCAGGGACGATATTTCTTCCGCAACTTTCTCACGATGCTTGCCGCCGCTGATGCGGCAGGCCTTCGCTGCGGTTGCCGCACCGCCCGCTGCCGCCATCGGCCGTGACGGGGTGGCACGACATGGGCAGCAGGATCTGCCCCACTTGCTGCAGCATGTGCTCGACCGGCTACGCAACAGGCGGATCGCTTCGGTGATCGCGGTGCGCCTCAGCGACGACACGCTTCCCTTCAGTGTCGTCAAGATTGTCATTCCCGAGCTCGAAAATCCGGAAGGGGAGCGCGCCCAGCGGTTCGGAACGAGGGCGCTTGCCAGGGCAATAGGGTTTTGAAGATCATTTTCGCAGGTCCCAGTCTTCCCGATGCGGCGTCGCTGGCCGGCGAGGGGATATGCGTCCTGCCGCCTGCCACGCAGGGCGATGTCTTGGCCGCGGTGGAACAGGGCGCCAATGTCATCGGCCTGATCGACGGCGGCTTCGAATATGCCGCACCGGTCTGGCACAAGGAAATTCTCCATGCTCTTTCGCTGGGCGTCGCGGTTCTCGGGGCGGCAAGCATGGGCGCGTTGCGCGCTGCCGAATGCCATCCGTTCGGCATGATCGGGATCGGTCGCATTTTCGAAGACTATCGCATCGGCCGGCTGGTCGACGATGCTGCCGTCGCACTCACTCACGCGCCGAGCGCGCTGGGCAGCAAGCCGCTGACGGTACCGCTCGTCAATGTCAGCGCAACGCTCGATGCGATGGAGGATAGCGGACAGCTGGCGAGCGGATTGCGCCAAGAGCTCGAAGATGCCGCAAACGCGATATTCTTCAAGAAGCGAACGTGGCGGGCGGTCGTCGAGCAATGTGCAGGGCTCGCCGAGCCGGATCGTCCGCGACTGCTCGCGGCCCTTTTGTCGAATGCCGTCGATCAAAAACGCATTGATGCCTTGGAATTATTGAAAGCCGTGCAGGACGCCCGCGACATTCGCTCGAATGCCGATCTGCCGTGGAAACTGCACGAAACCTCATTCACCACGCGTCCTGCATTGTAATGCGAATTCGGCAATTGTCACCGAGGGTTGTGTCACGCTTTTTTCACGGCCTGGATCACGTCCACACGCGTATCATTCCCTCAATTCATTGGAGAAATGGGGCATGGGCGTGACATCGGTTGTCAAGATAAAAGCAGACCAAGGGGCAGAAGACGGTCTGGACGAACTCGTTGCATTGGCGCGGATGATTGCCTATGCGCGACAGGTCGCTCAGGATGTCAAACTGCAGTTTGCAACGAATTGCCTCGACCTTGCGCTTGAGGCGGTGAAGCAGGAGGTCGGGGAGGGCTTGACCAAGGAATTGGCCGAATTGAGCTCCCCGGTTCCGCAAGTGAGCGTGAGAAGCCATTAGGCCGGCATGCGTTCGATCGGACGCGCTGGAAACGCTCTACCACTTCAAACACATGCATAACCCCGAAAATCGGCATCGATTTTCGGGGTTATGCATGTGTTGCTGTGCAAGTTAGCGGTCAATCGAAATCCATCTATGAGCTGGCGCGAATTGTAGGTTGGGAGAAGCCCGCCTCGTTCTGGGCCGGGCGCGCGCGGAAGCGGCGGCGATTTTGGGTCTCACACATCGTGCGGACGATCGGCCGATTGACGGCCGATCCATTGACCTCAATGGGTCAAATTGCGCTTCTGGGCCAGCAGCAGAATGTAATCGTCGGCAATGTCTGCGATGGCCATTGCGACTTCGGCCGGATCGCATCCCTCGACCTTCGTATTTGTAATGAACTGATAGACCGCCTTTTCGATCTGCTTGCGGCAGATCATCACGCGCTCATCGTAACCAAATTCCGGAATCTGCGATGCCATATCACTCATCAGGTCGGCTCCCTCGCTACTTACAGTGACCATGACACAAATTATAAGTTGAGCAAGCAAATGCTTTATGAAGGGTTAATTCGCGGGCGAGGTGCGACCATTTCGACACAGGTCGGGGCTGCCGATGTAATGAATCAGGACTGTCCAACTTCGCCCAAGCATATCTCGCCAAGAGAATCGGCATTTCTTACACCGCGGGTTTTGCGTCGGTATTCCCATTGGCAAGGACAGCCTCATATGCCGGTGTTTGAAATGACAGACCGAATGCTGTTGGCTGAATTGGCCAGTCCAGATCGTATTGAATTGTATAATATCTTTATTTATCAAAGTGTTAATGTTTCATGCGGCGGTGTTGAATTGCATCGGCAACTTTTCCACGCGCGGCCAGCCCAGGACTATTGGGCCATCAGCCGTAACAACACCGCCAGTGTGCCGGCCGGTTGTCGGATCGTTGAGAACCGGGGGAGGGAAACAGCTTTCGGGAAATTTCCAGCCCTCGCGCGAAAGATAAACGCCGATGCTTGTGAAATGAGGTAACTAATTAAACCAGTATCGATAATGGAGTAGAGCAACTAAAATTTATCAAAAGGTAAAATAATGACTTTCAGATAATGGTTGTATTTATATATCGATTATAAGACGATAGAAATTATATGAAACAATAATCATTGGATGTCTTCTTCTTGGGAACGGCAGAGATAATCATAAATTTCTATTGGAAAGCAATATCAACTTTATGACGATTGCGACGTCTCCGCAATTTCATTGCGGATCTCAAAATATCCGGCGATCAATTGAAATTTTGATCGAAATATTAAGCAGGCAGAGGCGGTACTTCGACCGTCACTTGCCGATGATGCGGGTTTCTCATCAAGCCGATCTCAACAGCGTAATATTGTCATCCGAAGTAAGGTCTATCCATGCTGATGCAGCGATAACGGCGACCGCATTTGTGCAACCAGCCGAGAAGGAAAGTTGAGGACCCGCCGGGGTGGGTGACGGGTCCTCCAGTCGGAATGCCTGCGCAGTACGTCGGTATGATTGCAGTTAAATTCGACATTGTCGAAGATCATTATTGGGGTAGTTCTTTTTTTCTTTTAGATTACTCTCTTTTTTAGCAATTACTATTCTACGTCAATATAAAATTTCATAGTACAAAATAGTGAGATAGTCACCAGGCTGATGGAGAGGAAGGGGTGTCAAACCTTTGGATGTTTGACGGCGCTCGATCTCTTCGGCGCGACAATAGCGGCCGAGCGAAAAACGCCGTCGACAGCCGTTCAGCCGACAGATTCAAGCCCCCTGCAATGAGGTCGCCGCAGCGCATTCGTCAGACCGATCGATCTCAGATAAGCGGCTGAGCAATGTCTTCGTTCTGAAGCGAGACCAACCGCCGACCAAGGGCAGAAGCGGGTCTATCTCTTCGAATTTCCTCAGATTCTTTTGCTTTTGCTCCCTCGCTGGCCAGATTTTCGACAACGCCCTGCGTGCGGCTCTGTCAGATTTTGTAAAGATCAATCTGGCGAGGACGCCGGAGGCGACCATAGGGCTATGATGATAAATGTGTTTGAGCGAGGTCGCAGCGCTGGGCCAATCTTTCAAAGCGGCAAATTTTGAAAATGCATAAAGATGCGCCGACGCGCGGGCGCAGCTGACGACAAATGCCGGAAGCTGGGGATTGCGAGCGATACATCGTTCGGTCACCGCCAGAAGCGATCGCGCCATCCGCGACCTGTCTGAAGACATGGCTGCGGAATGTGAGCGATAGCCCACCAGACCCAACGGCACCGTCTCGATCTTGAAATGTTCAGCGGTGCGCAGTTCGAAATCGAAATCCTCGCATCCTCCAATCCCCTTTCTGGCATAGCTTGAATCGTAGCCGCCGATCTTGTCGACGACAGCGCGGCGAACCATGAAGCCGCTGCCATTGCCGACGAAGCGGAATACGAGATGACGGTTGAGAATGCTGTCGCGGGCGTTCAGCGACGAACCGGATCTCGTGCAATATCCTTCGGTATCGATGAAGCGGTGAAGGGCATAGACCGCGCCCCAGGCGTCCGGCAGGGGATGGAGCGCCGCAAGCATTCTTTCGACATAAGTCGGATGCCATATGTCGTCCGCATCGAGGAAGGCGATATAGGCGGATTTCGATGCTTTTATTCCGGTATTGCGGGCCGCAGCGACGCCACGGTTTTCGGTCGACAGAATCCGCATCCTTGGGTCGCCCGCGGCGAAGCGGCGACAGATCGAGACCGTGTCGTCCGTCGAACCGTCGTCGATGATGACGATTTCCAGTGCCTTGTGGGTCTGGTTGCTGACCGACTGAAGCGTGTGGGCAAGGTAGCGGCTGGCGTTATAAGCAGGGATAATGACGGCCACTTGAATGCGGGATGTGGTTGGCATCTCCATCGCTGTCACCCGAGCTTGGATGTGGGGGTGGGGGGGCGGAGATCGATCCGGTTCTTCATCAGCCTGGCCACAGCGGGCCGATGGCTAACGACGATCAGCGTTCTGCCGGTGTCTTCTTTCATCGCCGAAAACACCCGCATTTCTGTCTCTTCGTCGAGTGCGCTTGTTGCTTCGTCCAGCAGCAGGATCTGAGGCCGGCCGGCGAGCGCACGCGCCAGACCTATGCGCTGCCTTTGTCCGCCCGAAAGCCGGATCGCCTCGTCGCCCAGCCATTCATCAAAGCCATACGGCAGATCTTTGATGAATTCCGTTGCGCAGGCCACATCGGCCGCCCAGCGGATATCCTGCTCCGAGATATCGCGACGAAACCGGATGTTGTCGAGGACCGTGCCTTCCATCAGTTCAACGTCCTGGCCCGACACGGAGAGCAGTTGCAGCCAGCTGGAACGGTCGATGGTTGTCAGATCCCTGCCGTCGACTGTGATCAGCCCCTGGGTCGGCGGGTTGAGATCGAGAATCATATTGAGGATCGTGGTTTTGCCGGAGCCACTCGGCCCCGTCAGAGCCGTCGTCTCGCCTGCTCTGATTGCGAAGCTGAGATGGTGAACCGCCGGGGCGTTCGATCGCTCATAGGCGAATGAGACGTTGTGGAAGACAATCGCCTCCGCCAGGCGGCTTACCTTCTCCCCTTGCGATGCCTGCTTGATGTCATCCTTCTCCGCAAGCAGGGCCAGGACGTTTTGCAGGGACGCTTCCATCTCGTAAAGGCTGAGAATCTGGGAATCAAATCCCTTGATATGCGGCTGAAGCCTGTAGAGAAGGATCGTGGCCGAGAGCGCCGCCTTGAAATCGACCGGAAGGAATTCGGAGGACAGAATGATCGTCAGGATGACCCCGAAAGTCAGCATTTCGCTGAGAAGCGAGGTTATCGCTCCCATCCCGTCCGACCGGCGCCAGGTCTGGCCGACGTCGTTGGAAAGCGCCTCGAAGAGTTGTTGGTGGCGCTTTTCCATGCCGAAGCTTTTGACGGCCTTCAAAGTCTGCAGCGTTGTCCAGCTCAACTGTGTCAAGGCTTCCACCGCAGCCAGAGCAGAGGCACCGAGACGGCGGTAGGCACCAGCAAAGAAACCCAATACAAAATTATGGATGAAGCCGAAGGCGAGTGCCAGCAACGCGATCGGCCAGGCCATTATCAGCATGCCGACGCCGAAAATCACAATCGTACCGAAATTCACCCCCAGCCGTACCAGACTGGCATGCGCCGACGATACCGCATAGGATTCGGTCGCGATGACGTTGATCAGGTCGCTGCGCTCATAGTCTTGAAAGCGCTGGAAGGGCATGGTCAAGACCTTGGCGTAGAGGCGGTCTCGCATGCGGTCGCTAATTCGGTGGTTCACTGCGCTTGCAATGAGCGAATTGGCGCATCCCAATAAAATCCGGAACAGGATGGAGCCGATGAGGATGCCGATCAGGACAGGCTTCGAAAGACTGAGGTCGATGCCGCCAAAAATCGCTGGAAGCCATGCGACGGCGGAGCCGGAAACGGGACCTTGCTGCCCGAGAAGAAAGACGAGGCTGACCAGAAAGGTGATGCCGACCATTTCCGAGAACCCTGTGAGAATTCCCAGGACGATCATCACCGTCATCTTGAGCCGCAGCGCCGGTACGAGTTGCAGAAGCTCGCGAAATCGAGACGCAACGACCAGGTTGTAGGCTCTTGCGGGCATGGCGGAAGGCGGCTTTCGAAACCTATTCATTGTTGACCATCCGCGAAGAGGTCAGGCCAGTTGCTTCCCTGGCAGGCATGGCCGTGAAACGATCGCTAAATGCTGTTCCGGGTTGCGGAATGATCGCGCCGGCGAAGCGGGTTTTTGGCCGGGCCGGAGGTTTGCCGAGCGCGCGCTTTGCTATACCCCTGGCGTTGCGTTTCGCCTGGCGCCAGCCTTGCTGCACGCCATGGACGATTAGCTGTAAGGAGTATTTTCTTACCATCATCGGCGCCAGCTTGTTGACTTGCGCATAATCGTTGCCAAGAAACGCCTTCTTGAAATACCAGCTCGCCGTGTTGAATTCCGCTGTCCGGATATCGCGCGCAAGCTGCGGATAGCGTTCGATGATCGGGGCCATCACCAGGGCGTGGGACTTCAGCATCCGGTAGGCGTTGCTGGACATGTTTCCCTTGGTGAAGCGATAACCGGTCAGGAAATCGGGGACCAATGCGAAGGGCAGCGTCTCGGCCAAGGCCAGATAAAGTTTCAGATCTTCACATCCCTCGGCGCCGTTGTCGCGCAGGCCGGCATCGTAGCCGCCGCAGCGAAGAATCTCCACGCGCGGCATCAGGGGTGTGCTGCCATTGCCGATGAAGTTTTCCCTCAGCAGGGGTTCGAAGATGTTTCCTTGATGCATCACCGGCCGTGAATGGCCGAAAATGATTCCGTTCTCGTCGATCGCCGCATACCAGTTGTAGGCGACCCCCTGTCCGTCGGGAAATTTCCGCAGCGCCTGAAGCTGGAGCTCGATCTTGCTGGGATGCCATGTGTCATCGGCATCAACCGGGGCGATGTAGGGGCCGCGGGCCTCCTGGATGCCGCGGTTGCGCGCGCGCGCAACCCCTCCATTCTCCTGGCGGAGAACCCGTACACGGCGATCGGTCAGGCCATAGTCGCTGGCAAGTTCGAACGTACTATCCCGCGACCCGTCGTCGACCACAAGGATTTCGAGCTTGTCGTAGGACTGGCTGGAGACGCTTTGCAATGTTTCGGCAAGCGTATTCTCGGCGTTGTAAGCCGGTATGACGACGGTGATGAGAGGGGCCGCAACGCCAGTCATGGTATTGTCATCCGATATAAGCTCCCGGGAGGCCCATAAGTTCAGGGAAGGCTTCAAGAGGGTGATCGCCGCGGACTTCGAGGCGTGGCAGACCGAAAAGATTATCGGAGAAGGTGGCTTTCGCCGGCCGTGTGGTGAAGCCGACCCCGTAGCCGGCATGCGCCAGAATACCTGGAACCCTGAAGTCCGTCGCGCCATAGGGAAGCGCTATTGATTCCACGGCGGTGCCCAGTCGGCTCTGCAGCGCATTGCGCGACAGCATGGCTTCGGCCAGAAAGACTTCGTTGTCCATCGCACTGGCTGGTGTGTGGGATGCGAGGTGGGAGCCAAAGCAGATGCCCTTCTTCTGCAGCTCCTGAATGTTCGACCACGACATCAGTGGCGCAGGCTCTCCATAGGCCGAATCCCAGTCCGACCGGCCGCCGGTTTTGTCGGTCACGACGAACACCTCGGCGCTGAAATCATTCTCGGCAAGGATCGGGAAGGCGTCCGTCAGGAAATCCAGGTAAGCGTCGTCGAAGGTCAGCATGACAGGCCGGCCCTGGATCGGCTTGCCGCTGCGCAGAAGATCCGCCAGGGTCTGCGCCGTTAGGGTATAAAAACCCTGTCGCCGAAGGAACTGCATCTGCTTGCGGAAGATTTCCGGCGGGGTGCGGAAGCGTCGGAGTGCCGCGGGTCCTTGCTCTGCGATCCTGTGATACATGAGGATGGGAACCGAGGTCGTGACTTCCGTCGTCCATGCTACCTCGCGGTTGACGCCAGCCGGCCCCCAGATGATGTGTTTCGCCACATCCGCGTCCAGTGGGGTTCCATGACCCTCGATGCGCAGGACGGGATCGGCAACGGGCCCCTTTCGGAACCGGTGGATGGCGTAGAGTTCGGTCTCGATCGTCTCTTCCAGGGCCAGATCAGCTTGTGCGGCCAGAACCTGTTTGATCGTCCCGACACCGAAGGGATTGCCCCAGTCGAAGCCCGTCCGGGCGGGTTCGTCCTCTCGGATATGCGCATGAGCGGTAATCAGATAGCCGTTTGGCTTCAACGCTGCCGCCATCTTCAGGCAGGCGGCCGCAAGCATCTCCTCGTCCTTCATGTAATAAAGGACTTCGGAGCAGACGACGAGATCCTGTTCGGGCGGGAGATCTTGTCTGACGAAATCGAGAACGCGAAGCTCGACGTTTCGATGGTCACGGCAGCGCTCGACCGCCCTGTCTATTGCCCGCTGGGAAATATCGGTGGCCGTCAGCCGGCCGACCCTTCGCGCCAGCTTTTCGGTGAAAATCCCTTCGGCGCAGGCGAGTTCCAGGGCCTTCTCGATCCCTTCCGGGATCAGGTTCAACGTCTGCTCATATTTAACCTGCTCATAGACCGAGACGTAGTTCCATGGATCGGGACGTTCGAAGATATGTTCCCAGTACTCTTCTTCCGAGCGAACGGGGGGAGTGGCGTTTCTTTCCTCCGGCTGCGGGCCAGAGGGGTCTGAAAACAGTGGGGCTGGATCTCGCTCGAGATTCCGGAGGATGTCGGACAGTCGGGCGTCGTTGTCTTGTTTGTCGCTTGGCGCGGAGGCAAGGAGAGCCTTGCGTCCGAGATGCGCCAAAAGCCGTTCGAGACGTCCTCGCCGACGGCCATTCCGGATGATGAGGCCGCCGAAGGCTCTGTATCCGCGTAGCGCCTCCCTTGTCCAGGAACTGATATAGGCGAGCGTGGGCGGGGTTTGCAGATGCTCTTCGGCCTGCATCTCATGCATGATCAGCCTGATCTGCGCCCGGATCGATAGATCGCCCCAGAGCGGCCCGACAAAGGTGCCGACGTGCTGTCCGCCGGACAGGGCGTGCATGACGAGCGTGTCGGCTGGCTCGGCCTTGGGGATTCGCGAAAGCGTTTCGAGCGCGGCACTGACCACTTGGACATTGCCAAGCGCGAATGATCGCAAAGGGTTTGCGGCGGATATGTGCCAAGACACGGCCTCAATGATCTTGCGCCCAGTGCCAGGCAGGGAATTTTTCTCAATCAGCTGGATGAGCAAAAGGAACGCCGGCCGCCATTTGTCGAGCACATCAACGAGATCGTCGGCGCGATCCATAGAGAGCCCGGTCTGCAGGCCATGCAGGATTACACCGGCAAGAAAGTTTTCGTAGCCCCCAGCGTCCGGCATCTCAGGCAGAAGCGCTGCAAGGGCTGCAATATCCACCTTCGGGTCGAGCCCGGCCGACACGACCCAGGCGAGCATGCGCAGCTGGCTGACGGGGGGCGTGATCCAGCCTGTCTCCGGCCCCTCGGCCGACAAGCCTTGCTGCGTCTGCAGCGCTTGCGCCTTCGATGTCACGCGAATGGCGTCACGCACCATTTTGGTCGGATCGCCGGAGAGCGAGTCCACCTTCATGCGATAGAAAGCGAGGCATTGGTCGACGCGACGAAATTCGGCGCCGGAAAAGGCCATGCGAAGCCAGAGATCCCAGTCCTCGCAGGTCTGCAAGGTCTCATCCATGCCTCCCACGAGCTCAAAAAGGCTTCTGGGAAAGACAACCGTATGGATGGCGAGTGCACAAAAAGAGGAGAACTCACGCTTGGCGACGTCTCCCGTCAAGATGGGAGGTTGTTCTACCTGCATAAGCCTGCCGTCCGGGGCGACGCGGCGGAAGGCGCAATAGGCGATAACTGCTGGAGATGAATTCTCCGCCACTGGCTGCATGTTTTCGATGAAGGTCGGATCCAGCCAGTCGTCGGCATCCAGCATGCAGAGCAGGGGAGTGACCGCGAGGCGTGCGGCGTGGTTTCGCGCCGCGGCCGCACCCGCATTCGGCTGACGGGCGGGGAGAATGCGGCTGTCCGTGTTTGCGATGCTCTCGAGAACCTCCCAGGTGCGGTCGGTCGAGCCGTCATCGACAACGACGGCCTGCCAGTTCGATCGCGACTGCTGCTGCAGGCTGGCAAGACATTCGGCTAGCGTATCGGCTGCATTGTAGGCGGGGATGAGGAATGAAATGTCAGGCGTTGCGGCGATCACCATGCGGGCCTCTTCCATCGCCGCAGAACGTAGAGAGCGCCATTTACGCTTCCGAGCATCTCCTGCTTCAGGAAGACGTCGTGCGACGTCGTGCCTTTGCGAAGCCGTCTTCGGAGTCTTCCGGCGTAATATTTCGGAAACGAGAGCAGGATGCGCCGCAGATTGGCGTTATTTCCCGTGTTCTGATACTGGACCAGCAGGGCTGCGACATGGCCACTCATATATTGGTAGATTTGTTTGGCGAGCCCCTTCATATCCTTGCGATGAAAGTGCCAGGCGACCGCCGTCGGCTCGTAGCGGCAGACATGGCCATGATGGAGGAGCCGGTTCCAGTATTCGGAATCGCCTGAGCATCCGGCAGCGCCCATGTCCAGGCGGACATCGAACAGGCCGATCTCGTCGAAGACCTTGCGGCGGATGGCCTGACTTGCGCCGGCTCCTATCGTCCAGACCGGAGCGCCGTAACGTGTATCCCTGGTATAGAAGTCCTGATTGAAATCCTGCCGCAGATAGCCCCGGCCGAAACCCCAATGCTTTTCGAAGATAAACTGTGCCGGCGTTGCGAGTTCTCCGGGAAGGACCAACCCGGTTACGCAGGCGATCTCAGGCAGATCGAACCCCTTCATCAGGTTCTCCAGCCATCGCTCGTGGAGGACGACGTCATCGTCCGTAAATGCGACGAATTCGGTTCTCGCCGCACGAACCGCCGCATTACGCGCATAATCCAGCCCGACCCGATCTTCGCGGACATAGGTTGCGCCCGATTCCTCTACCACGCGACGCGTTGCCTCGCCTGCAGAGGCATTATCCACCACGATGATCGCGACGGGGCTGAGCGACTGTTTGGGAATCGAGGCCAGGCAACGGCGTAGTTCCTCCGGCCGGTCCTTTGTGCAAATCAGAATGCTGACGTCGCGGTTGCGCATGGGAGTTTGCGCGACTTGGCGCGCATGCTCGAGCGTCTCGGGCCGCACGACACGCTCGGCGAGTGCCGCCGCCGTCTCGGGCCTTTCGATATAGGCTTGACCTACGGGAAGACCATCCGACAGAAAGACCACGAGCCCATCGGAGACCGGGGGCGAAACGGCATCGAGGTGAGAGGTGGCGAGATCGAGATAGTGAATCGGTATGGGAAAACGTATATCCTTCAGATCGGACGGAATTGGGTCTCGCATCATCACTCTCTCAATCGCACCGTGAACATACGCCAACTGCACCCAGGACGCGAGCCTCGAAAGTCATTATGGTTTATTCTGCAGCGTGCGCCTTCATTTGGTCCCTGAACCAGTCGAGCGTCATTGCCACACCCTGTTCGTAGGTGATTTTGCACGACCATTCCGGCATGACGTAGTGCGCGTTGGTGAGATCCGGCCGTCTGTTCGTCGGGTCCTGCGGCGGTGACGGCTCGAAGACGATCGGCACGCCGCCAACGAGTCTGGAGACATATTGCGCAACCTCGAGAACCGAAATCTCGCGATCATTGCCGACGTTCAGAGGCCCCTTATAGTCGGTTTTATTCATCCAGAAATATCGTGCGAAACCATCGACAACGTCATCGACATAGCCCCAGCTGCGTGACTGAAGGCCGTCGCCGAACACGGTAATCGGCCGGCCCGAAAGCGCCTGGGTGATGAAGTTGGAGACCGCGCGACCATCGTCGGAACGTGTCCGGGGACCGTAGATGTTGAAGGGGCGAACGATCTTGACGTCGAGCCCCTGGGTGCGCTGCATCTCGAACAGCAGCGACTCCGTGCACCTTTTGCTCTCGTCGTAGGATGAGCGCGGTCCGGTGCAGTCGACCTGGCCTTTGTAGGATTCCGGCTGTGGCGACACTAGAGGATCGCCATAGACTTCGGAAGACGAGGTGAAACCGAAACGTCCGCCCTTCTTCAGCAAGTCGAGCAACCGGAACGCCCCGAGAAGATTGGCGGAGATCGTCCGCTTCGGCTCCTTCATGTACCACGGCGGTGAGGCGGGGGATGCAAGGTGATAGATTTCGTCGAATTTATCCGAGGTCTGCAGCGTCTCGACGTCGGATTTCACGAAGTGGAAACGGGGGTCCCTGATGTGGGCGATATTTTCGAAAAGCCCGGTCCAGAGGTTGTCGACAACGACCAGCTTCTGAATGTCCGTCCTCAGCAAAAGTCGATCACACATGTGGGATCCGATGAAGCCAGCCCCGCCAGAAATCAATACGCTTTTCATTGCTTCGTGCCTCGTGACTTGAGATTAAGCTACTTGTTTATTAGCATCGCCTGTAATGCATGACAATTACTTAGAAGAGTTCTAAGAAATACTCACTTATTAATGTTAATTGTTAAAAGTACCTACTTTAAGGTGTTTCTGCCGATGCCGCGCTCGATGACGAATAGTCGCGCCGGACTGGATACTACAGAGATGCTCATTGCACATCATCACGCCCCGCCCAATCTCGACTATCCGTTCCAAGAGACCAGAGAGCTGAGGTTGCCTCATCGAAAAACATGTCGCGCGGTGGAAACGGGCATCCCGAATGTGTGCAATATTTTCGAAAGGTCCGGTGCAAATATTGTCAACAACAACCAGTTTCTGGGTATCATTTTCGAAGTAGAAGGCGTCACAAAAATGCGATCCAATGAAGTCGACCCCGTTTCTCACATCGTCTCGCCTCGTTACTTGAGAATATATTATTGTTATTACAGTGAGCGACGGTTTTGTATGGGCACGAAGTCCGAGGGTTGATCGGACTTTGGTCTGAATGTCGAGCGCGCGGAAAACGACCGCCGCCGTCATTCGATTACCCAAACCTATGGCGCCTGCGCGTCTTTTCAGGCTCATGGATAAGGCCTTAACACATTGGATCTACCTTGCTTTTCCCGAGGATCGATTCCGATTTGCGGGCCGATGCGCGAGCACCGCCTGTAAGGTGCGGCAATTATTTATGAGATTCTAAAAAATACTGGTCGGCCGCGGTGCGGTCCTCCATTCTAACGCTGATACATGGAATTTCCCGCCGTCGTGGTGAGCTCGGCTATTGGTGGCGCGCAGCCTCGCGATGGTCGCATCGAGCGATAACGCCGTCTTCCCCGAAAGGCTTCTGGGACTGGCCTGCGACGCTGGTTTCTCGGGACCGCCAACCCGGTTATCATACGGTCGTTCTGGCGCTTCTGACCGGCTTCGTGCTGCGCATCAGGCCTTGATCATTGAGGTCAGCCCTCCGGGGGCGACGCAAACCGGCTCGCGTCGAACAGGTCTGTGGCGGCGACCGGAATGATATCCTTACCTGCTATCGCGGCATTGACCTCCCGATGAACCGTGCGGGGGGAAACGCGAGGCGCGTTCAATTCCATCACCTCGCCGGGAGAATGCAGCGCCCATTTCATCAGCGCCGCGTCGGACGTCGATTCAAAGAAATATGCTTCCTCCCAGGACGCGGTCATTGGCAGGGAGGCGATCATATCAGCGCCCTGCTTGGAGGCCTGGTGTGCAACACGGAGGGGTTCGAAGCGCGCGTAGCCCGGCAATGCAGGCGCCGGCCTGTCCGGAAGGACATCAATTGGGCCGATCGATGCAGTCTCCAGTTTGTCGTCCGCGCCCGCGTCGTGCTCACGGGCAGGCGGCCGCATAGCCGGTATCGGAATTGGCAAAGATGAGACATCTGGAGCGGACCGTTTGTCATCCCGCTCGACCGCGCCGGTCTGCAGCGCCAGCGCATTTAATGCCCGGCTTCGGGATGGGGGCAGAAGCGCCGTCAGGAGGTTACTGTCAGCGGTATTGCCGCTCGGCCTGGTCGAGGCTCCTGCGTCTTCGTCTTCTCCAGCGGTGCTGGCGATCTGGATCGAGGTGGGGCCGACGCGCTTCTTGTAGTTCGCAATCGCCTGATTGTATCCCGGCAGCGGCCGGCCGTCGGCCGGGAGATGCATCGTCTGCCCATTCGGGAATAGTCGAGCGAGTTCTTGCCGGGACATGCGGGGCCAGGCCCTGACATTGCCGACGTCGAGATGCACGAAGGGCGATCCCGAGGTCGGATAATATCCGACACCGCCGACCTGCATCTGCATTGCAAGCGCACGCAGCGTCGAAAGCTTCACGCCGGGAACGTAGAAGTCCATCGCCTTGCCCAGCATGTGCTGGCTCTTCTTGGCGACACCGGTGCTGCGCGAGCGGTTGCGGAGCATGTTATTGGTGGTTGGCGAACGATAGGCGGAGACGATGTGGATGTAGTCCTTGCCGCCGCTGCGCTTGTACACCTCCCAGACCAGATCGAGCAGCCGGGGATCCATCCGGGTCGGCTCGTTCCTTCGCCAGTCGCGCAGAAACCGATTGATCTGGGCGAGGCCCTTTGGATCGAACTTTCCGTCGCGCTTATAGGTAATCGTGGCCCTCTCGCCCGTATGGGTAAAGAACAGCTTCAGGGCACGATCTTCCGCCGAGGCAAATGATGCAGAGCCGACAAGTGCCGGCAGCGCAAACAGAGCCGGCAGAATGGTCTGAGCGACCAACCGTTCCGCACGCGACAGGAGCGTGGCAATTCCGCCCAAGGCCCCGCCCGATAATCCTTGCACTGGATACTTCAACACGAACAATCCCGCCCACACCAAACACTCGACGACGGGCGGGAACTCCGCATCCATCACGCTTAGTAAAGCCAGCTTATGGTCAACAAATTGCTAACGAGGGGATGCGTAAGCTTGGCGAATTGAGGATGCAGGCCCCAACCCGAGGCGAAATCGCGCCCCTGCGCCCATTCATGGGAGCCAAGCACGAATCCGCTTCCACGACTGTGACTTACTGGTGACCGATTGCAGCCACATATGCATGTACCGCAAGAGGATCAATATCTTCACAGTCATGGCCGGCCAGAGGCTCGACATCGAGGAGGTCGATGACGGCGTTTGGCTCGTCAGCTTCATGCGCTATGATCTCGGATATATCGATCTGGAGCAGAGGACTTTGTAAACCATCGACAACCGTTCGGCACAAGGTTGTCACCCATGTCTTAGGGACGTTCTGTTACCTATGTCTCCGGTATGGACAGGCAGATTTCCTGAACGATGCGGCGGACTCGGATACCCGACAAATAAGTCGCCGTTGCTCGCCCAGGCGACGCCCTGTAGTCTCGGCGTCTCACCGACAGGTCGTTAGTGAACGCAGCGATTCGATGGCCATTCTCTTCAAAACAACAATCAGCGAAAACTCGGCATTCGAGATGATCGAACGGTCACTGTCAGGCGCCTACCAATATGACGGTTACCTCAATGTCGTTAGCGATGTGGGCGAAACGGCATTGTCTTGGGGTCCGGCAATGCATGCCGAAGAGTTCAAGGCAGAGGTCAGCCAAATCCTACGGCAGACTTGGGATGCTGCCCGCTTCTGGGTCATCTATGAGCGCCGCGAAGACCGGAAGGATCCAGAAGGGACTGACATCCGCAACGCGGCATTCCGCCTGACGCGCGGATACAGCGGCGTTATCGTTGTCACGCTCAGTCTCCTTGGGAAGCTCGACAGCGCCAATGACCTGGAACTCGTCTTCGTCTGCTTCGAGCAGGATTTTCACAGGAGGAATTTTCGCGTGCGCTACGAGGGTAAGCCGTTACCAAACCAGGATTGACCTTGCTCGAAGACGTGTTGCTCACGCGCGCGACCGTTCTACGTTCGATTTGAAGGCGAGGGCAGGGGCAGGAGAACAGGGCGACCATCGCTTCGCTCATCGAGACCTGCTTATGCCGCGCGCGGCATAAGCATGTTTATGCCGACCGTCGAACTATGCCGAGTGTCTCTTCTATTGTTTGCAGCAAACCGTGCGTTCCCGGCCCGTTCGGCGGGTCGCTGTTGTTTGGCACTCGGCATAGTTCTCATGCTCAGAGGGCGTTCAGGAATTCCAGAAGCCGGTCGCTTGGTCGAAATCGCTCGGCCTTGGCGCGTTCGTACGGCTTCAGCTTTGCGAGTGCAGATTCCTTCAGTTCGAGATGTGCATGAAGATAGGTCAACGTCGTTTCCATCGCTTCGTGGCCCAACCACAGGGCAATTACGGAGCAGTCGACGCCCGCCTGCAGCAACTCCATGGCAGCAGAGTGCCGCAAGACATGGGGCGAGACCCGCTTTGAGCGAAGGGAGATGCAGTGCTCACGTGCTTTGGCGACATATTTGTTCAGCAGCGCCTGCACGCCGTCCGCGCTGAGCCTGCCACCGTGCATATTCGGAAAGAGAGCCGTTGCGCCCCCGCTTCCCTGGCTCCCTGAGCCACCGCTGGAGGGCTTGCTGTGCAACCTTCGTGAGCGGCGTACTTCGCTCTTTGCGGCCCTTGCCGACGCATTGCACATGCGCACCGCGGCCGAGCACTACCGAGTCTCGGTCGAGGTCGATGATCTCCGAGACCCGCAGCCCCGTTTGCGCGGCCAGCAATAGCAGAGTGTAATCGCGGCGTCCCAGCCACGTGTTTCGATCCGTACAGTCCAGGATCGCTTCAATCTCGGGCCTGGTTAGGAACTGAAGCTGCCGCTTGTCGCATCGCTTGCTGGGGATCGCGAGCACACGCTGAATGTGGGCGCTGTGTGCCGGCTCCTCAAACGCCGCATATCGGAAGAAAGAGCGGATGGCTGTGAGGCGGAGATTCCGGGTCCGCACCGAGGCGGATCTCTGCGTCTCAAGATCCTCCAGGAATGCGCCGATGAAAGGAGCGTCCAAATCCCGCAGCGTCAACTGGGATGGGGATCTCCCAATGCGCGTCTGTGCGAAAGCAAACAGGAGCCTGAAGGTGTCGCGATAGGAGGCGATGGTATTGGAACTTACACCTCGATGCTTCATAAGCCGATCCGTAAACCACCGCTCGATTAGCACGGGCAGGTCGTTCGTGTGTCTCATGACCGGACCTCCCAACGCTTATCCAATCGCCGTACGGCATGGTTCATCAGTTCCGGCGTGGCCGACAGATACCAATAGGTGTCGCGAACATTGGCATGGCCGAGGAAGGTTGAGAGAACGGGCAGCTCGCGTTCCACA